>NZ_CP113525.1:32500-2937500 GCF_045277145.1 Agarivorans sp. JK6 | reverse complement strand
TGATGGCCAAGCTGTCTCCACCCGAGACTCAGTGAAATTGAAATTGCCGTGAAGATGCGGTGTACCCGCGGCTAGACGGAAAGACCCCGTGAACCTTTACTACAGCTTGACACTGAACATTGACCCTACATGTGTAGGATAGGTGGGAGGCTTTGAAGCGTTGTCGCCAGATGACGTGGAGCCGACCTTGAAATACCACCCTTGTAGTGTTGATGTTCTAACGTTGGTCCCTTATCGGGATTGCGGACAGTGTCTGGTGGGTAGTTTGACTGGGGCGGTCTCCTCCCAAAGAGTAACGGAGGAGCACGAAGGTTGGCTAAGTATGGTCGGACATCATACGGTTAGTGCAATGGCATAAGCCAGCTTAACTGCGAGACAGACACGTCGAGCAGGTACGAAAGTAGGTCATAGTGATCCGGTGGTTCTGTATGGAAGGGCCATCGCTCAACGGATAAAAGGTACTCCGGGGATAACAGGCTGATACCGCCCAAGAGTTCATATCGACGGCGGTGTTTGGCACCTCGATGTCGGCTCATCACATCCTGGGGCTGAAGTCGGTCCCAAGGGTATGGCTGTTCGCCATTTAAAGTGGTACGCGAGCTGGGTTTAGAACGTCGTGAGACAGTTCGGTCCCTATCTGCCGTGGGCGTTTGAGAATTGAGGGGAGCTGCTCCTAGTACGAGAGGACCGGAGTGGACGAACCGCTGGTGTTTGGGTTGTTATGCCAATAGCATTGCCCAGTAGCTACGTTCGGAACTGATAACCGCTGAAAGCATCTAAGCGGGAAGCAGGCCTCGAGATTAATTCTCACTAGGACTTTAAGTCCTCTGAAGGGCCGTTGGAGACTACAACGTTGATAGGCAAGGTGTGTAAGTGCTGTGAGGCATTGAGCTAACTTGTACTAATTACCCGTGAGGCTTAACCATACAACACCTAAAGGGTGTTGCTTATAGATACTTTATTTTAGAAACCATGAATACTTGTTAGTGCTCATGAGATGTTTCAGCTTTTTCGAATGTTAAAGACAACAGTTTTTGCCTGGTGGCAATAGCGTTGTGGACCCACCTGACTCCATGCCGAACTCAGAAGTGAAACGCAACTGCGCCGATGATAGTGTGGGGCTTCCCCATGTGAAAGTAGGTCACCGCCAGGCTCCTATACTAAGCCCTCGTCTAACGACGAGGGCTTTTTTATTGCCTGCGATTTAGTCGCCCAGGCATACCAATCGCACAATCCTCTATAGATTCATCAACAGCACTAACCTAGTGCATCACAGACATCGCCCTCTTGCACATACAAGGTCGACCAGTGATTACGTTTGGCGTGTTTCTTGGCAAGGCTAGCCCGTTTAAGTGGAAGAAAACATTTCTATCAATTAGGTGGTTGTCGATTAAAAAAGCCTGTTTAACAAACAGGCTTTTTTAATCGAGAAAGTGATTGTGGATTTACTAGAGCTTCAGCTCAGACAAGTATTTCTTGAATCGGTCTCTTAGTTCTGGGTGGCGTAAGCCAAATTCGACGATAGCTTTCATATAGCCAAACTTACTACCGCAGTCATGGCTTTTTCCAACCATGTAGTAAGCCTGAGTAGTTTCTTTTTTCATTAAACTAGCGATGGCATCTGTTAACTGAATTTCATCTCCAGCGCCTGGAGGTGTTCTAGCTAGCTCTTTCCAGATTTTAGCTGATAATACATAACGGCCTACAACAGCAAGATTAGAAGGAGCATCCTCAACAGCGGGTTTTTCTACAGAACCCACCATATCTGCAGAATCTCCAGATTTAAGCTCGCTGCCGTTGATATCTACAATACCAAACTTGCTAACATCTTCTTGCGCTACCGCTTCAACCATTACTTGGCTAGAGCCTGTGTGGTTAAACTTCGCCACCATGTCTGCCAAGTTTTCAGTGCGAAGGTCTGAGGTTGAGTCATCCAGCACTACATCTGGAAGAAGCACGGCAAAAGGTTCGTCGCCAATAAGTGGGTGAGCACATAGAATTGCGTGTCCTAGACCTTTTGCCACACCTTGTCGTACATGCATGATGGTAACGTCTTTTGGACAAATAGAACGTACTTCATTGAGCAATTGACGCTTTACCCGTTTCTCTAATGTAGCTTCTAGTTCGAAGCTGGTATCAAAGTGGTTTTCTATTGAGTTCTTACTAGAGTGGGTTACTAAAATGATCTCTTTAATGCCTGCAGATATAGCTTCTTGAACAACATATTGAATTAGCGGCTTGTCTACGATGGGTAACATCTCTTTAGGGATGGCCTTGGTGGCGGGTAGCATTCTTGTTCCTAGTCCTGCTACTGGTAGTACCGCTTTTCGTACTTGTTGGGTCATTTTCAGTCTCTTGAAAAAGTAAGGTTAAATGCCCGTGCACTGTAACATGCCAAAATGACATTTTAAATTGAGATATTTGCGAATAGATATCTCTGTGATAATTTTTTGAAGTGGAGAAGCCATCGCCCTCGCGGTGGTAGCGAGCTACGGACGATGTTAGGTGGGTAACTTAGTCTACGTAGATTCGGTCTTTATTATCGAGGTAAATCTTTTCACCAATGCCTGGCACTAGCACAATTTGTTCAATGTTCTTGAAGTTACCATGTTGCTGGCGGTACTGAACAATTGCTGTTGATTTCGACTCTCCTACGCCTTTTAAAGAATCTAGTTGTTCTGCGCTGGCAGTATTTAAGTTGATTGGTGTTAAATTTTCATTAGCTAAGGCTAATTGTATATTCATTAAACTAAATACGAGCACCAATGCCAGCTTAAGTAATTTCATGGTTTATTCTCCTTTTTGATAAAACCATGAATAACAGTAGAGGATATGTTTTATATGCGAATCACTCATTTGGGCTAAATTGTGACACTAAAATGACAAATGGGCGATCGCTCGCCCAATTAGATTAAGGAAGTACTTTTTTGAAGGGCTTTACACTTACCTTTGCGTAAACACCTGCAGCCACATAAGGGTCTGCATCTGCCCAGGCTTTTGCATCTTCTAAGCTTGCAAACTCTGCTATTACTGTAGAGCCTGTGAAGCCTGCTTCTGCTGGGTCATCAGCATCAATAGCGGGCATTGGGCCAGCAACCAATAGTCGCCCTTCGTCGAGTAAAGCGTTTAAACGCTCTAAGTGTGCAGGTCGCGCTTGTTTGCGATTATCTAAACTATTAGCCACATCTTCTGCATAGATTACATACCACATACTATTAATCCTTTTTCTCTGTGAGTGATTCTTTTTGTTCTTTAGGTAAGTGTTTGTATAAGTAAACGACAGTGCCTACTGTAAACACCAAGGTTAAGCCGAGTAGGCCAAACACCTTAAAATTAACCCAAAATTCTTCTGAGAAACTGAATGCGATATAGAGGTTTAGTGTTCCGCAAGCGATGAAAAAAAGTGCCCATGAGACATTCACTTTTGACCAAACATTATCAGGTAAGGTCATTTCTTTGCCCAGCATCTTTTTGATCAGTGGGTTACCAAATGCAAACTGACTCACTAACAGCACTAAACCAAAGATCCAGTTAATAACGGTAGGTTTCCATTTAATAAAGTTATCGTCGCGCAGGATTAGAGTTAAGCCACCAAAAACCAATATAAGAACAAAGGAGATGAGATGCATTTTCTCAACTTTTTTGTTTTTAATATATGAAATTAGCAATAAGACCGCAGTTGATATCATTAACGCAAGAGTTGCAGCATATATGTCTTTTAAGTAATAGGCTGCCAAAAAAATAACTAAAGGGATAAACTCGAAAAATTGTTTCATAGTTCCTCAGCGTAAGCTGTTAATAAAAAAGCCGCTAAAAAGCGGCTTTTGATAGTAGCAAGATCTTTAACTAAACGGTAGCCGCTTTCATGTCACTGGCAAATTGCTTGAGTGTTACAAGCATTTGTGCTTTGTCATCAAGGTTGTTTTCGATGATCTTAACTACGGCTGAACCCGATATCGCACCAGCTGCGCCAGCTTCAATGGTTTCTTTAACCTGTTGAGGAGTTGCGATGCCAAAACCCAGTAAAGCTGGCGGCGCATTATGTTGCTTAAGTTTGTTTAACAATTCTCCCACAGGTGCGCCTGCTTTGGTTTCTGTACCGGTAACGCCTGCTCGGCTAACAAGGTAGGTGTAACCTTGTCCATACTCGGCCACTTTGGCTAAAGTCGCTTCATCGGCGTTTGGTGGTGCAATAAAGATGCTTTGCAAGCCATGCTTATCAGCAGCTTCTCTAAAAGGCGCTGACTCACGAATAGGCACATCTGCAACCAGCACCGAGTCTACGCCTGCTGCTGCCAGCTTTTGATAGAAAGAATCAATACCGGTTGAATATACGAGGTTAGCGTATAACAACAGACCAATAGGTACCTCTGGATGTTTTTCACGAATAGCACTGAGCATTTCTAAACATTTAGGAGGGGTAACATCAGCTGCTAATGCGCGAACGTTAGCTCCTTGAATAGTAGGGCCGTCGGCTACTGGATCAGAGAAGGGGATACCCAACTCTAAAGCATCTGCTCCACCTTCAACTAAGGCATCAACAATGGCTAGAGATTGCTCTAAATTGGGATCGCCAAGTGTTACAAAGGGAACGAAGGCGCCTTGTTTTTCGCTTGTTAGACGTTCAAATAGATTAGCGTAACGTTGCGTCATTATAAGCTTCCTCTTTGTTCGAATATTTCGGCTACGGTAAAGATGTCTTTGTCGCCACGCCCCGATAGGTTTACCAACAATATCTGTTCTTTGTCTTTATCTTGCTTAGCGAGTTTTAGCGCGTAAGCCAGCGCGTGAGCAGACTCTAGAGCGGGAATAATACCTTCACTCTCAGCTAGAGTTTGGAATGCGTCCAAGGCTTCTTCATCGGTAGCTGATTCATAATCTGCTCTGCCGATTGAATTCAAATAAGCATGCTGCGGGCCTACTGATGGAAAATCTAAGCCAGCTGAAATTGAATAAGACTCTTCAATTTGACCATTTTGGTCTTGCATCAATAACGAATGCATACCAAAAAACATACCTTTGCGGCCATGTTTAAGTGGAGCGCCATGTTGGTCGGTATCAATACCTTTACCCGCAGGTTCTACGCCAATTAGTTTTACATCTTCTTCTTTGATGAAGTCTGCAAACATGCCGATTGCGTTAGAGCCACCGCCCACACATGCAATTACCGCATCAGGCAAGCGACCTTCGGTCTCAAGAATCTGCTGTTTGGCTTCTTCGCCAATCATTTTCTGGAATTCGCGAACAATGGTTGGGAATGGGTGAGGGCCGGCTGCTGTACCTAATAAGTAGTGAGCGCTGTCATAACTGGCTGCCCAGTCACGCAAGGCTTCGTTACACGCGTCTTTTAGGGTAGAAGAGCCGCTGTGTACTGGGATAACTTCTGCACCCATTAGCTTCATTCTGAACACGTTAGGCTTTTGGCGTTCACAGTCAATTGCGCCCATGTAAACACGGCACTTTAGACCAAGTAAGGCACACGCTAAGGCGGTCGCTACTCCATGTTGGCCAGCACCGGTTTCAGCAATAATTTCTTTCTTACCCATGCGTTTTGCTAATAGGGCTTGGCCTAACACTTGGTTGGTTTTATGTGCACCACCATGTAATAAGTCTTCACGCTTTAGGTAAATTTTGGTTTTAGTACCCGCAGTTAAATTGCGGCACAAGGTTAGAGGTGTTGGTCTGCCAGCATATTCGCTTAATAGCCCGTTGAACTCTTCAATAAAGCTAGGGTCTTCTTGGGCGTCGATAAAGGCTTGTTCTAGTTGATCGAGCGCTGGCACTAAAATTTGTGGAACAAACTGCCCGCCAAACTCGCCGAAATATGAATTTAGTTTACTCATTGTTGACTCTTATTCGTTAAAAATGGTTAACGCTTACTAATCTGCTTGAGACTAGTACTGTCTAATCTGTTCAAACGCAGCATTAATTTTTGCTGGGTCTTTTACCCCTGGCGCTTGTTCTACACCGGAGTTTAAATCTAAGCCTGCAGCGGCGTAGGCTAGTGCATCTTGAATGTTACTTGGGCTTATGCCGCCTGCTAGCATCGCACCATGACTGTGCTCACCTAACAGTTGCCAATCGAAGGTTTGCCCAGTACCACCGCATTGGCCGGCGACTTTGCTATCAAATAATATTTTGTCTGCGTTGCTTGGCGCTTCTGGTAATGCCTCTCTCACGCCAAGCGCTTTCCAAACTAGGCTGTTGTTAAGTTTTTCTTTTAGCTGCTCGATGAATTGCTCGTCTTCATCACCATGCAATTGCACTGCATGAAGTTTAAGTTGATTGGCAATATTGGCCACTTCTTCAACCGAGCTATTTACAAATACACCCACAAAACTAAGTGGTGCCGCTTGGCTGAGTTTTTCTGCTTGCGCTAGGTTTACGCAGCGCGGCGACTTTTCGGCGAAAATTAATCCGCCGTATACTGCGCCCGCTTGATAAACCGTTTTAACATCTTGCTCGCGTGTTAAGCCGCATACTTTGTTTTCGCCAAGTATGAGTTTACGACAAGCCATGTCTACATCATCTTGGCTCATTAGTGAACTACCTACTAAAAAGCCGTTGGCGTATTTGGCTAGCTCACGCACTTGTTGGTGCTGATAAATGCCTGATTCTGAAATGATGACGCGATCTTCAGGGATTTGTTTGGCCAGCTCTGGTGTTCTGTCTAAGGTAATCGACAAGTCACGCAAGTTACGATTGTTAATACCTATAACTTTGGCATTTAGATCAATGGCACGCTCAAGCTCTTGTTGGTTACTCACTTCAGTAAGTACGCCCATATTTAGCTTGTGGGCTACTTCAGCCAGCAAGCGATACTCGTTGTCATCGAGAACAGATAACATCAGTAAGATGGCATCTGCTTTGTGATAACGGGCTAGATAGATTTGGTACTCGTCAATGAAGAAGTCTTTACATAACACTGGTTGATCAACTTGCTCTCTAACCTGAGTTACATAGTCAAACTCACCTTGAAAGTATTTAGTATCAGTAAGCACCGAAATGGCCGCAGCATAGTTTTTATATACGCCAGCAATTAGGTCTAAGTCGAACTCTGGGCGAATCAAGCCTTTAGATGGAGAAGCCTTTTTACACTCAAGAATAAACTTAGCGGGTGAGCCTGATAGCGCATCATAAAAACTGCGCTCTGTGGGCTTAACCTGATCTATAAAGCTTGCTAGTGTTTGGCTTTGCATACGCTCTGCTAACCAAATTTCTTTGTCAGCCACAATTTTATCTAGAATGGTGGTTTGTTTTGTTTCTGCTTGGCTCACTGACTCATCTCCGCCAATTGGTTTGCTAGGGTTAGTGGACGACCAGAGGCCATTTCATCTAAGGCCATTTTAACGCCTTGAGCAACATCATCAGCTTTACCTGCAAGTTTAAGTAACAAGGCAACATTAACTGCAACAGCTGCTTGTTGTGCTGGTGTAGCGGTGCCTTGCAATAACTGCAAAGTGATGGCTTTGTTTTCTTCAGGAGTGCCACCTTTAATGGCATCTAGATCGGCTTGCTCAACACCAAAATCAGCTGGGCTTAAGCTATATTCGGTAATCTTGTCGCCGTTAATCTCCGCAATTTGAGTCTCACCATGAATGGCTACTTCGTCTAAGCCAGCACCGTGAACCACCATGGCTTTTTTCATACCTAATTGTTGCAAGGTATGCGCGATGGGCGAAATAAGCGCCGGGTCATAAACGCCCATCACTTCCATACTTGGATGAGCTGGGTTAATTAGCGGACCTAGTACATTAAAGATGGTGCGTGTTTTTAAGGTTTGGCGCACCGGCATGGCGTGGCGTACACCGGCGTGGTACTGCGGTGCAAACAAAAAGCACAGGCCCAATTCGTCTAAACATTTGCGCGCGGTATCTGGGGTCATTTGAATGTTAATTCCCAAGGCGGCCAATAGGTCTGAAGAGCCCGACTTGCTCGATACACTGCGGTTACCGTGCTTGGCAACCTTAACCCCTAAACTTGCTGCAACAAACGCTGAGGTGGTTGAGATATTAATGGTGTTGTGGCCATCACCGCCGGTGCCAACAATATCTGCAAAGTCGTATTCAGGGCTTGGGAAAGGCGCAGCGTTGGCAAGCAAGGCTTTGGCTGCACCTGCAATTTCCTGCGGTTGCTCGCCTTTAATCTTTAGCGCGGTTAACAGTGAAGATAGGACAATCGGCTCTACTTCACCTTGAATCACCTGACTAAACACCTGCTGCGCTTGTTCAATGCTTAAGTCTTTTCCTTGATATAGCTGCTCTAAAATAGCCTGCATTACGCTTGCTCCTTTTGGGTGGCCCAGTCTAGGCTGCGGGCTAATAGTGTTGCCCCTTCGCTGGTTAAAATGGATTCGGGGTGGAATTGAAACCCAACAATCTTGTCTTGTTCGTTGATTATCGCCATTGGCATGTTTTGATAATGAGCATTCACTACAACCCCATCTGGCATTGTAGTGGCTACTAACGAGTGGTAGCGCGCTACTGGCAGAGGATTGCTTAGACCTTCAAACATAAGGCGGTTGTCGTGTTCAATTGCCGACGATTTACCATGAACAATTTCATCTGCTTTACCCACCACACCACCGTAGCTTTCTACTAGTGCTTGGTGGCCAAGGCAGATACCAATAATAGGTACTTCGCCTTTACATAAGTCGATAAGCTCTAACATGCAGCCCGCTTGCTGTGGGTTACCAGGGCCTGGTGATAAAACCAATACTGGCGGAGTAGGGCTATTATCAATATGTTGCTTAATCTCTTTAGCACTTAAGTGGTTACGGTAAATGCTAACCTCTAAGCCTTGACTACGAAACTGATCAACAAGGTTGTAAGTGAACGAGTCAAAGTTGTCTAACAAAAATACACTATGCGTCATCACTAACATCCTTCAAAGTTGAACCGTGAGCACGGGCAATGGCATTTAGCACCGCTGCTGCTTTGTTGCGAGTTTCATCGGCTTCGGCTTGAGGCTGTGAATCATACACCACACCAGCTCCAGCTTGAACATGCGCGACCTTATCTTTAACAAAAGCAGAACGAATAACGATACAGCTATCCATGTCGCCGTTACCTGCAAGGTAACCAACTGCGCCTCCATAACTGCCTCGGCGCTGCTGTTCTACTTGGCGAATTAACTCTGAAGCACGAATTTTTGGTGCGCCAACAAGGGTGCCCATGTTCATGCAGGCTTGGTAAGCGTGAAGTGCGTCTAGGTCATTACGTAAGGTACCTACTACGCGCGATACTAAGTGCATTACGTGGCTGTAGCGGTCTACTTTTAGTAAATCAGCTACATGGCGAGTGCCAGGCTCACTGATGCGAGCGACATCATTACGGGCTAAATCAACCAACATAATATGTTCAGCGGTTTCTTTTTTATCTAGGCGCAGCTCAAGCTCTAGGCGACCGTCTAAATCTTGGTTAATTGAACCATCGGCGTTAAAGCCACGTTTGCGCGTGCCGGCAATTGGGTAAATTTCTACATCTCGGCTATCAGAGGAGTATTTAATTGCACTTTCAGGAGAGGCGCCAAACAATACAAATTCACTGTCTTGCAGGTAGAACATGTAAGGGCTTGGGTTGGTAATTTTTAATTCGCGGTAAGCGGCGAGGCTGTCAGGGCAAGAGAGTTTAAAACTGCGAGATGGAACTACTTGAAAAATGTCACCTTGGCGAATGTAGTCTTTCATAGTTTCTACATTCTGGCAGAAGTCTCGGTCGCTAATGTCAGCTTCAATCTTCCCTTGGTAATCACTAAGATCTGGCTGTGCCTGTTGGTGATTTTTATGCTCACATAGTTCTACTAAGTGGGCTAAGCGCTGATTTATTCTAGCTTGCTCACCTTCGTTATATACCGAGCCAATTAAGTGAGTCACTTGTTCTTGGTGGTCTATTAGTAGCAATGTTTCGGCGAGGTAGAACTGGTAGTCGGGGCAAATATTGGTGCTTTCGGCGACGTCTTGTAGTTGCTCAAAGCTGGCGATGAAATCGTAGGCAAATACACCGCCGATAAAAACGCCTTTATCATGAGAGGCTAGCTCACCGTAAAGTGTGGTAATTAACCGTAAGGCATCAACAGGAGAGCTCGCTTTTAAACGAGAATCTTCATCTAAATTAGCGGCTGGGAGTGGGTAATCTAACACCAGTTGAGTTGCACTATGCTCGGTGATTAAGCTGTTGTCACTGTGTTCTACAACCGCTGAGATAACCGCTTCACCATTGAGTGACACTGCAGTAAACGTCACTTGACGACCTTTACAAGTGATCTTTAAGGCTGCATCGGCCAAAATTAAACTTTGAAGGTTTTCTTTGCTGTCTATCTCGCAAGATTCTAGCAACACATTGTGCTGACTCTCTTTGCAAAGCTCTTGATATAAGCTTAGTGGGTCAAGCACGTAGCTAGCATCAATTAAGTTGTTGCTTAGCTGCACCCTAGGGTGATTACTCATGGTTCGTTACTCCTCGTTAAGGCCGTAGCGCAAATATAAAAAAAGCCCGCATTAAGCGGGCTTTTTGTTGTTCTGTTCAATGTATTGGAAATACAACAACTCACACCCGTTTATTTCGGAGTGCGCCACCACCAAGATTTGTTGGTAAGAAGAAAAGTTGTCATGCTTATTCCTAGTCATTTTGATAGACTAAGTTAACTGTAAATGACATCACCAAGTCAAGAAAAAATTTAGGAAATTTAATGCGATTTGATTTGCATTGCCATACTACTGCCTCGGATGGTGGCTTAAGCCCAACTGAAATCGTAATGCGTGCTGAAAACATGCAAGTCAACGTATTGGCTATTACTGACCACGACACCACCGCGGGCATTGCAGAAGCAAAAGCTAATGCGAAGCATGTGCAAATTATCACTGGCACCGAAATCTCTACTGCTTGGCATGCTTTTGATATTCATATTGTAGGCTTGAATATTGACGTGACGTCTACAGAATTACAAAGGCACTTGGCTGAACAACGAGACAAGCGAGAAGTTCGAGCTCAAGAAATGAGCCGCCGTTTAGCAAAAGCCGGTATCCATGATGTTTACAGTGATGCGAAACAATTGGCAGGCAATGCCCCGATTACCCGTTCTCACTTTGCCAAGGTATTGGTGGAACGTGGTATAGCAGCTAACTTTAATAAAGTATTTGATAAGTATTTAAGCCGTGGTAATACCGGTTATGTGCCTAATAATTGGATGAGCATGGGCGATGCTATAGAGATTATTCACCAAGCCGGCGGCGTTGCTGTATTGGCTCACCCAACTCATTATGATTTGTCGAATAAATGGGTGCGTAAGTTGTTGGCCGAGTTTGCCGAATTGGGCGGCGACGGCGTAGAAGTGGCAATGCCGCAAATGTCTAAAGACCAATTACTGTGGCTAGCTGATTTAGCCGAACAAAATGGATTACGTGCTTCTCAAGGCTCTGATTTTCATCATCCCTCTCCTTGGCGTGAATTAGGTAGAGGCTTACAATTACCAGAAAAGTGCCAAGCTATTTGGCAGTTGTGGCCTGGCTTCTCTCCTGAATCCAATCGCTAGGCCCATTAATCGCAGGGACAGTTATGAGTCAGTTTTTCTATGTACACCCCGACAACCCTCAACAGCGCTTGATGAACCAAGCGGCTAATCATATTCAACAGGGCGGGGTGGTGATCTACCCAACCGATTCAGGTTATGCCATTGGTTGCCATATTGGTGATAAAGCCGCATTAGAGCGCATTTGCCGTATTCGTCAGTTAGATAAAAACCACCATTTTACTTTAATGTGTCGCGATTTATCTGAGCTCTCGGAATACGCGCGAGTGGGTAACCAAGCTTATCGCTTGTTACGCAACAATACCCCAGGACCATATACCTTTATTTTTAAAGGTACCAAGGAAGTGCCACGTCGTTTACTTAACCCCAAACGTAAAACCATAGGTATTCGAGTTCCCGACAACAAAATTGCATTGGCGATGCTGGAAGCTCTTGGTGAGCCACTAATGTCATCGAGCTTAATTTTGCCGGGCAATGACTACACCGAATCTGATCCGGAACAAATACGCGACCTATTGGAACACCAAGTAGATTTAATTGTTAACGGTGGCTATTTAGGCGAGCAGCCTACTACTGTTATTGATCTTTCAGAAGATGAGCCAGAGATATTGCGCAGTGGCTCCGGTGATACGAGCCCATTTGAATAATGTCTGAACAGGCTTCTCCTACTCAGCAATTAACCCTAGCCAGCGTAAATGGTGAGCCTTGGCTAGACATGCCGGAGGATTTGTTTATTCCGCCGGATGCCATGGAAGTGATTCTGGAGCAGTTTGAGGGGCCATTGGATTTATTATTGTATTTAATCCGTAAACAGAAGTTGGATATTGAACACTTACCAGTATTAGCCATCACCCAGCAATATATGGAATATATTGAAGCAATGCGAATGCTCAAATTAGAGCTCGCAGCAGAGTATTTGGTAATGGCAGCGCTGTTAACCGAAATTAAATCGCGCAGCTTGCTACCAGTACAAGAGCACGAGCAAGTTGAGGAAGATCCAAGGGCTGAGCTTATTCGGCGTCTTCAAGAGTATGAATTATATAAAGACGCTACCGAAAAAGTAGATAGTCTACCAAGACAGCAACGAGATACTTACACAGCTACCATCAACCGCCCTCAAGATATGCCAATCAATGTTATTTACCCAGAAGTGACGATGGATGAGTTGATTCAAGCTATGCGGGGTATTGCTCAGCGAGTGGCTAACTTTGAACATCATGAAATTAAGCGTGAAAAACTGTCTACTCGGCAAAGGATGAGCGATATATTGGCCAAGTTACAACAACACCAGTTTGTCGAATTTAGTCAGTTGTTTTCCTTATCTGAAGGTCGTAGCGGTTTAGTGGTAAGTTTTTTGGCAATACTTGAGTTAGTCAAAGAAGGTTATATCAAGTGTGTGCAAAGTCAGCCTCTGCAGCCTATTCAAGTATTATTGGTTGATGCGGAGATCTCTGAGCATGGCTAAACCCAATTTAGTTAAGTTAGTTGAAGCCGCTTTGTTTGTTGCTGGTAGACCGCTTAGCGTTAAAGAGTTGCAAGCCACGGTGTTGGCAGATGTAGGATTAGCTAAAGCACAAGTGAATATGGTGCTTGAAGAGTTGTCTTTGCGTTATCAAGATTCGGGTATTGAGTTGGCCGAAACCGCATCCGGGTTTCAATTTAGAGCGCGCCAAGAATATGCGCCACAATTAGCCAACTTATGGGCTGAAAAAGCCCCGAAATTTAGCCGAGCAATGTTAGAAACTCTCACTTTAATTGCTTATCGCCAGCCGATTACTCGCGGTGAGATCGAAGCGATTAGAGGAGTGGTCGTGAGCAGCCATATCATAAGTGTATTGAGAGAGCGCAATTGGATCCGCAGCGTTGGACATAAAGAAATTCCCGGCCGTCCTACCTTATTTGCAACTACAACAAGCTTCTTAGATTACTTTGGTTTGAAAGATCTGGCCGATTTGCCAGAATTAGATCAATCTTTACTTGAAAAACTGCCTCAAGACTTTCAGACTTAGCGCACTTTACCACCCGGATAAGAAATATGAGTGAAAAACTTCAAAAAGTCCTGGCCCGCAGCGGTTTAGGCTCACGTCGTGAGATGGAAGCTGTAATTGACGCAGGGAGAGTAAGCGTAGATGGGAGTATTGCCACCTTAGGCGATCGCATCGAAGAAGGGGTTGAAGTAAGGGTGGATGGCCGCATCATCGATATTCAAAAAGTCGAAGATACCATTTGTCGTGTATTGGCTTACCATAAGTCAGAGGGTGAAATTTGTTCTCGCAATGACCCAGAAGGGCGAGAAACCGTATTTGACCGTTTACCACGCTTGCAACATGGTCGTTGGATTGCGGTAGGTCGATTAGATATCAATACCTCTGGTTTATTGTTATTTACTACCGATGGCGAGTTGGCTAACCGTTTGATGCATCCAAGTTTCGAAGTTGAGCGAGAATACGCGGTGCGGGTATTTGGTGATGTAGATGACGAAGTAATTCGTAACTTACGCACCGGTGTTGAATTAGAAGATGGCCGTGCTGCATTTACCACGGTTAAGCGCCAAGGCGGCGAGGGTATTAATCAGTGGTACTCCGTGACACTAAGCGAGGGTCGTAATCGCGAAGTGCGCAGAATGTGGGAATCTCAAGGCATGCAAGTGAGCCGTTTGATTCGGGTTCGTTATGGGCTTATTCCTTTACCTAAAGGTTTACCGCGCAGCGGTTGGCAAGAAATGCCCTTAGATCAGGTAAACTACTTGCGTAAGTTGGTACAGCTAAATAAAGAAGAGAATACGATTATCAAGGTGGAAGATCGTGTTCGCAGTACTCAGCGTATTAGAAAGTCGGTGCGTAAACACCGCTCTCGCACGCAAAGCCAAGCGGCAAAAAGAAGGCGTTTAAAATAGCCCTTTAGCCAATAAAAAAGCTCGCTTAGTTGCGAGCTTTTTTGTTTTGGTCTTTCGTCAGTTCGCAAAGATGGGGCCTGCGCCACTAGACCATAAAATAACAGTTGAGATGAGCACGGTCACCAACATCACCAAGCCTACAGTGACTAGGCTACTGGCAAAGATGAAGCCTCGCTCTTCTGGGATGTGCATAATGATAGGCACACCCGTGTACAGTAAATATACGGCGTAAGTAACGCCAACTAAGCCGGCAACCATAACAAACCAAGGTTCTGGATAAAGCGCGGCGAAACCCACCATATAAATTGGCGTGGCTACGTAAGCAGATAGCTCTAGGGTTTGCTGGTAGGTGGTATCGGTATTAAACGTTTTTGCCATCCAAAGCGCTGCATAAGCTAAGCACAACACTACGGTAACCATGGCAGCATACATAGCCACAGACATGAAAATGGCACTGTCGCTGGTTAATGAAAAACTATTTGCTCCCACCTTCCAACCAATGTGCACGGTAGAAAAGTAACCACAAATGGCAGGAATAAGTGCCATAAGTAATAAGTGTGACAAGCTCGCTCCGATCCCTTCGTGGTGCTTGTCAATGTCTTGCCATTCTTCTTTTGTATGTGAAGCTAGTCCCCAAACATGACTAAATAACATAGGCGCGTCCTCGCTGAAATTAACATTAATGCAACATTAATGATTAAGTTATGCGCGATGTCTATGAAATCGTCAAGTAGTTTATTAATTAAACGATTCTGCTGAGGATTAGGGTAAGAGTAGAGTATTCAAGTGCTTGGCTTGGTTTAATAACAATTTACCTAAGCAAAGTGCTAGTACTTAATGTTTAAATTATTGACCAAGCTCAAGCTTCTGTAGCTGACCTTTAGCGCTAAGTTCTAAGCCGTTTCGATCAATTTTTAATACACTCATTTGTTGGTACCAATCTCCAAGTACTACCCGATACTTGATTGCATCATTGGTTTGCTGAATTGAGTGGATATCTGGTCGGTGGGTATGACCGTGAATCATGTAGTCGATAGCCTGACGTTCAAAGCGCTGTTCAACGGCTTGTTGGTTAACATCCATGATGCCAAGCGATTTGCTGGTATTGGCTTGTTTACTTTTACTGCGGATTTTGTTGGCTATTTTTTGCCGAACAAATAGAGGCAGCAATAAAAATAAGCGCCTAAGCCAAAGCTTTTGAGTCACCTCGCGGTATTCTTGATAACCTACATCGTCAGTGCATAAGGTATCGCCATGCAAAATTAAGACTTTATGACCGTAAAGATCTACCAATTTTTCTTCTTCAAGCAAGGTCATGCCGCAGCGTTTTGCGTAAGCCTTGCCTACCATAAAGTCTCGGTTGCCATGAATAAAGTAACTTGGCACACCCTTATCAGACAAAGCTTTTAACGCTTGCTCTACTTGCTTGGCCACCGGTGTTTTATCGTCATCACCAATCCAAAACTCGAATAAATCGCCCAAAATGTAGAGGGCATCGGCCTTAGGGGCTTGTTGCTGCAAAAAGTCGAGAAAGGCCTGAATAATGTCAGGCCGATCTTCACTTAGATGTAAATCTGAAATGAAATAGGTGTGCACGTAAGCTTATTCCGCAACACTTACAGAAGTGATTAGTACTTCTTCTAAAGGAACGTCTGAGTGAACATAACCAAAGTTACCAGTGTCTACGCCTTTGATTTTGTTAACTACATCCATGCCTTCAACCACTTCACCAAATACGCAGTAACCCCAGCCTTCGGTGGTCTCTGCTTTAAAGTCTAAGAAGGTGTTGTCATTCACGTTAATGAAAAACTGGGCAGATGCTGAGTGAGGATCCATGGTGCGGGCCATTGCCAAGGTGCCAATTTTGTTAGATAAACCGTTGTTCGCCTCGTTTTTGATTGGCGCTTTGGTTTCTTTTTCTTCCATGCCAGATGCAAAGCCACCGCCTTGAACCATAAAGCCATCGATTACGCGGTGGAAGATAGTGTCGTTATAAAAACCGTCTTTTGCATATGCAAGGAAGTTAGCAGCTGTTTCAGGCGCTTCTGCGGTGTTTAGTTTAACCACGATGTCGCCAAAATTTGTATGTAAAGTAACCATTGTTTCACCCTTTTTTGGTAAGTGCACCGATTCTAAACTTTCCCATGTCTACTGACTAGTCACAGCGCTTAATTCGGCTGTTTTTCCTCAAGCGCAGTGTTAGAATAGCCAACCTTAGCAATAGTCAGTAAATGGAACAGGAAACCAATTAGATGTTACAGATATACAATACTTTAACCCGCAAGAAACAAGCGTTTAAGCCCTTAGTAGAAGGGAAAGTGGGTATGTATGTTTGTGGAGTTACCATTTACGACTACTGTCACATTGGCCACGCGCGTACGTTTGTTGCTTTTGATACGGTTGCTCGCTACTTACGTTGGTCGGGTTACGAGCTAAATTTTGTTCGCAACATTACCGACGTAGACGACAAAATTATTAAACGTGCTGCTGAAAACGGCGAAAGCTGCGATGCCTTAACCGAGCGCTTTACCAAAGCAATGCATGCTGACTTTGATGCACTGAATATGCTGCGCCCAGATATTGAGCCTCGGGTAACAACGCATATGCCAGAAATCATTGAGGTGATAGAAAAGCTGATTGCTAATGGCCATGCCTATGTTGCCGACAGCGGCGATGTACTGTTTGAAGTAAGCACCTTCGCCGATTACGGCAAGTTGAGCTTACAAAACTTAGAAATGCTACAAGCAGGCGCGCGAGTAGAAGTAGAAGAAGACAAGCGTAATCCTCTTGATTTTGTGTTGTGGAAAAGTGCCAAACCTGGTGAGCCTATGTGGGATTCTCCATGGGGTAAAGGTCGCCCTGGCTGGCACATTGAATGTTCAGCAATGAATATGAAGCACTTAGGGGATGTATTTGATATTCACGGTGGCGGTTCAGATTTAGCCTTCCCACATCATGAAAATGAAATTGCTCAATCTTGCTGCGCTCATAAAACCAATTACGTGAACTACTGGATGCACTCTGGCATGGTTCAGGTAAACAAAGAGAAAATGTCTAAGTCTTTAGGTAACTTCTTCACCATCAAAGATGTGTTAGAAGTGTATGACCCTGAAACGGTGCGTTACTTCTTGTTGTCTGGTCATTACCGCAGCCAGTTAAATTACTCTGAAGACAACTTAAAGCAATCTCGCTCGGCTCTTGAGCGTTTGTATACGGCCTTGCGTGGTATTGAGCTGGTAGCTGTAGACGAACAAGTAGCAGCTGCTTATCGTGAACCGTTTAAGGCTGCGATGGATGACGATTTTAATACGCCAGAAGCCTTGCCTGTTTTATTCGAGTTAGCAAAAGAAATTAACCGGGTTAAAGAAAGCAATGCAATGTTAGCCGGCCAGTATGCTAGCTTGTTGTTAGAACTTAGCGCAGTGCTTGGCATTTTGACTCAAGATGTAGAAACCTTTTTGCAAGGTGAGCACGATAGTGAAGTGGCTGAGATTGAGGCTTTGATTGCAGCGCGTAACCAAGCGCGAGCTGATAAAGATTGGGCTGCAGCAGACATTGCACGTAATCGTTTAACCGAAATGGGTATTGTGTTGGAAGACGGTGCGGCAGGTACAACTTGGCGTAAAGCCTAAGCAAGGTTTACAGATAACAAAAAGGCAGCCTAGGCTGCCTTTTTTACATCTTGTATTTCTTTAATAAGCTTTGGTATTGCTCGCCAGAGGTTACTTTGCTTAGTGCGGCTCTAAAGCGTTGCAAATAATCTGGGTCAGTCCCTTGGCTAAATGCATAACAACCCTCTAATTTACCTAGCTGGTGAACAGGTTCAAATAGTTCACTTTCAAATCCTAAGGCTTTAGCGGTTTGCTCGACGACCTCGGGCTCAGAAGCAATAACATCAACACGCTCGCGCTTTAACATGCGTAAGGCTTTTTCTAAGTCTTCGGTAAGTGATATCTGCTCAAACTCAACGCCTTTATAGAGCAAGAGTTGTTCGCCAACGCCGGCCTTCATAGCGCCAAATAGCAGTTTTGAATTTGGTCCAATTTGGTCAATTTTGATAGCGCGTGACTTTAAAGCGATGAGCTTAATATTGGAGGTGGTTATGGGGCAGGCCCAGTGAAACATGTGTTCTCTACGGGGGCTACGCATGGTAAGAAACAATGCCATATTGGGGCGATGCTGTAGCAAATAGTAGGCTTTTTCCCAGGTTTGCACTTTAATAGACTGAGGATCTTCGCCCATCTCTTGCCACACTAAACGCAGTAGTTCTACAGAAATACCGGTTAGGTGAGCATCTTCTACATAGTTAAAAGGGCGCAGGTTTTCCGTTACAAAGCTAATGTTTTCTGCACGAGCGGCAAAAGGTAAGGTTAAACACAGCAATAATAAGTAACGGTGGAGCATAAGTAATCCTAATCTAGTCCCTTTGTTAAAATTAGCTTACTTTTGATTAAGTTGCAGTGAAAATGGCGAATACTTGATCTGAGTATTCGCCCAGCTAACTATTTGTCGTGGAACTCTTCACAGGCTTCTAAGGTGTTTTGAATAAGTGTTGCCACTGTCATTGGGCCAACTCCACCAGGTACTGGCGTAATAAATGCGGCATTTTGACGAGCAACTTCATATTCAACATCACCAGCTAGTTTACCGTTGTCTAAGCGGTTAATGCCTACATCGATCACCATTGCTCCGGGTTTAATCCATTCGCCAGGAATAAATTGCGGTTTGCCTACAGCAACAACTACTAAATCGGCGCGACGCACATGCGCTTCTAGGTCTTTAGTAAAACGGTGACAAGTGGTGGTAGTGCAGCCAGCTAGCAATAACTCTAAGGTCATTGGTCGGCCAACAATATTTGAGGCACCTACAACCACGGCTTCTAAGCCGTAAGGGCTGACACCGGTTGATTCAATAAGGGTAATAATGCCTTTAGGAGTACATGGGCGCAGTGCTGGAATACGTTGAGCTAATCGACCAATGTTATAAGGATGAAAGCCATCTACATCTTTGTCAGGGCGAATACGCTCAACCACTTTGGTTTCATCGATACCTTCAGGTAAAGGCAATTGCACTAAGATTCCGTCGATTAGTGGGTCATCGTTAAGTTTGTCAATTTCGGCTAATAGCGTTTGCTCATCAGTGTTGTCATCTAAGTCGATAGACTTAGAAATAAAACCAACGGCTTCACATACGCGGCGTTTGCTGCCTACATACACTTGAGAGGCTGGGTTATCGCCTACCAAAATCACGGCTAAACCTGGAGCACGTTTCCCTTCAGCGACTCTTTGCTTAACACGCTCAGCAACTTGATCTTGAACTTGTTGAGCGATTTTTTTTCCATCAATTATTTGTGCAGACATTGATTCTTCTTTAACGAGTGATTGACCATGCTAGAGGGCGCTATTTTGGCATGATAGGCGAATAAATGTCAGATCTTTTTTTTAGCAAAAAGGATGGTTTTAAAAAGAAGTTGAGCGAAACGGGGGAATTTATAAGGCGGATAAAGAAAAAGCCTGCTTGCACAGGCCTTTATATAACTAAGCAGCAACCCAGAGTAATACAGCGATTACTTGTGGTGATAAAATCCGTAAACACATTACCAAAGGGTACACCGTAGCATAGGCTAAGGCCGAGGCACCGCTGGTACTGTGAATAGAGTTAGCAAATGCCAGCGCTGGTGGATCGGTCATCGAACCTGCCATCAAACCACATAGGCTTAAATAATTTACTTTTAGAACGTAACGCCCAATAAAGCCGATAATAAGCAGGGGAATAAGGGTTATAAAAGCGCCATAGAACATCCAGCTAAGGCCATCGCCCTCGACTAAAGTTTCAATGAAGTTAGCACCCGAGTTAATACCTACAACCGCCAAAAATAGCACAATCCCTATCTCTCTAAGTGCTAAGTTAGCGCTTGGTGGCATAAACCAGTAAAGGCGGCCAATACTGCCAATTCTCGCAAGAATAATTGCCACAATAAGTGGCCCTCCAGCTAAGCCAAGCTTAAGAGGAGCCGGCAAGCTTGGAATTGCTAAAGGTAAAGAACCCAGTAAAACACCTAAGCCAATACCAATGAAAATAGGCAGCATTTGTACATGCTGTAACTTGCTACGCACGTTGCCTAAGCTTTTGGCTACTTTTTCAATGTCTTGGCTAGGGCCTACGATATTAAGAATATCGCCAAACTGTAAAATGGTGTCTTTGTTAGCAACCAGCTCAACACCGGCACGGTTTAGACGCGAGATAATTACGTCAAAGCTATGTTTTAAATCTAACTCGCTGAGTTTTTTACCTAAAATCCGCTCTTCGGTGACTACAACCCGTTCACTGCGAAGCAAGGTCCCTTTAGTAGAAAGAGATTCATTAATCTCTTGGCCAATGATTAATGTGGCTTGTTCTAGTTTATTGCGGTCGGGCCCAACTAAGTGTAGGTAGTCGCCAAGGTGCATCAGCATATCGGCACCAGGTACTTTTAGTTCGCCATCCGATTTTACTCGCGAACAAATCACATCTTCGCCAATCAGTTTACTCAACTCTGAGAAAGCAATGCCATTTAGGTTGGGGTTTTCAATAATAACGTTTATATCGAGTAGGCTTTGTTTCTTTTTACCTTTGGCATTATCGAAGTCTTCTGCTTCTTGTTCGATATCAACGCGAAAGGCAAGGCGGATGATCCACATAGTGAGCAAGATGCCCAAAATACCAAAGGGGTAGGCCATGGCATAACCTAAACCGAGTACGGTGGTTTCTTCGGTAGCCATACCTAGTTCTTGCAAAATTTGCTGACCAGCTGCTAGAGAGGGGGTATTGGTAACCGCGCCGCTATATATGCCTAAAAATACGTTTAAAGGCAGGTCGAAAATAAAATGAAGTGCAACTGCAGTAACGCCGCCCAATACGACTATGCCAACGGCTAGTAGGTTTAATCGTAAGCCGCTTGCTTTAAGGGAGGCAAAAAAACCAGGACCTACTTGGATACCAATGGTGTAAACAAATAGGATAAGGCCAAACTCTTTAATAAAATGTAGTGCGTGTGGATCAAGGTGCCAGCCAAATTGTTTGATGAAGTGGCCAACAAATAGGCCTCCAAACAATACACCGCCTATGCCCAAGCCAACACCACGAACCTTTATTCCACCAAACCATAAGCCTATAACAGCCACTGCTGATAGCACTAAGATGGATAACGCAACTTCACTCATGAGATTCCATTCCAATCGTAAAAAACATTTTGTGTTTAAATAACCAGCACGAGACTACTACTTTAGTCGTAGTTAACTATTGATTTGGATTAATAAATAACAATGATCTAAATAAACAGTGCCTACGTAAAAAATGTGGAAGTGCAAAGCTTGTTGATTGGCACATGCCGTTTGTTTGCTGATAAATAGCCCTAGATATTGTTGAAATTCACCCATTTTGGCTATGCTGTAACCAATCGGTAAATATCAGTAAAAAACTGTTTGACGCTGACCAATCAAGTGGGTAGTATTCGCCTCCGTTGAAGGGCACAATCAGTGCTTTAAACAAATCGGTGAAAAGCGTAGTTTGATAGCGCATCGTCGCGAAGCTCATAAAGAGCGGGACCAGAGGGTATAGCCTTCTAAAATATCAAAGCAATCGGTGATTAGCGCAGCTTGGTAGCGCATCTGGTTTGGGACCAGAGGGTCGGGAGTTCGAATCTCTCATCACCGACCAAATTTTTGAAGCCTAGTGTTTACACTGGGTTATTTGACGCTAAAGATGCGCCCTTAGCTCATCTGGATAGAGCAACGGCCTTCTAAGCCGTAGGTAGTAGGTTCGAGTCCTACAGGGTGCGCCAAATACATGCTCTAGTAGCATAAAAGTTTGTGGTGGGTATAGCTCAGTTGGTAGAGCCCCGGATTGTGATTCCGGTTGTCGTGGGTTCAAATCCCATTACTCACCCCATTATTCGACTACATTGCCATAGCAATGTTGCGAAAATAGTTTTGCGGAAGTGGCGGAATTGGTAGACGCGCTAGATTTAGGTTCTAGTATCGCAAGGTGTGAGAGTTCAAGTCTCTCCTTCCGCACCATTATTGGTGTAAGCGTAGGTAACGCTTAAAAAGTACCAACTAGTTTTCGGTGATTAGCGCAGCTTGGTAGCGCATCTGGTTTGGGACCAGAGGGTCGGGAGTTCGAATCTCTCATCACCGACCACTACATGAAGCCTCGTCAGTAATGACGGGGCTTTTTTGTAATTAGTGTTTATTGAATTTTGAACGTTGGTTTAAGGACTTCGCCTGTTAAGCTTGGCTTATCATCGACTATTATCTAAAGCCTTGCCCACAGTGGTAAGGCTTTCTGTATTTTACGTTTATTAAAATCTGAATGTTTGTGTTGGTAGTGTGCTCGACTTAACACACCTCCAAATACAAAAGAGAGCCGTAGCTCTCTTCTGATGTAAAGTTTAAAGCTATCGCTAGTGATGCTTTTTCATTGCTTCAACCAAGGCTTTGCGGGCTGAGGTTGAACCTGCACGCTCAGCTTCTTCCACAAAGCTTAACGCCTTATCAAAGTCACTGGCTTTTACCGCATTTTCGATAAGTTGATTAAACATTGCTTCGGTTTCTGGTTGTATAGGGCTGGTCTTGGTTTTTGCTGAACTTACTGCAACAGCGCTTGCAGTGCTGGCTGCAGCAGGCTCTGAAATTAATGCGTCTGCAGAGTTTTGCTGTTCAACCATGTCATTCGCTGAGCTAGCTGCCCCTGGTGCGTAATCGAAGGCTAAGCGGAATACACCGGTAGCTGTGTGTGCAATGGGCTGGTTACTGTACATTTTTACTACATCGGCCTCTCTACCTAACTCCACTGCTTTTGGATCGGGTGGGTCGAGTTTAGTGGTTTGTTGCATCGCTTGGTCTGTTGTAAGCACCACTAGGTACTTAGCTTGTCTCCCATCTCGAAACACTGCGGGTAATTCCACATTGCCAAAAAAACGGTCAATATTTAATAGCGATCCGTTCTCGTAATTGATAGTTTCTTTCCCGTAAACATCAATGGGGTCGAAGTTTTTGTCGAGTACTAATAGGGTAGGAGCAAAAACACTGGTAACAATGGGGGAAGATACCGCAACCTTAATGGGGCCATTTACTTCTGGTAATTCAACGGCTTTAACAAAGGATTTACCTGTTCTGAACTGAAAAGCGGGATCTTGAGTAGTGAGGGTAAAGTCAACTTTACCTGGCGCCGATATTTTTTGGTAATTGAGCTGTGACAAGTTAGAGCAGCACACAGGCGCTTGCTCTAAGGCTTGGTAACCAATGCTGGGATCTATTTTCTGTACGGATTTTGCGTCGGCAGCACCATAATCAATAATCATACTCTTATTACTACTACAGGCCGCTGTTAACGCAACCATAGTTATTACTAGTAACTTTTTCATCATATCTTCCTTGTTGCTAAGCAAAGATCATTGCCTTTACCTTTATTTGTTGTTTTTGTTTTATCTTGTTGCTGTTTGTTGACTAAGTTATTGCTAATTCACAAAGGCTTAGCGTAAAGTAGGCAAGGTGAGTATTCGCCACAAATATTTCACCTTGCCTATTAGGGTTAGTAAAGCTTCGTCATCACCCGAAGTTTTACCGGAGTGTTTGAAGTTGGTGCCACACTAACTCCAATCACTTCTTCCTAAGGGCTCGTTTCTACCACCACATGTCCGCTTGAACACCGTAAACAAACTCACCTTTTTGCTCACCATTTGCATTGGTATTATCTTGGCCATTTGTCTTACCGTCGATGTAACTTGCTAACAAGCGGATCTCAGGAGCAGGGCCAGTACCAGTACCAATTACCCAAGTAGGAGCTATGGTTGCTTTGTACTGTGAAGATTCAAACAAAGTGTTACCGCCTGAGCCTTCTACGTCTGTTTCTGTGTAACCAAATTCAGTTGCAATGGTGAAATTGTCGATAGAGTTAATTAAGAACACAGGGCGAGCCATTGCTGACCACCATAAGCTCTTATTGCCATTATCTAAATCGTCATACTGCATTTGAACAGATGGGAAGATCATAACGCTGCTGCCAAACCAGCCACCATAAGCTAAAGCGCGGTAAGATTTATCGCCTTTATCTACGTGAGCCATGCCAACAGGGCCTTTACCAGCGCTGCCTGGCGCATAGCCGTTGTAGTTAGTGAATGACTTACCAAGCATGCTACTAGCACCTAGACCTGAACCGGCTTGAACAGAGATTTTTGAGAAACCATTGCCCAACCAGAAGAAGTCTTTTGGTGTGTATTGAACATGCGCTTCAATACCATTAGTGGCAAACTCAGAAACAGTAATATTGCCATTTCCGTCATCACTGCGAGACACGTTGTCAGCCATGTATTTACCCACTAACTCTACGCGCCAGTTGCCGTAATCAGCACGAGCGTGACCTAAGTGAAGTGGGGCGCTTTCGTCGCTGCCATAGCCGTTGTCATCGGGGCGGTTACTTGCTAAGTAAGCAAAATCCCACTTTCCGCCGCCTAGTTCCATTTGCTGAACACCTAAACCTGTGCCCGACCAATCTGTGTAGAAAAAGTCAGTCATGAAGATGTAGTTATCACGGCCGTAGTAGCGCTGACCACCCCACATTTTGCCAGTGTTTGTTAAGCCTTCAAACTCTACAAATCCCTCTAGTAAGCCAGTAGCTGAACCGTTAATCGAGTAGTTCTGCTGAGCTTCAAATGCATCTTCGCCAGTGTTGTGCTGACCTAAACGCGTTTTGATAGCAATTTTTTGACCGTTGTCTAGGGCCCACGTTTTGTTAAACGCTAGCTCGTAGAAGTCATCACTTTCAATGCCTAAGCGACCTAAGCTTTCTTTAGATGCAGGGTAAAGTGCTTGGTTGCCGCCAGTTGAGCCAGTAAATAGCGCGCCAGAGCGGAAGTATCCGTGGAATTCGAATCCTTCTTCAGCTGCAACAGTTGTGCTAACTGCGCTAGCTGCAAGTGCCATTGAACATGCAACAGATAGTGCTTTAATTTTCATTTTAATTTAACTCCCTAAATATATTTCCGTATGTCTTCATTGGACTTCCTTAAACATCGCTGTTTTACCAAAAGACGATTCGATTATAGGGATCTGAAACCGGTTTTATTTTGAACTTCGTCACAATGATACCGGTTTCAATGGTGTATGGATCACAGTTCTATTTCGATTTTTAAAATTCATAAGCAAAAGTAAATTTTTGTTAACGCTGCGGAGCGTTAGGGCAAAAATAAGCGATTTTGAATGGTAGCGTTAACATGTGATGTGGGGCAGTTTTTAGCTTGCTAATTAGATTATGCGTCACCTTTACAGTGTTCTAATGGATATTTTAATCATTATAATCAGTTGCTTACGGATAATTGTTTATTGTGGGGGGCTTATTCATTATTACGCTAATCCAGATTGCTTGTAACAATCACGAGCAAATGTGATTTTTAAAAGCGTGAATAACAAAATATTAACTTCGTGTTTGGTGCGAGCGCAAATGAATAGTAGAGCGATGATATTTTAGGCCTGGTGGCTAAGCGTTCGGCTTTAGAGGGTTGCTCGAAATGACCTTGTTTGTTTGCTACCTATGGCATTGCCGAGTGGTGCTTAATCTGTGTTTTTAATATAAGTATCTGTTTTATATTTATTAAATTTCCAATGACAATGTGAAATTAGCAACTGGCTTCTCACTTTCTGCCACAAAAGCTCGCTCCTTTATTTATAGTTCGATGATTTTACTTTTAAATAACATTCAAATGAAACCGGTTTCATTTGTGTGTTTGAGTTCACGGTTTTAATTAGTTCGAGTGGTAAAGTAAAAGCGTTATTACGAGAACTTTATGGAAGAGCGACATATGAAGAAAAGGACAACTACCTCGGCAATACTGGGTGTTTCTCTAGCGGCGTTGTTAGGTGGGTGCGGAGCAACCAGTAAGGTTGAGCCTAATCTAGATGTAACATCGTACAAGCGTCATCAGTTTTTGCCTCCGCAGGGTAAAACCTTAATGTTTATTGGCCAAGACATACAAACTATTAATGAGTTTGTTGCTGACACAGGAGTGCAGCCTGCTGCAGTTACCGCTTACGCCTCGGCCGACTTAACCGGTGTGCTTAATGCTTTTCCTGAGTCGCATGGGTCTTTGGATATTCCTGCTTATGCTGAGGATTACCCAAACGCTACATTGGCGATAGGCTTGTGGCTAAAAAACACCTATAAGAAGTTAGCAGAAGGGCACCCACGTAGCGTCAATAATGTAGACCGTTTAGTAAAACATCTAAAGGGTTTGAATAGGCCAATTATGCTCAGAATTGGCTATGAAGTAGATGGTTACTGGAATAACTACCACCCAGAAGAGTTTAAAGCTGCTTGGAAGGTTATCACTGCTGCTATTGCCAAGAATGACGCGCAAAATATTACTACTGTTTGGCAAATTGCTGGCTATTGTGCATCTATGGACAACTCGGTGTTTACCGAAACTCAGAACAGTTTTAAGGGCTTAGATTATGACGCCTGGTACCCAGGCGATGAGCATGTTGATTGGCTGGGGCTTTCATATTTTTCCCAACCTCGTGATTGCCTAAGTGATACAGCTAAAAATGCCGCTGGTGGTTTGCCGAGTGCTTTTGGCTCCTTGAGTGATGTTGACGAGCAAGGCAATAGTTTAGCTTTGGATAACATCATCGCTTACTTAAATGCAAAAGATAAGCCTATCTTTGTTGCTGAAGCTAGCCCCAAATACTATTGGATTGAACGTGGCGAGTACAAACCCGATGCAGATACCACGGTGAATAACTTACAAAAAGTTAGTGGCGAGCAAATTTGGCAAGATTGGTATGAACCGTTCTTTGATTTTCTGGAACGTCATCAGCAATCAATTCGCGCAGTGTCTTACATCAACATGCATTGGGAGTCATTTGCTGGCTGGAGTTGCGACATTACAAACACCCGCGCAGTTAAGCTTGGCTTAACCTGTAAAGATGGCATATGGGGTGATGCCAGAGTGCAAGTTAATCCATACATTGAGCAACAGTTCTTTAATCGCCTAGACAACGGTAAGTATATTTATCGCCAAGAAGACGGCAGCTTTGATCAATTGAGTGGTTGGACTGAAGCCAGTGTTGCAATAACGGCAGCTACAGCCGTTAAATCAGAAATAGCCAAAGTGGTTAAATCAAGCCCATTTCACGATAAACCTGCTGCAATTCCTGGTCGTATTCAAGCACAAGAGTACGATAAAGGAGGCGAGGGTGTAGCTTATAAAGATAGTTCGGGCATAAACCACGGTGCGAACGAATGGGGCATCCGCTTCCGTGAAGATGAACTTGTTGATATTGGCAAAGATCCCGAGACCGAAAGCTTCGTAGTTGGCTGGACAGCCAAAGGTGAGTGGTTGAATTACTCGGTTAGCGTGGCCGAAACAGGCACTTATACCGCTAACTTTAGGCTGGGGCATGGTGGGAAAAAAGCCGGCTCTTTCAAAGTGCTATTAAATGGCGAAACACTCATCGAACAAGTAAACATTCCGGCAACTAAGAGTTGGAAAACCTACCAAGTAGTGAGTCTTGAGGAAATAACGCTAACTCAAGGTGAGCACTTACTTACCATCGAATTTACTGCAAGTGGTGACTATAACACGCCAGGAAACATTGACTGGTTCGAATTTATTCAACAATAGGAGGTGCCTTAGTCGAATCTATTTCATTCCTCTTCCTTGGCTATATTAGCAATTGCATAGCCTTTGTTTGCCCGCATAGACTGCGGGCTTTTTTTGCCTTAATCAGCTTCAAATAAATGTTAATGCTAAGTTAATTATTACTGATCAAGATCTCATTTCTCTTTTAGATTACTTGTTTGTTTTCATAATCAATAATATTCTGAAACCAGTTTCAGGAACCGGTTTCATTTTGTGTTTTTTAATCGGATTCTGGGTTAAGGGAATAAGGTAAACTGGAGAAGAAATGGATCTTAAGGCACTTAGTGATCAGTTCTGGCGAGATGGCTACTTACTTATTGAAGACTTCTTTTCAATGCAGCTAATGGACCAAATGACCAATGCTATTAATGAGCACTATGGTGTAGATCCAGAATTTTGGCACACCAATGAATTTTTAGATCGTGCCAAAACCGAAGTGATTCCTTGGTTTCCGCAAAATGAAGGTTGCTTGTTGTTTAACGAGATTGATCAGCACCCTTACTTCAAAGCACTTTCAAAAGCCGTGTTAGGCGAAGACAGCCAAACACTTTACTGCATGGTGATGTTTTCTAAACAAGGTACGGTAGGGCAGGCTTGGCATCAAGACTGCGACCCCGATGACCCTAAGCGTTTCAATATTAATCGCCTCATCTACACCTCGGACATTCGCCAAGACATAGGTGGTGAAATAGTTGTGGTGCCTCGCTCTCATTTGCGTGGTGAAATTCCGATTGGAGACCCAGAGGGCGAGTTACCAGGGCAATTAGTGCTGCGCCCCAAAAAAGGCAGCCTAATTTTTTTGCATGGCCATACTTGGCATCGAGTACTTCCAATCCATGGTGGAAACCGTATATCGACTAATTATCGCGCAGTTCCTAAAGGCACGCCTTTAGATATTACTGACATTTGTGTCTACCGGAATATGCGTTACCACTTTGGCAGCAACAAAGTGGTAGAAGAGCGACAGTGATAGCGTTAACATTTTTCACGACAAAACCCATAGAAATTGGTTCTGCAATTGCTAGTGACTGAAAATAAAGGTCTTATTAGAGCTAGCTGTGAAACCGCTTACGGAGAGCGTTGTGAATAACAAGAAAGTTACCATTAAAGATGTAGCCGCGAGGGCGAAGGTATCTCGTGCGTCAGTATCACGGGTATTAAACGATTACCCAGGCGTGAAACCAGAGTTACGAGAGCGCGTCAATCAAGCCATGGATGAGTTGGGTTTTGCGCCCAACTATTTCTCTCAAGCCTTGGCAAAAGGGCGTTCGCAAAGTGTTGGTTTAATGGTGCGCTCTTTAGGCGGTTTCTTTTTTGGCAGCATCATGTGTGAGGTAGAAGAAGTTCTCACCAAAGCTGGTTATCAATGCATGGTAACTAGCGGGCATGGCACTTATGAGTCTGAGCGTGCAGCCATGGAATTCATGGTCTCGCGCCAATGTGACGCGATTATTGTGTATTCCGATTGTTTATCGGACGAAGAAATTATCAAGATTAACCAAGCAGGAAGCCCAGTAGTATTGATTTCCCGCTTTATTGAAGAATTGGACAGCCAGTGTATACGCTTCGACGACACCAGTGGAGCTTACCAGGCTACCAAGCACCTGATTGCTAACGGGCATAGTGATATTGCCACCATCACCGGACCTTTAAGCAATCAAGACGCGAGAGATAGATTAACCGGTTACCGTAAGGCTTTAGAGGAATTCGCAATTCCTTATCGTCCTGAGTTGGTATTGGAATCTAACTTTCAAGTCCCTGGCGGAAAGCTAGCAACTGAAAAGTTGTTAGCGGCTAAACATCACTTTAGCGCCGTCTTTTATGGTAACGACGAAATGGCGATTGGCGGAATTCAAGCGCTTAATCATGCCGGGCTGTCGGTACCTGAAGATGTCTCAGTGATTGGTTTTGAGGATGTGCCACTGAATGAATTCCTTAAACCCAAAATGAGCTCAATGAGGATACCTGTTGCAAGTATCGGCAACTTAGCTGCGAAACGCGCATTAAGTTTGATTGCACAGGAAGAACTGGATTTAGCCCTAGAGGTTGATGTTCAACTGATGGAACGCGAATCCGTTAAAACAATCTAGTTGTTCACTCCTACTGTGCAAATTAAGCAGTTTGAGTGACGCCCATAAGGATTTGAATAATGGAACTCAAAAAGCTTAGTTTAGCGCTAGTTATAGCAGGCACAGCCGTGGCGGCACAGGCAGAAACAACCATTCGTTACGATTGTTGGCCAAACCACGATAAAACCGCCGTAGAAAAGATTGACGATTTTTACAAAGCCAACCCAGGCATTAAAGTTGAGGTACTGTCTAACAACTGGGTTGATCACCACAACAAACTGACCACGGCTCTAGCTACCGGCGATGGTGCTGGCGACGTGGTATGTATCGATGTAGAAAAGATTGGCGCCATTGTTAACCAAGGCGGCTTTGCCAACATGAGCAAAGCTTTTAACGCTGATCAGGATGAAAACAAATTTGCTCCATTTGCTTGGGCACAAGGTAAAGGCGCTGATGGCGAGCAATATGCATTGCCGCTAAACGTTGGACCGGGTGTAATGTATTACCGCCGTGAGCACATGCAAGATAAAGGCTTCAACCCAGAGGCAGTAACTAAGGATTGGGATGCATTAATGGCTTGGGGCGAAGAGCTAAAAGCTAAAGGTGTTCCGTTAGTGGGTCATGCTGGCTCTATCGCTCAAGCAATCATCAATACTGAAGTAGAAGCGGGTAATAGTATTTACTTCGATAAAGATGATAACCCAATTGTAACTAACGAACGTTTTGTTAAAGCCTTTACTTACGCCAAAATGGCGCGTGAAAAAGGCCTTGATGCGCGTATTGGTGACTGGAGCTCTGAGTGGTTTGAAGGCTTGAAAAACGCCAATTTCGCGATTCAATTTTCGGGTGCTTGGTTAGCGGGTTTCCTAGAGTCTTGGATTGCGCCTGATACCGGAGGTAAGTGGGGCGTAAGTGGTTTACCTGCGGGTAACTATGGTTCTTGGGGTGGGACATTCCTTGCGATCCCTGAGCAAAGCAAGAATAAAGAAGAAGCCTACAAATTAGTTGAATACTTAACTAAAAACCGCGACATCGTGTTGTACGAATTTAAAACCAATGCTGCTTTCCCTGCATTAAAAAGTTCTTACGACGCGCCAATGTTCCAAGAAGAAATGCCTTTCTTAGGTGGCCAAAAAGCTCGCCTATTGTGGACAGAAATTGCTGAAAACATTAAGCCAATTAAACCTTCTAAAGCCGATAACATCGCACGCGCGATTATTTTAGAGCAAGCGTTACCAGCGGTAGTAGAAGAAGGCAAAGATGTGAAAGAAGCCTTGGCTGATGCCGAGAAGCAAATAAAACGCCGCATGCGTAGTTTGTAAGCTTCACCGTCTCTTTCTAATTACTGGGCGACTGTCGTCGCTCAGTTCACCACAATATGAGTAAGTAACATGAGCAGTTCTCACGCATCCGCACCTCTTTCCGAGGTAGAGAGCGATAAGAAGGCTAAGTCTGCACGCAAACGCTCGTTTGCCAAGTTAGGCCAAGTGTTCGCCCCTTACGGTTTTTTAATGCCGTTCATCATTCTATTCTTGGTTTTTCAGGTTTTTGGTTTCGCCTTTTCTTTGTATTTGTCGTTTCACCAATGGAACCCGGTTGCTGGTTTAGATTCAATGCGCTTTGTCGGCATCGAAAACTACACGTTTTCTTTAGAAGACGAAGACTTTTACCGTTCTTTATATAACACCATTTGGCTGGGATTAGCCTCTGGGATAAGCCAACACTTAGTCGCTATTCCAATGGCTTATTTGCTGGTGAACCTTGGCAGCAAGTTTCGCCACTTTATGACCTCAGCCTTCTTTTTACCGTTTATCACCTCTACCGTTGCGGTGAGCCTGATTTTTGTAAACATGTACTCTGCAAATGTAGGGATTATTAACAAAGCTTTGGTAGCACTAGCTAACGCGCCTGGTTTGGGGTACACCTTTGGCTGGTTAAACGACTTAATGCCTTTGCGCTGGCTAGAAGATCGTTTGTTGATTAAACCTGCCATTGCCTTTTTACAATTTTGGAAATACACCGGTTTTCACTTGGTAATCTATATTTCCGGCATATTGACTATCTCAAAGGAAGTGGAAGAAGCGGCTTTGCTAGATGGTGCAAACTTCCGTCAGCGTTTCTGGTATATCGCCTTGCCACATTTGCGCCCATTTATTTTCTTTGGGGTCACTTTAACCATTATCGGTAGCCTACAAATGTTCGAAGAACCGTTCATTCTAACTAACGGTACCGGTGGCATTGGTAACTCTGGCTTAACGATTTCTATGTTCCTCTATAAGGTCGCTTGGGAATGGCTAGACATGGGTTGGGCATCGGCAATGTCGTGGTTACTGTTCTTAATCATTGCAGCGGTAACGGCGGTGCAGTTCTTATTCTTTGGCCGTAAAGGATTAGGGAGCCATTCATGAATATATTCGCAAATTCCACCCTGCCTCGTCGTCGTAGGCAGCAAACCAAGGGCGGAGAATTAGCCGCCCAAATCTTTGGGGTAGTGGGCACTATTGGTTTTTATGTCTTTTTAGTGTTGTGTGCTTTTTTAAGTATATTCCCGTTTATATGGTCGAGTATTTTATCTACTCGCACCCGAACTGAGATTTTTTCCTCAGAATTAAGTTTGGCGCTAGGCAATGCGTTGTTTGAGAACTATCAGTCTTTGGTTGATACCTTGCCGTTCTGGACTTCAATGCTGAATAGCTTTTATGTCACTGGCTTGGGGACGGTGGTGTCTATCTTGTTTTGCTCTATGGGCGGTTATGCCTTTGCAATCTACAAGTTTAGAGGGAAGAATTTTATATTTGGAACCATGGTAGCCTCCATGATGGTACCGCCTATCTTAGGTTTGATTCCTTACTACATGATTGTGCAGTTTTTGGGATTGTTAAATACTCACGTTGCCTTGTGGTTGCCGTTTACCGCTACCCCTTTTGCTATATTTTTGGTGCGCCAATATGTGGTGAGTTCTATCCCTCGAGAGTTGATAGAGTCCGCGCGAATTGATGGGGCGGGTGAGTGGTCAATTTTTTTTCGCATTGCATTACCGCTGATGAAACCAGTATTGGGAACCGTTGCCATTGTGCAATTTGTTTTCTTCTGGAATAACTTCCTAGGACCTTTGGTTATTTTGTCCAGCCAAGATAAGTATGTGGTAACACTTGCTCTGCGAACCGTTCAAGGTTTGCCAAATACTCCATGGGGCGCGGTGATGTTGGGAACTACCATTTCCATTTTGCCGATTGTGACCTTTTACTTGTTTGCCTCTAGGCAAATGATTTCTGGGCTCACCAGTGGTGCGGTAAAAGGTTAAATCAACAATGCAAAGAAAAACCTTTAACTGGGGCATTATTGCTCCAGGCCGTATTGCTCGGCGTTTTGCCGAGGGCTTAAGCGCCATTGAAGACGCAAAACTGTATGCAGTGGCAAGCTCTAATGAGCAGCGTGGCAAAGCTTTTGCTAAAGATTTTGGCGCTGCTACCAGCTATTTACGTTACGACGAATTACTCGCCGACCCAAAGGTTGATGCAGTATATATCGCCAACCCCCATCGTTTTCATTACGAAACGATTCGGGCTTGTATTTTAGCGGGTAAGCCAGTGTTGTGTGAAAAGCCCTTAACGGTGAATGCCGCGCAAGCTGAACAACTTATGGCGTTGGCCGAACAGCACCAAGTGTTTTTAATGGAAGCTATGTGGAGCCGCTATTTGCCAGTATGGCAGCAGGTAAAGCGTTGGCTAAATCAAAACATGATTGGTGACATTAAGTTGCTACAATCTAGCTTTGCGTTTCCAATCCCAAGAGATGAAAGTGATCGCTTACTTAATGTAGATTTAGCGGGCGGGGTGCTACTTGACTACGGAGTGTATAACGTTGCTTTATCGCAGTTTGTGATGGGCAGACACCCTAGTAAGGTTTTAGCCGATGGCCTGGTTGGCCCTACAGGTGTTGACGAGCGTTGTAGCGTTATCCTTAACTATGGTGGTGCAGCTAGCCAATTCACCTGTTCTTTCCAAAGCTATACCGAAAACAGTTTTTGCATTTATGGTGATAAAGGCAAAATTGTGGTGCCAGCGTATTTTTGGGATAGCAACAAAGTAGAGCTTCATTTATTCGACAAGCGCCCAGAGCTATTAGAGCTGCCGTATTTAGCCAGCGGTTTCGAATATCAAGCAAGTGAAGCGATGAGTTGCATTCGTCAGGGCAAGTTGCAAAGTCAATTAAATACTTGGCAAGACACTCTAGGCACCCAACGAGTAATGGATGAGATTCTGGCTCAAGTAGGCGTTAGTTACCCATTTCTATAGTCGGTCGTTAATGCATTTAGCAAAGACCCCGCTTTAGGGGCTTTTTTAGCAACCATCGTCAACTAGCTCGTACTGCGGAGGTGTGGTGGCGTTGCTGGCTTGGGTATATTGAAAATAGCAGTTGTCGTCAGTGACTTGACCATTACCGTTTCTGTCGTAGCCCAGATAAGTGAACGCGATGCCTTGCTCTTGTAAAACAAAAACATCATCAATGTCGATGCGTTTAGTAATGTCGGTATTATCAAGGTATCGCCATTTTAGTCTTACGTCAGGACTATCGGGGTTAAATACATCAAAAGTGCCATCTCCATCCATGTCTACGTCGATTAAATCATCGCGATTTGGCACCTGTTGCGACACATAACTTGGCATGTAGGATTTAAGGGTGAGGAGGTCGTTGGCGGCTTTTACACTAACGCTGATTTGCTCAATGGTTTTTATTCGGGCATCACTGGATAGATTTAGTAGCTTAGGTGCAGCAGTAACCGCAAGAATACCGATCACGATAATCACTACAACCAGTTCTATTAAGGTAAAGCCTTGGTTTTTCATTAATCCCTAAACATTTTTACCGCATCCGTTTTCGGCGAAGTATAAAAGTTTGCTTATCGCTTGCCTAGCTTTGTAGAGTCATTGGTCTATTTTTGTGCGGGTGCGCTAATTATAAGCGAGCGTTATATCAACAAAGACCTGCTTTTTGAGCGGGAGCTTTGGGCTTAATGTAGTGAAAATCGCCAAACAGGTATGCGTAGCAGCAAATATTTACGCGATATCTGCGATTATCTAGCAATCAGTCTCGACCTTGGCGAAAACCATGGCTATAATGCGGCGTTTTGAAATTATGGGTCCTTAACTAAGGACAGCTAGTTCGCCAATGCGAACCGCTAAATTCCCATTGTTTACGTAAGTAAATTGTCAGCAGGGTGCTGACTATAGCCGAGGTAATAAAATGCAGGTTTCAGTAGAAACAACTCAGGGCTTGGAGCGTCGTGTTACGATTTCGATTGACGCTACGCAAATCGAACAGCAAATTGAGCAAGCGCTTAAGCAAGAATCACGTCGCGCTCGCATCGACGGTTTCCGCCCTGGTAAAGTGCCAGTAAGCGTAATCAAGAAACGTTACGGTGCAGCGATTCGCCACGATGTAACTGGTCAAGCAATGCAGCGTTCATTCTACGAAGCTATCATGCAAGAGAAGCTAAACCCAGCAGGTGCTCCAGCACTTCAGCCTGGTGATACTAAAGATGGCGAGTTCAGCTTTAGCGCTACTTTCGAAATCTTCCCAGAAGTAGAAGTTGCTGGTCTAGACGCAATCGAAGTAGAAAAGAAAACAGCTACTGTTAACGACAAAGACGTTGACAACATGATCGACACGTTGCGCAAGCAGCAAGCTACTTGGAAAGAAACCAAGGGCATGATCAAAAACGAATTCCGCGTAAACCTAGACTTCTTAGGTAAAATCGACGGTGAAGAATTTGAAGGCGGCAAAGCTGAAGGTTTCGACCTAGCTATGGGCGCTGGCCGTATGATTCCTGGTTTTGAAGACGGCATCATGGGTAAGAAAACTGGCGAAGAGTTCATTATTGAAGTTAACTTCCCAGAAGATTACCACGCAGAAAACCTAAAAGGTAAAGCTGCAACTTTTGATATCAAAATCAACAAAGTTGAAAAGCCTGAACTAGCTGAAGTTAACGAAGAGTTCGTTAAATTGTTCGGTGTAGAGTCTGGTGAACTAGACGCACTTAAAGCTGAAATCCGTAAGAACATGGAACGTGAACTTGAGCAAACGCTAAAAGCGGGTGTTAAAGAGCAAGTTTTAGCTGGTCTTATCGAGCAAAACGAAATTGACGTACCAGCTGCTCTAGTTTCTCAAGAAGTTGAGCAACTTCGTAAGCAAGCAATGCAACGTTTTGGCGAAAACGCACAAAACGCGCCAGAGCTTCCAGATGAGCTATTCACTGAGCAAGCGCAGCGTCGCGTTCGCACCGGCCTTCTACTAGGTGAGTTAATCAAAGTTAACGAACTAGAAGCTGATGATGAGAAAGTTAAAGAGCACATTGCTTCTTTCGCTTCTGCTTACGAAGATCCAACTGAAGTTCTTGACTACTACGCGAAAAACGAAGAGTTGATGAACAACGTTCGTAACGTAGTTTTAGAAGAGCAAGCGATTGAATTTGTGCTTGGTAAAGCAAAAGTGACTGAAAAAGAAGTAGCTTTTGATGAAATTATGAACAAGCAAGGTGCAAACTAAGGTCTAATTTGACTTAGCCACCTTTATCTCGCATATAATGGCTCGTATGTACTACATACGAGCCATTTTTTTTAAGGAAGAGCGCATCAATGTCTAAAGAAGTTAATCAGTCTGCATTCGACCCCATGGCGGCTTTGGTGCCAATGGTTATTGAGCAAACCTCTAAAGGGGAACGCTCTTATGATATTTACTCTCGTCTATTAAAAGACCGAGTTATTTTCTTAACTGGTCAAGTGGAAGACCACATGGCCAACCTTGTGGTTGCTCAGTTGTTATTTTTAGAATCTGAGAACCCAGAGAAAGACATCTTCATTTATATTAATTCGCCAGGCGGTTCAATTAGCGCTGGTATGGCGATTTACGACACCATGCAGTTTATTAAGCCTAAAATTAGTACCGTGTGTATGGGTATGGCAGCAAGCATGGGCGCATTTTTATTGGCTGGTGGCGCTAAAGGCAAACGTTATTGTTTACCAAACGCCAAAGTGATGATTCACCAGCCACTAGGCGGTTATCAAGGTCAAGCATCTGACATTGAAATCCACGCCAACGAAATTATTAAAACAAAACGTCGCATGAACGAGTTGTTGGCCGAGCATACTGGCCAAAGTTTTGATACTATCGCTGCAGACACTGATCGCGATAACTATATGACAGCTGAACAGGCTAAAGAATACGGTATCGTCGATGATATCTTTGCGCGTCGTGAATAATTAGTTCCAATTCACGGTCTGTACAGATAGAGCATAGAGAAAATAGCATTCTTCGCGGTTTGATTTACACTGTAGATAAAAGCGTAGAATGCTACATAGTTTGAGGTTAGCGAATGACAGATAAGCGCAAGGGTGATGGAGATAGCAGTAAGCTGTTGTATTGCTCCTTCTGCGGTAAAAGCCAGCATGAAGTGAGAAAGCTGATTGCCGGTCCCTCCGTCTATATTTGTGACGAATGTGTTGAGTTATGTAACGACATCATTCGAGAAGAAATAAAAGAAATATCGCCAAATAAAAAAGAAGGCAACGCCTTACCGGTTCCTAAGGAAATTAGAGAACACCTTGATGACTACGTAATTGGTCAAGATCACGCCAAGAAAGTATTAGCAGTTGCGGTTTATAACCACTACAAGCGCCTTCGTAACGGTGATGTGGCTGATGGTATTGAGCTTGGTAAGAGTAATATCCTTCTTATTGGCCCAACTGGTAGTGGTAAAACGCTACTGGCGGAAACGCTTGCTCGTTTACTCGACGTACCGTTTACCATGGCTGATGCTACCACCTTAACCGAAGCAGGTTATGTGGGCGAAGATGTTGAAAACATCATCCAGAAGTTACTGCAGAAATGTGACTACGACGTTGATAAAGCGCAACGCGGTATTGTTTACATTGATGAAATTGACAAAATTTCTCGTAAATCAGATAACCCGTCAATTACTCGTGATGTTTCTGGTGAAGGTGTACAGCAAGCCTTACTTAAGTTAATCGAAGGTACTGTAGCTTCTGTTCCTCCTCAAGGCGGACGTAAGCATCCTCAGCAAGAGTTTTTACAGGTTGATACCTCTAAAATCTTATTCATCTGTGGTGGTGCATTTGCTGGCTTAGATAAGGTTATCGAGCAACGTGCTTCTACTGGAACGGGTATTGGTTTCGGGGCTGAAGTGAAGGGCGAAGCAGATAAAAACTCGCTAAGCGAAACCTTCTCTAAAGTTGAGCCAGAAGATCTAGTTAAATATGGTCTTATTCCTGAGTTTATTGGTCGTTTGCCTGTAGTGGCTACGCTAACTGAGCTTGATGAAGACGCATTAATCCAGATTTTAAGCGAACCTAAAAATGCCCTTACTAAACAGTACGGTGCTTTGTTCAAGCTTGAAGATGTTGAGCTAGAGTTCCGCGAAGATGCACTTCGTGCTATCGCTCACAAAGCGATGGAGCGTAAAACCGGTGCTCGTGGCTTGCGTTCAATTGTAGAAGCAGTATTGCTTAATACAATGTACGACTTACCATCGATTGATAATATTTCAAAAGTAGTTATCGACCAAACGGTGATTCAAGGTGAGAGTGACCCAATCTTGATTTACACCAATGAAGATAAAGCTGCTAGCGCAGAGTAAACTGTGCGAGTATAAAAAAAGCCAGTCTTATGACTGGCTTTTTTGTTAGTTAGGCTTTTTGCCAAACTAACAATAGGTTGTTAGCTGGCATAGCTATTGTTTCTTTGAGATGTAAATCATGTTTGGCTGCCCAAAACTGCAATTGCTCAATGTCTCGAAGGCCTCCGCAGCCTTGAGCTTGCAGCATCAAATCGAACTCGCGATTACTCTCGCTACTGTATTGGCCAGCTTGCTTAAACGGACCGTAGTGAAACAGTTGTCCTTTAGATGGTAAATTGTCACCGATGTTCGAATACATTAGCTCTACGAGCTCTTTAGGCATTATGTGTGCGGTATTGGCGGTATATACTGTGTCGCAATCACATGGCCATAGATCTGTACCTACTTGATAGTTAAGCGGCGGCGGTTGCTCACTGAGTATCATGTACTCTTGCCAATATTGAATGGCTGGGTCATTGGTTTGTTGGTCTGAGGTCTGCCAACGAAGTTGAGGTAGGGCTTTAGCAAAAAAAGCAGCGTGTTGTCCGGTGCCTGAACCAATCTCAAGTAGGCACCGCGATGATGTTAGCCTTGGGGCAAGCTGCTCTAAGATTGCCTGTTTGTTATTATCGGCGGCGCGGTTAAAAAACGCCGCCGGATGTTGATTACTCGTCATTCGGGTTTTGATGCAAATAAGCTTTGTTGGTTAAGTGTTGCTTATGAGTGTTGTCCTTAAGCTTCACTTTGTAGTGCAAACCGGCTTTAGCTAGCATGTGCGCTGCAATAGGCGCAGTAATTAGCAAAAACATGGTAATCAGTATTTCTTTTAAATTAACCCTGCCTAACTCAAAGCTAAAATAAACCATTGAGGCAATTAAAATGCAGCCGACACCCAATGTGCTCGCCTTGGTAGGGGCGTGCAAGCGGGTGAAAAAATCTGGCAACTTGGCTAAACCAACTGAGCCAATCAACATAACTACTGCGCCAAGTACAAGCAGAATACTTACAACAATTTCTAATAAACTGGTCATCTGCTAATCCTATTCGATGATGTCGCCGCGAAGTAAGTATTTACAAAATGCAGCAGTACTAACAAAGCCTAATAGGGCAATTAGCAATGCACTTTCGTAGTAACTTACCGAGCCTTGGTACAAGCCTAACAATATAATTAAGGCGATGCTGTTGATATACATAGTGTCTACCGCAACAATGCGATCAGGCGCGGTAGGCCCAATAATTAAGCGCCAAGCATTAAGCGCTAAGGCTATACAAATTAAGCCGCTAGCAAAGAGAGTGGCATAAGCTAACATTTGAAAATCTCCTTCAGTGGGGCTTCATAGCGCTGTTTAATTTGTGTAATTAGCGCTTGCTCATCCTCTAGGTGAAGCACGTGTACATACAGCCATTGTTTGTCGTCAGATAACTCGACACTGCAGGTTCCTGGAGTTAACGACACACTGCTTGTAAAAATGGTTAATGGCAAAGGTTCGCTAAAAGAGATGGGCACTGCGACAAACGCAGGGTTAAGTTTTTTGTTACTTTGTAAAACCCTTTTCGCAACATCAAAGTTCGAAACTACGATATCGATAATTAAACGAAAAGTGTAAGAGATTACTTTAAGTGGATTTTTAGCAACCGGTTCTTTTTCACTTAGAGGCGCAACGATCCAAGGGATTACAATGGCGAAGATTGCACCTAGTACCATATGGCCGCGGCTAAACTCATGTAAGATTTGCCACACTAACCACAACAGTAAGCTGTGGTAAGGGGTTGGAAACCAAACAAATTTCTTTTGAGTTTTAATCATTTGGCTACCTCGTTAAGTTGTTGCAAGCTTAGGCCAGCATTGAGTTGCTCTGCGGCAAGCTGAGCGTAATCGGTTAATGGACCACCAAAGACCACCATTAAAGGCAGTAAGCCCACTAAAATAGCGATGGCTAAATATTGAATGGGGTGCCCTTGTAAGGCAGCGGTGTTTTCGCCACTGGTACGCCAAAACAAAGAGGTTCCGGCGCGAGATAAGGCTATTAGCGAAATCAAACCTGCACCTAAAATTAAAGACCATATCCACGCCATTTGATTGGTATCGGTTACCGATTGCAAGATAAGGGCTTTGCCAACAAAACCAGACAACGGTGGCATGCCGATTAGACCAATTGCAAGCAGCGCAAATACAAAGCCTAATTTAGCTGATTGAGGCATCGCTCTTGCTGTTACAAAGCGGTCTTCTGCTTTTCCTCGCTGTTGCTGAATGAGTCCCGCTAGCAAAAACATCGCAGCACAAGCGATGGTACTGTGTACTAAGTAATAAATACCGGCAGTGCTGGCTTGCACGCTATTTAGGCTAATTGTAACCAACAAAGTACCAACCGAAACAATCACCAAGTTACTACACAATACTCTTAGGCTTTGGCTCGCTAATACCGATATCGCGCCAATGGCGATGGTTAATAGGGCAATTGGCCATAACCACGGTAGCGCAATATTGGCCAGCTCACCCGCTTGCTCACCAAACATTACTCCGTGGATCCGCCAAATACTGTAGATACCAACTTTGGTCATAATTGCAAACAGCGCGGCTACAGGGGTACTGGTGCTTGAGTATGCCTTCGGCAACCAAAAGTGCAGCGGTAGCATTGCAGCTTTCAAACCAAATACGGCAAGTAACAGTAATGCACCAGACTTAGTAATTAGCTGCTCACTGTGTGACAGTTGCGGAATTTTGTCAGCCATATCGGCAAAGTTAAGGGTACCCAAGGTGCCGTATAAGGTGCCTAAGGCAAACAAGAATAATGATGAGCCAATTAAGTTTAAAAACACATAATGGATGTTGGCCTGAATTTTTTGTTTACCGCCTCCGTGGATCATCAAGGAGTAGGAAGCAATCAGCAATACCTCAAAAAATACAAACAAGTTGAACGCGTCGCCAGTTAGAAAGGCGCCGTTAATGCCCATTAGTTGGAACATAATTAATGGATGAAAAAATGCTCCATTTTTATCTTCACCGGCACTGGCATACAAAATGACAGTTAGGCCTAATATGGCGCTCAAAGCAATCATTAATGCTGAAAAGGCATCAGCCACTAATACAATACCAAAGGGCGCCGACCAATCACCTAAGGCATACATTTGAATACCTTGATTTTGCACTTTTAAAAGCAAGGCTATTGCCACAACAACCATTAACAAATTGGCTGCAATCGTGAAAATACGTTGTTTGCTTAACGAAGCGCTTAGGCTTGGAAATAGCAACACTACGCCCACAAAAAACGGGATAAGAACAGGGAAAACAACTAAATGATCAAACAAACTCATTAGGCTTTATCCTCCCGCGCTAAACGGTCTATAGGTTCTTCTCCATCAACATGGTCGTTACCCAAATCGGCACGCCCGCGCATGGCCAAAATAACGGCAAAAGCGGTCATCGCAAATCCAATAACAATCGCTGTTAGGACTAAAGCTTGAGGGAGTGGGTCGGCGTAATTATCTCCGCCATTTAGCACCGCTGGAGCGCCAATGGTTAATCCGCCACTGGCAAACAAAAATAAGTTAACAGCGTAAGATAGCAAGGTTAATCCTATAACAAGGGTAAAAGTGTGGCCACGTAGCATCAAAAAGATGCCACACGCCGTCATAAAGCCGACACACACTGAGTAGACTACTTCCATTATCTTTCTCCTACGGTGAGTCGTTCTTTGGTAGTGAGTTTGCCTAGATTAGCCAAAATCAATAAGGTTGCGCCGATTACCGTTAAGTACACGCCTAAATCGAATACCAAGGCGCTGGTAAGCTCAAACTTGCCTATCCAAGGTAGTGAGAAGTAATCAAACCAAGAGGTTAAGAATGGGCGATCAAAGGCCCAGCTACCTAAACCGGTGATTGCTGCGGTGACTAAACCAATAGCAATAAAGTAGTGGTAACTAACACTCACCCGCTTGCTCATCCAATCTACGCCGTGAGCCAAATACTGCTGAATTAGCGCAATTGAGGTAATTAGGCCTGCAATAAAGCCACCACCTGGTAAGTTGTGCCCGCGCATGAAAATGTAAGCCGATACCAATAGGAATAAGGGCAGTAAGCTTTGTGATACTACAGACAGCAGAATTGGGTATTTGTCTTTAGCCCATAAGCGGCCATCGTGATCTTTAGTACGCATCGATAAACGCATTCTTGCAATCAGCTTATAAATACCTAGTGCCGCAATACCCAAAACGGTAATTTCGCCAAAGGTATCAAAACCACGGAAATCAACCAAAATTACGTTAACCACGTTGGTACCGCCGCCACCAGTTTTAGCATTAGCAATAAAGAAGTCTGAAATGCTATCGAGCGGGTGAGTCAGTAAGGCAAAACAGATACTGCCAACAATACAACCAATTGCCGAAGCCACCGCTAAGTCACGAACAAAGTGGCTGGGGCGGCTTTTGCTGGTAGGAGTATGTTGAGGGAAAAAGTACAAAGCTAACAACAGTAAGATTACCGTTACTACTTCTACAGATAGCTGTGTTAAGGCTAAATCTGGCGCCGAGAAGTAGGCGAAGGTAATCGAAACCACCAAACCCACTAGCGATAACATCAGCAGCGCTATCATTCGGTAGTGGCTCCAGATAATGGTAGCGAGAGAGCCCGCAATTAGCAGTATCGCAGCAATCACTACTGCGCCATTAAGCGGCGTGTTTGGCAAACTTCCTTGAGTTGTCTCTAAATCCAGTAGCGGTGGTGCCGTTAGGGCTAGTGCAAAAAAGCACAGCCAAAATGCGTAGCGCTGTAACGATCCAGACTCTAAATAACCATTCACTTTTTGCGCCCATATTACGCAGCGTTGAATGGCGCCTTCAAATATCATTTTTGCGTCCAGCGCAGGGAACAAGCCTTCAAACCTAAACAATGGTTTGCGGTTTAAATAAATGGCTAATCCGCCAGCAATAGCCAGACCGCTCATCAATAATGGAATGTTAAAGCCGTGCCAAAGAGCTAAACTAAATTCGGGTAAGGGGTGGTTCAATACTGCCAGCGAGGCACTGTCTAACAGCGGGCCAATGGTGAAATTAGGGAAGATTCCAACAATCAAACATAAAGCTACCAAGATTTCGACGGGCACCCGCATGTAACGTGGCGGCTCGTGCGGTGTTTTGGTTAAACCTTTTGGTTCCCCATTGAAAAATACATCGTGAATAAAGCGTAATGAATAGGCTACTGCAAACGCTCCGCCAATGGTGGCGAGAACAGGAATAAGCCAAGACAATGAGCCTAAAATGCTTTGGTCGAGAGTTTCGGCAAAAAACATTTCTTTGGAAAGAAAGCCATTTAGTAGTGGTACACCCGCCATCGAGGCTGAGGCCACCATCGCCAGCGTAGCGGTGATTGGCATGTACTTCCATAAACCGTTAAGTTTGCGCATATCACGCGAACCAGACTCATGGTCGATAATGCCAGCTGCCATAAATAGTGAAGCTTTAAAAATGGCGTGGTTAATAATATGAAACACTGCAGCAATTGCCGCCAGTTGGGTATTTAAGCCAAGCAGCAATACAATTAAACCCAAGTGACTAATGGTTGAATAAGCCAGTAAGCCTTTTAAGTCGTGCTTAAATAGCGCAGTGTAAGCACCCAGTAACAACGTAAACAAGCCAGTAAGAGAAACCACCGCAAACCAGGTTTCGGTTCCTGCTAGCACTGGGTAAAAACGTGCTAATAGGAAGATACCCGCTTTAACCATGGTAGCAGAGTGTAAATAAGCACTTACCGGTGTAGGGGCTGCCATGGCATGTGGTAGCCAAAAGTGGAACGGAAACTGTGCCGATTTAGTGAAAGCGCCTAATAGAAACAAAGCCAAAATGGCAAAGTAATAAGGGTGTTGCTGCACTAATTCGCCGCTGTTTAACACAACATCCAGTTCGTAGCTACCGACAACTTGACCCAGTAACACAATGCCACCTAACAGGGCTAAGCCGCCAGCGCCAGTAATGGTAAGCGCCATGCGAGCGCCTTTTCTTGCGTCACTGCTATGAGACCAAAAACTAATGAGCAGGAAGGAGCTTATACTGGTTAACTCCCAGAAAAACCAAAGCTGCAACATGTTATTCGACATCACAATGCCTAGCATTGCTGTCATAAACATAATTAGGTAGCAATAAAAACGGCCCATGTGGTCTTTTTCGCTCAAGTAGTAGCGAGCATACAAAATGACCAATAAACCTATGCCCAAAATCAGTAAGCTGAACAGCACTGACAAGCCATCAAGGCGAAAAGAGAGGTTAAGCTCTAGCTGTGGGATCCAAGCGATACTTTGGGTGAAAAATTGGCCCCTCAATACCGCAGGCATGTCGAACAAAATCAAGGCCAGCGCAAGCGCAGGTAGCAAGGCGGTGGCCAGTGCACAAGTACTTCGGCTGAATTTGTTGGTTAGCAAAGGAACAATAATTCCTAGCATGGGTAAAAACGGTACCCAGAAATAGTGCATTTAACGCAGCTCCGTCAGCTAATTGTTTGGTATTTATGAAAAATCATAGTCATTATTCGAATGAATATCCACGCTTAGTTTACACTACTTAGCTAAAGTTACTCAGCGATTAACAACAGTTATTTTGTTTCTTGAGCTTAAGGGAAATGAGTCATAGACTAGGCGCAAACCCCTACAATAAAAGGTGTTTTTAATGGTGCTATTTAAACGCGGTGTTAGTTTACTGTTGTTAAGTTTGTGCATGTTTAGTCAGTTTACTCTTGCTGAAACAGTAAGCGACTCAAATTGGGTGCTACAGAAGCAACGAATTGAAGCCCTTTTACAAGCCATTGAACAAGCCGATCTCACTTTTGTTCGCAATGGATCTGAACACAATCCTCAGCAAGCAGGCGAACATCTAAGAATGAAGCTAAAGCGCGCGCAAAACAGTTGGTTTGCGCCAGATAAAGAGAGCTGGACCGCCGAAATGTTCATCGACAATCTTGCTAGCAAGTCGTCCTTGAGCGGTAAACCTTATCAAATTCGTTTTGCCAATGGCGAGCAAGTGGACTCATCCATCTGGCTTTATCAACAGCTCGCCCTATATGATCAGCAGCAGGGAGCACAATGAGTAAAACTAATTATCACCGTAAGTTTGTACCGGTGATTCGTTACTTAGAAAAAAACTACGATAAGAACCTTAATTTGAATGAAGTGGCGGAGATGGCGCATTTATCTCCTTACTATTTTCACCGTGTGTTTAAGGCGGTAACGGGAGAGACTCCCGCCGATTTTATTCGCCGCTTAAAACTTGAGAAAGCCGCCACCCAGCTATTTTTTCATAAAGAAGCGGTCACTAAGGTGGCTTTAGATTTTGGTTTTTCTAGCTCGCAAGCCTTAGCTAAGGCTTTTCGTGGTTATTTCGCACTAAGCCCTAGCGAAGTAAAAAATTGTGAAAGCATGGAGCATTACACTCAATTGCTAAGAGACAGCAAGATTGGACACCTGTTACGCAACAATGGACACGCTTTAGCAAACGGCACGCAATATGATGACACTTCAAATCAAACAAGGAGTGAAATCATGAAAACTGAACATTTTGAAGAAAAGAATTTGGCTTACATTCGGGTAACCGGGCCCTATGGCGAAGGTTACGATGTTGCCAGCCAGCGCCTTTATGGCTGGGCGGGACCAATGGGTTTAGCTGAGGGTGAGAGTATTTTTATTTATCACGATAACCCAGAGTTAACCCCAGCCGATAAATGCCGTACCGACGTCTGCTTGGCTATACCTGCAGGGGTTACTCCACCTGCAGGCATCGAGTTGCAAACCTTACCTGCTGGGAGTTATGCCAACTTGCGTAAATTGGTAACGGATAAATCGCAATATGCGCTCTACTGGCAGCAGCTGATGACCCAAGTGGTAGACGCAGAGTTAACGGTTGATAACCGCCCATGTTTCGAGCTTTACCATAGCTACGATTTAAAGACTCACCATGCCGATGTAAGTTTTTGCACCTCAATTAAGTTGTAAGTAGTTCAAGCAACTAAAGTTGCTTGCCGTGTTTTTGAGTTCATTTTGTTTTGCAGCCCATTCGGGCTGCTTTTTTTGTTCCCTAAAATAAAAAATGCTTATAAAGCTCAAGGCTATAGGCTCTGCTATGCTCTGGTAACTGCATGTTTAAATTGCTTATCTATCAGTGAAGGAATGTTATGGATACCAGTAACTTTATTAAATCTCGAGCCGCTATTGCTTGGGCACCCAATCAGCCGCTTTCTATCGAAACCGTAGATGTTATGCCACCGAAGAAAGGAGAAGTGCTGGTTAAGATCATTGCTACAGGGGTATGTCATACCGATGCTTACACCTTATCGGGCGCCGATTCAGAGGGGGTATTCCCTTGTATTCTTGGCCATGAAGGTGGCGGCATCGTTGAGCAAGTGGGTGAGGGGGTTAACTCGGTTAAAGTGGGTGATCACGTGATTCCGCTTTATACCCCAGAATGTGGCGAGTGTAAGTTTTGCCTGTCGGGCAAAACCAATCTTTGCCAAAAAATTCGCTCAACTCAAGGGCAAGGGTTAATGCCAGACGGCACTACCCGCTTTTATAAAGACGGTAAACCCATCTTTCATTACATGGGCTGTTCTACCTTTAGTGAATACACCGTGCTGCCAGAAATATCACTGGCCAAAATAAACCCAAGTGCCGACTTAAAAGAAGTCTGTTTGCTGGGCTGTGGCGTTACCACCGGCATGGGCGCGGTGACAAAAACAGCTAAGGTGCAAGCTGGTGATACGGTGGCAATATTTGGTTTAGGCGGCATTGGCTTGTCTGCAGTGATTGGCGCAGAAATGGCTAAGGCTTCACGTATTCTAGCCATTGATATTAATGAATCTAAGTTTGACTTGGCCAAACAGCTTGGCGCTACTGACTGCATAAACCCACAAACCATCGATAAACCTATTCAAGATTACATCGTAGAACTTACCGATGGTGGCGTGGATTTTTCGTTTGAATGTATTGGTAACGTAAACGTAATGCGCTCTGCCTTAGAATGTTGCCATAAAGGTTGGGGTGAATCGGTCATTATTGGAGTGGCTGGTGCGGGCGAGGAGATAAGCACTAGGCCGTTTCAATTAGTTACCGGCAGGGTTTGGCGCGGTTCGGCATTTGGAGGAGTAAAAGGGCGCAGTGAGTTACCAGAATATGTAGAACGTTACATGGCAGGCGAGTTTAAACTTAGTGACTTTATTACGCATACCATGGCTTTAGACAAAATTAATGAGGCATTTGATTTAATGCATCAAGGTAAGAGTATTCGCAGCGTAATTCACTATTAAGGTAGCGTGTAATGACGATTAAACTACTTGCCAGCAACAAAGTGTTTGGTGGTGTCCATCAGCGTTATTCTCATCAATCAGAATCCACGCAATGTGAAATGACTTTTGCTGTTTATATGCCGCCGCAAGCTGCTGAGGATACGCCGGTACCCTTGTTGTACTGGCTGTCTGGTTTAACCTGTAGCGATGAAAATTTCATGCAAAAAGCCGGAGCCTTTAAAGTGGCTGCCGAGCTAGGTATGGCGATTGTGGCCCCTGATACCAGCCCACGAGGTGAAGGCGTAGCTGATGACCCAGAAGGTGCTTATGATTTAGGCTTAGGTGCTGGCTTTTATGTTAATGCCAGCCAAGCGCCTTGGGCTAAACACTATCAAATGTATAGCTATATTTGTGAAGAGTTACCGGCATTGTTAGAGCAGCATTTTCCCATTACTCAACAGCGAGCTATTGCCGGGCACTCGATGGGCGGGCATGGCGCTTTGTCTATAGCCTTTAAAAATCCCCAGCGTTATTCGTCGGTTTCAGCATTTAGCCCAATTTGTCAGCCTACAAATTGCCCTTGGGGACAAAAGGCTTTTGCGGCTTATTTAGGTAATGACCAACTGCGTTGGCAGGAGCACGACAGTAGTTTGTTGATTAAACAATTAAAACCCGAGCAGCAATTGCCACTGCTGATTGACCAAGGCCGCGATGACAATTTTCTTGCTGAGCAGCTCAAGCCCGAAACCCTTGTTGATGCCGCCAAACAACTTGATTACGCAATAAACTTTAGAATGCAGCAAGGCTACGACCATAGCTATTTCTTCATCGCTAGCTTTATCGAAGATCATCTGCGCTTCCACTTTAAGTATTTTTAGTTAACTAGGGTCTGTTGATCTTTGCTGATGGTTTTTGCAGCAATTTATTCGCCATTTAGGCAAGGCAGTGAGTGTGCAGTTAAGTGGGCTTAATAATCACTCGATAACGCTGAATAAATGGCTAAGAAATGCTGCCCGAAGGGTTCGGATAAGCGAACTTTACTCTTTGTTAAGCACTTCTTGCTTAGCCCACTAGGCTTCTAAGTGCTCGTCGCGATTAAAGCCCGCTTATCTCGAACAAAATTTCAACACCAAAGATCAACAGACCCTAGCTACTATCTTTTATGCTAAACCCGCAACTAACGCTGCGGGTTTGTTGTTTTTTCACATTCTTTGATGTTTTGTTTGAAACAAATTTGGGCATATTTTCATTGATGCTTTATTAATGTGAGAACCTACAAATTCTGATTACTGAACAAAGCTTTAGCCTAGGTCCGCTCGGGCTAATCAGTTAGCCTGCTGAGTAGTAATAGGTAGTTGTTTAGAAGGTAAAGCATGGAAGTGATTAAGAAATGTCTTCAAGGTGGTGTGTTGCTCAGTAGTTGTATTCTACTTGCGGCATGTGGCGGCGGTAGCTCAGTGGGCGCGCCAAGCGATGCAGAAGTTGAACTGGATAGTGCCTACTATACCGACCTGTATGGTTGGAATGCCAGCGGCGGACTTAGCCAAACCCAACTTGGCCGAGGACTTAACTTAGGTAACTACTTAGAAGCGCCTAATGAAGGAGAGTGGACGGGTGGAAGACTGCTGGTTCAAGAAGATCTACAAATTATTGCTGATGCTGGTTTTAAAACAGTGCGCATCCCGGTGCGTTGGTCAAATCATGCTGGTGAAACAACACCTTATCAAATAGATGCAAGCTTCATGGCTCGGGTTAAGCAAGTGGTAGACTGGAGCTTGGCTGAGGATCTGCAAGTCGTGCTTAACGTTCATCACTATGAAGAAATGATGAACGACGGCGAGAACATGCAAGAAAACCATATTCGTCGCTTAGTGGGTATCTGGCAACAAATTAGTGAAGAATTCCCGTTAAGTGAGTACGGTCAAGAGCAAGTGGTATTTGAGCTACTTAATGAGCCAAATGGCACCATTGGCTACGACGATTGGAATGACATCATTGCTCGCCTAACGCAGTTGATTTGGACCACCATGGCCGATCAGCAAAACAATGGTAGTGAGCAGCGTACTATTATGATTGGTACCGCCAATTGGGGACATCCCGATGGCTTAACCCAATTGCAATTACCTAGCAGTGTTAATTCAGACAACACCATTATTACCGTTCACTATTACGAACCGTTCCACTTTACTCACCAAGGCGCCGATTGGGTATCGGGTTCTAATGAGTGGATTGGCACACCATGGTTAGGTACTGCTTCAGACCAGCAACCTTTGATTGATTTGTTCGATAGGGTAACGGCTTGGAATGAACAAGCTGGGCGAGGCTTTGAGATCTTCATGGGAGAATATGGCGTGTATTCACTGCATTCTGATCCCGACCATCAACGTGCCTGGACAGCGTTTATTTCTCGCGAGGCAGAAAAGCGCAATATAAGCTGGGCCTACTGGGAGTATGCCTCTGGCTTTGGTGCTTACGATCCTGAAGCTGGTGCGTGGCGACCAGCGCTAATTGAAGGATTAATACCTACCTCGCTTTAAAAAATACCCTCTGGCGCTAGTCAGTCTTGGCTAGCGCTAAATATTTCTCTTCTAACTATTATCTTATTGCTAATCAAACACTATAGTTTGTTAGTAGGTTTACAATATCAACATTAAATTCAAGCTATTAGCCGGCGTGCTAGTGGCTTTTTCTGTTATTTAAACGTGACTGTCGTGATGAAAATGAAGCCCTGGCTAAAACGAAGCTTAATAGGTTTAACAGTGTTGTTGCTTATTGTCCTGCTACCTATTGCAGCCTTAATTGTGGGTGTGAAGGTAGAGATTGGTGATAGCCGTCAATTAGTTACCAAGCTACTTAGCGAGCAACTGCAGCGAGATGTTCGTATTAACGGAAATATCCAACTAGAGCTGTCTTTTCGTCCAGCGATTAGCGTTGAAGATATTCATATTGCCAATCCTAGCGGCTTTGGTGAACAAAGCTTTGCTCAAGTGCGCAAAACCAGTGCTCAGGTTCAAGTATTGCCATTACTAAGGCAGCATCTAGAGATCGAGCAAGTACTGCTAGATGGTTTTTATTTAGAGTTAATAAGAACCGAGGAAGGCGAAAACAATTGGCAATTTGCTAGTTCTGCAGCTTCGCCAAGCAATACAGCCTCTCAGCCAGAGCTTAGCAAATCAGAGAGTAACAATGATTTCACTTGGCAAGGTATTAACTATAGCTTTGAAATCAAAGAGCAAATTTTGATTAGTGATGCCAGAATTAGCTATACAGACCAAGCTGCTGAAGCAGTGCTAAGCTGGCAGCTCGAAGAGCTAAAACTAACTTCCTTGGATAGCGAGACCTTGGCGATGACAGCCAAAGGCAGCATGCTAGATGAGCGTTACTCCTTAGATTCAACCTGGCAGTTAGAGCCCTTATTGCAGGGGCGAGCTGGCGACGTGCAACTGAATATGCAGGTGGCAGATGCTAGTTTGGGCCTATCGGGCCAGTTGGCGCCGCAAAAAGAAATAAACAGCTATTTGGAGCTGAAACTTGATTGGCAAAATGCCGATTCGATTTCCCGATTGCTAGGCGAAAGTTTATCGCATATTGCACCCATTAAACTGGCGACCCGTTTTGATGGTAAACCTGGTAGCTATAGTTTATCGCCAATATCGGCCACTTTGGGGAGTAGCCAATTTTCTGGTGAGTTAGCGCTTACCGGGCACCAGCCAGTGGCTATTAATGGCAACTTAGATATAAACCAAATTGATTTAGGCGTTTGGCTTCCCAACGTTGAGCCTAATCAGTCTTCAGAAGAACCTTTAGTTGATACTCCCACTCAGCCGAAGCCAAATAAGTCCGCTGTCGCGCAAGTTCAAGAAGCAGAAACACAAGCTGAAGCTTTACCGTTGTTGCAGATTATTCGCTACTGGTTAAATCAAGCCGATGCAGATTTGTCGTTAAGCATTGGTGAGATAATCGGGCTACCGCAAGAAATATCATCCATTAGCCTAGGTTTAAAAGTAGAAGGTGAACAGTTAAAAGCACCGCTGCGCGCAGTAGTCGACGACATTCGTTTTCGCGGTAACTTAAAAGCAAATGTGCAGGACGAGCGCTTAACAACGTCAATGCGTTTGGTCGCGCAAAAATCTCCGCTAGATAAACTAGCCAGCCGCATTCCAATGTTGGCGGGAAGTACTGGAAGCATTGGCCGTTCGGTATTACGCATTAATGCTGCGGGTAGTGATGTTGCTGAGCTACTAGAAAGTAGCCAGTTTAACTACAAAATTGAAGACAGCCGTATGACCTTACCCGCTGGCACCAGTTTTGATATTGCCAGTGCCAATATGAGTGCCGGATTAGCGAGTGAAGTAGCCGTTAATCTTGATGGTGTGTTGCTAGATATTCCGGTTAGCGCGGTAATTCATACCAGCCCTCTAAGAGCCATGCTCAATCAACAAGCGTGGCAAGTGCGCATGCAGCTAGACTCGCCCGCAATAGAGCTAAACCTAAATGGAGAGCTACCTAGTGGCGTGTGGCAGCAGGGAGCAAGTCTGCAGTTAAATGCAGATTCGCCACGTATTGGTTTGCTCGCGCCATGGCTAGGCGTAGACAAAGAAGCGCAGGGGATTTTTAAGCTCGATCTTGCATTGCAGGCAGCAAAAGGGCGCTCATCACTTAATATTAATCAGCTTCAATTAGCCGACAGCCAAGGCAAGTTACAAGCAAGTTGGGATAAAAGTAAAACTGAGCAAGGTTTAGTGAGCATTAGTTCCGATTGGCAACGCATTAACATAGCCCAGCTAATGGCCTTTATGCCCAGCGAATCTGCACAGCCAGAATTAAAAGAAGATAAAGCTGCTAGCCAACCGGCTAGTGAAAAAAAGGCAATAGATATTAGTGTGCCTATCTTGCCGCAAGGTGTGGCTATTCATGATGCAGATCTTAATATTTCGGTAGCGCAACTACTGTTAGGTGAACATCAATTTAATCGAATAGCACTGCAAGCTTCTGCGCGTGATGGCTGGTTGCAGCAAGCGCCATTTAGTGGCGAGTTTGCTCAAAGTAAAATAGCGGGGAACGCAGTATTAGATTTACGCGGTTCACCACTAAAACTAGATTTTACTATTGCTAGTGAGCAGCCAAATATCCCTCAATTGCTTAAACAACTCAATATTGCAGAACAAGCTAATTTAGCTTTGGAACGTGCAGAACTAGATTTGTCTTTAAAGGGCGACAATATAGCCCAGCTATTAGCTAGCACCACGCTCTCGGCTAAGCTGATTGGCGGCTATTGGGACTTAATTGACCCCAATACTCAAGCGAGCGCAAGAGTAGAGCTTAATCAAGGTAGCTTAACTGCTAGCCCGCAGCAGCCCTTGGCTTTGGCCCTAACAGGTCACTTAAAGCAGCTTCCGTTAAGTGTAGAGCTAAGCACTCTCAGTTTGGCCGAGTTTAGCCAACAACCTCGTGAGCTACCAATTCAGCTTAATTTAGATATAAACCAGGTTAATTTAGAGGCAGAGGCGACACTTCCACGTCCCGTTTCAAGCAATAACTTAAGCCTTGCTATGCGCTTAAAAAGCCCTAGTTTAAGTCAGTTAGACAGCTTGCATGGTATTCAACTGCCACCGTTTGGCCCGATAGAACTTGCCGGTGAATTGCAGATAAACGAGCAAGGCTACGCTATTAATAACATGCTATTAGCGGTAGCAAATAGCGAGCTCACAGGCTTGGCTAACTTAAGTACCGTAAACGCTAAACCCCAACTCGATATTGCGATTAGTGCCAATAATATTCAGTTAGATGATTTTAAAACGGGAGATTGGCAAGGGCTTGAGCAACGCACTGATTTACCAGCTGAACAAACGCAAAGTAATGCTGAGGAGAAAAATCAAGTTGATTCAAACGAAGTCGCTCAGCCTTTGTTGAGTCAAGCTGTGTTCCAGCGTTTAAACGCCAATTTTTCTTTAGATGTTGAGCGGGTTAAATCTGGCGAAGATTGGTTAGGCGAGGGCAAATTGCATTGGCAGTTACACGATGGCAGCTTACGTTTAGCGCCTCTATGGTTGGCCCTGCCAGGCGGTGAAATTAACCTTAGTGGCGAGTTAAGCGCTTTAGACAAAGGTTTTTATAGTCAGCTTAAGGCGGATATCGATAATTTTGATTATGGCTTGTTAGCAAGGCGGATAAAACCCGATACCGAAATGCGAGGCAGTTTTAGCCTACATCTAGATGTAAACAGTGAGTTTGAACAGCTTGAGCAATGGTTAGAGAGTGCCAACGGTAAGGTAGGCTTTGCGGTTTGGCCTAAAGAATTTGAAGCCGGAATTATGGACTTATGGGCGGTAAGTCTTGCTAGTGCTGTAGTTCCCGAGTTAGATGATTCTGACAAATCGGTACTTAATTGTGTGGTGGCCGCATTTGATAGTAACGATGGTGAATTGGTGCAAAATGTCTTGTTGGCAGACACTTCCCGCATGAGAGTGCTAGGTGAAACCGAAGTGGACTTTAAGCAACAACAAGTAAAAATGGTGTTGCGACCAAAAGCGAAACGCGCGCAAATCTTTGGTTTGTCTACACCGGTACAAGTGACTGGAAGTTTTGAAGATTTCAAAATAGGCATCGCAAGTGGTGGTTTAATTGGCACCACCATTCGCTTTGTAACCAGCCCGGTTGTTTCACCATTGCGCTGGATAGTGGAAGCGCCGCTGGATGCAGATGGCAGTGAGCTTTGCCGTCAAGCTTGGCAGCAAGCGAAACAGGTAAATACCGATAAGCAAGCGGATTAGTTTGGCAGGCTCACCACATCCTTAGCTAGTTTATAAAGCGGATGCTGACAATGAGCCTTCAGCTAAATTGGAGTCTGGTCACTAAATACAAATTTTTCAGTTGCTTAGCACTAAGCAAGCTTGCTAACTAAGTACTTAGCGCTAACCTTAAATACAGGTTGTATTTAAGGAAGCTACGCAATGTCCGCGTTTACCAAAACCTTATTCTTGATTGTCGCACTCAGCAGCTCTCAGTGGGTGTCAGCCTCCGAGCTAACTATTTGTAATCGAATAGTGGTAACCGGTAATGCCGAATACCCTCCCATATTATGGCGAGACCAAAATCACCCCGGCAAGCTTACTGGCTTAGCCATAGAACTACTTGAGTTGGCTTTAATGGACACCGAGATTAGTGTTGACGCTCGGGATCGAGGCGTATGGGCAAGAGCATTGCAAGAAGCCAAACATGGTGAAATAGACATGTTAGCGGGCGCCTTTCTAACCAATGAGCGACAAGAATACATGGACTACATTGTGCCGCAGTTTACTGACGTTCCCAGTGTTGTTTGGACCAAAAAAGGTAACGAATTTAATTATCAAAAATGGGAAGATTTGTTAGACCGCCGCGGAGGCACCTTAGTAAATAACAGCTTTGGTCAAGACTTTGATGCTTACGCCAAAAAGAACCTGAAAATACTTAGCAGTGCATCGGCTGAGCGCTCTTTTGCCATGTTGTTGGCCGACCGTTTCGATTATGTTCTGTATGAGTTATACCAGGGTTTAACCATTTTGGAGTCGGCGGGCTTAAAATCAAAGGTTGTTGCTTTAGATAACCCAATCTCAATTGAAGGTTTGTATTTCACTTTTTCAAAAAAATCAGGTTGTAATAGCGAAGCATTAAGGCGCCATTTAAGTGAACGGGTCACTCAGCTCACTAAGTTTAATACCTTCGAACGTTTATTCGACAAACACATGCAAGCGTGGTTATTGCAGCAATCTAATTTTGGCGTGGTGAAGCGAGATTAAGTTCTTAGTTGGGCTTAGTGACTAAGCGTACCACCTTCGCTTGTGACTTTCTCCGCACTGACTGCGGTGTTGGCTTCTTGCCAACCGCGGGTTTCGTTTATAAGCTGTTCAACCATCTCAGCATTACCAACAACAACCCCTTCTTCTAAGACCACCAAGCTATTGTTCCGCTCTTCAATCTGAAAATTAGTGCGGATGATTTCGTTGTCACGATATCCGGCAGAATTGAAAAAACGAATTTTGTAAGTATTCATGCCTTCACCTCTATTTGAAGAGCAAAGAATTGCCTTTCATCATTAACTGAGAGTTTTGTTGTATTTTATGAGAGAAAATCGCTATTAAGCAATCGTAGTGAAGAGTATTGTTCAGTTACTTTGATGTTCATCTGTCTTACCTAGTGAGTAATTGAAATGCTATTGCTGTTAGCGATTATATACCTAGCGTTTATTAGCCTTGGTTTGCCCGACTCACTATTGGGCTCATCGTGGCCAATCATGCGGGGCGACCTAAACGCCAGCCTCGAATTTGCCGGCGTAATTTCTATTGTGGTTAGTGCAGGAACAGTGGTGTCGAGTCTATTGTCTACTCGGCTAACTCATTACTTTGGCACAGGTAAAGTGGTAGCTGTAAGCGTACTCATGACTGCGATTGCTTTATTTGGCTTTAGCTTAACTTACAACGTTTGGTTACTGGTGCTTTTGGCTGTGCCTTTAGGTTTAGGTGCGGGCGCAGTGGATGCCGCTTTAAATAACTTTGTCGCGATAAACTACAAAGCAAAACATATGAATTACTTGCATTCTTTTTGGGGTGTTGGTGCCACTGCTGGTCCTTTGATTATGGCGCTTTATCTGAGTCAGCAACAAGGTTGGCGCGACGGTTACGCCAGTATTTCTTATATTCAGTTTGCCTTAGTTGCTGTATTGCTGTTGGCTTTGCCGCTGTGGCGACGCGCAACCAGCGAGAATTTAGCAGTAAGCGGTGAGCAGCATACACCGCTAAGCAATGCTTTAGCCTTTAAAATGAAAGGCGTTAAGCTGCAATTGCTTACTTTTTTTTGTTATTGCTCCTTAGAAGCGGGGACTGGCTTGTGGGCTGCTAGTTACTTAATTAGTCAGCAGCAGGTAAGTGCCGCTAATGCTGCTTTTTGGACCGCTATGTACTTTTTGGGGATAACACTGGGGCGCTTTATATGTGGATTTGTTTCTGAGCGAATTGCAGAAGGTAAGCTAGTTCGTGGTGGAGTATTAACTATTTTTGTAGGTGTTGTGTTCTTGCTTATACCAGGTTGGTCAATGCTGGCTAAAATAGGCTTAATGTTTATCGGCTTTGGTTGTGCGCCTATCTATCCAAATACTATTCATCTAACGCCACAAAGGTTTGGCAAGCAAGCATCGCAGACTATTATTGGTTTATCGATGGCCTGCGCTTATGTTGGTACTACCTTAATGCCTCCGTTTATTGGCTTATTGGCAGCATCTAGTTCTTTTGTGGTCTTGCCAATCGCATTGCTAGTGTTTAGTGGTTTAATGATGTTTAGCACCGAGCGACTGAAACTCTGGCCGCAGTCGCAGCCAACAAAAAGCGATCGGCCAGCCATCACTTAGTTTAAGTACAAAGGGGTTTTATGGGAAACAAACACATCGGCGAGCTGGTATTAAGCCAGCAACAAATTAGCCAAGGAGTAAGCACGGTAGCTAAGCAACTCAATCACTTGTATGCAGGTAAAACGGTTGTGCTGATTACGGTAGTTCCGGGGGGGATTTTATTTACCGCTGATCTGGTGCGCCAGTTAAGCTTTGAAGTTGAAATGGATTACATCTCTTGCCCACATACACCTGGCGACCGGCAGAACAACTCCACCATTGTTTATCATCAAAATATCGAAATTAACAATAAGCCAGTGATTGTAATTGATGATGCCATAGAGTCTGGCGGAACGATGCAGCGGCTTATTGCCCATCTAAGTGCTCAGTTCTCACCCTCATCTTTGTCTATTGCTAGTTTGCTGGTAAAACCCGGCAGAGTAGATATTCCAGTAAAACAACATTTTGCTTATTTAATGGACAGCGACGATATGCTGGTGGGTTATGGTTTACCTTGGAACAATTTAAACCGTAACCTTCCTTATATTTCTAAACTAAAAGTGGTAGATGATAAGCAATAATTCTAACTACCCAAAGGAGTTAAAGATTTAGGGTAAGCTAACAGATAGCTTGCTATGTTCGTGGGGAGTGGGGAAACCACTAAGTATTTTGCCCATGGTTTTATACAATAAAGGTGCATTCACAAAAGGATTTTGCCAGCATGTCAGGAATTACAGATTTAGATGAGCTCTTAAGGTCTATGCGTCCTAAGTTGATAGATGCAGAATTTGTATTTTGCACGGTTCCTGGAGGTATTAGCGAATACTTGGAACTAGAACCTGTAGCCACTTTTATAGAATCTGAAGGTTTAACACTTGTTGTTAAAAAGGCAGCGGCTAAAGCAGCGGGCTTGGAGTATGAGGGCTCATTCAGCCAGATTACCTTAACAGTGCACTCTAGCTTAGAGGCTGTTGGGCTAACCGCAGCGGTTGCCAACAAGCTCGCATCAAAAGGTATTAGTGCGAACGTAATTGCTGCCTATTATCACGATCATGTATTTGTGCAAACCGACAAAGCAAAAGCAGCAATGCAGGCCTTACAAGAGTTTAGTGTTTAGTATTGCTAAGTGCGTTTTAAAGCTGGCGGTCGTTGCAGAGTAGTGCTACTTTTTGAGGGGGCTCTGAGAAGCGGTGGAGATGATACTAGCGAAATTAAAAAACCGCATTAAGCGGCTTTTTACGTTTTAAGCTTTAAGGCTTAAGGCTTAAGGCTTAAGGCTTAAGGCTTAAGGCTTAAGGCAGGTTGGCTGAAGCTAATGCCATCCCAACCGTTTTTAATAAACTGGCGAATATTTTGGTGGTCGTCACTGTATGGCGTAGACAATACATCTTGGTAGTATTGGCCAAACAAGGCTAGGGTTTGTTGTTTACTTAATCCGTTTAATTGACCAAAAGCAAATACTTTGCATGAACCTGAATTTTCACCTTCGGCATTATGTTGCTTGCCGTTGCTAAATGCACTTGGCGTGAACTCGTAGTTTGCATCAATAATTTTCATACTATCTTCAAAGCGAATTTGATCGGGATCTTTAGTAAGAACTTCAACAAAGTTAGCGATATCTGCCTGTGCCATGAGTTACGTCCTGTAGTATTGGTTTATTCGCGCTTACCTTATTTGAGAATATTGCCTCGGGTCAAGAAAAAATCATCTGTTTCAACTATTGTCATTTTGAATAATTAGCATTGCAAAAAGCACCAGTATTGCGCCAGGCAATAATCGCCATGATAGTTGCTCAAATCCCATACTTACCGTAAGCACTAAAACCAATAGAGGCGTTAAGTAACTGTAGGCTGCCACTTTGGTGGGGCCAAGGCGCACCGTACCTATTTGCAGCAAGAAGAAGGTAGTTAGGGTGGTGAACAAGGCTAAATAGCCAATGCCAGCATAAGCTTTTAGAGGGACTGCTAACCAATTAATTTCATTTAAGCTGGTGAGTGAAAGCAGCAACAAAAACAGGCTGCCAAATGCTAAGACCCAAAATGTCATTAGCTCTTGTGGCTCGCCTTGGTAAAGCTTTTTCATTAAGGGGTTATAAATGCTTAAAGCAACACAGCCGAGCAAAAACAGCAAGTCTCCTTGATTTAGCGTTAATGCAAATAGCGCATTAACATCACCGCGAAACACAATCCACAAAGCGCCCAAAGTACCCATTGTTAAACCCACTGCTCTTTGTAGTTTTATGGCTTGGCCTAGGATAAAAAAGCTAGTAAGGGCGGTAATGGCAGGCAACGTTGTATATAAAGCACCGGTGTTTAACGCGCTGGTGTGGCGTAGCGCTTCAAACATACACCAAAAAAATATCACCAAGGGTACGCTCAGCAATGCATATCCCATTAAGGCTTTACCAGAAGGTAACGTTAATCCGTTTCTGTACAACACATAGGGGGCAAATAACAAAGCCGCAGTGAGGAAGCGCAAAAACATCATCACTACTGGAGGTAATGCGTGGGTAATCGCAGCGCCGACTGGGAAAGAGCTAGCGACTAGCGTAACCATTAGCAGCATCAAGCCATGAGTTGTCAAATGGCTGTTATTTAAGCTTGGCTTAGTTTGAGTGTAGCTTGGGTTTAGCATGGCAAATACCGCGTTATTCAGTCATGCCGCCAGTGTAATAATATTTATATTGACTGATAATCCCTCTATTTTGATAATAACTGTTGAGATTTAGTTGACAGTGGTGAGCTCATGGACGGATTTGCAGCAATTCCTGTATTTGTAGCAGTAGTTGAACATGGTGGGTTTTCGCCTGCAGCGCGTAGTTTGGGGATCTCTAAGTCGGCAGTCAGTAAGCGGATTAATCTACTCGAACAGCAACTTGGGGTTAAATTGCTGCACCGTACTACCCGTAAACTGAGTTTAACCGAAGCGGGTAAGCATTATTTTGAGCATGCGGCAAAAGCTAATAATGCTGCAAAAGATGCCCAAGATGCGGTTGCCCAATTGCAGGGGGAGCCACAAGGTTTGCTGCGCATTAACACGCCTATGTCTTTTGGCCGTTTACATATCGCACCGCTGATAACCAAGTTTTTACAGCGTTATCCCAAAATTACTATTGATATGGTGATGGAGGACAAAGTTGTCGACTTGGTCGCCGAAGGTTTTGACGTAGCAATACGAGCCGGAAACTTGCCCGATTCATCATTAATTGTTCGTAAACTTGCTCCGCTAAAAAGCGTGTTATGCGCCTCTCCAGACTATTTAAAGCCTCATGGTATACCGCAAACTATTGAACAATTAGCCTCCCACAATTGCCTTCAGTTTAGCTATTCTCGAGATGTAAAAGAATGGACATTTATGCGTGATGGGCAATCACAATCAATAGACGTAAAAGGCAATTATCGAGTGAATAATAGTGAAGCTTTGCGCGAAGCCATGTTGCAAGGATTAGGCATTGGGCGCTTACCCACTTTTGTGGCTGGGCCAGATATTGTAGCGGGGCGTTTAATTAAGCTGTTAGACCAATACCAAATGCCAAACCAAAGCATTTACGCAGTGTTTTCAGAGCGTCAATTTTTGCCTGCCAAGGTGAGAGCTTTTGTCGATTTTGCCATAGAGCACTTAGCCGCTGAACAGCCATATTGGGAGCTTAACCCCAGCTAGCGGCTAAGTGTATTGCTATCGTTTTATGTGAATACTGAGCTAATTACTATTCGCCGTTACTAGCCCCAGCTATCGCTTTTTCTAACCAAGATTGTGCATGTTTAATTGGGCCTTGTATGCCTTTTAGTGGGGCGTCGGGGCGGTCGGCTCTAACTTTTGGATGGTTGTTGAGTTTAAGTAAAACTTGCTGAGCATAAGCTAAGGTTTGTTGATCCGGCATTGGTGCTACACCATCGCGAATACAGGCAATTAGCGTACGATGTAAGCCGCTGGTCAAGGTCCAAATTGTGTTTAGCCTAAACCCTCCAAGCTGGCTGTCACTCGCGAGTTCATCTAAAAAACGGATCAGCTCTGGCAACAGTGATACAGGTCTTTTCTCCCTAATGCTTACAGCAGCAATGTAAAGCTCTTTTGCTGAAGCATTTAAGCGAAGGTAATCTGCTAGGGAATCAGTTTCTGATAAATTGCGTGCTTCGGCGATGATTGCTTGTCTAGCTTCAGCTAATTGGCTAACCGGGGCATGAGGGTCAAAATTTTGCAGAATATCGTCGAACTGGCGCCTATCATTTTCGATCTCTGCTTCTAGTTCTACAATCTTTTCCTTACCTTTCTCCACTTCTTGTTTTAGGCTTTGTAGCTCTAGTTCAAATTCGCCAAACTTGAGCTTAGTGATCCGCTTACGAAGCTCTGGTTGAGTCGCAATGTAAATCACTGCCGCTAGTACCATAAGCTCCCAAAGAGAGGTATTACTTAAAATATTGCTAATGATGCTCATGCTAAAACCTAGTTATTTGTAAGGCTCTCTAGATCTTAGACCAAGCTGGATAAATACTGGTGTTTTCAGTGATTGTGCGGTTTATTCACTTCGCCATTTAGGATTAATAATCGCCCAGCGTTCGTGGTCTTTCCATCCTTTACCACCAATGTTTAAGTAGTTTTTTGATAGACCTTCTTTCACGAACCCTGCTTTTGCTACTAATGCTATTGAAGCTTTATTGGCTGGCTGGATATTGGCTTCTAAGCGATGCAGGTTGAGTTCTTCGAAGGCTTCTTTTAATACTAAGCGGATGCCTGCTCGCATATAGCCTTGGGCTTGGTGAGGATGAAAGACTTCGTAACTAAGGTAAGCTGATTGAAAATGGCCGCGAATGATAGCCGAGATATTAAAAGTACCTACTATTTCACCCGTTGCTTGCAGGCAAACAAAGTAGCGGTGTTCTTCTTCTAAGTAAGCACGCACATTTTTTGGCGGATAGCTCCAAGGGCGGTGAAATATCTCACTGTTTTGATAGCACTCGCTTAGCTCTTCTAAATCGCTGCGCTCGGGTTTTCTTATATACAGTTCTTGGCTCACACCTTATACCTTAGCTTGCTAAAACGTCGCTAGAAACTTAAGTATTTTAGCGAATTATTTTTGCTAAAGGCTAATCAATATTCCAGTTATTGCTCACAATTTTTGTTGAATATATAGGACGCTAAAAGCACTTTTCTAAGACAATTGTATAGTTTTTCTCAACAGTATCTTTTGCAAAAGCGGGATTATCATTTAAACCGTGTGGAATTAAGCTGGTGGCAACTTAAGTCAACGCCTTAAGTTTTACCAAATTTTTTACCTATAAAGCTTAAGGAATAACCATGGAACTATTTACAGCCATTGAGCAACGTCGTGCGGTTAAGCATTTTGATTCCGACGAACAAATGAGTGAGCGAGATTTCCAGAAAATGATGGAAGCTGTGTTGTTATCGCCCACCTCTTACAACATTCAGCATTGGCGATTTGTAAGAGTCAGCAATGCCGAGGTGCGAGAGCAAGTTGGTGAAGCTGCTTGGGGCCAACCCCAAGTGACAGAGGCTTCGGAGCTATTGGTGTTATGTGCTGACACTCAAGCTTGGGCTAAGCAACCAGAGCGCTATTGGCAAAATGTAGACGCTAAAGCGCAGGGTGTTTTGGTAGATATGCTAGCTAGTTTTTATCACGGCAAAGATCAGTTGCAACGTGATGAAGCGATGCGCTCGTGCGGCATGGCAGCCCAAACCTTAATGCTAGCAGCGAAAGGCTTGGGTTACGATACTTGCCCAATGATAGGTTTTGATGCTGGCCAATTGGCTGAGGTTATTAAGCTGCCCCAAGATCATGTGATTGGTATGATCATCGCTATTGGCAAAGCGGCTAAACCGGCAGGTGTACGCGGGGGACAATTAGCGATGCACCAGGTGTTGATGCAAAACCATTTTGCTTAAATTTAAAGTTAGAGATAAACCCAGACTGTATTTGTAACAACTTGGGTCTACAGGTTCAGTTGAGAGCAGCCTTAGTTACTTAAATGCTGATTAAGTAGTTGCCGTTCGCTATCAGTCATTTGGGTTTTGTTTAAAAACGGCATGTCTTGACTAACAAATGAGCGTTCTACAATCCGTGCTTTCCAGCGCTCTACATCTTGCCAAGTATCTAAATTTACCCCGCCTGGTGCTGCGGTGAAAGTGTCGTCTGTAGGCATGCGGCTGTGACAAGTGGTACAGCGCTGCCGAATAATTGCCATTACTTGGCCCTGCTCGGCGTTTAGCTCATTGTTGTTTTGATCTTGAACCTGCGCAGGGCGATTAGCGTTACTCCAGCTTAAAAACACCGCCAGTAACAGCAAACCTGCAGTGCCGCTGACAATAATGCTGGGCTTTTGAACGCCCTGGTGTTTTAGGTTGAAGTAATGGCGGATCCAAGCGCTTAAGCCGATCAGCGCACAGAGGATTAACCAACTATGACTGTGCTGATAAATCATTGGATAGTGGTTACTAATCATCAAGAAAATGACTGGCAAGGTGAGGTAATTATTATGCACCGAGCGCTTTTTAGCTTCTAGACCGGGCGCAGGGTCAACGGGCTCGCCAGCGCTAACTTGCGCCACCATTTGTCGCTGTCCTGGGATGATCTTGATCCACACATTAGCCACCATAATGGTGCCAATTAATGCGCCCATATGGATAAAGGCACCACGGCCGCTAAATACTTGAGTAAAACCAAAACAAAACAGTGCACCTATAACGATTAAACAAAGGCTTAAGGGCAAAGGTTTGTTAGCAATGGGTGAGCGTAGTAAACCTTCATAAATGGCAAAACCAAGCGCAATGCCGCCAACTCCCAAACCAATGGCTTGATAGCTGGTTAAAGCCATCACTTGTGGGTCAATTAGATAGGCATCGGCGCGAAGGTAGTACATCCAAAACAGCAGCAATGTGCCACTAAGCCAAGTGCTATAGGCTTCCCATTTAAACCAATGGAGTTTTTCTGGCATTTTTTCTGGGCCTACTTGGTACTTGGCTACTTCGTAAAAACCGCCGCCATGCACCGCCCACAAATCGCCTTTAATGCCTTTTTGCTTTTTCCATTCTGGCGGCGTTTTTAAGTTGTTATCTAACCAAACAAAATAAAAGCTAGCGCCTATCCATGCAATGCCTGCAATGACATGAAACCATTTAATAAAGAGGGCTAACCATTCATACAGCTGTGGCCACATAGTGTTGTCCTTTTTTGTAAACTTGCTTACCTGCTACATAGGTGGCGTTTATAACGCGGTCATCACCTAGGGTATTAATGGCAAATAATTTCTCACTTAAGCTGCTGGCTTTATTTAAGCGCTGGCTAAGCATCGGAGTGGGGTGCATATCTAGTTCAATAAAATCGGCTTCGCTGCCTGCATTTAAATTGCCCACTTGCCTTTCAATACCCATTGCCACTGCTGCGCCTTGAGTACATAAATACAACGAATCGAAAGGGCTTAAGCTGGCTTGTTGCAGCTGGCAAACTTTGTAGGCATCGGCTTGGTTAGCAAACATACTTAAACTGGTGCCACCGCCTACATCACTAGCAAGCGCTACGGCCACGCCATTGGCTTGGGCGCGTTGGTAGTTAAATAAACCGCTACCTAAAAACAAGTTAGATGAGGGGCAAAAGTTGATGGTTGCGCCTGAGCTTGCCAAGGCTAAATACTCACGGTCGGTAAGATGAATGCCATGGCCAAATAGCGAACGTTCGCGTACCAAGTCATGCGCTTCGTACACTGCCAGGTAGTCAGAGTAATCGGGGAATAGCTCGTTAATCCACTGTACTTCGGTGGGGTTTTCTGACAAATGAGTTTGAATAAAGCTATCTGGGTGTTCCTTGGCTAACTGACCCGCTTTAGCTAATTGCGCTTCGCTACTGGTAGGCGCAAAACGCGGTGTGATTGCGTAGAGTTGCCGGCCATTTTTGTGCCATTGCTCCAGCAGTTGCTTGCTCTCTCGATAGCCAGATTCAGCACTATCTTGCAGGGCGGTGGGGCAGTTTCTGTCCATTAATACCTTGCCGCAAATCATTCGTGCATTGTAGCTTTCTGCCGCCTCAAAAAAGCTGCTTACCGATTGCGGGTGAACGGTTGCATACACACTGGCGGTGGTGGTGCCGTGGGCAAACAGTTGTTGCAAAAAAAACTCGGCTTGGGCACGAGCATAGGCGGACTCAACAAATTGTTGCTCAGCGGGAAAGGTGTAAGTGTTTAACCAATCCAATAATTGTTTGCCATAGCTGGCAATAATCTCTACCTGAGGGTAGTGCACATGGCTGTCGATAAGCCCCGGAATAATAAGGCCATGATGCTGAATAACAGCCGCTTGTACTTCGGGGTTGTTGCGTAAGTAATCTTGCGCATCCCCAAGGTGTTGAACAAGACCATCCTCAACAACCAACATGCCATCATGGAGATATTGGTAGTTATCGCTCGGTGCAATAGTGGCCTTTGGAAAGTGTAAAATACTCCCGCGGTGTAACTGTCGCGTCATCTTAGCTGCCTCGATAAGTGGAATAGCTAAAGGTGCTTAACAGCAGCGGGATGTGGTAATGGGCTTGTTGCTCATCACTAATAAACACCACATCGGCTAAAGGAAAAAAGCATTGCTGGAAGTGCTCTAGGCAGTATTCTTCGGTAATAAAGCGTAGGCAGTAGCAATCACTGGGTAAGTCTAATTGTTCAAACTTATAACGCCCGTCTTGGTCGGTTAAGCCTTTCGCTAAGCTTTGGCTTTCACCAAAGCGATAAATTTCTACCGCAATACCTGCTGCGGGCTGGCCACAAGTGGTATCGAGTACATGACAGCTTAAGGTGCTCAAAATAAATTCTCCATTCTACGCAGGCTAATGCGTTGTTGTTGTTCGGCTGCATTGCGTAATTCTTGCTCGCGGCTATTCCCGTAGCGCTGCTCCAATATGTGCAGCATTTCCTCGGCGGATTTACCGCTAGCAAATACGATGAAAATGAAGCCATAACGGCTTAAATAACGCTGATTAAGTTCGAGTAAAGCACTAAGAGTGGCTTGTTGAGCATGGTTAACTTGTGCTTGCTCTGCTTCGCTTAAGTGCTTGGCTTGGTTGTATTTTTTTTGAAGACTGGTTAAATCACCAATCATTGGATGACCCGCAAAAGCCTCCAACCAATCGTTCTCTGTTAGCTGAGTAAAGGCTTGTTTCGCCATAGACATAAACTGCTCAACCGACTGAAAGGGGCGCAATGCTGCCATGGTGCTTTGCCATGTTTTACTACTGCAAATACTGGCCATTTCGCTAACGAATTGACTGTGCGGAAGATTGTTTAGCAGCTTAAGATGTTTTTTGTCGTCACTCATTGAGCTGTTCTCCCGCAAGTTGTTTTCGCAGGGTGTTGCTAGATTCCCATTGCTGTTTTTGCTGGTCCTTGTCACTGGTTTTAGCGTGTTTTTCTAGCAGCGTGATCAGCTGGGCACTAATCGATACCGCGACTTGCATGGGTAACTTCCCACTCACGTCGGCTAGGCCAATAGGGCAGGAGAGTTGATCACACTGTGCCGGATTTTCAAGTTGTTCGGCTAAGCGATACCTAAATCGTTGGGCTTTAGTTTGAGAGCCAATCACGCCTACAAAGGCTAAATCTCCTCGGCGCAGCGCAGCTAAGCTGAGAGCGAAATCTAAGCTATGGTCTTGGCTTAGAATGACAACATAAGAGTTGGCTTTTAGCTCTGCTACGCTATTTTCTGGCTGCGCGTGATAGTGGGTGTTCACACCAAATTGGCTAATTGAATCTAGCCATTGCTGGCGATTATCAATGACTTGCACTTGTACTGGCAGTTTCGCCAGTATTTCACATAAACAATGGCTTACATGTCCCGCCCCATAAATGGTGATAAGTGGCTGATCAACCAGGAAGTATTCGAACAATACTTGTACTGCGCCCCCACAACATTGGGCTAGATCCGCAGCTAAGGAAAAGCGTTCGATATGATTAGATTTTGTTCCTTTTTCTAGTTGCTCGCGTGCATGCTTGATCACCGAGAACTCTAAATTTCCACCGCCTAAGGTATCGAATTGTTGTTGCTGACTTATCACCATTTTAGCGCCTGTTGCTCGCGGCACAGAACCAGCCTCGGCCACAATGGTCGCAATACAAAATGGCTGCTGTTGCTGCTTAAGATAGCTGCAGGCATCTAACCAGTTATTGGGTAAAAAGCGAGTTTGCCAATCACTCATCTTGCGCCTCCATAAACTCATATTGTTTTTGGCAAGCCATTAAAATTCGCTCGCTGGTGGCAGGAGAATCTAACTGTGCTGGCAGCTTATGTTGGCTGATTGACGTCACTGCATCGTAAATGGCACACCAAGCGCTAATGGCTAACATAAAAGGTGGCTCGCCCACTGCTTTAGAGCGGTAGATGCTGTGCTCAGGGTTGGCTTGGTCGAACAAGGTAATGTTCATTTGTTCGGGGTAGTCGCCAATGGTGGGGATTTTGTAGTTTGCCGGGCTATTACTCAGCAATTTGCCTTTTTTGTCCCATACCAGCTCTTCGTTAGTAAGCCAGCCTAGGCCCTGAATAAAAGCGCCTTCTATTTGGCCAATGTCGATGGCCGGATTAAGGCTGGTGCCTACATCATGCAGAATATCTACGCGGTCTACGCTCATTTCTCCAGTTAGCGTATCAATGCTCACTTCGCTAACGGAGGCGCCCAGTGCAAAGTAGAAAAATGGTCGCCCCTGCGCTTGTTCGCGGTCGTACCAAATTTTTGGTGTTTTATAAAAACCCGTTGCCGAGAGTGATACTCGCTGCATGTAAGCTTGTTGCACTAACTCCGCCCAGCTAATGGTTTGCTCGGCGAGTTTAACTTGACCTTGGTTTATGGTGATTTGTTCTGCTGTAAGCTGGTAATGTTGCTGGGCAAATTCAAGCAGACGTTGTTTGATTTCTGTCGCCGCATTATGCGCAGCCATCCCGTTTAAATCACTGCCTGAAGAAGCCGCGGTGGGTGAGGTATTAGGCACTTTGTCGGTGCGGGTAGACGTAATAAGCACATAGCTAAATGGAATGCCCAAAGTTTGCGCCACAATCTGCTGAACCTTGGTATGCAGGCCTTGGCCCATTTCGGTGCCGCCATGATTCAACTGAACACTGCCGTCGGTATACACATGTAGCAGTGCGCCTGCTTGGTTAAGGTGTTTAGCGGTAAATGAAATACCAAATTTTACAGGGCTTAAGGCAAGGCCTTTTTTGATCAGCGAGTTAGAGTTGTTCCATTGATCTATTTGCTGACGACGCGCGCGGTAATCTGCGTTCACTTCTAACTGTTTAATTAAGTTAAGCTGGTCTTGATGTTGCTCTACTGGCATGCCGTAGTGGGTGGTGGCATGTCCATCTCGATAGAGGTTTTTGTAACGGACATCTAAGGCATCTTGGCCGGTAGCAATTGCGATGTCTTGCATAGCCTGTTCAATTAACATCATGCCTTGCGGGCCACCAAAGCCGCGGAAGGCAGTATGTGAAACGGTATCGGTTTTTAATCGATGACCTACGACTTCGGCTTCACCTAAGGTGTAGGCGTTGTCGCTATGAAACATCGCTCTATCCACAATCGCGTCGGATAAATCAGGCGAGTGGCCACACAAGCCATTCACCTCTAATTTAGCACTTTCAATGATTCCCTCGGCGCTTAAACCTAGTTGGTATCGGTTATAAAAAGGATGGCGTTTGCCGGTTACAGCCATATCTATACTGCGTGGTAGGCGTATTTTCACCGGTTTATTGCAATGCCAGGCAGCAAGGCTAGCTAAGCACGCCCATTGAGCGGCTTGGGTTTCTTTACCGCCAAAGCCGCCGCCCATGCGGCGCATGTCTACGGTAACTTGGTGAAACGCAATACCTAATACTTCTGCTACTAGTTTTTGTACTTCGCTAGGGTGCTGTGAAGAGGTGTAAAGCATAACGCCGCCATCTTCGGTTGGCTGTGCGAGGCTTACTTGTCCCTCTAAATAAAAGTGTTCTTGCCCGCCAATATGTTGTTCACCACTTAGTTGCAGTTCACTGCGGTCTAGCTGAGCATCGGCTATTTGCTTGCCCATGTAATGGCTTGGGCGCACGGTTGCATTGGGCTGGCTTAAATCGCTAATATCTTGCTCACTTAGCGCTAGCGTATCGGCGCTTTGGTATTGTATTAGCTCTTGATTAGCTTGGTGGGCAATTTGCCATGCGAGCTGGTGGCTATGGGCAAGAACTAGGGCCACAGGCTGCTTAAAGTAGCTAATCTCGTTTTCGCTTAACAGCGGATCGCCTTTAAATATCGGGCCAATATCTTGGTGTCCAGGGATATCCTGGCAGCGAATTACCGCAACTACATCGGGGTGTTGTTGCAGCGAATCTAAGTGCTGAGCAAGTACTTTACCTTTGGCTACTTGGCTAGTGATGACAGCAGCATGCAAGCAATCACTTGGCAGGTTATAGTCATCGATGAACTGCGCTTCGCCAGCGACTTGTTTAGCTGCACTCTCATGGGGAATCGATTTACCCACTACTTGGCTTGGCGCAGTTTGCTCGAGGTGCTGAGTCGTTAATTTACGCATAGGCGGCTAACCTCGTGGGTAATTGTTGGCTATAGAGGTAGAAGCGTTTTAATAGATTCTGTACTAGCAATACCCTGTAAGCTGCGCTCGCTCGCACATCATCAATGGGTTTTACATATTGCGGCACTAGGGCTTGTAACTGCTTGAGTTTGTTGTTGTTGAAGACTTCACCCAATATGCAGTCTTCTAGCTGGCTTAAGCGCACCGACTTAGCCGCCACGCCACCTGCTGAGATCACGCAGTGGCTTACTCTGGCTTGGTCATCACACTCCATGGCTACTGCCAATACCACGGTGGCGATGTCATCTTCATAACGTTTACTCACCTTGTAGATTTGATGCTTAAGTGTTGGAGACAAATCTGGCAGGTGAATGGCGCTAATCCATTGTTGTGGTTTTAAGCGCGTTTCGCGGTAGCCTGTGATGTAGTCTTCCGGTGCGTAAAGCTCGGTAGTGGCGCCATCATCTACTTCAATTTTGCCGTTTAGGCTAATTAGCAATGGAGCTATGTCACCAATGGGTGAGGCATTGCCTAAACTGCCACCTAAGGTGGCGCGGTGACGAATGGTAATACTGCCCAAGCGAGCAAAAATTTCGTCGGTAGTGGGGTAGTGCTGTGCCATAAATGCATGAACTTTATCTAAGCTTACCGCTGCTCCTATGCGCCAGCCATTGTTGGTGCGCTCGATGCCTGTGAGCTCAGGAAGGGCGGTTAAGTCGATAATTTCATCAATGCGTTGATACTGTTGAGTAACTTCCAATGCTAAATCGGTACCGCCGCCTATCCATTTGGCGTGAGGGTGCTTTGCGCGAATGCTGGCTAGCTCACTGCGACTAGTGGGTTGCCAGTAGTGTTCACTTTCTAGCTTGTCACATTGCCCCATCCAGTGCTGCACGGCGGACTCATTTTCTTGGATATGATCCTTGGCCGCTGGCGCTGCAGCTACTTGCTTGGCGGCTTCGATAAGTGGCCCATAGCCAGTGCAACGACACAAGTTGCCAGCTAAAAATTCTTCGGGATGCTCTGGTTTAGTTGTTTGACGAGATAAGGCATATAAAGACATCACAAAACCAGGCGTACAAAAGCCGCATTGGCTGCCATGTTTATCTACTATGGCCTGTTGAACGGGATGCAGCTCTTGGCCTTGCTTTAGGTATTCAACGGTAATGACTTGTTTACCGTGCAAAGAATGTAAGGGCGTAATGCAGCTGTTTATTTGTTTGTAACTAAGTTGTTGTTGCTGATCTTGGCTCACCATTACTACGGTGCATGCACCACAATCGCCACTGGCACAACCTTCTTTACTGCCCACTAAACCTTGTCGCTCGCGTAAAAAGCTAAGCAGCATGGTATCTGCCGCTTGCTGGCTTAAGGTGATGGCTTGGTCGTTAATCATAAGTTGTAACATGATTGCTCCGGAAAATTCGCAGTTATCAAGCTGACTATTTGGTCAGCTTTTTAGCTAAATTTTTTTATTATTGCTGGTCGTTTCTATAAGCGTAAGTATCGGCAAAGCGCGATAGTATCCATTCACCAGCCGTTATTTCGGGATACTGACTTTGTTCCCCAGGTGCTAAACAGCTCGCGAGAGTATTCACCGGAGTATCAAAGTCTGGCTCTACAAAAAATGGCATTGAAAAGCGAGTGGTTTGCTGTTTTGGACTAAGCACTCTATGCGGCGTCGATTTGTATCGGCCGTTAGTCCAACGTTGCATTAAGTCGCCAATATTCACCACAAAACTATTCTCCACCGGTGGCGCATCTAACCATTGTTGATTGCGGTCTTGTACCTGTAGGCCGCCGGTTTGATCCTGATACAGCAAGGTAATGCAGCCATAGTCTGTGTGTGCGCCAGCGCCGTTATCATTTTGTTGCTGAGGTGGATAATGAATTAAGCGCAGCACACTAATCGGGCAGCTAAAATGCTTGCTAAAGAAGTCTTCGCTTTGGCCCAAGGCTAAAGCCATGGCTTTAAGTATTTTGAGGCCAACTTGCAAAGTGAGTTCGTAATGCTGCTGCAAAAGTTGGATGAAGCCGTCAAGATTTGGGTACTGGTTTGGCCCGTACAACTGCGGGTAACGCGCAACTTGTGGATGATAAGGGCTAAGATCTAAAGCCATATCAAAGGTCTCTTTGCAGTCTTTAGGGCCGCTTGGGTCAAGTTGCTCTGCACTTACTTGCCCCCAACCTCTATGGTTGGCAGAGTGCTGAATATTGATCTTTTGTTTTTCTAGTTCACTAAGAGCAAAGAACTTCGCAGCCATGGTTTGCATAGCAGCAAATTGCTCGCTAGGAATGCCATGACCGGTCACATAAAAAAAGCCCTTGTCACGACAGGCAGAATCAATGGCTTGAATGGTTTCTTGCCAGTGCTGACTATCGCTATGATTTAGCGTAGAAATATCAATAATAGGTAGGGCTAAGTTCATCTTACTCTCGCTGTAAAGGTCCAGCTAAACTGGGCACTCATTAAGAACATCGGTTTATTTGGGATTTAGGTTTACTTAGGAATCGTTGCGTCGATGCCTTCTACGTACCACATCACACCCGCTAGCTCTTGGTCGTTAAGCGTTTTACCCGCTGGGATCACCTCTTTACCACTGTTGTCTTTCATTGGACCGGTAAATGGATGAAATTCGCCTGATTTAATCTTGGCTTCAGTTTCGCTAATGGCGGTTTTTACGTCGTCGGGTAGGGCTGGGTTAACCGAAACAATTTGCAAAATGTTTTCTGCAAAACCACCCCAGTAATCTTCTGGCTTCCATGAGTTAGAAAGAACTTCCTCAACGGTGCGAATGTAATGCGGTGCCCAAACATCACGTACCGAGAACATATGTGCAGTAGGGGCAAATTGGCTCATGTCTGAAGCTTGACCAATGCCCATTACGCCGCGCTTTTCGGCGGCAATAAGTGGTGCAGGGCTGTCGGTGTGCTGCAGAATAATGTCTACGCCTTGGTCCATAAGGGCGTTGGCGGCGTCTGCTTCTTTACCTGGATCGTACCAAGTATTTACCCACACAATTTTAATTTGCACGTCTGGGTTTACGCTTTTTGCGCCTAAGTACACCGAGTTAATGTCACGGATCACTTCCGGAATGGGGAACGAGGCAATGTAACCAATCACATTGGTTTTGGTAGTCATGCCAGCGGCTACGCCTGATACATAACGGCCCTCGTAGGTACGCAATACATAAGTAGATACGTTTTTGCTGCGTTTGTAGCCGGTAGCGTGTTCAAAGGTGACTTTAGGAAAGCGTTTTGCGGCCTTGATTGTTGGGTTCATAAAGCCAAAAGACGTAGTAAAGATAACGTCGTGACCTGATTTGGCCAACTGGGTAATCACGCGCTCTGCATCTGCGCCTTCAGGAACGTTTTCTACAAAGGTGGTACTAACTTTTCCGCCGAAGTGCTGCTCCATCTCAATTCGACCTTGGTCGTGTTCATAACTCCAACCGTGGTCTCCTACAGGGCCAACATATACAAAGCCTACTTTTAGTGGCTCGTCGGCAGCCATGCTAACTGGTGCTATTAAGGTGGTTACAGCAAAGGCTGCAGCACTTATCCATTTATTTAGTTTCATTTAGAACTCCGTTTCTTGGAATGGCGGTTAGTTAAAAAATTGAAGTAGCAAAAAGCTGGCCACTTGGTCATGTTTTTTGATTTAAGTCAATAAATCCCAATTTCACAAGCTTTGTTGAGTTTAGTTGAAGGAATTGTTAATGCGACGGTTTTAAATGAATGATTGTTTGTGGTGCAGCAATCGCTAGCTACGCACCAATGTTAGGCGATTTTGCGTGGTAAATAATTAGGGGTAGGCGAGGTGTAAAAAGAAAAAAGAGCCGCGCAAAGCGGCTCTTAGACCTTACTGATTTATTCTATAAATCGGAGAAGTTGGTTAGCTTGGTTACCACAATTCCATTGCTGAATGCTGGCTTGGTTAGTGCTAGCGGCATTTTTTACATCAATACATTTTGCGGAAGGTTTAGCACGCAGCTCAAACCAACCATCTTGTTGTTCAACTAACTGCCAAACTTGGTTTGGGTTGTTGTTATCACAAGAATACTGCTGCAATTTCCCACCATTGGCTGTGGTGCCACTGGCTAGGTCGACACATTTGTTGCTCACCTTAGCCTTAATTGTGTACCAGTTGTCTCCTAGAGGCGTAAACAAAAAACGTTGGTTGTCGTTTTGAGTATTACAGGTCCATTGGTGATATTGACTACCGTTAGTGGTTTTGCCACCTGCTACGTCCATACATTTGGCGCTGTGTTTAAATTGCAGGTTAGTCCAAGTGCTAGGTGCAGTAAGTGCGTCACTTATAACGCTTACATTGTTTACTTGGTTAGTGGCTAAGTTACTGTGCCAATCGGTCCCTAATGGGCGGATACTGTTTTTGACGGTATAGGTGTTGGCGGCCTGTGCTACCTCATCAAGTTCAACGGTAAGTTGTACGCTGCCTTCACCTGCTTCTACTTGCTCGGTAGCTTGGGCCAACCATTGATTATTCAGCCATAGCTCAACCACTACGTCACGCTGTTGAGTCGCGCTGTAGTCAACAGTAAATTGATAGCTTTGAGCCTGCAGCAACTCGGTAGAAGGCATCACTAGCTTGGTAGCGTCTTCACTAGGAAGGTCGCTAACAATTTCAATATTGCTAATCTGCTCGAAATCGAGATTGTCTTGCCACGAAGTACCGCTTGGGCGAATAGAGCCTTTAAGCTTGTAGCCTTGGCTACCTGCGGCCGGTGCGGTGCTAAGGTCAATAGTGACTGAGGTAGTGCCCGAACCCGGAGGCACGCTAGTTTTGCCAGAGGCTAACCAGTTTTGTTCATCCCATAACTCTACAACCAAGTCACGTTGTTGCATGGCCGAGTAATCAAGCTTAATGGTGTATTGCATCGCGCTAGTGAGTTCTTGGTAGCTTTCTACAAACACGATTTGGTCGTAGTTTGCGCCGCTGTCACTTTCAATCACAATATCGTTGATTTGGGTTTGTTTGATAATGCTAGCAACATCGCCACCTTGAGGGCGAATATTGGCCTTTATGATGTAGCCCGTTTCGCCAGATACCGTTTCATTTGCCAAGGTAACATCTATGGTTTTAGTGCCCTCTCCAGCAGCTACGTTAACAGTTGTGCCCGCTAGGTAACTTTGGTCTTTCCAAATGGATACGGTTAAGTCACGGCTTTGGCTGGCGCTGTAATCTAGTGTAACGGCATAGTTTTTACCTGGTGCTAGGCTGTCGATGGTGTTGGCAAAGCTTACTGCATCTTGGGTTCCGGCAGCGTTACTTTGGTTGTTCACCTCTAAGACTACCGAGCTTACCCGACCATCTGAATCGGGGAAGGTTATGCTAACAACGTTATTTTTACTCAGTAAATTGTTGGGTACTGGGATATGCAAGGCGCCAAAAAAGTCATCGCGTGAGCTTTGATCGCCACCTTTCCAGTTATTCGGAACCGTTAGCGCAGTGCCGTTTATTTTCACGACTGGCTTCTTCGATTTGTTGTGTTTACGACCAATACTCACTTTTAGGTTTGAGGTACCTTGGCCGGCACTAACGTTGTTAATCGCAAAGTTAAGCGCTTTATTGGCAGAAATGCTTTGTAAATTAGTGGTGCTGTAATAGCTGTTTACATGTAGCGTGTTGTCTAGGTCGATGTTTTGATTAAAGCTGTATTGCAAAACAACCGTTTCGCCAGCAATTAAGCTCAAGCTACTTGGAGCATTTACATTGCTGTTGTCTTGATAAACTGGAGCAGCATTTGGGTAAATTTTTAACGATTTCTTAGCTACCTTATTAATGCTACCTAAGCTGCTTACAAAATCTAAACTAACTTGCTCGGTATTCTCAGACAAACTATTAAGCGCAACGTACGCTTTGTTGCCGTCTACAAACGCTTGTACTTGAACATCTGGATTGGAACTTTGGCTTTTAACTCGAACCCCTTTTACATCTGACCATAGTTGGTAGAAGTGAATACGTGGGGTCCAGAAGAAGCGGGTAGGTTTGCCGTTAACAATACTGCTTGGGTCGGGGCGAGTAATTACTGCGCCGTATGGTTCCCAGTTGTTTGCGGCATTGTAATGCCAGCTAGCTTTACCGGTAATAAAAGGAATAGAAGTTAGTAAGCGGTCTTGGCGGTCTAACAGCTGGAATAACATGTTGTTGATAGAACGAACCGATTGCACGCTAGCAATGTCGCTGTAGGTGTCGCCGTAACCTTTTTCAATGCCACCATATTCGGTAATGGCCAGCGGTTTAACCTGTGCCCATTTGTGGTAGCTGTAGCTTTCAACTAAATCTAAAATCGCGTCCAAGTTGCTACCAGAGCGTTGGCTATTTGCGCCAGTTACGTTTACGCCATCGTATAAATGTACCGAAAAGGCATCCATGTATGGGCCTGCGCTATCCATGAACATTTTCATGCGGGTATCAAAGTGTCTAAAATCCCACAATTCCATCGACGGCCAAGCACCGGCATAACCGATCACTTTGGTATCAATGTTTTCTTGGTCAAACTTTTTACCAATTTGCTTGAACAGCTCAGTAATTTTAGATCGTGCTAGATCGGCATCGATCCCAAATTCACCGGCATGTACAAAGGGCTCGTTAATTGGCTCATAAAAAATCGGGCGAGTGCTGTCATCGAAGTAGTGTTTAAAGTAGTTGGCTGCCCACTCGGCGGCTTTTACAGGGTCTTGATTGGCTGCAAATGCGTTTCGCGGATGGTCGGTAACAATGTAGCGATTCGAGAAATAAGCATAGTTGTTGTGGTTTTTGGTGCTACTAATGTTTTTGGCGCCATTGGTTTTAGCGGTGGCTTCGTTAGGGTAGGAGTCATGCCCTTTATGGGCCGAAAACGGGCTCCAAAAGCCGCGGCCAAAGCCTGCGTTTAGATCGTTAGTTAAGTATTCAAGCTCATCATTGGTAACTTGGTTTTCTGAGTGGGTGGTATGTAGGTTAAAGTATTTTTCGCGATCTAACTGAGATTCGCCGCCAATAAACTTTTGGGTGTTTAAGTCGATGCTTACGCTAGTGGCTGCGTAGGCGCTACTAGTCAACAGACTAAAGCATGCACCAACCAGCGCCGAGACTGTGGATAATTGCATTTATTTCTCCATGATAGTGTTTTAAAAACATGTGGCATGGGTGTTAGTTAAATGCTTTGCTGACGCCTTAGCTTAGTTAGCTAATTATTGGCGGCAACAAATCTAGTTTGCGCAATGTAACACTCATATCATCCTGATATTGCTAAGCTTTGTCCCTTCACTTTATTACTTGCTTGTTTATTAAGGGGCACTTAAACCAAAACTGGTTGGGCAAGATACTAGAGCAGCATCAATTGACATTTAAATTAAGAATTAGATTTATCATTAAGCTGTGAGCCTTATCACGTTAATATCTCGGATTAGCGCGAGCCTGTCGCTAATAAAAGACAGTTATCTCACTGTTATTTAAGGATTTTGGTTCGTACTGCCGGTCAAGGGTAAAACGCTAAATCGGCGCATTCTATGTGCTGCTAGGCATTGATAGTTGCTGGTGCACGTATTGGTGAGTGCGCACCAATTGAACGCGTAATGATATCAATGTTGCTAGCTCGTTGAGCGATGGTTTATTGGCAATATTCCCCTTCTAAGTGATTGAATAAATGATACTTGTTGTAGGGTGGTTGTTGCAAAAAGGTAAATTGGCAAGTTCCTTGCGTTATTAATCTGACCTAGTGGTCAGATATCTGCTTGTGATATAGCGAAATAACAGGGAGTAAAGCATGAGTGCAAATACGGAAAAAGCGATACCAAAGGAGTTGTTGTACCAACTAGAGGAGAGACCAGCGGTAGCAGAAGCGTTTTTTGCTGGGCTACAACATGTATTGGCATGTTTTGTTGGCGTGATAACCCCAACCTTGATTATTGGGGGCGTTTTAGGCTTAGGCTCGCACATTCCCTATCTGATTAGCATGGCGCTCATTGTATCTGGCGTTGGAACCTTCATTCAGGCAAAAAGGTTAGGCCCTATTGGCGCAGGCATGATTTGTGTGCAAGGTACCAGCTTCGCTTTCTTAGGCTCGATATTGGCGGCAGGCTTTATCGCTAAAAGCCAAGGCGGCGGTCCCGAAGAGATATTGTCGCTAATATTTGGCGTTTGCTTTTTGGGCGCTTTTATCGAGATTTTCTTATCGCAAATGCTGGTTAAAATGAAGAAAATCATCACGCCATTGGTGACCGGAATAGTGATTACCATCATTGGTATTTCGCTGATTAAAGTAGGCATGACCGATTTGGCGGGGGGCTTTAAAGCTGCCGATTTTGGTAGCTTACAAAACCTAGGCTTGGGCTTCACTGTGTTGGCAATTATTATTGCTTTAAACCGTTCGGCAAACCCTTGGCTGCGTCTCTCATCAATTGTTATTGGTCTGTTCGCTGGTATGTTAATTGCGCTATTTATGGGGAAAGTAGATTTTTCTTCGCTAGGCTCACAACCTTGGGTGAGTATTCCTATTCCGTTTAAATATGGTTTTAGTTTTGACTGGGTGGCCTTTCTTCCTATTGCGCTTATCTACTTTATTACGGCAATAGAATCGGCTGGCGATATTACCGCTAACTGCGCTATCTCGCAGCAAGAGATTAAGGGAGACAGCTACTTAAAACGGGTGCGTGGCGGAGTGCTAGCCGACGGCGTTAACTCCTTAATTGCCGCTGTTTTTAATACTTTTCCAAACACTACCTTTAGTCAAAATAATGGAGTGATTCAACTAACCGGCGTAGCCAGTCGGTATATAGGTTATTACATTGCACTAATACTAGTGGTACTGGGACTATTCCCCATATTAGGCGCTGTTTTACAGCAAATTCCTAAACCAGTGCTAGGCGGAGCCACCTTGGTAATGTTTGGCACAGTGGCGGCTGCGGGGATTAAAATTATTGCTAGCGAAACACTGAATCGCCGCAAACTACTTATTATGGCAGTGTCTTTTGGCGTAGGTTTAGGCGTGACAATGGTACCCGACCTATTGCAACACGCGCCTAAATTGGTTCAAAACATCTTTGGCTCAGCAGTTACCTCCGGTGGTTTAGTCGCTATCTTGCTTAGTTTGTTATTACCTGAGCAGCCATCTTCAGTTGCGGCTCAACTCAAACCGAGTACGCAACAATCATAGAATTAATGAGCCTTAGAGTTTACTTGTATAATTAACTTAGCTTTGGCAGAATGCGGGCAGGTGCTAAGGGGCGCCTGCCCGCCAAGAGGAACTCACCCTTAAGCACATGCTTAGTTACACATCATTACGACACTGTATGTCATTCTGAATATTGTTTTGCGGGGAACAACTTAAGTATTTAGGAGCATAGAGATGTTATCTGCCGTTGAAGAACTTAAAATTCGCAGTAAAATTTTGCTTAAACAGCGCCATACTGCCGATTCCCCATTAGCAAGTTTAGCTAAAGACAAATCACCACAACTAAAACATGCCTTGTTGTATGTAGCGCGAGAAGCGGGCTTTAAAGACTGGCAACACGCCCAAAGTGTATTGTCGTGTCAGCACAAGCAAACCATGCAACAAGATAGCGGCAAGTTTTGGTACTCGCCTGCTTGTATGGCTTTGCTTAATCATTGGTGCGCCAATTATCCAGAGGCTCTGGCTCTGCAAGCCAAGCAGGGAGGGGTAATTCTTCCCTATAAAAGCCAATATGTAGTGGCCAAGGCAAGTTATATTGAGGCCTTGGGTTTATCGCCTAATGATCCACTTTGGGAACCACTGGAGTATAACTGGTGTGAAGGCTCGTCTGCGCTGCGCCAAGAGTTAGCTTACAAGCGCTTGTTGGCAATGCAAACACAGCGATATAAAGCTTGTTAATAGCCAATTAGTTGCAGCGTTTGCCCGCACAAAGGCTTATTATTGATATTTTTAAGAATGGCGAGCTCAGCTCGCCGCTTTATTAAGGAAGCCTAATGTCTAAAAAGATCTATTGTATTGCCATGTTTAAACCTAAAGTTGGTAAGCAAAACGAGCTGTTTAAAGTATTGCAAGCGTTAGAGCCAAACACCTTGCGCGAAGATGGCTGTATTCAATACACGGTTACACGCCAAATTGACAACCCTTTTGCTCAGGGCACTGGTTATCCCATCGCCTTTCAAGAGATTTGGGCGGATAAAGAAAGCTTTGAAGCACACTGTCAGCGCAAAGATATTAGTGAGTTTTTTCAAACCCATTGTGTTGCAGAAACAGGCTTAGTAGAAGATTCAAATGTTTGTGTATACAGCGACGAAGCAGAAGATTTTGACGCACCAGTATTTGCTTAGTCTTAAGTAGATAAGAGCGCCAATAGGGCGCTCTTATTGCTTAACGATAGGTTTCCTCATTAGCGAGAAGTGAAGCTATAAGCTAACTCGTGTTTGCACGTTTATGTGTTAGCTATAGAGTTAAAGCTTTCGCCTGCGGCGACGTCATTAAGCTTCAACGAGCAAAGCTTAGTTAAGCAAAAAGAAAACTCGCCCTGCATCTTCTTAGATCCTTCGTTGCGCATCCACAAAGGAGTTGAAGTAACTCGCTACGCTCAAACAGACTTCAACTCTGATCCCTTGTTCATTTGCGCTACTCGGCGAAGATGATGGGATTGAAAAGCACAGTCTTGGGAGTCAAATGTAAGGAGTGGTTTTGCCCCATTGCATGTTACGGCACACTCAAAATTACTCTTAACAAACTTATGCACCCTTAGTATTTCTACTTTTGTGGACAAAGCACTGCGCTCATACACATATAAATGACGATTCCTTCTTTCCACATAGGCTTGCATTCTTTCGTGCTGATATTTTTGTTATTTTTCGAGCTAGGTGGCTGATGTAGCTTAGGAAAGGTGATAATCTTGATTTTATCAAATGTATGATAAGAGGAAAATTTCCTTGTTTAAACAAGGAAATTTTCCTCTTAATAAGTTGCTATATTTCTTCGAGGGTATCATGGATACTAAAGCTGCTATTTTTACATGTATAGGTGCTATTGTTGCTTCCGCTATTACAGCGGGAGTGATGTATTACAATAATGAGCGAACTCTCCAAACAAAAATACAAGAAGCAGAGAAGCAACGAGTTGAGGTGAGAAAGCAAGCAGTTGAAAATAAAAAACTAGCTAAAATAGTCATCTCAAATACTTACGTTCCAAGAATTAATACAAATATTGACTCAGTGTTTTATACAGAAATTTCAAATGAATCAGAAAACTCTTCAAATAACACTTTAATTACAGTTAATTTCGGTGGTACTGAAATTAGAGCATGTGAAACGCTTCCACTAAATCACGTTAAAAGTGAATCTATTAAAAATGGTAGTGTATTGATCTTAGATAACCTTAAATTGCTATCAAATGAGAAACTCTATATTTATTGTCAAACGTCATCGCCAATGTTCGAGTCAGTCACAGTCTCAGGCGAGAATTTAGCGTACAGAGTTTCTAAAAACTTTGAATCCATGAAAGTTAGGCCAACGGTAAAGTCGGGTAACTCATATGCAACGTTTTTCAAGGTTATTGGTTGTTTTGTTGCATTAATCTTTATTGGGTATTTTACGCTAGCTGGCATATCTATCTTCAATAAAAAGTTAAAACCATATTTAGATTAGCGCACACGAAATATAACAATCGCATCAACACAGACGGTAAAAAGTTGGCTCCGCTCGAGCCTCGCGTATTTTAGCCAACATTACCCAGCCAGTGCAGAAGGCGTTAGGTGCTCAAGAGGTTAGTTTAAAGAATGAGTTTCAAAATTAATAGAATTAGCAATAATAGCCTTGGAACTCATTACGGCATTTTTCAAAATGATGAGTTAATCCATCATGAATTTAGTCGCGCAGCTGCAGAAAAGGTGCTGGGAAAACTACAGACTGGAAAGACACTTGAAGAGGCGCTTAAATTTGAGCTAATACCCAAATCTGAACGAGTAATAGCTCAACTTGTAAAACCTCAAGTTTCATTGGTTAAGCAACATAAGTCTCTTTTCTCTAAAGCGGTAATTACTGAGAAAAAATTCGAAGACGATCCTGTTTTATACCGTCAAATTGCGAACTTTAAGGTAAATGAAATTGTTCAGGTGACAAATCGAAAGGGACAACGGTCAACAATACATATTACTAGTATAGTAAAATTGAGTTGGCAGCAACTTCAATTGTTAGTCTCCGGAGGTAGTACTAAATTCGAGAAACAGTATTTACTTTACAAAGAGTATAGTACAAAACATCAACCACATAGCGTCTTGAAAGGGATGAGTTTAAGCCAAGCAGAAAGTACGGAAATTCAAGAGTACATAGGTATCTTTAAGGCAAATGGGTTCTCAAAACACACACAAGCAAATGATTACATAACCAACAATAGTTTGTGGGGACACTTTCCGACAATTCGCTCACTTAACGATCATGGTGAGTACAAAGAAATCGAAGGAATAGAACCTAAATATTTTGAAGTTGTTTGCCATATTTTGAACATCTCAGGTGAAGGTGGTAGAAGCTTAGATAACTTCAAAAAGTACTAATGTAGACCACACCTAACAAAACGTTTAAGGCAGATTCCCACGCTTGGCATTTTCAGTGTTAATCGCTGGGTTTTGTGTTTAAGGTGGTAATGTTTTAGTTCAGTGGTGCGTTGCTAACTACTTAACGTGGCGTTAATAGTGGTATGCCCAGCTTAGGTTTACCCAAACCATCACAACTGAGATTGCTTTCCTAACACGTTTATGCCTAAAAACAGCGGGCTCAGCTGTTAACTCTAACGCTTGGCTATTCGCTGTATATCACTAATGACTCTTCCGGTAGGCACTCACTAGCCGCTTGATTGAAAGCATCGATAAAACCTGGGTTTTCACTTAAGTAGGTGTTGCCAAAATAAACTGCGATGGGCTTGCTTACTACCACTTGGCGGTCGATATAGGCGCTGCGATTAGTTTTCTCGGTAAGCTTTAGCATCGCCGCCTCGTTAGCCAAAATGATGTCGGCTCGATCGCGTATTAACCCTTCTAGCAACATTTCTGGTTCAACGGGTCGATAGGCTACTTTTACGCCTTTTGCTTTTAGCCATTGCGCCATGTTTGACCCTAGGTAAGCCCCGACGCGTGCGTTCTTTAAGTATTCGTCATCAATCGGTTGGTTAATAACATCTGCTAAATAAAAATACGCCCAGTTTTGTTTGCCAATAAAGCGGCTGGCTGTAGCGTAACTGTCACGCTCAGCATTTTGGGAACCCGCATAAAAACCATCTAATTGGCCTCGCTGGGTCATTGATTGGGCTCTCGCCCAAGGCAAAAAGTCGATGCTATATTCAACGCCCATGCTCTCTAATGCGCAGACCACCACTTTATCGAAGGGGCCTGCGGGCTTTCCATCTTGTGGCCAGGTATAAGGGGGACGATCTTGAGTGCCCAAGTGAATGGCTTGAAAAGCTAAACTGGGCAGGGATATAAAAAGTAGGCCAAAGAGAATGTTGCGTATCATGAGGAACCATTTGTATTAACTATTACCTCAAAAGCATAGTGCAGCTCGGTGAGCTTTTCATAAATTTTAAGCGGGTAGGTAAGCGATTTAAATGTAAGTTATCCAGACTGCTTGGCTATGTATTTTGACCACCAAGTTTCCCCAGGGGTTAAAAAGTAAAACGCCACTGTGTTAGTGGCATTTTAAAGGCGCTTAAGTTGCTTTAATTCTTAGATGAGTGTTTCAATTAACTCAACAATTTGGCCAGATTTTTGGGCGTTTAGCGCATCGGGGTGGGGTGAGGCAAATTGGCCGATGTCGTTGTCAAAATATAGGCCGGCAGCATCATTAAATTCTTCCGACAAGCTGGCTCTTACTAGTATATCTGCACCAATGCTTAAATCGCCGCCAGCAATACCATAAGCGTCTTTCACCATTTTGCTGCCAAGTAGCGATTTAGGGTTAACCGATACGACGATTGGGCCACTGTCTTTTAGCGCTAAGCCCAATTCGCGAGACCACATGGTAAGTGCGAGCTTGCTTTGCGCATAAGCAGAGTTGTCACTAAGTTGGCGATTGCCTTTTAGCGCGTCTAAATCTACTGTGGCTTGGGCAGCAGATGATAGGTTCACAACACGACCACTTTTACCCATTAAAGGAAGTAATGCTTTGGTGAGCTTGTATGGGGCGAGGGTGTTTACTATAAAGCGTAAATCTTGCCCTTGAGCATTGCGTGGCTCGGGGATGTTAAATACCCCGGCATTGTTAATCACTACATCTAAACTGTTGTATTTGCTCGCTACTTGTTTGGCTAGCTCATCAACTTGCTCAAGCTTGGATAGGTCGGCTACAAAGGTATCTACTTGTGCACCATTCACGCTTAATTGATTTTTAACAGACTCGAGTTTGGCTGGGTTACGGCCATGAAGCAGCACCTTATGACCCTGCTCTAGCAATTGCTTGGCGGTAACTAAACCAATGCCGTCGGTTGCACCAGTAATTAAAATGGTTTTGCTCATGTGCTTGATACCTATCTTAAAATTGAAAGCCTAAAAGCGAATGCCTTAAGTTGATTTAAATAGTAGATGTTGAACCTAGCAACTACAACGGCTGTTAATGAGAAACAGTTTTTAGATTTTGTTAATAATTACTGAGTTAAATAAACCACTAACAAGCGCTGGTGGTGGTTATCTAGCAAACTATATTCAAGTGCATGTAAATGAATTTAGCTTACTTGCATAACCGAGAGCGTTACACTTACTTGCTGAATAAATAGTGGTGTTGGTTCAGTTTAAAGTTTGGGGAGAGTAATGGCTAAATTTGAGTTTTCGACAGGGGCATTGGCACCAAATCTTAACTCCGCCTTGGCTGCGGGGTTTGAAGAGCATAGTCAATCACAAGACGCGCCGGCGTATCACAAGCAGCGTTTAAATTGGACGCTGCAAAATGCAGAGGGAAAGCTTATTGCTGCGCTTACCGCTGATTTACTTTGGGATTGGTTATACATAGACGAGCTGTGGGTCGACGATAGCTGCCGCGGCCAAGGCATGGGCCAGCAGCTAATGCAGCAAGCCGAAGACTATGCCAGAGACAAAGGCCTTAGTGGTTTATGGTTGTGGACCCAAAGCTGGCAAGCCCCCGCGTTTTATGAGCGCTTAGGGTTTAGCGAATTTACCCTTTTCGACAACTTTCCTACTGGGCACAGCAGAATAGGTTTAAGAAAGGCAATTGCTAAAGATTAAGTGGCTATAAAGCCCTGCAGCACTTAAGCAAGCAGATTGTGGGGGCCTCAATCCAGATTTAATCACTTAATTGTTTGTGCATGATTAAGCTGTCTACATAACCTAACTTAGGGTGTAAGTAGGCCTTTGGAATGGTGCCAATAGTAGCAAAACCAAGCTTGTGCCAAAGCGCAATAGCAACGGTATTAGTGGCAACTACAGAGTTAAACTGCATAGCTTTGAAACCCAGTTCTAAAGCTATCTCTTGCGAGTGTTCACACAGCTTACGCGCAATGCCTTTTCCACGAGCTGCTTCGCTTACCATGTAGCCACAGTTGCAAATATGTTTGCTGGGGCCCATGGCGTTGGGTTTGATGTAATAAGTCCCGAGAATTTGCTGGTTGTGTTCAAGCACAAAGCTTTTCAGCGGCAACTCGCACCAAAGCTGAAAGGCTTGTTGTTCGCTCATGTCTGGATCAAAAGCGTAGCTTTGCTGTGCCTGAATTACCGCCTTAAAGCTTGGCCAAAATGCACTAAAGTCGGCTTGGGTCATGGCTCTAATCACTGGCGTTTTCCTTTTCACTTCGTCAATTTAGTACGATTGGTATTAAACCAAATATTGTTTGCTACTGGCAAAGGCAACAAAGCTGTCGCTCATGCTGAGCTCTAAATCGTGATGATCCCAGCTATTTAATAATGCGTCGTAGCCTTCTTTTCCTGCCAAGGTGTAGGCGGAAGAAACGCCGCGATAAACCCGCTGTGGCTGCAACGCTTGCCAGCCTTGCTCTTCTTCAAGTTGTATTTGGCTAACGCGCTGCCCAAGAGGTTTGTGGGCTTGGTAGCTATAACGCAGTTTGTAAAAGTAGGGAAAGCTGCCATCTCCAGTACCCATTAAACCATTGTTAGTGGCATTATTAATGGCCCCTTCAATGGCCATAGCTAAATCTTCGCCCTTAATTAAATAACTCATTAAGGTTATTTCGAAGGGCAACAAACGACCACAAATGTCGGCCTTACTCAACGGGCCTGCTTTTAGCGATACGCGAACTCCGCCAGCATTGTGCAAGGCAAAATCGGTAGGGTGCTTGGCAGCTGAGGCTTGGTAAAATCCTTGGCAAATCAGCGGCGCAATTTCACTGCCATTGGGTAGATCTTTATTAGGCATTCTACTATGGCGTAAAGGCTGGCTGAGTTTGGTCACTATTTGGCTTTTCATTTGTTCAACCGCTGGACGATATTGTTGATTGATGATCTCGCTGATTTGCTGATCATCAGAGCACTTTAATAGCCCCGGTGCAGTAGCCAAGTAGTCGCTAATGAGACGGCGAGTTTCATTGCAAACTATCTGCCCGTTTTGTTTGGCTTGCCAGTTATCATCGATAAGAAACTCGGTCCCGCCTTCAAGCTTAATAACCTTGCCATTCTTATCAAAGTGTAAGCAGCTTAAACCTATGGATTCTGCATGTTTGCCAGCTTGTAGTACCAAGCAGCCATTCTGCCATTGTCCGTTATTGCCGGTACTTGCTAGCCCCAAATGACCAAATTCACCGGTTAATGTGTGTGAGTGGCCACCAACAATCACACTTATGCCAGTTACGGCTTTGGCTAAGGCAATGTCGCCGTCATAGCCCAAATGGCTAAGTATGACGATGTGATTTATACCCTGTTGCTTTAAGTGCTTAACCGTGGCTTGGGTGGTTTTTATGGCGTTCAAAAAATGGCAGTCGGCATCGGGGCAACCAATGTTGTGCATCTGGTCGTGAGTGATGCCTACAATGGCTAATTGCTGGTCGCCTAAGGGCTTAAGCAAGTAGTTAGCAATGGCCAGCTCGTTGTTGTAGTAATACAGATTGTTATGGGGAGCTAAAGGTAAATGCTTTTGCTGATCTTCTTGGCTTAAATCCATGTTGCCGGCAAGGCAGGGGAAGTTCACCTGATCAACAAATTTAGACACCGGAGCATTGCCAAGATCAAACTCATGATTGCCGATGGTCATGGCATCTACCGACATCAAATTGAGTAAATGAGCGTTAGCTTCACCTTTAAACTGGCTAAAATACAAACTGCCTTGAAAGCTATCGCCAGCGTGTAAAAACAGGCTTGAGCTATTATTTTGTGTTGCCAAGGCGTGGTGTTGTTTTACCGCTGTAGCTAACCTTGCATACCCGCCGCAGTATGCGTCTAGTTGGTAAACCTCCTGGTTTATTGTCACTTCAAAATGAACCAAAGTAGGCTCAAAATGAGAGTGGGTATCGTTGATGTGAGCAAGGTACAGCGAATAAGTCATGACTACTCCAAACTAGTGGGCAAGCATAATACGTTAGTTTGCTGGCTAGCTTGAAGTATTTGCTTCAATAATTTGGCCTGCTTGTTAATGGCGGCGAGCGTCAAAAGGTTTAGCTAGGCTCATTGGGGCCGCCAATTTCTGGCGAATAGGGTTGGCACTAATCATAACCATTACCACAATAGTTGCCACGTAAGGCATCATCGCTAGTAAGTTAGGCGATATGGTAAAGCCTATGCCTTGCATCACTAAGTGCAAAATTGAGGCCGCGCCAAATAGGTATGCCCCGACCATTAAATAACCTACACGCCAAGATGCAAACACCACTAACGATAGCGCAATCCAGCCGCGGCCAGCGGTCATGTTTTCCATCCACATTGGGGTATAAGAAAGCGACATATAAGCGCCCGCTAAGCCTGCCATTGCGCCGCCAAAAAGCACCGCAATATAACGAACTTTTATTACCTTAATGCCAAGAGCATTAGCCGAATAGGGGTTTTCGCCAACAGCGCGCAAGGTTAAACCTGCGCGTGTTTTATTCACAACCCACCAAGTTATTGCCACTAAAGCAAAACTGCCATATACCAAAATGTCATGCTGAAATAGCAAGGCCCCAAGCATTGGAATATCACTTAATAAAGGAATTGAAATCGCCTTAAAACCGTTAATGGTAGAGCCAACCAAGCTTGCACCCAAGAAAGCACTTAAACCGGTGCCAAAAATAGTAAGCGCTAGGCCAGTTGCCACTTGGTTGGTATTAAGGTTTAACGAGAGTAGCCCAAATATGCCCGCCATTAACATGCCTGCAATCACCGCTAGCAATAAACCCAAGGCTAAGTTGCCAGTAAAGTAGGCGCCGGCAAAGCCTGCCATAGCACCCATTAACATCATGCCTTCTTGGCCTAAGTTAAGTACGCCTGATTTTTCACAAATTAGCTCGCCTAGCGCTACTAATAACAAGGGGGTTCCGGTTTTAATTGCTGCTACCAATATTTGTTGCAGTAGTTCCATGTCCATTATGCAGCTCCTTGTTTAGCACTAGATGAAGAGGGTTGCGCTACGCCCGCGCTGGGCTGCCAGACTATTTTGTAATGAATGAGAAAGTCACAAGCGAGTAAGAAAAACAGCAGTACACCCTGGAATAAACCAGTGATAGCGGTGGGCATACCTAGTTCTATTTGGGCTAAATCGCTGCCCATATATAAAGTACCCATGAAGAATGCCGCGAAAATAATGCCAAAGGGATTGAGCCTGCCAAGGTAGGCCACAATAATGGCGGCGTAACCATAGCCTGGAGAGACTTGTGGGATGAGCTGACCAATTGGGCCAGTTACTTCTGCCACACCAGCAAAACCTGCCAGTGCGCCGGCGCTTAGCATTACGCTCCACACAATAAACTTGCTGCTGTAACCTGCGTAACGTGCAGCAGGTTGGTCGGAGCCAAATACTCGCAGCTGAAAACCAGGTAAGGTGCGATACAAAATGATCCCAGAGCCAACAGCAAATACCACTGCCATGAGAATACTAATGGAAGCGCGTCCATCTTCCATTATGGTAGGCAGCAATACACTGTCGGCGAAAATGGCTGACTCTGGGAAACCAAATCCGTCTGGGTCAATTAAGGGACCATGCACGCCCCACAGCAGCAAATACAAGCCAATGTAGTTGAGCATGATGGTGGTAAGAATAAGGTTGGTATGAAATAGCTGATGCAGCAAAGTGGGGATGGCGGCCCAAAGCATGCCAGCTAATGCCCCAGCAGCGAGGGTAACCAATAACCAACCATAGCCACTTTGCTCATTGGCTTGCAGTGCAAAATAGCTGCCGACTAACGCGCCAACCAGCAACTGGCCCTCAGCGCCAATGTTCCAAATATTGGCTTTGTAACACAAGGCTAAACCCGTAGCACAAAGCAGTAAGGGAGTGGTTTTTACCATTAACTCGCCTAGGTTGTAGCTATCACTAAGCGGGTCGATGATAAACACTTTAAAGGCGGTGGCTGGGTTTATGTCTAGTGCCCAAAACATCACACTAGACACCAACATGGTGAGAACAATAGCGATGAGTGGCGAGAGCCAAGACATTAACTTTGATGACTCTAAGCGGGCTTGAGTTTTAAGCATACGCTTGGCCTCCTTGCTCGCTATCGTTATGGACAAACCCACCGGCAATCCATTTGCCAATTTCTTCGATATTGGTTTGCTCGGTATGCACCGCCGCAGAAAGTTGCCCCTCGTATAAGGCGGCAATGCGATCGGAGATCATAAACAGCTCATCGATATCCTCAGACACCACCAAAATAGCAGCACCTTTATCGCGAAGTTCAATCAGTTGGCGATGAATTGCGCTGGCTGCGCCAATGTCTACGCCCCAGGTCGGGTGAGCACAAATCAAAATTTCTGGATTTTGGTCTACTTCTCTACCAATAATAAACTTTTGTAGGTTACCGCCCGATAAGCTCTTAGCTTGGGCGTGGGCGTTATGACATTTAACGTCATTTCGATGAATAATGGTTTTGGCGAGCTCCACCACTTTGTGCGGTAAAATTAGCCCTTTGCTTACCAAACCTTTGCGCGCGCTGGTAAGCAAGGTATTATCGGCCAAACTCATCTCTGGCACCGCCCCTTGGCCTAGGCGGTCGGTGGGTACATAGCTCATACCTAGCAAGCGGCGCTCGCCAGCATGTAGTTTACCCACTTTGCGTTTACCAATTAAAATGCTGTCGGCTGCCGCGCGAGTATCTTCGCCACTAAGTGCTTCGAGTAAATCTTCTTGGCCATTACCAGCAACCCCTGCAATACCCAGAATTTCACCGCGATGCAGACTTAAGTTCACCTTATTTAGGCCTGTGCCGAAGGGATTGGTGGGTGGCACGCTTAAATTACTCACAACCATTAACTCGTCTGAGCCAATGCGTTTTTGGTAGCGTTCCGATAGTTGGGTATCGCTACCAACCATCATGCCAGCAATTGATTCTGGCGTTTCTTGTGAAGGAATACATTCTCCACTCACTTTACCGCCACGTAATATAACTGCGCGATCACACAGCTCGGTGACTTCTTTTAGCTTGTGGCTAATAAACAAAATACTGCAGCCCTGGCTTGCCAAGGTGCGTAATACCTTAAATAAACCGGCTACTTCTTGGGGAGTGAGTACCGAGGTGGGCTCATCTAAAATCAGCAGTTTTACGTCTTGTATTAAGCAGCGTAAAATTTCAAGCCGCTGGCGTTCGCCAATGCTTAGATTATGCACGTAGCGGTCGGGTTCAACCTTTAACTCGTAGGCATTGCTTAGCTCAACGATCTTTGCTCGCAGCGCTGCGGCATCTTTAACTACACCAGCATCTAAGCTTAACGCTATGTTCTCTTGCACGGTGAGAGTTTCAAATACCGAGAAGTGCTGAAATACCATGCCAATGCCCATGGCTCTGGCCATGTTAGGCGAGCGTATTAATTGCTCTTTCCCTTTCCATAGTAGGCCGCCTTCGTCGGGCTGAATCACTCCGTAGATCATTTTGACCAGGGTGGATTTCCCTGCGCCATTTTCACCTAGTAGCGCCAAGATTTCTCCTTCGGCTAAGTCTAGGCTTACTTTGTCGTTGGCTATTACGCCGGGGTAACGTTTTGTCACTCGCCATAACGACAACAAGCTTTGCTCTGGTTTCATTTTGCGTCCATTCGTTTATGCATTCTATCCGCTTGGCTGGTCTTACTGCATAAATCTGACCAACTGTTCAAGTTAAGCGCTGTAGCTAATAAGTTGCAATTGTTGGTTTTTTGTTGTGCTTTGATGGTGCGAAGTATGGCAAGTTTTGGCGCGTTATGGTGCGTTTATCGCTATTTTTAGTAAAGCAAACTTAGTGCTAGTGATTTATAAATTAATCATTAATAATACTTTGGTATAAAGTTTCAGCATTAAAGTTCAACAGGGAGAGTGGGTTAGCATGGCTAAAGCTACGGCAGGTCAAAGTGGCGCAATTAGAAAAAAGAATGAACGGCTTATTCTTAAAGCGGCAACCAATGAATTTGTAAAACACGGTTACCAAGGCACCTCCTTACAAGCCATTGCCGACAGAGCCGAGTTGCCCAAGGCTAACATCCTGTATTACTTCAAATCTAAACAAGGCTTATACAAAACCTTGCTCGAAGATATTGTAGATATGTGGAACGATGCCTTTGAAAACACCACCGCTAACGACGACCCTGAGCAAGCAATTAGTGCTTATATTCGCTCTAAAATGCGTTACAGCCGTAGCCACCCTAAAAGCTCTCGGATCTTTGCTATGGAAATTATCCAAGGCGCTCCTAACTTAAAGGGCAACTTACAATTTCCTGTTGTAGATTGGACTAAAAACAAGTGTAGCTTGATTCAAGCTTGGGTCGACCAAGGCAAAATTGCAGCAATAGAGCCTTTATATCTGTTGTTTTTGATTTGGGGAGCTACCCAATTTTACGCCGATTTTGATACCGAAATTAGAATGATTAACGGTAAAACCTTAAGCGCAGAAGAGTTTGCCAAAGCCGAACAAAACCTGATTGATATAGTTATTCGCGGGATTGGCTTAAAAAGCTAAAGCAAAAAGCTGAGTGCTTGGTCAGATTTTTGCTTATGCTTTAGCTACTATGCTAACAGGACAAGCACTAAGTAATGTCGCCACTCTCTAATCAAGCTCAAACTAGTTTAGCTCTACCAGTAAACCAAACACTTTGGATTAAAAATCCTTTAGCCGTATTTAGCGGAGCTATCAGCGGCCCTGATGCTGAGCGCGATTTGGGTGGTGGCATTGTGATTCAAGGAAGCCAAATAATTGAATGTATTGCAGCAGGGCAGCAGCCGGTTGCGGCAGTAGACCAACAGCTCGACGCCAGTGATATGGTGTTGCTGCCCGGCTTAATTAATACTCATCACCACTTTTATCAAACTCTTACGCGCTGCTTACCGGCTGCAATTAATCAGCCGCTATTTCCTTGGTTACAAACGCTTTACCCAGTATGGGCTGGCCTTACTGCTAAGCACATCGAGGTTGCTACAGAGATTGCTTGTTGGGAGCTAATGTTGAGCGGTGCGACAACGGTGGCCGATCATCACTATGTATTTAATCATGCCTTAAGCGAGGCGATAGATATTCAAGCCGAGGTAGTAGGGCGCTTGGGGGTGCGGGCAACCTTAACCCGCGGCAGTATGAGTTTGTCACAAAAAGACGGCGGCTTGCCGCCAGACTCTGTGGTGCAAACCGAGCAGCAAATTCTTGATGATAGCCTGCGTTTAATTAAGCGCTATCACAGTGTTGAACAAGGCAGCATGCTTAACTTGGCGCTTGCGCCATGCTCACCTTTTTCGGTGACCGAATCGCTAATGTGCGACACCGCCACGTTAGCCAAAGAGCAAGGTGTACGACTGCATACTCACCTTGGTGAAACCATTGATGAAAACGACTTTTGCCTGAGAACCTTAGGCATGCGACCGGTAGACTATTTGGAGCATTGCGGGTGGCTAGGGCCACAAACGTGGTTAGCGCATGGCATTCACTTTGACCAAGCTGAAATTCAACGTTTAGGTGCTGCACAAGTTGGAGTAGCACATTGCCCAACCTCTAACATGGTGCTGGCATCGGGCATTTGCCCCACCTTAGACTTAGCCAAAGCCGGTTGTAAGCTAGGCATGGCGGTAGATGGTTCAGCTTCTAACGACAGCTCTAATATGATTCAAGAGTTACGCCATTCATTAATGCAGCAGCGCTTGCGTTATCGCGCCGATCAAATCACTCACCACCATGTGCTTAATTGGGCAACACAAGGCAGCGCAGCGGTATTGGGGCGCGATGATATTGGCGTTTTGGCGCCAGGTAAGCAGGCAGACATTGGTTTGTATAAGTTAGATGGCCTTAATTTTTCGGGTGCTCACGACCCATTAGCCGCTTTGATTTTGTGTGGTGCAAGCCAAGTGAGCAAACTGATGGTAGCGGGTAAGTGGATTATTGAAGACGCTGATGAAACCCGCGCCCAGCTAGAACAACTAAAATTACAGCATCACCAATTAGCCATTCAATTGGTGAACTAAGGAAAACTATGAGCAACAAAAACTACCCTCGAGATTTAGTCGGTTACGGCCAAAACCCGCCCAAAGCAAACTGGCCAAACAAAGCCAAAGTTGCCCTGCAATTTGTGGTTAATTATGAAGAGGGGGGCGAAAATTGCGTATTACATGGTGATAGTCATTCCGAGAAGTTTTTATCGGAAATTGTTGGGGCAGAGGCGTACCCCGATCGTCATATGAGTATGGAATCCATATACGAGTATGGTAGCCGAGCGGGTTTTTGGCGCTTGCATCGTTTGTTTGTGAGCCAAGGGATCCCAGTAACCGTGTTTGCCGTTGCTATGGCCCTGCAGCGCAATCCAGAAGCGGTAAAAGCTATGTTAGATGCCAACTGGGAAATTGCCAGCCATGGTTTAAGGTGGATTCATTATCAAGACTTTAGCGAGCAGCAAGAGCGAGAACATATAGAGCAAGCCATCGAGATTCATCAACAAACCACTGGCAGCAAACCTAAAGGCTGGTATACCGGCCGCACCAGCCCGCATACCCTAAAGTTAATTGCCGAACGTGACGATATTCTCTATTGCGCTGATAGCTACGCCGACGACTTACCTTATTGGGACAACAACTACAGCAAACCCTTGTTAATGGTGCCCTATACCCTAGACACCAACGACATGCGCTTTGCTACCCCACAGGGTTTTAACAGCGGCGAGCAGTTTTACCAATATTTAAAAGATGCCTTTGATGTGTTGTATTTTGAAGGAGAAACCACGCCTAAAATGCTTAGCATTGGCTTGCACTGCCGCATAATAGGCCGCCCAGCAAGGTTTGCTGCGTTACAACGTTTTATTCAATATACCCAGCAGTTTGAAGGTGTTTGGTATGCCACCAGAGAGCAAATTGCAGAGCATTGGGTGAAAGAACAGGGGTGATAGTAGAGTGAAGGTAATAGCTGATAACTACTAGGAAGAGCTATTAGATTAGGCTAGTTGCTTGTGTGAGATATTGGTTAGCTTTATGCTAAATTTTTGCTGCTGAAGCCGCTTTGACGCATGTTTGAACCGTCCCGTTTTTATTCTTCATTTCTATAGTTGTGTCATTCAAGAAGATAACCTCTTGTTCTGAGTGTTTCATTGATGAGTTATTGAGTGATTTTTTGACATTGTTAAGGTGTTTATCAGACGCGGCATTTTTGGGTAAAACATCAACATAGCCAATATCAGTCAACAAACTATGGCCATCTAATATCCAAGAACCGCTGACATATAGGTCGAACTCAAGGCTGCTTGCATCCACAGCTGAAATGGTAACCGAGTTAGCAAACCCAGTGAAACTGCCGTCTGGTCCATATATCGTTACTGAATCTAACTTCGACACTGGTAACACTGACTCACATTGCCAAGCCCCTTGAAACTGTTCTTTAGTTAGTTTCAGATCTTCGGTGGCAAAACCTTTACTACAGGCTGCTAGAACGATAACAATACCAAACTTTCTAATGTTCATTTTTCTTCCTTGATGAAACGATAATGACCAAAAAATCTTACGTCTTAGCCTAATTTGTAGCGCGATCTTTAGTTTTGGTAAGTAAGTGCTTGGTCAACGATGTCCTCGTTCTCTTGCCACCATTGGACTAAAAAATTCGAAGCTTATGATGCAAGTACAATACGAAAATACCACCAAAACGCCAGCCCAGTAATTTAAATGTTCGAAGAAGCTAAAGACTCCAATTACATATAACGGAGTAATGATTAGGTAGAACAGAAAACTTAAGAATTGGTTAATTGCTAGTTTAGTTCCACATGACTTACAGCGAGTAGCCCAAAGCATCAGCGGTAAAACAGAGACTGACTTTTCATTGCAGCTAGGACACTTTCTTTTCATAAGACTTCTTAGGTACTTAACCTTATATATCTAAATCGATGATTATAAGATAAAAATGTAATAGCGATGGGGCGCTAAATGTGGATGTTTTAAGCAAGGGATAGTTAACAGTGGATAATTAAAAAGCAGCACTAAGTGCTGCTTTTTGTAAATAATCTTATAGCTAACCGTCTAGTAGTTCGTGGTCTTTAGGCAATTGGTTGGCTAACCACAGTACCAGTTTGTGGCGCATTTCCGGGCCAGTAGTTTTGTCTTTAGGCAGTGGTGTTAGTCGTTTGTCTTCGGCTAACAACATGTATAAGGCTTCTACTTTGTCTTTCTCTGATATGCCGGGTGGAAACTTGGCAAAACCGCGTTGCAGTGCGTATACCTCACCAATTTGTAAGGCTTTTTTTAGTAACTGAGCTTCATGTTTATATTTTTTCACTAATCATCTCGCTGCGTAGCCGTTTTTCTTCAACATACGGTAAAGCGCTGGCTATTAACAGTGTTTAGCTCACTAATTGTTAGTCATACCAAAAACAATAGTCCAGTAGCTTTAAAAATGGTCATTTAAGCGAGAAAGAAAGTAATTGTTGCGACCATTAATCAGCGCTTCTTCATTAATTCTTCTTCATCAGCTCAGCAAATCGAGTTGACGCAAAGTTGAGTCCGGCGCTACCACCTCCCAAAAGACCTCCGGTAATGAGTACGTCGGCAATTCGTATTAGGTGGCCGTGTATGCCGGATATTTCAGTTAGGTTCATCATTACATCACTAAGAATGCTAAGCCCTAGTGAAGCCAGCACAATACCCGAGATAAACACAAAAAAGGTCACGTCTCGGTTGCATGTTGATTGATGCCTAGCCAGCGAAAACTCATAGCTGTGTTTAATGCAAAGTAGCGCGGCTCGGTATTCATCGGCGGTATCTTCTGGTGGGATAAGCAAATCAACCATTTGCTTATCTAACACTTTTTGCGCGACCTGGATCTCTCGTTCAAACACCATTTTTAGCACGTTTAAGTGTTGGCTTTCATCGGATAGGGTTTCTTTAATTCTGGATATTCTTAAGGTCCAATCGGCTACTTTTCGATTTCGGTAGTTACTTACAAATACTGCAGCGGCTCGCTCTACCGCAACCACAATAAATAGGTACTTTAAGAAAATGTCACTGCCTTTATCTGACAACTCGGGATTCACTACCAAAAAGTGAATGTCTTTGTAGCCCCAGTAGAACACAGCTATCAGGCTGGTAACAAAGATGATAACCGCCACCACTACTTGCCAGGTGCCCGTGGATTTTTTGCTAAGGTGTGAGTTGGTATTAGCCATAAGCTGTAGTCCTGATTGTTCGAGCAATCGGTCATTTGCTATTTTGCGCCCACAGCTATGCTGTGGGGTCTATTTATAGTTTAGGTTGTTATTACAAATTTGTCGGGTGAAACAGCAAAGTGGCAGTTGCTGTTTCTAGCAGTTGTTTAGCTGCCACTTGCCAAGTTGGCTAAATTGAGCGAGTACTGCTAGATGAGGTTAGTTAACTGTAGCAATAGTGTTCTGTTGCCGTTAAAATCCCGCGCAATTCAAGATTAGGCTGTTAGCCCAAGTAAAGTGAGTTTGAAACATGAGTAGAAAGATTGAATTACTTGCCCCCGGTGGTGATGTAGAAGCCATAAAGGCGGCGGTAATTGCTGGTGCCAATGCGGTGTATTGTGGTTTAGATACCTTTAATGCCCGTAACCGTGCCTCAAACCTTTCTTTTGATGATTTGAATGGTATTTTACGCTTGGCGCATAAGTATGATTGTGAGGTGTTTCTAACCCTAAACGTGGTCATTCTTGAACAAGAAATTCCTGCCATGGTTAAGTTGCTTAACAAACTGGTAAATACCAGCCTTAATGGGATTATTGTGCAAGACTTGGGCATGTTTAACTTAGTTAAGAAGCATTTCCCAAGCTTAGATATTCATGCTTCTACCCAGCTCACTACCCACAACGAAGGGCAGGTAGAGTTTTTGGCAAAGCTTGGCGCTTCTAGGCTTAACCTGTCACGCGAGCTAAATTTAGCTGAGATAAAAACACTAACGGCTTTAGCGCATAAACATGATGTATTAACCGAGGTGTTTGTACATGGCTCGTTGTGTATCGCCTTTTCTGGTCAGTGTTACTCGAGTTCGGTAAGTGTGGGTAACTCAGGTAACCGCGGCCGTTGTAGCCAAGCGTGCAGAGACGAATACGAAATCACCAATGCTGGTAATCGTTTCCCACTTAACCTTAAAGACAATTCTGCTTATTTTGATTTGCCAGAGCTGGTGGATGCACAAGTAGACTCACTTAAAATTGAGGGCCGTATTAAAGGTGCTCACTATGTTTACACCGTGGTGGATAGCTGGCGTAAACATATCGATAAGTTTGTTGAGACCGGAAAAATTCTAGCCGACGATTCAAACCTATACCGAGTATTTAACCGAGATTTCACCAACTCCTTCTTAAAGGGTAACCTTACCAAGGATATGTTTATCGATAACCCGCGTGATAACAGCGTGCAGCATGCGGTGCAAAAATATAACGCTATATCAGTGGTAGAAATTAAAGAAGCAAGAAAAGGGCTGCACGCAGAGCGCAACGAAATTGGTGATGAGCTAGCCGAAAAAGTTAAGTACTTGAGCATTGCCAAGCAGCCTTTAAAGGTTCAGTTTTCTGGTGAGTTAAATCAACCCTTGCGTTTAATTCTCACTGTTGCTGATAACGATAAAGTGTATCAATTGGCGACTGAAGAGTTGCTTAGCCAAGCCGGTAAACAATCTTTAGACCAAGCCCTGCTTGAGAAGCGTTTTAAAAACTTCGCTAACCGAGATTACGATTACGCTGAGTTTGATTGCTCAGATTTAGCAGCCAACTTAAGTTTGCCGCTTAAGCAAATTAGTGAGCTGAAAAACCAAGCCATATTGGCCTTAAACAATTCTGTGCCTCATGTGCCAGCGGTAGAGGTGCCAGCCTTGCCTAAGCACCCTCGTACAGAAGGTAAACCGAGCATGTCGCTGCTTATTGCAGATGAAAAAGACTTACACCTATGTGATTTAACCGAATCAGATGTTTATTTTAAGCTGCCAGAGAGCTTTAAAACTGGCAATAATAAGTACATTGATATTTTCTTGCGTAATCCGCGATTAATCCCGTGGTTCCCAGCAGTGTTAATTGGTAAAGATTACCTAGAAGCGGTGCGTTTACTGGAAGAAGTTCGCCCAACACGCATTGTAAGTAACAATACCGGTGTGGCTTTTAAGGCTTACCAAATGGGCATTGAGTGGATAGCCGGACCATTCTTAAATACCACCAATTCGCATGCTTTGGTGACTTTAAAAGAAGAGCTTAATTGTGCTGGTGCGTTTATTTCTAACGAAATTAATCGCATGCAAATTAGAAATATTACCAAGCCCGATAACTTCAAATTGCTCTACAGCATTTATCACCCTATTTTGATGATGACTAGCCGCCAGTGTTTCTTCCAACAAACTGTAGGCTGTAATAAGCCTGCGATTGAAGATGGCTGCATGCTTAAGTGTACTAAGGCTACCACTATTACTAATGTGAAAGGTGTGTCATTTGCGGTCGACAAACAAAAGGGCGGTTACCCAAGCATTTACAACCACGAGCAATTCTTGAACTTCGATATTGTGAATGATCTAGCAGGCCAGTTTGACGAGTTTTTTATCGACCTAACCAACATAGGCGCAGGCTCGAAAGCTGAGTTAGATAAAACGGTATTGGTCACTCAGTTTGAGGCATTTCTGCAAGGTGATGAACAAGCGCAACAACAACTTAGCAATATGGTTACAGTGGCAACGAACGCCCAATACAGCCAAGGCTTGTAATCCTCTAACAAGCACTGCTGGTATTTTTCTAGCAGTGTTTTGACGACTATTTGATCTGCGTTGCTTGGTAGAGGGGTACCTTGTTAAAAAGCACTTCTCCCGTGGTTTTTAAGCATTTGGTTCGCTTAGCGTCACGATCATATACGTGCGTTGTTTGATGATTAATTACGCGCTAAGTATGCTGTACGCCCTCTCAATATTGACTCATCCCTCATTAGCCTGATAGCATCGCCACTTTATTGATTTTAAAGTTAATACCTAGCAACTAAAACAGGCAAGGAACCGCATGTTTAAGGCAGCAAATCAAGGTGGCGTAGAGCGAGGCAAGTATGCAAGCAAACGCTAATCCTATCGAGCAATCTAAGTTCAACCAAACACTGCTAGTAGACCCATTTGGCCAGTCTTACTTCTTCTTGCCTGCTCAAGCTAATACTCATGACGTACCTGCAGAGCAAGTTCAAAATAGTATTGAGAAGTACAACATTGATGCCTTGTTACAAAACCATAGCGTCTCATGGGGCCAGCAATTTGATATTGATAGGCTCTATCAGCAAGTTTCTAATGACTACTTAGCACACAATAAATCTCGCCAAGATAAACTCAGCTGGTTAAGCCGCAGCATTATGAGCGGAGAGGTAAGTGTATTTAAGGGTGAAAATTTTGCGCCGTTGCCACCAACCGATGCAGAAGGTGGTATTCCAGTAGCAAGTGTGCCGGAAAAAGTCATTTCGCGTGTTGTCGCTGCAAAAGAATCTTTAGGGCATGGCGGCAGGGTTTCAGCTAGTGCTCAACCAGAGACATTAGAAGAAACTAGAAGTGCAAAACCTAAGACCTCACGCGATGGAAAGATAAAATCTTTTGCGCAAGCGGAAAAACGTTTGGCGAAGTCTCGAGAAGAGATCAAAGAACGTAAGGATGCGGGTGAGCCAGCTTACAAACCAAAATACAGTGATGATGAGCTAGTAAAAATGGCGAATTCTGGAGCAACGGCCAATGATAGGTTCTTAGTTAGCATTCAACCGAAGAATAGCGCTGATGACGCGAAACTTGCCTTTCAAAGAGATAGCGGGCTAGCTCCTACTTGGACGACTTCGTTTGATCAAATTGAAGCTGCCGATTCAGATCCCGAGTTAATCTATAAAGTACTTGGCAACGGTTCATGGTATGACCCCAAAAAAGATTATGTTATGCACATCATCGATCGAGGTGAGAACTTAGATCGGTTTGGTGGAAATACTGTTGTACCTACATGGGAGAATATGGGCGATGTTGTCACCAAGAATGTGGAAGGGCATGATAAAGATGTACTTATAAGTACTATGAATTCGGGCTATCAAGCTGAATATGCAGATAAAATGACAAGTTTTTGGGGTGTCGGAGGCAAAGAGTTCAATCCTAAACAAATAAATGAGTATGCTTCTAGTATGCCTCCTAACGAAGCAGATAAATTTTTAGCTAGGCATGAAGTTAGAACGGAAATAGGAGCTAACGCCGAGTTCACAGGAAATGGTTTAACTGCTAACACCGCTGATGGAGGGGGGCAATACGGTGTTGTAGAAACCTTAAGTATAGAAAAAGACTTACCTCCTCTGACTGAGCTACAGACTTCCAAATCAGGTGGTTCTCCTATAGTGAGAACAGTCAATCTAATTCCAATTAAGTAAGTTTATGATGAAAAAAATACCAATATTAGACCCTCTGGATCTGCCTCTAAGCTCTAGGGTGTTATTTGAACTAGATTACCCTATGTTTGAAAATGAAAAGCACAAACTTATACAGTTTGAGGATTACATAGTTTACTGGTCAAAATATAAAAGTCTTTTCACCAAAGAAGATAAAATATCTCAATCAGAGTTTCCTTTAGAGTCAATAGCCTGGTTCACGAGAACAATAGAGAGTAATTATTGGGGAAATAAAGGAGATCAAAGCACCAATTCGGAAAGTAGAATGTTTAGTGGTGAAAGTATAGGAATTAGCTCAATGATGCACTGCTGTTCAGAAAATCTATCTGGTTATAACTTTTGGAACAAGTCAAGGGTTGATCATGTATCAAATAGACCACCACAAAGTTGGTTAATACCTCGATATATGCTTAAAGAAGGGCTTTTAGAGAAACTCAAGAGTATTACTTAAACATTTTGCTAAACGCTTTAAAATATAGGGACTTTATAAGTCTCATGCCGTCAGGGAATCAATGAGTAATTATTAATGAAAGTATTTCCTATTCTAAAGACTGATGAACTACCTAAACAAGCAAAAATATTATTTAGCGTTGATTACCCGATGTTTGAAGGTGATATTAATAATATTATTCTTCTTGATGAATACGTCATAATCTGGACAGAATACACAAGTAAACTTACAGGCAAAAGAAAGGTATCACAGTTAGAGTTCCCTAAAGACGCCATACAATGGTTTGTAAATACGATTGAAAACAATTATTGGGGTAATGGCGGAGACAAATCAAGCACCTCAGAAGAAGTAGTCATTAATAATGAGTCTATTGGTGTTAGTTCAATGGCACACTGTTGCGCTGAAAACCTCCCAGGATATAATTTTTGGAACCGGTCACGGAAAGATCATGTTTCAAATCTCCCGCCTCAAGAATGGGATATACCTCGATATATGCTTGAGGAAGGGCTTTTAGAAAAGTTAAAGCGCATTACTTAAACATTTCGCTAAACGCCATAAAACGGGGACCTTATAAGTTTCATTCAGTCAGGGAGTTAATCCGCTAGCGTGTCTACATTACCTATATTGTACTCTCTGCAAAACTGTCCTTATGCGATGAGGGCTCGAATGGCTATTTTGCTGGCTGGGCAAGCTGTGCGTTTGCGGCCAATAGTGATGAAAAACAAGCCTGAAGAAATGTTAGCCTTGTCGCCAAAAGGAACAGTACCGGTATTGGTTTTAGCTGATACCCCCAACGCTGAAGCAACTCAATATCAGGTTATTGATGAGAGCCTAGATATTATGCTGTGGGCGCTAAGGCGTAACGACCCTAATGATTTATTGTATTCAGCGCGAGGCGATGCGCTAGATGAAATGCTGCAAATTATTGAGCATAACGATCAGCAATTTAAGCCGGATTTAGAGCGCTATAAAGACGCAAAACGCTACCATCATCAAGACCTAGAAGCATGCAGGCTAAAGTGTGAGCCTTTTGTGCAAGACTTGGAGCAACGTTTAACTAAACACAGGTTTCTAATGGGCGATAAAGCCAGCCTGCTCGATTACGCTTTACTGCCGTTTATTCGACAGTTTTCTAAGGTTAACCGACAGCTTTACTTAAACGGCCCGTATACTCACTTACAAGCTTGGTTAAATCTGCATTTGCAAAGTCGCCTTTTTTCTAAAGCGATGTTTAAACATCCTCTATGGTTGGACACTCAGCAAGACATTGTATTTGGTGAAAATAATTAGCTGCCATTTTTTGGCGATAGCTTTGGTTTTAGCCAATTAGAAACGGTGCTTAGCACTAAGCTGATTAACCAAGCTTAAGGTTGTTTTAAGTAAGTGTGCCAGCTTTGGTTAGTTTGCTGGTACTGGTGAATGCAAAACTCTTGGCGCTCTGCCAAGTAGCTGGTGTCAATCTCGTTTAGCAACTTTGGGTAGCGTTTAGGGTTAGATCCATACACTAAACACAGGGTTGAAAAATAGCGTTGTAAATCAAAACTGTGTTCATTTATATATTCACTTAACTCGTAATAATTGGGTTTATCTTCAGATTCAAACGCAAACATGTCGGCTGCACTAATTGCTACTTCGTCACCCAGTTCAACGTAGTTGAGTAATACAATGGTGGCTAAATTGTCTGCTGCATCTTCCTCTTTACCAAGGATTGGTATTTGCTGGTCGGTAATGTAAGCGTGTCCTAACTCATGTAAAAGAGTGTGCAATAGGGTGTCTATGGCTGCATCTTCTGCGCTTATGCCATAACGTTTTTGGTAATTGTTATTGGCGAAAAACTCTAAGGTCTCTGCAACAAAGGCATAAGGAATGTAAATACCGTGAGCGTCTGGGTAGTACAGTGGGCCATCATTAATGCCATATTCTAAGGTAACAGCTCGTCTAAAGTTGAACAGCTGTGCAACTAACTGGCTAAAGTGTTGGTTTACATTACTGCGTTTTATAAGCGCACGGCTTTCTTTATCGGCTTGGCTTACCGCTGGTTGCATTATTATTTGAATGTTTGTTGCGGGTTGGTTTGCTAATGTCGGATTAGCAATAAGCCCCAATAAAATGGCAAGTATCTTAATAAGCTTCAATGGCAGGCCTCTAGGTATTTAGCGACTGGTGCTTTTAGCTTAGCTGTTATTTGGCTTGCTAGCCTTAGCTTGCAATGCCTTAAGTGAAGTTAAGTAAACCCAGAAATGAGCCAGCAAATCTGGGTTTAAAATTAAAGCTTGGGCAAGGCTGAAGCTTACTCTGGTACTGCGTAAGTACTAATGTTCATAAACACCGCTTGTTCCCTAAGTGGCAAAAGCGCTTGGTAATTAGGGCTGTCGTACCAGCTTTGCAAATTGCTCATACTGGGAAACTTAATTACTCCCACGGCATCATGCTCATTTGCACCACTAAGGTTGCCAGAAAATTTCCCTTTTATTACCAGCTCACCGCCAAACTCGCCCAGTGTAGCGGCTGCTTGTTGGCCATATTGAGCAAATTTTTCTGGGTCTTTTACTTGGCTTGTTGCAACAAAAAATGCAGTCATGTCTCGGTCTTCCTTTTAGTTAGCTTGCATAAAATCAAGATGTAACAGGGCATATTAACTGCGCCCAACAAGGTACAATATTCATTGTACACATGTGTACAATTTAGTTTCACAAACTGTTTTTGTCCATAGGTGTACAGAATAAATCACAATTAATCATTTTTATCTGAAGATCAAAGCTTAGATGGCCAACATATGTGGAGCAGGGAATTAGGCAGCTAAGTACAATTATGCTAATTTGTACACATGTGAACATATTGAGCGGTATCAGAAGAACATGGGCAGAGCAGCGAAGTTTGATCGTTCAGCAGCAATAGAAGATTGCATGAATGAGTTTTGGTTACATGGCTACGAGCCCTGTTCGGTTAAAGCCTTATCCGAAAAACTTGGTATAACACGTTCTAGTTTTTATAACGCATTTGGTAGCCGCCAAGCGCTGTTTTTAGAAACCCTAGATCTATACGCCACCATTACCCCGGATCAAGTTTTAAACCAGCCAGAACAACATACCAGCGTACTAGGGCTAATTAACGCATTTTTCGCAGATGTATGCCGTTTTAGAGCAAGCGATCCCGAAGCGCGTGGATGTTTGGTGATTAACTCGATCTCTGAGTTAGTGGCTGTAGACGAAGAGTTGGGCGAAAACCTAAGCAACATGGTGCACGCCAACATTGCCCGCTTCGAGCAGCTACTGCAACTTGCAGTAGCTAAAGGGGAGCTAGAAGATCAGCAAACCAGAGATAAAGCTCTAGCACTACAAAGTTTGCTAATGGGGATTAGCGTGTTGTCAAAAGTTGTTACCAGTGAGGCGGAATTATTGGTGATAGTTAAGCAAACGTTAACTGGGCTTGGATTAGCTAAATAATCAAATTGGCTTAATTAAGAGGCGTAAAGTTATGAACAACTTGTTTGCTAAGTTGCCTAGGGATAAGAGCCAAGAGCATTTTAGTGACTTATTGCAAGCCGATGGATTGAGGGTTGAGCGGATTGTTTCTTATGGACAAGCCTCACCTGAACAGGGTTGGTATGACCAAGAAGAAAATGAATGAGTAAGTGTTTTAGAAGGCTCGGCAGTTATAGAGTTTGATAATGGCCAGCGTGTTGTTTTGGGGAAGGGCGGTTACTTAAACATCCCCGCTCATCAAAAGCATCGAGTGGCAGAAACCGCAGAAAATGTAGCGACTATTTGGTTGGTGATTTTCTACAAATAAACAACGAGCCTATGCGCAATTTAGGCGTTTTAAAACACGATCTAGCGCAATATCAGTTTATTGGGTTTGGCATACAGTGAGGTAAATTATCTGAAGTTACCTTATGGAGCACCAACATGTTTAACGTAACAAAAGTGGCTGACAACCGTTTAGATATTGAATTTGGCGGGAAACTTGATGCGGACGAAATGAAACTAGCCTTAGATGAACTTAGCAGCAAAGCACAAGGTATAGAGCAGGGGTTAATGCTTTACCGAATCGAAGACTTTGCATTACCCACCTTAAGTGCCTTAGCAGTAGAGTTTGCGCGTATTCCCGAGATGTTTAAAGTGATCCGTCAGTTTAAACGCGCCGCAGTGTTGTGCGACAAGCAATGGGTGCAAACCATTAGCGAGCTTGAAGGCAAGCTTATTCCAGGCTTAAGCATTAAAGCATTTGATATGGCTCAGGCTGACCAAGCCGAGCAGTGGCTAAACAGCTAATAGAACTCTTACAAAACAAAGCTACGCAATAGTTGGCTTTGCTGCTAGGGTGTAAATACATTCCTAGCAGCCAATAGGGTACTGGTATGCCACTTTCCTTACCTAACATTTCGCGAAGTTTTCTAGCCAGTTGCTTAGCTCTTAGCTTTTACTCCATTTCGGCCTTAGCTAACGATGTCACAATAGTGGCCGCAGAGTTTACTCAAGATGGCCAACGAACCTGGAAGGTAGATGTGTCACTTATGCATAGTGATACAGGTTGGGATCACTATGCCAATATGTGGCGAGTAGTGGATGTAAATGGCACGGTTTTGGGAGAGCGCGAATTATTACACCCCCATGTTAATGAGCAGCCCTTTACTCGCAGCTTAGGCAAGGTGCCACATCCAGCTGTTGGTTCCATTGTTTATATCGAAGCGCGCGATAAAGCACATGGTTGGTCACCACAGCGTTTTGAAGTTGATTTAAGCCAAGCGCAACAAGGGCATTTGTTGGTGGAAATGCCCAAATAAGTGCGTTAATTCGCAAACTCAAACGCTTTGCGTTAACTCGGTAATTAGTGCTTCAAGTTGGCCAAAGCTTTTTAAAGATTGCAAAGATATTTGTTTGTTTCCATTTACTACAATGGTGGGCGTTGCTCTAATATTGTAGTCCTGAGCTAATTGGTCAAAGCTTTCGGGTATTTGATGATTTGCGCGGCAACTTTTTGAATATTCATCTAGGTTTATCCCACATGACTCAAGCAATGTGTTCAACTCTTGAATTGAGTTTGGTGCACCTTGGGCAGTAAAGTGAATTTGCTTAATTAATGCGTGATTAAAACGTTCTAACTCGCCCATGTCTTTAGTAGCTGCAACTGCTAATTGAAACTCCTTAGCCATAGGGCCGCCTACTGATAAAGGCACTTCAATCATCTTAATCTTAAGCTTGTTGGCCATTTGAGTGATGGGGTCATGCACCATTGCGCAAGGTGCACAGTAGTGGCTGTAGAATAACGTGATACTGGGCGATGGGCTCGCTGGTTGGTCTAGGGTTATGTAATGTTGGTTTTTACTAAACTCCCCGGCTATGGCTTTACCCATAACCGCTAGACCCAGCAATATGCATAGTGCACCAATGATGATTGAGCCAAATTGTTTGTACATAAATTTTCTCCTAAGTTACCTGCCAGCTTGAGCGAATAAGCCAAGCGGAAGATTGAACCGTATTTGAATGGAACTGCGGGTTTACCTGTTTTTACTGTCAATTTTTTCGCCATTTACTCACAGTGGTTGCTTAATGCTCATGCCCTATTTCCTACAACGTAAGCAGTAAAAAACAGCAAGGTGAAATAACCTTACTGATTTGGATTACAGTTCAAGTAATTGGCTAGCGGTTGGAAATAGAAACCACTGGGTGATTGTTATCTGTTTTAATGTGCATAACTGTTTCGCTTGGACTAATCGTAAAGTAAGTGCTGGTCACTGTTCCCATTAGCTTTCCGCGCCCCTTCCACAAAGGTTTACTTTCAAGTTGTTGACGTACAGCAGCTTGGCTGGTGCTGGCATTTGCGCTCTTAATAAAGCGTTCCGCTGAATCTTGGCGAGCTAGTGAATGGGCCGCAAAATCGGAGTTTACAAAAGGTTTTTCAATAAATACTGAATGGTTTGCGTGAGCTAACTTAGAGGCGTAACGGTAGTTAATAGCTCCGCCAAAGTTGTTTTCAATGTTCATCACCTTGGCTTTAGAGTCCACCACGGTGTATGAGAAGAAAGCTGTGTATTTATCGTGTGCTTGAAAACTAGATATTAAATCAGCTGCGTTGCTCGCATTGTAGGCTTCCCAAGATAGGTAAAAGCTAGGAACTGCATCTACTTGGATAATGTCTTGACCTGCTTGTTCTCTGGCGGTGCCTTCATCAGCCATAGTGTTCATTAATATGGCTTGGCCGCCTTTTGATATTCCACCGTAGGGAATTAAGCCAGCCCAGGTTTGAATGACTCGAGTATCGCCATTTAAATCAGTGTGATTGAGAACAATTAGGCCCTCATAGTTTATGCCCATGTAATCAAAGTTTGCACCTGCCCAAGCGTGACCTGCTTCGTTGGAATAGCCAAAAGTGGTGCATTTACTTGGAGCTGCTGGGTTGTGCCCAGTGGCTTCGGTTTGCAAAAATCCCAAGCCACCATTTCTTTGGCTTTCAAGAATAGCCTCATCACTCATTGCTACAGCTAGTAAAAGGTTGGGGCTTTGGTTTAACGCATCGGCCATGCCAGAGATATAAGCGGCTGCATCTGGAGAGGTTTTACTTAAATGAAGAAACACCTGATTGCCATCAAAACTCTTTGCAAGCGAAATAACATTTAAGCCAGGTAGCATAATACCTAGGGTGTCGTTAAAGCGGTCTATGGCATCAAGGATTTGCTCTTTCCCTTCCGTACCTACGTGATATCCAAGCTCGTAACTAGAACCAGTAAATCTTACTTCGGCAATTTGGTCAGTGTGTTGAATTAGCTCTGCATTAGCCACTAGTGGCAGTGCAACAGCCAAGCTTAAAAGAAACTTTTTCATGGTTTTCCCCTTTAACAAATTAGCTTAAACTCTAGGCTTAAAGCCCCATCCTTGGGGAAGTGTCCTGAATTAGTTATTTAGAATTGGTAAGAGGCCCCCAGCTTGAACTGATTATCACGAGAGTCGTGCAACTCAACGTTGGTTACTCGGGCGTAAGGAGCGAATGAACCTAAGCCTTTGTAAGTTAGCTGTAGTTCGTAGTCCATGGTGTTACGATCACCGTGGTCTTTATTAAGTTGACGCTTATTGATGGCTTTGGTTCGTAACTCAACCAATTCATGGGCCCAACCTAGCGTTAAGTCAGTGCGGCCAATAGCGCCCTTGCTGGCAGAAAATAGTTCGTTAAACTGAACATCAGGTTGAATATCCATTGTTGGGCCATCATTGTTGTAGTGGCCTTTTACTCCTAAGTTGTAAGCACTTACGTCACCTTCGTAGCGATAACGCAATGCTGTGAAAACACCATTGTTAAACTTTGCGCCAAGCTCTAAACCTAGTTTGTAAACATCTGAGTTTAAGCCATCTTCATAAACGTTAAATATACCTGGGTTTTCTTTAGAGAAGTGTCTTGAGTCTATATTGCCCGTTATAGAGTGTTCACTATCACCATTAGTAAAAACATAGGCTGCAGAAGGCTTAACATAAAATGTGTCGTTTATTTCGAACTTGTGAGCCGCTGTTAGCTCTAGATCTTTATCACTGTCGTATTCGGCTTCGATAGAAGTGCCAAAATTAAAGCTGTAGCCAACAATGCCTCCGTAAACTACGTCGCCTGTTTTAGCATCAATTTTATCTGCGTACGCTTCAACATAAGGGCCTGCTAGTGCCGCAGTTGAAAGAAGACTCGTGATACTTGCAATAAGAATAGTTTTTTTCACTGGTAATAACTCCAATTGTTTTAGTGTTAATAACCCTCCTTGGATTGAGTTCCTTTGATTAACTTCTGTTGTTAAATATCTCGCAGAGCTGTTTTTGCGCTGCTGGGCTTAAAGGGCGCCAAATCTTTTGTTTATTGACCTGGTAATGCCCCCACCCATCAATAAAGGCAATTTTTCTCATCGTTTACCTTATCTGAGGTTTGCTTAATGCTTAATAACCGAAATCGAGGTTAATTATACATACAATAATCAAAGATGAAACAAAATTAATATATTTTTTCGTTTGTGGTTTTTTGTTAAGGGTTGGGTTTGTCATTAATTGTTATCGAAACCAGTGTTGGTGCGGGCTCTTGCCTTATTGTTTTTTCGTAAAATTTTTTGCAATTAGTCAGAATTATCAATATTGTTTATCCAGTTTCATATTTGATAACGATATATCGGAAATAACCTATGAATGATTACAAGGTTCGCATTGCAGGCTTAATGAAGGAGCAAGGGTTAAATTTGACCGATTTAGCCGAAGCGATTGGCCGTGGCAAAGCCACTCTCAGCCGCTATTTGAGCAGCGGAGCCAATCAAACTGCACCGGGTTTAGATGAGTTTGAACGAATGGCCAAGGTATTTGGCGTTCAAGCGCATTGGTTGGCTTATGGGGTGGGTGATCGTAATACTCCAGCCGACACATTGGCAAAGTTGGTAGAGGGCGGAGCGTGTTTAGTGAACGTGTATACCCGCAGTAACGTGTTGGATTATTTGGCGGGTGAATTCGTTGAAACTTCTTTGCAAATGCCTGTACCTGTAGAGTTATCAAATTGCTTTGGCGTTGTTTATCCGGTGGTGGGTAACCTCTCTAAAGTGTGGGATTGTGTGGCATTAATCGACACTGCGAGAACTTGGGTGAACAACGACCTTGTGCTTGCTCAGCTAGGGCAAGATAGTGTTCCTGAGTTCTTCACCTTAGTCCGAATTCTAGATGAAGTGCACGTATGGTATGGCGATGATACGTCGAAAGAGCCTGCGATAAAAACCAAGGAAGGCAATATAAAGACTATTGGGGTAGTTAGCTGGGGAACCTGGCAGCAGCGTTAGCCGTTAGCATTTTTGTCACTTAACGCTGCAAATGTATTCGCCTTTGCTTTAACTTGCTGTTAATTAAAAAATAATGAATTTTACTGACTTTTAGCTCTATTATTGCCGACGTTTGCAACTAAAGCTTAATGTTAGAAAATGCGAATTTGAAACAATTTGTTACTAGTTTGTATGTTAGTCTGTACTTGGAAAGGGAAGTCTCAGATAACAATATGCAAATTAAAAAACTAATAAACTTAGGGGCTGAAGGGCACTCTTTTGCTGCCGTTAGCCGCATAAAGCTAACCAATATCATCGCCTTAATAACCACCGTTATATCTGGCTTATACTCACTCAACTATTGGCTACTGCTTGATAATAGCGGTGTTGCTTCAATTAATCTTGGCTTTACAGTGGCTTACTTTGCCACCTTAGCATTTATGCACCGGGGTCATGTATCTGGAGCTAAAACCTGGTTTTTCTCGGTGTTAATGGTGCATTTACTGGTTTGTACCAATGTGTATGTGACCAATCAAAGTGGTTTTCACTTGTACTATTTCTTGGTGCCTACTGGCGCATTTTTGCTGTTTGAGCTTCATCAGCGACGAGAGATGCTGGCATTAAGCGCAGCCTCGGTAGGTTTGTTCCTTTACTGCGAAAACACCCTTAATTTAAATCCGCTTATAGAGCTAGATGCTGCCACCAATCACTTGCTTTATCAGTCGGTGGTATTGGTGAATATGATTGAAGTGGTTTTTGTGCTGACCATTTTTGCGCGACAAATTGAAGCCAATGAAAAACAACTTACCTTACAAGCGTCGACCGATTCGCTAACCGGTTTGGCTAATCGCCATTGTTTCTTTGCTGAGGGTAACGAAATGCTCGAGCATGCCAACAAGTTGCACCAAACAATGAGCTTGGTCTTGCTCGATTTTGATTATTTTAAAAGCATTAATGATCGTTATGGTCATGTGGTTGGTGACTTGTGCTTAGTTGAAATAAGCAAAGAAATTAATTCGATTTGTCGCGAGCAAGACTTATTCGCTCGTATTGGTGGCGAGGAATTTGTTATCGCGATGCCTAAAACCAACTTAGAGCAAGCGCAGCAGGTAGCCGAGCGAATGCGCGAGCGAGTGTCTAAACACATTATTCCTATCGTGGGTGAAGCTAATTTTACCTGCACCGCTAGCTTTGGAGTGGCAAGTAGTAACGATGTGAAGTCATTAAAAACCCTGCTGCAACAAGCAGACAAAGCCTTGTATATGGCTAAAGAACAGGGGCGAAATTGCGTTCAGTTGTATAGTGCTTAAGCATATCCTTATTGTTTGACTCGTCGTTTTAGACAAGCTAAATCCGCTTGTTTATAACGATGATTTAGCTTGCTTAGTCTCTGGGCATGTTTACCTGCTGCTCTTTGTCTTATACCTCAATCATAAGCTGTTAGTTGACCTTAAAGGTGCTGATTAATTAGTTTAGTTTCTTCATGTTTTAATTGTCATCACTCGAACCGGAAAGCACTTTTATTTGTGCTTTTTTGTTCACTATTCGCCAAGGAGTGGGCAATTAATAACGAGAGAATGACTATGAAAAAATCGATGATTGCTTTAACCATTGCTGCGGTAACGTTTGGCGCTGTACAAACTGCTAATGCATGTTCTCGCATTACCTTAGATACTCCACACGGCGTTTCGCAAGTACGCACGTTAGATTGGGGTGTACAGCTTGGAACGGTTGCTATTCTTCATCCAGTAGGTACAGAAGTAACAACTAAAGATGTACCTTCTTATAAAACTGCGGCAACTTGGACAGTAAAGTACCCAACGCTCGCTTTAGAAGAGCGTGAAGTATTTGTTGATACAGTAGGAGAGGCTATTAATGCCGCAGGCTTATCAGCGTCAACCTTGTATTTATATGACTCAGCAGAGTTTATTAAAGACTATAAAGATAACGGCGCACCGGCGGTAAACTGGGGAGATGCTGCAAGCTTTATGGCTGAAAATTTCGCTACCGTAGAAGAAGCTGTGAAAGCGTTTGAAGCCAAGCAATTCCAGTTTGCTTGGGTAGATGGCATTCATGGCGACCAGCACGGTTTACATATTTCGGTTCAAGACAAAAGCGGCGATATTGCGTTATTTGAGCTAAATGAAGGCGGAGAAATGCGCGTACACCGCGGTAGTGTGAATGATCAAATGCGGGTAATGGCCAATGCGCCACTACAGCAATATCATGAAGCAAACGCTCAAGCCGCAGGCGATATGAGCCTTACAGAAACTGGCCACAAAATTGGTTCTAGCATTTCATCGGCAGATCGTATGCTGCGTGGTTTGTACCATTCAGCAAACGTTGAATTTAAGCAAGATGCAAACTGGGCACAAACCGAAGGTAAGCTGCAGTCTACCTTTGACGCTGGCAACCTAGTACCACAAGACATTATTGATCCCGCTAACGGTGAAACTTATGCTACTTGGATTCAATATACGTACAACTTTGACAATGGCTCATTCAAAATGCGTAATTTAGATACCTACGCAGAAATTCGCATCGATTTAGCAGAAGCCTTTAGCGCAACAGAGGTTTCGTGTGCAAACTTGGTTGAGCAAGCAGAAACGCAATCTACAGCTGTATTTGGTAGCTGTGGTTAGTGATTAACCCAATCAATGAAGGCGGCTTTTAGTCGCCTTTTTTGTGGGCCGTGTCCAGAGTCCAGTATCCAGTGGAGAAACTTAAAGCATATGCGGTTTTTAGTGAAACGAATGTTGGAATGAAAGTAGATAGTTAATACAACACCGCTTAGGACAATGATGACTTAGGATAAGCGTGATAGTCTACTAGGGTCTGTTGATCTTTGCTGATGGTTTTTGCAGCAATTTCGACACCAAAGATCAACAGACCCTAATCATTAGCTTGAAAATAAGAGTTCGCAGATGCAAGCCAAACATGAATGGAGAAAAAAGGAGAAGAGTTTCTATCTCCCGAAAAACAAACCAGAAACCCTTACTGTTCCTGAGTTTTCCTTTATAAGTATTCAAGGCGAGGGGAGCCCTGCAAGCAGTGCTTTTACCAAAAAGGTAGAGGCCTTATATGCGCTCGCTTACACCATTAAAATGATACCTAAAAAAATGGATAAGCCACCGCAAGGCTATTTTGATTTTACCGTTTATCCTTTAGAAGGTGTTTGGGATATTAACGAAAAAGCAAAAGCCAATTTTGATGGCACCATTAATAAAGATGAGCTGGTATATCGTTTAATGATCCGCCAGCCAGACTTTGTAGACCAAGCGTTTTACCGTGATATGCTTGAGCTAGCAAAACAGAAAAAAGCTAATCCCCTTTTCGAACAACTTAGTTTTGAGCAAATAGAAGAAGGGAAAGCGGTACAAATGCTTCATGTAGGCCCGTTCGATGATGAGCCGCAAAGCTTTGAAAAAATGGAAGCTTTTGCCGTCGCCGAAGGCCTTGAGCGACTATCTAAAGTTCATCGAGAAATTTACCTGTCAGACCCTCGAAAAGTAACACCAGACAAGCTTAAAACCGTACTCAGGTTCCAAGTAAAATAATCCGCAACAAACAATAGATTTACCGGTGTTTGAAGCGGCTTAAATTTGAGCATAGTTTGCCAAATTTTGTTTTACTTTTATTGGTGTAAATAGTCTTTTCTGCTTAGGGCTTTGTACAAACTCCATGCTAATCTGAGATCTTTCGCGCACAAAGCAAAACACTAATGGAGTAGTAGCAATGTTAGGTATTAATGAGTTCTGGCTATTTGTTGTTTCGGGTATTTTGCTAAATTTAATCCCAGGACCAGACTCTTTATATATAATGGCGCGCAGTGCTAGCCAAGGTTTTAAAGCTGGCTCGGTGGCCGCGTTAGGCATTGGTGCGGGTACCTTTGTACATATAGCTGCGGCGGCGTTTGGTCTTTCTGCTATTTTGGCAAGTTCGGCTGCGGCTTTTACCGTGATCAAGGTTATTGGCTGTATTTATTTGTTGTATATGGGTTTTTCGATGGCCCTTTCAAAAAACACCCCCGATGCTACTTTGCATTTAAGCAACAATAAGGGCGCTGGAGCTAGCTATTCCAAAATATTTAGCCAGGGCTTTCTTACCAATAGCTTAAACCCTAAAGTGGCGTTGTTTTTCTTAGCATTTGTTCCCCAGTTTATCGACGCAGCCGAGCCAAACAAAGCCTTAGCATTTGTGGTGTTAGGTTTGGTGTTTAATCTTAACGCTATGATTTGGGGCCATATTTTAGCTTGGTTAAGTGCTTCTATTTCTCATCGCGTACAAGCAAGTGACAAAATTAAGTGTTGGTTAAATCGTGGTTTAGGCGGCTTATTTGCTGCCTTTGGTATTCGCCTAGCTTTTTCTGAACTGAGCTAAAGCTCGGTTACTTTCATCAAGGATTATGATGCAGCGTTCTAAGAAACAACTTCTGTTAATGATGGCATTTCTAATGCCCTTTAGTTTTTCCATATGGATGGTTTTACTCAACAATTTTGCCATTGAAGTCGCGCAATTTACCGGTCGCGAAATTGGTATTTTGCAAAGCTTGCGTGAGATCCCTGGCTTTTTAGCCTTTACTGCAATTTTTGTACTGTTAGTGCTCAAAGAGCAAACTTTCGCTCTGCTAAGCCTATTAGTGCTGGCGATTGGTATTACCCTTACTGGATTCTTTCCCAGTATTTACGGTTTGTACTTTACTACGGTACTTATGTCGGTGGGGTTTCATTACTTTGAAACAGTTAACCAATCACTCACCTTACAATGGATCCCAAAAGACGAAACGCCGGCATTTATGGGTAAAGCCTTAGCGGTGAAAGGCGCTGCAGCGGTGTTAGCCTATAGCTCTTTATGGGCTCTACTCGAGTACACCGAGTTTGAATATGTATCGCTTTACGCCATGTTTGGTGGAGCAACCATAATAGCGGTGTTGTTTATTGCCTTAAGGTTTCCGCATTACACCGCAGAACACGAACAACACAAACGACTAATATTGCGTCAGCGTTATTGGCTGTTTTATACCTTGGTATTTTTAAGTGGTGCGCGTAGGCAAATCTTCGTGGTGTTTGCCGGCTTTTTAATGGTAGAGAAGTTCGGCTATTCAGTATCAGACATCGCCTTACTCTATCTAGCCAACCAAGTACTAAACATTTTGTTCGCCGGAAAAATTGGCCAGTTGATCGGGCGTATTGGTGAACGTAGAGCGTTAATTATTGAGTACACAGGGCTAATTTTTGTATTTGCTGGATATGCTTTGGTGGACACAGCAGAGTGGGCAGCGGGCTTATATATTATCGATCATCTGTTTTTTGCTATGGCGATAGCGATAAAAAGTTACTTCCAAAAAATTGCCGATCCATCCGACATTGCCAGCTCGGCGGGGGTGAGCTTTACCATTAACCATATTGCCGCGGTGGTATTGCCTGCGTTGTTGGGATTTGTTTGGCTGTATTCTTCATCCTTAGTATTTTGGATAGGGGCGGGCATTGCAGTGGCTTCATTGGCCTTTTCATTTTTGGTGCCACGTCATCCCGATCAACATCAAGAAACCACTTGGGCGGTTAACGCTCGTTAGTTCACACCATTATGGCGATGATGCTGCCAACCGTGCCAATGGCTTTTAATACTTGCCCTGCGGTGTAGGCGCCATCATCGTTGTCCTTTACCTCGTTGGGTTTGTCCATGCCTAAGGCACCGTAAGCAAAAGATTTAACTGCGCTGTCTTCTGGCTGGTTTGGTTTTTGGGTGGCGGTTTGCTCTGTAGTATTTGTTAGCGGCTGTGGGGCTTTAACAGCTTGAGCTTGTTGCGCAGCTGCTTGCGCCATGTAGGCGTTACTTGCCGAGCCATTAATCGATGATAAAGACATTGCGTCATTCCCAATAAATTCCCTTTACAGTAATTTTATCGGCAGAGCTTGCGAGGAGTTAAGCAATAGTTTTAGCTTTTATAATATCCGTAGTTGTTTATTTTTAACCAGTAATATCAAAAGCTTAAAACCAACAAGTAAAGCCTATATCAACTGAGAAACAATTGTTGATCCTATCCATAAAATAGCCGAATTGTTATTGCTGAAAATGTTTACCCTCGTTAACGTCAATAACCACTACGGAAAGTATTGTTGGTTATGGGGTACAACATGGTAGAACGATTTAACTATTTCAATCGCTTGAGAAAAATGTCGATTTCGCGGCAAGTGGTTACGGTGGTAGCGGTCATCGCTAGTACCTTTGTTACAGCAATTCTTATTGCCATTGTGGGCTTAAATAATATTCAAAGCCGTAACCAAACCTTAGCAACACAATCTCTGGTGGCCTTACAAAATGCTTCTGAGGTCGAAGCCGCATACTTACAAATGAACCATTTGGTTCTGGCTATTCTCACCTCGAATAATCAACAACAATTGGATGACCTGTACCAAGGTTGGCAACAACAGCGCGATGCTACAGAATCTTTATTAGAGCGAGCTATTGCTGGTTCAACTGCTCAACAACAAACCTCTATTATCGCTGGTTTCTCTGCTTCTAAGTCTATGGTGCATCAGTTAGATAAGGAGTTAGTGGCGGTATACCAAGCGTTATCACAAAGCTATAGCGAAGCCGACGAACTGACTAAATTGTTTAATCAGTTTATTTTGCAATCTACCGAGCTGTATAACGACATGGGGTATCAGGTTGAACCTTACGCCTTGGAAGATCAGTATATTCGCGATATCTACCGAACGTATATGGCCGCCTCGCAACGCGTTCAGCTTAAGGCATTTGAGTTGGTGTCGGTAAACGATCCAAATGCGGTGAACAAAATACTCGCAACTATTCGCTCCAGCACTACTCGTTTAAGCACTAGCTTTGAAGATTTAAGCTTTGAAGTGGAATCGATTAACAGCCACGCCGATATTCAAAGTAACTGGGCATTCTTTATTAAGCATGTGCAGCAGCCTCAAGGCTTGTTATCACGGATACTGGAAAACAAACGAAACATTCAGCAAGTAGGCTTAAAACGTACCGAGTTAGAAAGCGAAATCGAAAAACAAATTACCGCACTTAGGAAGTTAGTAAGCACTATTGATAGCCAAACCGATACGATGGTTAACGAGGCAGAAAGCCTAGTAACAAAGGTAAGCATTAGTGCTAGCGTTGCAGGTTTTATAGCCTTATTGGTTGCAGTTGCTGCGTGTATTTCGATTAGCCGTTTAATCAAACGGCCGATAGATGATTTGGCTAAGGTTACCCAGGCAATGGCCAAAGGGGATTTTACCTTACATATGCAACATCACTGGAATGGTGAATTTGCCAAAGTAGCAGGCTGGGTGAATGAAGTTGCCGAGAATACCAACCGCTCTTTAAGCGAAATTGCTCAAGTAACGAACGAACTAGAAACCATGGCTAATAGCAATGCCAATATAACTGGTGAAATTAAGGGCAAAAACGATCATCAAAATACCAGTTTAGCTAGCGTTGGCAGCGCCATTACGCAAATGGCTAATGCCAGCCAAGAGATTGCCACCATCGCTAGTGATTCCTTCCATCAAACCGAAAGTGCAGACAATCGTTTAAAAAGCGGTACCAGTGTTATGCAGCAAAACCAGCAAACTATTCAAGCCTTGCAGCAGCATATTTACAGTACTCATGGGGCAATGGAGAGTTTGTTGAGTGATGTGCAAGACGTTAAATCGGTATTAGAAGTTATCCAATCCATTGCCGATGCCACCAACTTGCTGGCGTTAAACGCAGCGATTGAAGCGGCAAGGGCTGGCGAGTATGGCCGCGGTTTTTCGGTAGTAGCCGACGAAGTAAGGCTGTTGTCTATGCGCACTGGTGAGCAAACGAAGCAAATTGCCAAAGTAATGGCCCGCCTAGAAGAGCAAGCAAGCACGTCTATGGAGTTAATGGACGAAAGCCGTAGCAAAATGGGTGACACCGTGAGCTTAAACAATCAGTTATCTGAGGCGATTTCAGAGGTTGGTGAAGATATTCAGCAACTTAGGGATATGTCTCACAGCATTAGTACTGCTACCGAGCAGCAGCGCGAAGGTGCTAGCAGTATCACCAAGGAAATGGCTTTATTAGCTCAGCAAGCAAAAGAAAACAGCCAAACATTAGATACCCTAGCTGCTGAAGGCCAGCGCTTAAATGCGCTGTCAAATCAGCAAGAAAGTAACGTTGGTCGCTTTAAGCTAGCAAGCTAGAAATGCTCGCTTAGCTCTTCATCACTTAAGTTAGATACATCCCATTGGCATAAGCTCAGCATCGATTGCAGTGCAGCTTGAGCCAGTGGGCTATGGCTATGCAGCGCCTGTTGTTTCGTGTGTTTGGCCATGGTGGCTGGAGAGGCTGCAGCCACTAGCTTATCACTAGCTTTGTCTTTAACTTGCGCGCTGTTCAAATGGTTTATGTTTTTGCGATAGTGTATAAGCTGCTGATTGGCTTTAAGTTCTAAGCTAGTCATCGTTTTCCTCTAAGAGCTGTTGTTAAACACAAGGCTATTTTGCGCCCATTAGGCGGAATTAAAAACAGATGGTCTTTGGGTATGTCCTTCCTTATATTGTTTTTATATGTAGCTTTATTACCATTTCTCTGAGATTTTTTCTAAATAAAGCTAAAATGAGGAAGTTTTTACGATAAAAGAGGTAGGGTTTTGCAGGCGATTAAACTACTAAGGTACTACTTAAAGCTTACCAAGTTTGGCACTAAAGAACCGGTTAAGCTGGCTTTGGCCGATATTGCAGAAGCGGTAAGCACTAGCCCACGACATGCCCGAACTTTGTTAAAACACATGGCCGAGCTTGGGTGGCTTAATTGGCAGCCAAGTGTTGGTCGCAACCAGCGCTCACATTTGAGTTTGTTGTTTAGCGAAGCCGATCTAAAGCAACATTTGGCTAAGGCACAAATTGATTCTGGAGATTATAGCGCTGCGTTAGCCCTGCTAGACGATGACCAGCAATGGTTCGGTCGGCTGCTTATTGCTACCTCTGGTGCTAGCCATCGAGATGGTTCTCTTAATCTGCAACTAACCTATTCGCGGCCTTTTTCGGCTGTGTTACCACACTTGTTGCTACGTAATAGTGAACGTTTTTTGCTGCGCCAGCTGTATGCTAATTTGGTTAGGTGCGACGCCGAGGGGAACATTCATGCAGACTTAGCCCATTATTGGCAGTGTGATGAGTCCTTTAAAGTTTATCGCTTTTACTTGCGGCCACAGCTGCAATTTCACGATGGCAGTGTAATCGATGCCCATGCTGTTGCCGACTTGTTTAATGCATTGCAAAGTAATGCCCAATATCAACATGAACTAAGCCATGTCACTAGTATTAAAGCGGCTAACGCCTTAACGGTAGAATTTACCTTAGCCAGCAGTGACCAGGGTTTTGCTGGCCTATTAGCTGACCCAAAGTATGCCATTCAACCTGCGTTGCAACTTAGCCAAACAGGGGAGAGTAGCAAGCAAGTGGTTGGTTCTGGCCCCTTCACCTTAATTGCCCACAATAGTCAGCGGATCCATTTACAGGCAAATTCTAGCTACCACGGTTATCGCGCCTTGCCCGACGAAGTGAGCATTTGGTTTGTCGCCAAAAGCTCGGTAGCAAAAGAAGGGCAATACGCTTTTACCAGCAATGATCAAAGCCAGCCTCAACATCTACAACAGCGTTTAGAATTTGGCTGCCAATATCTGCTGTTTAATCAACAGCGGCAAACACTTAACTACAGCCAAAGACGCTGGCTATCAAGCTATTTGCAGCCCGAAGCACTTTTGCTTGCGGCAGAAAAAAGTTTAAAAAGCATGGCCGTAGAGCCTGCTTTTAGTTTGTTAGATATTTGGCCAGATTGTTTTAGTTTGGCTGCAGAGAGCGTCCCACTTCCCAAAGCGCTTAGCATTGGCTTTTATCAACATGATGATTTGCAGCTGTACGCCGAAACCATTGCCAAGTTGCTTAATCAAGTAGGCGTAAGCACTCAACTAACAGCGTATTCCTATGCCGAATTAAACCATGCTGCTAGCCAAAATGCGTTAAGCCAAGACCTGATAGTGACAAGTTACAACTTAGACGATAACCGACCAGCATCGGCGTTTCGGTGGTTGTTTAACGACCCGATTATTAAGCATTGTGTCGGCAGTGATAATTGGCAATGGATGCAAGCCCAGCTTAGTGACGTTCGTGAAAATGCAGCGCTGCAAGATTACTTCAGCAAGATGACGCCGTTGGCCAATACCTTAGTAAGTGAATATTGGTGTTTGCCTTTGTTTCATCATTGGCAATCTTTGCGTTTTCAAAACGTGTTGCAAGGGGTTGCGATGACAGATTGGGGCTGGCCCCAAATTAAAGATGTATGGACCTCACAACAGTTTTCTAAGGCTGAGTCGCTCAAATTTAGCTGTTAATTCAGCCATTCCAAGGTGGTTGTTGCAAAATGCAAGTTCACCACCTTGCCTAAAGTGAAAGTGAGCTTAAGTTACTGATTATTAATAAATAAAAATCTTGGTATGAAATTCGCTTTTCAACACTTGAATCAAGTGGAGAATGTAATGGGCGAATTATTACCAAGAGTTTATTTAATCGTTGATGCGCTATGGCGCAGACGTTATCTAATTGTCTTGCCAATACTTCTGATGCCAGTGGCGGGAGCACTCGTATCAATGTTTACCGACAAACAGTATGCCTCGCATACCAGTATGTTGGTGCAAGAAACCGCCAGCTTAAACCCATTTCTCGAAGACTTAGCCGTGTCGGCCAACGTGGAAGGGCGCATGGAAGCTTTAACCACCCTGCTGCACAGCCGCCACGTTTTAAGCGAAGTGGCGATTGAACAAGGTTTGATGTTTGAAACCGACAGCGCCAGCAAAAAAGAGCAGGTGATTAATCGACTGTCGGCTTCGTTAAGCGTTCGTCAGGTTGGTAAAGATCTCATTCGCATCGACTATAAATCGCCTAATCCTCAGGGAATGAGCCAGTTATTAGAAACCGTTTCTAAGCACTTTGTAGAGCAATTACTAGCGCCAGAGCGTTCGTCAATTAAAGAGTCTGAGCGCTTTTTGCGAGAGCACTTAAGCCTAAGCAGCATGGAGCTAGAAGAAGCCGAAGAGGCGCTAGCAAATTACCGCACCCAACATGCCGATGCATTACCAGAGCAGCATTCGGCAAACATTGAGCGTTTATCGCAAGTTCGCCAACGCCTTATCGAACGAGAAGCAGAGCTAGCGGGTGCTAAGCAAAGCTTAGGTAGCATCGATCAACAACTGTCGCGCACCAACCCAGTATTAACCCGTTTAGAAGAACAAATAGTGCTTAACCGCGCCGAGTTAGCCACCTTGATGTCACGCTACACCGAAGGTCACTCAAAAGTTCTCGCGGTTAAACGGGTATTGCGCCATTTAGAAGAAGAACGAGCTCAAGTATTAGCGCAGCCCGAATCGGCAGTAAGTAACCACGATAGTTCGGCTTTATTGCAGCAGCAAATTTCTATTACCGAATCTAATGGCGAAATGCTGATTGTGCAGGTTGAAGCCTTAATGATTGCCCGCCAACGCGTTGATGCATTGGCCGAAGAAGTCTCGCAATTACGCAGTTTGGCGTCTTCTTTACAGCGCCAAGTGGGTTCGGTGGGTGAGCAAGAGAAGCAGTTGCGCATTCTAAATCGTAACCTGCGGGTTAAGCGTAGCCTTTATGAAAATTTACTCACTCGCTATGAGATGGCGCAAGTAACCGGAGCGCTTGGCGTATTCGAACAGTCTGATCGGATCAAAATTATTGACCGCCCTTACACACCCAGTGGCCCATCAACCTTGCCTTTATGGATGTTTGTTGTTGCTGGTTTAGTGGGAGGCATAGCCTTGGGAGTTAGCTTAGCGGTGATTGCCGAGCTTACAGACTCAAGCTTACGCACCATTAAAGAAATTGAAGACATCGCAGGCGTATCGGTATTAAGCCGCATTCCGCCGCTTAAAGAATCGCATTAAAGAGGATGACCCAATGAGTATTTGGATCCAAGTAGTACAACACTTACAACCTGGCGGCATCGAAACTATGGCGCTTGACCTACAGCGCATGGAAGAAGCGCATGAGCAAGGCATTATCATTTCTTTAGAAGGCACCAAAGAAGAAGCCTTAGCTGCATGGCCTCGTTTGATTCCTTTTGCCGATCGCCTCATGTTTTTAAACAAGCCAGCTGGCTTTAGCTGGAAAACCCTGTGGAAACTTACCAACTTGTTTCGCCGTTGGGCGGTGCCAGTGGTGCACACTCATCACATTGGGCCGCTCATCTATGGTGGCATTGCTGCCCGATTAGCCAGAGTAAAAGTAGTTATTCATACCGAGCATGACGCTTGGCATTTGCGGCAGCAGCGCCGTCGCATTTTGCAAGGTGCAATTCTTAAATGGGTTAAACCTATGCTAGTGGCCGATGCCAATTTGGTAGCCGGTGAACTAAAAACTGCCTTAGGTGTAACCGACGAAAATGTACAAGTGATTAAAAACGGCATCGACACTCACAGTTTTACCCCCGGCAATAAACTCACCGCTCGCGAGGCCTTAGGTTTACCTAATAACAGCCAATTAATTGGATGTGCAGGGCGTTTAGAAGTAGAGAAAGGCCAAGCCGTATTAATTGAGGCGCTGCCATTTTTACCTGCCGATGTGCATTTGGCCTTTGCTGGAGATGGCAGCCAACGCCAAGGTTTAGAGCAATTGGTAGAGAGTTTGCACCTTAGCCATCGGGTACACTTTTTAGGCGCACTAGATTGCATGCCACGCTTTTACCAAAGTTTGGATTTGTTTTGTTTACCGTCTTATTTCGAAGGTTTGTCGCTGGTTATTTTAGAAGCGCAAGCCTGTGAGGTGCCAGCAGTGGTGACTAATGTTGGAGCATCTACCGAAGCCTTGTGCCCGCGCACTGGCACAGTGGTAGAGCCAGGTTCTGCGTTTGCTATGGCGCAAGCTCTAGAGCTTAAGCTCGAAAAACCGAGTAGCGGAAATCCACGCCAGTTTGTTAAGCAGTCGGGCGATTTACGCACTACTGCACGCAATTACGCGGCCTTACGCCACCGTTTCTTATAAGGGGATAATCATGAACGCATTAATTTATGTAACCTTAATCGCAATGTTCTTGGTGGTTTATCATCACGCTTTATACCCCTTGTTGTTAAAGCTTTTGAGCAAAGACAAAACGCAAAATACCGAGGATGAAATTCAAAGCGTTGCGCGCAAATATCACCAACGCGAGCAAGACCAGCAATTGCCCAGCATAGAGTTACTTATACCTGCTTATAACGAGCAAGATTACATTGCGGCAAAGCTGATTAACCTCGCTACTTTAGATTACCCTGAAGACCGCTTAAGCATTAAAGTGATATGCGATGGCTGCAGTGATGATACTGCCAGCGTGGCAAGAGCGTGTTTAGAAGACTTAGCGTTTTGCAGCTTTTCCATAGAGATATGTGAACAGCTGCAAAACCAAGGCAAAGTGGCAGTGCTTAACCAGCACATTTCGCAAAGCAAAGCGGATATTGTGGCACTGTCTGACGTATCAGCGCTTATTTCGGTAGACGCAATGTTAATTGCAGCGCAGCATTTTGGCCAACCACAAGTTGGCGTAGTGTGTGGTTACTATCATCTACTAAGCCCTGGTTCGGTAGGTGAGCAGGCTTACTGGAATTACCAACGCGAAGTGAAACGTTGTGAGGCAAACATGGGCGCACCCTTAGGCGCGCATGGCGCATTTTATTTGATTAAAAAGTCTCTATTTAGAGTAATGCCAGACGACACCATTAACGATGATTTTGTGATTCCAATGGACATCGTCGCCCAAGGCTACAAGGCTGTTTACGAACCAAACATTCGCGCATTAGAGCTCGAACACGCCGCCGACAGCCAAGACCGCAGCCGCAGAAAGCGCATTGGAGCGGGCAATTTACAGCAACTTATTCGCCTTCGCCATATGTTGCTACCACGTTTTAAAGGGGTGGCCTTTACCTTCTTCTCTGGCAAAGCCTTACGAGTAACCATCCCTGTATTTATGCTCACCAGCTTTTTTGGGGCCATGGTGTTAGCTGCGCAATCTGCAGTATTTGCAGTGTTATTTGCTTTGCAGGTTGTGGCTTACAGCTTAGCGATGTTGCCGCGCTTTATGCCTAATGCAAAACTACCAAACGCAATAGGCAGCCTAAATTATTTAGTAGAAGGGCACTTCTCCAGCATGATGGGCTGTGTAGATTACCTTCTTAAAAAGCTACAGCGTCGCTACTTAAGTGGCTTTGTAAGCCCCTTAGTTGCAGTGGGCAAGAGACTATTTGATGTGCTGGGGGCAACGATATTGCTGCTGGTATTTAGTCCCTTATTTCCTTTGGTGGCACTAGCCATAAAGCTGGATAGTAAAGGGCCGGTTTTCTACCAGCAAACCCGAGTAGGCTTAATGTCTGACAATGTAGTGCAGCTGTTCGACATTTTTAAGTTTAGAAGTATGCGAGCCGATGCCGAATCTGGTATTGGTGCTGTTTGGGCGGCAAAGCAAGATAAACGCATTACTCGAGTAGGGCGGTTTTTACGTAAAACTCGAATTGATGAACTACCCCAACTCATCAATGTACTTAAAGGCGAAATGTCTTTGGTTGGGCCACGACCAGAGCGCCCGGTTTTCTATCAAACGTTAGAAAGCTCCATCCCTTTTTATAGTGAACGCACAGTGGGTGTAAAACCCGGCATTACCGGTTTGGCGCAGGTAAACTTGGCCTACGATTGTTCAATCGAAGATGTAAAACAAAAGCTCGCTTATGATCATTGCTACGCATTAAGCCTTAGCCAATGCAGCTCTTGGTTATACCAAGACATAAGCGTACTGCTTAAAACGGTGTGGGTAGTATTAGCAGGAAAGGGACAATAAAGGCTGACACTTATTACTAAGCAGCAAGTTTGGTTGGCTGTTGCTTTTTGGCGCCGATAAGCAACTTCCTATTTTTGCCAAATAAATAGTTTAACCTTTGAGCGTTTAGCCTTGAGGTGGAAAAATTTCAGGTGTAGTATCAGTTACTTAGCTTAGTGTTGAATTAGATAATAGGTTTATTAACGGTGCATGCGCGTTTTCACTGGTTTCAATGAGGTATACGCGCATGCGCACTATACAAATGTTATATAGCAAACAAGAATAACGAACAATGAAGTTATCAATTGACTGTGAATCTACCGAGGAACAGCAAGAAATTCTTGTTGGCGAGATTATCGCGAACATCGCAGAACAGCTCGAAGAAGTCGGTTTACAAGGTGATGTGCTTAAAGAAACCACCGGCAAAATTGCTTTTAAGGTTGCCTGCATGCTTGATGGCGTATCGGAAGTAAGCTTTGATGGAAGTGAAGCGTTACCATATGTTTGCTTTCAAGGCGGCGACGATACATTGGTGCATCTAGGAGGCAACACATACATGCATGAGTTGGTATACGGCATCCTCGGTGCCATGTTCAAAGATGCCTCTTAGCTGAACTGCAGCGCTTTGACCGTAGCTGCCGCATAGCTGCATTGGTGAGGCTTGTCCCACTTTTTCATTTTTCTATTTTGCTACAATGGACAACCGGTAATAGCTATTGGAAGTGCAATGAGCGAGTTTGAGAATATGTGCTTAGGGAAGGAGTATGATGCTGATAGTCCTGAACTTACTCAAATTAGAAATAAAGCATTTGAGTTACTCCAACAGATCAATCAACGACAGTTTGAAGCTGCCAAACCTTATGTTGCTGAGCTATTAGCGCATCTAGGTAAGGGCAGTATTATTTGCCCGCCTTTTTTATGTGAATACGGCAAGACCATTTCTGTGGGTGATAATACCTACATTAATATGGGGGTTACGATGCTAGACAACGCTCCTGTTAAAATTGGTAACAATGTACTTATTGGCCCAAATTCGCAGTTTTATACTCCAACTCACCCCTTAGACTATCAGCGTCGTAGGACATGGGAGGTTAAGTCTTTGCCAATTACGGTGGAAGATGATGTGTGGATTGGTGGAAATGTTGTTGTTTGCCAAGGCGTAACTATTGGGGCTCGTTCTGTTGTGGCAGCAGGCTCGGTTGTTACAAAAAACGTTGAACCAGATTCACTTGTTGGGGGCATGCCTGCAAAATGCATTAGAGCTCTAGTTTAGTCACGAACAAGTAATTAACTGTTTAAGAGTACTAAGGGCTCGTCGAGTTTTTTATAATGTGTTTGTTGCTTATTGCGCTCGTTTAAAGGTTAAAATATACCCTTTAAACACTTCATCAATGTAGTCGGTATGCACGGGTTTGGCATGGCTTGATGTGTAGCCAAATTCGACCATTTTTGCGCTTAGCTTACTTTTTCTGCCACGTCCTGGATCTACAATAATTACTTCGCTGGAAGGCTTTGAGTGGTCGTTAATGAAGTTAGCCAATTGGTCTATATGTTCATTCTCGTAGAGTAAATCGCTACCAATTATCACATCGAACAGCCCTAGGGTGTCGTGTTCATCTGCCCAGCCAACTCTTTCATAGTTAATGCTTTTGTCGCCATTTAGTTTGGTATTTCTGTTGAGAAAGGTTTCAACCTCGGGGTGATAATCGGTGGCGGTAATATCGGCAAGTTGTTTGTTTAACAATAAACTGCTGAGCCCTATACCGCAGCCTACTTCTAATATTCTTTTGGTACCTGTGTCATAGTCGGCCATGTAGTGGGCGAGCACAAAGCTTGATGGCCAAACTACACCAAATATTGGCCAAGAGGCAGAGCTTATACCGAGCTTTTCGGCAATGCCTGCTGGGTCGTGAAACTCTTGTCTATTGCGTAAGGTGCAAAGGTGTATATCGGTTTTTCCAAACTCAACCGTTTGGTAGGATAGGCGTAATTTTGTCATTAGGCTGTCTCAACAAATAAATGAGCGCTAAGCCAGGTATCGGTGATAAATGACAAAACGAAATGTTTTCTCTAGGGTATAGCAGTTTGGTTAAATGGCAATGTATTTAACAAAGTAATCAATATTTTAGTGTTGTTGCGCAATGAAGTTCCGATAAAGTTGGTAGTACTTACTCGCTCTTGGCGCGCACGATCAGTATCATGTTTGCTAAGTAAAATTTAAGAAGTTTAAAGAGATGTCATTTCCCGCTTGCCCCAATTGCCAATCTGAATATGTTTATCAAGACCAAAGCCAGCTTATCTGCCCAGAATGTGCTTATGAATGGAACCCCGATGAAGTTGCAGAAGCAGAGAAGGTGGTTGTTAAGGATGCCAATGGCACGTTGTTGGCCGAAGGGGATAAAGTTACTTTGGCTAAAGATCTTAAAGTAAAAGGCAGTTCTTTGGTGCTAAAGATTGGCACTAAAGCGGTGATTAAACGCATGGCCAATGGCAAAGATCACCAGTTAGATTGCAAAGTAGATGGCGCTGGCGACATGATGGTAACAGCGCAATTTGTTAAAAAATCTTCATAGCTTTAGCTGGGGTCTGTTGATCTTTGCTGATGGTTTTTGCAGCAATTTATTAACCATTTAGGCAAGGCCGTGAGTGTGCAGTTAAGTGGGCTTAATAATCACTCGCTAACGCTGAATAGATGGCTAAGACATGCTCCCCGAAGGGTTCGGATAAGCGAACTTTACTCTTTGTTAAGCACTTCTTGTTTAGCCCACTAGGCTTCTAAGTGCTCGCCGCGATTAAAGCCTGCTTATCTCGAACAAAATTTCAACATCAAAGATCAACAGACCCTAATACTTCGCTTAGATAAAGGCGCTGTAGGATACTGAAACAACTTTTACGCTCAATCTATCGGCTGGGCGTTCCTTTCCTAGTTTTTCGTGTTTTTGTGCCTTAAGGCTCTTAAGTTGGTAGTGCTATTAAAGCAGTACTTTGTGCTTATTTCGTTCAGTTAACCTAGTGCAATTTAGTGACATACACGTGGTTTTTTGAAGCCTTTTGTGAGTGACTAAGCGAAGTTTAATTTTGTTGAAGTACCTAACATTAATCTTTACTTATTTGTAATACATTAAGTTATAAAATATTACAAAAGGTGAAAAGGATGAATCGCTTTGGCTTTAAATCAAGCTTGTTGTCGGCAATGACATCTATGCTTGTTTTATCTCTACTTGTAACAAGTTACCTCTCATACACACTGATCAAAGATCAAATAACCGATAGTTTACTTCGTGATATTCATCATACGATTGATCAAAAAACTCAAGAGATTGAAACCTCTTTTCAGCGTACAACCGACGCAGTAACTCAGTTAGCAAAGCTCTATCAGGAAAAGGATATTGGCGATAACCACGTAGCCATGACCGAATATACCGCCCGTTTAGGTGGAGTGTATAAAGTAATTATTGGTTTTGATGATGGATCGTCGTTTGTTTCTAGGGCTTCTGAGTCGTTTCCTAATGGTGTTGGTCGCTTAGACAAATACGACCCACGTAAACGTCCTTGGTACCAAGCTGCTAAACGTAATAGCGGCTTGTCGTTAAGCGATGTGTTTTTTACTCGTAGTGATGGTGTGCCAATGATGGGGGTAATGCATCCGATTAAAGATGGCATCATTATGGCCGATTTACGTTTTGACCACTTACAAGAACAGTTGAGCTCGTTAGGTGAAATAGCAGGCGCTACCGGCTTGGTAATAGACAAAAGTGGCTTAGTGTTGGCCTCTACCAATGAGCAAGTAAAACAGAAAGACAACATTGCCGATGTTGAAGTGTTTGCCGGCGTTTACCAAAGCCTTATAGGCAAAGAGCAAGCAATACAAACCGCCGAGGTGGGTGGACAAACTACCTTGTTTGTTAGCCAGCAAGTGAAGCTACTGGGTGATGATGAGTGGTACGTAATGATTACGGTCGACGAGGCAACGGCTTTTGCGCCGCTTAAAGCCACAAGCTACAAAATGGCCAGCATTATTGCAGCCGCAACATTGGTGTCGGTGATTATTTTGCTGTTTGTGTTAAATCAGCTTTATCAACCGATTATTAAGTTACGCAACTTAGTAACCGAGCTCGGCCAAGGTAGTGGCGATTTAACTCAGCGTTTAGAAGTTAAAACTGATGATGACATTGGCATTATTGCCAAGGGTATCAACGGCTTTATTGCTCAATTGCAAACCATGTTGTTAGAAATAAACGCTGCCCGCTCTAAGCTATCTTCAGGCATAGATACCTTAGATCAGCACAGCAAAAGTAGCAGTGACATTTTGCAACAACATACCAACGAGACTACGCAGATTGTTGCAGCCATTGAAGAGTTGTCGAATACCGCAGAATTAGTGGCCGGCAATACCTCAGCCGCAGCTAAATACACCACCGAGGCAAACCAAAGTGGCGAAGACTCGGTCCAAACTATTAAATCTACCCAACAAAAAATTGAAGCTTTAGCCAGTGAAATTCATGAAACCTCTAGCAATGTAGAGAACATGAATAACGAAACTTCGAGTATTCAAAACATTGTTGAGGTGATTGGTAGTATTGCTGAGCAAACCAACTTGCTTGCACTAAATGCTTCTATTGAAGCGGCAAGGGCAGGGGATCAAGGGCGCGGCTTTGCGGTAGTGGCTGATGAGGTGAGAGCCTTAGCAAGCCGTACTCAAAGTAGCACCAGCGAAATAGAGCAGGCCTTAGCCAAGCTTAAGCAAGAAGCCAGCTTGGTGGTATCGTCGATAGGCAGCACCGAACATACTTGTTCAGATACCGTAGAAGAGGCGGATAAAACCTCAACCAGCTTGCAAAAGTTGGGTGATTTTATTCATCAAATTAACGAGCTTAATAGCCAGGTTTCTACCTCTGCCAGCGAGCAGAACATTGTGATTCAAGAAATTAACCGGAGCATGCATCAAATTCACGATATGGTTGAAAAGCTAAACAGTGAAGGGCAAAGCCAGCGCAGTGAAACTCAGAACATTGCAGCAATTAACCATGAGTTAGGCACTATGATTAGCCAATTTAAACTCTAGCTTGTTTATGTCATTAAACGCCCAAGCCAAGTGCTTGGGCGTTTAACTATTAGGCTGGCTGTCACCTGCAAATTGCAATTTGCGAAATCAGAATACTTCTTAGCTTTCAAACCCTCCATACCACTATTTTTCATCTCTATCTTTTTGTATTTATTGGGTATTTTTAGTTTGGCATCAAACTCGCTTTATCAGTCTTGAAATCAAGAATTGTGGAGCGAATTATGAAAATGCAACTAACTACTTCAAACCAAGGAAACCTTACCGCTTCAATTGTTGGCGCATTTGATGCTGAGTCTTGCGCCGAGCATAAAGCAGCCTTCGAAGGTATTTGCGCCGATGCAGCCAGCAAATTGGTGATTGTGAATATGAGCCAAGTAGAGTTTTTAGATGCATCTGGCATTGGCGCCTTGGTATTTATGTTTAAACGCATTAATGCGGCAGGCGGTCAACTAGTGTTACTTGGCGCTCAACAACAGCCTCGAGATTTGCTGGTTATGCTTCGTGTAGACCACATCATTACCATGATTGATACGCTACCTAGCCAAAATCATACCACTGATACTTTACCTTCAATCGCCGCTTAAGCTGAACTTCAGGAGCCTATTATGCGTAGCATTATCATCCCCGTATTGTTAACCATGACCACAGCTTGTACCGCCTGGCCAGAACAAGGACGCGGTGGTTTTGCCGAGCATCAACACGCTATCTTGGCTTGGATGGATGGTGACACAGGCACTACCGATCTTCGCGAGCTAGGCCCTGAACATGGCCTGCAATTTGAGGCGGTATTAGTAAAACACCAGTTAGATTTATTGGTGCTTGAAGGTGCAGAGTTATGTTTCCCTGCATCGGTTACACAAGCACGTATGCAACAACAGCGCATTTTGCGCGAACTAGAGGGTGGGCTAACTTTTGATGCCGCCAACGATATTGAAATTCAGCAGCATTTTTTAAATATGTTGGAAAAACGTTTGGACCGCGTAACCGAGAGTGGTGCTTGCCAAACCGACCGCTTAGGACATATTCAGTCTTCACAATTAATGGTAAGCATTAGCGATGCATTAAACAGCAATAATCAATTTGCTTTTGACTCTAGCGAGCTTACGCCTGCTTACCAAGATCAGCTTCGTAATCTAACGCCAATTATCGCAGCCAGTAAGGTGTCGCTAATTATCACTGGGCATAGCGATAGCAAGGGCGATGACAATTACAAACAGCGTTTATCTTTAGCTCGCGCACAGGCCGTAGCCGAGTTTATGACCGAACTAGGCATGAACAAACAGCTAATCGAAGTGGCTGCCGTAGCCGACTCACAACCCTATTTAGAAGGTAACAGCGATGCTGTTCGCCATTCTAACCGCCGCGTTACCATCAGTGTTATTGATGCTGACAGCAACATCCTCGCTCAGCACGCTTTGCGTGTTAAATAAGGAGCTTGTCATGAAATTCTTTAAATTGTGTAAGTACATAGTGGCAGCATGGATGTTGTTTGGTTTTGTATTAAGTATTGTATTTAGCGCTCAAGCGCATGCAGCTAAACCACAAGTGCAAGCGGGTGATGTAGTAAGAATTATTCTCCCTGGAGAAGCCTCGCTTGATAAGAACTTTGAAGTAGGGCGCAACGGCCGTTTAATTTTGCCAGAAGTTGGCCCAATCATGGTGTCGGGCTTCACCGAAGCGCAAATGCAAGAAAAGATTAAGCGCGAATTGTCGAAAGCTTACCGTGACCTTGCTGGCCTAAAAGTATTGTTAGAAGAGCGCCGTATTCGTATTAGTGTGCTGGGCTTTGTGGGCCAACCTGGCGAAGTAGTACTGGCACAAGGTGCTGGTGTGCAAATGGCGATTCAAGCGGCAGGTGGCTTACGTTCTGGTGCGCAATTAGACCGCATGCAACTGCGCCGCGAGAGCTTAGATGAAACACAAGTATTTAACTATAAACGCTACTTAGATTCTGGCGATTTAAGTGTACTGCCAGAGCTTGAGTCTTTAGATGTATTGTTTGTTCCTGCCTCACCTAAAATTGGTAATGTAGCAGTAGATTTTGACCCAAAAGCCTTAAACGATAAAGGCGATGCCGCTGAAGATCGCACTGCAGTAAAAGTTTTTGGAGAAGTATATAACCCAGGTAGCTTTTCCTTCAAAGAGTCTGCCTCGTTAGTTGATATGCTAATGCGAGCAGGTGGTGTGACTCGCTACGCCAGTGTTGAACAGATCCGCGTTATCATCAATGGTGACCCACAACTATTTAATTTAAAACGCTATTTAGATACTGGCGATAGCCAGATGATGCCCCGTTTAAGCGCTGGCACCACTATTTTTGTACCTAAGCAAGAAGAAGAGATTAAAGCGGGTGCCAACACCGTGTATGTAATGGGCGAAGTATTTAAGCCCGGTGCTTACGAAGGTAATAAATCTGCTGGCTTTTTAGATGTGCTAGCTAACTCTGGTGGCCCAACCCGTTTTGCCGAAACTCGCCAAATTCGTGTGATTCGCAGTAATGGTTCGGTAGAGCGTTTTGACTTGCAATCATTTACCGAAGGCCGAATTTCTCAGTTACCAGAAATAGCCGCTGGTGATGCGATTTTTATCCCAGAGAAAACCGATTTAAATGAAAAGTCGTGGACTAAAGTATCGCCTAATCGCGCAGTGAAGGTTATGGGGGAAGTTAATCGTCCTGGTCGTTTTGAATGGGCGAACGAGATGAACCTTATGGATTTGTTAGCTCATGCAGGTGGCCCTAAACCGAATGCCGATATGGCTAAAATTACCGTGTTGTTTAGCGATTCAAACGGTAATACTCGTTCGGTTAACTTTGACTTAAACGCTTACCTAAATGGCGAAATTAGCAATAACAGCATGCCACGCATAGTAGCGGGTACCACTATTATGGTGCCGCAATTGCCAGATGACCCAAGCGACAACAAATCACAATGGGTGCGTCAGCGCTCTGAAGATTCTATCTACGTATTTGGTCAAGTAGTTGCACCTGGTCGCTACCGTTTTGACCCTAGCATGCACTTCCTAGACATTTTGGCTGCGGCCGATGGCCCAGCGGAGCAAGCAGACATTAGCAATGTGCGAATTAGTCATCGCAATGGCAAACACTCTCGTGTGTCTAAGTTAGATCTAGCGATGTACTTTGAAACCGGTGATGAGTCCTTACTGCCAAACGTAGTACCTGGTGATTCTATCTACATTCCAGAAAAAGACCGTAACTGGTTGTCGGAGAAAAAAGAGCGCACCGTGCGCGTACTTGGCTCGGTAAACAAGCCTGGTCGCTACCGCTTTAATGACGACATGACGCTATTAGACTTGTTAGCCGAAGCGGGTGGTGTTGATAACGATGGCTTCCCAGAAAAGATTACCGTAGTTAACTTGTCTTGCTGTAAAGACCAAGCCCGCACCTTCAACTTACTTGAGTTCTCTAAAACCGGTGACTTTGGCATGTTGCCAGTGATTCGCGCTGGCGACACTGTGTATATTCCTTCACGTGAAGAGAGCGGCTGGCATAAGGCCCGCCAAGGCATGGAAGATGTGTTCCGCATTGTCACTATTAGCGCGCTGTTAGGTTTTCTATAAGCCTTTGCACCACTAAATTAGCCGATTACTGGAGTTTTATATGATTAGCTTACCGTCAACTTATCAAGAACTAGAGCGAGTGTATCAACGCTTACCGGTGAAACAGCATTCTTGCATTGGTGTGAGTGCTAGCCAGCCAGAAGAGGGCGTTTCTACTTTAGTTGATGCCATTGCAAGGCGTGCAGCCGGAGCTGGCCGAAGCGTACTGGTGGTGGATTTTAACCTGCATCATCCCCGCCATTTTGATGTGCCAGTGTTCGATTTAGGCTGGGATCGCGGCAAAGTGCTTGGGGTGATTAAAGACCAACAGTCTGGCGTAGATTATCTGCCAGTGCCAATGGACAAAGTGAGTTTAGTGCAGCTAAGAGAACCAGGTGCTATCGAGCAGTGGGTAGAGCAGTGGAAGGAGAGTTATCAGCTGGTGTTGTTTGATACCTCGGCGATCAATCAAACCAATAGTGGCAACCTTCATGCAGCTCGAGCTTTATCGGCGTGTGACGCCAGCATTATCACCATGATGGCAGGTGTTACTTCTCGGCCTGCTTTTGAATCGGCCATTAACGATCTTAGCCTTGAAGATATTCGCCTACTCGGGGTTGTGATGAACGATCGCTTTAATCCAAGTTTAAAAAATGAGTTATTGAGAGAAACTTCACGAATTACCGACATGTTTCCTCGTTTCAAGGGGTATCTGCAAAGAATTCTCGTTAACTCTCAACTACTTTCAATAAGGATATGATATGTTTTTCATAATACAAACGGCGAAAGGAAGTCGCGTTCCATTGAGTAAACAGCAACAAGAATTGTTTGAGCTAAAAAACAAGCAATATAAGGCCAAACGCCGTATGCAAATAAAAGTTACGGTGTTGTTAGTATGTTTATTGCTGGTGATTTTTGCCGCTCTTATGTCAAAGGCTGAGGCAAAAACCTATACCTTTGGCATTGTGCCGCAGCAATCAGCTACCCGTTTGGCGCTGCAATGGAGTCCACTTTTGGAGGCCGTTAGCCAGCGTAGTGGTCATCTCTTAGAATTTAAAACTGCACCAAGTATTGCTGAGTTTGAAAAGCGCCTAGCTCAAGGGCAATACGACTTTGCCTATATGAACCCTTATCATTATCAGGTTTATTCAGAGCAACCTGGTTATCAAGCTTTCGCAAAATCAAAAGATAAAAAACTTAGTGGTATTATTGTGGTAAGTAAAGAATCTGATACTACTATCAATAATGTGCGTGACTTGGATTCTCAATCAATGGCTTTTCCTGCACCCAATGCGTTTGCCGCTAGTGTGGTGCTTAGAGGTTACTTAGCTCAACAAGAAATTGATTTTAATCCGTTTTATGTTGGGTCGCATGACTCGGTTTATCGAGCTGTGGCTGCCGGTTTATACCCTGCTGGCGGTGGTATTCCGCGCACTTTTCAAAGCAGCACGGTTAAAGATCAATTACGCATATTATGGGAGTCGCCGGGATTTACTCCTCATGCCATCGCAGCTCACCCCAATGTGGAAGCGCCTGTGTTAGCCGCTGTGCAGCAAGCTTTTCTTAGTATGGGGCAAGATGAAGCGCAACAAGGCTTACTTAAAGCCTTAAATATGAAAGGTTTTGTTGCTGCCGAAGACGCCGAGTGGGATGATGTGAGAGAGCTTGGGATAGGCGATACCCACCACTAATAGACCTTAGCAACAAGGATGAAACGACGCGATGACATTTAGCTTTAAGGCAAAAACAGTTCTGGGCGTCGCTTTAATTGAAGCCGTGCTGTTAGGCGTGTTGGTGTATAGCAGTATTGGCTGGCTGTATGATTCTAACGAACTGCAAGTTGAGCAGCACAGTAGGATGATGTCCTCTCTGTTTGCCTCTACCACTAAAAACGCCATTATCACTACCGATTTAGCCACCCTCGATAGCCTTACCAGCGAATTCTCCGCACAAAAAGACATTGCCTACGTCATTATCAAAGACCAAAACGATCGTTTGTTATCAAAGGCAGGCGTAGATCCCTTATCTAACCCTAGAGATAACCCCGACTTAGGAGACCATGAACACAGCGTATTTGTTACCGAAAATGTCGTAGAGATTGGTGGGCGAATATACGGAAACATAGAAATTGGCGTTTATGACCATGGCCTGCATGGCCTAATTTCTGAAGCGAGCTCTTTTGGGGTGAGTATTGCTTTATTGGAAATAGCTTTAGTGGCGCTGTTTTCGTTTTTGTTGGGCTCTTACCTTACTCGCCAGTTGGGCGATTTAAGAGATGCCGCCAAAACTATTACTCAAGTTGGACCGGGTATTCAACTTAAAGTGAAAGGCAAGGATGAGATATCCGAGGTATCAAACGCGTTTAACACCATGTCGGCTGCGCTGGAAAAGTCCCATATCGAGTTTAAGCAAGCCATTGAAACGCAAGAGAAGCTAGCCTTAGAGCTTAAGCAAAACCAATCAATTTTAAAGGCAACCATCGCTTCTGCAATGGATGCCGTTATTACCACCGATAGACACGGCCATGTATTAGAATTTAGCCAAAGTGCTGAGCGAATCTTTGGTTATAGCCGAGATGAAATCGTGGGTGAAGAACTTGCGAGCTTTCTGGTACCAGAAGCGTTTCGTGAAGCGCACCGCCAAGGGCTTAAGCACTTTAGAAAAACCGGAGAAGCGCCAGTATTAGGTCAGCGCTTAGAGTTACCCGCTATGCATAAAGAAGGACATGAGTTTCTTTCGGAGTTAACGATTAGTTCTGTTGAAGTGGGTGACGATACTGTGTTTACCGCGTTTATGCGTGATATCTCAGATAAAAAACGCACTGAACAAGAGCTGCAATTAGCCGCCGAAGCCTTTGATGCTAACGAAGCCATTTTTATTACTAATCAACACGCCGAGATTGTGCGGGTTAACCAAGCTTTTACCCGTATTACGGGTTATAGCGCTGAGGAAGCCTTAGGCCAAACCCCTTCAATATTGAGTTCTGGCGAGCACGATAAAGCGTTTTTCGACAATATGTGGCAACACTTAAAACAAGATGGAGTGTGGTCGGGTGAAATTGTTAACCTTCGAAAAAATGGCGAGCGTTTACCAGAGTGGTTAAGTATCTCGTCAGTTAAAAATCCAGAAGGCGAAATTACTCATTATGTGGCTCACTTTACTGATTTAAGTGAACAAAAAGCTGTGGAGCAATCACTAGAGCGAGCCAAGCATGATGCAGAAGCCGCAAGCTTAGCTAAAAGTCGTTTTTTAGCCAGCATGAGCCACGAGATCCGCACCCCGCTAAATGCCATTATCAACATGTATCAAATACTTAAAGAAACCGATTTGAGCTTGGAGCAACAAGGTTTTGTGGATACTGGAAATGAGGCCGGACATACACTAATGGCCTTGGTGAACAACGTATTAGATTTCTCTAAAATTGAGGCTGGTCAGTTAGAGTTTAACAACGAGTGGTTCTCGGCCACCGATACCTTAGAAAGCATTGTTAAGTTATTTAATACCACGGCTCAGCAAAAGGCTCTGAAGTTTGAGTTAGATGTGGCGGATGAAATACTGCCTGAGTATTTTGGTGAGCCACTGCGCTTTAGGCAAATTGTATTCAACCTAATGGGGAACGCGGTTAAATTTACCTCCAAGGGCGGAGTGAGCCTAGGGTTAAAAGCAACTCAACCTTATGGTGTCGAGCTTACTGTTAGTGACACTGGTATTGGTATTAGTAAAGAAGATAAAGAGCGCTTATTTGAAGAGTTTTATCAAGTGGATAGCGGTGCTACCAAGCGCTATTCCGGTACCGGATTAGGCTTAGCAATTACCCGCCAATTAGTTGAGAAGATGGGCGGTGAGGTGAGTGTAGAAAGTGAGGTAGGGCGCGGCACTACTTTTACAGTGAATCTGCCTTTTAGAGGTCGCCATGCTCCTGTTATTCAATTAGATGATATGGCGGAACAAACAGAGCCTGAGCAATCTGTAATAGAAGATGCCAGGGTACTGTTGGTTGAAGACAGCGCAATGAACCGTGCGGTAGTGACCCAAGTACTCAAAGATTTTGTAAAAGAGTTAAGTTGTGCTGAAAATGGTCAAATTGCTGTTGAGCTTTGCGAGCACAATGAATACGACGTGATTCTTATGGATATGGCAATGCCCGTAATGGACGGCTTAGCTGCAACTCGTGCCATTCGAGCAGCCAGCGGGCCCAATCAAGAAACCCCGATTTTGGCGATGACCGCTAATGCCTTTGCCGAAGATAAACAAGCCTGTTTTTCTGCAGGTATGAATGATTTTATCACTAAGCCTATCGACATCCCCTTGTTAAGGGCTAAACTGGTTCAGTGGTATAGCGAAGCACCAATTCGCTCGCAGCTCAGTGAGCCACTTATATCAACGATACCAGAGCAAGGAACAGTTAGTGCTCATGCTGATAAACCTAAGGCGAACTTGCATGTTGTTTCAGAGACAAAAACAGCAGCGGTGCCAGAACAAGACTTAAGTGTGTTGGTTGATAAAAAAGTGCTCGAGCAGTTGGTAAAAGATGCCGGAACAGAGGCACTACCGTTGATGCTTTCTTTGTTGTATCAAGAAACTGAGCAGCAGAGGATAACCATAAAACAAGCTTTTGAAGAGCAGCTTTTTGACGACGTAGCATTAGCCGCTCATACCCTAAAAGGCAATGTAGCCACTTTTGGTGGCGAGCGTTTGAGGCAACTAGCACTAGAGATTGAAATAGCCGGTAAAGCATCGGACGCAGAAGCATTAGCCAATACTGTGCCGCAGTTAGACAATGCCGTAGAGCAAACAATTAACGCCATTAAACAGTTTGAAAAAACAGTGTGCGCTTAAGGAGAAGCCATGGGAAGTGAGTTAACAGCCTCCGTATTGTTGGTCGAAGACAGCGAAACGCTTGCCGCCACCTATCAGGCTTATTTAAGCAAAGAGAATTTAAAATTAGCGCGCGTTGCCACCGGTGGTGCCGCGATTGAGTTCTTGTCTAAGCAATCTCCGCAAGTGATGTTATTAGATTTAAATCTGCCAGATATGGGCGGGATGCAAGTATTAGAGTGGATGGTAGAACGTAGCTTGCCCACCTCGGTAATTATTATTACAGCCTATGGCTCGGTAGATATTGCTGTTGACTCGATGCGTTTGGGGGTGGTGGATTTTATCGAAAAACCTTTTGATGCCAGCCGTTTAAAGGTGACCGTGAATAATGCACTTAACCTTCATAAGCTAAAATCTTTAGTCGAGAACTACCAAGCGGATGCAGGGCGCGATAGCTTCCACGGCTTTATTGGCAGCAGCCTAGCCATGCAAAATGTATATCGCATGATCGAAGCGGTGGCACCAAGTAAAGCCACAGTGTTTATCACCGGTGAAAGTGGTACCGGCAAGGAAGTATGTGCCGAAGCCATTCATAAGCAAGGTACCCGTGCCGACAAACCGTTTGTGGCGATAAACTGTGGCGCTATTCCTAAAGATCTCATGGAGAGCGAGATTTTTGGTCATGTTAAAGGCGCATTTACCGGTGCCTCGTCGATGCGTGCAGGTGCAGCTTCACAAGCTCATGGTGGAACCTTATTTCTTGATGAAATAGGCGAAATGGATATGGAGCTACAAACGAAGCTACTACGCTTTGTGCAAACAGGCCGTTTTCAAAAAGTGGGTGGCAGCCAAGAAGAACAAGTGGATGTTAGGTTTTTGTGTGCCACCAACCGCGATCCATGGGAAGAGGTGCAAGCAGGCAGATTTAGAGAAGATCTTTATTATCGCTTGTATGTAGTGCCAATTCATTTACCACCATTGCGTGAAAGGGGGTTAGATGTTCCCGGTATTGCACAAAAGTTTCTGCGTCGTTACGCCAAGGAAGAGGGTAAGCAGTTTCGCCGCTTCTCAAGTTTAACCGCTACGGTAATGAGTAATTATGATTGGCCGGGGAATGTACGTCAGTTGCAAAACGTTATTCGCAATATTTGTGTATTACACGACGGCAAGGAAGTGCTCGCTAGCCAGTTGCCGCCTCCGATAAACCAATTGGTACCAGAAGGTGCGATTGGCAAAGATGGTCGACACCCAGAAGAAGTAGTTACTGAGGAACAAAGTGATACTGGCTTAAACGGCGCTAGCCAATATCAAATTCAACCGCTGTGGATTACTGAGAAGGAAGCTATCGAACATGCGATAGACCATTGCGATGGTAATATTCCTAAAGCTGCAGAATTGCTGGATGTAAGTCCTTCTACTATTTATCGCAAAAAGCAATCATGGGAAGAAGCTGAAGCAAGTTAGGTTTGCTTTCACCAAGATACAATAAGGCCCTGTTTAGCAGGGCTTTTTACTTTAGGCTTGTTTGAGTTTGTTATTAGATTTGCTCGATTTTTTACTGGCGATGTTAAGTAAACGGCGAAAGGTGGGGCATTCGAAATGATTGGCTGCTTTGCATTTTGCACTGTGTCTTAAGCCATCACGCATAGTAGTGAGAGCTTTGATTGTTTTGTCTAATTCATCGGCTTTGGCATTTAGCTTGGCTCGGTCTACTTGCGCTCCAGTTGATGTGAGCATCGGTTTTATTTCAAGCAGCGAAAATCCAGCTTGGCTGGCTAAGCTAATAAAGGCCAGCTGTTCCACTACCTTGCTATTAAACTGGCGTCGCAATCCTTTTCTTGAATTAGATTTAATCAAGCCTTGTTGTTCATAGTAGCGCAGTGTTGAAGCGCTAAGCCCCGAGGCCTTTACTACTTCTGCAATATCCATCTTTTTTACTCTTGACTTAAAGTCGACTTTAACTTGTAAACTAGTGGATAAGCTTGATTAGCACAATGCTTTTTGCAGATTAGACAGATTTTAGGGGGTAAACGTGCACGAACAATTTTGGCATCAAAAATGGGAAAAAGACGAAATCGGTTTTCATGAAGGAGAGGTGAACCGCTTTTTATATGAGTACTTTAACGTACTTAAACTAGCAGCAGGTGCGCGAGTGTTTGTCCCTTTGTGTGGGAAAACGCGAGACATTGCCTGGTTGTTAGACAAGGGGATGAAAGTAGTTGGCGTAGAGCTTAGTGAGCATGCCATAAAACAGCTTTTTGCAGAGTTAAACTTAGAGCCAAAAGTAGAGAGCTTAGCTGACGGCCTACATTACACGAGCGCAAATATAGATATTTTTGTCGCTAATATCTTTAGTCTAAACAGTGAGTTATTAGGTGAAGTGGACGCAATTTATGATCGTGGTGCTTTAGTGGCCTTACCCGAAGGCATTCGCACGCGCTACGCTCAAATGCTACCAATTATCACCAACAATGCACCGCAACTAGTGGTTACCTACAACTACGAACAAAGCCAATATTCCGGTCCTCCTTTTGCGTTACCAGAGCCTGAAATAGAGCGTTTATATGCATCCATTTATGCTTTAAAGAAGCTCGCTAGCAGACAAGAAACAGAAGGGTTTGCCAAGGGAATAGATGTTGAAAACGCGGTTTGGTTGCTAAGGAGTTAGATTGCTTTGGTGCTTCAGCTATTCTAACTGATTTGCAAGATGCAAAAGTGTCATTCTATTCAATGGGAGTGAGAGCTTAAATTCATATAAATCATATCGTTACAAATCTGGCTTGGCTCTTGCTGATAAGCAATTACTAGCCTCACAACGTAAACGATAGGATTGAATATGAAACCTTGGAAACCTCTCGCTTTCGCCATGCTTTGCTCGCCATTGAGCTCTTATGGTGCTGCGTTCTCAAGTTGCCCTACACAAGCTTTTTTGGTCCAGCAAAATGTGGCGCAACTGTTCGGTGTTAATTTGGCCACAGGCTTTTACCAAACCTTGGCCGATGATATGGGCACTACCGGAAAACTCAACGCTTTGGGTTTTAACCTCCACGACGATTACCTTTATGCTTGGAGTTACCAGCATGGCACCTTGGCAAGAATTGGTGATGACTACCAAATTGAGCCACTCAGCCTAGATTGGAATGGCATTGATAGTAACGTGAGTTTTTATGTGGGCGATGTGGCTGTTAGCCATAACGCACACTACCTCTATCGCAGCGGTTCATCGCGCGGTTTATACCGAGTGTCACTAGATGAAACTGATAGTGACTATCTACAAATGCAGCGAGTAATTGATGGTAGTGCCTTAAACTTGCGCATTTTTGATATGGCCTTCCATCCCGATAACAACATGCTTTACAGTGTTGATAACAACGGAAACTTATGGAGCATTGACGCTAGCAACGGAAATAGCCAAAACCTCGCAAATGTTGGTCAATCTGGCACCTTTGGCGCGGTTTATTTTGATGTTGATGGCAACCTATATATTAGCCGCAACAGCGATGGCTCAGTATTCAAAATTGATGTTTCAGAAAGTAACCCACAAGCTCAGTTTTACGCTCAAGGACCTGCATCGGGTAATAACGATGGCGCACGATGCGCTATCGCCCCGATTGTTGCCGAAGATGAAGCCAATATCGATTTTGGTGACGCACCAGATAGCTTTGGTACTTCTTTAGCCAATAATGGCGCGCGCCACCAGTTAGTAGAAGGTGGAATTCACTTAGGTACCTACGTAGACGGCGAAGCCGATGCTTATGTGTATCCGAAGAGTGATGACAGCTCTCGTTTATTAGACGATGAAGATGGCATCGCCTTTGTGACCGACGTACAAGTAGGCCTAGATTTTGTGGTGCAGGTAGACAGCTCAGCTAATGGCTACTTAAGTGCTTGGATCGATTTAAACGGCAACGGCGTATTTGATTCACAAGAGCAAGTACTAACCGACCAAGCTGTTGTAAGTGGGGTGCAATCACTACTAGTGAGTGTGCCAGAGGGCTACGAAAGTGGTGACCGCTGGGCACGTTTTCGGATTAGCTCGGCAGGCGGTAACGCTGCCACGGGTGGCGCGCCAGACGGTGAAGTTGAAGACATGCAAATCTACGTGGGCGACTCGGCCACTCAGGTTAGTTATTACCCAAGTGCTGATGGCTACGCCACGGTGGCCTTTGAAGACAACTGGCCTGCCGAAGGGGACTACGACCTTAACGACCTAGTGGTTAACCTGCAAACTAAAGTGTTAAGTTTTGCTGATGGCGACGTTGCAAGGATAGAGCTGCAAGGTGAAGTTAGAGCGGTTGGCGCAAGTTTTCATAATGGCTTTGCGATCCGTATTCCAGGGATTGATAAATCGTTGGTGGATGTTGCTGCCATTCGATATGAAATAAACGGGCAGTTATTGGATAGCCCGGTACTGGATGCAAGCACTAGCGATATTACCGCGATTATCGCCAGTAACGTGCGCGATTATATTAATAATCTAAACCAGTGTGACTTTTACAAAACGCAAAGCGATTGTCGTGGCGAAGGTCAACTTCACTTCAAAGTATTGTTACCAATGCTTGAAGGTGTCGCGGCCAGTAGTTTACCTAGCGCCCCGTTTGATCCGTTTATCTACGCAACCGAGCATGCGCGTAACCCCTATTTTGAAAACTCGCCAGGCCGTGGCTTAGAGATCCACGCTAAAAATCAAAGCCCAAGCTCGCAAGCTGACGATACCTTGTGGGGAAGCATGGATGATGTATCCAACCCAGCGGCTAATTCTTACTACCAAACTGGCAACGGCCTGCCTTGGGCAATCATTGTACCTTACAACTGGCAGTATCCATTTGAGCGAATCAAAGTAAGCGATGCCTACCCCAACTTTATTGAATACGCCCAAAGCGAAGGCCAACAAGCCAGTGACTGGTACTTGTTGGAAAATGCCCGCAGCGAACTTATTTATCAAGATCAGGAGTAAGACCATGAACAAGTTAATCAATGTAAACCGTATCTTAAGTAGTGGGCTATTGGTGTTAAGCAGCAGCTTGTTAGTGGCCTGTGGTGGAGGCGGCGGTGGAGGTGGCCAAACCGAAGTTGTTGAAACGGTAGAAACTGAACCAAGCCCAGAACCAACAACACCGGTGGAAACAGTGCCCGAGCCAAGCCCTGAGCCAACGCCTATTGCAACCAGCTTAGAGGAGGTTCAAGTAGCAGAAAGCTTTATCTTTAGTAACCAGCAAGATATAGAGTTGCTGGTATCTTATCCAATGCTGGGAGACGAACGAGCTTACTTAAACATTTGCACCCAATGGAAAGACATGGAGCAGCAAAGTCTAGAGTACAGTTCTTGTGTATGGCGAGGTCAAATTAGCCAATCTCAAATGGCACTAGATATAACTTTGCCTGCTCATGCCAGCACTTTGGTTGCCGAGGTTTGGCAGCTATCTTCTGGCAACGTGACTCGGGTTCATCAAGAGTTAAGTTTGGCAGAGTTAGGTGTTACCTCACCGAGCTTTTCGTTTTAAGAGGTCAATGTGATGCAGGCATATCATCATGGTGAGATTGTCCCTCAAGCGCATTCTGTTTGGTTGTTTATCGACAGCCAAACAGTGGGCGGTATAGAGAGCCACGTGTTAAATTTGGCCTTAGCGCTTCATCAACGAGGCCATGCTGTATGTGTTGTGTTTTGGAAGGCTTATATCAAGCCTCATCCTATGCTCAGTCAGTTAGAGCAAGCTCAAGTACCTTGGTTGATACTCGATGGCGCGATAGCTAGTTTGTTGCATGCGGTGAATAACTTCTCCCCAAGGCTAGTACATAGCCATGGTTACAAAGCGAGTTTAGTTGGGCGCGTGTTACGCTGTATTAAACCTATCAAGCTGGTTTCTAGCTATCATGCAGGTGAAATTAGTCAAGGGCGTTTAGCCTGCTACGACTGGTTAGATCGTTACACTGCGTGTTTGTCGCAGGCCAGAATTGCCATTAGTCGAGATATAGCCAAGCGTGTTGCAGCGTCTAGCAAGATAGTGAACAACTTCGTGCAAGTCCCTCCGTTTGTATCGACCTTAAAGTCTCGGCGATATAAGCGCCGTTTAACCATTGGCTTTGTTGGTCGGCTAACAGAAGTAAAGGGGCCTGATCGCTTTTACCAATTGGCTAAGGCCATGCCTGAGCTCAACTTTGTGGTGTTTGGTGAGGGGGCTTTATTGCCAAGTGATGATTACAAAAACTTAAGTAATCTAAGACTACGCGGAAAACAAAACAGCATGGATAGTTGCTGGCAAGAATTGGATTTACTGTGTATGCCTTCACGAAATGAGGGCTTGCCGCTGGCGGCTTTAGAGGCCATGAGCAGAGGGATCCCGGTTATCGCCAGTAACGTTGGGGCGTTGAGTGAGCTCATCAAGCACCAACAAAATGGTTTTATACTAGAAAGCTTTGAAGTGGAGCCGTGGTGTAAAGTTATTAAACGCTGGCAACAAAATGCTGATTTTCAGTATCAACTTGCTAAGCAGGCCAGGCAAACCATTATCGAGCGTTATTCCCCAGAAGCGATTATCCCGCAGTTTGAAAAGGTGTATAGCCAACTGGCTTAACGGGAGCTTGATTGTGCTTGTTTCCTGTTGCAATTTGCATTAATTCAAAATGCTTATCTGATGGATCTTAGGAAGGATAAGTATTTTCCGTTCTAAAAAACTAGCTGCATTCTCAGCTGAAAATGCAGCTCTAAAAGACCTGAAGTTAACGATTGTGGAATTACTTTTTCGTCTTCATTTTGCAATCATCTATAACCGCTTTGGTTATAGGGCCGCGAGACTGCTCGGTTTTCAATACCTTTGAACAGTCAAAATTATCGTTAAAAACATAAATGCCCATGGCTTGAACAGAGCTTGCTGCAAAGCTAAGAGCTAAAGCTAAACTTAAAACTTTCATAGTGATTCCTTTTACAAAAAAGTTTTTATTACTGTAATGAGTGCAATGGCTGTCGACTTATTAACAGAGTTACGGAAGACGATTTGGTATTAACGATGACTAGTTATATTGTTAACTGCGTCACAAATCAGCTTCTAGGTAAAGGTTAGGTCAGTGTTATAAAAATGTGAAGTTAAATAAAGGTCATTTTTTAATCAGATGTTGGTTATAAAGTGTTTTTTATTTTTTATTTTTGTAATCAATGTCTTATTGTATTTGGTTTTTATTCATTTGCTTTTAAATTGACTTTATTGAAACGAAATTTAATAAAGGCTTGCGTGACTGACTGCGCGAAGAAATCTTTAGCGGCTGGTTTTGTTCAATTTTTTTTGGCTTGCTTACATTTGGCATGAGCTCTGTTTTAGAAAACTTCTTTGTTGCGTGCTTAGGCCCTATGTCGTTTTATTTGTTAATTACTATCTTGGCTGTGATTTGCAATTGAAATGATATAACATCACATTTATTCGTGTCCCACTGTTGCTACTGTGTTTTATTTCAGCCGCTTCCAATTTAATAAATTGCTAATACTGGCGATGCTCATTATCCCTGTGGGGTTGAGTAGCCTTTCGCTCGTTCATGCGATGGAGGTGGAGCAGCATATTCATGAACAGCACCAGTGTGAAATTTATGATGCGATACTTAATGCAATCAGCTATCCAGCTAGTTCAGTCACTTTAGTCGCTCTTACTAAGTGCTCTCTTAGCTTTAGTACATTAGAAGAAACGGCCTGTTTTACTGCACTTCCAAGAACGCGTTCTCCGCCTCTGCGGTTCTAAATTTTCTACCGAGTATCTTTTTAAAATCTCTTTTTTATAGCGTTAAATGGAATACGTTAGGAACCCTTATGACTGAAATATCTTATAAACCTAAGAACAAACTCAAGCGCGGTGTTTGGCTTGTTGTGCTCGCACTAGCGGTTGTTGTTACCGCTGTAATGTTTAAAGACTCCAAAAAATCTGAATCTTTAATGCCAAGCAAAGCCAATACTTTATCTATTAGTGGTCCTTGGGAAATGACCAGTTTAGATCCCTCTAAACAGGGCTACATATTAACCCGTATGCAAGTGATTGAGACGCTGTTAAACGTGGATGAACGTGGCGCTATTACAGCAGGATTAGCAACGCAGTGGCAGGTAAGTGAAGATGGGCTGAACTGGCAATTTACTTTGCGAGATGGAGTGACCTTCCACGATGGTTCAAAGCTTGACGCTAATGTAGCTGTTCATTCTCTTAAGGTTGCTCAAAGTAAGCACGGTACTTTAAGCAAAGCGGAAGTCGTGAACATTTCTGCACTTAGCGGCAATGAAATTAGTATCGAGTTAGCTAAACCGTACGTGGCGTTTGCGGCTCTGCTAACCAACTATTCAAATGCCATTTTGGCAGAAAAATCCTACCAAGAAGATGGTGCGGTACTAGAGCTATATGGCAGTGGCCCATACCAAATAGAAAGCTTTTCGCCGCCTCACAAATTAACCGTGAGAAAATTTGATGAGTACTGGGGAGAAAAGGCTCAAATCAGCTTTGCAACTTACTTAACAGGTCACCGAGCCGAAAGCCGGATTTTGCAGGCTAAATCTGGCGAAGCTGACATAGTGTTTACCCTAGACCCAGCTATGCTTAGCCAACTTGAATCAAGCACTGAGTTAGCTGTTCACAGCAATCTAATCCCACGAACTATGTTCGTGAAGTTAAATGCTGGTCACCCCTTCCTGAGTGATGTTAAAGCTCGCCAAGCCTTGAGTATGGCTTTAGATAGAGCCGCTATTAGCAAAAATGTACTGGGTGCTGAAGGTTCTGAAACTGCACAACTTATGCCTAGTTCTATGTCGCAATGGTTTATTGAAGGAGTTGATAATAATCCTTACAACTTAGAACAGGCGCAGCAAATACTAAGCGATTTAGGTTGGCAAAAAGGTACGTCGGGATTGTTAGAGCGCGATGGTCAGTCATTTAAAATTACTATGATGACATACGCAGACCGTCCTGAACTGGCTACAGTAGCAACGGCCATTCAAGCGCAGTGGGCCAAACTTGGCGTAGATCTAAAAGTAGATGTAACTAACTCAAGCATGATCCCAGCAGGCCATACCGATGGTTCTTTAGAAATGGCGCTTATTGCCCGCAACTTTGGCTTTAGTGCCGACCCTTTACCCATTATTAGTAGTGATTTTGCCAACGGTGGTGGCGACTGGGGAACCATGAACTGGGTAAATCCTCAGGTAGATACTGCCATTGCTGAGTTGCTAAATTCCAGCCAGGCTGAGCAATCTTTTGCCTTAAGCCAAGAGGTGGCGCAAGAGATCTATCAGGATACGCCTGTGCTACCTATTTCTAGCTACAGCCAACATACGTCGGTTAATGCACGAGTGAAGAACTTTAAGTTCGACCCCTTTGAGCGTGATTACTTCATCAACCAGATGTATTTCGAACAGTAGGAACGTAAACGATGTTGTGGGATCTAGCTAAAAAGCGCTTATACCAACTTATTTTAGTTGCTTGGGGAGTGGGTACGCTGACCTTTGTATTGATGCGTAGCCTACCAGGAGACATGGCTTATAGAATTGCGGCCAGTCGCTACGGGCAGGATAACGTTGATTCAGCAGCGGCAGAACTTGTTCGCCAAGAATTAAACTTAGACCAAGGTTGGTTGAGTAGCTACGTTAGTTGGTTGTTAGACCTACTGCAGCTTAACTTAGGTAATTCACTGGTAAGTGGATTACCGGTTAGTGAAATGGTTTTGCATCAACTTGGCCATTCCTTGCTGCTGGCAGGAGTTGGCATAGCCTTATCGATATTGATTGCACTGCCTTTAGGTACCTTAACGGCTAAAGAGGTATTGAAGAAAAAAGGCGGCGTGATTAATTCGCTGGTGGTGTGGTTTTCCACCTTTACCCGGGCAATGCCAGTATTTGTATTGGGATTGATACTAATTTTGTTGTTCGCCATTGAGTGGCAATGGTTCCCAGTAGCTGGTTACGGTACTTGGCAACACCTTGTTTTACCAAGTGTAACCTTAGCGATTAGTTTAGCAGCGGTATCCAATCGGGTGGTTCACAATAGCGTAGGCAGGGTGCTTCGCTCACCCTTTTATCTATTCTCCCGAGTAAAAGGCTTAACCGAGAATCAAACCTTTTTTCGCCATGGTGTGAGAAATATGGCTGTGCCCGTTGTTGCTTTTATTGGTATTCAACTGGTGAGCGTGATTGAGGGGATAGTGATGATTGAGTCTCTTTTCTCTTGGCCTGGTGTTGGCCACGGGCTTGCCCACGCTATTTTTGCCCGCGATATTCCGGTTATTCAAGGCTGTGCCCTTACCATGGGGGTATTGTTTGTATTGCTAAATAGCCTGATAGATGTGTTGTGTTACTGGATTGATCCAAGAGGTCAGCTAGAGAAATGATGAAGCAATTAAATTTAAATCAAAAGCTTGGCTTAATTATTCTGCTTGGGCTGCTGGCATTTTCGCTATTAGTGGCTTGGCTATCTCCACATAGTATTGATGAGCAAAACTTAGCACAGCGTTTATTACTGCCAAGTGCCAACAATTGGCTGGGTACCGATCACTTTGGTCGAGATATGATGACCCGTTTAGCCAGTGCTATCGGCTTGTCATTTAGCTTAGGCGTGCTTTGTGTTGTTAGTGCCTCTGTATTAGGTGTAACGCTTGGCGTTTGTTCTGCTTGGGCGGGAGGCCGAGTTGAGCAAGCTCTAGATGTGGTGGTGAATATACTACTCGCGCTACCTGGTTTGGTGTTGGTGTTATTACTTTCTGCACTGGCGCCGGGTTCATTTTTAGTGATGTATCTTGCTATCTCATTGGTGCAGTGGGTCGAGTACTATCGGGTAACCCGCGCAATTACGCGAACCATTGTCGATAGCCCCGAGCGGCAAGTTTCCGCCATGATGGGCTTTGGAAAATGGTATCAGTTTAAGCGTCACATTTGGCCAGCAGTCGCTCCGTCGGTATTTACCATGGCAGCCTTTGGTGCTGCGAATGCCATTTTAATGATGGCTTCACTGGGCTTTATTGCAGTTGGTATTCAACCACCATTGGCTGAACTGGGCTTAATGAGTGTAGAGCTATTTCCGTTTTATATTGAAGCACCTTGGGTACTCGCTCAACCCTTACTCGTGGTTGCTCTATTGGTATTAGGTTTTCATTTATTAGCAGGAGCGAGCCGTGAATCTCTTAATTCAGCTGACTGATCTTTCGATTAATGCCAAAGAGCTTGAGTTGCTTCAACCCTTATCGCTTCAGTTATACCAAGACAAACCTTTAACTATTCTTGGCCAAACCGGCTCGGGTAAAAGCTTGTTAGCTCAAGCCATTGTGGGTTTGTTACCTAGCGAATTATCGCAACAAGGTAAGGTAGAAGTGTTTGGTAAAGCTCATGAGCAAAAGTCACTCACCAGTCTTTGGGGCAAACAGGTAATAATGCTACCTCAAGAGCCTTGGCGCGCGCTTGACCCGTTAATGCCTGCTTATCAACAAGTGTCTGAAGTTTACGAGTGTTTACACAATCTCGACGAAGAAACTGCATTCAATCGCGCGATAGAAGATCTAGACCGAGTGGGTTTGAAAAGCAGTGCTTTAAAACGCCCAGGGCAACTATCCGGTGGCATGGCGCAGCGTTTAGCGGTATCAGCGGCAACAGCTGGTGGAGCAAAACTGGTGCTAGCCGATGAGCCAACTAAGGGGCTTGATGTAAGCCGTAGAGACGACATCATTCAATTGCTTATCAACAGTGCCAAGGGTGGTGGTTTGCTAACCATTACTCATGACATAGAAGTTGCACGCCAGATTGGCGGTGAGATTATTGTGATGAAAGAGGGGGAAGTGGTTGAACGGGGTAGTGCTGAGCAAGTTTTGGAAAATCCTCAACATGCTTATACCCAGTTGCTGATTGCCGCGGATCCACGACATTGGCAACAGCGTGAGAAAAGCCAAATTGCTAAAACCCCAGTGCTCGAAACTAAAAGTTTAGCGATAGGTCGCAATGGTACAGCGCTGTCGAAGAACATCGACTTCACTATTCACACTGGCGAAGTGGTGGGGGTGGTAGGTGATAGTGGCTGTGGCAAAAGCACCTTAGGCGATACTTTACTTGGTTTACTTAAGCCGGTTGATGGCCAGGTAAACAAGTTAAAAAACGACGCTAAACCTTACCAATGGTTGAAGCTTTACCAAGATCCACCTGCGGCAATTACCTCTAGTGTTTCACTTGAAGTATTGTTGGAAGACTTACTCAAGCTGCATAAGGTAGAGCGCCAGCGTGTGCCGGATTTAATGAACAAACTCAACTTGGCGCCAGAGCTTCTCGCGCGCAGAAGCACCGAGGTGTCAGGGGGAGAATTGCAGCGTTTTGCAATTTTGCGCGCTTTGTTACTGGATCCGGTATTTTTGTTTGCCGATGAACCCACCTCTCGCTTAGATCCGATCATTGCAAAAGAGGTTACCGACCTATTAGTGGATTTGGCGAAACAACAAGGTTGTGCGCTGTTATTGGTAAGCCACGATCCCTACATGATTGAGAAGCGCTGCGATACTGTAGTGCGCTTGTAAGGTGAGTTAATTTACAGGTAAGCGTATAAAGGCGGCTTAGCTAAGCTGGGCCGCTTTTATTCGTTTTAGCGCTTCACAATTAAGTTACCCAGTTTTATTGGCCTAGAAGTTAGAGAGCTAATCATCTGATTAGCTAATAAAAGAAGCTAAGTTTGCAAGGTCATATTAGCTAAGTCTTAGGCTCTCAACATTTAAAAGGAATTGAGCACAATGGTTACTTGTTACGTTCGATATATTATCGACCCTTTCAAACTACCTGAGTTTTAAGAGTGTGCAAAAATGTGGATACCGCTGGTGAACCGACTAGGAGGGCAACATAACGGATATTTTCTACCTTCTGAGGGAGCAAATAACGTAGCTCTAGCGTTATTTACTTTCCCAAGTCTAGCGGACTATGAGGTGTGCCGTAATAAGTCATTAGGTGATCGTGAGTGTATTGAAGCATTTAAGTTTGCAGAAGATACTCGATGTGTTTTAAGTGTTGAACGTAGTTTCTTTAGGCCAGTATTTAGCTGATAGTATGTACCAATAACAAGGGATAAGCATGAAAGTACATTACCTTGAGGTCGTAACTCTAGATGTTGAATCTGTGTGTAATGCTTACGAGCTTTGCGATTTGTATACTTGGCTCAATTGAGCACGGTTTTTGGCAACTATAAATAATTGGCTGATTAGCTGTTTTGCACTTAACAAGCTAATTTAAATTTTGCCTATTTGATCTTATATTTCTCTCATAGAATAGACATAAAAGGATGTTTAAAATGGCTAGGCTAATTATAGTTTGCGGCGCAACAGGGGCAGGTAAGACAACTTATTCTCTCTCTATTTGTGAAGACATTGGCGCAGTTAAATTCTCGATAGATCCTTGGATGCAGACGCTGTTTGCTAAGGATATGGTGGAACTCGATTTCTCGTGGATGATGGAGCGGGTAGAGCGTTGCTACCAGCAAATATGGGAAGTGAGTGAGCAAATTTTAGCATTAGGTGGAAACGTTGTTCTCGATTTAGGTTTTACTACCAAAGCGCTACGAGACATTTTTGTAAATCATGCTAAGGCTTTGAAAATAAATGCTGAAGTTCACTACATAGAAGCTGCGTCGGAAACACGCAAGCAGCGAGTCGCTAAACGCAATATGGAAAAAGACCCTAAAGTATATTCCTTTGAAGTGACCGACATGATGTTTGACTTTATGGAAGGCAAGTTCGAGGTGCCTGATGACATGGAGTTAGAGCATGGCTGCAAGGTGAGCTTATAACTAGGTTTTTGGGTTTTGCCGCGCGGTGAAGCTTCCCCTAAAACGGCATTAACTTAGTCGGAGGATATTAATGAAATCTGCAGTATTGGTTATAGATGTTCAGTCGATTTTATTCGACCCAGAACCTCAACCATTTGAGTCTCAAGTGGTTCTTAACAAGATAAATCAAGTTACCAGTTTGGCGCGCGCAAAGTCTGTCCCGATAATCTTTATTCAGCACGAACATGCCAATTCTGTCATTGAGTATGGAACCGAGGGATGGGCATTGCAGTCTAGCCTAGTAACTCAAACGGGTGACCATTTTGTTCGCAAAACCACTCCCGATTCGTTTCTCAATAACAACCTTGAAGAGTTATTGAAAGAGCTAGCCGTTGATAGCCTAATTGTGTGTGGCTATGCCTCTGAGTTTTGTGTGGATACCACTGTTCGCAGAGCGGCTGGTTTAGGCTATCCGGTAGTGTTGGTATCTGATGCTCACACAACTCATGATAAAGAGCACGCAAGTGGCGCTCAGATTCGAGCCCACCATAACGCTACCTTAGCTAATATCTCTAGTTTTGGTGTAAAGATAGAAGCAATAGAGACTGCTAAGCTTTGGCCGTAACCGCAAGGTTTACGCTTTACAATTGTGTTTAACTTAAATGCCTTAATAACAATTAAACCCTAGGCTATCTCAGCAATAACAAATTACGGGTGTCCGCTAAGGTTTCTATAACGCGTCGGCGATTTGGGGAATAGTAAAGAGCCTGAACTCTTGAGAATATTGCTGATAGTCGCAGGCTTTGTTCATTGTATAGCTCCGCTTCTGCGGTGGCGATGCGAGCTTTGGCTTGGGCTAAAGCTTTTGGTGATTGCTGTTTTACTGCTTGCGCATAGCGCTGATAGATAATGTGCATGGCTTTAATGCGTAGCTGACTTTTACTGCTTTCAGAACCATCGCGCATTAGGTATTCGCAATCAACATGGTTGCTAATGCCAACAGGGCCTAGTAATGCCAACTTTAGCCACAAGTCCCAATCTTCTGCCGAGGGCAGTTGCTCATCAAAGGCGAAGCATTTTAGTAAGGCTGTCCGTGATGCCATTACCGTAGAGGTGCCAACCACGTTTTCTGCAAACAAACTTGCTGCGGCATCGGCTTTAAGTTGGTAGCCCTTTTTTTGTTGTCTTAAGCCTTGGTAGTTTGGCCAAAACTCGAAGCAAGTGCCTCGGTCTTCGCCATTTTCTCCCACATGCCGGTAATCGGTGAAACTAAAGCTTAACTCAGGCTGTGCTTGATGAAATTCGATTTGGCGTTGTAGTTTGCCTGCTAACCAAATGTCATCGGCATCTAAAAAAGCAATAAGTGGCGCTTTTGCTTGTTGAATGGCGATATTGCGAGCCACTGCTGGGCCTTTGCCGCTGAGTTTAATGCTACGTAGATGCGGTGTTTTTTGCTGTTGGTTTTGCAGCCATTGCCAGGTGCCATCGCTAGAGTTGTCGTCTACTACAATAACTTCCAGCTTATCTACGTTTTGTTGTTCAACGCTTGCTAAGGCTTGTTTTAAGTAGCTTAAACAATTGTAAGTAGGGATCACTACACTGCATACGGGTTGGCTATTCACTAAGTTAGGCATATCAATCTCCTGGATAGTAGCTGGCATTCAGCTTGCTTATACAGCTACATAAGCAAGCTGAATGCCAGAGAGTAATGTAGATGAAAGCAGCCTTAAAAAATCAAGACCATAGCGGAATGCGACTTAAGCCTTTAGCTTGGTCACTATTGGTTGTGGCGGCGGTAGCTCTAATTTGGTTAAAGCTATCTAATCCCTTGATTCCAATAGCCTTAGGCGTTCTTCCTCTGCTTGTTGTCATGGTGATGAAACAACCTTTTTGGGTAGTGCTTGGCTTTGTTTGTTTCTCATTTTTTCGTTTACACGAAGCTTTTCCTGCCTTGTATGTTTTACGCATTCCGCAATTATTGGCCCTTGCATCTTTAGCTTGTTTGGCTTGGCATTTATTCATTTCTCGCAAAATGCAAATCTACTGGAGTAAAGAATTAAGCTGCTTAATGTTGTTTGTGGCTTTGTGTGCGGTGGGGGTGATATTTGCCAGTAGTAGGCCTACAGCAATGGCATATTTTAATGGGGTATTTAGCAAGATTGCATTAATGACTGTGGCGATTGCTTGGTTAATGCGTCGCCCCGAAGATTTTGAAAGAGCAGCCGTTGCCTTTTTTGTTTGTGGCTTAATGATTGCGACAGTTGCCTTACAAAATGCCGCCGCCGGTATAGAGATGGTAGAGGGTACCCGAGTAACCATTGGCCGCTCGATGGGCTCGGTATTAGGAGACCCGAACGACCTCGCCTTAACCTTGCAGTTTCCCTTAGGTTTTGCCTTGGCCTTTAGCTTAAAGCGAGGTTTATCGTTCACTCGCTTGCTGGCCATTGTATGTGCTGGAGCGATTATCTTGGCCATTTTGGCCACTCAAAGCCGAGGTGGACTGTTAGGCATTGCCACCATTTGTGCAGTGCTAGCATGGCGAAGAGTGGAAAATAAGGCGCTGCTAATTAGCGCCGGCGCCTTGGCATTACCGATATTGTTTATTCTGGCGGGGGTGTCGGAGCGTAGCTCGGGTGGGGCGGCCGAGTCGGGAATTGATGAGTCTTCTATGGGCCGAATTTATGCATGGCAGGCTGCCTTTAAGATGGCTTTATATAACCCCATTACCGGGGTTGGGATTGATAACTTTTATGCGAACTACTATTTCTTCTCGTCTCACTGGGATGGTAAAAACCATGCTGTTCATAGCACTTGGTTTGGGGTGTTAGCAGAAACAGGCTTTGTGGGGTTTATTGTATTTTGTGTGCTGCTATTTAAAGTTTGTCGGCTTGCCCATCAGAATCTAAAGACCCTTGCACAACATGCTACAAGCAAGCATGCTGGCTTGTTCTCCTGCGCTGAAGGGGTGTTTGCGGGTATGTTAGGCACCATTGTTTCGGGCACCTTCCTTACTCAAGGCTTTACTTGGCCTATCTATATTTTTACTGCCTTAGTAGTGGCGATTGCTCAACTACTTCGCCAACCTATTGCAGAATGCAAAAGCCTCTAAACAAGCGTTCCTTGTTACAACCTTTCCGCTTTTATCTTGTTGAATTTAAATAACTAAAAATGGATGGCCTAGCTTTTGCTCTAGTGTTGCTATGACCTGAATTCGAACTCGAAATAACGGGTCGAAGAATAGCAAAAGAGGGCATCGTCATGTTTAACGTATCTATTATTGTTCCTGTCTATAAATCTGAGCAGTACCTAGCAAGTTGTTTGAGCTCACTGGCCAAGCAAACGCTCGAACATGTTGAGGTAATAGTGGTTATTGATGCCTCTCCAGACAACTGCGCAGCGATTGCTGGGGAGTTTTGTATTCAATATCCAGAACGCTTTCGCAAAATTGTATTGGAAAAAAATGTGGGTGTGTCGATGGCTCGCAACATTGCCATGCAGTCGGCGCAGGGTGAATACATTGGTTTTGTAGACAGTGATGATTATGCAGAGCCAAATATGTTTGAACTGATGTTTTGCAAAGCGCTCACAACCAATGCCGATGTGGTGAGTTGCCAAATGCGCTCTTTTGAAACGCATGCCTCTAGTGTGGAATACCACAACATTCCTACCAAAGAGTATTACGACGATACCTTTGTGACTAACAAGCTGTTTCGTCGTGTTTATCTGCTTTCCAAGCAAATTAATTTTTATAGCAATGTGATTTTTGAAGATGAACCTTTTGCGTATACCGCACGCTTTGCCACCGAGAATGTAGCAGAGGTTAATCAAGTGCTTTACAACTACCGAATGAGTCCAGAAGGCCTGTGCCGTGGAGATAACCACGGTCGATTCAACCTCTATGATAAGCAGTTGATGCTGGCAAGGTTTTTAGCCGATATGGAGCGCCGGGGCGCTATTGAAGGTCATGCGGCGGAGCTGCTGCAGTGTTTAGCTAATCACGCTTTAAGCGCGCTTTATTATCATATTTCTGCTGTTGATTTGTTGGGCTTCTTTAGTTTTATCGACCATCTAGTGGGTAAGTACCGTTTGCTTGAGCGCTGCGCAGTTGTTCCCCAAGACTACAAAGTAAGCCGTTATTTAAAATTCAGAGGCTCGGCAACACAAATTGTATTACTGAGTTATTGGGTAAAGGCGCGCCAGTTCAAACAACAGTTTTCTGTAGGGCTGTTATCGCCCAGCTTGAGTAGTGAAGGAGCTAAATAATGGAAAGTGTATTTGCTTCTCAGGTCAGCGTGTCTGTGGTGGTTCCGGTGTTTAATACCGAGCAATATTTGTGGGAATGTTTAACTAGCCTAGAAAACCAGCAACTAAGTTCACTGGAAGTTATTGTGGTGATTGATGCTTCACCGGATAAGGCTTATCAACTAGCGACGCGTTTTGCCCAGCAATCCAGGTTGGCAATTCGCATTGTTAACCTAGATAAAAACGTGGGTTTAGCTCAAGCGCGAAACATTGGAATGAGCCACGCTAAGGGCCAGTATCTTGGGTTTTTAGACAGTGATGATTACGTAGATGAAAACATGTATCAGCATTTGTTTAATGAGGCCAGTGGGCAGCAAGCGGATTGGGTAAGTTGTGGTTTTAGTAAGTTTTCTGCCCACGGGGTAGAGTGCTACGCCCATCAAAATATCAGCGAGAATACTTCGGTATGTAACAAGTTATTTCGTCGAGAGTTTATTTTTGAGCATCAAATCGTTTTTCCGCAAGGGGAGTTATTTGAAGATGAAATTTTCTCTTACATGGCCGAACTGTTCGCAGATACCGTGGTGCATATTGAGCAAGCTTACTACTTTTATCGGCATAATCCGCAGGGCATTTGTCGACGCGCTGGCGCCGACAAACATCGTTTGTATGCACGTATGTCATCTATTGGTGATTTTATGCAGCGCATGGAGCAAAGCAAGTTGTTGCCTAACGCTGCGCCGCTGTGTTTGGAAATGCTTTGTCGGCATGCTTATTTGCAGTTAAGAACCCAAGTGAGTTGGTTCGATTTACTCTGTTATTGGCGCTTTACCCAGCACCTCATCGAAAAATATCAGCTAAACAACGGTGACTCGCAAACCCAAGATAATTATTTTGTAAGCAGCTTTAGTAAATGGCAAAGCCGAGAGTGGGCTCTTTGGTTGATTCGCATTCGAGCGGGGAGAGCCAATTATGCTGTGGAATAAACTTAAGCAAGCTCGCCAATCCTTACAGGAAATGGGTATATACGGCGTACTCATGATTCTGCAAAAAGGCATTGGCTTAATGATGCTGCCAGTCACCACGCGCTATTTGAGTTTGCAAGAATACGGAGTATTAGAAAGTCTGGTAGTGATTTTTTCTCTGTGTTCGCTGTTAGAAATAAGTGCAGGTGCTTTGCCACGTTTTTACCCAGAGTGTAAAGATGCCGCGGCGAAAGCGAACCTTATTTCGTCGTCTGTTTTATTAAGTTTGAGTTACGGCGTAGTGTTAGCCGTATTGGCAGGAACAGCACTAGCCCTAGCACCGCTAGAGGTGTTCTCTCAGTTAAGTCTTATTCAGTTAGCTGGCGTTTCTGCGGTTATTGCTTTATCCATTTCTTTGCAGCCTATTATGATGTGGCTGCGCATTGAGCGCCGCGCTGACAGTTATTTTTATTTAGTTGTGGCGCAAGCGAGTTGCCAAGTAGTGATGACTCTACTTGGTTTGCAGCAAGGCTGGGGAATGGATGCGGTGATTGTTGCTAGCGTTTGTGCCAATGCTTTAGGTTTAAGTATTGGTTTGTGGTTTTGCCGCAAACAGCTGAAGTTGAAGTTAGATCTTGCCCTTGCCAAGTTAACCTTAAGTTATCAACGTTGCTTAATTGGCGCTTCGCTCGCGCTATTCATTATGCATGGTTTAGATCGGCTGCTACTAGCAGAGTGGTTAGGCGCAGAAACGTTAGCCCAGTACGCCATTATGATTAAAGTGGTTGAGGCCACCGCCATGGCATTTGGTGTATTAGAAAGCTGGTGGTTACCACGTCGGTTTACGGTGTTACAACAACGCAATGGCGTAAACGAAGTGAGTGTGATTCATCAGCGTTTGCTGTTCGCGGTGATGTTATTGATTTTGTCTGCTGCGTTATTTGCCCCCATAGTACTTAAGTGGGTGCTGCCAATAGAGTACTTAGGTGGCATTGAATGGTTGCCTTTAATGCTTTTGGCGCTGGGCTTTAAACTAGCCACTGCAGTAACCGATATTGGTTGCTACCTACCAAATAGCCCTGTTTGGCTGCCGCGGATTAATGCTTTGTCGGCGTTGATGGCGATAGGTTTGTATTACCTACTTATCCCTATGTGGGGTGTTTGGGGGCTGATTGTGGCTACCAACAGTGTATTTGCTTTGCGCTTTATACTATTCACCGCACTGAGCTTACGCTTTCAGGCCTTGCCTTATAAAGTAGCTGTGCTGCTCAGCGCTTTGCTCCCTCCTTTAGGTTTGCTTCTAATCGTTCCGTTTATGGCCTCTTCTATCTGGACCTCTTTATTACCGGCCATTGGCTTAAGCTGGTTGTTGGTATGGGCAATGCCATTGGTAAAGCCCAAAATGCATTTTAAGAAGGCTTATGCTTGAGCCCCAAAGAGCGAATTGCAAACTGCAACTCGCTCTTTGTTTTTCTTTGTAAGTTATTGAATAAATTGATTTTAGTTTGTTGGCATAAATGCTGCTATCTACAGTTTAAGACAACACATCTACCTGTTATTGGGGAATTATATGAGCAGCATGTTTTTTCATCAAACTAAGCATTGGCTAAAAAGTAGTGACTCTGCTGTAGCAAAAAATCTATTTAGGTTTTTGAAGGCGCTAAGGTTATGTCAGCTACCCAAAGTGCCATTGTTGTTCTCGGTGCTTTACCGCCTTCATACCAGTTTATCTAATGCATTAAGCAGTGTGCTGCGCATATTGTGGTGGACGCCTTTGTTTAGAAGTAAAACCAGCGGCCCTTCTCAGGCCTTGTATCTATATGGTGGAATGCCACTTATTAGTGAAGGCCTAAATATTGAATTAGGCAATCGCTGCCGAATTTCTGGGGCGACCACCTTTAGTGGACGAAGCAGTGCAGCTGAGCCCGCGTTATTAAAGATTGGCGATAACGTGGATGTTGGCTGGCAAACCACCATCGCCGTTGGCAGACAAGTTATCTTGGGAAACAACGTACGTTTAGCTGGGCGCTGTTTTATTGCTGGCTACCCAGGTCATCCTCTAAACGCAGAGCAACGAGCTGCTGGCTTGCCCGAGCTAGATGAGCAGGTTGGCGACGTTATTCTTGAAGATGACGTGTGGTTAGCTACCGGTGTATCAGTTATGGCCGGGGTAACTATTGGTAAAGGTACAGTGGTTGCTGCAGGTAGCATTGTGACGAGAAGTTTGCCGGCAGGTGTTTTGGCCGCAGGTGTACCCGCCAAAGTCATTAAATCGATTGAGGAGAAATAACATGAAACACGATCTCATAGTATTTGGTGAAGATTGGCAACGCCACCCAAGTAGCAGCCAACACGTGATAACCGAACTGGCTAAAAACCACCGTATTCTTTGGATTAATTCTATTGGTTTACGTAGGCCACGCTTGAGCCTGCGAGATGCTAAAAGAGTACTAGAAAAAATGAAGTCGATGTTTGGTGCGGCCAAAACAAACGCGAAAGCTCAAGATTCTACAGGAAAAGCATCAGCTAAAAAGCCGGCCAATATTCATGTATTGTCGCCAATAGCCTTGCCTGCGCCACGCAGTCGTTTGTTTCGCTGGCTTAACCGCTGCTTGTTAAAAGCCCAGGTAAATAAACAAGTTAAGCGCCTTAAGTTAACAAATCCTGATCTTTGGATTGCCTTACCAACGGCGGTAGATATGTTAGGCCACCTAAACGAGAGGCAAGTCATTTATTACTGTGGCGATGATTTTAATGCACTAGCTGGCGTAGACCACCAACATGTTACTGAGTGTGAAAAGCTGTTAGTTGAGAAGGCTGACCACGTGCTAGTGGCTAGTGACATGCTGTTACGTAAGTTCTCTAAGCAACCGCATCTAGCTTTGAAAACCCGTATTTTACCGCACGGGGTAGACTATAACTTGTTTGTTCGCCCCTCGAGCCCAGCGCCATCTATTTTACAAGGCGGTCCAGTTGCTGGTTTTTATGGCTCTATAGCAGCTTGGTTAGATATCCCTTTAATCGTTAAAGTTGCTAAGGCCTTACCCGAATGGCGTTTTGTATTTATTGGCCAAGTGCAAACCGATATTTCTGCTTTTAAACAAGTAGATAATATAGAAGTGTACCCGGCAGTAGCCCATAGTGAGCTACCCCGTTATGTACAGCATTGGCAGGTATCTTGGTTACCCTTTAAAAGCTGTAAGCAAATAGCGTCTTGTGACCCACTTAAATTACGTGAGTATTTGGCCGCGGGGCGCCCCATTGTAAGCACGCCTTTCCCTGCGCTTAAACCTTACGCAGGCATGGTGACGCAAGTTGAAGAGCCGTTTCAAATGGTTCAAGCGCTGCAAGACAGCTTAGATACACCTTCGGCATTGCAGCATCGTAGAACCTCTTTTCAACGAATGAGTGTGCGTTCAGAAAGCTGGGGCGAGCGAGCTAAGCAGGTGCACCAATTGTTGTCTTGTTAATTTAAAAAGTGTTGCCTTAGGCAACACTTTGTTGGTCTTGTTTTTGAGAGTTTGCTGCGGGGAGTGGCTCTGATGAAGTGGCGGTCGCATGTTTACCCGCTACTTTTGAATTTGAACGTGCGACAAACTCGCCGCCACAACCGGGATGAGTTAACCCTGTGGCAACTTCATTATGTTTATTGTGCTGCCAAAATTGCTCAACAATGTTTAAGGAAGAATCTATAACCTCTACATCTAAAGAGTCACAGCAAACACACCTCGCTTTATTTGCCCTTTGCCTGGCAACATCAAGTTCTGCGCCTAGGGTTAGTAAGTTTTCTACAGAGCGACGGCGCACTCTGCGAAGCTTGCGATTAAGCAGCCGTTGCCAGTAGTTAGTTTTTAGGGTTTTCTCTAAGGCTGATACCTGCCTAACCAGTTCGCCCATTTCTTTGATTATGAGGTTTATATCTCTAAATTCTTCGGCAGTTACTAGCGCTTCACATTGTTTGCACCAACCCAAGGTTCTACGCAGTGGCAGTTCTAATCCGTTATACAAAAATACTCGCCAGCCGTTTACTTTGTCGGTGGTGGTGCTGCATTCACAACGATTACAGTGTACTTGAGTTAACGATTTATCCATGGCTGATCCCTTAGCGCAATTAAGCTTAGTGTGGTTTATTTTTGATAAATATGAAAGCGCTTACCCAAGTTTCTGTTGCTGAACAAAACAAGCCCGCTTAGTTGCGTGTTTTAGCTGTGCTGATGTTATAGTGTTTGGCAAAAATAGCTGGAGCAGAGAATGGCTAATATTCCAAATAATTACGCAAGCCTTGAACAAGGTTACCGCGAGAAAGCGTTGAAATTATTCCCTTGGGTTTGTGGGCGATGTGCACGTGAATTTCCTTACTCTAATTTACGCGAATTAACCGTGCACCATATCGACCACGACCATACCAATAACCCAAACGATGGGTCTAACTGGGAGCTGTTATGTTTGTACTGTCATGACCATGAGCATTCTAAATATACCGAAGCTGCTCAATACGGCTCAACAGTAGAAGCCGGTAGTGATTTAAAGCAAGAAGTGGCAACCTCAAACCCGTTTGCTGATCTTAAAGCAATGATGGATAAAAAGAAGTAATGCTAGCCTAAGCTACCGCTAACAAAGGTGGTGGTAATAAGGGCAATAATCCGGTTGCGCTAACGATTAAGCCAACTATGCTGATTATTGGGTAGGGGAGTTATACTTTTTTTGTTGAGTGAGCAGAAAATACTAATTTAAGTGAAAACCCGTGGTTAACAGGCTTGCGGCTAGTTGTTGACACTAATTAAAGACACTTTTTTAAAGAAATTTCGCAATAAATCGCTCAAATACAGTTCACCCTCTCGCCTTGTGCGACAGTAGTGGTATACTCCCCGCGAATTTGAAAAACAATTGAATTAGAGTTGAACAATGGCTGATTTATCAAAATATAGAAATATTGGTATTTTTGCTCACGTTGATGCAGGTAAAACTACCACAACTGAGCGTATCCTAAAACTTACTGGTCAGATCCACAAAACTGGTGAAGTACATGACGGTGAGTCTACTACTGACTTCATGGAACAGGAAGCTGAGCGTGGTATTACTATTCAGTCTGCAGCAGTAAGCTGTTTCTGGAACGACCACCGCTTCAACGTTATTGATACTCCTGGACACGTTGACTTCACTGTTGAAGTATACCGTTCACTTAAAGTACTTGATGGCGGTATCGGTGTATTCTGTGGTTCTGGTGGTGTTGAACCTCAGTCAGAAACTAATTGGCGTTACGCTAACGAATCAGAAGTTGCTCGTATCATCTTCGTAAACAAATTAGACCGTATGGGTGCTGACTTCTACCGCGTAGTTAAGCAAACTCAAGACGTACTAGCTGCTAACCCACTAGTTATGGTTCTACCTATCGGTATCGAAGACGACTTCGTTGGTGTTGTTGACCTTCTATCTGAAAAAGCTTACATCTGGGATGACACTGGTCTTCCTGAGAACTACGAAGTTACCGATATCCCAGAAGATATGGTAGAGAAGGCAGCTGAATACCGCGAAATGTTGGTTGAAACTGCAGTTGAGCAAGACGAAGACTTGATGATGGCTTACATGGAAGGTGAAGAACCTACTATTGAGCAACTTAAAGCGTGTATCCGTAAAGGTACTCGTGATATGTCTTTCTTCCCAACTTACTGTGGTTCTGCATTTAAAAACAAAGGTATTCAATTAGTACTTGATGCTGTTGTTGATTACTTGCCAAACCCAACTGAAGTTGATCCTCAACCTCTTATGGATGACGAAGGCGAAGAAACTGGCAACCACGCTATTGTTTCTGCAGACGAACCACTACGCGCGTTAGCATTCAAAATTATGGATGACCGCTTTGGTGCGCTTACTTTCGTACGTATCTACTCGGGTGTGTTGAACAAAGGTGACACCATCCTTAACGCGTTTACTGGTAAAACAGAGCGTGTTGGCCGTATGGTAGAAATGCAAGCTGACGACCGTAATGAATTAACTAGCGCTCAAGCTGGTGACATTATTGCTATCGTAGGTATGAAGAACGTTCAAACTGGTCACACTTTATGTGATCCTAAGAGCCCTTGTACCCTAGAGCCTATGGTATTCCCAACTCCAGTAATCTCGATTGCTGTTGCACCTAAAGATAAAGGTTCAACTGAGAAAATGGGTATTGCTATCGGTAAAATGGTTGCAGAAGATCCTTCTTTCCAAGTTGAAACTGACGAAGATTCAGGCGAAACCATCCTTAAAGGTATGGGCGAACTTCACCTAGACATTAAAGTTGATATCTTGAAGCGTACTTACGGTGTAGACCTAGTTGTTGGTCAACCTCAGGTTGCTTACCGTGAAACTATTACTCAAGCGATTGAAGATAGCTACACGCACAAGAAACAGTCTGGTGGTTCTGGTCAATTCGGTAAGATTGATTACCGCATCAAGCCTGGTGAGCCTAACTCTGGTTTCACGTTCTCTTCAACTGTTGTTGGTGGTAACGTACCTAAAGAATTCTGGCCTGCAGTTCAAAAAGGCTTCGAAGTGATGATGGAAACTGGTCCACTAGCTGGCTTCCCATTACTAGATATGGAAGTAGAATTGTACGATGGTGCTTTCCACGCAGTGGATTCATCAGCAATTGCTTTTGAAATTGCAGCTAAAGGCGCTTACCGTCAATCTGTACCAAAAGCGGGCCCACAACTTCTTGAGCCAATCATGAAAGTTGACGTATTCTCTCCAGAAGATCACGTTGGTGATGTTATTGGTGACTTGAACCGTCGTCGTGGCATGATTAAAGACCAAGAAGCTGGCGTAACTGGCGTACGTATTAAAGCTGACGTACCACTAGCAGAAATGTTCGGTTACATTGGTTCTCTACGTACTATGACTTCTGGTCGTGGTCAGTTCTCTATGGAATTCTCGCACTACGCTGCTACTCCACAAAACGTGGCTGAAGCGGTAATCGCAGAAGAAAAAGAACGTCAAGCTAAGAAGTAAGCTTACTACTTAGTAAAAAAGCCGCTCATTGAGCGGCTTTTTTTATGTTTGTGTTTATTAAAAAGCAGCCTTTGGCTGCCTTTTTATTTTTAGGCTTTTAGCTACTAGAACTTGATTGAGTGGCGACCTGTTTTGGCATTTCGTTGAGCTTGCTTTTCGTTAGGCTGCTTGGCAGCTGTTGGTTTTTGACTAGGCTTGCTTGCTTTATTTCCCTTGTTTTTCTGCTTGTTTGAACCTTTCTTCTCTACGCTTTTAGGCTCTGGCTCAGTAATAGGCTGATCACAAACAACATATAAAAACTGACCGTTAAACTCGATGATGTCATCCGCATACACCTTCTTGCGTTTACGCTGCTCGAGTTCACCGTTAAGCCCAACATAACCTTCTGCTATGGCCATTTTTGCTTCGCCGCCGCCATTCACCAAATTGCCTATCTTTAATACTTTGTAAAGCTCGATAGGCTGTTCATCCACAAATACTTCGGTGGCTTCTACTTCAATTTCTTCTGGTGAATCTTCTGGGTTAGTCATTTTTAATGCCATGAGGAGGAAGAGCCCAGATTATGGCGATGTGCTGGGAATGGGTCAAGTTTGGGCTAGTGTAATCGAATGTGAAATTTACTTGGTGGTTTCACTTTCTAGTGTTTTAGTGACTGTTTATTGCTTTGGTGTTGCCTGATTATGGATTTTAGCTTCTTAATGAAGAGAGTGGTGTTTTGTTTGTGTTTATTGACAGGGCTCTGCACATTGTTAGCCTGTAGCCCAATGCCTAGTGCGATAAAGCAACAACAGCAGTTTATTCAAAGTGATTTGTTAACTAATCCCGATATCGAACACTATCAACTTACTGCGGATAATTTTACTTTGAACGTACATGCTAATGGGCGTGCAGATCAAGCAGTGATGGTGTGGATCCACGGTACGCCTGGGTCTTGGCAAGACAGTGCTTACTTAATTACTGAGCCTTCTTTAACTAGCAAAATACGTGTGGTTAGTTTTGATAGACCGGGCTGGGGATTGTCGCAATATCAAGACCAAGCTAAACCCGTTGCTAACATGCAGGCTCAAGCGAAGCTGATTTCACCTCTCATTCAACACTTAAAGCAAAAGTACCCTGAGCTGCCATTAATTCTTGTAGGCCATTCTTGGGGCGCGTCCTTAGCGCCTATTATTGCCGAGCATAACCCCAAGCAGGTTGATGGTTTGTTATTGTTGGCAGGTGGAATGAGTAAACAGCTTACTCAAGCGCGTTGGTATAACAAGTTTGCTAGAAGTGGTGTAGGGCACTTTTTATTGTCTTTATCTGATATGGGGAAACAACTAAACCAAGCTAATTTAGATATGTTTGCCCTGCAAGATGGCTTAGCTGATTCGCCCGAGCGTTTAGCTTCGCTTAAAATACCTGTGGTGTTAGTACAAGGTGGTAAAGACCATTTGGTTGACCCCAAAAATGCTGATTTTGCCGAGCGATACTTACCAACTCCACACTCTAAAGTTATTCGCCTAGCGGAACAGGGGCACTTTATGCAAGTTGAGCAAGTTGCATTAATTAGCCGCTGTACTTATGCCTTGGTAAATAACAAGCTGAATGACTGTGGTTAAGCCCGCTAGTTTGTAGCAAATTGCTTGATGCTAAAGTTAGCAAAGTCTACATGTACACTTGGTTTAAGTTTGTTTGCTTCAACAAGTGAGCGATAAATTCCCCATTTAGGGCGAACAAAATGCTGTTTGCTCACACCTCGCCACATGTCTAGCTTGTCTTCGCGAAAGTTAAATATTTCTGCTCCATCACTTAAACGAACCAGTTTTAAGCTAAACCAACCGAGTTCGCTGTATTTGGCTTGAACCTTGGCTTCTAGCCACTCTCCTTGAATCAAGTCCCAATCTGCTCTTGCTAGAATACGGGTTTGGCGTAATGGACTATGTCTTACTTCTATACCTGCTTTAGCTTTGCGAGTATTTCCGGTTAACGTAATAATTGGCATTGAATCTTCACCGCCAACGGCTTTTAGTTGAAACAAATGTGTGAACTTGTTGGTAACCTGCATGTCATTGCTAACGCGAAACTTCCAACTGTATGAGAAGTGACTGTCTTGGTAGCCTTTTAGCACGTCTGCCGAGCCGCCATAGACTTTAATTTCATTGCGTTGCCTATCGATATACTTCCCTTTATTGCCATCTAAATCTCGGTGCAAAATAAAGCGAAAATAGGGGCCGTGTAGCTTGTCTGTGTGCTCTTGTATATGGAGCTCTCCTTGGTGGTCGTTTTTAAAGCGATCTGGTGATTCTATGGCGTTCTTGCCAAACTGCTGACGAATTAGCTGGTAAGCGGATTGTCCGTAGTCTGGGCAATCAGCTTCCAAGTTAGCGTTTGCTAAAATCTGCTTGTTTTCTGGATTTAGCACTTGGCTCTGCAAATCATTGTTAAGTTTGCTGGAGCTGCAGTCAGTTAAGACAACCAACATCGCCGCAGATAGCCTAATTTTTGTCAGCGTATTTATTATTGGTTTCATCACAATAAGCTACTGGGTCGCAATTTGATTATTTGCAGGCAAGTATTCTTTGAGCTTGAAAATGGCCAGTTGCCCGAGTTGTTGCTCAGATTTGGCTTTTAATGATTCGCTTGCTTGTTCATTGTGCTCAGCATCTTTGTGGGCAGAGTGGCCTAACTCTACAATCTTTTGTACGTTGTTGGCTACTTGTGAAGCCACTGCCATCTTCTCTTCAGCTGTTGTTGCAATTTGTTGGCTGTAGGCGCGAATTTGCTCCAGCATAACGGCTATATTCTCCAGCTGTTGGTCACTTTGCTCTGCTTGGCTTAAGCACTCCAATACCATGGTTTCGCCTTGTTTCATTAAGTCTACGGCTTCGTTTGCACCTTTTTGCAGACCTTCGATAACGTTAAAAATCTCTGTCGTCGAATTTTGAGTTCGGCTTGCAAGGTTACGCACTTCATCGGCTACAACTGCAAAACCTCGGCCTTGTTCACCGGCTCTTGCGGCTTCAATGGCGGCATTTAGCGCAAGTAGGTTAGTTTGCTCTGCAATACCTTGAATCACATCGAGTATTGAGCCTATATCATCAGAGCTTTGCTTAAGCGTATCAACTTTCTCTGCTGCATCAAGAATGGTTGTTTTTAGCTGTGTAGTTGTTTTACGGGTGGTGTGGGCGGCCTGTCGGCCTTGCTCTGTAAGTGCCGACACATCTCCAATATCATCGCGTGAGGTATTGGCTTGTTGGGATACGTCTTGTACTCCTTGTTCCATGGCTTTTACCGCACTGGCTACTATATCGGTTTGTGCGCGTTGTTCGGAGATAATTGAGCGAGAGTGTTGGCTTGCATTTAAGCCAGATTCGGCGCTGTTCTCTAGTTGTTTTGCACTGTCTACCATTGAACCAATAACTTGGTTAAATTGCTCGGTAAGTGAGTTTAATTGGCGCGCTATTTGGCCAAACTCATCTTGGCGTTCGACGGTTATTTGCTGACTAAAATCGCCTTCAACTAACTGTTTCATTTGTTGCAAAGTGCGCTTCAATGGCCCTTTAATACTCGATGTGACACTCCATGCAACCAGTACCGATATGCTTAATGAGGCAAGCACCACGGCAATCATGGTGCTAATGGCATTTTGCGATTTTTCACTGGCTTGGTTTTTCGCATCGGCAATGATTACCGATACCGCACTACTGGCGAGAGTAAGTTGATTTAAAGCTTCCGCAGTTTGGGTGTTAATTTGCTTAAAGTTGTCTTGTTGCTGCTGGGTTAAACGTACGAGGCGGTCTATTTCACTGAACAAGCCTTGAGAGTTTAGCGATTGGTTAAGTAATACAAAATAGTTAACTACGTTCTCAATATCATCTTCAATATAGAACTCTAATTCGTCACGTTTTTCAATCATACTGGCATAGAGTTTCTTTAATTGCTGCATTTGTTGGCTGGTTTGCTCAGGCGTTTTTGCATAAAACGCTTCATCAAGCTGGCGCTCTAACACTACACCATCAGCTTGTAGATCAACGGCAATCCAGTGCGCATCGCCGTCTACTGATTCCGCTATCTGTTCTAGATCGTCATTGTATCTACTCCATTGTTGCTTAAAATCACGGCGTAGATTTTCAACCGATTTGTTAGCTACTAGCCATTGTTGATGGCTTACAAACTGCATGTTGGCTGCGCTAAATGTTGCTTCTGCACTTGCCTCTATTGGGCCAAGCAAATTATGTAGATCGGGATATTTTTCAGTAAGTAACAATAGCTGTTGGTAGTTATCTTGGTAACTATTCATATAGCTAGACGCTTGGTTCTCTAATTGGCTTAGTTGTTCTTGGGACTCAGTATTACTGTGTAAGCCAATTACCCATGCAGTGTTTAGCAGCAGGCCCGATAGGCGATTAGTTAGCTCAGCAGTAGGGGTGAGGCGGTCAACAGTTTCATTAAGTTGTGCTTCTAGGTTGCGTATGTTTATTTGGCCAATCAGCGCTACTGCAATGAGTAAAACAAATAGAATTGCAAAACCGCTTAGTGTTCTCATCACTACTGAAATTTGCATGTGCCATCCTTAGCGTTTAGTCGATTTTAGTTTGTTTATTACGCAATGTATTTTTGTTGTTATGGTATTACAATATTGTTGTGCTATGGATGTGATTCGACTAACACTTATGTTAAGAAAGGCAGAAATTTAAGAGAACTAACGCAGAGGCTTTAGGGCGTGTATGCTGAGTAGATAGATGAACTTGGGCCAAAATAGGCAAGCTTAAATAAAGCTTGCCGATAGCTGAGTTTATTTAGGTGTGTATTCTAGGTAATCGTAGTAGGCCCAGTTGTTTTGATAGAAGTACTCTTGTGGGAAGTACATTGCATCTACAGAGTTATCGCCGTGCCAGTGGTTGATCATTATGCGAGTTGGATCCACAGGCCATGCGTATTGTGGAACCTCGTTTGCGGCAATATAACCATCCCCATTGTCTTTGTACAGGCTACGAATGATGCGAGTATTTCCTGAAGAATCTATCAAGTACCAATCGATTTTCCAGCTAGACCAATCGAAACCTATATGGATTAGGTCTTGATGTATGTTTAGACCATATTGGCCTAAATCAATATCTAGTTCCCAGCTTTGGTATTGGCCACCTTGTGGTTGGTAGATAAGGTTAGTATGTACAACATTGCCAAGGCTAGGTAAAAACTCGATGTCTATTTCTTGCCACGCTCGGCCAGGCACATCATGCCATGAAGTGTAGGTAAATATAGAGGATACAGTGCCTTTGGCATTTCCTGTTTTGAGGCTAGATTGAACCTTGCCATAACTTAGTAAGGATTTGGTTCTAAGCTCGGCACATTGATTTGGTGCTACGTTTAGGGTGATACCATGGGAGCTTGGTGAGATTTTAGACGGAGTAAATTTACAACCAAAAGGGCTGCCATTACTGCCATCACGGGCTTGCCAAATACTAGAGTTGTATCCCCAGCTAAAATCATCCTTAAAATAATTAGCGTGGGATGGCGTTATTGTTGCTACGGTAATTGCTATTGCAAATATAGAACTAACTTTCATTTTTATCATGTTCCTTATGTGGAGTTTATTGTTTTTATTAACAATTTTGCTTCTGTCTAAGTGACGTCAAAATGTATAAGCATCTCGATTTAACAGCACTTGGGACTTGGGTTGGCAATACCTAAACTGAGTTGGAAAACTCAAGTTGATAGATGAAGCATCTATCTGGCTATCGCTTGTAAATGTTGGGCGGATAAGCCTTATTGCCATTAACACTAGAGCGTTAAACTGATGAAGTTTTAGCGTGTGAAAAGGCCAAATAGCTAACTTAGTTGGCAAACAGGAGAGAATAGAAACCACCCACTTAATAGGGTTAAATTCTGTAAATAAGCTCATTAGCTGTCCTTAGCTATTCATAAATCCTTAACAATTGATTAATACTTTTATCTTGAACGCTTGGTAATACAATTGTTGTTTTATTAGGCTGTGACTGTTTTAACGATTAAGTCGGCTTGTCTGAAATACCATCAAGAAATTTAGTTTTTACTGAGCATTAAAGAAGCAGCGATGCTGAAAAAGTCGCGAAGAGTTGGCTTAAACAGCAGTTTGGTAGCAAAACCAGCGTAGAGCTTATTAGTGAGTTAGTTGGGGTTATTAGCTAATGTGTGGATTAATGTTCTTAGGCCTTATGATTTATTAGATTTACTTGCTATTTATTTCGCAAATTGATGTGAATCAATTTCATCATCAAGTGGTCAGAGTAGTCTAAAGCTTCAGCTATAACTCAAATTTCGTTTAGCTTTATAATTCTAATAATAGTGATTTGTAGTTTGTGTAACTAAACCTTGTCGTTTCTGTTTTGCAGTTAGTTAAGGCTTATTATATGCATTTATCGACTCCACAGCTGTTGGAGATTGTTGCAGCATTTCCCGATTCCACATTGGTTTTTACCGAAGATGGTTATTGTATTGCTCATTTGGGTGATCAAGAAACCCATGAGTTCTCAAGCAGCCGGTTATTAACTGGTCGCTTTGTATCTGATGTATTTAGCGAAGAAAAAGCTAAATGGTTCTTACAACAAATCCGCAATAGTATTTTTGAACAGCGCTTGCGTGTTTCGGAGTATGCCATTTCACCAGACGATATTCGTTTACCCAACTGTGAAAGCGCCAAACTAGAAAGAGAGCATTGGTTTGAAGCTCGCATTCTGCCCTTAAACTCTTTTATAGATGGTCAGCGAGCAGTGGTTTGGGCGGCGCGCAATATTAATGAGCGCTACAAGCTAGAGCAACAACTGCGTAGACTTAGTGAAACCGATGAGTTAACCGGAGCGTTTAACCGCCGTCGTTTCTTTGAAAGTTTGGCGAATCACTATCAAACCTTTCACCGTCACTTTCTTGATTGCAGCTTAATCATGTTAGACATTGATAACTTTAAGAGAATCAACGATCAATATGGTCACCCTTGTGGTGACAGAGTGCTTAAGCAAGTGTATCAGCAGATTTGTACCCAACTCCGTGAGGTGGATATTTGCGCGCGAATGGGCGGGGAAGAGTTTGCCATTTTACTTCCCAATACTAAAACATCTGAAGCTCTACGCAGCGCCGAGCGGATAAGAATAGCGATTGAAGAATACACCTTCACCACCCTAAATCATCAGGTTGATGTTACGGTTAGTTTAGGAGTGAGTAGCATAGAAGTGACCGACAGTAATTGCGATAGTGTATTACAGCGCGCCGACGATGCTTTATATCACGCCAAGAAAACTGGACGAAATCAAGCTGTTCAGTTCCTAGAAGAATTTAGTATTTAAGCTATAAATCAGAGATTTAGTTAATCCTAAGACGAATACCTAAGATCAGTTTGTAGTTTACCTCGCCTGTTTTCTATGAGATAAATGTCACTAATTTTTGCTGAAGAATTGCTCAGAGTTTTATTCTGTTCTCACGCCCAATTTCGTGTCGAGCTTTTTGTTTCAGTTATCAAGGATAGATTAAAAGCCCAAGGAGTGGTGTAGTTGAAGTATTCAGCTGGTGTTTTGTGGTCGCTATGTATGGCTAATTACAGCTTTGCAGCAGCTGAACCCTTGCCTATTTTGGATTTAGAATCGTTAATGGCTACAGATGTGCAAGCAACATCTGCGATGAAACGTGCTCAATCAGCGTTTACCACCGCGGCGTCATTATATGTACTAAGCAAGGAAGACATTCGCGCATCGGGTGCGGTATCGGTGGCAGAAACATTAAAGTTGGTACCAGGTTTAGAAGTACGGCAGCTAGACAGTAATCAGTGGGCTATCACTGCGCGTGGTGTTGCTGGGCGTTATACCAGTAAACTATTGGTTATGGTGGATGGGCAAAGCGTTTATAACCCATCTTTTGCTGGGGTTTATTGGGAAACCTTAGATGTACCTCTCTATGACATTGAGCGTATTGAAGTTATTCGAGGTCAAGGTGGTTTATTGTGGGGCAGCAATGCCACCAATGGGGTGATTAATATTATCACCAAAAATAGTTTAGACACGCGCGAAACCTTGGTGCAAGTAAGCAGTGGTGACCAACTAAATTATGATGTAGGGCTGCGCCACGGTGGAAATATTGGCTCCAACGGTAGCTACCGCATCTATGGTAGCGTGCGAGATTCTGACGCGGCCAAAACGGGTAAGTCGCTACCTGCTAATGACGAAGCCAAACAACAAAGTATTGGTGCTCGTTTTGATTTTGCGCCTAATGATGATTTGTCTATTCTTACCCAGCTCAGTTATACCCATACAGATATGGGGCAAAATCTTAAAGCTTTATCTTTAGCCACAAACCAAAACACCCTATATGCCGAGCGCTTTGAGCGTGATGACGGGCGTATTATGGCGCGGGCAGAGCACCGGTTATCTGGCTCTTCCAATCAAATGTTGCAAGCTTCGTGGGCTGTTCAAAATGGTAAACAGCTATATTTGGAAGAACGATTTCAAACATTGGACATTGATTATCAAATGAATAGCTTGTGGGGGGCCACCCAACTTGATTGGGGTTTAAACTACCGTAATAGCTATTTACCTTTTGAAGAAAACTACATTATTAGTAGTGACGAAGATATCGACCGTTTAGAGCAATATGGCGCTTTTTTACAGCTGCAATTTGCGCTTATTCCCGAGCAATTAAATTTAAGTTTTGGTAACAAGTCTGAACACAACAGTTTTACCGGTTGGGAGCATCAGCCGGTTGCACGTATAACTTGGCAACCCAATAACGAGCATGTACTTTGGAGTGCTATATCGCAAGGCGTGCGGATCCCATCTTTGGCAGAGTTTGATTACGATTCTGCTATTAATGGCACGCGTGTTGGCGAGTATTTTCAAACCGGTATCGACGCTATTGATAGCTATCATGTGCGCACGGTATTGAACGGTAATCAACAAGTTGAGCCAGAAAAGTCTCTTTCTTACGAACTGGGTTACCGTTTTAGCAAACAAGATTGGTCATTCGACCTAGCCTTATTTCATACGCAATCTAAAGATGTTTTTGCGGTGCAGCCTAATCCAGACAGTGCCAACTTGGATCAAATCGCAGCATTGTTAGCACAGGGTAAAATCATCGAGGCGCAGCAAGCTTTACAAAGCACAGTGCTTGAATTTGACGTTGCATCTAATGCTGATTTAAACGTGAAAGGTGGTGAAGCACTAGTTGCTTGGCGACCAAGTGCCAATTTTCGCGCCGAACTAGGATACAGCCAAATGGCTTATCGCTATCGCTTACAAGAAAATACTCAGCCTGCTATAGGATATGACTCTGACAGCAAACAGATTTTTGCCAAGACTGGCTGGCAACCTTTTAAGAAGCATTCCTTTTTTGCATTGTTCCGCTCCATTAACAGCGATGCTTATTCAGTAGATGATTATGACGCGCTAGATCTAAGTTGGGCTTGGCAGCTTATGCCGCATAGTTCGCTGTCATTAACAGGCAAAAACTTATTAGCCGGTAGTCACCTAGAATACAACAACACCTCCGAAACCTTTACGGTTCCAAACTATATTGAGCAAAGTGTCGTGCTACGATTTATGGCGGAGTTTTAGCCAATGTTGGCAATAAGGCGCTTTGTTAAGCTAGTCATTACCTTGGCTATATTGGGCCTTGCTAGTGAAGTAAGTGCTGCTGATAAAGAAGCAGCCTTAAAGGCTGGGTTTATGTTTAATTTTGCGCGTTATAGTGAATGGCAAGGTTTAGCTAAACCATTGGGTTATTTTAAGCTGTGTAGCCCAGACATTGAGTTTGTCGATACTGCTAGTTGGGTGCTCCATAAGCAGCGCATTCATGAATTAGAAATACGGGTGAGCCTAGTTGAGTTGGATTCGTTATCGATAAATCAATGTAACTTACTGTTTGTCCCTGCTGCCTATAGAAAAACCTGGCTAACTGTAGACAGAGCCATATTACCTCACACCATGTTGGTTGGGGAGACTCCTGATTTTATTCATCAAGGAGGGCACATTCGCTTCTTCTTATTAGCTGGAAAAATCCGTTTCGAAGTTGCCCCCGAAGAACTTAAAAAGGCCGATATAACCATGAGCTCAAAGGTATTGAGATTGAGTCGCGTTGTTAAGGAGGAGCAGTAGAGATGTCTTTTCTTAGCATAAATACCATGAGTAAAAAGCTGCTAGTCATTTTGATGAGTATGGCGATTTTTTCTGCTGCTATGGTAACGGTAGTGTTAAGTGCCTACGAATTTGTAAGTGCCAAGCGAGAACAAACTCAAAGCTTGCAAAACATAGCCGATACCTTGTCGCCCAACATCACAGCCGCTTTGTTGTTTGATGACAGAGATGCCATGCAGGAGATGATTTCATCATTGTTATTACGTGAAGGCGTAATCAGAGCAGCCATTACCGATACCGAGCAGCAAAATTTGGCGGTGGTAGAAAGTGATAACTACCAAGAAGAGTTAGCAGAAGAAGCCGACGAACTGATAGAGGTAAGCAGTTTACTTATTCTTGATGAGCAAGTTTATGGTGCGCTTACGGTACTGGCTAATGACAGTTACATAGACCAACGAATTGGATTTTATGGGCAATTCTTAGCGGTGCTGTTGGTGATTACGTTTGGCTTAAGTTTGTCTTTTTCACTGTTTCTAAAACGTGGTTTTTTGCGTCCCTTATTACACTTGTCGGATGTTGCCGAGCGCGTAACGGCATCCAATGATTATAGTTTGCGCGCTCAGCAATCTAGCGACGATGAGGTAGCCAACCTTACCGAGTGCTTTAACGGCATGTTAGAGACGATTGAACTGCGTGAGCGTATGTTGGAAAAGCAAGTAAGGCTGCGAACTCAAGAGCTTGAGGGAGCAAATCAACAACTATTGCAATATGCCTACACCGACGGCCTTACTGGTTTGCCTAACCGCCACTTTTTCTACGAAAAACTCCATACATTAGTTAAAGAGAAAATTGAATTTGCGCTGATTTTTATTGATTTAGACGGCTTTAAAGAGATTAACGATACCTTGGGCCATGATTATGGTGACGTATTGTTAAGTCAAGCTGGGCAGCGGATCCTGCGTTGTGTGCGCGAGCAAGATACCGTGGCCCGCCTTGGGGGTGATGAGTTTACCATTGTGATTGAAGGGGTAAACGAACAAGCTCGAGTTGCCAATATTGCCGAAACCGTATTACAAGGTTTGGCGAAACGCTTCACGATTAAACAAGAAGCTGCTCATGTTAGTGGCAGTATTGGTATCGCTTTTTCCCCACTAGACGGTGATAGCGTGGAAGCCGTGGTAAAACATGCTGACCAAGCGATGTATGTATCTAAAAGTCGCGGTCGAAACTGCTATCAGTTCTTTTCTTCAGACATGCAGGTGGAAGCTCAGCAGAAACGCCGTTTGTTAGAAGAGCTACGTACCGCATTAGAAGAAGAACAGTTCGAACTCTATTATCAGCCCATAACCTCGCTTAAGTTCGAGACAGAAGAGGGCGGGGTGAAAAAGGCAGAAGCACTATTGCGCTGGAACCATCCACAGCGCGGGGTGGTGGGACCAGAAGAATTTATTCATGTTGCGGAAGAAGCAGGGCTAATTCGCGAGCTTAGCCAATGGGTAATGCAGCAAACTGTTGCCACGGTGTCACAATGGTATAAGCAGGGGCTGGATGATATTCAAATTAGCGTAAATACCTCGCCTTCGCAGTTTAATGATGGGGGTAAGTGGATAGATGATTGGATCCATGCCATTGCGCTGCACGAATTACCGGCTCACAGCATTATGATTGAGATTACCGAAAATGTTTTGATGACCACCGATGACTCCATTAAAGATCAGCTCTCTCGTCTGCAACAACGCGGGTTTGATGTAGCAATTGATGACTTTGGTGTTGGCTATTCTTCTTTGTCTTATTTACAGCAATTAGATATCGATTTACTAAAAATAGATCGCTCGTTTATTCAACACTTGACCACCGACAACGACAGCGTAGCGCTGGTTAAGGCCATTGTGACTATGGCTCATCATTTGGGGCTAAAAGTAGTTGCAGAAGGGGTGGAAACTGAACAACAGCGTCAGCATGTGTTAAATGTAGCCTGTGATTACTTGCAGGGATATATCTTTGCGAAGCCGGTATCTAAAGATGAGTTTTATCATCGTTATTTGTTAGGCAATGCGGAAATCACTTAAGCTTATCGAGGCCTATTAAGTAGGCCTCGTTCAGTTTAGATTTAGCGCTCCCAATAAGCTTCTTCTAAGCTTTCTTCGCGCTCTGGAAGCCCACGTGAAAGGCGAGGACTATGCTGGGCCAATACTTCGTAACTTACGCGGTTTGCGTATTTACAAATTTGCGCAAATGAAGAATAACTAAGGGCTTCAAAGCGGTGTTTACTCGATTGTTCAACATTACTACGATGAAATACATTGGCAGCCATATCATGTAGTAGGGCAGATAAAGCCCCGTCTCCAGCGCCGTTGGTATTGGTGATTTTTTCTGGCCCACCCATAAATGGCGCAATATGCGAGTATACTTTCAGTGCTTGCTCACAATCTGTTTTTAACATTGGGCGTGAAAACTCATATTGGTTGAATTCTGGGATAGCTCCTGGCAGCAGAGTATGACTGGTGGTTCGTTTGAAGGCTTCATCGGTATAACCGGCCATAAACAAGCCTCGTGAGCCAGCCGTACACAAAATAAGATCACACCACTCTAGAGCCTTTTCACAGGCGAGTAATACGTCATTTTCACCGGTTAAGGCTTCTGCTTCTTCTTCGTTCATTGCTAAAACAGTGACATGTTCGCTAATAAACTGTTGCCACCATTTAGGATCATCTTCGATTAAAAAGCGGGTGCCTAAAGTAAGCACTACGGGCACTTTCGCTTGGTGGGCATACTCTATAGCTTGCATAGCGGCTTGAGTAATGGGGTCGTCTCCGGCTCGCATAAGGTAAGCTGTGAGCGTGAGGGCTGCGCCAGTTTTTACTAATTCTTCGTCAATAAACTCTGGGGTAAGTTTATCCATGTGGCCTTTCGAGATAGCAAAGGTACGTTCACCACAATCGCTAATTAGGGTAAAGCATCGGCCTACCGGGCCGTCTACCGCTTGCAGGTAATTGAGATCTACGCGCGAAGAGGTATTGCATAAGTAACGATAGGCGTAATCACCAATGGTGATGTTTTGACTCATTACTCCAAACATCACCGAGCGACCATCGGCTAGGGTGGAGTAGTTGTGCAAGGTATTGCCGATAGTACCGCCAGCAAACTCGGCAGTAATTAGCTGTTTATCTTGTAACTCTTGGTAAAGCGCTTGAGCTGCACTGTCATCAATGAGCAGTGAATTGCCTTTAACTAGTTTATGACGATCGATAAATGCTTGGTCAACGTGAGCTTCGATATCCACTAGGGTTTGGTCAATACCGGTAATATGCGTGTGCTTGGGGCTAATCACTGGATTGAGTTCGTTGGTTAAGGGGTCTCGAGATTCAACGGGAAAATAGTGCTTGGATTTACGTTGGCCAGGAAATTTCATGCAATGATCGCTTGTTCTATTTAAGGCTTACTGTAGCAGTGAACGGATAGCACTGCACAAAAGCGAGCGATTCTAGCATAGGCGACTCAAAATGTTGCTTTGTAGATCAATATTAGATTTAAATTTTTTATCTTTATTAAATGGCGTGTTGATTTAGCTGTTATCTAGCGAGCTTTTCGTTTGTAATGTTTCATAGGCTCGCAGAGCTGGATGAACCGTTTTTCCGCCCATACGGCGGTAATGTGCAATGGTTTTATTCAAGTAGGCTCTATGTTCGGGCTTAGACAAGTCCCACATTGCGTCACCAACATGGCTGATTGGTGAACTGGCGGTGGTAGAAAGATGCAGTATTTCGTAATAGCGGCGGTTCTCTTCTATTAGCTGTTCATCAATTAAACCAAAGCCATTGCTCTGTAAAAACTGTCGAAGTTCATATTGATAATGTACTGGGCAAATAATCAATTCAAAGTCCACAGCGTGGTTGTGTTCTAGTATCCCCTTTAACAATTGAATGCATAGCTCGCCACCAACTCCCGCGATTATAACCAGTTGGCTGCCATTTTTACTGAGTTTTAGTTGGGCTACGTCTTGGCAATGTACTTGCCATGGGCTGGTTAAGCTAGATGATGAATAGGCAAGGTGCTGCTGCAATTGTTGCTCTAGTTGTTGGCATATTTGTGGCACGCAATCCACAAAGTGCACACAGCTGGCACTGTTGCGTTTTACCAGCTCTGCGCCTAATAAACCGTGGTCGCAACAGCAATCCCATATATCTTGGTAGTGCTTTATCACGCGTTGGTTAATTGCTGTCAAACGTTTACTCGTTTTCACCCATCCCTCCTCAGTAAGGCTATGAATACTAGTTAATTGTTAATTAGTGGCAAGAATTTTTTCCAGGAACTTTAGGGCTTAATAGGGGGAATTAGCTCAAACCTGTTAGTAAATATTGTTTTTTGACGTTTTTGTTACTTTAGTTGCTGATATTAACGACTAATAACTATTCCGCTATTTTATGCTTTCAATTAGTTAACTGGTTATTTTTTGGTTTGTTACTACGCTGAATTTTGGGGGCTTTAACTGTTAGCACACTTTTGTTCCCCAATTGTTAAGAGTTAATGAAAAAACTCAAACCAAGGAGTAAACCATGAATAAGGTAATTGCAGGGCTTGCACTTAGTGCAATGGCAGGTAGCGTTTCGGCCGCTACTATTTATGAAAATGGTAAAACTAATGTAAGTATAGGTGGGTACTTAGGGATAGAGGCATTTTATCAAGCGGGCTATGGAGATAAAGATAAGTCATTTGAGTTACAGAATAAGACCTCGCGGATCCGTTTCGCATTTGAACACGAAATGGTGCAAAACTGGATTGCAGGTGCGCAGCTAGAGTGGGGTTTTAACCCAACCGAGGGCTCAAGTGAAGAAGATCCATTGTTTAGTAACCGCTTAGGTAACATTTATTTCAATAACGATGGTTTTGGCGAAATTAGAGTTGGGAAGCAGTGGTCAGCTTATTATGATATTGCTGTGTGGACCGATCAATTTTGGAAGTTTGGTGGTGAAGCGTCGGGTACTTATGATGGTCGAAATGGTGGCGATGAGTCGGGCATGGGGCGTGCCGATGAAGCCCTTGTCTATCGCAAATCTTTTGGCGGCTTTGGCTTAGCAGCTCAATATCAGTTTGAGAAAGATGCTTCAGCGAGAGACTATGGTTACCAGCTAAGTGGTAAGTATGACTTCGACTTTGGTTTATCTATTGGTGCGGCATACGCTGCCAATGGCTATGACAATACTAAAGCGGGCTATGTAGGGGCTGCAGACCAAGATAAGGCTACTTCTTGGTTAGCCGGAGCGGTGTATGAGTCCGACATGTTCTATTTAGCGGGCACTTACGGTGAGTATGAAAACTTGAGCCGTAAATTTAGCACCCTTGCTGATAAGGCCAACGGTATAGAATTGATTGGTTTCTACAAAATAGATGGTGGGCTTTACCATGTTTACGCGGGCTACAATGGTTTAGAAGACAAAACCAGTGGTAGTCAGGGTGAGTTAAGTTATGCCGTAGGTGGAGTGGGGTGGAAGCCCGGCCAAGTTCTTTTAGCTCTAGAGTATAAGTTTGGTCTAGAAAATAAAGACGCATTAGGTGCAGATAAAAAACAAGACGAGATGTCGATACAAGCCCGATACTACTTCTAGCCAAGTAACAGTAACTAGCGGTCTAAGCTATTTATAGCCGTTTACAAAACAAGAAGGTTTGCATTAAGCAGAAGTCGCTTGTTGTAGCCAATAAAAGGCATTGCACTTTTCATCGCAATGCCTTTTTTGTTATCGAAATACCACTAATTATTCTTGGTCAACTCGCCACTGTGTGTAGACCTGCTACAATCCTTTCTTTTTTGCACGAGACTTAAGATGAAGTGGGTAACCATATCCTTTTTGGTAATAATTGCCTTAGTTAATTTTGGCCCTAGGGTTAACGCCATGTTCTATTCAAAACCTGATACTACGGTTGTATTTAACAGTGGTTGTTTTCTGCAAGGGGAGTTGCGTGTTGATCCAGTGAGTCTTTCGTACTTTATTGTATTAGATGATGGTCAAGAACTATCGTTTGCCGACGATAGTTACGCTGAAATTTCTTCTGAAGAGAATCCGGTTGATATTTCTGAATTGAATTATTGTGTGTAGTTAACAAACTGTTAACTAAAACTTGCCTAGCCTGTCTATTCAGGCTTTTTTCCGCTTAGCTTTGTTTTCTTGAGCCTTCTTTAATTATTCACCGTATCCCTCTATTGCTTCTTTAAGTGTTGAATTCCTGCGTCTAGATCTCAATTTTTACTTGTATTCAAGGACTTTAGACTAAAGATTAATACCTAGTCTGTTAATCGTTTGTTAACTTTTTCTTCGATAGGCTTGAATTGAGTTTATATGTGCATCTATTCCACTAGCCGCAGATGAAAACTTAATGATTTGTTCGGCCGTTAACATGTTGTTTACATATTTATTGGCACAAAATTGCGAGGCTTTTATAGCTTGCTTGGAGAAATATCATGGAAGAACAGACTACATATTGGCAAGAAAACTTGCGCCTAATATTTACCTGTCTCGTCATATGGTTTGTGGTTTCATTTGGTTTTGGCTTACTTCTAGTTGAGCCGCTAAATGAAATTCGCTTAGGCGGATATAAACTGGGCTTTTGGTTTGCACAACAGGGCTCAATTTATACCTTTGTGGCTTTGATTTTTTGGTATACCGCCAAAATGAATAAGCTCGACAAAAAATACCATGTTGAGGAGTCATAAATGGACGAGTTAAAACTCTATACTTATATCGCTGTATTTGGCTCCTTTGGCCTGTACTTCGCCATTGCTTGGTGGGCTAGAGCAGGCTCTACCAGTGACTTCTACGTTGCTGGTGGTGGTGTTACGCCTATCCAAAATGGTATGGCAATTGGTGCTGACTGGATGAGTGCAGCTTCGTTCATTTCTATGGCGGGTTTAATTGCCTTCCTAGGATATGGTGGTTCTGTTTTTCTAATGGGCTGGACCGGCGGCTATGTGCTGCTAGCAATGTTACTAGCTCCTTATATGCGTAAGCATGGTAAGTTTACGGTGCCTGAGTTTATTTCCGATAGATACTACTCAAAAGGTGCGCGTATTGTTGCGGTATTGTGTTTGATTATCGCATCGCTTACTTACATTATCGGCCAAATGAAAGGTGTTGGTGTTGCCTTCTCTCGCTTCTTAGAAGTTGAGTACGATATGGGTTTATACATTGGCATGTTTGTAGTTTGGGTTTACGCGGTATTAGGCGGCATGAAGGGTATTACTTACACTCAGATTGCTCAATACTGTGTACTAATTTTTGCTTACACCATTCCTGCCGTGTTTATTTCACTGCAGTTAACCGGTAATCCGATTCCGCAGATCGGTTTGGGTAGCACCCTGGCTGATGGTAGTGGTGTTTACTTACTCGATAAGCTAGATATGGTGGTTACCGATCTTGGCTTTAAAGAGTACACAACCGACAACCTAGGTGGCACTCTAAACATGTTTGCCTATACCTTGTCACTAATGATTGGTACTGCAGGCTTACCTCACGTAATCATGCGCTTCTTTACTGTGCCTACCGTTCAAGCGGCCCGCTCTTCTGCTGGTTATGCTCTAGTGTTCATTGCTATTTTGTACACTGTTGCGCCAGCTGTAGGTGCCATGGCTCGTTTCAACTTAATGAACACTATTGTTCCTGAAGCCGGTGATAACTTGGTATATGACGAACGTCCACAGTGGTTCAAAGATTGGGAAAACACTGGTCTGCTGAAGTTTGAAGACAAGAACGGTGACGGCAAAATCCAATATGTTGCTGATAAAGAAACTAATGAAATGGTGAAAGTAGACCGCGACATTATGGTACTTGCTAACCCAGCTATTGCTAACCTACCTAACTGGGTAATTGCATTAGTAGCTGCTGGTGGTTTGGCGGCTGCGCTCTCAACCGCTGCTGGTTTGTTGTTGGCTATTTCATCCTCGATATCTCACGACTTAATGAAAGGGGTGCTCACGCCTAACCTCTCAGATAAGAATGAGTTGCTGGCAGGGCGAATAGTGATGACACTTGCCATCTTGGTGTCCGGTTATCTCGGTTTAAATCCGCCTGGATTTGCCGCAGGTACCGTTGCACTCGCCTTTGGTCTAGCCGCTTCGTCTATCTTCCCAGCGTTGATGATGGGTATCTTTGCTAAGAAAATGAGTGGTACCGCTGCGGTAGCCGGGATGTGCTCAGGTATTGGTGTAACAATGCTTTACGTATTCCAACATAAAGGCATTATGTTTATCCCTGGTACTTCATTCTTAGGGGATATGGGACCAAACTGGTTCTTGGGTATTTCGCCAAATGCCTTTGGTGTAGTAGGTGCTTTGGTTAACTTTGGTGTTGCCTTCGCAGTATGTAAAGTAACCGGTCCTGCTCCACAGCATATTCAAGATATGGTTGATAACTTCCGTGTACCACATGGTGCAGGCGCAGCTCACGATCATTAAGCTTGAATTGAACTAATCCCTAGTAAGCAAAAGGCTCCCTAGAGGGAGCCTTTTTTTGCGGTGGAACTTGGTAAAAATAATTAATTTTCAATATGATAGTGTTAAAGAGTGAACTTGGTTAGCATCACTCAATAAGGTTGATTACAGGAAGTAACAATGAACAGACACACTAAGTTGGCTATGTTAGTGATGCCGTTTTTGGCAATTGGCGGGTATATCGCATCGGATATTTATTTGGAGCATGATGCAGAAAAAGAGCGTGTTTTCCAACTAAGTACCTATGGTCACTGTGACATCATTAACCAAAAGTGTATTCTTGAATCCGGTGATTTTCAGCTCAATATCAGTGATGAAGCAGGAACAACCACGGTTAATTCTACCTTTCCTTTAGATAGTGCCACCTTCTTTATTGTAAGTAGTGCAAATGTAGTAACCGCTTACCCACTAGGCATGAGTGATAGCCCTTATTACTGGAGAAGCCCCACCGAATTACGCGAATTGATCCCTAACCAGGGAGATAGCTATAAGTTACGTATTATTGCCAATATTAAAGGCGGAAAATACATTAGTGAGTTTTATAGCCAAACAATTAAGTAGTTGACCGCTGGGAAAAGCAAACTGCTAGTGCTAACATTTAATCAATAAAAACAAAGCATTGTTCCTAGGTACTGCATGCATATTACTCCCGAGCGTTTAGTTTATTTGGTGACAGTAGCTGAGACGCGTTCTTTCTCTGCAGCCGCACGTAAACTGGGTGTAAGCCCTTCAGCAGTGAGCCAATTGATTCAAAACATGGAGTTGGATTTAAATATTCGACTTTTTGACCGTGTTTCTGGCCAAGCGCCAACCTTAACTGACGTAGGGCGCACGCTTTACGTTCAGGCTTTGGAGATTGTTCCACGCTTACAAGCTATGGAGAAAAAAGCTCAGTCTTACCATGAGGGGATTGAAGACAAATTAACCATTGGTGTATCGGGTTATAGCTTTTTTCCAGAGTATGGAGAGGCGATAAAAAGCTTGTTAGCTAAGTTTCCGCAACTAAATGTGAAGATCATTGATGTAGATGAGTTCGACTCCCATAATTTTGGTGAAGAAGGGGAGGTAGACATTCTTATTACTCCTGCTGAGCTTATTCCACGTCGCGGAGTAGAGAGTGTTATGATTGGCCGAATTAAATGGTTGTGTGTTTGCGCGCCAAGCCATCCGCTTGCTAAGATAAAACATGCTTTATCTATTCAAGATCTCCTATCGCAAATTCAAATAACTCCTGCGGTGTCTAACTTTATTACTGAAGATTTAGCTGAGTCAGTGCGCCTTAGTTCTCAGGTGGTTAATTGTTCAAGAATGTACCAATTTAAGCAGCTGTTGCTTAATGGCGTTGGCTTTGGTTTGTTCCCCGAGCCTTTAGCTAGAACCTACATTGCCAATAATCAACTGGTTGAGTTAGAACGAGATTTTATTGTGGATGACTTTGAGTGGCCAATTGAAGTGGTTTGGAGTCAAGCTCTTGGTCCTGCTGGAGAATGGTTTATTGAGCACCTGACGGAGCAAAACAGCGAATAAACTAGCGATAAATCTAAGTAAATAGCTAACCGGATCATTAAATGTTTAATTTGTTGTGATTAATTGCAGATGATCAAATACACTTAAGCAATAAACTAAATTTCCCATAGAAAGAAATAGGAACCAGTAGTGAGCTCTAATCAAAAATGTCCATCTTGCGGTGGCCATAAACCAGCATTAATGGCCTGTCGTGATTGTGGATTTACCTATAGTGTAACGAGCCGTCCACCTGCAACCACCAAGCCAGTACCTCAAGCTAAACCAGTACCTAGAAGTGAATACAGGGCGGTGATGGAAGAAGGCGGTGCTAAATCAAAAGTTGTGATTAAAACCAAAAAACGCCGCACTTATACCATTCCTAGCGAAGAGTAACCGCTTAGCTTAACTTTGCGATTCTCTGCAATATCGCCGTTATTCCATTGTTTCTCGATTCACTTAAATGATGCGCTAAGCCAAGCTTATCTAAAGTTTGGCTAAATGTTATTTGAGTGTTTTCAGCATCCTGCGCAAAGCTGGCTAGCACGATCACCAGTAAACCTTTGATGATTTTCGCATTACTATCAACCAGTAGCTGCGTATTGGCATAATACAGCCACACATCACTTTCGCAGCCTTGCACTAAGTTTTCTTGTATTTGGTATTGAGAGTCCATCGGGCCCAGTAGTTTGCTTAACAGCAGCAGTTGGCGGTAACGCTCTTCCCAAGACTTACAATTAACAAAGCGCTGTTCAATCTGTTCTATGTCTAGTTCAACTTGCGGTGCTCTATTCACCAAACAACTCCATAATTTTATCAATTGCTTCTATCGCTTGGTCGATATCTTGTTGATTGTTATATAAGCCAAGTGACAAACGAATACTGCCTTCTGGAGACAAACGACTGCTTAAGGGCATTGCGCAATGATGGCCACAGCGCAAAGCAACATTGTATTGGTCAAATAGGGTGGCAGCATCTTGAGGGTGAACACCTTGCAAGTTGAAGGCAATTAAACCAACTCTCATCATCGGTTCACCAACCAGTTCAACCTTAGGGTGCTGTTTAAGCTGCTGTAGCGCATAAGCTAATAATTGGCGCTCGTGACTAAGACGCTCTTTTAAAGGGAACTGTGCTAAGAACTTAATGGCTGAGGCCAAACCTATCGCACCAGCAATGTTTGGGGTCCCCGCTTCTAGGCGATAAGGAAGACTGTTCCAGGTGCTGGTTTCAAAAGACACCTTACTTATCATCTCTCCACCAAACACGCTGGGCTCGAGCAGCCCTAAGGCTTCTTCGCTTCCATATAGCGCGCCAATGCCAGTTGGCCCATATAACTTGTGTCCAGAAAACAAATAATAGTCACAACCTAAGCGATTAACGTCAACGTCTAAGTGGGCTACAGCTTGTGCGCCATCCACCACTATTTTTGCGCCGAACTGGTGGGCTAGCCTAGATAATTCGGGTATTGGCTGCATAGCACCAATACTGTTTGATACATGGGCAACGGCAACAATTTTACATTTGTCGCTAAGTTGCTGGCGAACGTAAGCTAAATCTATATCGCCATTGTCTAGTACAGGAATTACTTTCAGATTCGCCTTACGCTTAAAGGCTAGTTGCTGCCAAGGTACTAAGTTTGAGTGATGCTCGAGCTCGCTAACCCAAATTTCGTCGCCTTCATCAACTAAATGGGCGAGGCCATCTGCCAGTAGGTTGGCAGCTTGAGTTGTTCCGCTGGTCCAAATAATATTTTGCGCTTTAGCGCCAATAAATTCTGCAAGTGTTTTCCTTGCTAATTCAAAGGCATTGGTAGCATGTCGAGCAAAGCTATGACTTGCTCTATGTACATTGGCATGACCTTGGCGGTAATATTGTTCAATGTCTTTTAAGACAACTTCAGGGACTTGAGTTGAAGCTGCGCTATCAAGGTATGCAAATGGCTGATTAGTACCGTTTAATGACGGGAAAAACTGTCGATAGCGAGTATGCTTAAGTGAAGTCACAATGATTCTTTGTTTGGCAATTAAAGCCGATATTGTAGCCCTAGGCGCAAATCTAAACTAGTTTATATCGGTGTTCTCTTTGATTTAACAACAGGAGTTAAAGGAAAGATGCAACAGCCACAAGTTATGCAAGCGTGGAAAAGCGTATTTATGGGCTTTTCTTCCTCAAGCCAAGAGCGGCAATTTGCTAACTGGCAGTGGCAACAACAGCGCCAACATCTCTTTTGGGTTCAATCGCTCTATTGCTTGTGTGTTATTTCTTATCTTTTTCAATCGGGTGTACTTGCTTCTTGGTGGCAACAAGCCAATATAGGCGCATCTTTAGCATTAAGCATTTGGTTTTGTTATCAAATGTTGCTCACCTGGCGTGGTTTAAAGTTGGTGACGGCTCGCTCAGCCCATGCCTTGTTAGCCGGCCATGCAGTGATTCATTTCGCTTTAGTCTTCGCGTTAATGCATGGTGGAGAGGAGCTGCAGTTTAGTGCCGTTCCCGATTGGTTAGTTTACAGCCTACCGCTACTGTTTATTTGTTTCTATTTACCTATCTTGCTCGCAGTTATGTTGATAGTTGTTGCTACTTTGCTCACTTTGAGTGGTGTTGAGCCCTTAAACGCAAGCCAAGTACAAAATTGGCCTTATGTCGAGCTGCCAAATGCCTTAGTGAACTGTTTATTGGTATGTATCATCGTTTGTCTTTGTCATGCCTTGTGGCGTCATCGCTATACTCATGAACAAGGTTTAGATTTGTTTCAAGAGAAAGAACAGCCAAGTAGCGAAAACCTGCCTTTGTTTAAGCAATCTATCGATACCGATGAGCTGACTGGCTGTGCTAACTTTGCCCGCTTTAAACAGTTTTCTGAGATAGAAATTGAACGTACCTCTCGTTATCAGAATGCCTATTCTATTGTTTTGATTAACGTCAATCATTTTAGTCGATACCGTGATAAATTAGGCGCTGATGAAGCTGATAAGTTATTGGTTAAACTAGCGAATTTTTTACAATCTAAGGTACGCAAAGTTGACTTGTTAGCGCGTTGCGAAAAAGATCAGTTTGTTATTGGTTTACCTGAATCTAGCTTGTACCAAGCTTTGGATACTGCAGAACGGATCCACGATGCTTTAGGTAGCGAATTTTGGCTCAACTATCTTGATGAGTTAGAACTTGGCTCTCGGTTGGGGGTGGCTTGCGTAGATGGCACTGCCAACAATATTGAGGCACTAATAAGCAAAGCTGAAAATGCAATGAACAATCATCGAAGTGCCAGCGCCCTAAGCTACGGACGCTAGAACGAAATCTTTATCAATCTAAAACAAATGAGCATTCGCCTAAGGAGTGGGATTTAATGCGTATATTGTTGCCTCTGCTATTGTTGTTTTTTTCTTCTGCTAGTTATGCCGCTGATGGCTTGAGCTTAACCTCGTCTTGGGTGGGCTATAGCGCCTTAGTCATTTTTGCCATTGCTTACTTATTGGTGATGAGTGAAGAGGTTATTCATCTAAGAAAGTCGAAACCCGTGCTGGTCGCCGCAGGCTTAATTTGGTTTTTGATTGCTATTTATTATCGCGGCTCTGGTCACGAAGAGCTGGTAACCGATGCCTTTCGCCATAACTTATTGGAGTTTTCAGAATTAATGCTGTTCTTGCTGGTGGCGATGACATACATCAATGCCATGGAGGAACGACGCTTATTCGATGCATTGCGAGCTTGGCTGGTTAGTAAAAAGCTGAGTTATCGTAAGCTGTTTTGGTTAACGGGCTGCTTAGCCTTTGTTATTTCGCCGGTGGCTGATAACCTTACCACTGCACTACTGATGTGTGCGGTGGTGACTAAAGTAGCGCAAGGTAATAGCCGGTTTATTAACTTAGCGTGTATCAATATTGTTGTTGGCGCTAATGCTGGTGGCGCATTTAGTCCTTTTGGTGATATTACTACCCTGATGGTTTGGCAAAAAGGTTTGGTTACTTTTGGTCAGTTCTTCGATTTGTTAATCCCTTCATTTGTTAATTTTGTTATTCCTGCCTTTATCATGTCGATGTTTGTTTCTGCTGAAGCAGTAGAAGCAGAACACGAAGAAGTTGAATTAAAACGCGGTGCAAGACGAATTGTAGGTTTGTTTTTAATAACAATTGCCACAGCTGTAATGGGGCATAGCTTGTTCCACATGCCACCGGTAATGGGCATGATGATGGGCTTAGGTTACTTACAGTTCTTTGGTTTCTTCTTGCGCAAAACACTTGCGTCTAGCTTGCATAAAAAAGCCGTTGATGCGATTTCTCATCGTGATGATGCCCGATTAAAAGCCTTAGGCAGTGTAGTGCCCTTTGATATTTTTAACCGGGTAGCGCGGGCCGAGTGGGACACCTTATTGTTCTTCTACGGCGTGGTTGTTTGTGTTGGTGGTCTTGGATTTATTGGTTACCTAGAAATGGCATCTAACACCATGTACTTAAATTGGGACCCAACCTACGCCAATATCGCCGTTGGGGTATTAAGTGCCATTGTAGATAACATCCCAGTGATGTTTGCAGTTCTTACCATGGAGCCAGCAATGTCCTTAGGCCAATGGTTATTGGTGACGCTAACCGCAGGGGTGGGTGGTAGCATGTTATCGATTGGCTCTGCGGCAGGGGTTGCGTTAATGGGGCAGGCTAGAGGCCACTATACCTTTATTAGCCACCTGCGCTGGGCACCGGTTATTGCCTTAGGTTATGCCGCATCTATTGTTTGCCACTTAATGCTGAATAAAGCGTTGTTCTAAATTCCCTTTAAATAAAAAAGGCCACCATATGGTGGCCTTTTTTTATAAACAGCATTGTTATTCTTGTGCTGGGCAGCGGGCTATTTCTTGTACGTCGCCTTTATCATCACTTTGCTCGAGAATCACATCGAAGCCCCATAAGCGATGAAGGTGTTTAATCACCTCATCTTTGCTTTTGCCTAGTGGAATGCCTTGATGAGGGACGTAGCGTAAGGTAAGTGAACGGTCCCCACGAAGGTTTACGTTATGAACTTGAATATTAGGTTCAATGTTACTTAGATTGTATTGGGCACTGAGCGCTTCACGCACTTTTTGGTAGCCATGGTCATCATGAATGGCTTTAACTTTTAAGTAGGGCTTGTTTTCGTCATCATCGAGGGTGAATAGTTTTAAGTCACGTATTACCTTAGGCGATAAGTACTGGCTAATAAAACTTTCATCCTTAAAGTTTTGCATAGCAAAGTGTAGGGTTTGAAGCCAATCACTGCCCGCGATATCGGGGAACCATTTGCGGTCCTCATCGGTGGGCGACTCACATATTCTACGGATATCGGTCATCATAGCGAAACCCAGCGCGTAAGGGTTTATCCCGTTAAAATATGGACTGTTATAAGCCGGTTGCATTACTACGCTGGTGTGGCTGTGTAAAATTTCAAGAATAAAACGCTCGCTCACTTGTCCATGGTCGAACATATGATTAGTGATGGTGTAATGCCAGAACGTAGCCCATCCTTCATTCATCACTTGAGTTTGTTTTTGAGGGTAAAAATACTGACTGATTTTTCTTACTATGCGAACAATTTCTCGCTGCCAAGTCTCCAATAAGGGGGCATGTTTTTCGATGAAGTAGAGAATGTTTTCTTCTGGAGAAGCTGGGAAACGCTGACGCTTTTCTACGTTTGGATCTTCTTTGGTAGGAATGGTTTTCCACAGTTCATTGATTTGGCTCTGTAAGTATTCTGCTCGAGCGTCTTGGCGAGATTTTTCCTCTTCCATTGAAATTGGGCTAGGGCGCTTGTAACGGTCGACACCGTAATTCATTAGAGCGTGGCAAGAGTCGAGCAAGTCTTCAACCGCTTGTACACCATGGCGAGCCTCGCACTTGCTAATGTAGTTTTTGGCAAATACCAGATAATCGATGATTGAGCTGGCATCGGTCCAAGTTTTAAACAGGTAGTTGTTTTTGAAAAAACTATTGTGGCCAAAGCAGGCATGGGCGATAACTAAAGCCTGCATTGGCATGGTGTTTTCTTCCATTAAGTAAGCAATACAAGGGTCTGAATTAATAACAATTTCGTAGGCCAAGCCCATTTGGCCGCGTTTGTAGGTTTGTTCAGTTTGGATGAATTTTTTGCCATAGGACCAGTGGTGATAACCAATCGGCATACCTACGCTGGAATAGGCATCCATCATTTGCTCGGCGGTAATTACTTCAATTTGATTAGGATAGGTATCTAATTGATAGTGTTGTGCAACCTTCTCAATTTCTTGATGATAAAGCTCAAGCATTTCAAAGGTCCAATCTGGTCCATCGGGCAACATCTTTGTTTTGCTCATAAGGGCCTCACACAGTGGCTTTTTTGAAGAGGTCTCTAAATGTCGGCAATATTTCCTCGGCATTTTTCACATGACGAATAGAGAAGTTAGGGAAAATTTCACTGAGTTGTTCGTATTCGTGCCACAAGCTTTGGTGGGCACGGCTGGTTATTTCTATGTAAGCGTAATGACGACTTAGAGGTAGCAGGGTCTTCTCCAGTAATGCGCGACACTTGGGTGAATCATCTGCCCAGTTATCGCCGTCGGAAGCTTGTGCTGCGTATATGTTCCATTGGTTTTGCGGGTAGCGCTCTTCAATAATCTTATCCATTAAGTTAAGTGCGCTAGAAACAATGGTGCCACCGGTTTCTTGAGAGTAGAAAAATTCATGCTCATCAACTTCTTTAGCTTGAGTGTGGTGGCGAATAAACACTACCTCGATTTTTTCGTAACTGCGGGTCAAAAATAGATAGAGCAGTAAGTAGAAACGCTTGGCAATGTCTTTGGTGGCTTGGTCCATAGAGCCAGAGACATCCATTAAACAAAACATCACCGCTTGGCTGCTTGGTACTGGGTGTTTAGCAAAGTTATTAAATTTAAGATCGAAGGTATCGATAAATGGGATGTTCGAAAGTTTGCGTTTTAATACCTCGATTTCTGCTTTTATCGCTTCAATCTCACTATGTGGAACTTGCGAGTCTGATTGGCTTTGTTCAAGTTGTTGTTCCAATGCACGTAAGCGCTTGCGCTTGTCTCCTCCCATCGCCATTCGTCGCGCTAGCGAGTTTTGTAAAGAGCGCACAATATTTATATTGGCTGGCACCCCGTCGTTGGTAAAGCCGGCGCGGGCGGTGCGGTATTCAACAATGCTATCTACGTCTGTTTCTTGAAGATTGGGTAGCTCCAAATCGTCAAATAGAATATCAAGGTATTCGTCTTTGGAAATGTTAAATTGAAATTCTTCGGTGCCTTCACCTTGGTCACTGGCCTCACCATCACCTGGTCCTCCTGCTCCTTCTCCTCCGGGAGGACGTTCTATTTTGTCGCCAGTTCCAAACTGATCGTTACCAGGTAGGGTGCGTTGGCGATGTCCCCCTTCACCTTGGTGAAAAAAGGGCTCGGTAATATCTTTATGAGGAATGCTTATGCTTTCGCTGTTCTCCAAGTCTTGGATACTGCGCTGATTAACCGCATCGTTTACTGCGCGTTTAATTTGGCTTTTATAGCGGCGAATAAAGCGCTGGCGGTTCACCGCGCTTTTATTCTTACCATTTAAACGTCGATCGATAAAATGAGCCATAGGCGCCCTCCATCAAATCTAAGACGATTTACGAACGCGTAAATACCATTCCGACAACAAGCGCACTTGTTTGCGGGTGTATCCTTTCTCCATCATTCGGGCAACAAAATCATCGTGTTTCTGTTGGTCGTCGGCAGAGGTTTTAGTATTGAATGAAATAACAGGTAGCAAGTCTTCGGTATTCGAGAACATTTTCTTCTCGATAACAGTGCGAAGTTTTTCGTAGCTGGTCCAGTTAGGGTTTTTGCCGTCATTGCCCGCGCGAGCGCGGAGTACAAAGTTGACGATTTCATTACGAAAATCTTTGGGGTTACTAATACCCGCAGGTTTCTCTATTTTTTCTAGCTCGGCATTGAGTGCGGCGCGGTCAAATAGTTGGCCAGTATCAGGATCTCGATACTCTTGGTCTTGAATCCAAAAGTCGGCGTAAATAACGTAGCGGTCAAAAATGTTTTGTCCGTATTCTGAGTACGACTCTAAATAAGCGGTTTGAATTTCTTTGCCGATAAAGTCGACGTACTTAGGAATTAAGTAGCCTTTTAAGTGTTCTAAGTAGCGGTCTGCCACTTCTTGGCTATATTGCTCGCGCTCTATTTGTTGTTCAAGCACATAGAACAGATGCACTGCGTTAGCCGCCACCTCGGTGGTATCAAAATTAAATACTCGCGATAGTATCTTGAAGGCGAAACGGGTAGATAAACCCTCCATGCCTTCATTTACCCCGGCAAAGTCACGATACTCCTGATAAGACTTGGCTTTAGGATCGGTGTCTTTAAGTGTTTCACCGTCGTAAACTCGCATTTTTGAATAGATGCTTGAGTTCTCTGGGTCTTTAAGCCGCGATAGGACTGAAAACTGCGATAATAACTCCAAGGTGCTAGGAGCACATTTGGCTGTGTTTAACTCACTATTATCCAGTAGTTTTTGATAAATTTTTATCTCTTCGCTTACTCGTAAGCAATAAGGCACTTTTACAATATAAACACGGTCTAAAAAGGCCTCGTTGTTTTTGTTGTTTTTAAAGCTTTGCCACTCGGATTCATTTGAGTGAGCCAAAATAATGCCTTCGAAGGGAATTGCCGAGAGCCCTTCGGTACCGTTGAAGTTACCTTCTTGGGTGGCGGTGAGTAGAGGGTGTAGCACCTTAATAGGCGCTTTAAACATCTCTACAAACTCCATTAAACCTTGGTTAGCTCTACATAGTGCGCCTGAGTAGCTGTAGGCATCGGGGTCGTTTTGCGCAAAATGTTCTAATTGGCGAATGTCTACTTTACCCACCAGAGATGAAATATCTTGATTGTTTTCATCGCCGGGCTCAGTTTTAGCTATCGCAATTTGGTTGATGATAGATGGGTAGCATTTTACCACCTTGAACTTAGTAATATCCCCACCGTATTCATTTAAACGTTTGGCCGCCCAAGGAGACATAATGGTTTTTAGATGGCGCTTACTAATGCCGTATTCTTTTTCTAGAATGTTGCCATCTTCATTAGCGTCAAATAGACAAAATGGGTGGTCGTTTACTGGCGAGCCTTTTAAGCGGTAGATAGGTACTTGTTGCATAAGGGCTTTGAGCTTTTCGGCTAAGGATGACTTACCACCGCCTACTGGACCCAACAAGTAAAGTATTTGCTTGCGCTCTTCAAGACCTTGAGAAGAGTGTTTTAGATAAGAGACAATTTGTTCAATGCTGTCTTCCATCCCGTAAAATTCTTTAAAAGCGGGATAACGAGCAATAATACGGTTGGAGAAAAGCCGGCTTAGGCGTGGGTCTTTAGAGGTATCTACCATTTCTGGCTCGCCAATGGCGAGCAAAAGGCGTTCTGCCGCACTGGCGTAAGTACTTGGTTGTTCTTTACAAAGTGTTAAAAACTGGTCGAGGGATAACTCTTCTTCTTGAGCCTGCTCGTAACGCTGTTGATAGTGGTCAAAAATACTCATGGCCTAGGCCTCCTAAATACAAGCTATCTCTATAAAAGATAGAATTTGGAAACAAAAGATTTCATGAAGCGCTAAAATAAGTTTATACCATGGCAAAAATAAATTTCTAAAAAATAAGCATTTTTTTAAAAACCTTTAGTCATTAATTGTTGCCATCCTGTCTGTTCAAGATTTCCCGCGCAAGGCTCTTTGAGTATTACAAACAGGCGTGATTTGCTTCGCTCTATTTAAGTAAAGTACGTTTAAAGAAATAAAAGAGATCGAAAAATGCATCGTTTCTTCAGCGTGTTAGGCTGCTCACATAAAGTTAATGAATTGTAAAATTTATAGTTGACCTACAAAATCAGCATGCTAATTTAGTTTAGTAGCTTGAACCTTCTAGCTTTGGTCGGCGAGCACTACATCGAGGGGAGTAGTGTTGAAGGTTTCCAAAAAGCACGTTTCCATTGGCTCTTGCTTTGCAAGAGCTCTTTTTTTGTCTTTTTTATAGAAATATCGCCCTGTTTATCATTGTTTAGACTAAAGGATGACAGAAGGGTTTTGGTCTTCTTTTTGTTTCTATTCAATAGCTTACGTTTGAATCTGTGAATTAGTAAAGCGCCTTTGCTATTGAGTGTCTCATCTATACCAAAGTATAAGTTTCAAGTGGCTAAATGCGCCCTAAGTTAATGCGTAACAATCTGTTAACTTTGGGTCTGTTTTGTTGGTGTCTCTTTTCGATTATCAGCATCTTAGCTCCAGTAGGATAAGTATCGCTAGATATGGACATTCAAACTTGGACTTCTTTATTCGTTGCGGCTAGTTTCACGCTGTATATGGTGATAGCCATTTGGGCTAAAGCCAACAATACCCAAGACTTCTACATTGCTCATGCTTGCATTCACCCGCTTACCAATGGCATGGCTACTGCTGCTACTTGGATGTCGGCGGCTTCTTTTATTTCTTTGGCAGGGGTTATTTCTTTTCTTGGCTATGATGGGGCCGTTTATTTAATGGGTTGGACGGGCGGATACGTGCTGCTAGCGGTATGTTTAGTGCCCTACTTGCATCGTTTTGGCCAATACTCTGTCGCCGATTTTTTTGGTCAGCGTTATTACTCTAAGCGGGCGAGAGTGCTAGCGGTAATATGCACGGTGTTCATTTCTTTTGTTTATGTTGCTGGGCAAATGCGCGGCGTTGGTGTGGTGTTTGCGCGCTTTTTAGAAGTGAACGTAAATTTAGGCATATTATTGGGCATGGCAATCGTGTTCTTTTACGCGGTGTGGGGAGGAATGAAGGGCATTACCTATACCCAGGTTGCGCAATACTGCGTATTGGTTTTTGCCTTTTTGGTTCCCGCTATTTTTACATCAATAGCCTTAACTGGGCAGGTGTTTCCACAGTTTGGCTTAGGTAGCAATGTTAGTGGAGCTTCAAATGTTTATTTGTTAGATAAGCTTGATGGTTTATCTGAAGAGTTAGGTTTTGCCAAGTTTACCAATGGCACCCGAAATCTGAGTGATCAAGTGTTTATCACTGCTGCATTGATGATGGGAACTGCTGGATTACCGCATATAATTGTACGGTTTTTCACTGTCGCTAAAGTAGCGGAAGCCAGAGCATCTGCCGGTTATGCCTTAGCTTTTATTGCCGTATTGTACACCGCAGCACCGGCGGTGGGAGCCTTTGCAAAAGTCAATATTATAGAGTCTATCAACGGCTTGGATTCAAACGGCATTGCTGAAGAACAACAACCCAGCTGGTTAGCTCATTGGCAGCAAGCTGGCCTGGTGGAGTGGCGAGATGAAAATGGTGATGGCCGTTTGTTTTACTCGGGAGATCAGCGCAATGAAGTCACCATTAATCAAGATATTGTGGTGCTGGCCTCACCGGAGTTAGCACAGTTGCCAAACTGGGTCGTGGCCTTGGTTGCTGCGGGAGGTTTAGCAGCAGCACTTTCTACCGCTGCAGGCCTGTTACTGGTGATTGCTAGCTCGATATCACATGATTTAGTGAAACAAACTTGGCAAAAAAAACTTAGTGATAAACAGGAACTGAAAGTGGCACGCTGCTGCGCAATTTTAGCAATTTGCGCTGCTGGCTATTTAGGCATTAACCCTCCGGCCTTAGTTGCGGAAGTGGTTGCTATTGCTTTTGGTTTGGCGGCTAGCTCGCTGTTCCCAGCCATTGTTTTAGGTATATTTGTTAAGTCCATTGGGCGTACAGCGGTAATAAGCGGCATGCTGAGCGGCATGAGTATCACCTTGGCTTACGTGGGTTTCTTTAAGTTTGTATCTCCAGCCCTAAACCATTCGGAGTACTGGCTTTGGGGGATTTCTCCAGAGGGAATTGGCGCCCTGGGAATGCTCGTAAATTTTGCGATAGTGTTTATTGTCCAGCGCTATACTCAGCCAGCGCCCGTTAGTGTTCAAAACTTAGTGCTTAGATTGCGTAAGCCATAGCTCTACCGCGTTTTTGCTGTCCACTATCTACTACAGCCTCATCGCGCCTTTTCTCGTTACTTACATCGCACTTTGCTATTGGCTTACCTAGGCTATGCAATAGTGTAAAAGGGTGATTGCTTTTTTTTAACTTACGGTTAACAATCGTTTGCGAAAAAAACTAAGCTTTTGAATTAGCTATTTAAATTACATGGACGTAATACGATGAAATTGATTTTTGTGCATGGCTGGAGTGTGACTAATACCTCCACATACGGCGAGCTACCACAGTCTTTAGTGGCTAAAGCTAGCGCTGCAGGTTTGCAGCTAGATTTAGAACATATCTATTTAGGTAAATACATTAGTTTCCATGATGAAGTATCGATGGATGATATCGCGCGAGCTATGCAGCAAGCCTTATTGGATTTACCCGGTAACGAAACAGGCATTCAAGAGTTCTCTTGTATTACCCACTCTACTGGTGGGCCGGTTGTGCGTTCTTGGGTTGATAAGTATTACGGTGCGGCAGGTCTGGCTTCGTTACCGCTTAAGCATTTAGTGATGTTAGCACCAGCTAACCATGGCTCTAGTTTAGCTGTGTTAGGTAAACAGCGAGTTGGGCGTATCAAATCTTGGTTTGCGGGTGTTGAGCCAGGCCAAAGAGTATTAGATTGGCTGTGCCTGGGTAGCCAAGGTCAGTGGCAGCTAAATGAAAATGGCATGGCTTATGATTATGTTGGCAACAGCTTTTATCCCTTTGTATTAAGTGGGCAGGGGATTGATACTAAGTTCTATGATTTTTTAAATGGCTACTTGGTAGAGTCAGGCTCAGATGGCGTGGTACGCGTAGCGGGTGCCAATATGAATTACCGTTATTTTGCTCTAGAGCAGTCTGAAGAACAGCTGACAGGTTTTCAAGGTAAAGCATATCGACTAAATCCTAGCGAAGTTGAGCCTGTTCGGCGCCCTGCAGAAGTACCTATTGGGATACTAAGTGAATTTAGTCATTCAGGGACCAAAATGGGCATTATGGCGAATAAAGCGAGCTCTGCTAATCATCATATCGTTGTTGACCAAGTACTTGCATGTTTGCAAGTAAATAGTGCCAGTGATTATCAGCAACGCAGTACTGAGCTAACGCAGTTAAGCCAAACCGAACAAGCCAAAGTGCCGCTCGGTAAAAAGCGAACCATTGGTAAATATTGCATGTTGGTTGTACGGGTTAGAGACCAAACTGGCGAGCACATTCACAATGAAAACTACGATGTGTTGCTACTAGCAGGTAAAGGTTATAAACCTCATCAATTACCGGATGGTTTCTTTGTCGATAAGCAAATGAATAAAGCAACACATAGCTTGGTGTATTACATTGATGCCGACAAAATGTCGCAAATTAAAGATAACTGTTTTGGACTGCAAGTGATGGCTAGACCAAACAAGGGCTTTTCTTTTTACACCAACACCCAGTTTCGCTCTGAGGGTTTAGCCATCGATGAAGTGTGTGCTGCTAATCAAACCACCTATATCGATATCACCATTCATCGCGATGTCGATAAAAATGTGTTTAGGTTTGCGTCTGCTAAAGCGCCACGAGAAAGCTTTAAGAACATAAAACCCTCTGGTGATACTATTTCTTGAAACCGCAGGGAGTAAACTAGTTGTTTAAACTTATCGCAATAGCTTTAGCACTGTTTTATTGCATCTCAGCGAATGCAGGCTGTGGAAGAGATGTGTTTGAGTGCCGAGTTTATCAAGGTGATGAGATAACGCTTATGCCTTGTGAGATAAAAATCTGTGCCAGCGCTAACGATTCAACAATCTATTGGGCGCTGCAAGATGGCACCGAAATTTATGATCATGCGGAACAAGGCTTTAATGAAGTCACCATCAATAAGGAAGCGGCGCAGCAGCTTCCTAGTGACATCTTAAAAGACCCAGTAACTTGTTACAGTGCGTTGGGTAAGGCGATGGTTATATGTGCTGACGACGTATCGTTATAGGCACTACAGCATATAGCGAAGTCGTAAGCCCAAAATGGTATCTCCAGCAGTGTTAATGCCTTTGGTGGCTGCTTTGGTAAAGTAGTATTGAATATCAGGCGCAATGCTTAAGCGATTAGTCAGTTTTATATCGTAATAAATCTCGATGGACTTTTCGTTTCCGTGTTGTTTGCGGATCCTATCAACGGGTTCTACTTCGGCGTATCCAATGCCTAATACATCTTGGTTGTCTAACAAATCATTTATCACTAGGCCGGTCACGGCAACTGCTTTAGTTTTTGCTGCATAACGTTGATAAGAGCGATTGTAGCGAGCAAAGATGCCGAGATCGCCAAAGTCCTGGCTTACACTCAGAGATAAAGTTTGACCGGCCTTATTTGCCTCTAACTCATTTGCCGAGGTGTGTGAGCTAGTTGTATCGTCGATGTCTGCAAGACTGATTTTGTATTCACCTTCACCAAAGTCAAAGCTTGGTGTTAGCCCTAGCTCAAGATGGCGTACAAATTTCCCATCACTAAAGCTACGAATGTCGATATCTTTGCCGTTAGGTTTCGCATCGTTAAACCCCACCTGCACATAGGCCCATTGGTTTTGAACTGACAATGTCGCGCCTAGTGCACGTTGACCACTAGTCCAACTTAAGCCTTGGTGTGAAAATGGCGAGGCCATAAAGGTGCTACGATCATCACTTAGATATTTGTTGGTTGCCCATAGTCGGGTGGTGTAAAGGTGTCCTAGGCGATAGGTGAGTCCATGGTTTAGTAAGCTATGTTCCCACCATAAGCCGTTAATTGCGGTGATGTTTTGGTCTGGTCCTGTCATTCCACCATTTGGTTGACTTGGCCCTAATCCGACATCGTCGGAAAATTTTCGGGTATAGCTGTTGTTAAGCATGTTAACCATCACGCCGGCAAATACTAGCTTGCCGTAACCTTGTTGGTCTTCCCAAAATCGCTTGGTGATAATCAGGTCGGTTTCGTTATCAAGGTAGTTATGTCCATGGCCGTCGGTTTGGGCAATAGGCGCAATTTGAATTTGATAGTCTAAGCCATGATTTACCGACAAGTAACGTTTCATGCTTTGATAATTGCTTAGTTCATCGACATCACTCAGCAAGGGTTTGTGGTTGTAAGGGGAAACCTGTTTGGACAAATCTGCAAATTGTTGCGCTTGCAAACTCTTACTTAGTCCTAATGCTAACAGTGATAAACAAATCAGAATTTGTACGCTTTGCATGATGATGTCTCAGTAAATATTGAGTGACATATTCTCTTATGCAAACATCTAAGTGTTGAGTAAATTACGGTTTACTCCCGTTAATACAGTAAGTTAACGCTTTTTACCTAGCTGTTTGTTACCTAAAGTTACCTAGCTCCGGTTTTGCGTTCTGGTTAACACTCCAGTGTGTAACTGCTTAGCCAGTTAGCCTTGATTTAACGTTGCTTTAGTTTTTTGAATACAGGAGCAAACTTATGTGGGTGTGTTTATGTGAACAGATTAACGATCAAGCATTGACTGTTAGTTATGCGCAAGGCTTAAAAACAGTTAAGCAGTTAAAACAAGCAAAGCAGTTGGGCAACACTTGCGGTAAGTGCATTCGACTGGCAAAACAAAAGCTTGCTCAATTAGATAGCTCTCTTATTCAAGTAAGCCTGCTAACTTCGGCGCGCTAAGTAGCGAAGCGACTAAACTTTAGTCGTTATGAGTGTTGTACATGTATTAAATGATAAAAATTCATTTAATACATAGAGCTAGAGCGGCTACACTGATATTTGTAAATTTTGCTTACTAACTCGGAGCTCTACTATGTTTAAGGCACTCGTTCTCGATCAAGTTGAGAAACAAACCACTTCTAGCATTCGCCAACTTAATGATACCGACTTGCCCGAGAGTGACGTAATTGTAAAAGTTGATTATTCCTCACTTAACTATAAAGACGGCCTAGCCATTACTGGTAAAGGCAAAATTGTTCGCAATTTCCCTATGGTGCCCGGAATTGATTTAACCGGTACCGTTGAGCAATCTCACGACCCTCGTTACGCTGCTGGTGACAAAGTGGTGTTAACAGGTTGGGGAGTTGGTGAAGGCCATTGGGGTGGAATGGCAGAAAAAGCCAGTTTAAAAGCGGATTGGTTAGTTCCTCTGCCTGAAGGCTTAAGTGGTAAGCAAGCCATGATGGTAGGTACTGCTGGTTTTACCGCTATGTTATGTGTACAAGCCTTAGTTGATGCCGGTATTACGCCTGAATCGGGTGAAATTCTAGTTACAGGTGCTAGTGGCGGTGTTGGCTCGGTAGCCGTTACCTTACTTGCTAAGCTGGGATATAAAGTGGCTGCTGTTAGTGGTCGAATAGAACAAAATGGTGCTTTATTAAAAGAACTTGGCGCTAGTCGAATTATCGACCGTAGCGTGTTTGAAGAGCCAGCGCGCGCCTTAGAAAAACAAGTTTGGGCCGGTGCAGTTGATACCGTGGGTAGCAAGGTATTGGCTAAAGTACTGGCTCAAATGGATTACAATGGCGCCGTTGCCGCATGTGGCTTAGCTGGCGGCTTCGATTTACCGACTACGGTAATGCCGTTTATTTTGCGTAATGTTAGCTTGTTAGGCATAGATTCAGTGAGCTGCCCACGTGCGAAGCGGATTAAAGCGTGGCAACGTTTAGCTGAGTTGCTTCCAGATAGTTACTACCAGCAAGCGTGCACCGAAGTGGAATTAGAGCAAGTCGCGGAATACGCTGAAGCTATAACGAATGGCCAAGTCACTGGGCGGGTGGTTATCAAGCTTTAAAAACATAGTAACTTACGTCTAAGCCGATCTATAAGGTCGGCTTTTTTGTTGCTCTGCTTTTGATTGCTTAGCACCTATTCTACTAATCCCATGTCTTGCACTCGTTTGCTTATTAAGCGGCTACATTCTTGTTTAATTACATTGCGTAGCCAAATTTGCGGAGCAGAGTGCTCGCAGCGTGGGTGCCATAACAGTGAGTAGTCAAAAGGCTTAAATTCAAAAGGCAGCGGTTTAACTACCAGTTGATTCTTTTCCGCGACTAAATAGGCTAGATCAGCGGGAACCGTAATAATAACCGGGACTTGTTCACTAATTGCTAGGGCCGCTTCTAAGTGGTAGGCGCGAAGCAGCAGTTGTGGTTTATCTTGACCAGATAATGCTTCATCCAGCAAGCTTTTAACGCCATCGCTAATGGCTATCATCGCGTGTGGATAAGCCAAATACTCTTTTAGAGTGAGCTCTTTGTTTGCCAATGGGTGATGCTTGGCAAGTAAGCAAAATACACTCACTAAACCCAAACTATCTTTAGCAAGCGGGGCCACAGGTTTGGTAGGTCGACAAATCGCCATATCACAGCCATCTGCAGATAACTGTTGGGCGAGTTGTTCATGCTGCAGAGGAGCAAATTCGAGAGAGATATTCGGCGCTTCTTGATAAATCCTTGCTAGGGCAAAGGGCAGAATGGTTTGCATTGCATAGTCAGTAGTAGCAATGGTGAAATGTTGGCTGCATTCTGCTGGGTTAAACACGTTTGGGCTAAGTACCTGACGCAGGTTTTCTAAGGGACCTTGTAAGGCTTGATTCAATTCTAACGCTCGCTCAGTAGGCACCAAACCTTGCCCTTGGCGAATAAATAAAGGGTCATTGAGTAAGTCACGTAGGCGGGTTAATACTCTACTCATCGCCGATTGACTAAGACTCAAGCGGATAGCCGCTTTACTTACGCTACCTTCCTCGATGAGCACCTTTAAAGCTATGAGTAAGTTTAGGTCACGACGATAGATTTCTTCTAAGTCCATAATACTAAATACTGTCTAAACAATTGCTTAAGTATGCGTTATTTGCACAGGAGTCGGTATAAATCTTTGGTTTGAAGAAAGCTTTTAAAGAATTAATAACGAAGACGATTCAGTGTTGGAATGGGAGTTTAGCGCTTGGTTAAGTATTCTAACCGACAAACTGCGTCGGTTAGAACGTTAGTCTTATTCATGTTTTTTATCTTAATGGTGACTTTTTAGTATGGCTGCTACGTCCATTATTACTAAGTAAGAGGCGACTAATGCCAGGAATATTCCTACAAAAATCATAATGTTGTCCTTATTCTCGCGTTTAATTATTAAAACCAACAGTTCCGACAACAGTGCAATGAAGGTTTTAACGATGTATATCTTTCTTATTATTTTTTGCAGCGTATTTAGCTTATATCAGCTAGTACTCTGTTTTGCTATTAAAGCTACAAGCTTAAATAGTCATACAATTAAAGCCTATTTTTTAAACAGATGTCTGTGAGATTGATCTTGTTTTGCTTAAGAAATGGGGCATTTCAATCAGATTAGTGATGCTAAGCGCCTTAAGTAACAAAATTTGTTAGCGTTAAACCAGTAATAGCAATATACCTTCTGCCGATGAACCTAAACGGGCAAACAAGATATTTGTATTACCAATTACGGATTAGAGTGGAACTAAGCCAGAGTGTTTCTCTTAGCTAGCGATACAAAACTAGGCGCATTTAGCTGGTTAACAAGCCTACTAGTTTTAGCCTGTGTTCACTTATATCTGGTGCAACTGGAGAATTTAACCACTGGGGTTGTGGTGTTCAAGATCATTACTTAATAAGTTATTAAACAGTTATTTTGCTTTATAGTTTGCCTATAAGTTCGTTCCTCGCAATATCAATAATTTCATCGCTCACTCTGCTTTTATGTAGATTCTACGACTTGTGAAGCTAAAAAGATTAATCGCAAATAGTGCGAAGTCGGTCACTTTACAATCACAATCTTTTGCCACATTATAGTTTTGTATTACTAATACAATATGATCATTTTTACCGTAGTTAGGAGGTTTAAATGGGAACTTATCGCCGGCTAATCATTTAAGAGAGCGAATAGTCTGGAAAGGAAAAGTCATCTGGTTGTATTTCGTTAAATAGGTTTCGGACTATTTAACTACGGATGACCTTAGCAATATTAGTATTTTAACTATTACAATAATATTATTTATACCTACAAGGAGGTTTAAATGAAACCGTCTAAGCTGCTGCTAATCCCTATGAGCACAACTTTTATGTTTGGTTGTTTTGAGGCGCCAGAAGTATACGTTCCGCCACCAGAGCCTACTTATGCCATTGAAAACACCGATTGGAATATCTCTAGCGAAACCTCGAATATCACAACGTCGTCGACTGAATACGCACAAATCTATAAGTTTGTAGATGATGTGCTAACCATCTATAGCTACGATGAAACTAACGACCTTTATACCTACACGACTCAATCTTACACTGTTTCAGAAACCAATATTGCCTATGGTGATGTAGACGGTACATATGTAGTTGATGATGCAGGTGCTCTTGCAATTACTTACACTTTAAATGGAGTGGACTATAACGACTCTGGAGCAGAAGTAACCGACGAAACTATTTTGGCGGCTATTGCTGATGCAGAAAAAGAACAAACGCCAGGTGTAGAAGTTCCAACTGCTGACTATGAATGGGACTTTGCCGCTATCGACGCAGATGCTGCGCAGGGCGATAAAGAACTGCAAATGAGTAAAGCAGATGCTAATCCAAGAGCGGTTGTTGATGGCGCTGTGGATTCGAACGGTGCCGTATCTATTTCTCAGTCTACTGAATCTGGTTCTTACGGTTATCACTACACTACCATGGATAGCACCACAGACCCTCTTGCCGCTATTGATGGTGTAATTTCAATGGAAATTACTTTTAAAGCTGATAGTGCTAGCTTCAATGCTGACCTTGGCCAAGACCTACAGTTGTTAGAAAACACTGATAGCAATACCGGTTGGAAAGTAGTTGTAAATAAAAGCACTTTGATTCCTGAACTACGTATCTACAATGGCGATGGCTCAACCAGCATAAAAGCCACTTCGGTTGTAGAGGACGATACTTACATGCACCTTGTTGCTACTTACGATGGAACAACGGCCAGCATTTACATTAATGGCGAACTCGAGGGTACTGCTGAAGTAACTGACTATATTGCAAATACTAAAGAAGGCGACAAAGTATACGTTGGTGGCGGTTCTAACAGCTCTCAGAAAAACTTAGCTGGTGCTATTGATAGTGCAGCATTTTGGCTAGAAACTCTATCAGCTGAGGAAATTGCAGAACGTGCTAAAGTCTTCGGCTTTGGAGATACTGACCCTGAGACGCCTACTGGCCCAACAGCTGATTTTGAATGGGGCTTCAGTAGCATTGATGCTGCACCTTCTGAAGGTACAAAAGTTTTACAAATGAGTAAAGCTGACGATAATGCTAGAGCTGTGGTTGATGGCGCAGTAGAAGCTGATGCAGCGGTGTCTATTACTCAAACCTCTGCTTCTGGCTTATTTGGCTACCATTATACAGTAATGGACTCAACGACCGATCCTTTAGCTGCTATTAACGGTGTGATTTCAATGGAGCTGGTATACAAGTCAACCAGCGCTAGCTTCAATGCTGACCTTGGCCAAGACTTACAGCTACTTGAAAATACTGATAGCAATAAGGGTTGGAAGGTTGTGGTAAACAAAAGCACCTTAATCCCTGAGCTGCGCATCTATAATGGTAGTGGTTCTACATCAGTTAAAGCAACTTCAGTATTAGAAGATGATACTTATACCCACCTTGTAGCAACTTACAATGGCACTACAGCAAGTATTTATGTAGATGGTGTACTTGAAGGTACTGCTGAAATTACTGATTACATTGCAAACACCAAAGAAGGTGACAAAGTGTACATCGGTGGTGGTTCTAACAGCTCGCAGAAAAACCTTGATGGCGCAATTGATAATGCAGCGTTCTGGTTATCAACGCTAACAGCTGAAGAAGTTGCGGCGCGAGCAGAAGCATTTGGCTTTACTGCTAACTAGTTGTTGCTAATCAATAAACCCTCACTACTTAGTATGTGAGGGTTTGTTAAAAGTTCTACTTCGGCCTTATACAACCACTCACTATTGCTCAATTAGATACAAATGGAAACATCGCCGACCAGCAAGCTAGTTGTGATGCAATAGTCGTGAATTTGTAAATCGCTAACAATAGCAGTTCTAAAATGCACTTTATAGGGTGCATTTTTCTTTTCAGTAAACGCTCTTCTAAAAGTAAATGTGTCGCCTTCGAAGGTTTACATGCTATCAAGACGTTCTAACACTTCGTAAAGCAATATAGCTGCACCCTAAGTTAGCAATGTCGCCTACCGTCCTCCTTGCCATATTATATTTTGCATTTGAATCAACTATCAAATTAATGGGCTGTAAAAGGTGATCTGTTAGACGTTTTGCTTCAACACTAATGCTGATGATCACATTTTGAACGGTTTAGTCTATAAAATGCATTAAAATGATATTGTAATACAAATTATTGTGTTCAATGTAGAGTTATAAACATGAAATCATACAGTCTAGCGGTGTTACTAAGCGGTGGTTGTTTACTGAGTGCGAACGTTCTCGCGACTTCAGTGGACTTTCGCCATGAGTACAAAAGCGATACCAAGCAGCATGCTAGCCGAGTAAAGATGGCCCATACCTTTGAAAATAATTTCTCTATGGCTTTAGAGCTTAAATTTAAAGGAGAAGAGGGCAAATTCATGGAAGACTTACAATCAAACGGATCTGAAATCGACCTTGGCTACCGCTATAAAATAAACGATCAATGGGCGCTAATTCCTGGTATGCCTATAGAGTTTGGTCAATCCGGTGCTACCTACAAACCGCAACTCCGATTGACCTACACCCCAGAAAAGGTAAAGGGATTGTCATTAAGTGGCCGTTACCGACTTGACGTAAAACCGGGAGAAGATATTAAGAAGTATCGCCATCGCTATACCGCCAACATTGGGTATAAGTATCAGCAATGGACATTTGGTCTAGAGGGTAACTATTACTACTCCGACAACTCTGAATATCACCTCTATAACAATGGCCGAACTAATTATGAAAACAACTTTACCATTCATTACAGCATGGGCAGCTGGACGCCGTGGTTAGAGTTTGGTGATGTTTCAGTTTCCGATCAATCTAGCCAACGAGAGTTAAGAAGCCGCATAGGCCTACGCTATAACTTCTAAAGTGTGATCTGTGTATTTGTATTACAAATTATCAAGGTGTAGTCTATTTGTATTACTAAAGAGGCCGTTGGCTCTCTAACATTACTTAACCTTTAATTGAGAGTGTAGATATGTCTAATAAAGTTGCATTAATTACCGGAGCAACCGGTGGAATTGGTTTTCAAGTGGCAAAACGTTTAGGTGAAGACGGCTATACCGTTGTTTTGAACGGTATCGAAGATGAAGCCGGCGCAGCGCGCGTTGCTCAATTACAAGAACTGGGTATTGAAGCTGAATACTATAGCTTTGACGTTACTGATGAAGTTGCAGTTACTAGCAATGTGACCAAAATTGGTGAAAAGTTTGGCAAAATTGACGTGCTGGTAAACAACGCCGGTGGCTTAGGCGGTCGTAGCCCTATGGAAGAAATGACCACTGAGTTCTACCGTTTTGTAATGGCGCTAAATTTAGATAGTGCATTCTTTGTATCGCGTGCTGCAATTCCATTCTTGAAGAAAGGTGAAAGTGCTTCAATCATTAATTTCACCTCAAATGCTGGTTGGAATGCCGGTGGTCCGGGTGCTGGCATATATGGCGTTTCTAAGGGGGCGGTACATACCTTAACTCGCGCGTTAGCAAAAGAACTCGCGCCAGCTGGTATTCGTGTTAACGCAGTATCTCCTGGTACTATTGATACGCCATTCCATGCTCAAATCAAAGAAACTAAGCCTGAAGTATTTGCTTCTTGGAAAGATAGCATTCTACTAGGCCGCTTAGGTCAACCCGAAGAAGTTGCTTCAACTATCTCTTTCTTGGTAAGCAAAGATGCCTCATTCATCACTGCAGAAACTGTACAGATTGGTGGTGGACAAGCTTTAGGTATCTAATTGCTGCGTTTAGCGCTTTAGAATAGCAAAGCCACACTTACATTAAGTGTGGCTTTTTTAATGGCTGAAAGCACTCGGTGGGTGTTGTTTCTTTGGTAATGAGCTAAGACTTTAGTATTTAAGTGTTACAAATATAGCGATCAAGCCTACATTTGACGGCTTTTTTTGTATCTGGTCTATTACAAATAGGGTAGTATTAGTCATACTAAATGTAGAATGAGTTGTGTTAGCAATGATAAATCCGGCGGATTGGTTATTGCTAACACAATATTTGATTAAGGTTATTTTATGTCTAACGAATTCATGCAAATAGAAGGTGCGTCTCGAAGCCTACATTTGCAAGTAGCGAGAGAGATTGCCCGGGGCATCTTGTCGGGGAGCTTGCCTCAGGGCAGCATTATTCCTGGCGAACTCGACTTGTGCGAACAATTTGGTGTAAGCCGCACTGCATTACGTGAAGCGATTAAGTTGCTTAACTCTAAAGGTTTATTAGAGTCTCGCCCTAAAATTGGTACGCGTGTGCGTGACCGCGAATACTGGAACTTTTTAGACTCCCAATTACTTGATTGGATGATGGGTTTAAGCAATACAGAACAAGCTTATCAAGAGTTTTTGGCTTTACGCCGTGCTATCGAGCCAGAAGCAGCTGCCTTAGCGGCAAGAAATGCTACTGCCGAACAGCGTATGGGCTTGTCGGCTGTTTTTCAACAGATGTTCGATGTTGCTACCGGGGTTGATGAAGACACTTCGTGGACAGACGTAGATATGGAGTTCCACCGTTTGGTATTCCTATCTACTGGTAATAGCTTTTACATTCCTTTTGCTAACGTACTACGCACCATGTTTATCGGTTTTATTGATCACTCTTCTAAAGAAGGTGGCACCTGTATTGATGAGCATAAAGCAATTTATGATGCGATTATGGCTGGCAATGCAGAAAAAGCGCGTGAAGCTAACCTAGCCTTGCTAAATAACAGTAATCACCGTTTGCCTTCTGATAACGCTGCTTAGTATTACCTCTCTGATAATTGCTAAATGCCGACAGTTATACTGTCGGCATTTTTGTTTCTACTTCCTCTATAACTTGCTCTCTAATTCTTCTTTAAATGACTTTCTTGATTTTTATTTCATGCTTTCAAGAACTTATTTGTTTAGAAGAGGACAAACTATAGAGATAGTGCGTAGTGAAAGGGAGTACAATGCAACAACTTGCCGAGAATGTTTGGGTTGTAGAGGGGCCTAGTGTTCCCTTTTTCGGTTTACCGTATTCTACCCGTATGACTATTATCCGCCTGGATAATCAGCAGCTGTGGGTCCATAGTCCAATAGCCTTAAACGATAACTTGCTAACAAATATAGCCTCGCTAGGAGAGGTTAAGTATTTGGTCGCGCCAAATCATCTGCATCATCTGTTTATTGAGCCTTGGCAACAGCAGTTCCCTGATGCTCGCCTGTATGGCACAGAACAATTAATTATTAAGCGTAATGATTTGGATTTTGATGGCGCTTTAACCAACAGTTCAAGTGAAGTGTGGCCTTGGCATCAACAGATAAAACAAGTGCTTTTTACCGGTTCTCCATTGATGCAAGAATGCATTTTTTACCACCCTTCATCAGGTGTATTAATTGTTACCGACTTACTTGAGAACTTTAACCCAGCTGGTTTTGACTGGTGGCAACGTTTATTGGCAAGAATGACCGGTATAGTTGCGCCGAATGGAAAAATGCCGCTAGATTGGCGGCTTAGTTTTATGTTCGGTAAAGCCAAAGCACGCCAGCATTTAACCCTGATACTCAACTGGCAAGCTAATACCTTAGTGATGTCGCATGGTGAAATCATTCACGAAGATGCGACTAACTTTTTAAAACGCTCTTTTCGGTGGTTACTGTAAAGCCACTAGTTGTTAATGGCAAAACCAATACCCAAGCTTTGATTATGTTTATTGTAATCAATTAGGGATTCACCATAGCCGTTAAAGTACTTAAGGTAGAGCGCTAACTCTTGGCTTATACCATAGGACCAGCGTAGGTCTAAAGCGCCTTTGTTTTCCTTTTTAAAGTTATTGCGTCCTAAAAAGCTTAAACGATGACGCTCACTTATTTGCCATTTGGCCGTTAGCTCACCGTAGCCGTAGTAGTCTTCCATGTTAGGGTTATCGTCTTCAGACTCGTCTTCTGGTATTCGATACCATGGCTTAATCGAGATGCTTACCGGGTCTGCATCAAAGCCAAATTCTGCGTACACTCGGTTCCATGAGCGCGAGCGTATTTGTGTTTGTCCGTTTGATTCGTGCACTAAGCCAAGGCGCAGCCACTCAGGCGACCATTGTGATTTTTGGTCAGCTTGGCTATTCCATTGGTAGAAAAACTCGGGTTCATAGTTGGTTTCTCGAATCGAATCTCCCGAGCGTTCATAAGGCTGCCAAAAGGTTTGTTGAGTGTAAGCAAAGCTTAAATTATCGCTATCGGTAAATAGCGTGAAAGGAAGCGTGAGGCGGAAACTAAACTGAAACTCTACTTCCATTTTTTCAGGTTGTTGACCAGGTATTCCACCGGCTAAATCAGGGATAGCAGGGGAGGGATTATATTTAAATGGCAGAATATAGTTATCTCTAAACATGCTCATGCCGGCAAACGTCCATTGGCTGCTGGTAGACATCATTTCACGACGGTCACCGATCCGGTTGAGGGCAACCCCTAAACCAAAAGACTGGTTGTGAATGTTGTAGTCAAGCATTGACTCGCCATAGCCATTAAAATACTTGGCGTAGAGAGAAAATGCAGGGCTAATGCAGTAAGCAAAACGCAAATCTAAAGCGCCCTTATTATCTGATTGTAGATTATTGCGGCCCATTGCTGTGATGCGGTGGTTACATTGATTGTCACCAAATAAATACCCTACAGTCAGTTCTCCGTAACCATAATAATCGGTGAAGTCACCGCCGTTGTTTACTTCGGGGCCTACTGGGATCCACGGTTTAAAGGTGATTAACCAATCGTTATAAGAGGTATCAAGCTGGGCGTATATTCTCTCCCATGAGCGATCAAAATCACCGTAAGAACCATTTGCTTGATGGCTAAACCCAAGGCTAGCTGCGCGCAACAACCAGCGATTTTTGGCAATGCTAAATTGATCGGGGCGCCAAGTGTAAATGAGCTCGGGCTCGTAATTGGTATCACGAAATGGGGACGAGAAGGGTTTGTTATATACCTGCCAAAAACTTTGCTGAGTATAGGCAATGCTAAAGTAGTCTCTTTCACTTAATAGGTTTTCAGCTACGATGAGCTTGCCACTAATTTGAAACTCAGTTTCTAGGTTGTCGATACCTCTGCCATTTTCGCCTTCTTTAGTGGCTAATACTGAGGAGTAATCACCTAAACTTGGTGGGTTAGGGTTGTATTTCCCTAGCAAAATATAGGTATCACGATAGGCAACTAATCTAGGACCACCGTCTTGCTCTGCCAAGCTAGTACTTGATAGCGATAGCAGCAAGATACTAAGTACTGTTTTCTTCATTCCGTCCCTGAAAATCTTTGTTAACTAGCAAGCTAGCGTTAGATCAATGATTTAACATTTTTATGTTAGCGGGGAAAAGAAAAAGAAGCGAGTAAACCTAGTAGAAATTCTTTGTGGGTGAATTTAGTTTGGCGCAAGTAAAAGGACGCGAAAGCGCCCTTTGGGTGAATAAGGGGGTTAGTTAAGAGATGCTATAAGCAATAACAACGCCTAAGGCCACAAGGCCTAGCGCAAAGGCAAACTGTATTGCGGTAGACAATAACGCTAATACAAAACCCGCTACAGCAGTGGTTCGAAAGACCAAAGAGAATAGAATGCTAGTGATAACTAAAGCAACTAAAGAAGGGAAGAGCCCCTCACCAATAACCATTTCGGTAAACGCTGTAGCGGCTATGGCAGCAATTACAGCAACAAAACAAACATCTATTCCTGAGCGCTCAATTTTGAGCACTTGAGTGCCCAATTTAATTGGTGCAAGCATAATTAGTGTTAGTAGAGAAAGCGTTAATACTATCGTCATTCCTTTAACCTCTATTCGTTGATAACAATCCTTGTTAAACAGTTACCTAAATCAAGTATGTTACTAATTAGGTATGACGAAAGAGTAACCTAAGCTGATAATTCACGACCATTCCCCATTTGGGTTAAATTACTTGTTTGTTAATTAATCAACTTTGGCAAGCTTGTCAGAGTAGGGGATGGCGATAGATGAATATTTTGTTACAGCAGAATGTTGGTAGAGCAGTATGAGCTTGACGCGAGGCAATAAAAAAGCCCCGCATAGCGAGGCTTTTACAAGAATAGAGTGTATTAAGCTATGTAAACCGCGCCACTCCAGCGTAGGGTTTCGCCATTAATCTCTAATTGATGTTGAGTATCTGATTTCACGTTTGCTTGGTTAGAAACACAAACGGTAATCTGTTTGCCCGACACCAAGTGAATCGCCACTGCTGACGCCACTTTGTTGTGAGCCAATACTTCAACCGAAACAACTTGGCCACGAGCCTCGGTGCTTGCTTCAATCGCTTCATTAAAGTAGCCATGAGTTTCGAACACATTGGCGAACAAATGATCTTTACCTTGCTGGCGTAACAGTAATACTGGTTCGCTGCGCAAGTTGAAATCTGGATCGTTTGCACCGGTACGCGCCATAATAACTTGGCTATTTGCTACCGAAGAACTAACCATTGTGTAATAGCTGTTGCCTTGCAACCAAGTGATTAGGCTTGAACCTTCAACTTCTGCTGTTGCTTGATGCCATAGGTGCTGGTAACCATTGTTTTCACCTAAAGGCTTAAGGCGTGCATTGCATTCGTAGTTAAAGTCGCTGCGAATAAACTGGCCAGAGTAGTGAAGGGCGTAATCATAGTTATGCTCTTGCTCGCTTACTAGGCGGAACAAATCCAATACCAAAGGCTTAGCGAAGCCTTCTGCTTCAAACATGATTACACTGCGTTGTTGATCAACTCCAGGGTAGTAGTTGCGTACAAACGCACTCATTGCTTGTAACTGGTTGTCTCCACTTACAAAGAAGTGCTGCTCGCCCCATTTTTCTTCTGCGGTGGCGGTATCACCTTGGTTTTGGCTTTGGTAGTCAACAACCACAGTGTTGTGAGCAATGGTTTGCTTCGCGTAGCTTTTGTTCTCTGGAATGTAACGGCCGCCAAATTTTGGCTCTACATTTACCCAGCGGCCAAAGCCGTAGTCGTGCAATACTTCTTGGCCACGATTAAATAGGTTGAAGTGCAAGCCGTCAAAATGGCCATGGTCTAAGGCCGAGTGAAGTTTGTGGTCACTACCATGCTGGCCGAACCAAAGTAGCGCCATGCTGTCGTCTTGCTGAGCATCACGGTGGCGCAAAATTGCTACGCCGCCTCGGTCGCCTTCAGCGCCGTCGGTTAATACTAAGCTGCCCCAGTTAAAGCCACCAATACTTGCAGCATTTTCACTAGCATCCGATAGGCTGGCACCAGAACCATGCACCCAAACTTTAGCTTGGTGTTTGGCCATAGCCACTAAGTTGGCATCACGTTGGTAACGGCTAAAGCACATGCTGGTAGCAATCAAAATACCTTCGTCGTTAATGTCCATGGTTTTTGATGAATCATTAAGTGCAGGTAACACACCATTAGGAAAGGCGGTAGCCATTACTGCGTAGGTTGTAGTTTTAATAACCTGATCTTTTAGTTGGTAAATACCAATCTCTGGTTGGCGACGCTCAATAGCCTCGGCAAACAAGAAGATTGGGCGCAACGAAAAGCGGTGGTAGTAAGGACCTTCCATGTAGTAACCGTCAGGAGAAAACAGCTGAGTAAGCTGAGCAATAAAGCCGCCGCTTACGCTATCACCTTTAAGGCCATACAAGGCTTTATCTACGCTGGCTTGGTCTTGAATTGCGTAACCACAAATACCAACACCTGCTACTGCCCACAAACCGTGGTTGTGCACAATATCAAAGTCGTGGGCGTACACGTCTACAAACAGCTCAATCATTAACTTAAATAAGTCATTTTCGATCAGTGTTTGCTCGTCTTCTGCCAACTTATGACGAATGCAAGAATATGCACATGAGGCGTACAGCATCCACATGTTCTCGTTCAATGTTTGGTGGAATAAACGCCCTGGTGGGTTTGAGTCTCGGCTAGTGTTTAGCTCTAAAGTAGGGTACACCTTGGCGTATTCAACCAGCATGCTACGTGCATAATCTAAGTAGCGTTGGTCTTCAGTAATTAGGTACAAGCGGCCAGCTAAATCCAAGTGGATGTAGTTTTGCTTGTGGCGGTTATGCTCATAACCGCCTGCTTCACCGTGGCCTGGGATCTCAATGCCTAAAGGCATGTAGGCTTCTAGTGCGGCAACTTCTGCCGCGATAGATTGACCAATCAGCGAATCGGTATTTAGATGCTTAGCTAGCTCTTTTGCTTCTTCAAAGCTTATCAATAATGGTTGGTAAGTCATGGTTAACCTCGGTTCTTTTCTAACGCCAGAGATCCCTGCCAGCAATAAGTTTGTTGATTATGTTCAATAGTGTGCTGAGTTTCAGCGCTTACATCGCGTTGGTTGCTAAGCATTACGGTGAAATCAATGCCTTCACCTTTAACTTCAATAACGCTGCCAATGTCGTTGCTTACAACTACAGTAACTTGGTTTACTTTGCCGCGAGCATTAGTACTGGCTTCTACAGCTTCGTTAAAGTAGCCGTGCGTTTCTAATACGTTAGCAAATACCGTAGATTTAGCTTGGCGGCGTAAAATAAAGCTGGTTTCGCTGCGCAGGTTAAACTCTGGGTCGTTAGCGCCTACGCGAGTGAAGAAGAGCTCGTCGTTTGCTTCGCTGGCACTAATCCAAGAATAGTAGCTATTGCCTTGTAGCCAGCTTACTAAATTGTTTTCAGAGGCTTTGCCTTGCGCTTCGTTCCACAAATGTTGGTAACCAAAGTTGTCACCCATTGGTGCCAATTCTTTATGTGTTTGGTAATCGCTTGTACAACGTACAATTTGACCTTGGTATTGTAGGGCGTAGTCGTAGCTATGTTCGGTGTCGCTAGATAAACGGAAAACGTCTAGTAATAGCGGTGCTTCTAGTGCGTCGTCGTTAATGAGTACTACACTGCGTTGTTGGTCAACGCCAGGGTAAAACTCTTCAGCAAAGGCACTTACTGCTTGTAGATCTTGGTTGCTACTTTCGAAGAAGTGCGGAATGCCGTGTTTGCTGTCTGCCAATTCTACATCGAAGTTGTTTTGACAAGCTTGGTCTACAGCAACTGCGTTGTGAGCAACGGTTTGGCGTGCATAAGATTTGTTCTCATCTAAATAACGACCACCAAATTTAGGTTCTACATTTACCCAGCGGCCAAATCCGTACTCTTTAAGTACCTCTTGTCCACGGTTGAAGAAGCTAATGCCTAAGGTGTCGAAGTGACCATGTCCCATGCCGTGTTGGCCATAGTTCATTACCAATTGGCTAACGTCACCGTCTTTGCTTTGCATACGCACAAAGCCTTGTGCGCCGCGATCACCATTTGGACCTTCGTTTAACTCAACACTTGGCCAGTGAGGAAGGGCTGTGTTGGTTGACTCTTGGTAAGCTTTTGACAACGCTGCGCCGCAACCGTGTAACCAAACTTGCTGCTGAATTTTAGCCATGCCAAGCAGTTTTTCATCGTGGCCGTAGTGTTTGTAAGCTAAGCTCACTGCCACTACTACACCTTGATCTTTAATGTCCATTGTTAACGAGGCATCGTTTAGCGCTGGGAACACACCGTTAGGGTAGGCGGTAGCTAACATTGCTTTAATGGTTTTACCAATCACTTGGTCTTTGTAGTTAAAGATGTCTAGCTCTGGACGATGGCGGTGCAACACTTCGGCAAATAAACACAGTGGGCGGATCGCATAACGATGGTAGTAAGGCCCCTCCATGTAGTAGCCTGATGGCGCAAACAGTTGGCTAATTTGTGCTAAGAACCCACCAGTAACATCGTCACCTTTTAGGCCATGTACCGACATTTCTACATATTCTGGTTTGCCAATGGCTAGACCACAAATACCTACCGCTGCCACCGCCCAAAGGCCGTGGTTGTGAATGCGGTCAAAATCAAAACCGTATTTGTCGGTAAACATATCCAACATAGGTTGAAATAGTTGGCTTTCGATATGTTTAACTTGCTCTTCGTTTAACCAGTGCTTAATACAGCTGTAGCCTAAACTTGAATACAGAAGCCACACGTGTTCGTTAAGAATCTGGTGAAACAAACGCCCTGGTGGGTTGGTATTGCGTTGAATATGAAAGCCAAAGCCTAGGTACTTGTCGGCATACTCGGTCAGTATGTCTGCGGTGTATTGGGCGTATTGCTCTTCACCGGTAATAAGAAATAAGCGACCCGCTTGATTTATGTACTGGTAGTTCTGCTTGTGACGGTTGTGCTCGTAACCACCCGCTTCGCCATGGCCGGGTACCTCAATAGGCTTAGCCATATAAGCCTGAGTTTCGCTAATCATTTTAGCTAAGCTTAAACCCATTAAGCTTTTGGTGTTTAGCTCTTGGCTAATTTCAGCAATTTCCTGCTGGTCTAGTAACACTGCATTTAAATTCGCAAGCATTTGAAACCTCATACACATAATTTATTGATATAAAGTAATACAAATAAAAAATGAATTCAGCATAATCAGGTAAAAAAGTGAACTTACTCACAATATATCTTTTTGCTGTTTATTCGTTCTACAGCATTGTAGCTTACTTGTTGAAGCCATGTAGCGTGAGGCTGGATTTGCCTTAAAATTAATCAAAACAAGCTAAGCAAAAAATAATTGGATCTTCATCACACATAAAGTGTTTTTGTATTACAATATAATTAATTTGTAATACACTTAGCTGGCTTTAATTATTTCACACTTAACTTTTGACCTTCAGAGGCGGCTATGAGTATTGATATCGTTGTTGTACTAGCCTACTTCGTATTTTTAATTGCGATAGGTTGGATGTTTCGTACTTTTACATCTTCCACCAGTGACTACTTTAGAGGCGGCGGTAAAATGCTGTGGTGGATGGTAGGTGCGACAGCATTTATGACTCAATTTTCAGCATGGACCTTTACTGGAGCAGCAGGGAAAGCATTTAGCGACGGTTTTGCCATCGTTATCTTGTTCTTAGCCAACGCGTTTGGCTACTTTATGAATTACATTTATTTCGCTCCGAAGTTTCGACAACTTCGCGTAGTTACCGCAATCGAAGCGATTAAAAAACGTTTCGGCCGTACCTCTGAGCAATTTTTTACTTGGCTAGGCATGCCCGACAGTTTGATTTCTGCCGGTGTATGGTTAAACGGTTTGGCAATTTTTGTTGCCGCTGTTTTCAACATTCCTATGGAAACCACGATTATTTTCACCGGTGTAGTATTGGTGATAATGGCTGTAACCGGTGGTTCTTGGGCGGTTGTTGCGTCTGATTTCATGCAAATGTTAGTGATAATGGCTGTAACAATTACCTGTGCCATTGCTGCTTACTTCCATGGTGGCGGTCTAACCAACATCATTGGTAACTTCCATGGCGACTTTGTGATGGGCAGTAACCTTAACTATGTGAGCATTTTCTTATTGTGGATTGTATTCATCTTTGTGAAGCAATTCGGGGTAATGAATAACAGTATTAATGCATACCGCTACTTATGTGCCAAAGACAGTGATAACGCACGTAAAGCTGCTGGTTTAGCTTGTGTGTTGATGATTGTTGGTCCGCTTATTTGGTTCTTACCACCTTGGTACGTAAATGCCTTTATGCCTGACTTTGCGGAAGCTTATAGCACCGTAGGTGGCAGCGATGCAGCGTACTTAGCCTTTGTTCAAAACGTTATGCCAGCAGGTATGGTGGGTTTGTTAATGTCGGCAATGTTTGCCGCTACGATGAGCTCTATGGACTCGGGTCTTAACCGTAATGCAGGTATCTTTATTCGTAACTTCTATTCACCGATATTACGTAAAGAAGCAGCCAGCGAAAAAGAACTTATTGTTGCAAGTAAAGCCGCAACGATATTCATGGGCTTTGTGATTATCTCGATAGGCTTATTTATTAACTCACTACGTCATCTAAGCCTGTTTGACATTGTATTAAACATTGGCGCGTTGATTGGCTTCCCTATGCTGATTCCTGTGCTACTTGGTATGTGGATCCGCAATACGCCTGATTGGGCAGGATGGGCAACCTTAGTAGTTGGTGGTGTGGTGTCTTATGTATTTGGTATCGCGTTAACTTCTGACGACATTCAAAACTGGTTTGGCTTAGAGCAAGCCCTAACTGGTCGTGAATGGGCTGACCTGAAAGTAGGACTTAGCCTAGCAGCACACGTGATATTTACCGGTGGTTTCTTTGTTGGCTCAACCTTGTTCTTTAAAGGGCGTACGCCAGAGCGTGAAGCTGAAGTAGCTGAGCTGTTCCGCGATTGGAATACTCCAGTACATGCAAACACTGAAGAGCAACACAACCTAGATACTAAACAGCGTTCAATGTTGGGTAACCTAATTAGTGTTGCTGGTTTCGGCATCATCACCATGGCATTGATTCCAAATGACATTTCCGGTCGAGCACTGTTTGTTCTGTGCGGAACCATAGTATTGGTAGCTGGGATCTTGTTAGTACAAGCTTCTAGAAAACCAAATAAAAACTTAGACACAGAAGCGATAACGGAATAAACGCGAGAGGCTTAAGCCAAGGCGAGTGAGTCTCGCCTTGGTAAAAGAAGGATTTACCTTAAGCACAACTGAAAACTAACCATAACGAGAAACATTATGACAGCATTTTTTAATTCAGCAGAAACTCCTTGGGATGACCTTGGCGATGGCGTTACCCGTAAAATTGTGGGTCACACCGACCAGTTAATGGTTGTTCACGTACGTTTTGAAAAGGGCGCTATTGGTGCTCCACACGCCCACGAATTTCACGACCAAATTGGTTACGTAGCCGAAGGTAGCTTTGAAGCTGAAATCAACGGCGAAAAAAGAATTGTTAAGAAAGGTGATGCTTACATCGCCCCGCGTACTTTCATGCATGGTGCAGTTGCGCTGGAAGAAGGTAGCGTATTAGTAGATTGTTTCTCACCACCGCGTGAGGACTTCTTGTCTTAAGAGGAAACATTCATGACTGAGTTAAAAGTCGCCTTTATTGGCGAATGCATGGTAGAACTGCAGCAACAAGAAAATGGCCTTCGTCAGAGCTTTGGTGGCGACACGCTAAATACAGCGGTATATTTTTCGCGTATTAGTCAAAATGCCAAAGCTAGCTATGTTACCGCACTTGGCCGCGATGCCTTAAGCGAGCAAATGATCGCAACATGGCATGCCGACAATATTGATACCCACTTGGTACAACGTTTAGATGACAAGTTACCTGGTATTTATATGGTTCAGGTAGACGAGACTGGCGAGCGCAGCTTTTTGTATTGGCGCAACGATTCCGCTGCTAAATTTTGGTTAGAGCGTGCTAGTGACGCTTTAATTGAAGAGCTGACTAATTATGATGTAATTTACTTGTCGGGAATTAGCATTGCAGTGTTGCCAGAAGCATCTCAAGAGAAGCTTTTCCAAGTTTTAGCTCAGTGTAAAAACAACGGGGCGAAAGTTGTATTTGATAACAACTTCCGCCCAGCTTTATGGCAAAGTAAGCAACAAGCTATCGACGCATATGCCAAAGTTCTAGCCTGCACTCATACTGCTATGCTCACCTTTGATGATGAGCAAGAGATTTATGATGATGCGCATATAGAGCAATGCATAGAGCGTACTTTAGCGCTAGGTGTTAGCGAATTAGTGATTAAGCGCGGTAGTAAAGATTGTTTAATCGTTACTGAAGACGGCGCAATTAGTGTTCCAGCTACAAAAGTTGCTAATGTGGTTGATACCAATGCTGCGGGCGACTCATTCGCTGCAGGTTACTTGGTTGCTCGTTTACACGGTGCAAATACCGAACAAGCAGCATTAACTGGCCATAAAGTGGCTGGTACAGTTATTCAGCATAAAGGCGCAGTAATTGACGCCGCACATATGCCAAAGATTCAGCTATTATTTACCGCAGATGCGGTGTAAGAACTAGGAACAAAACATGAACTTAAATGAACAACTTCAAGCGCTTAAAGTAATTCCTGTTATCGCTATTGATAACGCAGATGATGCTGTGCCATTGGCAAAAGTATTGGTAGATAATGGTTTACCTTGTGCTGAAATTACTTTCCGCACGCCAGCTGCGGCTCAAGCAATTGCTAACATGCGCGAAGCCTACCCAGACATGCTAATTGGTGCGGGCACAGTATTAAACAGTGGCCAAGTTGATCAGGCTATCGAAGCAGGTGTTGATTTTGTGGTTAGCCCTGGTTTCAACCCAACAACCGTGCGTTACTGTCAGCAACGTAACATGCCGATTATTCCTGGTGTTAATAACCCTTCATTGGTTGAGCAAGCGATGGAAATGGGTTTAGACACCTTAAAGTTTTTCCCAGCAGAGCCATCAGGCGGCGTAGGCATGTTAAAAGCGTTAACGGCGGTTTACCCGGTTAAATTTATGCCAACTGGTGGTGTATCGGTTAAGAACATTAACGATTACCTAAGCATTAATGCTGTACTTGCTTGTGGCGGTACTTGGATGGTTCCAGCGAATCTAATCAAAGAACAAAACTGGGATGCTATCGCTGAGCTAGTTAAAGCTATCGATTTAAACTAGTATTTAGTTTTGTATAAAAAGCCCTTGCAGAGCAATCTGCAAGGGCTTTTTTTATTTGAAATTAGAATAACAACACAATTCGTCTATTGTTATAAGTGTAAGCAGCTTAACCTGTTGCATATGTTGTAATTATGTTTATTTATTGATGGTTTTGTAGGAACGTATTAGTATAATTTTTCTAATTTTGTAATTAAAGAAGCTCAAACTCATGAAAAGTTTTCTGTTCTGTTGTTTTGCTTTAATTTTTACCACACTACTTAGTGCTTGTATTTTCGACTCAACTGGCGATTTAGCAGTGGCTAAGTTACAAGTATCTATAGAATCACAAAAAGGTGACTCGTTAAACACGGGGGTTCCAAAAGGCTTTAGCCCATCGCTGATTGCCATTGCCACCTTGTATGATGGTTCAACAGAAGACGTTACTAATCAAGTGTTTTGGCATAGTAGTGATCAAGCTGTAGTTAAGTTTGAAAACAACAAAGCATTGGCTGTAGCACAAGGTACTGCACTTGTGTCGGCTGGTTTTCGCGGAATAGAAAGCAATCAGCTGAGAGTTGAAGTGACAGATGCAGTGTTAGTCGAACTTCAACTCACACCTGCATTAACTTCACTTCCGGTTGGTATTAGTCATGATTATCAGGTGTTGGCTACTTTTAGTGATTCAAGTATTGTTAACGTTACTGACGAAGTAACTTGGTCTCTGAGCGATGAAAAGGTGGCCAGTATTAATTCGGGTCAGTTGCTCTCACTAATGCCTGGCTCTATAGGTTTGTCTGCGAGCTTGTTAAACGTTCAAAGTAATCTTGTTGAGCTGGCAGTCACAGACGCTGAACTAGTCTCTATTCAAGTTACCCCTAGCGATCTCACTATTGCTTTTGGTACCAATGCAGAGTACTTGGCAATAGGTACTTACACTGATAATAGCACTCAAGAAATAAGCAATTTAGTTGAATGGAATAGCAGCGACACTGATGTGGCAACCATCGCTGATAGCATAGCAACAACAATAGCTCAGGGCTCAACAATTATTAGTGCGAGCTTCAAGGATGTATCGAGTAATAATGTAGCGTTAACGGTAACTGCCGCAGAGCTAGTTAGTATTCAAGTAACTCCTGCTTCAAGTTCTCTGCCTGAAGGAAGTACTCAAACTTATGTAGCTACTGGAACCTATACGGATGACAGCACTCAAGATATTAGTCATCTAGTTACATGGAATAGCAGCGCTACAGATATTGCGACCATTGTTAATGATTTAGCCACTGCAGTTGATGAAGGCACAAGTGTAATAAGTGCGAGTTTTAATGGGGTAAGCGGCAGTGGAACGTTAATTGTGATAGAAGAAGAACTCGTTAGCATTCAAGTAACTCCTGCTTTAAGTTTTATGCCTGAAGGGAGTTCTCAAACTTATGTGGCTACCGGAACCTACACCGATGGCAGTACGCTAGATATTAGCGGTCTAGTCGCATGGAATAGCAGTGCCACAGATATAGCGACCATTGTTAATGGACTAGCGACGGCGGTTGACGAAGGCGTAAGCGTAATAAGTGCGAGTACCAACGGGATAGCCAGTAGTGCAACGTTAACAGTGATAGAAGAAGAGTTGGTTAGCATTCAGGTTACTCCTGCATTAAGCTCTTTGCCCGAAGGGAGTACCCAAGTTTATGTGGCTACCGGAACCTACACAGATGACAGCACGCTAGATATTAGTGGATTGGTGTCGTGGAATAGCAGCGATACGAGTGTAGCAGTCATTATTGATGGTTTAGCTACTGCGACTGCACAAGGAACTAGTTTAATCAGTGCCAGTTTAGGGGGCGTTAATAGTAATAAAGCTATCCAAACAGTGACTGCTGAAGAGCTGGTCAGTGTTCAGGTTACCCCCGCAACAAGTAGTATTGCTAAGGGCAATACCCAACGTTTTATTGCAACGGGCACCTATACAGACAGCAGTACTCAAGACATCAGTAATATGGTGTCATGGAATAGCACAGATACCGGAGTTGCAACGGTTGTTGATGGCTTGGTTACTGGAGTTGTCGAGGGTAGCAGTACGATTACAGCTAGCTTAGCTGGTTATACAATTAATAGTAGTAGTTTAACGGTAACGGCTGCTGTGTTGTCGAGTATAGAGGTGAATGCCCCTAGCCAATTGTTAGTTAATGGGCGTACGAGTACTTATAGTGCCACTGGCGTTTATAGTGACAGTACAACGGCTGATCTCACTTCAATAGCTGACTGGAGTAGCAGCAATGCATCAATTGCGACGATCTCTGGTGGTAATGCTATCGCTGTTGCTACAGGCTCTGCAGAGTTTACAGCGAGTTTTAATGGTGTAAACAGCTCAGGGACTAACCTGTCGGTTGTTGATACAGTACCTGTGTGTGGCGCCACACCAGCGTCGAGTGATTGCATCTTGTATTCAACGGGTATATCTGGCAATGCCGCTGGTAAGTTGTTTACTGCAGGGCCTAGCTTATCAATAGTCAGCGCTATGGGGTATACCTCCATGCATAAGATAGCGAATAGCGGTTTAACGTATGCCCAGGCTATTGCAGAAGATGGTACTTATGCACCTGAAGGGATTTATGTAAGGTTTCGTAATGATGGTGCCGGTGGTGGTCAATACGACCGCTTTTGTCTAGATTTAAATAATATAGCCTTTGATGGAAAAACTAATTGGAGGCGAGCCACACGTTTTGAACTAAGTGATCTGTTTAATGACTATGGAAACATGTTTGTAAACCAAGGTTGGCCGGCTAGCTCTGGTTATTGGTCTTCAAATTACTATGGTTATAGTGGAACATATGACACTGACTTGTATTGGTTTGTAGCGATGCGTACCGGTGCAAATTATATACAAATTGATTGGACACCCAGGCCAGCGAGTTGTGTTTCAGATTAGGCTGAATGCTCTAGCCTTTGTTCAATAGTGATAATGAGGTTAATAAACAATTCAAGTGGCTAAAGTCATTTTTCTGTGTGGTTTTATTGGTTCAGGTAAAACCACTTACGCAAAAAAGCTAACGGCGGAGCTGCCGGCATTTCGTTTCACCATGGATGAGTGGATGATCCCTTTGTTTGGTGAGCATATGGAGCGCGAGATATTTGATGCGCGACAAGATGCTCTTTATGGCTTGTTTCAACAATCAGCAATATCGTTATTGAAGTTGGGAAACTCAGTTGTGTTTGATTGCGGCCTTTGGCAAAAAACAGAGCGAATAGAAATGGCTCAGTGGGCCCAAGCCGAAGGCTTTGAGTTTGAGATTCACTATCTAGACGTAAGTTTTGCGCAATGTTGTGACCGCGCTTATTCACGTAATAAGGATCGCGGTGAGAACGCTTACGAAATGACACCCGAGATGATGGAGATGTTTTGGCAACAATTTGAGAAGCCGAGTGCAGAAGAAGTCGTTATTAGAGTTTGCTCTTAGCGCTTTGCGAAATGGGGCCGATATCTCTTACCTAACTACTTTTTTGTATCTCAATCATAGATTCTTTCACAGCTCGCTTATTGTTTCGTAGGTATAAACGAGCCCAATTATAGCTAGTAACATCGTTTCTCACTGAGGTACGCTATCGGCATAATCAATCATTTACGGATGTAGTCGAATACCTATTTTTTAGGTAGCGCAGTGACAAAACGATATGCATTAAACTCTTGCCCATTGTAGCGGCCGCGAACCTGTACCGAGGTCATCGTCATTACACTTGCTACAGATTTTGCGGTTACGGTATGTGACATCGTATTCTCGAAAACACCGAATGATTCTTGATTAACAATCACTCCAGGGCCTGGTGCAATTTTTATAGCTAAGTCTTCTATCTCACCATCGGATTCAATAACAACCTGATAGCTAAATTCACGATCGACCAAGTCCAATATCTTCGGTGTTACAACTCTAACGCCATCGGGCAGCTTTATTGGTCTATTCAATATTGGGTCATAGCTTCCATGAAATCGTCCGTCCTCGCAGGCTGAGCTTATACCCGGTGTAAGCAAACAGAACAAACTCAATAGTATTAATAGCGGTCCATTTTTTACACTAAACATCAGTAGCTTGCCTTTTGTGATACTTCTTACCTATCTGCTTTTTAAAATCCTAAGTTAGGTGGAAGTAAATATTTTTAATGATTAATCATTGCAGTAATTCCAATTGTTATCAGTATGTTTAAGTTCAAACATCGATCTACTCCACAATAATGGTTGACCAATATGGATCGTTATCGCACTAAATATGAACCAATATTGAATCATGGTTTACCAATGAATTAGCTTAAGGGGGAATTTGGTTCCAGTCATAATCTGAATAAAAAGGATTTAATATGCCCCACATGGTTGAACGCTTTAATAAGCGTCTTTGTTTGACCTTGCTAGCCGCCTCTTTAACTACGTTATACGGATGTGGTAGCAGCTCAGACGATGGTACTCCCCCCCCAGTAGATGACAGTTTTACAGTTGGCATTTTTGAGCCAGTTACCTTAGAGAAAAATTTGAGTGGCGATTCGTTACAACGAATTGACTTTGAAGTTTCTATCGACAGTGACTTTGCCAATTTGTCGCTCTACATCGATGACAAGCTTGCAATAGACAATATTGATATTCCTGCCTCTGGTATCAATACTATTAATGCATTAGTGGATATTGGTGAGGTGGGTCAAAAAAGTATTAAGTTAATGGCCCGTGGTGGTGGTATCACTGTTAATAAAATGGAATTTAGTGAACGCCCCGATTTATTACTGCCTAAGTTTGTTGATATTGCCGAAGAGGTGGGGATCACTGACCAACTAAATCTACCTAAATATGGTGGGCCAACCGTTGCCGATATTAATAATAATGGTTACTACGATCTTATTCTTAATAACCATAACTGGCGTCCAACCAACCAGCTTTATTGGAATAACCAAGACGGCACGTTTACCTTAAACACTGGTGACTGGGATGGTTCTTTATCATGGGGTGACATGCATGGTACCGCCGCAGCTGATTATGACAAATCGGGTGATTTGGGCATTATCGTAACGCGAGGTGGTGGCAACGGAACAACACCTTCATACCCAGACTTTTTCGTTAACGAGGACACTACACTAACAGAGTCTTACCAAGAGGTAGGCATCACTGAAAGTGCCCGTGGTCGTGGTGCTCGATTCATTGATATGAATGGCAATGGTTTCCTTGACCTAGTATTCATTAATGCTGAAGGCATTAACGGTGACAGTGGAGCACAGCATTTATTTTACAAAAACAACCTAGACGGAACCTTTAGTCGAATTGATGTACCCGGCATCGAAAAAGCCAATACTGAACGGGTGTTAGTATTGGATTACGATGGCGATGGCGTAGATGACTTATTATTCCTCACTCCGATGACCTTGTGGAAAAATAATGGCGATTTCACGTTTACTGACGTAACAGACACAGTTTTACCTGAGAATGTACGCCAAACATGGCAAGTTCAAGCGGCTGCTGATGTGGATGTGACAGGAAATGGTTTTGCAGATATCTACTTATCAAAAGGCCTTCCGCATTACCAACTTTCAAATCGTTCTTTAGACTTTAACCCGACCTCACAAACACTTGATCTTAACGATGATGGTAATCAGGGGCGCAGAACCATGCAGCTCACGGTTGAAGATTCGTTTACACTAAAAAATCTTCACCTCACTTATCGTCAATATGACGGTGGTTTCCCGATAATGCTGGGCGAGAACAAAGTTGCCCATGAAGTGGTTAAAGTTGAGGACTACTACACACTTCCGGAAGACCTAACTATTGCCCAAGAAGCAGCAATGGGGTGGCCAGAAAATCGCGAAGAAAATGGCATTTACATCGGCTACGTTGGTGACAACCAGTGGAATGTGGAATGGGTTAAAAATGACAACGTGTTTTGGCAGGTAGCGTTCTCACTCGATAACATTCAAAATGTGAATACTGCATGGGAGCCTCAGAACCGAAATCAGCAAGATATACTGTTGGTTAACAAAGGCGGTGTATTTGTTGATGAAACCAGCGAATGGAATCTCCCTCCAGGGGGGAACCACTGGGGTGTTACTTACGGAGACTTTAACAACAACGGTTACAATGACATCTTTGTTCATCGCTATGGTTTCTTAAAGGAACGTGTTACCGATTATCTATTGATAAATACCGGTGAAGGTAAATTTGAATTAACTCAAATGCATGGCGCTCATGATCCAAAAGACCCTGGTCATGGTGATATGGGACAAGCCTTTGCACTAACTCGTGATGGTAAAGTTGACTTACTTAATGGCAGTGAAGACGGCATTTGGTATCTCTACAAAAACCAAACAGAAATTACCGACAGCCATAGTTTAGTGCACGTTGGTTATAGCCCAGTGCATAATGTCGACCCAATGTCGGCAGTTGTTAAAGTGTCAGTTGAAGGTAAGTCTTATACAAGACGTGTAGGCTCTTCTGGTGAAAACTTCTCACAAAGTTTACTTAACACAGTACATTTTGGTTTAGGTAAATCTACAGCTATCGAACAAGTCCAGATTACGTGGCGTAATGGTGAGACAGTTTATTTAAATGCTCCGGCCATTAATGAGCGAATCACCAGTGATGATGCTGAAATGCCAGCGCCAACTGATATCGATTTAGGTCGCGAAGAGCGTAAACTGCGCCCTGGTGATAGCTACCAGATTACACAAAGTTTTACGCCGGTTAATGCGATTAATGGCGTGACTTACTCCTCAAGCGCTCCAGATCTAGTGTCAGTTAGTGATACTGGCTTAGTCACTGCGATAGAGCTAGGCGAGGCAACAATCACTGTACAATCCACTGCCGCCGAAAGTGTCTCTGCTTCATTGCTGGTGAAGTCAGGCGAGTTTGATCCTATCTATGCAACAGGCATTAGCATCGACTGGGAAGAACAAGCTGTTTACATTGGTCAAAACTACCAATTAACCGCGCAGCTTACGTCCAGTGAACCTGGAGAACTACCTGATGATCCTTCAATTCTATGGTCTTCATCTGATGTGAGTGTTGCAACCGTATCAACCAGTGGTCAAGTTAACCCTATTGCTGCGGGTAATGTTGTGATTACTGCAACTGCTGTAGGTTCTGAAGTAGCTGATCAAGTAAAAGATAACGTTTCATTGGATGTAGAGGCATTTGTAGAAGCGAGTGTTGTATTTGATGACAACAGTAAATATCTCGGACCAGAGCTATGTACAAATCAACCTCTTGATGTGGTGGCAAATTATCATGCCGGTTCGGGGTCAGAAGTTAACAGCAATGGTTTAACCTTCCGCTTACGACACATGGATGCTGGTTGGGGGCTTGTTAATGATTACATCATTGAACATCCCGAATCGGCTAACAGTGAATCAGGTACGGCAACTGCCGAATTTGACCTAAGTGATCCTTTAGTTATCCCAACTGCAGATCTTCCAGACGGGCACTTCCACTTCCTATTTGTTGAATTTGTTACTGACGAAGGTAAGAAATTCGAGAGGGGTATCGGTTGGGCACCTGGAGATATTAAAATCGTAGACTGTATTTAAGTTTACTTCGCAAGAGCCGACTTATCGGCTCTTGCTTTCTGCTGTTATCCTACCGTTGAGCTTAGCGAACTTGCGCTTATCATTCGCTCTTAGTCTAACAAGCCTTAGGTTTTGAAACGCGCTAGGGCAACCAACTTGTGTTGTAATCAGTTTACTCTTTCAAATCGAGAAAATACTTTTGGCTCAACGCCTGAGTTTTGATTGCTATGTCAAATAATGCTCTGTTTTTTATCAATTTTATTTAATGTTATTACTCAATAGCTATTGTAAGGAAGTTCGCAAAGCAATAGACTCAACTTCATTAAATATGATGGTAATACAACCTTGATACTGGTGACTCAACGGCAATCACCAGCGCAAAGGCTTTAAACTCCAGGGATTGGGTTTGATTAGCAAAGCAAAACGTTCTAACAAGTGTATCGTTGCAGAATCTCTTGCGGCGTTATTGGCTACATTATTATTGGGATTTGTTCTCGCTCATCTCGAAGCGTTTGAAACCCTATATTCCTTTTCTCGCAACCATGAAAGTTGGGAACTGGACGAAATCATCTTAATGGTGCTGTTATCTCCGATTTTTTTGTTGTGGCTTGCGGTACGTAGATGGGCCGAAGCTCAATATGAAGCAAAAATGAGAGAAGAGCGCGAATCTCAGTTGGCTTACCAAGCTACGCACGACCCGCTCACCGGCTTAGCTAACCGAATATCTTTGGAAGACCGCTTAAGCCAAGCTGTGGCACGCTGCAATCGAAACAACTCTCGTATCGCTGTCTTGATGATAGATCTTGATGATTTTAAAAAGGTAAATGACTATTTAGGGCATGATGCGGGTGACCGCTTATTGCGGGATATTGCCCAAAAAATCGCCTCAGGTATTCGAGCCGAAGATACCATCGCACGGTTTGGTGGAGATGAGTTGGTTGCGGTACTAAATTGCGACAAAGGCCAATCAGCATGCTTGTTAACTGTAGAGCGCATCATAAAGGCCTGCAATTTTACCACTGTTATCGACGGCCTAAAGATTGAAACTTCGGCAAGTATCGGTGTGACATTTTATCCGGAACAGGATCAAGAAAGCTTGGCTCCGGAGCAATTAATCCGCCAAGCAGATCAAGCCTTATACCGCGCAAAACTGGCTGGTAAAAATCGTTATGAGCTATTTGATGGAGAAAGCGCTCGAACGATCAAGTCTCTATTTGCTCAACGCGAAGAGTTTAAAGCAGCCTTGGCAAATCAAGAGTTGCAACTCTACTATCAAGCTCAAGTGAATACCAAAACCGGACAAGTGATTGGTGCTGAAGCGCTATTGCGCTGGCTGCATCCTAACTTGGGAATACGTTCCCCTGTGAGTTTTTTGCAGGCCATTGAAGATCACCCGCTTATTATTGACTTAGGCGAGTGGGTAATAAACCAAGCTTTGGCTCAATTAGAGCGTTGGCAACAACAAGGCGTGCATCTTAAAGTAAGTGTCAATATATCTGCTTTTCATATCCAACAAGATAATTTTGCCGAACGCTTAGATCACCTTTCTAAGCAATACCCAACGGTAAAGCCTGGCTGCTTAGAGCTAGAGATTACCGAGACGGGAGTATTAGATGACTTTGCTCAAGTCGCAAAAGTGATGGCACAATGCCAAGGCCTAGGTTTTAGCTTTGCCTTGGATGATTTTGGAACTGGTTATGCGTCTTTAAGCTATTTGCAAAGCTTGCCTGCCGAACTCATCAAAATTGATAGAAGTTTTGTTCGTGATGTACTGGACGACCCTAAGGATCTCCGGATGATAAAAGGCATTATAAGTTTGGCAAAAGTATTTTCATTGCCGGTTATTGCAGAGGGAGTTGAAAGCAAAGCACAACAAGATAAATTGTTGAGCTTAGGCTGTGAGCTTGCCCAAGGGTATTTTTATGCAAAGGCCTTACCCGAGCGCGAGTTTCTTGAATGGCTCAGCAACAGGCAACGAGGTGCAGCTAGCAACCAAACTTTGCCACCGCTGCCTTGCACTAGCGCCGGTGATTTAGCTACTTAAGGTTTATTTATATTAAGTTGCAAAGAGCATGTTTTGTAAAAGCGGCCAACAGAGCCAATAAATAGTATTGTTATGCGTCGCTTTGTTGTAATTTGGTTGTATCAATGTAACGAAATGTGATTTTGTGACTACCAGTAAAAACGCGTTAACTAACAACTGCAGTTATTTATTGCACTCTAATATTAACCATAGTGAAATTACGCTTAATGCTAGCTCACCATTTCACAACCCATTGTTCTTACAAGCTTTAGAGCAACAAGCATGTGTGGGTGCTAATAGCGGCTGGCAGCCTCATCATATAGAGTTGCCCGATCATCAATTATTGTTTCCCAGCTATTTAAAGTCACATAGCTATGGTGAGTATGTGTTTGATTGGGCCTGGGCCGATGCTTATCAGCGTTACGGTTTACAGTACTACCCCAAGCTTGTAACCATGCAGCCTTTTACGCCTATCGCTGGGGATAAGCATTTTGGTAATGCCCTCACTGATAGCGCCGTTTCTCAACTGACCGATAGTGTGGTAGATATTTGCCAACAGCAGAACTTAAGCTCTTGGCACTGCAATTTTATTGAGCAGTCTTTTGCCGAGCAATTGCAAAGCAATGGTATGATGACGCGTCACGGGGTGCAGTTTGAATGGCATAATCAGGGCTATGCTAGCTTTGAAGATTATGTATCACGTTTTACCTCTCGCAAAAGAAAAACCACTAACAAAGAGCGCAGAGTAGCGATATCCAGCGTGGACGAGATAGTTTGGCGAAAGGGCGAAGATATCGACTATCAAGCCTTAGAGGCATTTTATCTTTGTTATCAAACTACCTATATGAAGCGTGGACAAAAAGGCTATTTGTCATTTGGCTTTTTTCAGCAACTCGCTAAGCAAATGGGCGATAACATGCTGCTAGTGACAGCAGAAAAAGACCAGAAAATTGTGGCTAGTGCTTTGTTCTTTTTCAATCAAGATAACTTATATGGCCGCTACTGGGGATGTTTGCAAGAGCTAGATATGTTGCATTTTGAGTTGTGCTTTTATCAAGGCATTGAGTTTGCGATTGCCAAGGGAATACAGCGGTTTAACCCGGGAACGCAAGGTGAGCATAAGCTTTACCGGGGCTTCGAACCGGTGACTACGTATTCTTCTCACTATGTTGCTCGTAGTGATTTTTCCGCTGCGATAAAAGATTTTTGCCTCGAAGAACAGCGGCAAATTGCGCAATATGCCGAGCAGTGTAAGAAGCTGCTTCCTTATAAAATACAAGCATGAGTTAATTGGAGTTAATCATGGATGTAGATTTACAGTGCCGTTGTGGGAAAATAAAAGGGCAGATAAAGCAAGTAAGCCCAAGCGCTGTTAAGCAGCTAGTCTGTTACTGTGAAGACTGCCGCAAGTTCGCTCTACATTTGCAGAGCGAGGGAGGCTCAATAAACCAATATGGTGGCTCCGAGCTATATTTAGCGGCGCCCGCTAAGGTTGAAATAGTTGAGGGCAAACAGCAGTTAGCCTGTTTGCGTTTAACGCGTAAAGGCATTTATCGCTGGTATAGCCAATGTTGTAATACACCTATTGCTAATACCGTGGGCATTAAACTGCCCTTAGTTACGGTTTATCAAGATTTTGTGGCTGCAGAGCAAACTAGCGCTTTACAAAGTCACGCTGAAGACTTGGGGGCCGTAAATGAGGAAGAAGCCTTAAAGCCACTTCCTAAGACACTGTTGGGAGCATCCCCACGGATAACCAAATTTAAACTGATTGTTAAATTACTAAGCTGGAAACTGACCGGAAAAGGAAAACCCAATCCATTTTTTGAAAACTCGGGTAGGGCAAAAGTAAAACCCTTGATACTTAAAAGCTAGTTTCCAAAGTTAACTCGCTACTTCTATAACTGATTTAATTAGCCCTCACGAGCAGTGAAGGCTGTTACACATTATCTGCTCGTCTTTTTCGAGCTCTTGTAATGTCCATTACCCTTTTTAGATTTAGGTTTGTAGTTGAGAATTGAAATGGGCACTTCCTTCTTTGGCTCAAACCCTTCTACTACCTTGCGCTCAATAAGGTGGCCAATTCGGCTTTCTATTGCACATAGGTTTCTAAAGTCATCTTTTGATACAAAGGATATCGCTTCGCCGCTTGCGCCTGCGCGGCCGGTTCGGCCAATGCGGTGCACATAGTCATCGGCTTGGTCGGGTAAATCGTAGTTAACCACTCGATTTAACTCTTCAATATCAATACCGCGAGCGGCAATACCGGTGGCTACCACAAACTTTACCTCACCGGCTTTGAAGCTTTCTAACAACTTAGTTCTAGATGCTTGGCTACGACCGCTGTGAAAGGCTTCTGCAGCTATTCCGCGTTTTTCCAATTGGCTAACTAATTTGGCCGAGCCATGTTTGGTTTGAATAAAAATAAGCGCTTGCTGCCAATCATTCTCGTTAATCATGTGACTAAGTAACGACGATTTTTTGTCTTTGTCTACGGTGATTAACCATTGATCAATATCAGGCGCGTTGTTGGCATCGTGGGTAAGTGATATTTCAACCGCATCACCAATCGTGGTCTTAGCAAGTTGTTTAACTTGTTTAGATAGTGTGGCTGAAAATAGTAGGCTTTGACGCTGCTCAGGTAGGCGATCAACAATTTTGCTTATGTCGTCGATAAAGCCCATATCCAACATACGGTCAGCTTCGTCGAGCACTAAGGTATCTAGCTGGTCAAAGTGCACCGCACGTTGATACATCATGTCCAATAATCTACCGGGAGTTGCCACCAAAACATCTACACCGTAAATTAAGGCCTGCTTTTGCGGTTCTGAGTCTACTCCGCCAACCATTGCTAGTGAGCTTATTTCAAGGTGTTTTGCATAGTCCTTTATACTTTGCTCAACTTGCTGAGCTAGCTCTCTAGTGGGGGCTAATATTAAGGCTCGTACTCTTTTACCGCGCAGTGCTTCGGTTTGCCGGGAAATACTTTGCAAAATGGGTAAGACAAAACTGGCCGTTTTACCTGTGCCTGTTTGTGCGGCTGCAATAAGGTTCTTGCCTTTTAATACCAATGGAATGGCTTTAGCCTGAATAGGAGTAGGCTGTTGGTAGTTTTGTTCTTGTATGGCTTGAATAAGCGGTGTGCTTAAACCAAGTTTTGTAAAAGGCATTGGAGTACTCTGCTAAATAAGCGGCAACAGCTAGTATAGTATCTAGCCTATAAGTTAACGAGCGCGGAGTGTAGCACCTTATTTACTTGCAAGCTTGGGAATTAGTAGCTTTCTTCGCAGGTCTATAGTTGGCGATATATGGTGTAGTGGGGTGCCTATGATTTCTTGCAACGAATATGATTATATTGAAATAGCCTGCATGTTTCGCTACTCCGTTAAGCTGTTATTGAGAGACGCTACCGTGCTTGAAGGGATAGCAGTTGATACCTGTACTAATCAACAGAAACAAGAATGTATCAAGTTACAACAAAATGAAGGTGAATGCCTTGTACTGCTTGATAGTCTCAAGCAGCTACAAGTATTAAGTGACAACCCGCGTTTTACTCTAGTGGACTTCGTTTGAAGCCTTTTATCGTTGGTTTTAATTAGAAAAGGCGAGCCATGCTCGCCTTTTTTAGTTTACACCTGCGCTAGAGTTACTGGCGCTGGTGTAAACGCACATTTAGCATGCGTAAGGTAGCTTGAATACCAGCAAACACCTGGTTGGAGTTAACCCCACGGGTATGAAATTGCTTAGCATCATCGGCCCATTGAATCACACACTCGGTAAGTGCATTTGCTTGGCCACCTGGAGGAATACGAACTTCGTAATCAATCAGTTCGGGCATGCTTAGCTTGGAATCACTTAAAGGATGGTCGAGTGCTTTCATGAAGGCATCAAAACCACCGTTACCGTGTCCTGAGCTCTTATAAACCTTATCACCAATGCGCAGGCGAATGTTGGCGGAAGACTCTAAATCCAATCCACTGGTAATTGAGCAGTTAAGTAACTCAATATGGGCGAAGTCATTGCTCTCCATGATATCGGCGATAATGAACGGTAAATCGTTAGGTGTGATAGTGGCTTTTTGATCGCCTAACTTAACGATTTTGTCGAGCAGCTTTTTCTGATTCTCTGGAGATATTTCTATCTCCATCGCTTCTAGGTTTTTAATAATTGAGGCTTTTCCTGCCATTTTACCTAAAGCATAACTGCGTTCACGGCCAAAGCGCTCTGGGCTTAGCTCGGTAATGTATAAACCACCTTTATGGTCACCATCGGCATGAATACCAGCGGTTTGAGTAAATACGTCTGCGCCAACAATCGGGGTATTAGCAGCTAGTCGTTTACCGGAAAAACTTTCAACTAGCTTGGCAATATTGTGAATTTCTTTTTCATCGATATTTAGCTGAAAACCGAGCTTATCTTTAAGCACTACTGACACTTCGGCTAACGAAGCATTACCAGCGCGTTCACCCAAACAGTTCATGGTGCAATGCAACGCTGCTACGCCGGCCTCTGCCGCTGCCATGCTATTGGCTGTAGCTAAACCATAATCGTTATGCGGGTGAAAATTAAACTTAATACTTGGGAAGCGCTCAATCATGTCAGTTAAGCTATCAAACACTTCTTTTGGTGCCATTACCCCTAGGGTATCTGGCAACATAAAGTGTTCTATGCCTAAGTCTTTAAGTGCGTCGACCAGTTGGTATACGTAGTCTGGGCTATCGGCATAGCCGTTTGACCAGTCTTCCAAATAGACGTTTACGTTTAAGCCTTGGGCTTGGGCATAACTCACCGTTTGTTTAATGTCGGCGATATGCTGCTCAATGGTTTTACCTAGCTGATTAGTACAGTGGTTTAAGCTGCCTTTGGTCAGTAGGTTAATGATTTTAGCGCCCGATTCTACAATCCAATCAACGCTTTTGGTGTGATCAACAAAACCAAGAATTTCGATTTGATGTAGGTGTCCTGCGTTGCTAGCCCAGTCGGTAAGCTGTTGTACCGCAGATTTTTCGCCGTCTGAAACACGTGCAGAGGCTACTTCGATACGATCAACTTTTAAGGATTGGAGTAGGGCTTTACCTACACTGACTTTTTCTTGGGGGAAGTAAGACACACCTTGGGTTTGTTCGCCATCGCGAAGGGTAGTGTCCATGAGTTGTATTGAGCGGTTTTGCTCCATAAACCATGTCTCGCAGTAAAGAAGTTAGCTAAAGAGTAGGCGCTACCTTAGTAGCGCCTAGCTGCAACTATGCGCTTGGCCACAACCAAGGTAGTTGTTGTTTGTGTTTGGCTTCAAATTCAGAGATCTTGTCTTCAAATTTTAAAGTCCAGCCAATGTCGTCAAGGCCTTTAGATAAAGTCTCTTTACGGAATGGGTCTACATCAAACGCTACTTCTTTACCGGCTGGAGTTTGAATTACTTGATTCTCTAAATCGATAGTAATTGAAATACCAGGTGCGGCTTCTACTTCATCCATTAATGCTTGTAATGTTTCTGCATCAACAATGATTGGCAAGATGCCGTTTTTAAAGCAGTTGCTGAAGAAAATATCAGCGTAGCTAGTTGAAATAATTGTATTAAAACCGTAATCGGCAATTGACCAAGGTGCGTGCTCACGTGAGCTACCACAGCCAAAGTTGTCACCAGCGATTAGGATTTTAGAACCCTTAAACTCAGGGCGGTTTAATTCAAACTCTGGGTTGTCAGAGCCATCTTCTAGGTAGCGCCAATCGTGAAAAAGGTGAACACCAAAACCGGTACGTTCTACTTTTTTCAAAAACTGCTTAGCAATGATTTGGTCGGTATCTACGTTACTACGATTCATTACCGCAGCAACTGAGCTGTGTTTTTTATATGGTTGCATAATAAACTCCAAAAATTTCACTCACATTGATTAATCAACGTGTTTACATTATTTCCAATTACGTAAATCGACGAACTTACCTTCAACGGCCGCTGCTGCTGCCATTGCTGGTGATACAAGGTGGGTACGACCCCCTTTGCCTTGTCGCCCTTCGAAGTTTCGGTTTGAAGTTGATGCACAACGCTGTTCAGGTTGAAGGTAATCACCGTTCATCGCTAAACACATTGAACAACCCGGCTCACGCCATTCCCAGCCAGCTTCGATAAGCACTTTATCAATGCCTTCTTTTTCAGCTTGCTCTTTAACTGGGTAAGAACCCGGTACAGCGATAGCTTGAACACCAGGTGCTACTTTTTTGCCTTTAGACACTTCTGCAATAGCGCGGAAGTCTTCAATACGGCCATTGGTACATGAACCAACAAATACCACGTCTACTGGGAAGTCGGTCATTTTCTTGCCTGCTTCTAGGCCCATGTAGTTTAGGGCGCTTTTAGCAGCTAATGATTTAATTGAGTCTTCAATCTTGGCTGGGTCAGGAATAGGCTGGTCTACAGGCAGTACTTGCTCTGGTGAAGTGCCCCAAGTAACTTGAGGTGCAATGTCTGCTGCGTCTAATTCAACTACAGCGTCGTACTCGGCGCCTTCGTCGGTGGTTAGAGACTTCCAGTATTCTAAAGCTTGTTCCCAATGTTCGCCTTTAGGTGCAAACTCTTTGCCTTCTAAGAAATCGAAGGTTTTTTGGTCTGGTGCAATAAGACCAGCACGCGCACCGCCTTCAATCGCCATGTTACATACGGTCATACGACCTTCCATGCTTAAGGCTTCAATTGCACTACCGGCAAATTCAATCACGTAACCGGTGCCGCCAGCAGTACCGATTTTACCAATGATGGCGAGTACGATGTCTTTAGCAGTTGCAAACTGAGTTAGCTCGCCGTCTACTTTGACCAACATGGTTTTAGATTTTTTCTGTTGGATGGTCTGAGTTGCCATAATATGTTCAACTTCAGAGGTACCAATACCAAACGCAAGGGCACCAAATGCACCGTGTGTAGCAGTGTGGCTATCACCACAACAAACCACCATACCTGGGTGAACAAAACCATGCTCAGGTACAACAATGTGAATTACACCGTTATTGGCATTGTTCATATCGTATAAGTTGATGCTGTTGTCGGCACAGTTTTGCGCCATAACTTCAATTTGTTTTTTGCCGATTGGGTCTGGCAAAGAAGCGCGGTCGGCGGCTTTAGTAGGAACACAGTGGTCCATAGTGGCCAAAATGCTGTGTGGATTGCGAACCGGGCGGTTAGCCATACGCAGACCTTCAAAGGCTTGCGGGCTTGTTACTTCGTGCATGAGGTGACGGTCAACAAAAAGGATAGATGCGCTACCTTTTGGTTCGTGGACTACATGCGCGTCCCAGATCTTTTCGTACATTGTTTTTTTCATGGCTTCCTTTACACCCTGTCTGTTGCTCTCACTCGCGCTATTCTTATTTATTTAGTCAAGCTTTAAGCGAATACTACTAACTTAAACTGTTTCTTTTATCTGTCTGCTAATTGTGTTTTTTAAGCGAATTATTCTGCAAAAATAACCACAATAAAGACCCGACATCATAAAACAACATCACAGGTGCAGCAAGGGGCACGCGCCAATGAATGTGTATATGACGGCGAACGTGCTGTTTTGCCAAATGAAAGCGCTGTCAGTCATAAAATTCGCAAATAATCATGCTTTGTTAGTGAAAACTTAAGTAGCTTTTGTTTTCATCACTTCAAATAGTTGAACGAGGTGTTTGCGCGCAGTTTGCGATAGGTAAATACCATGGAGGTTGAATGAAAGGTTTTAAACTAGGTTTATTGAGTGCGGCTCTTGTTATGGCGGGTGGTTCGGCGGACTTGTCGGCAGCGATGATCAAAACGCCTCTTTACATGAATTATGCCGATAGCGGTGTAAATGTTGAGCAGCGCTTAAAATTTGCAGGAAAAAGTAAATATAAAATTACTGTTCCGCTAGAGAAGGGGACTTACAAAGTTCAGATCTCTGACGAAGGCTTGCAGTGTGGCTTGCGTTTTGGTCCTGCTGAAGAAAGTAAACTTCGTTTTTCAAAACCTCACGACTTGAGTAATTGTGCTGAAGAACAGTATTACGAGTTGAAAATATTGTTTGCGGGTAACTACGAGTTAATTTTAGATAACTCAGATGCAGACAAACCTACCTTACAAGTTTCACGCAAAGCACAAGCTTCAACCTTTAAACGTAAACCGCCAGCGGTTGATTGTATTGCATGGGATGGGCAGCCGGTTACTGTTGACGTAAGCTCCACCTTTAAAAATGGTCAAACCGTTAAAGACTTTTATTCTGGCGAAACCCAGAAAGTGGCTAATGGTAAAGTTACCATGCAGCCAGACCCTGCTAGCGGCGGTATCTTGTTGCTGGAGGCTGCAGACGCCAAAGCCAGTGAGTTTTCATGGGATAACGCGAGCGTTTACTTCATCATGACTGACCGTTTTAACAATGGAGACACCAGTAATGATTATCCGCTGAATCGTAAGGCAGATGGTAAACAGGAAATTGGTACCTTCCAAGGTGGTGACTTTAGCGGTATTACCGCTAAATTGGATTACATCAAAGACTTAGGCATGAACGCTATTTGGGTTACGCCTATTGTTGAGCAAATTCATGGTTTCGTGGGTGGCGGCGATAAAGGCAGCTTCCCATTCTATGGTTACCATGGCTACTGGGCTTTAGATTTTACTAAAATCGATCCAAACCTAGGCAGTGAAGAAGATTTTGGTCGCTTTGTTGACGAAGCTCATAAACGCGGCATTCGAGTGCTGGTTGATGTGGTAGTTAACCACGTGGGTTATCCAACCATGGATGACATGCAAACCTTCGGCATTAACGCAATGGCGCCTGGTGCTCCTGTTCCAGAAAAGTGGGCCGATTGGCAGCCTGATTTTGATAAAGGACATAACTGGCACCGCTATAACAACTTTATTCGTTGGAGCTCTAGCGAGTGGGTAGATAACTGGTGGGGACCTGATTGGGTTCGCAGTGGCATGGCAGGTTACACCGCACCTGGTGGTGATGATATCACCATGAACCTAGCAGGTTTACCTGACTTATTGACTGAGAGCACTAAACACGTAGGTTTGCCGCCGATTCTTAAAAACAAAAAAGATACCAAAGCAGTAGAGCGTGAAGGCTACACGGTGCTGGATTACTTAGTTGAATGGCATACTAACTGGGTACGTGATTACGGTATTGATGGCTTTAGGGCTGATACTGTTAAGCATGTAGAGCCTGAAGTGTGGGCTAAGTTAAAAGATGCAGCTACCGACGCTTTAGCTGAATGGAAGAGTAAAAACCCAGAGAAAGCCATTGATGACAAACCATTTTGGATGGTGGGTGAAGTATGGCACCACGGCGCTTACCGCGACTTTTACTTCGACAACGGGATGGATAGCCTAATTAACTTTGAGTACGCTGGTGAAAGTGCAGCACTTAAAGGATCGCAGTGTTTGGCGCAAAATGAAAAAATGTATGCAAGCTACGCCAAAGATATAAACAGCGATCCAACCTTTAACTTACTTACTTACATTAGTTCGCACGATACCAAGTTGTTCTACTCAAACTATGAAGACTTACCGCTACAAGCGGGTGCCGGTACCGCATTACTCATGATGCCTGGTGGCGTGCAATTGTATTATGGTGATGAGAGCGGCAGACCGCGTGGGCCACAATCGGATGCCTTCGACTCTCCAACTCGTTCGTTTATGAACTGGGAGCAAATTGCTAAAGAAGCAGATCGCCAAGCGCTAGTAAAACACTGGCAAACGGTGGGTCAGTTCCGAGACCGCCATGTTGCCATTGGTGCAGGTGAACATAACAAGATAAGCGATCAACCTTACGCTTTTAGTCGCACCAAAGGTGACGACAAAGTGGTTGTGGTATTTGCTGGCATAAAGCAATAACAACAAGAAATAAGCGGTAATAGCAAAGCGACAGTGTAAATCTATGCTGTCGCTTTTTTTTATTTGCTTTAAACCTGGCTGCGCTTCATCTTTAGCGCGACTAAGCCCAATAGCACCAGCCAAATGCTCCTTGGTTCAGGTACTTGGCTAGCTAGTAGACTTTCTCCGTTAACGATAATCTCCCTAAAGGCGAATGCCTCAGTCCCACCATTTTGATTTGCGTTAAAGTACAAGCTTAGTATTGAACCACTGCCTATTAGGCTCTGGCTAAGTTGCTGGAATTGGTTGTTTAGCACCTGACCGTTTATAGATAGGGGGTCGTTTAGTAGGTATTGGTTCCCGTTGGCCATGGTGTAGCTCTGGTTGGCTTGTTCATCAACAGCACTAGCAAACAGTATTTGAATGGGGGAAGCATCAATTGCATAGCTAAAGCTAAAGTGATCAGATGATTCAAAATCACCCATAGCAGCCATGGAAATAGAAATTGAACTTAAGGAAAAACCACTAATATCAAACTGCCAAGTTGCTTGCGTATCACCGCTTGGGTTGTTTGGATTTAGCGTATCACTTACGCCAAAAAAGCTTTCTTGGTCAGTTTGTGAATCAACAATACCAAGGCTATCACTTGGGTTACTTAAGCTTGAATCAATCAAGCTATTTGGAATGCTGGCACTTGGAACTGCTTGGTATTTATCGAAGCCGTCCTGATCACTAACAAATTGTTGGCTAAATGGGTTTTGATAATCGACTACATTAAGGCTACTACTGTTTAGCATATCGTAGGCGATGATAGTTGCTTGAACAGGCGCGGTGAGTAGCAACAAGCTTACAGAGATTATATTTCTAGTGATTAGCATTAGGCATTCCTTTGTAAAGTGAACACCCTGTAAATCAATAATTGCGCCAAGATGTAAAAGTTATAAAAATCAGTACTTAAGAAAGCGTGGGCTGGTAAATCAAGGAATTATGTAAACATTAATGACACTTTTGTTACCAATAGCAGGGTGCTGTACTTATCACATTAATTAATGTTTTTGTAAATAAACTCCCTTGTAGCTTGAGTGGATGGTTTTTCATTTTGATATTAGCCACTTACAAAGACTCAGTTATTGCTGTAAAAAATTCTGACCAGCAGACTTTTTATTAAGTGGCGAAAAATTGAACTTTATCTCCTAAGGCTCCGTTCTAAATAGCAGAGAATGGGGGAATTGTTATGAAACAAGTAATCGCAGCTATGTTGTTATCCATTAGTGGCGTTGCTATGTCTTATCCTTTAGACAGCGACTATTGGGCACACCGGAGTGTGTTGTTTTTTGCGCCACAACAAGACCACGCAGTTGAACAATTTCTAGCAGATGAAATGCGTTATCGTTGTCAGATCCAAGAACGAGATCTTGTTGTTGTGGTGATGACACCACAACAAGCTTTAGGCAAAACTGGCCCAGTAGCAAGCCATGGGGTCTCTTATTTGCGTGATAAATATAAGGTAGAAGATAACAAGCACATAGCAGTGTTAATTGGTAAAGATGGCCACGAAAAACACCGCTGGGGCGCGACTACCAATTGGCAGGAAGTATTTGAAATTATTGATGCAATGCCGATGCGCAAACAAGAAATGCTAAATAATGCTAGTGTGTGCTCTGCATAAAAAAAGAACCAAGCAGAAAACCTGCTTGGCTTTAAAGAAGGAAAGCTAAGTATTTACGAAATGTTTAAAATTTGTATTTAACACCAACACGGGTTTTAAGTTGGCGTTGGTCAGTTTTAGAGCTAACGCTTGAGTTCCAAAACTCTACGTATGGACGCCATTTTTCAATTTGGTAACCGATGAAGATACCAGCGTCCCAGTTGTCATCACCATTGTTGAATTGTGGATCCTTTGCTTTACCGGCAATTGCGTCCCACTCATAGGTATGACTCTTCCAGTAGTTTGCTTCATAGTCCAACTTAAGGTTTGGCATGCTCTTCACTTTATAGCCACCAGTTAAAGTGATTTTAGATTTGTACCAAGTTTCCCCATTTTCCTTACCATCGGCATACTGGCGAATTTCGTAGCGGTAGCGCAATGCTGTTTTTAAACCGAAATCTGAGGTATAACCTACACGAAACTGCGGTTTATAAGTTACGCGCTCATCGCCAAAGGTAATTGGCATACCAGGTTGGACATACCACTTTTTGTTCAACTTGTGTTTGTAGCTTAAGTCAAACTCTGAGTCACCACGTTGTAAGTTTTCTAGAAAACCGCCGTATTCGCCGTCTTCATTCTTACCGCTAAAGAACTTCATCTCAACGCTGTAGTTCCATTGACCAGCATCGCTTACTTTAGTTGAATCACCGATTTTAATTCGGTAGGCGTGAGCTTCTGTTTCGTGTTTGTATTCACTACGAAAATCTAATTGACCCGCAGCTACAGGTGCTGCGATTAAAAGTGCACCAATTGCAATTGAAAGGCTTTTCATTTTTGTCATGATAAATTCCATTTCCAGTTAAGGCCCATTAACAGGCCTAGTTTTTATTTAGGGAGTTAGGGTAGTTGTTATTGTTTTCGGTATAACAGTTCTATATCTCGTTCAGCCCAAATTTCGGCGAGATTCTTTTTAACAGTAAACTGAGAAAAATCACCCGATTTTGAGAGAGCCAATAAGGTTTGGTCACTCATGCCTAGGGCCGCTTTACGATAAATTGGCATCATGCGCATTACTCGCGGAGTTTTTTTATGCGGGTAAGGCCAGTCTTCTGCTTTGTCTTGATATTGAGCTAACAGCTCGATACCTTTTTTTAATGAACCACCTTTAGGAGATTCATAATTCCATAGGTCTATGCCAATTTTTTCGCCCACTTGAGCAACACCAGATAAAGCATCTAAATTAAAGTAGCTGTAATGGTAAGAGCGAGTGCGCGCTAATTCATGTGGTTGAGTGCCGTCGGCTCTAAACTGACTGTCTATGCGCATTTTGCCTTTCTCTACCGCGTTCATGGCAATTGATTCTTTGCCTAAAAAGTAGGAGATGCCTGCAATTTGCAAGTCATACCAAGAACCATGGTTGTTTTCAGCATAGGCTTCGCCTTTAGGGCCTCCACCCAATTCGCTGGTGAGCAACCAATCTAAGTATTCGCCATACCATTGTTTAATGCCGTTCTCGTCTGCTTCTGTCCAAGCGGGAGACTGAGACACCATCGCAATTGCGTCTAACATTCTGTCTGCAAACGAACGTGAATCAATAATTCCTCCGCGGCGTCCTTCAGCTCGGCCTGGCACACCTTGGGCATAGTTCATGTTTGGGTTCATTCGTGTTTCAGGGTTTAAAAACCAAGTACGAATATAATCTATAGCCGTTTCTGCATATTGCTCGTCTTGACTAAAATAGTAGGCTATAGCTAAGGCTCTGACTGAGCGGGTAAACTTACCTAAGCGTTTAGAATCCGTTTCGCTAGTTTTTGATGCTGGATTTACCTTGCCATCAATACGATTCCAAGGAAGGCCATCAGCTTTATTTTTGTCAGGCCACCAATAAGGACTAATGCTTAAATAGTCGTTTTTGTTACCGCTAGGAGGAGTCATCCCTTTATCGGTCACCGAAAATCGACCGGCTTTGGTGGCGTATTTTGCTTCTTCTAACAAACGCTCATAGCTTTGAGTCATGGTTGCTGGAGCATTCTCAGAATGCAGCAATACTCGGTTGTTTTTTAATACTTCTTCTTTCACAAATACAAATTCGGCTGCAATAGCGCTTGAGCTGGTTGCGATACAAATTGCAAAAGCTAAAGGTTTATAACTTGTCATCATTAGTCCTTAGAGGTGACTTCGCTACTAGTATTAATGTAATACAAATATGCTATTGGGATTTTGGATTTGTATCTGTGAACCCGATCAGATTATTAAATATTTTTGTATGATTAAAAGAAAAAGGTTAAAAACTGTGGGCTAGATGAGGTTTAGCGTAAAGAAATGTGAGCTTAAACAGCTAATCAACCTTGTTTAAGGGAGAATTGAAACAACAAATTGGTGTTTAGCGCAAAGTAGAAACTTAGCTGAAAAAACACTTTATCGTAAGATTATAAGTTATTGAATAATTTGTTTATTGGATTGGAATAAGAGTAAAAGCTATTAAAGGCATGGATATAAGTGACTGATTTTCGTAATGCTTATCAAGGCTAAATCTTGTTGATGGCTAAAACTAAAAACGGTTTTGTATGGATTAATTAATAGTGTTGATTAGATAATGACAAAGGCTTTGTAAGCCTAAAAGTAGACTCTGTTTCTCTATTTTGTACTACATATCAAAGGGCTGTCGAAGCAACAACCCATAAAAATATGAAAGACTAGTTTTGATTTAGCGGCAACCAATCAACAGCAACACCTGCTTGGCTAAACATATCTTCACTAACTTTAATTTTGTCTCCCCAGCGCGATAAAAAGTCTTCAGATTGTTCTGGGCAATGCACGGTTGCAATCCCTGTTTGAATAATTTTTGCCGCGCAGTTAGGGCAGGGGAAGTGAGTAACCCAAATTTCGCAGCCAGACAAATCTCGTTTGGCAAACAGAATTGCATTTTCTTCAGCATGCAAGGTTTTAAGCAGTTTCATTTCTCTGTTGTCTGTTTCTGCGCTGTCAGATATACCGTGTGGGTAGCCATTGAAGCCTAAAGAAACAATGCGGTTACTCTCGGTGATCACGGCCCCCACTTGAGTAGAGGGATCTTTACTCCAAGAAGCCACGAGTTCTGCCATTTGAAAAAAGCGCTTAGCCCATTTAGAAACCATTTGTCTTACTCCTTCGTTAACGCGGCTATTGTGCGGTTGAACGCCTTGGCTTGCAAGTATTGATAAACATTACAAAAAACAGCTCAAGCAATACAGCCAATCTTTACTCGCTAAATTTGTTAATAGCCTGTGGTTTGCCATAGAGCCAACCTTGGTGCAAATAAACGCCTTTAGAAATAAGGTAATTTGCTTGTTGCTGATTCTCTACGCCTTCGGCCACTATTTGTAGATTTAGGTTTAAGGCTAAGTCGATTACGCCATCTAGTACTTTGGCTTGTGGAGAATTGGTATTAATGGCTACTACAAAACTGCGGTCTATTTTTAAGGCATCTAATGGCAGTTGTTGTAAATATTGTAGGCCGGCATAACCAGTACCAAAATCGTCGATAGCCAATTTAACGCCTTGCTCTTTTAGGCTCTGCAATGATTGTTGTACCTGAGGAGAATCTATTTCTACTAGTTCGGTTTCGGTTACTTCTAAACACAAGTTAGGGAAATCGGCATGTGCGCTTAGCACCTGTTTAATAAAAGACGCGTCTTTTAAATGCTGCCCGGTGATGTTGATATTCACTTTTAGCTGAGGACATTTGGCTAACAACGAGTGAAGGTCATTCTTTAAGTTACTGATCACTTGTTCTGTAAGAGCAACTTGCAAACGATAGCGGTCAATATCGGGCAAAAAAGCATCTGGGTAACGCAGGCCATCTACCGGGTGCATCCAGCGAACAAGCGCTTCTACTGCGACTAGCTGGCTGTTTCTTGTGTCAAAAATAGCTTGGTAGTAGTTTATAAACTCGTGGTTTTTAAGTGCTAACTTAAGCCGAGAGCGCTGGCTAAGACGCTGGCTGCGATGTCGGTATACCAAGAACACGGTGCAGCATAGCAGTAGGGTATACATGCTTAACTGCACCAGGCTTAAGCAATAGACACCTTTGTACAGTTCAGAAGTCGGGCGGCTGGCTACGAGGGCCAGCCCTGGCAGTGCGGGAAAAACTTCGCTAACAAAATATTTATTGCTGTCATCGTCAAATTGCGCAAAACCGCTGGTTTTACTTTGTTGTAATGGGAACAAAGGGCTATTTAAGTTTAGCGGCAAGCTGTAACTACCACTTACAAAAAGGGGAGTGCCATTTTGGCTGTCGCTTAAAGCGACTATGTCACTAGATTGGCTTGTATCTTCGATAAATGAACGGAATACCTCTAGCGGTATTGCAGCATTAATTTCGCTGCCATCGGGGCGCGTTTTGGCAACAACCATGGCTGGTTCTTTGGTGTACTCTAGAACAAGAGGCCCAAAGTAGCGCAACACTTTAGAGTTAATTGGCTTAAGTACGTCAATGGGAGGATCAAGCTTCCCCCAGCTGGAGCACAGCAATTTTCCGTGTTGGCTTACCAAGCCCATTTCTGCGATGTAAGAGATCTTAAAGTGAACTTTGCGCAAGGCGATTAAAGTATCTTCTTGGCACTGTTCACTTACATGAGAGAGTTGCTCAAACTGCTTGTCAATGGCCTTTAGGTTATGACTAATGTTGTTGAAGGTTATTTGATAGTCGTGATTAAAAGCTTCTCGCCTTTGTTGTTTGCTGGTTTCAACAATCCAAAAATAACTAATGATGATGGGAAACAGGCTGCAAAGTAGCGCAAATAACGCAGGCTTAAGTTGTAGCTGTTTAATCCGATAAAACATCAATAAAGTACCTTGGCCTGCAACAGAATTTAAGCGCTTAGCTATTGTGCTGCTTAGTTCAAAAATAATTTCGAGTGGCAAATTTACTTCATTTTTATGAAGAAAATGTTACAGCTGTTGGTAAGAAGGGATTGATAGTAGAAAAGGCAAATAAAAGGCTACAAAAGAAGGACTTGTAGCCTTGCAACTTATTTATTTCATACTTGCGATGAATTTGTCTGATTCGGCTATTGCTTTGCTCATTTGTTTAATTACGTCGGCAACTTCTTGCTCTAATCGAGAAAATTCTTTGCCAACCGCGCCAATGGCTCGAGCATTTAGATTATGTTTTAAGTAAAGCTGATTATCGTTTAAGCGACTAAGAACTGGATCCATTTGCGCTTCAGCTTTGAGCATGGCTTTGAGCATGGCTGCGTAACGTTTACGCGTATCTGAAAGCTGCTGCTTACTTTCTGCTTTTAAGCTGGCTGACTGGTATTGCTCTAACTCATCTTGCCATTCATCAAAAAGTGCTTCTGCAACACTGTCTACTTCATCTATCCGTTCACTTACGGTTTCGGCTGCTGCTTTAGAGTCTTTATATTGGGCATTTACTTCATCGTAAACATCTTCTAAATCGCCGCCATCAAAATTAGTTAAGGTTTTAAGTTGTTCAAGAGCCGAGGTGAATTGTTGCTGCGCATCTTGTTGGCTTTCTTGTGCTTCTTCCACTCGGTCAACTAATATCTCGCGTTTGTGGTAGCCCACCTTTTCCATTGCGGAGTAATAGGTGGATTCACAAGCAACAAGGCCTGTAAGCAATAATAATATGCTAAAAATTCTCATTAGTTACTCCCTGGTGTAAATCTCGCTGCGTCAATAATTGCCCAAATATGAACGATCACCGCAATCACAATGGGCACAATTAACCACCAAAGCGCGTAGCCTGCAGCAGTTATTACAAAAAACATTAAAGCCGACAGAATTCTGCCTTGAACTAATTGGCCTAAACCGGGGATAAAAAAGCTACAAATAGCGGCAAGCACGTTGCCAGTAGAACCTTGATCAGACACTGTTCTTCCTTGAATTAACTCGAAACAATAATTGTATGTTGCCAGAGTCTAAGGCGCTATGCGAGTTTCGCTGACGAATTCATTTCTTTGAATGTTTGCTTGGTGTCAATTGTGTATATTCATTGCCTTAAAAGCATGGCTTGGCGATAATGCTGGCACTGCAATTAGTAAAGCACTTGTGCTTGTTTCTGGTTTAACTTACGGATATTGAATGAAATTTCTCCACACTTCTGATTGGCACCTTGGACGCCAGTTACACAATCAGTCTTTATTAGAAGATCAAGAGTATGTGTTAGAGCAAATTATTCAAATTGCCCAACAGCAACAAGTGGATGCGTTAATCGTAGCTGGTGATATATTTGATCGCTCTGTGCCTCCCAGTAATGCTGTTAAGCTGCTTGATGACACCCTAGATAAACTCGTTAATCAGCTAAACATTCCTGTGATACTGATTGCTGGAAATCACGATGGCGCGCAGCGCCTAGCTTTTGCATCGAGACAAATGCGTGAAAGTGGCCTTTATATTAGTGGTACTTTAGGTCAACAAATTCCGGCCATTAAGCTTGCCGCCAAAGATGGTGAATCAGTGGTGTTTTATCCGCTCCCTTATGCTGAACCAGCGACCGTGCGCGAAGTGTTTGAATGCCAGGCAACTAGCCATCAAGAAGCAATGCAAGTGCTGGTGGAACAAGTTAAACAACATGATAGCGAAGGCTTAAAAAAGGTGGTGATTGCTCACTGCTTTTTAGATGGCGGTGATGAATCCGAATCAGAACGGCCACTTAGCATTGGCGGGGCCGACAAGATTTCTCCAAAGCTATTTAGCGACTTTGATTATGTTGCACTAGGCCATTTACATGGGCCTCAATACAAGGGCTCACAGCAGATCCGTTATTCCGGTTCTCCATTAAAGTATTCCTTTAGCGAGCAGCATCAGGCTAAGTCTGTGACTTTGGTTGAGCTCACTGAAGACGACAGCAAAATAGAGCTGATTGCTCTAAACGCTAAGCGAGACGTACGCATTAAAGAAGGTTATCTCGACGAGTTATTAGCTAGCGGAAGCGCCGATAGTCACCGAGATGATTACCTAATGGTGCGTTTGTTAGATAAGTCGGCCATTTTAGATGCCATGGGTAAGTTACGCGAGGTATACCCAAATGTGCTGCACCTTGAGCGAACCGGCTTGATGGCAAATACAGACAAGCTTGAGCTTAATCGAGAGCACATAAAAAAAGGTGAATACGACATGTTCACCGACTTTTTTGCTCAAGTATCTGGCGACGAGCTAAGCGCTGAGCAGCAAGCCTTGTTAAAGAAAACTATCGACCAACTGCACCGCGGAGACCAATAATGCGCCCAATTTCTTTATGCATGAGCGCCTTTGGCCCGTTTGCAGGAACAGAGTTGATAGATTTTCGCCAACTCGGTCAAAACCCGCTGTTTCTGCTCAATGGCCCTACGGGCGCGGGTAAAACCACCATTTTAGATGCCGTGTGTTTCGCCTTGTATGGAAAGAGCACAGGTGACGAGCGCGAAGCTTCACAAATGCGTTGCGATTTGGCAGATGAAGCCCTACTAACTGAAGTGATTTTTGAGTTTGAACTAGGGGCGAAACGCTACAAAATTCGTCGCGTGCCCGAACAAGCACGCTTAAAAAAATCAGGTGATGGTTATACCCAACAAAAGCCCGAAGCACAGTTAAGTTTAGTTAATGATGACGGCAGTGAAGAGCTGTTGGTGCCCGCCAAAGTGTCTGAAGCCAATAGTCAGATAGAAGCGCTTACCGGTTTAGATGCCGACCAGTTTCGCCAAGTGATGGTCTTGCCGCAGGGCAAGTTTCGTCAGCTGTTAATGGCTGACTCGAAAGAGCGGGAAAAAATATTTTCTCAATTGTTTCAAACGCATATATATAGAAAAATCGAAGATAGCCTTAAAAACCAAGCGGCTAGCATTCGCACAAAAGCCTTAGAGCAAAAAAATATTCGCGAAGGTATTTTACAAAGTGCAGATCTAAATGAGCAGAGCGATTTAAGCGAAGAGTTAGCCCAGTTAAGCTCGCAACTTGAGCAAGCCTTAGCGCAAAAGCAGCAAACTGAGGCTAAGTACTCAGTAGCAAATAAAGACTATGAAGCGGCCAAGTTACTCGACGAAGACTTTAGTTTACAGGCTAATCTCAAAACATCTTTAAGTGCTTTGAACAAACAAAAAGCCAATATTAGCGAAAAGCAAACTCGCTTAGACCAAGCCAAAGCCGCTCAGGCTATTGAGGCCTTTGATACGGCAAAAGTGCAGCGTTTTAACGAGGCTAAGCAAGCCAGTTTGGCACAAAGCCAGGGTGAATCGGCATTAAGTTTGGCTCAACAAAACTTGCAGCAAGCTCAGCAACAAGTGGAGCAAATGCCAGAGAAAGAAGCGCAATTAGCGCAAGCTCAAGAAGGCCTACTTTCGCTACAGAACTTTAAGCCACTGATTTTAGAGCTAGAAAAGCTTAAGCAACAGCAAACTGCTGCTCAAGCAAAACTAGATAGTCAAGCAGAACAAGGCAAAGGGTTAAAGCAGCAGCTGGTAGATTTAGTTAGCAGTAAAGCCGCTTTGAGCGAGCAACTTACCAGCAGTCGCCAATTGGCGGAAACCCAAGCGGATAAACAGCGGCTTTTAGGTTTGTCTCAACAGTATGTTGAGCAGGCTGATTCTTTAGCAAAACTCAATCAACAGTTAAGCGAGAATAAACGGGAAGTTGAACAATCTGCTGAGCAAGGTAAGCAGCTTAAAGCTCATTACGAGCAAGCTCAGCAGCAGGCGAATCAGGTTCAACTAACTTGGCACCAAGGCCAAGCAGCTATCATGGCGCAACGACTTAAGGCTGGCGATGCTTGCCCTGTATGCGGCAGCACTGCGCATCCTCAACTTGCGGCGAGCCAGCAAGCATTGCCCAGCGAAAATGATGTGGAGAAGGCGCGTAACATTGAGCAAATCGCGCGCGATAAACTAGAAGAAGCGCGTCAACACTACAAAACCTTAAAGACCAAGCAAAGCGAATGGCTAAATCAACAACAGAACCTTAGCCAGCAACTGGGCGATAAAGCGGCAACCTCCTTGCAACAGTTTCGCGCAGAACTGGATGCTGCTCAGCAAGCTTTGGCCGCCACTCAACAGGCTCAGTTACAAGCTAAACAACAGCAACAACAACTTGAGCAAACAGAGCAAACAGAGAAGCAGCTGCAAGCTCAGGTAGAGCAAGCGCGAGACTTATATCAGCAAACCAAAAGCCAGTTAGATGTATTGCAGGGGCAGCGTGAGAGTGCTGAGCAAAATTTACCCGAGAAGTTTCAGCAGCCGTCAATTCTTGATGAAGCTATAAACTTACAACAGCAGCAAATTGAGCAACTTAAGACATCTATTGCAGTGATAAACGAGCAACACAATGTCGCCCGAGAAGACTTAAGTGCTAAACAATCAGCAGCTACAGCGGCAAAACAGGCGCTGCAGCTCGCTCAGCAAGCTTTAAGTGAAGCGCAAGCTAAGTTTTCTGAACAATTAGCAAAGTCTAGTTTTGCCAATGAAAGCGCCTTCAATATGGCATTGATTAGTGATGATGAAATGGCAGCACTTGCCAAGGAGCTAGAAGAATATCATAGCGACTTAACAACAGTGTCTGCGCAATTAGAGCAATTAAAGGTCAAACTAAAGGGTAAAAAGCAGCAAAATCTTGAAGACTTAGCGCAAGCGCTTAACAAGCTGCTAGAACAAAAAGATTTAGCAGATGCGGAGTGGAACAAGCTCAATAATCGTCACTTGAGTTTGTTAGAGATTCAAAATAAGTTAAATCATGCCGATAAGAATGCCCAATCTCTCGCTGACCAATACCAAGTAGTAGGCACTTTAGCCGATGTGGCTAACGGTCAAACCGGTAACAAAGTGAGTTTGCAGCGTTTTGTATTGAGTGTTTTGCTAGATGACGTATTGCTGCAGGCCAGCCAGCGGCTAAGCGTTATGAGCAAAGGGCGTTACCAGCTTATTCGCAAAGAGCAACGGGCGAAAGGCAACAAAGCCTCTGGCTTAGAGCTAGAAGTGGAAGATAGCTACACTTCTAAAGTACGCCCTGTCGCAACCCTAAGTGGGGGCGAGAGCTTTATGGCTGCGCTAGCCATGGCATTGGGGCTGTCTGATGTGGTACAAGCCTATGCGGGTGGCATAAAACTAGATACTCTGTTTATTGATGAAGGTTTCGGTAGCTTGGATCAAGAGTCATTAGATTTGGCGATTCGAACTTTGGTGGATTTGCAAAGTGCAGGCCGAATGGTGGGGGTGATTTCCCATGTGTCTGAGATGAAGGAACAAATTACCAGCCGTATAGATGTGCTTAAGCATTCATCTGGCAGCACTACTCAGTTACACCTTCCTTAAACAAAAAAGCCAGGCAATGCCTGGCTTTTCGTTCAACTACATACAAACTTAGAAGTTGTAACGTAGTGAATAAATGAAGGCGTTTTGGTTGCCCACAGTACCTAGCTTGTTGTAAGCGTAACGGTATTGGATACCGGTAGTTACGTGGTCTGTGGCATCCCACCAAAATGCTAATGCACCATTCATTGATACATCATCAGTTTCGCCAGAAACGTCGGTGTAGTCTGACTTACGTGCAAATTCAGATTCGTGCCAGTTAGAGATCCAGAATTTTTGGTCCCAAGCGGTAAAGTTGTAAACCGCGGTCCAACCGAACATACCACCGTTAAAACCAGTGAAACCGTCGTTCCAAGAAGGGTTTGTGATAGTCATGTGAGCACCAACCCAAGGAGTAACAAACCAACCGTCACCTTGGAAGCGGTATTGGCCACCTAGTACAGTGTTGTTGGCAGCAAAACCTTTTGAGTCAGTTGCGTAGTGTTGGCCGTATAAACGGAAATCAGTATCAGCGATTTTGTAAGCAATAGTCCCTTTATATGCTGTACGTAGTTCATCGCTTCCATCTTGAACGTTTTCTAGATCGAAGAAGCCGTATACTTCACCCCAATCGAAACCTGCGCCACCTTCTAATTCAAGGTAAGCAAAATCTTCTTGGAAACCAGTACGGTCTTGAGTGTTTTTAGACCAATCTAAGTAGTTTACGCTAATGTTACCAAAACCGTAAAGATACTCGGCGCTGGCAGGCGCGCTGGCTAAAAGAGCGGCAGCTGAAAGTAGTGCAATTTTTTTCATTGGGTAGTTCCTTGTTCACGCTTAGGTGAATTACCGTGTGTGTTTTGTTATGAGTTCGGCAGAAAGTTTATAGGGGAAGGGAACTAAAGTTCTGACCTAGATCACAAAATACTGTGCACTTATTGGTCAATTAAATCTTATTAACCAAATATGTTTATGGTATTTGGTTTTTCACAAAAAAATAATAAAAATATATAAGTGACAAATATCTAAAATTCAGGCTCTTAGGCTTATTGTTGAGCACTAAGTTAAATTTGTGAGGATATTTTGAGTTTAATCTTCTGGTTTTGCTTGTTCTGCAAGTTTTTTTTGGCAGTCTTGGCTCACTATTTCTAGTGCTTTAAGCGCGAGCTCTGGCTCAATGTGGTTTTCTTCAAGTAATTGAATTAAATCTACAGCCAACTGAATGTGTTTTGGAGCGGAGTTAAGAGACATAGAGATCCGGGAGAGCTAAAGCTATAGGAAAATGGCCTGAGTTGACACAACTCAGGCCAGTATTCGTTAGGTTTTTATTGCTGTTGGATTACCCAAATTTGAAACTGCTTACGAGTAGCTGCATCGGCACGCTGATACCAAAATTGCAGCATTTGTAATTCGGTATTGTCACCTGCAGGAACTGCTACATCGTTACTCGCTGCAGCTGGACTATCGTTAGAGGCTGCTACTGCTGTAGCTGCAACAGCGGTTGTTGCTACTACGGCAGTGGCATTGCTGTTGCTGTTTGTAGAGCTTGCCGCTGGAGTGTCTGTTTTAGCTACCACGGCAGTGGTTGTGGCGGCAGCTGCTGTTGGAGCCGTTGTACCTTGTTTAGCTTCAATGGCTGCAATCTCTTCTAAATAATCACGAGAAAACTGCATACCTGGTTTTAAAGGCAGAAGATAATAACTTGAGTCTACAGAACCACCGTTTTCATCTTTTAAACTAAAGCTTGGCTTATCAGCAAATTTTTTGGCTTTGCTAATACTGCGGGGTTGTTGAGCTTTTAAAACGATGTCTTGGCCATCTTTAACATTTAAGTTGATAACGATGGGCGTTGACTTAATTATTTCTGAATTGCTGTTAGAGCCTACGTTGTCTGCGTAGCGAACCACAACTTGATGAGGACCAGCATTTAAGTCGGCGCTAGTTTTGCTAAGGCTAAGTACACCAGTAGACTGTTTATCTACATACATAATCTCAAAGTGACTAGGTGTAGAAAAGCTCGCGGCAAAGGCGTTGAAGCTTGCAATACAAGCAAATGTTAAGCTTACAGTCTTCCCAAAGAATCGCATGAATTACTCCTTAAAGCGTGATTCTAACTGATTTATTTTCTGTTCCAGTTTCCAAGTGGTTTTTTGACACTCACCTAAACGACTTTTTAAGCTGAGGATCTCCGCGCTTAGTCTAGCAGTATCTGTCTTGATATTACTACGATTAAGTACTTGGTTTTTTTCTGCAATTTTTTGTTCTAATTGAGCTTCAAATTGCTTTTGTTGATTGAGCTTTTCGCGCAGTTGATTTTGATCGCCGGAGTTGATTACTTTATTTAAGCGATTTTGCCAACTCTGGATCCGTTGCTGCTGGGGAATGGAGCGTTGTTTTTGTTTGCGAGTTATCTGGTTAATTTTACCTTGCAGCATGGCAAATTTACCTACAAATCGGTCGCAGTAGAGTTTGAGTAAGTCGATGTCTTTGGTTTTTTTACCTAAGCGACTTATTTGAAGGAGGTCTTGTTCAAGCTCGCTAACATAGTCACTAAACAGATCACTACGACAGCTAAATCGCTCATCAAGTACTGCGGTTTTTGCGTACGCGCTGCGCTCACCTTGCAAATCTCGGTGTTCGGCTTGCTCCTTTAGTTGGCGAAGCTTTTGCGCCAACGTTTCAAGTTCTAACTCAACCATGCTTGCCAAGCCAGTTTACCAGCAATAACCATTACCACAGTAATAAACACCGGACGAATAAATTTAGCACCAAAGTGAATGGCAGAATGCGCGCCAACAACTGCACCAAGCATAATACTTACGCCCATCGTTAAACCAATTGCCCAATTTACATGGCCTAAGTATACAAAGGTAATAAAGGAAACAAAGTTACTGGTGAAGTTCATTGCTTTTGCTAAGCCGGAGGACAATAAAATGTTCATCTTATATAAGGCCATGGACGATACCGTCCAGAAAGCTCCGGTACCTGGACCGGCAACACCATCGTAAAAGCCTAAGCTTAAACCTTGCCCAAGCATTTGTTTAGTTAGTTTTTTGTCTGCTTTGGGAAGCACTGCTTGGCCGTCGGCTTGTTTACGATTTAGGATGGTATAAACCGCGGTTGCCATAATTACTAGAGGTAATAGCTTTTCTAACCACTCGGTACTAATAAAATCTACGATAAAGGTGCCGGCAAAAGCGCCAATTGCGGTAGCAACAAAGCTCCAAAGCCAAAACACCGGGTTAAACAGTTGCTTGCGATAAAATGTCCATGCAGCGGTGCTTGAGCCAAAACTCGCAGCAAGCTTGTTGGTACCTAAGGCAATGTGAGGAGGTAAGCCAATGCTTAGTAAGGCGGGAATGGTTAATAGGCCCCCGCCTCCTGCAATAGCATCAATAAAACCGGCTGTTAGGCCTATGCCTACGATAAGGATTAAAACAGAAGGGTCGAGTCCCAGTTCTAACATCAATGGTCACTTCTTTTATAAGGTGGTAATGCAGCTAATAGTTGCTTGCCGTATCGTCGAGTTGTGAGTCGACTATCGAGCAGCACGATTCTACCTGAATCACTTTCTTTTCTCATTAGTCTTCCGCAGCTCTGTACTAGTTTTCTGCTGGCGCTAGGTAAAGTTAGCAACATGAACGGATTTTGGTTGCGACTTTCAAGCAGCTCAGCATGGCTAGCCATTACTGGCTCTGTAGGAACAGCAAAGGGGAGGCGAGCAATGATAAGGTCGGTTAATAGATCACCGGGTAAGTCGATGCCTTCGCTAAAGCCGATAGTTGCTAGAATAGTGCTGGTTTGATTTTGTTGGCGGCTTTGTCGGTGTTTTGCCAGTATTTGCTGATTGGTTAATTGACCTTGAATCCAAAGGTTATCTAGTTTCTGCTTTTCTAATTGCTCTGCAACTTTATCCACTAAACGATAAGAGTTACAAAGTATCAATATACCGCCTTGATTGTGCTGAGCTTCGATGACCTTTTGAGCAACATTATTGGCAAATTCAGGATGGTCAGGCTCAGCGATATTATTCGGAACCTCTAAAATAACCTGTTGGTAGTTAAAAGGAGAAGGCAGCTTTATGAGCTGTTCACTGGCTAACTTAGGTAAGCCAATTTGGTTTACATAATAGGAGAAGTTACCTAGAGCACTAAGTGTTGCTGATACGGCTATGACCGAAAAAGCATCTTGCCACAGCAGCTGTTGCAGTAAACCACCAATTTCTATTGGTGAACTACAAAGCTGTATTTCTTTATCTTTACGAGTAAACCAAAAGGCATAGTTTTTTTGGTTGTTTTCGTTCGCATAACTAAACAACACCTCCAACCAAGACTCAGCTAAACTTTGCATGATGCTTAATCTACTCAGTAAGGCTTCAGCCTGAGCTGACTTCATTTGATTGTTGGCAACGTTTTCTTGGATAACCCCAGCGTAATGTTGCAAACTATTGCTGAGCTTGTTGGCTTCTTTATGGTAGTTACTGGCTAGGTTAATAATTGCCGAGGGTGTTTTTCCTAGTGCGAAGCGCCAATGCTGACTGTTATCAAATGATTCTTTATTAGTATTTGCAACATCTTTAAGTTTGTTAAAGCAGCTATTTAGTTCTGCGCAAGCTTCCTTTAGTTTTAGGCTGCTACCTGCAATGGCATTTGGGTTTAGTATGTTCGCTAATTCTTTGTCGAACAGCTTTAGGTTCTCTAGCTCTTTCAATGCGTGATTTAGCATTAGTTGCTTAGCGCTAGCTTCTCTTGCTATCTCTGGAAACTGATGAGCTTCGTCCAATATATAGATGCAATCCTCAGATGCTGGCAGAATATGACCACTGCCGGCATGAAGATCGGCAAGCAACAAACTGTGGTTTGCCACAATAACATTGGCTTTTTTTAAACCTTTGCGTGCTTTATGAAACGGACAACTTCTATGCCTAGCCGATTGAACCGAGCAACTTAGCGTATCAACCACAACATGTTGCCAAATTTGCCAAGGTACTTGCCCTGGCCAGCTATCTCTGTCGCCATCCCATTTACCTTGCTGTAAAGCAATCGCCATTCTCTTGGTGAGATCTAATTGTTTAGGGGTGAGACCTAAATCGGTGCTTGTAGCTGCTACAAGTTTATGGGCGCAACAATAACGCTGCCTTCCTTTTGCTAAGGCAAACTCAAACTCGCCGTGCGCTGCTCTATGCACCGTGGGTAAATCGCTTTCTATTAGTTGTTGCTGTAGGGCAACGGTTGCGGTGGAAATGACAACTTTTTTGTTTAGGGCTTTAGCTAATGGAATAGAGGCCAGTAAATAAGCTAGTGATTTACCTGTTCCTGTGCCAGCTTCTGCTAAAAGCACCCGTTGTTTACGATTAATGTCCCCAGCAATTGTTTTGGCTATCTGTGCAATAAGAGAACTTTGTGCAGCCCTCTTAATAAATGTTGGGTTTTGCTCCTGAAGAGTATTATACCAATGGCGAATTCGTTGTTTGTTTTTTTCTGTTAACATGAATTCCTCAATGTTGTTAACAACTTATAAGTAAGCGCTTATTCCATGCCTAGATATTATAGATGACTAGAGCGACATAAAATACTGTAAAAAAATCAAATTATTGGCTTAAATACTGTTAGAGCTAGATCACGTTTTTATCTCTAATACATTCTTTTATTGTGCCTGACTATAGTTTGACCACTCTAAAAGCTCGTAGATACAGGGTTTTACGTGATTTTATAAAAGTTCAATTTTTTATTGCAAAAATTTTTCAGCTTGATAATGTATTGACCAGACAGTGAGAAATCACTGTCGCACAGGGAATTTAAGGAACAAGTGTTTAATTGCTAAGAAGGCACAGGAAAAATGAAAAAGACAATTCTAGCGGTAGCAATACCAGCTCTATTCGCAGCATCTGCACAAGCTGCAACAGTATATGACGCTGACGGCGTAACAGCTGAACTTTACGGTCGTATGCAATTTGATATCAGTGATGCTGGTGGCGATGATTCAGACCTTGATGGTGTTGGTTCTGCTCGCATGGGCTTTAAAGCAAAATCTGAAATTGCATCAGGCGTTTACGGTTTAGCTCGTGGTGAATGGCAAATTCGTGCTGAAAACAGCGGCGAATCAGCTAAACAGCTTTCAGCTCGTCACATCTACGCTGGTTTCGAATTCGATGATGCTGGTTCAGTAGTATTTGGTCAAACTGATACTGCTTTCTACCAAGCTGTAGCTGCAACAGATATCTTCAATACCTACGGTTACGAAGCTTTCACAGCAATCGAAGATGGTCGCCAAGAAGGTCAAATCGTATACTCTGGTGAGTTTGGTGGTTTTTACGTTGGTGCTTCTTACCAGTTCCGTGATGAGAACTTCAAACTAGGTTTTGGCAACCCTGACTCAGGCATCCCTGCTGAACCTACTCAAGCTTCTTTAGATCAAGGTTACGCTGCTACTTTAGGTTACAACTTTGACTTCGGTTTAGGTCTATACGGTGGTTACCACGTAGAAAAATTTGATTCTTTCGAAAACGGTACAGTAAATGGTGCTGATAAGAAGAACATGGCACTTTCTGCTACTTACTCATGGGAAGACCTGTATTTAGGCGCTGTATACGCTACTACTGATTTAGATGGTGCAGAACTTGAAGGCTATGACTTAGTTGCTTCATACGATATTAACGCTGTATCTCTATATACTGGTTACGCTGCGCAAGAAGGTAAAGGTGACGCTAGTGGTTTAGGCGATACTGCTAAAGCATTCAAACTTGGTGCTGCTTACAAGTTCAACAGCAACATGAAAGCATGGGCTGAATACTTGAACAATGGCCTAGAAGGCGCTGACAACGAGTGGACTATCGCAGTACAATACAACTTCTAAGTTTATTGTTGCGATGAGCGCTAGTTAAGCGCTCTACAGCCATTAAAAAGCTCACTTCGGTGGGCTTTTTTGTTTTACCTGATTCCAAATTTTCCTAGTTTTGCTTGTAAGTTTTCTATCTTCACTTTCCCTAAAAAGCTTTTTAAATCTAAAGCTTGTCTAAATATTTGCTATTAAATAGATATTGTTTGGATTTTTATTTTGTTGATATGCCTATTGCACTTTCAATTAACCATAAAAGTTCATAAAAACTTCAAAAAAATGTTGATTTCACTCTCATTATCAGCAAATATGTCGGCCGTGAGAGGGAATTCACTGCTCAAGGAAACCATTCCAAGGACGAATGAATGGGTCAAGGAAGAGATAAATTATTAATCTCAAAATAGGCAGTGGAACTTTGAAAAAGACTATTCTAGCAATCGCAATCCCAGCATTATTTGCAACTGGTGCAACTAACGCTCAAGAAATTTACAACGACGGCGAAAACGCATTTTCTATCGGTGGTCGTCTTAACCTTATGGTTGAGTCTGCTAACAACGAAGGTGAGCGCGATCTTCGTTCAGAAAACAACTCTTCACGTATTAACCTAAACTTCTCTCGCAAAATGAGCGAAAATGTTACTGCTCGCGCTACTATGGAGTACGGTTTAGACAACCCAAATGGTAACAGTGACTCTCCTTTCTTCAACCGTTTAGGTTTCATCGCAGTTGACCACGCAGACTATGGTTCTGTTTCTTACGGTAAGCAATGGTCTACTTACTACACTATCACTGGCGTAACCGATGTATTTTGGGTATACGGCGGTACCGCAATGGGTATTTACGACAACGGTGACAAAGTAGGTACTGCACGTGCTAACGACGCACTGCAATACAACGGCAGCTTTGGTGGCGTTAACTTAAGCGGTCAGTACCAATTTGCCGACGAAGATGAAGGTCGTAAAGATAGCTACTCTGGTGCTGTTTCTTATGACTTCGATTTCGGTCTAAATGTTGGTGCAACTTACCACCAAATGAACCGTACTGATGCTGAAAAATCTCTAGTTAACAATGACGGCGACGCTAAGCTTACTGCGTTAGCGGCTAGCTACAACCAAGGCCCTATCTACGCAGCGGTATCTTACGGTGAGTTCAAAAACCACGTTGCTTTTGCAAATGATGGCAGTGTTTCAGACAAAGCTATCGGCCACGAAGGTGTATTTGCTTACACTCTAGACATGGGTCTACAGCTTTACACTGGTTGGAACGTTCAAGAAGACAAAAACTCTTCAGCTGACCTAAAAACTGCTTTAGTTGGTGCAATGTACGATTGGAACAACGTTCTTTTGTACACCGAGTACCAAGACGAGACTACTAAGTCTGTATCTGGTGCTAAAGAAGACGACAACCGCTTAGCTGTGGGTGTACGTTACAACTTCTAATTCTTCTAAGAAGATGGAAGTAAAAAGGCCACCCAAGGGTGGCCTTTTTGTATTTACTGGTTTCAGTATTATTTAAAGTGCGAAACTTTCGCGCCGCTTAAACATACGGTGTTTGTCACTACAGCGTTGACAGCGTTGAGTGCTTGGGTCGTTATTTAAACGGCTAATTTCAATCTCTTCTTCACAGTCGCTACACAAACCATATAAACCTAAGTCTATTTGGCAAAGTGCTGCGTCAACCCTTTGTAATTGTTTTAACTGAGTCGTTAGCTCTGAGAGCTGCAATTTCAGGGCCTGGTCAATAAGTTCTTCGTTAGTTAAAGACTGCAATTTGTCAGCTGTTAGCTTCAAGCTGGTTTTTTCTGAGGCAGTTAAAATTGAGATTATTTCAGACTTTAACTGCTCTAATTGTTGCGTGAGTCGCAACTGATAATCTCTAAATTCCACGTTTAAGCCCAATTATTAAATGAGCTAGCAGTATAAACACCGGGTCTAACCCCGAGATATGATGTGAATCAAAACGAAACACTAAAAAGCTATATAACTACTTTTATTAGGGTTTTGTTGATCTAATACAGAATATGAGCAAATAGTGCGAAGAAACGTAAAGCCAAGCTTAACGAAAGGTCAATCTTTGCATTGCTGTAGGCGGATTTGCTTAACAATAGAATTTGTATCTTTTAATACTCTGATATTGCGAAATAGATCGTCGGCTTCGGTGTAGTAGCCAGAAAGGTATCTTAACCACTGTTTCACCCGGCTTTGGTAGTACTTGGCTTTTTCACTGGTGATTTGGTGCTGAGAGTAGCGAATTAGCAGCTCAATTACTGCAGACCAAGCTAATGGCTCTTCCTCACCTCGTACTACTTTAGCAAGGTTCGGAATAGTAAGTGCGCCACGGCCAATCATTACATCTTCACAATTGCTGGCTTCTTTGCACTGTAAGTAGTTTTCTCGGTTCCAAACTTCTCCATTAGCAATAATAGGAATAGAGAACTGCTGTTTAACTTGCTTTATATAGTGCCAATGCGCTGGCGCTTTGTAACCGTCGAGCTTGGTTCTCGCATGAATGGTTAGCTCATTGGCGCCTGCTTCTTGCACAGCTTGTACAATATCAAAGCAGTCATCTTTGTTTTCCCAACCTAAGCGAATTTTGGCAGATACAATATGCTGCTTGGGTACGGCTTTTCTTACTTCACTTACAACATCATAAATCGACTGAGGGGCTTTTAACATAGAGGCACCACCGCAGCTTCCAGTAACAGTATTGCTGGGGCAGCCAAAGTTTAGATCTAAACCATGAGAGCCAAGTTCGATAGCTCTTACCGCATTTTCTGCCATCGGGCCAGGATGCTGGCCTAACAGCTGTACTCTAACCGGGGTGTGGCCTGCTATTAAACCTTGCTCATGTAGTTCCGGGCTGTACTTGTAGAATACTTTGTCGGGCAGGGCTACGTCAGTAACACGAATGAACTCTGTTACACACCAGTCGTAGCCACCACAACTAGACAAAAGCTGGCGCATGGAAGCATCTGCAACGCCTTCCATTGGGGCTAAAACTACGCGCATAGTAAACCTTAGTTTGAAAAAGCGGCCATTCTAACTGTTTGTGGTGTCTGCTGCTAGCAAATTAGCTACGCAAATTATTGGCCTGAATAAGCTGGATGCTCAGTTTATTTCCATGTTTTTGCTGGGTGTTTGTAGAGATGATGCTCAAGTATAATTGATCTAGATCAATGTTGATTGAATTTAGTTTAAAGGTGAAGTTTAGATGGACCAGCAGTTTAAAGAAGATTATAACGTATTATATTTCCTAGGTTTTGTAGTGGCGCTGCTGTTACCAACCCTACCTTTGAGCTTGTCTCTACTAAAAATATTTGCCTAATTTTTGGCTATTATCTAGGTTAGCACTTCGTTGCTTTATCGCCATAAACTGAGATAATTAAAGATTGTAAATACGCCCACCTGTTTGGGCGTTTTTTTTGGAAAATGGAAGCCGGTATGAGCAGCGCTAATCTTGAGTATATAAAGAACGCAATTAAAACTATCCCTAACTACCCAAAAGAGGGGATATTGTTTAGGGATGTTACCAGTTTAATTGAAGATCCAAAGGCTTTTGCCTTGGTTATTCATGAATGGCAACAGCGTTTCGAAAACCTTGGTATTACCAAGATCGTTGGCACCGAAGCAAGAGGTTTTATTTTTGGTGCGCCACTAGCGCTGGCATTAGGGGTTGGCTTTATTCCGGTTCGCAAACCTGGCAAGTTACCTCGCGAAGTTATTGGCGAAAGCTATGAGCTTGAATATGGCATGGATACTTTGGAAATTCATACCGATGCTATTCAGCCTGGCGACAAAGTGTTGTTGGTTGATGATTTAATCGCAACTGGCGGCACCGCTGAGGCGTCTGTGAAGTTAATTCGCCAGTTAGGCGGCGAAATCAACTATGCGGCCTTTGTCATTAATTTGGTAGACTTACCTGGCGCACAGAAATTAACGACACTCGGAGTAGAATCAACTTATCTAGTTGAGTTCGAAGGCGAATAGGACAACAGCATTTAATGAATTATCAAGCCCTAGCGAGAAAATGGCGACCCAGAACATTCCAGCAAGTTGTTGCCCAGCAACATGTACTAGCTGGCTTGATAAACTCATTAGACCAACAGCGCTTGCACCATGCATATTTGTTTAGTGGCACCCGTGGTGTGGGTAAAACAACCATTGCGCGCTTGTTTGCTAAAAGCCTCAATTGTGAGCAAGGAGTGTCTTCTAATCCTTGCGGTAAGTGCAGTAATTGCCTAGAAGTTGACCAAGGTAACTTTGTTGATTTATTAGAAATAGATGCTGCCTCGCGCACAAAAGTGGAAGATACTCGAGAGCTTCTAGACAACGTGCAGTATAGCCCCGCCAAAGGCCGCTATAAGGTGTACTTAATAGATGAAGTACATATGTTGTCACGTCATAGCTTTAACGCGCTACTAAAAACTCTAGAAGAGCCACCAGAGCACGTTAAATTTTTGCTTGCTACCACCGATCCGCAGAAACTGCCGGTAACGGTGTTGTCACGCTGTTTACAATTTCAGTTGAAAGCGCTGAGTGAAGAACAAATTTCTCAGCAGTTAGCGCATATTTTAGATGCTGAACAGCGTCAATATCAGCCTGCAGCACTTGCTGCTTTAGCCCATGCAGCCGATGGCAGTATGCGAGACGCTTTGAGCTTAACTGATCAAGCGTTAGCCTTGTCTAACCAAGAGTTAGCTTACCAGCAAGTACTTAATATGTTGGGCGTGTTAGATCCTCATCAGTTGCGTCAGCTTCTTTGTCATGTCGTTGCCGGGCAAACAGAATCGGTATTCAGCAAAATCTCAGAGTTAGCGAGTATGTCGCCTGATTACGAGCACTTGCATCAACAACTCGCTGAGATTATTCATAAAGTAGCGATGGCGCAGGTGCTACCAGCAAGTCAACATGATGAAACGATTCAAATGCTTGCAGAGCAAGTAGACGCGCAACTGGTGCAGTTACTTTATCAAATAGTGATTACTGGTAAGCGAGATTTTGCTTACGCTCCAAGCCCACGTAGCGGTTTCGAAATGACCGTGTTACGAATGTTGGCATTTCAGCCAGCAGAGCAGGGCGAAGTAGCAAGCCCGATTACTAAAGAAAATAGCCCGAGCAATGCAGATTTAGCGGATAAAAGCTTAGTAAAAGAGCAACAAGAAATTCTAGAGCAAGCGACGCAGCAAGGTTACGAAATACCTACCGCTCCTGCAGTTTCAGGTATTAGCGATAAAGCACCGGCTACCGTTGATAAAGATGAGCGAGTTGTGCAGCGAGAGCAGAGCATTGCCAAGCTGAAAAATCAGTTACGTGGCGATAATTCTGAGCAACAGCAACAGCAACAGCAACAGCAACAGCAACAGCAACAGCAACAGCAACAGCAACAGCAACAGCAAGTTGAACAAGCTGCATTACCTGCTGTCAGCCCTGTAGAGCCAGCAGCAGAAGCGGGTATAGGGAATAGGCTACCAGTGGCAAGCCATCCGGCGCCTTCCCAAACACCACCTTCATCAGCTCAAGCTGCTCCTCAGGCCAACACCAAACAAGCCGCTGTTAGTGCAGAGCAAGCAACGGTTGATGATAGTTATTATGCCCAGTTTGCCGATATGAATGCTGAGGCTGAATATGAAGAGCCTAATTATGCTGCCGAATACCAAGCTCAAGACTTGCCTGCTGCAATGCCTGAGGCTACTCCAGTAAATATTCCTCAAGCACCGGCTAAAGAAGAAACTGCATCTTTGCTGCAGTTAAGAAGCCAGCTACGTGGGCGAGGAAAGTCCGGAAAAAAGTCTAAAGAGGCGGGCGCCTCTACCAATCTAAAGCCAAACTTAGCTCCAGCAAATGCTTCGGAGCCATCCTCTAATAATCTTTCACAGGTGCAGCCAGAAACGGTTGAACCAGTTGAGGAAGTAGAAACGGTAAGCTTTGTCGCCACTACAAACGACAATGATGAAGCTTGGTCCGAGATGGTGAAGTTTATGGAATTAGGGCCAATTGCTCGACAAATAGCCATTAACTCTTTGTATCAACTTTCCGAAAGCACCGTAAAGTTGCTATTAAAACCCGAGTTATCTCACTTGCCTAAACCAAGTTCGGTGGAAGAGTTAAATCAGCAATTGAGCGTGTGTTTGCAGCAGGAAATTGAATTAGAAATAACTGTAGGTGAAAACTCAAATGGCAAAACACCTTTAGAGTTGGCGCAGTTACTTCATCAAAAAAATACCAATGCAGCCATTGATAGGTTATTGGGTGATCCTAATATCCAAGTATTGCAGCAACGCTTTGGCGCAGAATTAGATAACGACAGTGTGAAATACCACTGAACAACTTGATTTTCGACATTAATCTAGATGTAATGTCGCAGTTATAACTAATAGAAGAGAAGAGAATAGTTATGTTTAAAGGCGGAATGGGTAACCTAATGAAGCAAGCGCAGCAAATGCAAGATAAAATGCAGCGCGCTCAAGAAGAAATCGCCAAAATGGAAGTTACTGGTGAATCAGGCGCAGGCTTGGTGAAAGTTGTTATGCTTGGTAACCACAACGTTCGTCGTGTTGAGCTAGATGAAAGCTTAATGGACGATGACAAAGACATGATTGAAGACTTACTGGCTGCAGCGGTTAATGACGCAGTGCGTCGTGTAGAAGAAACCAGCAAAGAAAAAATGGCTGATGTAACTGGTGGAATGCAAATGCCTCCAGGTATGAAAATGCCATTCTAAGCTAGCTTAGAGCAGCAAATTGATTAGGCCGCATAGCGGCCTTTTTTGTGCAACACTTAGTTTGCATGAACGTAGATTAAAATAGGTAGCAAGATGAAAGTATGCGGTGTAGAAATAAAAAGTAATGAAGTTATTGTTAGCTTGCTAACGCTGGAAGATGGACTATTTCAAATTCCAGATTGTCGTGTGCGCCGTCTTACTTTAAGCGACATAAACAGCACTCAGCACTTACGTGACTTTCAGTTCGCCTTTGCTAAATTGATGAGTGATTACAAGGTTGAGAAAGTGGCGATAAAGCAGCGCCCAATGAAAGGTAAATTTGCCGGTGGTGCGGTAGGCTTCAAATTAGAAGCTGCTATCGAGTTAATTAGCGAGCTAAATGTAGACTTAGTTTCAGCCACTAAATCTAAGCAAGTACTAAAAGATAACCCAATGCCGGTAGAGTTTTCTGCAACGGGCCTTAAAGCCTTTCAAGAGACATCGTTTACCACTGCTTATGTAGCTTGTATGGCTTGATTCACGTTTAGATTCTAGCCTTAGGGCTGGATCTACGCACAATAAAAAACCGATGCTAAAGCATCGGTTTTTTGTTTAAAGCGGTAAAGTTTAAGTAACTAGTAAGCTTCGTTGTGTACAGATAGTACTGCGCGACCAGAAGGATCGGCGTTGTTTGCAAAGCTCTCATCCCAAGCAATCGCTTCAGGGGTTGAACATGCTACAGACTTACCGTGAGGTACACATTCTGCTGCAGAGTCTTGTGGGAAATGCTCTTCAAACATACTGCGATAGAAGTACGCTTCTTTAGTATCTGGCGTATTAATTGGGAAGCGGAAGGCCGCATTCGACAATTCTTGGTCAGAGACTTCCAATTCAACCAATTCTTTTAAGCTGTCAATCCATGAGTAACCAACACCATCTGAGAATTGCTCTTTTTGACGCCAAGCCACTTCAGCAGGTAAGTAACCTTCAAAAGCTTCACGTACAATGTGCTTCTCAATTTTATCGCCGGCACACATCTTAGCTTCTGGGTTTATGCGCATTGCAACATCCATGAACTCTTTGTCTAAGAATGGTACGCGGCCTTCAATGCCCCAAGCAGCAAGAGATTTGTTAGCACGGTTACAATCGAACATGTGCAGTTTCTCAAGTTTACGTAGGGTTTCCTCGTGGAATTCTTTAGCGTTTGGCGCTTTGTGGAAGTACAAGTAACCACCGAAGATTTCATCAGCACCTTCTCCAGAAAGTACCATTTTAATGCCCATCGCTTTAATTTTACGGGCCATTAGGTACATAGGAGTAGACGCACGAATGGTGGTTACGTCGTAGGTTTCAAGGTGGTAAATAACGTCTTTAATGGCGTCAATACCTTCTTGAACGGTAAAGTGAATTTCGTGGTGCACGGTACCTAAATGGTCAGCAACTTTTTGTGCAGCAATTAGGTCCGGCGAGCCTACTAGGCCAACTGCAAATGAGTGCAGTTGTGGCCACCAAGCTTCAGAGTTGTCATTATCTTCAACACGCTTATCTGCATACATTTTAGTGATTGCAGAAATAACCGAAGAATCCAAACCACCAGAGAGTAATACACCGTAAGGAACGTCACACATTAACTGGCGTTTTACCGCTGCTTCTAAAGCTACTTTTAAATCTTCTACACTAGCGTCGTTGTTTTCTACGTTTTTGTAGTCCATCCAATCGCGCTTGTAGTATTTAACAGGTTCGCCGTTCTTGCTGTATAAGTAGTGACCAGGAGGGAACTCGCTCACTGTTTTACAAATAGGCGTCAATGCTTTCATTTCTGAGGCAACGTAGAAGTTACCGTGCTCATCGTAGCCAGTGTAAAGAGGAATAATACCAATATGGTCACGACCAATTAGGTAGGCGTCTTCTTCAGAGTCGTATAAGCAGAAACCGAAGATACCGTTTAGGTCGTCTAAGAACTCAATGCCTTTTTCTTTGTACAAGGCCAAGATGATTTCACAGTCAGACTCTGTCTGAAATTCAAAATCAACATTAAGCTGAGCTTTAAGATCTTTGTGGTTGTAGATCTCACCATTAACCGCAAGAGCGTGAGTTTTTTCGGGATTATAAAGAGGTTGTGCGCCGGTATTTACGTCTACGATAGATAAACGCTCATGCACTAAGATGGCATTTTTTGAAGTGTAAATACCTGACCAATCCGGGCCACGGTGGCGTAAACGTTTTGACATCTCAAGTGCTTGCTTACGCAATACACTGAGGTCAGATTTAATGTCTAGAACTCCAAATATGGAACACATACTCTTCCCTTAACTACTTTGTGTTTACTCTCGAACAAATGGTACTTCGCCATTTGTTCCAATATTGCCCTCAATTTGCCAAGATCAGAAATTATTGCAAGTCCTGAATGACATTTTTTGCTAAAAAAAGCCAGAAAACTAAGAATTATTAACAAACTGGCTATTTTTGTAAGTCTTTTTGCAAATTTTAAGCTTTATTCTTGTGGTTTATTGCTATCAATGAGTTGCGAGTGCACGTGGTCGGCAAAACCCGCACCGGCCTCATTGTAGAGGTTAAAGACTTCGTCTGCGCCAAGGCGTTTTAGCTTTTCAACATCATCGGCGAACTGCGCAATGGCGGCAATTTTGGCATTAAACTCACCTTTCTTAAGTTGCTTTAATGCGTATTGGTTACCATGGTGATGGGGCATGGCCAGTAATACCAGTTTTAAATCTTTTGAGGGTGCTAACTTTTCCCAAAAATCGGAGTCAGTAGCGTCACCTTGAATTACTGCTCGGCCACTTTCAATTTGGTGCTGAATTTTCTCAAGATCGGTATCAATACCGATAACCAAATCGGGATAGTGCTGCTGCAGCATATCGTAGGCACCTTCACCAATTCGGCCCATGCCTAATATAACGACTTGCATTTGCCCAAGTTCGATAGGTTGGTCTTCTAAGTGCAACTTAGAGCGCTGTAAGCGTTTTAGGCTTGGGCGAATAAACTGGTAAATGATATCGGCGTTTTTGTGGATAGGAGCCGCAACCAAAAAGCTAATACTTACAGCCATTGCTAGGGTTGCCATCCAGTCGGCGTGTAACCAGCCAAGTTGCACTGCAACAGCCGTTACAATCAAGCCAAATTCGCTGTAGTTTGCCAAGCTAACAGCACCTAGAAATGCGGTTCGTGAACGTAATCTAAATTGCAGTAAATACAGCAAATAAAATGCTGTTTTTATCACGAGAATACCCACTAAGAATAGCGCGATATAGATAGATTCGAAGCTTAACTCACTGGATAAACCAATCGATAGGAAGAAGGCAACCAAAAAGAGTTCTTTAAAGCTAAATAAGGCTTTTGCCATGCCACTTGCAGCGGGATGGCCTGCTAGCAACATGCCTATAATTAGCGCACCTAAATCTGATTTAAGGCCAACGCTATCGAATAGTTGTGCGCCTAGAACAAAAGTTAAAAAGAAGCCTAAAACTAGCTGCAATTCGCCGTGGCCTACGCGGTTTAGCAAACGATACAACACTGGACGTAGCGGCAATAACAGCAATAGTAGTGGCGCATACATGGTTGGAACTTTGCCAGTGGTAGCAGCCAGAAATACTACCGCAAAGATGTCCTGCATAATCAATACACCAATAGCCACGCGGCCATACAGTGCATTCATTTCACTCTTGTCTTCTAATACTTTTACTGCAAATACTGTACTGGAAAAACACAATGCAAAAGACAATACAACAATACCTGTGGTAGACAGCTCACCAATGCTGCTTATACCAAACCATTTAACGGCTGATAGCGTGCCTACAAACAGCAGCATGTTGGTACCCATATGCGCGGTAGCGGTTCCCCAAACCTCGCGCTTAAACAAGGTACGTATATCTAGTTTTAACCCAACGGTAAACAGCAGTAATGTTACACCTAAATCTGCTGCCGTAGAGATCAATTCATTTTGTTCATAACCCATTTCGCGTAAGGCAAAACCGGCGGCCAAAAATCCAATTAGAGGGGGTAAGTGCGCTAAATGAGCAAGAAATCCTGCCAAAAACGTCACTGTTATTAGTATAGAAATATCCATTAAGTGCTAAATCTTTATCGTTATATTATGTCGATTGTTGCCACGTTAGGGAAAACATAGTTCGGTCTAAAGGGTACCATTTCAATGTCGGCTTCACTGCTCACACCAGATAGTACCAAAATTGTTTCTAAACCAGCTTGAAAGCCAGCCAGTATATCAGTGCGTAGGTTATCACCAATAATCACGGTGTCGTCTGCATGTGCGCCAATTTTATTGAGAGCCGCACGTACAATCCATGCAGAGGGCTTGCCTACCACAAAGGGTTCGCGCCCGGTAATTCGTTCGATAGGAGCGCATAGAGAACCACAAGCTGGGCTCATGTTTGGTCCGTGAGTGTCTGGGTTGGTGGCAATAAACTGCGCGCCTTGTGCAACAAATTTTGCCGCATGTTGAATCATATTCCAATTGTAGTTTTTGGTTTCGCCTACCACTACAAAGTCGGGGTTAATGTCGGTGATGGTAAATCCAGCGCTATAAAGTTCATGAATTAACGCGCCTTCTCCAATAACATAGGCTTTGTTACCTTCTTGGCGTTTAAGAAAATCTGCGGTAGCCATCGCTGAGGTATAAAAACAGCTTTCTGGAATATCAACTCCAGCAGTTTGAAAGCGGTTCTGTAAATCTTGCGGAGTTTGAGCAGGATAGTTAGTTAAAATTACTAGCTTAGTATCGTTAGCCAGTAAACGCTCAATAAATGCTTTGGCTCCGTCTATCAGTTGGTTGTCGTGTAGTAGTACACCATCAATATCACAAATAACTGCTTTGCTCATTCTTTTTCCTTAGAACCCTATAATCCGTAGTTCAGAGTAACGTAGTGTGACTAAAAAGCGCTAGAGAAAAATAACCTAACGGCAACAAATAGCTTATATTCATTAGTATCCAAGCAGTTGAAGGAAAAGATTGATGTTTAATCAACAAGATTTTATTAAAAAAATAGCAAAGGTTGAGCTGCATTTGCACATTGAAGGTAGCTTAGAACCTGAGTTAATGTTTAAGCTAGCTAAACGAAACAATATTACTTTGCCTTATGCCAGCGTTGATGACTTAAGAAAAGCTTACCAGTTTAATAACCTTCAAGAGTTTCTAGATTTGTACTATCAAGGTGCAGAAGTGTTGCAAACAGAACAAGACTTTTTCGATTTAGCTTGGGCTTACTTTGAAACCTGTCACCGCGACAATGTATTACATACAGAAATATTCTTTGACCCGCAAACTCACACTGAACGCGGTATCGCAATAAGCACAGTGATTAATGGGCTGGTGAGGGCTAAGCAACAAGCTTTTACCCAGTTTGGAATATCTAGCGAATATATTTTGTGTTTTCTACGTCACTTATCGCAGGACTCTGCAATAGAGACTTTAGAAGCGGCTAAACCTTACCTTAAACATATAATTGGTGTGGGTTTAGACTCTAGTGAACAAGGTCATCCTCCCGAGAAGTTCCAACAAGTGTTTGCTATGGCCAAACAACTGGGGCTACAAAGAGTGGCTCATGCAGGAGAAGAAGGCCCAGCAGCCAATGTGGCAAATGCTTGGCAGCTATTGGATGTTAGCCGAATTGATCATGGCGTTCGCTGTTTAGAAGATGAAGTTTTAGTTAAAGAACTTGTCGCCGCTCAAATGCCTTTAACCGTTTGTCCGTTTAGTAACGTAAAACTAAAGGTGGTTGAGCACTTAAGTGAGCACCCATTACCGAAAATGTTGCAGAAAGGCTTGGCGGTTACGATTAACTCAGACGATCCTGCTTATTTTGGCGGTTATTTACTGGATAACTTGCAGGCCTGTAGTGAAACGTTTGCCTGGAGCCCGCAGCAAATTGCCCAGCTTTGCCGCAGCGCTGTTGCTGCAAGTTACGCCAGCGAGCAAAGAAAAAGTGAGTTAAGTCAACTAATTGATAACCGTTTAGCAGAGTTTAGCTAGAGACCTTGTGTTTTAAGGCAGGCTACAGCCATAGTTATGTTAAGCGAGAATAATAAGGAGATTGTCGATGTTTGTTGTGTTGTTTCGTTGGAAGTTAAATGAAGAGCATATTCAGTCCTTTAAAGAAGGCTGGTCAGAGATTATTCATTTTAATATTGATAAGTGTGCCGCATTGGGATCGCGTTTGCATAAAGCCTCCGACGGCACGTGGATTTCTTACTCGCAGTGGCCTAGTAAAGACCATTGGTTACGCTCTAAAGAAACTGAATCTATGGTGTTAGATGCGCGCCAAAAAATGCGTAAAGCGATTATTTGGCAAGACGAACCCTTATTAATGGCGCCACAACTTGATCATTTTGTATCGAGTAACTTGGATGCTACACACTCTATTTTGTAACTCACCGCCTTGAGTAAACTTGCTTTAGCGCCACTGCAGAGTAAACTGGCGCGCAGTTTTATCAATTTCTTAAGGTAGTGTTGTTAGACTATGTCGAAGTTTGAGTCTCAAGCATTTTCTATATCGTTTTCCAAAACATGGTTAGCCCCTAAGCATTGGGGCACCTGGTTGGTGGGCGGACTCATCATTCTGCTGGCTTATGTGCCATTAAAGCTACGAGATAAAATTGCCGTAGCTATTGCCAACCGTATCTTTAACCTAAAAGCCTTGAAGAAACGCCGTGCAATTGCCGACACTAATTTACAGCTGTGTTTCCCCGATATGACCGCGCAACAGCGCGAGCAATTAATGCAAAAAAATATGCAGATTTTTGCTCAGCTTATTTTGGGAGCGGGCGAGATGTCTGTTCGCTCAAAACGTTATCTGCAGAACCGTATTGTGGTTGATGGTGAAGAGCATATTCAAAGTATTCTCGATAATAATGAAAACTTTATAATTCTATTGCCACATACCTACCCAGTGGATTTTCTGGGGACTTATTTTTGTACCCGAGGCCATGATATGTGCACCATGTTTAAAAAAACTGGTGACCCCATTGTTGATTGGGCGATGGCAAAACAACGAACTCGTTTTGGCGGCGTTATTTTTGAACGTAATGCGGGTATTAAAACGCTGATCAAAGCAGTAAGAGCCGGTTTTGGGTGTATCTATTTACCAGATGAGGACTTTGGTCCAGAAGCCAGTTTAATGACGCCATTATTTGCTACTAAAAAAGCCACTTTGCCGGTATTGGGTAAAATGACCAAATTAAGTGGCGCAAAGGTGGTGCCTATCTATGCGGGTTACGACAGCGAATTACATAAAGTGAAGTTGTTCATTCATCCTGCTATGCAAGACTTCCCCAGCAAAGATGTTGCGCAAGATACCTTGCGAATGAATCAAGAGGTAGAGAAGTTAATTTCTCGCTCGCCAGAGCAATACATGTGGACTTTAAAGTTATTGCGTACCGTTGAAGGCAGCGATAAGCCGCGTTATTAATTTGGTAATCGTGCTCTAGAGAGCTAGGTGATTATGCGTTGTGCTCGCGCAGAGTTTGGTTTTTGTAGTTACGCACTAAGCTAATGAAATCTTCTGGTTCTCGGTCAAGAATATCTTGCTCAATTAATAGATCATAGCCAGTGAGCTCTCGAAGCTTTTTCATTCTGTTTGCGAACATGCCGGTGAGTCCGGTGTAAATTTTCCCACTGCTTGATTTAAAATAATCGTCTTCAATTAAATGATCACTCACTTTACTGTCTTGGCAATGTTTACAGCTTCTTCGTAAGGATGCGAGCAAAGCCGCTCTTTGCTCAGTGAGTAAATGTGCAGATAGGCGAGGGGACAGACTGTCGAGCAAATAATCTGGGTCACTCAAAAGTAAGCCAACGTAATTCATATCCTGCCAATTAAGTCCGTCACTTAACCTAGGTACATCGATACGTTGTAGTTTATCCCAGGGCAAGCACCAACCGCCGTAGCGATGGTGGAATTGAATGTGGTCGTAGCACAATACAACTGAATATACCGGTTGCATCCATTTTTCTACGCCAACTCGAATACCTAAGTATGCTAAAAAGAAAATCACCGAGGCAATAAGCGACACCAATACCGCAGGAACGTAGAGGGTACTTATTCCAATAAATACTAGCAGGGAGCCAGCAAGAACTAAGGTTTTGGCGTTGTTGCTGGCTTTGCTTTTTATCCATACTGATTTTGGCATCGTGTTACCCCAATCATTTACCGTCATACTAAGATATACGGACCGGTTCGGCTAAACGTTCATTACAATGGTTAGTGAAAGAAGAAAGCTCACTTCACCTTAGCGTATTATTTTTTAGCGGCTTGCTTAGCGTTGAAAATGGCCATTTGCTCATCGGTAGCTGGCAGTTGGTGGTGCTCTTTCCACTCTGAGTATGGCATGCCATACACTTTTTCTCTTGCTTCATCATAGTTAAGGCTTTCACCTTGCTCTTCTGCTGCTGCCATCATCCACTTGGCTAAACAGTTTCGACAAAAATCAGCTAAGTTCATCAGCTCAATGTTTTGTACTTCTTTGTGTTGGTCTAGGTGTTCCAGCAAACGGCGAAAAGTAGCAGCTTCAATTGCTTGTTGTTTGTCCATGTTACTTATCCTTGGTAAAAGTTAAGCCAGTGTAAATGCACAAAAGCAGCGAATCAACGCTGCTTTTGGTAATGCCTGGTAGCTAATTTAGCCTTTGGTAAGCAAATTATTCAAATTAATAATGGCCGCATTGGCACGTGATACATAGTTAGCCATTACTAGGGAGTGGTTAGCCATAAGGCCAAAACCTGTGCCGTTTAATATCATTGGGCTCCATACGGTTTCTTGGGTCGCTTCTAATTCGCGAACAATTTGGCGAACCGCCACCGTAGCGTTCTTCTTCTCTAATACGCCTTTAAAGTCTACTTCTACTGCTTGGAAAAAGTGCAGCAATGCCCACGCTTCACCGCGAGCTTCGTAGAACACGTCATCAATTTTCCACCAAGAGGTTTTCACCATGCTTTCAGAAGGAGCAAAGGTAGACTGTGCAGCACCTTCATCGCCCACTAAGCTAGTGTTAATGCGCTCTCGGCCTACCGAGGCCGAAAGCTTTTGCGACATGCTTCCCAGGCGTGATTGTACTTCGTTAAGCCAGGTAACTAAGTTGTCGGCACGAGCATAAAACTGCGCATTTGGGTCTTTAGGATCGGCTAATTGGGCGCGATAAATAGCGAGGGCATCTATAGCATCTTGATATTCGCGCTCTGCACTTGGAAGCTGCCATGAAGTATGGTCAATATTGAACTTAGGCTGGGCGACTTTAAGCTGGGCATGTTCTACCGATTGTGCTTGAGAGCGGCTAAAGTCTTTACGCATAATCAGCGATAAATCTCGAACTTGGTTTAATGCACCAAGCTCCCAACTTGGCATGTTGTCCATAAACACGCTAGGGGGCATTTTATCGTTACTTAAGTAACCGCCCGATTTGTTTAGCAGGGTTTCGGCCACAAACATCAATGCTGTGGTGGTGGCATATCCGGTTACCGCTTCTTCACCGTTTGCCACTGCTTGCTCAAGTACATATTCTTTGACTTCGATTCGGTCTGGCTCAATGCTCCAAAACACTGCAATGATGTAGTTAATGATGAAAAACACCAAAAAGAAAACAACAACCTTACGGCCAGTAAGCTGAAACATAAATACATCCTCAACAAGATTTATGTTCTCAGCATAGTCAAGTAAGCAATTTAATCAATAGCTTATGCAAAATCTAATTGCGGTGAGACAAGAGAGCCTCAACTGTCATACCTTGGTTTTCTAGCTAGGTTGCGAGCAGTAAACTCAAAGCACCATCAAGTATTCAGCAAATTATCCTAATAATTTGAGCTAAAGCAGTGCTTACGGTTTTTTTAAGGACTAATAACTGCCATTATCTGCCGCAGATTATTGGTTTACAGGGAGGTAAGGTTTAAAAGGTTGAGAATTTCGTGCACATCTCCAAGTTAGTAAAACCCAGTATTACAGTATTTGCTATCACAATGTCTGCTCAGGCTGTTGCCCAACAGCAACAAGAAAACACCAACGCTTATCCGTGGGCTGCGGTATTTCTCGATTACCAACATCCCGACCAACCTATGTTGGGCTTGACCGTTGCGGTAAATCATTACGACAAAAGCTACCCTAATTGGGGTTACTACCTCGGTTATGGCAGATCAAAAGAAGAAGACTTAGGCTTTGAAGCACCTGCAGAAGGTAAAAGAGACTTAACCATGTTAAGGCTAGGGGTGAGTTACAGCCTCTCCAATAATTTGAGTGTTTATGGCGGTGGAGCAATGTTAGAAGACACCACCGAATACACTGACGGTATTACCCAGTTTTGCACCGACTGTAAGCCAGAATGGTATACCGATACCAAGCGAAACTGGGGCGGCGAAGTTGGGCTTCGTTATGCTTTAACTCGGCATTTAGTGTTTGGCATTGGTTATAATTCGGTGACAGAGGGTGGGGTATTTAGTATTGGTTATCGCGGTTAACAATCACGCTTTGAGTGCTATCTCTAATGCTCTAAGGTTGCCCGCGACGGAGTAGTCGCGGGAAGTATAAAGTAGTGGGTTTTAGTTGCGCTACTTACAGGCTGCATTGATTCGACTGCTGTCATTACTACTGTACTCACAAGAGCCTTGAATAATGCACTGATGAAGGTTGTTGTTGTAGGCATTGGTGCGGTGATCATAGATCATAAACCAACCTCCATCGTCCCACACAGAAGTGGGAATGCCTGCTGCTTTTGCATGTTTAGAGTCCAGTAACTCATACCAAGCTCTAATATTGTTGCAATCCATTTGGCTTTTATATTTTTGCCAATTAGTACCCCATTCACTGATGTAGATTGGCATACCTTGACCCACACCGTTTGCCCATTGTTGCATGGTTCTAATTGGGTCACTAATGTCAGATTCAGTCCACTTAGTCGATAAGTTACCTTCACCGTGGTATGACCAAGGATTGTAATGGTGGAATGCGGCCATCACATAGGGATCACTGCCTCCTCCAACAGCGTCTAAGTTTGGCCAGGTTCGCGCCATCTCATGAGCGCCAAACCATTGGTTTCCGCCAATTACAACAATCCGATTTGGACTCTGTTCTCTGATCTTGTTATATGCCAAACCTGTCATGTGGCGCAGCTTTGATGGAAGCATGGCTTCGCTATTACTTAAGTGCGGTTCGTTTAAAATTTGAAAAATGAGGCGGTTACTGCGGTCTTTAAATAGAGCACTAATATCTGTCCACAGAGTTTCTAACATCACCGCATCACTATTGTCTTTGATTACGGCTTCATGGTGAGCATTGATAACTACGAACATATCATCATAAGCTAGGGCATGGTCGACAGTTTTTATTATCTCTTTAAGGCGAGCATTGTTAAGGTCTATTTTTCCTGTTTCGTCAGCAATGGTTGAACCTGATATCTCTATGGTCCAACTAATCGGAATTCTAACATTACGATAACCTTGCTCGTAATAAGCATCTATTTTTCCTGAAGCTTCGGTTAGGGTAGCCGCATGTTGTTGGTTGTCGAACATTTGCCCTAAGTTAAAGCCGGTGCCCATTGCTGCCGCAGCGTCTATAGCGGTTATAGCAGGCCTCTCACTGGGAGGTGGTGGAGTTTGGTTAGAGCAAACATCGCCAGTAAGTGTTGGTTGTTCCGCACTGTCGCCGCTCATGGTGCCTTGAATACCAAATTCAACCGACTCCCCTGGCTTTATAGTCGCGTTCCACGAAAGGTTACTTGCGCTGTAAGGGTTATTTCCGCTTAAAACCGTATTCCAGCTAGAGCTAAGTTGAGAGCCTTGTTGATATTGCCAATTTACTTGCCAACCCTCGATGTTAGTTGAATCGGTATTTGTAATGGTCACCTGTGCCTGAAAGCCTTGGTCCCATTGATTGGTTACGGAGTACTCGCAGTCGGCCGCAACTGCAAAAGGCGAGATGAAACCAAGCAAAATCAGCTTAGCTGCGAAGCGATGGTTTGTTCGACGTTCGGTCATTTTAGGCTCTCACGCTTGAGGGTGAAGTTAACAACTTACTTAAAGATGATGCTACCCGAATTAGCCGAGTAAAAAAGTTGGAAAGCCGCATAACTGGCTGAAATAGATAGGTAAATTTCTTGTTGTTTCATGGTCAGTATGAGCTTGCTCACAAAGCCGCTGATTAAATAAGAGAAACTAGGCGTGTAGCACTTAACGCTAATTATCTAATTGTCAAAAAACGGGAGGCTAAACCATGAATGCTTATAAGCGAGCGGTAATGCTGTTTGTTTCACTGGGTCGGCTTAAATCAACAAGCGGTCACTTTTTATTAAACTATTGTATTTTATAACAATAGCTTCTGATAGACTGCGCGTTTTATCAATAAAGGGAATTTAACAACAATGTGGATGTTGTTTAATAAGCGCCAAGGAAAGGGTGCAATGAAATTATTGGCGTGTATCTGTCTGTTGCTGCCAAATTTAGCCAGTGCAGAGTTTGCTTACGGCGAATACGCCAAAGAGAATAACTGGGATTTATTACTTAGCTTAGGGGCAACTTACGGTGGAGATACCATCGCCGAAGCTTACTATGTCGATGAAAACAACAATGTTGTTGATGATGCGGTGTTGAAAGGCGGCGGGCTGTTTAAAGCTAGCGTTGGTATTGATTGGCCTCTAGTAAAAGACCTTCGATTGATCACTAATGCGGGCTACCACGTAGATACTCAATTTAGCTTTGCTAGCACATCTAGCGGTAACCAAGGCATGTGGTTTACTCGCTTTGTTGTCGAGGCCTTGCCGTACTACCAAATTAATGATTCTTTTAAATTAGGTGGCGGTTTGACTTACCACATGAGTAACAAAGTGGGTGGCCAGTTTATTGGTAGTGATGAGAAGTACTACGCGCGCTACGAAGACACACTGGGTTATACCGGCTTTGTTGGTTACATGTTAGGTGAATCGCGCTCATGGATTGAACTACGTTATACCTATATTAAGTATGATCTAGAAACTGCTCCTTTCTTAGCATCATTTTGTACCGCTAATTGTGATGGCAGCCATGTTGGCCTTACTCTCCATTGGGCTGTGCTTTAATAAGTTAGCGCTGCAGCTATTACGCCTCCAACAGCTAAAAGCCAGCATGATGCTGGCTTTTTTGTTGCCTCTGATACCTTGTTTTGAAGCTAATAATGACCAAGCTCAAGTTAGCTTCAAATATTCCCTTGGCATGTGCGACAAGTCCGTCTAAGGCGTATTTCCACTGCTAAGCTTAAAGTGATTAAATAAATTACGAGGAGCACATCATGAGCTATCGTCACATTTTAGTCGCCGTCGACCTCTCTGAAAACAGCAGACGAATAATCGATAAAGTCATCCTTCTAGCGAAACCACTCGATGCAAAAGTATCACTGATTTTTGTTGATGAAAGCGCTAACGATTCAGCATTCAGTGGGCTAATTGATCTTGATTTAGCCGCCATAGAACCGATGCATCCTAGCCTTAAAGAGTTTGCTAACAAGCTTAACGCCTTGGTGGTGGATACTAATTACACCATTGAGAACCAGTTTGTTATGCAAGGTGATTTAAGTGCTCGCTTAGATGAAACAGTGGCCGAGGTAGGCGCTGACTTAATCGTATGTGGTCATGATAATGGGTTCTGGCATCGTTTAGCATCTAAACATCATGAGCTGGTAAATAACGTCTCGATAGATCTGCTAGTTATACCTATCGATCAGTGAGCGGCTAGGCATAATACACACCGGGTGTAACCAGAGTTCGATGAGTATTTCTTTGTTTAACGCCTCATCTCTACTGCGCTTTTTGGCCTTCTATTGTTGATGAAGGCTTAAGTGTTTTAGCTTTACTTGTGATTAAAAAGCCCTTGGCATTTTCATGCCAAGGGCTTGGGTTTATAAAGGGAGTTGTTAGCTTACTTAGCCTTATTGAATAAGGTTAAGTTTATAGAAGCTTACTTGTGTGTAATCACCAGCATCTAAGCCATTATTGCTACAGCCCGAGCTCCAAGTATTGGTTTTAGGCTTGATATTGCACTGGTTGTAAGCACCTGCTTTAAAGTACATCCAATCTTGCGCGTAGCTGGTATCTAAGTCAGAAGCAGAGTTAGGTTCAGCTAAGTTAACCCTATACGTGACAACTTGCTCATTGGCTTCACCTGGGTTTTTGGTAAAGGTGAGGTTCATTATGTTGTCAACAATATCAACGTCATAAGAGAACAATTCACCCAGCTTGATGCCGCCAACTGGATCTTTATCGTCTTTGGTCAAGTTGTACTGGCCGAAGATGTTATGAGGAATATCAAAACGGTCTTTCTTGTCTTTAGGATTAATTTCATAGTTCCAGAATAGCGAACCATGCTCATGGTTTGGCAATTTGCGGAAGAAGATCTTTAAAGGTTCATTATTTGAACCATGGATCTGGCCAATAACCACCGAGTGAGCACCCATTTTTGCATCGTTACCACTTAGGCTTACATGGTCAACACTTAAGGCTGCGCTCATGCGTCCGCCAATAGAGCCGTAAGCTGCCGCATTGTCGTGAGAAGCTAATACAAAATTGGTGCTTGGATCTTTGTACCCAGTAGGTAAGTTCACGTTTAACATTGCGCGTAATTCACTACGAGCGTTTTTGCTGTTAGGAGTGGTCACGGCTTCATTAGGTACTTTAAATACCATGGCGCCAGTTTCAGCGTTGGTGTAAAACCATTCTGGATGTGAGAATGGATTTTCTGCATCGTTTAGCTGAGATGCATACACTTCCATGGTTTTGCCTTCGCGCTCAGGCTTGGTATCAGGGTAGGGTAAGTTGATTTTCCACTTACGCATTTCGAAGTTTTGCGCCGGGGCTTTAGAAGCATCTAGCTTCGACATTAACTCAAGCTGGTAATTGGTCGGTGTATTCGCTGCGCCAGCTGTACCTGCAAACAGTGCAGCTACGGCACAAGCGACATAAATCTTTTTCATGATAGTTCCCTGTTAGTTAAATGTAACTCGTAGACGGAGTTTTCGTGAACAGAGAAACGTTATAATACTATTGTATTATTAAATATGATGACCTTGGCAATTATTCATATTGCTCATTGTTTTTGAGAGTTTCATTTACAAATTTTGCTGTACATCACAGTTTGTGGTGGGAACAGCTTGTATCACATGCGCAATGTTCGCCGGTAAGCACGGCGTTTTTAACTAATAAGTCCAAGCAAATTAGTGCTAACAGAGGCTGGCTTTGTTAGCTGTTAGTTTAGTTCTTATCTAAAGGGCAGTTCAGCAGCTCTTGGTGATCAACAAGACTACATACTTGTATTTGCTGTTCAGTGATTAAAGCGTAACTGGCTTGCCAGTCTTGTCGAGGCATTGATACCGAGCCGGGATTAAGCACAAAGTGCCCGTCTTGTTGTTGGGCTTGCGGAATATGGCTGTGGCCGCTCACCAATATGTCTCCAGGGCTTAAAGGCGGCAGTTTGTTTGGTCCATAATTATGGCCATGACACAAAAATATTTTGCGTGTTCCTAAAAGCATTTGGTTGTATTCAGCTAGCAATGGAAAGTGACACAGGGCTTGGTCTACTTCGCTATCGCAATTCCCTCTAACCGCAATAATTTTATCAGCGATGTTGTTTAAGTCTTCCGCTACCTTTAAAGGTGCATAGTGAGCGGGTACGGGGTTACGAGGCCCGTGGTTAAGCACATCCCCCAAGCTGATTAAATGCGAAGCTCCGCTGCGTTTAAAAGCGGCTAAAGTGAGTGTTAGGGCTTGGTAGTCGCCATGAATATCAGAACATACAAACAGCATAAGTTGTCCTTTGAGTGAAGCTGAGAAAAGCAGCTAAAGCTTGTTTAGCGCCTTGGGCGTATATTTTAGCGCTTTAAATAGGAAACTGAACAGGCAAGAACAACTAATAGTGAGAACTCCCTACGCCAAGTCTTAAGAATCCAACAACGCAAAATAATTCCGCTCATCTAACAATTCGTTGAGCTAGTTCTAACTCATTACTTTTGAGCCTTGGTGCACACTATCGTGTTAAGTGGCTTTTATTGTTGTTCGAATATGCTAAATATTTATTAGTATGATGATACTACATTAATAAGGCCTTATGAAAAACCATCTACTCGCTCTATCTGCTTTACTTGCTGTTTCCACATTGGCCTCAGCCAATGTTCAGTTTTCTGATAACAACGGTAGCTTGGGCGAGCCGGTTAACTATCCTCAGTTTCAACATGTTTTAAGCGAATCTGAGCTGCAAATTTCAGATGCTGAAGGTAAGAAAGGCAATAAGGAATACTTTGCGCTAGATGGAGATTTTACTGGCATCGTAAATCCTTACTTTTATGTAGATAAAACAAGCGAAGCGCTGGTCTTCAAAATGAAGAACGATCATTTACGTAATGAAGTTCGAGTGCATAAAAACTTCCGTACCGATTTACCTGATCATTTTTACTCATTACGCGCCGATGTTGAAATGATTGACCCTGAAGCTTCAATGAAAGACTCAGATTCAAAACAAGATGAGATTACTTTTCTACAAGTGCATAACAAAGGCTTAGATGACGAAGGCACACACAATGTACCGCACCCCTTATTGAGGGTGGTATGGAAGCGTGATGCTAATGGCGTGAAAGGTCATTTTTGGGCAATCATCAAAAACAATGCAGTCATTTGCAAAGGGTCCTTTGGTAAAAAAAATAAAGACAAAAATATGTGTAAGCCTGATGTTGCTTATAGCCACATTGATTTGGGTAAGGCGCCGACAGGCAAAACTACCGCTTTTGATATTACCGTAGGCAACAAAACGCTATCGGTTGACGTAGACGGTACCAACCTCGTTAAGCACGACATTGATTATTGGCGTCACCTGTTAAGTTACTTTAAAGCCGGCGTATACAACCAATTTACCCATGGTATGAGTGAAGCACATTTCTACAAGCTTGAGTATTCAGCGGCTGAGCCTAAATAGAAGCCTGCACCTGGTGAGCTCTCGCGTGCCACCACGCGAGAGCCCTTAGCCTGCTAGCAGCTATTTGCTTGAGTATCTTCACTTTACACCGCACCAAACCATGAGGTAACTATGTCCCTTTTTTCCATTAAACTCGCTAATCTTAAAAATGCTGTTGTCGCAGGATTAGCGGTAAGCATGTTGTCTGTAAACGCACAAGCGGTAGCCAGCCAAGCGCCCCCGCAAAGCGTGATGGCGCTTATCGAAAGCAAATCTGAACTGCTTGCCTCCGAGGCATTAAACAGTAACAAACATTGGTTTACAGCCTATACCAATGAAGTGGGAAAATGGCAGCATGAGTACTCGAAAAACTGGTGTAGCGGATTTATTCCGGGCATCTTTTGGTATCTAAATGCACTCAGTGATAATAGCCAATGGCAGCAGTATGCTGAACATTGGACAGAAGGGGTAAGGTCACGCGCTTATGCCACTGACAATGATACTGGCTTTCAAATTTTTAACAGTTTTGGTTTAGGCTACACCATTGGTGAAAAGCCTAGCGATGATTACAAGCAAGTATTGATAGATGGTGCCTCTACCTTAGTGGAACAGCGTTACAACAAAGATATCGGCGCATTTCGGTCTTGGCGGCAGGGGATTAGTAATCCCACTCGGCTGCCTTTTGAAGTCAATATTGATCAGTTAATGAATATGGAGTTGGTGCTTTGGGTAGGCAAACATGCCAACAAGCCCGAGTTCACCAACATGGCGATCTCTCATGCAGATAAAACTTGGGAACATGGTGTAAGAGAAAATGGCAGCACCTACCATGTAGTGAGTTATAGCCCTAGTGGTGAAGTAGTTAAGAAAAGAACTCATCAAGGCTGGAAAACGGAATCAACTTGGTCAAGAGGCCAGGCTTGGTCGGTTTATGCTTATGCTATGTATTATCGTTACACGGGTTTAGAACGGATGCTAGAGCGCTCAATCAAGTCTTATGAATACTTTATTGAAAGCACCAAACAACAAACTCAAGATTGGGTGCCGTATTCAGACTTTGACGCTCCAATAGATGATGATAACCCTCGAGATAGTTCTGCTACAGCGATTGTGGCATCAGCACTCATCGAGCTTTACAAGATTACCCAACAAGAGAAGTACTTAAACGACGCACAACAAATGCTAGCGTCACTTTCTACACCTAAATACTTAGCAATGGACAACAACTACCAAAGTATTTTGTTGAAAGGCTCAGAAAAGTGGGGTGAGCCAGAAGTCGGCACTATTTTTGGCGATTACTTTTTCATAGAGGCTTTATATCGTTGGCAACAATGGGCACCCCATAAGCTACCTAAGCATTTTGGTTTGTAATGATTAAAAGCCTCTTCGTGAGGCTTTAGTTATGCTTACTGGTAGATAAACGCCAGTTTTGCCGCAAGCGCTTCAGCAAGTTGCTTATGTTGCTCAGGGCTTAAATGAACGCCGTCTTGTTGTTCAAGTTTAATAATGCTGTTTACATCAAAAAACGCGCAGCTAAGCCTTTTTGCTTTAGCTGCGAGTAAGCCAGCAAGTTGCTGAGACTTAGCTTGCGAGCCCTTAAAGTGCTGACCGAAAGGGCCTGTTTCATCTATTGCTGGTGGAGCAACTAACAACACCTTGGGGTTTGTTATTCCTTGGTTTACACAGTGCTGGTCTAGCTCAACAACCATTCGCTCAAGGTTGTCACTTATCTGCTCTACTGCAAGTTGAAATTCTGGATAAAAATCATTAGTGCCTAACATCAATACTAAGCAGTCAGGCTGGTGTTTTTGGGTGTCTTGCAATAAGGCATCTATGCCGCTGCTTAAACCAAAGCTTGATGAGCTGGGAAAGGTGGTTCTGCCGGGTTGTCCAGCTTCAATAATTTGGTAAGGCTCGCCAAGCAAGTTCCCCATAACCCCCGGCCAACGAGAGTCGGCTGGCATACGTTGCCCAGTAGTCGGGGAGTAACCCCAAGTATTAGAGTCGCCAAAACACAGTACTTTATTGATTGCCAAAGTGTGTTCCTTATTGTTGTGTGGCTAAAGAGTATAAAAAAACCTGCTAGTGCAGGTTTTTATTTAGCGATAGAACTGAGTTCACCTAGTTTTGTTTTCTAACAAATTTAGATTTAAGCATCATGTGGCCGTGACCATCTACCTTACAGTCGATGTCATGATCAGCATCTACAAAGCGTTTAATTACCGCTTTAGTACCAACTTTTAGCACTAACGACGACCCTTTCACTTTTAGGTCTTTAATCAGGGTAACTTTGTCGTCTTCTGCCAGTAAATTGCCTACAGCGTCTTTAAGTACAATGGCATCAGGGTCAACAACTACTTCGTTAGGGTTCCACTCATGCGCGCATTCAGGGCAAATAAGTAGTGAACCATCTTGGTATACATAGGCTGATTCACATTCTGGGCATGGAGGCAGATCGCTCATGATATTTTCTCTTTAATCTTTAGTTTATGGTGGCAAAGCGAAGGTAACGCTTTAAGCCATAGCAGTACTAGTAAACTAGTACCTAATATTTGTAGGGGCATTATAAGTAAGAATGACTCTGCCAGCTAGCGCTTAGCTAAGATTGCTGCGGGTAATGGCAGTATCTGAGTAAATTTTCACCCTTGGATGGCCTTTCAACACATTCCAAGTATGTAGTTTAAAACTGTCGCACTTAGCACAAAGCTTACATTTACTTGTTTGCTTCATTTCATCTCTCTTTGAGTTTGAACGAAATATCAGCCACATAAGTTATGTTTTCACTGGCTTTGATATTGCAGCCTAGCTTTCAATAAGTAGAAAGTGTGGGGAAGCTATGTTACGCGAGATAATAGAAATAGATGAAGCGCTATGCGACGGATGTGGTCAATGTGTGCCTGCTTGCCATGAAGGTGCCTTGCAAATCATCGACCAAAAAGCTCGCTTAATTAGCGACTTAATGTGTGATGGCCTAGGTGCTTGCTTGGGACATTGTCCCACAGGCGCAATGACTGTGGTAAAGCGTGAAGCTAGCGCTTATGACGAACGCAAAGTCATGGAAAACATCATACAAGGTGGGCCAAATGTAATTAAAGCCCATTTAGAGCATATGCTAGAGCATAAAGAGTTTGATTATTACCAAATCGCTTTACAGGTATTGGCGGAGCAGGGTATTGAGGTGCCCTCGCACAAACAAGTATCCAAACAAACCTCAACTACAGGCTGCCCCGGTAAAAAAGAGCAGGTACTTGTTCGAGAGAAAGGTGAGCCAAACCAAGTATCAAGTGATGGTAGTGCGCCCATTAGCGCCTTAAGCCATTGGCCCATTCAATTACATCTTATTAACAGCGCCAATCCCGTTTTTGTGGGCGCGGACTTATTACTCGCTGCCGATTGTAGCGCGTTTGCCGCAGCCGATTTTCACAGCAGCTATTTAGACGGAAAGAAGCTACTTATTGCTTGCCCAAAACTGGATGAAAACCAAGACGCATATGTGGAAAAACTCAATATGCTTATTCGCTATGGTCAACTTAAAAGCCTAACAATTTTGCGAATGGAAGTGCCTTGCTGCGGTGGACTCTCTAAGTGGGTGAAAAATGCCTTAGCTAAGCTAAAGCAACCCTTAGAGAGTGTTGAAATAACCATTAACAAGGTAGGAGAGGTGGTCGCCACTAAAGCACTTTAATTTAGCGTGAGCTGAATACTTAACAAGCCAGACCCGCGTTAAATCGGCTCTCTGGCTTTGTTATGCGCGAACGCGAAGGTACCACCACACCAATGGCGCTAACAATACTAACTCTAAGCCTACATATAACCATTGTTTTGTTACCGAACCGTCTAGCATTATTCCTATAAGTCTTGCCACAAGTAGGCCAAACATTAGTGATGCGCTAGTAGCAGCAAGGCTTGTCACCCAAGGCTGAAATTGATGATGAAACATCAGTAAACAACCAAAACCAATTAACAGGCCCCACCAAATTCTTCGTTCAATCGCATCAAAGGTATTGTCGGGAATTGCCTTGTTACTGACTAATTCTGGATTAGATACCAGTACAATGCCGGCAATGATCAATACGATGCCAATGCCTCGTAACAATAAGCTAGTTTCTATCATTTTTTGCTCCTTTGGGGCTAAGTATTACTTTAAATTTGGTCGATTTTAGCCAAGCTTATAGCTTCCAGTTAAACGAGGTGTTTTCTTCAGATAACTGCCAAAGTTGCTGAGCCATTTTTTGGTCAAGTGCTACCTCATCTAATAAGCATTCACCCACCGGGCCAACGGTATCGGCGCGTTTGGTTGGGCCATAGAGTTTGTTTATCGCTAAGCCTTGTTTGGTGGCACACATTACTTCTGGCCATGCGCCTTTTTCGGCAGATTGTGCGATTAGTCTAGACAGTACTGCCCAGAGTGTTTTGTTAAACGTGCTAGCTGTGTCTTTTAATAAGTTAGTTCTCGACGCGCCTGGGTGACAAACATGTACTTGTACTTGCTTACCTGAGGCTTTAATTCGTTGCTGCAGCTCATAGCCAAACATCATTTGCGCGAGCTTACTTTGGGCATAAGAGCTCCATGCCGTGTAATTAGCATCGAAGTTAAGATCGTCAAATTGAATTTTCTTTAAGCCCATTTTGTAGGCGTTACTGCCTACTATCACAATACGCCCTTGAGATGCCTCTATTTGTTCAAATAACAAGCCACACAGAAGAAAGTGGCCAAAATGATTAACACCTAATTGGCTTTCAAAGCCGTCTTTTGTGAATTGTTGTTTGGCAACTTGCGCAATCGCGCCGTTACAAATAAGCGCTTCAATGCTGTTGGTGCTCTCTAGTAATTGTTTAGCTGCGCGCCTAACCGAGTCAAGCTCAGCCAAATCCATTTGAATATAGCTAAGATCAATATTGCTACCCAGCTGGGCTTTTAACTCTTCTACGGCCGCGACAGATTTAACAGGGTTTCGATTTAACATTACTACCTTTGCGCCTTTAGCCAGCAAGATGCGAGAGGCTTCAAATCCTGCACCACTGTTGGCGCCAGTAATTACGTAGGTTTTTCCTGTTAGAGAGCCAATCTGCTCTGGTGTCCAAGTTTTAGTGGTAAGTTGCTTAGTTGTCATTTTCTAACCTCTTGATTCAGCCTTCGGGCAGTGCAACGAAAGTTAATTGCACTACCTTATTTGTCGTAGTATCTTTGCTTAGGAATGACTTTAACTCTCACTATGTGTATTTAATAGGCGTATTTGGCGCTAAAAATTGCCTATTTGTATCAAGCGTGGTTCTTGGGGGATGATATGTTTAGGCAAAAAATAAAACAGCTGATAGAAAGTCGCATCAGCGATGAAGGAATGGTTGAGACAGGAGTAAAAGGGGTTCATCTGTTTAAAGTAACCACTGCTATCCCTTGTGCTCCAGCGGTTTATGAGCCGACAGTTGTGGTTATTGTCAGTGGTAAAAAAGAGGCGTTAATCGAGGGGCATCATTATGTCTACGATAATAGCCAATACCTGTGTTGCACCATGTCTATGCCAGTAGAAGCGGGTACACCAGAAGCCTCGCCAGAAGAGCCTTTGCTCGGTGTATACATCTCTCTCGATACAAAAGTAATGACCGAGCTAGCCATTGAAATGGAAAGCGCAGCCGCGGTGATAAAGCATCCTAAAAATAACGCGCAAGGCCTATCGCTAGCTAATTGGGATGACACCTTCTCTGATGCCCTATTAAGGCTGCTGCAATTGGGCGATAATCCAAGGGATAGTGCTATTTTAGGCGCTAGCCGTTTACGCGAGTTTTACTATGCGGTGTTAAAAGGTGAAGCGGGCATCTCGGCGCGGCGAGCCTTTGGAGTTGGTAACGAAATTGCTCGCTCTATTGAGTACCTATCTAAGCGTCTTAGCGAAAATGTCACCATAGACCAGCTTGCTTCTCAAGTTAGCATGAGCAGGGCGGTATTTCACCGTAAGTTTAAACAAGCAACGATGATGTCGCCGATTCAATTTATGAAGTCGATGCGCTTGAATCAAGCCGCTATGAAAATTGCCGCAGGTAATAATGTCAGTGAAGCGGCAATGGCCGTTGGTTATGTTAGCTCATCCCAATTTAGTCGGGAGTTTAAAAGGATGTATGGGCAATCTCCTAAACAGTGGAGCCAGTCTAAAGGCCTCTTAGAGAACATCGCTTAAGGACGATAAAAATATGCACAAAGTGTTTGTGTTTGGCACGCTAAAACAAGGCTTCCCAAACTTTAAATTTAACCAAGGCATTCGCCTTGGCTCAGACTATGTAAGCAAAGAAAGTTACCCTTTGTATTTGGTGGGCAGCCGTTATTCGCCGTGGTTGGTGCTTGATAAGGGCAAAGGCCAGCCGGTGAAGGGGCAAGTTTTCTTAGTCTCGGACCAAGTACTAGCAGAAATGGACAACTTAGAGCGTGTACATGAGCCAGATGGATATCGAAAGTTCAGCATTCAAGTGGAATGTGTGACATCAGGAAAAGAGTTAGCCGCCATTGTATATGGCAAGCCGCCAGAGATGGCGGCAACAGCAGACATTAGGCTTGAATTAGCTGGGGAATACCTACTAGAACATGCCGATTTATATCGAAGCAGAGAAAAAGCAGTAAGCTGTTAGGCGCTTTCTTTATTGGGAAGATGACTCGTTCTAGTTTTTATCATTTGGTGTTAGTAGGTTTTAGCTGTGGTGCAAGCTGCTGTAGTCGCCTGTTCTAATGCTATTTGACCGTTTAGTCTTTGTAAGGCGTAAGAGAAATAATTAATAACCGCACTATATTCAGTGTTTTAATTCCAAAAGAATTCAATACAATTGGGGCGTCCAAGCAAAAGGAGTAGCGGTTTGGTTAAGGGTAAGTTTGAATCAATGAACATTAAGGGCGATTTGTTTGGTGGTGTTACCACTGCTATCGTCTCACTACCAATGGCTTTAGCGTTTGGTGTTGCATCGGGAGCAGGGCCTCAAGCGGGTCTTTGGGGCGCCATTTTAGTAGGTTTGTTTGCCGCGTTATTTGGCGGTTCGCGCACCTTGATCTCGGAGCCAACCGGCCCGATGACCGTCGTAATGGCGGCGGTACTTACCACCATGATAGCCAAACACCCAGAAAACGGGCCCGCCATGGCATTTACGGTGGTGATGATGGCCGGGCTATTCCAAATCGCCCTTGGTGCACTTAAGCTTGGTAAATACATTACCTTGATGCCTTATAGTGTTATTTCTGGCTTTATGTCTGGCGTGGGTGTCATTCTGGTCATCCTCCAATTGGCGCCCTTTTTAGGCCAATCCACCCCCGCTGGTGGAGCCCTTGGAACTCTGCAGGCAATTCCCGACTTAATTCGAAACATGCACTTTGGCGAGTTCCTACTAGGGCTGATGACCTTAGGCGCGCTCTTGTTCATGCCTAATAAATACAAAAAAATAATCCCTCCACAATTGGTCGCGCTGGTGGCGGTGACTTTAGTGTCTATGCTGCTATTTAGTGACGAGGGTATTCGCCGTATTGGAGAGATCCCAAGTGGCCTACCATCGATTATTTGGCCTACTTTTACTTGGGGCCTGCTTAGCGAAATGCTGGTTGATGCCTTAGTGCTAGGCACTCTAGGTTGTATCGATACGCTACTTACCGCAGTAATTGCCGATAGCTTAACCCGCAAAGAACATGACTCTAACCGAGAGTTAATGGGGCAGGGCATTGCAAATACGGTTTCAGGCTTGTTTGGTGGTTTGCCTGGCGCGGGCGCGACTATGGGAACTGTGGTGAATGTTCAGGTGGGCGGAAGTTCACCGCTCTCTGGCATTGTGCGCGCGATTATCTTGCTGTTAGTGGTGCTTTGGCTAGCGCCGCTTACCCAGCCAATTCCATTAGCCGTTCTCGCGGGTATTGCCATGTATGTTGGTCTAAATATTCTCGATTGGAGCTTCATTAAGCGCGCCCATCGAGTATCTTTAGTGCCTACTTGCATCATGTATGGCGTGCTGTTTCTTACCGTTTTTGTCGATTTAATCTACGCAGTAGGTATTGGGGTATTCCTCGCCAACGTAATTACTATCGAAAAGCTGAGCCGAGTTCAGGAGAAAAATGTTAAAGCGATATCTGATGCCGACGACGGTGTGCCACTTGAATATTCAGAACGCCAGTTGTTAGACCAAGCCAAAGGTCAGCTATTGTTTTTCTACCTCTCAGGGCCAATGATTTTTGGTGTATCAAAAGCCATTGCTAGACAACACGCCGCGGTTGAGCAGTACAAAGTAATGGTGCTAGACCTTAGTGCGGTACCGATGATTGACGTTACTGTGGCGCTAGCGCTGGAAAACGCCATGCGTGATGCCCTAGATGCTGGCTGTGAAGTGTTCCTCTACAGCCCTAACGAGCAAACTATGCACCAGTTAGAGAAAATCCAAATCCGCGATTGGATAGATGAAGATCATATCGTAGATAGCCGCACTGAAGCTTTAGAAAAAGGGCTAGCGGTGGTGCAGCGTATAAATGCTGAGTCTGAAGTTGTTCAACAAGGCTCTGCTATTTAACGAAAACCCTACTCGCATATCCAAAAGCCGCGCTGGTGCAAACTCTCTAGCGCGGCTTTTTCTTATGCGTCAAATACCGAGAATTCAATGCAAGTGAGTAAATAGGCTGATTCTTAGATAGGTTAAGAAGGGAGGTATCTCATGATGATTTCACTTTAATTTTCGTTTTATGGTGGCTTGGTAAAATAGCAACCAAAGCCCGAATGAGCCTAAGTTAAATTACACGAAGGGTTTGTGGCGTTATTATAATGAGATTGCGTCAATCAGCCAGCGATTACTATTGATTGATGTTAGAGATAATTGAACTTTGGTATGTCAAAAAGTAGTCTTACTAATTGTAAATAGATTTTGTAGTTTTCAGAAACGTTGAAAATGGATGTGCGATACCCTAAGAGTTGATTATTTTGAAGGTCAACACTGTGGCCATGGTAGCCAAGCTAGAACTCTATAGATAAAAATGTTTATAATGTTTTTATAATTTTAATTTTTCAATGGCTTGTTCACTTCTATGCATTGGTATGAACCACCTGGCTTTATGTCTTGGCGATTTTTTTCCACAAAAAAATCGTCAAGCAAGTTTACGATTTGTATTGTCTTTTTCGTGGCTGCAATCTCTGTTCTAGCTTTACATGTATTAGAGCTTACAGATGGCGAGAGAGAAGGTATAAAAGTGATATTCTTCATTGGCTCTACTTTGGTTGCTGTATATATTTATTATTGGCTAAATCAATATATACACCTTAATCGCGTTCATGTTTGGATTACTGACTCAGGGATTATTCGTTGGCCACTTTATTCGCGAGGTTCTAGAGTTTGTATAGCTTTTTCCGAAATAGAGTCTTTTATTTTTAGCGAAGAGCAAGCAGGGTGGTTTTCATTTTATGTATGCCATATAAAGTTGAAGCCTATGAACTCCTATCATTCAGACAACTTCGCCTTTGGCATTCCCTATGTCTTTTTTAGGGTAAACCGAAGACTGATAGAAAAAAGGTTGAAATCTAAGCCTACGGCAAAACAGTTAATGTCGACGTATTAATGATATTTAAGCTCTAATCTAATGGAATAAAAAACCAGCATTACGCTGGCTTTTTTAATTTGGTCTGAAGGTTTTAAGCTTTACTTATGTCTTGCCTGCAAACAAGCTACTACTTCGTCAAAGCCGACTTCTTGTTTCTCTAGCAGTACCAGTAGGTGATACAACAAGTCTGAGCTTTCATTCACTAACTCTTCGCGGTCGTTCGCCATGGCGGCTAGGGCAACTTCTACGCCTTCTTCACCTACTTTTTGGCAGATGCGTTTGGTGCCACGGGCGAATAGGCTAGCGGTGTAGCTTTCTTCTGGGTCGGCTAACTTACGCTCGGCCAATACTGCTTGTAGTTGGGCGATAAAGGTCAGCTTAGGCTCTTGGTGGCCGTCGAAGCAGCTTTGGTTGCCAAGGTGGCAAGTTGGGCCAATTGGGTCAACCGCTACTAGCAGCGTGTCTTGGTCGCAATCAAGTGTAATGCCTTTAAGCTTAAGCACGTTGCCTGAGGTTTCACCTTTGGTCCATAAACGCTGCTTGGTGCGGCTAAAGAAGGTTACTTGCCCGGTGTCTAAGGTTTTAGCTAGCGCATCACTGTTCATGTAACCTAGCATTAATACTTGGCCGCTGTGGTCGTTTTGAACCACGGCAGGGATTAAGCCTTCGACTTTGTCCCAGTTAATCTTTTGGTTTAGTTCTTCAAACTGGCTCATAGTCGAATTGCCACCTCTTGTTGTTTGAGATATTGCTTCAATTCGCCAATATCAATAATGCTTTTATGGAATACGCTAGCCGCCAATGCGCCGTCTACGTCGGAAATCTTAAAGGCGTCTTTAAAGTGCTGCATTTCGCCTGCGCCGCCAGAGGCAATTAAAGGCACATTACAAATCTCGCGTACTCGGCTTAGTTGTTCTAAATCGTAACCTTGGCGTACACCATCTTGGTTCATTACGTTTAGTACTATTTCACCCGCGCCACGAGCTTGCACTTCTTTCACCCAATCAAAGGTATTCCAAGTAGTTGTTACCGTGCGCTTTTCGTCACCAGTAAATTGCTTAACTTGGTATTGGCTAGTTTCGTCGCAGTAGTAGGAATCGATGCCTACTACAATGCACTGCACGCCAAACTTGTCGGCTAGCTTAGTAATCAAACTTGGATCGGCTAAAGCAGGGGAGTTGATAGAGATTTTATCTGCGCCATTTTGCAAGGTGCGGTTGGCATCCTCAATGGTTTTAATCCCACCGGCTACACAAAACGGAATATCGATAACCTCCGCTACGCGGCTTACCCAGCTTTTATCTACTACGCGCTCGTCTGAGCTGGCGGTAATATCGTAAAAAACTAGTTCGTCTGCGCCTTCTTCAGCGTAGCGTTTGGCTAGCGGAACAATGTCGCCAATAATTTCGTGATTACGAAACTTAACGCCTTTTACTACCATGCCGTCTTTTACGTCTAGGCAGGGGATAATTCGTTTAGCTAGCATTGTTGCCTCCTTGCTGCCAGCAGGCGATGGCTTGCTCTACGTTGAACTTACCTTCTAACAATGCGCGGCCAACAATTACGCCAGCTACGCCGGTATCGGTAAGCGCTGCAATGTCGTTTAAATTGCCAATGCCGCCAGAGCTTTGCCAGTGAATATCTGGGTATTGCGCACATAGCTCACGATACAAACTTACGTTTGAGCCTTCTAGCGTGCCATCTTTAGAAATGTCGGTACACAATACGTGCTTAAGACCAACAGGCGCGTAAATAGCCACTAGCTCTTCAATGGTTACGCCACTGTCTTCTTGCCAGCCTGATACTGCTACTACCTTATTGCCTTGCTCGTTGATGTTAATATCAAGCGCCAATACAATGTGCTCGGCGCCGTATTTTTCCATCCACTTGGCAACCACTTCTGGCTGCTTTACGGCGGTAGAGCCAATTACTACGCGCTCTGCACCTGCGTCGAGCAAGTCTTTTACATCTTGCTCGCTGCGCACGCCGCCACCAATTTGAATTTTAGCTGGGGTGTTTTTCAGTAACTGGGCAATCACGTCTAGTTGGCGAGCGCTGGTATCTTTGGCGCCGTCTAAATCAACTAAATGTAGCCAATCAGCACCTTGGCTGTGGTACTCGGAAAACTGCGCTTGTGGGTCGTCACCGTAAATGGTTTTTTGTGCGTAATCACCTTGGAACAAACGCACAATCTTTCCGTCGATTAAATCTAAAGCAGGAATGATCATGTGTTACATCTCCAAGAAGTTTTTGATTAGTTGTGCACCGGCTTGGCCGCTACGTTCTGGGTGAAATTGCACCCCGTAAAAATTGTCTTTGTTTACTGCGGCAGTAAAGGCGTTGCCATAATCACATTCGGCAATTGTGGCAGCGTTTACTGGCAGGGCGTAGCTGTGTACAAAGTAGAAGTAGCTGCCGGCTTCAATGCCTTTAAACAGTGGATGACCGGCTTTAGGTTGAATTTGATTCCAACCCATGTGTGGCAGGCGTTGCCCTTGTTGCGGCTGCATTAAGCTTACGGTGCCAGGCACTAAACCTAAGCAGGGGACTGGCTCGTCGGCTTGTTTAGCGCCGCCTTCGATAGAGAATTCGGCCAGCATTTGCATGCCTAAACAAATACCTAACAGCGGCTTTTTAACTTGTTTTACTAAGTCGATTAGCTCGCGGTCGGCTAGGTTTTGCATCGCTTCGGTGGCGGTGCCTACGCCGGGTAGAAACAGTTTATCGGCCGCCAAGATTACCTGTGGGTCGCGGCTCACTGTTACTGGAAAGCCTAAACGCTCAACGGCAAATTTTACCGAAGATAAGTTGGCACATCCTGTATCAATAATTACGTTCATGTTTGCTCTTATCCTTTAAAGCAGGCGCTTACAATGTGCCTTTACTGCTAGGCATTGCATCGCCCGATTTTACGATAGCTTGACCTAGTGCACGACCAAATACTTTAAACAGGGCTTCTACCATGTGGTGAGTATTTTTGCCGGTGGTTTCTAGGTGTAAGGTACAGGCCATCGCGTCACTTAGTGAGCGGAAGAAGTGCGGTACCATTTCTGTAGCAAAGTCGCCAATGTTGTCGCGGGTAAAGTCGGCTTTAAACTCTAGGTGAGCACGGCCGCTTAAATCTAGTGCACATTGGGCCAGGCATTCGTCCATCGGCAGTACAAAACCAAAACGGCCAATACCACGTTTGTCGCCAAGCGCTTCTTTAAGGGCTTGGCCAAGGGCAATGGCGGTGTCTTCTACGCTGTGGTGGTCGTCGATATGGTAATCGCCAACAACTTTACAGTTGAGCTGAAAACCGCCGTGGGTAGCGATTTGATCCAACATGTGGTCAAAAAAGCCAAGGCCAGTATCAATTTGGCTGCCGCCTGCGTTGTCTAAATCAACCGCGATACTAATTTGGGTTTCTTTAGTATTGCGCTCAACCTTGGCTTTGCGGCCTTGTTGAGTAAGCTGCTTTTCAATCGCTATCCAGTTAAGGCCGTCGCGTTGATATTGTAAGCCTTCTAGCCCCATGTTTTCAGCTAGCTGCATGTCGGTGTGGCGATCGCCAATCACATAAGAGTTGGCAAAATCAATCACGCCACTTTTTAGGTAGTCTTTAACCAAGCCAAGCTTGGGTTTGCGACAGCTACAGTTATCTTCGTCGAAGTGCGGGCATACCAGTACGTCGTCAAACTTAATGCCTTGTGATTCGAAGATATCCATCATGTAGTTTTGAGCTAGGTGAAAATCAGCTTCGGGGAAGCTGTCGGTGCCTAAACCATCCTGGTTGGTTACCATAACTAAGCGGTAGCCATTGGCTTGTAGCTTAAGCAATACCGGGATCACTTGTGGCTCTAACTTTACCTTTTCTACGCTATCAACCTGTTTGTCGGTGATAGGTTCGTCGATCATGGTGCCATCACGGTCGATAAATAAGATTTTTTGTTTTACTTGGCTCACTTAAGTTCGCTCCAATCCTTGAATTGCTGATACGGTGGCGGCCACTTCTTGCTGGTTGCCAATGCTAATGCGGATGCAGTTTTCTAACCGCGGCTTATTGGCAAAATCACGCAGTACAATGCCTTGCTCGCCCAATGTTTTAAATACTCGGGCTGAATCGTCGAAACGTACCAGTATGTAGTTACCGGTAGCTGGGAAGATCTCTTGCACAATATTAAGTTTGCTTAAATCTTCAACCGCGTGGCTGCGAATAGCGTTTAAGCGTGCAACACGCTCGCGCATAACTTTCAAACCATCGTTGGTAAGCGCTTTTGCTGCGATTTCAGCAACTGGACGGGCGATAGGGTAAGGGGCAATCACTTTGCTCATTACTTCAATCACCTCACGACCTGCAACGGTAAAGCCACAACGTAAGCCAGCTAAAGCGAAGGCTTTAGATAAGGTTCGAGTAACCACCAAGTTGTCGTAGTCGCCGAGCAATTTCACTACGCTAAGTTCTTCGCAAAACTCAATATAGGCTTCGTCTACTACAACTAGCGCTTTATCTTTTTGTGCCTGCAACAACTCACACAACTTGGCTTCATCTAGCATGTTGCCTGTTGGGTTGTTGGGTGCACATAAGAAAATAATTTTGCTATCTATTTTTGCCAGTGCCGCGTAGTCGGGATCAAAGTTCGCATCTAGAGCAACGGTTTTTATCTCAACACCAATGGTTTCGGCGCTTACCGCATACATGCCGTAAGTAGGGGCACAAATGCTAATGCTGTCTTCGTTCGGTTCACAAAATGCGCGAATTAGTACTTCAATCGCCTCATCGGCGCCGCGGCTAGCCAACACTTGATTTGGCTCTACGCCTGCATAAGCAGCGTAACCGTTAATTAAAGCTTCTGGTTGAAACTCTGGGTAGCGGTTTAGCTCCTCGCCTTCGTAACTAAAGTCGCTAACATCGGGGCTTTCGTTGGCGTTTAGCCACACTTCACCACTGCCGCCAATGCGGCGAGCACTTTGGTAGGGCACCAGCGCCTGAATTTTTTTGCGGGCTAATAATGTAACCGACATATTATTGCTCCTCGCCTAGGCGCAGAGTAACCGCTCTGCGGTGAGCGTCTAGTCCTTCTGCGTTAGCTATAGGCACTACTGCACGGCTTAAGTCTTTTAGGCCTTGCTGGCTTAACTCTTGAACAGTGAAACGTTTCATAAAGTCTAGAGTGCCAAGGCTAGAGTAGGTGCGGGTGTAGCCGTAAGTAGGCAAGGTGTGGTTGGTGCCACTGGCATAATCGCCAACTGATTCTGGCGTCCATTCACCTAAAAATACGCTTCCCGCGTTTTCAATCTCTGGCAATAAATCACGTGCTTGCTCGGTTTGAACAATGAGGTGCTCTGGGCCGTAAAGGTTACTTACTTGCACAGCTTGGGCTAAGTCGTTTACTACAATGGCAGTACTGTGTGACAAAGCTTGGTCGGCAATGTTATTACGACTAAGCAGCGCTAACTGTCGAGCCAATTCTTGATTAACCGCTTCGGCTTGTTGCTCTGAAGTTGTCACCAAGATTACTTGTGAATCTGGGCCGTGTTCGGCTTGCGAGAGTAAATCGGCAGCAACAAAAGCTGGATTAGCTTTATTGTCGGCGATAACTAACACCTCAGACGGGCCTGCTGGCATATCAATGGCGGCACCAGCGTGGTCGCCGCTAACCTGCTGTTTGGCTTGCGTTACAAAGGCATTACCCGGACCAAATATTTTGTCTGCCTTGCTAACACTCTCGGTGCCATAAGCCATGGCTGCAATCGCTTGTGCCCCACCTGCTGCATATACTTCGTCTACACCACATAAGTTAGCGGTATAAAGGATTTCTGGCGCAATGGGTGGTGGAGAGCTTAATACCACTTTTTTACAGCCAGCAATGCGGGCAGGAATGGCTAACATTAATACCGTTGAAGGTAGTGGCGCAGTGCCACCCGGCACATATAAACCCACATTACCAATGGCAGCGTAGTGCATTTCGCAACGCACACCTGGTTGGGTTTCTAGGCTAATTGGCTGAGGTTTTTGCGCTTGGTGAAAAACTTCAATGTTAGCTTTGGCTTGCGCTACAGCTTGTTTAAATTCTTCACTTAAACCTTGCTCCGCTGCTTCTATCTCTTGTTGAGATATTCTTACAGCGCTAAGTTCGGTGTTATCAAACTTGGCAGCTAAAGCGATTAGTGCTTTGTCGCCTTGTTCACGAACTTGGCTTACTACATCGGCAACAATTCCGGCAATGTCGGTTGAGCTATTAACCGCAGGGCGGGACAGCACCTGTAGTTGTTGCTCTGAATTAAGTTGCTTCCAAATTACCGTTTGCATGGTGGTTATCTCAACATCTTCTCGATTGGCATGACTAGGATAGAGCTAGCACCTAAGGTTTTTAGCTTCTCCATGGTTTCCCAGAACAGGTTCTCGGTACTTACTACATGCAGGGCTACTTTATCTTCGTCTCCGGCAAGCGCTAATACAGTTGGGTGCTCACTGCCTGGCAGTAAGTCAACGATCTGGTCAAGATGTGTTTTTGGCGCATGTAGCATGATGTATTTGCTTTCTTTTGCTTCCATGGTGCCTTGCATACGCATTAGCAAGCGGTCTAACAGTTCTTGGTGCTCGTCACTAAGCTTGTTTTTAGATTTAATTAAAACAGCTTGTGAGCGATAAATTACTTCTACTTCTTTAAGGCCGTTTGCTTCTAAAGTTGCGCCGGTAGATACCAAGTCACAAATTGCATCAGCTAAGCCAGCGCGAGTGGCTACTTCAACCGAGCCTGCCAACATACAAGTTGAAAACGGTACGCCTTGCTCGTCTAAGTAGCGCTTTAAAATACCTGGGTAGCTAGTGGCAATGCGTTTGTTAGCCAAACATTGTGGGCCGGTGTAATCGAACTCTTCTGCTACTGCTAGAGAGAAGCGGCAATCACCAAAGTCTAAGCGTTTTAGAATGTCACATTCGGTAGGTTCATTTTGCGCGGTGCGCAACATGGTTTCTTCTTCTAGTACGTTTTCGCCAACGATACCGAAATCAACCACGCCGTCCATTACTAGGCCTGGGATATCGTCATCGCGCACACGTAGTAGATCTACTGGCATGTTTTCTGAGTGGGCAATTAGGCGTTGTTGGCGGAGGTTGATTTTCATTCCGCAGCTTTTTAATAGTGCCTGTGAGTCATCGCTTAGACGTCCTGATTTTTGGATGGCGATGCGTAGTCGTTTTTGCTCTGTCATGTTTATGTCCCTAATTATAATACTAAAAAACCCCCGGGAGGATTACCTTCCGGGGGTTTGCAATATTGTTATATTCTACCACCGGAAGCGTCTTACAAGCTTCCAGCAGATAACCGCCTGAAGCTTATTCTGGATGATGGTGGTGATGATGCTTCAGTTGGTTAAAAATCATGTAACGTTCCTGTCAACGTGAGTTTTGCCTTGATGGCAATAATGGGCATAAAGTTACCAAGCTAGCGCTAAATTGCAACCTTTTTTAACGCCTTTTTATGAATAGATTAAAGTTGTTTAAAATTTAACCGATAATATAGTAGAGGAAGCCATAAAAGGAGCTGTAGTTGTGAGCCAAGATGCGATACTACCTATTTTGCCTAGGGCACCTGCAAAGCCTGACGGTAAGGCGCCGCCTATTAAAACGACGAAAGTGGTTAAAAAGGGTAAAACTAGCGCGCACAATGATATACAAGTGCGGCCTAAAACTGGTCAAGACCAACAGCAAGCGCAGAAAAGAAAGCCAGATCCCGACGACCCACATAACATTGACTTGTTTGTTTAGTTTTAAGTTTGGTCTCGGCTAATTCGGCTGGTATAGTTGCGGCGACTTTTGCTTGCCGGAATTTAGATTGAAACAGCAATATTTCGCCAAAGATGGATTACTCTCCAAGGCCTTTGATGGCTTCTCTCCTCGTCCTCAACAAGGTGAAATGGCCAACGCAGTAGCGCAGGCTATAGATGACCGTGGTAGTTTGCTAGTAGAAGCGGGTACCGGCACAGGTAAAACCTTTGCTTACCTTGTTCCAGCTATGGATAGCGGCAAAAAAATAGTAATCAGTACGGGTAGTAAAGCCTTGCAAGACCAGCTGTTTACTAAAGACCTACCACGCATGCAAAAAGCCCTTAAGTACAATCAATCGATTGCCTTACTAAAAGGGCGCGCTAACTATTTATGTATTGAAAGGTTAAACAGCTTTTCTCACTACAGCAGTGGCCAAGACCGAGCTACCTTGGCGGAGCTAGTCAAAATCAAAAGTTGGGCACAAGGTGAAGAAAGTGGCGACATTAGTGACTTAGGCCCGGTGGCTGAGCGGGCAGATGTATTCCCCCTTATAACTAGCACCAATGATAATTGCCTTGGCAGAGATTGTCCCTCATACAAAGAGTGCTATTTGGTTAAAGCGCGTAATCGCGCTATGGAAGCTGATTTAGTGGTGGTGAATCACCATCTATTTTTTGCCGACATGGTGGTTAAAGAAACGGGGTTTGGTGAGCTGATTCCAGAAGCTGATGCCTTTATTTTTGATGAAGCACACCAGTTACCGGATATAGCAGCCAGCTATTTTGGCCAGCACTTCTCTAGCCGACAGATCCTCGATTTATGTAACGATATTGAGTTGAGTTATAAAACCGACCTTCGCGATATGGCGCAATTACAAAAAGCCTCACAAAAGCTAGAGCGTCGTATTCGCCAATGCCGACTCGCTTTTGAAGGTTTGCGAGACCGAGGTGAATGGCGTCCACTTGCTAAACAAAAACGCTTTGGCGAGATGATGCAAGATTTACGTGAAGACATGGACTTTGTTTATCAAGTGCTCAAGCTAGCGCTTTCACGCAGTGAATTAGCTGACGCTTGTTTTGAACGTTTAGCTAAAATGCGCAGTTTGTTCGACAAGGTAATGGACGTAGATAAAACTGGTTTTAGTTATTGGTACGAGACTACGCGTCAGCATTTCACCTTAAACATTACGCCCTTAAATATTGCAGAGCGCTTTAATAGTGAAGTGGAAGATCGTAACGCTGCTTGGGTATTTACTTCAGCTACTTTGGCTGTTGATGGCAACTTTCAGCATTTCCAAACCCAAATGGGTTTAAAAGATGCGAGCAGCATGCTGCTCGACAGCCCTTTCGATTATCAAAAACAAGCCTTACTCTGTGTGCCACGCTATTTGCCAGAAACCAAGCAGCATAATGCTGAGCAGCTGATGCTAGATCAGCTTGCCCCGGTAATAGAAGCCAACGGCGGCCGTTGTTTCTTTTTATGCACCAGTCATCGCATGATTCAAAAAGTTGCCGCTGAGCTAAGGCAACGCACTGAGTTATTGGTATTGGTGCAAGGGGAAGCTGGCAAACAAGAGCTGCTTAGCGAGTTCGTTGAAGATGGCAACGCCGTGTTAGTGGCAACAAGTACTTTCTGGGAAGGTGTAGACGTACCCGGTAAGGCCTTGTCGTGTGTAATCATCGATAAGTTACCGTTTGCTGCGCCCGACGATCCCTTACTAAAAGCAAAAAGCGAAGATTGCCGTTTGCGTGGCGGAGATCCTTTTCGTCAGGTATATTTGCCGCAAGCTGTAATAAGCTTGAAGCAAGGAGTGGGGCGCTTGATTAGAACTCAGGCCGATCACGGCGTGGTGATTATTTGTGATAATCGCCTAGTAAACCGCGAATACGGCTCTTTATTTATTAGTAGCTTACCGGCTATGCCCCGCACAAGAGAGCTATCAAAAGTTCTGGAATTTGTTAAAAAAGACGCTGAGGAAACATGACAGCCAACATATTAGCTTTAGATACTTCAACCGAAAACTGCTCTGTTGCCTTGCAATGGAAGGGTGAAGTGATCAGCAAGCAAGAATACAGCCCGCGCGACCACACTCAAAAGATCTTGCCGTTTGTGGAGCAAGTATTAGCGGAAGCAGGTGTAAGCTTAACTCAACTGGATGCCATTGCTTTTGGCCGCGGGCCAGGCAGTTTTACCGGTGTTCGTATTGGCGTAGCTACCGCGCAAGGTTTGGCATTTGGTGCTGATAAACCGATGGTTGCAGTGTCAACGTTGCAAGCCATGGCGCAGCAAGCTTATGTCAACCATGCCTCTGAGCGTTGCTTGGCTGCCATTGATGCACGCATGGGTGAAGTATACTGGGGTGAATATCACCTAGAAGATGGTTTGATGCGCTTGGTTGGACAAGAGTTAGTAATTAAGCCTGAGCTACTCGAAGCAAGTGCCAATAAGGCCACAGCGGTTGGCACTGGTTGGCAAACCTATAAAGAACTATTAAGTAGTCAATTTTCTGGCGTAAGCGTGTTAGATTCGGTGTTATACCCGGCGGCACGAGATATGCTTAGTTATGCTCAATATGCTTTTGAACGTGGCGATCTTGTTGCTGCCGAAAACGCAGAACCGGTGTATCTTCGAGATAAAGTCACTTGGAAAAAGCTTCCAGGTAGAGAATAGTTAAAGGATAAATAACTTGAAAATTCAGGGCCTTGGCCAGCCCATACCGCAACAGCCTAAAGTTAAGCAGGCAAGTAGTAGTACTGAGTTAAGTACTGCTACTCAAGCGCCAAAAGGCGTAGTGCCATGGGCGGTAATGGATGAAAAAAGTGTAGAAAAGCTCCGCTATGACCAAAATATTGGCAGTGGCGGAGAGGCTGTGTCTCACTATCAAGATGTTGCTAATCAACTTAAGCGCCAACAGGTGAATGAAATGTTCGGCATCGACTTGTTTGCCTAACTCGGCTTTCCCCATATCCATGCTCAGTGAATCCAGCCTTCCGAAAAGCAAACTTGCTTACCTAGAACAAACAACCGACAGCCCATACTGTTTATTAATGTTGCATGGTTGGATGGACAACGCTGCTAGTTTCATCCCTATTATTCACCAGCTACCTAATAGTCACTGTATTGCTTTAGACTTTCCTGGCCATGGCCATTCACCACACCGACAAGATTATTATCATTTTGTTGACTACGTAGACGATGTGTATGTTGCATTAAATGAGTTCAACCATAGTAAACCAGTTATCTTAGTAGGCCATTCTTTGGGAGCGCTAGTAGCCAGTTGCTTTGCTGCGGCATTTCCTGAGCAACTTAGTGGCTTAGTATGTATTGATGGCATTGGACCTTTAAGTTTGGCAAGCCATGAAACGTCTACGCATTTAGCTAAAGCGATTCGTCAAAGACAGCAACTAAAACCCGCCAAAGGTTTTGCAGAGCTAGATTATGCCGTGGCCCTGCGAGCTAAAACTAACGCGATTAGCACTGAAAATAGCCGTTTACTAGTAGAGCGCGCTACTATTCAGCGTGAAGGTTTGTGGTATTGGCGGCATGACGAAAAATTAAAACTTAGCTCACCTTTACGTTTTAGTGAAGAACAAGCCAAACAGATTTGCCAAGCAGTTGTAACACCTTGTTTATTGCTAGCAGCAAATGAGCATCCTTTACTTAAGCCAGATTACATTGCCTTGCGCCAGCAATGGTTTAACAATATTCAAACACAACTACTAAGTGGTGGGCACCACTTACATATGCAAAATCCGCATGCTACTGCTCAGTTACTTCGCGACTTTATTAAAACAATTGTTTGAAGCACTTCACTGTTTTTGAACTTACACTCTACGCTTAATGTTAATATATTGTTATTTTAAACGCCGTATGAAACAATCGTTTGAAACCTTAGAGCTAAAGCTCTAAGGCCAGTAATGTCGCCAAGTGCATAATAAAATTCACAATAAACTTGGTGGGCAATTTATACTTAATGTAATTGAATTGTTTAGGAGAACTGCGTGGATAAGGTTTGGCTTAATCGATACCCTAAGGATGTTCCTGCAGAGATAGACTCAGCACGTTATCAAACATTGCTTGATGTCTTCGAAGAAGGCGCAGCCAAACATGCCGACAGAGTAGCATTTATTAACATGGGACAGGTGATGACCTATCGTCGCCTCGAAGAGCAATCTCGAGCCTTTGCTGCTTATCTTCAAAACGAATTAAAGCTAAAAGCGGGTGACCGCGTTGCTTTAATGATGCCCAATTTGCTGCAGTATCCCATCTGTTTGTTTGGTGCTTTACGTGCCGGCATGGTTGTGGTGAATGTAAACCCGTTGTATACCCCACGCGAGCTTAAGCATCAGCTAAATGATAGTGGTGCAAAGGCCATTGTAATTGTCTCTAACTTTGCTCACATTCTAGAAGAAATTGTGGAAGAAACCGGGGTAGAGCATGTAGTGCTAACTCGCTTAGGCGATCAGCTCTCTGCCACTAAACGTACCTTAGTTAACTTTGTAGTTAAGTACGTGAAGAAAATGGTGCCTAAGTATCATTTGCCACATGCACAATCCTTACGTTATGTATTGTCGAAAGGTCAGCATTTACAATATGTTCGCCCAGAGATCCAAAGTGAAGATTTAGCCTTTTTACAATACACGGGTGGCACAACTGGTGTGGCTAAAGGCGCCATGTTGTCACATAAGAATATGGTGGCTAATTTACTGCAAGCACTAGGCATTGTTGGCCCTTGTTTGCGTGAAGGCAAAGAGGTAGTAGTAACTGCTTTGCCGCTCTACCATATCTTTGCCTTAACGGCTAACTGCATGGTGTTTTTCGCAATGGGTTGTCAGAACCTTCTCATTACCAATCCTCGCGATATTCCTACTTTTACTAAAGAGTTGGCTAAAACCCCATTTACCGCCATTACAGGCGTGAATACTTTGTTTAACGCGCTGCTTAATCATGAAGATTTTGCCAAGCTCGATTTCTCTCGTTTACGTCTTTCTTTAGGTGGTGGCATGTCGGTGCAGCGTGCGGTTGCAGAGCGTTGGCAGGAAGTCACCGGCTCTCGATTGATCGAAGGTTACGGTTTAACCGAATGTGCGCCGTTGGTAACTGTATGCCCTTATGATTTAGAAGCTTATAACGGCAGTATTGGCCTTCCGGCGCCTTCTACTGATATTAAATTAGTTGGCGAAGATGGAGAGGAAGTGGCCGATGGCGAATCAGGTGAGATCTTGGTTAAAGGCCCGCAGGTTATGCAGGGCTATTGGCAGCGCCCTGAAGCTACCGAAGAATCAATGCCTGGAGGCTGGTTTGCCACCGGTGATATTGCCACAGTAGATGAACAAGGTTTCTTCCACATTGTGGACCGTAAAAAAGACATGATTTTGGTATCGGGCTTTAACGTATTCCCTAATGAAGTGGAAGAAGTGGTGGCCAGTAATGCCAAAGTACTGGAAGTTGCAGCGGTAGGTGTTCCAAACGATGTTAGCGGCGAAACGGTAAAAGTTTTTGTGGTTAAGAAGGATGAGTCGCTTACCGAGAAACAAGTTATCGAGCATTGCCGTGAGTTTCTTACTGCTTATAAAGTACCTAAGTTGGTGGAGTTTAGAGATGAACTTCCTAAAACAAATGTGGGTAAGATCTTACGTAGAGCCTTGCGTGAAGAGGCATAAACCGTAAAATGGTGATTATTAAGATGCTTTCCACTAGGACGCCGTAATTTTGGCAGACGTAAACTTCGATATGATAGAAACAGAGGCGCAACTTGCGCCTCTGTTGCGTTTTTTAAATGAGCAAGAGGCAATGGTACTTGCCATTGACACAGAGTTTGTTCGCACTCGTACTTACTACGCTCAGCTTGGTTTACTGCAAATCTTTGATGGCCAACAATGCTATTTGATTGATCCTCTAAAAGTAGAAATGGCGCCCTTGTGGGACGCATTAGCTAAGCACCATTGGGTACTTCACGCCTTTAGTGAAGACCTAGAAATCATTCAGCGTGTGAGTGGCAAGTTTGGTCTTAGTGTATTTGATACGCAAGTTGGGGCTGCTTTTTTAGGTCACGGTATTAGCTTGGGTTATCAGCGTTTTATTGATACAGAGTTGGATATTCAACTAGACAAAGGTGAATCGCGCACCGACTGGTTAGCACGTCCCTTACGTTCTTCTCAATTAGAATATGCGGCCTTAGATGTTATCTACCTCTTACCTGCGTATTTAAAGATTCAACAACAGCTTAAAGATGAAGGGCGGTTTGATGCGGCGCTTGAAGAAAGTGCCCGTTTAGCTGCGCTTAAAAAGCGGGTGTTTAATCAAGATGAAGCTTATAAAGATATTAAGAATGCTTGGAAACTAAACCCACAGCAACTTGCTGTTTTGAAGGTATTAGCGCGTTGGCGCGCCCAACAAGCTGCTAGCCGAGATTTAGCCATTAACAATGTTGTTCATGGCGACAGTTTATGGGCCTTGGCGCGTTATCAGCCAAGTACTATGGAACAACTTCAGCGCCTTGGTTTGCCACCGCAAGAATTGCGGATACATGGGCAGCGCTTATTAAAGTTAGTTAAACAAGGGCTGCAGACTAAAACTGTAGATTTTCCACAGGCCATTAAACGTATTGTTGATTACCCAGATTATAAGAAAAGTATTCAAGAGCTTAAAAAAGTAGTGGCTAAAGTTGCCGAAGAATCGGGGTTACCAGAAGATGTATTGGCGAGTAAGAAAATGCTTAATCAGTATTTGTCTTGGCTTTGGAAAGAAGACCGGCAAGCAGCAGAATTACCTCTTTTACTTACCGGTTGGCGTCAGCCTTTATTTGCTAATCACGTTGCTCAGGAAGCGTAATATTTAGCTCAAGTACGCTTATATCTTCGCTCTTGTTGTCCAAGCTAACATTCACTTGGTCTGAGTTAATATCTACGTACTTTTTAATTACTTCTATAATGTCTTGCTTCATCGCAGGCAAGTAATCAGGCCCACTGCGTTGTCCACGTTCGTGGGCAACAATAATTTGCAGTCGTTCTTTGGCGGTTGCCGCCGTTTTAGACTGTTTTGACGTTCGAAAGTAGTCTAAAAGAGACATTGTTATCCTCCAAATATGCGGCTAAATAGGCCTTTCTTTTGTTCTTCTAAAAAGCGGAAATCTACACTTTCACCAATCAAACGGCTTACCGCATCGTCGTAAGCTAAACCTGCATCGCTGTCGCTGTCTAAAATCACTGGTTCACCCGAGTTTGACGCTTTTAGCACCGCTGGAGATTCAGGAATCACTCCAAGCAAGGGAATAGCCAGAATGTCTTGCACGTCTTCAACACTTAACATATCGCCACGGTTTACCCTTTCTGGGTTGTAGCGAGTTAATAGTAGGTGTTCTTTAACCGGCTCTTTGCCTTGCTCGGCACGTTTTGATTTGCTGGCTAACATGCCCAAAATTCGGTCTGAATCTCGCACCGAAGAAACTTCTGGGTTAGTTGTTACAATCGCTTCATCGGCGAAGTACAAGGCCATGATTGCACCGGTTTCGATACCTGCTGGTGAATCACAAACAATGTAGTCGAAACCTTGTTCGGCTAAATCGTCTAATACTTTTTGCACGCCTTCTTTGGTTAACGCGTCTTTATCGCGAGTTTGCGATGCAGGCAAAATGTATAGGTTGTCGGTGCGCTTATCTTTAATCAATGATTGATTAAGATTAGACTCGCCCTTAATTACGTTAACAAAATCGTAAACGACTCGACGTTCACAACCCATAATTAAATCGAGGTTACGTAAGCCAATATCAAAATCGATGATTACTGTTTTAAAACCTTTGATGGCGAGACCAGTGCCAATAGCAGCACTGGAGGTTGTTTTACCTACGCCACCTTTTCCTGAGGTTACAACGATAATCTTAGCCATTATCTTTCCTTTATAAATTCGTTAACGGGGTTAACTTAAATTACCAAATACGATTTGCTGGTCTTCTATCTGAATGCATTGCGGAGAATCGGCATGCTCGCCGATTTGCTCATGCAGCATATAAACACCAGCAATTGAAATAAGTTCTGCTTGCAAGTTTTGGCAGAAAATCTTGCTGTCTTTTCTACCACTTGCGCCTGCGATGGCTCGGCCTCTTAACGCGCCGTATATATGTATGTTGCCATCGGCGATTACTTCGGCTCCATTTCCTACGGAGCCAATCACTACTAAGTCGGTATTTTGTGCATAAATTTGTTGGCCAGAACGAATTTGACCACGAACTATTTTGCTGGGAACTACCGAAGGAGCAGCGGGAGGTGTGGGGGCTTTTTCTTCTGTTGGTTTGCTTGGTTTAGCAGTAGCTTGTTGTGAGCCACTGGTCATCACTGCCAAGCCGGCAGCACGAGCTGCGGTTTTTTGCTCAGCGGTATTACAGCCAGTTACACCCACTAATACAAAGTCTTGAGCTTCAACTACTTCTTTAAGTTGGTCGAAGTCAAACGCATCATCCACTTCACTAATATTTACTACGATAGGTGCACAATTGAAGAACTGCGGGGCTTGTGCCACCTTCTCCATAAGTTTGTTATTTAATGACGTTAAATCATTTTTTCCTAAGTAAACGACTGAAAGGGTAAAGTTTGTCCCTTTAAACTCTATTTCCTGTCCGGACATGAACAGCGGATTCCTTTTTACATTTGTATACGAGCGATGACGCTACACCATATATTCTGATATAGTCTGCGTTTTAGCATAACCTGATCAGTGCCTAGGATACTAACATTTTCATGTTCTGTGCAGTCTATAAAAGTCTCAAAAAACAGCAAACTTATCTCTATATTGAGAAGAAAGACGATTTTTCGAAAGTTCCGGCCTCGTTAATTGAATTAATGGGCGCTAAGGAGCTAGTTATGTTGGTGCCTAAACGACCAACAAAAGATTTTGCTAGTGTAAAAATCGACGCCATAGAAGCCGCGTTTAAAGAACAAGGCTACTATTTACAACTACCACCACCTCCAGAGAATTATCTTAAACAGCATTTGGCCGCCCAGGCTAAAGCTAAAAATAAACAATAAGGGGACGTTAGTGAAAAAAATTATCAGTGCGGTGCTCTTCTCGGCTGCCTTCTCGTTACACGCTGAACCGGGCTTTGATAACTACGTTGAACAACTTAAATTAGAAGCGGCAGAGCAGGGGATATCTCAGCAAACCATTGATGCAGCTTTTGCTAATACTAAATTTTACCAACGTGCGGTAAAGGCAGATAAGCAGCAACCTGAGTTTAAACTTACCTTAGACACTTACTTACCGCGAGCCGTTCCCGATTGGAAGGTGCAACAAGCGCGGGCTTTATACAAAAAGCATTACCCTTTGCTAAAAGAGATAGAAAAAAAGTATAAGGTGCAGCCTCGCTTTATAATTGCCTTATGGGGCGTAGAATCTAATTTTGGTAAGTTTACTGGCAACTACAATGTAGTGTCTGCGCTTTCAACTATGTCTTTTGAAGGGCGCCGCGAAGCGTTTTTCAAGAAAGAATTGATGAATGCTCTTCGTATTTTAGATGCCGGACATATTGAGCCGAACAAAATGAAAGGCTCTTGGGCCGGGGCAATGGGCCAAGTGCAGTTTATGCCAAGCTCGTTTCTCGCTTACGCGCAAGATTTTGACGGCGATGGGAATAGCGATATTTGGAACAATACCGCCGACGCCTTAGCCTCTGCTGCTAATTATTTGGCGCAAAGTGGCTGGAGTGATGATCTAACTTGGGGGCGCCAAGTTCAGCTTCCTAAAGATTATGATATCAGCAATTCTGGATTAAAAATCACTAAAACTTTAGCCGAATGGCAAGCTCTAGGCGTTCGCCGTTACGATGGCAGCGATTTACCTACACGGGATATTAGCGCTTCCATTGTTCAACCTGATGATGCGCAAGGCCGTGCCTACCTCGCTTACGATAACTATCGGGTGCTAATGAAGTGGAATCGCTCACACTACTTCGTGGCAGCGGTTGGCACCTTGGCTGATCGTATTTCCTACCCACCGGTGTTTTGATATGTATCAGCATGTTGATAGCGAAGGCAAAGCTATACCACTAAGGTCTAGCAAAGCCGTATGTGTTGGGCAAAATTATGTTGCACATATGCAAGAGATGGGTGGCGCTCCAGTAAAACAAGCAGTGTTGTTTAACAAGCCACCTAGTGCCTTTGTAAGTTTTGATAATGGTGTTGCTATTCCCAAAGGTTTGGGAGTTGTGCACTATGAATTAGAGCTAGCATTGTTAATTAGTAAGCCGCTAAAAAATGCCTCTAAAGCTGAGCTAAATGATGCAGTTTGGGGTTATGCTGCCGCCTTAGATTTAACCCTTCGAGATATTCAGCTAGAGCTAAAGCAACGTGGTCACCCTTGGGAGCGAGCCAAAGCTTTTGATCAAAGCTGTGTGCTTAGCGCCTTTAAACCAATTACTAGCTTGAGTGAATTAGATGACGTTAGCTTGCAGCTAAAACAAAATGGTGTAGTAAAACAGCAGGGCAGTAGTCAACAAATGATCCGCACTATTGAGACGTTGTTAATTGAAGCCTCTCAGTGCTTTAGCCTGCAAGCTGGTGATGTGTTACTTACTGGCACTCCTGCAGGTGTTGGGCCCTTAGTAGCTGGAGATAAACTAGCATTAACCGTTGCCGATATAGAGCTAGAAACAGAGGTTGTAATAAGTGAGTGAAGTAAGATTTTGGGAAACCAAAACCTTGGCGCAGATGAATGCCCAAGAATGGGAGTCATTGTGTGACGGCTGCGGAAAATGTTGCTTGTCGAAGTTGATAGACGAAGACACCGATGAGCTCTATTACACTAACATCGCATGTGTATTGCTTAATAGTAAAAGCTGTCGATGCAGTGATTATGAAAACCGTTTTGCTAAAGTACCCGACTGCGTAAAAATAAGCTTAGATGATATTGATGCCTTTCATTGGCTACCGCCAAGTTGCGCTTATAAGCGTTTGATTGAAGGTAAACCTTTGCCAAAATGGCATCCGTTGCTTAATAAAGGCAAAGCTTCTGAAATGCATAAACGAGGAGCATCGGTACGCGGAAAAATTGTTTGCGAAACACAATTAACGGGGCCTTCTCAAGATTATATTGTGCGTTGGCCTTTAGATGAATGTGAGTAGTTCTGGTTATTGGCACAAATAAAAAGCCCGCTTAAAGCGGGCTTTTTAATGTGAGTTATTTTTTGCGCCATTGTAGGCCAAAGAACAACACACCTGCAGCTAAGAACACCGCAAATATCAAGATTAGCCACTGTGGCATAGACCAACCCAAGAACATCCATGAAATTTTGTCACAGAAGCCTGTTGGGTTAAATAACCAAGGTACCCACTTATCTAATGGCGCCCATTCCGGAAAATTTGCGAAGAAGTCACACGTCGCGAATGGGTTAGGATTCATTTGATAATCGGTGTGGGTAATAGCCAGTTGCAAACCCCAGGCTGCGCTTACTATCCACATTCCAAATGCTGTTAAGCGAATGATGAGATTTTGTGGGGCTATCCATCCAATGAGACCCGCGAACATTAAACCAAACATGGCTACACGCTCATAAATACACATAACGCAAGGGTCGAGCTTCATTACGTGTTGGAAGAATAGGGCACACAATTCTAGTGATAAGCTACCAATAAAAAGCAGAAACCAAGGTTTACGTTGGTACGGCATGCTGCTTAAAAAGTTGAGCATAATCAGAAACTCCGATAAAAAAAGGCGATGCAAGCATCGCCGTTTTTATTTTTAATGTCCAGCAGAAACCGCCGATGCCGCTCCTGCAACGTGATGGCTGATCCAGCCCATATCGTAGAAGTATTGAGTAGCAGGAATAAGCGCATATTCCACACACAACAAACCCACACCAGCAAGTACAAAGGTGTAAGGCAGCGCCATCCAAACCATACGGCCGTATGATAAGCGTAATAATGGTGCTAACGACGACGTAAGTAAGAATAAGAAGGCCGCTTGACCGTTTGGTGTTGCGACTGAAGGCAAGTTAGTACCGGTGTTAATCGCTACCGCTAACATGTCGAACTGATCTCGGGTGATTTGTCCTTCCAACCAAGCTGTTTTCACTTCGTTGATGTAAACCGTGCCCACAAATACATTGTCACTGACCATCGATAGCAAGCCGTTTGCTATATAGAAAGCAACTAGTTGGCCTTCGTTTTCAATCGACAATACCCAGTGAATCACTGGCTTAAATAGTTCTAAGTCAATAATTACTGCAACAATAGAGAAGAACACCGCTAACAAGGCAGTAAATGGCAGGGCCTCTTCAAAGGCTTTGCCTAGCTGATGCTCTTCGGTAATGCCAGTAAATGAAGTAGCCAGAATAATTACCGATAAACCAATTAAGCCAACAGCGGCTAAGTGCAGTGCTAGACCAATGATTAACCATACAGCAATAACTGCTTGAACAATTAGCTTAGCGCGGTCACGGTTGGTTCGTTTTTGATCTTCGTGTTTATCGTAGTCAGTAAGAATTTGGCGAACATTTACTGGTAGCTGGCTACCGTAGCCAAACTTGCCAATTTTTTCTAACGCAAAACAAGTAATTAAACCACATACTAAAACAGGTAGAGATACCGGTGCCATTCTCAGGAAGAACTCGAAGAACTGCCAGCTAGACTGGTCTGCAATGATCAGGTTTTGCGGTTCACCTACCATGGTACATACGCCACCTAATGCGGTACCTACACCCGCATGCATCATTAAGCTACGTAAGAATGCGCGAAAGCCTTCTAAGTCATCACTGCTTAAATCATCGCCAGTGTGGTCATGTTTTTGGTGAAAATCTTTGCCAGATGCCACTTTGTGGTAAATGCTGTAGAAGCCAATTGCTACACTAATGACTACAGCAATTACGGTTAAGGCATCTAAGAAGGCTGATAAAAAGGCGCCGGCTGCACAAAAGGCTAAAGACAAAATGGCTTTGTTTTTAATTTTGATAAGCATCTTGGTGAAAACAAACAACAGTAGTTGTTTCATGAAGAAAATACCGGCCACCATGAAGATCAATAGCAACACTACTTCGAAGTTGGCGACTAATTCATGTTTAACGGTTTCAGAGGATGTCATGCCTATTGCTACTGCTTCTATGGCAAGCAAGCCGCCCGGCTGAAGCGGGTAACATTTTAACGCCATCGCAAGAGTAAAAATAAATTCGATAACTAGTAACCAACCTGCAGCAAATGGGTTGATATAGAAAACGATGGGGTTAATTATTAGAAATAAAACAATGGCTTTTTTATACCACAAAGGTGCATTGCCAAGAAAATTCTTAGCAAAAGCACTAGAAAGACTAGTATTCATCCTGAAATCTCATTGTTGTTCAAATGGCAGGTCGAGTTTCCCCTACGAAAACTCGTGCGCGATTGTATGTGATCTCACGCGGCTTTGGTAGTTGAACAACCGAAAATATCAAATTTATTCAAGTGTCGATAAAAATAGTCAATAGATTTTCAAATTTGGAGGTTTGAGCTCAAACCACTTGCTTTAGCTTTAGTTAATGGTTTGTTATTATCGATACAATAAAAACGAAAATAGACTGAGTAAATAATGGTAATTAAAGCAAAAAGTCCAGCGGGATTCGCAGAACAATACATCATTGAATCTATCTGGAATAACCGTTTTGCTCCTGGCACAATTTTACCCGCCGAAAGAGAATTATCTGAGTTAATAGGTGTAACCCGCACCACCTTACGTGAAGTGCTTCAGCGCTTAGCGCGAGATGGATGGTTAACTATTCAGCACGGCAAACCCACTAAGGTGAACAACTTTTGGGAAACCGCAGGGCTTAATATTTTGGAAACTTTAGCCCGTTTAGATACCGATGGTGTGCCAGAGTTGTTTGAGCAACTGCTATCAGCAAGAACCAACATTAGTGTGATTTTTATTCGTGGTGCCCTGAAAAACAACCCAGAGAAAAGTCGCCAACTTATCGAGCAATACAAACAACTTGAACAAACCGGCGAAGCTTACGCTGAGTTTGATTATCAAGTGTTACATGGCTTGTCTTTTGCGTCGGGTAATCCTTTATACGCGCTTATCTTAAATGGCTTTAGAGGCATGTATCAAAGCGTAGGTAAATACTACTTTGACGACCCTCAAGCACGCACCTTAGTTGATAATTTCTATCAAGAGCTCATCACCTTGGCCGATAGCGGCGAACACGATAAAGCGCTGCAGGTAGTGCGTAGTTACGGTATTGCTACTAGTGAAGTGTGGAAACGCCTGCGTGAAACCATGCCAAGTGATATTATGGAAGCAGACTAAGTTTTAGCTGCTAATAGTAAAAAGCTCCGCATTGCGGAGCTTTTGGGTTTTAAGCTACCTTGGCTTCTAAGTAGTTTATGATGTCGTTAGACTCGTATAACCATTCTACTTGGTCGCCATTTTCAATGCGTAGACAAGGCACTTTTCTTGAACCGCCTTGGGCTACCAACTCTTCAAGATATTCTGGCTGCGCCTTAATATCGCGTAAGCCAATACTTAAACCATTACGTTTCATCGAGCGACGTACTTTTACGCAAAATGGGCAAGCCGGCAGCTGATAAAGGTGTAAACCTTGGGTTTTTTGATCAATTACAGCCTGCTCCTCAGCACTTCTTTTTACGCCCTTAGGGGAAAATACTGCGTTAAGTAACAATATAATGCGGCCTAAAATCCAACGAACTAGTTTCATTATTACAACCTTGCTAACAATTTGCGGCTGAGTTTAACACAATCAGTGCTCAGCAAAAGCCTAACTAAAACACCAATGTAGTAATGCCCAGCACCAAAAACAAAATAGCAGTAATACGATGAATTAGAGTCATAGGCAATTTCTCTACGCCAAGCTTACCCAGCAGCACTACTGGCACGTTGGCTAAGCACATTCCTATGGTAGTGCCGGTAATTACCATAAACATCGAGTCATACTTGGCTGCTAAAATCACAGTCGCAACCTGGGTTTTGTCGCCAATCTCGGCAATAAAAAACAAGATGAGCGAGGCCAAAAAGGGGCCGTATTTGAGTAGTTTCTTATCGTCTTCATCTATTTTATCTGGCACTAATACCCAAAGCGCCATGGCAATAAATGATAAGCCAACTAGCCAACGTAAAATCTCAGGGTTTAGCCATTGCTGCACTAACGAGCCAAACCAAGCTGCGGCTGCATGGTTAAGTAGAGTTGCGATAATAATACCGGCAATAATTGGCAGAGGTTTTTTGAATTTGCAGGCGAGCAGAAGAGCAAGCAGTTGAGTTTTATCGCCTATCTCGGCAATGGCTACGGCAGTAATTGAAGTGAATAAAGCTTCCATTGGATTTCTTGTATGAGGCGAGCAGATAAACCAATGCACACAACGCTGCTCACCTCTTTATGGCGTTAATGTGCATTTGGTCTTGCTAGGCCAATAAAGGCTGCATTTACCATAGTGATGAGCACTAAGTATGTTGATAAATGCCCCATACCTTATTGATATGAGCAGCTACTCCCCAAAAGCGCGCTGAATATACCCAAAAGCCCCACTAAAGGCAATGGTTTAGCCACCGATGCGTTTAGTTTTATAATCTTTCTGCTTAAGCCAAACCTCTAGCTTGTCGCGTTGGTCACCTTGGATCTCGATAACGTAATCTTTTACGCTGCCACCTACGCCGCAATGTTTTTTCATGTCTTTACATAAGGTTTTTAATTCTGCTTCGGCTAAACCAAAGCCAGTTAAGCAGGTAACCCCTTTGCCTTTTCTGCCTTTAGTCTCTCTACGCAGCTTAATAGTACCGTCTGTTTCAGGTACTTGTTCGGCTTGCTGCTCTGGCTCAATGCGGCCTTGGTCTGTTGAGTAAACCAGTTGCGAAAGTTGGTCTTTGAATGACATCTTCAATCTACCTTATACGTAAGTTGTGCTGATGGTAGCGTATTTATTCAGACGGTTTCAAAAAATAGCGATAAATATTTCTCACAAAAATACAAAGCTATCTATCAGCGTTTGATTTAGATCAACACGGAACAGTGACGTGTGTCGCACAATGAAATCAAATGAAAATCATTATTATTTAGACTTAGGTATGGAGGTTCCATGTCATTGGATGAAATAGCCACTGGTCAAAAGGCGCAAATATTGAGCTTAAATGGCTTACCGCGAGCAATGCGCAAAAAGCTTATGTCGTTGGGTATTTTACCCAATACGACCTTAACCATTGTAAGGCGCGCTCCACTTGGGGATCCTATCCAAGTATCTGCACCTGGAATCAACCTTGCGCTAAGTAATGGCCAAGCAAAAGCGATTGAGGTGGATAGTCTATGAACAAACATATTATAGCCACCGTAGGTAATCCTAATAGCGGTAAAAGTACCTTGTTTAACGCTTTAACCGGCAGTAAACAAAAAGTAGGTAACTTTAGCGGGATAACTGTAGACAAAAAGTCTGGCTGGATCCGCCAAGCCGACTGGCAAGCAGAAGTCGTAGACTTACCCGGTGTATACAATATTGATCCGCAGCTTGATAAAAGCTCATTAGATGAACGGATTGCTTGTGAGTTTTTGCAGTCTGAGCCTCTCGACCTAGTGATTAATGTGATTGATGCCAGTGCGGTGGAACGTAGCCTATATTTAAGCATTCAGCTTAAAGAGCTTGGCCTGCCAGTGGTGTTGGTGCTAAATAAAATGGACACAGCTAAAGCCAAGCTACTTAATATTAAGGTGAAGCAGTTTAGCGAGCAGTTTAATTTGCCTGTGGTGTGCTTGTCAGCCACCTCTAAAAAGCAAGTGAATGACTTTAAGCGCAACTTGCCTAAATTAATGGAGCAAGCCCAGCAAGCTCCGGCTTTAAGCTTGGAATACCCATCGGAAATTGAAGCCTTTACCACCGAGTGGCAGCAAAAGCTTGGCTTAAACAAAGGGCAAGTTCTGCGCTTAATTGAGCATGATCCATGGTTAACCGAGCAACTAGACCCTGATTTACAGCTAGGTGTGGGCCAAGCGCTGGGTCAATTTACAACAACTGACGTTGATTTAGAGCTGGCTGACAGCCGCTATAGCTTTATCTACCAACTTACCCAAAGCTGTATCAGTAAAAAAGGCCAGCTAAGCCGCGATTATTCTGAGCTACTGGACAAAGTATTGCTTAACCGTTGGGTAGGTATTCCGGCCTTTTTAGGTGTTATGTACCTAATGTTCATGTTTGCCATTAACGGTGGTGCGGTGTTTATCGATTTTTTCGATATTACAGCGGGTACTATTTTTGTTGATGGCGTGAGCGAACTGTTAGCCAGTGTTGGTGCGCCAGAATGGGCGAGCATTGTATTGGCGAGCGGAGTAGGGGCGGGCATACAAACCGTTGCAACCTTTATTCCTGTAATTGCTTGTTTGTATCTGTTTTTAGCCTTGCTAGAAAGCTCAGGTTACTTAGCGCGCGCTGCGTTTGTTGTAGACCGCGCTATGCAAGTTATCGGCTTACCTGGTAAAGCATTTGTGCCAATGCTAATGGGCTTTGGTTGTACCGTGCCGGCCATTATGGCTACTCGAGTACTAGAAAAACACCGTGAACGGGTGCTTACCTCAGCAATGAGCCCGTTTATGTCTTGTGGTGCACGTTTACCCGTATATGCCTTGTTTGTTGCAGCGTTTTTCCCCGAGCAAGGGCAGAACATGGTGTTTGCTTTGTATATTGTGGGCATTATCGCTGCGATTATTACCGGTTTGCTGCTTAAGTACACTCTGCTACCTGGCACAGCTCAAGACTCTGTATTAGAGCTGCCAGACTATCAGTTCCCAACAGTGTTTGGGGTACTATTGCTTACTTGGCAAAAAGTGCGAGGCTTTATTGTTGGCGCCGGTAAAACCATTGTTTTAGTGGTAGCGATATTAAGTGTTCTTAATCACGTTGGTACCGGCGGTGAGTTGGATGCTGAAGGTCAAGAGCACTCGATATTATCCCGCGCTAGTCAGTTTGTTACGCCGGTATTTGGCCCCATGGGCATCGAGCAAGATAACTGGCCAGCCACTGTAGGAATTGTAACCGGCCTGTTTGCTAAAGAAGCGGTAATTGGCACCTTAAACAGTCTATATGCAGATCCCGAAGAAGAGGCTGAAGCATGGACTTACTTAGGCCGTTTCCAAGAAGCCGGTCAAAGCATTGTCGATAACTTTAACGACCTTAATTATGGCGATCCGCTGGGTATCGCTATTGAAGAAGCTGAAGATGTAGCTAGCGCTGCTGAAATCAATGAAGTAGATCTAGGCACTATGTCACAGTTGTCTCAACACTTTAGTCAAGCTTCAGCTGTATCGTTTATGTTGTTTATTTTGTTGTACATGCCTTGTGCAGCGGCAATGGGCGCTTTGGTAAAAGAGCTTGGACTAAAATGGGCAAGATTGATTGGCGTATGGTCGACCTTGTTAGCTTATTGCACCGCAACTATTTATTACCAAGCGGCAACATGGCAACAAACACCCATTTCAGGCAGTGTATTGTTATTGGCAATGGTTATTGTTTTAAGCGTTTGGGTACTGTTCTTAAAGCGTCAAAAGGCTGAGCACTATGATACTACAAGCGCTTAAAAGCTATATTGAAGAGAACCCCGGTGTGTTGTTAAACCAAGTCGCTAAGCATTTTTCGCTTAGCGATGACGCCGCGCTAGCTATGCTACAGCCGTGGGTTAAGCGCCATAAGTTGCGAGTTGTTAAACTCGGCTCATGTAATAAAGGCTGTGGTTGTAGCGCTAGTGAAGAGCAGTGGCAGCTTTACTGGCAAAATGACAATAGCATTGGCGTAACCTGCTAAATCTATACTTAAACTTAGATGAAAAAAGGACAACAGTAAGTTGTCCTTTTTTTGTGGTTTTGTGGCTATTTTAATTGCTCCACCAAAGCCACTAAGTTGAAGTTATCTATCTTAGCCGGCTATATAGGTTAAGTGCTTATTCTGGCTTGTTGGTGCGTTGATAAGCTTCGACAAACTGCTTCACTGGCATTGGTTTGCCAAACATCCAGCCTTGACCATATTCAACACCTAAATCTTCTAACACTTTGCTCTGCATAATATTTTCTATGCCTTCGGCAATTACTTTTAAGTCAGACTTATGAGCAATATCTACCATGTGTGGCACTAGCGAAGAGCGGATAGATCCGGCTTCTAAATCAAATACAAAGCTTTTGTCTATTTTTAAGAATTGGCAGCGAAAGTTTTTTAGTTGAGCAAGGTTAGAGTAGCCGGTACCAAAGTCGTCAATGGCAACTTCAAAACCTTGTTTAATGACTTGGTTTATATTTTGGTTTGCTACCAAGCTGTCTAGTTGCAAGTCTTCGGTTATCTCTAAGGTTATGTTGCCTGCGAAGTCTTTTACCTCTTGTAAGTTTTTTAACTCGTTGATGTTGTTGTTTTCAACGTCGTTAGGGAAAATATTAAAGCTAATTTTGCAATCGCTTTGGATTACACCGCTGGCTTGTAGGTCCTTTAGCGCATTTTTCATCACCAATAAAGTAAACGGCCACGTGAGTTTTAAGGCGCGAATTTCACCAATAAATTGGTCAGGATAAAGCTCGCCGAGCGGGTCCTTAAAGCGCGCCAATACCTCACCGCCAATCACTCGTTTGGTTTTTAAGTCCACCAAAGGTTGAATTTGGTAATAAAAATGCTTTTTACGTAAACCTCGACGAAGTCGAGCGTTGGTGCTGCTGTGACGCTTGAATAGTGTTTCGGAGCAGATGCTTGCTAAAATCCCAAAGGCAAGGCTGAACATTAACGAGAAGAATAAAAACCAAGTTTTGTTTTTAATAAGCGTGTAATTGTAAAGGCTTAGGGCGATACAAAAATCATAGTTTTCACTACAGCTGTGAAAATAGTGATAGTTGTCGGTGACTTCCTCATAAACCAAGGTGTCGGTGTCTTTATATATACCTTGGGTGCCGGTGAGGTGAATGGCATTTTCTCTCCTGTTCGACACTAACTCCCATTGATTATCACCATATTCGAGCGGCGCAAAGGTGCTGTTATCGATCACAACATTAAAGTCGCCCCTGCGAATCACTACTCCAGAGTGCAGATAATCAAATATGATGAGCTGTGTATTAAGCCAAATATCAAAGCCTAAGGAGGTAGAAAAAGACGGAGGATCTAAAGCTACTGGCTCTTCGAGCAAGCCGCCAACACTAGTACAAAGAAGGTGATCGTCTTCTAGTAAACCCACATCGCGAATATAACTACTTAAGTATACTGTTTGGCGCATCTTAGTGAGGGAAGCTTCACTACAATCATTTATATCTAGTTTTTCAAGGTCGTCTAAAGCTTGAAGGGAATCATAAATAACTGTTTGAGTGAGGGAAATGGTATTGTGGGCGTAGCGGCGTTGGCTTTCACTAATATCTGCTGAAAGCAGCATTAAGGCAATGTAAACCATCAGAGCGCAGGTGAAAAATCCGCTGCTGATTACAACGGTTCGAGGTGAGAATATCCGCATTAACCAATCCTTTTGCATAGACCTCACAAGTAAAGCATAAAAACATCAATCATTCCTATGCTTTACAGTGTTTTAAGTTCCATTTTCTAGATTAGTTGTAGGGCTATATTTGAATGCTTATTCCGGCTTTTGATTGATTAAGCGAATTAACAGGCTGCCGTCGAGTAGGGCACGCTTCACTAGTGCTAGGCCACCAATGGTCGGATTGTTTTGAAAGTGCGCCGCTTGCACTGGCAAGGCATCAGCAAAAGAGCTTAAGGCTTGATGCTGAATGCATTGCTTGATGGTGGGTAATAAAATGTCTTCAGCGGCCATTATTTCACCCGCTAAAACAATTTTTTGTGGGTGAAACAGGTTAATGGCAATCGCAATGCTGCTACCCAATACAGTGGCAACTCGTTGCAGTACTTGTCGGCATAACATGTCGCCTTGTTTAGCCGCAAAACATACGTCTTCAATGGTAAAGCCGGCTTCCAGAATACTTGGGCTACCTTGCTCAATTAGCGCTTGCAAACGAGCGACAATGGCGGTGTTCGATACAATGGTTTCCAGGCAACCAACATTACCACACTGGCATTTCTGACCTAATGGATCGACTTGAATATGACCAATTTCGCCAACATCGCGGTGTTGGCTCATAAACACCTGACCATTAACAATGATGCCAGCGCTAGTACCGCTGTGCACGGTAATCAGTATCGAGTCTAAACAGTCTTTGGTTGCGCCAAAGTAATGTTCTGCTAAAGCCATCGCGCGAGTATCGTTACCGATATAAGCGGGTAAACCAAAACGGCTCTCTATCATTTCACCTAATGGGCAATCGCGTAGTTGGTAATGTGGGGTATAAACCACAATGCCTTCACCGGGATTAACTAAGCCTGACAAGGTTACGGCTACCGCAATAAGCTGTTTTTGTTCGCTAACATGCTGTTCAATAAAGCTGGCAATTTTGTCGAGTAACTCGTTGGTTAACGGATCTTGCTCAAGTTCGCTTACTGAAAGTTTGTCGTGGGCATGAGAGACACCGCTTAAATCAAACAGTGAAATATCTAAAGCTCCGCGACCCAATCGTACCGAGATAAAGTAATAACTGCCTTGCTCTGCCATTAAAGAAATAGCGCGACGCCCCCCGGTGGAGGCTTGTTGGGCAACTTCTTTAATTAAGCCTGTTGCTAGCAGTTGGCGGGTAATTTTTGTCACACTGGCCGGAGCTAGTTGGCTCTGCTCCGCAATTTTCACCCGCGAGATTGGTCCTTGTTGGTCAATCATGCCATATACTGCAGCAGTATTTACCTGCTTAACTTTATCTACATTTACGATTAATTTGTCATTCATCTTTTTGGTTAAAACTGAGTCAATTGGCCATCGCTAATTGCAAGGGTGACATTAAAGTCTTGATCAAATGCGGTTAAGTTTGCGGCGTAACCTGCCTTGATTCTGCCTAAGTCGTGATCCCTGTTAATTGCGGTTGCTGGGTACAAAGAAGCCATTCTTAAACTGTCTCGAAGAGATAAACCTACTGATTGTACGCAGTTTTTTACTGCTTCAATCATGGTTAAAGCAGAACCGCCGAGTGTACCATCATCACCAAAGCAAATCCCATCTTGAACTGTGATCTTACGTCCAACAAAATCAAAGCTGCTTATATCTGCGCCAGCTGCAGCGGTTGCGTCACTAACTAAACATAGCTTGTGGCGCAATAATCGTTTTGCGATGCGCACATTGGCGTTTGACACATGGTGGCCATCTACGATGATTCCTGCGTAGAGGTTGTGGTCAAATATAGCGCCAAGTACACCTGGCTCTCGCCCGGTCATTGGGCTCATGGCATTAAACAGGTGAGTAGCAAAGCCAGCCCCGGCATTAATGGCGTCGCTTGCTTGCTGGTAGTTAGCGTTGGTATGGCCTAAAGAGACCAATATGCCTGCTTCTTTTAGCGCGGAGATGCTAGCTAGCTCAACCTGCTCAGGCGCAAGGGTGACCTTTCTAACCGCGTCATGATTGTCGAGCAAAAAGCGTAATCGTTGTTGGTTAAGTTGGCGGATCAGCTTTTCGCTATGAATGCCTTTTTTATCAACACTTAAGTAGGGGCCTTCTAGGTGAAGACCTAAGTTAACTGTGCCGCTATTTTTGCTGTGTTCTCTAGAAACGGTAACCGCTTGCTCCATTTCCTCATCATTGGTGGTGATAAGGGTAGGCATGAAGTTAGTCGCACCACTTTTTAAATTAGTTTGATGCATACGCTCTAAGTTGGTGCTAGAGAAGTCGCCATTAAGCATTACTCCGCCACAACCGTTTAGCTGTAGGTCGATAAAACCTGGGCAGAGTACCGAGCCATTTAAGTCTATGCTGCTAATTTGTGGCGATACTTGTTGGTTAGGCACCACTGAACTGATTTTGTTGTTATCAACAAGCACCGAATAGCCGTTTAGCAATTCACAACCATCAAACACTAGTGCATTGGTTAGGGCGTACATCATTGGCTTATCCTAAATATTCTTGATGTTTTCGGCTTCCAGCTCATGAAAGTAACGTACTGTTTTTACTTTCAATTCCATAGTGGAAGGTTGGTCACATACTATCATCGCTTTAGGATGAAGTTGTAGGGCAGAAATAGTCCAAAGGTGGTTTACGCTGCCTTCTACCGCGGCTTCTAGCGCTTGGGCTTTGTTGTGTCCGGTCACCAATATAAGAATTTCTTCTGAATCAAGTAGGGTTCCCACTCCTACCGTAAGCGCTAGTTTTGGCACTTGCTCTAAGCTGTCGAAGAAGCGTGAATTTACCATACGGGTATCTTCGGTAAGGGTTTTAACCCGCGTTCGTGAGGCCAAAGACGATGCCGGTTCGTTAAAAGCGATATGCCCGTCAACACCTACGCCACCCATAAACAAGTTTATTTTTCCGTATTGTTTAATTTTGGCTTCGTATCTGGCGCATTCTGCTTCTAAGTCTTCGGCGTTACCGTCGAGCAAGTTAATGTTCTCTGCTGGTATGTCTATCTGCGAGAAGAAGTTGTTGTGCATGAAGCTGTAGTAGCTTTCTGGATGGTCACTAGGGATCCCAACATATTCATCCATATTAAACGTTACAACGTGCTCAAAACTTAGTTCACCCTGTTTATGCAGCTCTATTAAGTGTTGATAAGTAGCTAGCGGTGTACCTCCAGTAGGGCAACCTAATACAAATGGGCGCTCAGCCGTAGGCTTATAGGACTTAATTTTCTCCGCGATATAAAGGGCGGACCATCTTCCCACTTGGTTTTTGTCGAGTAATGGTATTAATCTCATGATCGTTCTCCACTAAATTTAGGCTTAGTTTAGCAATATAATTCTCTTTGAAAAATAAGTTTTCGATATTTTGTGATAAACAGCCTGTTTTAGTCTCTGTTGTTCGTGCCTGTGTCACATTTTAGGGGTTCTTTATTTGCGTGTGAATTTTTATTATTTACACTGCGAATTAAGTTCTTGGCGGATCATTAATCAACGAAATAATCAATGATGCACCAAGCTCGAATAGGCAAACGCTACTGGAAAATTGAACTTGGTTATTAATAACCATAACGAGGGATACTATGTTTAGCTATTTACAAAAAATTGGTCGAGCCTTAATGGTGCCCGTTGCTGTGCTACCAGCAGCAGCCATTTTAATGGGAATAGGTTATTGGATTGATCCGAACGGCTGGGGCGGTAATAGCGCGCTGGCTGCATTTTTGATTAAATCTGGCGCTGCTATTATCGACAACATGTCGGTACTGTTTGCTATTGGTATTGCCTATGGTATGTCACGTGACAAAGACGGTGCTGCTGCGCTAGCCGGTTTTGTTGGCTACATGGTAATAACCACTTTGCTTTCTCCGGGAGCCGTAGAGCAAATTGGCTTGGTAACGCTAAATGACGCAAGCACACTGGCGTTTTCTAAAATCGAAAACCAATTTGTAGGTATTATCAGCGGTATTATGGCGGCCGAACTGTATAACCGTTTTTATCAAGTTGAGCTGCATAAAGCGTTGTCCTTCTTCAGTGGTAAGCGTTTAGTTCCTATTCTTACCTCGGTAGCCGGTATTGTGGTGGCCTTTGTATTAATGTACCTGTGGCCGTTAATTTTTGGTGGCCTAGTTACTTTTGGTGAGAGTATTACCGGTATGGGCTCGGTAGGCGCGGGTATCTACGGCTTCTTTAACCGCTTACTCATTCCAATTGGCCTTCACCATGCACTAAATGCTGTGTTCTGGTTCGATATGGCCGGCATTAACGATTTAGGCAAGTTCTTGAGTGTTGCTTCTGATGCTGTGCCTGGAGAAACAGGCCGTTACATGGCGGGCTTCTTCCCGATTATGATGTTTGGATTACCAGGGGCGGCGCTAGCTATCTATCACACCGCTAAAGCTGAGAACAAAACTAAAGTTGCATCAATTATGATTGCCGCTGCTACAGCTTCGTTCTTCACCGGTGTAACAGAGCCGCTCGAGTTTGCCTTTATGTTTGTAGCTCCAGTGCTTTACGTTGTACACGCGTTACTCACTGGTATCTCGGTATTTATTGCTGCGTCTATGCAATGGATGGCGGGCTTTGGCTTTAGTGCGGGTTTGGTTGATATGGTGTTGTCATCACGCAATCCGCTTGCTACCAACTGGTACATGCTGATTCCACAAGGCTTAGTGTTCTTCGCAGTTTACTACTTTGTTTTCAAAACTATGATCATCAAAATGAACCTGAAAACGCCTGGGCGTGAAGATGCCACTGAAGAGGAAGCTAGCTTAAGCGTAGGTGGTTCGCACAGCGATACAGCAGATTTAGTACTAACCATGTTAGGTGGTACCGACAATGTAGTGCTAGTTGATAACTGCGCAACGCGTCTTCGCTTAGAAGTGAAAGACAGTGACCAAGTAAATGTAAATGAACTTAAAAAACATGTACCTGGCGTTATTATTCCAAGTAAAACGGCGGTACAAGTGGTGATCGGTCCACACGTAGAATTTGTTGCCAATGAGCTGAAGTTATTGGCGGCCAAATAAAAGAGCAAGGAAAAAGCAGTCGTCCTTAACTGCTATTGTGGTGATAGTGTTTGGCCCTCATTAGAGGGCCTTTTTTGTTACTGTTTTATATTGATTTTGATATTGGTTACTGAGTTATAGCAGCAGGTTCGGCATAGGCTTTGGTTCCCCATAGAGGTACTGTAGACAAGCTATGTTTGTAACTGCCTGATGTTTCTTTGGTTGAGTAAGACAAATACATTAGGGTTTGTGATTCTTCATCAAAAATTCGGCGTATTTTGAGTGATTTAAACAAAATGCTTTTCGACTTTTTAAACACCACTTCACCAGATTTGCTTTTATCAATGTTAGCTAACATCGCTGGGGTGATTTCGCCAGTTTGGCGACAGGATATGGACATATCGCTAGGGTCTGCAAAGTCTAGATCGGCTTCTATATTAGCGATGTGACAGGTCACTCCGTCGATTAACGGATCCTTCAATACACTGATTTTAATGTCTTTGGTGGTAAGTAAGCCTAAAGATACATCGGCGACTTCATTGCTATCACAAGCAGTGAGTAGGGCGCAGGCCAGAATGGTACTAAGGATCTTTTTCATAAAATCACTTCTTTAATTTATGTCTCGTTACAGTATCTTAGTACGCTACTAAGCTTGGACGCATTTAGCAAATAACGTTAATTGCTATTAACTTACAGTAGCTGCACATTTCATGATGTTATGCACTTTCTAGCGAAGTGAGATTTGGCAGCTTTCAAGGAATAATTATGTCTATAAAGGTGGTCACCTTGTCGGAAGCATTTAAACAACTTCGTTTTGCAAGTGATCGTCGCCCGGAATCTACAGCACAAGACTTAGCTGGCGCATTTTGTGAGTTATCTGCATATCGCAATGGTGGCATCTACATTGGCCATTATGCTGGCAATAGCGAATGGGAGCGACATTCAGAAGGTGATGAAATTGTTCAAATTATCGAAGGCTCTACCTCGCTTATTTTGTTACAGGAAGAGGGAGAACAGCGTATCGCGCTAAGTGCTGGGCAGTTAGCGGTGGTTCCGCAAAATCAATGGCACCGTTTTGAAACACCCGAAGCGGTAAAAGTAATGACGGTAACGCCTCAACCAACCGATCACCAAGTAACTAAGCCAACCTTCAGCCAATAAGCTTGCTTGCGAGTTAATTAAACAAGGATGCCAGCAATGGATAAGCTGCTTTTTAGTATTAGAAAAGCGATGAAACAATCGAGTGATTTGCCTTTTTCGGTTTACTCCTCGGTGTTAGAACAGCAATTGCACAATGTACCTATTAGCAAACCCTTGTTGATTGTGGTGTTAAGCGGAGACAAGCAACTTGGGGGCGACAATAAAATTAACTGTCCGGCCGACCATTTTATTTTTCTGTCGGACAGCCCAGCCATAAACATGCGAAATATTCCGAAGGCTAAGTTGTATTTCGCTTTGTTAATTGAGTTTGATTACCAAGATTTTGAAGAATTGCCCATTGGAGAGCAGCCGGATAAAGACTACTTTGCAGACAAAATACCAGTCCCATTAAGGCAAAGTTTACAACAGTTTGTTGAATGCAGTAGTTGGGCAAATCAGCAGATATTGTCTTTAAGGAAGCGAGAAATATTGACCTTACTTTATCACCTTGGTTATCAACAAGTGGCTATGATGCGAAGCAAAAACAAAGTATCGCATCGGCTGCACGAGTTGTTTACACAAAGTGGTTTTAAAGATCTATCAACCACAGCCATTTGTGAAAAGCTGGCGATGAGCGAATCTACATTGCGCCGTAAGCTCAAGCTTGAAGGTAGCAGTGTACAAGCAATTAAAGATCGTTCTCGTATGAGCTTGGCTCTGCATTTATTACAAACCAGTGTCGAGCCGATAGGTTTGATAGCAGAGCAGTGTGGGTACCACTCGCAATCTCGATTTACCGACAAATTTAAAGCACACTTCGGCCTAACCCCTCGAGAATTAAGAAAAACCCGAATGAACGAATAAGGCGATAACTTGACGGTTTTTGCGCTAATTATGTAATTAGGTAAGTTCTATGATGACTCCTCATTATTTGTTTAAGGGATTTATTATGAGAGCGTTATCTGCCGCAACTGTTTTCTTTTCACTAATCGGGTGCAACATAGCTATGGCTGAGAGTCTAAGCTTGTCGAGTAATGACGTTAGCCATGGAGAGCTAATGAGCAAGCAGCACGAGTTTGTTGGGTTTGGTTGTTCTGGGGGGAATATGTCACCGCAGCTTTCCTGGAAAAATCCACCTAAAGGCACCAAAAGCTTTGCCATTACTGCCTATGATCCAGATGCACCTACCGGAAGTGGCTGGTGGCATTGGCAGGTAGTTAATATCCCCTTAAGTACCCGTTCCTTGGCAAGTAATGCCGGTAGCGTCGAATCAGAGATACTACCGAGTGGTAGCCGTCAGATTGAGAATGACTATGGTGTTGAGGCATTTGGCGGAGCTTGCCCTCCCAAAGGACATGGTATTCATCGCTACCGATTTACCTTGCATGCCTTATCGGTTGAAAAATTAGATTTACCAGCAAGAGCATCGGGGGCTTTGGCCGGGTATATGATTAATGCCAATACCTTAGAGTCGAGCACCATTGAAGCTTTATACCAGCGTGAATAATCGAGTTTGTTTGCTGCACTGTTGCTCTTAGCGATGAACCTAAGAGCAACGATTAATGCGACCCTCACTAACTGGCGGTAAGATCCACAGCTTCCTCCTTAACTTTGCTTTTGCTATAGCCAGCTAGATAAGTATTAGTAAGATAAAAGTTGCTAAATTGCTCTTCAAAATCTTGCGCAACACTAGCCACAGCAATGCCTGTAGCTAACAAGTTGAGTTGCCAAGCTTGGACTTTGGGTAAGCCTTCCAATAAGTCGAAGCCTGTTTTTCGTTTGATAATGTCTGCGCGGTGCAGCAGCGGTAGCCAAGCGATATCAACTTTACTTACATGGTTAGACTTAAAGAACACCGTTGTTCCAGACAGCTTTTCTTCTACTTTGGTAAAGGCTTTAAATAATTTCTCACTGCGCTCTTCAAAGGTGGATTTGTCTTTGCTGCTCATTGTGCCGCACTGGGTTAAATAGTGCTTTGAGCCTAAGTAACTCCATGCTCGATCCATGGCTCGCTGCTCGTTAGTAACATTAGCTTCTACGGAACCAAATTCATCTTCAATGTATTCGATAATGGCGTCTGACTCAAATAATGCAATATTGTTCTCTGTCACTAGAATGGGAACTTGCCCATTAGGTGAAATATCTAAAAACCACTGCGGTTTGTCTTTCAAACTAATGTATTCCATCTCGTAAGCTATGTTTTTAGTTTCTAAAGCAGCAGTGACGCGCTGAACAAATGGGCAGATTTTAACGCTAACAATTTTAATCATGATGTTCTCATCGTATTGGTGAATTACTTATAAGACGAACCAGATGAGAAAAGACGAAATTTATTCGCTATCTATTTAGGTACACCAAAAGACTAGTTTTAAACTGATGCCAGCCATTGCTGATTTTCGCTTCGAATCAACGCTTAAGAACTATAAACGAGCCATCTGCTTAACATAGGGTAAGTTTAAACCTTAATAAAATTAGGGGTTTATCTCCTATGTGAGTTTGAAATAACGACTTGCTCAACAGTCTTTTTAGTTTAGTATATCGGGCTGAAATGGAAGTCGTACCCTGTTAAATGGACCTTATATGCTGAATAGAATGAAATATACGCTACTCGTTTTTGCTGCTGTGCTTGGATTAACGCAGCAAGCCCATGCTGGGTTTATTGTTTATACCGATCGAGCTGCATTTGAAAATGCTGCTGGTGCAGAGTTAGCCTTTGAAGGATTCAATGATCCAGCTTTGCTGAACGAAGACTTAACGATTAGTGCGAACCGTTATAGAAGCACTAGTAGTTTAGTTAGTGAGGGCGCAAAAGCCCTTAGTATTTTTGAATCAAATACTTTCACCATTGATTTTGAACACGATGTGTTTGCACTTGGCTTTGATTTGAACGAACTTAACTCATCTCATTTGGATTATTTGGATAGTGCAGGCCACATAATCGATGAAGCGCTAAAGATTACCGATGTGTGGTATGAAAGTACCTTTTTCGGCTTGATTAGTGATACAGCGTTAAGATCCTTTTCATTGGTTGGATCAGGGAGTAGTTCAGCGGTTTACGGTTTTGACGCGCTTTCTTATACCGCAGCAACACCGGTACCGGCTCCGCCTACCTGGCCATTAATGTTGGTTGGTTTAAGTTTGGTGTTGTTACGTTGTTATAAACGTACTTAATTGATTGCTTCTCTCGCTTAGAATAAAAAAAGACGCTTCATAGCGTCTTTTTTATTGTTTGGCGTACATACTAACTAGCGTTCTACGCGAGCCAGCGCAATGCCCATCATTACAAACAGCGAGCCAAATACACGATTTTGCAAGGCTACAAACTTCGCCTTTCCTAACCAAGGCTTTACCGCTGAAGCCAAGGTGGCATAACTAAACATCACGGCGCAATCAATCATTACCACTGTAAGCCCTAAAAGCAGGTACTGACCGGTCATATCTTGGGTTGGATTAACAAACTGCGGTAAAAATGCAGCAAGAAAAATAATTGATTTTGGGTTCATTAAGTTAACGATAAACCCTTGTTTGATAAGTTGTGAGCTGGATTTAACGGCTACATCTTTTCCAGTTAGTGCTACAGATTTCTCAAAGAATTTACTAATGCCTAAATAAAGAAGGTAGGCTGCGCCTAGATACTTTACTACGGTGAACGCTATCGCTGAAGACGCTAACAGTGCGCCTAAACCAATAGACACAATAAGTAGATGAGTAACCAAAGCGAGTTGTAAGCCAGCTATGTTTTTACATGCCTGTTTAAAACCACCACTTAATGAATGGCTAATAGTGGCTACTGTGCCAGCTCCTGGTGAAATACTAAATACAATACAAGCGGCTACAAAGGTGAGCCATACACTGAGCAACATGGGGAAATCCTTGTGAAGAAGCCCTTAAACATTGCTGCAATATCGCAGAATAGCCTAAGGGCGTCTAGAGCTTGCCGAAAAATGTTTAGCTTTGGCGTTTAGAAGACAATATTGGCAAATATACCGCCAAGAAAATCAAACTCGTGATTAACCAAAGTCCAGCACTTAAATTCCAAGCTAACAAAGCATCAGCAAGGGGTAAAAAAGTGCGTATTAAAGTAGCCGCTACTAAGAGGATAAACGCAATGCTAATAATCGGCTTGATGATCAATGTTCTGCCGGTATGGCCAAGCGATACACGGCTCATCATGGCAAAAATCATTAAGCCAATGGCTCCAATGGTAATGATATGCAGCGCATTGCTAAAGCTTAGTGAAGTAAGGTAATAGCTCGCGCCAAGAGCAATTAACCCCAAGGCCATAAGCAAATACGATATGTGTAGTGACCATAACAGCGGCACTTTTAGGGTGTTAATACTGCGCCAGTAAGCTAAGCGTAATAAGTGAAACAGCCCAAGTAACATTAAACTTAGTGGTACAAGTTGATAGGTATTCACAAAGTAGCTAGTAATAAAAGCCGCAGTGGTTGCAATTGCTAATGGACCTACCAAGCGACTGATCCATGCTGGGCATTCGATGGGTGCAGTTTGCGCGCCGCGAACGGTAAAGAAGGGAATAACTCTGCCGCCCACTAAAGCCATCATAATAGTAAACAATAAAACCATGGCTCGGCTTAAATGCAGCGCCAGGCCGCTGTTTGCTGTTAAATCACTGCCTAATATGACCAAGTTGACTAAACCCATTACCGAAAGCAGTGCAATAAATATGTAGTTACGTCGATTTTGCGCAGCAAATACCAGCTTACTATAGATGATTACAACAGCGAGCCACCATAGACCTTGTAAGATGGTAGCCAGTACCGCACTTTCGGCAGTGTTTATGTAAAAGGCAATTCGAGTTAAACACCAAAGTGCTACTAAAGCAGCCAGCGATTTTCCTTTAATGCTGGGCTGGCCGGTCCAGGTTTGTACTGCAGTAAGAATGAAGCCAACTGCTACGGTAGTGCCAAAGCCAATTAGCATTTCATGAGCATGCCACACATGTGGACTTAACCCACTATGGCCAATTAGCATGTGGCCGTTTAGTAATAATATCCAAAACGCCAAGCTAAGTGCCGAACTAAAGGCTGCTAGCAAGAAGAAAGGGCGAAAGGCTAATTCGAATATCGGATGTTGATGCCAATGTTGTGCAGTATCTTTTGTATCTGGCTCAGCAATTTTAATCACTATATAACCTCTTGACCGAGTTCGTTAAATCCTACGCAGCGTAACACGTAACCCACTTTTAATACGCCAGCAAATACAATGGTAGATATGTGTGCAGCAATTTGCATTGGAATAGAAAAAGCCTGTGCTAAGGGGTAGGAAATGATAATGGATGAAATGATCACAAGCAGTGAGACTAGCATTAACCAGTTTCCACCCACTATGCAACGCATGTATTGGCGAAAAGCACTTGGTTTGTTTGAATCTACGAATAAAGGAAAGTGTTTCATGGAATTCTCCTGATACTAGCTATTTGATATTCATTTCTCGTTTACATAAGTACATGGCAATCTTCATACCAACTATTTAAAGCCGCTAAGACCAGTGAATTCGCCGACTCTTGAAATGGTGGTGTCATAATGACTAGTGGATATTCGTTGTCATTTTGACTACTATGGGTATAAATGAGGAGTTGTAATGTCAGATATATCTTCAAAAGCCTTAATCGAGTTAGCTTTAGACTTAGCGCAAAATCTTAGTAGTAAAGATCGCTTTGACCGGTTACTGGATACCGTGCGAAAGACCATTGCTTGTGATGCAGTGGCTTTGCTTGCAGTAAGAGGTGAGCAACTTACTCCTCTTACGCTGCAAGGGCTTAGCCGAGATACCTTAGGTAGGCGCTTTTATCTGTCGGAACATCCGCGCTTTCAACAAATTTGTGCTTCCAGCATGCCGGTGCGTTTTCCGGCTAATTGTGAGTTACCCGATCCCTATGATGGCTTGTTGATCGACCGAGAAGGGGATTTGCCTGTTCATGCTTGTATGGGTTTACCCTTGTATTTTGATCAAAGCTTAATTGGCGTACTTACCTTAGATAGCTTTACTCCGGAAGTATTTGATGACATTCCCAATAGAACACTTGAGGTAATTTCCGCCATGGCGGCAGCTAGCCTTAATACAGGCTTAACCTTAGACCTACTGGAACAGCAGGCTCATCATTCGCAACAAGTATTGGAAGAACTAAATCAAGCAGCTTGGCATCACAACAGTGATGAAATTGTCGGTGAAAGTCCGGTGATGAAGCGCCTCAAACAGGAAATTGCCTTGGTGGCACCATCAGATTTTACTATCTTGATCCAAGGGGAAACCGGTGTGGGTAAGGAGCTAGTTGCCCGCTCTTTGCACCTTCAATCGTCTCGTTATAAAGCGCCAATAGTGCATGTGAACTGTGCGGCTTTACCTGACAATTTGATTGAAAGTGAGCTATTTGGTCATGTTAAAGGCGCCTTTACTGGCGCTGATAAAAACCGCGCTGGTAAATTTAGCATTGCTGATGGCGGCACTATTTTTCTCGACGAAATAGGTGAGTTGCCTTTGGCTGCCCAAAGTAAGCTATTACGGGTATTGCAAAACCAAGAGGTGCAGGCGCTTGGGCAAGACAAAATTCAAAAAGTAGATGTACGGGTGATTGCTGCCACTAACCGCGATTTAGCTAAGGAAGTTGAGCAAGGGCGGTTTCGCGCCGATTTGTATCATCGCTTATCGGTCTACCCTGTGTTGGTTCCACCTTTAAGAGAGAGAGTGGGGGATGTTCAATTATTAGCAGGCTTTTTTGTGGAGCTGGTTAAACGCAAGTTGGGGATTCCACAAATAAAACTTCAAAGTGATTTGGTGGCTTATCTAAATGCCTACGATTGGCCTGGCAATGTTCGGGAATTAGAGCATCTAATTAGCCGCGTAGCGCTAAAAGCGCGAGCTCACCAAAGTAGTAAAGCTATTGTACGAATTAGCGTTGCTGATTGTGGTGAGCTTAAATCAGCTGATATTGTAGAATCTTCCTCGTATCAATCGACTGCACCCACAAGCATTGCTGCTGGCTTTAACTTACGCCAAGCAACAGACGCGTATCAAAAAAGCTTGGTAGCAGCGAGTTTAGAAAAACACCAAGGAAGCTGGTCTGCGGCAGCTAAAGAGCTAGGGGTTGATAGAGCTAATCTTAGCCGCTTGGCAAAACGTTTGGGTTTAAGTGTGGACAAAGTGGTTAAACGCTAAACTATAGGTTGCTTGTGTACGTAGTTACTGAGACACCTAACATCAAGGACGAACTGTGAATTACATATTATCGACAGGCTTCGCGCTTTTACTACTCTCAAGCCCAGCGACTGCTGAGCAAACCAGCCAGTTTGCGTTAATCGACCATGAAGGGGTAAAAACCTGGGTTAAACGCGATGGTGATAAGTTACTTCATTTAAATGCTTCACCTATAGAAAAAGGCCAAGTTAATGGTCAAACATCGGCTGAGGCATCAGCTAAGTACTTAATGCCGATAAAACCAGCCACAGTATTTGCAGTGGGTTTAAACTATCGCAGCCATGCAGGAGATGCAGGTGCCAGCAAGCCAGAAATTTTCTACAAGTCATATAGTTCTCTCAGTATTGGAGGGCCGTTGCAGCTCCCAAAGGATGCGCGAAATGTGCATTTTGAGGGAGAGCTGGTGGTTGTGATTGGTCAAAGTTGTTCAAAGGTATCTAAGCAAAATGCTAGAGAATGTATATTTGGTTACACAGTAGGGAATGATCTCACCGAGCGCTCTTGGCAAGGTCGAGATTTGCAATGGTGGCGGGCTAAAGGTGCCGATGGTTTTGCTCCGATTTCTCCTTGGATAACTCAAACTACAGCTGAAAACCAGTTCACTGTGACCACTAAGCTAAACGGCGATATCGTTCAACAAGAATCGTCGGCGAACATGATTCACTCTGTAGAGGATATTGTCAGTTACATTAGCCAATATGTAAGCTTACAAGCTTATGATGTGATCTTTACTGGTACACCGGGAAGAACTAAGGCACTAAAGAGTGGAGACCAAGTAGAAGTGAGTATTGAAGGCCTAGGCAAGGTGTCTACTCAAATTGAGTAAACACCCATGTATATGGCTTTATTTTACAGGGGCTAAGCCCTTATTGCGATTGTCTACGGCGCCGTCTAGATCAAAGTCGGCAGACTTCCAAGCGCTGGCTTCTTGGTGAGTGAACTTTTTAGCGGCCCATGCAGTGGCTGAAGAAAGATCAAAGCCTGAATCTATCCAACCTCGGGCGTCGACAGCAGTGAAGGCTTGGGCCCAAGCTGTGATTTGGTTTGGGTCAGTAAAGTTTTGGTCTATAAATTCTTTAACTTGTGGTTGGCTCATGCCTGCTCGTACATAAGTTTGTACTTGTTCAACATTTACCCCGATTTCTTTCCAAGATGCAATTTCAGATTCTGACATACCATCCCAGGTGGGTTGGCTAGAACAAGCAACCAATAACAGGATGCTAAAAGCAACACTAAGTAGACGCATGACATATTCCCTTAATTATCAACAGTAACCATTAATCACTATAAACCATGACTACAAATTCGCCATTTCCTAAACAAAACCATAAGTAAGAAAATTGGGGGAATGACTTTGATTCCAGTCTTATTGGTAGAAGTTGCAGCAAGGCGCTGGTTGAGTTTAGCCAAAAGGAACGCAAAAAAGTTAATCAAGCTAAGCTGTTTAATCGCAAGGCATGGACACAGAACAGATGCATAAGGCGATCTTTTCATCGCTTGTTCGATGGTTGCTTGTACTAAGGCTAAGAATCAGGGATTATACGGCTTTAATTAGCGTTTCATTATTTATAGGTAGGCTGGTATGAGTGAGGCGGAAAATCGCCCTAGCAATTTCATTCGTCACATCATTGATGAAGATCTTAAATCCGGAAAACATGACACAGTGCATACACGTTTCCCACCGGAGCCAAATGGTTATCTGCACATCGGCCATGCTAAGTCGATTTGTTTGAATTTTGGTATTGCTCAAGACTACCAGGGCGCATGTAACTTGCGCTTCGATGATACCAACCCTGAAAAAGAAGATATCGACTACGTTAACTCAATTCAGCAAGACGTAAAGTGGCTTGGTTTCGATTGGGATGGTGAGGTGTGTTACTCATCAAACTATTTTGATCAGTTATACGCTTATGCTGAAGAGTTGATTCAAAAGGGTTTAGCATTCGTTTGTTTCTTAAATGCCGACGAAGCGCGTGAGTACCGTGGCACCTTAAGCCAACCAGGTAAAAACAGCCCTTACCGCGATACTCCTGTTGAAGAAAACTTGGCGTTATTTAGAAAAATGCGCGCGGGTGAATTTAAAGAAGGTGAGTGTTCGTTACGCGCCAAAATCGACATGAGCTCTTCGTTCATGTGTATGCGTGACCCGGTTATTTATCGAGTTCGATTTGCTCACCACCACCAAACCGGTGATAAGTGGTGCATTTACCCAATGTACGATTTTACGCATTGTATTTCGGATGCGATCGAAGGCATTACTCACTCTTTGTGTACGTTAGAATTCCAAGATAACCGTCGTTTATACGATTGGGTACTGGAGAACATTACCATTGAGACAGTACCGCATCAGTATGAGTTCTCACGTTTAAACCTTGAATACACGGTAATGTCTAAGCGTAAGCTAAATACTTTAGTTACCGATGGTCATGTAAACGGTTGGAATGATCCACGCATGTTAACCATTGCTGGTTTACGTCGCCGAGGTTATACCGCTGCATCAATCGTCGAATTTTGTAAGCGCATTGGCGTGACTAAGATGGAAAACATGGTAGAAATGCCAATGTTAGAAGCATGTATACGTGACGACTTAAATGCCAATGCACCTCGTGCAATGGCAGTGTTAGATCCAATTAAAGTGGTAATCGAAAATTACCCTGAAGACAAAGTAGAACAGCTATCTGCACCTAATCACCCTAGCGAAGATATGGGCGAACGAATTGTGCCATTTAGTCGCGAGCTGTACATTGAAGCTGAAGACTTCCGTGAAGAAGCTAACAAGAAGTTTAAGCGCTTAGTGATCGGTAAGGAAGTGCGTTTACGCAATGCTTACATGATTAAAGCTGAACGTTGTGATAAAGACGAAAACGGAAATGTTACTACCGTTTATTGTACTTATGACGACACCACCTTAGGTAAAAACCCTGAAGATGGACGTAAACCCAAAGGCGTTATTCATTGGGTGTCTGCTGAACATGCCAAGCCTGCGGAAATCCGTTTGTACGACCGTTTGTTTACCGTTGCTAACCCAGCTGCAGAAGAAGATTTCACCGCAGTGCTTAACCCTGAATCATTGGTAGTTAAACAAGGGTTTGTTGAACCAAGCTTAGTTAAGGCAGAAGCGGAACATGCTTATCAGTTTGAACGCCAAGGTTATTTTTGTGCCGACAGCGTAGATTCAAGCCCGGAAGCTTTAGTGTTTAACCGTACCGTAGGTTTGCGTGATACGTGGGCTAAAATTGGTGGCTAGGTGCCAGTAATTAAACGTTTGCCAATAGAGATGGAGTTGTATCGATGAGCAAAACGACTTTGGTTAGCCAAGCTGATGCCTTACCAGGGCGCTTGGAGGCGATAGAGTTAGACGGAATTCATGCAGTAAACGGCAGCAATTACCTAGAGCAAGCTAGCGCTTATCAGGAAACTGCTTATTTTGGTTTAGGCTGTTTCTGGGGCGCCGAGCGTCTGTTTTGGCAACAACAAGGCGTAATAACAACGGCAGTAGGTTATGCCGGTGGTTTTACACCTAACCCAAATTACGATGAAGTGTGTACTGGCTTAACTGGGCATACTGAGGTTGTTAAAGTAATTTACGACCCAAGTGTGATTAGCTATCAACAATTGTTGACCTGCTTTTTTGAGCAGCACGACCCTACTCAGGGCATGCGCCAAGGTGGGGATGTTGGAACTCAGTATCGCTCGATGATATTTGCGACCAGCAGTAAACAGCTAGAGTTGGCTAAGCAAGCTCAGCAGGCTTATCAAGAAGCCCTGCAAGGTGAAGGCCTAGCTCATGCTATTAGCACTGAGATAGTTAGTTTTGATACTTTCTATTATGCAGAGCTTTACCATCAGCAATATCTGCATAAGAACCCCAATGGGTACTGCGGTTTAGGTGGCTTAGGGGTATGTTTACCACCTTGGCTTCAAGACTAAGTAAAAAGCAGCCTAATGGCTGCTTTTTTTTTAACTCTATTGATTATTTCTAGCTACCATCTTAATAGCATTTTCATTGGCTGGTTGGTGCTTTGTAAGCCGCACATTTCATCGTAGGCAGAGTGCTGAACTAGCCACACCTTATCGATGGCTTGGTCTTGGTAGTGTTGTTTAATGCTAGAAATACTGGAGAACCTAACAGCGGGGTAACTGTTCTCGCGAAGCGCTTGTTGAGAGTTGTCTTGTTGCTCGTTAACTAGGTAGATGTCACCTTCATGAGAATTAATTATCAGATCCATATAAGCCTCCTTAGTTTGTGTATTAGATACGCAACAAACTAACGAGAAGATGACTAAGACTAAAAATTAATGGAAAGAGTTGGGGGAGGAGACCCGCCCCCACTGTCTTATAAACTAGCGACGCAGTTTTAAGATACTAATAGGGCAGGTAATGCCTAGTTTCTCTGCGGCTTGTTTAAATCCAGCCTCTAAACTTTCGAAGCTCATATTTGAAGTGAACTCCATGCAGAGCATGTCACGCTCTTTTTCGATGTTCCAAAGTACGGCTTCATCGGCGGTGGCAGATTGGACTAGCGGTAGTGCTTGTGTAATTGCTGCGCTTATTTTTGCTTTATATCTCATGAATCACCTTTAAGACAGAAAGGGTCGCAGATCTCTTACTGTCTAACTACTAGATATTTATCGTTCCAAGGTTATTAGGGCAATAGCATATTGGATTCTATGTCCAATGCGAAGCCATTACTTCTTCTCATCATCCATGACTCAATCATCTTAAAGCACTTTTGATTACAAGACTGTGTAAAAGTTCGCATATTACGATAAATATGACATTTTTTAGTTAAATATAAGTTTTAAATGCTAAATATTAGATATCAATTAAGATAAATAGCCTAATTGATAATCACTTTTAATTTCAGCTACCTATGGCCTATTGTTATTTCTGACACTAATTGATGGACCAGGTTATCTAAGGTTGAGAAGTCATCTTCAAAAAGAATTTGGTTTTTTGCTTTGCTGGAGAAAGGCAATAGCTCTAACCAACGCAGCACTACCCAATATTCGTCGTCGTAAGCAAAAAAATCAGGATGTTGCTCGTAAAGCTCATGCTGAGTTAATACCTGTTGTAGTTTTTCACTTAGGTCATCTTCAATTGCGGGAGGTTCTTCAAGTTGCCAATTGGGTTTAGCTTGTGCAAAAGCGCTATAAAGCTTATCGTCGGCCTGGCTGGTATCACTTAAGTCGACGCGTTTAATCCCGCGAATAGTAATGCCGAGCATGCCGTCTTCGAGTTGCTCAAAATCCTCTATTTGGCAATGAACGCCTATGTTGAACTCTGTATGTCCTTCTGCCAATGGCTGGCATAAGACAAAGCCCTTAGCTTCTTCGCTAGCTATAGAGACCAAGCGCAAATAACGCGGTTCGAATATGCGTAGTTTGCTCAGCCCTCCGGGCAAAACAAAAAGCTCTAATGGAAACAAGGGTAAGCGCATAGTCCACCATATCCAATCTAATTAACTTCACAAATTATTACGTGGTTTACTGCTCGGGTGATCAATTCTCTCTATATTAATTATATTAGCTCAAGGGTATTCCACTGTGAAAACGAAACACCTTGTCTTGCTGAGAAATTAACTTTGCTTCTTGTTGGCCAATTTTGTTCACTCTTTGTTGGAGTTCTTGTTTATCGATGATCATATTGGCTAAGCTCAAATAGTCTTGATAGTGGCGGGCTTCAGAGCGCAATAATGATATATAGAACTGGCCAATGGCCTCGGGTAAAAGTGGCGAAAGCATAGCGAAACGCTCACAGGAGCGCGCTTCGATATAAGCCCCAACAATCAGTTTGTCGGCTAGGGCTTGAGGCTCAAAATGACGAACTTGCGACATTAGGCCCTTGGCATAACTACCTGCAGGGAGATTTTGGTAGTGAATGTTAAACTGATGCATGATAGAAAAAACCTGTTCAAAGTGGTGCAGCTCCTCTTTAATTAGCAGCCGCATTTTTTCAATCAATGCTGTTTGAAAATCAGATAGTTGCCCCTCTGATCTAGTTTCTGCTTTAGCACTTAATGTTGATGTTCTGTTTGCAGAGTTATCGCTATGACTGCCTACCAGATCATGCAGCTGAGACAATAGCGGTTGGTCAAACTTGCATCGCTGCATTAAAGCCAAGGTTGTAAGAGCTGCGTTTAGTTGCTCGTTATTGGCTTTGTCTAAGCCTATCGGAAAGAACCATTCAATAAATACCTGAACAGACCAGCGACCCGCCCGAAAAATAATGAATTCATAGGGAGCTAGCAATGCTTTTATTTCTTGTTGAATCAATGGCTGATTAGCGCCAGCATACTTGAGCATCAGTTTGCTTGCAGTGGCGGCCGCTTTCCACTCTGCATTTGCGTGATCGATTAACAAAACCTTTAAGTTTTCGGGCTCTTTAGCCATAACCAGCCATTGTTTAGGTGTTGAGCAGTATAAAAAATTGTTAATGGGTTCGAGCAGCGCGGAGTAAGGCATTGGCAAATTTAGTGTATTCACTTCAAGTTAATGAAGTTTCACCCATTTGGAGTCTTGTTTTCAAGTACTTGATCAGTACACTTAATGGCGGTTTTAACTGGGACAGTGAAAATGGAACAAATTAACCAGCATTTCGATAAACTATTAGACCCTTTAGCACGCTTAGATGAGCTTTGTGCCAAGCTACCTTGTGGTGATAAGAAGACTCGCCTGCTAGACCAAATTGCCGCTATTAAAGAACAAAACGAACAGGCAAAGCGTGAGTTAAAGGCTTTCTTATCTAATTAGTTGTTGCGTTAGCAGCGCTAACATCGAGACTTTCTAAAAGCACTGCTCTCGGTTCCCCGTTTAAATCTACCTCTTCTATTTGTTGCTCTTCCGTTTGTTGAGCTTTGGTCGAGTTTTCTTCGATAGAGTTTTTAACAGCTGCACTTTCATTAATGACCGCTTCGTTATCGATTACGGGTGGTATTTCTATATGCTGTTGTAACAAAAACTGCTGCTGTGCTTGGTTGAGTGCGTTGGCGGAATGCTGATTGAGCAAGGCACGAATTAGCGTCAAACTCATATCAAAATCAGACTCAAGGTATTGTTGGCGAGCACTGCTTAAACGTAGCTTTTGTTTTAACTCCCATGTTTTGGCTAAGTTTTCTTGGCTTAGCGCGGGCATTGTGGGTTTTGCAGGCTTATTGCTGATACTAATGGTTGTAGTCAGCTGTTTGCTTACTTTGTCTAATTGCTGGTTAGACTGATACCAGCCATTGGCTAGAACTACCGCCACTACAGCAAGTATCCCAATAAGCGCTGGCATTAATATCTTTTTTAATCGTTTGGTTTCTTTAATTTGTGCCTGTTTGGCAATCGCTACGCTAAGTTTTTGAATATAGAACTGTTGTTGATGAATGGTTTTTTTTAAGGCAAGGACTTGCTTGTTCGAATCATCCAAAGATTGCTCTATGGCAATCGCGCCTTCGCCTAACAACAGTTTTTGATAACTGTTTTTAATTAAAATCATCAACTGGGCAGAGCCGCCTTTGTCGGGGTGGCAGCGGCTGGCGAGTTGTTTGTAGCGAGTTTTTATTTGCTCCTCGGTAGCATTTTCCGGGAGATCAAATAATTGAAAGTGCGTGGTCATGGTTTAGTGTTACGTTTACTGTCCCTGTTAGCTGGCCTAAGCATACAAAGTTTTTTGAGTTTTGTCCTTTGAATAAAGCGACGGTTTGGCTAAAAGCCTGTGTTGAAATCAGTTACACTTTGCCGATACTACAAAAGGTAAGCTGTATGACATATCAAACCGCATTTAACCAACAAGATTTTATGGCTAATTTCTGGCAACAGCGTCCCTGTTTGTTAAAACAAGGCATGCTTGATTTTGTTGACCCACTTAGCCCGGAAGAACTTGCTGGCTTAGCGATGGAGGCTGATATTCAAAGCCGATTGGTAACATGTCACGAGCAGCAGTGGGAAGCTCATCTAGGGCCATTCGAAGACTTTGCATTGCTGGGCGAATCACATAGTTCTTTATTGGTTCAAGGTGTCGACCATTGGCATGGCGAAGTGGCAAAACTAGCTGCGGCGTTTCAGTTTATCCCTAACTGGCGATTTGACGATGTGATGATTTCTTACTCCACCGTTAAGGGCGGTGTTGGGCCACATATTGATCAATATTGCGTATTCATCATCCAAGGACAAGGTAAGCGACATTGGCGTGTTGGCCAAAAGCAAATCCTTAAAGAGTTTGCCTCTCACGATAAGTTGAAACACTGCGAAGACTTTGTGGCTGAGATTGATGTAGTGCTCGAGGCTGGTGATGTATTGTATATCCCACCGGGCTGCCCCCATGAAGGTTATGCCATAGAACCATCGATGAATTATTCGGTGGGCTTTAGAGCGCCAAATGCTAAAGATTTGGTCACTGGTTTTGCCGATTATCTTCTGCAACACGAAACCAGCTCACAACGTTTTGCTGATCCGCAGCGCCAAGAAACTAATGAGTTTGGTCGCGTAGCCGAGAACGATACCTTAGCACTTAATAAACTGATGCAGTCTTTAATCAACTCTCCTCAAGCCAGTGCCCATTTTTTAGGTGAGTACCTTAGTGATTCATCACATAGCTCTGACATTGTTGTGCTAAGTGGCAGCGATCAAGAGTTAGCGATGAGTGATCTGCGCCAATTGATGGAGCAGGGCGCTGAGTTAAAACGAACCGCGGGCATTAAGGCCTTGTACCTTGATGTATTGCCTTACGAGCTGTTTGTTGATGGGCAAAGTTATGCGGTGCCCAATTGTTCTTGGGCTTTAGCAAAAAACATGTGTGATAGTACCGCCTTAGACACTCACTCGTTGCGGGCATTTAACGAAGATGAACACCAGCTTGATTGGCTTTTAGAGCTACTCAACGCCGGCTATTGGTATTTTGATGAACAATAGTTTTTAGCCAAATCATTTTCATTCTTTAGTTAAGTTTGGCCAAAGCGTATCTGAGAATGAAAGTTGCCTAGAGCTCGCGAATCGCTAGCAGTTAGCGAGCTTTCTGGTAAAATCCCTCAGCAAATTAATGTTCCCCGTAAAAATCAGTGTGTAAGCGAGCTTGCTCGTTGATTTTTCGCTCTTAAATAGAGGACTGTTTACCATGAGTCTTGCTGATAAAGTATTAGCAGTGAATAACGATTTACCCATTCGCACCGACGCGCCCGTTCATAGCGGTAAAGTACGTTCGGTATATTGGCTAACCGAAGCTGATAGTAAACGACTCATTAAAGAAAAAGCTTATGATGTTGCCGCCGACACACCACTAGCAATTATGGTAATCAGCGACCGAATTTCAGCCTTTGATTGTATATGGCACGGCGAAGAGGGCCTTAAAGGCGTACCTGGTAAAGGTGCTGCACTTAACGCAATTTCTAACCATTGGTTTAAGCTTTTCAAAGAGCAAGGTTTGGCCGACAGCCACATTCTGGATATTCCTCATCCCTTTGTTTGGATTGTTCAAAAAGCGCGCCCGGTAATGATTGAAGCGATTTGTCGACAATATATTACTGGCTCTATGTGGCGTGCTTATGAGAAAGGTGAGCGTAACTTCTGTGGTATTGATTTACCGGAAGGGCTACAACGGGATCAAAAACTACCAGAGATTCTCATTACCCCGTCTACTAAAGGTATTCTTAAAGGGATCCCTGGCGTGCCAGAAGCCGACGACGTAAATGTAACGCGTAAAAATATCGAAGATAACTTCGCAGCATTTAACTTTAAATCTGCTAATGATATCGATGTTTATGAAAACCTACTTAAACAAGGTTTTGGTGTAATTAGTCAGGCCTTAAGCGATATCGACCAAGTATTTGTTGATACCAAATTTGAATTTGGCTACGTAACCGATGCTCAAGGCCAGGACAAGTTGATATACATGGATGAAGTTGGCACACCTGATTCATCACGTATTTGGGATGGCCCAAGTTATCGTGAAGGTAAGGTTGTCGAGAACTCTAAAGAAGACTTCCGCCAAACCTTACTTAGCTACTTCCCGGATCCAGATATTCTGTTAAACAAAAACCGTATGCCAGAGCGTGAAGCCTTAGCGCGAGATAACAATTTGCCGGTTGAAGTATTAATGAAAATATCTGAAACCTACACAGGCATTGCTGAAAAGATCACTGGTGCGCCAATCACCATTGGTGACAATCCAAAACAAGAAGTGATTGATATTCTTCGTAAAGATTACGATTTAATCGTGGATTAGAACGATAGTGCAAAGTTAAAGAGCAAGGCAATGCCTTGCTCTTTTTTATTGTCTTCTCTTAACCAAGCTGTTCTAGGGCGCTAGCTAAGGCCGTTTCATCTTGCTTAAATACTGCTTCAGAAATCTCGCTTACCTGCTGGTTTAGTTTATCCGATGCGAACTTCTCAGCTCCAAATGCCAGCTGTTGTACTTGCTCTTGAGCTTCTTTCCAGCGTTGCTGTTTGGCAAACTCTACAATGAGAGAAGAGCGATTTTTGTTTTCGATACTGAATACATTTTTTAGCGCAATTAAGTAGGGCTCATTATCCGATTTTGTGGGCGAAGCCACAGCTTGGTTATCGGGCTTGGGTTTTGGTTCGCTAGGGCTTAAGCCGCTAAGGCTTTCAATTAAGCGAAGGTAGCTATATTCCGAAAGAGCATGAGATGATAATAGCTGCTCATCTGCACACAAGCCTTCTAATGCCTGCCCAAAGTGTTGATTTAATACCAACACATCGCGGATATCTCTTTCAGTATTGGATTCGCTTATCAAATAGTAATGTAAGCCCGCTAAATCTGTGGCATCAAAATCCTTAGCGTTGTTCACCAATAGCAGTAAGCGAAGCTCAGCTTTGTACTGTTGTATTTGTTGAATACGGATCGGCGTGAGTTCGCTGCTTTCTAGTAACAAGTAATCAACTGTGCCGAGATTTTTAATCTGGTTATAAGCTTCTTGCCAAGCACGATGCTGCCATTTAATGGCAATGTCACCTATGTGAGTACTTAAGTGCTCAAATCGGTGCTTTGATTGACTAAATGAAGCAATAGAGAAGTTGCTTGGTGTGTTTGGCTCATCTTCGGCTGATGCTGCAATGGCTACTTCTGCTAGGTCTTCGATAGTTTGCTGCTCTTCTTTATCGGAATGTCGCTGGAAGAAGCTCGCCATTAAAAAGCTGCACAGCTGATGCTTCAAACAAAATAATGGCGCAAGAGAAGAGTCGACTTGCGTTGGTGAAGGCAGTTGTTCTGCTACCAGCAATACCTTTAGCTTAATGCCTAGGTCTTCTAACTCAAGGCTTCGCTCAGGTTTGTCAGTTATCACTGTTACCTTGTGATTGGCGTCCACATCTTCGATCTGTTTGAGCTCTACAAACTCGGCAGATAAAAGTTGCAGTTGAATGCTGATACAACGCTGGAAAAACTCATCGGCAAAATCTACTGCGAAGTATTGCACCTCATCACTAGGGCTTTCTACCAATTGGTCCGATGCTACTGTTTCATAGTTTAAGCAAATACTTAAGGAGTCTTGGTTTTGTTGCTGACGGCCATTGATTTGTTTTACTAAGGCTGCACTAAGGGCAATGATTGATTGCTGTAAAGCACTTAATTGGCCGGCGTTTTCGCTATCCACAGAAAAGACTAATTGTTGATCTTCAACCTGCAACTGAATAAGCACTTGGCTGCTGGCTGGGTACAATGAGATCAAGTAAAGCTGCAGATCTAATATCGCAGTTAAATGAGCGCGATTAAACATGTATTGCGAGCTAATCTCTGGGCTAACTACCAATGCCCAATGCAATTCTTTTGCTTGGTAAAGCGCCGAAAATTGACCGAGCCTCTGCTCAAGTACGTCTAGTACAGACTCCGCTTTAAGTTTTATGCTGGCTTCTTGCTGCTGCCAAGGCAAGCTGCGTATCAAGGTGCTTAAGCGTAGCTGCGCGTCTAAGCGTTCTCTATCCGAATGCTCATTAGGTGCTAGAAGCGAGGCCTTGTTAAGCTGGTTTAAGGCATCTAAACACCCTGCTTTTAGCGGGCTGTACAAATCGCTAGGCGTTAAACTTCGTAAAATTTGTTTAGGGTTTTGTTTAGCTTGCTGAGCTTGATTATTTTGGCTAATGGGGTTGATGCTCACTAAGTACAAGCTGTCTTCACTAAAGGGCAGAGCAAGGTGGGTAGCCGAGTAGGTTTTTCCCGTTTTATTTGCTTTAACTAATAGGCAAAACTCTTCAGGGTAAGAGACCAATAACTCCATAAACTCGCCATCTTGAGTATTATCAAGGCTTGGGACTGAGTAGTGTTTATTTAAATTAATGTTGATGAGTTTGGCTTTGCTTACGTTTAAGTAGTTAAGCCCAATGTTGCTAGCTTCGATAACATGGTTGTGTTCATCCACGATAAATGCGGCGTTATTAGCATGTTCTAGCAACGCTTTTTTCAAACTGTTAGCGCGGTTTGATAACTCAACCAGCTGCTTTACTTTTTGTTTGTCTTTTTTGTGTTGAGCTTTAGCTGTTTGTAACTCTTTGCTTAGCTTGGCATTGGTTATTTCCACCGCTGTTTTTGAGCTAGAGATAATAGGATCTTGTTTTGCCTGTTGCTTGTTGCTCACTGGCTTATTCGATGTTGGTTTTACAGGGGCAGTGGTAAACATTCTGCTTACAAAAACACTGAGTAAGATTTGTAGTAACAAGATCCCGGCTAATAGCCGGAATACGACTAAGCGATGTGGCAGCAACCAATGGTAAACATTGGTGGGGCTGGAAAACTCTATCTCTACCCAAGCGATAGGGTTAATTTGGGTAGATGAACGCTTTTGGTTATCAACTTTAGCAGCCAGTTTGTTGGTTTGTTTGCCATCATTTTGTTGCTTTTTACGTGGCGTTCCAGCTTCTGCCATTATTGTGCGACTGCTTTGGTCGGTAACTTTTACATAGTTAACGCTGGGTGATTTTAACAGTTCTTCAGCCAACTCTTTAAGCACTGCTTTATTTTGAATATTAACCGCGCGCCGGGCACTAATTTCAAACAAACTTAGCGCGGTTGTCACTTCCTTCTCGGTGTTGGCTTTTTGCTGCTGATAAAGAAACGGCAACGCTAAGGCGGTGACACTGGCCACCACCAACAAGCAGATTAGGTTGATTAGTAAAGCTGACTTTAAACGAGTACTCACGGGCTTCCTTGTAAGTAAAAGGTATTAAAACAAAAAGGCGCAACCTGCGCCTTTAGTATTAAAATGCATAACCTAAACGTAGATAAATGCTGTCGAACTCAATTTTTCTAAAGGTTTTAGCATTGTCTTGATCACGCTTATAGTAGTTGTATCCACCACCAATATCCCAGCGTTTATTAAACGCATAGTTGATGCCTAAGTCTGTCATAAGCACTTCACCGTCGCCATTATTACCGTATTCACCGGTAAATGCGAGGTTCACTTTAGGTGTGATGTGGTAGCCAAGGGTTGCGTTTGCTAAGGGGTAAAACAACCACTCTTCATCGCCTTCTAGCTCTTTGCTAAAGCTTGAGTCGGGGTAAAGTGAAGCTTGCGCATATTGAATTAATAAACCTAAACCGGCTTTACCTATCCATTGCTTCCCAAGCTGTAAGTCGTACTGCCAATTAACTAAGTTATCCCAAACTTGGTATTGCGCGTAAACATCGCCGCCGCCTTCTACTTTGCCTTGATCACGGGCTTCATAGGGCTGGGTAAGGTAACTAAAGCTATGTTGGTCACTTGCAAACCATGTCCATCTTGCGGCTGCAGTAGTCAAGGTATCTTCTTGGCCGAATTCTATATTCTGCTCAGACGCAAAGCTGCCAATATCATTAGATTTTAAGCGAGTTGGCCCCAGTAAAAAATCAAATTTAAATTTAGGGTCAAACGTTGTTGGTGGTTTTTTAGAGCGCGTTCCACCTTCAAAAAAGCCATTTGATAAAGAGATTTGTAAACCTTTGGCATCGCCATCAACCATTGGGCTTACTTTTATGTCTTCATCGATGGGGTTAACAAAAAACAGGTTGCTCAAAGTAGCGATACTGGCACCTGCAATTACGTCATCCCAGTAGTGTTTATCACCGTGTACTCGACTCCAACCGGTGTATGCGGCAAGTGCGTAAGCAGGCACGCCCCAAGCTGAGCCATAACGAGTTTGGAAGAAAGATGCTCCACTAAATGCAGCAGCGGTGTGACCAGAGGGAAACGAATTGTTAGTGGTAAAGTTAGGCCGGCGTTTGTCTACGGCAAACTTAATACCATGGGTGAATATCATAGTAGTGGCGAACGACTTAGTTAATTGCCAGCTACCTGCGGTATCACCTTTGGCTAAACTTACACCTAGGCCACCAAGGGGTAGTAGAATCTGAGTGTAGTCACCAATTTGTACATAGGTATCTTCGGCGAGTGCATTGGTACTAAATGCAGATAGAATAGCGGCCGAGATTAAGCTGGTTTTTAGCTTCATTACTTTTTCCTTGTTCAAGTTAACGACAAATCCTTTATCGCTAATACATCTTCATCATTATCATACGCACATGAGTGCTGTTTGGTCTACTTGTAACAACTAATCGGCTACTAATATTAAGGGACAAAATCTGTCGCTTTTAATGAATTTTGTTTATCACGCTGTTACATTAGCGTCGCGTAAATTGAGTTTAGTGGAAGTTTAATGAAATACAGCCCCAGCATAGAACAATTGATTAAGTCGCTACAGGTTTTACCCGGTGTAGGCCCACGTAGTGCCCAGCGTATGGCTTTTCATTTGTTAGAGCGCAAACGTAAAGATGGCTTACAGCTTGCTGCTAGCATTAGCAATGCAATGGACGTAATTGGCCACTGCAAGGTGTGTCGCAATTTTGCTGAGGAAGAACTGTGCCCTATATGCCAATCGCCCAAGCGGATGAGTAAAGGGGTAATCTGTGTGGTTGAAACCCCAGCAGATGTTGCTGCTATTGAGCAGACCGCACAATTTTTTGGTAGTTACTTTGTGTTAATGGGCCATCTCTCACCACTTGACGGCATTGGTCCTGGCGAGTTGCACTTAGATAAACTGGAACAGCGCTTCGCCCAAGAAGAGGTAGCAGAATTGATTCTCGCAACTAATCCCACCGTAGAAGGCGAGGCTACCGCTTATTACATCGCTGATATGGCCAAGCGTTATCAAATTAAAGTATCAAGAATTGCTCATGGTGTGCCACTAGGCGGTGAGCTAGATAGCGTAGACGGCACTACACTTTCTCACTCTTTGATTGGTCGCCAGCAACTCGATTAACACAAAATGTTTGGTATTGATAAAGCTCACTTAAGGTGAGCTTTTTTGTTGTTCATTTATAATTTTTTTTCTCGCCTGCTTGAAATCAAAATTGGCTACCCCCATATCGTTTAGCAACTAACGAAGTATGTGTAAAAGCAAGGAAACAATAAGATGACTGATGCAGCTCATGCAGAAACTCATGGCTTTCAAACTGAAGTAAAACAGTTACTCCAGTTGATGATCCACTCTCTATATTCAAACAAAGAAATTTTCTTACGCGAATTAGTCTCGAACGCAGCCGATGCTGCCGACAAACTGCGTTTTAAAGCTTTAGAAAATAACGCTTTATTTGAAAACGATGGTGACTTACGTGTACGTGTAAGCTTCGACCAAGAAGCTAAAACTATTACTTTGTCGGATAACGGCATTGGTATGACCCGCGATGAAGTTGTTGAGCATCTTGGTACTATTGCTAAGTCTGGCACTAAAGAGTTTTTTGGTCAGTTAAGTGGCGACAGCGCAAAAGACTCGCAACTAATTGGTCAATTTGGTGTTGGTTTTTACTCAGCATTTATCGTAGCCGATAAAGTAACCGTTGAAACTCGTGCTGCAGGTGCAGAAGCTAGCCAAGGTGTACGTTGGGAAAGTGCAGGTGAAGGTGATTACACCGTAGCCGACATTGCTAAAGAAGGCCGCGGTACCGACATTATTCTTCACTTACGTGAAGACGAACATGAGTTCCTAGATAGCTGGAAAGTTCGCTCTATCATCACTAAGTACTCAGATCATATTTCGATCCCAGTTCAAATGTGGAAAGACGAAACGCCTGAGTCTGAAGGTCCAGACGGTGAAAAAGTTGCAGCAGTGCCAGGCGAATGGGAAGCCATTAACAAAGCAACTGCTTTGTGGACACGCGGTAAAAACGACATCTCTAAAGATGAGTACAACGAGTTTTACAAGCACATTTCTCATGACTTCGCTGATCCATTAACTTGGGCGCACAACAAAGTTGAAGGTAAGCAGGATTACACCAGCTTGCTTTACATCCCAAGTAAAGCCCCATTCGATATGTGGAACCGCGAGCGTCAACATGGCTTGAAGCTGTATGTTCAACGCGTGTTCATCATGGACGACGCTGATGAGTTTATGCCGGGTTACCTACGCTTTGTGAAGGGTGTGTTAGATTCAAACGACCTTCCACTAAACGTATCACGTGAGATCCTTCAAGATACTAAAACAACCGCTAACTTACGTAGCGCTTGTACTAAGCGTGTTCTTACTATGCTTGAGCGCATGGCGAAGAACGATGCTGAGAAATACCAAACGTTTTGGGCTGAATTTGGCCAAGTGCTAAAAGAAGGTCCAGCAGAAGATTTCGCTAACAAAGATCAAATCGCTAAGCTACTGCGTTTTGCTTCTACTAACAGCGACAGTGCTGAGCAAAATGTTTCCTTCGCCGATTACATCGAGCGCATGAAAGAAGGCCAAGACAAGATTTACTACGTAACGGCCGATGGTTACGCAGCCGCTGCTAACAGCCCGCATTTAGAAATCTTCAAACGTAAAGGCATTGAAGTATTGTTAATGCACGACCGCGTAGACGAGTGGTTAATTAGTCACTTGCCAGAAGCCGAAGGCAAAACCCTTGTTTCGGTAACTAAAGGTGATTTAGACCTTGGCGACTTAGATGACGAAGAAACTAAGAAGCAGAAAGAGCAAGACGAAAGCGAATACGCAAGCTTTGTTGAGCGCATGAAAGAAAGCTTAGGTGATAAGGTTAAAGATGTTCGTTTAACTTACCGTTTAACCGATACGCCTTCTTGTATCGTTGTTGATGACAACGACATGAGCACCCAAATGCAGAAGTTGATGCAAGCGGTTGGTCAAGATGTACCTGATCAAAAATACATCTTTGAACTGAACCCTCAACACGCTTTAGTTAAGCGCGTTGCCGATGAGCAAGACGAAGCTAAATTTGCAGAGTGGGCGAGCTTACTATTAGATCAAGCAACCCTTGCTGAGCGTGGTAGCTTAGAAAACCCTTCTGAGTTCATTAAGCGAGTTAACCAACTTTTAGCTTAAACATACTCTAGAGAATAAAAGGCAGCACTTGGTGCTGCCTTTTTTGTTACTTGCTGATTTGGGCGTTTTACCAAAAATAAAACGATTATTCATAGACTTGATTGTGGATTTACAGGTCAGATGACTTATCAGCAATTGCAGAGGATGAGTTCACAGATAAAGCACTGAATCGTTGCTACACTAAACAAAAAAAATAATAACGGAAAGGTAGCTAACATGCGCAAAGTAGTGCTGATTTTAGGCTTAATGTGTACGCTTTCTCAAGCTAACGCAAAAATCACATTGTGGAATGCCCATAATCCATCTCAATACCTCGATAATGCGATTGCTGAATTTGAAAAACAGTCCGGCGTAACCGTTGAAAAAAACAACTTCTTGTCAGAACGATTACGCGAAGAGGTGCTTAACCAAGCCCGCACTAATACCTTGCCAGATATTCTTTACGTGCCTAGCGATTTTGTTGGCATGCATGATTTGATTTCTTTAGCGCCGGTACCTAAAGACTGGATTATTCCGCAAACAGAACCGCGGGTGCTTAAAGCGGGTTTTACCGACAACGAACAATATGGTGTGCCGCTATTTCAAGGCAACCACTTAGTACTTTACTACAACAAAGACTTAGTTAAACAGCCCGTAAGCTCTTGGGCCGAGTTATTAGAACAGCAATCAGCGCTTAGCCAAGGTGAGCAACAAGCTATTGTTTGGAACTACTCCGAGATGTATTGGTTCATTCCATTCTTAACCGCATTTCAAGGTTGGCCACTTAACGATGGAAAAATAACCCTAGATACCAAAGAAATGCAGCAAGCCTTAACGTTCTATAAACAGCTTAAAGATATCGGCTTGGTTGACCCCAAATGTAATCACGATTGCAGTGTAGAACGTTTTAAGAACGGTCAGTCCGCTTATATGATTAACGGCGATTGGATATATAAGGAATTGAAACAAACTATGGATGAGCGGCTAGGTGTAAGCACCTTGCCTGATATTGAGGGAAGCCCAATGCTGCCGATGTTTTCTGGTTATGTGTTAGCTTTTCCTCGTCTCTCAACGTCAGATGACAATTACCAACAAATTAAGCAATTTAGTGCATTTATGCAGCAGCAAGAAGCACAAAGCATCATTTATCAACAAGGTGGTTTAATCCCTGCTAATGTTGAATTGGTTTCGAAAATAATCAGTGACAACAACCCCAACGAACAAAACATGTTGAAGCAAATGGAAGATACCAGAGCGATGCCCGGGGATGCCGAAATGACCGTAGTGTGGTTAGCCCTAGAACGGGGCTTTAACAGATATATGGATCATAACTATTCAGTCGAACAAGCTACCCAGTTAATGCAAACCATTGCTGACAAAGAAACTCGCAAACGCGGACGCAAAGAATGACAATAAGACTTCGGTCTATCACATTTTTGTTATTGATCTTCGTAGCCATTATTCCGGTTTCGGTGCTTTCTTTTACCTTATATAAACAGATGTACAATTTTGTTTATCAGTCGGTTAATAGCCGTTTGGCGGCTTCGGCAAGCCAAATTACTGCCGAACTTAAGCATAGCAATGAGATTCTCACCAATGGCTTACGTTTGCTTTCTGAGCAAGAGAGTGTAGTAAACGGTATTGATGATCTACTTTATTCGATTCACCTTCCCGATATACTGGGTAACTTTGTGCTCGATGCACCGCTCATTGAGTCTTTGTACTTGGTAGAAGCCGATGGTTTTGTAGTGGAATCTTATGGTGGAAACATACTGGCGCTTGAGCAATCTAATATTCTGCAGCAACGTTTTACCAGTCCCTTCGAAATAAAAGATTTTGAATCAAAAAGTAAGGTCTATTTGGTTGATAACTACTCCTTGGTTGGCAAAAGCGGTCAACATCATAGTTTGGTGCATGTGGTGCCTATTTACTCTGATCGTGCCATCGACCGTATCGTTGTAAAAGGCTACCTAATAGCGGTGGTGCCTATATATAAATTAGCGGAAGTTGCTGCCAACCGGCTCGATGATCAGGAGAGCCTAGCAGTGTTTTATCGCGAAGAACAATTGCTAGGGAACCTGATCGGTGATGACGCTTACGATGTTACTCACGCCAGCCGCTTGATTATATCGGGGCGAAACTATCAAAACTCTGTTTGGATTCAAATTAAAGTCGGTCAGCGCTTAGAGAGCCTGGCTAATCAAGTTAAAGAAGCAATGGCGCCTGGCATGGCCAGTAGCATTATTGTTATCGGTCTTATTATTGTGGTCGTGATGCTGTTTGCTCATTTAGTGGCAAAAGCATTTGGGCGTTTGTACGGTCTAATTCGCGATTTCGAAAAAGGCCGAAATGCCGATGCCCTGAACAACGGAAAGCTCGTGATTCGAGAGTTTGCCGATGTAGCAAATTTGCTTACCGAAATGAAAGGTACCATTGGTGAGCAGTTAAGAACGGTAAATGAGAAAAATGTTGAGTTAGCACGTATCGACAAACTACGGGCCGGCTACCTAGAAGAAGTTCAAAACTTGAATAGCCAACTTGAGTATAAAGTTGAAGAGCGCACCCGAGACTTAGAACTATCGATGGATAACCTGGCGCAAAGTAACTTCTTTTTTCAACAGCTTGTGCAATTTAGGCGAGTATTGGAGGCCAGTGAGGGTAATCGACAAATTGCTAACGACGCACTTCGTATATTGTCTATGTGTTTTCCAAATACAGGTTTGGTGATTTACTTGCCGCAATCACGCGGTCACCGTATGGTGAACGACAGCTTGTCTGTTGAAGTAGAAAGCTTTGAACAGCTTTCTAATCGAGTGTCAGAAAAATCTCGACAGCGTTGGGATCGATTTAGCATCGAGTTTAAACAACAATTGGTGAATGTTTTTGGTATTCGCTGTGGTGGCGGAAAAATGGGGTGGCTGCTTATTAATGAACCTAAGTTAAGTGAAGAAAACAGTAACCGAATTCTACTGTTTATCACCGAACTCAGTGCATTTTTAGAAAACCGAACCCTAAACGAAGAGCTGGACTATGTTGCTAGAACCGATTCTTTAACTGGCATTAAAAATCGCCAAGCCTTTGATGAACTGCAATTCTCACTAGAAACGCAACTAGATGCCGAAGTCGGTTTATTTATCATTGACGTGAACGGCCTAAAACAAATGAACGATGAGAAAGGCCATGAGAAAGGTGACCAGCTGATTATTTCTGTGGCGAGGGTGCTATCAGACTGTTGCGAAGGCTTAACGGGAGACTTCTACCGTATTGGCGGTGATGAATTCGCAGCAGTATTGTCAGGTGAGCAATTAGCATCAGCTAGCGAGCTAAACGCGCGTTTAGCGGCAAGGCAAAATAATCAAGTAGGAATAGACCTAAACAGCTTTGGAGGAGAGCCTTTGGTGAGCTTCTCTGTAGGCTACGCGTCAACCACTGACGTTGACTTTAGTGGCTTGTACAAGCTAGCAGATCAGAACATGTATAGTAACAAACAGCGTTATTATGCAGAGCTTCGTCAAACTGAACTTTAGTCGAGCTTCCCTTGTAGTTCTGGCCTCATCAGTGTAAATTCACGTCTCTTGTAAAAGCACTAAAAACTAGACCAAGGAACAGCAAATTATGCGCATTATTCTTTTAGGCGCTCCAGGTGCGGGTAAAGGTACCCAAGCACAATTTATTATGGAGCGTTACGGCATCCCTCAAATCTCTACTGGCGATATGCTTCGCGCCGCTGTAAAAGCTGGCACAGCTTTAGGCATCAAAGCAAAAGAAGTAATGGATGCAGGGCAATTAGTTTCCGATGAGTTGATTATTGGCCTAGTAAAAGAACGTATTCTTGAAGACGATTGCGAAAAAGGCTTTTTGTTAGATGGTTTCCCTCGCACCATCCCTCAAGCTGACGCAATGAAAGAAGCCGGCATTAACATTGATGCGGTTTTAGAATTTGACGTAGCCGACGAAGAAATCGTTAAACGAATGAGTGGACGTCGAGTTCACCCAGGCAGCGGCCGTGTTTACCACATTGTTTACAACCCACCTAAGGTTGAAGGTAAAGATGACGTAAGCGGCGAAGACTTAGTAATCCGCCCAGACGACGAAGAAAGCATCGTACGTGATCGACTAGCTATTTACCACGAGCAAACTAAACCATTAGTAAGCTACTACGGTAAAGAAGCTGAGTTAGGTAACAGCAAATACTTCAAACTAGACGGTACTCAGTCTGTTGAAGCAATTAGCAATCAATTAGTTGAATTACTTGATTAATTGCTAATTACGATTTGCAAAAAAAAGCGGCAATTGCCGCTTTTTTTTATGCCTAAAAATGCCGTACACTGTGTTGTCCACTTTTAGGGAATAGTTGAATGTCACAACATGACAACGAGTTAAAATGTGCCGTAGTATTGGTGAACCTAGGTACACCAGATGAAGCGACACCTAACGCCGTAGCGAAGTTTCTGGGGCGCTTTTTATCAGATAAGCGAGTGGTAAACCTGCCTAAGTTATTATGGTTACCACTGTTATATTGCGTTATTTTGCCTTTGCGCTCACGACGTGTTGCCAAGCTTTACCAACAGATTTGGCTAAAGAATGGCTCGCCCCTTAAAGTTATTAGCGAACAAATTCGCAATAAAGTGTCAGCCAAGCTTAGCGATAAGTACGAAGTACATTTAGCCATGACTTATAGCTCACCCGATATTAAAGAGGTGGTTAATCAGGTGCTAGATGCGGGGCATCAAAAAGTACTGTTATTGCCGATGTATCCTCAGTATTCGGTATCAACTACTGCTCCGGTTTTTGATGCTTATGCCAAAGCACTTAAAAATACTTACAACTTGCCTGAATTACGCATGGTTAAAGATTACTATGCCGAGCCAGCTTATATTCAAGCTTTAGCAAACTCGATTAAACAGCACTGGGAGTTAACCGCCCGTGGTGAAGTGTTGTTGTTTTCTTTTCATGGTATTCCAGAGCGCTATGCACGAAATGGCGACCCTTACCCGCAGCAGTGTGAAGATACTGCAGCCAAAGTGGCCGCAGTATTAGGGCTTAAGCAAAATCAGTGGCGCTTATGTTATCAGTCGCGCTTTGGTAAAGATCCATGGGTTAAACCCTATACCGACCAGTTACTACACCAACTTGCAGAGCAGGGCGTTAAATCGGTAGATGTAATTTCTCCGGCTTTTTCAGCAGATTGCTTAGAGACAATTGAAGAAGTGTCTTGTGAGTTACGTGATGAGTTCTTAGAAGCGGGCGGGGAGCAGTATCATTACATTTCAGCGTTAAATGACAATCCCGAACAAGTTGAGTTGTATTGCCAGTTAATTGAGAAACATACCCAAGGCTGGTAGTCACTCGTATAAGCGTTTAAAAAGCCCCGATAGATTAAGGCTTAATCTATCGGGGCTTTTTTTGTTAACGGCCTTTACCTAAGGCATCTTCAAACTCGTAAGGCGACAAAATTAAGCCTTCTTCTTGTTCGTTAGGAAAAACCGCAACATAAAGTTCGTCACCTGTTAGGCCTTCGGTCCAGCGGCTGCGCCATTTGTTTAGCGAGATTGCTTCGGCTTTACAGTGCTGCCAATCTCCAGTCGCCCAAGCGTCAGCAAATTCCTTACTTGGCCACACGGGGACGCAGTCTTCATCTTCAGAGTTAAGCATTACGCAGCCATCGTCGTCGATTAAGATCCACAATTGATTTTGAGCTTTGCTTTCTTTAATTAGGTATTGCATGCGTGAATGGCTATCGGCTTTAGCAATGTTATTAGCATCAGACATGGTTCGTCCTCGTTACGATGATAGGTGGTTAGAATAATCCAAATAAACTAAGCCGTCATATAAAAGCGCTAAGCTAACTCTTGAGTGCTTAGTTTTACGGCGTATTAGCGGAAAGTGGCTAAGCTTATGTGATCTTTGTCTTAATATGTGCGTTGTTTGAGCAAGTTGTGGCATAATGCGCGACCAAACAATTTAGCCATCAGATTACCCAGCAAAATGCTGGTGTAACGTAACCAAGCGGAATATTTACATTGCTTACTTCTTCTAATATCACCATGCAATTTGGCGCAAAGCCATTGTTCGAAAATGTCTCAGTTAAATTTGGCGAAGGTAACCGTTATGGTCTTATCGGCGCCAATGGCTGTGGTAAATCTACCTTTATGAAAATATTGGGTGGCGATTTGGAGCCAAGTGCCGGCAATGTATCTAAGGATCCAAACGAACGCATTGGTAAGCTAAAGCAGGACCAATTTGCTTACGAAGATAAAGCGGTTATCGATACCGTTATTATGGGTTACGAAGAACTGTGGGCGGTTAAATCTGAGCGCGACGCAATTTATGCCAACCCAGAGATGAGTGAAGAAGACGGCATTCGCGCAGCTGAGCTAGAAGCCGAGTTTGCAGAAATGGACGGTTACACCGCCGAAGCTCGCGCTGGTGAGTTATTGCTAGGTGTTGGTATTCCTATCGAGCAACATTACGGCCCAATGAGCGAAGTAGCTCCTGGCTGGAAACTGCGTGTATTGCTAGCCCAAGTATTGTTTGGTGACCCAGACATTATGCTTTTAGATGAGCCTACCAACAACTTGGATATTAATACCATTCGTTGGTTAGAAGGGGTGCTAAATGAGCGTAACTGCACCATGATAATCATCTCGCACGACCGCCACTTCTTAAACAGCGTATGTACTCACATGGCCGATTTAGATTACGGTGAGCTGCGTACTTTCCCTGGTTCTTACGACGAATACATGACAGCTGCAACCCAAGCACGCGAGCAAATGTTGTCGGACAACGCCAAGAAAAAAGCCCAAATTGCCGAGCTTAAAACCTTTGTTAGCCGTTTCTCTGCTAACGCTTCAAAATCTAAGCAAGCTACCTCTCGTGCTAAGCAAATTGATAAAATTCAATTAGCCGAAGTTAAACCTTCGAGCCGCCAAAACCCTTACATTCGTTTTGAAGAAGAGAAAAAGCTGCACCGCTTAGCCTTACAAATTGAAGGTTTGGAGAAGAGCTACGAAGAAACCCTATTCAAAGATTTAGACTTAATGGTTGAAGTAGGCGAGCGCATTGCGGTAATTGGCCCCAACGGTATTGGTAAAACCACCTTCCTTAAATGTTTGGTAGGCGATACTGATTTTGGTGGCAGCATTAAATGGTCTGAAAATGCTCAGCTTGGTTACTACGCACAGGACCATGCAGCCGACTTTGAAGAAGATAAAAACCTGATTGACTGGATGTGGCAATGGGGCAAAGAGGGCGACGACGAGCAAGTGATTCGTGGCACCTTAGGCCGCTTATTGTTCTCACAGCAAGACATTAACAAATCCGTTAAGGTAATCTCTGGTGGTGAGCAAGGCCGTATGCTGTTTGGCAAAATGATTTTGCAAAAGCCAAACATTATGGTGATGGACGAGCCAACCAACCACTTGGACATGGAATCTATTGAGTCACTCAACTTAGCCTTAGAAAACTACCCAGGCACCTTGGTGTTTGTAAGCCACGACCGAGAGTTTGTATCAAGCCTTGCTACGCGCATCATCGAAATGACGCCAGAAGGTATTGTAGACTTCCACGGCACTTACGAAGAGTACTTAAAAAGCCAAGGTTTAAACGCCTAGCAGCTTCAATAGAAGTTAGTAAAAAGCAGCCATTGGCTGCTTTTTTTGTTTTAGAGTTAACGCTTGCGTAACCGGTGGCGTGTCGTGGGCGCCTTCCTAGGGAGCGAAGCGACCGAATTGACGCACTTGTTAGGTATATTTCTTCAACATGTCTTTATGTTTCTTTATCAGTTTAATACGTTCACGATTGGGCTCCCGCATTTGTAGCTTCGCTATTTCTTTTTCTAATGCGTGCTTCGTTTTGGCCTTTTCGACTCTAGAGTTGTCAGCCAGTTGTCGGCGAAACGCGAAAATCTCGGCGTGTAAACGGTCCCAAAGCTTAGCTTTGCTTTTAGGAGGAACTTTGATAGTCGGGCCCAAGAAATACATTGGGTCGCCACAATGCTGGCATTTAGTCACAGAACTTATCTTCCCGATAGATTCCGGTCTGTCGTGAGTAACCCTGCGCCAAGTTGGTCTGCGCGTAACTACTCTGCACTTGAAGCAAACCAAGTTTCCAAAACATGCCATTGTTGATACCTAACGCCCCGTTAAGCTGTGAGTGAATGTGTGCCAAAATGGAGCGAAGCGAAATCGGCACGCGTTTACGAGTCAGACTTAAACGGTTTGTTATAAGCCATTTAGTTGGGATTGCATATACTTAGGTGCTTTTTCTAAATTTAGTGGTTGGGTTGTTTGATTGTAAAATTCAGTTTTCAGTGACTTTGCTATACCATCAAGCCCAGGATAAATAGTGGACTCACTAACACCAAGTAGATTAAGTTTTGCTTGAATTAGAGGTTTCAAACCACCTGGAATTACAAATTTATGCAATTTTTCAGTATCGAAAGCGCTTCGAGGGTTATGATGCACAGTAAATAGACCAGCTTGATTAATTACACGCTCAGAGATGTTTGGGGCATAAAACTCTAAAGTTTCGTCTAAACCAAATGGGTGAATGTGGTAACTAGAATCAATATGTATGTGGCTAATCAATACGTAAACAGCACAATCATTTAACTCTGACGCCCCATATAGTTCCTCAGGTGAGTGAGCTGTTGCAAAATAAAGTGCAATTAGAGGGTTAATACTCCAATCGAGAAGACGTGTAGGTAAACCATAATGCTGCGCTAGACTCAACCATTCCCAATCATTTGACGGCTTAGAAGGCACTCGAAGCGCACTTTTCATTTTAAACTGTTCTAATAGCGCTTTTTCCCTGTCTAGCTCTTCATCTCGATTTGAAAGCGGAGGAAGACGACCTACTGAAGGTATAAGATCGTATTCCGAATTATTCACTCCCCTAAAAACCGAATGATTTTCCGGAGAGAATTGAGTAGCAAATTGGAATACTTTATCTATCGAATCTAGATTGTAACTTTTCATATATCCTCTTTGGCTTATAACGCCTAGGCTAAGGGGCGGCGCTCTGCGCCGTCCATTACCTTAAGCCTATTGTTATATTTTCTGTGTTTTATTGTCCCGATTAGAATAATCGCAACACAAGATAGCATCGAGCTTGCTAATCCAAACGAGTACCAAGAGTGTGTTAAATCACCAGCAATGAAGCGAAATAGTAATATTGATAAAGCTAAAATAAGACAATTCATAGCGATACGAGATCTAACATTGAAAAGAAATGTTGAGATGGTAATTGTTGTTACCAAAACCTCTATCAATCCAAAAGTAATCAGCCCTCCTATTGGATAAAACAGCTCTCCACCCTCAAAGTCAATTTTCATTAAAGATATTGGAAGTATGGAAAGTAAAAATTCAGATATATGACTTCGAAGAACTATGTTTAAAGTGATGACCGCTAACGTATGGAAACAACCAATTATCAAAGCTCGACCTATATAGAGGTTACTCATTCGTTAGCCAATCCTTGTAAAATAGAATTCATAGAAATATAACATTTGTATATTGCGCATGCGCGTTTACCTTGTTAGACCAGTAAAAACGCGCATAGCTAATTATTTGAATTGATTGAAGAAAAAAGAATAAGGCTCAATACGTTTTCTGGCAAAACGCGCATGCACAGTTAATAAACCTATTATCTAATTCAACACTAAGCTAAGTGTTTGATACTACGCTTGTATTTTTTTTAGCTCAAGGCTAAACGCGCACAATCTATCTAATTTAATCGCTCTAAAACGCTAAAAATTAATAATACTGTATGCATAGTCAGTAAATGGCAAGCGTTACGTTGCTGGTGACTTTGTTTGTCGTTGGGTCAGATAGAGGGATTCTGTCATGTGAGGCAAACAAAAAAGCCACAACATCTGTTGTGGCTTTGGGTATTAACTAGGCCTTAAGCGGGAGGCTTAAAGCTGTAGTTATTACAGCTGGTCTACTAGCTTAACCGCATCACCAATGTAGTTGGCAGGGGTCATTTTCTTCAGCTCGTCTTTGGCTGATTCTGGCATGTCTAAACCATCGATAAATTCACGCATGGCTTGTGCGTCTACACGCTTACCACGAGTGAGTTCTTTTAGCTTCTCGTAGGGCTTTTCGATGCCGTAGCGGCGCATAACGGTTTGCACAGGCTCGGCCAATACTTCCCAGTTGCTATCTAAATCGCTTAGTAAGTTTTCTTCGTTTACTTGTAACTTGCTCACACCTTTAAGGGTGGCTTGATAGGCGATTAACGAGTAACCCATGGCTACACCAAGGTTTCGCAATACCGTTGAGTCGGTAAGGTCACGCTGCCAGCGAGAAACCGGTAATTTAGCCGCTAGGTGGCCAAACAAGGCATTAGCGATACCTAGGTTACCTTCTGAGTTTTCGAAATCGATTGGATTAACTTTGTGCGGCATAGTTGATGAGCCAATTTCACCAGCAATGGTTTTTTGCTTAAAGTGACCTAGGCAAATATAACCCCAAATGTCGCGGTCAAAGTCTAGCAAGATAGTGTTGAAGCGAGCGATGGCATCGTATAGCTCGGCGATGTAATCGTGCGGCTCAATCTGCGTAGTGTATGGGTTCCACTGTACACCTAGGCTGGTAACAAATTCTTCTGAGAATTGGTGCCAGTCTACTTCTGGGTAAGCAGAGATGTGCGCGTTGTAGTTACCTACAGCGCCGTTAATTTTACCTAGTACTTCTACTGCTTCAATTTGCTTAAGCTGGCGGCGTAAACGAGCAACTACGTTGGCCATTTCTTTGCCCATGGTGCTTGGCGAAGCCGGTTGGCCGTGGGTGCGTGAAAGTAGCGGGGTTGCACGTAGCTCTTTTGCTAGCTCGGTGATTGAATCAATAAGCTTTTGTAGGTAAGGCACTAATACTTCGTTACGCGCTTCGTTAAGCATTAACGCGTGAGAAAGGTTGTTAATGTCTTCAGAAGTACAAGCAAAGTGGATGAACTCTGATACAGCATCAAGCTCAGCATTTGCCGATACTTTTTCTTTTAAGAAGTACTCAACCGCTTTTACGTCGTGGTTGGTTGTACGTTCAATTTCTTTAACGCGCGCAGCGTCTGCTTCGCTAAAGTTGTCGTTAATGCTATCTAGAAACGCGATAGCTTCAGGAGAGAAGCTTGGTACTTCAGCAATGTTTTGCTGTTGAGCAAGTTTTTGTAACCAACGAATTTCTACTCGTACGCGGTATTTAATTAAGCCAAACTCGCTAAAAATACTACGTAGTTCAGAAGTTTTATCCCCGTAGCGTCCGTCTATCGGGGAAATGGCTGTCAAGGCCGACAGTTCCATGGTGATCTCCTAAATTAACTAATCAATGGTGTGTAAAAGTTGTGTTGTTTGCTGCAAGTAGTTTTTACGTGAAAACAGTAGCTGGCGTCGTTGGCCGCCTAACTGGCGCCACAATACGCTGGCGCGAATACCGGCTAACAGTAGCGCGCGAACTTTATGTTGTACTACTGGTTGCTGTAAGTAACTCACGTTTCCGGCTACTTGAATGCGCGGACCAAGCGGGCTAATAATGTCGCTGTAAATGTCGGCAATTCCGCCCAGAACTTGTTGGTCGAGCAAATCAAAATGCTGTAGTTGTCTATCTAGTTGGCCAATACGTTCGCCCATCATGTTCATTAAGTCTGGGCGTTTATTTAAACGGCGCTCAAGGGCTAACAAGCTAACCAGGTAACGCGTGATTTCGGCGTTACGCTTTTCTTGTTGATTGCTCAGTTGGCCGCTCATTACACCTAGGCCTAGTTTGAGTTGTTCTAACGAGCCAAATACCTCAACCGTTTCGTTGGGGTTAGTTATTAGAATACTACCTAAGCTGGTTTTTAAACCTGCTTCGTCGCAGTTGCTGGTTCTGGCTACGTCTTGCACCAGTTTAGCGGCTTGGCAGATACCAGCAAAAGCGATAACGCGGTCGTTGATTGCATTGCTCATAGGCTATAGGCCAATCTTTTGTTCAATGATACCGCCGCCTAAACATACTTCGTTTAGATAAAATACTGCTGATTGTCCTGGAGTAACCGCTATTTGCGGCTCATCGAATACCACTTCAATCTCGTCGTTTTCACGCGGGATAATGGTGCAGGTAACGTCTTGCTGGCGGTAACGAATTTTAACGCTACAACGTAGTTCTTCGGTGATGGTTTTGCGGTCTACCCAATGTAATTGGCCCGCAATAAGTGCGCGTGACTTTAGGCGAGGGTGATCGTGCCCTTGGCCAACAATCAGCACGTTGCGCTCAATGTCTTTATCTACGGTGTACCAAGGAGTCTCGTCACCGTCTTTGGTGCCGCCAATGCCTAAACCTTTACGTTGGCCCAGAGTGTGGTACATCAAACCTTGGTGCTTACCAATTACTTTGCCTTCACAGGTTTCAATATCACCCGGTTGCGCTGGTAGGTATTGGGCTAGGAAGTCAGTAAACTTACGCTCGCCAATAAAGCAGATCCCGGTGGAGTCTTTTTTGTTGGCGGTGATAAGGCCTTGTTCTTCGGCAATGCGGCGCACTTCTGGCTTTTCTATTTCACCTACTGGGAAGAGTGTTTGGGCAATATGCTTTTCTTCTAGCGTATACAAGAAGTAGCTTTGATCTTTATTGCTGTCTATGCCGCGTAGCATTTGCCAGTGTCCGTCTTGAAAACGGCGCTGCACATAGTGGCCAGTGGCGATGTAGTCGGCAGACAATTCTTCTGCGGCAAATTCCAAAAATGCCTTAAACTTAATTTCCTTGTTACACATAATGTCTGGATTTGGCGTGCGACCCGCTTTGTACTCTTCGAGGAAGTGCTCAAATACGTTATCCCAGTACTCGGCTGAGAAGTTAATGGTATGTAGCTTAATACCTAATTTGTCACACACAGCTTGAGCGTCGGCTAAATCTTCTGCCGCTGCACAATATTCGCTGTTGTCGTCTTCTTCCCAGTTCTTCATAAAAAGACCTTCAACCTGATAGCCTTGCTGAATAAGCAAGTAGGCTGAAACGGAAGAGTCAACGCCGCCGGACATACCGACAATCACTTTTTTAGTGTTGTTTGAGTTCATGCTAACTTGTTGGGAAAAATTTGCGGCGAATTCTACCAGAAAAACTGTGACGAAAACAGCATTTCAGCATGTCGTTCTAAGAGATCTCTTCACCCACTAATTGTTGGTAACTGCCGTTGTCTATTCCATCTAAGGTATAGCGGCCAATTTGATAGCGAACCAAGCGCAGGGTGGGGAAGCCAATAGCTGCTGTCATGCGGCGAACCTGCCTATTTCGGCCTTCTTTAATGTTAATGCTTAACCAAGTTGTTGGAATGGATTTACGCTCTCGAACTGGTGGATTGCGTGGCCATAAATTTGGTTCATCCATAAGCGCTACTTTGGCCGGTAAACAGGGACCGTCTTTTAGCACTATGCCTTTACGCAAGGGCTCCAAATCAGCATCTTTAGGCGCGCCTTCAACTTGCACCCAGTAGGTTTTTGCGGTTTTAGCTTTAGGGTTGGCAAGCTTATGTTGCAGTTTCCCGTCGTTTGTTAACAACAATAAGCCTTCACTATCTCTGTCTAACCGGCCGGCGGCATATACATCGGGAATGTCGACATAGTCTTTTAAGGTGGCTCTACCTTGCCCATCGGTAAACTGGCTAAGTACATCAAAGGGTTTGTTGAACAGAACTAAACGGCGCGGGCCATTGAACGGTTTTACTGATTTGGTCTCAGCCTTTCGTTTAAAACGACGCGACTGTTGGGGTTTTGCAAACTTATTCATGGCAGCAATTGTAACATCTAATGGATGTACCACTAGTAAAACAATGTTAAAGCGTTTGTAAATGGTTTATTATTTTGGCCGAATTATTGGACGGTGAGTAGATAAGTAAACAAACTTTGTAGTTTTTTATTGCTTGCTAACCACCTCGCAGACTCGATCATTTGTATAAAAATGGCAGCCATTGCGAGAGCAACCACAACTTTTAGGGACCGACATGACGTCAAAGATTATTTATACCTTAACGGACGAAGCGCCAGCCTTAGCCACGTATTCACTGCTACCTATTGTACAAGCGTTTACTAATGCTGCTGGTGTTGATGTAGAAACCCGTGATATTTCTTTAGCCGGCCGAATTATTGCTAGCTTTCCTGAATGTTTAACCGAGCAACAACAAATTTCTGATGCCTTAGCCGAGCTAGGCGAATTAGCTAAAAAGCCAGAAGCTAACATTATCAAGCTGCCTAATATCAGTGCTTCTGTTCCGCAACTAAAAGCGGCCATTAAAGAGTTGCAAGCTCAAGGTTACGCGCTGCCAGATTACCCAGAAGAGCCAAGCAATGATCAAGAGCGTGACGCTAAAGCCAAATACGACAAAGTAAAAGGTAGTGCAGTAAACCCAGTATTGCGTGAAGGTAACTCAGACCGCCGTGCACCTGGTTCTGTTAAGCAATACGCGCGTAACAATCCGCATTCAATGGGAGCATGGTCGAAAGATTCGTTAAGCCATGTTGCTAGCATGAACCAAGGTGATTTTTACGGCAGCGAAGTTTCTGCCACTATCCAAGAAGCTGGCTCTGTAGCTATTCAGTTAAAAACTGAGGCTGGTGAAACCATCACCTTAAAAGAAGCTTTTCCAGTATTAGCAGGCGAAGTAATTGATGCTGCTGCACTAAACGTTGCTGAGCTTTCTTCTTTTATTGAAGCTGAAATTGAAGATGCCAAAGCCAAAGGCATTTTGTTCTCGCTACACATGAAAGCAACCATGATGAAGGTATCAGACCCAATCATCTTTGGTCATGTTGTTAAAGTATTCTTTAAAGATGTATTTGCTAAGTACGGCGAGCTGTTTGATGAGCTTGGTGTTGATGTAAGCAATGGCTTAGGTGATGTTTATGCAAAAATTCAACAGTTAGACGCTGCCAAGCAAGAAGAAATTAAAGCCGCTATTGACGCGGCGTATGCTCAGCGCCCTGGTCTAGCAATGGTCGATTCAGATAAAGGCATCACTAACTTACACGTACCAAGCGATGTAATTATTGATGCGTCTATGCCTGCAATGATCCGCGCTTCTGGCCAGATGTGGAATGCAGAAGGCAAGCAACAAGATACGAAAGCGGTTATCCCAGATCGCAGCTACGCAAGTGTTTACCAGCAAACCATCGATTTCTGTAAAGAGAATGGCGCTTTCAACCCAACGACCATGGGCTCTGTGGCTAACGTTGGTTTAATGGCGCAAAAAGCTGAAGAGTACGGTTCACACGATAAGACCTTCACTGCACCAGCTGCTGGTACCGTTGAAGTAGTTGACCAAAATGGCCAAGTTGTACTAAGCCAAGCGGTTAAGCAAGGCGACATTTTCAGAATGTGCCAAGTTAAAGACGCACCAATCCGTGATTGGGTGAAACTAGCGGTTAACCGCGCTCGCTTAACTAATACTCCAGCAGTATTCTGGTTAGACGCAAATCGTGCTCACGATGCACAACTCATTAGCAAAGTAGAGCAGTGCTTAACCGAACACGATACTAGCGGTTTAGAAATTAAAGTACTTGCCCCAAGCGAAGCGACACAATTCTCGTTAGAGCGAGTGAAGCAGGGCTTAGATACTATTTCAGTAACGGGTAACGTACTACGTGACTACCTCACTGATCTATTCCCAATTCTTGAGCTAGGTACTTCAGCTAAAATGTTGTCGATTGTACCGCTTATGAACGGCGGTGGTTTGTTCGAAACCGGTGCTGGCGGTTCTGCGCCTAAGCACGTGCAGCAGTTTGAAAAAGAAAACCATCTACGTTGGGATTCTTTAGGTGAGTTCTTAGCTCTATCTGCATCTTTAGAGCACCTAGGGCAAGTAACTAACAATGCTAAAGCAGCGGTACTAGCGAGTACGCTTGATAAAGCTACTGGTACTTTCTTGGATGAAAACAAATCGCCTTCACGTAAGGTGAAAGAGTTGGATAACCGCGGTAGTCATTTCTACTTATGTTTGTACTGGGCTCAGTGCTTAGCAGAGCAAAATGATGACCAAGAGTTGAAAGCTATATTTGCTGAAGTAGCGCAAAAGTTAGTAAGCCAAGAAGCTGAAATTGTTGAGCAGCTAAACGCCGCTCAAGGGCCTGCAGTAGACCTAAACGGCTACTACCAGCCAGATAGCACTAAAGCGGCTGCAGCAATGCGCCCAAGTGCCTTGTTTAACGATGTTATTGATAGCTTACGTTAGGCTTAGCTTTATTTGAGAAAAGCCGATGCTTAGGCATTGGCTTTTTTGTATTTGGAATAAAATTTATACCAATCACACTAAGTAAGTGATCAGAAATAACGCAGGAAAAATACTCGAGAGTAAGGCAGGATTTTTCGATAAGTAGTTATTCTACAATCAAAAGTCCTAACGCAGTTATCGAGTATTTTAACCAGTTAGAATGAACAGTTAGTTAGTACGATTGGTATTACATACGCGCAATAAAAAACCAGTCGTTAAGACTGGTTTTTTTGTTTAGCTGCTGCAGCGAGCGCTAGTTTTGACTGTCGTCGAAAACAATGCTTACTGCGTGGCTACCTTTGGGGCCTTGCTGAGTTTCAAATTGTACTGGCTGGCCAGCTTTAAGGGTGCGATACCCTTCCATTTGAATCGTCGAATAGTGAGCGAAGATATCTTCTCCACCTGTATCCGGGCAAATAAAACCAAATCCTTTTGCGTTGTTAAACCACTTAACTGTTCCGCTTGGCATACGACATATCCCTATTAAATTTATCTACCAAACTGACCGAGCTGGTCACTTTTGACGCAACTTTGAGTCAGCTGTTTAACAATTTAGTAAAATATTTACTACAGTCAAGTTTTCAGAGTACTTTTCTACTAGCCTTGTTAACTCAAAGCGGTTATGTTGAGAACAGAGACGCGTTTTTACTACTATAGTTTTTATGAGCAAATTATCTGATTGGTTAGATGTAGAAGAAATAACCAAACAAGCAAAAAGTGAGACGGCACCCCCACCAATGTATAAGGTGGTTTTAAATAATGACGACTATACTCCTATGGAGTTCGTTATTGAGGTGTTGCAGTTGTATTTTAATATGGATTTGGACAAAGCAACCCAAATAATGCTTACCATTCATTACAAAGGTAAAGGAGTTTGTGGGGTTTTCACGGCCGAAGTAGCTGAAACCAAAGCTGCACAAGTAAATAGTTATGCCAAACAAAATGACCATCCCTTGATGTGCACTATGGAGAAAGCATAGCTAAGTAGTATTGATTGTCTTTAGGGGGCCTATGCATGCTAAATAAAGAGTTGGAACAAACTTTAAACCAGGCGTTTAAAGAAGCAAGACAGCAACAACACGAATTCATGACGGTAGAGCACTTGTTGTTGGGTTTATTAGAAAACTCTGCCGCCAAGGAAGCCCTAGTCGCTTGTGGGGCTAACCTCAACCAGCTTAACCAAGAGTTAAGCAGTTTCATTGAACAAACTACCCCAGTAATTCCTGAGGACGATGGAGAGCGCGAGACGCAACCAACCCTAGGTTTTCAGCGGGTTCTCCAACGGGCCGTTTTTCATGTTCAATCTTCTGGTAATAGTGAAGTAAGTGGTGCCAATGTTTTGGTTGCCATATTTAGCGAACAAGAGAGCCAAGCCGTTTATTTCCTTAAGAAGGCCGATATTAGCCGTTTAGACGTGGTTAACTTTATCTCTCATGGCATTCGTAAAGATGAAGAACCTAGCGCTGAACAAAGCCCTGCCGATACCGAAGCTCAGTCTGAAGAAACTAAGCAGCTAGAAAGCTTTGCCAGCAACCTTAATCACTTAGTGCTTAAAGGCAAAATCGATCCACTGATTGGCCGTGATAAAGAACTGTCTCGCACCATTCAAGTATTGTGTCGTCGCCGTAAAAATAACCCGCTATTGGTGGGGGAAGCCGGAGTAGGTAAAACCGCTATTGCCGAAGGCTTAGCTTATCGGATTGTTCACGAAGATGTGCCAGATGTGATTAAAGACGCCACTATCTATTCCTTAGATATTGGATCGCTGTTAGCTGGGACTAAATACCGTGGCGATTTTGAAAAACGTTTTAAAGCACTATTAAAGCAGCTTGAAAATGCCGAAAACGCCATTTTGTTTATCGATGAAATTCATACCATTATTGGTGCGGGTGCAGCATCGGGTGGTCAATTGGACGCAGCAAACTTAATTAAACCTTTGTTAAGCAATGGTTTATTGCGTTGTGTCGGTTCAACTACTTACCAAGAGTACAATCAAATTTTTGAGAAAGACCGCGCACTTGCACGTCGCTTCCAAAAAGTTGATGTAGTAGAGCCAACCATTGAAGATACCACTAAGATTTTGTTGGGCTTAAAAAGCCGTTACGAAGCTCACCACGATGTACGTTACACCAAACAAGCAATGCGCAGTGCTGCTGAGCTTGCCGCTAAGTACATCAACGAACGTCATTTGCCTGATAAGGCGATTGACGTGATTGATGAAGCCGGTGCAAGCATGCGGATGTTGCCAGTTAGTCGCCGCAAGAAAACCATTGGGGCAGGGGATATTGAAGCCATTGTTGCTAAGATTGCTCGTATTCCTGAAGCAAAGGTGTCTTCTTCTGATAGAGAAACACTGCGTAGCTTAAATGAAACCTTGAAGATGGTGGTGTTTGGTCAAGACCCAGCCATCGACGTGTTAGTTGATGCAATCCGCTTAAATCGTTCCGGTTTAGGGGCAGAGCAAAAACCTGTGGGTTCATTCTTGTTTGCCGGCCCTACTGGTGTAGGTAAAACAGAGGTGACTCAGCAACTTGCTAAGGCCTTAGGCGTGGAGTTGATTCGTTTTGATATGTCTGAGTACATGGAGCGCCATGCGGTTTCTCGCTTGATTGGTGCACCTCCTGGCTACGTGGGTTACGACCAAGGTGGCTTACTGACTGATGCAGTGTTAAAGCACCCGCATTGTGTTGTGTTGCTGGATGAAATTGAAAAAGCGCACGAAGATGTATTTAACTTGTTATTACAAGTAATGGATCACGGTACGCTAACCGATAACAATGGCCGCCATGCTGACTTCCGTAACGTAATTTTGGTTATGACTAGTAACGCCGGGGTTAAAGAGACTCAACGCTCTGCTATTGGCTTTAAAGAGCAGGACATGAGTTTTGATGCCATGGATGAAATTAATCGCATCTTCGCTCCCGAGTTTAGAAACCGCTTAGATAACATTATTTGGTTCAATCACTTAGATGAAACCATTATCGAGCAAGTAGTGGATAAATTTATTGTTGAACTACAAGCCCAGCTTGACGCTAACGGCGTATCAATGGAAGTAAATGCCGAAGCACGCTTGTGGTTGTCTGAACAAGGTTACGACAAAGCTATGGGTGCAAGACCAATGTCTCGAGTTATTCGAGAACAACTTCGCAAACCATTAGCGAACGAGATATTGTTTGGGCGCTTGAATGATGGCGGACACGTAGATGTTGGTATCAAAGACGGCAAGCTAGATTTTCAATATGAAGATGAAGTTGCTGAAGTTTAATTAGTACTGCAACTACAATCAAAAAAGCCAGCTATTAGCTGGCTTTTTAATTGTTGTATACAACAATTGCGGATTAGCGCGCGCGGAAAACAATGCGCCCTTTTGACAAGTCGTACGGTGTTAATTGAACCGTAACTTTATCTCCGGTCAAAATGCGGATGTAGTTTTTACGCATTTTTCCAGAAATGTGGGCAGTAACAACATGTCCGTTTTCTAGTTCTACACGGAACATTGTGTTAGGCAAGGTGTCTAACACTGTGCCTTGCATTTCAATATTGTCTTCTTTCGCCATTGAGTCCTCTGTTTGACACGCACTTATAAAAACGCAGGGAGGATGCCAGATTTACTGCCTTGTGTAAAGTTTATCCTCTAAATCTATTGCCATTTACTGTTAATAAATCGTTGATGTGGCAAATAGTTCCGTTTGTAGTTCATTTTTCTGCACTCATCCACCTGGTAACCTAAATATAACCAGTCTTTGCCTTGCTGTTTAGCTTGGTGAATTTGCATTAAAACCGCTAGATTCCCTAACGAGAGTTTATCTAAGTTTGGATCGAAGAATGTATAAACAGCGCTTAATGCCTTTGAGAAAACATCAGTAACACACACCGCGACTAATTGTTCATTTTGAAACAATTTTAGGTATTGAGTGCTCGACCAATCGCATTGTAAAAATTCAAAGAAGGCTTTTTCATTTGGAGGGTACATGCTGCCATCTTTATGCCTAGCTTCGATATAGCGGGCATAAAGTTGATAATCATCTTGATCGAGTTGGTGCTGCCAACGAAGTGTAAGTTGCTTAGCTTTGTTTAGAATTCGTTTTTGAGATTTGCTAGGGCTAAAGTCTGCCACCTTAACTCTTAATGATTGGCATTGACTGCAGGCGCTGCAAGCTGGGCGGTATATCTCATTGCCGCTGCGTCGAAAACCGAGCTCCAACAATTGTGAGTAGTAGGCTGATTTTTGTTCATCATCACACAATAAAAAACACAATTGCTCTTGTTGTTCATCTAAATAAGGGCAATTGTTTACTTGGCTCAAACCCACTGGCAGTTGCATTAAAAGATTTCCTGTTGGTGCCAGCAGTTTACATTTACCTGGTCATCTTTGTGCTTACAAAGTAAATCTAAAAAGTTTTCTCTTTCGATGGCTTGCATACCTAAACTTATCAGGTGGGGGTTCTCAACTTGCCCATCGATGTATACGCCGCCATGTTGTTTAAAGTGGTGACAAAAACTGTGAAAAGCCAGCTTAGATGCGTTAGTTTCGGTATGAAACATTGACTCACCACAGAATATTTTTCCAACGAGAACGCCGTATAATCCACCCACTAACTCATCATTTTTCCAAACCTCTACTGAATGAGCTCGACCCAGTTGATGTAAGGCAATATAGGCCTTAATCATGTCTGAGTTTATCCATGTTTCATCAGTGCGTAAGGCTGCACAACGTTTAATAACCTGTGAAAAGTCACGATTCACGCTAACTTTTAACAAGGTTTTACGCATGAATTTTTGCATGCTTTTGTTTACGGTATGCGCGGATAGGTCTAGGCCGATTCGAGGATTAGGGCTCCACCATAAAACGGGTTGGTCATCACTAAACCAAGGGAAAATGCCGTTATCGTAGGCTGCGATTAATCTTCGTGGACTAAGATCTGCGCCAATGGCTAACAAACCATTAGGATCGTCTAAGGCATTATTTGGAGAAGGGAAGGGGCGATTTAGCTCTAGGAATACTGGTTGCACAGGCACTTATAGCTTTTACAATGTCTCTACTAAGTATATCAATATTAAAACGATTATTGATATAAAAAAGCCGGTTTTACAACCGGCTCATATATTACTTAGTCGTTTAGGCTGTCTAAGTATCGCTCAGCATCTAAGGCCGCCATACAACCGGCTCCAGCAGAGGTAATGGCTTGACGGTAGATGTGGTCGGCTACATCGCCTGCAGCATAAATACCAGGAATGCTGGTTTGAGTTGCATTGCCTTCGGTACCAGACTGGATAGTTAGATAACCATCTTTCATCTCTAATTGGCCTTCAAATATACCGGTGTTTGGTTGGTGACCAATAGCAATAAAGGCACCCATAACGTCGATATCTTGGCTTGTGCCATCGTGTACGTTCTTAGTACGTACACCGGTTACACCCATTTCATCGCCTAACACTTCATCCAGTGTTTGGTTTAAGTGCAATACGATGTTGCCGTTAGCTACTTTATCCATTAAACGTTTAGTGAGGATTTTTTCACTGCGGAACTCTTCACGACGGTGAATTAAGTGCACTTCAGACGCAATGTTTGATAAGTACAAGGCTTCTTCAACAGCCGTGTTACCACCGCCAACAACTGCTACTTTTTGGTTACGGTAGAAGAAACCATCACAAGTAGCACAAGCAGAAACCCCTTTACCTTTAAACGCTTCTTCTGAAGGTAGGCCTAAGTATTTGGCTGATGCACCAGTTGCAATAATCAACGCATCACAAGTGTATTCACCGCTATCGCCTTTAAGCTTGTATGGCTTCTCTTTGAAATCAACTTCGTTGATATGGTCAAATACAATCTCGGTTTCAAATTTCTCAGCGTGAGCTTGCATACGCTCCATTAGGGCAGGGCCTGTTAAACCTTCTGCATCACCTGGCCAGTTTTCAACTTCAGTTGTTGTGGTCAGCTGACCGCCTTGCTGAATGCCGGTAATAAGCACTGGGTTTAAGTTAGCGCGTGCCGCATATACAGCTGCAGTGTAACCTGCTGGGCCAGAGCCTAGGATAATTAGTTTGTGGTGTTTTGCATTGCTCATGATTGCTACAATTCCTTAAAGTTCTTGCTTGATATATGAGGGTACAAAATCCGAAATCAAGCGTAATAAAGCGAAAAAAGTGCGCTTTATACAAAGTAGAAGTTTGTTGGACACAGCATAATAGGCTTCGTTATTCCTACCAAATAATAAAACTTTATATGGATATGCGTATTTATCTAGCCTTTAATTCGGCTTTTTACTTGATAGTCCGTGCATTTTGTGGAATAAATAATGCTCAGGGATAAGACAAAAGTTTAAAAAAGTCTATTGGCTTGGGTTTTAGCTCTGCATCTCGCTTGGAATGACTTATTTATGTGTGAAAGGATATTCACATAATTTATGCAATTACCTCAAGTATTAATGCATAAAAAGTCAGTACAACTAGGTGTGCTTAGGGACAACAATCGTATCACCATTAATGGAAGCAAAAGGTCGACCAATGAAGGAACTGGATCGTATTGATCGCAACATACTTAATGAGTTGCAAAAAGATGGCCGCATATCGAATGTGGAACTTTCAAAACGTGTAGGCCTTAGCCCTACACCTTGTCTAGAAAGGGTTAGACGTTTAGAGCGCCAAGGTTACATTACTGGTTACACTGCTATTCTAAACCCTCAATACTTAGACGCTTCGCTACTGGTTTTTGTTGAAATCACGTTGAATCGCGGTGCTCCTGACGTATTCGAACAATTTAATCATGCTGTGCAACAGCTTGAAGAAATTCAAGAATGTCACTTAGTGTCAGGTGATTTTGATTATCTATTAAAGACCCGCGTAGCAGATATGTCTGCTTACCGTAAGTTGTTAGGTGAAACCTTGTTGCGCCTACCTGGGGTTAACGACACCCGTACTTACGTAGTGATGGAAGAAGTGAAGCAGAGTAATCGACTAGTTATCAAAAACTAACGGAGTCGTTTCCCCCTCCAATTCATTTTTGATAAAGTTAAACAAGCGGCTATAGCCGCTTGTTTTGTTTTTAGACAAACAGAATAATTATTGGATATTTTTAGTTCAAGGGAACGCTTGTGACAGATACTACAGACAGCAAATTGTCTGGCTTTGCTCGAATTGCGGAAGTGTGTGCCATCGCAATGGGCGCTTTAGGTGTTTACCTAATGGTAGCCTTATTAAGTTTTAATCCGAGCGATCCTAGTTGGTCGCAAACTGCTGGTCAGCAAAGTATTGCTAATGCTGCGGGAAGTTCTGGTGCTTGGTTTGCCGACTTACTGTTGTTTAGTTTTGGTTTTATGGCTTATAGCATGCCGTTTATTTGTGGCTTGTTGGCTTGGGCCTTGTTTTGGCGCCCTTGTCCGGTAGCCCAAGTAAACTTCTTCACTTTAGGTCTCAGGCTAATTGGCTTTGTATTCACCTTCGTTAGCTTAACCACGCTAGCGAGCATTCATATTGATGATTTTCATTTCTTTTCTTCAGGAGGCTTAGTGGGAGATATCTTCACTCAGCTAATGATTCCAGTGTTTGGCTTGCTTGGCACTAGCATTATTTTATTAGCCGTTTTTGCCGGTGGTATTACCTTGTTTACCGGTCAGTCTTGGGTTCAGTTTGTAGAGCAACTTGGTGGAGGTCTTAACTCATCTTACCGTGCAATAGTGAGTTTTCCTGAACGTTTACGTAATAAAAAACAGCGCGAGTTAGAGCAAGATGTTCTTATGAGGGATTTTGCTACTGAGCCTTCATCACAAGAACCTGCTCAAAGTGATTTATCTGTAGGTGATGCTGAACTTCAACAGGATTTTGTTGAAGAGCAAAATACATATCAAGAGCCAACGCTCGAGCAAACTGTTTACTCAGAACCAGAAACCTCTGTTGCTGTTGAGCCAAGTTTCTCCATGGACAGTGACTTTGAAGCAGAGTTGTCACAGGCTAAAGAAGATATTGAATTTGCTTACGAAGACGAAGCGATTGATCCACCAAGTGTGATTATCGATGATACTGCTCCTGAGCCCATGCCAGATATTCCCTTTGACGGTGAAACTGTTGCAGTGGCTAAACCGCCTGCAGCTAAACCCGCATCGCCGGTAAAACCTGCTCAACCTAGGTTAAGCCGTTTACCTGATATGAACTTATTAGATAGACCCGACAAAAAAGCTAACCCAATTTCACCAGAAGAATTAGAGCAAGTTTCTCGTTTGGTTGAAGCAAAGCTGCTTGATTTTAATATTCAAGCATCGGTAGTTGCCGTTCATCCAGGCCCAGTGATTACCCGTTTTGAGCTCGATTTAGCGCCAGGGGTTAAAGTTAGCAAAATTACTAACTTGTCTAAAGATTTAGCACGCGCGCTGTCTGCTATTAGTGTGCGGGTAGTGGAAGTGATACCTGGTAAATCGGTGATTGGATTAGAATTACCTAACCGTTATCGTGAGATTGTTTATCTTAGCGAAGTTATTGATAGCAGTACCTTCCATCAGTCAAAGTCGCCTTTAGCTATGGTGTTAGGCAAAGATATCGCCGGTCAACCGGTGGTCGCTGATTTGGCAAAAATGCCTCACTTGTTAGTTGCAGGTACTACTGGTTCTGGTAAGTCGGTGGGCGTAAACGTAATGATTGTGAGTCTTCTGTATAAATCAACACCAGAAGATGTTCGGATGATTATGATTGACCCCAAAATGTTGGAGCTTTCAGTTTACGAGGGTATTCCTCATTTGTTGTCTGAAGTTGTTACCGACATGAAAGAAGCGGCGAATGCTTTACGTTGGTGTGTTGGCGAAATGGAAAGACGCTACAAGTTAATGTCTGCAATGGGTGTGCGAAACCTTAAAGGTTTCAACCAAAAAGTGGTAGATGCTATTGAGTCCGGCAACCCAATTGTTGATCCATTGTGGAAGCCCGAAGACAGTATGGCTGAAACTGCGCCAACCTTAGAAAAACTGCCTCATATTGTGGTTATCATTGACGAATTTGCCGACATGATGATGATTGTGGGTAAAAAAGTTGAAGAGTTAATTGCACGTATTGCACAAAAAGCCCGTGCGGCAGGTATTCATTTGGTGTTAGCTACTCAGCGGCCATCGGTAGATGTTATTACCGGTCTAATTAAAGCGAATATTCCAACTCGTATGGCATTCCAAGTTTCTAGTCGTATTGATTCACGTACCATCTTAGACCAGCAAGGCGCTGAAACCTTGCTAGGTATGGGAGATATGCTTTATTTGCCGGCAGGCACTGGTGTGCCAACCCGTGTTCACGGCGCATTTGTGGACGATCACGAAGTACATGCTGTGGTATCAGCTTGGAAAGAACGTGGCGAGCCAGATTACATTGATGAGATATTAAATGGTGAGGCTGGCCCCGATGCTATGCTGCCAGGTGAAGTAGCAGAGTCGGATGAAGAGTTAGATGCTTTGTTTGATCAAGCTGTTATGCACGTTACAGAAACGCGCCGTGGCTCGGTTTCTGGCGTACAGCGTAAATTTAAAATTGGTTACAACCGCGCCGCTCGCATCGTTGAGCAAATGGAAGCTCAGGGCATTGTTAGTGCACCAGGTCATAACGGTAACCGGGAAGTTATCGCGCCGCCTCCAGTGAGAATTGATTAAGAGAAAAGATGAAAAAATTATTGAGTATAAGTTTTGCTGCTTTGTTATCTGCCCAAGCATTTGCCAATGACGCAGCTAGCGAGCTAAGAACGCATCTTGCCGATTTAAAAGGGTTTCAAGCGCAGTTTAAACAAACCGTGATAGATGCTGATGGCGTAAGCATTCATGAAGCCGAAGGCAAACTAAGTTTAGCTCGTCCTGCTAAGTTAAACTGGCAACAAGTGATGCCCGAGCAAGATATGATTGTGTCTGATGGCTCAACCATTTGGTATTACAGTCCGTTTGTTGAGCAAGTAACGATTATGGATGCGAGTGAAGCCATCAATCAATCACCATTCATCTTGTTGGCAGATGACCGCAGCGAAAGCTGGCAAAATTATCAGGTAGAAAAACAGCAACAAGGATTTTTAGTTAAGTCTAAAGATGACCCACTACAAGCTGCTTTTTGGGTAAAGCTAAATGCTGATAATAGTATTTCTCGCTTCGATATTATTGAAAGTACCGGACAGCGTAGCCAATTTGATCTTCAAGGTTTTAAAGCCAATCCAAGCTTTAGTGAAAAACTGTTTAAGTTTGAGATCCCAAAGAACACTATGATTGATGACCAACGCTAATGAGCTTAGAGCTGAATTTTGAGGCCGACTTTAGGCCTCTTGCTGCGAGAATGCGGCCCAGCAAACTAGAGCATTATGTCGGCCAGCAACACATTCTGGCCGCTGACAAACCTCTGCATAAAGCCATTTCTTCTGGGCAGTTGCACTCGATGATTCTTTGGGGGCCTCCTGGTACAGGAAAAACCACCATTGCAGAATTAGCCGCATTGTATGCCGATGCGGAAGTAGAAAAGATCTCAGCCGTAACCGGGGGGATAAAAGAAGTACGCGCGGCTATTGACCGTGCTCTGCAAAACAAACAGGTTAGTCGGCGTACCATTTTGTTTGTTGATGAAGTGCACCGCTTTAACAAAAGCCAACAAGATGCGTTTTTACCGTATGTTGAGAACGGCACTGTTATCTTTATTGGCGCAACTACCGAAAATCCGTCTTTCGAACTTAATAATGCCTTATTATCACGGGCCAAAACTTATGTATTACGCGCTTTAGACTGCGAGGCTATCCAACAACTGTTGAATAGAGCAATTAACGAAGATGAGTTGCTAAAGCAACACACACTAAATTTTGAAGAAGGTGTATTAGAAGCGCTTTCCACATTAGTGAGTGGGGATGCACGCCGCGCCTTAAACTTGTTAGAGATGATGAGTGAATTGGCTGAGGGCGAAGGCCAGCAGAAACAACTAAGTTTTGATCTTCTCAAGCAAGTTGCCGGAGAGCGCTATAGTCATATAGATAAAGGCGGTGATAAGTTTTATGATTTGTTGTCAGCCCTACATAAATCTATCCGTGGTTCATCGCCCGATGCTGCATTGTTTTGGTACTGTCGAATTTTGGAAGCTAGTGGTGACCCTCTATCGGTAGCGCGAAGATGTTTAGCTATTGCCTCTGAAGACGTGGGTAATGCCGATCCCCGCGCGATGCAAATTGCTGTAAGCGCTTGGGACTGCTTTACCCGAGTAGGCGCAGCCGAAGGGGAGCGGGCGATAGCTCAAGCTGTGGTTTATTTGGCCTGTGCGCCTAAAAGTAACGCGGTGTATACCGCTTTTAAAGCGGCTAGGCTTGCAGCAAAAGAGTTCGGCGATGCCGAGGTGCCTGTGCATTTGAGAAATGCGCCAACCAAGCTAATGGCGGAACTAGGTTATGGCGCAGAGTACCGTTATTCTCACGATGAACCTAATGCATATTCTGCTGGTCAACAATATCTTCCAGACCCTTTATTAGGCCATCAGTTCTACCATCCAGAGCCTCGTGGTTTAGAAAAGCAGATTGCTGAAAAGCTTGAATACCTGCGTAATTTAGACCAACAAGCGCAATAGCCAACAATAAACAACACTATTTTCAGTTTATTACTCAATCCAGCCTATAGCCCGATTGTGTCTGTAAGTAGTTGCTTTATAATAAGCGAGTTTTGGAAACCAAATAATTAGCAAAGCTTATTTTGCCTTCACTACCGTAGGCTAGATTGGAGCTTTGCCTTTAATTAACGACAAGAATTGGAAGTAGGTTATTGAATGTTAGACGCTAATTTGTTGCGCGGCGAAATAGAAACCACCGCAGAGCGCTTAAAGACTCGTGGATTTGAACTAGATGTAGCACGATTGACAGAGCTAGAGAGTCGTCGTAAAGAGCTGCAAGTTCGTACCCAAGAACTACAAAATGAGCGTAATACCCGTTCCAAATCTATCGGACAAGCTAAAGGTCGTGGTGAAGATATAGCGCCACTTTTGGCAGAAGTAGGCCAGCTTGGCGAAAAGCTCGACGCTGCTAAAGCCGAACTAAGTGAGCTGTTAGAAGAAATTAAAGATTACGCTTTAACTTTACCTAATCTTCCTCATCCTAGTGCGCCTATTGGTAAAGACGAAGAAGAAAACGTTGAATTACATACTTGGGGCGAACTTCCAAGCTTTGATTTTGAGGTTAAAGATCACGTTGATGTAGGTAGCGATTTACAAGGGCTAGATTTTGCTAATGCAGTTAAAATTAGTGGTTCACGCTTCATTGTAATGAAAGGCAAGATTGCTAAGTTACACCGTGCAATCGCTCAGTTTATGTTAGATACGCATACTGAGGAGCATGGTTACCAAGAAATGTACGTTCCTTACTTGGTTAACTCAGACTCTTTATATGGCACCGGTCAAATGCCTAAATTTGGCAAGGATTTGTTCCATACTCAGCCAGCGACCGAAGAAGGCATTGGCATGAGCTTAATCCCAACTGCAGAAGTACCGCTCACTAACATGTTACGCGACAGCATTGTGGAAGAGGCTGAATTGCCGATTCGAATGACTGCCCATACGCCGTGTTTTCGCAGTGAAGCGGGCTCTTATGGCCGTGATACGCGTGGTTTAATCCGCCAACACCAGTTCGACAAAGTTGAAATGGTGCAACTGGTTCATCCAGAGAAGTCTTACGAAGCATTAGAAGAGATGCGCCAACACGCCGAAAACATCCTTCAAAAGCTTAAACTTCCTTACCGCGTTGTAACGCTGTGTACAGGTGACATGGGCTTTGGTGCAACAAAAACCTACGATTTGGAAGTGTGGGTTCCGGCTCAGAACGCTTACCGCGAAATCTCTTCAGTATCTAACTGCGAAGATTTCCAGGCCCGTCGCATGCAAGCACGTTTTCGTGCTGCTGGCGCTAAGAAGCCTGAATTACTGCACTCATTAAATGGCTCTGGTTTGGCAGTAGGCCGTACTTTGGTGGCTATATTAGAGAACTACCAAAACGCCGATGGTAGCATCAAGGTTCCAGAAGTATTGCAGCCTTATATGGGCGGTTTAGAAACCATTACGGTTTAAGTAATGGTTAAAAGAAAAAAGCGCCTTTAGGCGCTTTTTTTATATGCAAATCAAGTGTTAAATGCATTTTACTGGTTTAGGCAACCCGGCAACTTTAGTGGCTTGTTTTGCTGGGCCTTGCGGAAATAGCTTATACAAGTAACGGCTATTACCTTTTTCTGGGCCAAACTTTTTTGCCATCGCTTTAACTAAGGCTCGCATGGCCGGGGAAGTATTAAATTCTAAGTAGAAGTTGCGAACAAACCTCACCACTTCCCAATGGGCTTCGCTCATTTCTATTTCTTCTAGCTGGGCTATATGCGCTGCTAGGTCTTCCGACCAACTGTTTAAGTCGACTAAATAACCATTTTTATCGGTTTCAAATTGCTGACCGTTAAATTCAATCATTGTGTACTTTGTGCCTTTTTTATCTTGTGGCTAGTTTACCACTTACCATTTACTAGTAGTTGACGAATTTTCTTTAAGTCTTTGCCGATTAACTGCAGTTGATAAGCAATCAACAGTTCGTTGCCGACTAACTGGGGAAGAAGTTGGTTAATTGCTCGGGTAAATGCATCGTTGTTTGCTTGCACTATGGGTCGATGTGGCCCCTTTAGTAACAAGTAATCATGCATCAATTGTAATTCGCTTTGAATCAATTCGCCCAAACAAGCCAAACGCTCGGCCGCTTGATTGGATTGTAGTTGAGTGCGGTGTGTTGATAATGCAGACAAGTGCGATAACAAGTGATGGCTTAAACCAACTAGCTGATATAAGTCTGGCGATAAACGCTGCTTGTGGCTGGGCTCCGCTAGCATGTATTGCCAATGTCGAACTAGCTCTGCTTCGCTTTGATATGCGTGGTAACGACTTAATCGAAAATCAGTGGTTTCTTCAACATCGCCATTAAAATATTGGTTAAAAATAGCGGTTTGATAATTGGCAGTGTTAGCAAACAATTGACTAATTATTTTTCTGCTTTGTTTGTGTTGCCAATCGGGCCACAGGTAACGAAGTGCCGCCATTGCCATTAAGGCACCAATTACTGTTACTAAGGTACGCACTATCAATGCTTCGTTAGCTGGGTAGCCTTGAAGATCGAGAGAGATGGCAACAAACACCGTAATCATGGCGACCGAAATGGCGTAATTAAGGTGAAAGAACAAAAAGAATAACAGCACTAAACCGGGGATTAATGATGTTAGTGCTATATCAGGCAGACGTAAGTAGCTCAAGGCCGCTGCGAAACCAACTCCAACTATGGTGCCGTATACTCTTTTATCTACGCGTTTTTTAGTATCGTGATAATTAGGTTTTACCACCAGTAAACAACTAAGCATTAGCCAGTAGGCATGTTCATCGCCAGACAATTGGATTAATCCATAGGCAAGTAGCATTAGCGTGGCCATTCGCAAGGCATGGCGATTAATACTTAGGCTGATATCAGCAGCCTGAGACAGGTATTGTTTTACCGATATTCGAGTAAATGGTGAGAAGCTATGTTCAGGCTCGGGGAAATGCTGTTCGTTAAAGCATAAGGCGATAACCTTATGCAAATTTTTTAGCATATAGGCAAAGCGGGGAGGTACGTCTTTTAGATTTGCCCGTGCTGTTTCTAAATCATCGACAGCGGATATTAATTCTTTCTCCGCGCTTGCATCGAGGTGCTTTGCGCCAATAACCCGTGCGATTTTAACTAACACTGTTCTAGTGTCGGCTAGTAAGGTTCTTGGCAAAACCCTTTGTAAACGTTGATAGTCTAAGTGTGAGGAGCTTAAGCGTTCATGCAGTAACTGGGCTTTAAAAAAACGGTCCATTTGGCTGGAACCAACATGCTGCTTGTTACGCTGCTGATAAACATATAATCCATGGCGAATAACACCCAATTGCTCTGCAATGTCGGCGCTTTGAGCAGTTAGCTTTACTTGTATATCTGTGATGTTTGCTTCGCGTTGAAATAAGCGGGTCTTAGTTAATTGATAAAGACTAATCTGTTTAAATATTTGGTCGAGCTGTCTGTCTAACCAGCGGGTTGGATATAGCGCATTAATAAGCAATGAGAGTAAGGCGTAACTCAAAGCGCCTATCACTAGCCAAAAGGGTTGTAACCAAGGGTTTTCGTAGGTGTTGTAACCAAGCATCGTATAAATAGCGATGATTAACGAACACAGGGAAATTGCACCGTACTTTTGCCCAAGCACTGGCATGCGCATAAATAGATAGCTAGAACAAAATAAGCCAATGGCAAATAGCCAGGGAAGGGGAAATAGTAAAGTAACTGAGACACTGGCTAGAGAAAAGCTCGCCATCATCAACAGGGTGCTTTGCAGGCGATGTTGATAAAAGTCTGGGCTGTCTGCAAGTCCAGCCGCAACCACGCCAAGTGTTGCAGTTAAAGCGAAGTCTAAATTAAATACCAAACCTAGGCTGAGAATAAACATAGCCAAACCAGCGGCTTTACAGGCTATGGTCCAATTAAGTTTGGAAGCATCTAGTTTAAAATTAAGTACCATAAATAAAAACGCCCTGTGAGAACAGGGCGTAATAGTCCTTCAGCTGTATAGCTTAGTCGTCGTTTAAGAAACCTAAAATGCTTAGCAAGTGAACAAAAATGTTGAATACATTTAAGTACATTGAAATTGTTGCACGTATGTAGTTGGTTTCATTACCGTTTAGAATGTTGCTGGTATCATAAAGAATGAAGCCAGAAAACAACAGTACTGCTGCACCACTAATGGCTAGGCTAAGCATTGGGATTTGCAAAAACAAGTTAAGCAACATGCTAACTACAACAACGATTAGGCCTGCCATTAAGAAACCGCTCATAAAAGAGAAGTCTTTCTTAGTGGTTAGCACGTAACCAGACAAGCCAAAGAAAATTAAGCCTGTCATGCCAAGGGCTTGCATTACAATAGCAGGACCTTGTGGGAATTGGAGGTAAGCACTAAGCAACGGGCCTAAAGAGGCGCCCATCAATGAAGTGAATACAAAAGTCCAAACCAAACCCATAGAAGAGTTGATACTTTTCGGTAGAACGAAGAATACGATTACCATGGCGGCAACCATCATACCAATAGATGCCAGGCTACCAATTCCGGCGACTACTGCAAAGAATGCTGCAATGGCACTGGTAAACAAGGTCATCGAAAGTAAGGCGTAGGTGTTACGCAATACCTTATTTGTTTCCAGTTTCGATGCAGCGCTATAGTTTATCGTGCTCGGCTGATTCATTTTTTCACTCCGTTATGACTGAGTTAGTTCGTTAAGTTATGTAAAACGAAATTGTAGTATAACGAGTTTTTTTACAAATAAAATCAAATCCGCCATCTAAAAGTGGGCTTAGCCTCACCAAATTATCATCGAATAATTTCCTAAGACGCTCAACTACTTAACAAAATTGCTTTGATTAAGCGAAATAATCAACAAGCTTAAACCTTCCTTAGTATTGCACTCGCCATCACATAGCCCTATGATCAGCGCATTAACAGGGCAGTTTGCCTAAACCATTCAACGATTAAGAGAGACGGATAACAGATGTTAGTTTTAGGACATACTAATCCAGACTGTGACAGTATTGCCGGTGCAATATCGTTAGCAGAGTTATTAACCAAGCAAGGCACACCAGCAACAGCGATTGCTCAAGGTGAACCTAATCCTGAAGCCAAATTTCTCTTAGACAAAATTGGTTTTGCAGCACCAGAAGTGCGCACAGAGATCGCTGGCGAAGATGTTTGGCTAATTGATTACTCTGATTGGGGGCAAGCGCCAAAAGACGCTAAAAAAGCTAACATCCGCGGTATCGTAGACCACCATAAACTTGGTGATATCACTACTGCAGAACCTTTAGAGTGTTGGATCCGCCCAGTAGGTTGTAGCTGTACTATTGTTTATAGCATGTATCAAGCAGCTAATATTACGCCTAGTAAAGAAGCCGCTACCCTAATGTTAGGCGCCATCTTAAGCGATACAGTTAAATTTAACTCTCCAACATTTACACCAGTAGATCGTGAAGCTGCAGAAGCCTTAGCTTTACTCGCTGGTGTTGAAGATATTGACGCATTTGCAGATGAGCAATTTGCAGCAAAATCTGATGTGGCGTCAGTGCCTGCGGATGAGTTAGTACTAAGAGATCAAAAAGTTTATGAGATTAATGGTAAACAATTTGCCATTGCTCAATTAGAACTTACTTCAGTAAAACCGGTACTAGCCCGTTTAGATGAACTAGAAACGGCCTTAGTTGCGCTTAAACAAGCAAACAACTACCACACCGCTCTTGTACTGTTAACCGACATTACTACCCTAAACTCTACTGGCTTAATTTGTAGTGATGAAGCTGCACTGGTTGCTTCTACCTTAGGTGGAACTATTGAAGGTTCAGTTATCGACCTACCTGGCGTAGTTAGCCGCAAGAAACAAGTTATGCCGCCGCTACAACGTGAGTTTGATGTAGCTTAAAGGGCAAACCCTTAGCTAAAAGCCAGCGTCTATCGCTGGCTTTTTTGTAGGTAAATGTTAGATCGCTTTCTTTTGTAACTCTCGGTAGCGTTTTCAGCAACATGATGCTTTAAAATGGTTTACAAATTACGTTATTTTATTACGTTAAGATGCCTTTAACGCAAAATTATCAAGTGATAGTGAATTTTTCTGCACTATTTGTGAGAAAAAACTCGCTTTTTTAGTCTCTTACGCATTTTTGTAAAAAAAAATCGTGTTTAATTTCAAGTCAAGTCTGAAATTCAAATTATATCTGTGGTAGCATTTCGTTTACTTTCGTGACGAATGGACTAGCTCCTGCGTTATTGAATGCTGTTGTTTTGGAGGTTTTTAGAATAATTATCTGTGAAAGGTAGTTGTTCACACATCATCGATAGATGGTGGGGCTCCTCTTTAAATGAAAATACTATTGATGTCTAAGGTCCTGTCGGTCTGAATAACATTAATATAGCAGTAAATAGGAATTACTGGATGACAAACATAACTCAACACAATAAGAGCCTTTATAGGCCAGAATTCGAACACGATAGCTGTGGTATCGGATTCGTTGCCCACTTAAAAGGGCGTAAAAGTCATGATGTGATCGAAAACGCATTAACCATGCTTACTTGCATGGAGCATCGTGGTGGTACTGGTTGTGACGTAGATAGTGGAGACGGCGCCGGTATTCTCATTCAGCTTCCTCATGAGTTTTTTAACGAAGAAGTAACAAAATTGGGCTTCAGCTTACCTAAACCAGGTGAGTACGGCGTGGGTATGGTTTACTTCCCTGCTGGTGAAGCTATTCGTCGCGAATGTCGCGAGATACTAAACCGTAACATTGAAAAACTAGGCCTAACCTTATTAGGTTACCGCGTAGTTCCAAAAGACAACTCTAGCCTAGGTCAAGCATCTCTAGATAATGAGCCGCAAATTGAACAGGTGTTCATTGCGCGTCCAGCTGACTTAGACCAGCAAGTTTTCGAACGTAAGCTATTTGTTTTACGTAAATACACCTTGCACATTGCTGATGCGACAGTTGCTGGTGTAGATGAAGACTTCTACATGGCTTCGATGTCTTCTCGTACTATTGTGTACAAGGGTCAGTTAACTACGGCTCAAGTACGCAAGTATTACTTAGACCTACAAGACTCTCGTGTGGTTTCGGCAATTGCCATGTTCCACTCGCGCTTCTCTACTAACACCTTCCCAGCATGGCGTTTAGCACAGCCGTTCCGTTACATTGCACATAATGGTGAAATTAACACTGTTAAAGGTAACGTAAACTGGATGCGCGCACGTGAGTCTTTGCTTGCAAGTGTAAACTTCAGCAAAGAAGAACTGGATATGATCAATCCAGTTTGTGATATCTCTCGCTCAGACTCTGCAAACCTAGACATGTGTGTAGAGCTACTTGTATTAAGTGGTCGTCCGCTTGAACAAGTAATGATGATGGTTGTGCCAGAAGCATGGCAAACTCAAGATGACATGGACCCGGTGAAGCGTGCCTTCTACGAGTACTACTCTTGCATCATGGAACCATGGGATGGCCCAGCTTCAATTTCATTTACCGATGGTAAAGTAATTGGCGCAACACTTGACCGTAACGGCTTACGTCCTTCTCGTTACTTAGTAACCGATGATGGTTTAGTGGTAATGGGCTCTGAAACAGGTGCATTGGTTGTAGATCAATCTAAAGTGGTTCAAAAAGGCCGCTTGCAACCAGGTAAAATCTTCATTGCCGACCTAGAACAAGGCCGCATTGTTGCTGATGATGAAGTTAAACACACAGTGTGTTCTAGCCAGCCTTATGGCAAATGGGTAGAAGAAAACAAGATTGTTTTAGATGATCTTCCATTACCAGAAGGTTACGACCGTTTTGCTACGCAACACAGCCTAGAAAAACGTCAAAAAGCATTTGGCTATAGCCAAGAAGATATTAACGCGGTATTAAAGCCGATGGTTGGTACTTCTAAAGAACCACTTGGTGCAATGGGAACAGATACGCCGCTAGCGATTTTATCTGATAAAAACCCGCACTTATCGCATTACTTTAAACAGTTGTTTGCCCAGGTAACTAACCCGCCAATCGACCCAATTCGTGAAGAAATGGTAATGTCACTACGTACATACGTAGGTGCGGACTTAAACTTACTTGAAGAAACGCCGCTGCATTGTCGTAAAGTTGAGATTAAGCAACCAGTATTAACTAACGATCAGTTAGCTAAGCTACGTAGCATTGATCACAATCACTTCCAAGCTGCGACTATTCATACTACTTTCCACGCCTCTGGTGCAGAAAATGAGTTAGAAAAAGCGCTTGAGCGTATTTGTCGTCACGCTAAAGACGCGGTAGATGATGGTTTCTCAATTCTAATCTTGAGTGACCGTAAAGTAGATAGTGACCACGCAGCAGTACCGTCAGTACTTGCTACAGCAGCAGTTCATCACTACTTAATTCGTGAAGGCATCCGTGCTCACGCAGACCTAATTGTTGAGTCTGGCGATATTCGCGAAACCCACCATTTAGCAACTGTATTAGGTTATGGCGCAGCAGCGGTTAACCCATACTTAGCAATTGAAACGCTTCTTGATATGCGCGACCAAGCAATTATCGAAAGCAGCTTAAGTAACGATGAAGTTGTTGAGCGCTACACTAAAGCAGTAAATAGTGGCTTGCTAAAAATCTTCTCGAAGATGGGTATTTCTACACTTCAGTCTTACCAAGGTGCTCAAATCTTTGAAGCGCTAGGTATTAACTCTGAAGTAGTGAAAAAATACTTCACCGGTACAGTGACCCGTATCGAAGGTTTAAGCTTAGACGGTATCGCTACAGAAGCGCTAAACCGTCACCGTGAAGGTTTCCCTGCAGACGACAACCCATTCAGTGATCTAATCCTGAAAACGGGTGGTGAGTACGCATGGCGTAAAGACGGTGAACGTCACCTATTTAACCCAACAACGATTCGTTTGCTACAAAATGCTTCGTCGACTAACGACTACAAAGTGTTTAAAGAATACGCTGCAAACGTAGATAACCAAGCTAAAGAAGCGTTCACGCTACGTGGTTTACTGAAGTTTAAATCAGACCGTGAAAGTGTACCGTTAAGTGAAGTTGAATCAGCAGAAACGATTCTTAAGCGTTTTGCTACTGGTGCAATGAGCTTTGGTTCTATTTCTTGGGAAGCACATACCACACTAGCAATTGCTATGAACCGCATTGGCGGTAAGAGTAACTCTGGTGAGGGCGGTGAAGACCCAATTCGCTTTAAGCCTATGGAAAATGGCGACTCAATGATCTCTAAGATCAAACAGGTTGCTTCTGGTCGCTTTGGTGTAACCAGCCATTACTTGGCAAATGCTGAAGAGCTACAGATCAAGATGGCGCAGGGTGCGAAACCGGGCGAGGGTGGTCAGTTACCAGGTGATAAAGTTGATGCTTGGATCGGTAAAACTCGTGGCTCAACACCAGGTGTTGGTCTAATTTCACCACCTCCACACCACGACATCTACTCAATCGAAGATTTAGCCCAGCTGATCTACGATTTGAAAAATGCTAACCGCGATGCACGTATTAACGTTAAGTTAGTATCAGAAGCCGGTGTAGGTACAATTGCTTCTGGTGTATGTAAAGGTTACGCCGACGTAGTACTTATCGCAGGTTACGACGGTGGTACTGGTGCTTCTCCACTTAGCTCAATTAAACACGCGGGTCTACCGTGGGAGTTAGGTCTAGCAGAAACGCATCAAACGCTAATTCAAAATAAACTACGTAGCCGTATTACTGTACAGGCCGATGGTCAACTTAAAACACCACGCGATTTAGCTGTAGCAACTTTGCTAGGTGCTGAAGAGTGGGGCGTAGCAACTGCTGCTCTAGTAGTTGAAGGTTGTACCATGATGCGTAAGTGTCACTTGAACACTTGTCCAGTGGGTATTGCTACTCAGGATCGTCGTTTACGTGAGCGTTACGCGGGTCAAGTTGACCACGTTGTTAACTTCTTCAAAATGATGGTTGAAGGTTTACGTGAAATTATGGCTGAACTAGGCTTCCGCTCAATTAATGAGATGGTAGGCCAAAGCCAGTGTCTAACACCACGTACCGATGTTGATCATTGGAAATACAAAGGTGTGGATTTATCTCCAATCCTTTACAAAGCTGATGACAGTGGTAACGAAACACTTTACTGCAGCCAAGAGCAAAAACACTTAATTCACGACATCGTGGATCGCCAGTTAATCAAAGATGCCGCTAAGGCGCTTGAGAGTGGCGAAGAAGTATCTTTGAAATCAGAGATCATCAACACCAACCGTAGTGTTGGTACTATGTTGTCGAACGAAATATCTAAGCGTTATGGCGCTGAAGGCCTACCAGAAGACACGATTAAAGTGAAATTCAACGGTAGCGCAGGTCAAAGCTTTGGTACTTTTGCCGCTAAAGGTATTAAGTTTGAACTTGAAGGCGATGCCAACGATTACTTCGGTAAAGGCTTATCTGGCGCCAAGTTAGTGGTTTACCCAGATACAAGCGCACCGTTCGAAGCACGCAAGAACATCATTGTAGGTAACGTAGCCTTCTTTGGTGGTACTTCTGGTGAGGCTTATATTCGCGGTATAGCTGGCGAGCGTTTCTGTGTTCGTAACTCTGGTGTAACAGCCATTGTTGAAGGCGTAGGTGACCACGGTTGTGAATACATGACCGGCGGTAAAGCGGTAATTCTTGGTGAAACAGGTCGTAACTTCGCAGCTGGTATGTCTGGCGGTGTAGCGTACGTATTAGACCGTAACAAGCAATTTGCCTCACGTTGTAACATGGAAATGGTTAAGCTAGGCGGCGTTGATGATGCAGCTGAAGCAGCGGAGCTAAAAGCATTGATCGAAAATCACTTAGAGCAAACTGGCTCTGATGTAGCAAAAGAATTGCTAGCTGATTGGGATAGCGCACTTAGCATGTTTGTTCGTGTAATGCCTACCGACTACGAGCGTATGCAAAATTACATGAAAGAAGCTAAAGCTACGGGTGAGCATGAAACGGATTATGATGTAGCGGTAGCTGCATTCGATATGCACCTTGATAGCGTAGCGCAAGCGAAAAAAGCCAAGGCTGAACAAGCCAAACAAAAAGCTGAAGCGGTTTAGGAGAGAGACATGGCAAATCCAACGGGATTTATGGAAATAGACAGGAAGCTATCGACAGACCGCGACCCAGCAGAGCGTTTGATAGATTGGCTAGAAGTTAAAACGCCTATGAGCGAAGAAGCGGTTAAAGACCAAGCTTCTCGCTGTATGGATTGTGGTATTCCTTTTTGTCATTCTGGTGACTCAGACTACGCACCACGCGTAGCTGGGTGTCCAATTAACAACTTGATTCCAGAGTGGAATGACCTGGTATACCGTGGTCGCTGGAAGGATGCGATTGACCGTTTACACAAAACCAATAACTTCCCGGAGTTTACTGGGCGAGTATGTCCAGCTCCATGTGAAGACTCTTGTGTACTAGGTATTAATGCTCCACCAGTAACGATTAAGAGCCAAGAAGTTAACATTATTGAGCGTGCATTTAAGGAAGGTTGGGTTAAACCTAACATTCCAGCTAAACGCAGCGGCAAAACAGTCGCCATTGTAGGCTCTGGCCCTGCTGGCTTAGCAGCTGCTGCTCAGTTAAATTCTGCTGGTCATAAAGTAACAGTGTTTGAACGTGCTGACCGAGTTGGTGGCTTATTAATGTACGGTATTCCGAACATGAAGCTGCAAAAAGAAATCGTTGAGCGTCGTATCGAAATCATGCGTGAAGAAGGCATCGTATTTAAAACCTCAGTAGAAGTGGGTAAAGACATTTCTATTAACCGTTTGAACGAAGACTTCGATGCACTATTGCTAGCCACTGGCGCAACGGTTCCACGTGACCTGCCTGTAGAAGGTCGCCAGTTAAACGGTGTTCATTTTGCGATGGAGTTCTTGGGTAAAAATACTAAGAGCTTGCTAGACAGCAACCTAGAAGATGGCCGTTACATTAGCGCTAAAGATAAGCACGTTGTGGTTATTGGTGGTGGTGATACAGGTACTGACTGTGTGGGGACTTCACTGCGTCACGGATGTAAGAACGTAATGCAGCTAGAGATTATGCCTCAGCCTCCGCAAGAACGTGCTCAAGACAACCCTTGGCCAGAATTTAAGCGCACTTTAAAGCGTGACTACGGTCAAGACGAAGCGATTGCCATTCAAGGTGAAGATCCGCGTCGTTACCTAGTTATGACCCAGAAAATGGTGGGTGATGAGCAAGGTAACGTGACGGAAGTTCATACTACCAAGATCAATTGGACGAAAAACGCTAACGGCCAAATGATTCCTGAGCCAGTAAAAGGCAGTGAAGAAGTCATCAAAGCTGACTTAGTATTGCTAGCTATGGGCTTCATGGGTCCAGAAGCAGGTATTATTGACGAACTAGGTGTTGAAAAAGACGCTCGTTCAAATGCTAAAGCAACCTACGGTGAATACGCCACAAATGTGAAAGGTGTGTTTGCAGCTGGTGATGCGCGTCGTGGTCAAAGTTTGATTGTTTGGGCAATCAACGAAGGTCGTGGTGCAGCTCAAGCCGTTGATACCTTCTTAATGGGAAAGAGCTACTTACCTAAGTAAGCTAGCGACAAACTGCTAAAAAGCCCGGCTTATGCTGGGCTTTTTTATGGCCAAAATTTGCCTAGCATTTAGTCAATTGTTAGACATTTCCAAAAAATTCAAAGATGACGGTTTACAAGCTTAAAAATGCTAGGTAATATGCGCCCCGTTGCTGCGGAGGGGTGGCAGAGTGGTCGAATGCACCGGTCTTGAAAACCGGCAAGGGTTAATAGCCCTTCGAGAGTTCAAATCTCTCCTCCTCCGCCATTATTCAGAAAAACGCCAGCATTACGCTGGCGTTTTTCGTTTCTGCACTACCTCACATCCAATGTGGATAAATTGCCAGTTTATTGCGCAAACTGCCAATAATCTCAGTTCTACTCTAAACTTATATCGCTTAAGCCTTTAAATTATTATCCTGATGGGATATAAAGTTTGCTGCGCAGACGATGCAAGGTCTGGCAACCCGCCCAATTAGTAGATTGATGTTTTAGTTACAGCGGAGAAAACGCTTGATAAACGTATTTCTGGTTGACGATCATGAGCTAGTGCGTACAGGGATCCGTCGCATTTTAGAAGACGTTCGAGGATTTAAAGTGGTTGGTGAAGCCGAGAGCGGAGAGAAAGCCGTTCAATGGTGCAGAAGCAACCAAGCCAACGTAATCTTAATGGATATGAATATGCCTGGAATTGGTGGCTTAGAGGCTACCCGCAAGATATTGCGTTACGATCCAGATGCTAAGATTATCGTGTTAACTATTCATACTGAAAACCCATTTCCTACCAAGGTGATGCAAGCTGGCGCATGTGGTTACTTAACCAAAAGTGCCGGCCCAGATGAAATGCTACAAGCTATTCGTGCGGTTAACGTAGGGCAGCGTTATCTGTCACCCGAGATCGCTCAGCAAATGGCTCTCAGTCAGTTTAATCCGGCAGAAGACAATCCATTTCAAAGCTTATCTGAACGCGAGTTGCAGATAATGCTAATGATTACCAAAGGCGAAAAGGTTACCGATATTTCTGACCAGCTCAGCCTAAGCCCCAAAACGGTCAATTCTTACCGTTACCGCTTGTTTAGCAAGTTGAACATTAGCGGCGATGTAGAGTTAACTCATTTAGCCATTCGCCACGGCATGATAGACACAGACAAGCTGTAATTTTGCTCGAAGATAGCGCTCCATTTGATAGTAAGGCATTTCTAAGCCAAGTCACCGAAGCTAGCGGCATATACATGATGTATAACGCCGCTAATGAAGTAATCTATGTAGGTAAAGCTAAATCGCTTAAGAAGCGTTTAAGTAGCTATTTTAGAAAAAACGTCGACAGCAATAAAACCCGTGCCTTGGTCTCAAACATAGCAAGGGTTGAAGTTACGGTTACGCATACCGAAACCGAAGCGCTTATTCTCGAACACAACCTGATTAAAAAGCACTTACCCAAATACAATGTGCTGTTGCGAGACGATAAGTCTTATCCCTATATTCTTTTAAGTAAACACAAGCATCCGCGGATATCGATGCATCGAGGCGCTAAACGTAATAAAGGCGATTATTTTGGCCCTTATCCTAATGGTAATGCGGTAAGAGAAAGCCTGCATTTGATGCAGAAGTTATTTCCTATTCGCCAGTGTAGCGATAGTGAATACGCCAACCGTCAACGTCCTTGTCTTCAGTATCAACTTAAACGTTGTTCAGGACCCTGTGTAAACTTAATTAGTGAAGAAGACTATCAACAGCAAGTAGATCTTGCGAGTATGTTCTTAAAGGGCAAAAGCCAACAGGTAATAAATCAACTAGCCGAAAAGATGACCAAGGCCAGCGATAGCTTAGATTTTGAAGCTGCCGCGGGTTTTAGAGACCAAATTCAAGCTTTACGCAAAGTTCAAGAGCAACAGTTTGTGAGTGGCAATACCGAGCATAGTGACGTATTGGGTTTTGCTTTTAGAAATGGCATTGCCGTTATTCATTTGTTGCTTATCCGTGATGGTCAAGTACTAGGTAGTCGTTCGTATTACCCTAAAGTGCCTAAACAAGCCGATTTACCTGAAGTACTGCGCAGTTTTGTGATGCAGTATTACCTGTCTGAACAACGTAAAGGCAACCAACCTAATGAGGTGCTGTTGCCCGATATCGAAGGCGATTGGCCAGAGATAGAAGCTGCAATCGAAAGTGAACTCGATTGCAAAGTAAAGCTTTCTCAACCAAAACGTGGAGAGAAGCTGCGGTTTGTTGCGCTAGCAAATACCAATGCAGAAAATGCCCTGTTAACCAAACTAAATCAAGAAGCCACCATTCACCATCGGGTCACTGAACTTGAAGCGCTGCTCAAGCAAGAACAGCCAATTAAACGTATGGAGTGTTTTGATATCAGCCATACCCAAGGTGAGCGCACGGTGGCTTCATGCGTGGTGTTTGACAGACAAGGGCCAAACAAATCTGAGTATCGTCGCTTTAACATCGACGGCATTACTGGTGGAGATGACTATGCCGCAATGGCGCAGGCATTAACTCGTCGTTACCAAAAAGCTCAGTTAGCAGAAAAGATCCCCGACGTATTGTTTATTGATGGTGGTAAAGGGCAGCTGTCTGCAGCTTTTGCCAGCATTGAGCCACTAAATCTAGAACCCATGCCTTTGTTGGTGGGAGTCGCTAAAGGCACAACCCGCAAACCAGGCTTAGAGACACTGCTGATTGGTAAAGCGATGACCGAAATTCATTTACCTAGTGATTCCGCTGCATTGCATCTTATTCAACATATTCGAGACGAAAGCCATCGCTTTGCGATAACCGGTCATCGTAATCGTCGAGACAAAGCGCGTAAGACTAGTGTGTTGGAAGATATTGATGGAGTAGGGGCCAAACGGCGTCAAGCATTGCTAACGCATTTAGGTGGAATGCAACAGCTCAAAAGCGCTAGTGTTGACGAAATTAAAAAAGTTCCCGGAATTAGCCCTACTTTAGCGCAAAAAATTTATGATTCGTTGCATCACTAGGCAAGATTAGGCAACATAGCGGCAGTAGTTTTATAAATGAAAAATAATGATAAATATTCCAAATATACTAACCGCGTTTAGAATTGTATTAATTCCGTTTTTCTTAATAGCTTTTTACCTTCCCGTAGAGTGGGGCATGTTGGCCGCTGCATTTATCTTCGGCTTAGCGGCTGCTACAGATTATTTAGATGGATACTTAGCGCGACGCCTGGGGCAAACCACACCTTTTGGTGCATTTCTCGATCCAGTGGCCGATAAGGCTATGGTAGTTGCAGCCTTAGTGGTGTTGGTAGAGCATTATCAGACTTTTTGGGTTACTGTTCCTGCGGTTATCATGATATCCCGCGAAATTATTATTTCCGCCCTACGAGAGTGGATGGCAGAACTTGGTAAGCGTTCAAGCGTTGCGGTATCTTGGATAGGAAAATATAAAACAGCTGCTCAAATGGCAGCTATTACCGGCTTAACCGCACAAGTAGCCCCTTTTGTTACGCAGGCCAGTTACGTACTATTTTATGTGGCAACTGTTCTTACACTTTGGTCAATGGTGAGTTATTTAATGCTGGCGTGGCCAGAATTAAAGCAAAATGATTAATAAATCGTAGCTTTAGCCTAAAAATCCAACGAACAGTAAGAAACTTATTAAAAGACAGTTGACGTAAAGATTTAGGTCGCTAAAATGCACAGCACATTCAGCGGCAACGCTGGAGTGTTAAAGGCGAATTACTTAGGTAATACGCAAGAAGCAGCACTAGCTCAGTGTGGATATAAAAAGTAGCGCAACCTAAGTTGTCTATTTATTCATACTAGCAAGTAAAGCAGATGAAGCGGCACTAGCTCAGTTGGTAGAGCGCAACCTTGCCAAGGTTGAGGTCATCGGTTCGAACCCGATGTGCCGCTCCAATTTAACACACATAGTATGGCGGGTTGGCAGAGTGGCTATGCAGCGGATTGCAAATCCGTGGACCTCGGTTCGACTCCGGGACCCGCCTCCATACTATAAATTTGTGTCGCCCGGGTGGTGAAATTGGTAGACACAAGGGATTTAAAATCCCTCGTCTGAAAGGACGTGCCGGTTCAAGTCCGGCCCCGGGCACCAACTCTTCTATCTATCCTATATCTCAAGCTTCCCAAGTTTTTCCTCATCTTGTCAGCTAATCTCATTGTTGCAATTAATCAGCGCATCAAATCATTTGTTTATCGATATCTGTTTTACTTTGGTAGTGTGCAAAGGCCGCCTATTTTCGCAACGTAAATACAGCAATGGTGTGAAAAGGCAGCGCCTAGATCGCTTTTTAAGCACTTGAATCAACTCCCTTAAAAAATCCGTTGACTCATTTCTGTAATACGTTAAAGTACAACTCGTTTTCAGGGGCTAGCTCCTAGTTAACAACAAAACGTGTCGCCCGGGTGGTGAAATTGGTAGACACAAGGGATTTAAAATCCCTCGTCTGAAAGGACGTGCCGGTTCAAGTCCGGCCCCGGGCACCAATTTGTTTAAAGATTAAAGCGGCACTAGCTCAGTGTGGGTATATAGAGTAGCGCAACCTGGTTGTTTACTCACATGCACTAAATAGTGATAAAGAATAAAGCGGCACTAGCTCAGTGTGGGTATATAGAGTAGCGCAACCTGGTTGTTTACTCACATGCACTAAATAGTGATAAAGAATAAAGCGGCACTAGCTCAGTGTGAGTATATAGAGTAGCGCAACCTAGTTGTTTACTCTCATGCACTAAATAGTGATAAAGAATAAAGCGGCACTAGCTCAGTGTGAGTATAAAGAGTAGTGCAACCTAGTTGCTTACTCACTTGCACTAAATAGTGATAAAGAATAAAGCGGCACTAGCTCAGTTGGTAGAGCGCAACCTTGCCAAGGTTGAGGTCATCGGTTCGAACCCGATGTGCCGCTCCAAAATTTGTAACGCTGTTTGGCGGGTTGGCAGAGTGGCTATGCAGCGGATTGCAAATCCGTGGACCTCGGTTCGACTCCGGGACCCGCCTCCATTACAAAGAAGAGTTTTGCCCGGGTGGTGAAATTGGTAGACACAAGGGATTTAAAATCCCTCGTCTGAAAGGACGTGCCGGTTCAAGTCCGGCCCCGGGCACCAATTAAAAAAGCCAGTAGCTAACGCTACTGGCTTTTTTGTTTGAACAAAACTATTGCATCTAATTGATCAGCCATACTGCTAGAAAAATTGGCGGCATGTGAATTCACATGCCGCATTGCCTTGCGCTATTCATAAAGTTACTTAGCTTACAGTTGATACTTATTAACTATCTGCTGCAACTTATCTACTTCTTGTCCAATGCTACCACTGGCTTGGCTCGCTTCATCTGCAAGAAGCAGCGCGGCATTGGCACCATCAGATATTTGTACGATATTGAGTTCCACTTCGTCCATTACTTTACTTTGTTCTTCAATTGCGCTGGCGATGTTAGTGTTCAAATCGACAACTTCGTCTACACGTTGAGTAATATTGGTAAAAGAGCCACCGGCTTCTTCGGCTTGTTCAACACCGCTAAGTGCGCGGCTGCTAGCATTTGCCATGGCATTAACTGAACTCGAGGATCCAGATTGTAAACCTTCGATCATTTTCTGAATTTCATCAGTTGAGGTTTGGGTTCTGTTGGCAAGGGTTCTCACTTCATCAGCAACCACCGCAAAGCCACGACCTTGTTCTCCAGCTCGAGCTGCTTCAATAGCTGCGTTTAATGCTAAAAGATTCGTTTGTTCAGCAATGTTTCTAATGACATCGATAACTCCACCTATTGCACTTGTTTGCTCTTGTAGCTGATTGAGTGAGGTAGAGGTGGTAAGTACTTCTTCATTTATCAAACCAATCGTCGAAATGGTTTCGCTGACAATCGTTTGGCCGTTAACAACTGCTTGTTGGGAGGCTAGGGTAGAGTCTGCGGCTTTATTCGCATCTTCAGCCATGTTGTTAACAGTGGCATTCATCTCAGCAACTGCAGTAGCTACTTGCTGCGTTTCTAGTTGCTGCTGATTAATCGCATCTCTCACCTCTTGCGATTTGCCATCAATTTGTTGGGTAGCAATTAACATTTCTTTAGAGCCGCTCTTAACTTGCTCTAACAACGATCGTAATGCTTCTAAGGTGGTTTTATAGTCATGGGCAATGTCAGCAAGTTCGTCAGAACCATATACTGTTAAGTCTTGGCTTAGGTCGCCTTGATTAACTCTACCTGCAACATAGCGAATTTGTTTAACGGTGCGCCGAATGGATAGATAAGCACCAATCATGAAATAGCAACATGCTAGTAGCACCCCGAGTAGGGCAAACAGCATAACGGCTCGTTTTTGTTCTGCACTGGCTTTACGCTTACCTAACTCTTCGCCAAAGTAGCTAAGCGAAGCAGCGGTAAAATCTTCGATTTGACTTAAGCTGTTATTCGCAAGCTGAAAAACAGTATCGGTATTGGTTTTAACTTGTTGGTCTTTAAGAATTTCATCACGAATCAAATTAACGATTTGCTTTATGCTTTCGGTAGTTTGCTGGGCTTGTTTACCCAGTTTAGTTTCAAACTGTTTATCGTAAGATATTAGTTGTGCCAAGGCTTTATCCATATCGTTAAGCACTTCGATGGCATTATCGGTTCTAAACTGAAGATCAGCATTACCTTCAGCGTCGAGAATGCCAAAGTCAGCAATGTCGCCTCCTTTATCTCTTAGCCTAGCTATGTTGCTTTGTAATATAGGTAAACGGGCGGTAGCTATGTCTATTAGGTAATAACTGCTTACTTCAGGATCTCTAGTTAACCCACTACTCGCGGCTACGCTATAGGTGATGGCCCTAATTTGTCTAAGAAAGGCTTCATGTTCAATGAGCAGCTTACCTAAAGAGCTTTTACTTTCAGCTAGGGCCTGCCAGCTCTGTTGGGCTTGCTCCATCGACGTTTTATTATCGCCAGAAAGTTGCGAGCTTAGTTGCTGCAGAGTGCTATTTAAATCTTGCTGAATAGAGCTGAGTTCATCTTTGTCGTAATCTGCGCCCATCGTTCTTAGCGTATTTAGATGCTGGTGCCTCACTACCGAGTTGAAGATACCGGGCAGTTGGTTAACAATCTCATATCCTGCTAACTCATTCTCGGTAAATGTAATCTCTTTATTCATGGTGAGGATAATTGACCCAAAACCATAAACGATTGGCATTAAAAACAAGCAAGTCCACATTATGAACTTGTATTTAAAACCTACTCTGTCACTTAAATAAACGGCAGGGGAAAAAATACTACTCATGCATAACTCCTTTTTGCTGAGTGCCAATCAAGAACGCTTAATTCATCACGCTAATGTAATTAGTTATTCGAGTATAAATATAAAAAATCAAATAGGTATAGCTAAAAGCAATAAGTGATTTACTTAAGGCTCGCTAGTTTCACTTGTTAACTTAAGTTGTTGATGAATATAAGCCTTTGAAGCATCGCAGTAGATTGCTCGTTGCTTATCTTTATATTGTAGCCACAATACTGTTTTCTTCTCACACAGCGTAACACGCCCTTGTTTTATTAAGTTTTGGTGCATAAATCACATATTTGCACCGTTATGGTGCCTTTTGGTAGCAATTACTGGGGCTTCATTTAGTGATTTATACCTAGATAGAGGGATGCGTTAGCGTTGGCATATCCATTGCTACTTAATACTTGCGACATGAGAGATGTATGGCTCTGCCTCATCAAGAGCCGCTTAAAATTTGCAATAGACATCTAGGGTTCCGGCTGCAACGCAGTGTCTGGACCGAGAGTTGTCAACCTCATAGAGGTTACACGGAGGGATAAAAGCCCGGGAGATGACAATAAATACGTCTCTCATGTTTTTATTTTAAAGTGCATAACCACATTGAGGTGACCATGATAAATCTAATTAAATCTCCACTCCGTACCCTGGCAGTAGCAGCCACCATCGTTAGCGCAAGTGCGCTTAGTGTTGTATCTGCCCAAGCCGCCGATAAACCTACTTATAAACTCGCTTGGACTATCTATGTTGGTTGGATGCCGTGGGACTATGGTGCAGCCTCAGGCATTGTTGATAAGTGGGCCGACAAATACGATATCAATATCGAAGTAGTGCAGGTGAACGACTACATCGAGTCAATTAACCAATACACCGCCGGTGGTTTTGATGCCACAGTAATGACCAACATGGACGCACTAACTATTCCTGCTGCCAGTGGCGTGGATTCGACAGCTCTAATTGTTGGTGACTTCTCAAATGGTAACGACGGTGTAGTACTTAAAGGTGATAAAAGCCTTGCTGACATAAAAGGCGAAAAAGTTAACTTAGTAGAGTTAAGTGTTTCGCATTATTTGTTAGCTCGCGCCTTAGAGTCAGTAGACTTAAAAGAGCGTGATATCAAAGTTGAAAACACCTCCGACGCCGATTTAGTTGCTGCATTCACTACCAAAGATGTAACAGCTGTTACTACTTGGAATCCGCTACTAAGCGAAATTGTGGCAATGCCAGATACCAACATGGTGTTCGATTCATCTAAGATCCCAGGTGAGATCATCGACTTGCTAGTAGTGAACACCGATACGCTTAAGCAAGATCCTAAGCTAGGTAAAGCTTTAACTGGCGCGTGGTACGAGATTATGGCCACTATGTCAGGTGATGATGAAGCAGCAATGAAAGCTCGTGCATTTATGGCTGAAGCATCAGGTACCGATTTGGCCGGTTATGATGCGCAATTAGCGTCTACTAAAATGTTCTACCAACCTCAAGAAGCTGTTGATTTTACCAATAGCGCAACTTTAAAAAGCACCATGGCTAAAGTAGCCGAGTTTTCGCACCATCACGGTTTGTTAGGTGAAGGTGCACCAGATGCTAGCTTTATCGGTATCGAAACTCCATCAGGTGTTTATGGCGATTCAAGTAACGTAAAACTTCGCTTTACAGCCGAGTACATGGATATGGCTGCCGAAGGCAAACTATAAGGCTCTGCCTATGACTCGCATAATTAATAAAAAACCTAGCCGCTTCGTGCGGCTGATGTTGGGCCTACTACCGTTTTTGCTGCTAATTGCTTTATACATGGCTGCATCACAGGCGCGTTTAGCAGACAATCCAAACGATAAGTTATTGCCTGCTATGTCGAGTTTTGTGGAAACAATTAACCGCATGGCGTTTGAGCCTAGCAAACGCAGTGGTGAGTACTTAATGCTGGCAGATACGCTTGCTAGCTTAACTCGCTTGGCACTTGGGGTGGGGATCAGCGCCTTAGTGGCCTTAATGGTGGGTGTTGCTAATGGCATGGTGCCATTCGTACGTGCACCTTTATCGCCATTGGTTACTGCCATCTCGCTCATTCCACCCATGGCAATTTTGCCTATTCTGTTCATTGTGTTTGGCTTGGGAGAGTTATCTAAAGTGATGCTGATCATCATTGGGATCTGCCCAATTATGATTAGAGACCTGCAGCTGCGCACCGATGCGTTACCTAATGAACAGATCTTAAAAGCGCAAACCTTAGGTGCTTCAAGTTGGCAAACCATTATTGCAGTAGTTATTCCGCAAATTCTGCCAAAGCTAATCGAAGCGGTTCGTTTAACCTTGGGCAGTGCTTGGCTATTTTTGATTGCTGCTGAGGCAATTGCTGCCACAGAGGGCTTGGGTTATCGCATCTTCCTTATTCGCCGGTATTTGGCGATGGACGTGATTTTACCTTACGTGCTGTGGATTAGTGTATTGGCCTTTGTAATGGATTGGCTGCTGCGCAAGTTGTCGGTGCATGCTTTTTCTTGGTATCACAAAACACAAGGAGACGCATAATGAGCACTCCAATCATTCAAGCCATAGACGTTTGGAAAGAGTACGGCGATAACGTTGTGCTAGAGCGCTTAAACCTAAGTGTTGAAGAAGGCGAGTTTGTTAGCATTGTAGGCGCCTCTGGCTGTGGCAAATCTACTTTTCTAAATTTGCTGCTAGGAAACGAAACTGCCAGCCGCGGCAAGCTTTTGTTAAATGGCGAACCGTTGCCTAATGAACCAGGGCCAGAGCGTGGCATTGTGTTTCAAAAGTACTCCGTGTTTCCCCACTTAACGGCAGTGCAAAACGTAATGCTAAGTGATGTATTTGCTAAAGCGCCAGTGCTTGCGAGTCTATTTGGTAAAGCAAAACAACAGGCTTACAGCCAAGCAATGGCAATGTTAGATAAAGTAGGTTTAACAGAAGCCGCGCATAAATACCCGACAGAGATGTCTGGTGGTATGCAGCAACGCTTGGCAATTGCTCAAGCCTTGATGAAAAAGCCAAAGATATTGCTACTAGACGAACCTTTTGGCGCGCTTGATCCCGGCATTCGTAAAGACATGCACAAGCTAGTTCATCAGTTGTGGCAAGAGCACAAACTTACCATTTTTATGATTACCCACGATCTCTCCGAAGGTTTTAGTTTAGGCAACCGCCTATGGGTGTTTGATAAACATCGTCATGACGCACAGCACCCTGAGCGCTTTGGCGCGCAAGTTACCTTCGATATTCCTATTAGCAAAGACAGCGATGCTGCTCGCTTTAGTGAAGAGATGAAGCCGATTATTGATAAGTCGGTGGCCTAATAAGGACAATCTATGAACTCTACTATTTCCCAAGAACCTATTTACCAAGAAGTGATAAACGGTGCCGCGCATTGGTCGGTCACTGTACCTGCAGGTAAAACCTTGCGTTTTACCAACCCAGAAGGGGCTTCTAACGTGAGCCTATTGTTTTATAACCCAAAGGATTTGTTAGAGCGTTATAACGCGCCCGATACCCTTAAATGTCAGCACACCTTTAAACTAACCAAAGGTAATTGTTTGTATTCCGATATGGGGCGAGTGTTTTGCTCGATTACCCGTGACGATACCGGCTGGATAGACAGCGTAGGTGGCTTAGCGAACAAACAAAAGGTCGCCGAGAAATGGGGCGAGCGTAGCTATCAAACTCAAGGTAACTTGTGGTTACAAAATGGCTACGACGCCATGCTGGTTGAATTAGCTAAATATGGTTTAGGCAAGCGTGACATGGCAGCTAACATTAATCTATTTAGTAAAGTAGCCGCCGATGCTGAAGGCAATTTACAGTTTGAGCAAAACGCCAGTAAAGCAGGAGATGTAATCGAACTGCGTTTTGAAATGGACACTTTAGTTCTGATGACAACCTGTCCACATCCAATGAACCCTGCTAGTGAATATCCCAACCATGGTGTTGAAGTTGCGATGCTGGAAGCTGATCCCGTAAGCGAAGACGACTACTGTCGAAACTTTAGACCAGAGAATGGTCGTGGCTTCGAAAATACCGAACGCTACCGCTGTGTTAGCCAAGCTAGCACTTGTTGTGAAGCTTAGTTGTAAGCGCTAAACGAGGAATAATATTCATGATCAAAGAAAGTGATTTACAAGCAGAACAAGCCAGCCAGCGAGAAGTGGTTCCAGCCGGAGACTACTACATGCATGAGCTAAAAGCGGGTCAAACGCTGCGAATTTTAGACTTAGAAGGTAACCAAGCCGCAGACACATTGTTTTACAGTGCAGCCGATCCGAGCGAGCGATACAGCGCTATGGATACCATTCGTGAACAAGGCAATGTTTACTTAACCGCTGGTACAAAGCTGTTATCCAACCTAGGTCGCGAAATGCTCACCATTACTGCCGATACCTGTGGTCGCCACGATACCTTAGGCGGCGCCTGTGCCACCGAAAGTAACACCGTGCGTTATTCATTGGATAAAAAATGCATGCACGCTTGTCGCGATAGTTGGTTGTTGGCGGTTGCCGAGAACGAACAGTACGGCTTAACCAAGCGCGACATTACCCACAACATTAACTTCTTTATGAACGTACCAATTACCGCAGCCGGTGGTTTAACCTTTGAAGACGGCATTAGCGGTGCTGGAAAATACGTAGAAATGCGCGCCGAGATGGACGTGATCGTTCTAATGTCTAACTGCCCGCAGTTAAACAACCCTTGTAATGGCTACAACCCAACCCCAGTAGAAATGTTGATTTGGGATGCAGCTTAAACACAAGTAATAACTCTTTAGATTAAGGCTAGGGACGACCCTAAACACGCCTTGTTATTAGCCGGGACGACCCGCAGCTCTCAGGTGACACTATGTTCGATAAAGTATTGATAGCCAACCGTGGCGCGATAGCTTGCCGGATCATTCGAACCCTTAACAAAATGAATATTGCCAGCGTGGCTATTTACAGCGACGCCGACGCAGACAGCCTGCACATTAGCCAAGCCAGCGAAGCCTATAGCTTGGGTGAAGGTTCAGCCAGTCAAACTTACCTAAACATCGACAAAATCTTTGCCGTTGCCAAACAAACGGGCGCGCAAGCCATTCATCCTGGTTATGGTTTTTTAAGTGAAAACCAAGACTTTGCCAAACGTTGTGAGCAACAAGGTTTAGTATTTTTAGGCCCCACGGCAGAGCAGATGAATGCCTTTGGCCTTAAACATTGTGCTCGCGAATTAGCCGAACAAGCACAAGTGCCTTTATTACCAGGCAGCGGACTTTTAGAAGATCAACAACAAGCCTTAAGCTGCGCCGAACAGCTGGGTTACCCGGTTATGCTAAAAAGTACAGCTGGTGGCGGCGGTATTGGTATGCAACGTTGCGACACCGCAGAGCAATTAAGCCAAGCTTTTGATAGCGTAAAACGCCTTAGCGAAAACAACTTTAGCAATGCGGGCTTATTCCTCGAGAAGTTTATTACCCAAGCTCGCCACATCGAAGTACAAGTATTTGGTAATGGTGCTGGTGAGGTATTAACCTTAGGCGAGCGTGATTGTTCAGCGCAGCGCCGCAATCAAAAAGTGATTGAAGAAACCCCAGCACCCAACTTAAGCCCAGCTATTCGCCAGCAATTACAACAAACTGCCAAGCAGCTTACCGAAAGTGTTAATTACCGCAGTGCAGGCACCGTAGAGTTTGTATTTGATCAGCAAAGCCAAGCCTTTTACTTTTTAGAAGTGAATACCCGTTTACAGGTGGAACACGGCGTAACCGAGATGGTGTTTGGTGTCGATTTAGTGCAATGGATGGTAGAGCTGGGCTATGCGCAGTTCTCTCAACAAACGTATCCATTGGTTGATAAAGCCTGCAATCTACAGGCTTCTGGTCACGCTATTCAAGTCCGTTTATATGCCGAAGATCCTAACAAAGATTTCCAACCAAACGCTGGCTTACTTAGTCATGTTGCATGGCCAATCGAAGCGGAACTAGGTTTGCCAACAGCTGAGCAACTACGTATCGACCATTGGATAGAAAGTGGGGTAGAAGTCTCTCCATTTTTCGACCCAATGCTGGCTAAAGTGCAATACCACGCAGCAGATAGAGACTCTGCCATTGCTGGTTTAGCCAAGGCGCTGCAGGCTTGCCAAGTGTATGGTATCGAGCACAACTTAGCCTACCTTAAACAGTTGCTAACTTTACCTGCCTTAGAGCAAGGCACCTTGCTAACTTCAAGCTTAAATGGTTTTGCTTATCGACCTAGTACTATGGATGTACTAAGCGCTGGCACACAAACTACTATTCAAGATTACCCAGCACGAAAAGGCTACTGGGATATTGGCGTTCCACCATCAGGGCCAATGGACGCACAAAGCTTTCAGTTACTTAATCAGCTATTAGGTAATCCAAGTGATGCTGCTGGTTTAGAAATTACCCTACAAGGACCAACGCTTAAGTTTAATCAAGACAGCTTGGTTGCAGTTGGTGGCGCAGATATAGAGATTAGTTTAGATGGCCAAAGCCGCGCGATGTGGCAAGTATTTAAAGTAAGCGCTGGCCAAAGCTTAGCATTAGGCAAAGTGAGCGATGCTGGTGCTCGCGCCTATTTAGCGGTAGGCGGCGGCATTCAATGTCCAGAGTATTTAGGCAGTAAATCTACCTTCACTTTAGGTCAGTTTGGCGGCCACGCAGGGCGTGCGCTAAGAACCGGTGATGTACTACAACTGCCAGATGCTAAGCAAGTAAATGCCATTGACGATTTTTTGCTAGGCCGAGAGTTACAGCAAAAGCCGCAAATTACTCAACAGTGGAATATTCACGTTATTTACGGCCCGCATGGTGCGCCAGACTTTTTTACCGACCAAGACATCGAGCAGTTTTTTAAAGCTACTTGGAAAGTGCATTTCAATTCTAGCCGAACCGGCGTGCGCCTTATTGGGCCAAAGCCTGAGTGGGCACGTAGTGATGGCGGCGAAGCGGGTTTGCACCCTTCTAACATTCACGATAACGCTTACGCTGTAGGCAGTATCGATTTTACTGGCGATATGCCAGTGATCCTTGGCCCAGATGGCCCAAGCTTAGGCGGCTTTGTTTGCCCGGCAACCATTATTAAAGCCGACCTATGGAAAATGGGGCAGCTTAAAGCGGGCGATGAAATCAACTTTATTCCAGTAAGCATTAAGCAAGCAGAGCAGGCAGAGCGAGAGCAATTAGCAAGCTTAGCGCTAGGCAACGCCTACAATAGCGAAATTAGCGCTGCACCCATTACCACGCCAATTGTAAAAACCTTAGCTAGTGATGTTTATGGTGAAAAGGTGGTATACCGTCCAGCGGGTGAAGACTATTTGTTAATTGAGTATGGCCCGCAGCGTTTAGACATAGCGCTGCGTTTTAGAGTGCATGCCTTAATGCTTAACTTGCAAGCGCAAAACATTACCGGTATTGAAGAACTTACGCCGGGTATTCGTTCACTACAGGTTCACTACAACAACCTAGAGCTGCCGCTAGATCGTTTATTGGCAATACTAGAGCAAACAGAAGCAAGCCTTGGTGATATTGACCAACTTAGTGTGCCAGCACGAGTCGTGCATCTACCGCTATCTTGGGACGACGAAGCCACTCGCTTAGCGATTCAAAAGTATAACGACGTTGTGCGTAAAGACGCGCCATGGTGCCCCGATAATATCGAGTTTATTCGTCGTATTAACGGCTTAGACACCGCTGAACAAGTGAAAGACATTGTGTTTAACGCCAACTATTTAGTGATGGGCTTAGGCGATGTGTACTTAGGCGCACCAGTTGCTACTCCTATCGATCCTCGCCATCGTTTAGTCACCACTAAATACAACCCAGCACGTACCTGGACACCAGAAAATGCTGTAGGCATTGGCGGCGCTTATTTATGTGTGTATGGCATGGAAGGGCCGGGTGGTTATCAGTTTGTGGGACGCACTCTACAGATGTGGAATCGCTACCGCAGCACTCAAGAGTTCACTAAACCGTGGTTACTGCGCTTTTTTGATCAAATTAAATTTTACCCAGTGAGTGCGGATGAGCTTAAGCAAATTCGTAAAGATTTCCCACGCGGAGATTACCCGCTAAAAATTGAGCAAACCGAATTCAGCTTAAAAGGCTATCAAGCTCTGTTAGACGAGCAACAAGAGAGCATTCAAACTTTTAAGCTTAAGCAACAACAAGCCTTCGAAGCCGAGCGCCAACGCTGGGAAGAAAGCGGCCAAGCCCACTTCTCGGTAGAAGAGCAAAGCCAACAAAGCGCTACAGAAGACGCTTTAGCAGACTCAGAACTGGCGATAGAAAGCCACGTAGCCGGCAACCTATGGCAAGTAATGGTAGAGCCGGGTCAAAGCGTTAAATCTGGCCAAGTGGTGGCAGTGTTAGAAGCAATGAAAATGGAACTAGAAGTGACTGCGCCTTCAAACGGAGTAATAAAACAGTTGAACCAAATTCAAGGTTCCCAAGTTCACGCAGGGCAGCGCCTAATGGTTATGGAGACCGAATAACATGACAACAAGTACCTACACTATTTCGCAGTTGCGCGAAGCTTACCTAAGCAAACAGTTTAGCGCTAAGCAATATTTAGAGCAGCAGTTAGCAGCAGTGAAAAGCGACATTAACAACTGCTGGATATCTACCATAAGTGAGCAACAATTAGCCGACTATTTGGCCGCACTAGAGCAGCAAGATATTGCGGAGCTACCTTTGTATGGTGTGCCGTTTGCGATTAAAGACAATATTGATTTAACAGCCTTGCCAACTACCGCAGGCTGTAAAGAATATAGCTACCAACCCAGTGACAGCGCCTTTGTGGTGAAACAGCTTATTGCCGCTGGTGCGGTGCCTTTGGGTAAAACTAACTTAGACCAGTTTGCTACAGGTTTAGTGGGTACTCGCAGCCCTTGGGGAGCAGTTAAAAATAGCTTTGACCCAAGCATGATTTCTGGTGGCTCTAGCTCAGGCAGTGCGGTAAGTGTTGCGTTGGGCCAAGTGTGTTTCTCTTTGGGGACCGATACCGCAGGCTCTGGTCGAGTGCCCGCTGCGCTCAATAATATTCTTGGCTTAAAAGCTACCAAAGGTTTGCTTAGTTGCAGCGGCGTAGTGCCAGCTTGTAAAAGCCTAGATTGTGTCACTTTGTTTGCCCATACCAGTGATGATTTAAACTTGCTGTTGGACGTAGCTGGCCAGTACGACGCTGATGATTGCTACGCAAGGCCCAACCAACAAGCTAATCAAAGCCAGTACTATCAGCCTTTGCAGGAGTTAACTTCTCTTAAAATTGGTGTGCCCAAAGCAAGCAACCTTGCGTTTTTCGATAATCCAGAAACAGAAAAGTTGTTTGGGCAAAGCCTCAAACAGCTACAGCGTTTAGGCGCAGAGTTAGTAGAGATTGATTTTGAGCCATTCTTAGCAGCCGCTAAATTACTTTACGAAGGCCCATGGGTGGCCGAGCGTTATGCCGCTATTCAAGAGTTTTTTGAAAAAGATCAAAGCCAATGTTTACCGGTTATTCAAACCATTATTGGCGGCGCTACAAAGCACAATGCGGTAGATGCCTTTAAGGCCTTTTATCAACTGCAAGCCTATAAAGTGGTCTGTGACGAGTTAGTTAAACAAGTAGATGCAATTGTTACCCCAACAGCGGGCAGTAGTTATAGCATTGCCCAATTACGAGATGATCCCATTCAACTTAACTCAAATATGGGCTACTACACCAACTTTATGAACTTGCTGGACTACAGCGCGATATCGGTACCTGCCGGTTTCTACCAAAACAAGCAAGGTAATACTCAAAGCTTTGGTATTACCCTGTTTAGCGATGCTTATAATGACAGAAAGATCCTCAGCATGGCTGCGCTTGTCCAACAAGATAATGGCTTTAATTTAGGTGCAAGCAAACAAGCGTTACCGGCACTGCAAACCCCAGAAAGCATAAAGGATGATTACATGGACCTAGCAGTGTGTGGTGCTCACTTGTCAGGTTTACCCCTTAACTTTCAGCTTACCGAGCGAGCAGGGCAATTAGTTAACGCTACTCAAAGCGCCAGCGCCTACAAGTTATATGCCTTGGCAGGTGGTCCGCCCGCGCGCCCCGGCATGATTCGTGATGAGGAACATGGCGTAGCGATAGAAGTAGAAGTATGGCGCTTACCCAAACAACACCTTGGCAGCTTTTTGCAAGGCATCCCGCACCCTCTAGGTCTAGGCAAAATTGAGTTAGCCGATGGAAGCTGGGTTAACAGTTTTATCTGCGAAGGCTACGCAACGACCACAGCTAAAGATGTTAGTGAATTTGGCGGCTGGCGAGCGTACATGGCTAGCTTGTAATAAGCAGTAGTTAAAACGCTCAACCAACAAAAAAGCACTGGCTACTCATCCAGTGCTTTTTACTTTCCTTCTTTCCCCAACTGCTTGCATACTTTCATCATGAGTTTTTTATCAATGTGTTGGCTAGTGTGCTGAATTGAGTAAGGTTTAGTGATAATCTTCATAGCAATAAATGTTTGATAGAAGGAAAAATTCATTGTTTAAACAAGGAATTTTTCCTTTTAATAAGATGTTAGCTGTAATGGAAGTATCGTGAATAACCGACACATCGGATTAACAAATGGAATCATTACGTTGGTAGTTTGGTTATCAACTGGAATGCTTCTGGCTTCTGAATGGTGGGGTGTGTTACCTGCAATGTTATTCGTTTTAGTTCCTATTTCAGTCTTGGTGTCCTACCGTTCTTCTGTTCTTGCTAAATTTTTAATTGAGGGTAAAGCTACGCTCAAACTGTACGCAATCGATGGCTTTAAATGGGCATTTATAGCGTCGGTCATATTTTGGTTTTTGAGTATATCTTCCGAAGTTATGGCTGCCGGAGGCCCGCTACTCGGTGCTAATTGGTGGCAAGTTGTAAAGTATATTCTTACTATTTCACTTCCAGTAAGCTTGGTAGTTGGTTTAATTGGTAGTGTGCATGGTGTCGTATTCTTTTATTTAAATAGTTGGCAAATTACAGCTAACAAATAGCTCAACGGGACGTTTAACGTTTGGCTTCGTTCCGCTTCGCTTCACATTTTAGCCAAACTAAACGCGCCGTTAGCTAGGCGTTATATTTACAAGGAGAGTTCAGGTTATGAGTTACGAAGCTAAAGTATTCAATGTGATGATTGCTTCACCAGGTGATGTAGCATCTGAAAGAACTATCATTCGTGATGTGATTTATGAATGGAACGCTGTTCATTCGAAGTCACGAAATATTGTTTTGTTACCTGTTGGGTGGGAATCTCATTCATCTCCAGAAATGGGGGCGTCTCCTCAAGAAATTATAAATAATCAAATTTTAGACAAATGTGATTTCCTCGTTGGTGTTTTCTGGACTCGTATTGGAACAGCCACCACTGAGTACGCTAGTGGTGCTGTTGAAGAAATAGAAAAACATATTGCGGCTGATAAGCCCGCAATGCTCTATTTTTCAAGTCAGCCCGTCGTAATGGATACCGTTGATCCCGACCAATATTCTGAACTAAGTAAGTTTAAAAAATCTTGTCAATCTCGTGGCTTATATGAAGGTTATGATAGCCACTCTGATTTCAAAGAAAAATTTTACCGTCATCTTCAACTTAAAGTTAATGAACACGCCTTATTTCAATTTGACGTTAATGATTCATTTTTACCTCAAAACGAAATAGTAGAATCAAATACTTCAATTCCAAAGTTATCAAGTGAAGCTCGTATATTACTTAAAGAGGCAAGCCTAGATAGTGGTGGCACAATTATGTCTCTAAGTTACATAGGGGGGGATGACGTTCAAACAAATGGTAAAAATTTAATTTCCTCACAAGAGCCTAGAGAGGTAGCTCGCTGGAAATCAGCTATCCAAGAACTAGAAAATGAAGATTTAATTGAAGATCGTGGTCATAAAGGTGAAGTATTTAGAATTACCAATCTTGGTTATCAAATCGCTGATATGATCGAATTGTAAATATAACAAGTCGTTTAAAAGGACAAAAAACAGTTGGCTTTTGCTCCTTCGTCGCTTAATTTTAGCCAACTATTTTATTGCCTCTTAACGAGGCGTTAAGTGTCAATATGAATTCGTACTCTGAATTACTCGACTACATAGTTTCTCTGGAACCTAAATATCAAGAGGTATGGGATAGTGACGAGAATTTCCATCGAAATGATGATGGTGATTCTACTATGTGTGGAGTGTTGTCAGAGTTTGGACAATATTTACAAGATCATCAAAGCCTGACATCACTTCCTTACTTGGAACCATTATTTCAATTCATTGAAGCTGAAGCAGATTCTCAATCGGACCTAGGTGGCTCAATTAGGGTCTGCTTTCTAGAGAATTTGAGTCATACAGAGGCAGGCAAAAAACTAGAGAAATACATGGGTAAGCGTACATTCCATTTCTACAACGGAGGCACCTTCCCATGGAACACTTAACAAGCAAAGGCAACATCGCCCTGCGGGCTGGACGCGCTAACGCGCGCCGTTGCTTTGGGCGTTATAGGGCCGTAAATGAATAAGTGGAAATTAGCATTTCTAGTAGTGGTTCCGTTACTTGTGATAAGTAATATCTGCTTTATTTACATGACTGTCGACACTGCAATTTCGTACACTTACCTTCAGGATTCTTTTAAACATCATGAGCAAAGTGAGAGTACTTTGGGCAAGTTGGTAGTAGCAGGTAGTAAAGACTATTCCAAAAAAGATATCCTTCATTTACTCAGGCAAGCAAAACCTGATGCTTTTGTTGTTGATGATGTAAATAGTATTTCTTTCGAAGGTAATACCTTTATTTTCGAAAATGATCGTTTGGTAGAGATTAATTAAATGAGTCGCCCTATAACAAGTCAGTTAAATCGCCCAAGCAAGCTTGGGCTGGGACATCAAAGTTGCGCTGCGTTTTGTACTCGCTCCGCGAGTTTAGTACAAAACCCTGCTCGCTTTGCTGCCCCTTACTGAAGCGTTATGCAGGTATTCGTTATGGAAGTAAAATTTCAGTTCTATCTTGTCCACCTTATACCGACGTTGGTGGCAATATTATTTTGGAACTCGAATTTGAAAGTTATGCTGTCCAAGGTTCGTATTGTAGTTTTAACGATGGTTTCTAATTCGTTTTCATTCTTTACCTTGTATTTAACTTTAAGTTTTTTAATTTCTGAGGGGCATATTAACTTTGAAGAGCATTTTAAATACTTGGTTAGCTTCCTGCTGTTGTTGATCATTATGTTTTCATATTTATCAATTAAGGCGTTTGTATTTTTTGCTAAAAAGAAAAAATTGTCTATTTAACTAAATTTGTTTTTCCAGCTCTTTGTTGACTGCATAATAAGGCGCTTAAAACGGAACTAAAACAGTGGGTTAGGTTTCGCTTCGCTACACATTATAACCCACTTTTTTAGTCCGCTTAGCGCGGCGTTAAATGGCAATTGAAGGTGAACAATGGATTACAATGAATATTACGATATAATTTTTGCTCCTATAGAAGAAAAGTATGGGAAACTTGACGAAGAAACCATGACTTCAATAATTGGTTTTTCCATGGGAGGCCCCGTATCTATGTCTTCAATAAACTCAAAGAGAGTATACGCTTCCTGCGAGCTATCTGTTTATCCTGAACAAAAAAAGTCAACAGACGGTTATAAGTTCGAGTTTTTGTCTACTGGGTATTTCAATGCTGAGACATGCCAGAATATATTTACTGCTCTAGGTAACTTATCTTTCAATGCACAATTAGGCAACGGGCATACGATTGATGTATCAGGTGTTGTTGGTGATGGCTCTGTTAGTTTAGTTAAGCTTTCTATGTTCAGTTGTTCTACATATTTGAATGAAAAAATCGCAATATACGAAGTAAGCCCGGCATAGCCATTTAACAAAGCGTTTAAGACAGATTCCCAACGCTCGGCATTTTTCATTCCATCGTTGGGTTTTGTGTTTAAGGTGGTATGGTTAGGCTTCGTGGTGGCGTTGCTCACTACTTAACGCAGCGTTAGTTTTTTTAATTGAGATATCTCATGTCTGAAACAGAAATTAAAATAGTATTGTGTATTCCTGGGCCATGGGCTGACAGGAGTGAGCTCGTCCAAAGCATAGTTAAAAATAGTGATGGCTATATATTTGCGGGAATGGTTCTGATGAACCTAGAAACGAAAGAGTCATTTGAATTAGAGTTTTGTGACCGAGATGAAAGAATGCTGTCAGCTTTTGAAGTTGCAGGCCGACACTGGAAAGAAAGCTCGGAAATGAAACTTATTTCCACTCATAAATCGGTCTGTTATCTGATTTCTAAAGGTGGCTCAATCGAGTCGGCGCATTCAATTATGAATGCGGCAAATGCTTTGCTTAGTGCTGGAGGCTATGGCGTAAAAGTTGAAAGCTCTGGCTTAGCTCACCCTCCAACAGATTGGAGAGAGCAGTGTAAATACAACTACCTGTTCAAGAGCCACTCGTCATACGTAGTTTATGTTACATCAGAAACCACCTATTCTTGTGGTATGCATAACTTTGGCCTACCTGATGCGATCATCCTAAGCAGTGAATCTGAAAATCCAAGTGAGCTTCTAAGAGTATTCACACATTACTTATTATCTGAATCACCAGATATAAAGGACGGGCAAACTTTTTCAGTTGATGCGAACTCACCAGCTTACCGAATTACTGCTGCTGAACCGATTGACTACGGGGAAGGATCACTATTTAACAACCCTTACGGCATGTGGCGGTTTCAAGCATGTTAGGGCCGAAAACTAACAAGGCACTGTTGCAAGTTGCCCCGCTAAAAACCGCTTACGCGTCGGGCCAAGGGACTCACTCCCTCGTCGCTTGTCCCAAAGTTGATCGTTAGGCAACTATGTATCGTATCCCTCAAGAACTCGAACTTTCGAAAATGGTTGGACAGATTACTACGCAAATACGCGTGGGGCAGTTTGACCTTCATTTCTCGTTTGGTGATGTTAACTTTGCCATTCAGTCACCCGTTGAACTCGTTCGGAATGGTGAAGTGGTTGGGAACTGGCGTGAGGGCGAGTGGCCTTCTCCTGAGTTTTTTGAAGTTATGAATGTTGAAGTGACTGAGTATAAAGTCCCAAACAACAGAACCATTGTCATCTGCCTGGCCGGTGGGCTGGAAATATACCTCAGCGACAATTCTGATCAGTTCGAGTGTATTCAGATCTCTTTTGAGGGAGAGTCGGGCGCATGGGTTATCTAGCGTTGCCTAACAAACAACATAATCAAGCACTCGTCGCTTCGCTCCTCGCGTGGACAAGTGCCGCGACACGGCGGAGCCGCTGCACTTGCCCATTTTTTTGGGCGTTATATTTCTACGCGATGGAATTATGGATAATCAAAGAAGATTTGATTTCAAAGTAAAATATCATTTTTATAAAGAATCTGAAGGTGGAAGAAAAACTTTGCCCTTTAACGGTTACCGTTCAGATTGGCTTTATGATGGAGATGATTTATATGTTGAAGGCCTAAGTATAATTTGGCCTACCTTTGAAAATGAATCTGGCGAAATTTTAGAAAACCAGATCAGTGTTCTACGTGATGGTTTTGCAAGAATGACAGTTGTTGTTCCTGAAATCAGAATTTCGACTCACCAACAAAGAATCAAAATTGGTACTAAAGGTTTCTTTATGGAGGGTTCAAGAAAGGTAGCCAAAGCCGAAGTGGTTGAAATTTTAGACTTACATAAAGACGAAATATAGCAAAGGTGATTATGTGGATACAGTGTAAATGCGGTAGCAAAATACATGATAATCATGACCCAAATAGGGACAAAGCTAGATTTTATCCTGATGAAGATTGGAATCAAATGAGTGAGAGAAATGGGGATTCTGCTCTAGTTCCAAGATCAGATCTTCGTGAATTTCGAGTTATGCTTCAATGCATGGATTGTTTCCGTTTATACGTTCAGAACAAAGAAGGTAATTTCGTTAGTTTTAAAGCTGAAGAGGATATATCTTTTGGTTTTCTGGGGCGTAAATAACAAACTTGAGCATGGACGCCCCGGGGGCTTGACTTGCTTCGCTCATATCAAGGGCGTTAGGGCTTTCTGGAGTATAGATGAAAGATAAAGTATGGGAAATCGAATATGAAGGTTCCTTAATTCGAATTATTAATAAAATATCACTCTTTCCACCTAAAACAAGTGAGGTATTGATAATCGATGGGGAGCTGATTGAGCATGTAAAAGGAGGCTTTCTTCGAATGACTTCAACCATCACTGTTACACATAATTTCAATGATGTGGCGAAAGCAGTTGAAGTTCGTATCGCTCCAACAACTAGTTGGCTTCGGACTGGTGCACAACTTTATATTAACGGTGAATTTATTGGTGGGGATAAAGCAATTCAATATCTTGAGCCTGATAGAGCACTAAAACAATATAAAAAGGGTTATTTTCGCTATTTTTTAACGGTAGGCCTTTTAAATTTCGGTTTGCCTTATGCTGTTATGATGTCTGTATTAAACATATCAGATTCAATTTCTTCAGCTGCTTGGCAATTTGTTCTGCATGCTACATTGTTTGGTGGAGTTATGTCGTACCTTTCATGGCGTAGTATTAAAGCTAGGGTTTTAAAACTCTGATGAATCGTTCAATCAGGCGCGTGAAGCTTGGCTAGCGTCGTTGCGTTCCTAGTTTTAGCCAAACTTATCGTGCCTGTGAGTAAGGCGTAATGTACTTTATGGAAAATCAGAAACTTATGGATGGAAATAGTGAAATTTGGCGTAAGTACTATGAAAAAGCATTATCTCGCCCACATTCAAAACGTACTGAGTTTGCAGTTAGTCTTAATAAATCAAATCTCAAAGTAGCCACTGACTGTGGTTGTGGAGCAGGCGGTGACATCCAGTATTTAGAACAGCAAGGCTTCCAAGTTCATGGTTTTGATATAAATCCCGATTCCGTTGCTATTTGTAGAGATAGGTTTGGGGTTAAGTCGTTTGTGGATATTTCAGAGTCTTCGTTTGAGGCTTTCGCCTATCCAAAATCTGCGGTTGTTATTGCAAATTCAAGCCTGTTTTTTGCTGACCCAAATCAATTTGAAGCGACTTGGGACAACATTAGATCTTCACTTGAAGTTGGTGGGGTATTTGCAGGTGATTTCATGGGTTTTAAAGACAGTTGGGCTGAAAATTATCGTAGTCCGACAACCCCTTTATCGGAGGCAGAGGTAAAGGGGTTATTCTCTGACTTTGAAATAGTAAAGTTCTATGAACGTGATGAAAATGCTAAAACTTCTTTGGGTAGAATGAAGCATTGGCACACATATTCCGTGGTTGCGGTGAAACGTACATAACAAAGCGTTTAAAGCAGATTTCCAGCGCTTGGCGGCTTTAGTTCTAATTCTAGTGTTTATGACGCAATAGGTTAGGTTCTGTGGTGCCCTTGCTCACAACTTAACGCGGCGTTACAGAATAAAGGTAATTATCCAGATCTAACATCAATAGTGTATTTAGGCTCAAAGTATATTTCTTAACCATTTGATAGATTTGTATTTCAATGTGCATGGGGGATTGGAAATGGGAATGATTATAGGTTTGGTTATTCTGGCTGCTATAGATTGGTATCTTGTTCGTAAGACAGGGCTACATATTCCTCAATTGATTACTAAGTATCTGTCGGATAAAGAAAACAACAAATAGTTTTCGCTTAAGTCATAGGCATAACAAGGTGTTAGCCTCTAGGGGAGTGCTTGGTGAACATTGAATTTTGGTTTGATTATGCTAGTACATACTCCTATCCTGCAGCAATGCGTATTGAGTCTGTGGCGGCCGATAACAACGTAAGTATTGTGTGGCGGCCTTTTCTGTTGGGGGCAATCTTCAATAAGCAGGGTATGAATGATTCACCTTTTAATGTCTATCCCGCTAAAGGTGAATACATGTGGAAAGATATGGCGAGAATTTGTAATGATTCCAATCTTCCGTTTAGCCGCCCCAAAACATTCCCGCAAAATGGTTTGCTAGCAGCCCGCGTTACAACTAGATTTTCTGATGCGCCTTGGGTTCCGAAATTCGTAAGGTTAGTTTACTCTGCTAATTTTGAGCATAACCAAGATATCTCATCTTCAAGCGTAATCGAACGTTGCCTTGGTGCTGTTGGGGCAGATGTTTCCTTAGTGATGAGGGAAGCGGTCACTGCAGAGGCTAAGTTAATGCTGAGAGAACAAACCGAAGAGGCGATTGAGCGTGGAATTTTTGGTGCGCCTTCTTTTTATGTCGGTAGCGAGCTTTTTTGGGGAAATGACCGCTTAGAAAGAGCGATTAAGTGGGCTGTTGAGGCCAATATATAAGACTTAATCTTTTCGTTACTTTGGGCAAAATTTCGAGGTTAAAAATGAAATCTACACAAGAGCAAGACGAGCAAATAGCCAACATGGTCTTTTCAAAAATTTATCCTCTCTACCTTACTAAAGTTGAGAAGAAAGCGCGTACAAGTAACGAACTTAATCAGGTTATATGCTGGCTTACTGGCTATAGCGAGGCTGTTCTTCAAAAGCATATTAATGGCTCTGCCACATTCAAAGAGTTCTTCGCTGACGCCACTATTAACCCAAATGCAAAGTTAATAACCGGCAAGATTTGTGGTTATAAAGTGGAAGAAATTGAAAACCCTATTACTCAACAAGTTCGCTACCTTGATAAGTTAGTTGATGAACTTGCAAAAGGGCATGAATTGAAAAAGATCTTTAGAGGCGCTTAGGCAAAACAGATAACAAGCTAAACATGCTTTTAAAGAAGCCGAAAGCGAGGTGACTAAAAGGCCAAAGCAACTTTGCTTTGGCCTTTTAGGTTCTTGGATCTAGGTTTTAGGCCTTAGTGGCTTGTTTGTCGGCAGTGATCTGCTGATTAAGTTGCTCGCCAACATGGCCTGGAGAGTGGGTTGAGCGCGCTAATAGCTGATACATTGCTGGTATCACCAGTAAGCTTACTATCGAGGCAAAGGCCATTCCGAACAATACCACTGTACCTACTGATATTCGGCTTTCTGCTCCCGCGCCAGTAGAGACAATTAAGGGGATTGCTCCGGCTACCGTGGTAAAGGCTGTCATGGTAATTGGACGTAAGCGTCTTGAGGCTGCTTGCACAATCGCTTGGTTAAACTCAATACCACGGTCGCGAAGTTGGTTGGCGTACTCAACAATGAGAATGCCATTTTTGGTTACCATGCCAATGAGCATGATCATGGCTATCTGGCTGTAAATATTGAGGCTTTCGCCCATTAAGTACATACCTGCTAGGCCACCAAATATTCCCATAGGTACGGTAAGCATCACCACCATTGGGTTGATAAAGCTTTCAAATTGGGCGGCAAGCACTAAATAGGCAACTAATATGGCTAAGCAGAAAATAATAAAGGTACTACTTTGATTTTCTTTGTAGTCTTTAGATTCTCCGCTGTAGGCAATAGATATGTCGCTAGGCAGCTGCTCAATGGCGAACTGTTCTAGGTAGTCTAGAGCTTCGCCCAGAGTGTGGCCCTGATTAAGCGTACCCGAAACAGTCACCGCTCGCTGTTTGTCTAAGCGGCTTAGTCGGCTGGCAGAGGCTATTTCTTCTAGTTGGGTTACGCTATCTAGGGTTACTAAACTACCGTTTGCTGCGCGTAGGTAAATTTTGCTCAAATCGCTGGCGCTGTTAAAGCCTTCTTCGCCTCCACGTAGGTAAACGTCGTACTCTTCGCCTCGGTCTACAAAGGTTGTTTCGCTACGGCCTCCTAACATTACCTCTAATGTGTCGGAAATGTCGCTCACACTTACGCCTAACTCGGCGGCGCGTTGGCGGTCAATTTTTACAATAAGCTCTGGGGTTTTTTCAGAATAGTTAATATCTACCGTACTAATCGCAGGATGTGCTTCGGCGGCTTGCATAACTACTTGGCCCCAATGGTTTAGCTCTTCAAAGCTTGAACCCGCCAATACAAACTGAATAGGATCGTTTGATTTTCCTCTAAAGCCTGGCTGCATGGGTCGAATAGAAATGTCGGCGATGTTAGACAGTGTTTTACGCAGCAGGTTAACCACGTCGCCAGCGTTTTGTTCGCGTTCTGCCCAGTCTTCTAATTGAACAATGATAAAGGCGGTGTTGTCGCCGGCGCGGCCACCAAAGGCTGGGGTTTGCATGTTAAATGACTTAATCACGCCATTGCCAACCAAGGGCATAATTTGCTGCTCTACTTGGTCCATGTTGGTGGTCATGCGGTCGTAGCTGGTACCTTCGGCACCCTTGATCATGATGAATACCACACCTCTGTCTTCAACCGGCGCAAGTTGCGAGGGGATAGCTTGCATAAACGCAACACTGCCAAGCACACACAATACAATGGCGGTAGGTCCAGCTGTGCGAGTCGCGATAATTTTGTTTAGCAGAGTTTGATAAGCAGGGATCAATTTTGCGAATGCTGCATCCATCATTTTGCTTATACGGCTAGGTTTAGCATTGTGACGCAACAGTTTACTGCTGAGCACCGGGGTAAGTGTTAGTGCAATAAACGAGGAGAAAATAACGGCTACAGATAGCAATACCGAAAACTCGGTAAACATCTTACCTACCATGCCGTCCATGTAAGCGATGGGCAAAAACACCATGACCAAAACCAGAGTGGTTGCAATAACGGCAAAACCAACTTCACGGGTACCGCGATAAGCTGCTAACAGGGGCGGGGTGCCTTGTTCGATGTGGTGGTAAATATTTTCTACTACCACAATTGCATCATCCACCACTAAACCAATAGCAAGAATAAGCGCCATTAAAGTGATTAGGTTGATGGAAAAGCCGAAGCTTTGTGCGGCGATAAAGGTGGCAATTAGCGATACCGGTACGGTAATCGCCGGAATAATCGTTACTCGTGCTTGGCCTAGGAAAATATATAGCACTAACACAACTAAGCCACCGGTGATCATTAAGGTTTGGTAAACCTCGTCGATGGCTTGGTCGATGAACACCGTGGCATCGTAATCTACTTTTAGCTCGGTGCCTTCGGGTACGAAACGTTGTAAACGCTCAACCTCGTTTGCAACCATGGTGGCTACATTAAGTGGGTTAGCATCTAATTGCGTAACAATGCCTAGGCTTAGGTTTAAGATGCCATCACTTTTAAAGGTTGAGTTTTCGTTCTCGGCACCAACAAATACGCTGGCCACATCTTTTAGATAAACGTGAGTGCCGTCTTCACTGGTTCGAATTCGCAGGTAGTCAAAATCTTCAGGCTCGGCATAGAGTCGTTCGGTGCGTACCGACATTACCGTGGTATCGTTTCTTATTTCTCCGCCGGGTAACTCGAGGTTTTCACTTTTTAATGCAGTAACAATGTCGCTAGGAGTAACTTGTCGGCCGGCCATTAATGTGGGGTCGAGTTTTACATACATTACTTTGTATAATGCACCGGTAAGTTCTACCGAGCTTACTCCGCTAATAAGGTTAAAGCGATCGACCAATACGCGCTCTGCGTAGTCGGTTAGCTCGGTTCTATCCATCTTATTGGAGTTTAGGTTGATATAGATAGAAGCTTCGCCGCTTCCGTTATCTTTAGACACAACTGGATCAGTAATATCATCGGGCAAACTACGCTTCGCTCGCTCTACAGCGTCACGCACATCGCTCACACCCTCGGTTAACGGCCAACCCAGTAAAAAGGTTACGGTTACCCGCGACATGCCATTTCGGGACACGGAATCAATTTGATCAATACCACTAATGCCCGATAATTGGTCTTCAATTACCGAGGTTATTTGGCTGTCGATTATGGTGGCAGACACGCCCTCGTAGCGGGTGCTAATGGTAACCACTGGGTTTTCTACATCTGGCATTTCTCGCACAGCCAATTGGCTAAACGAGGCAATACCAAAAACACAAAGCAACAAGCTTAATACAATGGCAACAACAGGGCGTTTTACCGAAATGTCAGACAGCAGCATTAAATTGGCTCCTGAGTAGCTTTTTCATCGGCGAGTTGTTTCGATTTAGCGACTTTGGTTTCAACTTGTTTAATCCGAGCGCCGTCGCGAATATTCACCAGGCCTTGTACTACGATGTTGTCGTTTAATGCTAAACCCTGGTCGATTAGTACGTAGTTATTAATACGTGCACCTAGCTGAACTTCGGTGCGATGAGCAATATTATTTTCTCCAACCACGTATACAAACCGTTTAGTGCCAGAATATTCAATAGCCTGCACCGGGATCATTGCTTGAGTGGCTGCAGGCAGGGTGAGCTTAGCGCGCATCATCATGCCCGGTTTTAATTGTTTACTGGTGTTGTCGAAGTTAACTCGCACAGTGAGGTTAAGGGTATTGCTGTCGACTCGTGGGTCTATGGCGTCGATGGTGCCTTCAAAGATCTGCTGCGGCCATGCGGGGGTTGTGGCTTGTATAGGCATTCCTTTGGATAATAGAGACAAATATTGGTCGGGCACATTTAGGTCGAGTTGCAGGCTTGATAGGTTGTCTAAGCTGAGTAGCGATTGATTTGCGTTAATCAGTTCACCGTTACTGATGTTGATTAAACCAGTAACCCCAGTAAAAGGCGCGGTAAGGGTGTGATCATCAAACTCTGATTGCGCTGACTGTAATCGCGCTTTGGCAATCGTTACGCTGGCGAGTTGTGCATCAAAACTGGTTTGCGAAACAGCCTTACGTTTTAACAGTTGTTCAAATTCATACAGTTTGCGCTGTTCGTCGGCCAAGTAGGCTCTTGCTTCTGCCAATGCTGCACTGGCTTTTAAATCGTTTAGCTTAACTAATACGTCGCCAGCTTGAACTCGTTGATTAGAGCGCACATTGATTTGATTAATCTTGCCGCTGACTTCTGCAGCAATAGCCACCGACTGTTCGGCATCTAGGGTGCCAATTAAGCTCAGATTTTGAGCTAGGCTATGTTGTTGCACTTGCTCTGTTGTTACCAAAGTGGGGGCAAGGCTCCGCGCTGGGTTGCCATTTGAAGACTGCTGATTGATCACTATTAGAGCGATCATGCAAATAATGAGAACTGGCGGTAAAACATAACGTAAGTACATGGGAGTCCATCGAGCTTAAAAATGAATAGCTATTTTACGTTGTTTAGGTTTCTGTTTAGGTAAACTAATGTAAAGATATGCAAAGGTTTGCCTTTCTATGTGCTGTGTAATGAACGCGGCTTATCTATTTATGCTTTAGTGTTGATGTAATGTAGATTTTTACGTGGCCATGTGAGCTTTAACCAGTGAGCAAGCTTAGGCGATTTGGAGGAACAACGATGAAAGCAAGCAAGATGGGTTTTAACCCAGAGTACCAAGAAGAAGCGCCTAGCAGCGAGGATTTAGCAGCATTAAGTGGATATGCAGTATTAGAGTTTGGTGCGCCTTGGTGTGGCCATTGTAAAGCTTGTGCCAGTGCGGTTGAGTCGGTGTTATCTTCTAAAAATTTACCACACATCAAAGTGTTTGACGGCAAAGGTAAGCGCTTAGGGCGAGCATTTCAGGTTAAGCTTTGGCCAACTTTAATATTGCTTAAATCGGGTAAGGAAGTGGCACGAGTTGTAAGGCCGGTTGCTGTCAGCGATGTACAAGCGCTATTCGCAGCACTAGAAAACTAAGCTTTTACTACAGCTTTACAGTTAACTTAAGTAAAATGCTCAAGCTATTTTTTTAGCCAGGCTATTTTGATAAGCCAACACCCGATAGGCCAATAGTCGCCTTGGTGTTATTCCTCCTCCCAATTATTAAGTGTTGTTATGCAAGCTTTTAAAACGCAGTTTACGCTGTCTCGCCAATACCTCGCCGAATGTTTTGATCAAACATCGCCCTTTGAAAAGAAGTCCGCTATAAAGAAGTGGTTTCCTGCCTTGCTGCTATTAGTAGGCTTAGCACTGTTGATGTTTACCGAACAACCCAAAGTAGCGGGTAGCATGCTAATTGGTTTGGCGGTATTAGAGTTAATTCATATTCGCTTTAAACGCGCGTGGTGGCTAACCAGACAAATGTGGGGGCGCAGCGCTAATAGTGAGATAAAACTTAGCATTAACAATGAAGGCATAGAGACACAAAATCCATACACAAAAACCAGCCAAGCTTGGGACAATGTAGAGACGGTAATTGAAACAGAGCTTGGCATTATTCTGGTGGCTAAAACAGGCGGTCGACAGTATTTGTCGAAGTCTTTGTTTCCAGAAGAGCTGGTGGCAGAAATAATTGTTAAGTTTAAAGCGGTTGAAGAAAACTAGTTGTTTGTGCAAGGTAGTTAGTTTTAGTTGAGTGATTTAGTAGCGGTTTGCGAATAATAGAGAGTAAACAGCAAGATCATTCTATATCTTGGTTGCTTGAATTTTTAAGCTGATTGCAGTTTGTTTTATAAACTAAAGGGCAAAGTATGTTTAGCCACGTAATGATTGGTACTAACGATTTAGCACGTTCAAAAGCATTTTATGACCAGATTATGCAAGTGCTTGGGTATAACGAAGGTGTGATGGATGCTAAAGGCCGCTGTATGTATGCCACTGCATCGGGAGTGTTGGGCTTAACTAAGCCAATTAATGGCGAAGACGCCACTAATGGTAATGGGATGACAGTGGGGTTTTTAGCTAGCAACCCAGAGATGGTGGATACGTGGCACGCGGTGGGGCTTGCTAATGGTGGAACTGCAATCGAAGAGCCACCAGGCATAAGAGGTACAGCGCCACGAAAACTTTATATGGCTTATTTGCGTGACCCCGATGGCAATAAGATATGCGCAACCCATTTTATGCTCGATTAGCGTTATGCACTTAACGAAATAAAAACCAGCGACTTTGGCCGCTTTTTTTTTTGTTTAGGCTTGGTTAAAAACACACTTTAGTGTATTCGCTAAATAGCGGGTTATCGCCCGACACGTAAGCACAGCCTTGCTTAGTATCAAAAATCATTGATTCAACGGTGACAAAGTCTTTGTCGTAAAGGGTAATGTTGATTGGCTTTTGCTTAAGAATGTATTTCATCCCTTGCACCGTTTTTTCTTTACTAAAGTCTACGAAGTTTTGTGCTGCTTGTTCGCGAGCAAAGCTATCGACAAAAGTTTGGTTTGCCTCTGTCATGCTCATGGTTTCAAGCATTGTTTGTTTCATTTTTGCATTGTGGTTAGCGTGGCCAATGCCACCGTCTCCACGTACTAGAACAGTAGCATCTACCGACATTTCTATAGCACCATGGTCGCCAGAATCATCAGCAACGGTAAAGTTCATGGCTACCGGTGTGGTGTAATGCTTAAGTTTGTTAAAGGCATCTTCAACACTGGTTGATGAAGTAATCGCTGCAAACACAGCATCTATGGTTACAATATTTTTGGTGTTTATATCTGCAGTGGTGCCGCTAGGCTCGCCCATAATATTTAGCACCACGCCAACGTGTTTCCCCATTCCTTGAAAATGACTCCCGTCGGTGGGTATAAAGATAGTATCGTCGGTCTTGATCACACGGGTAGGGTAGTTAAGTAAGTGGTCGATCCCTAGGTCATTGTTTTGCGCAACAATGCCGGTATCTGCAAAGGCAAGTGTTGTGCAACCGCGCATTTTAGTGGCTGCGTCAGAAAGAGTTTGCTTAGTGTTGGCCTGCATAATCGACTTGTTTACTGACCAGTCCATTTGCAATGCTGCGGCATATAACTCGTGTACTTCTACTCCTCGAATTTCTGCTTGGCGCTCCATCATAGCGGCATATTTAGGGGCTATTGCTTGGTTGTTTGCTACTGCATTTTTAGCTAGCGTGAGTACTTCGGCATCCGGCGTTAGGCGGTCAAACTTAGCGAGAGTTTGTGCTAAGGCTTCTGCGCTTTGGCCGCTTAAGTCGATAAACTCTGCGCCGTTTTGGTGGGCTGCTCGTTGTGGTTGGTAATAATCTAACTTATCGCCAGCTTTCATGTCGGCTAAAGCATGCGTTGAGAGCAACGCGAGTGTAACAACAGTTAATATAGATTTTTTCATAGTTCGCACCAAGTGGTTAAGAATGTTTGGTGAGATCAGATTATCAACTGCTGTTTCTAAAGTTTGTAACGATAAAGTGCAGTATTCCAATATTTGGAAAGCCCATGAATTGAATATCTTGGAAAATTTAGCGTCGACTAGTTACGCTCATTTACCCGTAGTCGCTTACCTTTTGCCGCTAGCGCACAGAATACCGTACAAGCCACGCCAAACAGAGCAATGATTAACAGTGGTAAGCTCCAAGTCCCCGTTGAGGTATGGATAAAACCTATAAGTGAAGGACCGGTTGCCGCTAAAGCATAACCAAAGCTTTGCGACATGCCCGACAGCGCAGCAGCTTGTTGAGTATTTGTTGTTTTATGGCCAATAAAACTCAGCGCTACAATAAACGTAGCGCAGTTGCTTAGGCCAAATAATCCTACCCATAATATGGCTAAACCGGGCGCTAGTATCATCCCCAGCAAACTAAATACTACGCTAGATGCACACAGTGTTATTAGCAAAGTATGGTTTCTCAGCTTGGCCAAAATGGGCATAAGCACCAGGCCTGGCACCATGGTAGAAAACTGCAAAAATCCATATATATAACCAGCATCTAATTCGCTGTAGCCAACATCATTCAGTATTTTAGGAAGCCATCCAGCAAAGGCGTAAAAGGTAAAAGAGTTGATGCCAAGCGCTAAGGTAACAAACCAAGCTACCGGTAAACGCAGCAGTGAAGTGATGGACACAGACTCGCTATGTTGCTCTGCTTGGTGCTGCTGTCTCGATTTAGTTGAAAGTTTTGGTAGCCAGAATAGTAGGGCGGCTAAGGGAAAGATAAGGTTAAAGGCTAGCGCAAATTGCCAACCAAATAGCTGTTCTGGCGCTTGTTGCGACAGGGGCACCATCACACTTGCTGCCAAGGTTGAACCCACACCCATTACAAAAATGTACAGCGATGAAACCTCAGAAATGCGCTCTGGGAAGAACTTTTTAACTACTGCTGGCAATAGTACATTACCAAAAGCGATGCCTGCGCCCATTACTACAGTGCCCAAGTATAAAGGCGAAACTAAACCCATTGAGCGAACCGCGACACCAAGTGCCACGCAAAATAGCGAAATTACCAAGGCTTTTTCTAAGCCAAGGTTTTGCGCTAGTTTAGGCGCTAAAGATGAAAAAACCGCCAAGGATATTAACGGAAGCGCAGTCACAAACCCCGCCTGAGCAGCAGACAGTGAAAGGCTTTCCATAATTTGCTCTAGCACTGGGGCTAAGCTGGTAAACGGTGCTCTTAAATTAAGGGCCACTAAAAACACGCCTAACAGCGTGAGCAGTGTAACGGGTGATAAGCGAGGCATCTTGAATACTACTAAGATAAAACTAGATTTTACATCAAATTAGCAAATTTGTATTACATATTTGAGGCTTACTAAATAGTAAAGTTTTGTTGGCGCTTAAGCTTGGCGATTGCTAAAAGCTGGGTGTAGAGTAGATAACAGATTAATAGATTACATTGTTGGTTTTAGCTAAGCTTTGGAGAGGTGTATGTCTTACGAAATATTAGTGGGTTTGCAAGTAATAGATGATGCTAAGTACGCAGAGTATCGAGCTGCAATGAAGCCAATATTGGCTGATTATCAAGGGCACTTTGTTTATGACTTTAAAGTGTCGGAGGTGCTCAAGACCGAGCAGCTAGATTCGCTTGAACAAAGTAACATTAATCGCGTTTTCACCATTAACTTTAGTAGCGAAGAAAATAAGGACAGTTTTTTTGCCGACCCAAATTATCAGCTAGTTAAAGATCAGTATTTTGTTAGTTCTGTAGCAAGCACAACGATTATCTCTGCCTACCATAAAGCTGATTAGACTTATGTAAATGTATAAAGCTCGCAGCGTGTGCGAGCTTTATATTTTTAGCACCTACTTGAAAGTGAACTGTTGATTGTCGCCGTTGTAACATGCCCACTGTAATAGACGAGTTCCATTAGCGGTTGATTTGCCTTCTGCGTCTAGGCATTTATCACTTTTCCTTGCGATTAACTCAAAATTACCATTGTCTTTGGGGTTAATCTTCCAATGTTGATTCTGATTATTGGGCATGCACGTCCATTGATGAACAGTTGCGCCATCGGCCGTGGAGCCATTGTTTAAATCAACACACTTTTCGCTGCGTTGCGACTGAATTAGGTACCAACCATCATCTGCTGGAATAAATTTAAAGCGTTGATTTAGGTTGCCAGTATTACAATCCCATTGGTGATAGGTCGCGCCATTTGCAGTGTTGCCATTGGCAAGATCGAAACAGCGACCGCTGTGGGCGAGTTCGAGGTTGGTCCAACTAGCCGGAACTGCATTGCCGTTTTGCTTGGCATTTACCACGATGCGATGGTTAATAATGTCGTGAGCTTCACGCCATGTTTCACCTTCTGGAATTAGCATCGCTCTAAACTCGTAATCGCCGCTGGGCAGATCGCCTGGTACTTCAAACCCAAACCAGGTGTCTTGATTGCTGGCGGAATAAACCACTTTTTGCTGCTTGGCAACGGTTGTCCAGGTGGTGCGACTCACTAAATGTAGTTGTAAGTCTTGGGTGTTGGTAGCGGAGTAATTAACAGCAACTGAGACTTGCTGTCCGGCATCTATTGTAGAAGGCACGGTAATGGCACTTAGGCTGTTTTCGGTGTTAGCTTGCTGACTGGTTTTTACTAGATATACGTCGTAGGGCTCTAGCTCAAATTGTTGAGCATGCATTTTGCCGGTGATTAGGTCTTTTACTTGGTGGGATAAATCTAAATTGAGTTTACGTTTGTCTTTACTTACGTTAATGATGGATAAGGTGGTATCGCCACCTTCGTCGGTAAACTGCCTAACAAACACGCCATAAGCCGCTTGGTTTTGCATATCTGTAATTTGAAAGTCTACCTTACGTGGTGTGGCTAAAGATTTTACATTGCTTGCCAACTCGTCGGCCATATCAAATACACCGCCTAAAGTTATGTCGGCGTAAGAGGGCATTTGGGGCTGATTGCGTGGGTTACCATGTTGGTTTTTAACAAAGGAGTCTTGACGATTTACCAATATTTTCTTTGCTGCATGATCCTGCAATGCTTTGTAGGCCCAATAGCTTAGGTAGGGAGTAGGAGGGACAACTACCACCTTATCGCTGCTTAAGTTATTTAGCTTTGAAGCAGTAATAAACCCGACGTCTACATTCAGCATTTTTAACGCTTCATAGACTTTAGTGAGTTTATGAATGTAGCCGCTATCTTGAATGGCTGAATCTTCGGAATAAAAAATGCGGAAGGTGGTATCGTAATCGACTAAATGGCTGAAGCTTTCGGCGTGGGCATTTAGTTCTTTCATGGTACGGCCGTAGGCATCCATTACTAGAGGTTGCGTGGTTGGCTCTGAAACAAAAATCGAGTTTACGGTGCTAGGATCTCCGTTTTCTTTACGTCCCCACACCCAAGCTGTGTTCATTTTCATGCCGTGGGTATGGCCTAACCACAGGCCTGCTCGCACGTAGTTTGGGTCCATATCAAAGTGTTGCCATTCGGCAGATAAACCATGCCATTCGGAGTCGTAAAAGGGCTTGTTAGGCGCAATGCTACGGTAGAAATCTAAGCCTCTCGACTGTTCTACCCATTCGATGCTGTAACGTTCTCTAAATTCAAACTCTTTATTTCTAAAGTTGACTAAATCGCGAGGGCCCATACTAAAGTCAGACCCCATGACATCTTGTAACTTAGCTAATGCTTCAATGTCGATGCCGTGATCTCGCCACTCAGAGCTCATAATCCAACCCAACAATTTAATGGTTACTTTGGCTTGTGGATCGTGTTGTTGAACGTTGCGTTTTAAAAAACTAAACCATTCGGTAACACGTGCCATGTTGAATTTGCACCAGTCATACCAAATGGGTCCACCTTGTAACGATTTGGAAATAGGGATAGTTAAGCCATCTTTAGCTTGGGCAAAATTACTATACTGGGTGCCGTATGCTTGGTTTAAATCGGTAATATTGTTGTATTGCTGTTGTAACCAGTTTTGGTATTTTTGTTTAGTGGTATTTGATACCCCCTTGTCTGCATACCAACCGCCTTCGCGTGTTGCAAAATGTGGTTCGTTAGCGAGTAAGTGGATTCTTTCGCCTTCACCAGCATGTCCCTTAGTTGCAGGAATATAGTGCTGCATGAGTTGTTGGTACCAACTGCGAATACTGCTGTTGTCGATATCAAAGGGAACAAAATAGCGGCCGGTTTCAAAAGCTTCTGGTGCTGCTTCTTTCTGCCAAGCGCTCGTATTGTATCCAAGGAAAAATACCTTAGGATCCATGTATTTGGCATTTTGCGACTGTAAGCTTTCTACAGCACTGTTTACTGCCCAGTTATGTAAACCGCCACTTTCTTTAAGTTCTGATACTGGGTAATAGTCACCGCCAATTCTGCCAAAAGCATCGATGTAGTTGTTCTCGCTAGGTAACCAATTAAAGCTACTGGGATAAACAGCTTGGTTGTTAATGGTAAATTTATCGCCACTAAGCTTAACGGGGCCGCTGCTAAAGTCGGTAGGAGCTTGCAATACTAAACTGCCATTCATTTGAGCTTGCAGTTCTTGTACGGCACGCTCTGCAACGGTAATGCTGTCTTTTAGTTCTTCAAAGGGAATATTTTGCGAGTAGTTACTCGGTATATATTCGTTCCACCATATGGCATCTACTTTGGCTTGAATAATTTGCGGATTTTGTCGGTCAAACTCAGCGTATTTTAAAAACAGATCTACTACCGCCTTAGACACATTGGCATAGTCGGTGTTGTGGCCTTGCTGCTCTGCTTGGGCAATGGTTTGTATAAGCTGATTTCGAGCAGTTTGTGCTTGAGATTTTAAGTTTTGGTAGGTGGTGTTATCGGTGGCGTCACCCCATTGCCACGCGTGGGCTAATGGCATATTTAGGCTAAGTGCCAGCAAACTCGTATAACCCAGTTTTACGAGTGCAGAATTGCAGCTGTTTAGGCGTAAAGCGTTCATGAGATATCCTTATATTTTTATTGTAAGCGCTAATCTAATAAAGAGAAATAAGTACTTTGGCTGTGTAAATAACGATTTAAAAAAAGCGCCACTCAGGGGAAGTGGCGCTTTGCTTACGGTCTTGGTGCTAGGGCCAAGAACTTGCTAAGGCATTAGCGTTGTGGCGGGGCGGAGAAGTCCCAAACCACTATGCTGGCAACCGTTAGCTCACCGTTATGTTTGAAATCAACATCTACGGTGTTGTTGGTAGAGAGGTACTCTACCGGTACAGGAATTTCTAACGTTGCAAAGTAACGGTCAGAAGAGTACTTAGCTGGGCCGCGCCAATCGATAGGTGTAGTTACGTCGTTACCATTAACCGTTAGTGAGTTAATAGTAAGCAGTCCGCCTTCTTTATCATCTTGGTCTGGGAACAAGGCTACAGTTAAACGTAGCATTGCTTCAGCAGCGCCATTAGGTACTACAAGGTTGTTAACCTTAACGGTTTTAGCACCACCATTTACGCTTATGCGATGTGGTACCGAGCCGCCACTAACACTTTCGCCAAAGTATTTGTGTTCAGTTACTTTTTGGTTAACGGCAACGTTGTTGCTTAAGGTGTAGCGTAGAACTGCGGTTCCATCAGCTGCTAAGGTTAGGCTAGAAGGAAGCTGTTTCTTATGGCGGCGTTCAAGCTTGGTATGCTCTACACCGTCAAAGTACATTTGACGTAGTTCAACATTGCTAACATTTAGGCCAGTTAAACCTGCAACGTTTAGGTTAACGGTAGTGTCGTAATCTTCTAGGTTGTTGATGATTACAAACAACTCTTTTCCGTCTACATAAGCATTAACTTGAACATCAGGATCGCTTGAGTGAGCGTCAACACGTGTTCCATCTACGTCTGCCCAAAGTTCAAAGAACTTAATGTAAGAAGACCACTGCCAATCACCGTTGTTTAGCTCAGACTCCATCATCATTGAGTAGTGGTAAGGTGCAGTACAGTTAACTGTTGCATCGTAACCACAACCCGCAGGCTTGTAGCCCCACAATGGTTTAGCTGGTGTAAACGGCATAGACTTAATCACGTAGTCTGGACGTTGTAAGAACTGCATTAACATGCCGTTAAAGGCTTTTAAGTTCTCGATGTCGTAACGTTCTTCATGAGGAAGTTCGTCCCAAGCACCTTGTACAGCGCCGTACTCAGACATAACAATTGGTTTACGGTTTTCTAAACCACCAAGGTTAACGTCAGACCACTCCATCATGTCTAACATGGCTTGCACATGGCCGCCACGGCGAACCGTACCCGCTTGTCCATTTAGGTCTTTACTTGGCCAGTCGTAGATATGTACAGCGTAGAAGTCCATATCTGCGCCCGCTTCTTCCATAAAGCCACGCCACATAACATCCCACTGATACCAATCACTTTCGCGAGTATCGTCCACTGTGGTTTGCATTGCTTCGGTGAACATTGCACAGGCTTCTTCGTCTACCCAAGCACATAGGTAGTCGTCTTGGTGGCGAGAAATACCATCACGACGATAGAAGTCGTGTTGACCCCAGGTCATACCGCCAATCATCGGTGCTTCGTCACCCAGTGCTTGTCTAATTTCTTGAGCAACCAACGAGTGGTAACGCCAAATGTCTTCTTGGTTGGTAACCATGAACTGACCGGTTTTCATCAACATGTCTGGTTCGTTAATTACTTCCCAGAACTTAGGCATTGGCTCGCCAACGTTTCCGTTTTGAGAGTTAGCGTAGTAGTTGGCTAGGTAATGACCCATCCATTTTGCTGAGGTCTCAATAGTTTTTGGCTGCCAACCGGTAGACGTCATACCGTTGTCGTACCAGCTTAAGGTGGGGTAGGTAGGGTGCGGGTTAGTACCTGCAATTAACTCGGTTTTTTCTGGCGAGAAACGTTTGTAGAACTCGTTGTTAGCGTAATCTTCGCGCAGTACTTTACCGCGATTAACCATCCAGTCCATATCTGGCGTATTAGCTACATTTGGATCTTGAGCGGTTTCTTTGAAGCGCCAAGTTGCTGTTCCGTTGTCACGGCCCATGTATACGTCTAGCGTATTTAGGATGTAGTTCAAACGGTCACTGTGGCCATTCCAATCTTGCTCAAAGATAGTACTGTGCATTGTCATATGGCGGCTACGGCCAAAGTCAGATACACCGTTCACTTCATGCATGATATTGGCGTTTACACTTACTGATACAGTTTCGCCGTTGCTTAGTTGCGAACTTGAGCAACCTTCTGCGTTAGCAAACTCGTCGATAGGTGTATTGGGGCAAATATCCACACTGTCGGCTACGCCATCTTCGTCGGTATCACTGCCTGCAACGGGACAACCTGTTGGTGTTACATTTTGACCAAATGGCGTGTTTGGACATTGATCAATGGTGTTGGGTACTCCATCAAAATCATCGTCGTCACCGCCAGTGCTAGTACAGCCAATGTCATCTACAAAGGCGCCTGGTGGTGTGTTAGGGCATTGATCTATTCGATCATTGATGCCGTCTTCATCGCTATCTTTTTGTGATGGCGTACAACCGTTTGCATCTGCAACTTCGTCACTAGGGCTGCTAGCACAAAGGTCATCTACGTCGGGAACACCGTCATTATCTCCGTCGATAGCAAGGTCAACATTGCCTACACGGCTAAAGCTAATACTATCGATGTTAAACTGAAAGTCAGCTGAACCAGCGCCGTAAATACGGATAGTGTTAGTGCCACTAAAGATGTTGAATCTACCATTGCCTGGTTGGGTGTAGAACACGTCCCAGTCGCCGCCAACACTATTAACGGTTGTTACATTTTTAACTGCTAATTGGCCATTGTGATCAGTAAGCATTAGGCCCACCGCTGTATCACTTAAAGTGCCTGTGGCAACTCGGTAACTGGCGTCGTATAAACCACCGGTTTCAAGTTTGACGTAAAACTCTAAGTAATCGCCAGAGTTAAAGTAATTAACGGCTTTACCGTTATCGATATCATAAATACCTACTTCGCCACCTACTGCTTGGTAGTTTTCTGCTTCTAAGGTAAAGCTGCCTTCTACTTCAACAGGGTCGGTGCCATTGCCTGGTGGTATCACTACAGGCGGATCGGTTGGGTCTGTAGGATCGGTTGGGTCCGTGGGATCGGTTGGATCGGTTGGGTCCGTAGGATCGGTTGGATCGGTTGGGTCCGTAGGATCGGTTGGGTCTGTAGGGTCAGTTGGCTCCGTATAATCACCTTCACGTAATAAGGCGAAGCTGGCTAGGTTCCACTGCCAGTCATTGGTTCCTGAAGCATTTAAGCGCAATTGCACTGAACCACTAGGAATCGACAATAAATAACTTGGTTTGAGAGACTGGAAATTGTCCCAGCCACCTGCAGCTACCGAAGACTTACCTACAGACGCCCAACCGTTACCAGTATTTAGCAATACTTCAATTTCTACACCTGCATCAAGCGCCGTAGCAATTAAGTATTCAATGCTGTAATCACCAGACTCTGCAATGTTTAGGTCGTAATCTACGTAGTCACCCTTGTTAATGTAATTAATCGCATTTACACCATTAGCGGTATAAGTACTTACAGGAGAAGGTTGACCATCGGCAAAGGTACCACCACTACCAGTAAAGCTGGTGGCTTGGGTAATCAGTGCTGCTGGAGGCAACACCACTGGCGGTTCAGGATCTACCGGTTCATCGCCAACTTTTTGCAGCGTGAAATAGTCTAAGTTCCATTGCCAGTCATTGGCGCCAGAGGCAGCAATTCGAATATCCACCTGGCCACTAGGTAGCTCTACCGTATGAGTAGGGGCGAGTAATTGAAAATTGTCCCAGCCATCTGCTGGTACTGTCGTTCTTCCTTGAGAAACCCAAGCGGCACCACTTTTTACTAATACTTCAATTTCTGCACCGTTTGCTATATCGGTGCCAATTAAGTATTCGATGTTGTAGGTACCGGCTTCAGCGATATTTACCTGATAGTCTAGGTAGTCGCCTTTGTTTACAAAGTTTATTGCAGTCGCACCATTTACTGTATAGGTGCTTACTGCTGCAATTTGGCCGTCATCGAAGGTTCCGCCAATCATCACGAAATCTTCGGCCTCTACGCGTATTGCTTCGCCAGCTGCTGCTGAACATACACCTATGCTCAGTATTGAACTGACAGCAAAGCAGAGCGGAGCCATTTTCTTTGCCTTGATAGTCATAAAACTTCCTATGTTTATATCCTAGTTATTTATTTGCGTTTGTTACTTCTCGATTATCTAAACGCGATATGCTCAAAATTTGGTATACCAATTTTGCTTACCTTAATAAGTTGTTCTGTGCTTAAACGAATGAAGTGGTTTACTTGGTAGTACTTGATAGCACCCAAGTACTTAAGCTGTTGAGCTTAAATAATATGATTGCGCTATTTTTGATACTGACCACTTGTTGCCACTCCCTTGGTTAAGCGATTCAAGAAATACCGTCCTCCTTGTGGTTAATTGGTTTCCCTAAATAACGCCAATAGGTTGACCAATAATTGGGTTGATAGGCAAATAAATAGCATTATTGGTTATCCAAATTTTAGAGGTTGATCACAATTGGTTGATCAATATTTATTTCGAGAGGATGAATAAATACTTGCTTTGGTGATTTGTGCGGCAGTTCAAAAATTGTACTGCTGTTGTTTCATGGCAGGATTTAACTAAAAGTCGTGCGCTATACTGGTCGGATTTGTCTTTCTTTTAACTCATTGTTTCATATTATTTAAATGCATCTTATTGATAGTGGTAGCGATAAAATTAACAGTGTATCCACTAATGGCTGAATGATTTTGTTGTTCGATATTTATACTGCCTGACATTGTTGATTCATTTGAAAATATGCAGTTGGTTTGCATGGGGAGTTTGATATTTAACCAGTGTTTTTAAAGGCTTATCAACAAGCTTGTTAATGATTTAAACTATGCAGCGGCGACACTGCATAGGTGTAAGGTAGAGAAAAAGGAGAGAAGTAGGGTGACTATTGTATTTCGAGTGGTTTTGGCCACGTTTCTCTTGGTAAGCCTATTTTCTTGCTCAAATCGCACTGCGCAATACCCTAATAAAACGATGCAGGGTTACTGGATATACGGCTTCGAAACCTCTTTGTTCGAAAGCTGCCAAGGTGAACTGTTTTGGATGTGGTCTAGTGCTGATGTACAAGGCCAATACCAGCTTGACGGGTACCGAAACCCAGTAGTTGTTCAGGGCTACGTTTTACCACCCAGCCCAGAGCAAAACATGCAGTCCTATTTACCGGAATTTAAGGTAGTTAAAATGCAGTTGCTCGAGCAGGTTTGCGATTAGCTCTGTTTAGCTATTCTTACCAGTGAAGCGGATTTTTTCAGCTTGGATTAACGCATCATGGAAGCCTTTAGTGGTAAAGCTAGCATTGTTAAAGCTTACTGTTTTTAAGCGGTTAAACGAGGAGTTTACAATCGCTTTATCTTTAATCTTTTTAGGGATTAATGAACAGCGCTTGTTATGTTGCTTTAACTCAAAAGTAACCAATTTACCGGCCACATGATGTTGCTGTTGGGTGCTGGTGCAACTGCCATTAATGGTGCTAGATATAATAACGCCGCCATCAGCGAAGCTAAACTCTGCGATGTAACCTTGATCTTGGCTTAATACAGCGGCGTTGTTGTTGCTAGCTACTTGCCAATGTTCAGCTAAGTTTTCAATGTTGGCAAAAGCGCTGGTTGATACTAGCAGGCCAATAATGGCTAATTGATATCTGTTCATCTTAATCACGCTCGCAGTTAAAGATTTTGCCTGTATCGGTATCTTGTAGGCACTCATATTCAATACCTTCTTTGTAGATGTCGATTTCTACGATATGTGCACTAGCAGTTTGGCTAAGCATTAAGGTGCAAATAAACGCAGATAGTAAGGCTGTTTTATAGGTTTTCATGGTGATTGTCTCGCTGCTAATAGGTAATGAGACAATTTTGCGGTGAAGGCTAAAATATAGCCAATTAGCACCTTTAAGTTTACCTAATAGCAAACGCAATACAGATGTGTGATGTCGAAAATCTTCAATAATTGGAAGTAAGGTTTAATTAAGCTGGCTTTTCATTATTGAAGAGAGGTTAAGCATGACTAAAGTTAATTACTTTGCAGAAGCACCAAAGGCTATGCAAATTTTGTTCGAGCAAGAAGAGTATCTAAAAAGCCAGTTTGCAGAGCAGCAAGCGCTTGGCATGAAGCTATTCGAGCTGGTTAAGTTGCGGGTATCACAAATTAACCAATGCGCATTTTGTATTGATATGCATAGTAAAGATGCCGAGAGTGCAGGCGAAAGTTGGCAGCGTTTAATTAGCTTAAGTGCATGGCGAGAAGCCCCGTATTACTCGGTAAATGAACGGCTGGCTTTAGAATGTGCCGAACGCTTAACGGCATGTACAGAATTAGACGAAGAGCTTTACCAAAAAGCGCTAAACGCCTTTGGCGCAAAGGCATTGGTGGATTTAAGCATTGCAATTAATGCCATCAACAGTTGGAATAGAATTGCAATCACCTTCAAACCCGAGGTAGGCAGTTATAAACCCAGCTAAGCAAATTATTCACCAGTTAGAGCAACAGTTTCTGTTTAGTTTATTTAAGCCAAAAGGACAGTTAGCTCAAGCCATACAAGGCCTGTGGTCTGCTTCCGTTGAGGCGCAGCAGCGAGCACCGCTTACCCGTTGGCTGCATGCCGACGGCTGTAGCGGGGTGCTGTTTAACTTAGGCCCACCAATAAGGCTTGAAGATAAGTCTTATCCTTCTGGGGTGATTGTGCTGCCAGTGAACACCACTGCGCGAAGCATCACCTTGTCAGCGGATACCCAGCTAGCGGGTTTTCGCTTTAATCCTGGTGTAAGTGTTGGGTTCTTTGGCAAACTAGTTAAACGTGACGCCGAGGATATCGACGCTTCATTGCTGAAAAAATTGCAGCAACTACATCAAAGCTTAATGACAACTAGCGGCCATAATGCACGGATAGTATTAATGTATAAGTGGTTACAACAGCATCTAGGCATACATAATTGCCCACCACAATTGTTTAAAGACGCCATTGAGTTGGTAGAACATGCTCAAGAGATAGGTTTGGTGTCTGATGAATTAGCGCTTAGCCAGCGGCAACTAGAACGCCAGTTTAAAGCGTTAACCGGCATGACGCCTAAACAATGGCAGCGAACCATGAGAGTAAAAAATACTTTTATGGCCTTAAAAACGCAGCCAGATATAGAGCTGGCTGCGCTTGCTGTTAATCAGGGCTTTTCCGACCAAGCGCATATGACACGAGAGTGTAAAACCATTGGCAAAATCACCCCAAAACAGTATCTAAAACTGTTGTAGAAATGCTTATTCGGGCTTAATGATTCCACGCTCTTCAAAAACTTGTTTTGCGACTAACATGCCGTTAATAGCAGCTGGAAACCCAGCATATACCGCCATTTGTAAAATCACTTCAGTCACCTCTTTTGGGCTACAGCCTACATTAAGGGCGCCATGGATATGTACCGCCAATTGGGGGGCACAATTGCCCATTGCAGTTAGCGCTGATACCGTTGCTATCTCTCGTGATTTAAGGTCGAGATCCTCGCGGCTGTATATGTCGCCAAAGGGAAACTCTATGATGAATTTGGCCAGATCTGGGCAAATACTGGCGAGGCTATTGATCACATTGTGACCTGCTTCGCCATCTATCTCGCTTAGCTTATCAAAGCCACGTTGGTATCTTGTTTGTTCCATTGACCACTCCATTAATCTAAGGCTAAGTCTCAAGCCTAGACCTTGGAGCTAGCTCCAAGTCAAGCCGTAACTTACAAGTTTAACCGAGGTTTAATAAAATCAATGAACGCGGTGATACGCCGAGCGACTTTAGATGAGCGGTAGTACACAGCATTAATTTGTCGCTGGTTAGTTTCTTCCACCAACAAGGCCGGGAACAAACTCACTAGCGTTCCTTGCTCGATATCGTGTTTAACCATAAATCCAGACAAACACGCAATGCCGTTGCCACTTAACGCTAGTTGGCGAATGGTTTCTCCGCTGCTAGCTGTAATGGCTGGTGTCATCGATTTAAACCCTTTTAATGGCCAATGGTTTAGCACCTTAGCTCCGCTAAAGCCGATTAACTCATGTTCGTGTAATTGCGCAACGTGCAGGGGCGCGCCACGTTTTTCGAGATAAGCTGGAGAGGCGACAATATACAAATTACTCACGCCGATGGGCCGAGCATGCAGGGTGGAGTCTGCTAATGTACCTATGCGGATCGCTAAATCGGTTTTCTTCTCCAGTAAGTCTACAAAGCCGTCGTTGGTATTTAGCTCTAGTTCTATATTGGGGAAGGCGAGTTTAAAATCATTTATTAGGGGAACGAGTTGATGAATGACAAACGGGCTTGCCGCATCAACTCGCAGCCTACCTTGAGGCAATTCACCCTTACTAATAATATCTTCTTCAGCTTGTTGAATTTGGCTTAATCCAATTCGTACTGCTTCTATAAACTGGCGGCCTTCGTCGGTTTGTACCACCCGTCTGGTGGTTCGATTAAGAACAGTAATGCCTAGTTGCTTTTCTATTTTGCTAACCGCTCTAGATACCTTAGCGACTTGTATATCTAATGCATCTGCGGCAGCTGAGAAGCCACCGCTATCAACTACAGCCAACAAAATTTCAAGATCATCAGAACGATTTTTTAGGTTAAACATCAGCAACTCTTTGCGAAGAAATCAACAAAAGTGAATGCTTAATACTAGTGTTTATTACAAAAGTTTTCTTAGATTTATCGCTTTTTTACTTACATTTTCTACAAAAGTATTTTGTTGATACTGCCATTTCTGACAAAAGTTAATTAACTAATAATGCCTGCAATCAACTGTTGCGTAGAGCAACAACCTAATCGATGACGAGAGATTACTGTTATGCCTTTAGCTTTACTTGCACTTACTTTAAGTGCCTTTGCCATTGGAACCACCGAGTTTGTGATAGTGGGGTTGATTCCTACTATGGCCCAAGACTTAGCGGTTTCTTTACCTTCTGCTGGATTGTTAGTGAGCTTGTATGCCTTAGGTGTTGCGGTTGGTGCCCCCGTGTTAACCGCATTAACTGGCAAGTGGCCACGCAAACAAGTGCTGCTGGCGGTGATGAGTTTATTTGTCGCGGGCAATTTATTAGCTTGGCAGGCTCCGAGTTATGAAACCCTTGTGGGTGCGCGAGTTCTTACAGGTTTAGCCCATGGCGTGTTCTTTTCTATAGGTTCGACCATCGCAACGGGTTTAGTGGCAAAAGAAAAAGCCGCTAGCGCAATAGCCATTATGTTTACCGGCCTAACGGTAGCGCTTGTTACTGGTGTGCCTTTGGGTACCTACATTGGCCAACATTTTGGTTGGGAAACCACATTTTTAGTAGTAGCGATTTTGGGTTTAATTGCGCTTATTGGCAGCGCTGTTTTGGTACCTAGTAATTTGAAGCAAGCGCCTGCCACCAAAATATCTGAGCAAGTTAAAGTATTAACAGAGCCTCGATTGTTGTTGGTATATGCAATAACCGCTATAGGGTACGGTGGTTCGTTTACTGCGTTTACCTTTTTAGCGTCTATCTTGCAGGACGTAAGTGGATTTAACGCCAGCGCCATTAGTTTGATTATGTTGGTGTATGGCGTGTCGGTCGCTTTTGGTAACATTTGGGGTGGAAAAATGGCTGACCGTTTAGGCCCAACCAAAGCACTAAGCTGGATATTCTTAGGTTTAGCCTCGGTACTGTTGGTATTCAACTTTACAGCGGTTAACCCCATCACCGCTGTTTTAACCATTCTAGTGTGGGGCGCTTTTGCCTTTGGCAATGTGCCGGGCTTACAGGTTTATGTGGTGAAGTTAGCCGAAAAATATACACCCAACGCAGTGGATGTTGCTTCCGGTTTAAACATTGCTGCGTTTAACGTAGGCATTGCTATAGGCGCTTGGGGCGGCGGAATGATAGTTGCCAATGCTGGGGTAGAACACACTCCTTGGGCTGGAGCATTGATTGTTGTTGGCGCCTTATTGCTAACCCGTTTAAGTGCAGCCTTGGATAACAAACAAAAGCAATCTGCTAAATCTGAGCTTTGCCTAGCGGCATAAACCATTTTTGAATCTTAAGGAGCCTATTGGCTCCTTTTTTTGTTATTTCACCCAGTGGTATTTACTGGCCAATGGTTAGGGAAAAAGCTTTAAGCAAAACTGATAGGTGCTAATTCTAGTTGTTAACGATAGCGGTTTACCATAAGCAAACAAGGATGACTAACCAATTGCAAAAACGCTAAGGACAAAACAACAAATAAGGGCAAAACATGAAAATAAGACTAGTTAGTTTGTTATTGGCCAGTGTGTTTATCAGTGCTTGCGAAACATCTAACACATCAGACGCTAAGCCAAGTCAAACCACTGCTATCGTTGCCGTAGATCTCGCCAACGCTGCTCAACAGCAACTTACCTTTGAAGAAGTGTACACAACCACAGTATTAGCAAATGAAGAAGTGAGGGTGATATCGAGAGTTACATCAACCTTACTTGATAAGCACTTTCAAGCAGGGGATTTTGTCGAGCAAGGCCAATTACTATTTAGTCTAGACCCTCTGGAATTTGAGCTTAACCTAGCCAGCTTACAAGCTAATTTGGTTAACGTTTCCGCCAAATACAATTCTGCACTTAAAAGCCTACAACGCGCTAAGCAACTAGGCGATGCCATTTCTAAACAAGAACTAGAAGATATAGAAACCAAATTTTTGGTTAATCAAGCCAGCCTTAAAGCCATTGCAAAGCAAGTAGACGATGCAGAGCTTTTGTTAAGCAGAACCGAGATTAAAGCTACGCGTTCTGGGCGTATTAGCCAAACTCAATTTAGCCCTGGCGATACGGTTGGGGTAGGCCAAGTGTTAGCCTCTATCGTTGATGACAGTAACTTTAAAGTTACTGTGAGTATTGATGAGAAAACAGTTCTAAAAGCTATTCAGCAATACCGTGATGGTAGCTCCCAATTTGAAGTGTTGGCGAGATTTTTAGATGGCAGCAAATACCCATTAGCTGGTGAACTTGATTTTATCGACAATCAAATTAACCCGGCTACTGGCGCACTAGCAGTAGGTTTTAAATTTGCCAATGACGACAGTGTATTTGTTGGCCAATTTGTTGAAGTGGTATTGCGTGAAATGAAACAAGCGATTGTGATCCCCAGCAGAGCATTAGTACAAACCGCTAACGGGCCTGCTGTTTATAGGGTAAGCGGAGGCAAGGCAAAACTGCAGCCAGTAGAGCTGGGCTTTCAGTTGGGTAATCAAACTGAAGTATTAACGGGCTTAGAAGATGGCAATGTTGTGGTCTCTAGAGGCCAACAAAAGCTAAGTGATGGCAGCCTAGTAAGACAGCGAGGTTAGTATGGTTAAGTTCTTTATTTCGCGCCCTAAAACCGCCATCGTACTATCGGTGATCATGAGCGTGTTAGGCGCTTTAGCGGCTTACACCATGCCGGTAGGACAGTATCCCGATGTTGCACCGCCTATGATCAACGTATTCACTCAATACAACGGCGCTAATTCTAGTGTTGTGAACGATACCGTTGCCTCGGTAATAGAGAAAGAAGTGAACGGGGTTGAAGGAATGATTTACATGAAATCAACTTCTTCCAATGACGGTTCATACAATTTAAACGTAACCTTTGAGACTGGTTTTGACGCAGACCGAGCGGCTACCTTGGTACAAAATCGGGTAAATGCAGCTCAGCCCTTACTACCCGATGAGGTTAAGCGCAGTGGTATTTATGTAGAAAAGCTGAGCCCTTCGATGCTAATGATTGCAAGCCTAAACTCTCAGACCGGTGCTCACGACACCTTAGAGTTAAGCTACTACTTAACTGGCATTGTGCGAGAAACTTTATCCAGAATTAAAGGCGTAAGTAAAGTAACGCCCCTAGGTGAAAAAGAATATGCCATGCGAGTATGGCTTGAGCCAGAGCGTTTACAGGCTTTAGATTTAACTGTTAATGATATTTCTGCTGCTATTGCCGATCAAAATGCTGTGCGAGGTGCAGGCAGTGTAGGCGCCGAGCCGGTAACCGGAAATAATGATTGGCAATACACTGTGCAAGTTCGAGGTCGATTAGCCAACGAGCAGGCCTTTGGTAACATTCGAGTTAAAGCCTATCCCGATGGCACTTTAGTACGCTTAAAAGATGTTGCTCGTATTGAGCTGGGAGCGCAAAAATATTTGGTTGATACCTATCTAAACAACCAAGAATCGGTTGCTATGATGATCTACCAAGATCCAACTGCCAACGCCATGCAAGTTGCTGAAGATGTACGAGCCGCAATGGCTAAACTTGAGCAAAGTTTGCCAAATGGCATGGTGTTTTCTTTGCCTTATGATGCTACCGAATTTATCGATGTCTCCATCTACAACGTACAAGAAACACTGGTAATTGCATTAATTTTAGTGACCTTGGTGACCTATTTATTCTTGCAAACTTGGCAAGCTACATTGATTCCTGCGATAGCCATCCCTGTTTCTCTTATAGCAACGTTTGCAGTAATGAAAGCATTTGGTTCTACCATTAATACCATTAGCTTATTTGGATTAGTGTTAGCTATTGGTGTGGTGGTTGACGCCGCCATCGTGGTGATTGAAAACGTAGAGCGCTTGCTGCACGAAACCACAAAACCAGTGAAAGAGTGTGTAGAAATAGCCATGAAGGAAGTGATTGGTCCATGTATTGCTGCAGCTGCTGTGCTATTAGCGGTGTTTGGGCCTACGCTTGTGATGCCAGGCATGGTGGGAATTATTTATGCTGAATTTGGCATTGCCATTTCAGTTTCTGTAGTTATCTCCACCTTGGTTGCGATGACCTTAACGCCAGCACTATGCGTGATGCTAATGAATCGCGATCTTAAACCAAACCGTTTCTTTCAAGCATTTAACCGCGGTTTTGAACGTTTTACCGAATTGTTTGGCAAAGGCGTAGCAGTGTTGTGTCGCCGAGTAAGTATTGCGGTGTTGTTGTTCTCGGTGTTTTTGGGGGCTAGCGCTTATTTAGGTGCTAGTTTACCCGGTGGCTTCTTACCCGATGAAGACCAAGGAACCTTTTTTGCGGTGGTTGATTTACCGGAAGGGGCAGCGCTTAACCGCACGCGCGACATGACTAAGTTATTGGTGGAGTCATTAGCAGATGATCCCGATATTGAGATGGCGTTTTCTGCCGCTGGTTACAACTTATTAAACGAGTCGAGTAACTCAAACTCTGCTTTGTTGGTGTTCAGTCTAAAACACTGGGACCAGCGATCAGATAAGCAACAACATCAAGATCAGGTTATTGCACGAGTACAAGCTGCCATTGATGCTTTACCGGAAGGTGTGGGTTTTGCCTTTGGCTTACCGGCCATTCCTGCACTAGGTATGGTGAATGGTTTTGAATTTGTGCTTAAAGATGAAATGGGCAAGGGGCCAGAAAAAACTGCTGAGGTACTCGAACAGTTACTCGAAAAAGCTAATCAGCGTGAAGAAATTGCCTCGGCCTTTTCTACCTTTAGCATCAGTATGCCTAACTTGTACCTCGACATTAACGAAGAGCGGGCTGCTGCGATGGGTGTTGCCTTTGGTGACATAGTAAATACCCTTAACGTGCAATACGGTGGAAGTTACATTAACGACTTTACAAAAGGTGGAAGAAACTACCGAGTAATGCTGCAGGCCGAAGCAGACTCTAGACAACAAATCGATGATTTATCGAATCTTTATGTTCGCTCTAGCCAAGGCGAGATGGTGCGATTAAGCAACTTGGTATCGGTTCGTACGGTGCTTAACCCTAGTTCTTTGGTTCGCTACAACGTATCAGGCAGCACCACAATTAATGGTATTACCATGCCAGGGTACAGCTCAGGTCAAGCCATTGCGGCAATGGAACAGCTTGCTATTGAGGTTTTACCTACAGGGTTTAGTTATGAATGGACCGGTTTAACCTTACAAGAACAGCAAGCAGGTAACGCTAGCCTCATTGCGTTTGCTTTTGCCATGTTATTCACTTACTTGTTTTTGGTTGCTCAGTATGAATCTTGGTTAACGCCATTAGCTATTTTGCTAGCAGTGCCCACTGCGGTATTTGGTGTTTTGTCAGCGGTTTTACTTAGCGGCACAACCATCAACCTGTACTCGCAAATCGCTATTATGCTGCTTATAGGTATGGCAAGCCGTAACGCTATTCTTATTGTGGAGTTTGCTAAGCAATTACGAGAGCGAAAAGGTTATAGCATTGTAGAAGCTGGCGTTGCAGCAGCTAAATTGCGTTTTCGTGCTGTGTTGATGACAGCATTCTCCTTCATACTAGGAGTAGTGCCGTTAATGCTAGCATCTTCAGCTGGGGCTGCGGCGATGCAAGCAATTGGTATGGCGTCGTTTGGTGGAATGCTGGCAGCTACGGTGCTTGGCTGTTTGTTTGTTCCAGCGTTTTTTGTGTTGTTCCAAACTTTACGTGAGCGCTTTTCTAGCAGAAAACAACCAGAGCCTGAGTTACTAATTGCTACTTTCCCAGCAAGCAATGACTAGTTAAAACTGCAGACTGTTATATATATTTGCCCAACTATTGAAAAATAGTTGGGCTTTGCTGAAATGGAAGCTAATGTTGCTAGGTCTTTGATTGGCAAGAATAAGCACTAAGGTGCTTAATTCGACTACGCTTAAACAAGATCCTAAATTATGGAGTTAGCTTTGAAAAAGCACATCTCAATCATTCTATCTATTTACGTCGCCTTTGTATTTTTACAATCTCTGTTCTTTAAGTTTGCTGGTTGGTTTGGCAGCCCTGCAGATATTACCGTGTACATATTTGACACCGTTGGGCAGTGGTTACGAGATGGTTTAGGACTTAATCTTATTGGCGACCTGTTTGGCCAATACGGCGAAACAGTGATTGGATTAGCAGAGTTAGTGGCCAGCATTTTAATTTTGCGTAAAGCTACTCGTTTCTATGGCGCATTGATTGGCTTAGGGGTTATGTCTGGCGCGATATTCTTTCACATTTTCACCCCGCTTGGGCTATTTCCTTACACCGATTTAAGCTGCTTACAAGATGGATGCCCCAGAGAGTACCCACTGTTCTTTATGGCTATAGGAGTGTGGTTAAGTTGCGCTTATTTGTTGTATCGCGACAGAAGCAAAATACTGGGTTAAACGGAATAAAATTATAAAAAAGGCACCTAGTTAGGTGCCTTTTTTGTTAACGGGTGTAACCGTTAAATTCTTTTTCGTGCCCTATGCTCGACATGGGACCATGTCCGGGTAAAAACTGATAGGCATCATCTAGCGTATAAAGCTGAGTTTTGATGGCATTGATCAGAGTAGGGTGATCGCCCTTGGGGAAATCGGTTCGTCCAATTGAACCGTTAAACAATACGTCTCCCACAATAGCCAATTGATTGTCGTGATCGACAAACACCACGTGACCAGGCGTATGGCCAGGGCAATGGCGTACTTCTAACTTTAATTCACCAACTTCAATCACTTCACCATGCTCTAACCATCGGTCAGGGGTAAAGCTAGCCACCTCAGGAAAGCCGAACATTTGGCATTGCATTGCCATTTTGCTGATCCAGAAATCATCATCTTTATGTGGACCAATCAGCGGTACTTGGTAGCGCTGCTGAATAATGCTGCTAGCGCCTACATGGTCCAGGTGGCCATGGGTGAGCAAGATTTTGGTGACTTCAACACCAGCTTTCTCTACCGCTGCTTGAATCAATTGCGGATCACCGCCTGGATCGACAATCGCAGCTTGTTTGCTTTTATCACACCAGATAAGGGTGCAATTTTGTTGAAATGGAGTAACGGGAATTATTTGGTAAGCCATCATTGTTAACTCTTATTGATTACAAGCCTAGTGTACGGATGTAGATGAAATTTTCTATAGTTTGTAATAACTAAGCCACCAATTAAAGTGGCTTATGTTTATAATGGAATTAAGCCCAACAGATTGGAGAATCACTTGAATATCAAAGATATTATGCAAACTCGAGTTGTTACCGTAGGCATGGATCAGCGGCTATTCGATATAAAAGACATTTTTGATAATGTGAGTTTTCATCACTTAGTGGTACTCGATGATGAAGACGCTGTGGTTGGCGTTCTTACTGAATCAGATTTGTTAGCCTCACTCAGCCCTTATTTGGGAAAAGCAGCTGAAAGCCAACGTGATGTGCATACCTTAACCCAGCGAGTTCACCATGTGATGACTCGCCAGCCATTGTGTTGTGACGCCAATACCAGCATTAGCGACGCTGGCCATAACTTAGTAGATAAAGGCATTAGCTGTTTGCCGGTGATTGATGAGCAGAATAAGTTGCTGGGGCTTGTGACGTGGCGCGATGTATTAGCCTGTTTGTTAGTGAACAACGATAACTAATGCAAAACACTACCAAGAACCAATCTCCAATCATGTTTATGGGCTGCACCAGCGATGCGGGTAAATCCTTGATATGCGCACTGGTTTGTCGCCATTTATCCAACCTTGGTAGCAACGTTGCGCCGTTTAAAGCACAAAACATGAGTAACAATGCCGCGGTGACTCAAGAAGGCGGAGAAATTGGCCGCGCCCAATATCTACAGGCGATAGCCGCAAAGCAAACACCTAGCATAGATATGAACCCTGTGTTGTTAAAACCACATAGCGAAAAAGGCGCTCAGGTGGTGGTGAATGGCGAAGTAAGCCATGAGCTGTTAGCGAAAGATTGGCACCAACGAAAATCTGTACTTTGGCCTGCGGTAACCGCTAGCTTGGCTCGCTTGCAACAGGGTTTTTCTCAACTTGTTATTGAAGGAGCTGGAAGTCCTGCTGAAGTTAACTTGCGTAAAAGTGATATCGTAAATATGGAAGTAGCCTTGCATTGTAAGGCATCGGTTTATCTTATTGCTGATATCGACCGCGGCGGGGCATACGCGCACCTACTAGGAACATGGATGTGTTTAAGTGCAGAAGAACAACGGCTTGTAAAAGGTTTTGTGCTAAACAAGTTTCGAGGTGAACAGGCTTTATTACACGATGCCAATGTGTGGTTAGAAGAAAAAACCGGCATACCAATAGTGGCAGTGATCCCATGGACTGAGCATCAATTACCAGAAGAAGACAACTTTTTTCACCGCAGCGTTTGGCAAGCTAATTGTTTGAATATTGCATTAATTGTTTACCCCTATGCCAGCAACTTAGATGAGTTTGATCCTTTGGTGTATCAACCCGGGGTTAATGTTGTACCAATGCGCGACAACCAAGACCTATGCCATTTTGACGCCATTATCTTACCTGGTTCTAAACACGTGGCTGCTAGCCGAAAGCATTTAGCAAAAACAAGTTTAGACAAGCAAATTATTAAGGCGGCTAAACAAGGCGTTCGGGTAACGGGCATTTGTGGTGGTTTACAGATTTTGGGTGAACGTAACCTAGATCCTAGTTCTGTAGAAGGTGAAACGTTTGATGGTTTAGCTTTGCTGCCACTAACTACTGTTTATTCAAATGTAAAAACGACGATTCAACGAAGCATTAACTACTGTGATGAAACAATAGCTTGTTATGAAATTCATCATGGGCAAACCCAATGTTCAGTTCAGGTAGATAGCTTTGTTGAACAAGCAACGGGGTGGCAGCTAAATAACATCCAAGGCTCTTATCTGCATGATTTGTTTACTAATCGAAAGGTGTGCCAAGACTGGCTAGAAAGCCTTGGTTGGCAAGGGCAATGCGAAGATTGGAATCAGGTAGTAGACAATGAATTAGATAGGCTATGTGACAAGTTAGACTTGCCACTTAGCCAGATATCGGCGCATGCAGGGATAACTAAGGCTTAGTTTACCCAACCTTGTTCACGATAATAACGTAGTGCGCCAGGGTGAAGTGGTGCACTTAAGTTGGTATTTATCATTTGCTCTACGTTCAGCTCCGAAAGAGCCGGGTGCAGAGAGCGCAGGGTATTTAAGTTTTCAAATATCGCTGCAACAAAGTTATATACCGTTTGCTCCGAGAGTTGTTTATCGGCCACCAGCGTTGCACTTACGCCAATTGACGATACATCGTTTGGATTTCCGTGGTAGGTACCGCCTTTAATGGTAACTGGGGAGAAGTATTCGTACTTTTCTGCCAGCGCCATAATGGTCTTTTTCGACAAGCTCAATAAGTTTGACTCACACATAGTGGTAGCACGGGTTATCGAAGTATTCGGGTGGCCAACAACATAAATAATGGCATCGGTTTTCTTCCCACAAAGAGCACGACTTTGTTCGTCTGGTTTAAGGTTGGTAATTTTAGAGAAGTCGGACTCTTGCCAGTTTAACTGCTGCATAACCACCTGCATGGTGGAATATTGACCGGAACCTACTGGGCCAAGGTTTAGAGCATGGCCTTTAAGCTCATCAATTTGGCTAACATTTAGATCTGCGTTAACCAATACAGTTAAGGCTTCTGAGTAGAGTGAAAGCAGTGAACGTAATTCACTATAAGCACCTTGTTCAGCGAATTCACCAGCACCTTGGTAGGCTTGCCAATGAACGTCTGATTGAACAATGGCTAAATCAATGTCGCCGGCTTTTAGCGCTTCTATGTTATCACTAGAACCACCCGAGCTTTCGGCGGTACAACTTAATTTTCGGTGTTCGTTGCTTTGTTCAAGAAGTCGGCATAATGCATTGCCAGTTGGGTAGTAAACACCACTTACGTTGCCAGTGCCTACAAATAAGTATTCATTGCTATGCGCCAAGTTTGCGTTGATCGCTAGTGCAGCAGTCAACAAATATAGAGAAAATCGTGTCATTGTTTCACCCGAAAATGTCTTCTTTCCTTAGAATAACTTAGCCAATATACACAGTTATTTAGTAAAACGCTTGTTTGGGCGACTAAGTTGTGAGCTGGAAAACCTTCGATTTTTCTTATTGTTAATCTATTCAGGGGCAAAAGTGACTGGCTTTAGAGTAAAAGCACAGTTATTTTGGCTGATTATTTTTGATCTAGTTAAACAAAGCGCCGTTTATGTTTTGCATAGTGACTCGTTGCTAAACAATAATCCGTTATAATCAAGCCAGTATTTTTTAAAGTGGTTACTTGTTTGGTTTCTTCAGACCCTTCTGGTTATACGCTGGAAATTTGTTGTTATAGTGAAAATGACATTATTAGTGCCATCAAAGGTGGTGCTACGCGCATAGAGTTATGTGCAGGACAGCGTGATGGAGGTACTACACCGAGTTACGGCGCACTGCTGCAAGCCCGCCAATATCTACCAAAAATTGACATTGTGGTAATGATTCGCCCACGTGGTGGAGACTTTTGTTATAGCCACAGTGAACTACAACAAATGGTCGAAGACATTAAGTTAGTTAAGCAGTTAGGGTTTAACGGCGTGGTGTTTGGTGCGTTAACTCACCAAGCTACAGTTGATCTTGATGCCTGCAAGCGACTTATTGCAGCTTCTACTCATTTAGCTAGCACTTTTCATCGCGCTTTTGATTGCACCGCTAATCCTACAGTTGCAGCAACGCAACTTAGCGAATTAGGCATAAATAGGGTGTTGAGCTCAGGACAACAAAATTACATCGAGCAGGGATTATTATTGCTAATAGCCATACAGCAACAACATCAAAATATCGAATGGATAGTGGCTGGGGGCGTTCGTGCTCACAACTTAGCTATGCTAAAAAAGCAGGGAATAAAGCATTTTCATAGTGCCGCCTCGGAGCCTTTGTTAAGCCAGTTTGATACACGCTATGCTTTAGCAATGGCTGCTGATAAGGATCCACAATTAGAACTACAACGCGCCCAAGTTTCTCAATCAGAAGTAAGTTCCATGGCCTTAGCTCTAGAGCGTAGTTAATATGTTGCCAAACTTACTGCACCGTATTCGCCATTTTGTTTATTACTTGGCGAGCTCATTAAAGAATCGCGGCATAGCCATGTTTGGTGCTTATCTATTAGTGCAAGCTAGCTGGCTTGCCATATTTGCGCCTTTGTCGATAGTGGTGAGTGAAGCGTTGATGTCTTGGTATGGGCTAAAGGGGGTTGCCAATCAAGAGCTATTGGCTTTCTTCTTATCGCCCAGCGGCTATTTGTTTGCTATTTGGCTAGTCGCGATGGCCTTATTCAACTTCTTCTTGCAGCAGGGTGCTTTAACCTTGTTACTTGCGCAGCACGAAGTGAACAAACGTTCGGTGTCGCAGGCGATTCGTTTACTGGTTAATCGTGCTTGGACAATCGCTAGGTTAGCGTTCTTGCAATCTGCCTTGCTGATTAGCATCAGCTGTACGCTGTTGTTTATTGGCCGTTGGTTGTTTGGCTTAATGTTAGCCGACTGGGACATTAACTATTATCTAGACCAGCAACGAAATCAGCTTTGGTTTTATTTTGCCGCCTTAAGTATCGGCGGCTTACCCTTGGCTGTTTGGCTTGGTGCTAAATGGCTTAACTGGTGGTTTGCCTTGCCATTTTGTATGTTGCAGAAAAAGCCGCTGCTTGCTCAGCTTAAAGATTCCACCCAATTAAGTATTGGCCAACGTAAGTTAATTTTGTGTTTGAACCTTGCTTGGTTTGCCTTACGCACCTCTGTATTTGTTGCGGTGATCGCTGGCTTTATTTGGTTACTTCGCATTAGTTTAAATTGGTGGGCGCCTGAAGACGTCACTCCCTTAGTATTATTTCTTTTCAGTGCAACAGTGCTGGCGGGTGGCTCTGTTCTTAGCTTTTTAGACACTTGGCTGTACGCAAGTATTCAGTTCTATCTATTTAAGGTATTGCTAAAACAACACAAAGAAAGCGTAAGCAAACAGCACCAACAGGTTCTTAATGAAAATCATCGCGTTCACATAGGCTTGCGGCTGATGTTTATTGCTGTTTTGTTGTTGGGCGCTAGTGAAATGAAAGAGGAAATTGGCGCCTTTAGTCAGCGCTTTAGCGAGCCAAGCTCAATGCTGGTGATGGGACATCGGGCTGGAGGCTGGTTGGCTTTAGAAAACAGTTTAGAAGGTTTACAAAAGTCGATAAACCTGGAACTGCCGGTGACCGAGATTGATGTGCAGTTAACCGCTGATGGTCAAATTGCTGTGGTTCACGATCGCGATTTACGCCGTTTAACGGGAAGTAATTTGGTGGTGCCAGAAAGCTCATTTGCACAAATTCAAAAGGCCTTTGTGGACGCAGGTTTTAGCCAACCGCAGGCCTTACCTTATTGGTTAAAAAAGAGCGCCAACAAGATTACCTTAAACATTGAACTTAAACGCTACAACAATTCTTTAGCCTTGGTTCCGGCGCTATTAGAGTCTTTAAAAGAATATCCATACCCGGTCATCATAAGTAGTTTAGACATTGAGCTGCTTGAAGAACTAAAGCTGCAAATAAGCGGTACCGAGTTGGCAAATAGGATTAGCACTGCCTTTATTGCTGCAGCCAGTTTTGGTGAGTCGGCGGTTCAACAAAATGTTGATATGTTGATTGTGAACCAGCAATGGGTGAACGCTTGGCGACTTTTTAGCGCCCAGCAGCGTGGCCAAGAAGTACATGTTTGGACAGTTAACAATGCTGCAGACGTTGAGCGACTTTATTATTTACGGGTAAATGGGGTGGTTACTGACTCGCCAATAATGGCTTTAGAAACCTTAGAACGGCTTAACGGTTTAAGCGACGTTGATCATATAGTAAATAGTTTGCGCTATTGGTTAGCACTCTAACTTCTGCTTACTTAGGTGCTAGTCCTAGTTCGTCTAGCTTGAACAAAATCTCAGTTTTATGCTGTTGTTTAATCTCTTGCCAATGGCGATCTTCTCTTGCGCCAATTATCGCGTAGATAGAGTTTAAACCAGTGCCTTTTACTTGGGCTTTTAAACGCCCGTAGAGTTGGTAGGGATCGATGGCCATAAAGTCTTCGACGGAGTGAATATCTACCTCTGCCAATATTTCTTCGCTGCGTGGACCAAAGCCTTTTAAGTCCCTTAGTCGCTTAGGTTTAGCTGGTGAACTGCTCATAATGGATTTAGCCTCTTAGCTGGCTTAGTTGAAGAAGTTTTCAAAGGCTAGCCAGCGCTGTCGTTGTTCCTCAGCACTGCTTAAGTAAAAGCTTATGCTTTGCTTTGGATGCCGCTGATTTAAAGCAAACAAGTCTAGCCGAGAGACACAACCCAGTTTGGGGTAACCACCAATGGTTTGCCTATCAACAGACAGAATTATCGGCAAGCCATTGGGTGGGATTTGCACAGCGCCTAAAGCTATTGCCTCTGATTCTTTAGCTTGAGGAGCATTGTCTATAGCTATGCCTTTTAATCTCACCCCCATGCGGTCGCTTAACTCGCTGAGTTGATATTCCTGTTGCAAAATTTGCTGTCGTTGTTGCGGACTAAATGCGTGGAATTGATAACCTGGAATAAGCGCGAGTTTTAAGTGTTCTTTATAGTTTGGAATAAACTGATACGGTGTTTGTTGCACTGGAGTGGAGGCCAGTTGCTTAGCACTTTTTATACAATATTGGAGTTTGTCATTTTGCATTAAAGCCCGCCCATTGAAGGGACCTAAAGCCTGTTTCGGTGAACTGCTTACACTATTTAGCTCGCTGTCGAGTACAAAGCCGCCTTGTATCGCCAAATAAGCTCTTAGCCCTGAGCGACTAGGACCTATGTGTAAAGTTTGACCGGCTTCCACATCAATACTTTGCCAAGTGGTAATCTGTTTGTTGTTTGCTTCATTTATTTCTAAGCTAAGCGGCATTGCAGCACCACATACTGCAATCTGGCAGGCTTGCTCAAAATGCAGCTTAGCGCCACCAAAGGTGATTTCTAGGGCAGGGCTGTTAACGGGATTTGCTAGCAAGCGGTTAGCCCAATTAAAGGCGTGCTTGTCTGCAGGACCACCTGGGCTAACGCCGATGTGTTGAAAGCCAATACGCCCTTGATCAACAACTAGCATCTGCGGACCGCTACGAAGTACCGTGAGTGAGGCTGCTTTAGTCACTGCTGTCTCCGTAGCTGAGAAATTCTTCATAACTGAGCTCTATAAAACGCACTTGATCACCTACCGTTAACGGGCACATAGGATCGAGGTGTTTATCAAATAGCTTTATGGGGCTTTGGCCAATTATGTGCCAGCCACCAGGGCTATCGCTGGGATATACTGCGCTCATCTCTTCGGCAATTGCTAGGCTGCCAGCTGGTACTTTGCTTACGGGAGTGGACTTGCGAGGCAGTTTTAGTTGCGGGTTTAGTCCGCTTAAGTAAGTAAAGCCAGGCATAAAGCCAATCATCTTTACTTTATAAACACTTTGTTTATGCAGCTCAATAACTTGATTAACACTGAGCTGTAGTTGCTGAGCGACTGCTGTTAAATCGGGCGCTAACTGTTCTGCATAGCAAACTGGAATATCAAATACTTGGTGACTAGTACGTTTACTTAATTGCACTTCAAACTGCTGAACTGCAATGCTTATCGATTCGAACTGCGTTTGGCTATTGCCGATGCAAAGTAAAGTATCGCTGGCCACGATAATATCAGTGATGTTAGTAAGCTGGTGTTTCAGAAAATTTGCTAAATCAGGCAGTGCTTGGCAGTGGACTGCTGATTGGCTGCTTACTAGTACGCTATCCTCGTTAACATAGTCGATGCAGTACATACTGACTAATCTTTCTTTGAGCGTTGGATTTGCTGCTTGATGGCTTGCACCAGCTTAACGGCTGCTTGATTGTCGCCATGAACACACAGGGTATCGGCCTCTACATCCAATAAGCTGTCGTCAGCGCAGCGTAAGCTTTGTTGGGTGAGTAACAAATCTACCTGTTCCAATATATGTTCTTTAGTGGAGAGTACCGCTCCAGTTTGACTACGTGCTTGTAAACTCCCGTCGCTTAAGTAGCGTCTATCACAAAAGGCTTCTTTGATTAGCGATAGTTGGTATTCTTCTGCTAGCTCATTGATAAAACCATGGCATTGGGTGGCGTGTACCATTAGTTGAGGCACCTTATTGAGGCCAGTTAGCGCTTTGCATACTGCTTCGAATATAGCCGGCTGTTTATGCATGTCGTTATATAAAGCGCCATGTGGTTTTACATAGCTTAGGTTAAGGTCATGATACTGGCATAAAGCATCTAAAGCGCCTATTTGCGTGAGCAGTAGGTGAGTGAGCTCATCGGCTTGATAGGGGATAGAACGTCGGCCAAAGCCAGCTATATCAGCGTAACTTGGATGCGCGCCTACTGTAACAGCATATTGCTTGGCTAGCGCTAAAGTACGACTCATTATATTGGGATCAGAAGCATGCCCACCACAAGCTATATTGGCGAGATCAATATGCGGCATAAGTTGCTCATCAACCCCCATTTCCCATACGCCGAAACTTTCTCCCATATCGCAATTTAGTAACATCTACCTTCCTTAACGTAGCGTTTTACAATGTTGAATCAGCAGCTTTGAAAAATGCTGGCCGGCTGGGCCTAGTAGTTCTGGGCGTGGCACTACCAGATAGGTAACCAATGACTTGGCTGCACCGCCACTTACATTAAGTTCAACCAAACTGTCATCTTCGAAATGCGGTTGAGCGATATGTAGTGGCAGCCATGCAAAGCCTAAACCCTGCTTAAGTACTTCTACTACGCGATGAAAACTGCTAAAGGTCCAGCGCTGTTCGGCGCGTAACCAACCTCTATCTTGTTGAGGGTTTTTACCTGTATCACGGATCACCAGTTGAACGTGTTGTATCACTTCGTCTATCGAGACTGGCTGTGGCATTTTGGCTAAGGGGTGATTACGATGAACAACCGGAACTAAGGTGACAACACCGAGGCGCTCTCCCAATACACCTTTTGGCAAGTGAGCGGTGATCACTAGGTCAAATTCACCTTCAGCTATTGCATCATCAGCGCCACTTACTACGGTATCAATAACTTCGACACGAGTGCCTCTACTTTCCGGTAAAAACGCTTTAAGTGCTTTAATAACAGGAGCTTGTGGCTGAATGATTTCACAAGCTAAGCTCAATTGTGGTTCCCAACCTTGCTCTAGACTTGCTGCGAGTAATTCTAGCTCTTGGATGTTTTGGCTAAGCAATTTACTGCGCCTTAACATTACTTCGCCCATTGGGGTTAAGTAGGCTTTGCGACCTTTCACTTCAAGCAGCTGAATGCCAAGTAAGTTTTGTAACTTACTGACAGCGTGGTTCAATGAGGATTGGCTTTTGTTTAGCTGACTGGCGGCTTGTGCGTAGCCACCATAATCCACAACGGCCTGAAAAATTCGCCACTGCTCTAAGGTGCTTTTGGCGCGAAATGGCTTGCTCATCGTTCGCTATCCTAACTAGTTACTTAGGTTGCGCATCTAAGCTAGTGCCTGTTACCCCAATGCTAGCGTCACTCATTAGGTATAAGTAATTAGGCATAATATCGAGCGGCGTTTTTAGTGTTTTTGGATCTTCGCCGGGGTAGGCTGTTGCACGCATTAAAGTGCGGGTTGCACCTGGGTTTATACAATTACTGCGTAAACCGGTTTTATCAAATTCGTCTGCAATAACTTGCGACATACCTTCTATCGCAAATTTAGATACCGAATAACCACCCCAATAAGCACGGCCTTTTTTACCGACGCTTGAAGAAGTAAAAACTAATGAGGCATGGTCACTTTTAAGCATTAACGGAACTAAAGCTTGGCTAAGTAAGAACTGTGATTTTACATTTACCTGCATAAGTTGATCCCAAAGATCTTCTTCTATTTGCACGTATTGGCTTAACACCCCCAAATGCGCCGCATTAAGAAGGGCGCCATCTAATCTGCCAAATTGGTTTTCGATGGTGGCCGCCATATCAAGATAGTTTTGTTGAGTCGCACCTTTTAAATCAAGGGGAATAATGGCTGGTTGTGGTGCGCCTAATGCTTCAATTTCATCATATACAGCTTCAAGCTTTTTAACTGTTCTTCCTAGCAAGATCACTGTTGCACCGCATTGTGCAAAGGATAGAGCGGCTTGGCGGCCAATGCCGTCGCCCGCACCGGTTACTAAGATGACCTTGTTTTGTAGCTCGTCACTGGCTGCTTGGAAGTGTTGAGGAGAGGTTTCCGTGCTCATTTTTCGTTCCTGTAGATGTGCGTTGGTGCACAAATATTTGATTAACAATTAAACAAGTGTTTAACGCCTGGTTAGACCTGTTGCAAAAATGTAAACAAATGTTTAAGGTTTCTTTGAAGAAACATACTATAAAAAAAGGAATTAGCTAATATGCGTCTGTCCCGAATAGCTACAGCAGTCACTCTATTTGCATCAGTTACTATAGCGGGTTGTGGTAGTAGCAACTCGCCATTTGATTTTGGTAATGATATCACGCCAAATGAGCCAAACTCAGTAAAAATTCGCTTCAATCCTCTTACTGGTGATGTATCTACACCAAATAACTTGTTGTTTAACGGTAGCTTAGACGGGACGATTAACCTACCAAGTGAAGCCGCTATTGCGCTTACTCAGCAGTATCAAGATATCACCAACGTATTAGGCGCCTTAGACGGTTGGCAAACCAGTGTGCCGTTTTCAATTCCTTTAGCTTACGGCGATGATGACGCAGAATACAATGAAGAAATTGATACAAAGTTAGATGCAAGTTCTTTCCCAGCTGGCGTGTTGTTATACAAAGTACGCGCTTCTGGTTTTGCAGATACTTGTGCTGACGTTACCGAAAATGGTGGCAGTTTTGTGGCGGGGCAAACTTGCCGCGTTGATGAGCAGCTTGTTTACGGTGAAGACTACATTGCTACCTTTAGCGATGGCAGCTTAATTGTAACTCCTTTAGTACCGTTTGCTCCTGCTACCTCTTATATGGTGGCAATTACAGATCAACTATTAGATGAAAATGGTCGAGGTGTTGCCGCCGGTGAGGCCTACCAGTTATTGAGTTCTCCAATCACTGCTGACGATGATGCTACGTTGCAAAGCCTGAAAGGCTTAACCGCGTTTAATAATGGCTTGTTGGCCGCTGAAGGCGTAACTGCAAATGTAAGTTATTCAGCAGTGTTTACCACTCAATCGGTAGGAAGTGTGTTAACGACTTTGCAGCAGATTTATGGTGGTATGGCACTAAACAACCTATTGCCAATGAGTGCACTTGTTGATTCGGGCACTACAGCGCAAGACGTAGCCAATGCTGCTCTTGGTACTAGCCAACCAGGCTTTGTAGCCGCTAAATACTTTAAGTCTACCTTGGCAGTGCCTTATTATTTATCAGACCTTGATAATCCTGATCTTACCGGTGCAGATGTAAATAAATGGGCACAAGCTAAGACTGATAGCCCGGTAGCCATTTTACAATTACTGCAAACCAATGCTGATTTTGCTGACCAAGGTAGTGCAACAAGCTTTTGGGCCCAGGCCGACGCAAAAGGCTTTGACGTTGCTACATTTGGTGGCTTAGTGGCAGGCGGTGATACAACAACCGCTGGACAAATGCTTGCTCAGGCAGATTTAGCTGGCCTTACCTATATGCAAGATGGTGAAGCGATGCCAGTTGACTCACATCGCCATCTTACGGCTTATAACCCTGTTCCAGAAACTAAAAGCACCGCGTTTTTAGATTTAGATATTTATTTACCTGATGAAACCTTAACTGGCAATACCATGCCTGCCGAAGGTTGGCCAGTAGTGATTTTCCAACATGGTATTGGGTCCGTTAAAGAAACCGCAGCGGCTATTGCTGCTAGCTATGCAGCGCAAGGTTACGCAGTTTTGGCTATGGATTTGCCTTATCACGGTAGTCGAGGTTTGGATTTGACCGGTGATGGTAATGCAGAAATCAGTGCCAATGACGATCCTCAAGTATTCGCCAACTTGGGTAGCTTTTTAAGCATTCGAGAAAATCTACGTCAATCAACAGCTGATTTACTTGCGGTGCGAGCTGCCTTGCAAGCTGCTGGTGCGCCTGCTGAACTTGACGGCAGCAAAGTACATTATGCTGGTCAGTCACTAGGAGCAATTGTCGGTGTTGGTCCAGCATCGGTTGCTGATACAGTAAACGTAAGTGGTTTTGACATTGATTACAGCCTACAAAGTGTTTCGCTTAGCGCACCCGCTGGCGGTTTAGCTGGAGTGTTCCAATACTCACCTAGTTTTGGTCCTATCGTAGAAGCAGGTTTAAAATCTAATCCTGGTTACTTAGCGCTGGTTGCTGCTGGCCTTGGCTTTGAAGACAATGACACAGCAACAGCCTTAGAGCAGTTTGCGGTATATCAAGCAACTTACCCAGAAGCAGCGCAGCTGGTGATTGACTCTAATTATCCTGCATTTTCGTCAATTTTTGGGTCGTTAGCGCAAACAGTAGTTGATGGAGTAGATCCAATTAACTACGCGCAATCCGGTTTTGCTATGCCAGTACTAGTGCATGAGATTGTGGGTGATGGCAGTGAAGGTAGCGGTGATCAGGTTATTCCAAATAGCCTTGCAACGTTGCCCTTAGTTGGCACCGAGCCGCTGATCTCGTCAATGGGTCTAGAAGGTACCGAAGTTACCTCGGCAGGCAGTTATGCGGTGCGCTTTAGCCAAGGCTCTCATAGCTCACTGATTTCGCCAGCAGCTAGTTTGGCTGCTACGGTTGAAATGCAAACCCAGTTTGTTAGTTATGCAGTAGGTGCTGATGCTGGAAATGCTAGTGTTGTGGTAAGTGATAGTTCGGTAATTGCTCCGGCTCAATAAGCACTAAGTTATCGGTTATAAGGCCTGCATCGCGCAGGCCTTTTTTGTTACTTGGTTCGGTGTGCAAGCTATGGTACTAATAGCAGCTCGAAAATATGAGGGCAGAAGTTTGGATTTTTTGATTGAGTTTGGATTGTTTTTTGCGAAGGCCTTAACGATTGTTATCGCTATTATTGCTGTAGTTGTGGTTGTGATTGCCGCTTCTTCTAAGACTAAACACAAAAGTGGCGAGCTTGAAGTTACTGATTTAAGTGAGCAACACAACGAGGTTGAGGAAAAACTTAATCATAACCTCATGAGCAAAGAGCAACTTAAACAGCATAAGAAGCAACTAAAGCAACAACAAAAAGAAGAGAAGAAAAAAGGCGAAGAACAAACTAAACCACGATTGTTTGTTATCGACTTTAAAGGCAGCATCGACGCTAAAGAAGTAGCCAGTTTACGTGAAGAAGTTTCTGCGGTACTTATCGCAGCGAAGCCAGAAGATGAAGTGTTAGTTCGTTTAGAAAGCGGCGGCGGCATGGTTCACGGATATGGTTTAGCGGCTTCTCAGTTAAAACGGATTAAGGCAAAAGGTATCACACTTACTATCGCCGTTGATAAAGTTGCCGCAAGTGGTGGTTATATGATGGCTTGTATCGCTGATAAGATTATCGCAGCGCCGTTTTCCATCGTTGGTTCAATTGGCGTGATTGCGCAGTTGCCAAACTTTAATAAAGTATTAAAGAAAAACGACATCGATTTTGAACAGGTTACTGCTGGTGAGTTTAAACGCACCCTGACCATGTTTGGCGAAAACACCGATGAAGCCCGCAAGAAGTTTCAATCTGAACTAGAAGAAACTCACGTTCTATTTAAAGAGTTTGTTCAAGAGTTTCGTCCGCAGCTGGATATTGCAAAAGTAGCCACTGGTGAGCATTGGTACGGCACTCAAGCATTTGCTTTGGAATTGGTTGATGAAGTCTCTACCAGTGACGATTACTTGATGCAGCAGTTTGATGAAAAACAAGTTATCCAGTTCAAGTACCATACTAAGAAGAAATTAGCAGAAAAGCTCAGCCAAGCGGCAAGCATTGGAGTAGAGCGTGGCGTAATGAAAATTATGCAGTCTCAATCTTGGAATTGGACCAAGTAATATCATGCTAACAAATAGCAATCAAAAAGCCTGACCTTAGTCAGGCTTTTTTTATCTGCTCAGTTAAGCTTGTTGGAAAGGGTAAACAGACCCTAAATGTAAGATTTGGGTTAGCTCATCCAATGCGGTATTCACCTCGGTGATCAACTGAGGGTCACGTAAATCATCAAAAACCAAGCTATCTCTGTAGTGCTTATCAACCCACTGGTTTAGCGTGCTAAATAGTTGCTCATTCATGATGGTGTGTTGGTTTACTGCAGCTAATTCCATGTCGTTTAACGCCACTCGTAAGCGCAAGCAAGCTGGGCCACCACCGTTGCTCATACTCTGCTTAACATCAAAGTAATGCACTTGTTTAATCGGAGTATTTCGACTTACTAAGTCTTCTAAATAAGCACTAACTTGGGGCGATTCTTGACAGTTTGTTGGTGCAATAATAGCCATTTCACCGGGTGCAGTAGTAACGATCTGGGTATTGAATAAATAGGTTTTAACTGCTTCTGAAACACTCACTTCATTGTCGCTAACTTCTATGAAATGTAGCTTATTATCGCCGAAACGCTGCTGAATATGCTGAAGTTGCTGCTGAGTGTTTAAAAAAGCTTGTTGATGATAAAACAGTACATTTTGGTTGCCCACCGCAATCACATCGTTATGGAAAACACCTTGGTCAATTACTCCAGGGTTTTGCTGGATGAAAATCGCTGTATCTTGATCTAAACCATGTAAGCGAGCTACGGCTTGGCTTGCTTCTAGGGTTTGCCTTGCGGGAAATTTTTTAGGAGCAATTACGCTGGTATCTGCAGCTGAGCGGCCATAAACAAATAGTTCTAAGCCAGCTTCGCCGTAATTTGAACACAATCGGGTATGGTTAGCCGCACCTTCGTCGCCATAGTAGTCGTTTTCTGGCAAATGTTGATGGTGTTCAAAATATTTACTATCAGAAAATACCGCCTTCAAAATATTTCCGGTAACTTGTGGCTCAATAGAGCGATGCAGCTTATTAGTTAAGTTTGCCGGCGTGAAATGTACTTTGCCATTTTCGGTGTCTGCGCTAGGCGATACGGTGGCTGCATTGGCAGTCCACATGCTTGATGCCGAATAACTAGCGAGTAGGGCATCTGGCGCATTTTTTGCCGCTTGTTGTAAAACTTGACTATCGTTACCGGTAAAACCGATACGACGAAGAAGATTGAGATCGGGACGTTGTTGCGGAGCCAACACGCCTTGAGTAAGCCCTAGGTCATGCAAGGCTTTCATTTTTAATAAGCCTTGCTTGGCGGCTTCTTTTGGGTTTGAGGCATTTTGGGCATTGGATAAAGAGGCAACGTTGCCAAATGAAAGACCCGCATAATTGTGGGTTGGGCCAACTAAGCCGTCGAAGTTGACTTCAAAATGTTTCATAGTCTTCCTTTTACTACGCTCACTTAAAAAATGAGTTATCTTTTATTGAAAAATTTGACACCAATGGTTATTTATATTGGCAGAAAAAGAAAATCAAGCGTATAACACTACGCTTTACTGGGATTTTCAGATGTTATCAGTTTGTATCTTGGTGGTCGAGTGCTTAATTATTCGCCCAATAAACCAAAGATGCAAAAAAGTTATTGACCTATGCTAAGTCTCGAGCAATATAAAAAAGAACGAATATCTATTACTTTCCGTCAATAGGCCAAGTTGGTGGACACAATGGTAAAAAGAAAAATATGAGCAAATCTCTGGTAATTGTAGAGTCACCAGCTAAAGCAAAAACGATTAACAAGTACTTGGGTCGCCAATATGTGGTGAAATCAAGTGTCGGTCATATTCGTGATCTGCCTAGCAGTGGAAGTGCAACCAATAAAAAGAAAGCTGCGCCTGTTTCAACCAAAGGATTAAGCGCAGAAGAAAAAGCCAAATTAAAGAAGGCTAAAGACAAAAAAGCGCTAGTAGCTCGAATGGGTGTGGATCCCGAGAAAGATTGGAAAGCCAATTACCAAATTCTGCCTGGCAAAGAGAAAGTAGTAAACGAGCTTAAAACGCTTGCCGAAAATGCTGACACCATCTATCTCGCAACCGATTTGGACCGCGAAGGAGAGGCCATTGCTTGGCACTTAAAAGAAATTATTGGAGGCGATGACAGTCGTTTTAAGCGAGTAGTATTTAACGAGATTACTAAGTCAGCAATTAAAGACGCGTTCTCGCAGCCAAGCGAGTTAAACATGGCGCGAGTAAATGCTCAGCAAGCCCGTCGATTCTTAGACCGGGTAGTGGGTTATATGGTATCGCCACTGCTTTGGAAAAAAATTGCTCGCGGTTTGTCTGCTGGACGGGTTCAATCGGTAGCGGTTCGTCTGGTCGTTGAAAAAGAGCGTGAAATTAAAGCCTTTGTACCAGAAGAGTACTGGGATATTCATGCTGATTTAGCAACACAATTAGGCGAAGGCTTTCGCTTAGAAGTTGCTAAAGAAAACGGTCAAGCCTTTAAACCTGTTAACAAACAGCAATCAGAAGCAGCAGTTGCGACTTTAAAAAGCGCGGATTATCAAGTTGTTAAACGTGAAGATAAACCGACACGCTCAAAGCCAAAAGCACCTTATATTACCTCTACGTTGCAGCAAGCAGCTAGCACCCGTTTAAGTTTTGGCGTTAAACGCACCATGATGTTAGCTCAAAGGCTCTATGAAGCAGGCTACATCACCTATATGCGTACTGACTCAACAAACTTGAGTAACGACGCTGTAGAGGCTGCTAGAGGCTATATTGGCGATAATTTTGGTGATAAGTATCTACCAGACAACCCTTTACGTTATTCGAGTAAGGAAGGTGCCCAAGAAGCGCACGAAGCAATTCGACCTTCAGACGTGAATGTAACCAGTACTCAATTGGCTGGTGTAGATGCCGATGCTGCTAGGTTATACGATTTAATTTGGCGTCAATTCGTAGCCTGTCAAATGACTGATGCGCAATATGATGCTACCACCGTTACAGTGAGTGCAGCTCAATTCGAATTACGTGCTAAAGGCAAGATTTTGCGCTTCGATGGTTGGACAAAGGTTCAGCCAGTAGGCAAGGCCAGTAAAGCCGATGATGGTGTGTTACCAGCGGTGAGCCAAGGTGACAAACTCAACTTGGTTGAGCTTGATCCTAAGCAACACTTTACTAAGCCACCAGCGCGTTTCAACGAAGCATCATTAGTTAGAGAGCTAGAGAAGCGTGGCATTGGTCGCCCGTCGACCTATGCGTCAATTATTTCAACCATTCAAGATCGTGGATATGTACGCACCGAAGGTCGTCGTTTTTACGCTGAAAAAATGGGTGAGATTGTTGCTGAACGCTTAACAGAAAGCTTCCAAGATTTAATGAATTACGACTTCACCGCAGAGATGGAAGAACGTCTTGATGAAGTTGCTGATGGCAGTATTGAGTGGAAACAAACACTTAACGAGTTCTATAAAAACTTTAAGAAGCAACTAACCGTAGCCGATGATGACGAAAAGGGGATGCGTAGCAATACTCCTGTTCTGACTAACATCGAGTGTCCTGATTGTGGTCGTCCTATGGGCATCCGCACCGCCAGCACCGGTGTATTCTTAGGTTGTTCTGGTTATGCATTGCCGCCTAAAGAACGTTGTAAATGCACAATCAATCTTATTCCTGGTGAAGAAGCGGTTGCCGCTGATGTAGAAGAGCAAGAAACAGAGGCTCTGCGAGCTAAAGAACGTTGCCCAGTTTGTGGTACTGCCATGGACAGTTACCTTATTGATGAAACCCGTAAACTACACGTGTGTGGTAACAACCCAGATTGTGAAGGTTATGTGGTCGAGCAAGGTAGCTTTAAGATTAAAGGCTACGACGGGCCTATCGTTGAGTGTGAAAAATGTGGCAGCGACATGCAACTACGCACTGGTCGCTTTGGCAAGTACATGGCTTGTACAGGTGAAGACTGTAGCAATACCCGTAAGATCCTGAAAAATGGTGAAGTGGCTCCACCACGTGAAGACCCCGTTCATTTGCCTGAACTACCCTGTGTAAATAGTGATGCCTACTTTGTATTACGCGATGGCGCATCCGGTATCTTTATGGCCGCAAGTAACTTCCCACGTTCACGAGAGACACGAGCGCCATTAGTGGAAGAATTGAAGCGCTTTAGAGATAGATTGCCGGAGAAGTTTTACTATTTAGCTGATGGGCCAACAGAAGATCCAGATGGGGTTAAATCTTTGGTTCGATACAGCCGTAAGACTAAAGAGCAATACTTAAGCACTGAAGTCGACGGTAAACCTACTGGTTGGAGAGCGTACTTTAGCGATGGTAAATGGACCATTGAAGATAAGCGCAAAAAGCCTAAAGCCAAGAAAAAGGCGTAAGTAGATAGAACTAAAAAAAAAGGAAGCGAAAGCTTCCTTTTTTATTGGCTATGTTTCGATGATTAGCTGTTTAATTGCAACTGAGCCAGCTTTTTGTCCATGGTGGCTTTTAGTAGCTTATACAGCAAAATAGCGGCATCAATTTCTTCTTTACGGTTGGTAAGGCTTTCTATGTTTAGCCCTAAGGGGATCCCAAGCGGTAAAACGGCTTCTAGTATCTGCACCAAGTTGTTGTAACAAATTAGGATTGATTCTTTTAGCGGTTTGTCAGCATTGAGAATACGCAGACTGGTTGCTTCAGGTACCGATATTCCCAACCATTCAATAAACTCTAAGGTTTTAGCACTACCACAGGGTGAAAAGGTAAGAATGATCCGCTGTGGCTTTTGCTGGTTCGCTGCACACTCATGGGCATAACGGGTTAGCATATCGATAGTAGCTTGAGCGTTATATACCGCCTGAGTAACAAAGTACTGGCAACCTTGGTGTGTTTTATGGATTAACCTAGCATGTTCATCACCTTTCTTGGCATGCCGCTCTGCGATGGTTACCCCACCTAAATAAAACTCAGGTGCATGACTTGCGATTGCTTTGTAGGCATCGGCTAAACTTAGTTGAATATCATTGGTTGCTGCCGGGCTGCCTACCAAAACCAAGTCGCGAATTTCAAACTGGTGCCATGCTTCTTTTAACCAATTTACAAAGTCTTGTTCATTTCGCTGAGAGACACTTTTGTAAGTAATGACCGAGCGTTCACTTTTATGCATTAACAGCTGGGCGTACATACGCGGATCATGTGTTTGCATGTAAGGAAATGGGCGAGGCTTGTCGATGCGGCTGCTTTCATCTTGAATGTCGTAAACAATTAGGCCGTCATACTCAATTTCATCTAAACGAGACAGCAACTTGTCTGCAATATCGCTGACTTTTTCGATATCGGTATTTTGTTTAGGGGGAGTGGTACCTATGAAGTAAACCCCATGGAAGGGGTCACTAGAAATCTGCTCAAGTGTTTTACGCATGTTGTGTTTGCTTTATTTATTTAGTTAGCGATATTTTCGCATAGCTTTGAGCTGCAGGTCTAACTTTCTGGGTTAGGCTGCTAAATCAAAGCGATTACGATGAGGTGGGGAAGTATTACCACTTTTTCTTGGGTTGAAACAATACATCTAACTCGTCAGTTTCTTTTTCTGCTAAGTTTTCTGCTTCTTGTTTGCTGTCGGATTTAAGCTTGTCGCTCATTTCTTGGTTCATCCGGCGCATGTCTTGTAGTTTTTGTTCTAGGTAGGCATCGCGGTCAGAAATATTGCTCAGGGCCGAGATGCCTTTATTAAGCAATTGGCGAGCTGTGCCCCATTGGCGCAGCGCTTGGGCTTCTACAGCGCGTTTAAGGGCGTTTTCAATGTTCACTTTTAGCTGCATTAACTCTAAGCGTCGGTCTTCTAGTACAAACACTTGAGTGTTTAAGCGACCCTTGGCATGTTCTGAGCGTACTACCGCACGAATTTTTTTAATGATCTGCAGCATCTGCAGCGCATCTTTATCAGTATCAGGGGCTCTGAAAGCACTGTCACTGATGTCGCCTGCATTTTTTATTTGGCTTAGTTGTCCTTTGGTTGCGCGAATACGGTTATTTAAGCCTTTAACGCTAGGATCGGTGGTTCTAATTTGATTGAGAGCTTCTAACATACGTTTATGCAGCAGCTCTACCAGTTCTTTGCTGTAAGGCAAAATAGAGGAATGCAGTAGCAACTCTTCCGTTTCGTTAATAATTGCCTTTTGCTTGGCAATTGCTAAACGGCGTTCGGTTTCTTGCTTCTGTTTAAATTGTTGAACCATGTTGTAGGCGATGACTAAAAATAACAACGCGCCTATGCCAAGCAATACTAAGGTAAATACCATACTTAAACCGAAAAAATATCCTAAGTGTTTGTGCTACGGGAGATATAAACTAAAACGGCTACCACCTAAAGAACTGCCATTTTCTAGTTTTATTTTACCTTCCTTGCCCGAATTTATATGTGCTTTAGCGATCAATTTTGCGAAAAATAAACCTAAACCGCTACGATTTTTAACAAAATTTATTTGCGAAGCTACTTCTATATTTGCCAAGTCGATAATGTCCTGGGGAAATCCATCACCATCATCATCAATTTGGATGCATAAATAGTTATCGGCTTGTTTTGCAGATATTTTAATTTGTTTTTTTGAATAGCGAAGCGCATTCACCACAATATCATTAAGTAGGTAGTCCACCAGTACGCCATCAAAGTACCAACTTAGTGAAGGTTCCACATCTATTTCAACCTTCATTTCTGCTTGTTCGATGAAGGTTTGGTTCTTGTAATAAATATCGTTGAGCAAGTCTTCTAGGTACTGCTCTTCAATGGTCATTGGCATTTGTTCTTTTTCGAAACGATAAAGCGCCAATAACTGCATCAAGCTTCCGTTTAAGCGTGACACTTCGTAATGCAAGCGCGACAGTTCTTCGCTGTCTTCTCTGCCCATTTGCTTTGAGCGTAAGGCTATGGATTCTGTTGACTGAGTCAGCATACATAGCGAATTTTTCATATCGTGAACTGCAGTGGCTAAAACTGATGAAAAATCTAGCTTGTCGTTTACTGGCATGTGAAGTCCTTATAAGCACGTTGTTGCAGTGTAACCGAAGCCCAGCTTTGTCGCAAAATCAACTACTTCCAAAATACTATTAAGATTACATAGCGAGCTAGTAATAAACCTGTCATGGCATTTTGCTAGATGTAACTTGCCAATTATAGCAAGCGAGGACGCGATGCAAGGCCAGAGTGAATTCCCGGAGATGGATCAGCTGCTTAACATTCTTCAGCTGTTTCCAAATAAGCTTAATGGAGAGTTATTGTGTGAAGTTAACGGCAACTCTAATGACTCTTATCCTGTTCATGCAATTAGCCTGGGTAATGCCTCAATTGATAAACCTGGAGTATTGTTTGTAGGTGGGGTTCACGGTGTTGAACGTATTGGTAGTCAAGTGGTGTTGTCTTTTTTAGCCAGCCTGCTGCACCGGCTTGATTGGGACACACAACTCCAGTACCTCCTCAATAACTGCTACCTTGGTTTTGTGCCTATCGTAAACCCTAGTGGCATGGTTATGCAGCGAAGAGCTAACGCTAATGGCGTAGATTTAATGCGTAACTCACCAAGTATTGCTACCGAAGGCGCTAGCTTTATGGTTGGTGGGCAGCGAATCAGTGCACATTTACCATGGTTTAGAGGAAAAAGCGGCCAAGCAATGGAAATGGAAAATCAGGCCTTAGTTAAATTCGCTCAAACCAACTTATTCCCACGGCCTTTTAGTTTGGTATTAGATTGTCATAGCGGTTTTGGCCACAGTGACCGGATTTGGTTTCCCTATGCAAACTCAGTATCGCAGCCTATTGATGATCTTGGTGTGGTTTATCGGCTTCGAAAAGCCTTTTTTAGTGGCTTTCCGCACCAAAACTATCTGTTTGAACCACAAACTAAACATTATGTTTGTCATGGTGATCTTTGGGATTATTGCTACGATCAGTCTTTAGCCTATCCGGGTACGTTTATTCCTCTTACTTTGGAGATGGGGTCGTGGCGTTGGTTAAAGAAAAATCCACTTCAGCTGTTTAACAGTTTAGGTTTATATCACCCCATGAAGCCACACCGAGTACAGCGAGTGCTAAGACGGCACCTAATATTAATGGAGTTTTTAATGGATGCCTGCCATTCATGGCAAAGCTTCCTTGATGATCCACAATTAGACTTAGACAAGAAAGCGGCAATAAAGAAGTGGTATTCATGACTAATAGTCAACGACCAATTGTTTTGGTTAGGGGGTTAATTCGAGAGAAACGCCATTGGGGTCAGTTTCGAGAACTCCTGCAACAAGCCTTTCCTGAGCGTACAATTGTTAGTTTTAACGTCCCCGGTAATGGCCACTTATATCGCTTAAATAGCGCAGACAGCATTTGCCAAATGCGGCAAAGTTTGCGGATTCAACTTCGGCTACAAAATGTAAACATTGATTGTGTAGATATCGTTGCCATTTCATTAGGGGGAATGTTGGCCGTAGATTGGGCAAATAAATTTAGTCATGAGGTTAACTCGCTGGTTTTAATTAACTCATCTAACGCTGCGTTTTCACCGTTTTATCGTCGTTTAAATTGGCGTATTTATCCCTCTTTGCTAAGCGCTATTTGTACTCAGTCTACGGTTTCTCGACAACGTAAAATCATGAGCTTAACCACTAGCTTTCCTAAACAGCACCAGCAAGTTTTGTGTTCTTGGGTTAGCTGGGCAAAGCAGTATCCGGTAAGCCTAGAGAATGCTTATTTGCAACTTAAAGCGGCTGCAGCTTTTAAAGCGCCTAATAAGCCTAACCAAGCAATGCTGATTCTAAATAGTCGTAGAGATAAATTAGTTGACTGCAGTTGCAGTGAACAGCTCGCTAAGCGCTGGCAAGCAGATTTTAAACAGCATCCTACCGCAGGGCATGACCTACCCTTAGATGCACCGCTCTGGACAGTGAAGCAGATTCAGCAATGGCTATTAAGCTGCTAATCTTAAAGTCGATGCACTATCGCTTGGATAAGTTAAGGAATGGTGGTTATGGGTAAGTGGTTATTTTGTTTAGGTTTGTTTTCATACTCTGCTATAGCTAATCAGCTAGCGATAGAAGTGATAGAAGGCGCATACCCCAAACTTACTTTTCGAGTAGAAGCGGCCAAACAACTTGAACTTATGCCAATAACAAAGGCAAGTGTTAACGAGCAAGCAGATGCCTTGCAAATAAGCCTACCTGCAAGCAATGCCTGTGTTTACGATAACCTTCAACTATTAAGAGGGCGACTAATAACTTTAGAGCTTGCTTGGAACTCCAGCATACAGCAACAAATCAATGTGTTAAGCCAAGACAAGTTTTGGAAAGACTTAGCTTATCGCGTGTTAGTGCCAAGCTCTAGCGCGAGTTGTAAGATGAAAGACCTTGAATTGCATTTTCCAAGCCTTTCAGTGTTTAGTGGAGGTTGGGGAAGGTTAGAGATAAATGATACAACAGGCGTAATTGCACACGGTTTTTTTGTAGTTCAGCAAGTTGGCAATGTTTATATCTTTAACAAGGTAGTTCCTAACCACCTTAAGGCTCAGCAATATTGGTTAAAGTACTACGCACAATAGCAGTGTTGGTGCTGTTTCATTAAAGTGTCATATTAAATTGTGAACACTATGTTTCAATATACCACCAAAACGCCTTAGGTAGCTTTGTTTGAACCAACCGCTAATTCAAGAACCCATCGCTAAGTTAAAAAAACTAAAACGTTACCAATACGAACGTTATGCGGTGCTTTGTCGACTGGCTTATCCGTCGGCTATGCAAGGTATGACTGAGCAGCTTGATAAGTATTTGTATCAAGACGTGTTTGATCGCTGGGGGCGGTCAACAACCCGGGTATTATGGAAAGAGAACAAAGATGAAGTGATAGTTGTTTTTCGAGGGTCAATGAACATATTTGATTGGCTGGTTAATCTTGCTTTTGTTCCACGCAAGTATCAAGCAGGAGAGAGCCATTATCATGTTCATTGGGGCTATTTGCAGCTATTGGAGCAGTTAAGTTGCGATCCTAATCGGAGCAAAAATAAGTACACCGTTTACCAGCGTCTTGAGGCAATATTATTGCCACTGATGGCGCAAGGAAAGCGCATATCGCTTACGGGTCATTCCTCTGGTGGTTGTATGGCAGTATTGGTGGCGGATAGGTTAGAGCGGCAATATCCCAAAAAAGTGAAACGGGTCGTTACTTTTGGTCAACCGGCAACAGGTTTATGGAACTTCAAAAAACACTACAAATTGCATCGTAAAACTTACCGAATTTGCTGTGACTTAGACATAGTAACCTTTTTGCCACCCTTGCCATTTGTCTATTGGCATGTAGGTAGAATGCTATGGTTACACGATGAAAGAATTTATGAGAATACGCCAACCTGGTATCGGCTAAGTAAGTCTTTGGTGAGTTGGTTGCTATTACCGTTTACTTATCACTACATGCGTAAATACATTCGCAATAAAGACTATTTTGATGAACACTAAAGTGCTGTAAACAAAGCGGAGTAAGTTAAGAGCCTGCCGCACTGCGGTAAGATTGCACCGCGCGGATCCCTTTCTTACTCACATTCACTACTTCGGTTCTTGGCCATCGTCCACAGAGCAAAGTAATAAACTGCTCATCTTCTTTGTAGTAAACGTAGCGCTGTCCTTGGCCTAAGCTACAACAAACTGGTTTGTCATCTAAATAGCTAATGCTAACAAAACCATCTTCAGAATTAACACTTGGACACCAATCCTGCGTTGTACCGCCATGGTGATTGGGTTGTTGGGCCCGCAATACCGATAATACGTCTACGGTGTTAGCTGGGTGAGTTGAAAACCAGTTTAGGTAATCGGAAAAGCTTAATTCTTTGTCGTAAAACTTTGCCAAAGTTACTTTTTGCATTTGCAATATTGCTAATATCATCACCAACAACGCGATGATGAACGGAAAAAGTATTCTATAGAACAAAGTTTGAAACATTGTGCCTGCCGTAAGTATTGTGACCGCGGACGATTCTAACAAAAATGTGATGTATGTCTAATTATTATTCGCCTCAACAATCATTCTTTATAAGCAGCAGCGCTAGCTTATAGACAAACTGAATTTGCAGAAGCACAAATGTTGGTTACAGTTTTGCCAACTGGAGGGTGCTGATGTTACGTAAAATTTTGTTAGCGATTATTGTTCTGAGTCTACTTATTGCTTGGTTTAGTAATGATTTGATCCGAGCAGTATTCGAAGCTACAGCCTTTTTGGCGGTACTGGTAATGCTAGGTACATCGTTAGTGGGCAAACAGCGTAAATCTAACCAATAGCATTGCTCATGCAGGTTTAGCTTGCCGGTTAATAGAAAAGCTTAATGATTACTAGTGAGCTCACTGCTATGCAGAACCATAGGCCTAATCCAAGCAATAATGGTTTACTGCCTGCTTGTTGTAAGTTTTTTGCCGTTAAGCCATAGCCGATTAAAAATAAACACACTCCCAACAACTGTTTAGACATCTCAAATAAGCCTTTGTAGACAGCCTCAAACATCGGTACATAGTTGCTGATAAGCATTGCTAAAATGTAGAAGAAAATGAAGTAGGGAATTGATACCTTTCCGTCTTTTTCTTTGAATATTATCGAGCTCATTAAGGCTACAGGGATTATCCATAACGCTCTGGCTAGTTTAACGGTAGTGGCAACGCTAAGGGCTTCATCGCCGTACGCTGCAGCAGCGCCTACAACAGACGAAGTATCGTGAATAGCAATGGCTGCCCAATAACCAAATTGGTTTTGGCTTAACTCTAATACGTGGCCCAGCAATGGGAATAAGAACAAGCCACAAGCATTCAAAATGAACACGGTCGCTAAGGCTAAGGAAATTTGTTTACTATTTGCCTTAATCGCAGGAGCTACTGCGGCAATGGCGCTGCCGCCGCAAATTGCAGTTCCCACCGAGATTAAATAGCCGGTCTTTTTCTCCATACCCACTAACTTAGCGGCAACTAAGCCAACAAATAGGGTAAAAGCGATAGAGCCTACAATTAACCCAAAACCGTGTTGTGTGTATTCAATAGCTTGGGTAATAGAAATACCAAAACCTAAACCGACCACTGAGATAGCTAATAGACGCTTGGTTAAAACAGCAATATCAATGGTTTTAGGTGTTAATCCAAAACTTGCGAAACAAGCTCCAATAACCAGAGCGCCAGGACCGTTTATGAGAGGCGTAAGGATTACTAAGCAGGTAACTAGGCACAATACATCTGCTTTACTGAGCGGTTTTAGTTTTTCTAACATATTAAATCCTCAACATCAGGCTTAAGTATACGCCGAGCAAGGATTGCATGCATGCGGATTTAGTTGCGAGATAAATTCAAAAAAATATCTTAATTCATTGATTTAATGTGATTATCTGTTTTTATATCAATAATAATGATTATTTTAATTGATATTATTCATCGAGCTTAAAAGCTAATTTAGCGATAAAATAACTCTTCCTCGATTTGTGGTCGCATCAGTTCTGTCACTCGTTTGCCTTCGGCAATAGCTTCTTCGGCACGGTGGAAATCCATGATGCCAATATCCCCTAATTTGGGAGACAGCAATATATCTGGTGGATCGCCTGCCATACGGGTGCGGGTTAACCGCTCCTGCATAATATTAATCGAGGTAGACATTACGCCTATCATGCCGGGGGAGCGATTATTGTTTGGCTGCTTGAGGTTACTTAGCATGGAATTAAGAAAATCTTTGCCGCCACCTAACAAGCGCCAAAATGGTTGCTCGTTAGCATTGTTATTTTGCTCGCTTAACTCCAGAGGGTGGTCGGTCAGCGCAATTCTAGATTTATCATTGTTAAGGTTTACCGCAATAACGATGTCGGCGCCCATCGCTCGGCACAACGATACCGGAACTGGATTTACCACTGCGCCATCTACCAGCCATTGATCTTTTAAACGATAGGGGGCCATTAATCCTGGCATGGCACATGATGCGCGAACAGCGTCTCGTACACTGCCTTTTTGCAACCAAACTTCCTTGCCGGTCTCAAGCTCAGTTGCTACTGCGCCAAATGGAATCGTTAATTGCTCTATGCTGTCGCTACCAATGTATTTTTCTGCAGCGTTAAATACCTTTTCCCCGGTGAGCAGTCCACCACGGTAAAGTGAGAAGTCCATCAAATTGAAAACTTGCCAGCTAGAAAGGCTTAAGGCCCACTCGTTGAGTTTGTCTATTCGTTGGCAAGCATAAGCTGCTCCGACTAAGGCACCGATTGAGCAACCAGATACAATATGTGGGCGGATACCCATATCTTGCAAGGCCATTATAACCCCTAGGTGAGACCAGCCTCTTGCTGCTCCGCTACCCAAGGCTAAGCCAATCTTTAACTCGCCGCTAACTGCCATGATAACTCCATTCAAGCCAACTATTTCGTAAGCCTCATTGTTGCTTAAAAATGCTGAAGTTCATAGTTACTTATGTTCTAGATGCGAGTTAGCTATAGCCAAGTAGGGTACTGATATTTATCAAATATTTTGCAGGGGCCAGATGAACAGTAATAAGCCTTTAACTGTGCGAATTAAAGGAAATTCATTGAAAGTAAAGATGCGAAGAATTTTACTTGGCGCAGAACGCGCGTTTATGTTTTATTATTTATTCTACATATGATGAATAAACCAATAAGCCATGACTAAAAAGAATCCTGTAGGGCGACCTAAAGGCGATAGCCAAGCTAGGAAAAAATTATTAGAAGCTGCCACACAGCTGTTTGTAAAACATGACTACGACAAAGTATCGATACGCATGGTGGCAAACCAAGCCGAAGTAGACGCGGCACTTATTAGGTATTACTTCGGCTCTAAAGCGCAGCTTTTTGGTGAAATGCTAAAGAATGTATCTGACCCTGTATTTAGTACCCTTCAACATGGGAAACAACACACCGAAGTAAGTGACTTAGCTAAGGTGATGCGCGCTTATTACACCACCATGGTGGACAACCCTTATTTTCCGAAGCTGATATACAAATTGTCCGGCTTACCTAAGGAACACGAAAGCGCTCAGCAACTAAACCTGATGATTGGCAGTTTGGGGCGTTTTAAAAGCAGGGAGTTATTCCAAAAATTGTTAAAAAACAAGTCACTTTTAGATGGCGTAGACCCTGAGATGGCACAGATTAGTTTTTTGAGTTTAATGGTGTTTCCATTTTTGATGCCTGAGCGTTTATTGGAAGCCAATCAAATTGAATTATCGAAACAAAAATTTTTAAAACTTGCAGATCACAACGTTCAGTTGCTTGAGCGTGGATTGTTTAAACCTAAGGAACATAGTAATGCAGCTCAATAAACCTTGGTTGATTTTTCCTGGCATTGCCATTGGAGTACTTTTTCTGGTCTTGGCTATTGCTACAAAGGAAGTTGCACCGGTAAATGCTCAGCACCAGTCTTCCCGTTTAGTTGAGGTGGTGGGTTTAGAGCAGCAAACTGCTGCTCCTGTAGCGGTGGCTTACGGAAGAGTAGAGCCTAAAACCAGCTGGGAAGCTGTAGCGGAAGTAACCGGCAGTTTAGTTTATCGTCATCCCTTGTTAGAAGAGGGACGGTTTCTTCCAAAAGGAACCTTGTTGCTTAAAATCGACCCGCTTGAATACAGCCTAAAACTGGTTCAGGCAGAGGCCAACTTAAACGCAAGTAAAACTCAATTGGCTCGACTAAACCAAGAAGAAACCAATCTTAAAGTGAGCTTAGATATCGAACGTCAGCGAGCTTTGTTGGTGGATGAAGAGTATAAACGTAAGCAAAAGCTTAAAGCGCAAAATCTTATTTCCAGCTCAGAGTTAGAAAACCAAAAACAAAACGTACTCATTCAAAACAACGTGGTTCAAGAGCTTGAGAATGCCTTACAGCTTATCCCCGATGATAGACGTGTTGCCGAAGCACAACTCGCGGTGGAAGAGGCCAAACTTGAGGATGCGCAACGGCAACTGAGTAAAACAGAAATAGTGCTACCTTTCGATGCCAAAATTGCAGAAGTAAATATTGAAACTGAGCAGGTGGTTAACTTGCAATCGGTAATGGTAGTGGCGCAGAAGCTGGATGTAATGGTAGCCGATGTGCAGCTGTCGTTAAACGATATGCGTCATTTGGTTAGCAGCGTTCAGCACTATCAAAATGCTTTAGGTTTACCTTCAATTGATGAGTTGGAATTTGAAGCATCTGTTAGTTTGGTGGCGTCTGGTATTGAGTATCGGTGGCCCGCTACGGTCACTCGTGTTGCCGAATCGGTGAGTGTAGAGCAAGCTACAGTTGGTATGTTTTTAGAAGTTGCACAAAATATTGCAGAAATGGATTTAGCCCAGCAAATCCCGCTTACTAAAGGTATGTATGTGCAAGCAACCATTAAAGGTTATCCGCAACAGCACTATGTGGTGCCTGAACGTGCTTTGCATGGCAGCAGTATTTACCTCATGGATGACCAAGACAAACTTCGCATAATCCCTATTACTGTGTTGTTTAGAACTGAACAAGGTGTGGCTATCAGTGGCGAGATTAGCAGTGGACAGAAGCTAATTCTTAATGATCTTATCCCTGCCGTAGAGGGAATGAGTTTGCGATTAGAGGACGCGACGAATGCTTAATTATTTTATTCGCCATCCTACTCTAGCAAACCTTGTAATGGTGAGTTTTATACTTCTCGGCTTAACTAGCCTTAGTACCTTAAAGCGTGAAACCTTTCCCGAGTTTACCAATCCCTTCATTATCGCAACGGTGGTATACCCGGGGGCGTCACCTAGTGAAGTGGAAGAAAGTTTATGTATGCGAATGGAAGACGCAGTTGATGGCTTATCAAGTATTGAAGAAACCCGCTGTGAAGCGGTTGAAGGCCTTGGCTCGTTGGTTGTAAAACTTGATGGTAATGCCGACGTAGGGCGAATGTTGGTTGATATTCAAACCGAAATAAATGCAATTAAGGATTTCCCAGAGCAAATAGAACCGCCCGTAGTAAAAGAAATGGATTGGGCCGAGCCAGTTGTCGATATCGCAATAAGTGCGCCAGCATCTTGGCCTGATTTAAAAGCTTACGCAGAAGAGCTTAAACATATCCTAAAGGTTGATTACGGCGTAGCGATGGTAAGCGTGAGTGGATTTTCGGATCATCAGCTACGCGTTGAGTTAGATCACACAGCGCTGCGTAGGTTAAACCTTAGCGTGAATGATGTAGCTAGTACCATTAGCCAGCAAAACATAAATTTGCCGGCCGGCACTATTGAGCTTACCGATAAAAACTTGTTAATTCGTTTTGATCAGCGTAAACGAGACCCTGTTGCGTTGGCTAAAACGGTGATCGCCTCAGATAACAATGGCAGCGTTGTGTACCTTGGTGATATAGCCACTATCAGTGATAGATTTGAGTTAGACGAAGAAAAAATCCTCTTTAACAACTTTCCATCTGCGGTACTTAAAATCAGCAAAAACAAAGCAGATGATGCTTTGCGAATTAAGCAGTCTGTTCAGCAGTTTGTTGATGACCAGCGCCTTGTTACGCCGGAAGGAGTGAGCTTAACCCTTACCAATGATATGTCTTCTCTATTGAGCGATCGTCTAAACATGATGCTCAAAAATGGATGGCAAGGGATTATCTTGGTCTTTTTGAGCATGTGGTTGTTTTTCTCGCTGCGTTACTCATTTTGGATTGCAGCTGGATTACCGGTAGCCTTTATGGGCGGATTGTTTTTAATGTCGGTGTTTGGACTGTCAATCAACATCATGACGCTAGTGGGCTTGCTTATGGCCATTGGTATCATGATGGATGACGCGATTGTGATTGCAGAATCCATTGCCGCGCATTTAGAACGTGGATTAAGCGCTGACCAAGCAGTAGTAAAAGGCGTTAAAAAAGCCGCACCCGGGGTTATCTCGTCGTTCTTCACCACCATTTTTGTACTGGGAAGCTTGATGTGGTTAGACGGTCAAATGGGGGCTGTGTTAAGCGTGGTTCCCATGGCCTTGTTATTGGTGCTATGCATTAGTTTGGTAGAAGCATTTTTAATTTTGCCTAATCACCTTCGTCATACCTTGCAGCACAAAGGAATTGAACGGCCTACTAGCGGGTTTAAAGCTAAATTTTTAAATGCTTTTGAAAACTTCCGGCTTAACAAGCTAGTTCCGGCAGTCGCCTTTGTAGTGAAATGGCGTTACGTTTCGCTTGGAGCAACGTTTGGTTTATTGCTGTTATCTTTTTCATTGGTGATTAGTGGTTTAGTTAAATTTACCGCTTTTCCAGAGTTAGATGGCGATATTGCAGAGGCAAGGATCATCCTTCCTCCTGGGTCGAGTTTGAGCCAAACGGAGACGCTAGTTACTGAAATCGTAAATGCTGCGCAACAAGTTGGAGAACGGTTCACCCAAGATAACAATGAACCTCAGACGCTTATTCACGATATAACCGCGCAATACAACTTTAATGCCGATGCTGGCGAGTCCGGCCCGCATGTAGCTACAGTGCGCCTTGATTTACTCTCGGCTGAAGTTCGCAATAGTTATATCGAAGATTTTATTGCGGCTTGGCGCGAACAAGTTGGCGAGCAAGCTTTACCTTTAGCGTTGGCGTTTACTCAACCAACGATGGGGCCGGCAGGGCGGGCGATTGAAGTTCGTTTGCAGCACTCAAATCTAGATACACTAAAATCTGCTTCAGTTGAACTACAAGCTTACTTGGGCAAGTTTCAGGGTGTGAATAGCATCTTAGATGATATGCGACCTGGCAAAGAAGAGGTGGTTATCTCTCTTCGAGGTGGTGCCGAGTCATTTATGGTTAATGGCCAAATGGTCGCGGAGCAGTTGCGCGCTTCTTACCAAGGAGTCATTGCTGACGAGTTTCAAATTGGCCCAGAAAATATGCAAATAGACGTAAGGCTTAACAAGCAACAGTCCGGAAGCTTGCAAGCCTTAGCAAATTTTCCAATTGTGTTAGCAGATGGACAGCAAGTACCGCTATCGTCGATTGCAAACATTGAATATCAGCGCGCTTATGTACGCATTCAACGAATTAACAGTTTACGCACTGTGACAGTAATGGCAGATGTTGATACCCGAGTGGCCAATACCAACGAGGTGATGCAACTGGTACAAAAAAGCTTTTTGCCTGAGCTTCAAAAACAGTTCCCAGGCTTACGGGTAGATTTTGAAGGTGAAGCTAAAGAAAGCGCGAAAGTAGGGGCTTCTTTAAGCAAAAGCTTCGCCATTGGCATATTTGGTGTGTTTGCAATTTTGAGTTTTCAGTTCAGAAGTTACTTAGAACCGGTAGTAGTGCTTACGGTGATTCCTATGGCGCTAATTGGGGTATTGTGGGGGCATTTTTTATTGGGGCACAATCTAAGCATGCCCTCAATACTAGGGTTTATCTCCCTAGCAGGTATTGTAACCAACGATTCAATATTGCTGGTGCAGTATATCCGTTATCATTTAGATGAGGGAGACGATGTTTATCAAGCAGTAGTGAATGCAAGTAAAGAGCGCTTTCGGGCAGTGTTTTTAACCTCGTTAACTACAGCTGCAGGTTTGTTGCCTTTATTGTTAGAAACCAGCTTACAAGCTCAAGTTGTGCAACCAATTGTGGTGTCGATAGTATTTGGCATTATTGCGTCCACTATGATGGTGTTATTTATTATTCCTGCAGCCTATGCGGTATTAGCCGATTGGAATTTGGTCCATAAACATAAATCGCTGCAACATGAATAAGGCCTAATACTGAAGACGAGAACCTAGCAAGGCTTAATTGGTGCTAATTAAACTTTTAACTCAAAGACTGGATATATATCCAGTCTTTGAGTTAAGCTAAGCGCAGTTAGTTTAGGAGTTTATGCAGTGATCGCTACCATTAAAGGTATCTTAGAAGAAAAAGTCCCCCCCTTTGTTTTAATTGATGTGGCTGGAGTAGGCTACGAAATTCAGCTACCTATGAATTGCTTTTACCAGCTACCAGAGCTGGGCGAGTCGGTACGCTTGTTGACTCACTTCATCGTACGAGAAGATGCTCAACTGCTTTATGGCTTTCATGATAAGGCTTCACGCTCTTTGTTTAGAGAGTTGATAAAAGTAAATGGCATTGGGCCCAAAGTAGCATTAGCTATTTTATCTGGTTTAAGTTGTGAGCAGTTTGTGTTTGCGGTTAAACATGAAGATCTATCGAGCCTAGTGAAAGTGCCAGGCATTGGAAAGAAGACCGCCGAGCGTTTATTGGTAGAAATGAAAGACCGCTTGAAAAACTGGAATGTAGAACTTCCAGAAACGCCAATTAGTGATAGCCTAAGCAGCCATGGCGATTTACCTTTACAAGCAAGTGTAGATCCAAGAGATGAAGCCATCGCTGCATTAGAGTCTTTGGGTTATAAAGGTAATCAAGCTGATAAGTTGGTTAAACAAGTATGGACCAGCGGCATGAGTAGTGAAGAGCTGATTAGAGAAGCCTTAAAAGCGGCACTGTAATAAAGGTAAACTAGATGATTGAAGCTGACCGTTTGGTTGCAGCCACACCAGTAACTGAAGAAGAGAGTGTAGATCGAGCGATTAGACCCAAAAAGCTTGAAGATTACACCGGTCAAGACGCGGTTGTAGAGCAGTTAGAAATTTTTATTGAAGCTGCTCGTCGTCGCGACGATGCTTTAGATCATTTGCTCATTTTCGGCCCACCTGGCCTAGGTAAAACCACCTTGGCTAATATTGTTGCCAACGAGTTGGATGTAAACATTAAAACCACCTCTGGCCCGGTGTTAGAAAAAGCCGGTGACTTAGCGGCGCTGTTAACCAACTTAGAGCCTGGCGACGTATTATTTATCGACGAAATTCACCGCTTAAGTGCTGTAGTTGAAGAAGTGTTATATCCAGCAATGGAAGATTATCAGCTGGATATTATGATCGGCGAAGGACCAGCAGCGCGTTCGATTAAGCTGGACTTACCGCCTTTCACCTTGATTGGTGCAACCACTCGAGCAGGAATGCTAACCTCTCCTCTGCGTGACAGGTTTGGCATCGTACAGCGTCTAGAGTTTTACAATACTAAAGACTTATCCGATATCGTTAAACGAAGTGCTCATTATCTCAATTTAGACTTAGATGACGAAGGGGCCTGGGAAGTAGCTAAACGTTCTCGAGGAACGCCTCGAATTGCAAATCGCTTATTACGTCGAGTTCGTGATTATGCCGATGTGAAATTTGATGGCAAAGTCACTCAACAAGTTGCTGCACAAGCACTCGATTTGCTTAGCGTAGACAGTGCAGGCTTCGATTATATGGATACCAAGTTACTTAAAGCCATTACCGAAACTTTTGCTGGTGGCCCGGTGGGTTTAGACAACCTGGCAGCTGCAATAGGTGAAGATAAAGAAACCATAGAAGATGTACTAGAACCTTTCTTGATTCAACAAGGTTTTTTGCAACGCACTCCTCGCGGGCGCATTGCCAGTGATAAAGCCTATTTACACCTCGGTTTAGACCTTCCTAAACGATAAAAATGCTGTCGTTTAATAACGACAGCATAGCCAAAAAATGAGCTTAAAGTGTTTAATTTTAAGCCGTTATTCCAATTTTCTTTGTCAATTATCTAAATTAAGTGTTTAGAGTCTTAACCTTGGGCACCAGCCTGTGTATAGTAATTTGTAATTATATATTTGGGATAGGTTTAATGTCGGTTTTAGCTGTTCGGGTTTATTACGAAGATACCGATGCTGGCGGGGTGGTTTATCATGCCAACCATATTAAGTACTTCGAACGAGGCCGCACAGAATGGTTGCGCGAGCTTGGCTATGATCAAGATGTATTAATGAAACAAGATTTGTGTTTTGTTGTGCGCTCGCTAAATATCGATTACAAACTTCCTGCTTTATTCAACCAAATGCTCTCGGTAGAAACCACCATCAATAAAATGAAAAGAGCCAGCTTGGTATTTGAACAAACCATTAGAAATGCTGATCAACAAGTCATCGCCCAGGGAATGGTTACTGTAGCTTGTGTCACATTGTCATCAATGAAGGCCACGGCCATTCCTGAAACGTTAAAAGAGGATTTACTCGGTGCACTCTGATATGTCATTTATCGGCTTGTTTTGGCAGGCGAGCCTATTAGTTAAGTTTGTAATGCTGTTGTTAGTGAGTATGTCTGTTTATTCATGGGCCATGATTATTAACCGTAATCGCGTTTTAAAGGCTGCTAAAACTGCTAGCGATGCTTTTGAACAAAAGTTCTGGTCTGGTGTAGACCTAAATAAGCTTTACCAAGAGAGTAACGCCCGAGCAGATCACCTGCAGGGGATGGAACAAATTTTTCACTCGGGTTTTCGCGAGTATGTACGTCTACATAAAACCAGTGGCCGTAGCGCCGATGCAGTAATGGACGGTACTTACCGTAGCATGCGGGTATCGTTATCGCGTGAGGTTGAATCACTAGAAAATCAGTTACCCATGCTCGCCACCATAGGTTCGATTAGCCCATATATCGGCCTATTTGGTACGGTGTGGGGTATTATGAATGCCTTTATTGCATTGGGTGAAGTTCAACAAGCAAGTTTGAACATGGTAGCTCCAGGTATTGCAGAAGCACTTATCGCGACAGCAATGGGCTTATTTGCAGCAATTCCCGCTGTTATTGCCTTTAACCGTTTTTCTACGGGCGTAGCTAAACTTGAACACGGCTACGCTAACTTCATGGAAGAGTTCTCTAGCATTTTACATCGCCAAACACACAGCGGTAGTAATTAAGAGGAGCTAGCGTGAATCATTATCAACGTCCTAAACGACGTTTAGTTGCCGAAATTAACGTTGTGCCTTACATCGATGTGATGTTGGTATTGTTGATTATTTTTATGGTAACAGCGCCGCTAATAACCCAAGGTGTGAAGGTCGATCTTCCTCAGGCCAGCGCTGAAGCAATGCCAGAAGATAGTAAGCCGCCTTTAGTTGCTACGGTAACCGAAAGTGGCCAATACTTCCTCGATACCGGTGAAGATGATGGCTCTGCAAATCAGTCTCTTTCTGGAGATGATCTACAAGCTGTTGTGATGGCTCATTTGCAATTAGACCCTAATTTACCCGTGGTGGTGCGTGGTGATAAAAATGTTCGCTATGAGCAAGTAATTAACCTGATGGTGTTGCTGCAAAGTGCTGGCGTACCGTCTGTGGGTTTAATGACTCAGCCAGACGAAAGTTAAAATAGGAATAGCATTGAAGTCGCCTTTTAGCTTATCTATCGTTATTTCAATACTGTTGCATGCAGTGCTATTTGTTGCCTTGGTGTGGTCGGTAGATTTTGAGCGCGTAAAGTTAACACCTACCCCTAGTGCTCCAATTATCAACGCCACTGCTGTAGATATTAATCAGGTTAGCCAGCAAGTTGAGCGGATTAAGCAACAACAAAAAGATAAAGCAGACCAAGAAAAACAGCGAATAGAAAGAGTTGAAAAAGAAGCTGAGCAGGCGCGTAAAAAACGTTTAGCCGAAGAAAAACGCATTAAGCAACTAGAACTTGAAAAACGCCAAAAAGAAGATGCAAAGCGCAAAGCTGATGAGCAAGCTCGTCGGGCGCAAGAAAAACAAAAGCTAGAGCAGCAAAAAGCGGCTAAAGCCGAAGCTGAACGCAAAAAGAAAGAAGAGCAACGTAAAGTCGCTGAAGCTGCAGCAGTCGCGGCAGAAGCAGAGCGAGTGCGTAAGCTTGAAGAGCAACGTAAAGCAGAAGAAGCGGCCAAGAAAGCCGAAGAGGCTGCACGCAAAGCTGAAGAAACACGTAAACGCAAAGAAGAAGAAGCCCGTATCGCCAAAGAAAAAGCCGCTAAGGCTGAAGCGGAACGGAAGCGACAGGCTGAAATTGCTCGCCAAGAAGCTGAGTTTGAGCGCTTAATGCAAGCTGAAATGGCAGCTGAAGCTAATACGCGTCACCAACGACAAGTACTGGGTGAAGTAGATAAATATCGCGCGTTGATTATGTCGACTATTCAACGAAACTGGTTAATAGAACCAAGTATGCTTGGTAAACAGTGTCAAATACAATTAACCTTGGCTTCAAGCGGTTTTGTTACCAGTATTGGCGATGGGAAAGGGGATGCTGCTGTTTGTGAGTCTGCACGTAGAGCAATCAAAAAAGCAGTATCATTACCTGTTTCAAAAGATCCTGATGTATTTGAAAAAATGAAAAATATTACTTTAACTCTTAAACCGGAATAGCTGTGATGATGAAAAAATTCTTAGTGAGTGTGGGCTTTTTGTTTGCATTTATGAATGTTGCTCAAGCTAACCTAGAAATTGTAATCACGGAAGGCGTAGATAGTGCAAGGCCAGTGGGCGTTGTACCGTTTGTTTGGAAGGGACATGGAAACGTTCCGCTAGATTTAGCTAAAGTAGTGGCAGATGATTTGCGCCGTTCAGGGAAATTTAACCCTGTTGCGATTAGCGAAATGCCGCAAACCCCTCAAACTGCAGAGCAAGTAGATTATGAAGCTTGGGCTGCCTTAGGGGTTGAGGCTGTGTTACTTGGCAATGTAGAAGCTTTAGATGGCGGCAAATATAAAGTCAGCTATTCACTTGTTGATGTGTTGCGCGGACAAGTCACTGCCGGTAATAAACAAGAGCTTAAAGATGGTCAGTTAGTTACTAGTCAAGATCATATACTTTTAGACCGTTTTAAAAGCGTTGCAAAAGCTCAGCTTCGACAAATGGCGCACTTAATCTCTGACGGTGTTTATCAAGCTTTAACTGGCGAGCGTGGTGCATTTTTGACCCGTATCGCTTATGTAGTGGTTAATAATGAAGCCAATTACCCTTATCAATTAAGAATTGCAGACTACGATGGGCATAATGAAAAAACCTTACTGCGTTCACAAGAGCCATTAATGTCGCCATCTTGGTCACCAGATGGTCGTCAGCTAGCTTATGTAAGTTTTGAAAACCGCACCGCAGAGATTTACATACAAGATATCTATACGTCGCAACGAACAAAGCTAACATCATTTACTGGGATTAACGGCGCTCCTGAGTGGTCTCCAGACGGTAAACGTATCGCGTTAGTATTGTCTAAAGATGGCCAGCCTGATATTTACGTTATAGATGTAGAAACTAAAAAGTTACAACGCATTACCAAAAATCGCCGTATTGATACCGAGCCAACGTGGTTGCCAAATGGTAACAGTGAGCTGTTATTCTCTTCGGAGCGCGGTGGTAAACCACAAATTTACAAGGTGAATATCGATACCAATAAAGTTAACCGAGTAACCTGGGAAGGCGAAATGAACTTAGGTGGCTCTGTCACCCCCGATGGTTCGGCCTTGGTGATGGTTAGTCGAGTTAATGGGCAATACCGAATTGCTCGACAAGATTTTGATACTGGCTACGTGCAAGTATTGACTAGGACTCAACTGGACGAGTCTCCTACTATTGCACCCAATGGCAGTATGATTATGTACAGCACGGTAGCAGGTGGGCGCCAAGTGTTAGCATTGGTATCCATGGATGGAAGATTTAAAGCGACTTTACCAGCTAAAGAGGGCAGTGTAAGAGCCCCTGCTTGGTCACCCTTCTTAAACTAACAAAAACTATGTGATCATAAGGAATCCATAATGCAATTCGAAAGAGTAGTAAAAACCGTATTTTTAGGACTAGCGTTTGCAGGCTTAGCCGCTTGTAGTTCAAACAACACCAGCGATAGTGATGTAAGCGAGCAAGATAAAGCAGGTGGTGTTGTTATTGAAGATAGCACCACTGACGAAGGCCAAACCAATGGCGGTGTTGAAGTAGGTGCAGTAGACCCAGTACTAAGTGCCGAAGAAGAAGAACGCCAAAAAGCCGCTGAACTTCGTCAAAGCCAAGTGGTTTACTTCGAATTCGACCGTTCAGACATTCGTGATGAGTTTGCAGAAATTTTAGAAGCGCATGCAAGTTACTTACGTGATAACCCATCGGTTACAGTACTTATCGAAGGCCATACCGATGAAAAAGGCACGCCTGAGTACAACATCGCTTTGGGTGAACGTCGTGGTAAAGCTGTATCAAAGTACCTACAAAGTTTAGGTGTGTTGGCGTCACAGATTTCTATTGTTAGCTACGGTGAAGAAAAGCCAGTAGATAACTCTCATACCGACGCAGCTATGGCTAAGAATCGTCGCGCTGTGTTAGTTTATTAATACGCTTGATTGTGTAGAGTAATTTATGAAACTTAATATGATTACGGCTACTTCTGTAGCCGTTTTATTTTCAGCCCAAATCCACGCCGCTGCGCCAGTAGAAGAAGCGGGTGCAAGCTCCGCTAACACCGTTGCAAACAACTCTGTGGCTCTGTCTTCGAGTAATCTTACTATGGAGCAGCGCATAGAGCGTTTAGAACGTATGTTACAGGCGCGTAACCAGGTTCAATTAGACTTGCAAAACCAGGTTGAAGATATGTCTGATAGCATGTCGACGATGGTAGGGCAGTTAGAACAAAGTAATTATCAGATAGAGCAGTTGATCGAGCGTCAGCGTGAAATATACCAAGAGTTAGATCGTCGCTTTGCCCAACTGCAGGCTTCACCAATTACTGCTAAAGCCGCCACTGAGGCTGCTCCTGTGGCAGCGGGTGAAGACCAAGCCTACGATGCGGCTGTTGCATTAGTGATGCAAGATAAAGACTACGATGCAGCTATTCCTGCATTTCAAAGCTTCATCAAGGATTATCCAAAATCTAGTTACGCTCCAAATGCGCATTATTGGCTAGGCCAGCTACAATATACTCGTGGACAGCGTGATCAAGCGTCTGAGCAGTTTAATAAAGTTGTTAACGATTATCCCGATTCTAATAAGGTGGCTGAGTCATTGTTAAAATTAGGTATCATTGCCCAGTTTCAAAATAACAATGCTGAAGCAAAATCGCTGTTTACTCGGGTAGTTAAAGAGCATCCAAACACTGCAGCTGCGGGTTTGGCGCAAACGCGTTTAGCTAAGTTGTAGCCTAAGTTTTAGCAAATAAAGTTCAGTAAATTCAAAATTCTGTACAAACAAGAAGCTGGTTGCTTATTTGCTGAACGCTTAGAAAAAAAGATTCAAATTACTGTTGCACAACAGTCTTAAATCCGTATCATAGGCCGCCGTTGAGTCAGGCCAATTGCGCAAGCAAATTGAAGCGGATTTAACTGAAGTTCAGAGCGGGTTGTTAGCTCAGTTGGTAGAGCAGTTGACTTTTAATCAATTGGTCGAAGGTTCAAATCCTTCACAACCCACCACTTTGATACTTTGCTGTAATAGAATTTGTGGGTTGTTAGCTCAGTTGGTAGAGCAGTTGACTTTTAATCAATTGGTCGAAGGTTCAAATCCTTCACAACCCACCACTTCTATTACCACTTTTAGTGGGTCGTTAGCTCAGTTGGTAGAGCAGTTGACTTTTAATCAATTGGTCGAAGGTTCAAATCCTTCACGACCCACCACTATTTTGAAACGTTATGGGTTGTTAGCTCAGTTGGTAGAGCAGTTGACTTTTAATCAATTGGTCGAAGGTTCAAATCCTTCACAACCCACCACTTCTTCGTTTCAAAATATGCATTAACAGTAACGGGTTGTTAGCTCAGTTGGTAGAGCAGTTGACTTTTAATCAATTGGTCGAAGGTTCAAATCCTTCACAACCCACCACTGCTGTTGTTGCTACTACTTTCTAAGGGTTGTTAGCTCAGTTGGTAGAGCAGTTGACTTTTAATCAATTGGTCGAAGGTTCAAATCCTTCACAACCCACCATTTCTTAATGTTTATCTCCAAGAACTAGACTAATTCTTTAGTCCAATAGCTGCCATTAGCTAACATCGCCGTGTATAATACTCGGACTATTTTTATCTCAGATGTAGTTATGCAACAGCTCGAATATTTTAACGAATCAATTTACCCATTTCCTCCTAAGCCTGTTCCACTTAATGCCGAGCAGCGCGCAGCGCACAAAGAACGCATTAAGCAATTGCTTATAGAGCAGGACGCGGTGTTGGTTGCTCATTATTATACAGACCCTGAGATCCAAGCGTTGGCTGAAGAAACTGGCGGCTGCGTTGCCGATTCTTTAGAGATGGCTCGCTTTGGTAACAATCACCCAGCTAAAACATTGTTAGTGGCTGGCGTGCGCTTTATGGGCGAAACGGCCAAGATCCTAACACCAGAAAAAAAAGTCATTATGCCAACTCTAGAGGCGACTTGTTCACTAGATTTAGGCTGCCCAGAAAAAGAGTTTGCAGAGTTTTGTGATGCCCATCCAGACCATACTGTAGTGGTATACGCTAATACCTCTGCTGCTGTTAAGGCGCGTGCCGATTGGGTGGTTACCTCTAGCATTGCGGTAGATGTGGTTGAGCACTTAGATGCTGAAGGGCACAAAATTATTTGGGCTCCGGATAAACACTTAGGTGGTTATGTTGCCAAACAAACAGGTGCTGATATGTTGTTGTGGCAGGGTGCTTGTATTGTGCACGATGAGTTCAAAGCAAAAGCCTTGAAGCAACTTAAGCAACAATACCCTGATGCAGCAGTGTTGGTTCACCCAGAGTCACCAGAAAGCGTTGTAGATATTGCAGATGCTGTTGGTTCAACCAGCCAGCTTATTGCCGCAGCCAAAACGTTGCCAAACCAAAAGCTTATTGTTGCTACCGATAAAGGTATCTTTTATAAGATGCAGCAAGCTTGTCCGGATAAAGAAATGATTGAAGCGCCAACGGGTGGTAATGGCGCCACTTGTCGCTCTTGTGCACATTGTCCATGGATGGCTATGAACGGCTTGAAGGCAATAGAAGAGGCGCTAATGGATGCTAGTGGCAAAGAAGTATTTGTTGATGAAGCCTTAATTGATAAAGCTTTAGTACCGCTAAATCGAATGCTAGGTTTTGCCAAGACTAACCAAATTAAGGTTAAGGGTAACGCCTAACCGTTTCTCTCTAAAAAAGCCTGCACGAGTTGCAGGCTTTTTTGTATCTAAACGTTGCGCGCAAAAAGCTGTATTAATGTTTTTATCATCAATAAAGATTTGCTATACTTTTTGGGTTTTGTGCCTAATAACTAGCAGAGAAGTAGATGAGAGTTGAAACAGATATAAAGCTGGGTTTTAAAGACGTTTTAATCAAACCCAAGCGCTCTACCTTGAAGAGCCGTTCTCAGGTTGTACTAGAACGGAAGTTTACCTTTAAACATACTGGTAGTCAATGGGAAGGTGTGCCTGTAATTGCTGCCAATATGGATACAGTTGGGACATTTGGTTTAGCAAAAGCATTGGCCGAGCACCGAATGATGACAGCAGTTCATAAACACTACACTATCGAACAGTGGTCGCAGTTTTTAGCCAGCATGTCAGCCGATAAAATTAAGTATCTGATGGTGAGTTGCGGTACTTCAGACGCAGATTTTGAAAAAACTAAGCAGATTTTGGCGCTGAATAGTAACTTACAATTTATTTGTGTAGATGTTGCTAATGGTTACTCTGAGCACTTTGTCGGTTATGTGCGTAAAATGCGCGAAACTTTTTCTGATAAAGTTATCGTGGCTGGTAACGTAGTTACCGGTGAAATGGTTGAAGAACTAATTCTTAGTGGTGCGGACATTGTAAAAGTAGGCATCGGCCCTGGCAGTGTGTGTACAACGCGCGTTAAAACTGGAGTAGGTTACCCACAACTATCAGCTATTATCGAATGTGCAGACGCCGCACATGGTCTTGGTGGTCAAATTGTCGGTGATGGCGGTTGTACGCAGGCTGGTGATGTAGCTAAAGCATTTGGCGGTGGAGCTGATTTTGTTATGCTCGGTGGCATGTTAGCAGCGCACGAAGAAAATGGCGGCGAAGTTGTAGAAGAAAATGGCAATAAGTTCATGAAATTCTATGGAATGAGCTCTCAAACAGCTATGGACAAACACACTGGTGGTGTAGCCGAATATCGTGCTTCTGAAGGCAAAACGGTGCTGCTACCTTATAAAGGCAGTGTACAACTTACCGTTCAGGATATTCTTGGTGGTGTTCGTTCAGCATGTACTTACGTTGGCGCGTCTGAGCTTAAAGAGCTGACTAAACGCACCACTTTCATCCGTGTGCAAGAGCAAGAGAACCAAGTGTTTGGCATTACTAAAGTGTAATTCTTAATCGGTTTGAAACTAAAAGCCCTAGGTGTAATGCCTAGGGCTTTTTTGTTAAGAAATAATTTGTTGTAAGCAGTGAGATTGCTTAGGCGCTAAACAGACCGGGGATTGAGTGATAGCCGTTTCAACACAGATAAACTGGCGATAGTCGCTAACATCATCCATTTGGTTCGCTAACTGTTCACCTGGGTTCCAAACAACTACGCTGTCATTACCGCTATGATGAATGTTTAATGAACGTTCACCATTAGTGATTAAATTGCTATCTGCTGACTGCAGATAAATACGATCTGTCTCTTCACTAAGTTTAAAACCAGCTGATTCAACCGTAACTTTTTGGGTTAAAGAATCAAAATGTTGGGTTCCAAGTGATCCGATGTGTAGTTTTTTTACATCTGTAATGAAATAACTGTGCAAGGCCCCGGTGAACTCAAACTTATTGTCACTGTTGTTCTTGGTGACTAAGTCTAAACAAAGATTATCTGTAAAGGTAAACAAGCAAGTTAATGCAATGCCTGGCGTAGCGCTATGATTTAGACTCAAACGAATTGAGCAGCTATCCTCGCTGGTATTGATTTCATCTAAACACCAAAGGCTTGTTCTAGCAAAGCCGTGCTTCGGAAGGCTGTCATCACCTAAGTTGCCAAAGCGTGGCCAACAGATGGGAACTCCGCCTCTAATGGCTTTCCCTTGGGTAAACAGACTATCATCGCTTAGCCAAAGGGTTTCTTCACCTGGGTTAGGGCGGTAAGAGACAAGATGAGCGCCTTGCTGGGCGATGAGTGCTTTCGCTTTTGGGTGATCAATCCAATAAAATTCCATGCCTTCGGTATTGCTTACTTCAAACACCGCGTTATCTATTTGCTTAACAACTTTTAGTTTAAGCTTTTCTAAGATCATGATTTTTACCTATAAAAAAAGCGACCCAAAGGTCGCTTTATTATTCTAGCTAAAAGCTACATATCTTATTTAGAGATGTGAGCGATTAGGTCTAGAACTTTGTTTGAGTAACCGATTTCGTTGTCGTACCAAGATACAACTTTAACGAATTTGTCAGTTAGGGCAACACCAGCTTTTGCATCGAATACAGAAGTTTGAGTTTCGCCGATGAAGTCTTGAGAAACAACTTGGTCTTCAGTGTAACCAAGTACGCCAGCCATTTCGCCTGCAGAAGCAGCTTTCATAGCAGCACAGATTTCTTCGTAGCTAGCAGCTTCTTTTAGGTTAACTGTTAGGTCAACTACAGAAACGTTAGCAGTAGGTACGCGGAAAGCCATACCAGTTAGTTTGCCGTTTAGCTCAGGAAGTACAACACCTACAGCTTTAGCAGCACCAGTTGAAGAAGGGATGATGTTTTGAGAAGCACCACGACCACCGCGCCAGTCTTTAGCAGAAGGACCGTCAACAGTTTTCTGAGTAGCAGTAGTAGCGTGAACAGTAGTCATAAGACCAGATTCAATGCCCCACTTGTCGTTTAGTACTTTAGCGATAGGCGCTAAACAGTTAGTAGTACAAGAAGCGTTAGAAACGATGTCTTGACCAGCGTAAGACTCTTGGTTTACGCCCATTACGAACATAGGAGTAGCGTCTTTAGAAGGACCAGTTAAAACTACTTTTTTCGCGCCAGCAGTGATGTGCTTACGAGCAGTCTCGTCAGTTAGGAAGATACCAGTTGCTTCAGCAACTACATCAACACTAATTGCGTCCCACTTAAGGTCTTCTGGGTTACGCTCAGCAGTAACGCGTACAACGTTACCGTTTACTACCAAGTTACCGTCAACTACTTCTACGCTGCCGTTGAAGCGACCGTGAGTTGAGTCATACTTAAGCATGTAAGCCATGTATTCAACGTCGATTAAGTCGTTGATGCCTACTACTTCAATGTCGCTGCGCTCAACAGAAGCACGGAATACGAAACGTCCAATACGGCCAAAACCGTTAATACCAACTTTAATTGTCATAGTGATACCTAATGTTCCAAGTGTTAACAGATGTAGAAATTGGTTGTAAACTTACAACATTTTTAAAATTGGTCAAGTTCAATCGCCAATTAATTTGCGCGATATCAATTAATGGTTTAAAAATGAGCAAGCTAACATTTGCAGGAAGAAGTATTAGCTTAGAAGTAAAAAAAAACAATCAATATCACTCAATCTCAGATAAAATTAATTTAGCGAAATTTGTGCTAGATCGATAAATCGAGCGTTAGGATGAGTACAATACACGCGCTAAAAAAACAATAATTAGTTAGATAAAAGCAATAACTCGGGAAATGTTATGTCAGATCAAATCATTGAACAGTTGGTAAAGCTTCGCGGCATTGAAACCAGCTACGTAGATGCTTGGGGAAATCCGGCGCAAGTCGTACCTGAAAGCAAATCGAAACTGCTAAGAGCGTTAGGTTACCCTGTAGACGATGCAGAGCAACTAGCACAGCGCTATGAAGAAGATGTACTAAATTACTGGCAAAAAGTTATGCCAGTAGTAAAGGTAGTACGTGTCGCTTCTGAATATCCATTAGAGATCCGTGTTCCTATCGAGTTAGCTAATAAAGCATTCACTTGGAAGTTGAAAACAGAGCAGGGTGAAGAATTCAAAGGGCAGATTACGCCTGTAGATGGTGAGTTAATCGAAGCTCACGCTATTAATGATGTTGAGTACCAAGCTTACATCGTTAACTTAAGCCTAGAGTTACCTATTGGTTACCACACTTTAAGCATTTCAGTTAAAGGCGGCCGTAAAGTTTTAGCTGAAACGCGTTACATCGTTGCACCTAAAGCTGCTTACATTCAGCCACAAATTGCTAACGGCAAAAAAGTATGGGGCCCAAGTGTACAGCTTTACTGCCTACGTACAGAGACTAACTGGGGTATCGGCGACTTCTCAGACTTACAGGTTTTAGTTAAAAATATTGCCGAGCGCGGTGGCGATTTTGTTGGTCTAAATCCGATTCACTCGCTATACCCAGCTAACCCAGAAGCAGCTAGCCCATATAGTCCTTCTTCACGTCGTTGGTTAAACATTGTTTATATCGACGTTGAAGCTATTAACGAATTTGCTGAGTCAGATGCTGCAGCCTTGGTTGCTAGCGCTGCTTTCCAAAACCGTTTGGAGCAATTACGCAGCAGCGAGTGGGTAGACTACACCGGTGTAACTGAAGCAAAACTTGAAGCTCTTAAACTGGTGTTCAAGCAGTTCCAAACTATTCAGAAAGGTCGCACTAAGCGCGCGAACGCTTTCCGTACATTTATTAAAGAAGGCGGCGAAAGCTTACAAGCTCAAGCTACTTACGATGCACTACAAGCTCACTTGTACGATAGCATTGGTAACGCCTGGGGCTGGCCAGCATGGCCTGACGAGTACAAAGAGTACCACCTACCAGCGGTTGCTGAATGGGTAAAAGCTAACCAAGAGGCTGTAGATTTCTACTTGTGGTTGCAGTGGATTGCCGACGAGCAATTAGCAGCAGTAGATGCAGTGGCTAAAGAATCGGGTATGGCTATGGGCCTTTACCGTGATTTAGCTGTAGGTGTAAGTGAAGGTAGTGTTGAAATTTGGGCAAACGGCGATTTGTATTCTCTAGATGCAAGTGTTGGCGCTCCACCAGATATTCTTGGCCCACTTGGTCAAAAATGGGGCTTGCCTCCAATGGACCCTGCAGTGCTAGAAGAACAGCAATACCAGCCGATGGTTGACTTATTCCGTTCTAACATGCGCTCATGTGGTTCTTTACGTATCGATCACGCAATGGCTCTATTGCGCTTATGGCTAGTTCCTGTTGAAGATTCAGCGGATAAAGGTGCTTACCTTTACTACCCAATTCAAGATTTGCTAGGAATTTTGGCACTTGAAAGTCACCGTAACCAGTGTTTAATCATTGGTGAAGACTTAGGTACTGTTCCAGACGGCATCTTCGAAGTTCTGCAAGAAAACGGTGTTCACTCTTACCGTATTTTCTTCTTCGAACAAGCTGAAGATGGTGGCTTTATTTCACCTGCTCATTACCCAGAGCAGGCAATGTCTGCGGTAACCACTCATGATATGCCAACCCTACGCGGTTTTTGGCATTGTGATGATTTAGCGTTAGGTCGTGAGCTAGGCATTTATCCAGACGAAGAAGTGCTACAAAGCCTTTACCAAGATCGTCATGAGAACAAACAAAAGCTGTTAGATACCTTGCACGGTCACCAAAGTATTCCAGATTACATCTCTCGTGATGTTAACTGGGTAGGCATGGATAAAGGCCTTAACTACGGTATCCAAGTACACATGGCAAAAGGTAGCTGTAACTTGTTATCTGTTCAGTTAGAAGACTGGATGGAAATGGACAAGCCAGTTAACGTACCTGGTACTTCAAGCGAATATCCAAACTGGCGTCGTAAGTTAACTTGGAACCTAAGTGACCTGTTTAACAACCACGATGTACAGCACTTAATGTATTCATTAACAGACGCTCGTAACAAAGCTAGCAAGTAAATTTGATGCATTTATAAACAAGCGCTCTTCGGAGCGCTTTTTTTTGCCTATGAAAATGTTTTCTATCTCACTTTACTACTGATTAATTGAGAAAAGCTCGAAGAGTTGCGCTAACCTAAGCATTAATGACCAAATCCCCTTATTCTCAGGACGTTAAGGTAAGTACATAATGAAACAATCTTTGTCTTCTCAGGTTTCTAAATTAGTTCAACAATTGTCCAGCGTGCGTTTAAGTGAGCCATTTAATGCTCTGGGTTTAAACGCAAAAGCCAAAGGTAAAGGCTTGGTGTTAAGGGCTTGGCAACCTGATGCAAAAGCGATAACTGTGATGTCGCTAAATGGCGAAGTTTTGGGAACTATGGGCCAGTTATCTCCTCAAGGCCTTTTCGAATTAGAGTTTGATGCTGAAGAGCACTTTGCTTACCAGTTAGAAGTTGAATATGCCGACAGCAAACTAACAGTAGTAGACCCATATCAATTTACCGACCTAGCTTATGATGGCTTAGCCACAATGACTCACGCGCCGCAAAACCTTTACCAAGTGTTAGGCGCACAAGTTAAAACCATTGAAGTGGACGGCGTTCAAGTAAAAGGTGTTCGTTTTGGTGTGTATGCGCCTAGTGCATCAAGTGTGAGTTTAATTGGTGATTTTAACCATTGGGATGGTCGCCGTCTGCCTATGCAGCGTTCACTAGATGGGCATTGGGTGCTGTTTGTTCCAGGATTAGATTCTGGTACCAAGTACAAGTACGAATTAAAAGATCGCCATGGTCACTCGCTGCCACATAAAACTGATCCTGTAGGTTTTAGCTCTGAGCAGTACCCGTCATTTGCCTCTGTGGTTTGGGACCATGACCAATATCAGTGGAATGACGATGAGTGGATACGCTCTCAAAATAACGATAAGCGTCACCAACCAATGAGCATATATGAAGTGCATCTTGGTTCTTGGCGTCGTAAAGTTGAGGCCACCGGCAACAACTATTTGAGCTATCGTGAACTAGCTGTTGAGTTGGTCCAGTATGTCAAAGAAATGGGTTACACCCACATTGAAGTATTGCCTATTTCCGAGTTCCCATTCGATGGTTCTTGGGGTTACCAGCCTATCGGTTTGTTCGCTCCAACGAGCAGATTTGGCAACCCAGATGACTTTAAATTCTTAGTCGACCAATGCCACCAAAATGGCATTGGCGTTATTGTTGATTGGGTTCCTGCGCACTTCCCAAGTGATTCTCACGGCTTAGCCCAATTTGATGGCACGCATTTATACGAATATGAAGACCCACGCCGTGGTTGGCACAACGATTGGAATTCATACATCTATGACTTTGGCCGCGATACCGTACGCCAATTCTTGGTTGCCAGTGCTCTAATCTGGTTAGATAAATTCCATGTAGATGGTTTACGAGTAGATGCAGTAGCATCGATGCTTTACTGGGATTACTCACGAGAAGAAGGTGAGTGGGTACCAAACGTAGATGGCGGAAATCATAACTACGAAGCTATTAGCTTACTTAAATGGTTCAACGAAGAAGTTTATCGCCAGTACCCACATGCTATGACCATCGCAGAAGAATCAACGGCATTTGCGGGTGTTTCTCGCCCTACATTTACCGGCGGCTTAGGCTTTGGATTTAAATGGAATATGGGTTGGATGCATGACTCTTTAACTTATATGCAAAAAGATCCTGCATTCAGAAAGTATCACCACAACGAAATTACCTTCGCCATGGTTTATAACTATGACGAGAACTTTGTATTGCCTATTTCACACGATGAAGTCGTTCACGGTAAGGGCTCATTGCTAGGGAAAATGCCGGGTGATGAATGGCAACAAGCTGCTAACCTGCGTGCTTACACCGCATTTATGTATGCGCATCCGGGTAAAAAGCTAAACTTTATGGGTAACGAGATTGCACAAGCTAGCGAGTGGAATCACGATTCAAGCCTTGAGTGGAATGTACTGGAATATCCTAAACACAAAGGGCAGCAAGAGTTAGTTAAACAGCTAAACAAAGTGTATCGCGAGCACCCAGCGATGTTTGAAGGTGATTATGACACTCAAGGTTTTGAGTGGATTGATCACGACGATTGGGAAAAAAGTGTGTTGGTATTCCAGCGTAATGCCTTAAATAGCCAACAAAAAGTAATTGTTGTGAGTAACTTTACCCCGGTACCTCGTGATAACTACCGTTTGGCTGTGCCAGAGCAAGGCCGCTACCGCATCATTTTGAACTCAGATTCAGAAATGTACTGGGGCGGCAACTATGATGCAGGGATTGAATTCCAATCTGAATCAGTTGCTAGCCATGGTCGCGAAAATTCTGTGATTTTAAACTTGCCACCGCTATCAACATTGTATTTAATCAAAGTAGATTAAATACATTGTTTATACCCCCTTGCTGGAGCGAGGGGGTAATAAGGTTTGCATGTCTACAAGAAGTCAATTAAAGCCTTTGCCTTTTAGCCTGAGTCATTTTCAGGTTTCCCCTGGAAGGGATTATCCTCTCGGCGCCACTCTCGACGAAAATGGTTGTAATTTTGCCATTCATGCCGGCGATGCGAAGCATATTGAGCTGTGCTTATTCGACGAACATGAAAATGAAGTTGCGCGCCTAGTCTTACCTGGCAAGCAAGGCGGTATCCGTTTTGGTTATGTGAAAGGTATCAAGGCAAATCAATATTACGGTTATCGTGTTTTTGGTGCTTATCAACCCGAGCACGGCAATTGGTTCGATCCAAGAAAACTCATTTTAGACCCTTACGCAAAAGCCATTACTCGTCCACTAATATGGGATAGCAAAGCCTACCAAGAAGATAATGCAGACTTAATACCTAAGTGTATTGTTTGTGATGATCACTTTGATTGGCAAGGTGTGACTAAACCTAATGTAGATCGCCAAGATATGGTGTTATACGAAACCCATGTTAGAGGGTTTAGTAAGTTAAATACCCAAGTCACAGAGCAACACCGAGGTAGCTATTTAGGTGTATCTGATAGCGCCAGTATCAAGCACCTAAAAGATTTAGGTATTACCTCCGTTCAGTTGTTGCCTACAGCTGCGTTTATGTCTGAACCCAGATTAAAAGGCCTAGGTTTAAGTAACTATTGGGGGTATAACCCAATACTATTTATGGCGCCTGAGCCACGTTATGCTAAATCAAATGCCTTAATTGAGTTCAAAACCATGGTGCGCGAGCTGCACAGAAATGGGATTGAGGTGATTTTGGACGTGGTGTTTAACCACACTGCAGAGTCTGGTGATGATGGTCCAACCTTGTGTTACAGAGGTTTAGATAACAAACACTATTACCTGTTTGAACGGATTGGAGATAGCCCAGACTATAGTCATTACGCCAACAATACCGGATGTGGTAACAGCGTTAGTTTAGATCACCCGGTTAGTTTGAGGCTAGTGCTTGATAGTTTGCGCTATTGGGTTGAAGAGATGCAGGTAGACGGCTTTCGTTTCGACTTAGCTGTTAGCCTGGGCCGCGAGAATAACCATTACACCTGTCAAGCTGCATTTTTTAAAGCGGTGGCTCAAGATCCTATTTTGTCTCAAGCGAAGATGATCGCAGAACCTTGGGACATCGGCCCTAATGGTTATCAATTAGGTCACTTCCCTGAACGCTGGATGGAGTGTAATGATCGATTTAGGGATACCAGCCGTGGCTTCTGGAAAGGTGAGCATGGTTTATTGGGCGAGATGGCGACTCGTATTATGGGGTCGCGTGATCTGTTTTTAGCCAGCCGCAGAAGTATTCATACTAGCGTTAACTATATTTGTTATCACGATGGTTTTACTTTAGAAGACTTAGTTAGCTATGAGCAGCGTCATAACCATGCAAATGGTGAAGAGAACCGCGATGGCCACGGCCATAATATTTCAGCCAACTATGGAGAAGAAGGGCGAACTAAAGACAAGAAGGTTTTAGCCTTACGTCGTAAACAAAAGCGTAATTTACTTGCAACGCTAATGTTATCTCAAGGTGTACCGCATTTTCTTGGTGGTGATGAACTTAGCCGAACTCAGCAAGGCAATAACAACGCCTACTGTCAAAACAATGAAATAAGCTGGTTTGACTGGAATTTGGACCGTGATCAACAACAGTTTCTAAACTTTTGTCAGCAACTTATGGCACTGCGCAAACGTTCTCGTGTTTTTCATTATTTGCAGCTGGAAAATGACAGCTACGAAAAATGTCATTCACAATTACATGGAGTGCGCTGGTATCGTCACGATGGTGAGAACATGCACCAAGAAGACTGGCATCAATCGCACGGTTGGGCAGTAGCAGTAGAAGTAAGAAACCTTCGAGAATCCAAAGAGCGTTGGTTATGGATTATAAATGCCAGTTCTCATGAAATTGACTTTGTGATCCCAACAGCCGAGGGTAAATCAATTTGGTGTCAGCAAATGGATACCGCAAATGAGCAAGCCATATTCGAAAAGAAACTTCGGGGCGTAAGTAGTGTCAAACTTAAAGCAAAATCAATGTTATTGTTGGAACAAGTAAAATCGTGAGTAAGATTGTAAAAGACGAGCAAGAATGGCATGCCTTGTTAGGTGAAATGGCTTACCAAGTAACTCGAAAGGGAGCCACAGAGCGTCCATTTTCTGGGACTTTGCTACACAATAAACAGCAAGGTGTCTATCATTGTATTTGCTGCAATCAGGCGCTATTTAACTCTGAATCAAAGTTTGATTCAGGTTGTGGCTGGCCGAGTTTTGATAAGATTGCAGAGAGTAGAGTCGTTACTTTTGTAAGAGACCAAAGTAATAATATGGAGCGGATCGAAGTGCGCTGTAGCCAGTGTGATGCGCATTTGGGCCATGTATTTAACGATGGCCCTACCGAGACAGGAGAGCGCTACTGTATTAATTCAGTCGCTCTAGATTTTACTGCTGAGTAAACTCGCAACTATAAACGGTATTGTCTTTTTTCTATTTGCTTAAAGATAATACCGGCTTCTTCCTTCAATACTTTCTGCTGTTCTTCTGAAAGCTTTAACTTGTGGTTAAGACCGGAGTAGTCTTGCTTGCTATGATCTTCGAATAAGGCCGCAACTTGAGCCCACAAATAGGCATGTCGGTAATCTTTTAGCGTCATGTATTGAGAGGTAATCGCTTCAGCATATTTGGCAGGTATTGTTTCTTCCTCACCAAACAACTTAAAGGAATTTTGCAGGATGTTGATAGTCTTTTTAGCGTCTTTGCCACTGTAGTAAATAGCTAATGTCCACTGTAAATCGGGGTGATTAAGCTGATTTGTTCCCTCAAGGGCAAGAAAGCGTTGTCCAGCTGCTTGATCGCGAAACTGTGTCCAGTGATACATCGACAAAAATGGGTAGTTAGACTCTTTAGTTTCAGCTTCTAGGCGCTCGAGCTCTTCAAGCGAAGTTAGTAAGCCGATTACTCGTTGAGTTTTACGAGACTTGTCGTATTTAGGTTCAATGCTGGCTGCTAGCTCAATGCAAAAATTATAGTCTCGGTAGTTTTTAATGAGCTGGTATTGGTTTATTTCACTCGCTTCATTCATTTCATTGAAGCGGCTAATGATCACCCCATTGCGCTCTTTTTTACACCAGCCATCGCGATTTAAGTCTTCACACAACTCTGGGTTGTTTTTACAAATGCTTTTAACAGAGCGGCTACCAAAGCCAAATAAATCAAATCCCGAATCGCAACCACTTAGTACTAGAGGTAGTACTAAAAAAAAACTATAGCCAAATGGCTTTACTAAAGACAAATCATTTCCCTGAATTCAATTTAAACAATGCTTTATTGGGCTAAGATTACCACAAATATTTTCCATATAGCTTCTCCTAATTTGCCCAGTTAAGTTAAGTGGTCAGAATATAGCTTGGCAGTGTTGTGTCGGTTTGTTAGTGTTCCCATAACATTATAGGAGTGATAAATGGATGTAGATAAATTGTTAGCTGCAATTAGCCCTGAGATTTACCAGAATATGCTAACGGCGGTTGAAACGGGTCGCTGGCCTGATGGCAAGCTAGTAACTGATGAGCAACGAGACCATACCCAGCAAATGGTTATCTTGTATCAGTCTAAACATAACCATCAGCCCCAGCATTTTACTGTTGGAACAGATGGTGAGTTAGTAATGAAATCCAAACAAGAGTTGAAACGTCAGTACAAAGAGGACCAAACTATTATTAGTGTTCCTCAGAATGACAGTTAAATAGAGATTTCGCCTCGAATGTCTTGGCAAAGTAACTCGCGAATTCGCTGGCTAGGTAGGTTCTTACTTAGCAAGTAATGTAATTTGGCCAGTGCTGCTTCGGTAGTCATATCACCACCACTCACCACTCCAGCTTTCGCTAACGCATTGCCAGTAGCATAACCGCCCATGTTTACTTTACCGGTTAAACATTGGCTAAGGTTAATAACAATAATTCCTCTATCGCTGGCCTCTTGTAATTGCTCTAACATTGATTGATGTTGTGGGGCATTACCTACACCGTAACTTAGCAGTATTAACGCCTTAACAGGTTGAAGTAGCAAATTTCCTATAACTTCAGTTGATATGCCAGGGTAGAGGCTAACTACCCCTATAGGCTGCGGCACAATGGGACTAATTTGCAGAGCGCTAATCCCCGTTGGTCGAATTTGCCCTGTGATAACTACAATATCAATTCCAGCCTTTAACAACGGCGGGAAATTAGGCGACATAAAGGCATCGAAACCGTCCGCATGCGCTTTAGTACTTCTGTTTCCCCGTAACAATTTGTTGTTAAAGAATAAGCATACTTCATGAACCGGGTAATACGCCGCTAGGTATAAGGCATTTAGTAAGTTGGTTTGCCCATCTGATCGCAATTCACTAAGTGGAATTTGCGAACCAGTAACAATTACCGGTTTGCTTAAGTTCTCCAGCATAAAGGATAGGGCTGACGCTGTGTAAGCCATGGTGTCGGTGCCGTGCAGCACTACAAAACCATCGTATTTTTCGTAGTTGGCTTGTATATCCTCAGCAATTAGTTGCCAATGCTGCGGATCCATATCTGCGGAATCAATTAGGGGAGAAAACTCATGTACCGTGAATTCGGGCATTTCATCGCGTTTGAACTCCGGCATCGCCTCTAGGCAATCGCGCATGAACCCGGCAACTGGCACGTAGCCTCTTTCGCTACGTTGCATGCCTATGGTGCCGCCAGTATAAGCAATATATATTGATTTTCGATTCATCAGACTATAATTCAAAGAATTTGTGAAATTATAGTCTGATGTTTGTCTAAAGTAATTAGCCGATTTTGTTTATTTAGTTTGGGTTAAAATTGTTCACATACCGCACAAAAGCTGTATTGACCAAGTGGGTCGCTAAACTTGTCTATTGCAGGCGCTTGTTCAGCAACTTGGTTAAACAATTGCCAATTAGGAACAGTATTAGCTAAAGCGGCACTAATATGGCTGTCAAAGAATTGGGCAATTAAGCGCTCTCTTGGGTTAAGCGGAGGGGTTAAAGTTTCTACTTGGTAAGAATCCAACTCGTTTATACTCGCTGCGTAATCAATTGCGTCGTTTAAGTCCCCTAATTGGTCAACTAAGCCGTTGTTTAGCGCATCTTGGCCAGTCCAAATTCGTCCTTCGGCGATCTTTTCCATGTCAGATAATGGAATGTCTCGCCCCGCAGAAACCAGCGATAAAAAATCGTGATATCCATGTTCAACATTAAGTTGAATAATCTCGGCCAACTCTTTTGGTAAGGGCTGGAAAGGACTAATCTCAGCGAGTGGGCTGGTTGCATAACCATCACTGCTAATGCCTAATTTGGCTAAGGCGTTTTCTAAGGTGGCAAACATACCAAAAATACCTATAGAACCAGTAATGGTTGTAGGACTAGCAAAGATTTGATCCGCAGTTGATGATATCCAATAACCGCCGCTAGCGGCTACGCTGCCCATGGAAACAACTACAGGTATTCCTTGTTCTTGGATTTGCTGCAATTTTTCACGGATAAGCTCAGAGGCAAATGCGCTTCCTCCAGGGCTGTCTACGCGCATCACTACTGCTTTAATCTGCTCATCATCCAATACTATATTGAGCTGGGCTAATACGGTGTCGGCTGCAATTACCTTTTCTTGTCCGCGGCCTCCAACAATGGCGCCTTGGGCAACTATGAGGGCGATTTTGTTTTCACTAGAAGGTTCATCTGCCACGTTTTGCAAATATTCAGCGTAATGGCGAGCTTGATAGCTATCACCTTCGTCATTTTCACCAAAAGTATCCACTAATATTTGTTTAGCTTGAGCGCGGGTAGTTAACTGGTCAACTAAACCAAATTTTTCTGCATATCTAGCCCCGTTGCCATCTACTGTTTTTAATCGTGCTAGCAAAGCGGATGGTTCAGGCAAAAGGTGATTGACCGATAGTTGACGGTTGTTAGCAACGGTATTTAGATAAGCTGACCATAATTGGTCCATCCAGCGCGCTAAATCCTGTTTTGCTTCATCAGACATATCGTTGCGTAGGTAAGGCTCAACAAACGATTTGTGGGTTCCTACACGGAACACATGGGTGGTGATATCTAACTTGTCGATGGCATCTTTAAAAAACAAACGGCGTGAGTTCATACCACGCATCAATACAGCGCCTTTTGGATTCAGTAATAACTGATCTGCAAAACTGGCTAAATAGTATTGGTGCTGGTCATAGTAGTCGGCATAAGCAATGATGGGTTTGTCGCTGTCTTTAAATCTTTTTAAGGCTTTGCCAATAATTGCTAATTTAGTTTGGCTGGTATTTGGCATTGCACCAAGCTCTAACACTAATCCGGTAATGTTGCTATCAATCCTGGCTTCATCAATGGCCTTAACCACATTGTGCAGGTCAATTTCTTTTTCTGTGTTGTTACCTAATAATTCGTTACTTAGCTCGGCCATCGGGTTAACACGTTGGCGCTGTTCTACTATTTGCCCATCTAACACAATTCTTAGAGCTGCAGCACTCGGCGGTTCAACGGGTTCTTGACTAACACTGCTTAATGCAATGATGACCATCACAACCATAAACAACAGAAACAAATTAACTAATAGAGAGCGTATGAAGTTTAAGGTTCGCCAGAAAAAGCGAAATATGTTCTTAATTAATTTAAACACTGTGGGTCACTTAATAATGTCAACAATAACTAAACGTTACCATAGTCATATAAAACAGGCACCTGCAAATATTTAAACAAATGTTTGAAACAAAGGTTTGGTTTGTATACTCTATTAACAGTTTCATAACATTAACCATGGATTGAGGTTACACAGATGACCAAGTACCCCCATTTACTAGCGCCATTAGACTTAGGTTTTACCCAATTGCAAAGCCGGGTTTTAATGGGGTCTATGCATACTGGTTTAGAAGAAGAGAAGGGTGGTTTCGAAAAACTTGCCGCCTTTTATGCACTAAGAGCAAAAGGTGGAGTAGGTTTAATTGTTACCGGTGGTATCGCCCCTAATTTTAGAGGTCGCTTAGCGCCAAACGGCTGCCAGTTAAGTTTTCCTTGGCAAGTAAAAAAGCATCGCACTATTACCGACGCGGTGCATAAAGAGGGCGGAAAAATCGCCCTGCAAATATTGCATGCTGGTCGATACGGCTACCATCCATTTAATGTGAGTGCTAGTAAGATTAAAGCGCCCATTTCCCCCTTTAAACCTAAAGCTATGAGCGAGCGGCAAATAAAAAACACCATTAAAGATTTTGCCAACAGCGCAAAATTGGCTAAGAAAGCAGGTTACGATGGTGTTGAAATTATGGGCTCTGAAGGGTACCTAATTAATCAGTTTATTTGCGCACGTACCAACCAACGTAGTGATGGTTGGGGTGGAAGTTACCAAAATCGTATTAAATTTCCCTTAGAAATTGTTAAGAAAACACGTGCTGCAGTTGGAGACGATTTTATCATTGTATTTCGCTTGTCGATGTTAGATTTGGTTGAAAAAGGCAGCACTTATGACGAAGTTGTCACCCTAGCTAAAGCACTTGAACAAGCCGGGGTAACTATTCTAAATACTGGTATTGGTTGGCACGAAGCGCGTGTACCAACCATTGCCACAAGTGTGCCACGAGCAGCCTTTGCTTGGGTAACAGAAAAGATAAAGCAACACGTTAGTATCCCCATGGTTGCAGTAAACCGAATTAATACACCCGATGTAGCAGAGAACATATTGCGGTCAGGGCAAGCTGATATGGTTTCCATGGCTAGGCCATTGTTAGCTGATCCCATGTTTGTAGAAAAAGCCAAGAATAATCAAGCGGCTCTAATAAATACCTGTATTGGCTGTAACCAAGCGTGTTTAGATCATGTCTTTAAACAACAGCGAGCGAGTTGCTTAGTTAATCCGCAAGCCTGTTATGAAACAGAGCTTACCTTTGAAAAAGACTCAAGCAGTAAAACTATCGCTGTTGTGGGAGCAGGGCCTGCCGGACTGGCATTTTCTTGTTATGCTGCGGAACGTGGTCATACCGTTACCATCTACGATCAAGGTTCTCAGATTGGTGGCCAATTTAACTATGCCAAGCAGATTCCAGGCAAGGAAGAGTTCTACGAAACCTTACGCTATTTTGCCAATAGAATTAAACAGTTAAACATTAAGGTTGAATTAGAAACTAAGGTTGATGCGCCAATGTTAGCTGGCTTAAACGCCGATGAAGTCGTAATAGCTACCGGTATTTCTCCAAGAACCCCTCCGATAGAGGGCATTGAGCACGATAAAGTTTATAACTACTTAGATGTATTAAGAGACCATAAGGAAGTAGGAGAGCGAGTCGCGATTATTGGCGCTGGCGGAATAGGCTTCGATGTTGCCGAGTTTTTGGTTGAGCAGAAGCCTTCGCTATCAACCAATGTTGGACGTTGGCTTGATAATTGGGGAATAGATAGCAGCATGGCAGAAGCCGGCGGATTAAAAGAGCACAACAATCATCCTGCTTTACGTAAGGTGTATTTATGTCAACGTAAAGCCAGTAAAGTGGGTAAAAACTTGGGTAAAACTACCGGTTGGATCCATCGAGAAACCTTGAAGAAAAACCAAGTAGAAATGCTAGCGGGCGTTGAGTACAAAAAAGTAGATGATCAAGGCCTACATATTTCTGCCAACGGCGAAGACTCGATTCTTGAAGTTGACCATGTGGTGGTTTGCGCTGGGCAAGAGCCGTTAAGAACCTTGCATGATGATTTAACAGCGTTGGGTGTTAACTCTCACCTCATCGGTGGAGCAGATGTAGCAGCAGAGCTTGATGCCAAGCGTGCTATTCGCCAAGGTGCTGAACTAGCGGCGCTTATTTAACTTAAGCCAATGCTGAACGAGAGCAGCTGTTTGCTTGGGGTTTTGTTTTACCCAATCTTGCAACTGCTTGAGTTGCTGTTGACGTATTTTGTTTAAATGTTGATGCCGCTCTAAAACCATTTCAAAAGCGCCTAAACCTGCGGGTACTTAGCTTTACTTTTAGCATAATTCGCGCACAATGGCGCTATATTTAAGTGGTTAAGGAAAACAATGAAAGCCTTAGATTTATTACTAAATCGTCACTCTTGCGCGCGTTTAGCTGCACCAGCACCAGAAGGTGCAGAGCTGGAAACCATTTGGAACGCTGGCCTTAGAGCTCCCGACCATGGAGGCTTAAGTCCTTGGCGTTTTATTCATGTTAGCGGTGAAGGCCTATCAAAGCTTGCGGGAATTTTTGAACAAGCAGCACTCGCAGAAGAGGGCGATGCAGAAAAAGCGAAAACCATGCCGTTTCGTGCTCCGTTAATAACTATTGTCATTGCCTCACCCAAAACCCATTCAAAGGTACCTGAGATTGAACAAGTACTGTCGGCCGGTTGTGCTGTGCATGCCATGCAAATGGCAGCCTATGCCCAAGGGTATAATGGTATTTGGCGAACTGGGCCTATGGCGTATAGCTCAATTGTAAATCATGAACTTGGTTTAGCCGAACATGAATCAATTGTTGGTTTTCTCTATCTAGGTAGCCCACAAACTAAGGTAGCGAAGCCAAGGGAATTACCATTCAAAGACTATGTCACGTGGTTGTAAATACTTATGGCTAAAAACCGACTGTATTACGTTCATGACCCTATGTGCTCTTGGTGCTGGGGTTATAAGCCAACATTGCTAGAACTTGAGCAGATATTGCCTAGCAATATCGAGTTGGTGTATTTACTCGGTGGTTTAGCGCCCGACTCAGATCTTGAAATGCCTACAGAGATGCAGGCTTTTTTGCAGCAAACTTGGCGGAAAATTGCCAATCAATTGGGCACTCAATTCAATTACCAGTTTTGGGAACTAAATACCCCAAGGCGTTCTACATATCCAGCCAATCGAGCAGTTCTTGCAGCGAAGCATCAGGGTGCTGAGAAAGCAATGATAGTTGCTATTCAGCAGGCTTATTATTTAGATGCAAAAAATCCCTCAGATCTATCTGTATTAGTTGGTTTAGCTGAAGGATTAAACGTAGACCTAGAGAGGTTTAAGACTGATATTTGCAGTGAAAAACTGAATGCTAATTTACTCGAAGAAATTCAGTTTGCTCGAAGCCTGCCTATTCAAGGTTTCCCATCTTTAGTGCTAGAGAAGGATAGTCACTTTCATTCGGTAGGTTTAAATTATAAAGATGCCCAAGCAAGCCTTGAGCATATTCAACAGTTACTGGCTTAAATACCTAGCTCGTCAAGTAAGTCTTGATCAATGGTTTGCGCTACGTCTTTTGGCTCTTGCTCTGCTTTCTTCTGTGTAGCGGCTTGCTCGATAAGATCATCCGGATCAACATCGTCTTCTGTTTCAAACTCATGAAGTTTAATAAACTCAGTTTTATCCATGGCTAATTCAAGATAGAAGATGTTGTTCTTAGCAGTGGTGAAGGTTACTCGTCTAGCTTGAGGTCGGTCCAAGTTTGTATCAATTGAGATTAAAACTTGCTTGTTTAAAGCCAGCATTTTGGGTTGGTTTTGAGTGAGTGAGGTTTGTAATTCTTTACCAATAACGCCTGTAAAGTAACCCACCATCTGATTCATTAATTCACCCATTACGTTACCCACTTCGTCAGCGGTATGTTGCTGAGCGAGCTCTGATTCTGGGATCCCCATGTGAAGCATGTAATTGCGGTAAATCTCCATGGCTGCATCGGCAGTAAAGTTAATAACCACTAAACCAGAGAAGCCGCCATCAAACAGAACAAAACAGCCAATATCTGGCTTTAAACAAGTCTTGTTTATCTTTTGCACCATGGCCGAATATTTAATTTCACTGGTGGTAGCCTTGCTTAATACATTGGTTACCGAGTTACACAAGGTAAGTAATACGTCTTCAGTGGTTACAACTTTTAATTTTTTCATGTAAATCCTTTTTAACTACTTCCCGGCCGCGCCGTGGTAATGGGCTTAAGTATGGATGATGAATACAAAGCTGTATAGCTTTGATTGCTATGGTATATGCAGCAAAGAGTTCGAGTGTGAGGATGATCTAGAAATAAAAAAGCCTCAAATAAATTGAGGCTTTTAGCGATATTTAGTGATTAACTAAATATTAGTATTCGGCATTTTTAGGTGCGCGAGGGAACGGTATTACGTCACGAATATTGCTTACGCCAGTTACGTAAGATACTAAACGCTCAAAGCCTAAACCAAAGCCTGAGTGAGGTACAGTGCCGTAACGACGCAGGTCGCGGTACCAAGAGTAGTCATCTTTATTAAGGTCTAGCTCTAGTAAACGGGCGTCTAGCACGTCTAAACGCTCTTCACGTTGGCTACCGCCAATGATTTCGCCAATGCCTGGTGCTAGAACGTCCATCGCTGCTACAGTTTTACCGTCGTCATTCTGGCGCATGTAAAACGCCTTAATGTCTTTAGGGTAGTTTTTAACTACCACTGGCGCTTTAAAGTGTTCTTCTGCCAAGTAACGCTCGTGCTCTGAAGACATATCGATGCCCCATTCTACGTCGTACTCAAACTTCTTGCCGCTATCCTTAAGGATTTGAATTGCGTCGGTATAGTCTACCTGAGCAAAATCGGCACTTACAAAGTTCTCTAAACGGCTAATAGCTTCTTTGTTGATACGTTGGGCAAAGAAGTTCATGTCGTCCATACGCTCATCAAGAACCGCTTTGAATACATACTTCAACATGTCTTCTGCCAATTTTGCTACGTCTTCTAAGTCAGCAAAGGCCACTTCAGGTTCAACCATCCAGAACTCAGCTAAGTGGCGGCTAGTGTTTGAGTTTTCCGCGCGGAAAGTTGGGCCAAAGGTATACACTTTAGACAAGGCACAAGCGTAGGTTTCAGCATTCAACTGACCAGATACTGTTAAGAAGGTTTCTTTGCCAAAAAAGTCCTGTTGATAGTCAATATCGCCTTTTTCACTTAGCGGTAGGTTGTTCATGTCTAATGTAGATACACGGAACATTTCACCAGCGCCTTCGGTATCACTACCGGTAATAATTGGCGTGCTTACCCAAACATAACCTTGTTCGTGGTAAAAGCGGTGAATAGCTTGTGATAAACAGTTACGTACACGGGTTACCGCGCCAATTACATTGGTACGAGGGCGTAAGTGAGCGTGTTCACGTAAGTACTCGATGCTGTGGCGTTTTGCCGACATTGGGTAGCTGTCTGGATTTTCTACCCAACCAAGCACTTCAACTTCTGTAGCTTGAATTTCAAATGATTGGCCTTTACCTGGTGATTCAACTACTTCACCAGTTACTACAACCGAACAGCCGGCAGTTAGTTTAACGACATCATTCTCATAATTGGCTAGGGTATTAGGTGCCACAGCTTGAACGGCGTCGAAACATGAACCGTCGTGAATGGCTAAGAAAGAAAGACCTGCTTTTGAATCACGACGAGTGCGGATCCAACCCTTAATTGTTACTTGTTGACCAACGCTGAACTTTCCGCCCAAAACGTCTGTCACTGAAGAATGCGTCATAGCAAACAACTGCTCCGATTTGATAGTGCTAATATTGTAAGGTGACCAATGTTACTTCTTAGGGCTAAAGACTCAAGTAAAAATTGATAAAACTCCGGAAATCGATAACTTATGTTAAGGAATTACGCTTGTTGGAATAAAGGTGAGTGGGTAAATGCGGCAAAATAGAAAAGAACGTCGAAAAGGGCCGGATGGTCTTCAAAAGCTATTTGTGATTATCTCATTGTTAGCGTGGACAATGTTTATTGGTTCTTTGGTGGTTTATCATTATGCAAGGCCAGAGATAGCTTACAGCGCTTTTCAAAGCACCGACGGGCAAGGATATAGAGACCACTGGATAGAGGAATTAAGGCAAGTATTCGTGTTTTTACTGTGGGGCTGTTGTGGCATTACCTTAGCGGGCATTTTTGTTAACTGGAGTCGCTCTCGCCGCAAAACAGACTATTTCAAAATGAACATGGGTCTGTTAGCGGTGATAGTTATCGCTATTTTGTTGTTCTATTACCTCAAGCTGTTTAGAGGCTAGTCACTACCTTATAAATAGCATCAGTCAACTTTTTAAGCTGGTTTGCTGAAATGGTGTAGGGCGGCATGATGTAAATTAGTTTTCCAAAGGGCCTTATCCATACACCGAGTTCCACAAATTTCGCTTGAATGTCTGCTAGATTCACCGCCTGCTTTGTCTCAACCACCCCAATGGCACCTAATACCCTAACATCTATTACAGATTCTAAGCTTAGGCACTGTTTAAGTTGTGTCTTAAGTGATTGTTCTATCGTCGCAACCTTAGTTTGCCAGTCTGAAGCAATAAGCAGGTCAATGCTGGCATTTGCCACCGCGCATGCTAGTGGGTTACCCATAAATGTTGGACCATGCATAAATACGCCAGCCTCTCCACTACAAATCGTATTAGCAATAGATTTGCTGGTGATGGTCGCGGCAAGGCTCATGTAGCCGCCCGTTAAGCCTTTGCCTAGGCAAAGTATGTCGGGCTCTATCTCTGCATGCTCGCAGGCGAACAGTTTACCGGTTCGACCAAAGCCGGTGGCAATTTCGTCGGCAATTAATAATAGCTGATATTGGTCACACAGCTTTCGTAGTTCTTTAAGGTATTGAGGGTGGTAAATACGCATACCGCCAGCGCCTTGAACTACCGGTTCTAAAATCACAGCCGCTATAGACTGATGATGTTGCTCGAGCATCTTCTGCATTGGGTGGATGTCTACTGGATCCCACGTTTCCTCAAAACGAGTTTGCGGCGCTTCGCAAAACAGATGCTCGGGTAAGAACCCTTGATAGAGTTGGTGCATACCGCCATCTGGGTCACAGACCGACATAGCGCCAAAGGTGTCGCCGTGGTAGCCGTTTCTTATGGTGGCAAATTTGGCACGTTTTTCACCTTTTGCATGCCAGTACTGCAACGCCATTTTTAATGCAACTTCAACGGCAACAGAGCCTGAATCACTAATAAACACCTGCTCTAAACTTGGTGGTGTTAGCGCAACTAGCTTTTTTGCTAGCTCTACTGCTGGCTTGTGAGTGAGCCCGCCAAACATCACGTGCGACATATTGCCAAGTTGGTGAGCGGCTGCCTGGTCTAGCTCAGGCACTTTATAACCATGAATACATGCCCACCATGAAGCCATGCCATCAACGAGTCGGGTGCCGTCTTCCAATACAATCTCGCAACCTTCGGCTGAGCTCACTGGATAACAGGGCAGTGGTTTAATAGAAGACGTATAGGGGTGCCATAAATGTTGTTGGTCGTAATCTAAATCTATGCTCATTATTTAACCATTAGTAAAGTTATGGGTTTTTTAAAGTTGACAGCGGCTTGGCTGTCGCTAGACTAGCGGATTATTATTTCTAAAGAAAGCTTCTCAAATGACTCAAGCACTCCGCCACGATTGGACCGTACAGGAAGTAAACGATTTGTTTGCTTTGCCATTTAACGATTTATTGTTTCAGGCTCAATGTGCGCATCGCGCCAATTTTGATCCAAACCAAGTACAAGTTTCTACCTTGTTATCGATAAAAACTGGCGCGTGTCCTGAGGATTGTAAGTACTGTCCACAAAGTGCTCACCATAAAACCGACCTTAAAACAGAACGTCTATTAGAGGTTGAACATGTACTGAGCGAGGCTAAAAAAGCCAAAGCAAACGGTTCCACTCGCTTTTGTATGGGCGCAGCATGGAAAAACCCTAAGCAGCGCGATATGCCTTACTTAGTGAAAATGGTAGAAGGTGTGAAAGAAATGGGCATGGAAACTTGTATGACCCTAGGCATGCTAGAGAAGCAGCAAGCTGAAGAACTGGCCGACGCAGGTTTAGATTATTACAACCATAACCTTGATACTTCACGCGAGTATTACCAAGAGATTATTACCACCCGTACTTACGACCAACGTTTAGATACACTAGATAACGTGCGCTCAGCAGGTATGAAAGTGTGCTCGGGCGGTATTATGGGCATGGGCGAGACAGCTACAGACAGAAGTGGTTTATTGGTTCAGTTGGCTAATTTACCTCGCCATCCTGAGAGTGTTCCCATTAACATGCTGGTAAAAGTGAAGGGTACTTTACTTGAAGATGTTGATGATATGGACCAATTTGAGTTTATTCGCTGCATAGCGGTTGCTCGTATCATGATGCCTCGCTCACATGTGCGTTTATCGGCAGGACGTGAAGAAATGAACGAGCAGGTTCAGGCACTATGTTTTATGGCTGGCGCTAACTCTATTTTTTATGGGTGTAAGTTGCTTACTACGCCAAATCCTGATGAAAACCAGGACATGCAGTTGTTTAAAAAGCTAGGTATTCGACCAGAGCCTGCAGCGCTCAAAAATGGTACTGAAGAGCAAGAAGAAGATCTTTACAAAACTTTGGTGAAACAGCAGCAGAAAAACAGCCCTTCACAATTTTACGACGCCTCGTAAATGGCATTTGAGTTTGTAAAACAGCAAGTAGAAAAGCGCAAACAGCAACAGTTGTTTCGCCAGCGCCGATGTCAATCTAGCGCTCAAGGGCGTTTGATTGACATTAATAACCAACAGTTTGTGAATTTCTCAAGTAATGACTATCTCGGTTTATCTCATCACCCCAGGGTCATTGATGCTTGGATAAAAGGTGCCGAGCGTTATGGCGTGGGAAGTGGTGGCTCTCCGTTGGTAACCGGTTTTCAAACAGCGCACTACCAATTAGAAGAAACACTTTGTGAATGGCAGGGACGTGAAGGTGCATTGCTATTTAACAGCGGTTTTTCAGCAAACCAGAGTGTGATTAAGGCTCTACTCAAAAAAAATGATGTGCTGATCCAAGATAAACTTAACCATGCCTCGTTGATGGAGGCTGGCGTATTGTGTGATGCAAACTTTAGCCGTTTTCAACATAACTCAGTAGGTCAGCTTGCTAAACGGTTAGAAAGCCAACAAGGTGAAAACTGTTTAGTGATCACCGAAGGCGTTTTTAGCATGGACGGTGATCAAGCACCGTTAAAGCCCATTAGTGATTTATGTAAACAACACAATGCTTGGTTAATGGTTGATGATGCCCACGGTGTGGGATGCCTAGGTGATCAAGGCAGAGGTTCTTCAGACCAACAAAATTTGACACCTAGCGATGTACAAATTCAAATGCTAACTTTTGGCAAAGCACTAGGTGTTTCAGGTGCAACGATTTTATGTGACCAAGCGCTTAAAGACTATTTGGTTAATTTTGACAAAAGTTATGTTTACTCAACAGCGATGCCGGCAGCCCAAGCTTGCGCAGTAACCGAAGCTATTCGGGTGCTGCAAACGCAACCAGAATTGCAGCAACTGTTAGCTGATAATATTGCACTGTTTAGATCGTTAGCAATCGAAAACGATATTGCAGTCGCTGATTCAAATACTGCTATTCAACCGATTATTATCGGTGAGGCTGACAAAGCATTAGCAATGGCCGAGTCGTTGCAAGGCAAAGGTTTTTGGGTCTCTGCAATTCGTCCTCCTACAGTGCCGGTAAACACTGCTAGGCTGCGGGTAACCTTAAGTAGTCATCACCAAGCACAAGATATTGTTGATCTTATAAATGCGATTCATGAAGTAAGTAAAGAAAATTATGGTTATCGATAAACAGCAGGTTGCTCGTCATTTCTCCAAAGCCGCTGATACTTATAATGATTATGCCGAGTTGCAACGCAGTATTGGCGAAACCTTATTAAGCTACTTACCTAATAAGTTTTATCCTCTAGCGATAGATTTAGGCTGTGGCACTGGCTATTTTTCACGTTCTCTAAAGGCTCACTCATCTCATGTTGTGGCCTTAGATTTGTCTTTAGCAATGGCAACTAAAGCAAAGCACTATGCTCAGCCATGTGCAGCGTTGGTTAGTGATGCCGAACACTTAGGCTTAGCTGATAATAGTGTAGATTTAGTGTTTTCAAGCTTGGCATTGCAGTGGTGCAATGATCTTGCAGCTGCACTAAAAGAAATTAGAAGAGTACTTAAGCCAAATGGCGTTTTGTTATTTTCTACTCTTAGCCAAGGTACCTTATTTGAGCTTGAACAAGCGTGGTCTAGCGTCGACTCCCAACGTCATGTAAACCGGTTTTTAACTCAGGATGATATTGTACGAGCGGCTAGCGAAGCCGGCTTTAGCAATGCCAAATTTCATCATGAGCAACGAACTCTTTGGTACGAACATGCTTTTTTGTTGTTGGCCGATTTAAAAGGTATTGGCGCAAACTATGTGGTTGGGGGGGAGCCAAATTCAACAAATCGCGGTCAACTAAAGGCTATGGCTAGAAACTACAATGATATGTTCGGTCAAGCAACCAACAACATGCAAATTAGTGCCACCTATAAAGTGAGTTATGGAGTATTGATTAATGACTAAATCTGTTTTTATCACCGGCACCGATACAGAGGTAGGTAAGACAGTAGTGAGTTGTGGCTTGGTAAAAGCGCTACAGAACAAGTTCTCAATTGTTAATGGTTTTAAGCCCATTGCAGCTGGAACCGAAATGTTTGATTCAGTTGAAGGCAATGAAGATGCGCTGGCATTAATGAAGGTCAACTCCAGTGAACTCGACTATGCAGAAGTAAATCCAGTAATGCTAAAACATGCTATAGCCCCCCATATTGCTGCAAAACTTGAGAACAAGCCGGTTGATAGCGGGTTAATGGCCAGTGGATTGCAGCGTTTAGTTGGTAAATCAGATTTTGTTGTGGTTGAAGGAGCAGGCGGTTGGCATGTGCCACTTAATGAACAAGGGTTGATGATGTCTGATTGGGTTGCTGAGCAAGGTTTACCAGTAGTGTTAGTTGTTGGGGTAAAGCTTGGATGTTTAAATCATGCCTTGCTAAGTGCTGAAGCGATAAAAGCCAGTGGTTGTAACGTGGTGGCTTGGGTGGCTAATAATTTAAGTGAGCCTTCAGATATATCAAAATTGAATATCAGCTATTTACAAGATGCCATCGATGCTCCTTGTATTGCTGAACTGCCTTATAACACCAGCCTTAACGCTAACTTAGCAGCGGAATGCTTTGATATAGATACTTTGGTCAGCCAAATCTAAACGTATTTACCTTATTTAAGCCATTGAAAAATGTGAGTTATACCCCATATATTATGGTAATTGGGTAATTCCATCATAATCGAGGAAGACGATGAAACGTATATTGTTGTTTTTAGGCACTAACTTAGCTGTTGTTCTAGTGCTTGGCATTGTAATGAACATAGTGTTTTCTGCTCTTGGGATCTCCACCCAAAGCATGGGCGGCTTGTTGATTTTCTGCGCTATTTTTGGCTTCGGTGGCTCTATCATTTCGTTGCTTATTTCCAAGTGGATGGCAAAGCGTTCAACTGGTGCACAGGTTATCACAACCCCAAGAAACCAAACCGAAGCGTGGTTGGTTGATACCGTGGCAAGACAAGCTAAAGCTGCAGGCATTGGCATGCCAGAAGTTGCTATCTACAATGCTCCAGACATGAACGCATTTGCTACTGGTGCTAAGCGAGATGATGCCTTGGTGGCAGTGAGCACCGGTTTGTTAGATAACATGACTCGCGATGAGGTTGAAGCTGTTCTCGCCCACGAAGTTAGTCATATTGCTAATGGCGACATGGTTACTCTTACTTTAATCCAAGGTGTAGTAAATACCTTTGTAATGTTCTTAGCGCGAATCATCGCTAACGTTATTAGCTCTGCTATGAGTAACAATAATGAGAACGGACAAGGCATGGGCACTATTGCTTATATCGGAACAGTGTTTGTGCTAGAAATGGTGTTTGGTATTTTGGCCAGCATTATTGTTATGTGGTTTTCGCGTCAACGCGAGTACCGCGCAGACGAAGGCTCTGCCAAGTTAGTTGGTAAAGACAAAATGATTAATGCTCTACAACGATTAGGCGGAAGTAGAGAGCCAGAAATGGAAGGCTCTATGATGGCCTTTGGTATCAATGGTAAACGTGCAATGAGCGAGCTGTTTTTAAGCCACCCGCCTTTAGAAAAACGTATAGCTGCATTACGAGCGCGCTAAGCTCGGTCAGTCGACCAAAAACTTTAATAAAAGTGCCGCTTTGTCGGCACTTTTTTGATCTTGCGCTTAATTTTTGAGCGTAAACTTTTAAGTTTGTAATATCCTCATAATTTTTTAAACTGTTTGCTTTCTTTTTGCGTCTGGCGCAAGCAGAATGGATGGCTAGTTTTAGTTGTATACTCAGGAAGAGTTAAGAACTATCAGGGATATGAAATTTACCTTTTTATCAATCAACGCAAGTAAGATTGGAATACTACTTTTTTTTAGTAGTGTCTTACTCGCATGTCAAAGCCAAACTCAAGCTCTTCGTGTAGCCGTGTCTCCTTGGCTGGGCTTTGAACCTATATTCCTGTCTAAACAGCTTTCTTTCGAAGGCTCTAACGCATATATCGTAAATGAACTAACAACTCCCAGCCATGTAATGCATGCTCTTAAAAGCGGGCAGGTGGATGCTGGTTTCTTAAGTCTCACCGAAACAATTAGTTTGTTATCCGAGCGAGTAGATTTAACCGTAGTTGCAATTATCGATCGAAGTGTCGGTGGAGATGCATTAGTCACACGCCAAGATATTAAGAATATCGAACAACTAAAAGGCGAACGCATCGGCTACGAGAGCCTATCGGTAGCCTCTTTAGTTATGGATGACTGGTTACAAGACACCAAGGTTAACGCCGATGATTTTGTCTTGGTAGAAGCTAAACTTGATGAGCAATTGGCACTATTTCGCAAAGGTGAAATAAGTGCAGTGATGACCTCAGGTCCAATTCAAAGCCGTTTGGTAGATAATCTATCTGCCAACGTTTTATATAAAAGCGCTGCACAAGGCCAACCGTATTATCGCGTAATGGTGGTAAGAACTGAGGTCTTACAGAAAAAGCGAAACGGTATTTCAAATTTATTGAAAAACTTCTATAAAGCCAACACTTGGTTAGAGGAGCATTCAAGAGAAGGCTACAAGTTAATCGCTAAGCGAACCCAGCTTTACAGTAAAGAAGTTCGCCAAGCTTACGGAAATATTCAAATGCTTAATGCTCAGCAAAGCATTGCACTTTTCTCTGGTAATTTTATTTTGGGGCTTGCGCAGGAAAAAGCGCAACGTATGGCTGAGTTGGAATTGATCCACCGAGCACCTGATTTGTCGCGTAGTTTTACCAGCGAGTGGTTATTGGAGTTGAACGGTGTATAGGTTTAAGCGGATTTCATTGAGTGTAGTAATACCTATTTTGGCCTTGGTATTATTAGTTATTGCTCAAAGTTTATTATTGTTAGGAACGCTGCATGAGCAACGTAATAAAATGGCAGAACATGCTAGCCAGCGCTTGTTGCATATTGGCTATCAGCTTCAGCAAAGCCTTTCAGACAGCTTATCTCGTCATCAATGGGATATTGCTGAGCGACAGCTAACCCTTGTAGCTTTAAATCAACAATTGGACTCACTGCAGGTTATCGATCCTCAAGGTTTGGTTCAGATATCTAACAAACGTGCAGAAAAGAGCCTGTTTGCTGCAGACAATGCCAATTACTTCAATACCGAATTATTTAATCAGGTAAAGAACAAGCGTTCACCAGTATCGCAAGTATTACCGGAACATTGGCAAGTGAACTTGTATCTACCATTAGATATGGGGCCGCGAGAAGACAGCCTACGAAGAGCCGAGCAGGGCGCAATATTTGTTAGTTACAACCTGCAAAATACTTGGCTAGGAAAGCGAGAGATGATTATCGATGAAGCGATAAAGACCTTCATCTACATGTCGGTGGCTATGCTGCTGTTGGTATTAATGCTTAACCGACTATTAGTTGCACCTATTAACAAACTGGTGGGGCGTACTAAGCAAATTCAAACCCATCGAAACGCTAATATTGCTGCAAAAAGCCAAGGCGAAATCGGCGCCTTAGAGCATGCAATTGGTAAAATGGCCAATGGTATTCATAGCAGCTTTGCCCAACTGCAACGTAGTGAACAGCGCTGGCAATTCGCTTTAAGTGGCTCTGGCGACGGCATTTGGGACTGGAATTTAATCACTAACTCTGTGTATTACTCGCCACAGTGGAAAGCCATGTTGGGTTACCAAGATAGCGAAATAGGTGAAAAGATTGAGGAGTGGGAGTCTAGGATCCACCCGGAAGACTTAGACAAAACCCTTAATGAATTGCGCAAGCATTTGAAAAAGAAAAACAAAGTGTATGAGTCGATGCATCGGGTTAAGCATAAAGACGGTCACTATTTGTGGGTATTATCTCGAGGCATGGTCGTTGAGCGCAGCGAACGCGGTCTACCTTCACGAGTGATTAGCACACAGACAAACATTTCCGAAGTACGTTCAGCTCAAGAGCTAGTGCGCTTTCAGTCTTCTCATGATGACATTACTCGATTGTCTAATCGCCGTAAGCTTCTTGAAAACTTAGACCTCGAAATCGAAAGAGGGCGTAAATCTAACAAAGTTGGAGCGTTGATTTACCTCGACATTGACCACTTTAAAAATGTAAATGACATGTTAGGTCATGCTGCAGGTGATTTACTGCTTCGTTTGATCGCTCACCGTTTGCGTGAGGGGCGCACTAGCACCGAAACTGTAGCCCGCCTTGGCGGTGATGAATTTGCTTTATTAGTGCCGAATTTGTCTACCGATCGCGAAGAAGCGAAGCAGCTTGCTAGCAATATGGCAGAGCATTTAGGGCGAGTTATTCACAAAGAGTTTGTGATTAAAGGTAACCAAATATCGCTAAACTTAACCACAGGTGTAGCCTTGTTCCCTAATCACGATAGTAATGCTACTGAGATTTTACGACAGGCAGACATTGCGCTTTATCATGGTAAAGATAACGAACGATCTAGTGTTCATGTGTTCTCTGATCAAATGGCAGACGAAATTCAAGAGCGTCACCAGCTAACTAAAATGATGAGGGAAGCACTAGAAAACGAAGATATGGTTGCATATTTTCAGCCTCGTTATAACGCCAATTTTGAGATGGTGGGCGCCGAAACACTGCTTCGTTGGTTCGACACCAAATTAGGGTGGATTTCTCCTGGACGGTTTATTCCACTGGCCGAGGAAACAGGCTTAATTGTCACCCTAGGACAATGGGTTATGCGCAGTGCCTGTGAAACCCTGAAGACTTGGGAAGATAGAGGCTTACCAGAAAACTTTAAAACCTTATCAATAAACGTTAGCCCCAATCAGTTCCACCGCAATACCTTTGTGCAAGAAACGCTAGCGATTATTCAAGAAGCAGGCTGTGACCCTAAACTTATTGAGTTAGAGATTACAGAAGGTGTATTGGTAGATAACGTACAAGACACGGTAGAGAAAATTCAAGCGCTGCGTGATATCGGGGTTCGTTTCTCGGTAGATGATTTTGGTACTGGTTATTCGTCACTGGCGTACTTGAACAAGTTGCCAATTAACTGTTTAAAAATTGATAAATCCTTTGTGAGCGAATTACAAAGTGGCGGTAGTGAATGTGCCATTATTACTACCATTATCTCCATGGCGGAGAACTTAGACTTAGAAGTTATTGCAGAAGGTGTGGAGACTGAGTATCAATTAGAGTTCTTAAAGTACCGTCGTTGTACGGTTTACCAAGGGTTCTATTTTAGTGAAGCACTTGAGCCTGAAATCTTTGAGGAACGTTTGTTTATTGGTCAGGCTGAAATAGCCTGACCAATAAGGTTAGTTACGCTTTTCTCGTCCAAGCATGGAATTTCTCAAGATAGGATAGGATTTTTTCGGGAGCGTGATTACGCTTCCATTCACCCGCTACATACTTGTTAGCTTCCATCATGGTTGGGTAGGCATGTATGGTTCCTAAGATTTTGTTTAAACCTAAGCCATGTTTCATTGCTAAGGTGAACTCTGCTAATAATTCTCCAGCATGCTCACCAACAATGGTTGCACCAAGTATTTTGTCTTTTCCTGGTACGGTAAGCACTTTAATGAAGCCTTTAGTTGCACCTTCAGCAATTGCGCGGTCTAGTTCTTCTAGCTCAAACTTAGTTACTTCGTAACCAATGTCCTGTTGCTTAGCTTCTTGCTCATTTAAACCTACACGAGCAACTTCGGGATAGGTGTAGGTTGCGGCTGGAATTACCGAGTAATCGGCTTTAAACTTTTTGAATCGACCAAACAGCGCGTTTACTGCTGCATACCAGGCTTGATGAGCTGCAAAGTGGGTAAATTGATAAGGACCTGCCACATCGCCAACAGCATAAATATTGGGGAAATTGGTTTGCAAATGTTCATTTACAGCGATAGTGCCGCGCTCTGAGTTTTCTATACCAAGCTCTTCTAATCCAAAGCCCTTAGTATTTGCAACACGGCCTAATGCGAGTATCACTTTATCAAAAACAACTTCTTTTTCTTGCTCGCCTTTAATCAGTTTTACACTCTGCTGACCGTTTTGATTATGAAAACTAACCGCTTTCCAACCCAATAATAGATTGATGCCTTCTTGAGTAAACTGTTCTTCTAATAGTTTACTCACCTCTAGGTCTTCTCGAATTAATAGGTGGTCGGCCATTTCGATTTGGGTCACTTCGGCACCTAATCGAGCAAAACTTTGGGTTAATTCACAACCAATTGGGCCACCACCTAACACGAGTAGCTTCTCTGGGAGTTGTTTAAGCTGCCAAAGCGTATCAGAAGTTAAATACTCAACTTCTTGCAAACCGGGGATGCCTGGTACTAGTGGTCGAGCACCAGTAGCAACTACAATGTTTTGGGTAGTCACTGATTTACCGTCTATTTCGACTTCCCAAGGGCTAATGATTTTTGCGGTTCCTTGAACGCAGTTAACCCCTAGTTTTGTATAACGCTCCACCGAGTCATGTGGTTCAACTTGTTGAATAACATCATGTACTCGTTGCATTACCTTGGCAAAATTTGCTTGTGCATCAACTTTTTCATAACCAAATCTTTCTGCATTGCTCGCTTCATAGGCAAACTTTGCGCTGCGTATTAATGCTTTAGAGGGGACACATCCAGTGTTTAAACAGTCGCCGCCCATTAAGTGCTTTTCAACTAAGGTGACTTTTGCTTTAACAGCCGCAGCGATGTATGAACTCACTAAGCCACCTGCACCCGCTCCAATCACCAACATATTGTTATCAAATGAGCTTGGCTTTTGGTAAGGGGCGTAGACTTTGCGTTGCTTAATGCCATTTAAGATTGCCTTGCTAATGTAAGGAAGAATACCCAATAGGGTGAAGGCAATAAGAAGAGATGGTGACAATATTCCCGATAAGCTATCTAACTTTGCTAACTCGGTGCCTGCATTTACATACACTACGGTTGCGGGGAACATACCTATTTGGCTTACCCAATAAAAGGTTTTAAGAGGCAGTTTGGTTAATGCCATTACAAGGTTGATTAAAAAGAATGGAAAGACTGGTATTAGCCTTAAACTTAAAAGATAAAAAGCACCTTCTTTTTCTATACCTTTGTTAATGCTCTTTAGTTTTTCGGCATAGCGCTGCTCTAAGCTGTCTCTAACTAAGTAGCGAGCTACTATAAACGCTAAACTCGCGCCGATAGTACTGGCAAAAGAAACCATTATTACGCCGTTCACTACACCAAATAATGCGCCGGCTAGCAAAGTAAGAAGGGCGGCGCCTGGTATCGAAAATGCGGTTACAAAAACATATAAAAAGAAATAAGCAACAATAGACACTAAGAAGTGATTTTCTACAGTGCTTTGTAAATCAGCTTGGCTTTGTTTAATGGTTTCGAAGTTAAGCCATTGGCCTAAGTCGAACCACAGGATAAGACCGACAATAACAGCGAGCACTGCTACAACAATCAGTTTATTTGGTTTCATATTTTGTTCTCTAAACAGTAGTGACAGTTTATAGACCGATAAGCTTATGATTCTATTTCACAATTTTTACGTTGTTAGTATAGGCTAATATGAAATCACTGATTAGCTTAGGCTTATTTAAATCTAACAAAGGTAAGTCTGTATTAAGATTATCGGGGCTAGCCACAGCGATGACATGCTTGTCATTTGGGAACAGCAAAGGCTTACCAAGATCGCTTCGATGAATTTCTATTTTTGCCACTGCGCTATGTCGATAGCCTTCAACGATCACTAAATCGCATAGTTGCCAGTTTATCCAAGACAACTGTTCGTTTAAGTCGTCATGTTGCTGCTGAAGACTAAAGTGGTACCTTTTATGAGGGCAGGAAAGTATCACCTGTTCGGCGCCAGCCTCTGCAAACTTATGGCTGTCTTTACCCGGTTTATCTAACTCTATTGCGTGATGGCTATGTTTTATAACCGCAACACTTAAGCCCTGTGCCTTTAGCAAAGGAATAAGTTGGCTTAGTAAGGTGGTTTTTCCGCTGCCGCTATAGCCAGCCAAGGCGATGATTGGTTTTGGCCAGTTTCTAGTCATTTTATCTCCAAGTTAGTTATTTTTTACCAATTTAACAAAGCCTAAGCAGATAAGTGGTTTTAAACTTACAAAAAAACATTAAACTGAGCGCTTAAAGGATTTTCTAAGGATTTGTGCATTTGTTTTTTCGCTTGTGGCCGGTGTTGCTTGTTTTGTTTACCACTTCGGTAGCAGCGATAGATTTTGATTACCAAGGCATTTCTGGGGAGTCAAAAGATAATGTAAAAGTCTACCTAGAAGCACAAACCTTTCCCGATAACAGTAGTGCCCGCCGTATAATCAGCGCCAGTAGTGAACAAACCAAACGCGCTCTGCGTGCCCTAGGCTATTACCAAAGCGAAATTACCATAACAGAAACCGCAGAAAAAAAGTTCCTGGTGGAGGTAGAGCTAGGTGAGAGGCTGCGGGTAAACAACTTTGAACTGGATTTTGTTGGCGCAGCAACAAAAGACAGTCGTTATACAGGCGCTATAGCTCGCAGTGGCTTAGCAGAAGGACAAGTGTTTACCCATGCCGCCTACGACGGCCTTAAATCGGAATTCGACCGCTTAGCTTCTCGTTATGGCTACTTCGATGCGGTTTACCATAAAGCAGAAGTTCAGATCAGTATTGTAAACAATACCGCCGACATTTATTTAAGTTATGACTCTGGCGAGCGATATCGCTTTGGCGACATCGTGTTTACAAATCCTGAATTACCACGAACCATGTTTGCTAATTTGGCTGAGTTTAATAAGCAAGATCGTTACGATTCACAAAAGGTAGGCGAGTTTAACCAGCGATTAGGTGAAACGGACTACTTCCAAGTCATTTCTGTACGACCGGATATTGGCAATCGACATGACGGTGAAATTGATTTACTGGTTGGTTTGCAATTAAAGCCGCGCGATACCTTTGAGGTGGGTGGCGGTATCACTACCGATATTGGCCCTAGAGTTAGGTTAAAATGGACTCGACCGTGGGTGAACGAAAATGGCCATAGTATTACTTTTGAGATTGAAGCCGCAGAGCCAAAGCAAAGCGCTCAGTTTGTTTACCGGATCCCCATAGATAATCCAGTGGACGATTACGTGGATATTCAAACCGGTTATATTCGAGAAAAAACCAATGACACCGAAAGTGAAAAGACTATTTTGTCTACCACCCGTCAATGGCGTTTAGATAACGAATGGAAACCTTCTTTGTTTTTAAAGTGGCAACACGAAGAATACCGACAGGCAGATCAGTATTCGGTATCTGATTTGGTGCTGCCTGGCGCTAACTTTGCTCGTTTGCGCACCCGTGGTGGTTTAGACCCATACTGGGGCGATAACTTACAAGCTAGCTTAGAAGTGGGTCATCCTTACTGGGGATCAGATGTAGAAATGTTGCGCTTAGCGGGTTTGGGTAAATGGCTACGTTCTTATCAAAATCATCGCATCTTACTTAGAGCCGATCTTGGTGGCATTCTAGTTGATGATATTACCGACGTACCTGCATCTATGCGTTTCTTTGCCGGTGGTGACCAAAGTATTCGTGGATATGATTATAAAACCATTAGCCCAAAAAATGACGACGGCCAATTGATTGGTGGTAAATATCTCACCGTGGGTAGCGTGGAGTATAACTATCAATTTGCTGAAAAGTGGCGTTGGGCTACCTTCGTAGATGCCGGTACAGCAACGAATGATTTTTCTGAGCCCGTTTCTGTTGGTGTTGGTATGGGTATTCGTTGGCTAACGCTAATTGGCCCTCTACGTTTAGATGTTGCGAAGGGTTTACAAAATGAGTCTGATCCGTGGCGTATTCATTTTTCTCTAGGGCCTGATTTATGATTTTTCGGGCTGTTAAATACACGCTAATTTCTATAAGCGCATTACTATTTTGTTTGATACTTGCGTTATCGTTTACGCCAAGTACCCAATGGATACTAACTAAGGTTAGTGACTTAGTTGATGGTCTAAGCATCGTTGAGCCCGATGGTAATCTGTATAAGGGCATAAAGGCGCAACAGCTGAGCTGGCAGCAAGCTGGCTTGTTGGTTGAGTTAAATGATTTAGAGCTTGCTTTAGACTGGGTGTGTATTAGTCAAACTAAACTCTGTGTCGAAAAGCTGGTTAGCTCAACGCTTACTGTTGAGGTAGATACTCAAGCTATGGCCCAAGCCTCAACAAGCGAGCCAGAACCTCTTGAGCCAGAGGAAGACACCGGCCCTTGGCAACCTCCATTTCCATTTGTGGTTAATCTACTCAATGTGAGTAACGCTTCTATCATCATTGATGGGATAGATATTTCTTGGCAGAAAGTGCTTATTCAAGCAAATTGGGCAGAAGACAATATTCAAGTAGAGCAGTTGCATTTAAACAACTGGCAAGTTGCGCTATCAGCAGGTAGTGAGCAGGAAGAGCAAGCCAAGACAAGCAGTGAAGAATCTAAGCCACTATTGCCACTGCTCATCGAAGTACCACAGATCACCATGCCATATCGGGTAAATGTTAGCGATCTTCAATTAATAGAAGGTAAGTTAAAGCTGGATACCCAAGAGCTAGAATTTCCTGTCGCTAAACTACGTGGAGTCTTAGGTTTTGCAGAACTAGAGTTAGCGAACTTATACGTAGAAAGCCCATGGGGAAATCTGCAACTTAGTGGTAAGCAGGCATTTCAAAACCGGTATGCATCTCTGCTAGAAGGCGCTTGGGAGATGCCACTGGCTGACCAACAATTGCGCACCAACTTTCGCTTAAACGGCGATGGTGACGAGCTAAATGCTGAAATTACCACATCCGGATTGATTGAAAGCCAATTAGATAGCCAAATTGCTTGGCTACAAACAAACCTGCCTTTTGAATTAAGAGCTGACCTAAACAAAGCGTTTAGCTTGGTTGATGAACAGCTCACGTTGACCAGTCTAAGTCTTAACACCAGTGGTGACCTAACTGGTTATCAATTACAACTGCAAAGTGACTTAGCTGGTGTTCAAGACCTTTGGTTAAACGCACAATTACAAGGTGACTTGAACGAGCTACAAGCATTTGACATTCAAGGTGAGTTACTTGAGAAACTCGTCATAGATGAAAGCAGCGAAGATCAATTGCTCGATCAGAATAAGTTAAATGGTACTGAGTTTAATGAGTCAACCCGCAAGGTGGTTGGTGGATTTCAATTTAGCGGTACTGCAGCTTGGGCGCCTACCTTAAGTGCTCAACTAAATGCTGACATAGATAATTTGCAGCTTAGTCATTGGCTAGATCTCGGCGAAGATATGGCCCTGCCGGACTTAGATGGCAAACTTGTTGCTAACATCGAAGATCAAGTGTGGTCGTTAGATAACGCGGATATTACAGGTGAGTGGTTAAAGCTTCCTTTGAGTATTCAGGCATCAGCAAGTGGAGACTTAGCAAAACAAACTAATCAAGTTGATGCATTAATCGCTCTAGCAAATACTCAAATTGATAGCAGTGTGCAGTTAAACGAACAAACCATTTCAGTAAATGCCAATTTAACAGCAACTCAATTAGCAGAGTTACCTTGGTTAGAAAGTGGGGCAGCAACAGCGCAAGTTAAAGTAACTGGCGAGCTCAATCAGCCCACAGTCAATTGGCAAATTAAAGCCGAGCAGATTGCAAACAAGCAAATAGCACTTGATGCCGTAACCAGTAAAGGAAACCTGAGCTTAGACGAAAGCTTTTCTGGTCAGCTTAATCTTGCTCTAGCTAATCTTAAAGTCGCTGGTGAAACAGTAAACGAAGCAACGCTTAAGTATATGAGTAAGAATCAAAATCAAACGCTTAATCTGGCGGTTGAACAATCTACTCGTAATCTACATTTGGATTTAACAGGTGGAGGCACCTTATCTTCTTGGCAAGGTCAGTTGTTAAAAGCTGATTTAACTGCAGAATTGGGCACTTGGTTCTTATCAAATCCAATCAATCTTGCTTATCAAGACTCGGTCGCAAGTGTTGGGGAGCACTGCTGGTCTCGCGACGACAGTGAGTTGTGTTTGTTATCGCCATTTTCTACTGACGGCAATAGTAAGCTGGACTTGCGGGTAAAAGACTTTGATTTTCTGGCATTAAATCACCTTCTGCCAGAGGGAACTGAGTTGCAGGGGCAAGCATCTGCAGAAGTTAACGCGCAGTTTAGTCAATGGGTTCCAGAAACAGCAAAAATAAACTTACATCTAAATCCGGGTTCAGTTATACAAAAAACTGAACTCAATGAAGTAACCTTAAGTTATCAAGTATTAAGCCTAGACGCTGATCTAGAAGGTGATACCTTGCAGTGGCAAGCCTTATTTGAGTCAGAAGAGTTAGGTGCCTTACGTTCATCGGGAGTAACTTCGATTGATAAAGAAGGACAAATAGACGGCAAATTAGATATCGACAATATTCGTCTCTCACCTTTGCTTCCATTTGTAACTGTTCTCGATAACTTAGAAGGTCGAATAGACGGTGAAGTTGTAGTTAAAGGGCAGGTAATTTCACCTAAGTTAGATGGAGAAATAAATCTAACTGAAGGATATGTATCTGGGCCCGATGTGCCCTTGAGTATTGAGCAACTAGAAACGCAAATCTTGCTAGACAACCAGCAAGCCAATATCTCCGGTAAATTTAATAGTGAAGGAAGAACAGCTCAATGGCAGGGCGAATTTGCGTGGCCCAATAATAACTTAGAGGGTGAGTTGGATATAAATGCCAAGTTGCTTCCAATTATCGTTGATCCTTACGCTACCTTAGCCGTTTCGCCAGATATTAAAATTAAGTTAATCGACGATCTTATCGACATTGGCGGCACGGTAGCCGTAGAAGAGGGCGCGATAAAAGTTAAGTCTTTGCCAGAGTCTGCAGTTTCAGAGTCTTCGGATGCGATTGTCATTGAAGAGCAAAGCGAAGCTGTTGCTTCTCAGCGTACAAAGATAGATGTAACAGTGACCTTAGCCGAGGAGATTACCCTTGAGGCCTTAGGCTTGAACACCAACTTAAAAGGTCATTTAAACTTAAAACAACAACCTAGCGAGCCCTTGCTGGCAGATGGACGTATCGAGTTGGTCGATGGGCGCTTTAGAGCTTACGGGCAAAACCTACTTATTGAGAAAGGTTGGATCATGTTTACTGGTCCTTTAGAGCAACCTTATCTTGATATTCAAGCAGTACGTAATCCAGATACGATTTCTGATGATGTCACCGTTGGGGTGCAAGTTGTTGGTTTAGCCGATGCGCCTCAGGTTAGTTTGTTTTCCGAGCCATCGATGTCGCAAAATGAAATGTTATCTTACCTACTACGGGGGCGGGCATTAAGTGATAGCGAGCAAGATGACAATGCCTTGTCTTCTATGTTACTTAGTGCTGGTCTCGGCAGAGCAGAAGGGCTAGTGGGTAATGTAGGTAATACTCTTGGCTTAAATGATTTGTCACTAAGTACCGCTGGTTCTGGCAGTTCCACTCAAGTAGAAGTGAGTGCCTATGTATTACCTGGGGTCCAAGTAAGATATGGCATGGGAGTTTTTGACCCAGTTAACGAACTAACCATTAAATATGAGATCTTGCCCAAATTGTTTATTGAGGCATTCTCTGGCTTAAATAGCGCACTAGATGTTTATTACGAGTTTTACCTAGAATAAACCATGTGTTTGGTTTGCAATGTATAGATAAGGATCATCATGAATAAACAAATCATGGCAAGAGCTATAGTTGTTGCTGTCATCGTTGGTTCGATCTTAAACCTAATAAACCAATGGGATATTGTTAACGGTGCGAGCCCTAAGTGGGGCGCGCTATTATTCACCTACTGTGTTCCGTTTTTAGTATCTTATTTTAGTGGTGCGATGGCTAACGGCAATAAGTCAGCTAGCAATAGCAATGATGAGTTAATCGAACAGCTTAACCAAGAGGTACTAAATCTAGAATCAACACTAGAACCACTCACTCCATTACCTGCAAGCACTAAACAAAGCCTGCTTAGCATTAAATCGCTGTTAAAATCTAACGTTTAATTGTCTACAAATAGCCCACTAAGTTTGATTGTTGTTTAACATCTCACTCATTCCACTTGTTACAAAATTACGTTTTAGTATTTAGTTATATATGTTGCTTATGAGCTGTGTCGCATATGATGGATATCGTAAATAAGGTTAACTATAAAATAATAGCCTGAATAAACTTGTTGAACCAAAATTGTTTCCGAAAAATATAAGATGATTTCGGAGATCAAATGAGCACAATTAACCTAACGGTTAAGGAAAAAGTAGCCTACGGTTTGGGCGACATGGGATGTAATTTTGTTTGGCAAACGGTGATGCTGTTCTTAGCTTACTATTACACCGACGTATATGGCCTATCCCCGGTACACATGGGTACCATGTTTTTGTTAGTTCGTTTTATCGATGCGATAACCGATCCAATAATGGGATCGTTAGTAGACAGAACACGTACTAAGCATGGTCAATTTAGACCTTATATTTTGTGGATGGCCATCCCATTTGGCATCGCCTGTATGGTGACATTCTATACTCCCGATTTAGGTTCTACCGGCAAGGTTATTTATGCCTATGCTTCATACATCTTGCTAACACTAATGTATACCGCCATAAACGTACCTTATTGTGCGATGGCAAATGCCATGACCAACGATCCTAAACAACGTGTGTCCTTGCAATCTTATCGTTTTGCTTTAAGCACCGCAGGCGGTTTAGTGGTAGCTCTGGTAGCTCTTCCTTTGGTTCAATACATCGGACAAGGTGATGAACAAAAAGGCTATCTTGGTGCGATGGTTGTGATGGGTATTGGCGCAATGTTGCTGTTCTTTTATTGTTTCGCAAATACCAAAGAGCACCATACTGCTGAGCTTAGTCCAAGCAAAAAAGGTTCTACCTTTAGTGATGTGAAGTTATTGTGGAAAAACACCCAGTGGCGGGTATTGTTTATCCTAAATATTGTTTTGCTCACTGGTGTTGTTTTAAAAGCAGCTTCGACCATGTACTACGTAAACACAGTTATGGGGCGCGCCGATCTAGCCACTATGATGATGGTGGCAGGAATGCTGGCTAATATTGTTGGTGCAATGGCGTCTTCGCCAGTGCTTGGCCGTTTTGACAAGATTAAAACCTATAAAGTGCTGATTGGGATTTCTGGGGCTCTATCAGCTGCAATGTTCTTTATTGATCCTAGCAATGTGATTTTAGTGTTTGTTGTAATGATAGTGCTAAGCGTTGTGCAAATGAGCACTACACCGTTGTTGTGGAGCATGATGAGCGATGTGGTTGATTATGAAAAATCACGCAGCGGTCGTTCGTTAAGTGGCATGGTGTTTTCTACCAATCTGTTTGCAATTAAAGCTGGCATCGCTATTGGTGGCGCTATGGTGGGTTGGATTTTAGCTGGTGCAGGTTATGTTGGTGGTGCTGAGCTCCAATCAACCCAGGCAACTACTTGGATTAACCTCTTGTACACCTTTATCCCTGGAGTGTTTTTCTTCTCCTTGGTATTTGTAATGCATTTCTATCGCTTAGATGCGAATACCTTAGAACTGGCAAAACAACAAAGCCCAGAGCAAGCTAACAAGCTAGCTGCCGATGCAGTGTAAGCCAAATAGCATTTAATAAAAAAGCCAACATCAGCGATGTTGGCTTTTTTGCATTAGGCTTTAGCTTTACTGCTAGTACAAAAGGCTGAAGTACTTTCTGCGGTACTGAGAAGATAAAGGGTCGCCATTTAGAGTGGCTAACATATCTAAAAAGTTCTTTTTAATCTGGCCGTCTAGGCACTCTAAGTCTTTTTGAAGTATCGCTAGCAGCAGTTCAAGAGCTTCTTGATTACGACCTGCTTGAGAATACTGAATAGCTAAGCTTAAGCGCAGCTCAGCGCTATCTTCAGCTGTGTTCAGTTTGCTTTCAAGTGCTTTAATCTCAGGGCTTTCGGCTGCTGCTTTTAGAAGTTCCAGCTGGCTTTTTAACTCATGAAAATCGGCTTGTTGGTCCTCAAGTGGTAAGCCGTTTAACAGTGTTTCGGCCTCGTCTGCGATTTGGTTATTAAGCAAGGCTCTAATCAATACCAAGATAATGTCGTTACGTTGAGGGGCTAGATTATGAGCTTCACGTATCACGTTTAATGCTTCTACCGATTGGTCTTCTGCTAGTAGCTCTTTAGCTTTTGCTAACAGTTGCTCCTCAGGTGCAGGTAAATGACGAACAATGGTTTCTGTAACTTGCTCCGGAGAAGGAATGTCGGCAAAACCATCAACTGGGCGACCTTCTTTTAGGATTACTACAGCTGGGGCTTGTGCAACACCAAGTTGCTGAGCAAGCGGTGCTAACTCATCCATATTAACCCGAGCTAAGGTAAAGCTTCCGCCGGTTTGTTGATGGATTTGTTGCAGTAAAGAAAACAGTGGCTCGCACTGAGGGCTAGAAGGCGACCAAAAATGCACCACTACTGGCAGGTTCATTGAACCTTCAATTAACACTTGTTGGGCGTTCTCAAAACTAATATCGATAACAGACGTTGTGGGCTGCATAGCGTTTTCCGTTGGTTGTTTAGCCTTAATTTGGTGACTAAAAGCATGTTTTTCAAGTAAGAATGCTAGATTAGCAAATTAGCGATAAAAATGGATAGCTTAAAGCGGTACTATGGACATTCCTATTGTTAGTGAAACAGGATGTTATGGATACACTGTCGTTAGCTGATCTTACGATCTTATTAGTAGAACCTTCAAATATGCAACGCAACATCATTCGAACGCGATTGCATGAAGCGGGTATTGATAATTTTTTAATGGCAGAGAACTGTCAACAGGCCCTGGACCTCGCAATTAAAACTGCACCAGATTTGGTGGTTAGCTCTATGTATTTCAGCGACGGTACTGCTACCGATTTAGTGCAACAGTTACGAGCTAATGACTTAAGCCGTGATGTGGCCTTTATGTTGATTTCTAGTGAAGCCTGTCACCACACCTTAGACGCAATTAAGCAAGCGGGTGTTATTGCTATTTTGCCTAAGCCTTTCGAATTCACACACTTATTGTCTGCGCTGCAAGCAACCATTAGTTATATAGAGCCAGATAGTGAAGTTATCGATAACTTAGATTTTTCTGATAAAACGGTACTGGTTGTAGATGACAGCCAAACAGCTCGCCGTCATATTTCAAAAGTATTAGAAAACATTGGTTTAACTAAACTGATTTTGGCAGAAAATGGTCAGGAAGCGTTGTCGTTGATGGTTAACAATCAAGTAGATTTGGTGATTACCGATTACAACATGCCAATAATGGATGGGGCGGCATTGATTGAAGCATTGCGCCAACATCCAACCTTTTGTGAGATCCCAGCTCTAATGGTTACGTCTGAAAATAATTGCGCCAAGCTTGATGGTGTAAGGCAAAGCGGCGTATCCGCTTTAGTCGACAAGCCTTTTGATATTGACGCGGTAAAACAGGTGCTAACCCGGTTGTTTGATTAGCACCGCTGTTGCTTAATCGAAAATTTGATCACCCATTTGATCAATAAAGGTTTTACATTTGTGCATGGCTAGTTCGGCGGCGTCGTCTGAGCTAGCGCATGTATCAGAGCGGATAAACATGTGCTCTTTCAATTCACCATTTACAGTTTTACTGATTTGAGCCGCCACACGGTATTGCCCATTTGCAGATTGTGGCTGAGGGGCAATGGTGAACTCGTTGTAAACTTCCGCTGGATAGCTTTTGGGGGTAACTGGCGCAGCTTGGAACATTTTCTTTAAAGCTGAAAAGATACTCATCTTAATGATTTTCCTAAATTTAAGCTAAAACATGTACTACAGCTTTAAGATTGGCGAGCTGCATACTGTATGATGCATGATAACGAGCAATTCAACATAATCGCAATGGATTTACTGTGAACTTAGAGACTATTTTTTCTCAATTTAACCAAATGAGTGCTGCTATTACTTTTTCCTTACTTTTTTTACTAATTGTAAGCCTGTTGGTAATTAGCATAAAAGGTAAAGCTTTTTCCAAAAAAAACGATGAGTTTACGCTGTTAAAAAAACAGTTAGAAACTGAATTGCTAGAGCAAAACCAAGCTAATCAACAATTACAGCAGCAAGACCATGACAAAGACATCTCACTAGCCGAATTACATACCGAACTGCAACACCTGCGAGAGCTTAAGGAAGAATTAGTTATCTGCCAGCAATTGTTACAACGTGAACAGCAACGCTGTGCTTTATTGCAACAAAAAGACATTGCGCTACAAGAACGAATCAGCTATTTGGAAAAAAGCGAAGAGCGAGTCAACAACCAGTTTGAGTTGTTAGCTAATCGAATATTCTCAGAGAAAGGCCTAGAACTACAACAACAAAGTAAACAGAGTATTGAGTCGGTATTACTGCCTTTAAAGCAGCAACTGGATGGTTTTAAGCAGCAGGTTCAACAAAGCTACGAAAACGAAGCCAAGCAGCGCCATTCCTTAAAAGACCAAATTGTTACTTTGCAATCGCTTAATCAGCAGATTAGTGAAGACGCAGTGCGCTTAACTAAAGCGTTAAAAGGCGATAATAAACAACAAGGTGACTGGGGAGAGCTGATATTAGAGCAAATTTTGCAATCTTCAGGTCTTAGAGCTGGGCACGAGTATCAAACTCAGGTAGTAGGGGTTAATCAACATGGTCAAACCATTAAACCCGATGTTGTAGTTAAACTGCCGGACAATAAATCAGTTATTGTTGACTCAAAAGTAAACCTAGTTGCCTATGAGCGTTATTACAACAGCGAAGATAGTGAAGCTCAGTTAACTGCCTTAAAAGAGCATGCTAAAAGCTTACGCCAACAAATTATTGGTTTATCCAAAAAGGATTACCATACCTTGTATCAATTACCATCCTTAGATTATGTATTGTTATTTATCCCAATTGAAGGTGCTTACCTCAGCGCTTTAGAGCAAGATCCTTCGCTAATTAACTTTGCGCTAGAGTCCAATATATTGCTGGTGAGCCCAAGTAGTTTGATGGTGGCGCTTAGAACAATTCAGAACTTATGGAAAACTGAGCACCAACAACAAAATGCCCAAGTGATCGCACAACGGGCAGGGAAGTTATTCGATAAGTTTGTTGCGTTCACGGAAGATTTAAAAAGTCATGGCCAACAACTGCAGCGATCTAATGATAGCTATCAAAATGCCATGAACAAACTCAGCACTGGTAAAGGAAACTTGGTTAGGCAAGCCCAGCAACTAAAAGACTTGCAAGTAAACGCTAACAAGTCTTTAGATGCGCAATTACTGACAGATAGCCAGTATGAGGAATAAGCCTATTGGCTAATTAATACCATGGAAGATTGAGCAGCTAGTGATAGCGCCAATTTTCCATCTGAATCGGCGACCAACTCTTCACTGCTATCAAATACTTTGTAAGGAACCTTGTCTTGCAGGTGGGCTAGGTTTAAGTCTAGCTCTTGAGACTCTCCTCGATTAATTACCACAATACTCTGTTGCTCTGGAAGCCAACGCATAAACACCCATACGTCGTCATTCTCAAGCAGGCTTATAAGGTCACCTTGTTGTAATTCACTACGCTGTTTGCGCAGCGAAATTAGTTGCTGGTAATGGTTAAGCAAAGCGTGTTTCCATTGCTTCTCATCCCAAGGGAAGCAACGGCGACAGTCTGGATCATTAGCGCCAGTTAAGCCTACTTCATCACCGTAGTAAATTGACGGCACACCGATATATGTAAGCAGCATAGTAGCTGCAATTTTTGTAAGCTCTTCACTTTCGTTCACTAAGTGAGAAAAACGCGGCGTGTCATGGCTATCTAATAGGTTGTATTGCGCTAACTGATTGGCGAAGGGGATAGAACCGCGCGCTTCGGCCAGCCAGGTCGCTAAATCAGCTGCGTTAAGTTTAAGAGGTACGTAGCGCGGAACATCAACACCCGCCAAGAACGCAACTATGGGTTGGTTAAAACCGTAGTAGTTCATGGCTGCGTCTTCTTGGTCACCTTGCAGCCATTGAGTTGCCTCTGCAAAGTGTTCTCCTATCATGTAGGCTTCGCTGTTTGTTTGCTTGATAGACTCTCTAAACTTAGCCACATAATGGGCATTGTTTTGTGCGCTATTATGTTCACCAAGCATGTGAATGACATCGAAGCGCCAAGCGTCGATAGAGAAGGGCGGCTTTAACCAGTGTTTTAGTACGGATTGCTCACCTTCATAGATAGCTTGTTGCACCTCAACGTTGGCAAAGTTTAACTTGGGCAAGGTTTCAACGCCTTTCCATGACCAATAGTTGCCGCTTTCATCAAAGTGATACCAATCTTTAAACAGTGAATCTTGGTTATGGTAAGCGCCGCCTTGATGCTGCTGATAGTAATCCATCCAGTGATGTTGATTAGACGTATGGTTAACTACCGCATCTAGCATTAGCTTCATCCCACGGATTTTCATATTTTCTGATAGGCTTATTAAAGCCTCGTCACCACCGAAGTGGGGTTCAACCTTGAAGTAGTTGGTACAGTCGTACTTATGGTTACTTGGAGAACAAAAAATGGGGTTAAGGTAGAGCGCGGTTATACCCAGCTCTTGCAGGTAATCTAGCTTTTGTTCAATACCAATTAAATCACCGCCATAAAACTCTGTTGCGCCGGTACCAGAATGAGATTTTGCGACCGGCTCTCCCCATTGTTTTTGAACAATTTTTCTACCATCTTCTTGGTAGCTGTAATTGTCTTTGTTCGGCGTTAAGCTTGGGTCGCCATTAGCAAAGCGTTCCGGGAATATCTGATAGAAAACTTGCTGCTTCGCCCACTCCGGCGGTTTAGCTTGGCTGTTAATTCTAAAGTGAAAATGTTTTTGTGGTAGACGAGAAGATTCACCCGCTGCATGTAAATAGCATTGGTTGTCTTTGCTTAAAAACTTAAAGCAATAAAGTGTTAGCGGAGAGTGCGGGCTAACAGGAATGCTGATTTGCCACTTAAGCCAATTACCTTCAATGCTCGGCTTGGTCATTTCCATTAACCATTCTTCGTGGTCTGGTTCTACTCGTACAAACACCTTGTGGTAGTTGTGATTAATGGCGGTATAGAGAGTAATTAAATAGCTGTCTTGCTGCTGTATAACCTGACTTTGTGGATGAAAGCGAAAATCAGTCATGTATTTACCTTTTTGTTTTTTGCTAAGTATCCTAGCAGCAGGGCAAGCATTCAAGTATGAATATTGAATTTCACATTATTTGATTTAGCCTTTGCTTTTTTAACTTTAACGGCAGTTTTAAAGAGCAAAAACGCTTCAGTTGTTTAATAATAGTTTGTATCTAAATAGATTTTAAAGTGCACAATTGAATTCACGTTTTCTTAAAAACAACATTTCTTGGCAAAAAAAGGCAGGCTTTTGGGCGCTGTTGGTCACCTTATTGTTTGCTGCGGTGCTTTCTCATCGCTACCAAACCATAAAGCATCAAATTGTAGAAGAAGTTGAATTGTCTTTTGGTGGTTTTAAGACAGCTAACAAGCATTTAATAAGCCTGTTGTCGCAACGATTATCACTGTTAACCCGCACGCTAGGCCTACTTAACTACGTTAATGATGAATCTGAGTTAACACTGGTCACGCTCGCTACCGAGTGGCAGCGAATTGCTCGCGATGTGAATTTAGAGGGTAACTTTTACTACGTTCACCGTGATGGACGCGTTGACCTTGCTCTAAATCAAAGCAAAGAGGGCCACACTTTGGAGTGGAGCTCTGGTATTAACCCAATCATTAAAAACTATTTTAAAGGCCTCTCGTGGAGAGATGAGGGCGTTATATCCACCAAGGTTATCTACGATAAGTCTAACCAACAAACTTACTATGTTTTGTATATACCGGTATTTGATAAGTGGTCAAAACTGGTGGGTTGGATGGTTAATGAGTACGACCAGCAGGCGATTAATCAAACTGTACACTTCGTTGGTCGTCCGATGTTAGTCGAGCGCGCGGTTATTGTAACTAGCGACGATATCGTTATAGAAGGCGACTTTAGCCAAGATACCACCAAGAAGTTATTGAACTTGGTTGGCAAACTAGATTATTCATCACTTAGTGACTATTTCGATGACAAGCCTTATCGAGATGCTGCTTCGCCCTATGATGTAGGCAGCGGCTTAATGTTTACCTCAGTACTTGATGAATACGAAGATTCAAACCCTAACACTGCGTTTTTGTATATCTCTTATAAAGACTTAGCCACAGATAGCCGACACTGGTTAATATTTATCGCAGTTGTCTATCTGGTATCAATTGTTGGATGCTTCTTTGCCGCTTATTTAACCGAGATGATTCGCCGTGAAAAAGCAGTTGTTGAAGAACTTAACGCGCTACGAGAAGCTGCTTTTGAAGGAGAGTTTTCACAAGTTATTATTAACCCTACGGGGAAGGTAATGCAGGCGAATCAATACTTAGCAAAAAAAGTAGGTGTAGATGCTGAACAAATGATTGGCACTAAGCTTACGGATTTTGGCCAATCTGACCCTGGATTTGATGAAGTACTTAAAATTGCTGCTGAAGAAGGCAGTTGGTTAGGAGAGGTTTCTATACTTGGTAATAATGGCCTCAATACTATTCAACAAATGACCGTAACGGCTGTTTATTGGCAAGGTAAACTGCATAACTTTGTTTGCTCTAGTATTGATATTAGTGCTCAAAAAACGCTTGAAGACAAGCTTATGCAGCTGGCCAATACAGATCCTTTAACCGGTGCGGCAAATCGTCGTCATTTTGAAGACAGTGTATTCCTGGAGCAAAGCCGTAGCGATCGCAATGGTTCTCGTTTTTCAATATTAATGATTGATGTTGACCACTTCAAACAGCTCAATGATCAATATGGTCACGATACGGGTGATTTGTGTTTGATTCGTTTAGTAGAAACAATTACTAAGTTAAAACGAGAAACTGACTTACTCGCCCGTTGGGGCGGAGAAGAGTTTATTATGCTACTGCCCGAAACCGACCTTACACAGGCAATAAATTTGGCTGAGCGACTGCGACTTGCCTTCGAGCAAGATAAAGCTGTGCCTAGTTTTACTTGTAGTTTTGGTATTACTCAAAGCGAAAAAGACTGTAGCTTTGCTAAACTTTACAAGCAGGCTGATAAGGCTCTGTACACGGCTAAAAATAACGGGCGAAATCAGGTAGTTGAGTATGCATCTATGATGGAAATGGATTAGTTGAAGTTCGCTATTTCTGTTTGTGTTAGCTCTCGATACTCACCGGCTTGCAATTCAATATCTAGTACTATGCCGCCAATTTTTTCCCGGTGTAAGGCGATTACTTTATTGCCTATCGCCGCGCACATTCGCTTAACCTGATGGTAACGACCTTCACTAATACTCAAAATGAACTGCTTTTCATTGATACGTTTAGTTACGGCGGGGAGAGTGGGTTTATCTTCACCTCGCAGCAAAAGGCCTCTTGCAAGTAGCTGAAGGTCATTATCGCTAATTGCATCGGCAAGGCTAACTCTGTAATCCTTAAACTTTTTGCTATTGGGGCTCGTGACTTTATGTGACCATTGGCCATCACTGGTCAAAAGCAATAAACCTGATGTGTCTACATCCAAGCGTCCGGCAGCATGTATTTTAAGTGGTGAGTCTATTAATGACATGGCGCTGGGGTGGTTAGCTTCAGCTTCAGTGCTTAAATAGCCTATTGGTTTATTTAACATGAAATACTGATGTTCGATTAGCTTCAATTCTTTGCTATCTAAACCAACGTTGTCACTCTCACCAACAGCAAATTGTGCATTTGTTTGGAGTTGACTATTCACTGTCACACGTTTGTTTTTGATATACTTTTTAGCATCGCTTCGTGATATGTGCCCGGCTTTAGATAGGAATTTGTCTAATCGGCAAGGGTATTTCATAATGGGGTTCTGTTGCTACTTTGCTGTGGCACAAGTTTACTAAACTATGCCGTTAAAGGCTTCAAGTGGAGAAAAGTTTTTGCAAGTAATCTGTCGCTCATCGGTAGAGATTCTAGGCAACATTGTGTCTAAGGAGATTACTCTACGCTACTTTAGTGATGGCACTGCCATTACCCAGTTTGAAGTGTTGTTCAAGCGAAAGCCTAAAGGAAGTGGCAAGGAGCAAGTAGAAGTATTTCAGCTTAATGCTCGAGGAGAGCAGGCGGAAAGAATTAAACAGTATGCAAAAGCCGGCGATGGTGTGGTGATCAGTGGCCACTTAAAAAACCAAAAAGACAGCAAAGGTACTATCACTAGTGCCATTGAGGTAGAACAAGTGAGTTTCGTTGGCGCACCTTCTCAACTCTATTGGAATAAAGTTACTTTGGTTGGTGAAATTGTCGGAAAGTCTTCTTTGCGAAAAAGTATAAACAATCAAAGCTATTTAAAGTTGCAAATTTCTACTGATCAATCTGATCAACAACATGTAGTTAATTGCAATCTATGGGCTTATCCCGCAGAACTAATTGATAAACAGGCAAATATAGGTGACAAGTTAGTCCTTGAGGGGGCGCTTAAAAAGGCTTTTGCTGAAGATAAAGCCATTTCTCCGATCCTAGTAGACGGTCATACTTGTCTTCATTTAAAAGCCTGATTTTTAGCTTTCAATTTGCTTAGTAAAGCGAACTTAGTACTTTTCTAATGCGCTGGTGGAGTAGTTGTTGGCATTAATGTTTAGATTAAACTGTGCTGCTTGTTGCTCAAGTTTGTTCTCAGAAATTGTTAACTCGTTGAGCATAAGGGTATTGTCATCTAACTCCCAAATTTGACGACTACCTAAATACGAAAACTTAACGATCTCAAAAGCCGTTTCATCCGCTTTATTCATGGCTTTGGCTAAAGCTGCCATTTTGCGATTAATTTTGTTGAGTTCTTGCTTTAAGCGCCAAACATACATGACCTCATAAAACCATTCTCTGTCTTTCAACGTTAATACCACTGGGACAATGCTAATAACAGCTGCTACCACTCCCAGTAAGTTTAGATAGAAATTATCAGGACCCTTGGAAAACAGCGCGATAAATAGGCTCGACCAAAATAGGGTGAACAAAATCAACAAACCTGAAATACCGATATAGGTATAGCGAGAACGTTGTTGATAAACGGTTTTGTTAATCTTTTGAAACTGCATGTTTAGGCCAAAGAGTTTAGTTTGGTTTAGATGGTATCAAAATCAGGCTTTTCCAGGAAATGGAAAGCAACTCTGAGCATAAAGTAAGCTGTTGTTTAATATTTAGAAAAATGTTGGTTAAAAGTAAGTACTTTAGTTTTCATGCTTCCACATAACGACTATGATTAGTTATGGTTTACTCGGTACACAAAAATATACAAGGAATGTTTATGAACCGCACACCTGTTGTAGCTCGTGTGGCAAAGGCTTTGGGCCTAACAATTGCCTCACTTTCGTTTTTAAGTGCGTGTGACACAGCACCACCTCCACCTCCTGCTGTTAAAGCAAATGTGAAAGTTCTTGAAGTTGCTATGAAAGAAGTAACGCCAAGTAATGATTTTGTTGGCAGAACTGAAGCAACCCAAGATATCACTATCAAATCTAAAGTGCGTGGTAACTTGTTAAAAACCAACTTCGAAGAAGGTAGCATTGTAGAGGAGGGCGCTTTACTGTTCGAAATAGACCCTGCGCAATACGATGCTGCAGTTAAGGCTTCTAAAGCCCTAGTTGCACAAGCAAAAGCTGCCTACGATACAGCTGTTTTAAACTTTAAGCGTGGTGAAGGCCTTATTAAGGATAACTTCATTAGCCAGTCTGACTATGACAACTTACTATCACGTAAATTACAAACAGCAGCATCTTTACAAAGCGCGAATGCCGAATTAGATAACGCAAAACTTGAGCTTGGCTACACCAAAATTTATGCGCCGTTTACTGGCCGTATTAGCCGAGCGGCTGTTTTTACCGGTGATTTGATTTCACCTGATCAAACCGAGCTGGCCGATCTAGTTCAAATGGAGCCTGTTTGGGTTAACTTCCAACTACCAGAAAAGGTGCTTATTGAGGCTCAACGTGCTCATAAGTCTGTTACTACTCCTTTTAAACTTAGCGACTTCCCGGTAAAAATTAAATTTCCTGACGGCACCATGTTCGATGAAGTCGGCAAAATGGATTTTGTTGATAACCGAGTTGATGCCACCACAGGTACCTTAGCAATTCGTGCCGAATTCCCTAACAAAGAACACATCATCGTTCCTGGCCTATATGTAACCGTAATTATTGAATCGCCAGAAATGCAAGAGGTGATGTTAATTCCTCAACGTGCGGTACAAGAAGACCAACAAGGTCGTTATGTGCTAACCGTTGATAAAAAGAACATGGTTGGTCGTCGTAATGTTGAACTTGGCCAGCGCTATGGTATCGACTGGGAAGTAGAGAAAGGCTTAGAAAAAGGCGACTTGGTTATCACTGAAGGTTTACAAAAAGCCCGAGTTGGCGCTGAAGTAGACCACGAAATGGATACTGTTCAACCATTCTCTGATACCCAATCTTAAGGAGTCGGTGATGATTAGTAAGTTTTTTATTCATCGACCCAAGTTTGCCTTTGTTATTTCTATTGTTTTAACTTTGGCTGGCTTTTTGTCGATACCGGTATTGCCGGTAGCAGAGTTCCCCAATATTTCTCCGCCAATGGTCTCGGTAACCACCAGTTACCCAGGGGCTAGTGCAGAGGTAGTTGCAGATACCGTCGCTAAGGTAGTTGAAGCCGAAGTAAACGGTGTAGAAAACATGATCTACATGGAATCAAAAGGTGCGAATGATGGTAGTTATACCCTCAACGTAACTTTTGAAGTGGGCAGTAATGTTGACATGGCACAGGTCAACGTACAAAACCGTGTTCAACAAGCAATGCCCCGTCTTCCTTCCGAGGTGCAACGAAATGGTGTGAAAGTAGAGAAACAAGATCCAAGTATTCTGATGATGCTTAACCTTGTTTCTCCTAACGAATCTCTAGATAACCTGTTCCTAAATAACTATATGGGGATCAACATTAAAGATAACCTTGCTAGGGTTAACGGGGTATCTAAAGTAAGCATTATCGGTGGCATGGACTATTCGATGCGTATTTGGTTAAACCCAGACCGCATGGCCAGTTTAGGTGTTACCGTAGATGATGCTATTGCATCGATTCAAGAACAGAATATACAAGTTGCAGCAGGTCGAATTGGTGCAGCACCAGTTCCGCGCGATCAACAATTCCAGTACACCTTATCTACTAAAGGTCGTTTAAGCCATCCAGAAGAGTTTGAAGAAATTATTATTCGTTCAAACCCTGATGGCAGTGCAGTATATCTTAAAGATATTTCACGAATAGAGCTTGGCGCTGCGAGTTATGACGCAGAAGCGATGTTAGATAACAAAGCGTCTGCGTTATTGTTCATCTATCAAGCGAGTGGTGCAAACGCTTTAGAAGTGGCTAAAGGTGTTCGTGAGGAGTTGTCTCGTTTAGAAGAACAATTCCCAGAAGATATGGACTACAAAGTGTTGTACGACACTACCCAGTTCGTTGAAACTTCAATTGACGAAATGCTTGAAACACTACTTATAGCAATCGCACTGGTAATCTTTGTTGTTTACATCTTCTTGCAAGATGTAAGGCAAACCTTGATTCCTGCTATTGCAATTCCGGTGTCTCTTGTAGGTACCTTTGCGTTTTTGCTTGCTACCGGTATGAGCATTAACACAGTATCTTTGTTCGCCTTGATTCTTGCGATTGGTATCGTGGTCGATGACGCTATTGTTGTGGTAGAAAACACCACACGTTTAATGCAGGACGAAGGGTTAAATGCTGTTGAAGCGACCACTAAGTCTATGCAAGAGGTTACAGGCCCTGTTGTTGCTACTACATTGGTGCTATTAGCTGTATTCGCACCAACCGCCGTAATGCCCGGTATTACTGGTCAAATGTATGCTCAGTTCTCTATCACCATTTGTATTTCGGTACTTATTTCGTCAATTAACGCACTGACGTTGAGTCCTGCTTTATGTGCTTCATTGTTGAAGAAACCTAAAGTTCACGAAAAAGGTTTTCATGCCTTTTTTAACAAGCACTTTGACAAAGCGACCGGCAAATACACAGGTTTTGTAAGTGGCATGGTACGAAAACTCTCTATCGTTGGCATCGTTTATGTATTGCTAATTGGTGCTACCGGTTACTTAGCTACCTCACTTCCTTCTGGCTTTGTGCCAACCGAAGATAAAAAAGCCTTCTTTATTGATGTGCAGCTACCAAATGGCGCATCCATTAACCGTACTAAAGAAGTTGTTTCAAGGATGGTCGATGAGCTAAATGAGCTTGAGGGGGTAACTAACGTTATTTCAGCTAGTGGTTATTCGATTATCTCTGGCGCCGTTTCTTCAAATGCAGGCTTAATGGTAGTGATTCTATCTCACTGGGATGAACGTAAAGACCCTGCTTTAGTTGAATCTAATATCGTTCAGCGAGCGAATGGCGTGTTAGCCAGCTACAACGAAGCCCAGGCAGTTGGCTTCTCGCTACCTGCGCTTCCAGGGGTTGGTACGGTTGCGGGTGTGGAGTTCTTTATTCAAGACACGCTAGGTCGTACCCCTGCTAGTCTAGCAAGCGTGATGCGTGCGACAGCTGTTGAAGCGGGTAGTGCACCTGAATTAGCTGCTGCATTTAGTACTTATCGTGCAGATGTGCCGCAATTGTTCGTAGACGTCGACCGACAGAAAGCTAAGGTTCAAGGAGTGCAGTTAAGCAGCATTTTCATGACCTTACAGACTATGTTAGGTTCAATGTATGTGAATGACTTCAACCGCTTTGGTAAAGTTTTCCGGGTAAACATGCAAGCCGAAACTGAATTTCGAAATTCAGAGCAAGACATTGCTCGTTTCTATATTAGAAATAAGTTTGATGAAATGGTTCCTCTCAATACTTTAGTTCAAGTAGAGCCTAAGTTAGGGCCTGAATACATCAACCAGTTCAACTTGTATGGCGCCGTTAAGATGAATGCTTTCCCTGCACCAGGGTTTAGTTCAGGCCAAGCGATTGATGCAGTGAAGCGGATTGCCGAAACCACCTTCCCAGCAGGTTATACCTATGAATGGTCGGGTCAAACCTACCAAGAACTTAAAGCGGGTAACTTAGCGCCATTTATTTTTAGTTTGGCCTTAATATTTACCTACTTATTCTTAGTTGCTCAGTATGAAAGCTGGACGGTTCCTATCTCCGTAATGCTGGCGGTTCCAATCGCTATCTTAGGTGCATTTGTATACATTTGGATCATGGGTTCAGATGTAAACTTGTATACCCAAATTGGCTTAGTATTGTTGATAGGCTTAGCGTGTAAGAACGCGATCCTTATCGTGGAGTTTGCTAAGCAATTACGCGAAGGCGGAATGAGCATTCGAGACGCTGCTGTTAAAGCTGCACGCTTACGCTTTCGAGCAGTATTGATGACAGCGTTCTCTTTCATTCTTGGCGTTATTCCTCTAGTGATTGCGACTGGTGCTGGTGCAGCTAGCCGTATTTCTCTAGGTTACGCCGTAATGGGTGGGATGATAGCTGCAACTATTGTTGGTACCTGTTTAGTGCCTGTTTTCTATGTAATGCTGCAAGGCTTACGAGAAAAAGTAAAAGGCGTTAAGGATGCTGAAGACCAATAGTTAACAAAGGTTTAAATGCAAAAAAAGCCCGAAATATCGGGCTTTTTTATTGATTAGAACTGATGGAATCTTACTGTTCAGGGTCGAAAAAGTAACAACAGCGTAGTTTCGGATCGAAGTTTTTTACTAAGCTTGCCGGCACATCTTCCCATCTAACGGTTTTGTTTATCTTCAGCTCTTCTTTAGTCAAATCCATAATATTTGCGTTTGCAAAGTTTTTACCTTTCTCTAGTAGCAATACTCTTGGTTTCAACTTCTCTTTTGGATTACTCGACATCACCATTGCAAAGCCGTTATTCGATAAACTCACTATTGAGCCAGGCGGATAAATACCCAATGTATTCATGAGTTGCTCTAAGTAGAGCTTGTTGTATTTTGTTTCGGCATTCTTGTAGAGAGAAGCGAAGGCTTCTTGGGGAGTCATACGTTTTTGATTGGGCAAGGGGGCACACAAATGCTCAAACGCATCCACAATCGCTAAAAGTTGAGTGGCTTTGCTTAGTTCCTTAGCTTTTAAACCCTGAGGGTAGCCTGAACCATCAAGGCGCTCATGGTGATTAACGACTATTGGCAATACTTCTTCGGGAAAAGAACCGGCCTTCTTTATAAGCTCAGCGCTAAATTTGGGGTGAGTTTGATAGAAGTTTTGTTCTGCTTGAGTCCATTCGCTTGGTTTTCTACGAATCTGTTGAGGTACTTTCAACTCGCCGATATCGTGAATCATCGCTGCAATACACAAGTGTTGGCATTCTTTTTCGGTAAACCCAAGGTTTTTGGCAACTAAGATTGAGAGCACAGCTACGTTTACGCTATGAAAGAAAATGTCTTCATCGCTACTAGGTTCTAAGCTTACATAAACACTATGAGCCGACGATGATTTGAACATCATTTGCAATGTAATGTTCACTTGTTCAAAGATACTGTAATAAGCCTCTTCGGGTTTGCTGGTAAACTTGGTTAAGGCTAAGCGGAAGTTTTCTGCATTTTGTAAGTAGGCTTTGTTTGCTCGCTTCTGTCCATCCCTAAGCTCATCTAGCCATGCTTGATCTGGGTCTACCTCTGCTACTTCTGCTTTATCCTCTTCCAGTGCGTCATTTAGGTTAACTTCAGGAGTCGCTATTTTAGACTTACTAGGGACAACTTCTATGAGGTCTAATCCTAAGGATTTTACAACTGTTAGCTGCTCGTCATTTTTGATGAGAAAGTTGTTACGCATGAATGGATGCGCTGTCCAACCTAGAGGAAGGCTGATGTAATGTCCGACTTGTAAGAACTGAGTGGGTATTTCCGTTTTAGACATAGGCCTAGATTTATTAATCCTTTGAGTAATTGTAGTAAATAGTCACAGATTTATAAATGCTTGATTGTTCATAACTAGTCGCTTAGCACACTTATTACCGCTACAATCACCTTTAAGTATATTTGCTAGGTTAAACAATTTGATTTCTCGAATGAGTTAGAGTTTTCAATAACGAGATAATCATCATTAAAATCATGAATAATAAAGAGATTACTTTAGCTATTACTGGCGCTTCAGGCGCGCCTTATGTGCTGTGTTTATTAGAACAACTAGTCAAAAAGCAGTTTACTATTCACCTGTTAGTTTCTAGTGCTGCAAAAGTAGTGTTAGCTACGGAAGTTGATGAACAGTGGCCGAGTAGTCCAGAGAAAGCACAAGCATTCTTGCAAGGAAGGTTTAGTGCTAAGCCCGGACAAATTGTTGTACCAGGTAAAAATGATTGGTTTTCACCAGTTGCTTCTGGATCTGCTGCTCCAAAAACAATGGTTGTGTGCCCTTGTAGTATGGGGACGTTGGCCTCTATTGCTATGGGGCTTTCAGATAACCTTATTGAACGAGCGGCCGATGTTGTAATCAAAGAGAAAGGTAAGTTGATAATGGTGCCTAGAGAAATGCCTTTCTCGGCGATCCATTTAGAAAACATGCTTAAGTTAGCTAAGTTGGGGGTGGATATACTGCCGGCCAACCCTGGTTTTTATCATAAGCCAGAGACCATTCAAGATTTAGTTGAACATGTAACTGCGCGGATTCTTGACCATATAGGCATAGAAAATGACTTAGTAGTGCGTTGGGGATATTCAGCTAAATAAATAGGGGAGGTAAATACAGGTGATTAGATCACCTGTATTTTTAGAAACTAATCTTCGCGGCTTTCGCAGTCTGCTTTGGTGCAGTTGCCGTACAAGTACAAGCTATGGTTAGTCAGTTTGATATTGTTTTCTTCGGCGATATCTTTTTGTCGTTGTTCAATCATATCATCGTTAAATTCAATCACTTTGCCGCAGTCTAAACACACTAAGTGATCGTGGTGATGTTGGCTATTTAATTCAAATACCGACTTTCCGCCTTCAAAGTGGTGACGAGTAACAATGCCAGCATCATCAAACTGGTTAAGTACGCGGTAAACCGTTGCTAAACCAATCTCTTCGCCTTGATCAATTAAGAGCTTGTATAAGTCTTCCGCACTAATGTGCTGGTTATTAGGCGTTTGCAGCAGCTCTAGAATTTTCATTCTTGGCAAGGTCACTTTAAGGCCCGCTTTTTTTAGAGCTAAATTATTATCAGACATAGGTGAAATTTTTTCCCTTGCTGTTATTCATTCCATAACTGCCCAGTAGTATACGGATTTACATGACAAACAGAAAGCTTGATAAGAAAACTTGTAGCACAGTTAAATATTTATTAACCTATTGTTAACATGTCTGACCAGTTGAGTTTATGGATATTCTACTAAAAAGAGCAAACGTCGCGAGATCTGTCCTTAATCTTTGGCCACCATTTTGGGGTTCTGGGATTAAGATCACCCAACTCAGCAAGGATTTTCACTTTTGCCGAGTTCAATTAGCATTTCGATGGTGGAATAAAAATGCTAACCGCTCTCAATTTGGTGGAGCAATGTTTGCGATGACCGATCCTATTTATCCGCTGATGTTAATGGCAATTTTAGGCAACAAATACCATATTTGGGACAGTGAATCTTCGATTAAGTTTGTAACGCCTGGCCGAACAAAAGTGTTTGCAAAGTTCCAATTGGATAAAGCATTCATTGAAACAATTTTGAACGCGGCAGCTTCTGGAGAGAAATTTGAGCCTGAAGTGTCAACAGAGGTTTTTGACGAGAAGGGTAATGTTGTTGCGGTTATAAAACGTAAGCTATATATCCGGCTTAAACGGCAGTATCGCCCTGAGTTGAAGCAAGTTGCCTGAACGCTTTACTGAATTAGACTTAAGTTTTTCTTGTAGCGTTCTATAACCTTAGTTACGTAGTTTTGTGTTTCTTTATACGGTGGAATAGTAAAGCCATAACGTTTAACTGTATTTTCACCTGAATTATAAGCCGCTAGCGCGAGTTGAAGCGATTCGAACTCGTCTAGTAACCAGCGTAAGTAGCGGCTACCTGCTTCTATGTTTTGTTCTGGAATGAAAGGGTCAGTAACAGAAAAACGCTCTGCGGTCGCCGGCATTAACTGCATTAAGCCCATGGCACCGGCACGGGATACTGCATCATGCTTATAGTTTGATTCAGTAGCCACAACAGCGTGTACCAATGCAGGGTCAAGTTTATGACGTTTCGCGCTGTCTACAATTAATTGATGGTATGGGCGCTCACTGGGTGCTCGTTGAGGTAATGATTTAGCTTTTGGGGGATCTAGCGATTTAGGCGTTCGCATCAATAAACGCCATTTAGAGCCTTTCTTTTCTTGAGCAAAGTGCATCACACCATGTTGGTCTTCATAAAACCAAACATCGGCTCTAGCTACACTAGATATCCCAATTAAAATTAATAATAAGTATTTAAACAATTTGCTCTCCCTCTGAACCAAGTTAAGCATAAACTTGGCCAACTATACGAGGGCCAGATACAAAAACTGGGCTTTCGCCCAGTAATTTTAGTCAGCTAATTCAGCTAAGCACATTTCTTCGTAAACTTGTTTACACCAGCCTTTAACACGTTCTTGGGTTAATTCTGGTTGACGATCTTCATCAATGCCTAAACCTACAAAGTGTGCATCATCTGCAAGTGCTTTTGATTCTTCAAAATCGTAGCCTTCTGTTGGCCAATGACCCACAACAGTAGCGCCTTTATTTACTACAATATCGTTGATAGTGCCCATGGCGTCTAGAAAGTACTCGGCGTAGTCTTCTTGGTCACCACAACCAAATATTGCTACCAATTTCTCAGAAAAATCAATTTGTTCTAGGTCAGGGAAAAAGTCATCCCAATCACATTGAGCTTCACCGTAATACCAGGTGGGGATACCCAATAGAATTAGTGAAAAATCATCAATGTCTTCTTTAGAAGACTTGGCAATGTCTTTTACTTCAACTAGTTTTTTACCTAGCTCTTTTTGAATCATTTGCGCAACAGCTTCGGTGTTACCGGTGTCGCTACCAAAAAATATTCCTACACTCGCCATAAATGTTACCTGTAATACAAACTATTGATTTGTTGAAAATTGACTAACTTGTTTGTTTAGCATCTTTTCGATTAACTCACTGCGGCTTATGCCGGACTCAGTAGCCAATTGATTTAACTGTTCGAAGAGAGCTAGCTCTACTTTCAACTCGATTCTTTTAAGACCATTTGCACGATCGCGTTTCAGCTGGTTGCGCTTATTGGTTTTTAACTGATCTTTTCGCTCTAAAGGGTTAGTTCTTGGTCGCCCAACTCTTTTTTCACTGGCGAATAGATCAATAGTGGTTCGATCTGTATTTTGTTTTGCCATTAATTATAAAACAACCGTCTAAGCTAAGCCGCTGCCTTCCCAAGATAGCTGAATTAGCCCTTTTGCAATAAAGCCTGCACACCCCAAAAACAATACTAGCCATACTATTGCGCGGCCGAAAGGAGGTACATTGCCTTTTTTTAATACGTCTTGAATAGCCATGCCGATAAAGAAAAATAGAACAACGAAGCCAATATTTAGCGCTAGGCTTTCTATAAGATCTATATGCTTTGCGAACATCACTATCCTTGAGATAAAAATTCGACGCGCACTATACCATAAAGCGTCACAAGGTGTTAAATATGCTTGGCTAAAAACTGCTCAGTTAAACGGTTGAAAATAGCTGGTTTTTCGGCGTGTAACCAATGTCCGGTTCCGGCAATCATTTTGAGCTCGGCCTTAGGAAATTGTTGACTTACCGTTTGCTGATATTCATTCACAATATAGTCGGAGTTTTCGCCTTTTATAAACAAACAGGGACGCTTAAATTGCCCAAACTCTTTCCAGCCGATGATGTTGTTGTAGCAGAGCGCCAGTTGCTTTACATCAAATAGCCATTGCCAGCCTTGGTTTGTCTTCGTTAATGACTTAAGTAAAAACTGGCGTACGCCAGCTTCTTGGATATGCTTCGCTAACAGTTGCTCTGCTTCATTACGTGAGTTTATATCTTTAGGATCAAAGCTATTTAATCCTGAAAATACCGCAGCATGGTTGTGTTGGTATGCTACAGGAGCAATGTCGGCAACAACAATAGCGTTAACTAAATCGGGGTAGAGTTGCGCAGTAGCCATAGCTATTTTGCCACCCATGGAGTGGCCAACAATAGCGCAGTGGGAAATATCAAGCTTATCACATAAGGCTTTAATCGCTTTTGCTTGATGTTGGTAGTCCATAGAATCTGAGCGAGGAGACAAACCGTGATTTAAGGTATCCACACTGATAACTCGATAGGTTAACTCTGTAAGGTGCTTTGCTAATAAACCTAAATTGGACAAACTGCCAAATAGCCCATGAATGAGCAGGACAGGGTAGCCTTGCCCTTGTTCTTTATAATGTAGGTCCAACAATGTTGCTCCGCAAATGTCACAAAATTGTTAGTCTGCCTTTGCAGCTCTATTACTACAAGTATTTGAAAGGCATTTCTTTGTTCACTAATTAGCCTTTCGAAGGATCTAATTCGGATTGTTGGTGAGTTATTAACGCTGCTATGTATAATAATTAGTTATGTTAAGAGCTTTGCAATCCTAGAAAGAAACGATGAAAACGATAGAAATTGAAGAAGATTTGTATTTATACATTGCCAGCCAAACTAAACACATTGGTGAAAGTGCCTCAGATATTCTTAGGCGACTGCTGGAAGTAGATGGCCAAGATTTACAACAAGCACAGGCTGAAAATTTAGTTGTAAGTAACGAAGAGGCCAACGTTGAGCAAGAGCTAGTAGTTGAAGCAGTAAACACTGATTCGCTAGCGCAAACTGATGTGGCCGATATTGACCCTCTAAATTATTTCAATTTTTCTGAAATATCGGAAGCGGGCAGTTCTACTAAACGTTTCTTATCTTTGCTTTCTGGTCTTTATACTATTGATGGTGAGCGGTTTGCTAAAGCTTGTGTATTAAAAGGAAGTAAGCGTGAATACTTCTCACAAGATAAAGACTTCTTATTGGCCTCTGGAAAAACCAGCAAACCTCAAGCTATTCCAAACAGTCCTTATTGGGTGATCACAAATACCAATACTGCGCGTAAAAGGCATATCCTCCAGCACGTTGCCAGTGAAATGGGCTTACAAGAATTTCAAATTGAACGCTTATGCGAAGCGGTCTAACTTTTTATCTTAAACTTAAGCATCGGAGAAGCTATTAATGGCTATTCACCCTTTAGCAGGTAAGCCAGCTCAGGCTGAGCATCTTGCAAACATTCCACGTTTAGTGGCTGATTATTATCTATTAGAACCTGACGTATCTGTTCGAGAGCAGCAAGTGGCATTCGGCACTTCTGGCCACCGTGGTAGCTCAAGCAAAAAAGCGTTTAACGAAAACCATATTTTGGCAGTAAGCCAAGCTATTGCAGAGTATCGTTTAGCTCAAGGAACTACTGGTCCTTTATATATAGGTAAAGATACCCATGCGTTATCAGAGCCAGCTTTTTGTTCAGCTATTGAGGTATTTGCAGCAAACGGAGTAGAAGTACGCTATCAAGAAGGACTGGGTTACACGCCAACGCCAGTTATTTCTCACGCCATTTTGGCTTACAACCGTTTAGGTAAAGAACAAGCAGACGGTGTAGTAATTACACCTTCACACAACCCACCAGAAGATGGCGGCTTTAAATACAACCCACCAAACGGTGGTCCAGCTGACGGTGACGTAACCAAAGTGGTTCAAGACCGCGCCAATGAAATTCTGGCTAATGGCTTAAAAGAGGTTAAGCGCATTAGTTACGACGAGGCTATCGCAAAACCTTCTATTGTCGCTATTGACTACATTAAGCCTTATGTTGACGACTTAGCAAACGTGTTAGATATGGATGCGATTGCTAAAGCCAAAGTAAAAATTGGCGTTGATCCATTAGGCGGTAGTGGTATCGCGTATTGGTCAGTAATTGCTGAAACCTACGGTTTAGACATTGAAGTAGTTAACGACCGTGTTGATCCAACCTTTTCGTTTATGACCTTGGATAAAGACGGCAAAATCCGCATGGATTGCTCGTCTCCCTATGCAATGGCAAGCCTTATCGCACTAAAAGACAAGTTCGATGTAGCGGTAGCTAATGATCCAGATTACGACCGCCATGGCATTGTGACTAAAAGTAGTGGTTTACTTAACCCTAATCATTATCTAGCTGTAGCGATTAACTATTTGTACTCGCATCGAAGCCAGTGGGGAGCAGATGCAGCAATTGGTAAGACATTAGTATCAAGCTCAATGGTTGATCGTGTTGCAACTAGCCTAGGCCGTGAACTTAAAGAAGTACCAGTTGGCTTTAAATGGTTTGTAGACGGTTTATTCGATGGCAGCATTGCCTTCGGTGGTGAAGAAAGTGCTGGCGCATCATTCCTACGTAAAGACGGTGGGGTTTGGAGTACCGATAAAGACGGAATCATATTAGCCTTACTCGCGGCAGAAATTATCGCTGTTACCGGTAAAGATCCTGGCGAACATTATCAGGGATTTGTTGAACAGTTTGGCGAGCCTTGCTACAAACGTATCGACGCACCAGCCAGCATTGAACAAAAAGCAGTGTTAAGCGCACTAGACCCAGCCATGGTAGAAGCAGAAACTCTAGCTGGTGAAACGATTACCGCCAAGTTAACTGCTGCACCAGGTAACGGTGCCGCTATTGGTGGACTAAAAGTGGTTACCGAGAATGGTTGGTTTGCTGCTCGTCCGTCGGGAACTGAGGCTATCTATAAGATTTACATGGAAAGTTTCAAAGGTGAAGAGCATCTAGCCTTAATTGAACAAGAAGCTCAAACCATTGTTTCTGCAGCATTGGCAAAAGCTGGTCTATAATCTATAAGCACCGAATGAAGGGTATTGAATAAATACCCTTTTTTTGTGCATAAATTCCGCCTGAAAACGTATGCCAACTGCTTCAAATTGCAAGTTCTGTAATAGTTTTGTTACAAAAGCACATTACAATGGTATAGGTCTATAATTTGAACGATTTGAGTCAAAAGCCCCGTATTAATTGATTCCGATCAAGATTGCTTCCGATTTACTTATGAAAGCATTTTCAAATGCTGGGCTTTTGGCGGGTTTTCTTTACACTTCATTTCGGTTCTTTGAGTGAAAAAGCATTTTTTCCAAAAAATGCATAAAAATTTAGTCTTGAGAGAGGCTTTTTTACCTAAATGTGATGTAGAACGTATATAATATCGTTCCGCATCGGTAACATGAGCTCGGATTTTTGAGCACATACAGTCTTTTGTAGCATTTGTTGTTCGGTTAACCATCGAATGCTACGTTGGAAGATGTCACCACAAAGGTTAGATACAAAGGAAATTCACATGGCCGCTAAAAAGGCAAAAGCAACAAACACAGTAGCGTTATCAAAAGATCAGTTTAAAGATGCTATCGTTAAACATCTTCGTAGTACTTGTGGTACTGACGAAGCTCGTGCTAACAATCAAGCTTGGTGGAAAGCCACTTGTGCAGCAGTAAACGAGTTAGTTTTCGAACGCTTAACAGAAACTTCTAAAGCGAATGCAGAGAAAGATTCTCGTGCAGTTCACTACCTATCACTTGAATTCTTGATGGGCCGTTTAACAGTGAACAACATGCACAACGTAGGCGTTTTTGGCGCTGCACGTGATGCATTGGCAGATCTTGGTAAAGACGTTAACGACATCTGTGACGAAGAGCCTGATATGGCGCTTGGTAACGGTGGTTTAGGTCGTCTAGCTGCTTGTTTCATCGATTCTTTGGCTACTCTTAACTACCCAGCGGTAGGTTACGGTATCCACTACGAGCACGGTCTATTCCGTCAAGAAATTCAAGGCGGTCGTCAAATCGAACGTCCTGATAGCTGGCGCGAATACGGCAACCCTTGGGAAATTTGCCGTCCAGAATCAATTCAAGAAGTTCCTCTATACGGTTACGTAGAAACTGTATTTGGCGAAGATGGCAAAATGCGCAAAGTTTGGCATGCTGGTCGTCAAATCAAAGGTGTGCCATGGGATATCCCAGTAGTTGGTTACGAAGCTAAAACTGTAAACGTATTACGTTTGTGGGAATCTAAAGCTGCTGACTTCTTTGATTGGGACGTTTTCAATGCCGGTGGTTACATCGATTCTCAATCTGAGAAATCTCAAGCTGAAGCTGTTTCTAAAGTATTGTATCCAAACGATGAGTCAGAAGCTGGTAAAGAACTTCGTCTAATCCAACAGTACTTCTTCTGTGCTTGTTCACTAAAAGACATCATTCGTCGTTACAAGCGTAACCACAGCGATTTCTCTCAGTTCTCTAAGCAAGCTGTTATTCAGTTGAACGATACTCACCCAACTGTTGCTATTCCTGAGTTGATGCGCATTCTTATCGACGAAGAAGGCTTGGTATGGGATGACGCGTGGGCTATCTGTAAAGAAACTTTCGCATACACAAACCACACTCTATTGCCAGAAGCGCTAGAAAAATGGGCTGTGTACTTGTTCGAGAAAGTACTTCCACGTCACCTAGAAATCATTTACGAAATCAACCGTCGCTTCCTAGAAGACGAAGTTGAAGCTAAATGGCCTGGCAACGACGAAATGAAACGTCACCTTTCTATTATTGAAGAAGGTGAGACTCGCATGGTTCGCATGGCGTTCTTATGTGTTGTTACTTGTTTCAAAACTAACGGTGTTGCAGCAATGCACTCAGAGTTGGTTAAAGAAGATTTATTCCCAGAGTTCTACGAACTATGGCCTGAGCGTTTCGTTAACGTAACAAACGGTGTAACTCCTCGTCGTTGGTTGCTTGCATGTAACGAACAGCTAGCTAACATGTACAACGAAACCGTTGGTACTGATTGGCCGCTAAAACTAGACGAGCTTAAAGGCGCTGCTAAATTTGCAGACGACGCTAAGTTCCAGAAAAACTTCATGGCGATTAAACGTGAGAAGAAAGTAGAACTAGCTGACAAGATCGAAGAGCTTTGTGGTATCAAGGTAAGCCCTGATGCAATGTTCAACGTTCTTATTAAGCGTCTACACGAGTACAAGCGTCAGCACTTAGCACTTCTACACATCCTTGCACTTTACCGTCGTTTACTTGAAAACCCAGATTACGATATGGGCCCACAAGTATTCATCTTCGGTTCTAAAGCTGCTCCTGGTTACAAGTTAGCTAAAGACATCATCTACGCAATCAACAAAGTTGCAGATAAAGTGAACAACGACCCACGCATTAAAGACAAGCTTAAAGTTGTGTTCATGCCTAACTACCGTGTAACGCTAGCTGAGAAACTATTCCCAGCGGGTGACGTATCTCTGCAAATCTCTACTGCAGGTTACGAAGCATCAGGTACTGGTAACATGAAGTTTGCTCTAAACGGTGCCCTAACTCTAGGTACTATGGACGGCGCAAACGTGGAAATCCGTGAAGAAGTAGGTGACGAAAACATCTTCATCTTTGGTATGGATTGTGACGAAGTTAAAGCCCTTAAGGCTGCTGGTTACAACCCATGGGATTACTACTACGGTAACCCTGAGCTGAAAGCTGTTCTAGATTGGTTAGAAACAGACTTCTTCACTCCTGGTGCACCTGGTGAACTAGCTTCAATCAAGCATAGCTTGCTAGAAGGCGGTGACCCGTACCTAGTATTGGCAGACTTCGAGTCTTTCACTACTCAGTACACTGCAGTAGACGTTGCTTACCGTGACCAGAAGAAGTGGGCTAAGATGGCTATCATCAACTCTGCTTCAGTAGGTAAGTTCAACTCAGACCGTTCTATTGAAGATTACGTAGACCGTATCTGGAAACTTGAAAAAGTTATGCCTAACTAGGAACCTTAGTTCTTAGCTAAAAAAGGGAGACAATGTCTCCCTTTTTTTATGCGTGAAAAACTAGCATACTATTGGCCACTTCTAAGATATCTAAGGACAAGATGTGGCGAAAACAGCTTTACTCCAACAGGGTCTGCTAGCGTTCACCTTAAACTCTCCAAAAAACGCCGACACCTTTGAGTTTGAATTAGCCAATAATACTAAGGTGATTTTATTAGCACCTGGTGTACTGCAATTCGAACCTAAAGAGACTACATCTAGTCGAGCAATTGTGTTGTCTGCCGGAATACACGGCAACGAAACAGCGCCCATTGAATGCTTAGATAAATTAGTTTCTGATATTTTTTCCTTGGAGATAAAGCTAGATCAACCCTTGCTGGTTATTTTTGGTAACCCTCCAGCGATGATTGAGGCTAAAAGAGAGTTAAGTGTAAACTTAAATCGTTTGTTTATAGGTAAGCATAAAAATTACGAGCGCTGCTATGAAGTAGAACGGGCTAATCAATTGGAAACTCTCTTAGACAGTTTCTACAAAGCCTATCAGCATTTACCCGCCTATCACTTAGATCTACATACCGCGATTAGAAGCTCAAAACATGAAAAGTTCGCCGTTTACCCCTTTACCCATGGTAAGCCTTGGAAAAAATCAAGTTTAGCGCTGTTGCAATCTTGTGGAGTGGACTGTGTACTTTTTTCAAACGAGCCAGCATCAACATTTAGCTACCATTCAAGTGCCAAATACAATGCGGTAGCTTTTACCGTTGAGCTAGGCAAAGTTCATGCTTTTGGTCAGAATGTGTTAAGTAAGTTAGACCAACTAGTTTCTACGCTGCAGCAACTGCTTAGTTCTAGCAAGATGGATTCATTAGAATTTGAAGCTAACAAAGCGATCTTGTTTGAAGTGAGTGATGTGGTTAACAAGCATCAAGATGATTTTTGCTTTAGCTTCAACCAAAGCCAAGCTAATTTTACTGAATACCAAACAGGTTATGAGCTTGCCAAAGAGGGAAGTGAACGAGTAGTTATTAGTAACGGCCCTAAAGCCATTGTATTTCCTAATGACAAGGTAGCAATTGGTCAACGAGCAGTATTGTTAGTAAAAAGAATGACTCAATCAGATATTGTCCAAGCAGAAAAAATTCATAGGCTGATATAAGCAGATAAAGCTAGTGATTCTAAATTCACGATGCATCACTAGCTTATTATCTGTTATAAAGCTCATTAACTTTACGTTCACGCTAGCTAGTAAACAAAACGCAGTACAACACATTGTTACTATCAAAGACGTATTGAAGCACTAGATCCCGTGATATAATCCCTCCAATTTTTAATACCTTAGAGTGGGACAACGGATTTATGATCCCTAAGTTAAGCCCTCAGCATTCTCTTGAGGCTCTGTATTTAGATTATCTAGCGAAGCTTGAACAATCGGCTTTTTCTGGTGAAATTCAAACTTCTTACGCCAGTCGTTTAGCAGTCGCTACCGATAATTCTGTTTATCAATATTTGCCACAAGCAGTCGTTTTCCCAAAAACAAGCAACGACATAAAGCAGATCAGCCGTTTAGCGTCTGCTTCAACTTTCCAATCAATTAAACTTAGCCCTCGGGGCGGTGGTACTGGAACCAATGGCCAGTCTTTAACCGAAGGTATCGTTGTCGATTTATCTAAGTTTATGAATAAGGTCATTGAACTTAACGTTGAAGAGCGTTGGGTTAGGGTGGAAACGGGCATCGTAAAAGACCAACTCAACAGCGTGTTAAAAGAGCATGGTTTGTTTTTTTCACCTGATTTGTCCACCAGTAACCGCGCTACCTTAGGTGGTATGATCAATACCGATGCCTCTGGTCAAGGTTCGATGGTTTACGGTAAAACCAGTGATCATGTTATTGGCTTAAAAGCCGTACTAGCTAGTGGCGAAGAAATTGACACTGACCCAGTTAGGGTTGATCACCTAGATCAGCAGCGAGAGTCCTTAACTGATATTTATGCTGCGGTTAAGCACGCCTGTGTTGATATGCGCTCGCTTGTTGAAGAGAAGTTTCCGAAACTTAATCGCTTTTTAACCGGCTATGATCTAAAAAATGCCTATTCACCTGAAGAAGATAGTGTGGATCTGACCCGTATCTTGTGTGGGTCGGAAGGTTCGTTGGCGTTTATCACTGAGGCTAAACTGGACTTAACCCCCATCCCCAAGTTTAGAACCTTAGTCACAGTAAAATATGATTCTTTTCAGTCGGCATTACGCCATGCTCCTAGCCTAGTTGCTGCTCAAGCCTTATCGGTTGAAACTATCGATTCAAAGGTACTTAACCTCGCGCAACAAGACGTTGTTTGGGACAGCGTTAGAGAGTTAATTAGTGATGTACCCGAGCAAGAAATGCAGGGCATCAACATTGTTGAATTTGCCGAAAATGATGAAGCCATTCAACAACAAAAAATCAGTAATCTTATTGAGACCTTATCGGAAACGGGAGTGACCGAACTAGGTGTTATTGGTTTCCAAAGTTGTGATGACTTAACCAGCATTAATGCCATCTACAACATGCGTAAGAAGGCAGTTGGTTTATTAGGCAATACTGCAGGAAGTGCTAAGCCGGTAGCCTTTGCCGAAGATACCTGTGTGCCACCAGAGAACTTAGCTGACTTTATCGTAGAGTTTAGAGAGTTACTTGATAATAAAGGTTTGCATTACGGGATGTTTGGCCACGTAGACTCAGGCGTATTACATGTTCGTCCAGCCTTAGACTTGTGCGACCCCGAACAAGAAATCCTTATGCGCGAGATCTCGGATCAAGTGGTAGCACTTACCGCCAAGTACAAAGGATTAATGTGGGGCGAACACGGAAAAGGCTTTCGTTCTGAATATGGTCCTGAGTTTTTTGGTCAAGAACTGTTCGCTGAGCTTCGGAAGATTAAAGCTGCTTTCGATCCCTACAACCAAATAAACCCGGGCAAGATTTGCACGCCTTTGCATAGTGAAGAGCAACTGGTCTCTGTTGATGGTACAAAACGCGGTGCTTATGACCGTGAAATAGCCATAGAGGTACGCGACAGCTTTAAAAATGCAATGGAATGTAATGGCAACGGACTTTGCTTTAACTATGATACAAGTAGTCCAATGTGTCCTTCATTTAAAGCTACCGGAGACCGCCGTTATTCACCAAAAGGTCGGGCTGGCTTAATGCGCGAATGGCTTCGCCAGTTAGCTGCGTTAAAAGTTGATCCGCTAGCTCAAGAGCAAAAGCTTAACTCTAGGTTCATTTCTCCAGACAGTATTTTGCTAAAAATTAGAAATAGCATAGCTAAATCTAAAGGTGAGTATGACTACAGCCACGAAGTATATGATGCGATGCAAACTTGTTTAGCCTGCAAAGCTTGTACAACAGGGTGTCCAATTAAAGTAGATGTACCTACTTTTCGTTCTCGCTTTTTAAATGTTTACCATGGGCGTTACCTACGACCGCTTAAAGATTATTTTGTCGCTTACGTAGAGAGTTACGCGCCTTTAATGGCCAAAGCGCCGCGTTTATTTAATACCGCGATGTCTCCTAAGTGGGCAAGCATAGCGGTAGAAAAAACCATCGGTATGGTCGATATTCCGACATTAAGCTTTCCTACATTGGCTCAACGGTTGCCAGAAAGCTTAACCACTAAATATGACTACAAAGCTTTACAAAGTTTAAGCGAAGAACAAAAACAAAAGACGGTATTGGTAGTTCAAGACCCTTTTACCAGCTTTTACGAAGCAGAGTTGGTTGAAGACTTTGTTAAGTTAGCGAAAAAGTTAGGGTTAAATCCTGTGCTGTTACCGTTTAAACCTAATGGTAAGCCACAGCATATTAAAGGCTTTTTGAGTAAATTTAATAAGTCTGCGCAAACAAGTGCCGCGTTTTTAAACCAAGTTAGTGAACTAGGTATAAAAATGGTTGGGGTTGAGCCTGCTTTAGTACTGTGTTACCGCGATGAGTATCAACATGCGCTTGGCGATTCGCGAGGTGATTTCGATGTGTTGGTGGTGCAAGAGTGGCTCGATTCATTAGATAAAAGCTTATTTGAGAACCAACAAGTGACTGATAAGGGTACCTGGTATCTATTCGGTCACTGTACTGAAAAAGCATTAAAAGCAGATGCTTTCAAGCAATGGCAGCAAGTGTTCAATCGCTTTGGCAGTAAGTTAGAAGATGTCGCTGTAGGTTGTTGTGGCATGGCCGGCACTTACGGACATGATGCTAAGCAGTTAGCCACTTCAAAAGCTATTTATGAGTTGAGCTGGAAGCAAAAAATGGCAAGCTTACCAACAGAACGTTGTATGGTTACAGGCTATTCTTGCCGAAGCCAAGTAAAACGCTTAGAGGGTGAAAAACCAAAGCATCCGTTACAAGTGTTGTTGAGTTTACTGCCTTGAGTATTTGGAATATGCCAATGAGCTTGGCTGGATTGAATAAGATGGGCGAGGGCAATATGCTCGCCTATCTTGACATCGAGTTTACTGAAATTGGTGAAGAGTATCTGGTTGCTAAAATGCCCGTTACAGCCAAAGTAAAACAGCCAATGGGCTTATTGCATGGCGGTGCAAACGTGGTGCTAGCAGAAAGCCTTGCCAGCTGTGCTTCATATTGCGTCGCTGGCAAAGACGCTATGGTAGTTGGCGTCGAAATTAATGCCAATCACTTAAAAGCTGTTAGGCACGGTGAAGTGCTCGCTACTGCATCACCAATAAAACTAGGCAAAACTTTGCATGTATGGCAAATAGATATCCACCAAAAATCTGATTTGGTATGTAGCTCTCGACTTACCGTAATGGTTAAATCTAAATCAATTTAAGTGAAATTCTCGCTTAAAAATTGATCTCACCACAAGCAAATAACGATATTTGCTAACAATCTGAACTTTATAGAATTTCGTAGTCTAATTTAGCTCAAATATTTTGATGATTAGCCTTTATAGGTCTAACGTTGAATAAGTATTGGTAAATTAACTTAGGGATCTCTATGTTGTTTAGAACGTCCAGTGTATTAAGTGTTATAGCTTTTAGCAGTTTTTTGCTTGTTGGCTGTAATAAAGACCCCATTGAATCAACAGTAAACCATCTGAGACCGGTTAAGGTAAAACAAATAGAGATTGGCGACGGCGCTCGGGTAAGAACGTTACCTGGAGAAACCTTTGCCTCAGATACAGCTATATTGTCGTTTCAAGTCGCCGGCAGATTGGACGAAATATTGGTAAGGCCTGGCGATGCGGTAAAAGCTGGTCAGCCCTTAGCAAGATTAGACCCTGCAATGTACAACCAAGAGTTAGAAGTTGCTAAGGCGAATTTCTATCTTGCAAAAGTTCTATTCGACCGAGCAAATCAACTGGTTGACCGAGGTGTAATTTCTCGTAGCGACTTCGACCGGGCTAAAAGTGAATACACCATCAGCCAAGCGGCCTTAGATAAAGCCGAAGTTAATTTGAGCTATACCCAAGTTCTAGCGCCTTACGATGGTTTAATAGCCAGCAAATACGCTGAGCAATTTGAATTTGTTTATGAAAAACAAAAGGTTCTAAGTTTACAAACAGAGTCCACCGTTGACGTAAACTTTCAGCTACCTGAAAGTTTGATTGGAAACTTTCAAGATGCTAGGCGTAAAGGCGAGCCGCAACCAATTATTAGTGTGCAGTTCCAAGGTCGAGAGCAGTGGTATCAAGCTGCGTTAAAAGAGCTATCAACAGTCGCAGACTCATCAACAGGTAGTTATACCATTGTTGTCACTTTACCTATTCCCGAAGAACTTAATATTTTCCCTGGCATGGCCACCAATGTTCAAATTAAATCAACGGGTCAGAGCCGCTCTAAACTTGTGCGCGCACCAGCAGGCAGCCTAGTGGAAGAAGATGGTAAAAACTTTGTATTTGTTTGGGATGACCAAAAGCAAACCGTAACTAAAACCCAAGTTGAGCTAGAAGACGATGCCATTACTTCAGGTTTAAATGATGGTGATTGGCTTGTTATAGCGGGCGCGTCAGAGCTTAGTGACGGGCAACCTGCGGTTAAGTGGGTTAAGGAACGAGGATTATAAAATGCAGTTTAAACAAAAACTTTTAAGTGGTTTATTGGCCTCGTTGTTAATCGGTTGTGGTTCAGACAAAGCAGTAGAAGAATCTTCGCAAGTTGTCGATGTATTCAAACTACCAGAGACTTCAAACTCGGTAGACCGAAACTTTAATGGCATTGCTCGCGCGCACGACTTGGTCGATTTATCTTTTCGTGTAGACGGGGAAATTAAAACCATTCCTGTTAAAAAAGGACAGCCTGTCAAAAAAGGTGACTTACTCGCAGAGTTAGACAAACGCGATTACCAGATTGTGGTTGACGACCGCCAAGCTAGATTAACGCTTACTAAACAACAATTTGAACGCGCAAAAGCCTTACTTGAGCAAAAGCTATTATCACAAAGCGAATACGACAAAATGCGCGCCGAATACTTGGTTGCCTCAGCAGATTACAAAAAAGCCAAACTGATGCTCGATTACACCGAGCTGAAAGCGCCGTTTGATGGCGTTGTTGGTGATGTGTTTGCAGATTCATTTGTGAATGTTCAGCCAGGTTCAGCGGTACTCAGTATGCATAAAGTTGATTACGTTGAGGTGGATGTAGAACTACCGGATATGATTATTTCCGTAGCAAAACTTGGTAAAAGGCGAATTTCTGAAATAGATATAGTCGTAGGGTTTGAAGCATTTCCCGAGAAAGAATTTAAAGGCTTACCTTACGAATTGAACCTTGAGAAAAATAGCGCGAGTAGGAGTTACATAGCAACCATGCTGGTTCCTTATGATCCCAATTACGCAGTGCTAGAAGGTATGCAAGCTAAGGTCTCTATTGATTTGGCAGATATGACCTATACCTATAATCGCGATCACTTGGTTCCTTTGGCGGCAGTGATAATGCCAGATGGTTCCACGATTAGTCAGCAACGTCCCGTAGTGTGGCGTTATAAAGACGATCAAACTGTAGAAATGCAGGAGGTCGTTATCGGCACCATAGCAGGCGATATGATAGAGATTGAACAAGGCTTAGAAGATGGCGATACCATCGTTTCTTTAGGTGCAAATCGTTTAGTAGAAGGTCAAAAAGTAGTGTTAAAGAAGGATAACCAATGAATATTGCAGGCTATTTCGTAAAAAACTCAATAATCAGTTGGATGTTTACGCTTATCCTTCTCATTGGCGGTATTTTATCCTTTACCGGCTTAGGGCAGTTAGAAGATCCACCGTTTACTATTAAAGATGCTGTGGTTGTTACTATGTACCCTGGGGCTACCTCTACCGAAGTGGAAGAGGAAGTGACTTACCCGGTAGAAAAAGCCATCCAAGCGTTACCTTATGTAGATGACATCGTGTCTTTAAGCACGCCAGGTATGTCGCAAATTACGGTTACCATGAAGCGGACTTATGGTCCCGACGAACTACCGCAAATCTGGGATGAGCTACGTCGTAAAGTAGGTGATATGGCACCTCAGTTACCGCCAGGCGTATCTACACCATTAGTTAATGACGATTTTGGCGATGTATACGGCATTATGTATATGGTGTCTGGAGAAGACTACGCCTACAAAGATATTCAAGATTATGTTGATTACGTTCGTCGGGAAATAGAACTAGTTCCTGGTGTTGGTAAAGTAACTTTAGCTGGCGCGCAAACCGAGCAAGTGTTTATAGAAATCTCGGTGCAAAAGATGGCAACTTTTAACCTTGATCCTGCTTTAATTACCAGTTTGTTAAATTCACAAAACATGGTTACTTCGGCAGGTAATATTAAAATTGCAGGAGACCAGCTTACCCTTCGTCCAACAGGTTCGTTTAAATCTGTAGAAGAACTTGGTGACCTGATTATTCCGGGAACAACAGGTAACAAGCTTATCTATTTAAAAGATGTAGCTACCATTACCCGTGGCTACGAAGAAGTTCCAAGTAATTTGGTTAGCTTTAATCAAAACCAAGCCATCAACATCGGCGTGTCGTTTACCAGTGGAGTTAACGTTGTAGAAGTTGGTAAAGCGATTGAAGCTAAGTTGCAAGAAATCGACTACGCACGTCCAGCCGGTATGACCATCGATTCAATGTATAACCAGCCTCAAGAAGTTGATAAATCCGTGAGCTCTTTTGTTTGGAACCTCATTTTAGCGGTAGCGATTGTGGTGGTTGTGCTTTTAGTCTTTATGGGGCTTAAAAGCGGTATCCTGATTGGACTAATTTTGTTCTTAACCTGTTTAGGAACATTTATTTTAATGAAGCAAGCGGAGATTGAATTACAACGGATTTCCCTTGGCGCATTAATCATCGCGCTTGGAATGTTAGTCGACAACGCCATTGTTGTTGTGGAAGGCATACTGATGGGGCGTAAGAAAGGTTTAAGTACCTTAAAGGCGTCTCAAGAAATTGTAGGGCAAACAATGTGGCCGTTGCTAGGCGCAACAATTATCGCCATTACAGCCTTTGCTCCAATTGGTTTGTCTCCAGATTCTACCGGTGAATTTGCGGCATCGTTGTTCTACGTGTTGTTGTTCTCGTTGTTTTTGTCTTGGATTACCGCGATTACCATTACTCCATTTTTTGCCCAGTTGTTCTTTGGCAAAGAAGGCGATAAGCAAGTTGAAGGTGAAGACAGTGACCCCTACAAAGGAGCATTCTTTAATACCTACAAAGTGTTATTAGATTTTTGTCTACGCTTCAAATGGCCCACCGTAATTGTAATTGTTGTACTTTTTGTTATGTCTATTGTGGGCTTTGGTTACGTAAAACAATCATTCTTCCCACCATCTTCTACACCAATATTCTTAATCGATGTATGGATGCCAGAAGGTACTGACATTAGAGAAACACGAGAAGCTGTTTCAGATATGGAACAAATGGCGCGAGATACAAACGCAGTTGAATTTGTGTCATCTACGGTAGGTAAAGGCTTTCAACGCTTTATGTTGACCTACTCGCCAGAGAAAAACTATGGTGCATTTGCCCAAATAGCGGTACGTACAACCACTTCAGAAACTGCCGCGGCAGCTATGTCATCGCTACGTAAAGGGGTTGAACAGCAGTTTCCTCAGGCGCAGTTTAAGTTCAAGAATTTAGAAATTGGACCTTCAACAGATGCCAAGATAGAAGCACGCGTACTAGGGGCCGATCCTGATGTATTGCGCTCAATTTCGGCAGATATTCAAAAGATCTTCAATGACACTCCAGGTACTGTGAATGTTCGCCATGACTGGCGTGACCGCGTTAAATACATAGAACCTAACTTTAATGAGACACAGGCAAGGCGCTTAGGTATCAACAAATCTGATGTTGACCAGACCTTAGAATTTGCTTTTGCCGGTTTAAGTTTTGGTCTATACCGCGAAGGGACAAACTTAATGCCAATCGTAGGTCGTTTGCCTGATGAAGAGCGTGTTGATATTGATTCTTTGGATAGCCTGCGTATTTGGAGCCCAACCTTAAATAGCTATATTCCTATTCAGCAAGTAGTGAACGGCTTTAGTGTTAAGTTTGAAGACCCTATTATTCAACGCCGCGATAAAAAGCGTACCTTAACCATATTTGCGGATGCAGACTTTGAATATGACATCCTTCCAGCTGAATTGTTTTCTATCGTAAAACCTCAGGTAGAAGCTTTAGATTTGCCTCCAGGGTATGAGTTGCAATGGGGCGGTGAATACGAGTCTTCGGGTGATGCACAAGAAGCTTTATTTGCATCTTTACCGATGGGCTATTTAATCATGTTCTTGATTACGGTATTCCTATTTAATTCGGTTAAAAAGCCATTAGTGATTTGGTGTTGTGTACCTTTGGCATTAATTGGAATTACCTCTGGCTTGCTGTTCCTAGGAAAACCATTTGGTTTTATGGCATTACTTGGAATGCTGAGTTTATCGGGCATGCTGCTTAAAAACGGCATTGTATTACTCGATCAAATCAGTGCAGATATAGCTGCAGGTAAAGAGGTTTACCAAGCAGTATTTGAATCTACTGTAAGTAGGGTTAGGCCGGTATGTATGGCTGCAGTAACAACCATTTTAGGTGTAGCACCATTGATCTCGGATGTGTTCTTCGAGTCTATGGCTGCGGTGGTAATGTTTGGTTTAGGTGTAGCAACCGTTCTTACTTTGCTAATCGTTCCGGTATTGTACGTTATCTTTTTTAACGTGAAGTATCGCGACTACAAAGAGTTTTAAACCTTCTAAATGTAAATACCAAAAAAGAAGAGTTGCTTTGGCAACTCTTCTTTTTTAACCACATAAGCCCATCACATATCTTACAAAGGGTTTTGCTTCTTCTAAATCAAAGTAGCCATCCTTTTTACGTGTTGTTCTTAAGTATTGATATGTAGCCACAATCACCTTCATTACTTTTTCATTTTCTACGCTTAAATCGTGCTGCTCAGCTGCCGCTAGAGTGAGCTCAACTGCTTTCTCAAGCGCTTCCATGTCAACTACTTCTGCTTTTCTGTATTGATAGCCTTCACCGGTAGCTAACCATTCAAGTGAACAGTTGGCTTTTTGTGCGATTTGATTGGCTTTAGACAGACTTGGCTCTGAGCCTTTTAAATATTTCCTGATTAGGCTCTCATTTAATTCTACTTTTCGGGCAAAGCCGCTAACGCTTTGTTCACCCATTAATTCTTTTAGGCGATCGGAAAACTCGTTCAATCGAATACCCTTGTTTGCTTCGTACCAAAGTACGATAAAACTAGCACTATAGTATTGAATGTGTCCAGTAAACTTGCAGAATACTCACTTCATTAAATCGAACTAAGGTATGTAAATGGACAGCGTGAATGGAAAGGTTGCAATAGTAACAGGTGGTGGCAGCGGTATAGGTTTGGCAATTGCAAAAGCCTTAGCGGAGCAGGGCGCTAAAGTTGTCATTAGCTCGAGAGATTTAACCAAGCTTGAGCAAACGGTAAGCAAGCTAAAAAATGATTATGGTTTAAGCGTTCATTGCTATGCTGCTGACATCCGCATCAAACTACAAGTACAAGCGCTAAAAGACTACGTTATAACTCAGTTTGGCAAAGTAGATATACTGGTAAACAATAGTGGACTAGGTGTTGGTGAAACAATTGAACATTGCAGTGAAGAAGACTGGGACTTGGTTGTAGACACCTGTACCAAAGGCACTTTTTTAATGAGCCAAGCAGTATTGCCAAGCATGAAATCTAATCAAGGTGGCTTTATCCTTAATATTGCTTCGCAAGCAGCTAAAAATGGCTATGCTAATGCTGGACCTTACTGCGCAGCAAAATTCGCAGTGCTCGGTTTAGCAGCAGCATTACAAGAAGAAGTAAGAGAGCACGGTATTAGAGTACATAGCTTGTGTCCTGGCTTGGTACAGGTACCTGCTCCTGAGTGTGAATCGGATATAAAGCCAGGGTGGCTACAAGTAAGTGATTTAGCTGAGGCAGCATTATTCGTGCTTAAACAACCTACAAGAGTACATCTCGAGAATATTGGCTTGTATGGATTTTAACTAAGGGCTGGATGCTGATTAAGCAGCTGTTAGTTTGTAGAGTATAAAGAATTGGTTGCGGGAGCTGGATTTGAACCAACGACCTTCGGGTTATGAGCCCGACGAGCTACCAGACTGCTCCATCCCGCGTCCGGTCTTAACTAAAGTAGTTAAGTGATTTGAATAGTTATTTGGCTTAGCTATTCGAACTAAGCAATTCTTAAATAAAGAATTGGTTGCGGGAGCCGGATTTGAACCAACGACCTTCGGGTTATGAGCCCGACGAGCTACCAGACTGCTCCATCCCGCGTCCGGTCTTAACTAAAGTAGTTAAGTGATATGAATAGTTATTTGGCTTAGCTATTCGAACTAAGCAATTCTTAAATAAAGAATTGGTTGCGGGAGCCGGATTTGAACCAACGACCTTCGGGTTATGAGCCCGACGAGCTACCAGACTGCTCCATCCCGCGTCCGGTCTTAACTAAAGTAGTTAAGTGATTTGAATAGTTGCTTGGCTTAGCTATTCGAACTAAGCAATTCTTAAATAAAGAATTGGTTGCGGGAGCCGGATTTGAACCAACGACCTTCGGGTTATGAGCCCGACGAGCTACCAGACTGCTCCATCCCGCGTCCGGTCTTAACTAAAGTAGTTAAGTGATTTGAATAGTTGCTTGGCTTAGCTATTCGAACTAAGCAATTCTTAAATAAAGAATTGGTTGCGGGAGCCGGATTTGAACCAACGACCTTCGGGTTATGAGCCCGACGAGCTACCAGACTGCTCCATCCCGCGTCCGTTATTGCGGAGCGCATAGTACGCACAGAGTAGTGATAATACAAGAGATTATTTGTTTTAATTATCCAAGTGCCGATTATTTATCCGAATGAGGCTTTTACTACTGATCCTTAGCAAAACAGGTATAATCCACGGGTTAAATAAATAGAGTATCGAAATGGCAGATTTTTTCGCTTCGACCGCTAAAGGTTTAGAAAGCTTATGTTTAGATGAAATTACCGCGCTGGGTGCAGAAAACTGCAAACAAACAGTAGCCGGTGTTAGCTTTAGTTGTGACTGGCCAACCGCCTACAAAATTTGTATGTGGTCACGTGTTGCCTCTCGCATATTGTTGCGCTTAGTAGAGACTCAAGCAGAAAACGTTGATGAGCTATATGAAGCAGCCTATTCAGTACGTTGGAATAAGTACTTTAGCGTAGATCAAACGTTCTCGGTGCATTGTACTGGAACAAACCACTATATAGATAATAGCCAGTTTGGTGCGCTTAAAGTAAAAGACGCCATTGTTGATCAGTTTAATAAGCTGGAAGGCGTTCGCCCCAATGTGGCTAAAACCGACGAAGACGCGCGAATAGTGGTTCGTTTAGCGGGTAAACATTTAGCCATTTCAATCGATTTATCTGGCGCAGCCCTTCACCGACGTGGTTATCGTTTAGAACAGGGTGAAGCACCAGTCAGAGAAAACCTTGCAGCGGCCTTAGCGGTTCGTAGCAACTGGCAAGAAAAATATCTGATTGATCCAATGTGTGGTTCCGGGACAATTTTGATTGAAGCGGCTATGCAAGCAGCCGACATTGCCCCTGGTTTAAACCGACAATTTGGCTTTGAGCGCTTACGCAACTTTGCGTCTTCTGCTTGGCAAGATATTCGAAACGATGCCAAAGCCAGAGCCCAATATGGCTTAGCAAATTGTAAGCAACGTCTAATCGGCTACGATATTGATCGTCGCATGGTGACCTTAGCTAAATCGAATATTGAGCGCGCTGGGCTTGGTGACATTATTTCAGTACATGTTCATGATGCTGCGAATCTGCCAGCCGCGCCTAGTGAGCCCGGACTTATTTTGTCTAATCCGCCTTATGGTGAACGTCTCGGCGAACTAACTAAGCTTATCGGCTTATTCTTATCCTTTGGTGCAAGCGTACGCGAGAACTATCCTGGCTGGCGTTTGTCGCTGTTTACCGCCGCTCCAGAACTACTCGACTATCTGCGCCTGCGTAGTGACAAGCAATATAAGTTTTTAAATGGTGCACTTAACTGTGTGCTGAAAATCTATCAAATTGGTGAAGGTGGGCAGGGCACGCAACGTAAATATGCGGAAGACTTTGTAAACCGATTGCTAAAAAACAAGAAAAAGCTACAGAAATGGATCAAGCGAGAAAACATAACATGTTACCGCTTATATGATGCAGACTTACCCGAATACAATGTGGCTGTAGATTGCTACGACGACTATGTGATTGTACAAGAGTATCGAGCTCCAAAGAGTATTGAACCCGCAAAAGCGCGTCGTCGTTTAATGGATTTGCTAACCGGGCTTTTACAAAGTGATTTAGTAGCTAACGATAAGTTAGTAATTAAGCAACGTGCTCAACAAAAAGGGCGCCAGCAATATGAACGCAATAGCGACGAAAAAGAGCGTTTTGTTGTTCAAGAATATGGCGCTCAGTTTTACGTTAATCTTACCGATTATTTAGATACTGGTTTGTTTTTAGATCACCGGAACATGCGGCATTACATTCAACAGCACAGCCAAAGTAAAAAGGTTCTCAATCTTTTCGCTTACACGGGGTCAGCTTCAGTTCATGCAGCACTTGGTGGAGCGTCTAAAGTAACGACTGTAGATATGTCTAATACCTATTTAAACTGGGCAAAAGATAACTTTAGATTAAACCAGCTTCCTATTAGCAAACATGAATTTATTCGTGCTGATTGTATGGCTTGGCTAAAAACACAAATATCACAACGTTGGGATTTAATTTTTCTTGATCCACCTACTTTTTCTAATTCAAAGAAGATGGATGAAGTGTTTGATATACAAAAAGATCACGTTGATTTGCTAGGCTCGGTTTCGCGCTTGCTTAACCCGGGTGGACAGTTGATTTTTTCAAACAATAAACGCCAATTCAAAATGGATATCGAAGCCTTAGCAAAGCTGGGGCTTAAAGTTAAGAATATTTCAAGTCAGTCTTTATCGCCTGATTTTGAACGTAATAAACAAATTCATAATTGTTGGATGATACACAAGGAATAGTGGTATGACTTGGGTTTTATATAGTACTGATGGTTGCCATCTTTGCGAGGATGCTCGTGCGTTAATTTTAGCTAACCCCAATATTAATGAGCTAAAAGAACAAGACATAATCGAAGACGAGTCTTTAGTCGAGCAATACCGCTATAGCATTCCTGTGTTGTGTCACGAACCCAGTCAACAACGAATTAACTGGCCTTTTGACGCGAGCCAGTTAGAACAATTTATAGAGAGTTGTGCGTGTTAGTAAACTTACAAGACGCTTTTTTAGCATACGGCGACACGCCACTGTTAAACAAAGCAAATGTTCAAATAAACAAAGCTGAACGAGTATGTCTAGTTGGCCGTAATGGTGCTGGCAAGAGTACCTTGTTGCAAGTAATCGAAGGCGCTATTCAGTTAGACTCAGGCCAACGTCAACTAGTTAATGACGTTGTCATCACCCGATTACAGCAAGATCCACCTGAGGCGAGTGAGCAACGTATTTTTGATTACGTCGCTGAAGGCAAACCACATATCGGTAAATTGCTCAGCGAGTTTCACCACTTAACGTCGAATATCAATGAAAACTCCAGTGAACGCGAATTAAAACGTATGCAACAAATACAGCATGAGATAGATGTTGTAGACGGCTGGAAATTTGATAACGAAATTCAACAAGTTCTCACAACCATGAAGCTAGATGGAGAAGCTCCTTTGCAAGGCCTTTCCGGTGGTTGGCTAAGAAAGGTTGCGTTAGCAAAAGCGTTGGCAGGTGATCCAGATATTTTGCTGCTTGATGAACCGACTAACCATTTGGATATTAATACCATCAAATGGCTAGAAGAGTTTTTGCTAAATTTTAAAGGCACTATTGTGTTTATTAGTCACGATAGGGCTTTTATTCGTAAAATCGCCACCAGAATTGTAGACATAGACCGTGGTGTGCTTACCTCCTGGCCCGGCAACTACGATGCCTACTTAGATGGTAAAGCAGAGTGGCTACGTGTTGAAGAAGAGCAAAATGCGTTGTTCGACAAACGTTTGGCAGAAGAAGAGGCCTGGATTCGTCAAGGTATTAAAGCGCGTAGAACCCGTAATGAAGGGCGAGTCAGAGCGCTTAAAGCTATGCGTAATGAACGCAGTGAACGCGTTAATCGCCAAGGTACTACCAATATGCAAATCGACGATGGTTTGCGTTCAGGAAAGATTGTATTTGAAGCTGAGCAACTAAGCTTCGGTTACCCTGACGATGCCTATCCTATTATCTCTCCGCTAGATTTACTGGTAATGCGAGGCGACAAAATTGCCCTAGTTGGAGGCAATGGCTGTGGAAAATCAACGCTTATTAAGTTGTTACTTGAGCAGTTAACTCCAAGCTCAGGCAAGCTAAAAATAGGAACTAATCTCAATGTTGCTTATTTCGATCAGTATCGCCAAGAGCTAGACCCAGAAAAAACCTTGCTGGATAATTTAGCAGGCGGTAAACAAGAAATCGAAATTAACGGCAATAAACGCCATGTAATGGGGTACCTACAAGACTTTTTGTTTCACCCTAAACGCGCATTTACTCCGGTTAAAGCGCTTTCTGGTGGCGAAAAAAATCGACTTATGTTGGCAAAACTATTCTTGAAACCCGCCAATTTGTTGGTATTAGATGAACCAACTAACGATTTGGATGTCGAAACGCTGGAGTTATTAGAAGAGTTGGTAAGCCAATACCCAGGAACAGTGTTATTGGTTAGCCATGACAGAAGCTTTATCGACAATACAGCAAGCCATGTTTGGTTCTTTGATGGTAACAGTAATGTAGATAGCTATGTTGGCGGATATTCTGAAGTAGCAAGCTACATAGAAAATCGGCAAAAAGCGCCTGTAGCCAAAGTTGTTGAGAAAGCTGATTCTAGTCAGCGAGCCCAAAAACAATCGAAGAAGTTGTCATATAAATTGAAACTGGAACTTGACCAGCTACCCGAAAAATTGGAAGCTGCCGAGGCACAAGTAGAAGAATTACAAAGTAAAGTAAACGAACCTGAGTTCTTTAATTTGGAACAAGACGTCGTTCAAAATACTTTAAATGATTTAGCCAAAGCAGAGCAGAGTTTAGAAGACCTGTTTATGCGCTGGGAAGAATTGGAAGAACTAAAAAATTCATGAAGAAGTCTATGATGAAAAGCTCTTTAGCAATGGCATTCGCGCCTTTAGTATTGTCTGCTAGCTTTGCTCAAGCAGCACAAACCGAATCCTATTATCTTATAGAGGAAATCCCACTAGAAACCAGTAACGGACTTATCGAAGCTAATGGTGACCTTGTTGTTACTGCCGTAAGTAATGATGGGGAGTATGTAGCGGGTAGCGCTCAAACTTTTAGAAGTGCTTTTCGCTTTTACGATTTTTCCGACAGAACCACTTTTGACTATGGCTGCCAGTACGCTAGCGAAGTATGTGACTTGTTCTTCTACGGAGATAATAGTTTTTACGATACCTATCGTAAACGCTTAAGAGAACAAAGAACCGTTTTGTATCAATCTAATGTGCTCTCTTTCTTAGCCAATCGAAATATTAGTGGCATGCATACCGATGGCAAGAACCTGCCGCCGTTGCCTACTTGGGATACCATTAACGAAAAACTTTATGTTTTCGATGATATTGCTAACAGTGACTACACAACTGATACACGAGTGAATGATATCAATAGTGAATTAGGTTGGGCTGTAGGCTACGACTCAGCGCCATTTAGCAATCCTGATGGTGGAAATTATACAAGGGACTTTATTCAACGTGGGTTTGCTTTGCGCTTAAGCGACCAAGCTAAAGTTACTTTGCTACCAACAGCCTTTAACAGTAGTGGCGAGCTAGAAGATGATAAAGGTGGCTTATCATCAGGCTTACAAATTATCGAAAAAGATGGCCGTACTCTTGTTATTGGCATAGGTAGTGTCAGTTATTCCAATAGCGACAGCTTTGGTGAGTGTCAAACAGGTAACCGAGAAAACTACTACCGTTGTTCAGGTTTTGATACTCAAGCATGGGTATGGGACATTACAGACGCAATAGATGGAGAGCAAGTAGTTGGGCAACAACTAGTTGAAGGCTACGTTCGTTCTCGTTATGGCAATGCTCCAGATTTTAACTTGGTAAAAGATGCCAATAACGAGATATTGGTGGGTATATCTTCAGATGATGTCTATGACAGCACTAACGGTTCACGTGGCCGCGCTACTTACTATACCGACAATGGTGATGGTACTTATAGTCTAAATAAAATACCAAATATTCGGATTGATGGTGATAATGACAAGTTTGAAGACTCCGTATCCCATACTTGGGCAAATTCAGTAAACGACGCCAACTTAATTGTCGGTAATTTGCGATACGTAGAAGTTAAATCACGTAACCGTCCGGTAGAAGGTTTTGTATATGATGGTGATGAAAATTCAGAAACATACCAAGAGGTAAATTGGCCATTACGTAACAAGCCATTTTCTGGTGCTAACAGCGAATTCAGCGATATCAATAATAGCGGTTTAATCGTAGGTTGGCGAGATGGGGATAGTGAAGAACAGCCAGCTTATAATGGTACTACACGTAGACAAACGGGTATCTTATTAGATTACAATCGTTACCTAGAAGGTAACAAGACATACACCTGGACGCTTAATCAATTAACCTGTTATGAGCAAGACGGAACGCCACAGATACCGCTGTACCGGTTCGAGTTTGCAACTCATATTAATGATGAAGGTGAAATATTTGCCAACGGTTATCACTATGAAAGTGCTGAAGAGTTTATTAATGGAGTAAATCCTCGTGCGGTGTTACTTAAATTGGTAAGAAACCCTGCGGTGACAGATATAGATGACTTAGCAACTTGCCCGCAAATAGAAGAAGTGAAGTATGAACGTAAAGGGGCTTCTAGCTTGTGGTTAGGCTTACTGCTCTTACCTGTTGTTTTTGTGAGGCGTTTCATAAAAAGATAAATTGTCTTTTTAGTGCAACAAAAATATCAATTAGTTAGCGAATACTTAAAAATTTAGTTTTTGATCTTTTAAAAACGATAAGCGATAGTAGATCAGGAGTCCAAGTGGGCTCCTGATTTGTTTTCTGATCTTGATGAGGAAGAAGTCTATGAAAAGACAAAAACGCGATCGTTTAGAAAGAGCGCATGCCAAAGGTTATCAAGCAGGGTTATCAGGAAGGTCTAAAGAGACCTGTCCGTATGGTGGAGCAGACGCAAGAGGTCATTGGTACGGTGGGTGGCGTGAGGCTGTTGAAGAACGCGTTTCAGGATTAGACAATAACTAAATAAAAAAAGCCCTATAAATAGGGCTTTTTACTATCAGCATATTAGGAATACTAAAAAGTTGAAGTGTCGGTAAACAAACCTACTTTCAAATCATTTGCTGAGTAAATCTGACGACCATCTACCTCTACAATGCCGTCTGCAATACCCATAACCAATTTACGCATAATTACACGCTTCATCTGAATGCGGTAGGTGACTTTCTTAGCTGTAGGTAATACTTGGCCAGTGAACTTCACTTCGCCAACACCCAAAGCTCGCCCTTTACCCGGACCGCCACTCCAACCTAAGAAAAATCCAACAAGCTGCCACATTGCGTCTAAGCCTAAGCAACCAGGCATTACCGGGTCGCCAGGGAAGTGACAGTCAAAAAACCATAAATCAGGGTTAATATCTAACTCAGCAACGATTTCGCCGTTGCCAAACTCACCACCTTCGTGGGTGATTTTTAGAATGCGGTCCATCATTAGCATGTTTGGTGCGGGTAACTTACTATTTCCTTCACCGAATAAAAGGCCTTGGCTGCAATCAAGCAATTCTTGGCGTTCATAGCTAGTTTTACCTAGTTCTTTTTGCGAAACCTGAGTCATGAATTTTACCTTTAAAAAATTTGCCGATACTTTAGCTAACACGTGTAAGCTAAACAAGTCCGATGTCCGATAATTTCGCTAAAACTTGAATAAGTCTGATACTTTCTTCAAAAGCCAGCGAATTAAACCAGGTTCATCGTTTGGTAGATTGATTAATTTGTTAATTTTTCCGTAAACACTTTCTTCATCGAGTAGGTCGCCAGCAGGCAGATTGAACAAATAGGGCACCGCTTGGCTAATGGTAGAAACAGCAAAAATGCTTAGTTGTTTTTGCTCAACCGCGTTTAAAACCTCTTGCGAAAGGTTCAGTTGATTAAGGTTGGCTTCCGGTATTACTACCCGGATAGGCTGATTGGTATATACAAGTTGCGCAACCCTTAAATAACCTTCGATCTTTTCGTTTATGCCGCCTACAGCTAATACATTACCCTTTTGATCTAAGGCGCCGGTTACTGCGGTATTTTGCTGAATTGGAAGCTTTGAGATAGCGCTTAGTAAAGCCAAAGCTGATGCGAGAGAAGCGCTGTCACCATCTATTTCATGATAAGACTGTTCAAATACTACGTTGCCGGAATAAGGGAAATGATGCTCAGAGGCAAACAATTGATTTAGAAAACCATGAATGATCATCATTGATTTAGCGTGAACATTCCCTGCTAGTTCTGCTTTTCTTTCTATATCGTTAAAGTCGCCGTCACCTTGAAACACATTTGCAGTTATTCTGATGGGCTCACCAAATGATAAACCTAAGCCAGCGAAGTCGATAACCGATAAACCATTTATTTGGCCAACTTGCTCACCACTTAAACAAATGGTTGTTTGTCTTTCTCTATAGGAGAGATCACTAAACTTTTGTTGGTTGTTAACGTTATCGTTTAAGTGTTTTAGTGCTTGTATAAAGCCTTGACTGTTCGCTGCAAACTGATTGAGCTCTAGTGACTGAAGTAGGGCAATTAGTTCTTGTACATCTAGACTTAAATATAGTTGATGTTCACAAAGCTTAGCCGCGTAGTTCAATACACATTCATAGAGCTCCGTTGTTAAGCTGGATAAGCCGCGTTGATCTAACTCACCATTTAGGTGACTTAAATACAAATTGATGTTGCTTGAGCTTGCTTCTACTTCTAGTGGCAGCTCTGTTTCTAAAAGCCCTAGGTTATTAATACTTGGGTCGAGCTCATATAAATCGGCAATGGCATTGGCATTACCAATAAGCACTAACTTGGTAGTTACCGACAAATGTTGAGGTTGGCTAGTTAGCTTTTCGCCTTGCAATTTATCCCATGAAAAAGTCGATGTAGTTAAACTAGCTTTTAGTTCAAACCAAAGCTTTGCTTCTGCAAGAACATCTTCGGCATTTAACACCAATATCCCAGAAGCTGAATGATGAATAGCCCCTAAATTTACTTCCACCAACTCAGCGCTATTAGCTGTAGGTTGGGCAAGATATTGGCCAAAAATAGCTGCTCTAGTGAATTCATGACAATAATTTAGTGTTGGCTTGCTAAGCCAAGTTTTATAGAACTTTTGAATCGAGGTGAAAGAAGGTAACTCAACAAGGTATTCAAATAGCTGTTTGATGAGATTCAATAATTGCTCAGGAACCTGTGCTTGGTTAAGTCTTTTTAGAATTTTGCTAAGGGAGTCAGATTGAGACTCTTCCATAAACGCTAATTCTTCACCTATCTCTTTTGCTAAAATTTCTGAACCAAAATCTTTGTTTAGCAAATCTTCCATCTGCAACATAGCTTGCTCAAAAGCTTGTTGGGCTTTTTGTGAAAGCTCAACACAATAAGGGCGCTGTGGCTGGGTAGGGTTGAATATTAAGGCGTAAGCTTGTTGCTCAATATTAAGGTCTTTGGCAAAGTCTGCGAGTACTGAATGCAAATTGAAAAAACTAGGGGCCTGAAAAATCATAACTTGTTGATGATTATCGGCTTGAGTAAAGTGGTCAAAACTAGATTTTGCTATAGGTAATAAACTCGACCACTGAATGTCGTTAGTTGGGTTTATGTTCTCTAGCGAAAAGTTAGGTTTTAGCTTTTCAATGCTTAGGGCTGATTCAGTCAATTCGTATTCCGGTGTTAAACGTGCAATGTGTAATTAAAACAGTTTGTTAGCTCTATAGAACAATAGCTGCTATCCAACCAAAAACCAACAGTGGTAGGTTGAAGTGCAAAAATGTGGGTACAACGGTGTCCCATATGTGGTCATGCTGGCCATCGCTATTTAAGCCTGCAGTCGGGCCTAGTGTAGAGTCTGAAGCTGGCGAGCCTGCATCTCCAAGTGCTGCTGATGTTCCTACCAAGGCAACCGTTGCTAACTCAGAGAAACCTAGCGAGAGAGCTAGTGGAACGTATATAGCGGCAATAATGGGAATGGTTGAAAATGATGAACCTATTCCCATAGTAATTAGTAATCCCATTAGCAACAACATTGCAGCAGCAAAGGCCTTGTTATCACCAAGTATACTTTGAGCACTATTTACTAGTTCTGGTACGCCACCAGTAGCTTTCATTACGCCAGCAAAACCATTTGCTGCAATCATAATGAATCCAATTAAGGCCATTAATTGAACGCCTTCAACAAACAAATCTTGGCTACTCTGGGGCTTTAAGCCTGACGCGGTAGTGAGCAGCAGGAAGCCGGCTAAAGCGCCCATAATGATCGACTCAGTATAAACGTTTACCACTAAGGCAACGATTATAATGATGATATTCAAACCGGTTTTTAAGGGGCTAGTCTGTATTTGGCTCGTTCGTTTTTCACTAGTATTGATCGTTGTTTGGTAAGTTCTTGGCTGCCGATAAGAAAAAAATATGGCTGTAAGTAGACCTAACACCATTCCTAGGGCTGGTATTGTCATAGCAATGGGTAACTGGCCTTTATCAATCGTTAAGCCTGCAGACAAAATATTGCCATGTAACAGTTGGTTTAAAAATATGCTGCCAAAGCCATAGGGTAGCCACATATAAGTGGTGACTAAACCAAAAGTGATACAGCAGGCAATGATTCTCCTATCCATATTTAGTTGATTGAACACAGCGATTAAGGGCGGGATTAATATTGGAATAAAGGCGATATGTACTGGAACCAAGTTTTGCGAGCTTACTGCCATTAATATGATGGCGCCAAGCATCATCCACTTCACCAAAGAAAGGTGCTGATCTTTATGCAAATTTACTAAACGTACAATCTTGTTAGCAATCATATCGGTTAAGCCGCTTCTGGCAATAGCGACAGCAAACGCACCAAGCAGAGCATAACTTAAAGCGATTTTAGCGCCATCTCCTAAACCGGCTTCAAAAGCGGCTATGGTTTCCGTCAAGCTTAAATCGGATAAAAGCCCGCCAATAATTCCACTTATCGATAAAGCTAATACTACATTTACACGCAGTAAACTTAGTACCAACATTAAGCAAACCGACAATACAACAGGATTAGTAATCATCGATTATTGATTCTCATCTTGATCTGGTTTTGGTAGCGGCCAACCGCCTAGGTTCTTCCACTTGTTAACAATCAGGCAAAACAGCTCTGCTGTTTTTTGTGCGTCGTATAGTGCTGAGTGTGCTTCTTCGTTGCTGAACTCTAAGCCCGCTTCTTTACATGCCTTGGCTAAAACAGTTTGGCCTAAGGCTAGGGCACTAATACTGGTAGTATCAAAGCTCACAAAAGGGTGGAAAGGGTTACGCTTAATATTACAACGCTCTACTGCAGCGTTAAAAAAGCCCATATCAAAGGCAGCATTGTGAGCCACCATTACAGCTCGGTTACAACCATGGGCTTTTAATGCTTTACGTATTGGCTTAAACATCTCTTTCAGCGCAAAGCCTTCGCTTACCGCGCCACGCAAAGGGTTATTAGGATCTATTCCGGTAAACTCTAAAGCGGCTTGTTCTAAGTTAGCGCCTTCAAAAGGCTCAACGTTAAACTGTAAGCTTTCTAGAACATAAAGTTCGCCTTGTTCGTTAAAGCTAAGCAAGCAAGCTGCAATTTCTAGTAACGCATCTGTTTTAGCGTTAAAGCCAGCTGTTTCTATGTCGATAACTACTGGGTAGTAGCCGCGAAATCGACTAGACATTAATTCGGTCGTGAGTTCAGTAATGGTCATAATGTGGGTAACTAATATTAGAAGCGCGCATTATTACAAAAGCCGCAAAGAATCGCTAATTTGCTTTAAAGATTATCGCTTAGATGCCGATAATTTATGGAGAAGAGAGGATTTCTGCTAATGAAACATTACTTATTGCTGCCTTTGGCATTAAGCGCAATGTCTGCTCAAGCAAACGTGCGCAATTATTCAGCATCGCTAGACGACTCAACTTGGGTTGTGTCAAATAAAACGCCTATTGAATGTAGAATGGATCATTTCATTCCGTCTTTTGGTGTGGCGAGTTTCATTAGTCGCTCATCAAAAGACGTAAATCTAGATTTCTATTTGGATATGTATAGGATTTCCGCAGAAACTCACCAAGTCTCATTACGAAGTGTTCCACCGAAATGGAAGCCAGGTGCAAGCTCTAAGCGTATTAGCGAATTATCCTTTTATCAGCAATTTGATGGTTACGTAAATGCCCAGCCAGCGTGGCAAATGCTGAGTGAGTTGGAAGACGGTAACGTACCTACTTTTTACTTTAATGACTGGTACGCCAGCAATAATACAACAGCTGTGGGCATCTCTTCGATCAACTTTAAAACCCAATACAACGACTTTTTAAAATGTGTAGGGCGCTTACTTCCGTACTCGTTTGACGATATTGCTTTTACGGTTTTAACCTATCAATCGAATAGCAATGAATTAACCCCGCGTTCAAAGAAACGTTTGCAACTTATTGGTGATTACGTAAAACATGACCCAGAGATAGATGTAGTGTTGGTTGATGCCTACACCGACAGTTACGGGGGTAAGTGGATTAACCAAGAACTTTCGGAAAAGCGCGCTAACATGGTTAAAGATTACTTTAAGTCTGGCGGGCTAGATGAAAGTGTCATTGAGGTGGCCGGACATGGTGAGCGCAGGCACGTTGCCCGTAACGACAACACCATGGGCAGAGAACGAAACCGAAGAGTGGTTATCTCGTTAGGCAAAGATTTGCTATAAAAAACAAAGGTAGAGCAACTTGCTCTACCTTTCTCGTTCTTCTTTAGAACGGCGCACTTCTGTCACGCACCCCAGAAGGTATACTCCAACGCTCCCTAGCAGAAACTGGATTTTGTTGCTTGCTGGCATACGGCGTTTGCATTTGGTCGCCATATAACCAAAGCACCGTGTTAGAACGTTCACCGCTTCGTATTGCTTGTGAAGCATGAGGTACATTGCCACGATGAATCATCGCTGTACCCGGTTCGAAAGAAAGTCTTTTAATACTTCCGGTAATAGGATCATAAAAATCAACTTCTGAGCCCGTAAATTTTTCATCGGACAAGTTCATATTAATATTCATTGTTACCGATGAAGCGTCGGTATGAAGCCTTAATGAAGTGTCCATTCCTGCTTGCCACTGAATAGAAAAACCAAATGTTTGGCTGTCATATCCGTATACTTCAGGGAACAACAGGCGAGCGATTGGACGCATATACTTATCGAGTAGTTTGCGGTAAAACGCCTGAAAACTAGGGGCAGCAAGGTAGCCTTCAGAGCGTTCGTCAAGCATAGCCCCATGTCTATTTAACACGATTCCATAAGGTGGCTTTAAAGGAATGCCTGCTGTAGCTACGCTATCTAGGTAGTGGCGTAATTCAATAAGTTTTTCTGGTTTAAAAAACTGTGCAGTGTATACACCTGGGGCAGCTTCTTGCCACAGATCTTTAACTTGGTTTTCCGTTGACGGGTCATCCCAAGCAGAGTTTACTGCGCTTTGTAGTTTTTCATCTATTAGAGTTTCACTAGACTCAAGTATCGAGCCATTTCTTGAGGTTTCCCACTCTTTCCAAGCACTAACTAGTAGTTGTTGGTTATTATTCCAGAAAGCGTTAACAGAAGGAGAACGTGCAAGCATTTCTTGTCTAGAGGGTAGGGTTAACGCTCGGGCTTGTTCTAATTGACTGCTTACGTTTACAGCTGCATTTTTCATCTATGCTCTCCTGATTTTGCAACCGGGAGTTCCCGAATTGCTTGAGAGCAAATTTAGTATGTTTCGTTATTTTGATAAATGGGCATTCAATTGAATCAGTATTTATAATTTATTAAGAATCGCAGCAAGCTTTGGCGTAACCGGCCAATAGTCTCGCTGAACTAACTTTATCTAAGGTACTGATATATCGCTGAAATACGCTGGGTGATTCACTTAATCGATTTTATCTTTAAACTCACATAAGTCTTCAATAATGCACGAGCCGCAACGTGGCTTTCGTGCTACACAAGTATAGCGGCCATGCAGAATAAGCCAGTGGTGCACATCTACTTTAAATTCCTTTGGCACTACCTTTAGTAATTTGTCTTCGACCAAATCAACATTTTTCCCCATGGCGAATTTGGTGCGGTTAGAAACCCGAAATATATGTGTATCTACTGCGATAGTTGGCCAGCCAAAGGCAGTATTTAGCACTACATTGGCGGTTTTTCTGCCCACGCCTGGCAATGCTTCTAAGGCTTCTCGGCTTTCTGGAACTTCTCCACCGTGTTGTTCAATTAGGATCTTGCAGGTTTTTATTAAGTTCTCTGCTTTAGAGTTAAACAAGCCAATCGTTTTTATATAAGTTTTAAGCTCGTCTACCCCTAAGTCAAAAATAGCTTGGGGGGTATTAGCAACTGGGTAAAGCTTGTCGGTAGCTTTGTTCACCGATACGTCGGTGGCCTGAGCAGATAACAATACAGCAGCAAGTAGCTCGAAAGGGCTAGAAAAGTTTAGCTCTGTAGTTGGATGTGGGTTGTTATCTCTAAGTCGAGTTAGGATTTCTAATCTTTTCTGTTTATTCATGCGCTTTGAGTATTGTTTGAAAGGGTTTCTGACGCAGCTTGTTTGGTTTTAGCGCGGTTATCTATGACATTTTTTAGAGCGATGATAAAGCCCATCACCAAAAATGCACCAGGAGGAAGTATCGCAACCAAAAAGTGTTCGTTAAAATCAACGATTTGAACATATAAAAAAGACGACCATTCGCCTAACAGCAGTTCAATTCCGTAAAACAAGCTGCCATTTCCTAAAAGCTCTCTAATTGCTCCTACTGCAACAAGTACCAAACCAAAACCAATTCCCATCATTAATCCGTCGAACGCAGCTGGCTTAACACTGTTACGTGCAGCAAATGCCTCGGCTCTACCGATGATGATGCAGTTGGTCACTATGAGCGGAATGAATATTCCTAAGTTTTGGTACAAGCCGTAGGTATAGGCATTCATTAACAGTTGTATGCAGGTCACAAAGGACGCAATAACCATTACAAATACTGGGATGCGGATCTCTTTAGCCACCCATTTACGTATCAGTGATACCGTTGTGTTTGAGGCTATCAGTACCAGCATGGTGGCAACCCCCAGACCAAGTGCATTGGTTACCGTCGAGGTAACTGCGAGAAGAGGGCACAAGCCGAGCAATTGAACTAAACCAGGATTGTTTTTCCAAAGGCCTTGCCAAGCTAATTGTTTATATTCGCTCATCAAATAACTCCTTTAACAATCTGTCGCATTGTCATTAATGCTTTGCTGATTTGTGGAGTGGTAAATCAACACGTTTTTCACTGCTTTAATGACAGCACGCGGCGTAATAGTAGCGCCAGTAAAGGCGTCAAACTGGCCACCGTCTTTTTTTACAGCCCAACGAGGATCTTTGTCGTCCATTAAACGTTGTCCATTAAATTGGTAAATCCAATCTGATTTTCTGGTTTCAACTTTATCGCCTAAGCCTGGTGTTTCGTTGTGCTGTACAACACGCACACCGCTAATAGTTGAGTCTGCATTTATACCTACTAGCAGGCGAATTTCTCCGCTGTAACCATCTGGTGCAATTGTTTGATAAACGAAAGCTGCTGTTTCTTGATTTAATTCAATAAGCCGGATGGTTTGGTCTTTATCGTTACCTAAAAACTGTGGCTCGTTAACTACTATGCATCGTTGCTGGTAAGTACTATTAGCTAACTCTTCTGATAAGACTTCATTGGTTGACCTAATCAGTTGCGCTTTAACCTGTTGTTCAATTCTTGGCTCTGTAAAGTAATTAACTACGACCACTAACAAGGTGCATGCAAAGGCGAATAGGGCCAACATCCCCGCATTTTTAGTCATTGATTGGCGCTTAGTTGTCATTACTATTTCCCTCGCCGTAACCATATACTCTGGGTTTGGTGAAGTGATCTATCATCGGCACTGCCATATTAGCGAGTAATACAGCAAAGGCGATTGCGTCTGGATAGCCGCCATAATTTCGAATAACAAATACCAATAACGCAACCAAGCTTGCGTAAATAATCCTACCTAGGTTGCTCGTTGCTGCGCTTACCGGGTCGGTCAATATGAAAAATGCCCCAATCATGGTTGCGCCGGAAAACAGCTGTAGCAGCACTGGAATTGAATGGTCAGGGTTGATGGCTGCAGAAAGTAGGCTCAACACAAATAGGGTGGTTAAAAAAGCCAAAGGAATATGCCAGCGAATCACCTTTAAGTAGATAAGCGCAAGACCTCCTACTAAGTAGGCTAAATTAATCCATTGCCAGCCAATTCCTGCAAAACTACTGTAAATCTCATGGCTTGATATTTCATTGGATGTGAAACCTAAAGTAAGTTGTGTTTTCATCTCATCAAGCGGTGTGGCGATGGTATGGCCATCGATGCTGGCAATTTGTTTAATGCTGAAGCCGTCTACGGTAAAACCACTAAAAATAAGCGATAAACCATCGATGCTAGTTAAGCTTTCAACTAACAGACTTTGTGGAGGCATCCAGCTAGTCATCGTTACTGGAAAAGACACTAATAAAAGTACGTAAGCAGCCATAGCAGGATTAAAAATATTATGTCCAAGACCGCCATACAAATGCTTAACTACAACAATGGCAAAGAAACTGCCAATAAGCGCAATCCACCAGGGAGCATAGGCTGGAAGTGCCAAACCAATCAAAATGCCAGTAACTAGCGCGCTGTTATCACTTAAGGTTGGCCAAACAGGTCGCTTACGTAATATAAGCACTAAGGTTTCACTTAGCACCGCAACCATAGATGCCAGCAATACTTGGGTTATGGTGCCTATTCCAAAATGAAAGCTTTGAACTAATAAACCTGGCAAAAGACAAAGAATCACCCAAAACATCAAAGTTTTAGTTTTTAAGGGCTTTCTAACGAAAGGTGAGCTTTTTATGTTAGTGCTATTCATTGGTATCTTTCTCTTCGCGCTGTTGTTCTGCTAGTTTTTTAGCTTTAGCGCGAGCAACTGCTGCGGCGACCGCAGGGTTAACTTTTTTGGCTGGCTTTTCTGGGCTTGCGGGCGCTTCAGCTGCGGCCTCCGCTTTCTTATTGGCCTTAGCTTTTGCAACCGCTGCTGCGATGGCCTTAGCCTTAGCGTTGTTGTTATTAGTAGTACTATCTTGAGTATTTTGTTGAACCGATTGCTCACTAGCAAGGGTGACCTCTAAAGCTTCATCATCCTGATCGTTTGCCTTGCTAGCATCAACAGACTCGTCGGTATGTTCAGTTGCAGCTAGCGCGGCTTTTTTTGCTTTAGCTCTGGCTATTGCTGCGGCAACAGCAGGGTTTGCTGAAGATCTAGCCGCAGGCTTATTTAGATTGTCGTCGGCTTGATCCGCACTTACCTCTTTGTTAGCCAGTTTTTTAGCTTTAGCCCTTGCTACAGCGGCGGCTACGGCCGGATTAGTGGCGGTTGTTGATTCCGATTGTTGTTGAGCTTGTGCTTTTTTCGCTTTAGCTCTAGCTACGGCAGCAGCCACAGCTGGATTACTCGATTTAATTGTGTTGTCTTCAACTGTAGTTTCGTTATCGTTATCTTGATTTTGTTGTTTTTTGGCTTTAGCCCGTGCAATAGCCGCTGCTACTGCTGGGTTTGCGCTAGGCTTAGACTCGCTTATCGACTCACTGCTATCAGTCTGCTTTTTAGCTTTAGCCCGCGCGATGGCCGCAGCGACTGCCGGGTTAGCGCTGGTTTTACCCTCGTTGGCTTCTTTTTGAGCTCTTCGCTCAGCTTTACGAGCTTCTCTAGCGGCGATTGCCGCTTGGTTATCAGGTACCCATTCACCAGTTTCATCTTGTTTTGCTGCTGGACTGGCTGCTTGCTTGTTTTTGACTCTTGCTAAGGCCGCTGCGACAGGATCAGGTTTATTTTGTTTAGCGCTGTCTTCTGCTTGCGCTTGTCTGCGTAAAGCGGCTTGTTGGTGTTTCGCTTTACGTTCTAATTTGTCTTTTTCTAAACGAGCTTGGCGTGCATCGAAGCGTTGTTTGGCTATATCGGCTTCTTTTTGTGCAATGTCTTCGCTACGTATTTTGGCTTTTGCAGTTCGGTAGTGTTGTACCAAAGAGATTTCGCTTGGGCAAACAAAGGCGCAGGCTCCGCATTCGATGCAGTCCATTATATTAAAATCGCGCGCTTTGTTTAGTTCGTCCCCTTTGGCGTACCAATACAACTGCTGAGGTAATAAGCCCATTGGGCAGGCTTGAGCACATTCACCGCAACGTATACACGGTGATTCATTTTCAGCAGCCATCGGATTATTAACAATCAGGCAGTTAGTTGTTTTTACCACCGGTGCTTGGTTGTTGGGGAGCATGAAGCCCATCATCGAACCGCCCATAATGGTTGGCGCGTTAGGCTCACCCTGTAGCTTTTTGTTGATCACATCGCTTACTGCTGTGCCAATCGGTACCCAGTAATTACTAGGACTAGTGACTAAATCACCGGCAAGGGTGACAACTCTAGAAATTAGCGGTTCGCCTAGCGTTACAGCTTGATAGACGGCGTAAGCAGTGCCTACATTTTGCACCAGCATACCTAGGTCAATAGGTAGCTGGTTAGCTTTAACTTCTTTTCCAGTAAGCACTTGGATAAGCTGCTTTTCACCACCAGAGGGATATTTGGTTGGGATGCTTCGAATGATGATATCTTGATTGCCAACCGCTTCTAACGCTTTAATGGCTTTGGGTTTGTCATCTTCGACGGCAACTATGGTAAGCGCTGGTTTGAGTACTTTTTGCAGTAAGGCCACACCACCGATAATCTCAGCGGCATAGTTCTGCATTAAACAATCGTCGGCCGAAATATAGGGCTCGCATTCTGCGCCATTTATAATCAGTACGTCTAAAGGTTTATGCGGAGTAATCTTTAAAGCAGTAGGGAAGCCAGCGCCCCCCATACCGGAAATACCCGATAAATGAACGCGTTGGCAAATCGCTTCTGGAGTTAATTCTTCATCAGTCAGAGGGCTTGGCCATTGCGCATCTTGTTGCACTTTGTCTACGCGAATAACGACACTTAATTCAGGAATGGCTGAAGCATGCGCAGAAACTCTTGGTTCAATCGCGATGATTTCACCGGAAAGGGACGCATGAACTGGTGGCGCTTGAAAGAACTGAGATTCGGTTAAGGCTTGTCCGCGTAATACTTTATCACCAACTTTTACGAGTAGTTTGCCTGCGCTGCCAATATGTTGTTGGACAGGTATGCTTAACTCGTTAGGCAGGTTAATAAGTTCAGGCTTACCACAGTTGATATCCTGCTTATTGGTTTCTGGGTGGACACCACCTTGGTAGTTCCAAGTAAAACCTTGTTTAATTTTGTCTAACCACGCCACCATCTATTTTTGTTCCTCGATGATTGCGACATCTATTTGGTTCAATTTCCAATCCCAGTTTTTGGTTGTTGTTGGTATTGGGCGCATTTCAATACAATCGGTTGGGCAGGGGGCCACACATAGCTCGCACCCAGTACATTCTTTAGTAATAACAGTATGCATATGTTTATTTGCGCCCATAATGGCATCTACAGGGCAAGCTTGAATGCATTTGGTACAACCGATGCATGCATCTTCTACGATGTAGGCCACTTTCTTTCGGTCATCTTCTTTTACGGCTGACTCATCCAGAGGGATCGCTTCAACCCCTAGCAATTCTGCTAGTTTTACTACAGTCTCTTCGCCACCTGGTGGGCATTTGTTTATTGCTTCGCCGTTGGCTATGGCTTCAGCGTAGGGCCGACAACCAGGATGACCACATTGTCCGCACTGTGTTTGAGGTAGCAGTGCTTCCACTTGATCGGCAATGGGGTTGCCTTCAACTTTATATTTGATGGCTGCATAACCCAGTATTCCACCAAATACTAAGGCGAGAAAGGTGATGGCAATAAGTGCTTCTAACATCTAAACATACTACTTAATTAATCCAGTAAAACCGACAAAGGCTAAAGACATAAGCCCTGCTGTGATCATGGCGATCGCCGCGCCTTTAAAAGGTAGCGGGATATCTGCTACCACAAGGCGTTCACGCATTGCTGAGAACAAAATTAACACTAGCGAGAAGCCAGCTGCTGCACCAAAGCCATAGATAATTGATTCAAATAGATCATGCTGCTCATTAATGTTTAGTAGCGCCACACCTAATACTGCACAGTTAGAGGTGATAAGAGGCAGGTAAATGCCTAATACGCGGTGTAGTGCAGGGCTGGCCTTTTGTACAAACATTTCAGTGAACTGAACCACAACGGCAATTACCAAAATAAAACTCATGGTGCGCAGATAAACAATATCTAGTGGCAACAATATGTATTGTTCTACTAAATAGGAGCTCATTGACGCAAGGGTAAGCACAAAAGTGGTTGCTAAGGCCATACCGATGGCGGTTTCTACTTTGCTGGACACACCCATAAATGGGCATAAACCCAAGAACTTAACCAGCACAAAATTGTTAACCAGTACGGTACTGATTAATAACAACAAATATTCAGTCATTTAAATAAGATGCAGCGGAACGAGCCGCTATTATCCTTGTTTGTGGTGCGTATAACAACCGTGACTTCAATGTGGAAAAGGCGCTAAAAATTTGCTGTGAGTTGTGAATCATTTTTGAGCGGTTAAATTTACTTTTTACCCTTCGGTTGATCTCGATCATTTGTATTTGCTTTATCCTTAAAATCTCTCGACTACTATATCTAGTGGGATCTAAAATCCTTAACCACAATATATGGATAACCATCACATTGGATGCTTTTTTGAGCGTTTCTTTGTTAGAAGCCTTTAGTGGCGCGGGTTCCACAGTTTTTTATTTAATGAGTGAGTGAAATTGGAGCGTAAATCGTGAAAACAGTCGTGATAAAACGAGACGGAAGCCGTGTACCTTACGACGCAAAGCGGATTGTTGATGCAGTGCTAAAAGCAGCTGAAGCTTTAGGTGTTAAGGACAACCTAGTTGCATTGCAAATTGCCCAACAAGTAACAGAACAGTTTTTGAACTTACCTGAAGTAGATATCAACGATATTCAATCATCTGTTGAAAACTACTTAATGGAAAGTGATAACAAGACTTTAGCACGTGCTTACATTGAATATCGTCACGACCGCGACGTTGCTCGTGAAAAGCGCAGCGTGTTAAATGCTGAGATCCGCGGTTTGGTTGAACAAAGCAATGCCGCGTTACTTAACGAAAATGCGAATAAAGACAGTAAGGTTATTCCTACTCAACGCGATTTGTTAGCGGGCATTGTTGCAAAACACTACGCTAAAACTCATTTACTTCCGCGAGATGTAGTAAAAGCTCACGAAACCGGCGAAATTCACTTTCACGATTTAGATTACGCACCATTTTTCCCAATGTTTAACTGCATGCTTATTGACTTAGAAGGTATGTTAACCGGCGGATTTAAAATGGGTAACGCTGAAATTGAAACCCCAAAATCAATTTCAACGGCAACCGCAGTAACCGCTCAAATCATCGCTCAGGTTGCCAGCCATATTTACGGTGGCACGACGATTAACCGCATCGACGAGATTCTTTCGCCTTACGTCACTAAAAGTCATGAAAAACACTTAGCTACTGCCAAAAAATGGCAAATAGCCGACGCCGAAGCTTACGCTAAAGCGCAAACCGAAAAGGAATGTCATGATGCATTCCAGTCTTTAGAGTATGAAGTAAATACCTTACACACTGCAAATGGGCAAACGCCATTTGTTACCTTTGGTTTTGGCTTAGGCTCTTGCTGGGCCTCGCGACTAATTCAGCGTTCAATCTTAGAAAACCGTATTGCCGGATTAGGTAAAAATGCCAAAACGGCGGTATTCCCTAAGCTGGTATTTGCCATTAAAGACGGCTTAAACCACAAGAAAGAAGATCCAAGTTACGATATTAAGCAGTTGGCTTTGGAATGTGCATCAAAACGCATGTACCCAGATATTTTAAACTACGACAAAGTTGTTGAAGTGACAGGCTCGTTTAAAACCCCTATGGGTTGTCGTAGTTTCTTAGGTCACTACCAAGAAGAAGGTAAAGACATTCACGATGGTCGTAATAACCTTGGTGTAGTGAGCTTAAATTTACCTCGCATTGCTATTGAAGCTAAGGATGATGAGCAACGTTTCTTCGAATTACTTGAACAACGTTTAAGTGTTGCGAAACATGGTTTAGATAGCCGCATCTCTCGCCTTAAAGGCGTTAAAGCTAAAGTCGCCCCAATCTTGTACATGGAAGGTGCTTGTGGCGTTCGGTTAAATGCCGAAGATGATGTATCTAAAATCTTCGAAAATGGTCGTGCGTCAATTTCATTGGGTTACATCGGTTTGCATGAGACTGTGAACGCGTTGTACGGAAACAGTGAACACGTTTACGACAATAAACAGTTACAACAAAAAGCTATTGGTATTGTTACTGCGTTAAAACAAGCTACTTTACGTTGGGAAAAAGAAAGTGGTTACGCCTTTAGTTTATACAGCACTCCAAGTGAAAACTTATGTGATCGCTTCTGCCGATTAGACGCCAAAAAGTTTGGTGTAATCGAGGGCGTAACAGATAAAGGGTATTACACCAATAGTTTCCACTTAGATGTAGAAAAGAAGGTAAACCCCTTCGACAAAATAGATTTTGAACAGCCATATCCTTCAGTAACTAGTGGTGGATTTATTTGTTACGGTGAATATCCAAACATGCAGCACAATACTGAAGCCTTAGAAGATGTTTGGGATTACAGCTATAGTCGCGTTCCGTATTACGGTACAAATACGCCTATTGACGAATGTTACGAATGTGACTTCACTGGCGAGTTTAACTGCACCAGTAAAGGTTTTGAGTGTCCTTCTTGTGGTAATACCGAGTCCAGTAAGGTGTCTGTTACTCGACGAGTATGTGGCTATTTGGGTAGCCCTGATGCACGACCATTTAACTATGGTAAGCAAGAAGAAGTTAAACGCCGAGTGAAACATCTGTAAATGAACTATTTGAATTACCATTCGGTCGATGTAGTTAACGGGCAAGGTACGCGCTGTACCTTGTTTGTTGCTGGTTGCGAGCATCAATGTCGAGGTTGTTATAACCAGAAATCCTGGCGCTGTGATTCTGGCCACACGTATACTGATGACTTAGAACAACAGATTATCAATGATTTGAACGATTCTAGGATTCGACGTAAAGGGCTTAGCTTGAGTGGTGGAGATCCACTACATCCAAATAATCTAGACGCAGTACAACGTCTAGTTGAGCGCGTAAGAAAAGAGTGCGCAGGCAAAGATATTTGGATGTGGACAGGCTATAAACTTCAAGAATTAAACCCGCAACAGCAGGCAATTGTTAAGCAAGTTGATACCTTAATTGACGGTAAATTTGAACAAGAGCTGGCCGATCCTAAGTTACAATGGCGAGGCAGTAGTAATCAAATTATTTACTGCCAACCTCTGCAGTAGTTAAGCAATAAGCTCAGGGCGAGATATTAAATAGCCCTGCAAGCTATCAACATACATAGATTCAAGTAACTGTTTTTGCTCTAAGGTTTCAACACCTTGAGCAATTACTTGGCAACCTAAACGATGCGATACCTCTACCAGCATACTCACGAATTGTTGATTGGCTTTGTCACTTTCTAGTGCTTGCACTAAATCGCTACTTATCTTCACATAGTTAGGCTTGAGCTCTTTAAACAATTTAAACGACCCAATACCGTTACCAAAATCTGAAATTGCAGTGTGGCAACTGTTTCGGCGAAGTACTTCAAACAACTTTCTGGCGTTGCTCAAGTGCATATCCAAAATTTCTTCTTCTAACTCAAAAACCACCCGAGATTTTAAATTAGGGTAGGTGAGTAGCTGTTGAGTTAGCCAAGAACAAAAATCTGGGTCGGTTAAGATAAGTTTACTTAGGTTTATCCCCCAGCGGTATTCAGCGTTTTGCCCTGAGATGGTATGCAAGATGTAACCAATAGTCGCTTTTTCTAGCTCTAATATCATGCCCAGGCGTTGTGCCATTACCATGGTTGTTTCTGTAGGAAGCTGTTGGTTATTGTCACTTAAAAAACGAATGAATACTTCATGGTACGCCGGCATGGTGCGATGTAACGACTGGATGGCTTGTGATGCTAGGCGGAAGTTATTTTTGTTAATAAGCGAGCTTATAGTTGAGTGCCATTGAAGCTCACTACTTTCTAATGTTTCGTCATCTTCGAGTACTATTTCCCAACCATTGGGAGATAGGCTTTGGGCAATAGCTAGGGCCGCATCAGCACGAGCAATCACTCGTTCAATAGAGTCACCACTTTTAAGTTCGGTTACGCCGGTATAGGCTGCGCTTTGCATTTGCTTACCGTTGCTGTACTCGTTTAGAGAGCTTTTTAGTCCCTGAGCGACTTGGCTAACTCGACTGGCCGGGAATTTAGGCAATACCAGGGCAAACTCGGCTCCCAAAAGTCTAAACAAGCTGCTTGATGAATAATCTTTGCGATTAACATCGATGATCTTTGCGATATCTCTAATGTAGTCATCGCCAGCTTGGTGGCCACGTGCTTTATTGATTTCTTCAAGTTGCGAAGCTCTAACCAAAAACAAAACCGTATCTTTAGGTGTTGTCTTTAACATTTCCTGCATTTTTTGGCGGAACGAGTGCCGATTAAACTGGCCAGTTAATGGGTCTAGGGCAACTTGCTTCTCTAGTTGTTGAATTGCATGTTTTTGTTGGCGGATTTGCTGAGTAAACTGCTGTTTCTGATCCTTAATTAACTCGCCAACTGCACCGAGTACCGGCTTTTCATCAACTAACCGATCCGCATTAACCAGCTTTTTGAGCTTACTTTTAACCCGAGACATAGCACGAATATAAAGAAGACTCGTTAACATGTAGCCCATTGCACAAAGCGCTGCGATGGTTAGGTAGAGGCGTAAGTATCCGTCACTAACAAATTCAAATGAGGGTTTAAAGTTTACTTGGAACTTATCTACTGCAATGGTTTGCATTGACGTTTTACTAGGTTCTGCTAAGTCAACTAACCAGTGCTGCGGCGAACCAACCAATGCCAAAGTATTATCAACAGCTAACTGTGTAGAGATAAAACTAAGTTGGTGTTGGTCGCGTAAAGTCGCTAGATACTCTTGATTTAACTGGTCAATTCTAGTCAATTGCAGAGAGAGCAGGGAGTTAATCTGCTGATTTTCACGGGCCAGATCAAGTTTAAACAACTGTACATGAACACCCACCAGCGCAATCCATAGCGCGATAAATAAAAAAGCATTTACAACAAAAAATGTTCTAAGGCCTTTCATATCCTACCTGTTTAATAAATCAGCGATCTCTAATAATGATACATGCAAACATTAGACTTATCTATCAGATGCTTAGGATTAAGTAATATATTTAGTGATTAACAAATATCGGAAAGGGTATAACAGGAAGTGATAAAAATGTGGCTCCCCAGGTTGGGCTTGAACCAACGACACATGGATTAACAGTCCACCGCTCTACCAACTGAGCTACTGGGGAATTATAAGGCTTACTAGATAAAAGGAGTGGCTCCCCAAGTTGGGCTTGAACCAACGACACATGGATTAACAGTCCACCGCTCTACCAACTGAGCTATTGGGGAATCGTAAGGTATATCTAGTTATATGATTGGCTCCCCAAGTTGGGCTTGAACCAACGACACATGGATTAACAGTCCACCGCTCTACCAACTGAGCTATTGGGGAATCATATAAGGTATTGACCTATTGTAATCAAGATTGGCTCCCCAAGTTGGGCTTGAACCAACGACACATGGATTAACAGTCCACCGCTCTACCAACTGAGCTATTGGGGAATCTTGATTTATCACTTAGCAAAGGAGATTTGGCTCCCCAAGTTGGGCTTGAACCAACGACACATGGATTAACAGTCCACCGCTCTACCAACTGAGCTATTGGGGAATCGCTTTGCTTAAGTGCGGGGCGCATAGTAATAATTGCCCCTATAAGTGTCAACTAATTCTACGTCAAAAATGACAATTTCTGTTTGTTTGCTCAACTTACATCCAGTTGTTGCAAACTACAGATCGAAACTTGTTCAGCTGGTATAAAAAATGCGCAGATAATTAATATTCATAAAAACACATTTCTTTATAGCTAAGCTGATTGCCTAATAATTATGCACAATATGTAAAAGCCTTTGGTGCTGGTAGTTAGCGAGACTTATCCACTGATTTTGTGGATAACTGTGTGCATTAAAAGTCGCTTATGGGCTACAGCCCACTAGATACCTAGCACGAGCCTAAATTTGATCTACATCTGTTTTTCATTTAATCACTATTATTCAAGGACTTATTTAATTATTGGTGTAAAAGCTCAATTTTTGACCTGTAAAAAAAGTTGTTGCTTTTACAAAAAAAGTGTTGTGCATTACTTTTCGTTACAATCTTCTTACTGTGCACAATTTAGGGTTATCTGCTACCGATTTTCTGTTTGCGATATTCTCTGCTAAACAACGCTAATTTTCTGTACAAGACTAATACGCCTTTTTGTTATCGCTAGGTTTTGCGTAGAATGGACCAATGATAAAACTTTCAGATGATTGGTAGTAGAGCAGTGAAAAAACCATTTGATCTAGTATCGGAATACAAACCGGCAGGGGATCAGCCAACGGCTATATCAAGTCTAATAGAAGGCTTAGAAGATGGGCTCGCTCATCAAACGCTACTAGGGGTTACCGGTTCAGGCAAAACATTTACAGTAGCGAATGTGATCGCAGAGCAAAATCGGCCAACTATAGTTTTAGCTCCAAACAAAACTTTAGCCGCCCAGCTTTATAGCGAAATGAAAGAGTTCTTCCCTAATAATGCGGTAGAGTTTTTTGTTTCTTACTATGACTATTATCAACCTGAAGCCTATGTGCCGACCACTGACACATTCATAGAGAAAGACGCATCTGTTAACTCTCACATCGAACAAATGCGGCTGTCTGCGACTAAGGCCTTATTAGAGCGACGAGACGTAGTATTGGTAGCTTCAGTGTCGGCCATTTACGGTTTAGGTGATCCTCAGTCCTATTTACAAATGATGTTGCACCTAAGTGTTGGCGATATGATTGACCAACGCGCCATTCTTCGCCGACTAGCAGAACTACAATATTCGCGTAATGATGCTGCCTTCCAGCGTTCTACCTTCAGAGTTCGTGGAGACGTGATTGACGTATTTCCAGCAGAGTCTGATAAGAATGCAGTAAGAATTGAGTTGTTTGATGGCGAAGTAGAACGGCTTAGCAGCTTTGATCCACTTACTGGAGCAGAAGAGGCGGTAATGGCAAGGGTGACTATTTTCCCTAAGACCCACTATGTAACGCCGCGAGAAACCATTCTCAATGCAATATCGTCTATTAAAGAAGAGTTAAACGAGCGTAAAAAGCAGCTGTTAGATGCTAATAAGCTAATTGAAGAGCAGCGGATTTCCCAGCGTACATTGTTTGATATCGAAATGATGAACGAACTAGGGTATTGCTCGGGTATCGAAAATTATTCTCGATACTTATCAACTCGCGCCCCAGGCGAGCCACCACCAACATTATTAGATTACTTACCTGCCGACGGTATCCTTATCATTGATGAGTCACACGTAACCGTGCCTCAAATTGGCGCAATGTATAAAGGTGACCGCTCGCGCAAAGAAAATTTGGTTAACTACGGATTCCGTTTACCTTCTGCCTTGGATAATCGACCTCTTAAGTTTGAAGAGTTTGAGCAAATCGCACCACAAACCATATTTGTATCCGCTACGCCAAGTAATTATGAGTTAGAAAAAACTAACCAAGAGTTTGTTGAACAAGTAGTTAGGCCCACAGGTTTATTAGACCCAGAAATAGAGGTTCGCCCAGTAAATACTCAAGTCGACGATTTGTTGTCAGAAATTCGCATACGTACGGCAATCGATGAACGGGTATTGGTGACCACGCTTACCAAAAGAATGGCCGAAGATCTAAGCGAATACCTCACTGAGCATCAAGTTAAAGTTCGTTATTTGCACTCGGATATTGATACCGTAGAAAGGGTAGAGATCATACGTGATTTGCGTATGGGAGTATTTGACGTGCTTGTGGGCATTAACTTGTTACGAGAAGGCCTCGATATGCCTGAAGTATCGCTTGTAGCCATACTCGATGCCGACAAAGAAGGCTTCCTTCGCTCAGAGCGCTCTTTAATTCAAACCATTGGCCGAGCGGCGCGCCATCCTCAAGGTAAAGCGATCCTTTATGGCGACAAGATCACCGGCTCTATGGAACGAGCAATTGGTGAAAATAATCGACGCAGAGAAATCCAGCATCAGTTCAACCTAGATAACGGTATAGTTCCGCAAAAACTTAACAAGAAAGTGGTTGATATTAGTAACTTTGGGAAGAGTAAAGTTCTTCAAGCGGCAGAGCCAAAAGCTAAGTACGCAGCACTTACGCCTGAAATTATGTTGAAGAATATTGCGCAACTAGAAAAGCAAATGATCAATCACGCAAAAGAGTTAGAATTTGAACAGGCTGCAGCGGTAAGAGATGAAATAAATGAACTGCAAGAGCAACTGGTAAAAATGAGTTAGCTGCAATAAGTCATAAAAAAAGCCGCTGTATATACAGCGGCTTTTTAATAGAACTAATCTTAGTTTGCTGCAGCGATAATTGCGCCAAACTCTTCAGCCATTAGAGAAGCACCGCCAACTAGCGCGCCATCAATGTCTGGTTGAGAGAAAAGCTCTTTAGCCGTAGCAGCTTTAACACTACCACCGTAAAGAATTTGAACTTTTTCTGCAACAGTTGCGCTTTGCGCTGCTAACCAGCTACGAATGTGAGCGTGAATAGCTTGAGCTTGCTCAGAAGTAGCAGATTTACCAGTACCGATAGCCCAAACAGGCTCGTATGCGATAACAGCATTTTCTAATGCTTCAACACCACAAAGGTCGATAACAGCTTTAAGTTGAGTTTCAACTACAGCTTCAGTTTTACCTGCTTCGTTTTCTTCAAGAGTTTCACCAATACATAGTACAGGTACTAGTTGGTTTTCTTGAATCGCTTTAAATTTAGCAGCAACTACAGCATCAGTTTCGTTGTGGTACTGACGACGCTCGCTGTGGCCCACTAGGTTGTAGGTACAACCAAATTCTTTCAACATTACTGGAGAGTTTTCACCAGTGAATGCACCAGAGGTGTTTACGCTTGCATCTTGTGCACCGTAAGCGATTGGAGCATCACCCACTAAGGCTTCAACTTGACCTAAAAATACTACTGGTGGGCAAATTGCTGTTTGAACGTTCGTAGCTGCTTTAGCTGGTTCGATTAAGCCATTTACTAATGCGGTAACAGAATCTTTAGTACCGTTTAGTTTCCAGTTACCCATTACAAGAGGTGTTCTCATTGTGCGTCTCTCCTTTAAATAAATTGGCTCGATTATAGTGAATAAATTACAAAAACGTAGTGTTTCCGCAAAATTATCTGCCTAAAACTGTAAATTGCTGATCTAAAACAAACGATTAAGAAAAATAAGTACGTATTTTTTGCCACCAAATCCCAAGTTTTTCGTGCCATACAGCGTCATACCTATGAATAAAGCGCGCATCGGGCAAAAACTCATAAAGCCGTTGTTCTCCCTGAACTTCTTTGCCAAGGTAATCAGTAGGTACAGGGCTTATATTGCTTGAATACTTGTTGAAATGCTGCAATGCACGTTTCATATGAGTAGCGCTAGTCACCAACGCGGTAGGGCGCTGTCCTATGTACGTAGCAATCACGGCTGCTTCTTGCTCGGTATCTTTAGCTTTAGGAATAGTAATAATGTTGGCAGGAGGAATGTTGGCTTGCCTTGCTACTTTTTCCATGAGCTCAGCATTGCTGTTTGGATCGCTGCCGCCATAGCCCGATACAATTAAACGGCTCTGGGGGTTAACTAAACTTAACTCAATCCCTTTAGTGATACGCGCAAACGATGAGCGACTAAGCTGCTCAGTAGGCGAGAGCATTGGATCACTGATATGACCACCACCTAATACCACGACAAAGTCGAAACTATCGACAAGCTGGCTTGGCGCTTTTAATTCTCGTTCATTTACTAATAACTGTTGATTTACCCACCAAGGGTTGCTGGTAACCAACAATATCGCCAAAGCAGGGACTAAAGTCGCTGCAGCGCGGTAGGGACGTTTTGTTATGCCAAAATAAAAAGAGAGCAACAAAAAGAACAACGAAATGTTAAGCGGCATCAGTAGCGAGCCTAACCATTTTTTTACGATAAAACCTAAACTTAAATCCATATAGTGGTTTCTCTCATAAGCCTTACAGGCATCTTAATTGATTGCACTCTTCGGTGGAATCACAGACCTTAAAAATTACCAAAAATAGCGGCTTAATCCAAATTAATGCGTTAAATCAAAATTTTCCCGAAATTTTTTTCTGTGACTAAAGACAGGTTTAGCGACTTAAGGTAATCTTCGCACCATACAGGTATGTAATTAGCAGTGAGGAAAATATGTTTGAGCGCGTATCCGCAGCCCCCGCAGATCCAATCTTAGGATTAACCGAAGCTTTTAAAGCTGACGCCCGTCCTAACAAAATCAATCTTGGTGTTGGCATTTACAAGAATGAAGCAGGTCAAACCCCGGTTTTAGCTACCGTTAAAATCGCCGAAAAACGTCTTTTAGAAAACGAAGCCACCAAATCTTACCTAAGTATTGAAGGTAACCCGGCTTACGGAAAAGAAGTTCAAAAGTTACTTTTTGGTGAAGACAGTGAAATCGTAGCTAGCCAACGCGGATTTACCGCTCAATCTCCTGGTGGAACTGGCGCTCTGCATAACGCGGCTGAATTTGCATACAACCATTTGGGTGTACGTACTGTTTGGGTAAGCAACCCAACGTGGGCTAACCACGGTAACATCTTTAAAGCGCTTGGCTTAGAAGTTAAAGCATACGACTACTACAATGCTGAAACTAAAGACCTCGACTTTGACGCAATGGTGACGTCTTTAGAGCAAGTTGCTGAAGGTGACTTGGTGCTATTTCACGGTTGTTGTCACAACCCAACGGGTATCGACCCCACTCAAGCACAATGGGAACAGCTAGCCAACTTAACTGCAGCTAAAAAAGCACTGCCTTTGTTCGATTTTGCTTACCAAGGTTTTGCGACCGGCGTTGAAGAAGATGCAGCGGGTTTACGTATCTTCGCTAAACAGATTAAAGAGCTACTTGTAGCCAGTTCTTTCTCTAAGAACTTTGGTTTATACAACGAACGTGTTGGTGCATTTACCTTAGTTGCGGCTGATAAAGAGCAAGGTGCAACAGCCTTTAGCCAAGTTAAAGCTGGAATTCGTGCAAACTACTCAAACCCACCGTCACATGGTGCTGCGGTAGTAACCACTATTTTGCAAGATGCTGAGTTAAAAGCGCAATGGGTAGCAGAAGTAGCTGAAATGCGTGACCGTATTAAAGAAATGCGCGATTTGTTCGTAGCAACTTTAGCCGCTAAAGGCGCAACTGGTGATTACAGCTTTATTCAACGCCAAAACGGTATGTTCTCATTCTCTGGTTTATCGAAAGAGCAAGTACAAACCTTAAAAGAAGAACATGGCGTATACATCGTTGGTTCTGGTCGCATTAGCGTAGCCGGTATGACTAAAGACAACATGGAAGCGCTTTGTGCTGCTATTGCCGCAGTAGTATAAGCACTGATTTAAACACAAAAAAAGGGTTAAACGTTTCTCGTTTAACCCTTTTTTATTTAGCTTTTTAGGCTTCTAATTTAACCAACAACAATATTCCTGCCTTTGTTCTTCGCTTTATAAAGCGCGTTGTCAGCTTCCTTTATCACCTCTTCGGCATTGGCGTGATGATTTGCTTTTTCTGCTACACCAATACTTACAGTAATTTGAACAGTATTTTTAGGTTTGGCTTCTTCGTTTCGAGCGGTTTTGTCACCCTTATCTCGGCTGGTTTTATCCCTAATTGCAAATGGGGTTTCCGAGATAATTTCACGAATGTCATCTAAAAACGCAATAGCATGGTCAAGCTTTTTGCCTTTAAATAGTACGGTGAATTCTTCACCGCCGTAGCGAAATACTTGGCCACCACCTTCAATTTGATCGAGTTTAGATGCCACCATCGCTAACACGTCATCTCCAACGTCGTGACCATAGGTGTCGTTAAACTTTTTAAAGTGATCAATGTCTACCATCGCTAGGCTGTAATTTTTTGACATACCAGCGAGTTTCTCAAAAAGCATCCGTCTACCAAGTAAGCCAGTTAACTCATCGCGGTAAGCCAGCTCATGGGAGGCTCTAAACCCAGCATAAAGCATGATGAGCATAGACGCGGTGAAAAATACCGAAGAGATAGCTTCTCGGTCTAAAAACATCAGCGGAAATAAACTGGCGACAAAGCTAAAAAATAACCCGATGGTTAAACTGGTAGACTTATAAGCCCAGCGAAAAAAAGCTGCGACGATACAAACTACAGACAAGCCCAGTGCAGCTAAGCTCATTACTAAACCTTCTCTAGGTCTAGGCTCAAACCATTCGGTAATAAACTCTGCGGTATCGGCGACAAAAAAGTTAAGAGCTAGCGATATGCTCGCCATTTGTACTAACAAAAAAACATAAATGGCGATTGCTCTTGGAGTAGTACTGCCATTTTCATTAATGAACTGATTCAACACCAAGTTAATCGGGATGAACAAACACACCGCTGTAAAAGCAAATTTTGCTTCCAGAATACTTAGTGGTTGCTGTAGGTAACTGGCGATAAGCCAGTAGCTAAAGGTGTTTACAATGACCACAGCAATAAGTTGTCGGCGGTTAAATTGCAGCGCTAACATTGCGGTAATTGCAGCTAAACCGTAAGGCATCCAATAAATAATATCTTGAGTATTCGCCGATAAAGATGAATGCCAAATAAGCAATGCAGTCGCTATCGATAAAATGATTACAGGAGGCAGTATGTTTTGGCTTGTAAGTCTACTTTCCATAGATTTCAAGTGATTGAGTTTGAATCGATTTTATCGAACTATTACTAGTTTTTGAATCAATAACGAAGCAATAACGCGCTTAGCTTCTAAGTTTTCTTCAGCAACTGCATAATAGTCTTTGATATTATGCAGTTGCTGTTCTAATTTTAGTGTAACTAAGAATAATGGAGCAGGGCATGAGTGACTTTCTTTTCATCGATGATATCGACGAGCCTTCAGAAGAAGTTACCAGACCAACATGGAAGTTACTGGTCATAGATGATGAAGCCGAAATTCATTCTGTAACACGATTAGTATTGTCTGATGTGGAGATTGATGGTTATAAGCTCGAGTTTTTATCAGCATACAGTGCTGAAGAAGCGCAACGAATGTTTGAAGAACATAACGATATTGCCATCGCACTTGTAGACGTAGTAATGGAAACCGACCATGCTGGTTTAGAACTAGTTAGGTGGATTCGAGAAACAAAAGAAAATCATGCAACACGCCTAATTTTGCGAACCGGACAACCAGGCCAAGCGCCAGAAGAATCGGTGATCAAAGACTACGACATCAACGATTACAAAAGTAAAACCGAGTTAACAGCCACTAAGCTAAAAACCATTACCTATTCAGCCATTCGATCCTACCGAGATATTTTGTTTATTGAGCGTCACCGTCAAGGCTTGATGCAGGTAATAGAATCCACATCTTTGGTACTTAAAAGTAAAACCTTGTACCACTTTGGTTCAGCGGTGCTAAAACAACTAGTAGAGCTTTTCCAATTAGAAAGCTCAGCCATGTACATTACAACGCTTACCGAAGATGTGCTGCGCCATCAATCTTTTAACGTGCTAGCTGCCACTGGTGACTTTGTTACCAATGAGCATAACGAATATAATTTCGACCAAAGTAAAATCCCTGAAGATGTAAAACAACTACTCAAGCGTGCGTTGGATGAAAAGAAAACGCTGGTTACCGAAAACTGCTATGTAGGTTTTTACCCAACAGATAGCCGCAGTGTTAGCTTACTGTACGTGCAACATGAAAACCCCTTAGACGATATCGAAAAAGGTTTACTTGAAGTCTTCGCCACTAACATTGCACTTACTTTCGAAAACCTCACCATTAAAGAAGAAATTCAAGATACCCAAAAAGAGCTGATATTCATTATTGGTGATGCCATTGAGCAACGCAGTAAAGAAACCGGTTCTCATGTAAAACGAGTATCGTTAATTTGTGAGTTAATGGCCAAAAAGCTCGATTTTGACCCCGAGTTTGTAGAAGCGTTTAAACACGCAGCGCCGCTACATGATCTGGGAAAAATTGCGATTCCAGAGTCGATCTTACATAAGCCTGGCAAGTTAGATGCCGAGGAATGGAAGATTATGCAAACTCACGCTCAAGTGGGTTACGACTTATTGGCCGATTCAAATAAAATCATTGCGCGTTTAGGTGCAGAGATCTCTTTATGTCACCATGAAAAATGGGACGGTAGCGGATACCCCCGTCAGTTGGCTGGAGAAGATATTCCACTAGTTGGTCGTATCATGGCCATCACTGATGTATTTGATGCCTTAGGCTCTAAACGCTCTTACAAAGAGCCGTGGAGTAATGACGAAATCAAGCAATTCATTATTGAGCAAAAAGGCAAGCATTTTGACCCGCAACTGGTTGATATTATTGTAAATGACTTTGATGAATTCCTAGAAATAAGAAACGCTTACCCCGACTAAGTTTTTTATTGAGTTTTATCCTTAAAAGGCGCATTCTCACAGCATTATTCAGCTGAGTTCACTGCTTAGCATTACTTTTGAGAAGGGCCTTCTTTTGGCACTTAAACCTACTATCTATAAATTGCGAATATCTCTATCGGATTTAAACCGCAATTACTACGACACAATTAACCTCACTATTGCTCAGCATCCTTCAGAAACCCTAGAGCGTATGATGGCGCGTACAATGGCTTTTTGTTTGAATGCAGAAGCAGAGTTAGAGTTTACCAAAGGACTTAGTGAAGTAGAGCAACCCGACATTTGGCAAAAATCTTTAGAAGGTGACACCTTACTGTGGATTGATGTCGGCGAACCAAGCCCAGAGCGAATTAAAAAAGCAAGCAGATCGGCTAAACGCGCCAAGGTGTATAGCTTTAATTCAAAATCCGATACCTGGTGGCAACAAACAGAGAATAAAATAAACCTGTTGGACGCAGAAGTATGGCAGTTGAGTTGGGATGAAATGGTTACATTAGCCAGCTTTACTCAACGCACCATGGATATGTCAGTCACTATTACAGAAGAATCTGCTTATGTAACCAGTGATGAAAACGAAATTGAGATTCACTGGAAGAACTTAAAGTAGTTTTGAATAAAGGAAGCTTAGGCTTCCTTCTTAGCCGCAACACTTTTTAAACTTTTTACCACTTCCACAACTACACGGGTCATTACGTTTAGGCGTTTTTTCTACTACTTTGGTTGCTGGCTTGGCGATCAATAGCTCTAACTGCTCAGTGTTTTCTTCAGCTTCGGAATCTACAGTAACGTTTATCGCAATCCCATACTCAGCAGCACGCAGTTGAAGTTCTTCTTTACGTTTTTCAGTGCTCACCAACAACGGCAAAGGGTTTTCTTCAGTTCCAATTTTTACATCACGCTTTGTGTTAAAGCCGAAGCTTTCATGTTTTGGTTTTTTCTCGATACGACCCTTAAAAAAGAACTTAGACATGAATGTACCCCCTAATAAAAATAATTAGAGCAGGCTTATACAGCAATATATTACACAAATAAACTAAAACGGGAGTAGTAGGGCTGTAATGAGGGGCATCACAGAAATAAGATCAAAAAAAAGCCACTTAATAAAAGTGGCAATACAAAGGCAAAACATATTCAACTAAATGTTTAGGGTTGGGAGTGGCCATAGCCAACCACTCTCAAGTTGAACAGAACGCGAGAACTAGTCGTTGTAACGATTAGTTAAGTAAATTAAAGCACTTACTCGGTGATTTAGTACTGTCAATGTTAACAGTTTGACAAAGTCCGGTGTTCAAGCTACCTATAATTTAGTTTGTTAATTAGCTATGTAATGATCAACGGAATCAACGCATCCATGCCGTGTCTGCGGTTCAAAATTGAATTTCTCATTAATCGAATACCCGAGCTTAGACTTAGCTAAACTCAACAACGATGAGTTTAAAGGTTTTCGATATCATCTAAGCAGTGCTTAGCTTTGTTAAGCACTTCTATGCGTTGCTGCTCAGACTTTTTAAGCCATGAGCTAAACACCATTTTGGTTCTTGGATTCTTTCCCATCTTGTGCTGATGTTTGTCCATAAAGTGCCAATACAAGGAGTTTAAGGGGCAAGCTTGGTCTTCAGTGGTTATATTCACCTTGTATAAGCAGTCGGAGCAGTAATCACTCATTTTGTTAATATAGTTACCACTCGCAGCATAGGCTTTAGAGCCCACAATGCCACCATCTGCAAACTGGCTCATACCTCGGGTATTAGGCATTTCTACCCATTCAATAGCGTCGATATAGATCCCTAAATACCAATCGTCGACAAAGGTAGGGTCAACGCCAGCCAATAAACAAAAATTTCCTGTAACCATTAAGCGTTGTATATGGTGGGCGTAAGCGTAGTCTAGCGATTGCTTGATAGCATGCTGCAAACAATTCATTTTAGTGTCGCCAGTCCAAAACCAACTTGGTAACTGTCGTTTAGCCTCTAAAGCATTTAGTGATGCGTAGTCGGGCATGTTTGCCCAATACACACCTCGTATAAACTCGCGCCAGCCGATAATTTGACGAACAAAGCCTTCAATCTGGCTGATATCAATCCTGCCTTCGCTTCGTTCAAACGCTTCGATTGCCGTTTTTACTACGTATTGAGGACTAATTATTTTTGCGTTTAAGGCAAAAGAAATCCGCGAATGGTACAAGCTCCATCCATTATCTTTTCCTAATAGAGACAACTTACCAGTCATTGAGTCTTGGAATTGTCCAAAACGGGGTAAACACTGCTCGCAGAAAAAACTTAGCAATTGTGTTGCTTGTTTTCGGTTAACTGGCCAAAGTAGTTGAGTATCGGAGTGTCCGATTGTATCTATCTTATGTTTATCAATTCTTTCAAGAATACTGGTAACGTCATTTGAAAACAGTAAAGGCGCAGGAACATTAGCTAAATCGTCGGCCTTGAGTTTATTTCGATTATTAGTGTCATAATTCCATTTACCACCAAGCGGTACATCCTTGTCCATCAGAACACCAAAACGAAGTCGCATCTTGCGATAAAAGTTTTCCAAACGATGACTTTTACTCGCTTGAAAATATTTGCCAATTTCCTCATCCGGCAAGTAAAAGTGTTCAGTCCTGTAAGCAGCGAAATTTAACGGTAGAGACTCACTAAAGTTTGCTAGCTGTTCTCTTAACCTATATTCGTCGGGCAGTTGATATTCAAAACGTTGAATACTGTAGCTTTCTATTAAGTGGTCTAGTAGTGCAGGCAAATCTTTAAAGGGCTTGGTATCGTCCAAAGTTAAATGAACGACTTGATGACCAGCGGTCTGCAAAGCAAAGGCAAACTGCTGCATAGCGGCAAAAAAGGCGGCTATCTTTTGTCTATGGTGCACTATATAGCAGGCTTCTTGGTGTAACTCTGCAATTAGGTAGAGCGTTTGCTCATGTTGCTGTTTAAACCAACTATGGCTGGCATTTAGTTGGTCTCCTAATATTAAACGTAAGGTTTTATAGCTTTTTTTAGCCTGTAAAGTCATGGATGTACTCGTTTTTAGTTTGATGTTTGTTGCCAGCACAGCGTTTAGAACAATACTTAACCTGAGCCCAATCGCGTTGCCATTTTTTTCGCCAGCTAAACGAACGCATACATACCGGGCAAACCTTTGGCGGAAGCTGTGACTTATTCATCTATTCGCCCCTATATTGTGCTGCAATTTTAAGCCACTCACCGTAAACACCTTGGTTGTTGAGTCTTAAACACGTGTAAGGTGTAACGAATAAGCCAATAGGAAAGTTCACTCAAACACGCTAAGTGCTTAATTAGGGGTAAGTTGCCTTCTAGTTGATATTAGGAGATGAAGCGCTTGCCCAGTGCATTTGCAAGTTTCATGGGGGAAAGAAAAGCCAGCAGTAGAGCTGCTGGCTAAGGTGGTTTAGTTAAAGGTAAGTTCTATCTTAATAGCAGCTATATCAACCAAATTAGTTGCACTGTCACGCGTATCGGTAAAGGTACTATTGGCATTTAAGTAGCTCATGTTGTAAAAATCGTGCACTGATAAGCTGTAAGTTCCAGCCTCAAGATCCGCAACTAGAGGTGTAGAGTAGACTAATGGTTTAGTGTTATTAACGGTGCGGGCATGTGGCATTTGTACAACGCCTTGCGCAACAATGTCTGCATCGCTATTTGTAATAACCATCCACTTCACCGCATTGGTCACACCTAAGTTAATTGCATTGTGGTCATTGTGATACTTAAGCTGAATATTGTAGTGGCCATTTACAGCAACTTGCAGGTTACTAAGGGCTAAGCTGTCGTTAGTCTTTCCCCATTGGCTTAAATAAGCCTGGGTAATTTCTGTATCAGCTGGGCTTACTTCAACGTTGCTAACCAGCCTAGCGTCATCTACGTTAATCTCTTGGCTTGCTGCGTAACATAGTGGCGCGCTGCGATGCGATACATTGCCAGAGCTGGTAAATATAGCCTCGGCACTATAACAGGCTGCCACACCCTGCTGCGGGGCAACACTATCTTTGTATTCTCCTAAGCCTTGGTTACTGGCTATCATTTCTCCATTTCGGTAAATACGGTAAGTGCTTGCAGCATTGTTTTGATTATCGCTGATCTCCACTGCCAACAAACCATTGTCCAAAAATACCCGATCAATCATTGGCTCTATAGGTGCGAATACTGCTGGGTTTACACTATCTAAAGGCTCAGCGCTAACCATTGTGATATCGCTACTCCCGGTATCAAGATCAGCTAGGTTGATCACGATGTTATTGGTGTCTGCCAATGCGCTCCAATCTATCGTTGTACCCGAGTTTACCCCGTTTAAGCTGACAGTTTGCACAGGGTAATAGCCGCTATCTTGGCTTGCTGTTGGCAAGTTGATTTGAAGATTAATGGTATGGCCACGAAGGGTTAGCCCTTCTAAATTAATGGTACTGCTGTCTGCAAACATATCTCTTCGTAGTTTACTGGTGATAAAGGGTTTAAGGGCTAAACCGTCTACATTAGTATGCACGCCAAATACACCGTCTATTACCATTCCAAGGTATGCCCCAACTGACCAAAGTTGACGGGTAGAGTTAATCACTGGCCCAGACAAACCTGGATTATCGATATCCAATAAGTTGGGTTTTAAGCTTAACCACTCAAGGTTTTCCATGTTCGAAATGTTGAGTGAGGCTGCTCGTATTAAGGTATCGTAAGCGGCGTCAGCAACCGCAACATTATTGGTACTAATTGCTGCCTTTAAGCCATAAGCCGTTACAAATGGCCAAACCGCTCTGTTATGGTAAATCGCGATATTTGGTTGCTGGGGGAAAATGACCGGTGCGCCTAAATCACCATGCGGATAATTGGCCACAACACTTGCAGCACGTGTTTCGTCGGCAATGCCGCTTTCTACAGCTAATGCTTGTCCTAACCAATCAAACTTATATAGCGGCGCAGTATCTTGATGTCCGGCAATAATACTGCTGTACAAGCCTTTATCTGCTAGCCAAAATTCTTGGTTGATAGCAATTTTTAACGCATTGGCCCAAGATTGATACTTTGCTGCTTCTGCGCTGTTTCCTAGCTCGTTCGCTAAAGATTCTGCCAATCGCACGGCTTTATAATGCAACACGTTGGTAGATAAAGCCTTGCTGCTACCCAAGCTAGCGATGTCGTTTATTATCCAACTAGCATAGCTTTGCTCACGCCAATCTAAGAATGATTGCTCGCCTCGGTACAAACCATCTTGCTCATCAAATGCAGCTACTCGGTCATTTTCTAAGGTATTTACTAAGGCCAAATAGGCTTTAGCTACAAAAGTGCTACGGGCATCTCCAGTTAAGTTGTGTAACAGTTTTTCGGCTCCTAAGGCCCAAGCTACTCTATCGGTACTAATAGGCCAACTGCCACCGGTGCCGGTATCTTGGACTATTTGTAATCCTTCATTAGTGCCTCTAGCAAAACTCGGTTTACTAAGTCCTTCACGATAAGGAGAAAGCTTAAACTCTAATGAGTGTTGAACTCGCTGCGGGTCAACTAAAGCTAAACCAAGGTTAGCTGCGTAGGATAAGTCTCGTGTCCAAACATAATGCCATTTAGCACCTGTTTCAAAGCAATCACAGTCAATGGCTTCGCCACCGTTATAGTTGTCGTCCACAATCTCACTAACACTATTTTGAGCTGTCTCGTTGATAGCCAAAGCAAACAGGGCATCAAAGGCAATATTACCTGTACGTGTTTTAGCTTGGTCAGCTAGTTCTTTATAAACAACGTAGTTGTTGCCTGGGTCTCGTAAGTCTTGAGTGGTAGATTGGGCGTATTCTCGTAGCTCATCACTGGCAGTTTTAACCGAGAACTTAGCTTTGCTTGTATCATCATCTAATACATTGTCATAAACCAATTCAGTGCTTAACTCATGGTCTAAATGAGGATCAATCGATACATCACCACTGCCATCGGTTTCGGTAACTGTAAATATCAAAGCAGAGGGTTGGCTTGCATCAATATTAAATTGATAAAAACCGGTTTCGGTTACAAAAAAGCTGCTGTTAGGCCCGCCATCACTAAGGGTATAACTCTCATCTAGCATCGCTACAACCGCGTTATCAGCGTCCAGCACCCATTCACTAGACCAGTCGGCATAGGCAATTTTGAATTCGTGATTACCCGGCGAAATTTGTTTAGTAAGCTGGTACTTATTATCGCCTAAGTACTTAAGTTCATCGTCGCTAGTCCAGCCATTAAAGCCGCCACGCACATAGATCTTTTGTGCTAAAGGTGGAGTATCTTCGCTATAACTAAATACCGGACTGTTTAAATCATCACCTACTTTTAGTACAAAATCGTATATGCCTGCGCTATTTAACACCAAAGCCATATTGGCAGCAGCTTCGCCGGTAACAAGGGGATATTCTGTATCAGCACTAAGTTGAGTAAGCTGATCAATGTCAGCGGTAAAGGTTGTTTCCAAGGTCCAGTTTTCGTCAGCCACTTTAAACTCGTGTACGCCAGCAGCAAACTCTGTGTTGTCTAAACGGTATATGTCGCTGTCATAAACAAGTTGAAATTGCTCTTCAGCTGACCAACCACTAAAACTCCCTTTTAGATACAAGGGCACGGAGTAGGGGGCTAGGCTTACGCAAGCTGTACCTTCCGCGTTTGGCGTTTGAGTATCAGGGCAATTTAACGTTTCGTCATCAGACAAGCAGCCATTCAATATTAATACAGACGCAAGACTTACTAAGCCTTTGCCCATAATTGGTAAAGTCTTCATTCAATTTTCCCACTTTAGCTATTGATTTAATGTCTTTTTTCTAATGAAAAAGTACATGTAAGGTATAAAACCTTAATGATAAGTATATCGATAGAGAGTATGAGGAAAGTGAAGAGCTTCACGATTCCTTGTTGACTCAAAACTCATTTATCTTTTTGTGAAGCTACGGATATCGAGCAACACCTATGGTTAAACTCGACGGATAAGCTGACGATTTAGCCGCACAAGCTCCCTAATCTTGCAAAATATTCAAATACTTAAACACATTAACTGGACTAAACTTATTATTGTTTTTATAAACAGCATTGGTCGAAATAGTCTATTTATCGAAGGGATTCAAAATGACAGATTTAGACATCAACAAAGCGCTTGGCAAGTTAGTAGAGAAAGTTGACCAAGTAGAAGGTATCGTTGTTGAGCAAGGCACCGCCAAAGCTTGGCAAGCATTAGACAAAGGCGCTAAAAAGCTTCTTAGTAAGATTGGTGTTGATGCAGCTGAGCTAAAAAACCTTTTTGCTTTTATCCATCAAGTTTCGGCGGATCCTTCACTAACCTTAGACCTAGAAGAATGGCAAGTCCCCCTTGGCTCTGCGCTATCCATAAAAGGCCGAGTAGGGGGGCACTTAATTATCGACATAGTGCTACCGAGCGATGCTGAACAATATGGCGATTTTAAGCAGCCCAATATGGCCACGGTTGCCATTGACCAGCAGCTGCAAATAGAAAGTGGTGTAAGCATAAACCTGCCAGTTAAATTTCTTAACATTTCTAGTAACGCAGAAGGCCACCTTAAATGGCAGGTAAAAGTAGTTTGTACAGTAGCCCACGATCAAAAACTAATCCGCTTTTTAGGTCGACTAACTAAAGAAGCGCTACCGCTGTTTTCTCTAGAGTCCTTATCTAATGTTATTAATGCGCAGTATTCTAGCCATGCAATTCAGGGCGTAGTTATTCAACAAAGTAGAGCGCTATCTGCCTCCGCCACAGCAACGTTGGGCCATGTTTGGAGTGTATCTGGTAACAACAAATTACTAGATGTAAAAGTTAACGCTAGTGCTGGTGCTTCATTCAAAGCCAGTTACGCGTTTAGCGGAGACTTTAAGTTGGTAATAAAACCGGCTGATATTGGCGTTCAAATAGCACTTTATCAACTAACCAACAGCACCAAACAAGCTGGGCTTAGCTTAGATGCATTAATAGAACTGCATGGCCTAGACAAAGTTGCAGAAACCTACTTAGCAGCGCCGCTAGAGAAACTAGAGGGCGAGGCTGCACAGCTACAAACTTTGTTAGAACGTTTTAAAGAACCTGGCACCTGGTTACTGCAAAATATTGATGAGCATTTTGCTCAAGCAATTAGCAACGAAGATTGGAAAGACATCGCGTTATTGTTGGCCGATGGTGACAGTGATGGATTAGCAAACCAGCTAGGAGCAAGGGTAAAAGATAAGCTGGGGCTAGCCCTAACCACCCAACCGTTAGAGTGGTTGAGCAAACCGGATGAAACCTCGCAAAAAATTAGTGACTACCTACAACAAAATACCTTTCTAACGCCTGCTTTATCAAAGCGCTTAAAACTAAATGATTTACTTACAAAAAACTGCATCAAAGCCAAACAAAAGCTGGTAGACGAAATAGCCGCTATTGCCAATAAATCTCAGGGTAAAGTCGCGCCCTTACTAACCCCGCTTAAACAACTAAAAGAGGCTAAAACAGAGTTAAAAGATCAGTTAAACAACCAACAGTTAGCTTCAACTTTAAATGACTGCGTAACTCGTTGGTTAGAACAATACAACAAAGCACGTACTACCTTTAGCCAAGCCATTAAAAAGGCAGGTGAATTACAATTAGGCTTATCGGTTTACGGCTCTAGTAGTAAAGATAGTGGCAAACAAGCCATGTTAAGTTTTAAGCTAGTAGAAGCCAGCGCTACAGAATGCCAAGATTTGTATCAAGACTTACTTTTAGGCAAACCTATAAATCTAGACTCACTGCTATTAATGGAGCGTAACCAGCAACTTAGTGATTTATCGGGCTGGTTAGTTAGCAGCAGCAAAATCAAAAAAGAAATTGGCCTTAAACTTAACCTAGGAGACAACTTCCAGTTTTCTCAGCAAAGCCTTATAGAGAAAGTTGCCAGTGCCAAAGTAGATCACACCGGTCAGCTACTGGAATTAACTGGCGAAAGCGTAATAAGACACCAATCAAAAACGCTTAAAGAAAGTAGAACTGCTGAGTTTGTAAGTGCATTTGATGTACTCGCAGCCTTAAAGTTTGGCGCCAGCCCCAACATCGGTATTGGTTTAAGCTTTGAAGACAAAGGCGTAATGACCCCAAAAGAAATGGAACAGTTTTTAGCGCCGTTAAGCAATACTGCATTTCCACTAATAGACCAAACAAGTTACTTATTAGCTTTACAGCAATTTAATCTGCTTTACCAAAGCCAGAGCTTGTCTCGTTCAGTCATCGAATGCCAGTTAAATTTAGATGCCAGCGATATCCATGCGCTGGCAGCAGCTAATGAAACTGACATTGAAGCCAGTGCCATCGAGCTACTTTGTAATATGACCTTGTCGGTTAACGAAAGAGGGCAAATAGCCCACGAAAGTAAAATTGCAGAGCAGAGCAAAGCCCAACTAAACGCTTTTCTCGATGCCAGCTTAACCAGTTCTGCGCCAAGCAGTGCGCAATCATCATTTAAACAACTGCAGCAACGTGTAAAAGACATACTGGCTAATGCTCATCGTTTATCAACATTTATTGGTATCTATCGGAAGCTAAGCCAGCAAATAGAAAACCTGCAGACTAACGACACAAAAGCCTATATTAAGCTTGTTAACCAAGCCAATGAGGAACTCATTGCTACCTTGAAGTCATTCATTAAAGTACAAGGTTGGTTTAGCGGTTTGTTTAGCGAAGCGATTCCTAAAACTACAATTATTTTGTTAATTGTAATTGCGAAGTACATAGGCAGGGATGACCCCCTATTAACCCCAGTTATTTCTTACGATAGCAATGGCAAAACCCAAGTGCTTTAGTCATTAAGCCGTGCAAATACGTAAAGAGTGCACGGCTGTTAAATGTAGCAGCCTTAAAACTATGTTCAAGCTCCAAGAAAGCCCTTAATTCGATCGCCAAAGGCGCGATAAACGTCTTTATCTGTCCAATACAAAGTATGGCTCCAAGGTGTATTACCGCTAATGGGGCCGCCGACACTCACGCACTGGTCAATAACAAATTGGTAGCTGGGGCCAAGCTCTTTTAGCGGCCAACCTAGCCAATCATCTCCATCAAAATAGTTTAACCAACTAAACTCGATGCTTGGCTTGGTAAAACACTCTCGTGTTTGTAAACCTCCTAAAAAAAGGGGAATATTGCATCCTGTTGTGAATAGCAGTTTTACTCGGTTCCCCTTTAGGTAGGCTAACTTATCGTCGTCGATGTTTTGTAAAAAGTCGTTGTGATTTTTGTCCCATACCTTGGCATCGTTTCTATTCAGGGCATCCCAAAAGTAGTTAGAAATAACTTGGGCCCCAAGGCTATGGCAAATAATCACTACAGGAACATTGGTGTTAAAACCACATTCGTTCATACCCTTAAAAAAGGCAGCTTGTACGGCTTTTATAATCTCCATGTAATCGTCGGTTTGCCTGCGTCCTGCTACTTCCAAACTTGTAGCATCTGAAAAAGAGTTCATAAAAAACCGTCGACCTAGGTTTGATAAGGTACTAAATCGATTGTGGTAGGTTTGCCAAATATTGTTAATCAATTGGTCTTGTGGCGCTTGTAATGCCGAGTAATATTTTACCCGTTGCAACGACACTTTATTCATTACATCGCTACCAAGATACTCAGTGAGTTTTTCTTCTAAGCCATCGGCAAAGTTAGGTTTTCGTTGTCCCATTCCATGTACGGCTATAACGATAAGCTCTTTCATAACAGTGTCCTTATTAGGTGTATAGAAAGACAAATACGACAAAAGGTTGCTGAAGAAACCATTCAGAAAAGCAGGCCCTTAAAATATTTTAGTTCATTAAACAGCTAATGACATTTTCAACGATAAAGCTATGGTTTTTATCAATATATACAAGCGACTACGCGCAGCCCTTACGTAGTCTACCTATGATGTATTTGCACATTAATTGAGCAATCTAAACGCAATGAATTGGTCATAAATCCATCACCTTACCATCACTAAAGGATAATAATTGTTGGTAACTATCTAATTTACATCCTTCTACTCTATAAAGGTTTTGGTGAACTAAAATGTTAAATTGGATTAAGAAAATAGGCATGGTAGCCGCTTTAGTTCTTGCGTGTGCCTCACAAGCAAATGCAGAAACAGTAAAGCTAGCGGTAACAGATTTAGTAGGTCTTGAAGAGCTTCAGCGTGAATTTGGCGCTTTTAAAGAAACGCTGTCTAAAGCCACAGGTTACAACATCGAGTTTTTACCTGTTACTAACCGTACGGCTGCGGTAGAAGCGTTACGTTTCAATAAAGTCGACTTTGTACTTACCGGCCCAGCCGAATACGTGGTTATGCAAAAACGCTCCAAGGCTAAAATTGTAGCCGGTTTCTCTCGCCCAGATTACTTTGCAGTAATCATTACCATGGCCGACAGCCCATACACTAACGCAGAGTCTCTAAAAGGAACCAAAATTGGTTTAGGTTCGGTGGGTTCTACCTCTAAACACCTTGGTCCTATTCAAGCACTTGCAGATGCCGGCCTAAACCCAGCAAACGACGTTGATGTGATTAATACCAAGGTTCCAGTTTTGTGGGAGTCATTGAAGAAGGGTGACGTAGCGGCAATTGGAATCAACCACTTAAAGTTTATCTCGCTACGTAACAAAGAGATTGAAAAAGGTGGCTTACAACCTGGAGAGTTTCGCGTTGTTGCACGTGGGCCAGATCTACCAAACGACGTATTAATGGCCGGCAGCCATGTAGACGACAAAATGTTAGAAACCATGAAAAAGGCATTTGTTGAACACTCAGAAGAACTAGTAGCCGCAATCTTAACCGGTGAAGACAACCAAAAGTACGCAGGCATGCGCTTTTTAACTGGCATTAAAGACAGTGATTACAACTACGTACGAGCAATGTACGCCACTGCTGGTTACCCAGAATACTCAGACTTTATTGGCGATTAGTCTATATGAGCAATTACGCCGCTGAGCCGACTACACTAGCCGATGCTAGTGTATCGGCAACTTCGCGCCTGCTCCAAGTGAGCGGGCTTACCAAAAGCTTTGATAATAGCAGTACTCCCATTTTTTCTGATGTTAGCTTTTCCATTTTTGCTTCACAGTCGGTTGCGCTTATCGGCTCCAATGGGGCAGGCAAAAGTACCTTATTGCGCTGTTGTTTAAGATTAATCGAACCCGATGCCGGTTCAATTGTGCTTGATGGCGAAACCATAGATAAAAAATCGGGTCGCCACCTAAGTAAAGCCAGAAACAAAGTGGGTTTTGTGTTTCAAAAACACTGTTTGGTGCCTCGCTTGTCTGCGTTAAGTAATGTGCTGCATGGCAACTTAGCCTATAGCCAAGGCCCCAGAAACTGGCTACAAGGCCTAGCTAAACAAGAAGCGCGAGAGCGTGCGATGGATTGCCTTAAGCAAGTTGGTTTAGCTCACCTTGCAAATAAACGCTGTGATCAACTGTCTGGCGGGCAATCTCAACGTGTAGCGGTTGCACGGGCGTTAATGCAGCAACCCTCTATTTTGTTTGCCGACGAACCCACCGCCAGCTTAGATCCACAATCGGCGCAAGAGATTATGGAGTTGTTTAACGGCTTGGTGAAAAACCAAGGCTTAACCTTGTTTTTTGTCTCCCACAATATCGAACACGCGCTTAAATACGCCGACCGAGTTCTTGGTTTGCAAGAGCGAAAGTTGTCATTAGACAGTGCAACCCACACGCAAAGTCTACAAAGTTTGCGAGCATTTTATGGATAAGCAAAAAGAAAATGGCTTAATGAATAACGCAATTAATGGCCAAACTACCTTAGACACGCCGATGCGGTTTGAACGGCCCAGCATAATAACCCAGGTGTTATTTGCTTTATTTGTGCTGTTCTTTCTATGGTCTACCTCCAATGCTGGCTTGTCATTAAGTGAGTTATTGTCCGGCTTACCTAACATGGCAACAATTGGTGGTGAAATGATCCCGCCAGCCACCGATCGCGCATGGCCAATGGCAAATGCCATTTTAGTTACCTTTCAAATGGCTCTTGTAGGTACGGTAATTGGTATCGCGCTTAGTATTCCAATTGCCATTTTGGCAGCGCGTAATGCTTCGCCGCATCCTATTGTGCGCCATGTTACTCGCTCGGTAGTCAGCTTTTTTCGAACAGTTCCAGATCTAGCATGGGCACTGTTTTTTGTCGCCTCGGTAGGCTTAGGCCCATTCGCTGGCACCTTAACCATTATTGTCGACACCATTGGTTTTTGCGCCCGCTTTTTTGCCGAGTCGATGGAAGAAGTAGACCCAGGTCCATCTGAAGCATTAGCGTCTATTGGCGCAAATCCCATCGACCGAATCGCCGTTGTTTTAATACCGGGTGCAATGCCTAGTTTTATAAACATTAGTCTGTTTTCTTTAGAAAAGGCGGTGCGCTCGTCGGTGGTTTTAGGCCTAGTTGGCGCAGGTGGAATAGGCGCCGAGTTAGCGGTATCCATGGAAATGTTTCGCTACGACCAAGCAGCAATGATCGTGTTAATGATTTTTGTACTGGTGTTTGCGGTAGAGCAGTTTTCCTCCTCAACCCGCAATCGACTATTACGCCAAAGTAAATAAATACCTAGCGCCAAGCAAGTAAGTCTTGGCGACCCCAAGTAAATGAATTGAGATAGCAAAAAGTAATGGATGATAAAAACGTAGTAATCGAAAACGTCATGTTGTTAAGTGAACAAGGGTGGAGCGATCCTACCTGTGTATCTATTCAAAATGGAAAGATTAGCGAAATAGGGCAAGTGGCCGCAAATACTCACACCACCCATATCGATGCGCATGGCCAATACATGCTACCCGGCATTATCGATTTACACGGTGACGCCTTTGAACGGCACATTGCGCCTAGAGCAGGAACCCATTTCCCCTTAGAGCTAGCCTTAGCCGCTAACGATGCAAGCCTTGTGGCAAGTGGAATAACCACCTTTTATTACAGCATTACCGATGGTTTTGAGCCAGGTCCACGCAGTCGCGATACGGTGCGCGAGTTACTACAAACACTCGAGACTTTAATGCCTCGCTTTAGCTGCCAAGCGCGCATCCACATTCGCCACGAGAAAGTAAACGTAGAAAAGCACGAAGAGTTAGTTGATTGGATCTTAAGTGGTCGTATTCATTTATTGTCGCTAAATGATCACTTACCGCCACTAAACAACGAACGCAAAATTCAACGTTACCTTGCTGGTATGCGCAGGCGTGTGTCTATGTCGGTAGAAGACATTAATCAGTTTTTGTTAAACCTTCAGCAACATCGAGAATTGGGCGAGCAACAGGCGCAAGCCTTGGCAGAAATGGCAGCCAAGCAAGGCATTTCGCTTGCCTCCCACGATGACGAAACCTTAGAAGAAGTGGCCAAGTCTATTTCTTTAGGCGTCTCTATTGCCGAGTTCCCAATGTCGGAACTAGCCGCTAGAGAGTGTCAAAAAGGGGGAGCGGCGGTGCTAATGGGTTCCCCCAACTTAGTTCGCGGTGGCTCTCACGTAGGGGCGATTAGCGTTAAAGAAGCAATCGAGCATGGCGTGGTAGATATACTGTGTAGCGACTACCACTATCCAAGCCTATTTAGTGCGCCTTTTACTGCAGTAAAAACCAATAACTTGTCCTTGTACAAGGCCTGGAAGTTAGTCAGCGAAAATCCAGCTAAAGCCGCAGGGCTAGGGGATACAAAAGGCAAAATAGAACTAGGCTACGATGCTGACTTTATTCTGCTTAGCGACTTAGATGGCTCACCGTTATCTATTTCCTCCACATGGGTTAAAGGCGCGCGAGTGTTTGCGAAAGCTAACAAACTAATGGGCGTTTGTTAGTAAGCTATTTTTTGATTAATAGAAACTAAAAAGCTCAAGGCCTAGCTTGAGCTTTTTATTATGTAAAGGCGAAAGCTAAGTTCAAAACCACCAATAAAAAGCGCACTACCAAACGGAAAACCAGCCGTAAGAAAGCGTTTAAGCTGTTTAAATAAAAGAGAAGCGGTTAGTTACCGCTTTTCTTCTCTTCCTTCTCTTCTTTCTCAATTTTAGTATCAAGAAATCCGAACCATGAGTCGAGGTTGCTCTTTATCAGTCTTAAAGACTCCAACAAAAGCACTGTAGCTAAAACGCATGTGAATATGCTAAACACCGCTGTATACCACCTATCGTAAAGGCCTATGGTCATTTGTGTTATAGCTGAAGTAATTGAAGCCAATATAGCGTAAAACAGCATGTCGCTTAGCTGCTTTAAAGGACCATAAAGTGATCCCTTGGTCTTATTGCCAGGTACCGTTTTTCTCCAAATTTGACGATACTCTTCACTGTCGTAAACATTCTCTTTCATGTTTACTACGATGAAAGTTTTAAGAGACAATAAGAAGCCGCCAAGCGCTAAAAAACCAGCAAAGATATGCCCTCTAATATTTGTAGCGTAAAACTCATGAAATTTATCAACCTTACAAGCGTATAAGCTTTCAAAAGATGTTGAGTCGCAAAGCATAAAGACTGCGGCAAGGTAACCTATTGCTACAATGGCAATTGATATAATTACACAGCTGAAAAACCTAGCTATCATTGTTGTAGTTCCATCCCAAATACATCTTCATGCTCTTCACTTTCAAACACAGCAATTAAATCGTCAAAAATTTCGTGAGAATAAAAATAGTCAACATCTAATCCATGCAGTTTAGCTGCCAATTTGTCAAAGTCTTCGACACCGAAGCAATCTGGCATATCAAATATTTTGATTGGAATAGATTCTCCGTCATAATCCTCGACAATAACTTTCCCTCGCTTTGGTGCGCCGCCTGCAGTGAATGCAGAAATAGCTTTAGCTATCGAATTCTTAAAGCTTGTGTCACCAAGAAAGGAAAGTTTTTCAATTTTCCGTGAGACAAAACCAGAGAGAGGGGTGGCAGCTCTTACTTCATGGTCTAAATAAGCATATTCGAACTCAAATGACTTAATTTTTCGATATTCTTTCAATATGGCTTCTAAATTTTCTTGCCTGACTAGCGGAGCAAATTTTAACTGACCAGAAAACTGCTTACGTATACGTTGCTTGCGCCCTTCTGTTAACGGGCTGCCTTCAAGAGTAGCTTGAGTTGATATCTCAGCATCACCAAGAGCCTTTTTAAGTTGATGATGATATCTTTTAAGGTACTTACCAAATACATTCATAGAGCAAGATTGGTAATAATGCTGATAAAGTCCAAGTCCGGTGACTTTGTGGATAATTAGGAAATTAAACTCTAATAGCTTGTCGTCGCCCTGAAGATTGTCTACTAGAATTTGAAATCCGCCATTTTCATTGGTGAGGCGGCAAAACTTCTTTTGGTCTTTTACCGTAACAACTAGACCTTTGAAGTAGTCATCATGAGAGTTTGTATCGAAATAGAAACGCCGTTGGTTGCTTTCATTGGCGTCAACAACGCAACCTTCATTTTCAAAAAATGTGAATAACTCCGAAAGGCTCACGCATCCACCATCAACTGAAACGCTAAAACCTAGGCATTTGACTTCCATTCATGATTCCTTACTAACTACTCTTTATCAATTAGTAACTAAATTATCATTCTTAAAGACAAATATCAGCGTTTCGTGAGTAATAACTGAAGTTATATTTGGCTTACTTGATAAAAACGACATTTTTAGTGGTTCGTATGTTGATCGTCCAATCGGGTACTTTTGCTGTTCTCCTGCTATTTAGCCATTTTTGAACGCGCTTATATTGAGGCAAATCAAAAGCTGTGCATATTGCTTTTAGCTGCTCTAGTTTCAAATGTTGGCCGTTAGTTTAAAAGACTTGTTAGAAATCCTCAAAGTTCCTCAACCAGCTTAGTAGAAAAGGGCACTTGCTTGGGTATTGTGTCAGCTTACTTTACAACTCTGCTTAAGGCGTTTTTTAAACAGGCGTGTTTTCATAGCCTTAACTTTTGGTCGTGGTATTGCATCCCGCTTAAAATTGACAATTGTGTCAACTGGTATGTGCCAGTCAATTTTGCATCAAAAGGGAATCGCATGAAATCTATTAAAATGCTGTCTGCATTGGTTTTAATAGCAAGCTCGTTTACTGCAAACGCCACCTTTATTAGTGGAGATTACACCCTGAACAATGGTAAGCAAGTAGCACTGCAAGGGCTAGAATGGATGCCGCTTACTTACTCGCAAAGTTATTCTCGTTTATACGTTGAGGCCGATGGCGGATGGATTGATCGCTTTGGCAATCAATGGCAACAAAATGATTGGCGCTACGCCACTCGTGCCGAAACGGCCACCTTACTTAACTCGTTGTGGGGTGGTAATTACCTTGGTTTTTCTAACGACAATTTTGCGGGTGCAACCTGGTTTATTGACCAACTAGGCGGCCTAGGCATAGATACTACACTTGGCCATAACCGAGTAGATCTTAAATTAACTAACGACGTTTGGCTTAACTATGATGTATCGCAGTTTTTGTTTGGTGAAGATCTAGAGTGTTCGGATGAACTTCGATTAAGCTGCATCGGAGAAGTAGGCATTGCAGATGGATTTTATGATTCTATGGTAACCCGCAATATTCACACAGGATATGGCGTTTACATGCAAGCTTGGACTCCCTTAGGTTATTTTGATGACCTCTCCGGGGTAGATGCAGGCTTAAATAGTAACAACCGGGTTCGCTCTAAAAGCAACAGCAGTTCAATGCTTGGTTCGTTACTGGTAAGGCAACCCCCGATAGCCCAAGTACCAGAGCCAACAACATTGGTATTGCTGGCTTTCGTTTTATTCGGTTTTTGGCTTAAACGCGCTAGTCATTAAGCAAAGGTTATTAGCTAACAGCTAGTTTTAGTCAATTGATTATTGCTGTGTTTTAACTAGCCGCTCATATAGAGCGGCTAGTGTTTCAACAAAGGCTAAACCGTTTTGTCTGCAGTATTTAAAACAACTGGTTTTTATTGGCCTTAAACAGATTACAAACGATAGAAGTGTGTAGAAATGGCTAAAATTAAATTTGTAAGTTTTAACCAGGTAGAACCGGCGGATCTTCTGGCTGTAGTTAATCAGACAGCGTTGAGAACACATCTGGTAGAGCATGATTATTTTGATTCAGCTAGCATCAACCAATGGATGATAGCTAAAGCTAAAACAGATTCGATAGCTGGGTGCCGTGTTCGAGTTGTTAATATAGATGGAGTTATCGCTGGCTGGTGTGGGGTTCAACCAGACGATAACGGCTTTGAAATAGCGATAGTTATTTCTAAAGAGTATTGGGGATTTGGCATATCAATATTCAATTCAATGATGGGTTGGGCCAAAGAGCTTGGGCATAAAGAAGTGGTGTTTCATTTACTAGAAACTCGACCTGAGTATAAGGCGCTGAAAAGAAGGGCCATTAAAGTTCAGAGAACAGAACTTTTAGATCGAAGCTTTACCACATATTTTATATCAGTAGATAAATGGTGTGCAAAGTAACTAGTCCAAGAAGTAATCAATAAACTCTAAATCTCGCAAGAACCGCCAATCTCAATTTGAATGACGTTTACCAATACCAATTTAAAAGGGTTCCTTTATACACGCCCTATTTAACATAATATACATTATGCGCCTTGTGGGTGGGTTTTTAGCAATCCACGAAAGTTTGCCTGTAATGCCGCGTAGAAATAGCAATTACTTTAAGTGATCCAAGGGCTTATGTTCAGCAGATTGATGGCGTTCTACGCGAGATGTGTGCAAATACTGAGACGTTGTATCAATGCTATCGTGGCCGGCATCGGCTTGTACATGTGATAGTGGCCGACCCACTAAATTTATGTCGTGTGATATTCCGGTGTGTCTAATGCTGTGTGGCGTAAGTTGGCGTATCTCGTTAGCGTCTTGCTTAAAGCCGTCTGCTTCGGCGAGCTTAGCGGCTTGTTCAATGAGAATGTAGATTTGCTCTCTTAATTGGCGAATACCGAGATTGGCATTAAGTAATCCGCTATCTCTACCGCGTCCAGCTGCTCGGTGCCTTACAAACAATGGCGTTTTTTCATTGGGTGTTGGCAGCGGCGTTAACTGTAAAAAGCGTCGATAACGTTGTAAGGCATCTAACAATTGCTTAGACACTGCAACGGTTCGCTTTTTCCCACCTTTGCTACGCGGTATATAAAAGCCCCATACGGAGGTTTTAGTATCACGTTTAAACTGTCCCATTATCGGCGAAAAGCCAGGCCTAGCTGCTACTTCAGAAATTCGTAAATAGCAGCTGTACATAAGGCTAACTAAAAACAAAACACGCTCATTATCCTCCGGTGATTGTTTAGCAAGTTGATTAGCGGCGCTCATTACATAAGACCACTGTAAATCACTAAAGGATTTAATGTCTTCTAGATCTTCGCCACTAATAGTGTGTTGGCTGCTAGCTTTAAATCTGCCGTTCTTCATTAAAGCCATGGCTGGGTTACGCTCTGTATATTCTTCATTGATCAGATAGGCATAAAATGAAGATAAAACCGCTAGTTTGGTTTTTAAGGCTTTATCACTTATTTGATATGGCTGCTCAATACCGTCTATTTTCTTGCCTAAAAACGGCCGCCATTGTGGATTTGGCACGCGTTCTTTCAGCTGTTTATCGACAACAAACTGGGCAACATTTCGATAAGCGATTAACTCTAGCGGCGGCTTGCTGCAATAGTCTAAATACTTACTTAGTACCCGTCGTGTCACCATTGATAAGGAGATTTGCTCAACAGTATAAGCCCAGTGTAAAAAACTGGTGAGTTCGCTTCGGTAGGTTTTGTAATTGTTTTCACTATGACGCTGTTCTAACAACCAATCTACTGCGTATTCGTAAACAAATCCGGCATCGCTAACGGCGCTTAAGGTAACTTCTGCCAGATGTTGGTTAACGATAGCATTGCCATCTTCAAGATATTGAATGGAATCGAACAGAGGAATGGCTGGAGGAAGTGTTAGCATGAACTTAGTTAAGCTACTGAATAGTATTGATATTATAACCCTAAATGCAATTGCCGATAAATAGCATTATCGGCATTAAGGCAGTAAATTGTTTACTCTATAAATGTAAAACCTAAGACAAACTTACTGCTATAATAAGCGATTGGCTAACAGGCCTTGAACGATGAATGCTCGATGTGAGCCTTAGGATTTACAATGAATTTAAAAAATGAACTTCAATCAATTCACAACAAATTAGACACGGCAAAACGTAAGTTAGATGCCGCCCACGAACGTGGTGACACTGTGATGATTAATCAGTTCAATACTACGATTACTGCACTTACTAAAAAGCTTAAAAGTGTAAAAGCCCAGCAAACTAAGAAATTAAGTCAACAAGGCGGCGACGTTAAGTCCCTTCCCTTTAGCCGCGTGCTTACAAAAACAGAACAAGCAGATATGGGCAAGTTGAAGAAATCGGTTAAAGGTTTGGTGGTAGTACATCCAATGACAGCCTTAGGCCGTGAAATGGGCATTAAAGAAGTTACTGGATTTGCCCCAAAAGAGTTTTAATTATTTGGGCAAAGTACTAGCTTTGCCCTACTCTTTTAACGCTAATACTTAGCCACTAAGTGTGCTGGAATATGGCCTATAAACTTACCACCTTTATAGATAAGCGTGTAATTGTGATTGGCCACTAAATCTTCATAACGCTCTGTTGTTCCATCACTAAAAGTTATTTCTGCGCTTACCTTGCTCAGCTTTCCTAAAGAAAAAACCAGAGGCAAACCGTCCCACCTTGCCCTTTGTTGATCAATGAGTTTTTCACCTTGGTATATCTTGACTATGGCATCAACCGCATAGGGGTTGGGTTGCTTATAGCGAGGGTAAATATACAGGCTGTTTTGTTGCTTTTGGCCGGTATTTAAGAACACTTGCAGCTGTTGGTTACTCGCCCCACCTATCACAATATCTTGGCGCAAATCGTTGTTTAAATCGGTGATAAATACTGGGTTAGAGTCCCAACCATTGAAGCTTAATACTTGTTTAAACTTGCCTTTCCCATCATTTTCCCACACCTTTCCATACTTTTTACGAGGATTAGAAAGTAGCAAATCTAAATCTCTGTCGTTGTCAAAATCCACTGCAAACACACGCACAAGATAAGGCGCACCGGCATTTAGCATCTTGCTTAGTGGCGAGCTTTGCTTAACAAAACCTTTGTCTGTTTGTAGGTAAACGTCGCCTTTACCTTTACCAGTTGTGATTAAGTCTTGACGCTGATCTCCGTTTAAATCTCCAACAAATATTGGCGTTGCGTATTCTGGTAGCTTGAGGCGTTTATTTGATAAAGAGTAACCTTCCTTAGTGGCTAAAAAATACCAGCCTAGGTGATCACCGCCATAGCCGCCGTGACCAGCGACGATAATGTCACTTTGCTGATCGTTATTGAGATCAATGGGTGTAAGCATAGGGCTTGGTATTGGCGAACGATTTATAAAGTGTTGGTACGTATTAGCTCGAAAAAAACGGTTCTTTTTGTTGTTGGCCTTAAAGTCTTGTTCAATTTGTTGGTATTTAGCGGGCAATAAATGATTGTCACTAGAGCTGTAGTTTTTATCGCGTTGAAATGTTTGTTGATCAGCTTGGTAGTAAAAAGCGCCCTTGCGCCCTGCATCTAAGTCTAAGTAGCCATCTTTATTTATGTCTAACACCGTTTTGGGATAAGACACTGGAGAAAAGGTTTCATTAGGTGAAGCGACTTCGAATTCACCTTGCTTATTCAAGACATAAGGATTCTTTTTCTCATCAGAAAAAGCGGCTATATCAAGCCAACCGTCTCCATCAAAATCAAAAAACCATGGTTTGTCGTCGGCTCCTGGTAGCTTTTGGCTAGTGCTAAGGCTTTTAAATTCGAGAACGCCACTCGGTATTAATTGGTTAACTAATAGCTTACCACCTGGAGTGCCGTGATGAGAGAGGTAGAGATCTACATCGCCATCGTTATCGTAGTCAAAGCCGCCTACTCCCCATGGCCACCAACCATGTGAGCCAAACTCGCCGCCTTGGGCTTTAAGTTCCTGTTTGTGCCATTGTTGGATGAGTACATTGGCGTTAGTAGAAACGGCTTTAAACTCCAAGGCACTGGCGGCCAAACTGGTTACAAATGAAGCTACAACTAAGATAAATGTTACAAGTTGCATCATGCTAAGCCCTTAATAAAAAAGCCAGCTTATCGCTGGCTATTAAAGTGTAGCTGTATTTCTTAGTTTAAATCGCTGTCTTGCCAAAACTTGGTGCCTTTAATAGTGGCTTCAAGTGACAGGCCCGCTTCTGTTAACTGATAGATTTCTACATCACCGATAGCACCTTCCACCTCGGCTGAACCGCCTTTATCTCCAGCTGTTGCGGCGGCATCTGCTTGGGCGCCAAATAGCCATCCGCTTTCTACAAACTTGTCGAAGGCTTCTCGTGTTTTGAAGATCATTAAAGCCCTAAAATCTTTTACACCTAAACCAAAACCTACGCCAGCTTCGCCCATTTTCATATAGGTTTTCTTACCTGATGCATTATCCACTGCGATACCAGTTCCACCGCCAGCTGAAATAACAAACAAATTAACGCCAACGTTACTAAATACAGCATAGCCAACACCGCTTGCCATTTTTGCTGATATATCAGGCTTTTCTTCCTTAAATTTAGCGATAGTCTCGTTAGCCGACTTATCGTATTCAGCACGGTCTTCGGCAACATCGGCAAAACTAACAGTACTAAAAAACAGCAGTGCTGCACTTAAGCTAACTAGTAGGTTTTTCATTGTAGTTCCTCGTTGTTCAAACAAAACTAAATAGAAAGTGGCAATGCCACTGTAATGGTGGTGGTATTGTCTTTATCGCTGGTGCGCATACTTACTTCGCCATTTTGCGCATCGCTAAGCAAACTTACCGAGTAAGTGCCTAAACCTGTGCCAGTATCTTTACCGGACGTGACGTATTTTTCCCAAAAGTTCTCTCTTATCGCCTCGGGCACAGCGCCTACATTCTCTGTAGTGATAAGCACCTGTTGTTGAATGACTTCGATGGATACCGATACTCGACTGCGATTTGGCGCAGCTTCACAGGCATTTTTAAGCAGATTAAAAAATAGAGAGTAACTTAAGGATTCGTCGCCTAAGGCTAATACTTCGTTACCTGGATCTTCTTCTTCAGGCTCTAAGTACATAAGTAGTTGTTTGCTACTAAAAGTTTTCCTGACTACGGTTAACATTTTTTTAAGCATTAAGTGAACAGAAAACGGTTTAGCTTTTAGCTCGAAGCGACCTTGTTCAATTTTATATAACTCGGTTGATAGGTTAATCATGTTGAGCAACTGCATAGACAATTCGTCTATCATCACTGAGCTTTCGTTAATACTAGCAGTTGCCTGACGATCGGTTTTGATTTGCTCCGCTAATGCAACAATACCCGCAATTGGCCCTTTTAAATCGTGCCTTAGCAATTGATCGACACTATTTTTTAGCTTCTCTTTCTCGATAAGATTATCTAAGTCACTTTGTAGATGTTTATGGAGATCGACCGAACGCAGGTGATTGCGTACTCTAAGTTTAAGTAACTCCGGTTGAATAGGCTTTGTGATGTAGTCTATTGCGCCACCTTCAAGCCCTTTTGTCTGGTCGCCTATCTCGGTTAAGGCGGTAACAAAAATAACCGGAATGTGTTGTGAGTTTGGATGTTGACGGAGCTTTTCTAGCACTTCATAGCCATCCATTTCGGGCATCATTACATCCAGTAATATCAGATCTGGTGGCGTCTCAGAGCAACAAATCTCCAAAGCCTTTTTACCGGTCTTAGTCAGTAGCACGCGGTAGTCATCGCGTAATAAGCCGCCTAACAATGTGAGATTTTCTGGCGTATCGTCAACGACTAATACGGTGTTTTGTTTTGATTGGGCTACAGGCGTTGCAGCTACAGGCTCTGGTATGGGTAGTTCTTCGAGTTCGGGCTCCTCGCTATTGGCTAAAGATTGGCGGTTTCTCACATCGCCTTTTGCTGCTTGTTGTAACCTAGACTGCAACAATGCAGTGGTAAAAGGCTTAATAATAAGATCGGTTACGCCTTCGCTTATGGCTTCTGAAACTCTATCGCGCTCAGCTTCTGCGGTAATCATAATAAACGGGATGTGTCGCCATGTTTCTGATTGCCTAACTGTCTTAAGAAACTCGATACCACTCATCACCGGCATATTCCAATCAGACAAAATTAGGTCGACATGCCGTTTTTTCAATACATTTAGCGCTTGCGCGCCGTTTTCTGCTTGTACTACTTGGCCAATGCCGAAGCGACGTAATTGCTCGTAGGTGATTTTTCTTATTGGTGCCATATCGTCTACGATTAGCACTGTGAGTTTGTTGAGTTGCATGTAAAAGCGTATCCTTCGCGGCCAGCCAACTATTCTTCTAAAGACTCTTTAAATCGTTCTTTTACTTCGAGTATTTCGGGAAGTGCTTCTATAAATAATGGAACTAACTTGGGGTCGAAATGAATTCCAGCTTCACTTTCCAAAAGCTCGATGGCCTTTTCTACTGGCCAGGCATTTTTGTATGGGCGTTCGCAAGTGAGTGCGTCAAATACATCAGCGATAGCAACAATTCGCCCTTCAATAGGAATATCTTCTCCAGCAAGCCCATTGGGGTAACCTTTGCCGTTCCATTTTTCGTGGTGGGTTAATGCTACTGTTCTAGCAAGCTCGAGTAATTCTGAACTATCACCCTCGCCGAGAATTTCACCACCAATTACTGCATGACTTTGCATAATTTCCCATTCTTCGGCGTCTAATTTTCCTGGTTTTTGTAATACACGATCGGGAATACCAATTTTGCCTATATCGTGCATGGGTGCAGCATTCATAAGTATGTCTGCATCTCTTTCGCTCATTCCTGCCGCTAAACCAAGAATACGCGAGTAGTAACTCATCCGAATAACGTGCATGCCGGTTTCATTGTCTTTGTACTCTGCGGCTCTACCTAAACGCTGAATGATTTGTAAACGGGTAGTATTAATAACGTCAGTTTGCTCTTTTACCTTTCGGTCTAACTCACGATTTTGATTGTACAAAGCAAGTTGCGTTTTCACCCTTACTTTTACAACCGGTGGGCTTACAGGCTTTGTGATGTAATCAACAGCACCTAGCTCTAGGCCTCTTAGTTCATCAGCGGGGCTTATTTTGGCGGTAACAAAAATAACCGGGATATGGCGAGTGCTTAAATCTTCTTTTAATCGACGGCAAACTTCGAAGCCGTCGATGCCTGGCATCATAATATCTAGCAGTATTAAATCGGGTTTATTGGCTTTAGCAACAATCTTTAATGCCATATCGCCATTGCGTGCCACTTGCAGCTTGTAATCATTTCGCAGAATGCCTGCCAATACGTCGATGTTCTCTGGTGTATCGTCCACAATGAGAACAGTGGCCCTGTTTTCCATAAAATATCCTTGTTTACCAATCCATCGATAAAAATAACTAGTAGTAACTATAGGCTTAAAATCAACAATTTAATAACAATGACGCTTAAAAAACATGCGTTTCATTAGATATACACGAATGTTTAGACTTAAGTCTAATTAGTGCCAACACTGAGCTAAAGCGCATCACAAAATTCTAATGTTACGTAAAGCAGATTTTTGGTTACGCGAATGTAAATTATTGGTTCATAATTGATCTAGATCAATGCGGTTTGTTGATTGGAAAAGATTTGTTAAATATTTAGCGAAGATATGCAAATAACTAGTTTTTCAAACTGTTATTTGATCAGTCGATGAAGTATGATCGCGCCGTTAAGCTACTGGTTGTAGGCTCTATTCGTGCTAAACGTGAAAGTAGTTTAACAATTCGTTTCATGTTGTTGATGCCATTGCATCAAACTCGCTTAAACAAATAATAAATAGCAACGGAAGCATGTATTTATGAACCAAGCAGCTAGCACAGAGACTGATTACAACTACACGGTTGTTCGACAGTTCACTGTAATGACCATTGTTTGGGGTATAGTTGGCATGGGTGTTGGTGTATTAATTGCTGCGCAATTAATTTGGCCTGCACTTAACTTCGATACTCCTTGGCTAACTTATAGCCGGTTACGTCCCCTTCACACAAACGCCGTTATTTTTGCATTTGGTACCAGTGCATTAATGGCTTGTTCTTTCTACGTGGTACAGCGTACTTGTCAAACCCGATTGTTTGGTGGCCCACTCGCCTCCTTCGTATTCTGGGGTTGGAATTTGATTATCGTCTCGGCTGCGATAACACTGCCTATGGGTTTCACTACTTCAAAAGAGTATGCGGAACTAGAATGGCCAATTGGCATAGCAATCGCGATTGTATGGGTGGCTTATGGAATAGTCTTCTTTGGCACCTTGGTCAAAAGAAAAACCTCGCATATCTATGTTGCTAACTGGTTCTTTGGTGCATTCATTATTACCGTTGCTGTATTGCACATTGTTAACAATGCGGCTATTCCGCTAACAATGACTAAGTCGTACTCGATTTACGCCGGTGCTGTAGATGCAATGGTGCAGTGGTGGTACGGCCATAACGCGGTTGGCTTCCTGCTTACTGCTGGCTTCTTGGGTATGATGTACTACTTCGTGCCAAAACAAGCTGGTCGCCCTGTATACAGTTACCGCTTGTCTATTGTTCACTTTTGGGCACTAGTATCTATTTACATTTGGGCCGGTCCTCACCACTTACACTACACTGCATTGCCTGATTGGGCACAGTCTTTAGGTATGGTGATGTCTCTTATCCTATTCGCTCCTTCTTGGGGTGGTATGATCAACGGTATTATGACCTTGTCTGGTGCTTGGCATAAACTTCGTTACGACCCAATTCTACGTTTCCTAATTGTTTCTCTGTCTTTCTATGGTATGTCTACCTTTGAAGGCCCAATGATGGCAATTAAAACGGTTAACGCCTTATCTCACTACACAGACTGGACTGTTGGTCACGTTCACTCTGGTGCTTTAGGTTGGGTTGCTATGGTATCAATCGGTAGTGTTTACCACCTAATACCTGTGCTATTTGGCCAAGGTCGCATGTACAGCACTAAATTAATTAACACCCACTTCTGGCTTGCGACTATTGGTGTAGTTCTTTACATCGTAGCGATGTGGATCTCTGGTGTTATGCAAGGTTTGATGTGGCGTGCGGTAAACGAAGATGGCACCTTAACATATTCATTTGTTGAGTCTCTGCAAGCTTCTTACCCGTTCTACTTTGTTCGCTTTATCGGTGGTGTGTTCTTCTTAACAGGTATGTTTGTTATGGCTTACAACGCATACAAAACCATTACTGCTGAGAAAGGCTCCCTAAAACCAATTGAACACGGACAGGAGGCATAACATGAAGCACGAGTTAATCGAAAAGAATGTTGGTTTACTGGCCATATTCATTGTTATCGCAATTAGTTTTGGTGGTTTAGTACAAATCACCCCACTAATTTTTCAACCTGAAACTACCGAACCGGTAGATGGTTTAGTGCCTTACACTGCTCTAGAAATGGAAGGTCGTGATATTTACATCCGCGAAGGCTGTAGCAACTGTCATAGCCAAATGATTCGTCCATTCCGCGCAGAAACTGAACGTTATGGTCACTACTCGGTAGCTGGCGAAAGTGTTTGGGAACACCCGTTCTTATGGGGTTCTAAGCGTACCGGACCTGATCTAGCACGTGTTGGTCAACGTTATTCTGATGAATGGCATCGAGTGCACCTAATTAATCCACGCGATGTAGTACCTGAGTCAAACATGCCTGGTTTCCCTTGGTTAGAGGAAAACTTAGTAGATAGCTCATTAACAGGTAAGAAACTCGCTCTATTTAAAAACCATTTTGGCGTGCCTTATACCGATGCAGACATCGAAGGTGCAGAAGAAGCCGTTAAAGGCAAAACTGAAATGGAAGCTTTAATAGCCTACTTACAAGTGTTGGGTACAGCATTAAAATAAGGAGTTAGTTATGGACTTTGGTACATTTAGCGGCCTATATACAGCTTTCTTAATGGCGATTTTTGTAGGTATTTTTGCCTGGGCCTACAGTAAAAAACGCAAAAAGGATTTTGCTGAAGCTGCAAACTTGGTTTTTGCCGACGAGCCTGAAACTAGCCCGACAAAGGAATTTGAAGGAGCACAGAAAAAATGAGCACATTTTGGAGCGTGTGGATTACTGTAATAACCTTAGGCAGCATCGCAGGATGTTTCTTGCTGCTAAGGGCATGTAATAAGAACAACACCGGCGTAAAAGAAGGTGAATCAATGGGCCACGAGTTCGACGGAATCGAGGAGTTAAACAACCCTCTTCCGAAGTGGTGGTCTTATATGTTTATTATTACCATTGTTTTCTCGTTGGTTTATTTAGCGGCCTACCCTGGCTTAGGTAACTGGCAAGGTTTCCTTGGTTGGAAGAGCTCAGAAATGGGTATTAAGAGCATTGCAGAAGGTCAAGAGCGTGTAGCTGCTTACGACGGCAATGTTGCCAACCAATACCAAGGTGAACTTGATAAAGCTGATGCTCGATTTGGTGAAGTTTTCCGTCAAGTTGCGTACAACGAGTCTGGCGAATACCGAAGTGTAGAGGAGCTTTCTGAAGATCCAGCGGCGGTTAAAATTGGCCAACGTTTGTATCTACAAAACTGTTCGCAATGTCATGGTTCTTCGGCTCGAGGTGGCAAAGGCTTCCCTAACTTAACTGATGGTGATTGGTTATATGGTGGAAGTGGCGAAGCGATTAAAGCTAGCCTTATGCACGGTCGTCAAGGCCAAATGCCTGGTTGGGAAGCAGTATTAGGTGATGACGGTATTAAAGAAGTTACCGCCTATGTTCTAAGCTTATCTGGCCGTAAGGTTAACGATGTTGATGCCGCCAATGGTAAAAATCGTTTTGCAGTATGTGCAGCTTGTCACGGCGCTGACGGTACCGGTAATCAAACGCTTGGCGCACCTAATTTAACCAATGGTATTTGGTTATACGGTGGTTCACGCCGTGCAGTTGAAGAAACCCTTCGCTACGGCCGTAATGGTGTAATGCCAGCTTGGAAGGATATTCTAGGAGAAGATAAGATCCAGCTTATTTCCGCCTACGTATATCAGCTTTCTAAGAGCGAATAGACTTAAAATTTATAAAAAGCGACGCCTATGCGTCGCTTTTTTTTGTTATATTTAAGCCCCCCTTGTGAATGGAAGTATGCTGTTATGCAACAAGTTTGGTATAAACAATTTTGGCCGTGGTTTTTAATCGCGCTACCGATGGCTGCGGTAGTTGCAAGCCTGTTTACTTTTTATATAGCTGCTACAACCAACAATGACATGGTGGTTGAGTCTTACTACAAAAAAGGTAAAGCAATTAACGCTGACTTGTCGTTAATCGAAAAAGCTGAACAAATGGGGATCAAAGCCGCTGTAGCACCTGCTAATAATGGTTTGGTATTGGATATGGTTCTGCCTGACTCTCTAAAGAACCAACCACTTAAAATTGAACTAGCACATAAAACCCTCGCTAAAAATGACCGCAGTTATGTCGTTACCGCTGATGCAAATGGTCGCTACCGCTTTGGCGATGATTTAAATGAGTCTGGCCGCTGGTTTATTCGAATTAGTCCAATGGATGATTCCTGGAGACTGCAGGAAGAACTACAACTACCGCTTTACAACGCAGAAGAAATCGATGGCAAGTAATCAAGGCCTGTGTTTCCACTGTAACGAAGTAATTCCCAAAGGCGTAAATTTACATGTTTCAATTCTTGGTAGCTCTCAAGCGATGTGTTGCCAAGGTTGTGCTGCCGTTGCGCAAACAATAATTGAAAGTGGCTTAGAAGATTATTATCAACATAGAACCGCTGCCGCCCCAAGTGCTCAAGGTCTTGTACCAGACGCCTTGGTCAAAATGTTGGAGTATGATGACGAAAGCGTTCAGCTAGAGTTTGTAGCACAAAATGAAAACAGCAAGGAAGTTTTACTCTCTATCGAAGGGATCGCCTGTGCCGCTTGTGCTTGGTTAATCGAAAAACAGTTATCGCATATTCCAGGTGTTCAAAAAATCCATGTTAATTCGACTACCCAGCGAGCGACGCTTGTGTGGGATGATAAGCAAGTTAAATTAAGTCAATTACTACAAAGTATTCATAAGCTTGGCTATAACGCCAATCCCTTTCAAACAGATAAACAAGAAGAGATAGATCGAAAGCTATACCGCAGTCATCTACTTAAATTAGGTGTAGCCGGCCTAGCCACCATGCAAGTAATGATGTTTGCTATCGCCCTATATGGTGACTTGTTTGAAGACATGGAGCTTATCTATCGAGATTACTTTCGTTGGGTGAGCCTTATTATGGCAACGCCAGTATTGCTGTTCTCTGCACAGCCGTTTTATTTTGGTGCTTACCGAAGCCTTAAAGCTAAAACGCTCAATATGGATGTACCCGTTTCCATTGCATTATTAGGCGCCTATAGTGCGTCGCTTTATGCCACGATAAACGGCACCGGTGAAGTTTATTTTGAATCGGTTTCCATGTTCACATTTTTGTTATTGCTGGGCCGGCTTCTTGAATTGCGAGCAAGACGCAAGGCCAGCGAAACCAGTTCAAATATGCTTAAGCTAGTGCCTAAGTTAGCCATGCGAATTGATGAGACCGGTCAGCAACAAAAGGTTGCGGCGAGCCAGCTTAAACAATCAGACATTATCGTGATTTTACCCGGCGAAGTAGTACCTGCCGATGGACAAGTTGTGTTTGGTGAGAGTGAATTTGATGAGTCTTCGCTTACCGGCGAATCATTGCCTATCACTAAGAAGCTAGGTGATACGGTTTTTGCCGGTACCATTAACCATGAACAAACCGTTCATTTAGAAGTTGAAGCGGTATCTCAAAACACCTTTATTGCCAATATCATGCGTTTGCAAGAGCAGGCTCAAAGCGAAAAACCTAAGATAGCAACAATAGCCGATAGCGTAGCTCGCTACTTTGTTTTTGGTTTACTGGTGATAGCTGCACTTACCTACACCTACTGGCATTTTCACTCACCCGAAGATGCGTTCTGGGTTACCTTGGCGGTTTTAGTTGCTACTTGTCCCTGCGCCTTATCTTTAGCAACCCCAGCAGCACTTACTGCAGCTACACACAAACTATCAAAAACAGGCTTATTGGTTAAACGTGGACACGTGTTAGAAAGTTTGGCCAAAGTTACGTCTGTTGTATCTGATAAAACGGGAACACTTACCGAGGGCAAGTTACAGATTAAGCAAGTAAACTGCCTTGGCGATGTTAATGAGTTAACAACTCTTAATCTGATTGGTGCTCTAGAAACACAAAGCTCCCATCCTATTGCTAATGCCTTCAGCGAATACCAAGGTTACGCTGCAACTAATATTGAGCACCATACTGGCTTAGGTTTGAGTGGAGAAGTAGACGGTAAAAAGTTGAAACTAGGTAAAGCTTCCTTTTGCGGTCAAGTTGCCGAACCAATAGCCGGAATGCTCGAGTTAGTGTTAATGGTCGAAGATAAGTTGGCTGCTAGAGTTTATCTTTCAGATACCATCAAAAAAGACGCTGTTAGTTTTTCACAGGGGTTAAAGGCGCGAGATATTTCACTTTCTATGTTAACTGGGGATGACTCAGCCCAAGTGGAATATGTTGCAAAACAGTTACATATCACTGACATCGCTAGCGGCGCTTTGCCTCAACAAAAACTCGAAGTAGTTAAAACTAAAACGCAAAACTCCCCCCACCTATTAATGCTTGGTGATGGAGTAAACGACGGTCCAGTTTTGGCCGCCGCACCGCTTTCGGTTGCTATGGGTTTGGGCACCGACATCGCTAAATCTAGTGCTGATGCCGTATTGTTAGGCAGCAAGCTTTCTACTTTGCTCACCGCCATGGATCTTGCCAAAAAGACTAAAAAGATTATTGCTCAAAACCTCGCATGGGCCTTAGGGTATAATGCCTTAATATTGCCCTTAGCAGTGGCTGGAATCGTTACTCCTTATATGGCTGCTATCGGTATGTCATTATCGTCTTTAGCGGTACTCACTAATTCCTTAAGGTTAAACAAGCAATGAGTATTATATTTGTCTTGATCCCCATCGCCCTGATCTTTGTATGTGTAGGAATTGGTATATTTTTTTGGGCTGTTAAAAGCGAACAATTTGAAGATTTAGACCGACAAGGTATCAACATTTTGTTTGATGATAAGAACAAAACCAAACAAGACAATGATCCTACAGACTGATTTTGTAGCAGCCTTTATCACCGGTTTATTAGGCGCCACACACTGCATCGCAATGTGTGGCGGCATCGCATGCATACTAGGTTCTCGTGCTAATAACTCTTCCAATAAACTTTTAGTAAGTATCGGATTTAACCTAGGTCGGATCCTAAGCTACTCTATTGCCGGCGCTATTGTTGCTGGTTCCATACAAGCAATTAGCCAAGTTCATCAATCATTTTATATGCTCGTAGCTTTACAATGGTTCGCAGCAATAATGCTCATTTTACTAGGCATCCACCTTACTCGATGGTGGTCAATTCTCACGCCAGTGGAACAACTTGGCAAAGGCTTGTGGTCAAAGGTGCAGCCTAAAGCAAGTAAGATGTTGTCACTGCAACACCCAGCAGCTAGTTTACCATTAGGCATGTTATGGGGTTGGCTACCTTGCGGTTTGGTTTATTCAACATTAGTACTAAGTGCTAGCCAAGCGCATTGGCTAAACGGAGCGGGCGTGATGTTTAGTTTTGGTTTAGGTACGTTTAGTGTGATGCTGTTAGCTGTATTACTGGGCCAGCAACTAACCAAACTAATGACAAATCGCGTATTACAGGTTTGTTCAGGACTGAGTGTTTTGAGTTTAGGGATCTACCAAGTTGTTACATTGTTGTAGCAATAGATCTAGAAAATTTATTACATAAAGAGTAGAATTGCCTCGAACTCCTATAGCATAGTTTGAGTATGAGCATTAACCCAAAAGCTAGTCAAAGAATCCAAACTGGTGGTTGTGAAATTCACTGCCAAGATTGCAGTATCGCCCAGTTATGTATCCCTTTCTCTCTTAATGAGACAGAGCTAGATCGCTTAGATAGTATTATCGAGCGTAAAAAGCCTATTCAGAAAGGCGAAGAAATATTTGCTGCAGGCGATAAGCTAAAAAGCTTATATGCCATTCGCTCAGGTACAATTAAGTCCTACACCATTACCGAACAAGGTGATGAACAAATTACTGGTTTTCATTTAGCTGGCGACTTAGTTGGCTTTGATGCCATTAATAGCCAAGAACACCCTAGTTTTGCCCAGGCACTTGAAACATCAATGGTATGTGAAATTCCTTTCGACACCATGGATGAATTGTCTGCCACAATGCCTAAGTTACGCCGTCAAATGATGCGCTTAATGAGTAATGAAATTGTTGCAGACCAAGAAATGATTTTGCTACTAAGCAAAAAGAATGCAGAAGAACGTTTAGCTGCCTTTATTTACGGTTTATCACAACGCTTTTCGGAGCGAGGTTTTTCTCCAAGAGAATTTCGTCTGACTATGACTCGTGGTGATATCGGTAATTATTTAGGGCTAACCGTAGAAACCATTTCCCGTTTACTTGGTCGTTTCCAAAAAGCAGATATGATTGCAGTAAAAGGTAAATACATTTCAATCACTGATCGTGATGCACTACGTCAACTAGCTGGTACTAAACAAAGCTAAGTACCTAATAACACTGACCTGATTTACATCAATCTATCGAAAGAAATCTAGGTCAGTGTTAACTATATCTAATTTATTCCTACCAAATTAAGCTAAAGTTAAGTAGCTATTCCAGAAGATTCTAGGAGCTGCTTTATGATTAAGTATCGTAATATTTTAGTGGTCATCGACCCTCTTCACGACACCCAGGCGGCCTTGTCTCGTGCTGTTTTTCTTGCGCAGAAAGAAGACAAAGCAAAAATCAAAGCTCTACTTACTATTTACGACTTTTCTTACGAGATGACATCCATGTTATCTGGAGAAGAGCGCGAAGCTATGCGTTCAGGAGTGATAGAAGAACGTAATGTTTGGCTAAATGAAGTAATAGCTGCAACAAACACTGCTGGGATAGAAATAGAAACCAAAGTAGTTTGGAACAATCGCTTATACGAAAGTGTCATTGAAGAAGTTCTCGACTTTGGTCACGACCTAGTCGTTAAAGCGACACACCCGCACCCTACTTTACAGTCGATTATTTTTACCCCAAACGATTGGCATATTTTGCGTAAGTGCCCCACTCCAGTGTTAATGGTAAAAGAACACGACTGGCCAACCGAAGGCAAAATTGTTGCTGCGATCCATGCAGGAGCAGAAGATGAAGAGCATCACAAATTAAACCAGCGAATTGCTAACGAAGTAAAAGACCTAAGTAAATTGCTAGACGCCAATTTACATGTGGTAACAGCCTATCCTGCAGCACCGGTAAACATAGCGATAGAGCTGCCAGACTTTGATCCACTTAAATACAATAAGAACGTCATGGAGTTTCATAAAACTGCTCTTAACAAATTTGTTGAAGAACAATTTAAGCAAGTGGTCACCACACACCTTGAGGAAGGTTTACCTGACGATGTAATTCCCGAAGTAGCTAACGAAATAGATGCAGAAATTGTTATTTTGGGTACCTCTGGTAGAAGCGGGTTTAGTGCTGCACTTATTGGCAATACAGCAGAACACGTTATTGACCAGCTTGACTGCGACTTACTGGCGCTTAAACCGCAAAATTTTGTCAGTCCTTTTCAAAAATAGATAAAGCTAAACTGACGTTAAACATTGCTTAAGCAAAGCGGGGTTATATAATAGCCCCGCTTTTTTATTGGGAACACACTATGTCAGTTACAGCAAAACAACAATACAACCACAACAAGCTACAAAAGCGAATTCGACGTCATGTTGGACAAGCAATTGCCGACTACAACATGATTGAAGAAGGCGACAAAGTAATGGTTTGTTTATCTGGTGGTAAAGATAGTTATGCAATGCTAGACATACTATTAAACCTACGCGCCCATGCTCCGATAAACTTTGATGTAGTAGCTGTCAATTTAGATCAAAAACAACCAGGTTTTCCCGAGCACATTTTGCCTGAATATCTAAAAGGCTTAGGTGTAGAGTACAAAATCGTAGAAGAAGACACCTATTCAATAGTTAAAGACAAAATACCAGAAGGCAAAACAACTTGCTCACTGTGTTCGCGTTTGCGTAGGGGCATTTTGTATCGAACGGCCTCTGAGCTAGGAGCGACCAAAATCGCCCTAGGCCATCACCGTGACGACATATTAGAAACTTTATTCTTGAATATGTTCCATGGAGGCAAACTTAAAACCATGCCACCGAAGTTGGTTAGCGATGATGGTAAACATGTAGTTATTCGCCCTATGGCTTATTGTAAAGAAAGCGATATGGAAAAATATGCAGAGCTGAAATCTTTTCCAATCATTCCTTGCAACCTTTGTGGCTCCCAAGAAAACCTACAACGCCAAGCGATTAAGCAAATGCTTAACGATTGGGAAAGGCGTTTTCCCGGCCGAATCGAATCGATGTTTAGATCGGTACAAAATGTAGTTCCCTCACACCTACTCGACCATCAACAATTCGACTTTAAATCGATAAATCGAGATAGTGGAATCATTGATGGTGGTGATATTGGCTTTGATGCGCCAGAGTTAGAAGACCAGCCAAGCCAACAAAGCCAAGCTGGTATAGTGCAGGTTGTTGAGCTTTAACCTGCGATAATTGGTGTTCGGGTTGGCCAAATGTTCTGGTTAACCCTCATCATTTGCTGTAACTCTTCTACGTAAGCTTCGCCTCTTTCAGAATAACTGCTCAGTTGAGTAGCTAGTTCCATTGCGTTTAATTCTCCGCTAGAGCGTGCCAGATTTCGTTGTTGCTGGAAGCCTCTGTATGCTGGGTGGCTGTTTAAGTTATTCATATAAACACTTACCGACTCATACACACTATCGAACTTTCTTACTTCGTGGTTAGCCCCATCGTTTCGATTTAAAGGAACTAATCCGCAGCCCTTCTTATAACACCATTGCCCAAATAAGTTATTACCTTCACGAGCAAATCGCGATGTTCCCCAAGCTGATTCATTTGCTGCCTGTGCAAGTACTAAAGCTGGTGGAATGAGATCTACTTTAACTAATAAGTGTTGAATTTGGGATTGTTCATCCAGCGATGGATCAACTCGATAGAGCTCTGTAAGTTGAGTTAGTGTCTGTTTTTGTTTCTTAGAAAGGCTTGAGCCCTTAGCTAATGAAGCAGCTATAGCTTCCACCTCCGAGCGTTGCTGTAATATTTTATTATTGCTTGCTTCAATTAGTGGAGTGATGAAGTCAGTAAAGCTTTGCTTTTTCTGTTGAACATTTTCAATTTCGTGCAGCGGAGGTAAACTTTGTGACTGTGCTTGCTGCTCTGGGGATTGTTCACAAGCAACTAAAAAAACTGCTACCAGTCCCGGTAAAATTATTCTTTTCAATTATTAACTCTTAGTTCTAAAGTGAGTTCACTAAGAAACTCAGGTACTAGTTCGCTGGCAGGGCCGTAATAACGTTCGCCAAATTCGCTTTGCATTTCCGAGGGTTCAAGGTTTAATTCTATAGTGCGCGCATCGTGACTTGCCGCTTCGTGAACAAAACCTCCTGCAGGAAAAACATGACCAGATGTTCCGATCGCCATAAATATATCACAGTGGTTCAGCTGGTGATAAATTCTATCTAAACCAATTGGCATTTCGCCAAACCAAACTACATGAGGTCTAAGTCGAGTCGGAAATTGACAGCAAGTGCACAGCACGTCGCTACCTAAGTCTTCCTTCCACACCGTTGTCTGGTTACTAACTGGGCAACGTGCTTTTAGTAGTTCACCGTGCATATGTAATACATTCTTACTGCCTGCACGTTCATGTAAATCATCGATATTTTGGGTGATAACCAACAGTTCGATGTCTTGGTGTTTTTCAAGTTCTGCTAAAGCAAAGTGGGCTGGATTAGGATGAACATTCCCGTCTTGTAGCTGCTTACGGCGTAGATTATAAAACTGGTCAACAAAATCAGGAGATCGTTGATAAGCTTCTGGTGTTGCTACGTCTTCTACTCGATGCTTTTCCCATAGCCCATCAGAATCTCGAAATGTTTGGATGCCTGACTCAGCAGAAACACCGGCGCCGGTTAAAACAATGACATTTTTTTTCATATTCATCTTCTTTTCTTCAATTTCAGGTAGAAGCTACTATAAATATATAATAAGTCAGCATAAGACCCCATCCTACTTAAGTTGTAACACAGTATTTTAAGCCAATTTGTAACTAAGTGTTAACATACTAGCCAGTAGGAATTTCGACATAAAGTAGAATATCTAGTTTCTCCTTCCATACTACGTTTCAAAATCTAACTTTTGCGACATATCTCGCTTTTAGCACTTTTAAGGTAACTAAATCAGGGAATTATCGCTAGCTGTGCTAATCTTGATCTAGCGCAACAAAAACTTGATAAGCCAAAAACTTAAGCGGCTTGATACTATATTCATTTATATTGAATAGATTTGCGCTAGTGGTCAGTTATTCGGCATTCTACCGCGATTGCGGTGTTACAATAATGTTGACACCCAATATTTGAATGTTTATGTTGTTATTGGCTCAAATTAGCACTCAAGCAAATTTTTCGAGTGATATACCCCACAATAGAAGACAAACTGTACAGGGAAGAAAACATGTTAAAAAACACGCATATTAAAGCCGCAGTTGCTGCTGTTGCTCTAGCATTTGCTGCTAACGCAAGCGCTGCTGAAGGAACGTTAGACAATGTGAAAAGTAAAGGTTTCTTACAATGTGGCGTTAGTACTGGCTTACCAGGTTTCTCAAACCCAGATGCCGACGGCAACTGGCAAGGCCTTGATGTTGACGTATGTCGCGCAGTAGCTGCAGCCGTTTTAGGTGATGCATCTAAAGTTAAATACACTCCCCTTACTGCGAAAGAGCGCTTTACTGCACTTCAATCAGGCGAAATTGATATTCTTTCTCGTAACACTACTTGGACGCTAACACGCGATAGTTCACTAGGTTTGAACTTTGCTGGTGTTAACTATTATGACGGCCAAGGCTTTATGGTAAGTAAAGAGTTGGGTGTTTCTTCAGCTAAAGAATTAGACGGCGCTGCTGTTTGTATTCAATCAGGTACTACTACTGAACTTAACCTAGCGGATTACTTCCGTGAGCACGGCATGAAATACACTCCTGTTGTATTTGATACTTCAGACCAAACCGTTAAAGGTTTTGAAGCAGGCCGTTGTGACGTTCTTACTTCAGACCAATCTCAGCTTTATGCACTACGCATTAAACTAGCTAAGCCAGATAGCGCGATGGTATTGCCAGAAATCATTTCTAAAGAGCCTCTTGGCCCAGTTGTTCGTCAAGGTGACGACCAGTGGCTAAACATTGTTAAGTGGTCTCTATTTGCGATGATCAATGCTGAAGAGTATGGCTTAACTTCGGCTAACGCAGACGACATGCTTAAATCTACTAACCCTAACGTTCGTCGTATCTTAGGTTTAGAAGGTCCTAAAGGTAAAGGCTTAGGTCTAGATGACAAATGGGGCTACAACATTGTTAAGCAAGTAGGTAGCTACGGCGAGTCTTTTGAGAAAAATGTTGGTGCAGGTTCTCCACTAGGTATTGCACGCGGTGTTAATGCCCTTTGGAACGACGGCGGCTTCCAATACGCTCCACCAATTCGTTAATTTCTACCTTATTAGAGCAGGGCTTGCCCTGCTCTCTTCGTTTTAATCCTACATTACTAGGTTACATTATATGGCTGCTCATCCTTCCTCAAAGGATAACTCAGCAAATAGTCTTCGTAAGATCTGGTTTGATCCCAACGTAAGAGCGCTAGTTTTCCAAATTATTGTCGTTATCGGTGTTATTGGCTTCTTCTACTACATCATCAGTAACGCGCTTTTCAACTTAGAACAACGTGGCATTACCACTGGTTTTGGTTTCATGAACCAAACCGCAGGCTTCGGCATTATTCAATCATTAGTCGAATACGATGAAAGCCACACTTTTGGTCGAACTTTCGTTGTTGGACTGTTAAATACAATTTTAATATCGATATTAGGTATCATTTTTGCCACCATCCTTGGGTTTATTATGGGTGTGGCTCGTTTATCTAGTAACTGGTTAATTTCTAAAGTTGCTACGGTTTACATTGAAACCATGCGCAACATTCCTTTGCTACTTCAAATATTTTTCTGGTACTTTGCAGTGCTTCGGGCTTTGCCAAGCCCTCGACAAAGTGCCCATATAGGCGAAGCGGTTTTCCTCAACGTACGTGGTTTATATATGCCAAGTCCGGTGATGGAAGCTGGGTCTAACATAGTGGTATTTGCTTTTATCGCTGCCATTATCGGTTCGATCATTATCGCTAAGTGGGCTAAAAGGCGCCAAATGGCTACTGGCCAACCCTTTCCAGTTTTCTCGGTATCAGTAGGTCTAATTGTATTACTGCCATTACTTACATTTTTTGTAATGGGTATGCCTATTTCTTTAGATTACCCTGCCTTAAAAGGTTTTAACTTCCAAGGTGGTATGGTTGTTATCCCGGAACTTGCAGCTTTGTTAGTTGCTTTAACGACCTATACAGCTGCGTTTATTGCAGAGATTGTTCGTTCAGGCATTTTAGCGGTTAGTAAAGGTCAAAGTGAAGCAGCTGAATCACTCGGTTTAACTCGAACGCAAGCCTTAAAATTGGTGATTATTCCGCAGGCTATGCGAGTAATTATTCCGCCACTCACCAGCCAATATTTAAACCTAACTAAGAACTCATCATTAGCTACTGCCATTGGTTACCCCGATTTGGTCTCAGTGTTCATGGGAACAACTCTTAACCAAACTGGACAAGCTATTGAAGTTATCGCCTTAACTATGGCGGTTTACTTAACTATCAGTATTACAACTTCAATCTTGATGAACATTTATAACAAGAAAATGGCTTTAGTGGAGCGTTAATATGTCAGAGCATCAATTTAAACCTGATTTAGCTCCACCTAACCTAAGCGTAGGCTTTGTGGGTTGGCTAAAGAAAAATTTGTTTTCCTCATGGATAAACAGCTTTTTTACTCTGTTTATTCTTTATCTAATTGTTCCACCACTAGTATCTGCCATTCAATGGGTGTTCTTAGAAGCAGATTGGATAGGAGATAGCCGAGAGGCTTGTACCAGCGATGGCGCATGTTGGGTGTTTGTAGCAGACCGTTTCTCTCAGCTAATTTACGGCTTCTACCCTTCCGCAGAACGCTGGAGAGTAAATATTGTCTTTGTTACTTTCCTGATTCTAATCGCGGCATTGGTATATGAGAAAACACCGCATAAACCCAAAATCGCAATTTTTAGCTTAGTTATCTACCCAGTAATTGTATTTTTCTTGTTACTCGGCGATTCATTTGGCTTACCTAAAGTAGAAACTCACCAATGGGGTGGTTTAATGCTTACTTTGGTATTAGCTATTGTAGGCATTGTAGCGGCCTTACCATTTGGTATTTTATTAGCGCTTGGGCGTCGTTCTCATATGCCGATAGTGCGAAGTTTTTGTACCATCTACATTGAGTTTTGGCGAGCGGTACCTTTAATCACCGTGTTGTTTATGGCCTCTGTAATGTTGCCGCTATTTGTAGGCTCTGAAGTTGATTTTAACAAGTTACTTCGTGCCATGATCGGTATCATCATGTTCCAGTCAGCCTACATGGCCGAAGTTATTCGTGGCGGTCTACAAGCTATACCAAAAGGTCAGTACGAAGCCGGCGAAGCATTAAATTTAACCTATTGGCAGTCGATGGGCTTAATCATCTTGCCTCAGGCTTTGAAGATTACCATTCCTTCGATTGTTAATACCTTTATTGCGCTTTTCAAAGATACTAGTCTGGTATTGGTTATTGGATTATTCGATTTATTGGCTATTGGCCAATCTGCATTAGCAGATCCAGAATGGCTTGGTTTCTCTACAGAAATGTACGTATTTATCGCTTTTGTATTTTGGGTGTTCTGTTTCGGTATGTCTCGCTATTCAATTCATCTTGAGAAGAAACTACACACAGGACATTAATAAGGAAATTTTACATGACATCTAATCAAACAAACCCTGAAGTAGTTATTCAGCTCAAGGGAATGAACAAGTGGTACGGTGAGTTTCACGTACTAAAGGACTTAGATCTTACCGTAGCCAAAGGCGAAAAAATTGTTATTTGCGGCCCTTCTGGTTCGGGCAAATCGACTATGATTCGCTGTATTAACCGCTTAGAAGAGCACCAAAAAGGCGACATTATTGTTAATGGTACTGAGCTACAAAGTGATCTTAAAAGTATTGAAACGGTGAGAAGTGATGTGGGGATGTGTTTCCAACACTTCAATCTATTCCCTCACCTAACCGTTTTGCAAAACTGCTGCTTAGCGCCAATTTGGGTGAAAAAGATCCCTAAGGCAGAAGCAGAAGCCACAGCAATGAAATACTTAGAGCGGGTTAAAATCCCAGAGCAAGCTGATAAGTACCCTGGGCAGCTTTCAGGTGGTCAGCAGCAACGTGTGGCTATCGCTCGAAGCTTATGTATGAATCCATCTATTATGTTGTTTGACGAACCGACTTCGGCACTCGATCCTGAAATGGTTCGTGAAGTACTAGATGTAATGGTTGAACTGGCGAACGAAGGTATGACCATGCTTTGTGTAACTCACGAAATGGGCTTTGCTAAACAAGTCGCAGACCGTGTGATATTCATGGATAGAGGTGAAATCATTGAAGAGAATGAGCCGGTAGAATTCTTTGAAAATCCGCAGTCAGACAGAACGAAACTGTTCTTGAGCCAGATTCTTAATCACTAGAATTTAGTAACTTAAAAAAGTTGAAGTAAAAGAAAAGGAAGCCAACTGGCTTCCTTTTTTATGTCCTAAATATTCTATTTAGGCTCGGCGTTCTCTACCCTACTCTTGAGCTTTTGCCCAGGACGGAAGGTGACTACTCGACGCGCAGAGATGGGGATATCTTCACCCGTTTTCGGATTACGACCAGGGCGTTGATTTTTCTCCCTTAGGTCAAAGTTACCGAAGCCGGAAATTTTGACTTGTTCCCCACTTTCCAAAGCCACCCGTATTTCTTCAAAAAAAGCTTCTACCACTTCTTTAGACTCTCTTTTGCTAAAGCCTAAGTTTTCAAATAAATTTTCTGCCAGGTCAGCTTTAGTTAATGCCATAACTAGTCCCTCAAGGATGCGTCAAACTCTGTACGTAACGCCTCTACAATGGTGTCAACTGTAGCGGCAATCTCTTTTTCTTCAAGGGTACGGCTTTGCTCTTGCAAGGTTAAACTGATAGCAATACTCTGCATATCGTCTGCAATGCCTTTCCCTTTGTATACATCGAATAAGTTTACGCCAACTAATTGATTTCCGCCAACTTTCTTAATGCAATTTAATAAATCGCTAGCTTTTACCTGTTGCGATACCAGTAAAGCAAGGTCGCGACGGTTTGCTGGGAACTTAGAAACTGGCTGGGCATCTGGCAATTTGCGTTGAGTAACGGCGTCTAACACCAATTCGAATACAAATATCTTACCGCTCAAGCCAAAGGCTTTAAGGTGCTGAGGATGCAAAGCACCAAGGTAACCAACCACTTCTCCGTTGCGTAAAATGTTAGCTGCTTGTCCAGGATGTAAGGCTGGGTTTTGAGTAGTTTCAAAGCTAAAAGAATCTGCATCAACAGTTTGCTGAATAAGCGCTTCTACATCACCTTTGATATCGAAGAAATCGAGTTCTCGTTCAGTGGTGTTCCAAGCTTCTTGATTAGCATTTCCACTAATTACACCTGCAAGCATTGGAGTTTGGCTAACACCATTTTCGGCATTTTGGTCAGGAACAAAACGTAAACCCGACTCAAATACTCGAACACGAGATTGCTGGCGCTTTTGGTTGTAAGAAACCGTGTCTAACAATCCAGTCAACAAACTTAAGCGCATTACCGACATTTCTACAGAAATTGGGTGTGGCAATACCATTGTTTCTTGCTGTGGGTGCAACAGTTGTTGACGTTTAGGGTCAACAAAGCTGTAAGTCACTGCTTCTTGGTAGCCGCGGGCACAAAGTAGCTGACGCAACTTAGTTGCTGGCAGTTCAACTTCTTGATGTTGACTCATTTTTAATGAAGCAACTGGAGAAACATTTGGAATGTTGTTGTAACCGTAAATACGAGCAACTTCTTCGATTAGGTCTTCTTCGATGTCCATATCAAAACGATAGCTAGGCGCTGTTGCATCCCAACCTTGTTCTGTTTCAGTTACCGACATACCTAAGCGAGTTAAGATTTCACTAACTTGCTGTTTAGCGAAGTTATAACCGACAACTTTTTCTAAACGCGCGTGGCGTAGAGTAATCGTCTTCGCTTTAGGTAACTTAGTTTGGTCACCTGACTCAACGACAGGGCCAACTTCGCCACCACAAATTTCAACAAGAAGTTGAGTTGCACGCTCAATAGCTTGGTTTTGTAGTTGGTAATCTACGCCTCGCTCATAACGGTGTGATGAGTCTGTATGCAAACCATACTGTCTCGCTCTACCGGTAATTGCCAATTTACTGAAGAAAGCACACTCTAAGAAAATGTCTTGGCTAGTTTCGGTTACGCCAGTTTTCTCGCCACCAAAAATCCCCGCCATTGCAATTGGACCAGTTTGGTCACAAATAGCTAAGGTGTTTTCTTTAAGCTCAACTTCATTACCGTCAAGTAAAACCAGTTTTTCACCATCGTTAGCTAAACGTACATCAATGGAGCCTGTTAGTTTCGCTAAATCAAAGGCATGCATAGGTTGCCCTTGCTCAATTAACACGTAATTGGTGATATCTACAACCGGATCGATTGAGCGAATACCACTGCGACGCAGGCGCTCTTGCATCCATAACGGTGTTGCTGCTTTTACATTTACGCCTTTAATCACACGACCTAAATAACGTGGGCACTGCTCGGTAGCTTCAACATTTACCGTAAACGTATCGTTAATTGTTACTTCAGCGTTTTGCCATTGTGGCTCTGCTACGTCTAACTGATTTAGTACACCAACTTCTCGTGCTAAACCACGTAGGCTTAAACAATCTGCGCGGTTAGGCGTTAAATCTACTTCAATGATTACATCATCTAGCTTTAAGTAGTCACGTAAGTCGGTACCAATAGGTGCATCACTAGGCAATTCCATAATACCGTCAGATTCGTCACTAATGCCCAGTTCGCTGTAAGCGCAAAGCATGCCATGAGAAGGTTGCCCACGTAACTTTGCTTTTTTGATTTTAAAGTCGCCCGGTAACACTGCACCAACAGTTGCAACGGCAACTTTTAGACCTTGTCGGCAGTTTGGAGCGCCACATACAATATCAAGTAACTCTTCAGCGCCAATATTGATTTTGGTAACACGAAGTTTATCTGCATCTGGATGTTGGCCACATTCAACCACTTCGCCAATAACTACACCGTTAAAATCAGCCGCTACTGGCTCTATGCCATCAACTTCCAGGCCGGCCATAGTAATTTGTTCTGCTAACTCGTCGCGAGAATTGCTAGGGTTAACCCACTCTCTTAGCCAGGATTCACTAAATTTCATCTCAATTAACCCTTAATTAAATTGTTTTAAGAAACGTAAATCGTTTTCGAAGAATGAACGTAAATCGTTAACGCCGTAGCGCAACATGGTTAAACGCTCTACACCCATGCCAAAGGCAAAGCCGGTATATTCTTCAGGGTCAATGTTTACTGCACGTAATACATTTGGGTGCACCATGCCGCAACCCAAAACTTCTAACCAACCATTTTTACCTAATACATCCACTTCGGCTGATGTTTCGGTAAACGGGAAATATGAAGGACGAAAACGTACTTGCATGTCTTCTTCAAAGAAGTTTTGCAAGAAGTCGTACAACACACCTTTTAACTCGGTGAAGTTAACGTTTTTATCAACCATCAAGCCTTCAACTTGATGGAACATAGGAGTGTGTGTTTGGTCGTAGTCGTTACGGTATACACGCCCAGGCGATATAATTCTAATTGGTGGTTTTTCCGTTTCCATGGTTCGGATTTGGACACCCGAGGTCTGAGTACGTAGTACCAGATTAGGATTAAAGTAGAACGTATCATGGTCAGCACGCGCTGGGTGGTGCTCAGGAATGTTTAAGGCATCAAAGTTATGGAAACCATCTTCGATCTCCGGGCCAGATTTAACCTGGAAACCCAACTCGCCAAAAAACGTTTGAATACGTTCAATTGTTCGAGTTACTGGGTGTAAACCACCAATTTCGTCGGTACGGCCTGGTAGGGTTACATCAACGGTTTCCGCTGCCAATTTAGCGTTTAATTCTTGCTGAACCAATAATTCGCGCTTTTGATTCAATGCTTCTTGGATAGCTTGTTTAGCTTGGTTAATAAGTTGACCAGCTTGAGGACGCTCTTCAGGCGATAATTTGCCAAGTCCCTGTAGCTGTTTAGTCATTAACCCTTTTTTACCTAGGTATTCTACGCGAACGGTATCGAGTTCGTTAATCGCAGAAGCTGCTTCTATGTGAGTCTTCGCCTGATTGATTAGCGCATCAAGATCTAGCATGATTTCCTCATATTCCACCAAGGGAACGGCTGATTTTTAGTATTTAATAAGACCGGAAATAGTACTTTAATGAGTCGCTGATGGCTAGCGCGGAAGCTTGTTTGCTAAGGATTTTTATAGGAGTTTGTTGGGTATTTGAGCAGACGCCAAAATGTAATGGAAGTTGATGCCATAACTTACAGAGATTAAGGCCAAATTTGTTGAAAGAATGGTAATAAAAAAGGGAGCCTAAGCTCCCTTTTCACAAACTTGATAAAACTTATAAAGCAGCTTTTGCTTTTTCTACCAATACTGTGAATGCTGCTTTATCAAAAACAGCAATATCAGCTAGGATCTTACGATCGATTTCGATAGATGCTTTTTTAAGTCCGTCAATGAAACGGCTGTAAGACAAACCATTTTGACGAGAAGCAGCATTGATACGTGCAATCCATAATTGACGGAATTGACGTTTACGCTGACGACGGTCACGGTAAGCGTATTGACCCGCTTTAATTACCGCTTGGAAGGCTACGCGATAAACACGTGAACGTGCTCCGTAGTAACCTTTGGCTTGTTTTAAGACTTTCTTATGACGTGCACGTGCTTGTACACCGCGTTTAACTCTGGCCATTCTTAATTTCCTCTAAACTTATGCGTACGGCAACATGCGAACAATTGATGCAACATCAGAAGCAGCAATCATACCCTTCGGACGAAGGTGACGTTTTACCTTAGTACGGCGCTTAGTCAGGATGTGACGAAGACCAGCTTGTTTGTATTTAAAACCACCAGAAGCAGTTTTCTTAAAGCGCTTAGCTGCGCCTTTGTTCGATTTCATTTTTGGCATTTACATGCACTCCGCATTGCGAGTTTAACAACATATAACTAAAGGCGAACAAAAACAGCTTACTCGTTAAAGTAAGCTGCTTGTTACTTGGATGCCTTAGTTACTTCTTTTTAGGGCCTAACACCATAACAGCTTGGCGACCTTCCATTTTTGGAAAAGCTTCCACAACTGCTAGTTCTTCTAAATCACCTTTAATGCGATTTAAAAGATCAAAGCCTAAGCTTTGGTGTGCCATTTCACGACCACGGAAACGTAGCGTTACTTTAGCTTTATTACCCTCTTCTAGAAAGCGAACCAGGTTGCGTAGTTTTACCTGATAGTCGCCTTCGTCAGTTCCAGGTCGGAATTTTATTTCCTTAACCTGAATCTGTTTTTGCTTCTTCTTCTGTTCTTTTACAGATTTACTCTTTTCGTAAATGAACTTACCGTAATCCATGACCCGACAAACAGGTGGTTCAGCATTCGGACTAATTTCAACTAAATCAACGCCAGATTCTTCGGCTATGTTTAGCGCTTCATTCAAACTTACAATGCCGATGGACTCGCCATCTAAGCCATTAAGGCGTACTTCTTGAGCTTGAATTTCTTCATTTATCTTATGTGCTCTTGCAGCTTGTTGCTGACCACGTCTTCCGGTTTTTATAATTTATACCTCAATACAATTATTGTCACGATTGGTGATTTCTTGCTTAACTTGCTCAACAAACTTGTCAACTGCAAATCTGCCTAAGTCATCACCCTTACGAGTTCTAACCGCAACCTCATTACTTTCGACTTCTTTATCGCCGACTACTAACAAATAAGGAATACGCTTTAGAGTATGTTCGCGGATTTTAAAGCCTATCTTCTCATTTCTCAAGTCCGCAATGGCTCTAATGCCCTGTTTATTTAATTTTTTTACTACTTGATGGACAAAATCAGCCTGTTTATCAGTAATATTCATAACAACAACCTGGCGAGGAGCTAACCAAGTTGGGAAGAAACCAGAATATTCTTCTGTCAAAATACCAATAAAGCGTTCAAGTGAACCTAAAATGGCGCGGTGAATCATTACCGGTACATGACGTTCATTGTCTTCTCCAACAAATGAAGCAGACAAACGACCTGGCATCGAGAAATCTAACTGAACAGTACCACATTGCCATGCTCTATCTAGGCAGTCGTGAAGAGTGAACTCAATTTTAGGGCCGTAAAACGCACCTTCACCCGGCAAGTAAGAAAACTCGATACCTTTTGATGTTAATGCATCAGCCAAGGCTTTTTCAGATTTATCCCAAGTTTCGTCGTCACCTACTCGCTGTTCTGGACGAGTAGAAAGTTTTACTTCAATTTCTTCAAAGCCGAAGGTTTTGTATGTTTCGTAAACCATGTCGATACACGAAGCTACTTCATCTTGAATTTGGTCTTCAGTACAGAAGATGTGTGCATCATCTTGGGTAAAGCCGCGCACTCGCATCAAACCATGTAAAGAACCAGATGGTTCGTTACGGTGACAAGAACCAAACTCAGCCATGCGCAATGGAAGATCACGGTAAGACTTCAAACCTTGGTTAAATATTTGAATATGACCCGGACAGTTCATTGGCTTAACAGCGTATTCACGGCTTTCTGACTGCGTAGTAAACATTGCATCTGAATACTTATCCCAGTGTCCAGATTGCTCCCACAAACTACGATCCATAATTTGCGGTGCTTTTACTTCTTGATAATCGTACTTAGTTAGCTGCTCACGTACATAAGTTTCTAACTGACGGAAAATCGTCCAACCAGAGTCATGCCAGAACACCATACCTGGTGCTTCTTCTTGCATGTGGTAAAGGTCTAGCTGCTTACCAATTTTACGGTGGTCGCGCTTAGCGGCTTCTTCAAGACGTTTTAAGTATGCAGCTAGTTGTTTTTTATCTGCCCATGCGGTGCCATATACACGTTGCAACATTTTATTTTTGCTATCGCCACGCCAATATGCCCCAGCTACTTTCATCAATTTAAAATGATGACAGAACTTCATATTAGGTACGTGTGGACCGCGACACATGTCTACGTATTCTTCGTGATGGTAAAGCCCAGGAGTGGCACTTGCCTCAATACCTTCGATAATCTCGAGCTTGTATGGTTCTTTGCGTTGTTCGAATACCGCTTTTGCTTCCGCTAGAGGCACTGTCTTTTTAACCACGTCGTAGTTAGTTTTAGCCAGTGCTTTCATGCGTTTTTCAAGGTTTTCAATATCTTCTTGAGTAAGCGAATGCTCTAAATCGATATCGTAGTAAAAGCCATTATCAATAGTAGGACCAATAGCCATTTTAGTTTCTGGCCACATTTGTTTAATGGCATGACCCAATAAGTGAGCACAAGAGTGACGAATGATTTCTAAACCATCTTCGTCTTTAGCGGTGATAATCGCTACTTGAGCATCTTCAGATATAAGTTCACAGGCATCTACACGTTCGCCGTTTACACGGCCAGCAATACACGCTTTAGCTAAGCCTGGGCCGATATCGGCTGCGATATCCATAGTTGAAACTGGGTTTTCGAATTGACGTTGACTACCGTCAGGAAGAGTAATAACTGGCATATTTATCCTTGCTCATACAGTGGTGATGCCTACCAAACATCACATGATTTAGTCGATAAAATTGAGTACTTAATGCACTTAAAAGATGGGCAATATTAAAGGTCTGAGCAGATAACTTCAATAGCTTATGGTTTATTGATCTTGATACTCGTTGTTCTCACCAATTTGAACCATAATTAGACAGTGGACATATTGGAGTAGTAGTTATGAAAAACTATGTCGAAAAAATGATTTCTTGCCCAACCTGCGGTCACCATACTCCCCTTATTATGGATGCGAGTAACGGTGACCAAGACTTTTATGAAGACTGTCGAGTATGTTGTAACCCAATACATTGCCGTTTACAGGTTGATGAAAGCAACGAGAAATTATTGGCCTTTGTAGACGCCGACGACGAGCAGTACTTTTAACTTAACCAACGTTTTAAGTCACCGCTTACTGCTAAGTTTTTGATGGTATCAATCGCTGTCTGAGTTGCGCTGTCTATTTCAATATTCACTAAATCACCTAGTTGCTTGTCACCTAAGGTAGTAACCCGCAAGGTTTCGGGAATAATGTGCAGCCAGAACCCCTGCTCACTTAGTTTTCCAACCGTTAAACTGGCGCCATCAACACACACAAAGCCCTTATAGATAACATAATCGCGCCAAGCCTTATCTAAGGCTAGATGAATAGCTAAATTATTTTCTGTTGGTAACAACTCAATTATTTTAGCAGTACTATGAATATGGCCAGAGACAAGGTGACCACCAATTTCGTCCCCTACCTTCGCTGCGCGTTCAATATTTACTAAATCCCCTTCTTTTATTGTGCCTAAGTTTGTTAGACTTAGCGTTTCTCGAATCAAGTCGAATTGAACACCTTGTTCGCTAATGTTTACCACCGTTAAACAGGTTCCGTTTACGGCCACACTAGCGCCTATTTTCAAGCCTTCGGTATCCGCTAAATCAACCCAGAGCTGCATGAATCCTGGTGATAACTCGACTTTGACTACTTTTCTTTTATTCTGAACAATTCCGGTGAACATGAAGCATTTTTTCCTGGGTTTTAAACAACGATTTTCCAAAGAGTGTTTTGCCATACTGCGGCTAGCAGGGCCAATTGTAGTTGCTCAACTTACCATAACCGGTATGAGTTTTGTTGATACGATTATGGCAGGCTCGGTAAGCCCTACCGATTTAGCCGCTGTGGCTGTTGCCGCTAGCTTTTTTAACCCAATTATTTTGTTACTACAAGGCATATTAATGGCTGTTACGCCTCTAGTTGCCTATCAAATTGGTGCGAAACAAGCTCATAAGGGCGGCAACATATTTCGACAAGCCTTAGTTATTTCCATGTTTCTTGCCGCTGCTGCTTGGGCTATTTTATGGTTTGCGCCTAATGTTTTTAACATTATGGATGTTGAAGAACAGTTAGTTGGTCTAACAAAGCAATATTTGTATTTTGTTAGCTTTGGGTTACCTGCTTTTGCTTTATACCAAGTATTGCGAGGGGTTAACGAGGCCTGCTCGAACATTAAAGCCATTATGATCATTGGCATAATGGGCTTGCTAATAAACATCCCGATTAACTACATCTTTATTAATGGTTTGTTTGGCATGCCAAAACTGGGTGGCGCTGGCTGTGGTGTTGCCACGGCAATGGTTAATTGGTTTATGGCTGTAGCCATGCTGATTTACGCCACCAGAAGTAAAACCTTATTACCGCTTAACTTGTTCGAACGATATCAGGGGATTGATTGGCCAATCGTATCGCGAATATTCAAATTAGGTTTGCCAATTGGCGGCGCTATATTCTTTGAAGTAACGCTGTTCTCTATGATTGCTTTGCTGTTATCGCCACTTGGCGCAGACATTGTGGCTGCTCACCAGATTGCGCTTAACTTCACCTCAATGGTATTTATGTTGCCATTAAGCATTGGCATCGCGCTTACTATTCGTGTTGGCAATTTTATGGGTGAAAAGTCGCTAGATAAAGCACAAGTGTGCGCCTATAGCGGAATTATTCTTTCCATTATCATTACCTTGTTTATAGCTACTGCGACTATCGTATTTCGTCACGACATTATCGCTTGGTACACGGAAAACACCACCGTAGCTGCCATTGCAGCCCCACTATTTTTGTTAGCAGCCACCTATCAGCTATCAGATTCAATGCAGGTATGTTGTGCCGGTGCGCTTAGGGGTTACCAAGATACTCGTTTCATTTTAATCGTTACCCTAATTAGTTTTTGGCCAATTGGTTTAGGTGTTGGATCTATACTTACATTTACCGATTATTTAACCGAAGAGCCAATGGGAGTGATCGGTTTTTGGATAGCCATAGTACTAGCACTAACCGCCTGCGCTATTGGTTTGTGCTGGCGACTAATTTGGGCGAGCAATAACCCAGACAAACTTCACTTAATAAACAAGGAAGCATGAGCAAAAAACAGCTTGTTGTTTACTCATTATTAGCACTTGGTATAGGTGCATTTTCTTATGGGCTAATTTATTGGCAAAAGCCGCTTAGTGAGCGGCTTTTTCAAGACTATAGCTCTAGGTTAAACAGAGTGCTTTCCATTTCAATAAAGGCTCCGAAACAAACCCCTTCACTTCCGCAACTTTATTGGCGGGACTACTTAAAAAAAGAGCCAGAGTTATCACTATCACTGCTAGATAGCATTACCCTTAAACACTGCGGATTAGACCAACTGGTTTTCGAGAGAAATTCGAGCTTAGGTAAACATGCTAGTGCCGACTACACGCTGGTTTGGCATATTGATTTGATAACCGGGCTACAAACTTGCTTAGCCAACAACCACCTAGATGCTCAGCTAAAAGCCTCGCTACAGCACATACTCGATACAAAACGTACAGCAATTAATGTTTACTGGCACAACTTTTTAGTTAACGAACTAAGCATTAGGCATTTGTGGTCTAGCCAACAAGCTATTGGCAAAAATCCGCTTCCTTCCTACCGAGCGCTTGCTACAAACTTAACAGAGTTAAGCCACATACATGGTGAGTTAGTCACCAGCCACAGCATAAACAGGAAACAACTTCTGCAGTTAAGTGAAAAGCTGCAAAAAGGCGCAAGTATTTTAGCTCTCCTTCAAGAGCTTAATTTGACAAAAGCCTGGTTAAAAAAGGTCGCCATGGCGCTAGATGCTCGTCAATTCTCCTGCCAAGAAAGCAAAGCCGATTACGATATCTTACGCAATATTCTAAATAAGGTTTATGCGGTAAAGGTGCAAGACTACCTTGCCGAGCTCGATCAAAGTGCCAATGCTGTTATAAATTCTTTGTCTCCACTAATGCAGCAGTCACACGCCGAACTGTTAGCACGCGCAAGCGCTATACATTTAGAATTTAAACAGGCTAACCGCAAACACGTAAAACAATGGAAGCAAATTCTTGATAGCTGTACGTGAGTTTAAGGCAACATCTTTTGAGTTTGTTTACGCTAATTACAGAAGCACTGTTTAATCATTGAACATTCAGTTCTCATAATCATTATCAGCAGTTGACGCATGCCTGCAGTTACAGTACCTTTCTCGCCGTAGGCTAAAACCTCACAATACAACCGTAGCTCAGTTGGTTAGAGCACCACCTTGACATGGTGGGGGTCGGTGGTTCGAATCCACTCGGTTGTACCAAAATCTAAAACGATATTCGCGTAGCTCAGTTGGTTAGAGCACTACCTTGACATGGTAGGGGTCGGTGGTTCAAATCCACTCGCGAATACCACCTCTTAATCGTCCCTACTCTTTTATTTATCATACAGCCTTTAAGTAATGTTGCTGAATTCGCGCTTGTGGTTCTAGGTTTAAATTGCTTAAGTAAGCTTGCTGGCTTACCCGCCCTTGTTCTAAAAACACCATATAATCGGCTAAACGTTTAACCTCTTCTAAGTCGTGGCTTACATATACAACCGGAATCGAAAGCTGCTGGTGTAGTCTTTCTAAATAAGGAATGATCTCTTGTTTTAGAGTGGCGTCTAATGCTGATAGCGGTTCGTCCATTAACAATAGCTTTGGTGAACTTAGCAAAGCTCTAGCAATCGCTACACGCTGGCGCTCTCCCCCCGATAAACAGCTGGGTCTGCGTGTTAATAAATGTGAAATACTCAATAATTCACAGGTATCGCTAATACTTACTTTTCGTTTTTCTGGACGTGTTAAGCGGTGACCAAACAACAAATTTTGCTCTACATTTAGATGTAGAAATAAGCTGGCTTCTTGGAATACATAGCCAATTTCTCTTTGATGAGTAGCAAGATAGATCCCTTGCTTATCATCTTGCCAAACCTCACCATTAACCGAAAAATAGCCACCACTAAAACGATCTAAACCAGCCATTGCGCGTAAACACGAGGTTTTACCTGAACCCGAAGGGCCAAACAAAGCAGATACACCGGTTTGTGGCAAAGTAAGCTCAATGTTCAACGTAAAGTCATCACGCTGGCTGTGCAATTGCAATTCTAAGCACATAGTTTAAGCCTCTGTTTAGTAAAATCGTTCAAGCTGTAGATGATTAACAAAGCAACAAATGAAAACACCAACATTCCGCCCGCTAACCAATGCGCTTGACCATATTCTAATGCCTCAACATGGTTATATATTTCTATCGACATCACTCGCGTTTCACCTGGAATATTGCCGCCGATCATAAGCACAACACCAAACTCTCCAATGGTGTGGCAAAAGCCCAAAATGGCAGCAGCAAAAAATCCTGGCCTAGCAAGCGGAAAAGCGACCTTCCAAAATACTCGCCAAGGACTTGCACGTAACGTCATAGCTACTTCTAAGGGTCGTTTACCTATTGCTTCAAAAGCGTTTTGCATGGGCTGTACAACAAACGGCAAGGTATGTACTACGCAGGCAATCACAATACCGGTGAAGGTGAATGGCAATCGCCCTACTCCTAGTTGCTCAGATAAGCTGCCTAAGGGGCCGTTTGGCCCAAGCAACAACAGTAGATAAAAACCCAATACAGTTGGCGGTAGCACTAGCGGCAAGGCGAACATTGCACCAATTAGTGACTTTAAGGACGATTGAGTTTGCGACATCCACCACGCCAAAGGCGTGGCAATAATCAATAACACCAAAGTAACAACACAGGCCAACTTAAGCGTTAGATAAACCACATTTATATCGGGCATTTAGCACTCCTTTGCCATTTGGCTACTTAACGTCGTATCCAAAATCTTTAATTAGCTGCTTAGATTTTTCTGTTTGCAAATAAGCTAAAAATTGTTTTGCGGCTGCATTGTTACTGCCTTGCTTAAGTAACACTGCGTCTTGTTTAATTGGTGAGTACAGCTCATTTGGCACTAACCATAGCGAGCCGCCGTTTAACTGCTTATCAACGAGTACTTGGGATAAAGCAACAAAACCGAGATCAACAGCGCCAGAACTAATTTGTTGGTAGGTTTGTCCAACAGATTGCCCCTCTACAAACTTAGGCTCAAGTTTGTTGTAAACGCCAAGATTTTTCATTGCGCTAACCGCGGCAGCCCCATAGGGAGCCGTTTTAGGGTTACAAATAGCGATATGCGTTAATTCTTCTTTTAGTATTTCACCTTTGTCGTCCACTAACTCGGGGTTGTTCGACCACAGCACCAAGGATCCTAGGGCATAGGTAAACTGGCTTTTTGGCTCAGCTAATCCCTCTTCTACTAATAAACTAGGTCGTTGTTGGTCTGCGGCTAAAAATACCTCGAATGGCGCACCATTTTTAATCTGTGCATATAACTTACCTGTTGAACCAGCAGACACTTGAACGTGATGCTCGGTTTCTTTTTGGTAGTGATCGACCAAGGCCAAAACAGGTTTATAAAAATTTGCAGCAACAGCTACTTTAATCTCTGCCGCTTGAAGGCTTGTTACCTTTAGTGTTGCTACAACCAGTAAAACCCAACTAACACATAACTTGCTTAATAGTTTTTTCATTACTACTTCCTAGAGTTTAATAACTACAAATAATGACTGCGGATGCACTAAAAGAGACGGCTACTTGGCTCTGCTCTTTTATGTCGAGTTGTTCCTCAAGTACGCTTGGAACAATAGCGGATAAGTTTTTTTGTTCAGCCAGCTGGACACTAATATCCAAGTTGTCTGGCCCTTTGTTTATGCGGCTAACCCGCCCTACAAATTGGTTAGTATTACTTTTGGCGGTGTCTGCACCCTTGCGTATGCTTACTTGAGAGGCTTTTATCAAGCACAATACTTCACTTCCCAACGTAAGATTTAGCTCATCTACAGATTCCATAGACAGTAAGGCGTTAACGGTTAGTTGGCGGCTTATTGCCACTTTAACCAAACAGTTGACTGATTTTTTATCAATCAATACAACTTGGCCGAGTAGTTGATTTCTTGCGCTGCAACGCAAACTCATACGGCGCATTAGTTGTCTAAATTCAACTACGTTTAGCTGCTCATCACAGGGTTCGTTAATTTTCGGCTTCAATTGTTCAAAAGCTTGTTGGTACTCAAGCTCTAAGGCTCGGTATAAACTTAACAGGCCGATTCCGTAATCGGTCAGCTGAGTTCCGCCTCCATGTTTACCACCACTTTTTTTAATGACCAAAGGATGTTCAGATAAGTTGTTAATTGCATCTAGCGCATCCCAAGCCGCTTTATAAGACATAGGAATAGACTTAGCCGCTGCACTTAGAGAACCGTATTCAGTAATGGCCTCTAAAAGCTTTATTCGTTTATCACTAAGAAATGGACCTAGCTCACTGCAAAGCTTAATTTTTCCCATCAGTGGTTGGTTGGTATGATTAAGTTCTCTTAAGGTCATATTCGCACCTATACAACGCCTTTAGGCGCTCAGTTAAATTGAACAAATGCGAATTAAACGCACCGTTACTTACCTTATTGCAAGCACGACGCCAACCAACAAATATCGTTAAAAAGCCCGTTAACATTAGGGTTAAGCAACAAAGATAAGGTGACAAATAGCTGTAGCGAAGCTAACAAACCACGCTGTATTGTTGGGTATATAACGAAGGTCTAAAACAAGAAAAAAGGGCTAACTTAATTAGCCCTTTGAAACAATGTTAATCCACAAAGCATTCGGAATAGGATGAACATTCCTGACAACTAGGTGCTCTGCACACGTAGTCTCCACCCTGTTGGCAAAGCTGACGGTAAAAAAAACGTTTCCAGCGCATGTTGTTAGTATTTTGCTGATGTAATAACGGAAAGTTATATTTAAGTAATTCACCAAGTTCACTACGATTGCGCAGCCCTAAGCTATGCCAAAGATGCGATTGAGATAAACAGGCAGTGGCCACAATAATTGCCATTTGAAAGGCAAAAGGCACTTTGTCGTTGCAATGAGCAAATAGCAGCGCACTTAGCTCGTTGCGTTCTTGCATGCGTAGTTCAAATACTTCTTCTAGTACTTGAACGCGTTTACGCAAACCCGCTTTAAAAGGCTGTTTCCACAAAAGCTCTTGTTTACTAATATCGTCACTAGCAATAGCCCGTTTTAAGTCCATATAACTGGCATTATCTAAGCCAAGACCATAAGGCAGTTCGGCTTGGCCATTTAATTGGCTATGAATGATCAACTTAAACCAATTTCTATTGTGCATAGACATTGGCGGGCAAACCCGAGATAAAGCTTGTTGCCACTCTGTACCTATAAAACTAGTGGTTTCTTGAAGAGTTTGTATTTCCATAAACGCTCCTAACTTAAGGCAATAACGTTGGCTTCTTGGGGCAATCCGGTTAACGAACCAGGAGGGTTTAACGCACAACCGTTTGCATCAACAATGGCGTTTTCAACGGGGCAAATTTGAGCACATTGAGCACCATTAACATTGTTTGCACACTCATCACAGCGGTGTGCAATAACCGCAAATTGTTTATCGCCACTGGTAATCGCTTTACTAGGGCAAACTTCTTTACAGGCGTAACACGCTATACATGATTGAGTAATTGATAAGGCCATTAGCTACACTCCCCCATGCTACAGCTAGATTTGCTTGTGGTTGCCAGTTGCGCAGCTAACTGCTGTTGAAGGTCTTCAAGAGCGCCCCGTATATCCCGCAGGGCATAATCGGTGTTTGCTTTTACGTTCATTGCAGACAATTCCTGCTGCGGAGCATGGCCAATTCGACTACACAAAATTGTGTCGACGTGTTTTAGTTGGCTCAAATCTTTGACTGCGGAGTCATCGCACTGCTCACTGCCTTGGCAATACTGCTGCCAAGAAATGTCATCTAACTGAGTAATCTCGTCTGCGCTTACTCGATACATAGAAAACTGCGTGGCGTGGCCAAAATGCTGATCAATCAAGCTCAAACTACTACTAGCAACAGCAACCTGTATCGACCTTGCTACCTGTGCTGGCTCACTATTCTCGAGCGCAGCCAAATCTATGTCTTGGCCTAACTTACCTACAGCGTCAGCGCGACATTGCTGGCAATGAGTCATTTGCTGCATACTCTGACCGGCTTGCTCTCTAGCAAGGTTTAGCTCTTGCTTGGTGGGTTCTCGCTGACCCATTAAACCAAAGTAAGTACCGTGTGCTGGATCAGAGATTAGCGGCATAATGTTATGAATAAAGGCACCATATCTACCCAATACTTTAGCCAGCGATTCAATATGGAAATCGTTGATCCCTGGGATCAATACCGTATTAACTTTTACTAGCATCCCCGCCTTAATAGCCGCTTCTAAACCCAGTAATTGGCGATCAATTAGGGTTTGCGCTGCTTCTCTGCCCCTCAAGCGACGTTGGTTGAAATACACCCAAGGGTATATACGTTGGCCAATATCAGCATCAATACAGTTAATGGTAATGGTTAAATGCCTAACACCTGCTTCCATCAGCGACTCAAGTTGATCTGCTAAGGCCAAACCATTAGTAGAAACACATAGGTGAACATCTGAATCTACTTTGTCTATGGCCTTTAAGCTCGCCAAAGTAGCCTTGGGATTAGCCAAAGGGTCTCCTGGCCCAGCAATACCTACCACTTGGGTTTCTGGAACATGCTGCTTAACTTTAACAAAACGCTTTACTGCTGCTGCTGGAGAAAGCAACTTAGAGACGACTCCGGGTCGGGTTTCATTACTGCAATCAAATTTTCGATTGCAGTAATTACATTGAATATTACAAGCAGGCGCTACAGGTAAATGTATTCGGGCATACTGATGGCCTTCTTTTGAAAAGCACGGATGTTTTGCTACTAAAGCAGCTTGTTTACTGGCTTGAGCGCTTAACGGATTCTCTCCATTGGGCTGCTTAAGTGGTTGTATTGTCATGAAAAGCTTCCTTGTACACTACTATATAGGTAGTTTTGCAAGTGCTGTTCCAAGTATCTTTTTCTTTAAATACAGTTACTTAAATCGAACAAACACCTTAAAAGTAAGCTTGTATGTCGTATTTGTTGTAAACGCGACAGAGTGGCGGTGTTAATCGCAGATAAATTTTGCCATCTCTTTATAACTAATGTGGTAGCTAATATCCCTCAATAACAGCCATTTATATACAATGACCTGATTACTCCGAGATGCTGATTGTAGTAGTGCCGAGAAGGTAAAAGGACCTTTAAGTCGCCCATTGCCGATGCTGTAAAAGGATTTTTGGATTTTAAAGGTACAAACAAAGTGGCCTGCATTTGATTGATTACCAAAGTCACCCCAAACAACCAACAGAAGCTTGGCTTGGGGTAACAAAGATGAAGGCAGATGATGCAAAGCGAAAGCGGCTAGGTCATAGCAAAAGCCATGACCATCGCGTAAAGTTTCAGACGGAGTTTTCCACCAGAAGCCATTTAAAGCGGCTTGCTTACGCTGTTGTTGATTTGTATAGCTAAGCCGCTGTTGCATAAACTGGCATAGGTCCGTTACATCGCTAAATGCCAGCTGTTCCATTAAAGCTGTCTAACGTTAATATTCATTACTTGAATACGATAAGCTATTTGCCTTGGTGTCATATTGAGTAGGCGAGCAGCTTTAGCTTGCACCCATCCAGCTTGCTCTAAGGCTGCAATAACTCGCTCCCTCTCGTCCATTTCCTGGCTTTCCAAGTTAACTTTTTCGATGCTTGGCCGTGGACTAATTTTAGGGCCATCTAAACCATCGATAACAATTAAATCTTGATCAATTACCCCACTTTCGCTCATCACCGATGCGCGTTCGAGCAGGTTCTCCAACTGACGAACATTACCGGGCCAGTCATAGGCCATCATCATACGAATGGCGCCATCGGTAAGCTGTAGCTTGCGCCGTTGTTGTTTAGCCAGTTTTTCAATCAAAAACTCAGCTAAGTCGGGTAAGTCTTCAATTCTGTCCCGCAGCGATGGCGGGAACATCGGCATAACATTTAGTCGGTAATACAAATCTTCGCGGAAACGATCTTGCTTAACCTCTTCTTCTAGGTTTCGATTTGTTGCCGCCAAAATACGCACATCTACGTTAATGGTTTGGGTACTGCCTACTCGCTCAAATTCCCCTTCCTGTAATACACGCAATAACTTGGCTTGAAAGGCTGAAGAAATTTCACCAATTTCATCTAAAAACAGGGTGCCACCGTCAGCCATTTCAAAACGACCTTTGCGCTGTTTTACCGCTCCGGTGAACGCGCCCTTTTCATGACCAAACAACTCCGACTCTAACAAGTTGTCGGGTAAGGCTGCGCAGTTTAATTTAATAAAAGGCCCAGTAGCTCTAGGCGAGTTGTAGTGAATAGCATTAGCAATAAGCTCTTTACCGGTGCCGGACTCACCGCGAATAAGTACCGTACTGTCCCATTTAGACACTAAGCGAATTTGCTCAAACACTCTGCGCATTACCCGAGAATGACCAACGATGTTGTCCATACTGTAGTTGCTTCTTACTTTGCGTCTTAACCTGTCGCGTTCAGCCTCCAATTGGTCAGTTTGCACAGCAACGTCTTTGGCAAGCAATACACTTTTTGCAATTAGGTTTGCGGTCATCTCCAAAAATCGGGTAAACAAAGCTAGTTTTTCTGGAGCATCTATTTGTGGTTGAGCCGCCAATACGCCTAATACTTCATTGGATTTCTTAATCGGTACAGCAATAAATGGTAAATCTAATGCATACAAATCAAGTTTATCTGCAAAGCGTAAATCATTAGACACTTTGCTTAAAACAATAGGCTGTTTCTGTGTTAACACCGTACCAACGATGCCCTCGCCTGGTCGATAACGGATGTTTTTAGCAACACTATCGTTGGCATGATTCGGCGTATGCACTGTATCAACGCTAAGCATTTGCTCGTTTTCGGCAATGAGCGCTAACATTGCGTGTTGTAACATGGCTTTGTCGTGCAACACTTGCAGCACTTTGTTTACGCTTTGTTTGTAATCCAAGCTATTGGTTAATACGCTGCTTACGTCGTACAAAGCTGCCAAGTGTTGCTCGGCGATATGTGATTCTCGTTTTGTTGAATAGTCCATTATTCACCTCGCTTACGGCTACGAAGAGGAAGAACGATGCGAGCTTTACAGCCGCCTAATGAAGTTGATAAGTACTGAACGGTACCGCTGTGTTCACTCACTACTTGCTGCACAATGCTCAAACCAACACCACGACATCCGCTGTTATTGTTTGGTTTGGTACTGTAGAAGGGTTCAAACACTTTTAGCTGCAACTCTTTTTTAATGCCTGGCCCACTGTCTTCGACAGTGACTTCTATTTCGTCATCAACTAACTGGGTGCTACAAACAATTTCACGGCGTGTTTTCTTGCCGTAATCGATAGCTTCTATCGCATTATCTATAAGCTGTTTTAAGGCCACTCGAATACGAGAAGGCTGTCCAGTTAACGAAGGCAATGTACCGTTTAAACTTAGTTGCATAGTAATGCTGCGATTTAGTAAACGGTCGCTGGATAACTCGGTCACTTCATGCACCAATTGATTAATGTTTACCGACTGGCTAGCCTCGTAGGGTTTACGCGGTAAGGCGCTTTCTAGTTGGGCAATTGCAGCGTGGCCTGCTTGTAAACCCGCTTGCATTGCAGCCGTTCTGGCACAACTATTTGATACACCACAGAACATCTGTAAGGCTGAATCAATCATGTTGATTGGCCCTTGGATCTGATGAATTGCCGCATGCAGCGCCTCTTGCATACTGTGTAAGGCTTCTGACTCTTCTGTGGAACGGCGCAACTCCGATAACTGTTGCTGGGCTTGGCGGCGTCGTTCTTTGGTCACTTCACTTAAGGTAATAACCAAGTAGCGGCTAACTTTGGGTACAAAATAATCATCAACCTCAGACCCACTGATATTCACCGTAGACACACAACAGCTAAACCAGCGTTTACGCTTGCCCTTACCTACTTCAACGTTAAAGGTCTGCCCTTCGTTAAACGAGCCATCAACTTCCTGTTTACCTTTTAACTGATTTAAAGCAATCGCTACCGGTTCATCGCTAAAATCACTGCGCAAGGTTTTGTAAGAAAGGTTATCTAGCACAACTTGATGACTTTGGTCGAGCAAGGCGATAGCAACCGGCGCTGTATTCAGCACTGCTTCAACCATTAACTTTTGATTAGCCGCTATAGTTTGTTGCTGATGGCGTTCACTAATATCTCGATGAACACTCATATAGTGGGTAATATTGCCTTGCTGGTTACGTAAGCCGGTTATCGATAACTCTGCAAGATAGCGTTGACCATTTTTCTTCTTGTTAACTAAACGCCCTTGCCAACTCCCTCCGCTACTTATGCAGCCCCATAGTCCTTGGTAAACCTCGTTTGGCGTTGTTTTATAACTAAGTAAAGAATGGTTTTTTCCTATCAAGTCCTTTTGCTCGTATCCGGTGATCTCGGCAAACCGCTTATTCACAAACATAAAGTTTGCGTTTAAATCACTCACCGACATAGCCATTGGCATTTGCTCTAACACACTAAAGCATTGCGATAGGATTTGGTTTTCACTTAATGGAGCAAGGTCTTCAAAGGCCTGCTCTAAGGTAGATTTAAGTTCATTCATCATTCAATCAATCCTTTGCATTGCTGAGTTAATCGCTGAACATACAACTACAATGCAAGCGGCATTCCTCCCTGCGACACTACGTGCCACAAGGGTCGGCTGAATAAACATTGTTTGATTTACAACAATTTTAACTAATCTATCAGTTAAAATTGTTGTATTTGTCACCCTAAAATTTCCCTTAGAAACTCTGCCCACAAGCGACTAAAGCCCCGTATTACTCGGGTTCTTTCCCCAATATGGTTCATTTCACCAACTTGGTACATGCAATGCAGTACTGCCATTAGTAGTACAACTGTGTGGAGTATTTGATGGCCGACTACCTTCTCATTTTTATTAGCACTGCCGTGGTAAATAACGTGGTGTTAGGCAAGTTTCTTGGTTTGTGTCCGTTTATGGGGGTATCGAACAAAATCGATAGCGCCTTGGGTATGGGTTTAGCAACCACCTTTGTATTGTGCTTAGCGGCTATCGCCGCTTGGCTAATAGAAGCACTGCTACTTGCTCCCTTAGGCATTCAGGTTATGCGAATTTTAGTGCTCATTTTGGTCATAGCTGCTGTGGTTCAACTTACCGAACTGATCATTCAAAAAAATAGCCCCGAGCTTTACCAAGCCTTAGGCATATTCCTGCCCCTTATTACCACCAACTGCGCTGTGTTAGGCGTTGCCTTACTGGTAGTTCAAAACAACATGAACTTTTTACAAACCCTTTGTTATGCCTTTGGTTCTGCAGCAGGTTTTAGCTTAGTGATCGTGTTATTTGCTGGCTTACGCCAACGCTTAAAACTAGCCAAAGTACCAGCAGCATTTGCAGGCTTACCGATAGCATTCATTACCGCAGGATTACTGTCGATGGCCTTTTTAGGTTTTAGCGGCTTAGTGAACTAATAGGAGAAAGCCATGATTTTAATATCAATCATTTTACTAATCCTACTAGGAGCAAGCCTTGGAGCATTGCTGGGTTGGGCCTCTAAAGCACTAAAAGTAGAAGGCGATCCACGAGTCGATGAACTCGAAGCCATGCTACCCGGTGGCCAATGTGGTCAATGTGGCGAACCGGGCTGTCGTCAAGCAGCAGAGGCCATGGTTAAAGGTAATTTGGCTCCTACCAGCTGCCCGCCAGGCGGAAATGGCCTTGCAGCCAGCATAGCCAACTTACTAGGCGTAGAAGTGAGTAATGATCCCGATGCAGTGCCTGTTGTGGCTTATATAGAAGAAAGCCAATGCAGCGGCTGCACTCGCTGTTTTAAAGCCTGTCCCTTTGATGCCATTGTTGGCGCCAGTAAACAGATGCACACGGTCATTAGTCAGGTTTGTACAGGTTGTCGTTTGTGTGAGAAAGCTTGCCCGCAGGGGTGTTTAAGCATGCAAGCCCAGCAAGTACAGCTTAATACTTGGCAATGGCCAAAACCTCAAACGGCTTAAGGAGTGACTATGTTTAATCTAAAACCTAAACCGTTTAGCGGTGGCGTTCACCCCAAGGGCTATAAAGAGCTTACCCAGCAACAAGACATTAGCAAAGGCTTTGTGCCTGGCCGGGTGTACTTAGGTATGCAACAGCGAAATGGCTCCATGCTTAACAGCCTCGTAGCGGTTGGTGACACAGTAGTTAAAGGCCAACTTATCGCCCGTGGCAGTAACGACATGACGGTGCCTTTACACTCACCAGTAAATGGCACTGTAGTAGACATAAAGCCCTACTTAAGTAGCCACCCATCTGGAATTAAAAGCCAGACCTTGGTCATTGCCAATAACGGTGACAAACACTGGGGTATTGATTACCCGCCAAGCGACTACCAAAAACTTAGCCACGAACAAATTATTGAACGAGTACTCGAAGCTGGCATTGTTGGCCTAGGCGGAGCAGGTTTTCCAACCGGGATAAAGCTTCGTTTAGCCCGTAAGTCTAAAGTTCATACCTTGCTCATTAATGGTGGTGAATGTGAACCTTACTTAACCTGTGATGATCGCCTTATGCGCGAACAAGCGGCTGAGATCATCGCGGGGATAAAGGTAATGGCAAAAGCCATTGGCGCGACTAACTCCATTATTGCGATTGAAGATAACAAACCAGAAGCGATTAATGCCATCAAACAAGCGAGTGATGGCTTTAGTGGGATCAGCCTTAAAATTGTGCCCAGCCTTTACCCCATGGGCTCTGAGCGTCATTTAATTAAAGCAGTCACCGGTATTGCTATTGGTCCTGGGCAGTTAAGTACTGCTCAAGGCATATTGGTGCACAACGTCGCTACAGCTAAAGCGGTTTACCAAGCAGTGCGTTATCAGCGCCCCCTGATCGAACGCGTGATCACCGTATCTGGAGATGCCATCGAGGCTCCCGCCAATATTACCGTGCCCATTGGCAGCTTAGTATCACAAGTTATTGCAGAATGTGGCGGCCTTAAAGCCGAAGCGAAAAGGATGATTGCTGGTGGCCCAATGATGGGACAAGTATTGCCATCGCCCTTTGTGCCAATAGATAAAAGTGTCGGCGGTCTTTTAGCCTTAAGCGAAGAGCAAATTAACCAGCGGCAAAGCCAAGACTGCGTGCGCTGTGGTAACTGCGTAAAAGTATGCCCAATGGGCTTAATGCCCTTTCAAATGGCAGCACACAGCAATAATGATGACTGGCAAGGCGCACAAGAATTTGGCTTAGACTCCTGCCTATTGTGTGGTGCTTGCAGTTACATTTGCCCTTCTAGTATTCCTCTCGTGCAGTATTTCCAGCACGCAAAATCTAACATCAACGCACAACGTAGCATGATGCAGAAATCAAACTTAGCTCGCCAACTTACCGAGGCACGTCAACAACGCTTAGCCCGCGAAGCAGCAGCTAAAAAAGCAGCCAAAGCAGCCAAACGTAAACGCCCTGCTCGTTCTCGCAGTACTCAAGGAGAAAGCTAATGGCTATAAACAACCCAATAGCAGCACCACATACCCACTCGGGTTTATCCACTACTAACATTATGTATTTGGTAGTACTCGCTCTTAGTCCAGCGGCTTTATATGGGGTATGGATTTTTGGCTTGCCTGCTGCATTAGTCATTGTTAGTTGCTGCATTAGTGCTTGGCTTAGCGAGGTAATGTGTCTGCAACTGCAAGGTAAAAACTGGTTAAGCAGTATAGATGGTTCATCACTGCTTACCGCGCTGCTGCTAGCGATGAGTTTACCTGCCAGTACCCCATGGTGGGTAGCTAGTTTTGGCTGCATATTTGCCATTGTGATTGGCAAACATGTATACGGCGGTCTTGGGCACAACCCTTTTAACCCCGCCATGTTAGGTCGGGTAATGCTGTTAATCTGTTTTCCTATAGAACTAACTAACTGGCAAGCCATCAGTATCCCAAGCGTTGGTTCTGAAGGCTTAATATTTAGTCAACAATGGTTAGGCATCGACGGCGTAAGCTCGGCAACCCCTCTCGCTGATTTAAATCAAATCGTTGAATGGAAGGGGCTATTACTTGGTGAACATGCCGGTAGCTTAGGAGAAACAAGCGCCTTGCTTATAGCCTTAGGCGGACTGTTTTTAATTTGGCGCGGCATCATTCGCCCTTATATACCCTGCGCGTTGCTGCTTGGCTTAACTATTCCTGCGAGTATTGCGCACTGGCTGCATCCTCAAGACTTTGCCTCAGGATTAGCACATTTGTTTTCTGGTGGAGCCATGTTAGCGGCCTTTTTCATTGCTACCGATTTAGTCACTTCGCCCACTAGCCCTCGAGGCCAAATACTGTTTGGTGCTGGTTGTGGCTTACTTATTTGGCTAATTCGTAGCTTTGGTAGCTATCCAGAAGGCGTTGCATTTGCGGTGCTAATCATGAATGCGGGTACACCAGTAATAGACCACTATTTAAGGCCAAAAATATTTGGCAGCCAATCATTATTTAAACGCAGCAAAGGAGCTTAATCATGACCTTACCTTGCGTTGAAAAACATATTAACAGCAGTATCTACCAATCTATTTCGTTAGCCGTTGCTGTGGGCCTCTCTAGCGCACTGTTGTTGGGTTTAAACACAATTACAGCGCCAGTAATCGCCCAACGTGTAAACGAAGACAAGCTGGCGGCTATTGATTTAGTCATGCCAAGTTCTTACTACCAAAATGCCTTGTTAGCTACCGAGCACCCTTTTGAAGTTGAGCAGCGAAACTACACCGTTTACAACGCGCTAGACCAACAAGGCCAAACCAGCGGCTACGTAGTGCAAGTTACAGCTAAAGGCTACGCTGGCCCAATTAACTTATTAGTTGGTGTAGACGCATCTCTCGCTATCTTAGGCGTTCGTGTATTAAGCCATAGCGAAACACCCGGTCTTGGCGACAAAATTGAAGTAGCCAAACATCCTTGGATTTTAAGTTTTAACCAAAAAAGCCTGAGTAATACTTCAAAAAAGGCATGGGCCGTAAAAAAAGACGGTGGAGAGTTTGATCAATTTACCGGCGCTACCATCACACCACGCGCAGTAGTAAACGCAGTGCATCAAGCTTTAAAGGATTTAGAGTTAAAACAGGGAGAGAAGGCATGAGTAAATACAAAAACATCATTGCCGACGGTTTATGGAATAACAATGTGGTACTTGGCCAGTGTTTAGCTCTTTGTCCGTTGTTGGCGGTAACGTCTAGCGCGACCAACGGTTTAGGCCTTGGCTTAGCGAGTTTGGTGGTGATGGTAATGGCAAACTTGATCAGCGCCCTAAGCAAAAACTATGTTAGCCGCGCGGTGCGCATCCCAATAAACATTTTGATGATAGCCACCTTGGTAACCATTACCGATATGTTATTGAATGCTTGGGTTCATCCGCTACATAAAGTATTAGGCCTTTTTATTCCGCTTATTGTCACCAACTGCGCCATTTTGGGCCGAGTAGAATCCTTCGCCAGCAAACAGGCTCCAGTACCCGCAATAATAGATGGTTTTGCAATGGGCATTGGTTTTACCTGGGTATTGGTGTTTTTAGGTGGTGTACGGGAGATTATTGGCTCAGGCACCTTGTTTGCCGACGCTCACATATTGTTGGGCCCTGCTTTCAAAGCCATAGAGTTCACCATAATCCCCGATTACCGAGGGCTGCTGTTAGTAATTTTACCGCCTGGTGGATTTTTAGTTCTTGGTGGATTGCTTAGCCTGCATAGACTCATCCAGCAAAAACTAGAAAACAGAGCGAAACCAGCAGCAGTTTGCTCAGCCAAAGTTAGCGTTCAGCAATAGGAGGTTACTATGTTAGTGAGCATTGCCTACGCAACTCCTCAGCAGCAACTTTGCATTAATGTAGAAGTGGTAGAAGAAAGCAGCGTGATTAACGCCTTGCATCAATCAGGCATCTTAGATTTATGCCCGGAAATACAACTGGATAAACAAAAAGTGGGAGTATTTGGAAAGTTTGTGACCTTAGAAAGTCAGTTGGTTGCAGGAGACCGAATAGAAGTTTATCGGCCTATCACATGGAAGCCCCCAATAGAAGAAGATGAAGACGATGATGATTAAGCAACAGACCAGAGTCTAGTTCTAAATCAAATAAGCAATAAGCTAACAACTTATTGCTTATTTGCTTCTATTCATCTGCTCGCTTCGTCTTAAAACAAACAATCTTCAACAATAGCTCTGTTGTATTTATAACAAAAACAATAAGCGATAATCATAAGTCATTGTAATTGCGAAATATATTTAGTGGATTACATCTTGCAATAAGTTATATAAGCCAGCTATTTAAGGAGTACTATCATGGCAGATGTAGGAATCTTTTTTGGGACAGACACCGGAACAACACGAAAAATTGCTAAGCAAATTCATCAGCAATTAGGCGCTGATCTTAGCGACAAACCGCTTAATATTAATCGCGTTGATATCGACACCCTAAGCAGTTACAAAATGTTAATCCTAGGCACCCCAACTTTAGGCGAAGGCCAACTACCCGGTCTAGCCGCAGATTGCCAAGCAGAAAGCTGGGACGAGTTTTTACCGCAATTAGAAGTTGCAGATTTCTCCGGCATAAAAGTCGCGTTGTTTGGTTTAGGCGACCAAGTAAACTACGCTAGCGAGTTTGTAGATGGATTAGGTGAGCTTTACGACGCCATCGCAGAAACCGGCGCAGATCTCGTTGGCGAATGGCCAGCAGAGGGCTACGAGTTTGATGATTCATCAGCCTTGTTAGACAACGGTAAATTTGCAGGGCTAGTGCTAGATAACGATAACCAAAGTGAGTTACATGCAGAACGAATGGCTGGTTGGCTAGAGCAGATAAAAGCAGAGTTTGGCGTTTAACCACTTACCTTCTTATAAAAAAGAGCGCTTAAGCGCTCTTTGTTTATTGCCTTATTGAAACTCGTCACCCTTATTATCTAAGGTTTTGCAGCCACATTGTTGGCATACTATGTAGCGGTCTAACAAATCTAAAGAGGCGCCAACCGCACTTGCAGTACCACCAAAAAAGCCTTCCATAAACGCTTTAAGCTGTTCAGTTTTGCTAGTGCCATATTTAGACGGTTTTTGTTTCATTAACTCTTTGTGATCGGTTTCTTCACCACACTTTTTACAATACCGCTTAAACATACACACTTCCTTGTTTAATAATAATCAGTTCTCAATGCCGGTAGTATCAATCGTATTGCACACCGCGATGCTTTAACCAACCGTCGACGTGGCGACCAGCGGGATCATGATGAGTCCAATGAATCACTCCACCCTTATTGTTCCATTCGTACTCACCGAAAAACTCTACCTTATCCCCTACTCTTAAGTTTTTGAGGCGCGGGGCTAAATCGATATTGTGAGCAATCAACAGGGTTTGGCCATTGTTTAACTTAAGAATAAATCGTTGATGGCGTGAGCCCTGCTCGTCATCCGCTAATACTCTTACAACGTAACCTGAGCTATTAACCTGCAAATCACTGACTTTGTTCTTAAAAGCCGAGGCGATTTGCTGCTCACCACTTGCTAGTGCAAATAAACTAAAACACGCTAAGCTCAGCAGCACAGCGAATTGATATAAAGTTTTAAAAGACATAGAGAATTTGTTCCTAAATAAGCCAAAACACTCAGTTAATAATTAATATTATCAATATAACTTATAAAGTTCATCAATTAACAATCACTAGTTGCGAGAAATTGGCTGACTAAGTCTTGGGATTAACGAGATTATTTATCTTTGGCAGCCGACACTAGAAATTGGCTTTTGGGGCTAGATTCGAGATTTGAACTGTCTTCAACCACCAATGAACGGTCTTTTAAACCTATGCCTGTACATTTAGTTTTCATTGACTCGGTTAATAAGTAAAAGGCCTTATGGCTGGCTTCTTCATAACAAAGGCCTTCTGGTCGTATGTTGGAAATGCAGTTTCTGCTTGAATCTTTAGCTCCGCGTTTAGGGTTCCAAGTAATATAAATACCCATGCTGTCAGGCGATGTAAGACCAGGACGTTCGCCAATTAAAATTAGGGTGATTTTAGCCTTTAAACACTCACCTACATCATCTCCCACCGCTACGCGCCCCTGTGTAACAATGGTTAAAGGCGCCAAAGACCAAGGGTATTTATCATCCTTAGTTAACTTGGTCACCAAACTTTCTATCACCGGCGCAGCATGGCGTTGAATAGCGGTTGAAGAAAGCCCATCAGCTACAACAATAGCTAAGTCATACTCTTGACTACTTTTCCCCCGATGCTTTAGCAAACTTTGCCACGAGGCTTCGCAGAGTTGGCGGCCAAGATCGGGGCGCTGTAGATAAGTCATTCGATCATTAGCTTTGCTGCTTACTACCATGGGAGTATGTTTTATATGCGTTTGAACAGTCGATGAAGCTTGTAGTTGCTCTATAAGACTTTCTACAGCTAAGGCCTTATGCACCGCGTCTATCGCACGAGCATGGTCCAGTTGAAAAGGTAGCAGCTGCTGTGTTGGTATACTGGTTCCAGCGCGTCCAAGCGCAATACGTGCCGACGTAAACTGCTTTAAAGCCTGCCAAGGATTTTCGGTGACTAAGCCAATAGCCTTGCCGCTTGATTTTGTAGAAGGCTTACTCATAATTCATTTTTCTCAACTAAAGAGATAGGCGAGCTAAATGTTTGGGCAAGATTTTGATTTAGTTGCACTTTATCTACATCACTAAATATATCCATATTACTTAACCATGTCTCAAACTCTGGCGCAGGTTTTAAGCCGAGCACTTTGCGAGCATAAAGCGCATCGTGAAAGGAGGTTGTTTGATAATTAAGCATGATATCGTCAGAACCAGGAATGCCCATAATAAACGAGCAACCAGCCACCCCCAGTAAGGTAAGCAAATTGTCCATGTCATTTTGATCGGCATAAGCATGGTTGGTGTAGCAAATGTCACAGCCCATCGGAAGGCCAAGCAACTTGCCACAAAAATGATCCTCTAAACCTGCACGAATTATTTGTTTACCATCAAACAGATATTCAGGGCCAATAAAACCTACAACCGTATTCACCAAAAACGGATCGAAGTGGCGTGCTACTGCATAAGCCCTGGCTTCGCAGGTTTGCTGATCAACCCCAAAATAAGCATCTGCCGATAACGACGTTCCCTGGCCGGTTTCAAAGTACATCACGTTATTGCCAACGGTGCCGCGTTTTAACGACAATGCGGCGTCTTGAGCTTCTTGCAGCACATTGAGATTTACACCAAAGGTGTCATTGGTGCCTTGTGTTCCGCCAATGGATTGAAAAACCAGATCAACAGGCGCACCTTTGTCTATGGTTTCTATGGTGTTTGTCACATGAGTCAATACACAAGACTGAGTTGGAATTTGATAGTGCTGAATGACTTCGTCTAAAAAGTTTAGGAGCTTGATAGTTTGCGGAACATTATCAGTGGCTGGGTTAATGCCTATTACGGCGTCACCATTGCCATACATCAAGCCATCAAAGATTGTCGCGGCAATGCCATCTAAAGAGTCTGTTGGGTGATTAGGCTGTAAACGAGTAGATAGTCGATTTTCTAATCCAACTGTGTTACGAAATGCCGTGATTACACGACACTTTTTCGCTACCAAGATTAAATCTTGATTACGCATTATCTTGCTTACTGCTGCAACCATTTCTGGGCTAAGCCCAGGCCGGAGTGCCGCTAACGCTTCAGCGTCGGCTTCGTCACTTAGTAACCAATTGCGAAGATCCCCAACGGTCATATGCGATATAGGCGCAAATGCCACGCTGTCGTGGCTATCAATAATTAGTCGGGTAATCTCGTCTGTTTCATAGGGAACCAGCACTTCGTTTAGAAAGGTTTTTATAGGCAAGTTAGCTAATGTCATTTGCGCAACAACACGCTGCTCGGCAGTTTCTGCACTTACACCCGCAAGAATATCGCCCGAGCGCTCTGGGGTAGCCTTTGCCATTAGCTCGGCTAGTGAGCCAAAATTGTATACGGTGTCCCCTTGTTGCCAGCGATACGCTGCCATAGCTATCCCTTTCGTTGTACTTCAAATAGCAGCAACAACGACTTACGCCGTTGCTGCTCTGGTTTGTTAGCTGTAGCGGTAAGGTCTACCTGCTTTTTCCATGTCAGCGTTGTATTTCTTAAAGATTTCTACAATCTTAGCCTTAGTTGGCGATTCTTTGGCGATTTCATCCCAGAATACGTGTGCCTCTGCTTCAACCGTAGCCCATTCTTCATCAGGAATGGAAGTTAGCTTCATATCACTACCCTCAACTCGCAGTTTAGCTTCGCCACCCCAGTACCACCATTGACGGTAATAATGTGACGTATCTAAACATAGTCCTAGAAGCTCTTTAAGGTGATCAGGTAATGCATTGTAGCGATCCATATTGGCAAAGAATGAACCAATCCAGGCACCAGAAATATTGTTTGTTAAGAAGTAATCGGTAACCTTAGACCAACCCACGGTGTAGTCTTCGGTAATGCCCGACCAAGCAATACCGTCTAGTTCGCCGGTTTGCAGAGCCACCTCAACATCTTCCCAAGGAATAGACACCGGCACCACACCAAACTTAGCCAAGAAGCGACCGGCAGTTGGGAAGGTAAATACTCTTAATCCTTTAAGATCTTTAAGGCTAGTAATAGGTTTTTTAGTGGCAAAATGACAAGGATCCCAAGCACCCGCAGAAATGTGCTTAACACCTACTTTGGCGTACTCTTCTTTCCAAATTTTGTCTAAACCATATTGATTAAACAATACAGGCACATCCAGTGAATAACGGCTACCAAATGGGAAGTAACCGCCAAAGGTGGTTACTTCTGTAGGCGAAGCCATAGAGTCATCATCAGATTGAACCGCATCAATGATGCCTTTTTGCATGGCGCGAAATAGCTCGCCTGTTGGCACCAGCTGATCGGCAAAATAGAGCTCAATTTGCATCTCTTCACCGGCAATGCGGTTAAAAGCTTCAATGGCCGGTTTAATTACATGCTCAGCTAAAGCTGGACCTGCATAGGTTTGCATACGCCATTTAATCTTCGGGCTAGCGGCAAAGGTTTTGGCCGGAGCCAACATGGTACCCGCGGTAAGTGCAACAGCACTTGTTAAAAACTTACGTCTTGAGTTCATTGTTATCCCTCCAGTGGATTATTGCTAGCAGACCCTTGCCCGCCTTAAGGTAAATATTGATTAATAAGCTTTTGAATAAATTCAGTTTTACTTGCCATACACATAATCAGGAAGCCATAAAGCTAGACTTGGAAAAACCATCACTAGGATTAACACAAAGACCATGATGCCAACAAATGGAACTACCGAACCGTAAATGTCACGCAGGCTAATTTGCGGCGGTGCCATAGCGCGCATCAAAAAGAGGTTGTAGCCAAAAGGCGGCGTCATATAGGCAATTTGGGAGGTCACGGTATAGAGAACGCCGTACCAAATAAGGTCAAAACCTAGTGCATTAACCAAAGGCACATATAACGGCGCAACAATCACCAACATGGCGGTGTCGTCTAAAAAGGTGCCCATTACCAAAAATGACAACTGCATTAAAATAAGAATCGCCCAAGGCCCAAGCCCTAGCTGCTCGGTAAACAAATGTTCGATAGATTTTACTGCGCCCAAACCATCAAATATGGCTCCAAAACCAAGGGCAGCAAGAATGATCCACATAAACATACAAGAGATGGCCAAGGTACTACGTACAGAGTTCTCAAATACCTGTTTGGTCATGCGCCGTTTGAGAATAGCGGCCAAGAATGCTGCCATTGCACCAATAGCCGAGCTTTCTACTAAGCTTGTCCAGCCGTTAACAAAAGGAATCATCATTGAGGCAAAGATGCCAAGGGGTAACAGCCCTGCCCTAAGTAGCCTTAGTTTTTCGGCCATAGGCACGTTACGTTCTTCCTCGCTTAACACCGGGCCTAAGCTGGGGTTAATCCGACAACGAACTGCAATATATATAATGAACAGTGTTGCCATCACCAAACCTGGAATAATACCGGCGAGCCATAGTTGACCAACTGGTTGGCGCGCAATCATCGCGTAAAGCACTAATACCACCGAGGGAGGCACCAATATGCCTAAAGACGAACCGGCCTGAATAACCCCAGTGACCATTTTTTTGTCGTAGTTACGCTTTAACAGTTCAGGTAGTGCAATGGTGGCACCTATCGCCATCCCTGCCACCGACAAGCCATTCATTGCCGATACCAGCACCATAAGCCCAATGGTACCAATGGCTAATCCACCGGGCATCGGCCCCATCCAAACATGAAACATCTTGTATAGGTCGTCGGCAATTTTTGATTCCGACAGAACATAGCCCATGAAAATAAACATTGGCAGCGTAAGCATCGGATACCAATTCATTAGCTTCATGCTGGCAGTAAATGGAATTTCTGCGCCGCCAGTACCCCAAAGTAATATGGCGGCAATTGAAGCTACCGCGCCTATTGCAGCAAATACACGTTGACCCGTTGCCATTAGCAACATCATCAACGAGAACATCATTGTTGCTATCATGCCGTAACTCATTTGATCTGAACTCCTCGAATAACTGCAATATCTTTAATAAATTGGGAAATGGCCTGCAAAATCATCATCACAAAACCGGTGCACATTAGTGCTTTAATAGGCCACAACAATGGGCGCCAAGCAGAGCGAGTTCGTTGGCTATATTCAAGGGAGTAAAGTGTGCTTTCTAAGCCACCGTATAGCAGTACGATTAAATAGAAAATCAAGAAGAAGATGGTGAATGCATCAACCCAAGCGCGTTTTTTAATTGACCAATTCCCGTAAAATAAGTCCATGCGCACATTGGCATTTAGCTGCATCGCATAAGCGCCACCAATAATGTAGTAAGCAACCATCATGAATTGCGCAGACTCTAAGGTCCAAAGAGACGGCATAAAGAAAGTTTTTGATACCGATGACCACATAAGCACGCCAACAATCAAAAATATCCCATACATCATCAAGCGACCAACTCTTCGATTGAACGCATCAACATATTTGACATAGGCAATAATAAAACTCGGCATTAACTTTCCTTTTTATACGAACACATGGGTAAAACCTTTTTCCCATTTACAGCTGTTAGTTCTTAAAGCAGTACAACTGGCTATTTTTTACTCACACCTAGGGTCCAAATATTCCAGCTATACATCGAAGAACACTTGCAAGAATTGGCCTCGTGATTCCCTGCTAGTCAAAGACTAAGTAGCCACATTGTTGCCCATTTTTATTAACAAATAAGGCAATATATTCTCAACAATTCAGCTGGATCAGTTTTTGCTGCTTCTGCATCAACAACTATAAGTAAGGTTCAGCAATAGCTATTCCGATTAACTATCAATAATTGGCAAGATTAAAAATATATATAAAACAACAAGATAATGGGCACATCGCCCTAAATTGGTTCAGAGCTTGAATCGAGGAAGATAAATATGGTGACAAATACGCAAACAAACGGTGACTCATTGTTGTGCACAATTCACTCTAATGATGCAAATCATCAAGCGGCAAACTTAGTTAACTGGCAGCAAGAGTTTGATCAACTAAGCCAAGGCCGCTTTGCTGGCCAAATAAATGAAATTAACTTCTCGAATATTCATGTATTTCGCGAAGACACAAACCAAGAGCTAAGACAGCAGTGCCGTGTTGAAGAAGGGGGATTATGGATAGGTTTTAGTAGCAATCAAAAAAGTTGTCGTATTAACAACCAAACTACCCGCCATAGTCAGTTTTTATGCCGACCAGGTAGCCTAGACTTCGAATTGCTCACGCCCGAACACTTTTCTATTTATGGCTTGGTATTGCACAAAAGTTTATTCAGCCAATTAGAAGAACATCAAGATGATCCAATTATTAGCCAAAGTTTTGATAGCCTATGGCTAGATAATATCCCCGCCAATACCTTACAAACCTTTCAGCAATACCTATCACAACTGCTACAAACAGAAGGCAGTCGCTGGAGCAGCAACACCCAAGCACTTATTCTAGAAGACGCAGTGCTCAATCTACTTAGCCAAGCACAAAAACCCGCTGTAGTTAGCCCCCCTGCGTTAGATCAACGCCAACGCATTATGCAACGGGTTAAAACCTACCTTACAGAATCTCGTCTTAAAAACCCTATTACCGTTAGCGAGCTATGTGCTGCAGTGCATGTTAGTCGCCGCACCCTGCAATATACCTTTAGACAGTGCTGTGATATGACACCAAAACAATACATACAGATAATTCGGCTAAACCAAGTTAGGCGAGCATTACTACATTGCCGGCATCAACAAACCATTGCTGAAGTGGCATTTGATTATGGCTTTTTTCATTTAGGACAATTTTGCCGGGATTACAAAAGACTGTTTTGCGAAACACCCAGTGAAACCAGACGCCGAGAGTTTGCTTAACGCTTGTGTTGTTCGAAATAACAAGCGCAGGCGTTATTCCCTGCTTCTAAATTCGAAGCAGCTTGCAAGCTACCAAAGTGGCATTTGGCTTATTGCATCACTTTGAACAAAGGTCCCCACAAATTGCTCTACGGTTTCTTCACCATTGGCATAGAGTACATACAGATTGTAAGTAAGCTCGCCTTCACCGTCGCCTTGGGTGGCATTACTTACTATCGGTTGAACTTGTAGCGTAGCTGTGGCACTTGGCTCGATTAAAACCGGTAAATCAAAAACTAGCTGAGAGACTGGATTTAAGTGATTTAAATTTATCGTTTGCTGGTTGTTGGCAGTATTTAATGGTGATCCTCCATCGCTTGCCTCGCCGCCTGTCGAATATAAGCTTTTAGCTCTAAAACCGTAAACAGTTACTAAGGCTTGCCCTTGGTTTTTAAACAGCATGTTGAGTTTAGGCGGTTCAATCAATCCCGATATATAACTAATCGCGGCGCTATGCCACAGATAGTCAGGCGTGGTGTCATCAAACTCAGCGTACTTCGAGATTATTGGATCTCGTAGCATTTTAGTTTTTATAGATTCTGGTATTTGACTAGCACGCCAAGGGGACTCAGCGTTTTGATTATTTGGGTATAACCACTCAAGGTTAGCGCTATTGCGTTGCCAGAAAACTTGATGAACGGCTAGGCCTTTCGCGTTCACAATATAAGGTGTGTTCGAGTAAACCCACATGGATGCATCTTCTTGGTAACCCAAGCTTCTGTTGTTGTATTCTCGTAAAGGCTCCCATAAATCGTCTACTGTTAAGCCTTTAAGCTTCCATGTCCCAAATTCTGAGCTAACTTGATCATCGGGTGAAATATAGACACTGTTTAGCACCAAATTGCTTGGTGCCTCTATTGAAGGAGTTACAGTGGAAGAACACCCCAAACTCAGCCAGAACACTGCCGCTAACATAGCAACTAGAAAACCTTTAACGGTTAGATTCATCCTATCCTCTCAAATTGTAAACCTAAGACCTAACTAGAAGTAAATAGTCTACTTAACTGGCAGTACATGAGTAAAAACCAGCAAGCAGTGGTTTTACATTATTGAATGTATTCAACTAACTGGCCATGGGATAATATGTAAAGCTCTGGGTATGATGCTAAACCATGATCTTTCAACAACCGATTCACATCTTTATAGGTGCGTACTATCTGTTTTGGATCTAACGTCGCCTCTTCAACAATGTTTTGTTTAAATACCGGGTCTGTTTTTTTGGGCAAATAGTCTAGATAGAAACGATCGCAAGCTTTTAAATTCTCAGAAAACAATCTCGCTGTAAGGCATTGTTCAAAATCCTCGATGGCTTGGCTATCTGCTTCTTGTTGAGCTGTTATAGGACCGAAGCTAGCAAAATAAAATAGTAAACCCGCAGCTAACAAAGCGGTACTACTTATAGCGAGCCAAGTCTTCTTACTGCTTAAAATACTCAATGCCACTTGCATGTCTCTATTGTTTTTGAATGCCTCGTTTAGAGGCAAGAGTCTTCAGAGCTTAAAATCTCTGCGTACCACTTTTCTTTATAGAGATTTTCAATTGCTCCACACTCGAGCTCATCATTTAAACTAAGAGGAAACGTCTCCCAGTAACTAATTCTAAGTCCTCCACCAGATACTCCAATACCTCTCCTGTTTATCAATATATTTGCAACAAAATTTCCATTATCGAATGTGTACGCAACGGCTAGGACAACACCAAGGTTGGTTAGCTTACTTTGTATTTCCTTTATTTTTGTTTCTTGAAGCGGACTGCTTTTACAGTTTTGACGGATATATTTCATTGAGCCGAGTTCAACTCTACGTAAGCATCTATCATTCTTAAATAACTCAACGATAGAGGTAATTTCAGATTCATTTACCTTAAACCAGCCATCTACATCACTGATTTCCATATCAACACCTTCTGTCCCACATCCTGATAGCAAAAATAGGGCTAGATAAATGGTTGCTAACTTCATAGTGCCTCTAACGCCTAAATAACGAGACAAAACCCAAAGTGTTTTTCGGTGATAGTATGTCGCTTGCAGTAGCGCCCAAAAACACACAGGAGTATGGGTCGCTTTTTAATTGGCTTGTTATAAGGCTATTCAAATGGGAGTTCTACTGTATACGTCTGAAGAAGCCCTTCTGATACCTTAACTTTTAATTGGTTACTCTCAATCGTACAGCAGCGATACTTAGGTTCTTTTTTCTGATTAAAAACCTCCCTCAGAGAGATATCGCATATTTCCAATATTTGAGCGTGTTTCTTAACTCCAGCAGCGTTTAAAATGTCACTATTTCCTAAATATCGCAATCCGATTGTTTTAGTAGAGTTGCCATCTGATTGCCTAATCGGAGCGAAAGACCGTTCAGGCAGGATACTCCCAAGCTCTTTAATGAACCTGTAGCTACTATCGAAACATAGCTCCTTTCCAAAGCATAATGCAGGAATAGTCAAAACAAATAGAACTGGAACTAACTTAATAATCTGATTCAACCGATACCTCAATTTCTTATAACGCTTCGCATAACTGGCGCAAAGTGAGCTTGGGTGGACTTAGCGAGGTACGAGCTGAACCAAGCTTTTTACGTCGACTTTGATGCGATTGTTAAGTGATTCTAGCTACACCAGTTTAACCACTCAGCTCTAGCAATAGGATGAGAATGAATACCTTGATTTAATCCGGCGGAGAACTCTTCAGAAGAATCAGGATATAAGCCAGCCTGCTGATAATTAAGCACTTTGACAGTACCTAATAGCTTAAATGGATGTGTACTGTAAGCCTGGTATGCTTCAAGCGGACACACCATACCATTAGCCCATACTTTGAAGACAAATACATCTTGTTTCTTACCGTCACTAGCGGAGATTACACCGTCACGGCTGAATGCCCAACCTTCGGTTGTCTTGGGTATATTCACCAAGGCAAATTCAGCTTTTTCTACAGCTTCAGCTTGAGAATCCGCTTCAAAAAAACGAAGGAGTTTTTCCCCCCCCTCTAATGACACTATATATGGAACCATCAGATCTTCAGACTCTAAAGCATCTCCAACACGAGCACTTTCAGCCATTGCGAATCCAAGGAGTTCTCCAACCAAAGTATGATTCATTTTTATTCCCATTCACATAACGGATTGAGCAGGCTAAGCTAAGGAGCGGAGCGACGAAAGCCTGCGAAAAGCCGTCCGCGTGGGTTGGTTTGTTAGCTTGTTTTGACGTATTTCCAAGTTGGCGAGTTATACCAGTTGCAAGGGTCGATAGCCCTTTCTGGCTCCAACCAATGTACGCCATCATCAAGTGCATCTTCTGCGAGGCCGTACTTACCAGCAATTAAGTCACTTTCGAAATTGATGATGTATTCACCTACAGAGCTTGCTAGCTTGAGGGCTACATGCATTTCGTAGTCAACTAAAATGACCTGCCCATAATCACCATTTTCATTTGGATTGAGGTCAACACTAATGACGCAGTTACCCCAATTATCCCCTATGTGGATGCGTGACTTACTAAGGGTATATTCCTTGCGGATCCCTTGTTCGGCGAAACGTAAGGCATTTGAGTCATCTTCAAAATCAAAGCCTCTCAATACATCGATAAGTTTCTGAATATTCAGAAAAGGAACACCATATGCAAAGTTACCCAAGGATTCCGGGTCATTGCCTGCTGTTTCCTTGTACAAGGTAATGAGATCCGAAGGTAGTGGGCTTTTGATCAAGGATTGAAGCTCTTCAATCTCCTCATGCGTAGCCGCTGGCAACAGAGAATCTATGATTTTGGGAGCAATTTGTTTTAGCGACTTTCTAACACTCTCTAACACACCATTTCCTTCTTCAATGATTTGGCCTTCTTTTGCAAGTTAACGCTCCGCTCAGCGGCCGCGGCTGGCGGAAATTTTGTTTACTAAATTTGTGCCAGCTACACTCGGTCCTTTTTGCAGCGGCTTGTTATGTTGCTATTTACACTGTTACATGACCATGCCTTTACCAACCGTTTTTCCCCCTTCTCGGATTTCAAAGTCAACGCCGGTTGTTAGTTCACTATAATCAACTGTATCAGCATAAAGTAAGGCAACTCGCTGCTCATACATCGAATTGGGCTTAACATTATCCGGTATATTTAAGAATCTAACACCTAGATAATCAGAAGTTCCATTCACAACAAAATGAGGAGAGTAGCCAGTTCCAATTGGCATACACGGCCTCCCACCTTCATCATAACTGTAAAATAACAATCTTGTTTTAATCAGTTCCAACCTAACTTTCTCTAGCTACATAACGCCTCAATAACCGGCGCAGCTTTGCTGCGTCCGGCGCCGAAGGCGCGTAGTTGATTGACTTGTTATGAGGCATTTAATGTGCGCCCGAAACTAATGCCACCACGTTCTGCTAATTCGAAGCTTTGACCTTGAATGAGTTTTGGCTTTTGGCGAATGTACATTTTAAAACCAGTTGCTTTAACGGTAATTTCACCTTCTTGGCATTCAAAGCGATAGGTATGAGATGTGAACTTGCCGTTCGGTGTCAATTCAGGATTTTCCATGTATAGATCTGCAACTTCAATGAGTCCCTGCTGTGACTCAATATCAATTTTCACATCAAATGCGTTAACAAAAACCATTGTTACCGGTGCAACCCAAAATTTGAAATATGTTTCACTTTCTTTCGGGTGAACCCATTTGAATATGTAGTCTAAGTCAAGTAAGTACTCGAATTGCGCTGCATTAGAAACCATTGACCATATTGATGCGTCATGCCACCCCATAACTTTGAAGTCAGCTTCGGTCCAGACTTCCTTTTCTAAATCGTATGCACTCACTCGATTGATGCCTTATAACGCCCGCATAACGGGCTAATAACGCTTGGCTAAAATTGGTGAGGCACGAACCAAGCCAAGCGTTACTAGTCCAATGTGTTGATGCGTTTGTTATAACTTCTGCACCTGAAATCCCATATATTTTATGCTTTTATCCACCAAGTTATTAGTTAGTGTAAATACATCACTTTTATAGTTTTCAACTATTTCATTTAGTTGCTCAAGGTTTGATATGTCTTTTGAAATAGTAATATTCTTGTGAGTAATCCAAACAGAGTCACCGCTATTATGACCAGTATCTCCATTAGATGCTAAAAACTTTCCTGTATTTACATCAAATAATGTGAAACTGATTTGTGAGTAAACAATTTTATTGTCTGAACCAAAGAAACTACGATTATAAATACCATAGCCTTCTACATACTGGTTTGTTTGATAATATGCATCTTGAAAATCAATAGGTGTAATGAATAAAACGTAGTCAAAACCTTGGTCTTTAAGAACATTTAAACCATTTTCACTTGTCATTGCATTGGAGTAACCAGTTAGATAATTGTCCGAAGGGATAGTTAGCTGGTCGTTTATTTGGTTATCAGTTTGAGGACTGTAAACACCTTTTAATTGATTTATAACTCTGTTTTCAACGTGAGAGTTTAATTTCCAGTGCTCAACATTGGCTGCGAACTTTTTATTTTGAAATGCAGTTGTTCCTGTTACTTGGAAATTGAATTCATTATTTAGTTGGCTTGCTATAAATATCTTACTTTTTGCAGCCACTTCTTTTGAAGCAATTCCCTGTGTTGAGGCGCACCCCTGAATTAACATGACAAATGCGCAAAAAACTAAAATTCTCATACGATACTCCCTGAAGTTGTAACGCCTCAATCAGAGGCAAAAAATAGTTGGTTAGAATTAGCGACGCAGGAGCAAAACCAACAGTTTTTTGTCCTGATGAATTGACTTGTTATATGCCAACTTCCTTAAGACGTTCTTCCATTACAAGCAGGTACTCCTCAACCATTTTGTAATACGTACTCCATTGCTCAGATGCAGGGAAGTCTTCCATATGCGTTCGCGCCCTGCTGATGAACAATTCGACTGGTAGGTAATTTTGAGAAATGTAGCAACCAGTGATGTTGTTTACATAAGAGACCAAAGCGTAAACAGTCACATTCCTGCGGTATCCACGAGCAGGCGCACAATCAACTGAGTTCAGCTGCTTCTGAAGTTCTCTTATGCGAGTGTCCGAATCTTCCATTTGTGCCCTTTTGGCATATAACAGATAATTAGACTCCCTCCGCTCTCTGCTACGCTTTAGAGTCAACATTAATATGTTAGGAGTCAATATATGCTTCATACTACCGTTATTGGTGTCGATTTGGCAAAAGAGGCCATTCAAGTTTGTGTTGTTGCTCGCCAACAGGTGCTTTCTAACAAAGAAATGACACCGTCTCAATTTGCTACTTGGTTAGTCAAAACGAAGCCATCTACGGTTGTGTTTGAAGCATGTTCCACTTCTAATTATTGGAAACAAAAGGCGGAATCTCTAGGTCATGATGCTCGCTTGATTAGCCCACGCCTGGTATCCGCGGTTCGGCAAAGCCACAAAACTGATAAGAATGATGCCTTGGCCATTGTGCATGCAGCCATGCTACCTAACGTAAAATTTGTACATGGTAAAACTCCTGAACAACAGTAGTTGCAAACCGTTTTACGTTTGCGTGAGCAAACGATTAAGCAAAAAACAGCCATGAATAACCAACTTCTTGGCTTATTGCTTGAATTCAATATCCGGCCTTCTCCTAGAATGGGCGGCTTAAAATCTGCTGTAGCCAGTGCGCTCGAAGATGCCGACAATACGTTTACAGCACCTTTACGCGATGCTCTGCATAGTGCTTGGCTACTTTATCAAGCCGTCATTAGAACAATTGAACACTACGATGACGCTCTCACCGCCTTAGTCGAGCACATACCTGAATGTAAAAAACTCATGAGGCTTGAGGGTGTAGGGATAATTAATGCCATCAATTTATATAGCGCTATTGATTTAGCCGATGACCACATATTTAAGTCAGGAAAAGATGTCGCTGCTTGTATCGGGTTAACCCCTGTTCAGCACTCCTCTGGAGGGAAAACTAAGCTTGGGGCAATTAATAAACATGTAAGAAAAAGTACGCTACGTAGCCAACTCGTTACTGGTGCATTCACGTATATAAATAATGTTTGTAGAAGAACACCACGCACAGAAAAAGACGCTTGGATACAAGCTCTCGTCGCTCGTAGAGGAAAGAAATGCGCTGCAGTAGCGCTCGCCAATAAAACAGTTAGAACTGCCTATTCAATACTCACCAAAGGAACTGATTATCGAGTTAAAGCACTCGTTGCCTAGTAAATTCAACAACACATTGCTTAATCAGAGTCGAGATAGTCAGTAATAAGCTGAGAGATTTAATCTCGCCTAACAGATTTGAAACTCGATACGCGTAATTATCTTTGAGCCATTTATAGAGCTCGTACATAAGTCAGCAATGATCTAGCCATGTGGGGTTGACAGGAGGGAGTCTACATAAGCTTATTAATATGAAAAATTCCTTGTTTAAACTAGGAAACTTTCCTCTTATCATACATTTGATAAAATCAAGATTATCACCTTTCCTATGCTACATCAGCCACCTAGCTCGAAAAATAACAAAAACATCAGCATGAAAGTATGCAATCACTTGTAGAAAGTAGGAATCGCAACAACACTGTGTATAAAAACAGTGATGTGAATTTTTTTGGGGTTACGCACCACACAGTTAAAAAGCTAAAGCTACAGGGGATTAGGACTAAGGAGCTTGTTCCTTGAACTGTAGAACACCGTCGGGTATCAGTTCCCAACTGGCTTTTGAATCTACGTAAATATGGCGGCTTAGTTTTATATTAGGGTCGCCGTTTATGCAGCCTAAGGTTACACCATGTACTTCTTCTTGATATACACCTACTAAGGTAGAACCACATTTGCTACAAAACTGTAAACCAAAGCCCTGTTCTCCAATGTATGAAGTAAGCAAGTTTTCGCCTCTTAGCCAAGAAAACTCGCCAGCTTTAACTAAGGCATAAGCTGAGGCTTGGGCACTAAAAGCTTTGCGGCATCGGGAACAGTGGCAAGAGCGAGCATCGTGTAACTCGCCCTCTATTTGGTATTTAATTGCACCACAAAAGCATTCTCCGGTAATGGCCATGGGGCGCTCCTAAATTATCGTAAAGTCTTGGTTAACGGCATGTGCTTACTGCTCGTTTAGGCAAACAGCTCAATTAGTTTAGCGACTTGCGTTATTGCCAACAAACCACCACACACAATAAGTGTAGTGCCGGTAGACGTGTCGTTACTAGATGCTGAATTACCCGCAGAACTTTTGCGATCTCTTAATACCTTGCCCCACACGACTAAGGCAACAGCACACAAGATAATAGTAAGATGTATGGCTAAGCTAGACAAAACCTCAGTTTCCACTCGGTATCCTTAAACAGCAGTTATTGGCTAAAAATTTAAAGCCGCTTTGCTTTGATGAAAACGGCAGCGCCTTAGCTTAATGCCTTAGTGGGATATAGTAAAAGCTTAGCTGGACTTACTTGCTTGTGTCTTTGTTGACCAAAGGCGCAGAGGATATTTTGGTAGGTACTTTAACTTGTTGATTAAGCGCGTCTTTTACCTCGCCTAACTCAAGTTCTTTCTCAATTTTGGTGGATACCTCTGCCATGGTGTTTTTAGCTTTGTTGTACCATGTAAATCCAGTGCGCAAGGCATTAGGTAGACGTTGAGGGCCCAATATAACGAGGCCCAAAACAGCAATAAGCAAAATTTCTAAGGAGCCAACATCAAACATGTTTAGCTACCAAGTTGCTTGTTGTTGTCGCCCTGCTCTGCGCTTATTGGGCCACCTGCATTTTGTTGCGTATTATCTTCGCTCATCGCTTGTTTAAAACCTTTAATGGTAGAGCCTAAATCCCCACCCAAGCCTCTTAAGCGTTTGGTTCCAAACAACAAGGCAACGATTACGGCAATAATTGCCAGTTGCCACACACTAATTCCAGCCATTTTTTGTTCCTTAAACTGTTAACTAAAACAGGCCCGTTTGGGCCTGTTTATTTTGCTTCTAGAGTGAATTACACACCTAGCTCGCCACCGTCGGCTTTACGAATAGCCACAACCGATGCGCGAGGACGAAGATCCATGCCTACTGGCGTTTCTTCTGCTGCATTGTTGCTGTAAGGCCAGTTACCAGGATGCTGGATAGACACAAACATGGTGGTGTAATCTGGGCTTATGGTAAAACCAGTAACTTCACAGCCATTAGGGCCAACAAAGAAACGACGTAATTCGCCTTGGTTCTCGCTGTTAATGGTGTCTGCGTTTCCGTCTGCATCTTTAATCGCTGAAGGTACAACCGCTAGCATTTGATCGTTAGTGTAGCTGGTTACTTCATCGGCGCCGTTATCTGTTTGAATCCACAAAATACCGCGATTATCAAAGGCTAAGCCATCTGGGCTAGCAAACTGGTTAAATTCACTTAGGCCAGATAAGTTTGTGGCTTCGTCGCCGTCAGCTGGAGAGCCAAATACAAAGATGTCCCAAGTAAACTCGGTAGCAGCTTCGCCTTCGTCCCAACGAATAACATGACCAAACTTGTTGTTTAGGCGTGGGTTTGCAGGGTTGGTACCAGTGGTTTCATCGCGGCGCGTATTATTGGTTAGGGTTAAGTAAACAGAACCAGTAATTGGGTCTACCGCACACCATTCTGGGCGGTCCATTTGAGTGGCACCAACCAAGTCCGCTGCACCGGCAGTGTTTAAAATAATAGCCGCTAAAGAATCAAAGTGATCACCCAGCGTGCCGCCATCTGTGGTAGCGCCATCTAAGGTTAACGGCAACCAATGGCCAACACCGTCGGCATCAAATTTAGCCACGTATAAGGTGCCTTCGTCCATGTACTTATCGCCCATGGCTAAACGGTCGCTAGCTTCTGCGTCTGCTGCATCCCAAACTGCGGTAGACACGAATTTGTACATGTATTCAAAACGCGAATCGTGACCAGAATAAAACACAATCGGCTTGCCAACTTCAAGGGTACCAAAGGTACAACCTTCGTGGCGGAAACGTCCTAAAGCGGTACGTTTAACTGCGCGCGAATTAGCTGTGTAAGGGTCAATTTCTACAATGTAACCGTGGCCGTTGGCTTCGTTACGGTAGTCATCCATGGCACTTGCACCACTTGGTGTTACGTTAAAACGAGAGAACTCGTCGACACGCTCATCGGCGTGACCGGCTAGGGTTTCCCAACCATAACGCGCTGTGCCAGAGGTATCTAAGCCAATTCGGTCTTGCTCTGCAGTGGTGGTACCTAAGTTAATGAAGTAACCAGGCCAGTTCTCTTCACACGTTAAGTAAGTGCCCCAAGGCGTGTAACCATTACCGCAGTTGTTTAAGGTACCGCGTGCTTGGCTGCCATCTGGCGAGAACGGTGTAACTAACAAGCTTGAGTTAGCTAATGGACCTGAAATATCCATAACCGTTGCACCAGTGTAACGGCGGTTTAATGGATCGCTTTCTACCATCATCCATTGACCGTCTTCCTGCAACTGAATACGAATAACACTTACACCGTGAGCGGCAATTTCTTTACGTACTTGGTCAACGCTGCTGCGAATACCCGCGTCATCTCTGTCGCTGCCATTTTGATGCAAAGCATTTTGGTCGATGTACTCATGGTTTACTGCTAGTAAGCCATCGGTACCAGCGTCGTTTAATGGGAAGAAATGTAAGCCATCGTGATGCATTCCCATAGCGTTGTTTTGATCAACGGCATCGTTAGTGCCGTCATCTTTCCAGGCTTCTGCCATAGCATTGATTGGCTGGCCCCATGGCGCAAGTACTTGAGCGGTATAACCTTCTGGAACACTTACCGCGTCAATTTTTGAACCAGCAATAGAGTTGAAGTTTAAGCTAGCACTTGGGGCGGCAGCACCACCGCCATTAGTAGAGCTAGAAGAATTGCAGCCAGCTAAACCAAAAGCGCCAAAGGTAGCCATAGCGCTTAGGCCAAGACCACCTTTAAGAATTTTACGACGAGACATGCGAACATCTAATACTTCATCAAAGGTAGGGTTGTTACTTTTATTGAAGCGAGTTGGGTTAAATATTTCCTTGCTCATTTTCTTATATCCTAGTTGAGTACTCTCTTTTGTTGTGCGGATTAAGCTAAATGGCAATTGTTACATTTGAGTTAAGTTTAGATTTCAGTTTTAGTGAATTATGTAAGCATTAGGTGACCAACAAGTAGACAAAAAATGTGTGAACGGGAGACTTATACTACCTCTTAACGAGTAGGCCAAGTTAAACAACACAATAGCCAATTACGCGACTGCACAATTAGCATGATTAACTATTGCTGAGTAAATGCCTAAATTTTAATATTATTTTGATTAATAACTACGTGAGCATGTTGTCTACACAGGATTAGTTTAAATTTTCACCTTTACAAGCACGGCTTAACCAAACTCTCTGCTGCTGTTTTTGCGCATGTTCATACAGGGATTGCTTAATTTTGGCTTTTGCATCATCAAAACTCACCCGATGCTCTGGGTAATGCTGTTTACACCATAATAAGTGGTAGCCCATGCCTGTGTAGATTGGTTGACTAAAGCTCTCGCTTGGCATGTTGAACAACACTTCATCTAGTTCGGGTAACAGTTGTTGCCTAGATACTAGCCCTAAGTAACCGCCGTTCACTGCAGTTGGGCATTCGGAGTAGCGCTCTGCTAGTTTCTCAAAGTTGTCGCTAGTGACTTTATTGGCCAAGCTTTGAATACGGGCTCTAGCCTGCTTTGGCTTATTCTCTTCAAACTGTTCGTTAATGGTAAGCAAAATGTGGTGAGCAGCCCGGCGCTCTACTTGTAAAAACTTGTCGGGATGGCGCTGATAAAAGGCTAAGGCCTGCTGCTCGGTAACCTCGGGAATATCTTTGCTTATATAGGCAAGCACCGCTTCACTGCTAAGCTCGCTGCGTAGCGCCTCGCGCAAGCCCGGTTCAGAAAGCTGATTGGCTAGCAACGCTTGCTCAAAAGCTGCCTCAGATTCAAAATTTTGTTTAATCAAGGCAATAGCTTTATCTAGTTGAGGTTCATCAACATACACCTTTTCTGCCTCTTTTGCCGCTAGCACCTTTTGTTGAATGCCAATAGTTTTGCTCACTACCCGGTTTAACTCTACTTGCTGCTCTTCACTAAGTTGATCGGTATTTAGATCAAACAAGGCGATGCTGGTTTTCATCGTTATATAAGCGTGGCTGCTATCCAACATAGGCTGGTTCCTCTTCTGTTAAAGCTGCGAGAGCTCGCTCGGGTACTTCTACATCTAGCTCACCGTATTGAATCCGATAACAAGGGTCAGTTTTTGGTTTACGGCGTACTGCTAACACATCTACCACGCTGCCTTTTTTGGCAACAACTTCTCCCTGTTGAGACAAACTAAGTGTTAACGCTGCTTTGTCGCCATACTCAAACTGATTAGGTTGCCAAACTAACTCGGCATCTATTAGCTCATGTTCTTTACAACCAATGGTTAAGCCTCGATTAATAAACTGCACTTGATAAACAATTTGGTCTTGTAAGTAATATCCCGATTGGCGTACATAGCCAGTAGCGCCACGGCGCACTAACAAAGCACCTTTTTTACAGCCTGGGAAACTACCGTCGTTACGAATATTTTCAACCACTCTTACTTTGCAGCCATATCCAAATTTTGCTGAATTCATCTGCTATACCTCTTTATTAACAGCCTTCACAAGCGTCGCAACCAGGCACTTGATGTGCCAACACAACGCCCTTTTCCAATAAACAATAGGCTTTGCTCACAGCAGCTTGGTATTCGCTATAACTGCTTGAAGCCTGTTTCGCCAATACTTGCCCGAGTAGGCGCATAAACAAAACCCGTTTTACCCGAACTAATCCTGCTTGATAGTTAACGCCAAAGTAATTGAGAAAGTCTTCGGCACTGGCAAGCTCGTTAATGCCCGCAAGATCTGTAACTTGACTCTGGGCTGGATTCTCTAGCATCTACGCTCTCCTTAGCCTTAACGCTTAAATACACACGGCGTCTAAGTGCTGATTAATGCTCTGCCGATAAAAGCTCAATAGCTCTTTGGCATTAGGGCTACGTTTGTTAACTTCTGCCCATGCACTTAAAACCGAACGTAATGCCTGACATTGAGCAAAATTGAGGGCAATGCCTAAATCTTGATAAACCGATTTAATGGCAGCCACACCAGAGTGTTTACCTAATACAACGCTGTGTTTACGGCCGATAATCTCTGGCGCAAAAGCTTGGTAGTTATTGGGATCTTTAAGCAAGCCATCTACATGGATGCCAGACTCATGAGTAAATACCTGTTTGCCCACTATGCTCTTACTAAGCCCAAGCTTACGGCCAGAGGCCTTGGCAACTAACTCACAAATAGGGTTTAGCAATTTTAGTTCTACTGCAGGTATCGCCTTATTGCCGGCTAGTTGGGTAACATTTAGCGCCATAAGCACTTCTTCTAACGCGGCATTACCGGCCCTTTCTCCCAAACCAATTACCGTGGTATTCACCGAATCGGCGCCGGCTTTAACTGCAGCTAAGGTATTCGCTGTTGCCATGCCTAAATCGTTATGCGCATGCATTTCAATTTGTAGGTCGCTTCGTTGCTTAAGGCTGCCAATAAACACTTCTGTAGCAAAAGGGTCTAACAAGCCCAGAGTGTCGGCAAAACGTAAGCGCTGTGCACCAAAACCTTGGGCTTTCTCGGCAATAATATATAACTCTTCTAAACTGGCGCGTGACGCGTCTTCCATGCCAACACAAACATCCAAGCCAAGCGCTAAAGCCTGTTTAATGCCCCGCTCCAATTGGACAAAAAGCTGAGCAGTAGAAAGCTGCAGCTTAGATTCGCGTTGCTGCTTAGACGCAGGAATAGAGATGTCGATCAAATCTAAACCTAGGCCTTTTGCCAGCGAGATATCATGCTGGTGTAAACGGCTCCAACCCATGGTTTTTGCATGCGTTAGTTCATCGCAAAGGGCTTTAATAACATCCCGTTCAGAGTCGCCCATTGCTGGCACGCCAACTTCAAGCTCAGTTATCCCTGCTTGCTCCAAACTGGTGGCAATGGCGAGTTTTTCTTCGCCATTAAAAGCCACCCCAGCGGTTTGCTCGCCATCACGTAAGGTGGTGTCATTGATGATCAACATAATGAGTCCTTCTGAGTTAACACCTAGGCATAAACCGGACTAAAGCTTTCGCTCGCTGGCTGATTGCTAGTCACATCCCAATACGGCGATAACATGCGAAGCTTTTCAACAATCCCTGGCAGTACTGCAAGCACTTGGTCAACCATGGCCTCGGTAGTAAAGCGAGAAAGAGAGAAGCGAATCGCGCCATGCGCTGCGGTATAAGGAATTTCCATTGCCCGCATTACGTGAGATGGCTCTAACGAACCTGAAGTACACGCCGAACCAGAGGATGCGGCAATACCGTGTTGATCTAACATCAACAATATCGACTCGCCCTCGACAAATTCAAAAGCAATATTGCTGGTATTGGGTACGCGATGTTTTGGGTCGCCGGTAACAAAGCAATTAGGCACTCGCGCTAACAAGCCCATTTCTAGCCGGTCACGCATTAGCTTTATGCGCGCAGAATCTTGCTCGATAGATTGCATTGCTAGTTCGGCAGCTTTACCTAGACCTACAATTCCGCTGCTGTTTTCAGTACCCGCTCGACGCCCTCGTTCTTGGTGACCACCACGCAATAGCGGTCTAAACTTAGCGCCGCGGCGTAAATACAAAGCACCAATGCCTTTTGGTGCATGAAACTTGTGACCAGAAATAGACAATAAATCTATGCCACTATCGGCAACTTGAATTGGCAGCTTGCCAGCCACTTGCACTGCATCGGTATGAAAAACGATACCGTGCTGCTTAGCTAACTCCGCCATACCGCGAATAGGAAACAAACTACCGGTTTCATTGTTTGCCCACATAAAACTTGCAACGGCTACGTTTTCACTTAGCGCGGCTTTGTAGGCTTCCATATCTAAACGGCCACGTTGATCCACGCCAATCCAATGAATGGTGTAGCCTTTGCGCTCAAGCATTTGACACAACTGTAAGGTAGCGGGATGCTCGATAACTGACGTAACAATTTCTTTGCGCTTTGGGTAAGCCTCAACCGCTGAAAGGATAGCGGTTGCGCTGGCCTCTGTTGCACAAGAGGTAAAGATCACCTCACTAGCATGGCTTGCGCCAATAAGCTTTTGAACCTGCTCCCTAGCCTGTTCAATCGCTTGACCGACTTGGCTGCCGAAGCGATGTATAGAAGAAGGGTTGCCATAAAACTCGCTAAGAAAAGGTAGCATTTCTTGTAACACTGCTTGGTCCACTTGCGTGGTGGCGTTGTTATCTAAATACGCTAACTCGGATTCGGTTGTTAAAGTGGTTAAGTTACTCATACTAGTGCTCCTTACGCTAAGCTAGCTGCGCCAACGGGATAAACGGTGATGGTTTCGCCAAGGGCTTGGCTGATCTTTTGCTCGATCATCGCAAGTGTTCCCGCAGACAAACCGCAGCCAGAACAGGCACCGGTTAACGATACAAACACCATGTCATCATCTACATCAGACAGCTGAACATCTCCACCATCAGCTTGTAACTGCGGACGAACTTGCTCCAGTGCTTGTTCAATAATTCTTATCCGCGCCACAATGCTAGTGGCAGCCACTGGGCTTGCTTTTGCTACTTCAGGCTCCGCCAAGGGCGCTCCTAGGCATTCTTCTAATACCCACTCAATTTTTTCATGGCAGGCAGCACAGGCCCCGCCAGCTTTGGTGTAATTGATAACCTCGTCTAAGGTCTCTAGTTTGTTTTGCGCAACCACCCGCTTGATAAGCGCATCGTCGATGGCAAAACACTTACAAATCAATTCACCTTCTTCGTGTTCTTCCGCTACTTCTTCGCCACGATATTGCGCAACTGCAGCATGCAAGGCTTCCATTCCCATCACTGAACAATGCATTTTTTCTGGCGGCAAACCATCTAGGTAATCGGCAATGTCTTGATTAGAAATACTCATTGCTTGGTCGATGGTTCGGCCGATGATCATTTCAGTTAAAGCAGATGAAGAAGCAATAGCGCTTCCACAACCAAAGGTTTGAAAACCGGCATCTTCTATCACGTCACTATCGGGATTCACTTTAAGGCTTAAGCGTAAAGCGTCACCGCAGGAGATTGAACCCACATCGCCAATAGCGTTTGCATGGTCGACAGCTTTAGCATTTTTAGGTGTGAAGAAATGCTGTTTAACTTTTTCTGAATAATTCCACATACGCTACCCCACAATGTTATATAAATTGGTAGTGGCGATAACCCGTTGCTAAAGACACATGCTGCCTAAAACTGAGTGTTGATAAGCCATTGGGAACCTAGAACACAGCGTTTCTTGCTCATTGGCAGCAAACTCATCAACAACGGGTTATCTCCCAACTAAACTATTGCAAGTGAAGTACCGGATAAGAAAAGTAAGATAAATTACTGTATTTATTAGTTTATTTACTTTTTTAACAGCCAAAACCAGTGTGAGTTACATCACATTTAGGTAGCCTTGTAAGATTTGCGACATCACATTGTTGGGTTAAACGACAATTTGTAAACCAACAATCCGGTTTCAGGATACAAACAACTCTGGATTCGCTTTGCTTAATGCTAATTTAGAAAGAAAAAGAGCTTACCGTTGCCGATAAGCTCTTTTTATTAACGCGTAATAATTACGCCTATAGTTTATTCGTCAACGAGTTTCCAAGTACGGATCCAATCAACCTTCATGGTGTTGTTGTTATCGTTAAGCAAGTCTGTTTTTTGCGGCAAACCACCTACCCAACTTGAGTCTTGGCTCCATAAGTCCCAAATAACAAACTGCTCTAGTGTAAACGGCTGTTGTGTAGTGACTTTATTAACCGGTTCACCGTTTAGATAAAACTGCACAGTGTGTTCATCTTTCCACCATGCACCAAATACATGGTAATCATCTGTCCACAACACACCTTGCAAGGTGTTTTCATCTGACAAATCGGTACGGTTGTCTGAGTTGCCATGATTTCTTTCGGTTGAACCATTCTTAGCAATAAAGTACTGAGAGTTCATCTTCCACGGGAAGTCTGGCTGACAATTACAGGTAGGAACCGGGTTAATTTCGATAATATCGATTTCGTCTCGATTATTTATATCGCCATTGTTTAACCAAAAAGTACTGTAGGCGGAAATATTAGCCACCTTAATGCGGCTCTCTGTGTACATAGGAAACTTAATTTTTGCTACTGAACGTACACGAGAAGTTTCGAACCACTGATTAGGACTATCAGCATTTAAGGTTGCTTGTATCCAAAGCTTACCATCCGACACACCTGAGTTTTTGTTCAACATGTTTACCGGAGTATTGCCATAGTTCCAGTTGGTTTTTATCCATTTAGCACCATTCCAAAACTCAAACTCGTCGGACAAACTTTCTACTTTTTCCCAGCGCTTGCCTAAGGGGGTAGTATTGTTAAACGATACAAAGCTTGGCAAGTTAGCATCAGCGGTATTTACATCTATTACTCCAGGAGAGTTTGGCTCGCATCCGGTGTTATCAACGGTAACGCCAGGAGGTGTGTTAGGACATTGATCAACATCATTGCTGACACCATCATTGTCATCATCAAGTTGCGATTGCGCACAGCCATCTTGATTTACAGGCTGGTTGGCTGGAGTGTTAGGGCATAAATCATTTACGTCGAGTACCCCATCGCCATCGCTATCTAGCAAAGGTGGATCAACCGGGTCTGTAGGCTCACCTTGCCATTCCAATGTAAACGACGCTAAGTTCCACTGCCAGTCATTGCTACCCAGCGCGTGAATACGTAACTTTTGCGTGCCGGCCGCTAAAGACACTTCGTTAGCTGGGCTAAGTTCAGTAAAATTGTCCCAGCCATAAGCAGGAACCGACGCTTGAGCGTAAGACACCCAGCTGCCATTTTCTAATACTAAAAGCTCAATCATTACGTTTGACGTAATCGCTGTTCCCACATTAAAAGTAACCTGGTACTTTCCTGCGCGGTCAATATCTACGTTGTAATCTACAAAGTCGCCGCTATTAATATAATTAATCGCCGACTGCCCCGCTACGCTATAGATGCTTACTGGGCTTTGCTGATTATCATCAAAACTGCCACCTTGACTTACAAAGTCGGCGGCTTGAACTGTAATGGTGCCACTAGGTTCGCTAGCAACATTTTCATCAAAGATAAAACGAAACTCTTGGTTAGGATGGTCGGCTAAGCAGGCCCATTGGTGGAACTCTGAGCCTTTTTCGGTATATGCACCCGCTACGTCGAGGCATTTTCCGGTGGCACGGTTTTTAAGTTTAAACCAACCATTATTCATATCTTGCAGTGACCATTGCTGATTAACACTAGCATCTGCACACGTTAGTTGCTGAATACGCGCGCCGTTTGCAGAGTCACTATTCGCAACCTCTAAACACTTTTGGCTTGTTTTGGTTTTAATACTGTAAAAACCCTCGCCGCGCTCAACAAACTCAAGCCGTTGGTTGCTGTTGCTTTCTCCGCAAGTCCATTGGCTAAAACCAGAAAAATTAGCAGTGTTTCCCCCGGTCAAATCAATACACATTCCGCTATGTCGAATCTCAACATTGCGAAAATCTGCATTACTTACTGTAACGGCATGCACAGCATTGCTCGCCGAAAAAGCAAACGCCAAGGCAATGCCTAGCGAAAGATTATTTTTACGAATCATCATATATTCCATTATGTTTTGGCTAATCACATTTAGTTCAAAAACCGAACAGTAGCCTAGAAATAAAACAAATAGAAACAAAAAATTAGCCAATAAAAACAATCAATTAAATTACAAAAGCACAATAATTACTAAGCAATAAATAGTACTTAATAAAGCCATTTATAAAGTGAGGAGTAGATCATTTAAGTAAACATTTTCAAAAATATTTAGACCTAATTTAGCGTGAATAAAGAGGAAGTTTTTAAGTATTACATTAGTAATTATCTAAAAAATAATTTTTCATAGTAGCTGATTGACAGCAAAGACCTAGCAGCGACAAGCATGCGCAAACAATAAACGGCCTGGCAGTATTACGGTGTGGGCTTAAGCGATAGTTTGTTGCGTAGCTCAGAGGCTAAACCACGCGATAAGCGTCGACTTACCAGCAAGCCCAATACAAAACCCAAACAAGCAAAACCGGCACAGGCAATATCAAGTACAGATGGTGTAAGAAAAAACAGTAGCTGATTGGCTAGCAGTGCAAAGCTAATTAAGCCAAGCAATGCAGGCATTAAGGCTGCCAAAATAGCTTTGAGTAGAAAGCTATCTTGGCAATTAAGGGTAATGTTTTGACCAAGTTCTAAACCTTGAGTAGCAGAGAACTCCGCATTAAGTAGGTTTGGTGACTCTGGATTAACGGTTAAGCAACTACTCTTACTGGCGCACGAAGTACAAGCACTGGCGCGCTGCCCTTGCAACACAACCTTGCCTTTGTCGACACTAATTACCTGCATGCTTATCTGCGCCATAGATACTACCTCTTTACACCAACGCACTGGCAGGCGTATGGGTATGACAATTTTTGGCGCAAACGGTAGAACAAGCTGCGCAACCAATACAATCGCCAGCGTTGGCTAATTCCATCACCATTACTACGTCGTCTTCATAATCGTCAAACGCTTCATCGTCTTCGTCAATTTCACGCTCAACTAGATCAAATACGTCACGAGGACATACTTTGTAGCAACGCCCACAGCCTATACAAGCATCTTGATCTAGCGCTGTTACAAATTGTGGCTCCCAGGGCGTTCCGTCGCGAGTTAAGCCCATGTATGTTTTATCACTCATTATTATTTCCTTATTTTGAAAGTTAATCTTGCCCTACCAAGGCTCGTCTAATAATTCGTTGAGACGTTGCTCTTGTTGTTGTGGGTCGAGGTTTTGGGAGTACATCCAAGGGAGGGGTTGATGTACAAACTGCAAGTGAATGTCGCCTAACAACACGCTTAGCTCGGTGTCGCTATCAACCATTAAACTGCAAATCCCTTGCTGTTTAAGCAACTCATTTGCGCTATGACCACAAGCATTGCTAAAAACAGCCGCGCAGCCAGCTAAGACATCAATTCGTTGTTTTAAACGGCCTTTGTCGTGACCTGGTTTTGCTTGGTCAAACTGTAGAGCCTCTAACAGTTGAATGTGGTGTTCGCCAAAGCCATACACCAAGAAGGTATGAGCACTGCCAAAATGCTGATCGACACAATGTTTACTTTCGCTGGCAAACGCTACTTTAAAAACATGTTCACGCTGCTGGCCATCTTCAATCACTCTTAGCTGTCTTTGCATCGCATTCATAGTTAACCCCTAGCAGCTTAAGGCTGGCTGAGTGCAGCTAGATGGTTCAAAGCGATAGCTACTTTTATGGGCTGGTACTTCATCTTTATGGTTCGCTTTAAGTAAGTTAGCCATCGCAAACAAGCGCTGCCGCGCTCCTTCATAGCCCACTTGCAAAATATCACTGTTACCAAACCGGTCGTGACAAGGAAATCCCGCGCGTAAAACAGGCGTAAGCGGTTCGCACATGTTGGCGCAGTGGGTATTACCTACAATCAGCTCACATTCATCAACGCACGGTTCTAGATCGGACAAATCCCCTACCACCACACTGTTCGTTTTTAGCTGCGGTAAACTTGTCACATTAAGCGTGGTAACCACTCGCTCAACACTTGCTCCTACCTCAGAAAAAATCTCGCAATAACCTGCAGCAAGGTCTGGCTCAAGGGCAATGGCCACTTTGGCGTCACTTAACAAAAAGTGACTATCAAGCAAGGCATCTTGTAGCCGTTTACGCTGCCGAGTAATCCATTGTGGAACGGGTTTGTTAGACAGATCGGCAAGTTTCATTACCAATTGGTCGGTCTGCTGCATGCCCATTCCTGTTCCCATGAATAGACTGGGTACTTGGTAATGCTTTTCTAGCACACTTGCAGCTGGCAGCACCGACTCACCAAACACCAAACTTGCTTTACTGTGAATACAACTAGCTAGCTGACTTAAACCAGTGCCACCTGTGGAAGTGACCGAAAAGTCATCATCGGCTAAGTGCCCGTCTAAAGAATCGCTAAGATTGGGGACTAACACCGGGTTAAAGCCAAAGGCATCACAATAGCGGGCTATTAACTCCAAATCGGCACTGGTTAAAGCACAGGACACAAAAACATTTAGTTGCTGAATGGTTGAATCGAGTTTTGGCACACTTAGTTGCTTCTCAACTAATAACTGCTGCATGCAGGCTTCAATAGTACTGGCAAACCCACTTTGCATAGACCCGCTAAAATCTGGAGTATTTACGCTTACAATCCGCTTTTTAGAAAACTGAGGATGTTGCGTTTTAAACTCTCGCACAACCCTGGTTACATCGCAGCCCTGCATCTCGGTTAAACCCGTTGTCATCACTACAATAAGTGCAGCTTGGTGCTTTTCGCACAGCAATTTAAGTGCACTTGATAAGTTGTCGTCACCGCCCATAACAGCTGCGATATGATCAATGGCGGTGTTTTGCAGCGGAATGGGCTCTCGGTAATGTTGTATCAAATACACTTTTGCGAACGCCCCACAACCCTGAGAGCCGTGCATTAAAGGAATTGAATTATCTAAACCCATACATGCCAATGTAGCGCCAGTGGCGGCACTGGTTTTTAAAGGTTGCTCAACCAATGCGCTACGTTTAACTGATACTTTATTTGTCATGTTACTTCTCCCCTACTGGCGCACTGCTGGTCCACGGCGGGTTACTGGTTACTAACGGCCAAATGGCACTGTCTAAGGTACGGCAAAGCTCTTTAGCAAAAGTAAGCATGCCTTGATAACCCGCGTAGGCATGTTCACGTTCTTGATTAATATCTAGAAACGGCAGACGCGCTTTTAAGGCGGTATACATGTTACGCCCGCCGGCAATCATTAAATCGGCGTTATGTTGTTGAGCTACATTGAGCAGATTTCGGGCGCCACCTTCATCTAGCATCAGCGCATCTTCACCCATGATTTGCTTAATTCTTGCTTTGTCTTCTGCTGTCGATTTCTTGGTTCCGGTAGCTACAACGCTAATACCTAGCTCTTGTAGGGCGGAAACGATAGACCAAGACTTAACACCACCGGTATACAGCAAAGCCTTCTTGCCTTTGAGACGTTCTATGTAAGGTTGTAGTTGTAGCCGGATTAACGCTTCTTGTTGAGCAATAAGCACTTCGGTTTCTCGGCTAACTTGAGGGTCATCCAACAACTCGGCGAAACTACGCAACGAAGCAGAGGTATCCTCAATGCCGTAAAAACTGCCTTCGAACCACGGAATGTTCCAGCGTTCTTGCAACATGCGCGCAACATTAATTTGCGCTCTGGAACACACCACCATGGCGACATCTGCCTGGTGCATGGTTTGTATTTCGTGAAAGCGAGTATCCCCCGACATACAACTTAATACTCGATAACCCAAACGTTCCAATAGCGGAGATACATGCCAAAATTCACCTGCAATATTGTATTCACCAATCAACACAATATCGTTCACCCGCCTTGTTGGATCGTGACGCATAAAAGGTTTCTCTGGCGGGTCTATGGTGCCCACCACCTGCTTAACCATCACTTCACCAGCTATCCGGTTACCTAGGTTTTTGCTGCCATAAAAGCCTGCAGCATCTACCGCTACAACTGGAATACTCCAACGGCTTTGAGCCAATTTACAAATAGCCTCTACATCGTTTCCTTCAAGTGCTGGTACACAAGTGACATATACAAAAACTGCTGGAGGGGAGTGTTTTTCAATGACCGTTTTTATCGCGTGTAACAAACGCTTTTCGGCCCGACCCATAATCACGTCTTGCTCGTTTAAATCGGTAGTAAAACCCAAGCGAAATAAATTGCGGCCCGATGCGCGAGTGCCTCGGTTGTTCCAGCTATTGCCCGCACAAGCTATAGGCCCATGAACAATATGGGCAACATCGGCAATCGGTAACAAGGTAATTTGCGCGCCATCAAAACTACAACCGCCTGCGGTTGCCCCAGGTACTGGTCTAGCACAGCCAGATTTTTCTCCAGTGTTATGCTCGCAAGCAGGTTCATCTAATAACTCGGCTATGTCGCTTCGCTTCATGCTTACACCTCACAACAACTATTTGGCTCAATGATTAATTGTTGTATTGCAAAGCGTATTCCATAGGAGAATAGCGGTATTAGCGGCTTTGAACGGCAGATTCTTTGTCGTAATTGCTACAAACCATAACGACTAGAACAATATGTGGGAAATAGTGCGACTTTATCGAACTGAGTAAAATTGAAGGAGTGAGTCGCCCGTAGTATTGGGCGACTATCGTAAGAAGATGTGGCTACCAGCTAGTTTGAGTTACCCAAAAGAGGATTAAAGAGAAAAGTCTTCAATAGAACCACTGCGCGTTACTACCTTATTACGTCCAGTTTCTTTGGCTTCATATAGGGCTTGATCAGCAATCGCGATCATTTTGTCCGCTAGCATTTCAAAATCACTGGGTAAACTGCTCTCGTTAAAGCCGAGATAATAAGCACCAATAGATACAGTAATTGGATCTTCTGTTAGCTCAATACTACCGATCGCCTTCATCACCCGACTAAATACCTTTGCACAACCGTTTAAATTACTATTGGGCAACCAAATTAGGAATTCTTCTCCACCCAAACGAGCAACAAAATCATAGTCTCTTAAGGAATTGCTAATTTGCTTCGCGGTCTCGACTAATGCTTTGTCACCAAGCTGATGACCGTAGGTATCATTGAGTTTTTTGAAGTGATCAATATCAACAATCGCTAAGGTGCCCTCGCCGCCAGTTCGGCTTAACAAGTTCATACTTTTCTTTAGCTTTTTGTACATCCCACGGCGATTTGGTATCTCGGTTAAACTGTCGTAATTCGCTAATCGTTTTAGCTTTTGATTAAGTTTGTTTAGCTGTTCTTCTTGTTGCCTGCGAATCAGCTCTACTTCTATCCATGAAGCCATTAATTGCACCGCATCAATATCAATCTCCTGGAAGTGACGAGGATAAGGAGCAGGACTAGAAAAATTTAAGGTTCCGTAGAGTTCACCATTTAATCGAATAGGCATACCAATGTAAGACTCTAAACCAAATGCTTTATAGGCCGGGTGCCTAGCGTACATATCATGTTCACCAATGTATTCTAGCGCTACCGGTGCTTGGGCTTCACAGGTGATTCCACAGTATGTGGTATCCAAGGTAAAACGATCGCCAGCTTTGAGCTCAACAGCCTCTGGAGTGACGCAATATTGAACAACATAGTCGTTTCCCTGAATCTTGGACAAAATTGCGATATCTAAGTTAAAACGCTCTAAGCCCATTTGAAGCAGCGCCAGGATCTGCGCTTCGAAGCCTTCGTTATGTGCATTTGTCACTTGATACAAACGACGAATAACTTGTTCGCTGCTAGTGTTAGCCTGATTAAGACAGGTTGTCGACATGCATTAAGTCCTTTAAATATTGGATTAAAACAGTATTTACTAACAATAGTATAACTAGCTTATTTTCACATGAATAGCGTTAAAACTCGTTAAAAATTAGCCAACTAGCAGTTCTCAATTAATGTTAGACCTACCTCACTCAATTTGGCCACTTAACCAATGAGGCTTAATTTGGTTTAGAGCAAATTTTTACTATTTTGCTTGTTATAAACTACTGCAAACTTTAGAAAGGATCCGGTGATGAAACTATCGCTTTTTAACGTTAGTTTAGCGAGCCCCGTAACACAGTTATTTGAACAAGTATTTGCTGACTCTGAAGGCGCAGAAGAAGGCCAGTTAATTAAAGCTTTAGTCGCTGAAATGATTGAGACTACGCCAGAGCAAGATTTAATCGGCTTTGTAGCAAGCACAAACGAAGAGCTGGTGGGTTGTATCTTTTTTAGTCGCATGTTGCTCGCATCCGACAACGTGGCGTTTATATTGTCTCCAGTGGCTATAGCTACCAAGCAGCAAGGCCAAGGTGTGGGCCAAAAGCTGATAAATTACGGTGTGGAGCAATTACGCAAGCTAGATGTAGATTTGTTAATCACTTATGGCGACCCAAACTTTTATGGCAAAGTTGGCTTTAAGCAAATTACTGAGAAACAAATCAAAGCACCATGTAAGTTAAGCCACCCTGAAGGATGGTTAGCGCAAAGCCTGTCCAATCAAGAAATCCCCAATATTAAAGGGGCAAGCCAATGTGTTGCCGCACTTAATAAACAAAAGTACTGGTAAGCCAAAACCCAAGTTGCCAACTTGGGGTTGCATTGCTATTTAGCCAATTGACAACAAATAGTAAGCCCTTAAGTGCTTACTTTAGCTATTTAGCTCAACTAACTACCGGCAAGCTTTGCCAGTAAATGGTTTAGCTGTTTTTGTTCATCGCTACTTAATACCGACATAAACTGTTGTTCTTGATTATGTAGCTCAAGTGTTACCCGCTCAATAAGCTGCTTACCTTTGTTGCTCAACTTAACCAGCTTACTGCGTTTGTCTTCAGGATTGTCCACCCTTTCAACCAAACCTGCCTCGGTAACTCGATTCAATACTTTAGTAAGCCCGCCAGAACTAAACAACATAGCACTGTATAACTCGGTAGGTGTTAAACAGTAAGGTGCTGGGTGTCGCCTTAATGTGACCAAAATACCAAAATCAGCAGCTTGTAGCTGATATTGACCTATCAGCTGTTCCATTGCTTGGCTAAGCGCATGCTGGGTGCGAACCATTCGTAGTATCGCAGGAGTGATAGTGCTGTAGGCTTCTGGCCAATTTTTTTGGGTGGAGCTTAAAATGCTAGCGATGCTTTCTTGATGCTTCAATATCGGTTCTCGGTTAGTAAGCTACACTTTCAATATATCTTGCCAGAAAGATAAACTCCAGATAATATCTTTCTAGAAAGATAAATAGGTAAGCTTATGCAACAGAGAATATCCAAGAAGCTCATTATTTTATTGGCATCAGTGTTTGCTATGACGCCGTACGCCATTGATAGTTATCTACCAGCTATCCCGATTATTGCTACAGACTTTGGGGTTAGTACCTCATTAGTGGCGATAACCGTAAGCATTTACGTATTTGGAATGGCTTTAGGGCAACTTATCGGCGGCCCTTTATCTGATAAATATGGTCGCAAACCAATAATGGTGATCGGTCTACTTATCTTTGCTGTGTGCAGTGTGTTTCTGGCCTTAGCAAACAATTTAGCCTTGTTTTGGTTATGGCGAATATTGCAATCAATAGGCGGTGGTATTGCTGTTGTAGGAGTACCAGCAGTAATTAGAGACAATGCCGAGGGCAAAGAGGCTGCCAAACTGTTTTCGTTAGTTATGCTAATTATGATGATAGCCCCATCTATCGCCCCGTCTGTTGGAACTTTTATTCTGCAAGTCTCTAATTGGCATTGGATATTTATTAGTTCGGGGATATTTGCTTGTGTGGTTGCCATATGGGCAATTGCTGTTATGCCTATACAAGCCAACACACAACATGGCCCAAGCAATAAGGTAAGTTTTATTGATGTATTGAAGCACAAACATGCTCTTGGATATTTGATTTCCCAAGCGTTTGCCTACGGTGTATTGATGACCTTTATTACAAATGCGCCGTTTGCATATATCGTAAAGTTTGGGATCTCAGAACAGCTGTTTTCAATGTTGTTTATTGCAAACGTGGTGGGCGTTGTAATTGTTAACCGTTATAACTCTTATCGTTTAAATCACTCTGAGCCCGAACACATGTTAGTGAGCTTTTTGGCCATGCAATTTGTCGGAGCAGCAGTGTTAGTTGCCTCAATCGTGTTCGCGCCCAACAACCTTTGGTTTGCGGCAAGTGGTTTTATTATCTGCATGGCTGCAACTGGCGGCACGATGTCTAATGCCAACGTATGTTTTTTGAAACACTTTGGTAAAGGCGCTGGCACCGCCCAGGCAGTATTAGGCGCTATTCAGTTCTTTGCCGGCGCAGCGATTAGCGCTGTAGCCGCTATGCTTTCGCACACTAGTCTGTGGCCAATGGTACTTACTATGCTTGCATCAACTACCATAGCCTTGCTTAGCGCCCATAAAGCTAACATCCTGAATCAAAAAGAGAAGGCTGAGCTTTGTTGTGCTAAATAGGTGAGACTGCAGCGATTTCGCTTAACAGCACTCTTGTTCAATTTTATAAAGTAACTCTAAAGCCTGAGTGTCTTCACAAACTTCGAAGTACTCATACAAAGGATTAGTTTGATTACCGATAAAATTAAGGTTATCTCGCTGCATTTTTGCTTGTTCTGCGCGTTTATCATGAAAGTAAGTCAGCCATAGATCGCCCCCCCTTTTTGCGTTTAAATGCTGTTCAAGCATGCTGATTAGGCGGTCTGCATTTTCATCACAATTGATGTTGCAAAAAGAAACATAGCGATCGGTAATATTACTGCTCATATTTACTAACCTGTTTAAACAAACTGCCTAATGCTGGCACTAGGCAGTACATAAGAATCTATTTGAATAACTCACTCTTCGTGTAAAGCAATTACGACTCCAATAGCTAGATCAACGCTATTGGTTAATCTGGCGCAGGTAGTGCCTTTAGCCATTAAGAATAAATCAAAATAACTGGCACTCATAAACGCTTCACGTTCAGCCATATCATCTTCACTACACTCGATAATACGGATGCTTGGATGATGCTTTTTAAAACAGCTAAGCTTTGCTTGGTAATCGTTTTTATCGGCCAAGCTTGCCACTAACTTATCAATTAGGCTTTGGCTTAGCTCTTCGGTGGCAGCGTGATCTTCATGCCTACACCCGCAGCTATGCTCAGGTTTTGAGTCTTCTGACTGGTGGCTGTTACACTGACAACTAGATGAGTGTTTTGGGTTATGTAGCTGCTCTTCACCTTTGCAAGAACATTGCTTCGTCTCTGCTGTAACACCCGGCTCTATAGTAGACATGCTTCTGCCTCCTGCTTTTCTAGCAACTTAGCTAACCAACGTGGCGGACAATCCATCACTGTTTGCAAGCGTTCTAAGATAGATCTTGCGGCCTGAGGCGTAAGTTGTTTCAAGGGCAAAATATCTGCGCGGCTCACCCGAGCAGCAGCAGGCCCGCCTATCGACAAGGTGGCGAGCAATTGGCAGTCACCGATCAACTCGATTAAGTAGCTAGTGCGCGCATCGCCACTTAAATTTTCAATTACCGGCCGAACATCTACTAACTGAAAACCTTGAGCACTCACTTGATAAATAAGAAAACGCAAACAAGAGCCAAAGTGTCCGTCGATGCGCTCCAAATTATTAGAACTTACCGCAAGTTGCACAATCGGTCCTTTTAGCAAGGTCTGCTCCGGTACTACCGGCGCTTCCATAGGACTGATTTGTTCTGAGCTTAATATTGCGTGTAATTGATTTACTTGGCTGCGCTCTACACTGTAACGAGAGCTTTGAAATACTTCGCGTAATATTTTAGGGCTTAACGCTCTTAACTTTTTCTCGGTTAATGGTTCGCCGCAGTGACCCACCAGCAATGCTACAAACTGCTTTAGTTCAATATCTGGAATCGCTTTAGACGCCACAGCCAATCGCAGCGCTAAGTTATCGTTAATGTTTGATTTCATCGGTACTCCTTAGCGTATCAATCTCATCACCAGGACTAACGCATACTAAGCGCGTCTTGCACGAAAGGTTTTAGGTAAACTTGGCGCCGGGTTTACTGGCTCAATATAAAATTTGCTGCCGTCACTAAGTTCTATTTCCCCACCCCATTGATCTTGTTGATCAAACTGCAATGAGTAAATTGGCAACTCCAAATCTTTTTTTGCAATATAGGCTTGAAGCGCGCCAGAACTTTCTCGGCTAATAATTAGGTTTGGCATATATCTTCCTTAAGTGGCCGGGGCTACAGCCCCGGCCGGTCTTGTGGTGGGCAGTGATTAACGTACTAGGTCGAAGCCGTAGTCTGTTTTACCCATTTCACTGGTATCTTGATCAAGTTTTGCCAGCACTTCATTCACTAAGGTGGTAAGCATGTACATGCTGCCTTCGTAGCCTAGTGTGGTGTTGCGGTGTAAATGGTGGCGATCAAAGATAGGGAAGCCTAAGCGAATTAGTGGTACTTCAAACTCTTCACCTTTTGCTTTGGTATCACGCTGAATAAACTTGGCGTAAGAGTTACCAATCATAAAGTCAGGTTTATTGGTAAACACCAACGAGCGGAAGTGCCACAAGTCCTTGCCTACATGGATCTCGGCATTTGCAGTGCTTGGTGACTCAGCAATAAGCGCTTCCATTTTCTTACGCCAACGTTTAGCACCGTTGTTACATAAGATGTGTTTAACTTCACAACCCAATTCTTGTAAGAATTTAGTTAAACCCATTAGGTAATCTGGATCACCATAGATAGAGAAACTCACGCCGTGTAACCAAGTGTGTGAATCGGTCATCATGTCGACTAAACGACCACGCTCTGTGGCTAAGCTTTCTGGAATTTCTTTGCCAGTTAACTCGGCAATTTTAATAAGAAATTCGTCGGTCCAATCTAAGCCCATTGGAATTTGCAATGCAGGAACTTCATGTTTCCAAGTACCTTCCACAAACTTTTTGGTTTTAGTTAGCTGATCAGGCTGCAATAACACTGTTGTAATTGCGTTAGGTGCGTCTTCAAGCTCACTTAGCGGCGTACCACCAGCATACATGCGGTACTCACCATCAGCAGGTGTATCCAACACTTCTGATGGGTCACTAAGTAGGCTGTAATCCACACCCATTTGTTGCATCATTTTGTGAATAACACGGTAGTTGCCTAAGTAGGTTTCAAAACCTGGTATTAGGTTAATTTTGCCGTTACTGCCTACCGTTTTATCGTCCATTTTGTTTAGGGTGAAATAGCGAGCAAAGCCCTCAAACATCCCGTCCCAACCGGTTACATGGCTGCCTACAAAGCTCGGTGTATGAGCAAAAGGTGTAGGTAGTTCTTTAGGAATGTAACCTTCTTCTTTGGCATTGCCGATAAAGGCGTTTAAGTCATCACCAATTACTTCTGCCATACAAGTTGTAGACACAGCAATAACTTCAGGCTTATACAACGCTAAAGAGTTTTGCAGGCCATCAAACATGTTTTTCTGGCCGCCAAATACCGCTGCGTCTTCAGTCATTGAGTCTGATACACAGGCAACAGGCTCTTTGAAGTGGCGGTTAAAATAGGTTCGGAAATAGGCTACACAACCCTGAGAACCATGCACATAAGGCAGAGTTTTCTCGAAACCTAGCGCACACAATACCGAACCTAATGGTTGGCAGGCTTTGGCTGGGTCTACGGTTAGGGTTTTGCGAGAAAAGTTAAGATCTTGGTATTCTTGAGTGGTGGTCCACTCAAATACTTCCTTGATCTTCTCGTCGCTGACACCTTCTTCATGATCGCTACGCTTCCGCGCCATCATGTCTTTATACTCTGGCTGTTCAAACAAGGGGTAGCCAGGTTTTATATCATCTACTTGTTGACTCATTGTATCTCTCCTTTCGCGCCACTCATCTGTGAACTACGAATTGAGTTAATTTTTTAAGCGCTATTGCACTCTTCCTGATCTTGCTAGTACTTAAGCGGCTGCTTTGGCACTCTTCCATGGTGGCGTTAACTTGTCCCAACAAGGGTTGTTTAAGGTCATGTCCATGTCGCGGGCAAAAATAGCGAAGCCATCAAAACCGTGGTACGGACCTGAGTAATCCCAGCTGTGCATTTGACGGAAAGGAATACCCATTTTTTGGAATATGTATTTCTCTTTAACACCCGCACCTATCAAATCAGGCTTGAGTTTGTCGGCAAAAGCTTCTAGCTCGTAACCCGTTACGTCATCGTAAATTAGCGTGGCGTCTTTAACTTCTGGTACAGTTTTGCTGTAGTCATCGTTATGACCAAACTCATAACCAGCACCAACAATTTCCATACCTAAGTCTTCATAGGCACCAATTACATGGCGAGGGCGCAAACCACCTACATAAAGCATCACTTTCTTGCCTTCTAAACGAGGGCGATACTTATCCACCACTGCTTGCCACTGCTCTTTGTATTTGGCGATAACTTCTTCAGCCTTAGCTTGAATTTTCTCGTCAAATTTAGCGGCGATAGCGCGCAATGACTCTTCACACTTGGTAGGACCGAACAAGTTGTACTCCATCCAAGGGATGCCATATTTCTCTTCCATATGACGACAGATGTAGTTCATTGAACGGTAACAGTGCACTAGGTTCATTTTCACTTTTGGCGTGTTTTCTAGCTCTGGTAAAGTACCGTCACCAGACCACTGCGCCACCACTCGAAGACCAATTTCTTCTAACAAAATACGCGAAGACCAAGCGTCACCACCGATGTTGTAATCACCAATAATGGCTACATCGTAGTCGCTAGTAGCAACTTCTTTGTCTTCCGATTTATCTAATACGTAATCACGTAGAGTATCGTTAGCAATGTGGTGACCAAGCGACTGACTCACGCCGCGGAAACCTTCACAACGAACTGGAACAATGGTTTTGCCAATCTCGGCGCCTTTGGTTTTAGCCACGGCTTCGATGTCATCACCAATTAGGCCAACCGGACATTCAGATTGAATCGAGATCCCTTTGGCTAAAGGGAATAACATCTCAATTTCGTCTACCATGGTTGCTAGCTTTTTATCGCCACCAAACACAATGTCACGCTCTTGGAAATCGGAGGTGAAGTTCATGGTGCCAAAGCTATTTACTCCGGTATAACCGGTGTAATAGTTGCGACGGCCAGCACGAGAGTATTGACCACAACCCACTGGACCATGAGAGATATGCACCATATCTTTAATTGGCCCCCACACTACCCCTTTTGAACCTGCATAGGCACAACCGCGGGCAGTCATAACACCAGGAAGTGACTTACGGTTAGCAGTAATACAACTACCACCTTCACTGTCGTTTGCTCCTAGGTGTTTTTGGCGATCTTTTTTGGCTTTTTCTGGATAGACTTCTAACACTTCATCAATCAGTGCTTGAGTCTCTGCTTTTTTATCTGACATTGCTGCCTCCTATAGCATCAATTTACTCACTGAGATAAGTGATTAAGCCGTTGCTTCTTCAGCTACTTGACCAATGATTGATTCGTCTTCTTCATCCATGATGCCGAATTCCATCAACAACTCTTCGAGCTCATCCATAGTTACCGGCGTAGGTACTACAAACATTTTGTTGTCGATGATTTTCTTGGCTAGGGTGCGGTATTCATCTGCTTGATTACATTTAGGGTTGTATTCAATTACTGTCATACGACGAATTTCAGCTTGCTGTACAACGTTGTCACGCGGTACAAAATGAATCATTTGAGTGCCAATTTTTGCTGCTAGCGCTTCAATTAATTCATCTTCACGGTCACATTTACGTGAGTTACAAATAAGACCGGCTAAACGAACACCACCAGTAGCAGCATACTTACAGATACCTTTAGAAATGTTATTCGCTGCGTACATCGCCATCATTTCACCAGATACAACAATGTAGATTTCTTGGGCTTTGTTTTCACGAATAGGCATGGCGAAACCACCACACACCACGTCGCCCAGTACGTCATAAAATACAAAATCTAGCTCGTCTTCATAAGCGCCTTCTTCTTCTAAGAAGTTAATCGCTGTGATTACACCACGACCAGCACAACCAACACCTGGCTCTGGACCACCAGACTCAACACAACGCACACCGCCGTAACCCACTTTAAGTACATCTTCTAATTCGATGTCTTCAACCGAACCCGCTTCCGCTGCCATTTCCATAATGGTGTTTTGCGCTTTTGCATGTAAAATTAGACGTGTTGAATCGGCTTTTGGGTCACAACCAATAATCATCACCTTTTTGCCCGCTTCCGCTAAAGCACCAACTAAGTTTTGAGTAGTGGTAGATTTACCAATACCGCCTTTTCCGTAAATTGCACATTGACGAATAGCCATAACATTTCTTCCTATTAGCTTGATAAACGGTTCCCACTGTAGCTATTGCCAGAACCGTTCCAAACTCCAAAAAATAATATAAGTCATTGTATTTATTAATCATATAACTAATTGATGGCAAGTTTTTGAGTACACAAGACAAACAATTTAGGCCGCAAATGTAGGCTTTGTCGTAAACGGTACGCACAACCTCACTGCGTTTGTTAGTTGCTTAGACACTATTTAGAGGTATAGGAGGGTCAAGAATCTGTGCTAGCAAACAGTAGATTTTTGAAATAAACATCAATCAACAGACAACAAGATGAAGCCTTCAAAGGCTTTCTTAAGTAATTAGTTTACAAATTGCTCAATGTTGAAAAATATGTGCTAAACATAATGTTAGACATATTTTGTTTACTGTAAGGGCTAAAGGATGAAGCCAGTTGTCTACGTTGACATCGAAGGTCAAATTTGGAAAGTCATGGGTGATGGACGTTGGCTCAAGGTAGAGCCAACTGAAATAATCGATAGCAGCATCCCCCTAGTTAAAAATCTAGTGAGTGATGCTGAACAAACCATCGCAGACAGTGAGCTCGACTCCACTGAAACTAATAACAGCCAACTAGATAATCCACCCTTGTACTCTGGGAATACTTCCCCCCTCAGCGGCGAGCAAGTTAGCCAAGGCGCGTCCTTTATCGTTCGTGTACAGCCCACATTAGATGAAACCCTCCCAGAAGCAGGCTTTAATACACAAGCGACAGAGCAAGCTGTAACAAATACCAATCAACAGGGGGCTCAAGCTGACCAAATTCCCCCTTTAAGTAACCAAGCGCAATTAACAGTGAATATTGTTGATGGCGGCGATGGCTACGAAAACCAGTTTGAAGTTCCGGCTGTGCTAATTACCGGCGAGACACCAGATGTAGAAGATGGTCGCATCGTAGTGATTACGCTTACCGATTCTGCTGGGCAAACGCTAACTGTAGAGGCTGTAGTAAGTAACAATAGCTACAGCTACCAAGATCTCGATATTCAATCGCTAAATGAAGGACCGATTGATGTTTACGCTAGCGTGACTGATTACTTTGGGCAGTTTGTCGATGCCAACGACTCTACTATTAAAGATGTAACAGCTATTATTGAAGCGGAAATAGATGGCCAAGGCGACAGTTACGTAAACCAGTATGAACAAGCGATTACTCCCTTATATGGAAATATAATCGGGATAGAGGACAATCAAGTGGTACTGGTGCAAGTTGTTGATGAGTCAGGTCAACAACTCAATTTTACCAGCCAAGTGCTTAACAACAGCTGGAACATCGCCAGCGCCGATTTGACGGCCTTACAAGATGACGTGTTAACCATTAACGTTAGCGCGGTAGACATAGCTGGAAATCCTGCTTCAGCTAGCTCTACAATCATTAAAGATACTCTCGCAAGCTTAACTGCCGATATAGATGGAGTTAACGACAACTATATAAATGCTATAGAGTCCCCTTCTACTTTACTATACGGCCAAGTTGCAGCCGTTGAAGATGGCCAAATAGTTAGTGTTACGGTTACAGACAATAAAGGTGAGCAGCTAAGCTTTCAAACCACGGTTAGTAATAATAGCTGGCAAATCAGTAATGCTGATTTAACACCTTTGGCGGAAGGTAGCTTAACCATTACCGCCAACACCTCTGATATAGCGGGCAATCTAGCGAGTGCTAGCTCATCCATTGTTAAGGACACCTTAGCTAACATCAGCGCAAACATCGATGGCCAAGGCGACAACTACGTAAATGCCGTAGAAGTACCAGCGACACGGTTGTTTGGTGAAATAACTGATGTTGAAGATGGCCAGTTAGTTAATATTCAAATTACCGATATAAATGGTGCAAGCCTTAACCTACAAACTACCATCGCCAACGGACAGTGGTTAATACCTAGCAGCAATCTGAGTAACCTAGCCGATGGGGAACTTAACTTAACTGCATCTACAAGTGATATTGCTGGAAACTCTGTTTTCGCAACCACCAGCATCATCAAAGACACCCAAGCTTCAATTAGCGCTCGTTTTGAAGGAAATGGTGATAACTCGCTCAACCAAGCCGAAGTGGGACAAAGCCTTTTAGAAGGAGAATTGGTTGATGTAGAAGATGGCCAGCCAGTAAACATTACCGTTACCGATAGCTTAGGCACAAGTTTACAATTTACCACTACCTCTCTAAATAACCATTGGCAAGTTGTAGAAAACTTAAGTGGCTTGGCCGACGGTGAATTGCAGTTAACAGTTACAAGTAACGACATTGCCGGCAACCTGGCATCGGCTACTAACGTAATCACCCTAGACACCAGTATCCCCACCATCGATATAGATACTCTAGATGGATTTAGTATCTCTCAATTTAAAGCTGGCGTCCTCACCAGCCTTCAAGGAACTACAAGCGGCGTTGAACCAGGCCAACAAGTAAGCATAACTATTACAGATGGCCCCCGTACTGTTGTTGCCCTAGCCACCGTTGATCAAAACGGTAATTGGCTAACTAACAATATAGATACCAGTGAACTAAATAAGTTGGCTAATTGGATACTGACAACCGAGGTGAGTGATGTAGCTGGAAACAGTACGCAAGATGCCCTACCGCTACTTGCTGAGCCCGACCCTCATAACCTACTAGAAACCGACTTGTATCAAGCTGGTGTATTAGTCACAAACTCCAACGTTAATATTTTCGATGCTCAAGAGATCACTTTTTCCGAACTACAACCTGAGCTGGTAAGTATCCAATCTGGCGGAAGTAACTTAACCATCTTTAATTCAGCCGACAATAAAGTACTCGAAGGCAGAACCACAGATACCAATGAGTTGGTATTTAGATTTAGTGTCTTGGCTGACAATTCCATTCAAACTCTAATTTACAAAGCCTTAGACAATACCCTTGATACCGATGAAACCTTCTTAACACCGGTTATTTCAGCCACTCAATATGATGCAGATGGCACAAGCGAAACCGTACTTACCCCACTCGTAATTTTGGTTAAAGACTCGGTGCCGCAGCTTTTTAACGACTATGCCCAAGTTACCGAGGGTGATAGCGTTTTTGGTAATGTTATTGCCAACGACTATAGCTTGGATGGCGAGCTCAAGGTTAACCAAGTCACTGTTGATGGTGTGACTAAAGATGTTGGAATTGTGCCTGCGGTATTCATTACTGAGCAAGGGTATCTATTGGTTGATAACTCAGGTTATTGGTTATTTGTTGCTAACCGAAATTTAGATCATCAACAAGCACAAGAATTGCGCTTTGATTATCAAGCTATCGACAGCTCCGGTGACACAGCCTCCGCGCACAATAACATTGTGATAAGCGATGGTTCACAAGGCAGCTTTGTTAATGATTTTAAATACAATACCGAAGGTAGTCTTAGTGACTCGCCCAACGTGTTCACAGAAAGCTTTACTATTAAACCAGGTAGCGACAGCCCAGATCCTGATAGCGTTAAGTTTAGTGAAGCGACACTGGTTGATTTAGAATCATTAGCGCTGACTAGTGGTAATAGTTTAATAGACCTTAGCTACAGCCTGAGTGATGACGGCAAAACCATAAGCGCAGAAGTACCGTTTATTGGCTTGGTTTTTACTCTTAGTTTAAGCGCAAACGCGAATGGCGATGAGGTAAATGGCACTACAACGCTAACCATGTTTGATAGCATCAATCAGTTTAGTAGCAGTGATTTAAGCTTTATTAAGCTCACTATTTTGTCTAGCGACTTAGACGGCACCGCAAACGAACCTGGCTTAATTGACTGGGTACTAGCCGACGGGACTGACCCGCAATTAACCAATAATGAAAGCCTAAACTTAAGTGAAGCGGAGTTAAACTTAGGCACAGTTACAGCCAGTGGCAGTATAGATTTAACTATTGGTAGTGATGCGATTGACGAGTTGTTTTTCGATAATCAGCAAACGGCAATGACCAGTGGTGGAGAAAGCCTCTCATTTGCAGTGAGCCCTAGTGGCAATACCCTAACAGCCTATACTGATGACGTTAATGATCCAGTATTCACTATAGTCATTGACGATCTAACCGATGCTCATCAGAGTCAAACACTAGGCTATGAATTTTCTCTGTATAAAGGGCTAGACCAAAACAACGGTAGCCATTTCCCTATTAAGATAAATGTACGGGATAGCGATAATGACACCCAATCACTAGCGCTTGATATAACTGTAACTGACAGTGATGACATTGCGGTCACCGTAGGAGACTTACAAGTAAGCGAAACACCGCGTGATCCAGACACAACGCTCACTATCAATTCAACCGCCACAACCACCGTTTCGGTAACCGCTAATCAAGACCCAATAGAAAAGCTGTTCCTTGATATCACCAACTGTAGCCCAGTTTTAGATAGCTTAGGCAATACCATCAGTCAAAATGGCCAAGCCTTAAGCTGGCAAGATAATGCTAATGGCACTTACGATGCTGTTTATGGCAATACAGTAGTATTCAGCCTTAGCTTACCCGACGACTTTGAGTTAGCCGCCAATAGTTCTATTGACGTAGAGTTAACACTTAACCTGTACAGCGCTATTGATCATTTAGATTCATCGCAAGATCATGCTCTGTCACTTAGCCTACCAATAAGTGCCACCGATACCGATGGCACTTGCATTGCTGCTAGTTCAATAGTCACAATTTATGATGGTAGAGACCCCAAAATTGAAACCGCGGGGCAAATTGATGTAAATGAATCCAATTTAGCCAATGGCAACATTGCAAGTGGCATTTCTACAGTTAGCCCAACCATTAAAGTAAGCGCTGGTAGCGATGAGATCACAGACATTCTTTTAGATACAGCAGCATTTAATGCCTTAGGTATTCAATCTGGAGGAAGACCTGTCAATCTAGCGGCTGCAAATAACGACGGTTGGTACATAGCAACAAACGATCTAGCAGAGCCAATATTTCAAATAAAAATAAATACTGATGGCAGCACCGAATTTGAGCTTTACGCAGCCTTAGATCATCCCGATGGTAACGGCGAAAACTTACTAGCGCTAGATTTTGTCGCTACTGCTATAGACGCAGATAATGATGTTAGTGCAAGTACAAACTTTAGTGTCTCTGTTACCGACGATACGCCCCAAAGTGAAAACCGCAGCTTAGATTTAGTTGAAGGCGAAAGTTTTAGCACCCAGTTACTTAATGAAACAGTTAGCGGCAGCGACGGGGCTAGTATTGTTAGCTTCAATTATATGGGCACTAACTACGCTATAGCAGCGAACAGCTCTGTGACCATAGACTTACTAAATCCAAATTTGTTGAGCGAAGTTTACGGTGAACTAACCCTACACGCCAATGGCGAACTGGTTCTAACAACAGAATCCAATGTCACTGAATCTCCAGCATTGCTTGATTCCATTTCCTACGTAGTAGAAGACAATGACGGCGACCAAGTAACTAGCACAGCCACCTTAAATCTAGGCGATTCTCCAGGGGTAATTAGAACCGAAAACGCAGAAACAACAGAAGATAACAGCGTTACTTTATCTATTGAAGTTCGCCCCGGCGATACCGACCAAAATGAAGCCGTTACCAATATTATAATCGACGAAACGTCGTTAAATGGCGGTAGCCTATTTCTTGGAAATACCTTATTGGTTGCTAGTGGTGGCTTGATTACCATCACCGACTTGCAGTTTAACGGCAATGTCGCTAAACCCAATGGAGTATTAAGCTATCAACCAGCCGAAAACGAGTCCAACACCACCAGCTCAGTATCCTTAGCGATTAGTTCTACCATTTCTACCCTTTCCGGTGACCGCGTGATCAGCAGCAATCTGGAGGTATCTGTTTTACCTGTAGCAGACACGCCAACTTGGAGTGGGTCATCACAATATACATACAACATGGTTGAAGACGACGATAGCAACCAAACCCTCGACATTACAGCTAACTTAGTCGATTCAATAGATGGTTCAGAAACACTTAGCTATCAATTTGCAGATTTACCCGACGGGCTTCAACTTAGTTTAAATGGCAACCCGGTAACCGAAAACAAAAGTTATAACCAAAACCAACTAGACCAAATAGCAGTAAAAGCCGATAACAACTTGGCAGGCCAATTCACCTTCACTTTAATTGCCATAGCAACCGAAGCTGGCAATGCATTTGCCGCTGCAAGCGATCAAACAGCTCAAACAAGCCAAACAGTAACGATTAATGTTCAACCAGAAGCTGATTTACCTAGCCTTTCAGTGAGAAACATTAAAGGTTTAGAAGATCAAGCCATTAACCTAAGTGACGTGATAGCAGGCCAACTAAATGATACTGATGGTTCAGAGACCTTAAGCTACAAAATTGTAGTACAAGACGGCTGGCAAGTATCTGGTGGTTCTACAGTATTGAGTAGCCCAAACACCTACCTTGTGCAAGCTAATGAACTTGATGCTGGCATAGTGAGTTTAATACCCAAGCCAGATATAAGCTCCTTTACAGAGAGCTTAACGCTGAGTGTAACCGCAATTGCTAGCGAATCTAGCATCGACGGTCTCGTTCCCTCTCCTGTCACTGCGGAAAGCTCTGCTCAAATCATCACAGTATCACTGACAGGTGTCGTTGATACCCCAACAGTAGCCGACGCAGGTGCCGGTAACTGGGCTATCGACCAAGCAAATAATGTAATAAGCAATCAAGCTAGCTTTAATGAAGATCAGTTATTCGCCTTAGACTTTGAGTTCTCAACTTCAGACGATGACGCCTCAGAGAACATCAACTTACTCATAACCAATCTGCCCGACAACATACGCTTAGTTGATAGCCTAGGTAATCCCTACTCATTAGAAGTGGTGGGGAAAGACCCAATAACAGGTGCAATATATCAAGTAAACAATAGTATTCTGTCACAGCTATTTGTAAAAACCGATGATGACTTTAGTGGTGAATTAAGCTTCGATATTAAAGCTATTTCTACTGAGCCCGATGGCGACAGCGGTGAATTTGAATACACCGTAAACATAGAAGTATCTCCGGTGGTAGATGAAAACGATGGCGCTAGTTTATTCACCCAAGCAGTAGAAGACCGAAATGTTTCATTAAATCTGATGCCTCCGTTAAGCGCAGATAGTGATGGTAGTGAAACTATCACTGCATACACCATCACTAGTTTACCCAGTGACTTACATTTATTTATCGATGGCGTCCCAGCATTGGTTCCGCCAGGAGGATTAGACTTAAGCACTTTGTTTGATCCTAACACCACTAACTTAGCCAACTTTTTGTCTAGCGGACAATTAACTATTCGAGCTGACGCTGATCTTAGTGGCGACTTTACTATTCCAATTAGTTACCAAATAGTTGATACCTCGCCAACTGGCGCTACCGATACTAAGAATCTCACTGCAAATCTGCAGATAGACGTGGCAGGCAGAGTTGAACTGGATACGCGTTTAGAGGCAATCACAAGCCCCTTAGAAAGCAACGACGGAAGCGCTATCTCACTAGATGGTAGCGTGCTTTTTGTTGATTCAGATTTAGATGGTTCTGAATACTTAGACTACATAGAAATCGTAATCCCAGAAGGTGAGTTTTTTCAGGTAGAACACCCTAACGGGGCAATAATGGGAGCCAACAACAATTGGATTATTCCGGCAAACGGATTAACCAGTGATTCTGTGGCAGAAACCGCGGCAGACATTTTGGCTGGAGCAAGCTTATACAGTGCGCTGAATACTGATCAAGTCACTATTACAATTAGAGCAAGGGTGATAGATGATGAAGATGCACGCTACATTTCAGCCCCACTGCAAGTTCAAGTAAGCGGTCATTCTGGTGGAGACACAGTACCTTGTACTCCTTCAGCTCCCGGAGATTTATCCAATTCAATCGTTGATGCTAACGAAGGGCAAGACATAGACGTAAGCGGCCATTTAAATGGCGATATCGCCAATGACCCTAGCGACGTGATTTCATTTTACATATCTGTAGACGATTTACCCGAAGGCGTGGAGCTAGAAGGTGCAGAAATATATCCCGAATACAACGCATTAGGAAACGTTACCGGCTATACAATTTCGGCTAGTGCCATCGAAACGATGACAATAACTGGCTTAGATGAAGATTACGCTGGCCAATTAGACATTCCTGTTACGGTGATCGTAACTGATACCTGTACTGGGGATAGCATCTCCGAGCAGCAAGCAATCAGTATTTTAGTACAGCCCATCGTCGACGACATATCCCTCACCATTAGTAACAACGTCATCCAAGAAGATACAAGTACAAACCTCAATATGGCTTTTGTTTTGGGCGACTCGAATATACCAGGTGAAGGTATAGAAACCGTGAATAGCCTAATCTTTACTGTTCCAGCTAATAGCAGTTTTATTGGTGACTCAGCAATCATAACTAATAACGGAGACGACACTTGGACAGTCATAGATCCATCTAGGTTAAATGAAATTGAGTTTAGACCACCCAACAATTTTAGTGGCCAACTTACCATAGACATATCAGCCAACATCACTGATTCAGCCGATGGCCTGCTGGATACCCAAACCAAAAACACCAGCTTAACGATAGAAGTTCAACCAGTTGCCGATCAAGTTCTGCTAGCAGCCATTAACAGCAGCGGAGATGAAGACAGCTATATTCAATTAGATGGTTTAGCCGCCCACCAAATTGACTTAGACGGCTCAGAAACTGCGTCGTTAAGTATTCACGGCGTGCCAGAAGGAGCTGTACTCAGCTATTTTGATGGCAGTAACTATCATCTACTACAAAACAACGGTGCTGATGGCGGAAGCTTCAATGGCGCTCCAACGCATGCCTGGGGTGTAGACAGTAGCCAATTATCTGAAATCTACATACTGCCACCTCTCGATTTTAGCGGCGACATTCCGCTGATATTCGAAGCCATAAGCCTAGAAACTGCAAACAATGATTTTAAAGTAAGTACTCAAGACTTTGTGGTGGGTGTTAATCCGGTCGGTGATGATAGTCAATTCTTCGAAGTGCCAGAAAGCTTAAGCTCTGACGAGGGCATAGCCATCGACATCCCACTTAATATAAGCAGTTTTGAAACTGATAGTAATGAACAGATATTGGTTGGCCTAGAGGTTAATAACAGTTCTGATGCTTCAGCTCTAACGGGGTTAGATCGCATTGTTATTAATGGCCAACAAGCGCATTTTGTTTATAACGGTTCAGGCTACATTGCTTCACTGCTGATTAATGCGGCTTCAGTGACAAGTTTACAACTGTATGCCGGAGACGCATTTGGCCAATTAGATGTAACACTTTTCTCCCAAACCAAAGATAGTGCATTTGTACTAGGTAGCGAAGTGAGTGATTTAGGCAATGTAACCACAGAAAACCTAACGATTAACATCAGCCCCCTGCCCGATCCTCCCATTGTAGAACTGCAGTATTCCCATATTTATGCTGAGCAAAGTGGCGATATTCCTCTAGGAATAAGTATGGATTTAATTAATCCAGCCGTTGGAGAGGAAGGCAAAATAACTATTTCCGGGATCCCCGATGGCATAGAAATAGCTGGCCAAGCGGGCAATAACGGCCAGCTAGAATTTATGATGAATGAAGTTGCAGATCTAGCCATTACAGGCGGTCAAAACTCAGCAACCAATTTCACATTACTAATCGACAGTTCGGCTACGCTAGAAGACAACAAAGCTGAGGGTATTAGCCAAGAACTCAAAATATCACTAAGCCCTGTTGGCGATAATACTTTAGATGGCGGAATTCAACAGGATCTAATTATTGGCGGTGCCGGTAACGACCTACTATCAGGCGGATTAAATAACGATGTTTTTGCTTTTAGAACAGAAGATCTTGGCAGCACTGGCAATCCAAATCTCGATACCATTAGCGATTTTAACGCGGCAGAAAAAGCAGATGCCATAGACCTGAGCAGTATTTTGCATGGCTTAGGCGTTAACAACGGAAGTAGCGCCGAAACATACATTCAGCTTAGCGAACAATCAGGCTCGACCCTGTTAGAAGTAAAACCTGACACCACAAACGTCACCCAAAGTATCCAGTTATCGGGCGTGAGTTTGGATGAACTTTACAAAGGCGACGCTAGCCTTGCAGACCAATCAGATTTACTTCAAAAAATGATTGATGACCAAAACCTAATAGTGAGTTAAAAACTACATGGATAAGCAGGATGCTTGGCTAGAAAGCATAGAGTGGCTATGCAAATATTTCAGTCTCCATTTCAATAAGTCGGTGACTGTTAGAGGCTTACCGCTTGCAAACGGCAAGCTAGAAGCTGACTACTATGCACGAGCTTGTATACAGGCGGGGCTTTCAGCCACACCGATTAAACTTATTCAACTTAAGCAATTTACCGGACTTTTGTTGGTGGTTGATAAACAGCAACAGTTACGCATTGTCTCTTCGATCACCAAAGAAGTAGTTATCTATCAAAACACCAACCAGCCTAATAGCCAGCAACAAGCTATCGCAGACTTTATGGCAGAAGCTACCGAACAAGCATGGTTGATAACCCCGCTACAAAACACCGATCAAAGAGTTGAACAATTACACCAAGGTAAAAAAACGCATTGGATCTATAAGGCTCTTGACCAAGCAAAACCGTGGTTTAGAGATTTACTGGTCGCGTCTATCTTCATCAATCTATTAGCCATGGTAGTTCCGTTGTTTACCATGAATGTTTACGACCGCGTGGTGCCAAACCAAGCCCTTAATACCCTATGGACACTTGCTATAGGCGTAACTATTGCACTGATATTTGATTGGTTGCTACGTAAAGCGCGTAGCAACATCACCGACATGGCGGGTAAGCAAATAGATAACACCATCTCAGCTAGCATTATGGAGAAGGTATTAGGCATGCGTTTAGAAAACAAACCACAATCAGTGGGTGCGTTTTCTAGGCAAATACAAGACTTTGATAGTGTTCGAGATTTTTTTACCTCGGTAACTTTAGTCACCTTGGTTGACCTTCCTTTTACGCTCTTTTTCTTAGCCTTGATTGCATGGCTCGGTGGGCCAATGGTGTTTGTTCCATTAGCTGTGTTAAGCGGTTTAATTATCTTTAGTTTGATAATGAAAGCTAGAATCGCTGCCAGTATGGAACAAAGTGCAAAGCTCTCTACCCAACGACAGGCAGAGCTTTTTGAAAGCCTCACTACCCTTACCGAGCTAAAGCAATTTAACGCTGAAGGCGTCAATCAGCGAAAATGGGAGCAAACAACAAGCCAATTGGGCGATTGGCAAATTCGCTCTCGCCATCTAAGCAATCTAATTAGCCACTCAATAGTTACTAGCCAACAAGTTGTCACCATTGGGCTGGTGGTTATTGGTGTTTACCGTATCTCAGAGGGATTACTGAGTATGGGCGGATTAATCGCAATTGTAATGTTAAGCGGACGAGCAGCTGGTTCAATTAATCAGTTATCTATGCTTATTTTACGTTACCAACAATGCCGAGCAGCAATACAAGGGCTCGAGCAAGTGATGGCATTACCGCAAGAACATCAAGCAGAGCATAAAGTCCAAGCAAACAACTTTGAAGGTAAAATCAGTTTTGAAAACGTGAGCTTTTGCTATCCAGAGCAAAATTTTAATGCCTTAAGTGACATTAACCTACAATTAATGCCTGGTGAGCGCTTAGGGCTAATTGGCAACGCGGGCTCTGGCAAGTCTAGCCTTATTTCATTAATGGCTAATCAATATGCACCTAGCTCTGGTCAAATCAGCTACCAAGACATCGATGCCTCATTGTGGGCACCAACAGTATTACGCCAACACATAGGCTGGTTAGGACAAGACCCGGTATTGGTGTTTGGCACGGTAATACAAAACATTTTGCTAGGTACCACATCGCTAGATGAAGAAAAACTAACCTGGGCGATTCAACATTCTGGCTTACAGGCCCATTTAAGCAGAATGAGTAACGGACTCGAAAGCCAAGTGGGCGAACGCGGTATGTTGTTATCAGGAGGCCAGAGGCAAGCAGTTGCTCTAGCTAGAGCTTTATACCGTAAACCCAAACTACTGCTGCTAGACGAACCTGTCAGCGCCTTAGATAACAACAGCCAAAGTTTAGTGAAACACAGCTTAGCTAAACTCCCCCGCGACATGAGCATAGTCATAAGTTCGCACCAACAAAGTTTACTTAGTATTTGTGATCGGATCATCGTATTGGAAAGGGGCCATATCGTCGCCAATGATAAAGCCGATGTAATCCTAGGGCTTCAAAGTAAAAAACGTCACTCTGTTAGTGTGGTAAGGGAGGCCAAACATGACTAATCAACTTGCTTGGCAACAACAACGCTTAGCGCAACAATCTAGGCACATAATATGGCTTTGCGGATGCCTTATCATCTGCTTAGTTGTATGGGCTGCATTGGCTACTTTAGATGAAGTTATTGTGGGTAATGGCAAAGTAGTACCCTCATCTGCCATTAGCAAAATTCAAAGTTTAGAAGGCGGCATTGTTAAACAGCTATATGTAGAAGTGGGGGATCAAGTTAGCCAAGGCCAACATCTATTGTCTTTAGAAGACACCCGTTTTAGAGCGGCTTTTCAAGAGAGCGAACAACAACGTAGCACCCTGCTCGCTCAAGAAACTCGCCTCATAGCCGAGTTAGCCAGCGTTAATATAAACAATGCTAGCAACAATTGGACGAGCCAAGTGTTAGTCAAACCTCTTGAGTTAAGCTTTATTAACCAAAACCAACGGGCTCAAACTAATGCTACCGCCAACTACCAACAACGGATCCGCCAACTTAACGCGCAACTAGAAGAAGCAACTTTAGCAATAGAACAACAAACCCAAGCGCTTAACGAGGCGCTTGGCAATCAGCAAACTCTACAACACAGCTTAGCCGTAGTAGCGCAAGAAATATCAATGTTAGAAGACGTAGTTGCTAGCGGTGCTGTTGCAAAAGTCGAATTACTAAAACTACAACGCGACAAAATTCAGCTGGATGGGGATATCGCAAGCGCACAACTGATGGCCAGCAAACTAAAGGCTGCTATTAACGAAGCAATCTTAGAGCGTCGTAACATAGCCGTTGAATTCAGAACCAAAGCACAAGCACAGCTTAACGAAGTATCAGCAAAACTCGCTCAGTTAGATGAAAGTCAACACGCTGTTGCTGATCAACTAAATAGAACCAAGCTGGTTGCTCCCATAGACGGGACCGTTAAGGATATTCTTGTTAGGTCTGTCGGTGGGGTGATTCGTCCAGGTGAAGCAATAATGGAAATTGTCCCTAAAGATAGTCAATTGATAATTGAAACTAAAATTGCCCCTAAAGATATTGGCTTCATCCGGACAGGCTTGCCCGCCATGGTGAAGTTTACCGCCTTTGACTTTGTAGTGTACGGCGGCCAACAAGGAGTTGTGAGCTACGTTAGCCCAGATGCCCTTCAAGACGAAGATGGCAGCACCTATTACCAAGCCCATATTCAATTAGACCAAACAAACAACACTAACTTGCAAGTAATCCCCGGTATGCAAGCTATGGTGGACATACTAACCGGGGAAAAATCTGTATTGAGCTACTGGCTGAAACCTTTATTGCGGGCTAAAGCTAACGCTCTTCGTGAACCCTAACGGATGAGGAAAAGGAATGCGATCATCTGTAATAACCGCTGTGGCTTGCCTATTTAGCGCAAATGCCGCAGCGTTGTCACTTGAACAGTCGGTAGCTTACGCTATTGATTACAGCCCAGACATTGCTGGGCAATACGCACGCTTTCAATCTGTGTTGCGCGATGTAGACGGTGCTCAAGCAGACTATTTGCCACAGCTTAATGTTTACGCCGCAGCTGGTTACGAAGACACCTACTATAACAGTGGTGTACAAATACCCAGCGACGAGCGAAACATGAACCGAACAGAGGTAGGCATTAAAGCGTCCCAATTACTATTTGACGGCTTAAAAACCAACGCCAATATATCTCGATTAAGCTTTGAGGCTGAATCTGAACGTTTATTGCTGTTATCAGACGCCGAAAACGTTGCATTAGATGTAATACGCGTTTATCTGAATACTTTAAAAGCTCAAACGGTATTAGAGTTAAGCCAGCGAAATGTTGTTGAGCATGAAGAAATTTATGATGATATTTTGGAGCGCACTCAAAAAGGCTTAAGTAGTAATTCAGACCTTGCACAAATATCCGCTCGTGTGGCCACTTCAAAAAGCTCGATGATTGCGGCAACCAACAACCTCTACGATTTGCGCACTCAATACACCCGCTTAGTCGGTAAAATTCCCGATAATCTGGTTAAACCACAATTCGATTATCAGCTTATTCCACCCAATAAAGAAATTGCCATTCAGCAAGGTATTGACGCGCACCCAGAAATCCAGTCAGCAATGGCTGACATAGAAGCCGCTCACCAAGAAACTCGCCGAGAAAAAGGTAATTACTACCCAGAGTTTAATATCGAAGCAGTGGCCAACCGCAATGAAAACGTAGGTGGATTGAGAGGCCCTGATCGTGATGCTCGAATAATGCTCACCATGAGTTACGACATTTTTAGCGGTGGCAGAACCATAGCCAATACCGAAGCAGCAGCATGGCGTAGTGAACAAGCCAGAAATACCAGAATTCGCGCCCAACGCGAGGTTGTAGAAGGCACTACATTAGCTTGGCACGCCTACGAGCTTCTGGCTCAACAAAAACAGCTATTACAGGTAAATGTAGACGCAGCAAAAGCTGCAGAGCTGGGGTACATCGAGCAGTTTAATGTTGGAAGGCGCAGCTTGTTAGACGTATTAGATGCCAAGGTAGAAGTGTTTCTAGCCCGTAAAAATTATATAGAAACCGATTACGAACACACCCTAGCAGCTTATAGGATCTTAAATGCAATGGGACGATTAACATACGCGTTACGTGTTGAGTATCCCGAACAATGGCAAACAGGATCGAACAATAAATGATTAAACTTATCGCAACTGTGTTTAGTGCCAGCTTACTAATAGCTTGCTCCCACCAACCAGACACTCGGCTAAGTCGCCACCAAATTGATGATCTACGAGATCACGACAACGACGGAGTCATCAACCAACGAGACAAGTGCCGAAACACTCAAGCTGGAACGATTGTCGACAACAATGGCTGTGCTGTTTGGCTTAGTCACCAAAGCTATCTGGTTCAAAGTATTCTATTTGATCTGGATAGTGCGACTCTCAGGAGTGATCAAACAGAGACATTACACAAAATTGCTCTTCAGCTTAAACAACAACCCACACTGCAAGTTACCTTAATTGGTGATACCAGTAGTGAAGGTAGCGAAGATTACAATCATCAACTAGCCGTAAAGCGCACCAATGCCATTAGCCAAGCGCTATTTGATAAAGGCATAAGCCCAGACCAAATACTGGTGCAAGAGTACTACCAAGAAACTGAATACACCGCAAAACTAGAACAGCGAAAGCGGCGAGTGATAGCGGTGTTTAAAGAGCAACAAATGCAAGCCCAACAACAGTGGACCATATACAGCTCAGAACAAGGTACGAACCAACAAGGAGTTAAACAATGATTCTATCTCGTAGCGTACTTGTATCTGTTTGTTTTCTGTTTAGCTTTAATGCTCAGGCTAATAATCATCATCGCGTAATTGTAGAAAACGAGCTAGTAGAGCCTGTAATAGAGCTAGTTAAACATGCACAACTAAGCAAGCAACTTGGCATCATCAAAACTAATAATGTTGCGCACAGTTTTATTGAAGGTAAAGGCTACGTTGGCATTAGCTCTCAACGTTGGCTAGACAGCGACATGGCCAAGTTTGTTAGGCGTTATGGTTACCAACCCACCGAACTGTTTTTCAGTTCTGATGCAGCAGCAATATTAGTTCACCCAGAGAATCCGGTTAACGCCATAGATATGCCCTCTCTAGCAAAACTATTTGCATGTAACGCCACAAACACCTCACCAAGCTGGAATGCACTAAAACTGAGCTCCAGTGAGGATCAGATACAAACTTACGCAGGCTTAAACGAACTCAAGCAACACAAGAAGTTTACCGATCTCGTTACCTGCAAAGGCGAACAACAAAGCCCTGTAAAACAGCTTGAAGCAGCTCAACTTTTAGCTACCCTTAACCAACAGCCAAATGCTATTGCCTATACCTTATATCAAAGCAATTTCGACCAAGCCAAAGCCCTGCAGCTTATTGATTCAAGCGGCGACTATTTTGACCTAAACCACGAAACTATTTTGTCGGGTCGTTACCCCCTCGCCAACGTCTACTATATGTACGTAAATTTGGCACCTAGCGGCAATTACCCTGCCCCTGCATTTAAACAGTTTGTTCAATATGTTCAGACACAAGAAGCGCAACAAAGAATGCGCAAATACGGTTTTATTCCGCTGCCAGAAGAAGCCATACAACGCAATTTAGTTACCCTAAAACAAGTAGAACCAGAAATAGCCGGGGGATACAAATAGATGCAGCGTTTAGCTTGAAGTAAGTTTCAATTAACCCAATAAAAAAGGCTTATCTTTCGATAAGCCTTTTTGCAGTAGCTTCTAAAACTTAGTTTATTTCTTTTCTAAGTTGCTCTACTTGATCAAGTGAACCTAAATCAGTGCCCTGTCGACTAGCGGATGCAGCGCCACAAGCCAAGCCATAAGGTAAAGCCTGAGCTAATGATTCGCCTAAACTTAGGCGCCAAACCAACCCGGCCACCATAGAATCTCCGGCCCCAATAGGGTTAGCTTCAACAATGCTCGGGCTGGTAAACTCGGCGCATTGCTGTTCATTTGCCATTAGCGCGCCTTTTTTACCCAGAGACACTACTAAGTTCTTAGGTCCCATGGCGAGTAAAGCTTGGGTCCAGCCTTGAGTTTGTTTTAACTCCTCGCTACTTAAACCCAATAGCTCTTGAGCTTCATCAAGGTTAGGTTTAACTAAGCTTGGCTGAGCCAAAATCCCTTCTCGCAGAGCCTCTCCACTGGTGTCTAATACCGCATGTGCGCCAGCATTTTCAATCAGTGTAATAAGCTCTGCATAAAAGTTAGCTCTTACGCCCTTAGGTAAACTGCCACCTAATACCCACCAGTCACCTGCGTGGAGGTTTTGCTTAACTTGGTCGACTAAGCTTTTTAGCTCTTCTGGGCTAACTTCTGGGCCCGCTTCATTCACTTTAATATGTCGCTTGTTCCCCGCTTCCACAACGGTAACGTTGGTGCGGGTTTCGCCTGCTATTTGAGTAAATTGGCTTTTAATGTCCATTTTACTCAATTCGCTTGCTAGGCGTTGACCAGTAAAGCCACCAATAAAACCCATTGCGGTGCTTGTTACACCAAGGTTTTTAAGCATCCGAGATACATTAAAACCCTTTCCACCGCAATCTAGGCGTGAGTGATTGGCACGACTTACACTATCAAAAGCAAACTCATCTATTTGCAGCTCTAAATCAGCAGCTGGATTTAGTGTTAATGTGTAAATCATTGTCATTCCTTATAAGTAAGCTTCGAACAAGGCTTTTTCTGCTGCAATGTTCCAGGTGTTACCTTTACCTAAGGCATTTGCCACAGTAGGTAACTGTTCAGCTAGTTCATCTAACCCTAATAGCGGTAAATCTTCTAGCTGTGGGAAGATCAGGATCTTGCCTGGGTATTTAGCATCAATCATCGCTTCAATACCATCTTTAGCCACATTCATACCGCCAATAGCTGCTACACAAATGGCAGGAGCAATGTTACCCGCTACAGTGTTATCCATCACCACTGTTTGGTCTTCAATTGTTAAGCCTGACGTACCTGTGTATTGGGCATTACTAAGGTAAACAGAACTAAAGTCTACCGGTGCCAAGGTGCCATTAGGAACACCAGCAAACAATACCAACATGCCGTCATCTTTCATAAAGGTAGCTGACTCGGCCATGATATCGGCATTTGGTACACACACCACTACGTCGTCAGCTAACTTGCCTTTACTATGAGACTCTACAAATTCTGACAGGCTCACTGGGTTGTTAATTGGGTTGTAAGTCACCAACTCACAGTTGTTGCTTTCGGTTAAGCTAGCAAAACGCGCTTCAATTTCGGCTAAACGCTGGTCGTTAATGTCGGTCACAATCACTTGACGTGGACCGTCTTTAAGCTCAATTGCGCGCTGAACATGCATTTGACCCATTGGGCCACCGGCACCAACAAAAACTGCAAAGCCATCTTTTCTTAAATCACAGCGGTTGCGCTGCTCACCGTAGGAGTCGGCAACATCTACACCACTATTACCAATAAAGGCTACGTAGTCGTAATGTAAACGGCCAACATCGGCATTTACTAAACCATCTACTGGCTTCTTACCTACCATATTCATGGTGCCGCGACGGGCAACATGTTTAGCAATACTGGTTAGTTCGTCGGCTGATTGTGGCGCTAGTACCACAATGTCATCAAAGCCTACGCCATCGGTAAACTCAGCAACTGCTTGCTCTAAGTTGCCAGCGTTAATGTCGTTGCGAATCAACACATTTTTAGCTTTGCTTTCTACCAAAAGACGAAAAGCTTCTGGTACGTTGCTAAGAATTACAGTGGCAGGTGCTTCTAAGCCTTTAGAAAAACCATAAGCTAATTGGTCATCGGCTTGGCCAGTAATCCACATTACACCGCCTTGCTTTGGCTCTAAGCGACGACGCTGGGTATAAGACGCCCAAACACATCCCCAAGGCTCAAGTAAGGCTGCTTCAGCAAAACCTAGTTCATCAGACACTTTGAGCAAACATGAACCTGTATCAGTTTCTAATACTTCTGGGCCAATTAAGTGATACTGAGTTAAGCCGCCAGGAACCGTATAACCGTAGGCGGTACTCTTACCATTTTGGTAAATATCTGGCTGCATCGCGTAACGTTCACCCACTTTATATTCATCACTAAGACCTTCACCTACTTTAACTACCGTGAGAGTGGCTTCGTGTCCCAAACGCGTTGGTTCTTTGCGTAAATCTCGGTTGTACAGTTTAGGGTGCGAACTACCTTGGTTAATTAACTTAACGTCAGAAAAGCACAGGCCTACTGCGTCAACTCGCACTAACAGTTGGTTATCTGCTGGTTCAGGTACATTGAATAGTTCTGGCTGATTATCTTTACCAATGTTTTCTACACCGGCGCCGTACATGTTCCAAGTGCTGGTGGTATTTGGTGTTGCTTGGTCTAGTTGTTGATATTTTTCGTATTGACTAGTCATCTTGATACCTACTCTTTATATTCTGTTTTCTACTAAATAAGATCATCATGGTTTTTGTACATCGCCATGACGGCTTCGGAGCTACACATTTGCAGGGCTTTTTCTGCTTTAGCCTGCAACTTGCTGTAAGACACCGAACGAATGATGTTTTTTACTGCTGGAACATTAGCTGGACTTACTGACAGCTCTTGAACCCCCATTCCCACTAATAAACAAGCAATGTTAGGGTCGGCTGCCATGTTGCCGCACACCCCTACCCACTTACCGTTGGCAGTGGCTGCTTTAACGGTCATTGAAATTAACCTCAACAAACCTGGATGGTAGCTATCAGCTTCACAGCACAACTCCGGGTTTAGTCTGTCCATCGCTAAGGTGTATTGGGTTAAATCGTTAGAACCGATAGAGAAGAAATCGACATGTTTAGCTAAGGTGTCGGCCACTAAAGCGGCAGATGGCACTTCAACCATAATGCCTAAGGGCAGTTCAGGTGCATTAAGTGACACACGAATTTTATCGGCCATTTCTTTGGCTTTGGTCCATTCAGACATTTTGGCGATCATTGGGAACATAATGTGGATCCCTGATTTACCAAATTGTTTTACTTGCCAAATTGCTGTGCGATAGATGGCTTCTAGTTGACGTTCAAACATGTCTTGGTGTTTAAACGATAAACGTACGCCACGAACCCCTAAAAACGGGTTATCTTCGTGCGGCATATCCATCCACGACACCGGTTTGTCACCACCAATATCCGCTGTTCTTACAACAAGTTGGCGATCGCCAAGCTCCTTCGCGATGCTTTTAAGTGCGTCTATCTGTTGCTCAATAGAAGGTTCTTCGCTTGAAGCTTCAAACAAAAACTCGGTTCTAAGTAAGCCTGCGCCTTCTCCGCCATTTTCCAAGATACTTGGTGCATCTTTAGGTTTAGCGATGTTACAAACTACCTCAATATGGCGGCCATCTTTAGTTACAGCAGGTTCATGTTGATGCTCTGCTTCGGCCAAACGCATTTGTAACCAAGTGTCGATGTTTTGGCTTGCTTGCTCTAGTGTTTCACTACTAGGGTTAATCACTACGCTAGCACTTTGCGGATCGACCACTGCCATTTGTTGGTCTGCCACTTCGCACAACTTGCCAGCGCCAACGCCAACCACTGCAGGAATACCCAAGCCGCGCGCTAAAATCGCCATATGACTGTTAGGTCCACCTAACTCGGTAGCAATGGCTTTTATCGCTTTGCCTTCTAAGCCGGCAGTTTGCGAAGGTGAAAGATCTTTTGCCAACAAAATGAACTCTTCATCAGGGAAACTTAGTGTTTCAGCTGAGGTAAGAATGGCGATAACACGCTGGCTTACATCATTTAGATCGGCTATGCGTGCCTTTAGTCGCTCGTCTTCTACTTTAGATAAAGCATCAATTTGAGACGTTAGGGCTTGTTGCCAAGACCAAGCAGCGCTGTTGCCTTGCTTTATATATTGCAAGCATTCTTGATTTATCGCTTCGTCGCTTAGTAGCTGTTTTTGCGCTTTTAGAATAGCGGCTTCTTGTGGGGCTTTTTCTAACAGCTTGTTATGTAACTCGTCGCTTTGTTCAGCGGCTTTACTTAGCGCTTCTTGTAGTGCTTGCTTTTCATTACTTTCGCCACTGCCTTGCTGCTCGACATTAATGTTTGAAGCACGCAATACAAATATAGGCGCAGCAGCAATGCCTGGTGAGGCTGCCATGCCCTGCAACACCGCATCACCAGTGGCATTAGCTAAAGCCGGCAAGCCCGCTAAAGGATTAAACTCCGCGTTAGCGTTATCTTCTTCACTGTCTAGGCCCGCTTTGATCATGTCTGCCAATAGCTGAACCGCTTGTTCGGCTTGCTCACCTTCGGCAGAAACAACGACTGAATCTCCCAATTTTGCGCCCATGGCCAATAATGCAGCCATAGATTTTGCATTGGCAGATTGCTCACCGTTTCGAATGCGAATCTGAGTATTGGCAAAACTGGACGCTTGTTCGCTAAGCAAACTTGCTGGGCGAGCATGCATACCCGCTTCATCCACAATGAGAGCACTTTGGTTAATAGCAAAATCATCTTCAACCACAGCCTCTGCCGAAGCACCAGCTCCTAATGCGTTAATAATGTCGAACTTTTCTTCTGTAGATGCTAGTTGAGCTGACAAAGTCTCATCCATTACAACCGTAGTTAGGGTTTGTAAAAGACTAAGATGGTCTTCGCCCTTAGCTGCAATGCCGACAACCAGCTTCACGCTATCGCCGTTGTCATTCCAACTAATGCCCTGGGGAATTTGCACAATAACCACACCACTTTGCGCAACTAGGGGCTTTGCTTCGTTAACGCCATGGGGAATAGCCACGCCGTTAATTAAATAGGTACTTACTTTGTTTTCTCTTGCTTGCAAAGCCTCAAAGTAATCGGCGTTTACTAAACCTAGTGCCAACATTTGTTCAGACACAAAACGCAATACTTGTTCTTTGCTATTAAAATTTTGATTTAGAAAGATTTGCTTAGTTTCCACCTGTAGCGAATCTGGCTCTTTTTTAGCAGCAACTGGCTGCTCAATAGTGGCTGACTGCACCAATTCTGGTTGAGAGGCAACCTCTGTCTCTTTCTCACTGGAAGCGAATAAACTTTTAAAAAAGGACATGCTTATCTCGTTTTGTTGATTTAGCAAAACACCTTGCCGCGTAGGCTGGGCAATTTGACGTAAATGGTTAATAAAGATGCGGCCTACAGCGGTACTGCTGTGCTGTAGGCGCTACCTAAAGAATGACTAAGCTCAGGCTTTAAGGCTTGCGACTAATTTGTCGTAGAAGCTTGCATCCATGAAGTTTCCGATACTCACGTGACGGGCACTAGGTAACTTCTCTTTGGCTCTGGCAGACAACTCTTGTTGAGTAATTACAATGTCGGCATCATGCAAATCGTTGATGGCTGAATTGGTGACATTGATATCTAAGCCTGCATCTTTAATCTTGCCTCTTAGCACTGTGGCGCCCATGGCTGATGAGCCCATACCTGCATCACAAGCAACAACAATAGATTTCACTTCGCCGCCGGCAGCGATTGAAGCGCTAGCACCTGCAGGAATTTGACCTTTTGATTCTGCTTTGTTGGCATCAACCGCTGCTTGCGCTGCTTCTAAGTCATCAGTCTCTGATGCGTCTCGACGAATAATCACCGATGCAACTAGGAATGAAGTTGTTGCTGCAACAGCAATAGAACCTAGGGTTAGCATGATACCCATACCACCAGTAGACATAAGCACTAAGGCAAATACCGAACCAGGGGATGGTGGACCTACTAAGGCATTACCAGTAATCATATTGAAAGCAACACCTGCCATACCACCAGCAATTACCGCGATGATTAGGCGTGGTTTCATTAAGATGTATGGGAAGTAAATTTCGTGGATACCACCAAAGAAGTGGATAATAGATGCACCATACGCTGATTTTTGAGCAGTACCTTTACCTACAACCATGTAGGCAAGCAAAATGCCTAAACCAGGACCAGGGTTAGTTTCGATAAGATAGAAAATAGACGCGCCAACTTCAGCAGATTGCTCAGCACCAAGTGGAGTAAATACGCCGTGGTTAATTGCATTATTCAAGAACAAGATCTTAGCTGGCTCAACAATAATCGATACTAGCGGCAATAAAGAACGGTCTACAATCCAGCCCACACCATCGCCTAACGCGGTAGTTAGCACCGAAACCACAGGGCCAATAATCACATAAGCAACCATTGCCATGATCATGCCGATGATCCCAAGCGAGAAGTTGTTTACCAACATCTCAAAGCCCGGTTTAATTTTACCATGCACCCAAGTATCAAACTTTGAGATTGCAAGACCACCCAGCGGACCTACTATCATCGCGCCCATAAACATGGGGATGTCGGTTCCCACAATAACACCCATGGTGGTCACGGCACCAGCAACGGCTCCGCGATCTCCGCCGACAATTTTACCGCCGGTGTAACCAATCAGTAGAGGTAGTAAATACAAGATCATTGGTCCAACTAAGGCGGCCAAACTCTCGTTAGGTAGCCACCCTGTTGGGATGAATAAAGCTGTAATTAAACCCCACGCGATAAATGCCCCGATATTTGGCATAACCATCGCACTCAAAAAACGTCCGATTGACTGAACGCCAACCTTTAAATTGTTAGCAGACATTAGTCTAACTCCTTATTCCTTTATGCTCGTAGTTGCTTTGAAATTTGACTCAAAGGCCAAGTTCAAGCTGTCGAGTATCACTCGCTCTTCATTTGTTGTTAGCCATAGTTCTATCATCGAAGGATCTGTCATTAATTGAGCAATCGACGAAAATACATATGACTGAGACTCTCTAAGCTTTTTTAAATTTTCTTTTAGAGGTACAGCAAGCAAGAAGATGATGCGAACATCCTCATCCTCTTCATTCCAGTAAAACTCATCACTCTTTACTCGAACGAAACACAACACCGGTTCATTGATGTGTTGGGTAATTACGTGGGGAATAGCAGTATGTTGCCCGGCAAATGTACTAACAATGTTCTCGCGTTTAATAATGTCGTTATATAAGCCGGTTGGGTCTGTGGTTTTGCGTAACAAGAACAATTGAGCACATATGCTGTATAAAGCTTCATCTTTAGACTCAGCTTCAAAGTCGAGCAATATGCTTTGTTTTGTTATCAGATCCTGATTCATTGTTATCCCTCGCATCACGTTAAACCGAGTATAGAAATTGAAATTTATGTGTCAAAGAAGGTGATTAGATTTGACGTCATATAACGATTGGCTTTAACAAAACAGCAACACTCGCATTTTTATAGTCAGTTCTAATCATAGGCAATCATTTGTAATCAAAAACTCTGTGATCGGGGTAAAAGTTTTCAATTCGTAATCAACTACAATCTTTTTTAATCAAGAAGATTTCAAGAGTTTTCAAATGCCAGCCAAGCTTCGTCATAATAGAATTTTAGAACACCTCCAAGAGAATACTGTGGCCAGTGTTCAACAATTAGTAGAGCTTCTAGATTGCTCTCCTGCGACAGTTCGCCGCGACATTATCGACCTAGATACCCAAGGAAAATTAAAAAAGATACGTAACGGCGCCGAGAAGATACTCTCGCCCAATGTTGTTAGTTCACCCGGTATGGTGGGGTTTTACCCAAACATATCTGACTATGAAAACTATGAAGAGTCAGACTGCATTGCGCGTAAAGCAGTCGACTTGTGTGAAGTAAGAGACAACATTTTTGTTGGAGAAGGGCAGATCCCATTCTTAATGGGGAAATATTTAACTGATACTCATGTGCATGTTTACTCTAACTACCTGCCTTTGCTTACTTATTTGATTTCTCAGAGCTACCCTCACCTAGTTGTTTTGGGTGGGCAGTACATTAAAAGCCAAAGCTTATTAGTGTCCCCAGATAACCATACTTCGTATCAGGGGCGCTATTTAATAGTAAGCGGCGACGGCCTTACCGAAGCCGGTTTAACTAAGTCTGCCTTACTTACCTTTATGGAAGAAAAGAAGATGCTGCAATACGCCGACAAAGTTGTCGCGATGGTATCAGCGGATAAAGTAGGCGTATTTGGAGGGCTATCGCTGTTTAGTTTAGATGAGATCGATATTGTGATTACCGGCGAAAATGCCGATAAGGCGATGATTGAACTGCTGCGCGAGAACAACATTCAAGTGTATTTGGTCTAAATATTACAGGTGGTAAAAAGGGCGCTAATTGCGCCCTTTTTTCATTTATGGTTGGCTAGGTTTTATTCGATAAAACAAGGCATACAATACCGGAACAATCACTAGAGTTAACACGGTAGCAAAACCAAGTCCGAACATAATGGTTACCGCCATCGAGCCAAAGAAGGCATCAAATACTAAAGGCATCATACCCAAAATAGTGGTTAACGCTGCCATACTCACTGGCCTTACCCGGCTAATTGCGCTATCAACAACCGCTTGGTAAGGGTCTTTGCCTGAGTGAGTTTCAATGTTGATTTGATCCATCAGTACAATGCCATTTTTCAAAACCATACCACTTAAACTCAACACGCCTAATAAAGCGGTAAAGCTAAATGCCGAGTTGGTTGCAAGTAGGCCAATCGCCACACCAATTACCGCTAACGGCACCGTGAGCCAAATAACAATAGGCTGGCGAATAGAGTTAAACAAAAACACCGTAATGATGAACATAAACAGATAACCCATTGGCAATGAGCTAAATAGTGCTTCCTGTGCATCGTTTGATGACTCGTACTCACCACCCCACTCTATCGAATAACCAACAGGCAAAGCGATAGCTTCAACTTGAGGACGTAAGCGACCAAACAAACTAGCCGCAGTTTCATCCCCAAGGATGTCATGGTCTGCTAATACCGTTAACGTACGCTTGCGGTCCTGGCGTTGAATAAGCGGTTCAACCCAATCTAAGCTAATGTCATCCACTACTTGCTGAATAGGCACATAAGTTTGCAGCGCCGGGCTCCAAAGCTTTAGGTTTTGCACCGTTGAAAAATCAACCCGCTCTTCTTCTGGTAAACGAACAACAATTGGCAGCATTTCGGTGCCGTCTCTAAACAAGCCGATAGCACTACCACCAAAGGCCATTTGTAAGGTGTCAGCTAAATCTTGTTTGGAAATACCTAAGCGACGTGCTTGAGACTCATTAAACTGAGGCAACAAGTCTTTAGTCCGTTCGCGCCAATCATGACGAATGTTTCGCGCTCCAGCGTCAGCATTAAAAATGTCCTCAACTTGAGTGGCTATATCTCTAAGTACTTGCGGATCAGAACCAATAATTCTCGCTTCGATCTTAGAGGCGGGAGATGGACCAATTTCCATTAATCGGAACTGAAAGCTCACTTGCCTATAAGAATCACGCAAGCTGGTATCAAGCTCGCGCATCAGATCTAGCATTTGTTCACGGTCAACCACTCGAACTTGCAGCTGGGCAAACGCTTCGTAGCTTTTCTCTGGGCTGTAAGTAAGGCTAAAACGTTGCAAGCCTTGACCTGTAGTAGAAGTAACAAACTCTACTTGCTCTTTGTCTAACAAAAAGTCTTCTACTTTTTGAACTTGCTTGTAGGTATCACGAATATCGGTGCCTTCTGGCATCCACATATCAACGTAAAACATTGGCGTATTTGATGGCGGAAAGAATGAGTTCTTTACTAGACTAAAACCGTAAAATGCTCCAGCCAACATCATTATCATCACAGCTACCGTTAGCATTCTAAAGCGCAAACAGAACTTCAATAAACGGCCAAACACAACAAATAGAACACCTTTGTAGGGATCATCATCGTTTTGTTGTTTCTCGCTGGTTTTAGACGACAACAATAAGTCAGCGAGAAAAGGCGTTAAGGTAATCGCGGTAATCCAGCTCAAAAAGAGTGAGAAACAAAGTACCCAAAACAGTGAGCCCATAAACTCACCCGTAGCATCAGGCGATAAGCCAATTGGTGCAAAGGCTACAATGGCAATCACCGTGGCGCCTAATAGCGGCCACTTAGTTTGTTCTACGATGTCTTTAGCAGCTTGGACTTTGGTTCTGCCTCGTTGCATGCCAACCAAAATACCTTCAACAACTACAATGGCATTGTCGACCAACATACCTAGCGCAATAATTAATGCGCCAAGCGAGATCCGCTGCAATTCAATGTCATAGATACTCATTAATATGAAAGTACCCATCACCGTTAATAGCAACACGGCGCCAATGATCACTCCGCTGCGCAAACCCATGGTAAACAACAGCACCACAATCACGATACCCACCGCTTCAGCCAAACTAAGCACAAAACCGTTAACCGACTGCTCAACTTCTTTGGCTTGATTGTAAAGCGTGTGAATCTTAATCCCAGCAGGTTTAATGTTTTCAAGCTCGGCTAAACGCGCGTCTACGGCCTCTCCCACCTTAACAACGTTAACCCCAGAGGAAAACGAAATACCTAGGTTTAGTGCAGGTTCACCATTGTAATTAAGCAAGTTACTGGGTACTTCCTGCACATCACGGGTAACGGTAGCTACGTCTTTTAAGCGAATTAGATTACCGGTGTCGCGACCATGAATAATTAGGTTTTCAAAGGTTTCGATGGAATTTAGTTCACCGGTTGGGCGCAATGTAAGCGTTTGAGAGTTAACAGTAACCTCACCTGCACTAATCACTGCATTTTGCTGAGCTAATAATCCAGCTACCGTGTTCATATCTAGGTTTAGCGCTGCCACTCGTTTAAGCGACATTTCTACAAACAATTGCTCTTGTTGGTCACCCGCTAAGCTAATTTTCCCAACGCCATCAACTACTTCTAGCTCACGTGTTAAGTAATCAACATAGCGCTTTAACTCAACGTAAGAATAGTTCTCACCGGTAACCATCAACATTACGCCATAAACATCACCAAAGTCGTCCATAACCTGAACAGGGTTTACACCTGGCGGTAACGAGGGCTCCAGATCATTTACTTTACGTCTTAACTCGTCCCATATTTGCGGCAGTTCATCAGGACCATAGTCCATCTTCATGCTCACCATAATTTGCGACAAACCAGCCGATGATGTAGAAGTAACCTTATCTAAATAAGGCAACTGGCGAATCGCCTTTTCTAGAGGATAGGTCAGCTCTTCTTCTACTTCTGTAGATGTAGCGCCAGGGTAAGAGGTAATAACCATGGCGTCTTTAACCGTAAAGGCAGGATCTTCCAATCGCCCAAGGTCTGCAAAAGACACTACGCCACCAACCGCCAGAATGACCAAAAACATCCAGCTTATAACTTTATTTTTTATAGAATATTCAGCAATAGTCACGCTTATTGCTCCTGAGATTTAGTGGTTACAGAAAGTCCATTTCTAAGCTTGGCTAAGCTTGAAACAATGATTTGATCGCCTTGGCTTAAGCCTTCACTTACTAACACGCCTTTGGTATGTATTTGTGCTACTTGAACTTCAACCTTTTGGGCACGCCCTTCGGTTACTTTCCATACATAAAATTGTTGATCGTTATTGCCAGGATCTAATGCTGTCATAGGTAACAAGTATCCACTGCGCCCGACCAGGCCAGCCGCATCTAAATCAACATACATAGTGACAGAGGTTCCTGGCAAAATAGCTGGCTCGACTTGTGGCATGCTCATCCATACCTCAAACGCTTGGGTCTCGGGATTAGGCTCCGAGGTATGTTCTAAAAAGGTAATTGGGTAAAGCGTATCGTTACCTGCGTATTTAGCTTTAGGTTGGTAATTATAGTTACGTTCCGTTGGGTCTATTTGAGCAAGCAAGTTATCGGGCAACTGCAAGCGAACATAAACTAAATCATCTTGGTAAATAGATACTGCCGTCTCGCCAGGCGTTACTGTTTCAAAAGACTGCTTTGGCACTTCTGCAACTAGGCCTTCAAATGGTGCGCGCAACTGGCTGTATTTAAGCTGCGCTTTAGCCAACTGATAATCAACACCTGCCAACTCATAGTTAGCTTTAAGCACATCGTATTCTTCTTGAGACAATAAGCTTTTACCTACCAAGCCTTGGGCGCGGTTTAACTGGCGCTCGGCTAGGCTAAACGTAGCTTGAGCATCGTCTACTTGTTGTTTTAGCTTTCTATCATCAAGCTGAGCTAATAGTTGACCCTTTTTAACGTGTTGACCAGGCTTGATAGACATTTGGGTCAATTCACCAGCAATACGAAATGATAAAGGCGTCAATTCTGCCGGCTCAACGCGGGCATTAAACTCTCGTTCCGGCTGAGCTGCTGACTCATTAATACTAATAGTTAATACTGATAAGGCATTATCGGTGACAGTTTCTACCGGCTCACTACAAGCTGAAAGCAATGTGGTAACGGTTAGCGCAGCCAATGTATGGATTCTTAACAACATTCTAAATACCTCCTTCACGTTGCCAAGGCCGTATTATCTGGCCAGCATTTAACGATTTAGCGCCTGCAACTACAATGCTATCTCCAGCATCCAAACCTTTAATAACCAAACCTTGTTGATTTAGTTGTACGTCCACTGCTTCTATTCGCATTGTTTCAGGCACCACTCGCCACACTTGTGCTTGCTGCTCATCAATTTGGATGAAAGCACCTTTAGGTAAGGCTAAACCATTATCGGCTTCGGACTCATTACGCACATAAACCGCACCAGACATGCCAGGTAAGATGTTTAGGTGCTCTGGTCTTATGATGGTTAAGGTCACCGTATAACTATTGGTATCGGGATCTGGTTGGGTAGATATCTCTTTAAAACGAGCGGGTAACTCGACACCTTTAAAGTTTCCTAAGGTCACCCATAGTTTTGCTTCACGTAGTTCAGCTAAATTCAGGCGTTCGGTAATGGTTACCGGTAAGTTAAAGACTAAATCTAATTGCTCATCGCCCAACAAACTCAACACTGGCTGTTTTGCACCGGCAAACTGGAATTGCTTTGCGTAAGTCAGTGATACAACCCCGGAGAACGGCGCATGAAGCTTGGTGTAGGCTAAATCAGTGGCCGCTTGGTCCAAATTAGCTTGTGCTTCTGTGTAGGCAGTAAGAACTTGATCGTAGTTATCCTCAGAAATCAACTTCTTAGCAAATAGCTGCTCCGATCTTGTACGGCGGGCTTTCTCTAAATCAAATTGAGCTTTACGCGCATCAACAGCCAACTGAAAATCATGAGGATCAAGAGCGGCAAGTAAATCCCCTTTATTTACAAACTGCCCCATTCTCACATTCAATTGCTGTATTTCACCTGATACTTGAAAGGCCAACTGAGCTCGGCTTGTTGCTTGAACTTGCGCCACAAAGTTGTAGTCAACAGCGTTAAACGTTTCTGGCACTTCCAATAACTTCACGGGTTTTACAATTTCAGTAACTGGCTCTGAATGAGCGGGTTCACAAGCTTGCAATACCAGCATCATCAGGCCTACAAAACTAAGCCGCTGCCAAACGGCCTTGTTTGTTAAATTTGTTCTCATTAGTTGCTCCAGTTGAACAAACAGTCATATATACTTTCCAGGCGGAAAGTATATTGATCACTTGCTTGCCGATCAAGCTTTACTTTCCACATGGAAAGTAAATTTTATGATAGACTACGCTTAGTTTAAAAAGCACTGTGAATTCGAGTTAAGTAATTATAGAAGATGACTGAGAAACGCACCGGACGACAAAGCGCCAAAGTAGCAGAAGAAACCCGCACTAAGATTTTAATCGCTGCCGCAGATCTTTTTGCCAGTAAAGGCTATGCCGTTGTATCACTGCGCGCGATTAGTGAACAAGCAGGTGTGTCTCATACCCTCATCCGCCATCATTTCGGCTCTAAGCTACAGATTTGGCAGCATATATGTGACTGCATGCACCAGCAATTTTTAGCCTACGTAAACTTATTGGTTGCTGAGCAAGAACATGGCCTTTCTTGTCGTCATCAGTTGTTTGATTTGCTAATTAAGATCTTAGCTGCACTACAAGTCGACCCTCAGCCGGTTAGGCTGCTTAATGATGCAGTAAATAACGAACAAGAATTGTTTGAGTATTTCTTAGAAGAAGATGATCAAGTACGAAAGATTCTTGAAGACCTTGTGATTGAATGCCACAAGCAAGGATATGTAAAACACTTCAACATTGGCGAACTAAAATGGTTACTAACCATTTTTGCCACCTCCTCTTCAACCTTAGCGCCATTACTAGCTAAACCCTATCCTGGCGAAACCGAAGAGTTTTGCCAATTAAAAAGCTGGCAAATGTTTAGCCGCTTACTGGCTAGCCAACTCGATATTGATGAAAAAGATATACCAAAACCGGAGAGACTAAGTGATTTAGTCATTGATGGTTCGCCCTGCCCATTTAAAGCTCAGCGACAAGCCATGGAAATGGCTTAAGATTGCCAAGGCTAATCTGGAAAGATGACCTTATTCCACTCAGGAATGGGTGTGTTATAAGGGTTTAATCGCCAAGGCCTAGCTTTGGTTTTCTGCTCGATAATCTTGCAATACAAGCTAAGGTGATGAGTTTTATAGCCTTTGGCAAATTTAAAATTCTCTTGTTTGTCTTGAATCTCCATCCACACAATATCTGGGCCTGCAGAAAGTTGACAACGGATTGGCCGATCAGTGTTTGAGGTGACGGTTGCTTTTAACTCTTCACCTTCAAAATGGGTGGTCAAGTTGCCAGGGTAAGCAAACGCTATACTTGGCCATAACAATATGGCCAATACTAATAAAGATGAGTGACGCGTTTTAGCCTGCATTTATTTGCTTCGTTTTTTTAACCAAGACACCAAACGGTTATTGGCCGCCCTAATTTCACCCAAGGTTTTCTCGTGCGCCGCAAAATTTGTAGACTTTGGTACTGCCACCCGTTGCGCAGAATAAATACCAGTGTGACCACTAAAGTAATAGGCAACAAAACAAGCTACCGCAAAATACAGTAAATGATCGGAGCCAAACAACTCTACACCCATAATTGTACAGGCTAAAGGCGTATTAGTAGCTGCGGCAAACACTGCAATAAAGCCAATTGCTGCAAATAAATCCACTGGTGCGCCCATTATCCACGCCAAGGTGTTACCTAAGGTAGCCCCGATGAAAAACAATGGTGTTACTTCACCGCCTTTAAACCCAGCAGCAAGCGTGATTGCCGTTAGCAACAACTTAAGCATCCAGCTGTACCACTCTGCTCCTCCTTCGTTAAAGGCACTAATGATACTTACCCCGCCTTCTCGATAACTGTTAACTCCCAGACCTATGTAGTCTTGATTACCAATTAAACTCACAATGCCAATGACTATCAGTCCACCAATTACTGCTATCAAATAGGGGTTCTTAAATACGAGTTTAAAGATATCTTTAAGTACAAACACCGTTTCGCCAAACAGGTAACCAGTTATACCAAACGCTACCGCTGCGATAAGCACCTTACCTAACATGATCAAATCAACATGAACCACATGCTCAAACAGCATCACGTGTTCCAAAAAATCAATTTTGTATTGGGTATGAGGCGTGCCCCAAGCGGAACACACTAAGTCAGCTAATATCGCTGCAAATAAAGCAGGGATAACTGAATCGAAGCGGATCCTACCTACCGCCAAGACTTCAATCGCGAAAATAGTGGCAGCAAGAGGCGTGCTAAATAAGGCGGAGAATCCGGCTGCTACCCCAGCGCTAAGCAAAATCTGATAGTCTCGACCACTAAGTTTGAATAGCTTTCCGTATGCGGCACTGCATGCTCCGCCAATTTGAACAGCGGTTCCTTCGCGACCAGCAGAACCACCAAACAGATGCGTAACTACTGTGGAAATAAGTACCAAAGGCGCCATACGAGCAGGAATACCTGCACCAGGTTGATGGATCTCATCAATGATGAGATTGTTGCCTGATTCGGAGTTTTTTCCAAAGCGGCGATAGATAAAAACCACCACTACGCCCGCTAAAGGCAAGAAGTACAACAAGTAAGGGTTATCGGCTCGGGTATGGCTAGCATAATCGAGCAAATACAAAAACAAGGCGTTTAACGAACCCACCACAAAGGCCAAGGGGATTAGCAATAACAGCCACCTTAGTAAAACAAGTAAAGTGCTCGGGCTATTTGGCAAAGGGTGCGGCATTTTATTTCCTATAAAACGTTAATTACTTAAGCAATTTGGAAAGCGAGGCTATCACAAAACATTGCTTTTAATCATGACCTTAGATAACAACATAGCTAAGCAGCAAGCGCTTGTATAGCTTTAAAACAACAAAAAAACAGCGCTTAGTGAGCGCTGCTTTAAGTTAACTTGTTTGAATTTGCTTTGAATTAACCGGCTAAAGATTTAAACAAGCGACAAAACTGCTGCATACCTTCATCAACTATCTCATCCTCAATAGTTAGTGCTGGTAGAAAGCGAATCACATTCCCATAAAAACCACAGGCTAATAGTACAAGACCATAATTTGCGGCATTGGCAATGAGCGCTTGAGTTAATGCGGTATTGGCGCGAGTTACATCGCCATCTTCGATGAGCTCCATGGCAATCATCGCCCCTGAGATCCGAATGTCGCCAATCAGGTCGGGAAATTGCTGCTGCAAGGAATGCAAGTATTCGCCAAACTGTTGGCCAATTTGATTAGCACGCACCACCAAATCTTGCTCTTCAATCACATCAAGAACCGCTAAAGCCGCGCTACACGCTACCGGTGAGCCACCGTAGGTACCACCCAATCCGCCAGGTAAAGGAGCATCCATGATTGATGATTTCCCAACTACCGCCGACAATGGAAAGCCGCCAGCAATGCCTTTTGCCATGGTAATCAAATCAGGCTCAACTTCGGCATACTCGCAATTAAACATTTTGCCGGTTCTTCCAAAACCTGTTTGGATTTCATCCATGATTAAAACGATACCGTGTTGGTCACAAAGCGCTCTAAGTGACTGTAAGAATTCTTTAGGAGCAGGATAAAAACCTCCCTCACCTTGGATCGGCTCAACGATTAATGCGGCTACATCTTCTGCAGCGATATCGACCTTAAAGATGTTGTTGAGAGCTTGCAGGCTTTGCTCACTGCTTATACCGTGCATTTGCATAGGGTACGGGGCGTGATAAATATCTCCGGCAAAGGGGCCAAATTGATGTTTGTAAGGCGTAATTTTTCCGGTTAACGCCATAGTAAGATTAGTTCTACCATGGAAACCACCATTAAATGCAATAACCCCGCGACGCCCAGTAGCAGCGCGTGCGATTTTAACCGCATTTTCGACCGCTTCTGCCCCGGTGGTTACAAACATGGCCTTTTTATCGCTATCACCTGGCGCAATAGCTACAAGCTTTTCTGCTAACTCTACTGCGCTCTCGTAGGGATTAATCATTACACAAGTATGGCTAAACTTATCCAGTTGCTGTTTTGCTGCAGCCACAACTTTTGGGTGGCTATGGCCGGTATTACATACAGCAATACCAGTGGCAAAATCGATATAACGTTTACCTTCTACGTCCCACAGCTCTGCATTTAATGCTCGCTCAGCATAAACTGGATAAACATTGCCTTGGCCGCGTGCAATAACGCTTTGTTTTCTTTCTTGTAGTTGTTGGTTATTCATCCCTGTCTCCTATTGTTAGTTGTTTACGCCGCCCATACACAAATATTTGATCTCTGTGTAGTCATCTAAACCATAGTGCGAGCCTTCTCGCCCGTTACCCGATTGTTTAACGCCGCCAAAGGGTGCAGCAGCATTTGAGATAATCCCTTCGTTTATGCCAACCATGCCATATTCCAACGCTTCACCAACACGCCATACTCGACCAATATCGCGAGTGTAAAAATAAGCTGCTAAGCCATATTCAGTATCATTGGCCAAAGCTATGGCTTGCTCTTCTGTATCAAACATAATTAGTGGTGCTACAGGGCCAAATATTTCATTTTTGGCAATCGGCATATCGTTGCTTACCTGAGTCATAATGGTGGGTTGATAAAACTGTTTACCCGCCTGATGAGCTTGCCCACCATAAATAACTTTTGCACCAGCTTTCTGTGAATCAACCACCAATTCATGCACAGCTTCTTTCGCTTGCTCACTTATCATTGGGCCTATATCGACATCTGTTTGCATCCCGTCACCCACTTTGAGTTTTGCTAGTGCCTCTGCCAGCTTTTCGCTAAATTGTTGATAAACACCCTTTTGAACCAGAAAACGGTTAGCACACACACATGTTTGACCAGCATTTCGGTATTTTGAAGCTATTGCTCCTTGCACCGCTGCATCGATATCGGCGTCATCAAATACAATAAATGGCGCGTTTCCTCCTAACTCCATAGATACTTTTTTAACCGTACTCGCACATTGAGCTATCAACTGTTTGCCAACCGCCGTGGAGCCAGTAAAGGTAAACTTGGCCACATCTGGGCTTTCGGTTAGTAACTTGCCCATGCCCCTGGCATCTTCACCTACAACTACATTAAACACACCTGGTGGAATGCCGGCTTCTTCGGCCAATTGCGCCAACGCTAGCGCCGAGATTGGGGTAAGCTGAGCTGGGCGAACCACAAAAGTACACCCTGCCGCTAAGGCAGCTGCAGCTTTTCGTGCAATCATGGCGTTAGGAAAATTCCAAGGCGTTACTGCAGCCACCACACCCACAGCTTGCTTAAGCACAACAATACGTTTGTCACCAGCTGGGGCTGGTATTACATCGCCGTAACAGCGTTTACCTTCTTCAGCAAACCAGTCTAAGAAAGCGGCACCATAAGCTATTTCTCCCTTTGCTTCAGCTAAGGGCTTACCTTGCTCTTGGGTGAGAATGCTCGCTAAATCGTCTTGATGCTGCATAATCAGTTGATACCATTTTCTCAGCAAACTGCCCCGCTCATTGGCTGATTTAGCAGCCCACGCTTTTTGTGCAGCCTTAGCCGCTTGAATTGCCAATTCAACACCTTGCAAGCCGCAGTCGTCTACCTCAAGCAAGCATTGCTGATTAGCCGGATTGTTTACTGGAAAACGCTGCTGAGAAGCATGCCAACAGCCATTGATGTAAGACTGTGTTTTTATCAAACTTGAGTATTGAATCGCTTCCATTTGTGCTCACTTCCCTTGTAACTTGTTTTAGTCCATTGAATACCAATCTAAAACGATGTTAAATATCAAACAATAAAACTTTAGTTTGGTATATATAAAACTATGTTAGATCCGTTATCCGGCAAACAGCTTAGTGAATATGATTTGCGCTTGTTAAGAGTATTTAAGGCAGTAGTTGAACATGGCGGCTTCGCAGCTGCTGAACATAGTTTGGGGATCACTCGTTCAACCATTAGTGTCCATATGTCTAGCCTTGAAAGCAGAATGAACATTAAGTTGTGTGTTAGAGGCAGAGCCGGTTTTGCCCTTACCGAACGAGGCCAAACTGTTTATCAGGCTTGCCTGCAGCTGTTTTCATCTATTCAAGAGTTTGCATCGCTGGTAGATAACTTGGGTAAACCTCTTACTGGCGAGCTTGTTATCCTTTATTCCGATCTGCTTGATCACAGGAGTATTGAAAACATAGCCAAGGCAGTGACTGCAATTAAACAGCAAGCGCCAAGACTTTGTATATCACTTAACATGGAATCGGTAGCAAACATTGAGTCAGCCTTGATCAACAACCAAGCTCATGTAGGGTTTTACCCCGCTTACCGAAGCATTGACGGACTTTTGAGTGAAGTAGTGTTTAGTGAATCTATATATTTGTGTGCCAGCAAGCAATCTCCGTTATTCGGCACTCTCGATGCTGATATCGATCGCGAGCTGTTAGCTAAACATGCCGCGATTCACCCTAGTATTGAACTAAACCCTAAAGGACGAGCTCAACTTCAGCAACTTAACTTTGGCGCCAAGGGATACCAATTCGACAGCCGGTTAGCCCTAATACTATCTGGTGCTTACGTTGGCTATTTACCCTTAAGTGAAGCGCAGCCCTATATAGACCAACAAACCATTCGCTTAATAAAACCCAATGAATACAGTTATCCCTTTGAGCTTAGTTTGGTACATAAAGTTAACCCCAACGAAAAGCAGAAAGTTCAACTAGCCATGGATGCCCTGCAAACACAATTTGTCACTCATTAAGCGTTGGCCATAGCGACAAACCAAAGTGCCCAACTAAGGCTATGCACCAGCCCGGCTATAATAGCGATAAACCAAAGCAATTTGGCGCTAACATCTGGCAGTCGAAATGACCGAATGAACCGATAAACTGGAAACAATACCACCGCTATTAGCATCAAAGGCGGTACAATTTTTCCCATATTCGGACCAAAGCTGAAGACCATCAACGCACTAGTCAATCCGGAGAGCAACAGAAAAACGATTAAAGGCCTACGAAAGTTTGCCTTAGCAACTGCCACGAAAATTAAATAACCATAGACAGGAATAAGCAAATACGGCATTAGCAGTATTTGCTCAATTGCTAATAATTGTGTTGGGAATAAGTGCCATAAATTCATCGTTTAAGACTAGCAAATCTTGTTAGCGAAAGCGCCATCTCAAAGCAAAGCTTGGGTTCCATTAGACTTTAACTTACAAGCTTAGTTAGCCTGCTTGTTCTGCATGGTGGCGATAATGGCTTCATCCGTAGAAAGCATGGCAGTTTTAGACATAATTCCGAGCTGAGCAATACTATCATCGGCAGATTCAAACACAATTCCTTGCTGAGCCGATACGCTACTACCAGCAACAGCGAGAATGGCAGACTTAACCGCACTACTGGCTCCAGTTGATACCTTCATTGCACAACCAGCTTTGGCGCCATCGCAAAACACCCCTGAAACATCTCCAACCATGGAGTTAATTGCACGATGAATTGCAGCCAACTTACCTCCCATCAACCAAGTGAGTGCTGCACTAGCCCCCATAGCTGCGGTGGTGGCAGCACACAAGGCTGACAATTTGTTTTGCTTCGACTTAACGTAAATAGCAACCAAGTGGCTTAGCATTAAAGCACGAACAAAAGCATCATCATCTAGCTGCTTTATTTCTGCATAAGCCACAACCGGCATGGTTGCAGCTATGCCTTGATTCCCGCTACCCGAGTTACTCATTGCCGCTTGTTGCGCTCCGCCCATTCGAGCATCTGATGCCGCCGCGCCCAAACGCATTGCACGATTTATTAAATCATCGGCAAGTAGCCCCTGCTCTGCTTGCGCTTGTAAACTAGCGCCTAGCGCTAAGCCATAGTTCCCCGACAACCCAGTCTCAGCTAACGCTCGGTTTAAGCTAGCAGCACGTTTAATAAAGGCAATCTGTGTAAGCGGCACGTTTTCTACAAAGTCTACGATCTGCTCTATTGAAAGTTTAAGGTGATTCGTTTCAGTGGTTTGAACACATTGCACAGCGTTGGCTTGCTGCACTACTGCTCCGTTCTTTACGATATATTCAAAGCGGGTATGTGACTTTGCTATGCAAACCTCAACCTTATCTTGATTGCGGCTGGCATTTACCACCGTATACAACACGTCATCATTGCTTACCATTGATACACTAACTTGGCGTTTACTCAGCATTTGATTTGCTTTGTGAAGCGCTTCTTCCGAGATTGTCGCCAGTACTTCCAAACCTCTACTCGCATCTCCAGCTGTTGCACCTACAGCAGCAGCGATAGGTAAACCAGCCTTACCAGTGCCTGGTACAAATACTCCCATGCCATTCTTGTAAAGATTTGGAGTTACCTTAACTTGAATAGAGTCTGGTAAACCGCCAAGTAATTCTGCAGCTTTAGCGCTAGCAAGCGCAACAGTAACGGGTTCGGTGCAACCTAATGCAGGTACCACTTCGGATTGAACTAAGTCTATGTATTGTTGCCGCTGTTTCATGGATTATCTCAGCTAAGTGCGTTTGATACAGTGTACAAATATGTTTGTAGAAAAAGTTGGCGCAGTTTTAATAAACAACACGAAAATTAAATTAATCTTCCAAGAAAAAGAAAGATATCAGAAAATATTTTCGTATATTTAAATACAGGTGAGAAAGTGGCCCTAAAGCCACTTTAGATATTTACCAATCAATGCCCTGGCGAGCTTTAATTCCTGAATCAAAAGCATGCTTAACGTTTTTTACTTCAGAAATGGTGTCTGCAATATCAAGCACTTTGCGATGACATGCACGGCCAGTTACCACTACAGTTTGCTCTGCAGGTCGCTGCTTAATTACTTCAACAACCTCTTCAACATCTAGGTAGTCATAACTTAACATGTAAGTAATTTCGTCCAACAATACCAAGTAGATTGATGGATCAGCTAGCCACTGCTTACAGCGTTGCCATACTTCTTGCGCAGCTTGGGTATCAAGTTCTCGGTTTTGAGTCTCCCAGGTAAATCCTGTTGCCATAGTGGCAAACTCTACCCCGTTGTTTTGCAGAAGATTGCGTTCACCGCATTCCCAGCCACCTTTAATAAATTGCGCCACCGTTGCTTTGTAACCATGCCCAGTAGCACGCGCAACATTGCCAAAACCAGCCGTCGATTTACCCTTACCATTACCGGTAATAACCAGCACTAAGCCCTTTTCAATTTGTGCATCTTCAACTTTAGCATCCACACTTGCTTTCAACTTTTCCTGTCGTTGCTGATGCTTTTCTTGATCTTTACTCATCCTTGCTCTTTAGTCGTTACTGATTTGTTTTTAGTTTAGCTCGAGCCAAACCCAATAAACCAGTACTGTTTCGCTAGAATAGCGATAAACCTTTGGGTATAGTGCTTTCACGATAAAAAATGGAAGCCTTTATGCTTAAAGATAACCCTCTATTGGCTCAACTAAAGCAGCAAATTAGAGAGACCATTCCCACTGTTGAAGGTGTAGTAAAAGCTACTGAGAAGAACTTCGGTTTCCTTCAAACAGACAACAAAAAAAGCTATTTCATCTCACCTCCAATGATGAAAAAGCTCATTCACGGCGACCGAATTAGCGCAGCTATTCGCGAAAATAATGGTAAAGAAGCAGCAGAACCTGAAACATTAGTAGAAGCCGCTTTAGATACCTTTGTGGCCCGTGTAAAGTTTGTTGATAAACGCACTAAGCTGCAGGTTGACCATCCATTGATCAACCAGTTATTAAGTGCAAAAGTGATAAAAGATAGTGGATTCTCAATCAAACAAGGTGATTGGGTATTGGCTAGACTGGTTAAACACGCACTTAAAGAACAACACTTCCAAGCCGAGATCTTCGAGTTTATCGCAGAAAGTGACGATAACTTTGCCCGATGGAAAGCTACTACTAAAAAGCACCAATTAGCTTGGGACCAGCCTGAACTCACTGAAGATCTTGTGATTATTGATCAAGAAGTTGAGCGCCATGATCTAACCAACGAGTTGTTTTTCACTATCGACGGTGAAAATACCAAAGATATGGATGATGCAGTCTCAATCACGCGCGAAGCAGAACATTGGAAGCTAAAGGTCGCGATAGCGGATCCGAGTGCTTACATTAACAGTGAAAGCGAACTTGAAAAAGCTGCCAAACAACGAGCATTCACTCTGTACTTACCAGCACGCACTGTACCGATGATGCCAAGTAAGTTAGCTAACGAACATTGTTCGCTAGTAGCAGACCAAGTTCGTCCAGCCTTAGTATGTGAAATGCTGATTGGACTGGATGGTGAGTTACAAGAAAATGCTGAGTTTTACTTAGCCTCTGTTCAGTCCAAACATCGCCTAAACTACAATCAGGTGTCTGACTTTATAGAACAAAAGACCACTGAACTCGAATCAAACGCAGAGTTAGCTGAAGCATTACAACAACTTAATTTGTTTAGTGAGCAGCGTAATCAATGGCGCGCAGAGAACACCTCGGTGTTTGGCGATCAAGCTGACTACGAGTTTGTCTTAGATAATAAAGGTCAGGTTATTGATATTCTTCGCCAATCTCGTCGTAGTGCAAACCGCATGATTGAAGAAGCAATGGTGGCAGCCAACATTTGTGGCGGACGCTTCCTGGATGAAAAGCTCGGTTTTGGGGTGTTTGCATGTCATTCTGGTTTTAAAGAAGAGAAGCTAGACGGACTAGTAGAGCTACTGACCAAGTTTGAGTTACCGGTTGAGCGAGAAAAGCTCAATGACCTCGACTACTTCTGCCAACTAAGAAGAACCATCGCAGCGACTGGCGATAAATGTTTGGATCAGTTGGTAAAACGCCACTTTAATTTTGGTGTTTACAATGAAAAGTGTTTGCCTCACTTTGGTTTAGGCGAAGCTAAATATGCCACTTGGACCTCTCCGATAAGAAAATACAGCGACCTGTTGAATCATCGCCTTATTAAATCGGTAATTAATGGCGAAACACCTTCTTCACCATTATCTGAAGAACTTTCCGAGCATCTAAGTGATAATCGCAAGAAGCAAAAGTTTGCTGAACGAGAAATGGCCAACTACTTGTATTGCGAGTATTTTGCAGAACAAGATCCAAATACATGTTTGTTGGCAGAAATTAGCAATATAAACCGTGGTGGCCTTAATATTCGTCTAGTTGACAGTGGTGCCTCGGCTTTTGTGCCAAAAACCAAGCTTGCGGGTAAAGATGAAGAACTCACCATCGAAAGTGAGTTGGGCCGTTTATCCACTAAAGACAAGCAATATAGCGTGGGTGATACCATCTCTGTAAAGATTGTAGAAGTGAAAAAGCTACAACAATCGATCGTTGCGACTCCCTGTTAGTAACGCTTCAAACCAATACAAAAAAGCCAGCGATTAGCTGGCTTTTTTATTGATAACTAAATCTGTTTAGCTTGGATTACGAAGTTCTAAGTAATCAACCGCAATCTCTGCAGCTTCTGTTAAAAAAGCATCATCCAAATCAATATCTTTTGGCGCGTCTTCTAAGTCTTTAACAGGTTCCAGTTCAAGGCGAACTAAACGCTCATTTAAGCGAGCAAGTTGTTTCTGCTCTTTTTCATCGCGCTGAGAGATCCTCGCTTTTTCATTAAGACTTACCGACTTCATATCTTTGTCTTTACGATAATCAGCTATATCACTAATGATGTATTGAAACTCTGGATCATTTGCAATGCGAGCCTGATGCTTTTTATCTAAAGCTTCAATATAAGGGCTAACATCGCCAAGCAACTTATAGTTAGCCGCTTTAATTTTATCCCAAGGCAAAGCATTATCTTCAACGCTCTCTCCCGTTTCTTCCGGCAACAAAGCAGAAGGATAAGAGATATCAGGAATTACGCCGCGATGTTGAGTACTGCCACCGTTTATTCGGTAAAACTTAGCAATGGTGTACTGCACATGGCCAAGTTCATTTTCGTACAAGTCGTAAATTCGACCTAAACCGCGGTGCTGCTGCACAGTGCCTTTGCCGTAACTTTGCTCACCAATAACAATGGCTCTGCCATAATCTTGCAAGGCAGCGGCAAAAATTTCAGAAGCTGAAGCGCTGTAACGGTCGATTAAAATAACCATTGGGCCACTATAAGTGACTGAATTACTAGTATCGTTGTTTACCGTAATTCGACCAAGCTGATCGCGTACTTGCACAACCGGACCTTGTGGAATGAATAAACCGGTTAATGCGGTTGCTTCAGTTAATGCTCCACCGCCGTTGCCACGTAAATCAACAATCAAAGAACTGATATTCTCTTCGTCTAATTTACGTAACTCTTTGCTGGCATCTTCACTCAAATTCACATAGAAACTAGGAACATTAAGCACCCCTACTTTCTTGCCTTCAATTTCAATTACTTCGCTTTTAGCAGCGCGGTCTTCTAGGCGAACCTTGTCGCGAACGATATCTACGATTTTGGTTTTACCATCGACTTTGCCACCAGATGCAAGTATCTCAAGACGAACAGTAGTGCCTTTAGGACCTTTAATCAGATCAACTACGTCATCCAATCGCCAACCAATAATATCAACGATTTCATCTTCACCTTGAGCAACGCCAACAATTTTGTCTTCTGGACCAAGTTGGTTGCTCAGCGCTGCTGGTCCACCAGGAACCAAACTTCGAATCACGGTGTACTCATCTTCACCTTGCAGCACTGCACCAATGCCTTCTAATGAAAGATTCATTTCCATTTTGAAGCGTTCTGCAGTACGTGGAGATAAGTAACTAGTATGTGGTTCGATGGCGCGAGAATAAGCGTTCATTGCAGTTTGGAACACATCTTCACTGCCGGTTTGCACTAAACGCTTAATCGCGCTGTTATAGCGCTTGGCTAATACTTCGACAATTTTGTCGTGTTCGCGGCCTGCTAACTTTAAGTTTAGCGCATCGTATTTTACTTTTAAGCGCCACAGTTCTTTAATCTCAGCTTGGGTTTTAGGCCAATCTGCTTCGCTGCGATTAAATTGAAACTGTTCGTCTTTAGTAAAATCCATTGGCTCGTCGAGCACTTGTAAAGAGTATACTAATTGTTGGTAGCGACGCTTAAGCGACAGGTCGAACATGGAATAAAGCGGTTCCAATCTGCCAGCTGGTATGTCTTGATCTAGGCTGTAGCGATAACGCTCAAAGCGTAAGAAATCTTCTTCCAAAAACAAGCTACGGTTGTAGTCAAGTTGCTGAATAAACTTGTCGAAGATTTCGCTTGATAATTCATCGTCGAAAGGAACACTGCGGTAGTGAGAGCGGGTATATAAAGCGCTAATTCTTTTTGCCGCTGTAGCATGTTGGCTTTGCTGGCTTAAAGTGGGTAGCGCATCTTGTCCTAATGTAGGCGTTTGAGCCAACAACAGAGTTGAGTAACTAAGCGTTAAAAAAAATAGCCACAGACGGCTCAAATATTTCATAGGCACCTATCTCACTACTAAATCAATTATGCAACGATATGTTCTGCTTTAACTTTAACTAACATACCGCTTTTAAGTGTAACAGCAATGCCATCTTTTGTTACTTCTGAGATCTGACCCGGCATTGGCGTTTTTCCAACCAATACACGAACTTCCTTCCCTGCAACTAAATCTTTACTGTCGATTTTTTCAATCGGCTTCTTCTCTGCTGCTGGTTTGCTGTCGCTAGTTTTAGGTTTACTAGTACGCTTGAAATCAGCTTTTGGTTTACGTGCAGCAGCTTTGTTTTTGTCAGCTTTTTCAGCTTGAGCCTTTTTGTTGGCAAAGGCTTTATCTTTGCTTTCTTTTAAGGTCTTTTGTGCATGTTCTACATGTTCTTGTTCAATTTCTGCGCCCTCTACACCGTCTAAGTCAACGCGTTTAGAGCCAACTTTTACGCCATGCAAGTAACGCCAGCTAGACGTATATTGACGCAGAGCAGAACGTAATACGGTATTACTTACTTTCTCGTCTTCTTTTAGACGTTCAGCTAAGTCCTGAAAAATACCAATTTTAAGCGGCTTGGCTTCACCTTCTGTAGAAAAACAGTTTGGGAATTGTGTCGCCAAATATTGAATGACTTCTTTGCTATTTTTCAGTTTGTTAGTTTGTTCCATGATGACCTTTCTTATACATCTTTACTGGTACAGCGACAGGGCTGATTTCGGCTATTATAGTGAGCGTATATTGAAAAGCCATTAAAAATGCACATCACTTAGTTTATTTTCCAACACCTTAACTAAATACTCGATGCCAATTTGGTCACTTAGCTCGAATCGATTAAGACGTGGACTATCAATATCTACTACGCCAAACAGTTCACCATTAAGATATAAAGGCACTACGATTTCTGATTCGCTAGCACTATCGCAAGCGATATGTCCTGGAAACTCATGCACATTTTCAACACGGAAGGTTTGCTGCTGCGCAAAGGCCGAACCACATACGCCTTTACCAACTTGAATTGAAGTACAGGCAGGTTTACCTTGAAACGGCCCTAAGAACAGCTGTTTTTTAGCTTTATCGGCCAAATAACACCCCACCCAGTTAATCTCTTCTAACTCGAGCCATAATAAGGCAGAAAAATTAGCTAGATTAGAAATATAAGGTAAGTCTTTATCTAACAAAGCGTCTAATTGTTTACCTAGTGTTAAATAACGCGAAGATACGTCTGCCACTGCATTATTCCTCGTCTTCTATCATCGATGCATCAAACTCCTGGCCTTTGAGCACTTGTTGCAGCGCATTTCGCTGGGAAGAAAGGTAGAAGCCTAAATTCTCGGCTTGTTGCTCGTTCATCTTAGGTTCTGCATGCTTTATCATTAATGTAAGCTGATCAGCTACGTCTAACATTTTGTCGTAATTGTCGGCTTCTTTTTTTGAACTAAAAGTCATTTTCTCTACACCGTTACGTTCGACGACATATTTAATAATTACAGCCACCGCTGCCTCCATTTACTGTTTTTATATACAGGGTAGTATGCACCATTCACTTTTAAACTACTAGTGACAAATTTTTACAGCATAGTTAGCCTGACTTAGCTAATATGTACTGTATGAAATCTTCTGAGTTATCAAAGCTATCCATCTGCCCAAGTTGTGATTTGTTGGTCGACACCCAAGCACATTGTAGGGCTGGAAACGTATTAATATGCCCACGCTGCAAACACACACTTGCGCGGGGGCGTAGAGCTCGTTTCTCTAGCCAATTTGCTTTAGCGTTAACGTGCTTGATTATGGTTACGCTTGCTAACACTTATCCGCTGTTAAGCTTTACATTTCTTGGGATCCCCAGTTCAGCCAATATTTTGCGCGGCACCGTGTTGTTACTCGAAAACGGCTATTATTTGGTGGGGTTCAGCGTGGTGCTCGCTAGTTTCATCGCACCAATTCTGCTATTCAGCTTAATCTGTTATACCTCTTTGTCTTTAAGCAAAGGCTGGAAAGCTCCCTTTTTGGCAACAGCGCTGCATTTTCAAGACGATCTTATTCACTGGAGTATGATTGAAGTCTACATCGTTAGTTTTTTGGTGGCCTTGGTGAAACTAGTAGAATACGCCGATATCGATTTAGGCTATGGGCTTTGGTGTATCTGCATAACCTTGCTACTGTCTACCCGCCTAATTCAACGTATAGAGCCAGCGGAATACTGGGAGCGTTATGTACACATCCGCTAAACAGTTAGGCTTAAAACAATGCAGGCACTGCAAACTGTCAATGCCCGAAGAACAAAGCCACTGTCAGCGCTGCCATATGCGAGTGCATTCACGAACCCCTCAAAGCATGCAAAAATGTTGGGCTTTTATCATTGCCGCTACTGTTGGACTTTTCCCTGCGAACTTAATGCCAATAACCGTTTTAAGTACTCGCGGTGCTCCCCAATACGAAACTATTATGTCTGGCGTGATCAGCTTAATTAAAGACGATATGGTAGGGATTGCCATTGTGGTATTTGTCGCCAGCATTGTGGTGCCTGTAATGAAACTTGTCGGCTTGGTTGTTATTTTATTAAGCCTGCAATTTAATTTGAATCTGAACAATCGACAACGGATTGTTATCTATAGAATAATTGACATTATTGGTAAGTGGTCAATGCTCGATCTTTTTGTTCTGTCTATCATGATTGCAGTATTTGAACGAAATAATTTAGTAGGCGTGGAAGCAGGACCCGGCGCCACCGCATTTGGCGCAGTAGTATTGTTAACACTGTTCGCAGCAAAATCTTTTGATACAAGACTAATTTGGGATAAACAACTTGAATAACGCTAGTAAACCGGAACTTAAAAAAGAGAAGGTAATCTCCCCTATTTGGCTGTTGCCCATTTTGGCTGTGCTGTTAGGCGCTTGGCTACTATTCAAAGCTTGGTCTGAAGCAGGTGTGAAAATCAACATTGTGTTTGATAGCGCAAAAGGTATTACCGCTGGGCAAACTCAGTTGTTTTACCAAGGTCTAGATATTGGCGTAGTGAAAACGGTAGAACTTGCACCTAATTTAGAAGGCGTAATTGTAGTTGCAGAAGTTAAACGAGAAGCAGAGCAGTTACTAAAAGAAGATAGCCAATTCTGGCTAGTAACGCCCAAAGCGTCGATTACAGAGATTAGCGGTTTAGACGCGCTAGTATCTGGTAACTACATTGAACTAAACCCCGGCAAAGGTAAATTTAGCGACGACTTTGTTGCACTTAATGAACCTCCTAATATTATTAGGGGTAACGGTTTAAATGTACGCCTTACGTCAAACGATTTAAGCTCTCTAAATATTGGCTCCCCTGTTTACTTCAAAAAAATTAAAGTAGGCGAAGTACAGCGTTACCAATTAAATGATCAACACCATGTAGAATTTGATATTCAAATCAAACCGCAATTCTCTCATTTAGTGAAAATTGATACTCGGTTTTGGAATGTAAGTGGCTTTGAGGCTGATATCTCTCTCGATGGGATGCAAATCTCTAGTGAAAGCCTAGCCAGCGTGATTTCCGGTGGCGTCAGTTTTGATAGCCCCGTTCAATCTGCTATTGCAGATAAAGGACAAAACTTTACCCTCTACGACAATCTTAAAGATTCTCAACGTGGTAAAGCGATTCAAATCACCATGCAGCAGCAACATGGTCTTGCAGCAAACCGCAGCAAGCTAGTTTATCGCGGCGCGGTAATAGGGTTTATCAATGATATTCAAAATACCGGAAGCCACGACCATTTTTTAGCAAAAGCCTTGGTCGAGCCTAAGTATGAAGATCTGTTTAACGATACAACCCAATTAGTCCTGATAAAGCCTGAAATAGGACTAAACGGAGTTAAAAACCTTGGTGCGCTAGTTGGTGCAAAACAAATCGAAGTGATTGCAGAGCAAGGTGAGCTTCAAACTGAGTTTACCCTTACTACATCACCAAAGCCTCCCGTTGGAAGTAAGTCCATTAGCTTTACCACTAGCAATGTTAAGGGTTTAGCAGTTAACAGCCCGATCGTTTACAACGGGCTAACCATAGGTAAAGTGACTGAAATCAACTTAATAGATCGCAGCTTTGAGCTAAAAGCTTTTATTCAGCCTCAATATACCAATCTACTTACCCAAGGCAGCCGATTTTATAACCAAAGCCCGCTAGCTGTGGAAGCAGATCTAAATGGAATAAGTGTTGAAAGCAGCGGTCTTAGTGGCTTTATAAACTCCCCAATCATATTGATGCCCGGACATAGCAATACTCTCAGTAAGCAAAGTCAATATGCCCTGCATCACAACAAACAAGCTGCTCAATTGTCTAAAGCAAAAATAGAAAAACCTTTATCACTGCGCCTAAATACTGATTATTTAGGGTCATTAGGAGAAGGGGTGCCAGTTCTGTTTAGACGAGTACCGGTAGGAGAAGTTGAGCACTACAGCTTGTTAAAAGATGGCAGCATTGACCTAAAAATTAAAATTTTTGGCAACTATCGACACTTAGTAACGGATAACAGTCGATTCTGGCACGCATCAGGATTGGAAATTAAAGCCAGTTTAGAGGGTTTGTCGGTAAACAGTGAATCACTTAAATCACTGGTTATGGGTGGTATCAGTTTTGATCACTTCGAAGAACTGTCTAAGGAAAGCATCCGAACTGTTCATAAAACTAAACAGGATGCAACTAAGCGTCATTTAGCGATTAGCCTAACAACTAACGATAGCCATGGCCTCTACAACAACATGCCGATTAAATACCAAGGACAGCAAATTGGTAAAGTCACCAACTTGCATTTCAATGATAGCCTTTCCGAACTACAAGCAGATGCTGAGTTGGACTTCCCCTTCTATAGAAATTTCGCCCGCAGTGGCGCCTTATACTGGCAAGAAACGGCCTCTATCAGTCTATCTGAAGTAAAAAACTTAGATACCTTGGTAAAAGGCGACTTTATTAATGCCCTTCCAGGAAAAGGCAAACCCTCACAACAGTTTGTTTTACAAAAACAAGCTCCAAATACTGATACAAATGCCTTACATATTTGGCTTAGCAGTAGTCACTTTGGCTCCTTAAAAGTTGGCAGCCCAGTACTTTATAAGCAATATCAAGTAGGTTTTGTTGATGATGCAAAACTTGCTATGGATGGCTCAAAAATCTTAGCTCGCCTGAACATAAACTCAGCATATCGCCACTTAGTGCGAGAAAATAGTGTCTTTTGGAATGCCTCGGGCGTAGATGTAAAACTTGGCCTAGGTGGCGCGAACATTCGTCTTGATTCAATGGAAACACTATTAACTGGCGGCATTGCATTTGCGACGCCCGATGAAGAACCTACTGCTAAACCAGCAAAGGATCAGGATAAGTACGAACTACAGCCCATTTATGATGAAAAATGGTTACAATGGAGCCCTTCCATTGAGCCATAGAAAATCTGCATTTTGACCAAACCAATAAATTTTCCAGCTAAATTCATAGAGCGCATTGAGAAAGATCTTCCAAGCGACTTGAGTTTAGCTGGCTTCAAAGCTATTTGTCAGCAGCCGATGCGCAGAAGCATTAGAGTAAATACGCTTAAAATAAGCCTCGAGGCATTTTTAAGCTTAGCCAAAACCAATCAATGGCAGCTTGAGCCCATACCTTGGTGCGAGACTGGCTTTTGGATTACCCGCGAAGATGAAAGCTTATCGCTTGGTAATACCGCGGAACACCAAGCAGGTTTGTTCTACATTCAAGAAGCCAGTTCTATGCTGCCGGTAAGCGCCCTATTTCACTGCTTTCAAGTCGAAGAAGACTGTTTGTTACTAGACGCAGCTTCCGCCCCGGGGTCTAAAACTACACAAATGGCAGCCATGCTTCAAGGTAAAGGTGCGATTGTTGCCAATGAGTTCTCTGCTAGCCGAGTTAAAGTGCTTAGTGCCAATTTATTACGTTGTGGTGTAACTAATGCGGCTGTAACACACTTCAGTGCCGAGGTTTTTGGTACTTGGATGAGCGAGCAGTTTGACGCTATTTTGCTAGATGCCCCCTGCTCTGGTGAAGGTACCTTACGCAAAGATCCTCAAGCTCTAGATAATTGGAGTGAACAGCATGTCGATGAAATTTCTCAGCTGCAAAGCACGTTACTTGAAAGCGCGCTACAAGCCCTAAAGCCTAATGGAGTATTGATTTACTCAACTTGCACCTTAAATCAGCAAGAAAACCAGCAAGTGATTAGTCGTATTGCTACCCAATACCCCGATAGCTTTTCTACCATTAATCTCGAGCAACTTTTTGAGCACAGCCACAAAGCAATAACTAAAGAAGGCTATTTACACGTTTGGCCACAATACTATGATAGCGAGGGTTTCTTCGTAGCTGCACTGCGCAAAAACGCTGCAACCATCGATACACCAGCAATCAACAAACGAATAAAACCGTTTGCTTATCAAACTGCGACGAAAAAGCAGCAAGCATCAATTGCGCAGCATTTTAAATCTCAGTTTGGAATGACGCTCCCTAGCGACTACAGCATATTTACTAAAGCTAATGATTACTGGTTACTTCCAAACAGCTTTTTGCGTGTAAAAGATGAAATGCGATTTGAACGAGTTGGCCTCAAGTTAGCCGAAGAGTTTAAACATGGCTTCAGAACAAGCCACGATGCAATTACTGCTCTTGGACACTTAGTTGCAAAAAACTGTATTGAACTAGAGCCCGAACAAGCTCATCACTTTTATCAAGGTAAAGATATTGTCTATCCAAATAACAACAAAGGCGAAGTGGCTCTAAGCTACCAAGGTTATGTTATTGGTTTAGGCAAATGGGTAAGAAACAAAATTAAGAACTCCTACCCTAGAGAGTTAGTTAAAGACAAGGGGCTTGGCTAAGCTTGCAAAGCACGCAAGTCGGTCTACACTTAACAGACTATTAGCGCAAGGCTCTAACACAGAGCCATTCCCCTACGCTCCGCTCAGGGACTAGAGTGGAGCCGTTTTTTTCAAGGCTTTGCCAAACTAAACAAATCAAAAAAGTTCTGGGTAGTTTGTTCTGCAACTTCCTCTAAACTAATGCCTTTTATTTTTGCTAAACACTCAGCTACCTGCCGAGTATAAGCAGGTTGGTTTTCTTCTCCCCTAAACGGGATCGGCGCTAAGTATGGGCTATCTGTTTCAACCAAGATCCTATCTAAAGGAATTTGTTTGAAGGTTTGCTGCAACTCTTTAGCCGAATTAAAACTAATGATCCCTGAAGCAGATATATAAAAGCCCATTTCAATGGCTGCCTCTGCCATCTCTAAACTTTCAGTAAAGCAATGAAGTACCCCTTTACATTGCTCCGCCTTATGCTCCGACAGTAAACGCAAAGTATCTTCTCGTGCATCTCGGGTATGAATAATCAATGGTTTGTTATGCTTAACAGCTAACTTTATCTGCTCAATAAAGACTCTCTGCTGTAACTCTTTATGTTCTTTCGCATAAAAATAATCCAAACCTGTTTCACCAACGGCAACAACTTTTGGGTGAGCCAGATAAGATTCCATTTTTTCAAGGTCAAACTCTTGGTCTTGAACATAAAGTGGATGCATACCACAAGAGGCGAACACTTGATCAAAGTGTTGCACTTTCTCCATCATGCTCGGAAACTTCTCAGGAGATATAGCCACAGCAAGGCAATAATCTACGCCAGCATCTTTAGCTTTAGCTAAAGCATCCGCTACGTTTACATGCTTACCTTGATAATCAAGTCTGTCTAAATGGCAATGTGAATCTACTAACACGCGCGTTAATCCTTAAATCGTGTAAACAGCGGGTAAAGCTGTTGGCCAACATTTAGGCCCGGATATTCTTCTATCTGTTTGAGCAAATCGAGCCAGTCTTGATAGGCCAATTCAATAGTTTTGTCTTTAGTACTAACAACAGCAAACTGGGGAAAGTCATCTCTATTAGCCAGCCCTTTAGCTAAACTAAAGGATAAGGTTAAGCAATGACCTAGCCATTGTAAGTACAATGGCTGCTTGTGAACTAAATCAGCCAGTTTATTAGTTTTAGCTTGCACCATTAATTGATATTGATGAATAAACTGTTCTAGCTGAGTAAACTGCTGCTCGCGATAAAACTCTTTGATTTGCAAGGGAGAACCATTACAGAAACGATAAATTAGAGCAAAGTTTTCGTCTACCCTAAGCTTTTGTTTTACCAACCATTGTTTCACCCAGCTTTGCTCTGGTGTGGCGATATTTAAAACTTGGCATCGACTCATTATTGTTGGCATCGCTTTAAACGGCAAATGGTTAACCAAGATAAAGTGTGTATCTGCCACGGGTTCTTCTAAGGTTTTCAATAAAGCATTGTTTGATGCCGTATTTAGCAGGCCGATATCGCTTATAATCGCCACTTTTGAAGAACCAAAACTACTAGTCTGGTTTGCCCACAAACTTAAAGCACGAATATCATCTACTTTAGGCTTTTCTTGTTCTAGCAAAAACAAACTGCCATGGGCGCCAGAGTCTACTAGCTGACAACTATGGCAATGATTACAGGCTTGATGTTTTTGCTCGCTACATAAAATAGTTTTAGCAACAAACTTTGCTAGCTGGAGCTTACCTAAACCTTTTTCTCCACGAAGCAGCAGGCTTTGCGGAAAGTTATCTTCACTTAATTGATGTGATAATTGTTTCCATGCCTTACTTAACCAAGGAGAACTCATAGTAAATACCGTTACAGTGTATTTAGGTAATTATTTAATGCAGCCTGAATATCACAAGCTACTTTGTCTATGCTTTGGCTTGCATCGATTTTCACGATATTTTCATTAGCCTCTGCTTGCGCAAGATAAACCGATCTAATTCTTTCAAAAAAGCTCAAAGCTTGCTGCTCAATTCTGTCTAACTCGCCGCGATCACGTGCTCGGCTTAGCCCTAATCCAGGTTCAATATCCAAGTATAAGGTTAAATCAGGTTCAAAACTGCCAATAGCAATCTGTTTAATCGCTTGTAGTTTATCTACGCCTAACTCTCTGCCACCACCTTGATAAGCTTGTGAGCTTAAATCGTGGCGGTCACCTACCACCCATTTACCTTCACTTAAAGCGGGTTTAATACGTGTTTCCACCAATTGAGCGCGCGCCGCATACATGAGTAACAACTCAGTGCTATCGCAAACCTGCTCGCCATCAACACCTTGTTTTACTATCGTTCGTAAAGACTCGGCAATTGGCGTACCGCCTGGCTCACGAGTATTTATGTACTCTATACCTTGTTCCTCTAACAAAGTTTGGATCGCGGCAACTGCGGTACTTTTTCCTGCACCCTCTAAGCCTTCAATAACTACAAATTTTCCACGCGTCATAATAACTATTTCTTAAGTATGTATTTTCTAACTGCGCGATTATGCTCAGCTAAGTTTTTAGAAAAATAATGTTCACCACCACCCTTAGCGACAAAATAATAATAATTAGATTGCTCGGGGTTTAACGCAGCGATAATGGCATCTTCACTAGCCATAGCGATGGGTGTTGGCGGAAGAGCTCGAATAACATAGGTATTGTAAGGCGTAGCCTCGCGTAAATCTTTACGGCGAATATTTCCATCATACCGCTCTCCCATACCGTAAATTACAGTAGGGTCAGTTTGCAGACGCATCCCCTTATTAAGGCGATTTACAAATACCGAAGCGATCCGAGGCCGTTCAAACTTAGCACCGGTTTCTTTTTCGATAATTGATGCGAGAATTAGCGCTTCATAAGGTGTTTTGAGTGGAACAGCTTGATTACGTTTATCCCATTGCTCGGCAACTACTTTATCTAATGCTAGCTTGGCGCGCTTGATAATGCTTTCTGCAGGCGTATTGTGAACAAAAAAGTAAGTTTCTGGTAACAACAGCCCTTCTAGCTTACTTTGCTCAATTTCAAGCCACTCAATTAACTCTTGTTCATTCTTACTGCTCGACTTAATCCCTTCAGTTTGGTTAAGCTTTTGCCAAAACTGGGCAAAGGTCTCACCTTCAATTAAGCTAACTTTAAACTGAACGACTTTTCCGCTCGCTAATATCTGGCTTAGCTGGGCGTAACTAAGCTGCTCATCTAACTGATATAAGCCCTTTTTAATTTGACTGTGGTGAGGATGAAGTTTGAACCAAACTCGCAACCACCATGCATCTTGGTCTGCGTTAGCAAATACCTGGTTGGCAACACGATAAATGTTAGTTCCTGAGCCTACCGACACTTGTTGAACTTCGGTTGCACGTGGCAACTCCCATTGTTCAACTAAGTAATTATCAAACCACTTATATGAAAGGAAACCAGCAATTAAAGAAAAACCAATAAAACCAAGTATTACTTTACGAAGCATTTTTCACCAAATTTTGGAACCAACGACAAACAGGAAAGCGCTCGTAATTGCGCTCATTAAAAGTATTAACTGGGGCAAACTGCAATACCGAGTTACTGACAAATATTTCATCAGCAGCGACTACATCTTCAATTTTAAACTTACCTAATTGGATCTGATAAGGAGAATGCTTCACGTTGTCTAGCAAAAACTGGCGTTGCACACCGGCAACCCCTGCACCATCTAGATCACTTGTATAAATCACTTTACCCCTAACCCAGAACAAGTTAGACGCAACCCCCTCAACCACCTGATCAAAAATATCACAACAAACCAAGTCAGCAACCCCGCTTGAGTCTGCTTCTCTTTTTAGTAGCACTTGCTCTAAGCGATTTAAGGTTTTAATTGATGAAAATATACTACCACTTGCCAAACGTTGCTTAGCAATTCCAAGTGTTATTCCACTGTCTCTAAAGTTTACGTAGCTTTGCGGGAACTCAGAAATAGACATAAATACACTTGGTTTAACACATTCTGGCAAGCCGTAACCTCGACCACCTTCTCCGCGAGTAATAGTGACTTTTAGTACGGCATTGTTCGCTTTAGAAGCGTGCTTATCGGCATCTCTTTTGATAGTAACGAAATCAAGAGAAGGAAAGCCAAGCTGTTGTTGAGCGCGTTGTAAACGTTTTAGGTGGTAATCCCAAAGCGTCAACTCTCCAGACCGCACCAGCATTGTTGTGAAAAAACCATCGCCGTAGTTTAAGCCTCGATCAAGCGTTGATAAATTAGCGTCTAGCAAACTCAACAATCCTAGATATAAAAAAGCCTGATGATAACATCAGGCTTCAATTAGCTATAGCGCAATACGCAGATTAGGCATCAATTTTCTTGAATACCAGAGATCCGTTAGTACCACCAAAACCAAATGAATTCGACAATGCGTAATCAATTTTAGTTTCACGTGCTTTGCCAACTACATAATCCAAATCACAACCTTCACTTGGGTTTTCCAAGTTAATGGTTGGAGGAGCAATTTGGTCGCGAATAGCCAAAATAGACACAATCGCTTCAACGGCGCCAGCTGCACCTAAAAGGTGACCAGTCATAGATTTTGTTGAGCTAACCAATACTTCTTTAGCATGTTCGCCAAATACAGACTTAACCGCTTGCGTCTCGGCAACGTCACCTGCTGGTGTTGAAGTGCCGTGAGCATTAATGTAGTCAATTTCTGAGGCATCGATACCTGCATCTTTAATAGCAGCAGCCATAGAACGAGCAGCACCATCACCATCGGCTGGAGGCGACGTCATGTGGTAAGCATCACCACTCATACCAAATCCAACCAGCTCGGCGTAAATTTTAGCACCACGCGCCTTAGCGGCTTCATATTCTTCTAGTACAACAACACCTGCACCATCGCCTAACACAAAACCATCACGGTCTTGGTCCCAAGGTCGGCTAGCTTTTGTTGGGTCATCGTTACGAGTAGATAGTGCTTTTGCTGCGCCAAAACCACCCATACCTAAATGCGTAGAGGCTTTTTCAGCACCGCCAGCTAACATTACACTTGCGTCACCATAGGCAATCATACGTGCTGCAAGGCCAATAGCATGAGCACCAGTAGTACAAGCAGTAGTAACAGCGATGTTAGGGCCTTTTAAACCTTTCATTATTGAAAGGTGGCCAGCAACCATGTTGATAATGGTTGATGGCACAAAAAACGGACTGATTTTACGTGGTCCATTCTTTAAATAATTTTCGTGATTCTGTTCAATTAAGCCAAGACCACCAATGCCTGAGCCAATTGACACCCCAATGCTATCTGCATTTTCCTCGGTAACTTCAATACCAGCATCATCAAAAGCCATTAGGCCAGCTGCAATTCCGTATTGAATAAACGCATCCATTTTGCGCGCGTCTTTTTTACTCATGAACTCTTCTACATTGAAGTCTTTAACCAAGCCGGCAAAACGGGTTGGGAAAGCTTCGGTATCAAAGTGTTCGATAGGGCCAATGCCACTTTGACCAGCTTTAAGGGCTTGCCAAGTTAATTCAGCGGTATTACCTACTGGTGATAGTGCACCAATACCAGTAACAACGACTCTACGCTTAGTCACTGAAATGCCTCCAAGGGGGGATTTACTTATCTTAGGGGGATGCAAAATGGGCGACTGATGCCGCCCACTTTTTTATTAATCTTGATTATTTAGAACGTAATCAATTGCAGCTTGAACAGTAGTGATTTTCTCAGCTTCTTCATCAGGGATTTCAGTATCGAATTCTTCTTCTAAAGCCATAACCAATTCAACTGTATCCAAAGAGTCAGCACCTAAATCGTCAACGAATGAAGCTTCGTTTTTAACTTCGTCTTCGCTTACACCTAGTTGCTCGATGATGATTTTTTTAACACGTTCTTCAATTGCACTCATGACAATATTTTTCCTTAGTAAATACGCTTCTGCGTTGTTGCGATAGTGTATTCAAACCGAATTACTTTGCAAGTCTAACCGTAGTGGTCTAACCACGTTTTTCGTAGTTATTTTTATAAAAAACTTGCGATCTATCAATTTTTTGCACATTTTTTAAGCCGCTGCTTAAACCATGTACATCCCGCCATTAACGTGAATAGTTTCACCAGTAATATAGGCAGCATCGTCGCTTGCTAAAAAAGCAACCGTTTTGGCGATTTCTTCAGCATCACCTAAACGCGCCATAGGCACCTGCGACAAGATAGCACCACGCTGATTATCGTCAAGTGCTCGCGTCATATCTGTTTCAATAAAACCAGGAGCAATCGCATTAACTGTGATCCCACGAGAAGCCACTTCGCGCGCCAATGAACGAGTAAAACCTAATACGCCTGCTTTGGCAGCAGAATAGTTAGCTTGGCCTGCGTTGCCCATGGTGCCAACAACAGAACCAATACTAATAATGCGACCATTGCGTTTTTTCATCATTGCACGCAATACCGCTTTGCTTAAACGGAAAATAGACGTTAAGTTGGTATTGATAATATCTTCCCACTCGTCGTCTTTCATACGCATTAATAAGTTGTCACGGGTAATACCGGCATTGTTCACAAGAATATCGATATCGCCGTATTTAGCTTTGATATCAGCAAACAGCTGAGCAATAGAATCGCTAGACGTTACGTCTAAGGCTAAACCAGTACCATTTTCTCCTAAATAGGCAGCAATGGCTTCGGCGCCCTTCTCTGAAGTAGCAGTTCCAATAACAGTGGCGCCGCGAGCAACTAAAGTTTCAGCCGTTGCACGGCCAATACCACGGCTTGCGCCAGTTACTAAGGCAACCTTACCTTGTAGAGACATTGAAAATTCCTCGTTACTTATTATCTAAAGCAGTTTTTATAGAAGTTGTATCATTAATTGCTGCTGCAACTAATGGCTTGTGGATCCGCTTAACTAAGCCACTAAGTACTTTACCCGGGCCGCACTCATAAACGGTTTCGATACCGCGAGTAGCCATTGCTTCAACGGTTTCAGTCCAACGTACTGGGCTATATAGTTGCTTAATTAGTGCAAGCTTAATTGCTTTAGCATCTCGTTCTATTGCTACGTCTACGTTATTAATAACATCGAATTTTGGCTCAGAAAAAGAGATACCCTCAATGTAACCCGCTAATTCGTCAGCCGCAGGCTGCATCAAAGCACAGTGAGAAGGCACACTTACCGGCAATGGCAATGCTCGCTTAGCACCAGCTTCTTTACATAATACGTTAGCTCGGTCTACGGCTTCTTTATGGCCCGCGATAACCACTTGACCAGGTGAGTTAAAGTTAACCGCTGTTACTACTTGGTCTTGGGCAGCTTTCTCACAAGCGTCAATGATTTCTTGATTGCCTAAGCCAATGATTGCAGACATTGCACCCACTCCGGCTGGTACGGCTTTTTGCATTAACTGACCGCGATATTCCACTAACTTAAGTGCATCAGCAAACTCTAACACTCCAGCACAAGTTAATGCCGAGTATTCGCCTAAACTGTGTCCTGCTAATACTGCGGGTGCGCTGCCCCCTAGCTCGTTCCATAAACGCCATAAAGCCACAGAGGCGGTTAATAACGCGGGTTGAGTACGGCTGGTTTCGTTTAACTCTTCAGCTGGGCCGTTGGCAACTAAACCTGCCAAATCATAACCTAGCACCTCAGAGGCTTGTTTAAAGGTATCAGCAACTACCGGATACTCACTAATAAGCTCGGCTAACATGCCAACGCTTTGTGAGCCTTGTCCTGGAAAAACAAATGCTAATTTACTCATCATCTATCCTAATAATTAAAATCTAACTAGGGCACTGCCCCACGCAAAACCACCACCAAATGCTTCTAGTAATACTAGCTGGCCTCGTTGAATACGCCCATCTGTTACTGCTTCGTCTAAAGCAATGGGGACGGAGGCAGCCGAAGTATTGCCATGCCTGTCTAAAGTAAGCACTACTTTATCAAGTGGCATAGCGAGTTTTTTGGCTGTAGCTTTAATAATTCTGAAATTAGCTTGGTGTGGCACTAACCAATCTAATTCTGTTTTTTCAATACCGTTTGCTGCTAAGGTTTCTGTGACAATTTCACTTAAACGGGTTACCGCTACTTTAAATACCTCATTTCCACTCATCGTCATGTAAGACTCCATTTCGGTGCCCGACATTCCACGTTGAGGATGAGGTAGTTTTAACAAATCGCCATAACGGCCATCTGCATGAATATGAGTAGACAATATGCCTGGTTCTTCGCTAGCACCTAAAAGCACTGCACCTGCACCATCACCAAATAAAATAATGGTTGAGCGATCGTCTGGGTCGCACATATGTGAAAGCTTATCAGCGCCAATGACTAGTGCTTTTTTAACCAAGCCACTCTTTATATACTGGTCGGCAACACTTAAAGCATAGGTAAAGCCAGCGCAGGCCGCTGCAATATCAAAAGCAGGCACACCCGGAAGCTCTAACTTTGCTTGAACCTCACACGCAGCGGCAGGAAATGCATTCTCGCTTGAGGTGGTTGCTAGAATAATTAGGCCAATATCGTTTTTGTCGATATCTGCTCTTTTAATCGCTAACTCAGCCGCAAATGCGCCCATATCAGCAACAGACTCGTTATTACCTGCAATACGGCGTTCTTTAATACCGGTACGATCAGTAATCCATTGATCACTGGTTTCTACCATTTGCTCAAGATCTGAGTTAGTTCTTACATTTGTTGGCAGATAACTACCTGTAGATAATATTTTTGAGTACATAAAAGACTTAATGCTTATCAATTAATAAAGATTCAAGTTTGTCGGTAATACGACCTGGCACTTGCTGTTGTATCTCTGCGACGGCTTGGTGAATAGCTTGCAAAAATGCCTTTTCATCGGCATGTCCATGACTCTTAATTACAATGCCGCGCAATCCTAACAGACTCGCGCCATTATACTGGTCGGGGTTCAGTTGTTTTAGTTGAGATTTAAGACTCGGCAAAAACAGTTTGAGAATAAATCTAGCAAACCAGTTTACATCAAACTGTTTCTTTAGTTTTGCAAGTATTAGCTGGGAAACCCCTTCAGCAGTTTTGAGAGCAATATTGCCTACAAAACCATCACATACTATTACGTCAGCTTTACCACTAAATATCTGATTCCCCTCAACAAAGCCAATGTAATTAATCGCGCTTGAGTTTTCAAGAAGTTGCGCTGTTTGTTTTACAACGTCATTGCCCTTTATTTGTTCTTCACCAATATTCAACAATGCAACACGTGGTTTAGTTAAGCCCCATACGCTTTCGGCTAAAGACGCTCCCATTACCGCAAACTGCATTAATACCTCTGAATCACAACTAGAGTTAGCGCCTAAATCTAGCAGTAAACTACCCTGGCCGTTTTCTTCAGGTAAATGAGTCACTAACGCAGGGCGTTCTATACCGGGCAAAAGTTTTAGCACAACTTTGGCCATAGCCATTAAGGCACCGGTATTTCCTGCACTAACACAGGCATCAGCTTGCTGTTGGTGAACAAGATCTAGGACTAAACGCATTGATGATTGTTTACGAGAACGTAAAGCGGTAATCGGTTTGTCGTTGGCAGAGACAACTTGGCTGGAATGAACAAACTCTAAGCGCGGATGCTGAGAAATTTGATGCTCTATTAACAGGGAGTTAATAAAGTGCTTGTCGCCAATTAAGGTAACATGCAAATGAGGGTAATAGTTAAGTGCCTGCGCAACGGCAGGCACTGTAACATAGGGGCCAACATCGCCCCCCATTGCATCAACTGCAATAGTAAGTTTTTGCAAAATGCAAAAATTTACTTGTTGATTACCTTGTTACCGCGGTAGTAACCGTCAGCAGTAACATGGTGACGACGGTGAAGCTCACCTGAAGTAGCGTCAGTTGTTAATGCAACATTGTTTTCGATAGCATCGTGTGAACGACGCATGCCACGTCTTGAACGTGTAACTTTACTTTTCTGAACAGCCATTGACCCAGTCTCCTAGTCTTTCTTTTTTAAACTTTGTAACACTGCAAACGGATTTGGTTTAGATTCTTCCTCTACAACGTCGATTTCACCAAATACTTGTTCGTTTTGCTGAACCTTACAATCCTCTAAAGAATGTTTAGGTATGATTGGCAACGCTAATAACAATTCGTCTTCAATCAATTCAGCTACTAAAAAGTAGTTGTCTTCATTTAGTTGCAGTGGTTCGTAATCTTCTGGTAACTCTTCCACTTGCGATTCATCGCAGACTGGCGAGTAAGTAAACTCAACATTAATAGCATAACTAAAAGTTTCACTACAACGTTGGCACTCTAACTCCACCTCAGTTAACGCTTTGCCTTGAACGACAACTAAACCTTGCGGATCAGTTCCAAAGCGCAACCAGACGTCTACATCACTATTCACTTTCAAGGTTGCATCGCTAAAACGAGGCAATCGTTTGATCTCGAGGAAGCCCTCATAATCTAACTTTCGCTTAGCCGTCTTAAACGGGTCAATCTCTACTGGTAATTTCACTTTTTGCATAAGGCGCGCATAATATAGTTACACTCAGTGATAGTCAAAACAATTTGTGCTTTTTTCCTGCCTTTAAAGCATCGCTATCGCTAAAGATTGCGTTTAAAATCAGCAGACTGTTAATTTTGGTTAAAAAACGATGAAAAATCGACTAATTCTTGCCTCAAGCTCTGCCTACAGAAAACAACTATTAGAAAAAGTTTGCCCAACATTTGATTGCTTCAATCCAGATATCGATGAATCACCAAAACCTAAAGAAACGCCAGAGTTGTTGGTATTACGTTTAGCCGAACAAAAAGCACTTGCAGGAAAAACAGAGTTTCCTAAAAATCTGATTATAGGTTCTGATCAGGTTTGCTGCATTAACGGAGAAATAGTTGGGAAACCCGGCAACCATCAAAATGCTGTTAAGCAACTTAAAGCAGCAAGCGGACAAGCAATTACCTTTTATACAGGGCTCGCGCTATATAATAGTGAAACAAAACAGATGCAGAGTTTAATAGACACCTTCGAAGTGGGCTTTAGAGAGCTCTCCGACAGCCTCATTGAACGTTACTTGCAAATCGAACAACCCTACAACTGTGCTGGAAGCTTTAAAAGTGAAGGTTCTGGCATTGTGTTATTCAAGCACTTAAAAGGTGACGACCCGAACAGTTTGATTGGCCTTCCATTAATAAAACTATGTGGCTTATTAGAAAGCCAAGATTTTGAGCTATTAAGTTAGTAAACATAAAAGGAGCTAAGCTCCTTTTATCTCAAACCCTACTAAAGAGGATCAAGCTGATCACAAAAGCGTTGAAGACTTTCTTCTAACGGCGCGGTTAAATGCATCTCTTTTTGCGTAGCCGGATGTTCAAAACGAATTTGCCATGCATGCAAAAACAAACGATTCAAACCTTTCGCTTCGGTAGCGGCCAATAGTTCTTTATCTGTGTATTTGTCGTCACCAGCAATGCTATGGCCTTCGTAAAGGCTGTGCACACGAATCTGATGCGTTCTACCAGTCACCGGACTGGCTTTCATCAGAGTCATGTCAGCGTATCTTCGCTCTATTCGATAACGAGTAAGCGAAGGTTTACCTTCTGTTTGATCAACAATCACCATTCTTTCACCTGACGACACAGCATTTTTACGTAATGGCGCGTCAACCGACCTAACCGATTTTGGCCATTGGCCATGCACTAAAGTTAGATAGTCTTTTTGAACAACCTTTTCTCTCAGCTGCCGATGCATGTCACGCAATGCACTGCGCTTTTTAGCGACAACCAATAATCCGGAGGTATCTCGGTCTATTCGGTGAACTAGTTCTAGATAACGACAATCTTGACGTAGCGAGCGCAGAGCTTCAATAACTCCAAAACTTAAACCACTGCCACCATGCACCGCCATACCAGAAGGTTTATTCAGAACTAACAAGCAGTCGTCTTCATAAACTATTTGCTGTTCTAGCTGAACAACCTGATTGAGCTTGTTAGACGGCAAACCGGTTTCTTCCGAAACTCTAATCGGCGGAATTCTTACTACATCATCAGCCTGAACTTTGTATTCTGGTTTAACTCGCTTTTTGTTAACCCTAACCTCCCCTTTGCGCAAAATGCGATAAATACGACTTTTAGGTACCCCTTTTAGCCGTTTTAGTAGGAAGTTATCTATTCTTTGTCCAGCCTCGTCGTCACTAACCGTGACCATCTGAACTGCTTTATTTTCGGTATTCATAGCAAAAATTGTAACATGCTCATAAATAATTTGATGGAAAAATATAGCTTTGCTATATTTGTAAGGCTTAAAGTGCCCGTTTTTAAAGGTTTTCCTTATTTGGCACCGTATTCGAAGCCCATTAATTTGTAAATTTTGGCGCTATCGAAACTAAGAATTTTCATAGCAACCTGATAGGCAATCACAATTATTTGCCTTAAATCAAAGCTATATAGAATAGATTGTAAAGTTCGGCAAGCACAGTTTGCGGGACTCATATTTATACAAGCGCCAAAATGCGCCCTAAGGACTAGAGAAGCTAACCGCGAGGTTACCTAGACGCTCTGACAATAAACACAGGGTCTGGCCATTTAAGGCAGGTTAATTGCTGCCCATGAGGTTGTTTAAATCAAACAAACCCCAAGGCAACATAAATGAAAAGAATGTTAATTAATGCAATGCAGCTAGAAGAAATGCGCGTTGCATTGGTCGATGGCCAAAGGCTATACGATCTAGACATAGAAAGTCCTGGTCACGAACAGAAAAAAGCAAATATATACAAAGGCAAAATTACTCGCGTAGAGCCTAGTTTAGAAGCTGCATTTGTTGACTACGGCGCAGAGCGTCATGGCTTCCTTCCAATGAAGGAAATCGCTCGCGAATACTTCCCAGAAGGCTACGTCTATCAAGGACGTCCAAGCATCAAAGAAGTGGTTAAAGAAGGCCAAGAAGTCATTGTTCAGATCGATAAAGAAGAACGTGGCAACAAAGGCGCTGCACTAACGACTTTCATCAGCTTAGCCGGTAGTTATTTAGTATTAATGCCAAACAACCCTCGTGCAGGCGGTATTTCTCGTCGTATCGAAGGCGATGAACGCACTCAGCTTAAAGAAGCAATGAACGGCCTAGAATTGCCTAACGGCATGGGGCTAATCGTTCGTACAGCTGGCGTGGGTAAATCGGCTGAAGAGCTTCAGTGGGACTTAAAAGTACTGCTTAATCACTGGGGTGCAATTACCGATGCCGCAGAGTCTAAGCCAGCACCTTTCCTTATCCACCAAGAAAGCAACGTAATTGTTCGAGCAATTCGTGACTATTTACGTCGCGATGTTGGCGAGATCCTCATCGATAATAAAACTATCTATGAGCAAGCTAAAAAGCACATCGAGCTGGTTCGTCCTGACTTCGTAAACCGTGTAAAACGTTACGAAGGCGAAGTGCCGATGTTCAACCACTACCAAATTGAATCGCAAATTGAATCTGCTTTCCAACGCGAAGTTCGTCTTCCATCGGGTGGTTCAATTGTTATCGATCCAACCGAAGCCTTAACTTCAATTGATATTAACTCGGCTCGCGCAACCAAGGGCGGAGACATTGAAGAAACCGCGCTTCAAACCAACCTAGAAGCATCAGACGAGATTGCTCGTCAACTTCGCTTACGCGACTTAGGTGGTCTAGTAGTTATCGACTTCATCGATATGACGCCAGTTAAAAACCAGCGCGAAGTAGAAAACCGCTTCCGTGAAGCTGTTCGTCAAGATCGCGCTCGCGTTCAAGTTGGTCGCATTTCTCGCTTCGGCCTACTAGAAATGTCTCGTCAACGTTTACGTCCGTCATTAGGTGAGTCGAGCACTCATATTTGTCCACGTTGTAACGGACAAGGTACTATTCGCGATAACGAGTCTCTAGCATTGTCTATCCTTCGTTTATTCGAAGAAGAAGCGCTAAAAGAAAATACCTCTGAAGTTCATGCTCAAGTTCCTGTGCCAGTAGCAGCTTACTTGCTTAACGAAAAGCGTGTAGCAATCAACAAGCTTGAAAAGCGCCATAACGTTCGATTAGTGATCATTCCTAACCAACATATGGAAACACCTCACTACGACGTTACTCGTATTCGAAATGGTGAAGAAACTCAAGAGACTAGCTACCAGCTTACTGCTGAAAACCCATCTCCGGTTTATCAACCTAACCAAGTGGCTAAAGAAAAAATTGAAGCTGAGCAGCCAGTTTTGCAGGGCTTTAGTGCTCCTGCTGCGCCTAGCGCCCCAGCCAAAGCAGCCAAGCCTGTTAAGAGTGCTGCAGAGCCTTCTTTAATCGCACGTATTGTTGCATTCTTTAGTGCCATGTTTGCTAGCGAAGAAAAGCCAGCGCCAAAGAAACAAACACGCAGCAAGAACAATCAGCGTGATAAGCGTAATAATCGTCGCAATAATCAACGTAATGACAAACGCAACGACAAGCGCCAAGAACGCCCAGAGCGAAAAGAACGCAGCGATCGCAACGAAGGTTCTAATAGCAACCGCCGCCGCAAGGATCAGCGTAACAAACCTGCTAGAGAAAAAGTTGAAAATGAGACTACTCAAGAAACTAAGTCTCAAACCAAGCAACATGCTCCAAAAGAACAGCAAGTTAAAGAGCGTAGAGAACGTCGTAACTTGCGTAAAAAAGTAAGAGTAAAAGCTGAGAAAACCAACGAAGCAGCTGCTGAACATACTGCTGAACAGCCAGTTGCTGAAAAACCAGTATCTAAAAAAGCAGAAGTAGCTTCTCCAAAAACTGAAACTCCAGTGGCTAAAACCGGCGATAACTCGGAAGCACCAAAGCCTAAACGTCGTCGTCGCTCATCAAGCAGCGCAGGCCGTAAACGCTTTAATGACTTGCCAAAAGCAGAGACCAACGCTCAAGAAGCAGCTATCGATTCTCGCTATCCAGAAGCAGAAGCAGAAGTGAAAGCTGAAGCACCTGCCGTTGAAACTAAAGCTGAAGCGCCTGCCGTTGAAACTAAAGCTGAAGCACCTGTTGTAGAAACTAAAGCTGAAGCACCTGCCGTTGAAACTAAAACTGAAGCGCCTGAAGTTGAAACTAAAGCTGAAGCACCTGCAGTTGAAACTAAAGCTGAAGCACCAGCAGTTGAAACTAAAGCTGAAGCACCTGTTGCTGAAACTAAAGTAGAAGCACCAGCAGTTGAAACTAAAGCTGAAGCACCAGCAGTTGAAACTAAAGCTGAAGCACCAGCAGTTGAAACTAAAGCTGAAGCACCAGCAGTTGAAACTAAAGCTGAAGCACCAGCAGTTGAAACTAAAGCTGAAGCACCGGTAGTTGAAGCTAAAGCCGAAGACTTTAAGCTTGATGCGGTTAAAGCCGAAGTGAAACCTAAACGCAGCAATCGCGGTAAGCTAAAACCTAGCAAAGTTGAAGGTAAAGGTAACGCTTCAGCTGCTATGGCAAAACCAGCACCTGTTGCTGCAACGCCTAGCCAGCCAGAAGAAGTAGTTAAAAAACCTTACGTACGTAAGCCCGTAACAGTTGGGTCACGACGTGTTCAATCTACTAGTTCTAGTACATCTGCGCAGAGCCCTATGAGCAAGCCAGAATTGTAGGCTGCAAATAAGTTGTACAAAAAAGGCCAGCAAATTGCTGGCCTTTTTATTTACTTAGGAATGACTAAACAAACCTAAGCTTTCACCCTTTCCACAATGCCATCACTTGCTTGCTCTATCATTGCTAAAACTTGCTTAAAGCCCTGCACACTGCCGTAATAGGGATCAGGCACTTCTTCCAGCTCTACCCCGCCAAAAGGTAAAATCAAGGCCAATTTATGCGCATATTGCTCAGGACAATGCTTATGTAAATAGCTTAGGTTTTTCTTATCGGATGCCAAAATCAAATCAAACTTAGCAAAGTCTTTATCTAATACTTTGCGTGAGCGAATACCTTTAAAACTGTAGCCCTTTTCTTCAGCAATTCTTACTGCACGAGGGTCAGGTTTATCACCTTTGTGATAATCCGTTGTGCCTGCTGAATCAACTTTGATTTTCAGTTTTTGTTGTTTAAATTTAGCTCGCAGTACGGCTTCTGCAGTGGTTGAACGACAAATATTCCCCATACAAATAACCAGCACCGATTTAACACCGACAAGTTTTTTCACATATATCCCTTATAAAAAAGGCACCTAAAGTGCCTTTTACCATCTAGTTGAAGAAGCCGCCTAGGCTATCCAGTAACTTCTTACTATCTTCATTGTCGCCCAAGGCTTTTTTAAGTTCCTTGTTAACCGCTTCTTTAGCTTGACCTTCAAACAATTTTTTCATGTCTAAATTAACTTTTGGCTCAGTCCAGCTACCCTTTACGTTAATCGGAATATCCAAGCCAGCTAAGTCATTTTTAGAACCTTGCCCTTCTAGGCTAGCAACCACTTTGGTAATAAAAGTGAAATCCAAGCTTTCATTAATCAAGTGAGTTTGACCAGTACCGTCAATGCGTAACAAAGGCGAAGACATTTGCATCTTATTTACCTTAGCTAAGGATTTACCTAAGGTGGAGATTATCACCAACTCACTAAAATCTGTTTTTTGCTCTTGCTGCGCTTGCTGCTTATCACCGCCTTTAATAGTAGCCTTAGCAGAGCGGATCATTTGCGGAATGTTAACCCCATAGATAGCGCCATCGGTAAACGTAGCGTTTATTGGACCAGATATCTTCTTTTTAATGGCGGTAGGCGTTAAACCAGTGCCTTTAACATCAAGATCTACGTTTAGCCCGCCTGCAACAAAATCAAAGTCAGCAGCATCACTTAACAAGGGCCTTGCTTGAACCCCATTTAATTTAGCAGTCATTGAGTAACTAGCCACTGGCTTTTGGCCGTTAATCACCGCGTTACTCTCTAAGCGTCCATCGTACAAGTTTGCGCTTAACTCTTTTAAACGTAGAATTCCGTCTTTAATCTGAACTTGTTGTTTGATGTCCTCTATGTGGAGCTTCTGATGTTGTAATTTATCTATTGTAAGAGTGCCGTCTAAATTGAGCGTTTTCAAAACGGTTAAATCAGGCTCTTGTTCTTGGCCAGGCGCCTCGCTTGAAGCGTTTGCATCATCAGTTGTATTGCTACTTGCAGACGACTCACTAATAAAGTTGGAGGTATCGAGTAATGGAATATTTAAATCGAACTTTATACTAGGTATGCTATTTAGCACTACGCTGCTGGTACCAACTAATTGCGTTTTGCCATCAATATCTACTGCCAGCTTAGAAAGCTCTGCTGTTTTGCTTGCTACTGTGTAAGACAGCGCTAAATCAGTTTGAACATTCATTGCACCATTTGGAATAGCGCTGCCTTGTAAGTTCAAGCCATTACTAACATCGCTTAAGGCAATTCGGCTAAAGTCTTCGGCTATGAATAACAAACCTGTTGCCTGTTGCTCTACCAACATTTCGCCATCATCAAACTTTAATGAAAGGCTAAAACCGTTATCTTCACCTAGTTCTAAACCGTCTAAAGTAAAGTTAACAGGACCTAACTTTTGAGTTTTGTTTAGCGTTAAATCGATGAGTTCAACATTAGCATCAACAATTTCGATACCAGCTAATCGAACGCTCCACCCGGCAGCCGATGCGCCAGAGGACTCTTCAGTACTTTTAGGTTCGCTTGAAGCAGGTTCGGCTTCTTTAGACTGGGTTAAGTCGTCAAGACTGGTTGTTCCATCTGCTTTAGTTTGGTAGCGTAAGGCCAAACCTCGAACTGAGATATCCCCCACTTCAATGCTTTTACTAAACAAAGGCATCAAGGCCACTGACATTTCAGCTCCTGTGATACTAACAGTATCACCGTCACCAAATTCAGGGTTGTCACGCAGGCGCAAGCTACCAAGTTCAAAGCCAATACTAGGGAAGAAGCGCCAAGCTAAATCCCCATCAATCACTAGTTCTCTTCCGGTTGATTCTTTGGTTTTCTCTACCAAAAGCGCTTTAATATCGTCGGTATTTACCATTGATACCGCGACGACAACACCGACAACCAATAAAACAATCAGGGCTGCGACAACATAGAGCAACTTTTTCATAATCTTCCCTATTTACAAAGCTGTTGAGTAAGTATGTGCTTAATTATTGATGATAATTTAAAACTTATATTTTTATTACTTATCTAGTCTGTTTTGGCAGTGTTTAGTTAACCCGCTAATTAGAGGCCAACAAGTCACGAATTTTGGCGTTAATAATATCGATAGCGATTCGATTTTTACCACCTCTTGGAACAATCACATCAGCATATTGCTTAGAGGGTTCTACAAATTGAAGAAACATAGGCCGAACAGTATTGTGATATTGAGACAACACAGAATCCAAAGTTCTGCCTCGTTCTTTTACATCCCGTTGGATTCTTCTTGCTAAACAAATATCTAAAGGTGTGTCTACAAAAATGCTGATATCCAACTGCTCACGAATTGCAGGATCCGTGAATAACAAAATACCCTCTAATACGATGATTTTTGTAGGTGCTACCGTCTTGGTTTCTGCCATACGGTTATTAACTTTATAACTGTATTGGGGCTGTTCGATGGACTCACCGCTTTTAAGCTGCTTTAAATGGGCAACCAATAAATCATGATCCATAGACTTAGGATGGTCATAGTTAGTTTGCTTACGCTGTTCAGGCGTTATGTGGCTTTGGTCCTTGTAGTAACTATCTTCGTTAATTACTGCAATGCAGCTATCACCTAGCTCGGTGCGAATATCGTTTACAATGGTTTGAGAAAATAAACTTTTACCAGAAGCCGACGCCCCAGAGATCCCAATTACTACGATATTATGATCTTGATTTTGCATAGAAATAACCTAGTTCTTTTGCCGCAATTATAGGTGCAATATACCCATTAGTCATTATGCGAATGGCGCCTAACAATATTTTTCAACTTAATTACCTATAAGTTATTCAGGCAAGCGTTAGGATACTAGGCATCACTTGCCGCTTAAGGTAATATTGGCACCCTTGAATTACCCGTTAATTGACTGAGCTAACAGTAGATCACATGACAAACGAACAACGTAAAATTCTGGTTACCAGTGCCTTACCTTATGCAAATGGTCCTATTCATTTAGGCCACTTACTCGAATACATACAAACAGATATTTGGGTTCGTTTCCAAAAGCTACGTGGTAACACGTGTACCTATGTATGTGCAGACGACGCGCACGGTACACCGATCATGCTGAAAGCTCAGCAGATGGGCATTACACCTGAAGAAATGATTAACCAGGTTCACGTTGAACACAGTGCAGATTTTAACGAGTTCCACATCGAGTTTGATAACTATCATTCTACTCATAGCCCAGAAAACCAAGCGCTATCGGAAGAGATTTACAACAAGCTTAATCAAGCGGGTCACATAAAAACTCGAACAATTTCTCAATTGTTTGACCCAGAGAAAAACATGTTTTTGCCAGATCGCTTCGTAAAAGGCACTTGCCCTAAATGTAAAAGCGAAGATCAAAACGGTGATAACTGTGATAACTGTGGCGCTACTTACAGCCCAACAGATCTACTGTCACCTAAGTCTGTAATCTCTGGTGCCGAGCCAGTTCTTAAAGACTCAGAGCACTACTTCTTTGATCTACCAGCATTTCAAGACATGCTAAAAGACTGGACAATCTCTGGTTCGTTACAAGAAGAAATGTCTAACAAGCTTAACGAGTGGTTTGAGCAAGGCCTTCAGCAGTGGGATATTAGCCGTGACGCGCCCTACTTTGGCTTTAAAATTCCAAATACAGAAGATAAATACTTTTACGTTTGGCTAGATGCTCCGATTGGCTACATGGGCAGCTTTAAAAACCTGTGTGACAAGCGCGATGATTTAAACTTTGACGATTATTGGAACAAAGACTCTGACGCAGAGGTTTATCACTTTATCGGCAAAGACATTATCTATTTCCACAGCCTATTTTGGCCAGCCATGCTAGAAGGTGCCGGATTCCGCAAACCAAGCAGCGTGTATGCCCACGGTTATGTAACCGTAAATGGCGCAAAAATGTCTAAGTCACGCGGCACATTTATTAAGGCCCGCACTTATCTTGACCATTTAGACCCAGAGTACTTGCGTTACTACTATGCTGCTAAGTTAAACAATAGAATTGACGACTTAGATCTAAATTTAGAAGATTTTGCGCAACGTGTTAATTCAGACTTAGTAGGCAAAGTAATTAACATTGCTAGCCGTACCGCTGGATTTATTAGTAAACGCTTTAACGCCACGCTGTCTCCAGTGGTAAGCAACCAAGCTTTATTAGACGAATTTGTCGAAGCTGAAGCAAACATCGCAGCTTTATACGAAGGCCGAGAGTTTGGTAAAGCAATGCGAGAAATTATGGCGTTAGCCGATAAAGCAAACCAATACATCGCAGAAGAAGCACCATGGCAGTTAGCCAAAAATGAAGAAACCTTAGAACGTGCTCACCAAGTATGTTCAATGGGGATTCATTTATTCCGTGTGTTAATCACTTACTTGAAGCCAGTGCTGCCAAAGCTAGCAGACAAAGTTGAGCAATTCTTAAATGTAGAACTCAAGTGGGCTGACATAAATAACACCCTAGTTAATCATGAAATCCAAAGCTTTAAAGCATTAATGCAGCGCATTGATATGAAACATGTAGAGGCAATGGTTGATGCTTCTAAAGATAACTTGGTTAGCGCTACCGCAGCGCCAAAAGAAGAGAAGCCAGCAAGCAAAACTAACAGCGAGATTGAACCCATAGCTGATACCATCAGTTTCGATGAGTTCGCAAAAATAGATCTACGTATCGCTCGCATTGTTAAAGCTGAACATGTAGAAAAAGCGGAAAAGCTACTTCGCCTTGAATTGGATATTGGTAGCGAAACTCGCCAAGTATTTGCAGGTATTAAGTCAGCTTACGCACCAGAAGATCTCGAAGGTAAGCTAACCGTTATGGTCGCTAACCTAGCACCTCGTAAGATGCGCTTTGGAGAGTCTCAGGGAATGGTTCTTGCTGCAGGCCCTGGTGGAAAAGACCTCTGGATTTTGAGCCCTGGAGAAGGTGCTCAACCAGGTATGCGAGTAATGTAATACATAAAAAGGCGCTAATAAGCGCCTTTTTAGTTCTAGTAAGTATTAAAACCTGAGTAGCTAAGCTGTTCTATTGGTAACATCTTTAGCGTTTTAACTTCTTGCACCGCCGCATACGGAGATGCTTGATGAAGATGGGACAACAACTCAAGAAGTTTAGCTTCTTCTCCTTCTGCGACGACTTCAACATCTCCAGAGTCTAAATTTTTTGCATAACCAACAAGAGCTAATTTAAGGGCTTTAAGTTGAGTGTGATAACGGTAACCAACGCCCTGTACCTTTAGCTAAAGCCTTTAAACAAAACACCAGCAGTTAGCCCAGCACTGGTTTTACTTCGTTTAGACCAGTAAATTCGAAGCCAATGCTCTCAACTGGCATGTTCTCTAAGGGAACGCTACAGCGATCAAGGTCTAAACAAAAATAGCGTTGCAATTGATATTGCGCGTTAAGCTGCTCTACTTCATCAAAACCAAATTGACTAAGCGTCCAGCGTAGACGTTCATCTCTACAATTACATATAAGGCTAAGTAGCGTGAACCCTTGGTTTAAAGCATAACAGCGGGCCCAATCAACCATTAGTTTAGCCAGCCCTTTTCCTGCAAAATCCCGGTTAACCGTAAGTTTGTGCATAAACAAGCTTTCACGTCTTACTTCGGCTTCTACCTCAATTGCACCACTACGATTATTTAGAATCATGGCTGCTACAGGTTTGCCTGCAATATACCCCATGTACATTTCATCTAAACGATGATTAGCAAGTAAAGAATGTGGTGTAATTTGATGAAATTTCCAAAGCGGTTCGCCTCTTGATTCGAACCAACTTGCTGCTTCCATCAGTAATTCGCAAAACTGATAAAGCTCAATACTTGATATAGAACGAACCACCAAATTAGGTGTCGCTTCGCTTGACATATCAACTCCCTTGATAAGTGTCTAAACGGTGACCGATGACCAGTTGTGAACAACATGTTACACAGATTACCTTTAAGTTAAAAGCATTGTTGGTGAAAACAAGCTCCTTATTTCAGCCTTACAAAGCAAGGCTTGCAGCACAAAAACTAAAATTAAACCAGTGATACAAACTTAATCACCAACATTGTGCCAACTTGCTGACAAAACTATACAAACTTCAACGAGATTAAAGAAAGTTTTGCTGCTTTATAAATTGCCAAGAATCACTGATAAACACCCATATAAATGCGATAATCTTCAACTATATTCAAACTCATTACCCTATAGGAAGATACATGGATTGCTGTAGCCAACCAGGTCTAATGCCCATTAAACAAGCAAGGTCTTTATTAAGCGATAGCGCTAGCCTAAAAACCCAAATACAGACCGTGAGTTTAGAAGATGCGCTAGGTAGAGTATTAGCAGAAGACATTGTGTCGCCTATTAACATTCCTCCCTTCGATAATAGCGCGATGGATGGTTACGCTATTTGTGCAGAACAACTACCTAACAATAAAACTCTTCCACTTAGTCACAAAGTGTTTGCTGGAGATACGCAGCAACTAGCCTTAGAACCTGGTCATTGCGTAAGAATTATGACCGGCGCACCACTGCCTCCCGGCTGTGATGCTGTAGAAATGCAAGAAAACACTGAAATTAACGTAGACGATGAACAACAGATCATATTTAAGCAGCCAATCAACAAAGGCAAAAATGTTCGCCTAAAAGGTGAAGATGTTAAACAAGGACAAGTTGTTATCCCAGCGAAGACCCGTTTAAATTCAAGCCACATAGGTTTACTCGCCACCCTGGGCATTAACGAAATATCAGTTCAAAGCTTACTAAAAGTGGCATTGTTTTCTAGCGGTGACGAACTAATTCAACCTGGCAACCCACTAAAGCATGGTCAAATATACGATAGTAATCGTTTTGCTATTCGCGCCCTACTCGCAAAGTTACCTGTTGAAGTAATAGATTTAGGCGTTATTGCTGACGATAAACAGCTTGTTACTGAAGCCTTTATAAAAGCAGACCAAGTTGCTGACATAGTAATTTGCAGCGGTGGGGTATCAGTAGGCGAAGCCGATTATACTAAAATGGTTTTAGATGAAATTGGCGACATAAATTTTTGGAAACTAGCGATTAAGCCCGGTAAACCGTTTGCCTACGGTAATCTGCCAAATTCATACTTTATTGGCCTGCCTGGCAACCCAGTTTCGGCTTATGTAACGTTCTACAAACTGGCAATGCTAGTAATAGCAAAAGCGTGTGGATGGGACTACAAAGAGCCGCTAGCAATACCGGCAAAGTCTTTACAAGATTTCAAAAAGTCACCAGGTAGAACAGACTATCAACGTGGATTTGCAAGTATCAGTGCCAGCGGCCAACTAGAAGTAAAATCGACCGGTGCTCAAGGTAGCGCCATTTTCACCAGCTTAACTGAGGCTAACTGTTTCGTAGTACTTGAACAAGATAGAGGCCGTGTAAGCGCCGGTGAAATGGTGACTATAGAAATGTTTGCGGAGCCAATTCTTTAGTTAGAATTGATTATGTAGCTTAACCGCTTTGTGCATTAAAAATATCTGCTCTCCCATTTTTAATGCCAAAGCCTGTTGCGCTTGCGGAGAGATAGGCACTTTAAAAGCCACGCCTTCTAAACTCACTTCAACATAATAGGTACCTTCCAAAGAATTAACCGATAATACTTCGGCTTGCCACTGATTTTGAGCACTACAGCTTTCTACAAATTGTTTCGACAACACAATGTTACTTGGTGAAATACTCACTAAGTGAACACCTTCATCTAGCACCTCTGGGCTCTCAGCTAAGATGTATTGCTCGCCCAGCTTAAACCAACGCCAACCCTCATCTGCCAAACGCTCACTACGTTCTACACTTAACACTATGGCTTGTTTAGCCTTACCGTTATATTGGTTAATCAACTCAAGACTATTTCCAAGCGTAAGTGTTTGGCTGTCTTCCATTAACAGCACCTTATCACTAAAAAACACTAAATCTTCTGGATTATGAGAAATAAGCAAGCTGCAGATGCGATGTTGCTTTAGCCACTTCTTTAATATTTTCAGCAAATTGGTAGCAGTTTTTCGATCTAAAGCTGAGAACGCTTCATCTAACAGTAATACTTTGGGTTTGGTTGCTAGCGCTCTTACCAGCGCGACTCGCTGGGCTTGACCACCCGAAAGCTGCTGGGCATTTTTATTAAGAAGGTTTTTAACACCAAAACTCTCAACTAGATATGCTAAATCACTGGCACTCACCCTTTGTGACAATTTGATGTTTTTAGCCACCGTTAAGTGAGGAAAAAGAAAACTTCCTTGAGTTACAAAGGCTAAGGGTCGTTGATATGAGGCTAAACAGCTATTGCTATCAAACCATACTTGCTCTAAGTATTTAATATCACCAGTTTGAGGGTGCTCTAATCCAGCGAGTAAGCGCAACAAGCTGGTTTTACCAATTCCGGACGGTCCAAACACACCGGTAAGCAAAGGTAGAGAGCAGCCCTTTACACTTAACTCAAAATCGTCTCTTTGATAATGTAGATTAAAACTTAACACCCACACTCCCTGCCCGTTTCTTAGCTCCGGTCACGCCATAAGTAAGCAATAAAGCGAAAAATGAAATACCCAATAACACCAACGCTAAACGGTGGGCAGCGGCAAAATTAAGACTCTCTACGTGGTCGAATAACGCAATCGCAATCACTTGGGTTTCTCCAGGAATATTGCCCCCGATCATCAACACCACCCCAAACTCTCCTAAGGTGTGCGCAAACCCCAATACCATTGCAACAATAAAGCCACTTTTTGCCAGTGGTAACTCCACAGACAACAACTGTTTCCACCTAGGCATTCTGAGCACTTTTGCGGCATCTAATACGCCAGGTTCAATTTGTTTAAAAGCACTTTGAATGGGTTGAACGACAAAAGGTAAGGAATACAAACATGAGGCAAATACCAGCCCCGAAAAGCTAAAGGCCAATTGGCTACCAGTTATAGCCTGCCACCATTGCCCCAAAAAACTATTAGGTGCAAAACCAATCAGCAAATAGAAACCCAACACTGTAGGAGGTAGAACAATGGGTAATGCGACCACAGCTTCAACAATGTGCTTTAACTTAGAGTGACTGCGCGCTAACCACCAAGCTAAAGGAGTGCCTAGTAGCAATAAGATTAAGCAACTAATCGTTGCAAGTTTTACAGAAAGGATAATGGCTTGGTATTCAGCATCGCTCATATTTTGGGTAACAAATATCCATTTTCAGTGATAATAGTTTGTGCGTTCTCGCTTAACAAGTAGTTATAAAATTCAATAGCTTGAGATTCATCGCTAAGCAACGCAACATGCTGAGCAACGCCCTTATGTAAATCTTGCGGTACCAACCAATAAGACCCATTAAAATCAGTTTGAATTGAGCGAGCTACAAAGCCTGCAGCGACATTACCAGTAGAGATAAACTGAAACACTTGAGATACATTATTCGCTAACACTATTTTGGCATCATTATTTTTCTGTTTAGCTAACTGCTCGGCTGCCAAACCATATGGTGCTAGTTTTGGGTTTGCGTAGGCGTACATCTGTTCCCAGTTTTCCCATAAACTGCTATCTGTTACCTTATCGCCATTTTTATCCAAAAAGTTTGGAGCCCAAAATACCAGCTGGCCATACGCATAGGCCATTTGCCGGCGTGCTTTTCCTTCTTCTACCAGCTGTTTTGGCCGAATGTCATCAGCCGAGAAGAATAAATCGAAGGGGGCACCGTGACTTATTTGGTTATACAAAATCCCGGTAGAAGCGCTAGATATTCGGTAGTTGAATTCAGTATGTTGGGATTTAAAGTCTTCCGCCAATAGATCTAAGGTTTGTTTAAAATTTGCAGCCACGGCAATGGTAACGGGCTTGGCGAGAGCAATTGAGCTAACAAAAACAGCAACTATACAAGCTAAACGGGCTACCATTTATCTTTCGCTTTAAGATCTGACTCGCGAGCATCAAGCCATATTTCACCGCCTAAAGTGCGCTCTTTTTTCCAAAAGGTAGCCTTAGTTTTAAGGTAATCCATTATGAAATGGCAGGCTTCAAAGGATGCTTCCCTATGAGCGCTATTTACCCCAACAAAAACGATTTGATCACTGACATCTAAATTCCCAACCCTATGAACAATACTTGCGTCTTGGATTGGCCAGCGCGTTTTTGCTTCAGCGACAATTTCCTCCAGCTGCAACTCGGTCATACCTGGATAATGCTCCAGCTGAAGCCCCTTAACCTGTTGATCTAGGTTCATATCTCTAACTAGACCGACAAAAAATACGATAGCGCCAGCACTGGCTCGCTCTCGCAAACGTTGGTATTCCTCTCCAACATCAAAATCTTCTAGCTGTACTTTAATCATCTAACCACCTGTAACAGGGGGGAAAAATGCAACTTCGTCACCATTGTTTAGGATTGCGACTTGGCTAAGATGGTTTTGGTTAACTGCCATCAAAATCGCCTCATCATTTAAGGCCAACCATTGCTCACCTCTAGCAAGCAGCGTTTCCTTTAAGGTATTAGTATCGCTACCTTCTACTAGCTCGACACTTATCGAGCTTTCGCCTAACTGCTCTTTTAAACGAGCGAAAAATAGTACTTTAATTTTCATTAAAACATCCTGATTATTCGGCGCTAAACGAACCTGATTTTCCGCCATGCTTTTCTAGTAGCTTTACATCTTTAATTATGATGTCTTTTTGAATCGCTTTACACATATCATAAATGGTTAGCGCAGCTACGCTAGCAGCGGTTAACGCTTCCATCTCTACACCGGTTTGGCCTTTTAGTTTAGCGGTGCTTACTACCGTAATAATGCCTGTTTTTTCATCTAAGCTTAAATCAACGGTGACCTTACTTAACATTAAGGGATGGCATAGAGGAATCAACTCGGATGTTTTTTTAGCCGCTTGAATTCCAGCTATACGAGCACATGCAAACACGTCGCCCTTGTGCTGTTCTCCATTTAACAAGCTATCTACGGTTTGCTGATTAACTTGCACCAAAGCCTGCGCTTTAGCGACACGACTAGTCTCGGTCTTTTCTGAGACGTCCACCATAATAGCTTCACCAGAAGCATTAATATGAGTAAATTCACTCATTATTTTTGGCCTATATGAGGCACAAAATTACAGGGTTTGTGGGTGCTATTTAGTTGCTCCAACAAAATTTTCTGCCATGCAGTTTTACAGGCGTTGGTTGAGCCAGGAACACAAAAGATCACTGTTTTATTGGCAAACCCGCCTAATGCGCGACTTTGCACCGTAGACGTTCCAATTTCGGTATAAGAAATATGGCGGAACAATTCTCCAAAACCTTCAATGTCTTTATCAAATAATACACTTACCGCTTCTGGAGTATTATCTCGTGCGGTAAAACCGGTGCCTCCGGTAGAAATAACACAGTCTATTGACGAGTCAGCAATCCAATTACTTAATGTGGCTCTAATTTGATAAACATCGTCAATAACAATTTGTTTATCAGCCAGTTTGTGGCCGGCTTCTGTAAGAGCTTCGGCCAAATAACGTCCTGAAGTATCAGTATCTTCATTACGTGTATCGGAAACGGTTAATACCGCGATGTTTAAGAAGGTTTGCGTATCGTTGGCCAGATGGCTCATTATGATTCTCCAACTTTATCTTGTATATTTTGCCACTGCTCGGGAGTATTGGTATTTACCATTGCAGGTGCTAATTCTTTTGGTATTTTAATTTCAGTGGCTTGAATAAGGTTTAAAAAAGCTTTTATTGACCTTTGCTTAGCCACTGGCAAAGACAGAACATCAGTTAAACGGGACAGGTTCTTGGCATTAGCTTCAACAATTATAGGGAAAACACTATTTGAGAAATAGTAATTACCAGGTTCAGTTTGGTGTTGATTTATAATCACATCAAGAACTTGCATATTGAGTAGGGGCATATCAACAGGGATGAACAGGCAAAACTGTTGGTTAAGGGTTTGAAGGCATGAAAGTATGCCGGACAATGGTCCTTTCGATTCACTAGAATCTTCGATATGACGAAACTCAGGATAGTTGCCGCTCACATAACATTCGTTTTTTAATGTCTCTTCAAGCAAGCTAAGCCTAGATTTAAGTAAACTACTCCCCTGCCACTCTAGCGCTGCTTTATCGCTTCCCATTCTCTGAGATTTACCGCCAGCGAGAACAACTCCTGTTAACTTTATGAGGGGATTTGATTGCATTTGATTACAAGCTTGAACGACTTAGTAGGCTAATAATGCCTACTAAGCGTTTAGATGAAAAGATTTATCGTGCTAACTTATTGGTCTTTATCCCATTTGGACAAAACCGCTAAAGAAACCACTGCTACACCAATGAATCCCATTACAAAAATGGTTGGCATGGCTGCATAGCCCAAAACATGCCAAAAAACTGATTCCAAAGTACTCATGTGTTTTCCTTATTTTACTACCAGCCTTCAACACCACTCATATCCGGTAACCGGTGAGCAATGCCTTTGTGACAATCAACACAGGTCTTTTCCCCGCTAGCTAACGCATCTGAGTGTTGTGCAACACTGCGAGGACGCTGCTCTGAGAAATCCATAAATTCAAACTCGTGACAATTTCTACACTCTTGAGAATCATTTTGGCTCATACGATGCCATTCGCGCTCTGCTAAATATTTACGGCGCTCTTCAAATTTTTCTTGAGTGTTAATGGTACCCATAGCAAAGGCTACCAGCTCTTTACTTGCCTGAACCTTGCGTACAATTTTGTCGGTCCAGTTATGTGGAACGTGGCAATCTGAACAAATAGCACGCACACCTGAACGGTTTGAATAGTGAATAGTTTCTTGTATCTCTGCTACGATTGGCGCGTGACAACCAGAACAGAACGCTTCGGTATTAGTTGCTTCCATACCGGTGTTAAACGCACCCCAGAATAAAATACCGCCGGTAAAACCAAGCGCCAATACAACACCCACAGCAGCTTTGCTGGGAGTACTGAGTTTGCGCCAAAATGCCTTCAATAACTTCATAATTTAGCCTCTGGTTAAACTAATGCTTAGCGTAACGACTCTACGCGTTCGTATTCGTTTTCAATCAACGGGGCCGCTTCATTTTGAGGCACGTGGCATTGCAAACAGAAGTAACGGCGAGGAGACACATCCGCCAATACTTGCCCGTCGCGTGCTTCATAGTGAGTTACACTAATTTTGGTAGCACCACTTTCACGGGCATTTTTCCAGCTATGACAAGATAAACACTTATTAGCGTTTAGGCTCATCTCGTAATGACGAATCTGGTGTGGGATCAACGGTGGTTGAAACACATAATCGGCATCATAGGGTTTGTCTTGTTCAACCACTGACTTTAAGCCAGCTGCTGAGTTTTGGGTATTTAGCTCGGTGTCGCCCCGCAGTGAAGTTACACCACCATTACTTACGTAGTCATTTGCGACTACTACTCCGCAAAGCAGTAAACTGCTTAATAGACCAGATAATAAAACTCGCATTTTCATAATACTCTCTCCGCCACCTTGGCAAATATTTTTTAGCGAAGCATTGAAAGCGAGGGGCTTTCAATGCTTTTAATAGAGTTAAACCTTAGCTAACTTAACAGCACACTTCTTAAAGTCGGTTTCTTTAGAAAGCGGGTCTGTTGCGTCTAGGGTCAATTTGTTGGTGAGCTGCTTGGCATCAAACCAAGGCATGTACACTAAACCCTTAGGTGGACGGTTACGGCCACGAGTTTCAATTCGTGATTTAACTTCACCGCGGCGTGATTGAATCATCACTTCATCACCACGTTTAAAACCACGTTGTTTTGCATCTTCTGGATGAATAAACAATACCGCATCAGGGAACGCTCGATATAGCTCTGGAACTCGACGCGTCATAGAACCAGAGTGCCAATGTTCTAATACGCGACCAGTGCTTAACCACAGATCGTATTCTTCATCTGGAAACTCAGCCGCAGGCTCGTAAGGCGTAGCAATAATTAGTGCCTTACCATCTGGTTTACCGTAAAAGTTAACCTCTTCGCCAGCTTTTACATAAGGGTCAGAGCCTTCGCGGAAGCGCCAACGTGTTTCTTCGCCATTAACCACAGGCCAGCGTAAACCACGTACTTCATGGTAAGTATCAAATGGTGCTAGATCGTGTCCGTGATCGCGACCAAACTCAGCGTATTCTTCAAATAAGCCTTTTTGAACGTAGAAACCAAAATCTTTTGCTTCGTCATTAAGCTCTGCGTTTACTTGTTCAACAGGGAATTGATCAACTACGCCGTTACGGAACAAAATGTCGTATAAGGTTTTGCCTTTATATTCAGGTTTCTTAGCTAGTAACTCTGCAGGCCATACTTCTTCAACCTTAAAGCGCTTAGAAAATTCAACCAATTGCCATAAGTCTGATCTCGCTTCACCCGGCGCAGACACTTGCTGATGCCAGAACTGCGTGCGACGTTCAGCGTTACCATAGGCACCTTCTTTCTCAACCCACATTGCTGTTGGTAAAATAAGATCGGCTGCTTGGGCAGTAACTGTTGGGTAAGGGTCCGATACCACGATAAAGTTTTCAGGATTGCGGTAACCAGGCAAACCCTCTTCATTTATATTTGGCGCGGCTTGCATGTTGTTATTACACATAACCCAGTAAGCGTTCAACTTGCCGTCTTTAAGCATACGGTTCTGCAATACAGCGTGGTAACCAGGCTTAGGCGGAATGGTTCCTTCTGGTAGCTTCCAAATGTCTTCTGCTATTTTGCGGTGTTTAGGATTGGCTACGACCATATCTGCTGGCAAGCGATGCGAGAAAGTACCCACTTCACGGGCTGTACCACATGCAGATGGCTGACCCGTTAGCGAGAATGGGCTGTTGCCAGGCTCTGAGATTTTGCCGGTTAACAAGTGAATGTTGTACACCGAGTTATTTGCCCATACCCCACGGGTATGTTGGTTAAAGCCCATGGTCCAGTACGAAGTGACTTTAACATTTGGGTCGGCATAATCTTTCGCTAGCGCTTCCAATTTCTCAGCAGGTACACCAGAAAGCTTCGCCACTGCTTCTACATTGTAGTCTTTCAAAAATTCGCGATATTCGTCGAAACTCATATCGGTCATTTTGCCTGAATCAGGGTTAGCCGCTGCTTTTTGTAATGGATGCTCTGGACGTAGTCCGTAGCCAATATCTGTTTCACCGCGTTTGAAGTGAGTATGTTTGTTTACAAAGTCCCAATTAACTTTGTCATTCTCGATTATGTAATGCGCGATGTAGTTAAGAATTGCCAAATCGGTTTGTGGCGTAAACACCATGCCGTTATCGGCTAATTCAAAACTGCGATGTTCAAAGGTAGACAGTACGTGAACTTTAACGTGGGGCGCAGACAAGCGGCGATCAGTTAAGCGAGACCACAAAATTGGGTGCATTTCTGCCATGTTAGAGCCCCAAAGCACAAACGAATCTGCAGCTTCAAGATCATCGTAACAGCCCATAGGCTCATCAATACCAAAGGTGCGCATAAAACCACCAACAGCCGAAGCCATACAGTGACGCGCATTAGGGTCGATGTTGTTAGTTAAAAAGCCGGCTTTATGTAGTTTAGCTGCAGCGTAACCTTCCCAAACGGTCCATTGGCCAGAGCCAAACATACCTACTGAAGTAGGGCCTTTATCGGCAAGTGCTTTTTTCCACTTCTCCGCCATAATGTCGAAGGCTTGATCCCAAGAAACCGGAGCAAACTCGCCATTTTTATCAAACTTGCCATCTTTCATACGCAATAAAGGCGTGGTTAAACGATCTTTACCGTACATGATTTTTGAAAGGAAGTAGCCTTTAATACAGTTAAGGCCTTTGTTTACTGGAGACTCGGGGTCGCCTTGTGTGGCAACAACTTTGCCGTTCTGAGAGCCAACTAAAACACTACAGCCAGTGCCACAAAAACGACAAGGAGCTTTATCCCATTTCACTTTTGTTTCTTCTGACGAAGTAATTAAGTTGGTGGCACTTGCAGGTAAACTAATACCAGCAACGGTGGCTGCGGCACTTACCGCATTCGCTTTAACAAACTGTCGGCGAGTCCATTTCATGATACTTCCTCATTAGCTGATTCAAATTGGTGAAATACTAGGTTGCTGCTTAGTACCGCTTCCAATTTTCCGATGTCTTCTAGGGTGGTTACTATGTTATTGCGCGTCTGGCTTTCTATAGAAACAACAATTTTCCCCTCGGGGTTAAAACCGTGTACTTCTAGTCCTTCCAGATCGCTAATTTGGTCGATGACTTCTTTAATACGGTCTGGTTGGCACAACACCACCGCACTACTAATATGGTACTCTTCGTTCATCCAACTTCCTTTATCTCAATGGCTTGGCTTGGACATACTGAAATACAAGCGCCGCAACTGTTGCAGTGCTCAGAATTAATTTGTACCTCTGCTTTTCCCGCTAGTAATGGCTTAATGCTAATGGCCCTTTGCTCACAGGTATCGCTACACGTTCGGCAATAAACACCGTTTTGTGCCAGACACTTAGAGGCATTAACGTCAACAGAATTAGACCAAGCAGGTTGCTGCTTCGGGTGAAACAAAGACTCGGGGCAAGACGTTGCACAGTCGTAACAAAATGTGCACTCACCTTTGGTGAAATCAACTGCTGGAAAACCGCCATTACCTTTAACAATAATCTGTTCAGGGCATGCTTTGACGCATTCTCCACATTGAGTACAGCCAGCTTCAATAGACTGTTGTAACCAAGGTAGAGAGTGATGTTGTTTACTGCGAAGCGCTTTGTTAGTACTAAACATACGACGTTTAGACAGGTCTACAGACATCAATTTTCCTTACGAAATCAGGCTTTAACATTACTGGTAAAACCACCCTAAATTTCTTGGGGTTAAGCGTAAATTTTATTAACAATCAAAAACATACCCCTTAAGGGGTGTTTGCTCAAATGATTGATTTAGATCAAGTATAGTGCGTGATTTCTATCACGCACTAAAACTTATCCGCCTATTGATGCGAGATGTGGAGTAGCGCCGGTATTACCGTCGTGGAGGAAATGACTAACTTTTTTGGTTTGTAATGCGTCTTCAATACGCTTACTTAATACATCTATTTGAGAAGGGTTTTGCAGCAAATCGCGGAGCTCTACCCCCTCTTCACCAAACAAACATAAATGTAATTTGCCTTGTGATGAAACCCGTAGGCGATTACAGGTAGCACAAAAATCTTTAGAATACGGCATGATAAGGCCGATTTTGCCTGCGTAATCAGGGTGCTGAAAGACTTGAGCAGGCCCAGCGTCATGAGCTCGAATTTGCTGCTCCCAACCCTCGTTGAGTAGCAGTTGTTTAAATCCGGAGCCAGCAACATGATGTTTGTGGAAATAATCGGGCTGATCACCCATTTGCATTAACTCAATGAAACGGACTTCAACCGGGCGGTCTTTAATCCACTCCAAATACTTTCGAAAGTTTTGCTGAGCCATCTGCTTTATGAGCACAGCATTGAGTTTTACCGCAGTAAAGTCTTGCTCTAGTGCCGCATCAATTCCGGCCATTACTTTAGTGAAAGTTTTGGTACCGGTGATCAACTCAAACTGGCGTGAATCTAAGCTATCAACACTCACATTTACATGAGTAAGCCCGGCATCACGCCAGCGCTTAGCGTTATTCGCCAGTTTAAAGCCGTTGGTAGTCATCGCAAGTTGCTGAATGCCCGTAGTATTTGCGCATACTTCCATAATCTCAACTAAATCTTTTCTAAGGCTTGGTTCTCCGCCAGTAAGACGAATTTTGTTTGTGCCTAATTTAGCGAAGCATTTAGCAAGCTGGGCTATCTCAGATAAATTGAGATTACTATGGGGCGTTTCGCAATGATAACCATCAGGTAAGCAATAGTTACATTTGAAGTTACATTCGTCGGTAAGCGACAAACGCAAATAGAAAAATTTTCGGGAAAATGAATCCGATAACATAAATCAACCTTTCCAAATACGGGAGGCAAAGCCATTTCTGCACTCTACCCTGCTTAGTCGATGCTAAGGGTCTAAACGCCATATCATTGTGACTTAGGTCGATTTAGACTTCGGTGATACTTTAATGCTAAGCAATAAATCTTAATTTGTTAAGTGCTTTCTTAAACGGTTACACTGGCTTTGTGATATTTGTCGGTTAACTTTATTGAATTAAAAGGACTTATTTTTGAAACGTTTTTTTGGCAAACGCTCCATAGGCACAGCGGTAATCCGCTTGTTAAGTGTGATGATGTTTCTTTTTGCCTTGGTAGCAATTGGTTCGTTGACCACCTTGGTAAACAGCCTAAATGATGCTGAAGCAATCAATATAGCCGGCTCTTTGCGTATGCAAAGTTACCGAATGGCACATGCTTTAAATGTTTACGACAAAGAAGTAGAACGTAAAATTCAACAATTTGAAACCTCGTTAAACAGTGATGCTTTAACTAAAGCCGCCGAGCAAGATGATGCAATCAACCAGCGCTACCAAAAAGTTAAACAACGCTGGGTACAACTAAAACCCTTTGTGATAGAAAAGAACATTGAAGAATTTGACCGCCAAATTGTAGGATTTGTCGACCTAATCGACGAATTTGTAGCAGAAACCCAATATAACTCCGAAGCCAAAGTATTCTCACTAACCCTGCTTCAATTAATTGCCTTCGCCATCATCACTTTTATCGCCGTTTACACGCTTTGGTACATTCAAAAGAATATTTCCAAGCCCATTTATCGATTAGTAGAAGCAGCCAAGCAGGTGCAACAAGGTGACTTTAAAATCTCTGTGCCAACCCGTTATGCCAGCATCGAAATGGAAACCTTGGCAAAAGGCATTATGTCTATGTCACAAGACTTGGAGCACTCTTACCAAACACTTGAAAATCAAGTTAAAGCCAAAACCAAAGAGCTTCGCCGCGCTAACCGCGATTTAAACTTCTTGTACAACCTAGAGCAAACACTATTTAACAGCACCTTAAATGAGGAACACCTTGAGCAATCACTTAAGCTCCTCTGCGAAACCTTAGGTATTAAGGGCGCCAAGCTGTACATCGATAAATTGGACATTGAGGTTGAATTACACCAACAAAATGTACAGTTTGAAGAGCCAATATCCTTGCAGCTCAATCAAGAGCAATATGGCTCTCTGCAGCTGCCTATGGTGCCGGAAGATAGAGCTGCCATTGTTACCAGTTACTGCCGCACTATCACTAAAGTGCTGCGTTTCGAACAGAGCCTATTACAAAAGCAAAAACTGTTGTTGATGGAAGAGCGCGCTACAATTGCTCGCGAGTTACACGACTCTTTAGCACAGTCTTTATCTTACTTAAAAATTCAAACTAGCCTGTTGCAAAGGCAACTTAAACAAAGCCCTTGTGATTGCCAACAAAGCTTTGAAATTAGCGAAGAAATACAATCAGTATTAAGCGCCGCCTACATCCAGTTACGAGAGTTGCTATCCACCTTCAGATTAACCATTAAAAACGCCCTACTGGTTGAATCACTACAAGTACTGGTAGACGAATTAAATACCCAGCACTCTCAAGTCATAGAGCTTGAGACCAATATATCCAACGATATGGTGGAAGCAGATAAGCAAATTCACATAATACAAATTGTTCGAGAAGCGATCATAAACGCTCTAAAACATGCTGACTGTGATAAAATTTGGGTTAAATGTATTGGTGACTCTGAGCTTATTTCTGTTGAAATAGCGGATAATGGCTTACAGGGTGGCAAACTAAAACAAGTTAATGACCATTACGGACTGCAGATAATGCAAGAACGAGCTCAGCGACTAGATGGAGATATTCGCTTTGAGCAATCGTTGTCCGGTGGTGTTTCGGTAAAACTAACCTTTCCTAGAAAGAGTAATTAAGGATCCTGCAAGCTATGAGCGACCCAATCAACATTCTTGTTGTAGATGACCACCCTTTAATGCGTAAAGGCATTGTGCAGTTTTTAAGCATTGAACCTGAGTTTAACGTAGTTGCTGAAGCTGGCAGTGGTGCTCAAGCTGTGGAGCTTTGTAGTGAGCTAGAACCCGATGTAGTGCTATTAGATTTAAACATGAAAGGATTATCAGGTTTAGATACATTAAAACTACTTCGCGAGAAACAAGTAAGCTCTACCATCATTATCCTCACCGTATCAGATTCGAAACAAGACGTTATTAAGCTTATTAACGCAGGTGCAGACGGTTACTTGCTTAAAGACATGGAACCAGAGCAGCTGCACGAGCAATTAAAACAGGCAGCCGCAGGCAAACAGGTATTAAGTGAAGAGCTTGTCCCCTTCCTTAGCTGCTTGCACGAAACCGACGAATTTGCTGAAAAACTAGGAACAGTCACCAAGCGTGAATTACAAACGCTTAACGAAATAGCCAAAGGTGCCAGCAACCGCGAAGTAGCGTCTACTTTAAAAATTACCGAAGGTACGGTTAAAGTTCACGTGAAAAGTCTACTTCGTAAATTGAATGCTAAATCGCGAGTTGAATTAACCGTGATGTATCTTGAACATATAGCGTAAACGCATGAATAACACGCTACTGATGGGCGAAGCCAGTTGCCTTATTCTGGCAATGAGCTTCGCGATAAGAGCGATGTTTTTACATGCTAAACGCCATCAAGATTGGTTCAATCCTCTGCGGATCTTCTTCAAGCCCGTCAACAATCTAAATGCCGATGAGTACTCATTAATTAGATGGGCAGTTTACGCACTAGTAGCGTGTGTAAGCTTAGATGTTGTTAGACACATGATATAAACAAGCGGCTTTACGCCGCTTTTTTATTAACGCTTTTGCTTAAATTGCTTGTTAGTGAATCGAGTGGCTGCAAAATTACTGTTTTTCGCCCCTTTATAACCGCGGTTTCCTGCCCCACGACTTCCCCGCTTACTGTCTGCCGGCACCAAATGGTGTAAGCCACCACCAATTAACTTGGTAAGGCCCATATTGGTTAAGCCTTCGCGGATGATTGGCCAATTCTTCTCATCATGGTAACGAAGCAAGGCCTTATGTAAGCGGCGTTGACGCCCTTTCTTGGCTACCGATACTCGTTCACTGGTATGGCTAACCTTATGCAGCGGATTTCGCTCGGTGTGATACATAGTCGTTGCGTTGGCTAAAGGCGATGGATAGAAGTTCTGCACTTGGTCCAATCGAAACTTATTCTTCTTCAACCACAATGCCAGTGTCACCATGTCTTCATCTTTAGTGCCTGGATGCGCCGAGATAAAATAAGGGATCAAGTATTGCTTTTTACCGGCCTCTTTTGAGTATTTATCAAACAGCTCTTTAAACTTATGATAAGTGCCCATACCCGGTTTCATCATCTTAGATAACGGGCCTTCCTCAGTATGCTCTGGAGCAATTTTTAGGTAACCACCAACGTGGTGTAAGGCGAGTTCCTTAACGTAACGAGGGTCTTCAATGGCAAGGTCGTAACGCACACCAGAAGCAATAAGAATCTTTTTGATCCCTTCCACCTTTCGCGCCCTACGATACAAGTCAATGGTTGGTGTATGGTCAGTATCCATGTGGTGACAAATAGTCGGATAAACACAAGATAAGCGGCGACAAGTTTCTTCGGCTTTAGGGCTTTTACAATTTAGTCGATACATATTGGCCGTTGGGCCACCTAAATCAGAAATAACGCCTGTAAATCCAGGAACTTGATCTCTGATCTGCTCGATCTCGTTGATGATGGAATCTTCTGAGCGGCTTTGAATAATTCGCCCTTCGTGCTCGGTAATTGAACAGAAAGTACAACCACCATAACAACCACGCATGATGTTAATTGAAAACTTAATCATGTCGTAGGCAGGGATCTTAGCTTTGCCATAACTTGGGTGCGGCACACGCTGGTAAGGCAAACCAAACACGCCATCCATATCTTCAGTGCTTAACGGCAACGCAGGTGGGTTTAGCCAAACAATTCTATCACCATGGCGCTGAGCTAATGCTCGGGCACAGCCTGGGTTAGTTTCTAAGTGGAAAATCCGAGAAGCATGGGCGTAAAGCACTTGGTTAACTTTAACTTGCTCAAACGCTGGCAAATTAATATATACGTTTTCCCAAGGGCGTTTCTTTTCCAATTGCACAACAATCGGTTTAGCTTGCTCGGCTTCTTTGGGGTCAACTGTCTCGGTCTCTTTAGTCGAACAGCTTTCTTCTATTTCGGCATATGGGCTAGGAATAGGGTCAATCTTTCCAGGCTTATCAAGATGGCTTGAATCTAAGCCACTCCAGCCGGGCAACGCTTCTTTACGAATAATCGCCGTTCCGCGAACATCATTTAGTTCGCTAATAGCCTCACCTTGGCTAAGGCGGTGTGCGACTTCTACCAAAGGACGCTCAGCATTCCCGTAGATAAGCAGCTCTGCTTTTGCATCAAACAGTACCGAACGACGCACTTTATCAGACCAGTAATCATAGTGGGCAATACGGCGTAAGCTTGCTTCTATTCCGCCAAGTACCACAGGCACATCTTTGTAGGCTTCTTTACAGCGTTGTGAGTATACAATTACGGCGCGGTCGGGGCGTTTGCCCCCTTCATTATTTGGCGTATAAGCATCGTCATGACGTAGCTTTCTGTCTGCCGTGTAGCGGTTGATCATCGAATCCATGTTGCCAGCAGTTACCCCAAAAAATAAATTGGGCTTGCCTAGTTTCATAAAGGCATCTTTGCTGGTCCACTCTGGCTGAGCAATAATCCCAACCCTAAAGCCTTTGGCCTCTAACATACGGCCAATAACTGCCATGCCAAAGCTGGGGTGATCAACGTAAGCGTCACCAGTTACCAAAATAATGTCACAGCTATCCCAACCTAAGGTTTTCATTTCCTTACGTGACATAGGTAAGAATGGCGCAGCAGCACGCTGACGATTCACGCAAGTTTCAGGTTTAAATAGAGTTGGCGCAGTTTGCATAAAAATTGGTCTCGTAAAATCAAGCGCGACATTATATACGTTATTTTAGTTGCTAGGAAACGGATTAACAGCAAGTTAACAATTACACGCTCTAGCTCTGTAAACTCGCTAGCTAAATGACCACAAATAACCTAAAATTTCTTTTAATATTTAGCGAGTTACTTATTGAAGAAGCATATGGAATTGCAGCGGCCTAGCGCTCACCTACTTTTAATATTTTTTGTAAGCCAACTGCTTTTTGCCTGTGCCCAGCGCCCATCTGACGAGCTAATTCAACAATATAAGCAGCCGAGCTACACCATTAAGCCCGGTGTCGAGTCCGAAAATCAATTCAAAGTAAATCAAATTACCCAATATCAACCAGGTAAAAATGGCATTGCGGTTCTGTCTGATGGCATAAGTGCCTTTGCCGCTAGAATTGCGTTAATTGAAGAAGCGCAACTAAGCATTGATGCTCAGTATTACATGATTAAAGAAGACATGACGGGAGCCATTTTCCTCGGCAACTTAATTGGGGCTGCTGACCGAGGAGTAAGGGTTCGCCTGCTAATTGACGACATAAATACCTCCAATTACGACGATGTTCTCAAAGCCATGGCCTTGCACGACAATATCGAAGTAAGGGTCTTCAACCCATTTTATGACCGCACCTTTAGAGCAACCAACATGGTGGGTGACTTTGAGCGTTTAAATAGCCGCATGCACAATAAATCGCTAACTATCGATGGCCTAATTACCGTAGTAGGCGGACGCAATATTGGCGATGAATACTTTAGCGCTAAAGATGATCTAGAGTTCTCTGATATCGATGCAATTGCATTAGGGCCGATAGTCGATGAAGTAAATCAAGCCTTTGATCTCTATTGGAATAACATTCGAAGCTACCCCATTGAATCCTTAAATACCAAGCAAATAGATATACAAGCTCAATATCGCCGTTTAGAACAACAGATTTTTAAAAACAGTGTTAAGTCCTTTGTAGTTGCTCATTTGCGTTACGCAAAATTAATCGAAGATAAAACCTTTCGCGATTATCTATATTGGTGTGACGGCAGGCTACTAGTTGATCATCCCAATAAAGATGGCGACTTTGCTAGTGACGTATCTACAAATTTAGCCAGTGTACTTGAGCAGTCAGAGCAAAGTATTTTACTTAGCTCTCCGTATTTTGTGCCCGGCGAAGAAGGTACCTCAGGCTTAATAGAACTTGCCCACAAAGGCATAGACGTAAGTGTGATTACCAATTCGCTTGCAGCAACCGATGTCGCAGCCGTTCACTCTGGTTACAAAAAGTATCGCAAACGCTTGGTAGAAGGGAATGTATTTCTTTATGAAGTAAAACCAGATGCAAAGCAAAAACAACGCTTAGCCTTTTTTGGTAAAGGTGCATCTAGAGCAAGTTTACATAGCAAAGTCTTTGTAATTGATGAAGAAAAGCTCTTTATTGGCTCTTTTAATTGGGATCCTCGCTCTATCAATCTAAATACAGAAATGGGTTTGTTACTCACCTGCCCCAATTTGGCATACCTAGTGTTTAACGCAGTGCATGACGAACTGCCATTTAAAAGCTATTTGCTAGAGCTAGATGACAAGCAGCAATTAGAGTGGGTAGAAACATTTAGGGAGCAAGCTGAAATACGCTACGATAGTGAGCCTAAAGCCAGCAGATGGCGCAAGTTTCAAGCTTGGATAGTTGGTCTTCTACCAATAGAAGACCAACTCTAGCAGGCTTAGTGGTGGTGACCACAACCACCAGCAGCGTGAACATGGCCGTGAGCTAACTCTTCTTCAGTCGCTTTACGAACTTCGGTCACTTCAATTGAGAAAGCCAAATCGATTCCGGCTAATGGGTGGTTGCCATCAACAATGACTTCGTCTTCTTCCATGCCGATAATAATTACTGATTGCTCACCTTCGTCGGTAGTAGCACGAAACTGCATGCCTACTTCCACTTCAACATCACCAAACATACTCTTTGGCACAGCTTGAACAAGGTTATCGTTACGCTCGCCATAAGCATCTTCGGCAGCAATATCTGCATCAAACTTGTCGCCAACCTGCTTGCCAACTAGCGCTTGCTCTAAGCCAGGTACTAACTGACCATGGCCAACAATAATTGCCAAAGGCTCTTTGCCTTCGGAAGTATCAAGTTGTTCGCCATTAGCGGTTACAGTGTATTCAAAAACGGCAACGTCGTCTTTTGCAATGATCATTCAAGATTCCTTGGTTAAAAATAATGCAGAACTCTGCTAACAGGCCAATTCTAAAGCTTCAGAAACAAAATTACTATCTAGGATTCATTTAACAAAATAGTGCTAACTGGCAATTTTCGGCTCTTTGAAACCTTGTAAGTGTGTTCATTTTGATAAGAAACAAGCTATGGGAAATTCCCACTAAAAATATAAATCCATGCCGCTTACCAAACACAGCCATGAAGTTATAGACTCAAGATCACCCAATCAGAATAAGCTCTTTTGTCTAATGGCGACCACACTCTTTAGTGACTAAAAAAGGGGCTCACAGCCCCTTTTTTATAGTTACCGCAACATTTGCTTATGCGTGAGCCGTTTGCGCTGCCACATCCATTTCAGCACGCGCGCGTGTCATGTAAGACTTCATCAGCAAAGACGCAATTAAGGCGATAACAAATACACCAGCAAAAATGTAGAGCGTCATCTCATAACTGCCAGTTGTTGTTTTAACGTAAGCTGCGATCTGTGGGCCAGCCAAACCAGCCAGTGCCCACGCGGTAAGCACATAGCCGTGAATGGCACTCAGCTCCTTAGTACCGAATAGATCTCCAATAAAGGCAGGCAGCGTTGCAAAACCACCTCCGTAGCAAGTTAGAATAGTGTATAGAACAACTTGGAACAAAATGATGCTGGTAATGTTTGGCAGCAAACAAAAGGCAACAATTTGAATTAAGAAGAAAATCATGTAGGTATTTGGGCGACCAAGTACATCGGATAGCGAAGCCCAAGCAATTCGGCCCAGTCCGTTAAACAACGACATTAGACCAACCACACCAGCAGCTTCCGCCGGGCTTAATCCAATGCTCTCTTGAGCCAAGGGTGAGGCCGCGTAAATAACCGCAATGCCACAGGAAATGTTAATAAACATCATCACCCACAAGCCATAAAAAGGACCAGTTTTAACCGCTTCGTTGGCCGTTAGTTGGGTTAAATCCTCTACAACTTTCTTTTCGCCGGACTCAACCGCAGCCTTCATTGCATCTGGCATCCAACCCTGTGGTGGCCGCTCTAAATAAGACGCAGAAGCAAACATTATAACAAGATATACAACTCCGGTGATCCACCATGTGTAAGCAATACCATTGCCCTCAACCGTAAAGGTTTCAATAATAAAATTAAACACCGGGCCTGCTACCATAGCGCCAAAGCCAAAGCCCATAATCGCTAAGCCAGTGGCAAGACCACGACGATCTGGAAACCACTTAACGAGGGTAGATACGGGAGTAATATATCCAATCCCTAAACCTATACCGCCTAACACACCATAGCCGAGCCAAATTAGATAAAGGTTTTGAATATAGGCGCCAAAACCCGCAATTAACAAGCCACCACCGAAAAACGTAGCTGCGAGCATACCGGCTTTGCGCGGACCATTCTTCTCTACGAAGTGCCCCATAATCGCTGCGGATAAGCCGAGGAAGAAAATCGCAAAGCTGAAGGTCCAAGCAATTTCATTGTTGGTCGCTGACTCCAACAGCTGACCTAGGGGTTTCTTAAATACGCTGAACGCGTATACCGAACCGATAGAAGCATGTAGCCCAACGGCAGATGCAGCAATAAGCCAACGGTTTTTCATTACCTACTCCTTGTAAGAACATTAAATCCATTTATTGTCCTTATACTGTAGAACGCTAGATCTGAAGAATTTTTGACCTAAATCAGTTCAATTTACAGTCAAGAGCTTATTCAAGTCAGCTTAGTGACACAGTTCAAAAAACAGACTGCAGCAAATGAAAATATCACCAACAAGATCAACCAAACCCCACAGCAAGAGTAAAAACCTTTATTCCACCAAAACCACAAAATAAACACGCACCACAGTTAGTGAGTAATCATGCGCGCAAATGGCGTAGTTTTCTCTCCTTAATCTTGGCTAGCTATTTGTTCTTTTGTTAATTCTATCTAGTCTTCCACTGGGGAGAAAAAGCAGAGTTAGAACTAGTTTTATGGTCTCTAGACCAAAGCAAACCGAATTTAACTGGCATTTATCAGCGTCGCCAAATTTTGTAGCTATACAACTAACCAAAGACAACGAATAGTTCTGGCAACTTTTATCTAAAAATAAAAAGAGTACACTGTAGCCTTTGAAAAATGCTGTTGGTTACTCCATGGATCTGTCTACTCTACTCATCTTTATCCCTACCTTCTTCTTCGTTTCTATTACACCTGGCATGTGTATGACGCTAGCGATGACCTTAGGCATGACCATTGGGCTGCGCCGTACCTTTTGGATGATGCTAGGTGAAATGATAGGAGTAGGCATAGTAGCGGTGCTTGCAGTACTTGGTGTTGCTGCAATTATGCTGCGTTACCCGGATGTGTTTACCTTGTTAAAATGGCTTGGCGGCAGCTATCTTGGATACTTAGGGATCCAAATGTGGCGCTCTCGCGGAAAGATGGCCATACCCGAAAAAATTGAACAGCAAGCGCAAGTTAGCCCTTGGCAATTAGCCACTCAGGGGCTGGTAACAGCAATAGCAAACCCTAAAGGTTGGGCCTTTATGATTTCACTGTTACCGCCTTTTATCCAAGCGGACAAAGCCCTTCCCCTGCAACTGAGTATATTGGTGGGCATAATTCTAATTTCTGAGTTTGTATGTATGACTCTTTATGCAACCGGTGGAAAAACCTTACGGTTATTCTTAAACAAAAGCGGCAATGTACGCTTGTTAAATCGCATCTCCGGAACGCTCATGATTGGAGTGGGAATTTGGCTAATATCCACCTAGGGTTTAAAAACCACTCCCTACTTGGAAATACACAGCGCTTTCCTCGCCGCTGTAGGCAAAATCCATCCCTAGGCGAAGACCATATCTTCGGGCGATTTGATAACGAAAGCCTGCGCCCACAGACTGTACGCTTTCATCTGTAGCTAACTCACTTTCCTGTAGTGCTTGTCCAGCACCATAGAAAGCCGAGATAGTCCAACGGTGATCAATCGAGTAAGTAAGTTGTGATTGTAGAGTATGAATCTCGTCACCTTGATACCGATAGGCGGATACCCCTCGCAAGCCTACATAGGGTCGCGCTGTGGGTGATAAAAACAATTCATCAGAGCTAAAGAGTTGATAATTGCCAGCAAAAGCTAGGTTCCATTTTCTACCTAATGGAATATACACCTCTCCATCCACATTCAAATTTTGGTAGTCCCAATCGCTGCCCAATTTTTTATCGTAAATCATGTAATCTGCGTTTAGTTTATACCCCCTAGTTGGGTAAAAAATATTGTCTCTGGTGTCGTATTCGGCAATAAAACCTAGACCAGAAGTGATCGACTCATCCCCCCACACCTTGCCTAACAAGCCATTTAGCAGCTTATCCGCATTAGAGTTACCAGTATCAAACGTTACTTTGCTTACTCCTACAATTTGCTTAGCACCCAACATCAGAGGAGTATTAGCGATACGAAACTGAAGCTTTTGCAGGGCTAGAGCGCCCTCGGTTTTAGTACCAATCTGCATGCTTTTAGTAAAATCACCTAAAGACAGATCTTTATAAATATTCAGATTAGCTTTCCCCAAGCCCATTCCACCGGTATACCGGATTGCATCCTTCATCCATGAATGTCGATGTCCGGCAAAAGCCAACCAAGTTCCATTCTCGGTGCCTGCTGCTCCCACTAAGGTAATTGCCGAGGGTATCAACTGCGCACCACCATCTAGTGATGACATCGCTAGCTTCTTACGGGCTAATTTTTCTTCTTCAGTCTCATGAAGAAATAGCCCCATAGCACCGCCACCAACGCCAACAGCAGGTTCAGTTATTAGAATAGGAATAGGCAAAAAGCCATAGGCATTCTCTGCAAGGTGATGGCCCAAATCAAACTGTCCATCAAATTCATCAAAATATGAGGCAGTGCTATCGGTTGAATAAACGCTAATAGACAAAGCCGACAGCGCTATCGCCGCCCAAGTAGTTTTCATTAGTAACCTTTGTTTAATTACTTAGCTGTTTGTTTAACTCTAAAACTGACAAATTTAGCTCTGGAAGGAATTACGCTACTTTAAGCTTACTTTGACGTAGTGCTAAATCTTGTTTGTAGGACTAAATCCGTCAAAGTAGTATCGATATAACTTATTGGATAGGCGCACTTTTTATACTTAGTTAGAGAAAGTTGCTTCACTCGTTAACATAGGTAAAACGCAATATATCCGAACCAAACAAAAGAGAGTTACACCCTGCGCTACAATATATAAATGTAAGCTCTTTTATATCGATATTGCTTGTTTACTCATTATGGTGAAGCGAATGTTCAAGGAAACAAAGATTAACTGGCCAGATTACTATCATCCTCGAAACGCGCAAATTCATGTTAAAAATGCTGTGCCCAGCAAAGTCCCTGCAGAGCGAGTTTGGGCATGTTTGATTAAGGCGCCGTGTTGGCCAACCTGGAAGAATAAAGCGACCTCTGTGCAGTTGTTAAACGGTAACGGCTTAGAGTTAGAAAAAGGCACGGTCTTTCTTTGGAAAACTAAAAAGCTTCAATTCGAATGCACAGTAGTCGAATTTGTGCCTAACAAAAAAATCGCTTGGAAAGGCAAATCTGGCAGTATAGATATGTATCACGCTTGGAAGTTAGACTGCCAAGCAGACGGCTGTTCAATTATTACTGAGACAACCCAACGTAATGGAATAAGCTGGCTCACTAAGTTTTTTCTTCCCAAGCAAATTAATAGCTATCATCAACATTGGCTTGAAGAACTGCAACAACAAGCCCGTTAACTTAGAGGTCGTAAACTAAACCCAGCGAGCGATATATCGCATCGCTTATTTTGCTCCCTGACGCCTTAATGCGCTGTTGTTTCCCTTGCTGCCAAATAGTCTCTCCTTTCTCGGTCAATCCAAGTTGCCACAAATGGGTATCGCGATCTTGGAACAGATAGTCTTCTAACTGTTCAGCAAAGCCTTCTCCGCATAGGTACAAACCAAACTCGAGATTAAGATGATCGGAGCGCGGATCAAAATTAGAGGACCCAACATAACTGCACTGCTTATTCACAACCAACGCTTTTACGTGGTAATAATGCTTAGCGTGTCCTTTCTCTTTATCTGGAGCAAACTCATAGAGTTTAACGTCTTGTTGTAATAACTGTTTTCGATAGGGTGAATAATACGCTCCAACAAATGCTGAATCACTACCCGTTTTACCAGCTGTAATAGCCGTTACCTCTGCACCAGCTTGCTTGAATCTTTGTATATCACTTTCTCCAACGGCCTTAGGCAATAAGTACGGTGTAGATATAACTAGCTGGCCAATCTGCTTATGCTTCTGCTGCATAGTTTTAGACAAACGCTCTCGATGATAGGGTTGTTTGTCTTCAAGTTTATTAAGTGAATCAAACAAAGCGGTCGCTTCAACAGAAGTGTATTCTGGTTCAGCAATAGCTAATACACTGGCCGCAATCGCAGCTAGCTGCAATGGGTATTTGTTGGCAAGTTTGGTAAAACCCGCTAAAAAATAGTCGCGCTCTTCTGCCCTTGGTGTCCCCACTAAGGTCTGAACATCAACCGCACTCTCACTCTGAAACAACTGATTAAAGTTTTTCTCAAAGGCCGCTAACACAGCTCCTTTTACCAACAAGTCCAAATCGAAAAAGTTTGCTTTTTTACTGTATTCAAAATAACTATCACCGATATTACGTCCACCAGTAATCATTAAATCACCATCCACTAGCAGTAGCTTTTCATGTAAGCGATGATTACGTTTATTTTTATGGATCTGAAAATCAAACATACGGCTAAACCAGCCCAGCTGACGCGCTTCAAAAGGATTAAAAATGCGTATTTCAATGTTTTGGTGAGCGGCCAATGTTCTTAACCACATATCATTAAATTCAAGTAAGTCATCAAGAACTAACTTTACTTTTACACCTCTGTCGGCAGCCATTCTCAGTTCTCTGTATAAGTAGGCACCACTTAGGTCGTGGTCCCATGTAAAATACTCCAGCAATACGTAAGACTTAGCGTTTCGAACTGCCGCAATGCGCTGAGCTAACGCCTCTTTCCCATTTGGTATTAAATAGACTTGAGCAGGCACAGTCTCAGGCTGCCAGTTGCTGGTTAAGTCTTCAGCTATTGGCGGTGGTGCACTTGAGCACCCCGCTAACATACAAAACAATCCTAGTACCACCAACGGCCTACTTCGCCAAAAGTTGGAAACTAGAATGGCTACACATTGATTAATAAAGCGCATAAGGAACCTAAATTTAAACGTGAAGATAGAGAACTTAGTCGAGCATCCTTGCTCAACAATACTTAGAAACGGTAACCAACATTTAAGGTGGCAGCTGTGCGGTCTTTACCTATGTTAACAATGCCAGTGATATTGAAGTTTTTGTCTAGCTCCTTATTAAAGCCAACGAGGCCAGCCCAACGTTGGCTGCGAATACCTACGTTATAATCCATTTCAATGCCTTGGAAACGTACAGTACCAGTCATGTAGTCATCGTAACCTTGATATTCAGCACCAATAAACACTTGAGCTCGCTGTTGCTGAAATTGGTAACCAAGCATTGGTTGTGCGGTGAAAATACTGCCACCCCAATCATCTGCACCATTCATTTTGGTTTTCGTTACAGTGCCAGTTAACGAGGCAAACAAGTTCTTATAACCGATAGACAAGGTGGTGCCTGCGCCAAGTAAGTCATACTCAAGATGAATTGGAACATTAAAATCACCAGATGGTACGTAAATGTATTCACCTAAACACTTTTCTCCAACCACCAAACCAAAACATTGGTCGATCCCTTTAAAATGGGCTTGCACATCGGCATCTACGTTTAGCTTTCCTACCAAGCCAAATACATTCCAAAATGGCAAGATGTAGGCGTCTCCACGAAGTGTAAAGCTCTCGGTATTTACTACCGCATGAGTTTTTTCTGGGTCAAAGAAAGTTTCTAAAAGTGCTGGGCTTAAACCAAAAACACTAAAGCTGGTAAAATCGAAGTTAGTTTCTTGGCCACGGTAAGCCATAGAAAACCCATAGGGTTTTGGCAAGTCGATGCCCTTTCTACGTAACGTATCGCCAAAAAATGGAAGAACATTCTTCAATTTTACGTTTTCTTCACGAACACGGGGATCAGACATCTCTGAAAGCAACTGCTGATCCTTAATAATGGCGCCTGCAGCATTGTCATAAAACGCGACCGGTTTGATTTCCATGTCTAATTCGCAGGCATGGCCTTTACATGTACCTGTTGCGTTTACCTCTTTGTGTTTAATAACGTACTCACCAGTATCTAGCACTTCAAGTTTAAGTACCTGGCGATACTTATTTACTCTTCCTAGATCGTGTTTGAACGGTTGATTATTGGTAATAACCATTTCTTTCACTAAACCGTTTCTTACCGTCATTTTCACTTGCATAAATCGGAAGAATGCTAAGTCTTGGGGCAACGCAAACTTTGAATAGTTAAAACTCACCGTCGCACTACCATCGTTATTCTGGTCAACCTGCAAAGAGCTTTTGTCGTAGGTACTCGCGTATTGGCGCAACTTGTATTCTGTCATCGCTAGCTTCTCGATTTCTTTTAATAAGCCCTTTCTGTGTTTTAGGCTTTCTTCTTTGTAACGAATGTTCAGATTCATGCGGCCTTTAAGGTCGGTACTATGGACCAAAAAGTACTCTGTTGTTTCGGTACCATGCTTTCCTGTAAATCTTTTAGTTACGTGCTCAACAAAGTGCTCAGTTTGTCCTAAATCACTTAAGGCCAGGCCTGGAAGATGTTCAGGAATATTTAAATCTCGCAACTCGCTAAATTCATTTGCATTCTCTAAGTTAGAGGTGTCTTCGTGTTCCGCAAATGCGGTTGCAGAAAACATGAAACTAGATAGTAATGCTGCTTTAATCCAAGAGCGTGGTGTTGTGTTGTAAAGTGTTGTCATTACAGTTCCAAATTGAAAAACTCAAAAGGTTTATCAACGAAACGTATAAGCAAACGTCCCTATCTAACTATTACGTTAGGTCAACGAATTAATAGAGCTGGCAACGACTCCCCGCTCTGCTGATGGGCGTAGAATAAAAGAGGCAAGATTAAGGCGTTAATCAGTGATGATGGATCGAATCCTCAGTTTAATTATTAGCCTTATCCAATACCTGGCTAACTGAAAAACTTGTAGGCTTTAAACAATAGAGATAACGCAGGATAGGTAACAAGATAAAGACCAGATCACCCAACATCCTTGTTCGGATTAGATACTCAGAAGAGCTTCGATGAAGGCTGCAAAGACAGCACCACAAAAACGCAACCTAATAAGATTAATGCTAGCTATGGGCCCTTTGTAGAATAGTGGTAATGAATAGAAGGTTATTGCAATACAGCGCGTATACCAGAGCAGAAAAGTGCAAGCCAATTAACAATTGTTGTCGGCTCACTTGGCCTCAGGCAACATGTTTGTGCTAAAAAATGTATCTACAAAGTGAATAACAAAACGAACGATAATTAAGATTAGGCTCAGGAATAACAGCATCTGCAATGAGGCATTTATATCAAATACCGGCCTTAAGTGCTGAGCGTTCATCGTTAGCAATACCAAAAACTGGCCGCCAAGGATCCTCATGGGTACTTGATTATCCTTTGGAAACAAACGCCAAACTGCAAATGTATTCACAAAGTAAAATGCCCCAAGCTGCCATGCATTGTCTAAAAGTGGTAACACAAACACATACTGAGTAAGCACAACGCAAGCCCAAACATAGACTAATCCTAATATCTTGTTGAGGTAGTGGTAAGGAAATTCGATAATGCTAAGGCCCATAGTTGCAGCAATGAGTGGAAACATAAATCCTCCAGGCATAGGCAGATATATCCATAACATCCAACTGACTAGGGTAACGACAACAAACTTAAGTGCACGTAAACGCCCCTCTGCTTGGCTAAGAAGAACTTGCTTCGGCAGTGTTTTAGGATCTTTTACCTCTGGCCACAACAAGCTAAAAACTAGCGAATAAACAACTACCCCTAATATCGTTTCTTGCACCCTAAGCACCGCAAGGCTGAAACTTAGCGATTGGCTTAAACCGCTCGCTAACGAGACGATCACTGCCACTATAAACGCCATCTTATAAACATAAGCGTATTTCGAGCGGGCAGACATGTAAGCGGCAGTGCCCCCCAATAAAAGCTCGCTTAGCAAAAACAGTTCCCGCTGCTGGCCGAATAACGCCAATAGTGCAAACCCCAGCACTACACCACTAGCAGTGCCAATCACTCGCTGTCTTGCTTTATGTAATGCGTGGCTAAAGCTTTCGGTGGTTGCCATTACTACCACCGCAATAGCTGCCCAATAGGGTTTCTCCCAGCCAAAGCTTAGCGCTAGTACAATGGTTAAACTTAGGCTAATGGCAACTTTAATCGCTTTTATGCTAGCTACGCTCATTAGCGGATACCTGCTTGTTAATCATAACTGAAGCTGTAGTCCCTACTCTTAACTGAACATTAGCTGGGAGCTCGGTCACGGTAATTTTAACCGGGAGCCGCTGTGCCAAGCGTATCCATTCAAAGTTAGGGTTAACACTTGGCAGCATATGAGTACTCGTGCTGCCGTCTACTTGCGCTATGCCATAACCAATACTGCTTACTTGGCCTTTTAGTGGCGTATCGGGGTAACTCATCAAAGTGATTTTAGCCATGTTACCTTGCTGCATAGCTTCTATATCCGTTTCTTTAAAGAAGCCTTCGATCCAAAAGCTAGATTCATCAATTAACGCAACAACTGGTTGATTAGCGACTACATGTGCACCTTCAGCTAAATTGAAGTTGGTAATGTAACCATCCTTGCTGGCATACACTTTTGTAAAACTTAAATTAAGCTCAGCCCCCTTTAGCGCAGCAGACGCAGCTTTAACATTTGCCTGCGCGGATAGAACATCATTTTGCAAATTGTTTAATGTAATTACTGGTACCGAACCTGGAGTACGTTTTTCTAGAGCGCTCATTCTCTGTTGTTCGTTATTAGCCCTGGCTAAAACTGCTTTTGCTTGGGCTAAATTTGCATTTGCTTGCTGGCTTGCGGTTTGATAGACGCTATCATCAATTTCAAACAACAACTCACCGCTTTTTACTCGCTGATTATCCGAAATATAAATGGCGACAACCGGCCCAGTAACACGAGGAGTGATCTCTACAATGTTGGCTCTCACCAACGCATCACGAGTCCAAGGATTGGCAAGATAATGCTGGTACTTTAATCCTGCCAACGTAGCGGCAACAACCACTAGCAATACAGTTAATATTTTGGTTTTCATTTAAATTCCCTAGTGTTTTATGCAGGAAAAACGTAACGGCTTAGCGCAACCGCGTATATCACCAACAGTGATAATTCAACTAACACAGGCGCATATAAATATTTCATCGCGCCTAAACGGCCAATTAGCACCATGGTCAAATTTGCCGCTACATAAGCAGCACCAAACGCAATAAGTAGCGGCGGGAAATAAATCTCCCCAACTGCAATTTCTTTAGGTAAGTATTCTTGGAACATGGTTTTGCCTTGGTGTTAGTCGATATACGCTGAGATTAAAACGTAAAAACGGAAAGAGTTAATCGCGAATGAAGGATCACATCCTCAAAACTAATAAAGCTGATTTGCAACTGCTCGTAAATACTCCATCATTTTTGAAGGGCAGCTCAAAGGTTCAAAAGCTTGTGACGAAAAATACACCGCAACATAATCGCGCTTAGTATCGATATACATGCCTTGCCCAAAATAGCCTTGTAAGCAACGCGCCCCATCGTCATAAACCTTGTCAAAATTAAATGCATGCGACGCACTGTTTCGCGCTAATCCAGTTCGTTTTCTCATGTCCTGCGTAAGCTTGGCAGGCAATACCGGAGTATCGGTAATAATTGGCCAACTAGGACAAAGTAACATTGCTACGCGAGCTGCATCTTCTATCGAAGACAATATAAAGTCATGACTTAAAGCGGTACCATCTGGCGCTAAGGTCACCACCATCGGCGCCTCTGCTTTAATATTTCCCCAAATTCTGTTTTCAAAAATTTGTGTCCAAGGCAGCTGTTCAATTTCTTCCGCAATATAAGCTAAAACGGCTCGTGTTATTGGGCCAACCCCTTGTTCAGTGGCAGCTGCCTCCCCTCTTTCTCTTTTAATTTGTTTTACAATGTCGAGCCAGTTTTCTTGGTAACCGGTGTATGCATTTGGCCGGCCAAATTGAGCCGCTAAGAAGCGAGACATATAGGAATTGGGGTCAAACATTGTCTGTTGAGTAGGAGTAATGTTTAAACCACTAGTACCATTAATCGCTTGACGAATGCTCACCCTGTCCCACTCGGTATTGCGAAACTCTGGTAGGTATACGCTTATAGATCTATCTATATCAATCTTACCTTCATCAATAAACTGAGCAAACACCATACTAATTGCTAAACTCGACAGCCCCATCCATACATGGTTTTGCTCGGCTTTCATTCCAGGATAGAGCTCGAATACCACCTTACCAGCCTGAACAATAATTAAGCCTTGCACTCGGCTTTCCGGTAAAGAAACATAGTCGTTTAAACTACAAGTTTGGTTTTTACCTATTACCTCGCCTATTAATGGGTTAATTGACCGAGCAAGTCGATGATTAGATTCCGCTGGATTCACTAACGAGGACGGCAAAAAACGATTTAAATACGAGTTATAAATAAGTGCGTCGTTGCCCCCCATAACAAATTGATTAGGGCTAAAGTTTTTGTGGGCGTGACGAATTTGCTCAAGTGAAAATCCCTGCAAGCTAGCTGATACAGGCAACAAAGGTTCTGCACCTTGATTAAGTATTTGCGCATACTTCTGTTCAATGTACCGAGCATCCGGTTGTTCTGCGATACGGATCGCCGTTGCCACTGCGCCAACGTTTGCCATTAAGGTGCCACGGGCAAGGCTCTGTTTAGTTTTCATGGGATAGCTCTTTTAAAACGGTCGGTGTTTATATTGCCACCTAGAATAGTGCTATGCTTTGCTCAGTGATAATCGGACTTGAAGGATCAAATCCACATGCATTTTAGTCTGGAACAACTTGCAGCATTTGTAGCGGTTTATGAAAAGGGCTCATTTAGTGAGGCAGCGGTTAAACTAAACAAACACAGAACCACCATTGGCCAAGTGATAACCAATCTAGAAGACCAACTGGCCGTTGAGCTGTTTGAGCGAATTGGCAGAAGCGCTAAACCCACCAGTGAAGGGCAACTTTTATATAGCTACGCCAAGGTAACAATAGAGCAAGCTAAATCCTTTAACAAAATGGCACTTAGCCTGTCTTACGGGCAACTAGAGTGCCTAAACATTGCCTATACAAGTCTAATTCCCAGTGATGTATTAGTGAGCATTCGTCAGCTTTTATTAGAAAAATACCCGGCAATGAAAGTTAACTTTCTAATTAAAACCAAAGAAGAGGTTAAAGCAGGGATCGAAGATGATTCAATACAACTGGGCTTTGTAAATGTAGATCAACGCACCCCTATCACGAGTTTCGATATTACTTTCCTTTGTTACCTTACTTTTGGTCTTTACACAGCTAAAAGTAGCCCTCTGGCAGAGTTACCAAACGACCAAATATTTGGTGCTTTAAAGACCAGCAAACAGCTGATACTAAAAGCTTATTTAGATGATGAGATCTCTCAAAAAATTCTATTGTCATCTAATTATGAAGTTATTGAAGACTTCTCGCTATTACTTAGCTTAGTTCAGCAAGGTGTGGGATGGTCATTATTGCCAAGGGTCACAATTGAAGACCTGGGCGATTTGTTACAACTACAAAAGCTTAACTTGAACGAAGTGAGAGATGATTTTCAGTTTCCTATTGCGCTTTGGGCGCCGCGCTCTAAAGCGATAATGGAAATAAAGAAAGATGTAGAGTCACTGGTTGTTGCGTACATTAACGAACGAAGAGCTAGATAACGAGAACAAGCTATCTGGTGGTAAGGGCGAAGCAAGGTGAACTTGTCTTCGCCTCATATTAACCAAGCGAGCACGATTAGGGTAACTCTGTGTGCCACTGTTGCTGGTTAATTGCTTTCGTATAACCGTAATGATAAAGCGCCAACATATAGTCTTCATCAAACATTTTTTTACTCTTTTTCTTCTCAGTAAAGTTTGCAGTAACGTAGGTGAATTTGGTGTCAAAGTTATGCTTTTCACTAAAATATAAAATTCGATACAAATCACCACGATTTTGATTAAGGGTTAAGCTTTGAACGCTGCGCCCAAGTAACTCTACACCTCTGTCCTTCAAATGTTGATAAGGTAGATCTAGTCGACCATTACGCACCACATATATATTTGGTGAGCTATTAATGCCTAAAGCCTGGGCTATGTTGTTGTAATCAAAACCTGCAGGGTCGGCAAACATTTGCGCACTAAGGCCGCCATCTACATGCATCTCTTCTAAACTTTCGCCACTAGCGTTTACTTCAATAAACTGCGGAGGAAAAATGCCGGGTATAGATGAGCTAGCACTTAGCACTTGATGAATCAGCTGATCCTTATTGGGATGTTCACTTGCCGCAATTTGCCCAAGATTCCAAACAACTTGTCTACCAGAATCAAAATGAGTTGTGCCTATAAACAAGCGCTTACCACTGTTATGTGTAGCAGCAATTTTTGCGATCATTTGCTCATCAAACGTTGCAGCAATAAATTCGTTTAAACCTTGCCCATTACTAACCCCATCTTTAAATACCGCATTTAAATAATTGCGCTTTGCCAAAATGCGCTTATCGCTAATACCTAACATGATGTTTTTCATAGTGACAATGTCGTCGCCACCTACAAAGACAAATGGCGCAATAAGAGCGCCAGCACTTACCCCTGTTACCACAGCAAAATCAGGTAAGTTGCCGCTTTCATACATCCCATTAATAATGCCAGCACCATAGGCACCGTTTGCTCCCCCGCCAGATAAGGCAAGAATATTTAGCGAATTGGATGAGGTACGTAATACTGTAGTATTTGCGTCTTTGTCATATAGGAAATTCGGTGCTTCATTGCCCCAAAAGCGCAAGGGTTCACTTAATGATTGCTCAGCGATTAACGCTACTTGTTGATAGTTCCTTTCGGTTACGCGTTTGTCTAGCTCATGATGCGAGCTACAAGCACTTAACACTAAAGTAGCTAAAACAATTTGCATTAAGGTTTTTGTATTAAACATCGTCTTTACCTCATGCCACTTTAGAAGCAGCAAAGCTATGGCGAGGCTCGCTTAGCTGATCTTGTGCAAAAACAGTTTGCAGTTCCCACTCACCACATTGCCGAGTAGCCTCTAACACACCAAAACTCGCGTTGTTGGCATGTTCTAAGGCCATAATAGGTGGCCAACCTTTCAATAAGCCTCCGGTAAATAGCGCCGAAATTAGATCGCCCACGCCCACAGGGGCTTTATCAAACTCTAGATTAGGACGTTTAACCAAATAGCAGCCACTTGAATCAGCCATCATCATGCAAAACTGCTGCTTTGATAAACTATGTAGGTGTTTAACTAACACCACTTTGGGTCCTTTTGTTAAAGCCTTCTGACATGCCTTGATAGCTTCATTTAAGGTGGTTAATTCCATCCCAACAAAGCGGCTTAATTCAAATTGATTAGGCACTATCACATCTGCTTTTGGCATTACATGTTCAACCAAATACTCGCTAATACCTTCTGCCAAAATACAGCCTTTATCAGGATCACCCATGACAGGGTCGCAAACGTATATCGCCTTTGGATTAACCTGTTTAACCATGTCTATGGCGGCAATTAATGAGGTTGCCTGAGCCGCATCGCCCAAATAACCAGATACAATAGCTTGGCATTGTTGTAACTGCCCTATTGCATCAATTCCCTTCACTAAATCAGAAATGGCATCTGCCGGAAAGCATTGGCCAGTCCACCCTTGAGCATATTGCGTATGATTAGAAAACTGTACGGTATGAACGGGCCAAACTTCAAAACCCATACGTTGCAGTGGAAACACCGCCGAGCTGTTTCCAGCATGGCCATAAACAACATGTGATTGAACAGAAATAATGCCTTTCATGATGCGACTTCTCTACTTGGTTAAATAAGTAGAGGCGCGATATCGCGCCTCGTTAGCAGGGCTTATTGCGCTTTAAATTCAGCGTAATGCTCGTCTAGTACTTTGCGAGTTTCACGACCAATTAACTCGTACTCATGATGAGTTAGGTTAGCCAATGAAACACGTACAGAAGCGTGCACAGTGTCGAAGCCTTTACCTGGAAGTAAAATTACTCCGGTAGACTGGGCTAAACGGAAAAGGAAGTATTGGCCTTTACCACTTTCTTTAAACCAGCGAACAAATTCGTCGCCATAGAGCTTGCCACCAATAGTGTCTAGCTCTAGCAATGTGTAGTAATCAACACGGTCTTTATCTTCTTCAACAGCTACACCCATTGCGCCGTATAAAGTTTGGTAACGCTCACGGATAATGCGCTTACAAGCCGCTTTGTAGTTGTCTTCCATATCCATTAAACAAGTTAATGAAAATAGCGCCATCTGTACTTGTTGAGGCAAGGCTAAACCTGCAGTGTGGTTAAGAGCTACTGCACGGCTGTCAGCTACGATACGGTCAATAAATTTAATATCACGTGGAGTGGGCGTTAGCGTTTTGTAACGTTCATCTAGAGCGAGTTGGTGTTGCTCTGGTAGTGCGCGCATCGCATCGTCAAATACATTTGATTCGTGAATACCAATAGTGCCTAAGCGCCAGCCAGTTGCACCAAAGTATTTAGAGAATGAGTATACACACAAGGTGTTGTAAGGCAGTGTTGCGAATAACGACACAAAGTCATCAGCAAATGTGCCGTATACGTCATCTGTAATTATAAACAGATCTTTACGTTGGCTATTAACAAAGTTAGATAGCAAGGTTAGCGTTTCATCAGACATTTTAACTGATGCAGGGTTAGCTGGGTTAACTACACAAAGCAATTTAATGTCGGTATCGGCTAACTTGTTAATCTCAGATTCAGGAAGCTGCCAGGTAGTTTCATCTAGGCGTAGCTCAACAATTTCAAGTTCGTATTCAGCAAGCTCTGGAATCTCTAAGTAAGGGGTGAAAATAGGTGTGATAAGCGCAACTTTGTCACCTTTTTTCAATAAACCATTATTAAACATTGTGGCGAAGGTGTAAGTCATTGATGCAGTACCACCTTCTGTGGCAAACAAATCAAAGTTGGTGGTCATTGGCATCGCGCCGTACATTTCTTCGCCAATGTATTGCTTAACTACTTTTTCAATGTTTCTTAGCATGCGAGAAGGTACTGGGTAGTTACAACCCAAGAACGCCAATACTAGCTCGTTAAGAAAATCGTGTTTTTCAATGCCTAAGCGATCTTTAGCATAGCTTAGTGCTTTTTGAATAAACTGAACGCCCTCTTTATCACCATATTGTTTTGCAAAGGTATCAAAACGCTCAACAATGCCTTCTCCATTTGGAATGCCACCGAAACCGCCATCTAGGTAAGCGTAGTTACGCTCTGCTTCTTCTACAGAGAAGTCACCTAAACGCAAAAATGCTTTACGTGGAAGAGTTGCTAAAAAGTTTGGGTTACCGCGGCCTGCATCTAGCAATGCACGATCTGGAACGGTGTTAGCAAGATCGATCAATTTGTCTTTTAATTCAAATGGGCTTAAGTCTGCAAATTGAGAGAAGTCGATGTTTAACATGTTTTATATACCTTCTGATTAAGTGTTTATTTTTCGTCCGCTAGGCAACTGCCTTGGCGATGGAGGTATATTAAGTAACAGAGAAAAATCGAGTTAATCGCCAATGAAGGATCTGGTCCATCAACACCACAAAACCAGGTTTATTCTAGTCTTTAAGCTCTAAATAAGCTTAAACATTAGATAGCTAAAGCATTGATTAAATAAGTATTTAAAAAAAGGGGAAAGACGAACGCCTTCTGGATAAGTGCTTGACTATTAGGCGCTAAACCGAACCTGGTTAGTCGCTGGTAACTTTATATTAGAATCACACAAGCATTGTTTTCAGCCCAAAAAACTAACCGCCAATGCAAGCAATGCATAATGATTAGCGGCTAAAACGCAAAAGCAGCAAGCTCCGTGAGAAACTTGCTGCTGGGTTATTTATTAAGGGCAGTCTACTTGCCGCATCAAAGAGGCAAACATGAGTGAGCCCCTTTAATTGGCGTTAGCTTATTAGCCAACGTTAGTGGTAATTATCCCGATGATGATAGGGCCCCACAATGTAAGCAATACGTTTGCAATTGCGTAGGTAACCGTGAACGAGAATACTGGAGTCGCGTTGCCTGCTTTTTCTAACAAAGCTGCGAACGCAGGGTTAGCACTTCTACCACCGGCTATAGCACCTAGCGCCTCAATAGGGTTTCTTACTCGCAATACATAATAAGAGAAGAAGAAAGCCACAATTTGCGGAATTAAGGTAACACCTACACCTAGCATAAGTAAGGTTAAGCCGTGCTCACGGATGGCGTCAATTGCTTGAGGACCAGCCTGTAGGCCAACAATGCCCACGAACACTGCCAAACCAAAGTCGCGAATAAAGTTTGATGCACCCATTGGGAAGGAAGCAACTTTAGGGTTTTTACTGCGTAACCAGCCAACCATTAGACCCGAAATCAAACAGCCTGCGCCAGAACCAATAGTTACGGGAATCCCAGCAATTTTGAAGTTGATTAAACCAATAAGTAAACCAACAACCATACCAAGACCAAACAATACAAAGTCTGTCACATAAGCTGAACCTAAACGTTGGCCAATATTATTTGCAACACGGTTTAAGTCTGCCGCTTTACCGGTAATTTGCACAATATCGTGTTTTTTAATGACTAGATCAGCATTAACCGCTAAGCTAGTTCCGCCACGATTTACATCAGTGATGTATACGCCACGAGTTAACGACTTTTGTGCTAGCTGTTTTATTTGTCCTAGGGTTTTACCGATTAGCTTAGAGTTAGTAGCAATAAGTTGGCGATTTTCTTCAACTAATTCTACCGAACTAGGAATATCAATTTCTTCACCTAACAAGCTTGCCTGTTGCTTAACTGCAGAGCGTCGACCTGTCACTACTACTACATCATTCTCTCTGAAAGTGACTTCATTTGAAGCTAGCGCCTCACCTTCGCGTTGCACTAACTCGATTGCTGTATCAATCAAGCTATCGTTAGCTTGGGCGATGGTTTTATGTAAAAGCGCGCTATTACTATCGATACGATAAGCACGTGAGTCTAAGGCTGTAATTGCGTTAAATTCACCATCAGATAACTCTGTTTTACCATCGTTTTGTCCCTCGGCAAGTTCAATAGCTTCTTTACGAATGTCCCACTTCATCAGTGTTGGAATAATCCAAGTCACCATCAAAATTGGACCAAGCGAACCAAAGATATAAGTTACCGCATAACCTACAGCCACGTTAGTTTGCATTAAGGCTTTGGCTTCTTCAGTAATACCGCCTAATTTGCCAATGGCATCGCCAGCGGTACCAATAATGGCAGATTGGGTTAAACCACCAGCTGCTAAACCAGCTGCAGTTCCGCGGTCAAGATCAAACATCCAAGCAGCACCTAACACCACAAATAAACCAACGCTTGTCATAACAACGGCTGACAAAATAACGTTAACGGTTTTGCGGTTTAACGCGCCAAAGAACTGAGGACCACCTTGAAAACCTACAGCATAAATAAACAATGCAAAGAAAATGCTTTTAACACCAGGGTCAATATCAACACCAAGTTGACCAACGACTACACCCATTAATAAGGTACCGGCGACGCCGCCTAGTACAAACCGACCAATGGTGATCTTACCTATTAAATAGCCAAGCGCCAAAGTGATGAACAAAGCAATATACGGAGAGCTTTGGATTAATTGTTGGGCGATGCTCATAGCGCACCTCCCGTGTTTTTACTTAAACAAGCAAGTGTTGCAGATACGCAAACTTGCTGTCCAAATTGAATTAATAATTGAAACATATCTACCTCTAGTTGATATCGCCCTGTTGCGATGCAGGCATATTAATCAAGAGGATTTGACAGCGTTACTCACCATTGATGGATCGGATCCATCATGAACTTTCTAAGGCACTGTCTGCTTACTCCGCGGCCTTAAGTTAAGCGGGCAGCAAAGGGTTTACAGATTGAAATAACCAATATAAGCAAGGCAAGTAATGTTGGTAATTTATTTCAGAAAAGAAAAAAGACGCCCTTGGACGTCTTTAAACTTGAAGATGGCGGTGACGGAGAGATTCGAACTCTCGAAGGGTTGCCCCTTACACACTTTCCAGGCGTGCTCCTTCAGCCACTCGGACACGTCACCTTATTTGATTTATTGCGCTTAGCAATAATGAGGCGCTAGATTACGGATCACTTATGTTTGGGTCAATAACTTTTTGGCCAAATACTGGCAACTGCCGAGTTCTTAAACAATTTTTGCTGACTCAAACAAAAAAGAAGCCGAAGCTTCTTTTTCATTAAACAGCTATTAGACCTAGATACGGTAGCCGTTACTTTGACGTAAGTAAGCAGCTGCACCCTGCAAGCCTGGTTGTTCTTCAGTAATGATGTAAACAGGCACTTTTGCCACAAAATCTACAAAACGGCCTTTATCTTCAAAACGCTTGCGGAACTCGCTGTTATTAAAGAAATCCATAAAGCGTGTAATGATACCTCCAGCAATGTATACACCGCCAAAGGTAGACATGTTAAGCGCCAAGTTACCGCCAAACGAGCCTAAAGCACGACAGAACACTTCCATTGATTCTACACACACCGGGCAGCTGCCGTCTAAACCGCGAGACGTTACATCTGAAGGCTCAAAGTTTTCTGCAGTTTTACCATGCATATCCATGAGACCCTCGTAAATGTTTACTAGACCAGGGCCGGAAAGTAGGCGCTCTGCCGAAACATGGCCCAGACGTTTTTGCAAAAAGGCTAAAACATGTGCTTCTTTTTCATCATTTGCGGCAAACTCTACATGGCCGCCCTCACCCGGAATACATACATATTCGCTGTCGTGGTGAATTAAGTGGGCCACACCTAGACCTGTACCAGGACCGTATACTGCGATTGGTGCGCCTGTTTTAGCTTCGCCACCACCCACTTGGATTTTTTGCTCATCAGTCAATGTTGGGATCGACATAGCAATGCCAGTGTAATCATTAATTACATGGAAACCTTCAAAGCCTAATTGTTCTTGTACTTCTTTCTTAGAGAAGGCCCAGCTGTGATTGGTCATCGCGATCCAATCTTTGTCGGTAGGACAAGCAATGGCAACACAAGCTTGAGTTACAGTCTCTTGCTGCTCTTTAAGGTACAGGGAAATCACATCAGCGATGCTTGGGTAGTCAGCACATAAATACTTTTTTAAACGCCCTATTTCACCTGTTTTAAGTTCAACAAGTGCTAAACGAATATTTGTACCACCTACGTCGGCAATTAAACCAAAACCGGCCATTTTGTTTTCCTTCATACCAAGTTCAAAAAATAGAAAAATATTATTACGCATCCTAACAAACTCAGATTAAGATGGCTGTACTATATTTATGTTGTCGAATTTTACCGCTTTTGTTCTGAAATTTCGTTAGTAAATTACTAATTGCATACTCATTTTCAAAGATATTAGACCTAGCTCAAACTATAAAATCCTTCCCTAGTCTATGATTGCTCATAATTCAGCTTGTTTTACTAAAGTGTCTGTGTAATTGTATGACATATAATTTTGTTGAAAAATTATTACATTTGACAACGTCGACATAACAAATGCGCTAAAAATAACGGATATTATGAATACGCTTGAAAAAATTACTAAAAATTTAGAAAACTTCAGCAAATCAGAACGTAAGGTTGCTGAGGTAATTATCGCCTCCCCTCAAACGGCGATTCATTCAAGTATTGCTGCATTAGCAAAACTCGCTGACGTAAGTGAACCGACAGTAAACCGCTTTTGTCGGCGCTTAGACACTAAAGGTTTCCCAGACTTTAAATTGCACTTAGCTCAAAGCTTAGCTAACGGCACGCCTTACGTTAACCGCCATGTTGACGAAGAAGATGGCCCAGAAGCGTATACCTCTAAGATTTTCGAATCGTCTATGGCGAGCCTCGAAGCAGCAAAAAACAGTTTAGACCCTAATGCAGTAAATCGCGCTGTAGATTTATTGACCCAAGCCAAGAAAATCTCTTTCTTTGGTCTAGGCGCTTCTGCATCAGTTGCTCAAGACGCATTAAACAAGTTCTTCCGTTTTAATGTGCCGGTTAGTTACTTTGACGATGTAGTGATGATGCGCATGAGCTGCATTGTGGCTACCGAAGAAGATGTGATTATTCTGATTTCGCATACTGGCCGCACTAAAGCAATGATTGATATAGCGGTACTTGCTCAACAAAACGACTCAACAGTGATTGGCATTACCAGTAAAGACTCACCGCTGGCCAAAGAATGTAACCTTGTATTGTCTATGGATGTACCAGAAGACACAGACGTTTACATGCCTATGGCATCACGCATTGCGCAAATGGCACTGATTGACGTATTGGCTACCGGCTTTACCCTACGCCGAGGCGAAAAATTCCGAGAGAATCTACGCAAAGTTAAGCAAAGCCTTAAAGACTCGCGCACTGATAAATCACTGTAAAATATCTACTAAGAGCCAGCGAACGCTGGCTTTTTTGTGCCTGTTTGTCAGCATTTTCGCTTAACGCTCTCCAGCACCATTAGCGTTAAACAGCTTCGTACTAAGTATTCTATTACCCTCTCGATACGTTAACTGCAGCATCGCTTATTAGTTGTGTTCAAACCACTAAACCTAGCGCGTAAAATACACAAGATAACTCTGATAACCACCTAAGTCTTACATCTAGGCTATTGAACTTTTTAAAAGATTAACTGTTAGATATCAGGCAATAAAAAAGGATGCTTTCGCATCCTTTTTCTACAAACTGCTGTAACGCTAAGCTACGTTAACTTCTGACTCTATAGGTGCATTTTTCGCTTCTAATACACCAGGTTCGAAGTGATCAACTTGAATAGCTTGGTAACGCAACCTATCTGCTTCTAGCAAGTTACTTGCTTCTTCTTTAGAAAGGATGTCTTGCGCTAGAGCTTTTTCAACAATCTCTGCTAGGGCGACTTTACGCGGTAACTGGCCAGCTTTTTGTGCCTTAGAAATTTTGCGCTCTAAAGGACGAACCTTATACATAGCTAAGAATGCTTGCTCAATAATCGCTACTGCGTCACCTTCACCGCCAGTGGTTACACACAAGTGGCTTAAGCGTTCGCGAGCTGCTCCTGGCGTCATCATGGTTTCACAAATTTGATGACTTATTTGATCGTCGGCCAACTTAAAGCGATTGCCATAAGGGAAAACAACGGTTTTAAGCACACGAGCTACAACTCGGTTTGAGAAGTTTTGGAAGAAGCCTTCAAAAGCAACGCCAATCTCATGCAAGTTACGCTCAACTGCCCACTTAACAAAAGGTAGATCTTCTGCCGGACGGCCTTGATCTTCATAATGCTTTAAGGTGGCAGAAGCTAGATAAAGATTACTTAACACATCACCTAAACGGGCAGAGATACGCTCTTTACGTTTAAGATCGCCACCTAGAATTAGCATAGACATATCGGCACATAGCGCTAATCCGCGGCTCATTCTTGTTAACTGGCGATAATAAACCGCAGTGTCGCCCGATACTGGGCTTGAGTTAAACGCAGCACCTGTTAAACCTTGGAATAAACTACCCGCAAAGTTGCCAACACCAAAACCAATGTGTTTTAGAAGCAAGCTATCAAACTCTGCCAAACCAGCTTCTTCATCAGGATTTGCCGCAGCCTGTAGCTCTTTAAGTACATATGGATGACAGCGGGTTGCACCTTGACCAAAGATCATCAAGTTACGGGTTAGAATATTTGCTCCTTCAACGGTAATTGCCACTGGTACACCGTTATAGGCGTGGCCAAGATAGTTCATGGCACCTAACTGAATTGCACGCCCAGAGTGAATGTCCATGGCGTCGTCTAATACCGTACGCGCCATTTCGGTCATGTGATATTTAGCAATAGCGGTAACAATGGCTGGGCTTTGATCTAAATCTAGAGCGCCTGCAGTTAAACGACGAGCCGCTTCTAGTTGGTAAGTCATGCCACCTATTCGAGCAAGCGCTTCTTCTACCCCTTCAAAACGACCAATCGATAAGCCAAATTGCTTACGAACGTAAGCGTATGCACTGGTTGTACGCGAGCTCATATGGCCCACAGCGGTGCCAAGGGCTGGCAAAGAAATACCGCGACCAGCAGATAAACATTCAACCAACATACGCCAGCCTTTACCCGCGTAATCAGCGCCGCCGATAATCCAATCTAGCGGGATAAATACATCTTCACCAAAAGTTGGGCCGTTCATAAACGCTAAGCCTAGTGGGAAATGGCGATCACCAGTACGAACACCAGGGTGGTCGGCAGGAATAAGCGCACAAGTAATACCTAACTCTTCTTGATCACCTAGCAGTCCTTCTGGGTCATAAAGCTTAAACGCTAAACCCACTACGGTAGCAACCGGAGCTAAAGTAATGTAACGCTTGTTCCAATTTAAACGAATACCAACCACTTCTTCGCCGTTAAACTCACCTTTACAAATTATGCCTTTATCGGGAATAGCACCGGCGTCAGAGCCAGCTTCAGGACCAGTTAACGCGAAACAAGGAACATGAGTACCGTCAGCTAATCCTGGGAGCCAATGATCTTTTTGCTCTTGGGTACCATAGTGAAGCAACAGCTCACCAGGGCCCAAGGAGTTCGGAACCATAACAGTTACCGCCGCAGACAAACTGCGAGTAGCGATGGTACTTACGATGGTTGAGTTGGCGATGGCCGAGAACTCTCTGCCACCGTAAGATTTAGGAATAATAAGTGCGAAGAAACCTTCGGCTTTTAAATAGTCCCATACTTGCTGTGGTAGATCACGTTGATTTTGCACAATATCAAAGTCATCCAGCATGTCTAAAAGCGTGGCCACTTGAACATCCATAAAGGCTTGTTCGTCTTCACTTAAAGTAGCTTTTGGGTAATTGTGCAGTTTGTTCCAATCTGGCTTGCCGCCAAACAATTCGCCATCCCACCACACAGAACCGGCTTCCATCGCTTCTTTCTCGGTTTGAGATAAGGGAGGAAGAATTTTCTTGAACACTTTAAAAGCAGGTCGAGTTACCAGCTTTTTACGCGTATCGGGTATGCACAACAGCACCACCGCAGCGGTTATTAACATTAACAAAATAGTCATGGTCAAATCCTTATTTCACGTACTTTATAGTTTTTATTGTTTAGGTTGGCGCACCCACACCGGCTGCCAAATAGGGGATTACTTTTCTGATTAATCCTTCGGTATTTAAATCTTCATTAAAGTCGGCGCTGGCAATATCTTTTAGGGCAGTGCTCGACGCCATGGTGAACACCACTGTTCCTAATGTGAAATGCAAACGCCAAAATATATCGCTATCAGATAACTCTGGATAAGCTAACCTCACCGCTTCTTGGAAACGGCTGAGCACTTCTCCAAAGTGATGAGTAATAAATTTACGTAGGTGCCCTTGGCTGTCGGTATACCCTCGTCCTAATAATAGTAGGAACATTGCGGTACCGTGTTTCTTCACTTGGTTCATTTCAAGCAAGGGGTCAATAAACGAAGAGAACACTTGGTCAAGATTAGGCGGTGTATCACCTTCTATATGTTCTAACATGGCTTTGTCTACCAAGGGCATAAATTGCTCTAGGTAGCGCATAAGAACGGCTTGGATAAGTTCTTTTTTAGAACCAAAATGGTAGTTTACCGAGGCAAGATTAACCTCAGCATGAGAAGTAATTAACCTCAACGAGGTATCGGCAAATCCTCGTTCAGCGAATAAACGTTCAGCTGCATCGAGGATCTTACTTTTAGTTCCTTGTCTCACTATGACACCTTAAAAATAAAACACCTGTTTAAAATCTACGTTTAAGGCCTTCAGATGTCAATCATTCGCTAGGCATAATTTGCGGGTGAAACTAAAAACGAGAACTGAGCTCGGATTTTTTTAAGAAAAAAATGAAGATTTTTGAAACTTTATCGAAAACGCTGGGTCTTAATCTATGCCACTGCAATTAAATACTTAAATTGAACGCCCAGCGCCCCCTGTAGCTGGGCTTTTTTTTGCCTACTATTTACAGCGCGTCTTTAACATTTAAATAAGCAAATACACGATTTACCGCGTAATCCACACCTTCTGGTTTAATGGCTATTTGGCGGCGTCCCATTTCGTCGGTCTCGACTTGAGCGAAGGCTTGCAGACTTACTTGCCACATTTTGTAATTAGACTGGGCGGTATACAAACTCATCATTAAGGTAGCACGTTGAAAGTCTTGGTTGCCGTCATCCGCCAATCCTGGCGATACCCCAAACAAAGTCATCAATTGTTCATCACTTAATTTTTGACTAGTAGGCAATGCAAACGCCATCCAGTAATCGCAGCTATCATCAGCTTGAGATAAATAGTGAATACCTAAGTCTTCAAATTTTTGAGCAAAGGCTTCATGAAACGCATCATAAGCATGCACATCAGAGCGTTGGGGATTTCGCAAGGCTTCTTCTAGCAATGGATGACCGCATACTGTTTGTTGCTTAAACACAGTAAAACCGGGCTCTGCACTAACAATAATGGTATCGCGATATTGTTGTTCTTTGCGCTGAGTTTGATCTTCTTCAACTACCGTTGTGCAGGCGCTAGCCAATAGTGTCAAGGCGCTAGCCAAGATAAGCTGTTTCATAAATTCAACCTGTTAAAACAATGTATTGATATAATTAACTAATTTGTAGAAAAAAGCACGTAACTGTTACAAGCGCTGTTGTAGACAAGCCACATACCAAGAAGTTTCCTTAAGCTAATAACAATATGCAGCCTAGAGTTCGTTTAAAACGCAGCAGCATAATTTTCGACAGTAACTTAAGGGCAAATCTTAGTTAGTTTTGGTAGGTATCTCGCTAGTGACTAGCGAGCTAATTTTACATAGCTGCAACCTAATCTTTCACTAAAAAAATCAAAAAAATAAATAACTTTTTTAAAGCTAACAAAATCAAGACCTAAGCCGCGCCATGCCTAGCACTAACAAAAAGCCACTTAATATAAAATTGTAAAAACCTTTGCTCTATTGTTGATATTTTTTCACAACTCACGAAATTTTTTCTTTAGTAATGCGGTTTCCTTAGCTACAACTAAGTGAACAAGTTGTACTTAACACGACACAATTTGATAAAGGAAATATTATGAAAGGTTCAAACATTGCAATCGCTACAGCAGTAACTGGTTTAATCGCATTGGGTACTCTTACCGCTACTCCAGCTGTTGCTGCAGGTAAAGAGAAATGTTACGGCGTAGCCAAAGCTGGCAAAAATGACTGTGCTACCAAAAATAGCTCATGTGCCGGCACAGCGACAGCCGACAACCAATCAGACGCTTTTGTTGTATTACCAAAAGGCTTATGTGACAAACTAGCTGGTGGTAGCAAACAATCTAGCTAATTTGTAACTGCCGAACCAGCTAAACTTGGTTCGGCAGCCTCCCTACTCCCTCGCTTAAACGAACACCACTATGACAAAAAAACAATACGGGCTTGGTTTGCGCTCAGCTTATGCAGAACAGTTGCTAAACAAACACCAGCAATTGGATTGGCTAGAGATACACGCTGAGAACTACTTCAACCCTCACTCATACGATTATCATTTACTTAAGCAAATCGCTGAGCACAGCCCTATTAGTGTGCACGGGGTTGGTTTGTCGCTAGGGTCCTTCGATGCATTAAGCAAAACACATTTAGAGAAACTAAAAGCATTAATTGATGATGTTAATCCTTTTATCGTCTCTGAGCATTTAAGCTGGAGCAGCATTAACGGGCGCTTTTATAACGACCTACTGCCCCTACCTTACACGGAAGAGTGCTTACAGGTTTTTATAGAACACGTTAACCAAGCACAAGACTTTTTAGGCCGACAACTGCTTATCGAAAATCCTTCGGCGTATTTGGCCTATCATGAAAGCCACATTCATGAGCCGGAGTTTTTGAACCGGTTGGTTGAAGCTACTGGCTGCGGTTTGCTGTTAGACATTAACAATGTTTATGTCAGTGGCCATAACCTAGGTTGGGATAACCAAGAATACTTAGAGACACTAAACCTAGCTGCAGTTAAAGAGATCCACTTAGCGGGTTATACCGAAAAACAACTCGACAACAAAACAGTACTTATTGACAGCCACAACCAAAAAGTTAGTGAGCCAGTATGGCAACTGTATCGCCAATTTCAGCAATACTATGCCAATAGCATCCCCACCCTTATTGAATGGGACAGCGATTTTCCATCCTTAGAGGTGCTCATTGAAGAAGTGGCGCAAGCTAAACATATTGATCTTGCTATAAGCGAGGTGAACTGTGCTTAAACAACTACAACAAGAGTTTTCTCGCTCACTAAATCAAACAGATACCAGCCTTGAATCTCGCTTAGCCAATATCGCGTTAAGCGCTGAAGAGTCGATACAAATCTACCAAAATAACTATGTGCTAAGCCTTAGCGAAGCTTTGAGTGCCAGTTACCCAACAGTGCAAAAGCTAGTGGGTGAAGAATATTTTAAGTTTGTCGCTAAAAACTTCATTTTACAGCATGGTCATAATCAAGGTGACCTCAACCTCTTTGGCTTGGGTTTTAATCAGTTCTTACTACAACAAGACGCACTATCTACTCTACCCTATTTAGCAGATATCGCGCTGCTAGATTGGCAAATTGAACAGACGGCTGGCCAACCATTAACAAACCAGCTTTTCACTGTAGAAGTTCTCCAATCGATACCAGCAGAGCAACTAGGTGATGCTGTGCTGCACTTAGCGCCTCATCAGTCTTTACTAGCCAGCCAATACCCTGTTTTTTCTATCTACCAAATGGTTCAAGCAAACCAAGTTGAAGCCATCGAATTAGATGAACAAGATTTTGTACTATTTACTAAGCAAGCTGATTTTGAAGTTCAGCTAGAGCAAATATCCCCGCTTAGTTATGCGTTTCTTAGCCATTGCCAGCAATTACGTCCATTAGGTGAGCTGCCTCAACACTGTTTGGCAGAACTAGAAACCCTCCTTGGCGAATCTATTCAATTACAACGTTTATCCCATTTTAGTTTTGCATCAGAAATAGGAGAGTCAAATGATGCCACTTTATAATATCTACCTAAAAGCCGTAGAGATGATGCAGTTTCTGCTTATCCCTCTATTACTCACGTTTACTCGAATATGGGTAGCCATTGTATTTTTCCGCTCAGGTTATTTAAAACTTACCAGCTGGGATTCAACGCTTTATCTATTTGAACTTGAGTACCAAGTGCCAATTTTACCTTGGGAGCTAGCAGCCTACCTAGGAACTGCAGCCGAGCTAATTTTGCCGGTATTTCTGGTACTTGGCTTGTTTACCCGTATTTTTGCTTTGAAGTTGTTCTTCTTTAATATCATCGCTGTCGTGTCTTACCCAGTGCTTTGGCCCGGTGGTTTTTACGACCACCAGCTATGGGGTTTAATGATACTAATTAATGTTATTTGGGGAGCAGGTCCATTTTCTGCCGATTACCTGTTAAACAAAAAAATGGCACAAAAAAAAGCGGCTTAAGCCGCTTTCATTAGGGTCTGTTGATCTTCCGAGCTGATTATTGCAGCGAAAAATCAACAGACCCTAAGCAAAACTAAATATATTACTTGCTTAGTTTTGCATCTAGTTCTTCAATTTTAGCCTTCCAAATTGCTGGTCCCTGCTGGTGAGCAGAGTTACCGTCGGCATCAACTGCTACAGTAACTGGCATATCTTCTACTTCAAACTCATAGATGGCTTCCATGCCTAAATCTTCGAAAGCCACTACCTTGGCATTCTTAATCGCTTTAGATACTAAGTAAGCAGCACCGCCTACCGCCATTAAATAAACCGACTGATGTTTAGCAATAGAATCCACCGTTGCAGGGCCACGTTCCGCTTTACCAATCATGCCCATTAAACCCGTTTCTTCAAGCATCATGTCTGTGAATTTGTCCATACGAGTAGACGTTGTAGGACCCGCTGGACCAACTGCTTCATCTCGTACCGCGTCTACCGGACCTACGTAGTAAATAAATCGGCCATTAAAATCTACGCCATTAGGGAATGGTTTACCCTGCTCTAGATACTCTTTAATACGCTTATGGGCTGCATCGCGACCAGTAAGAATTTTGCCGTTAAGCAATACTGTTTCACCCATTTTCCAGGTGGCAACTTCTTCTTTGGTCACTTTGTTTACATCTACTCGGCGAACATTATCACCAACATCCCAAGTGATCTCTGGCCAGTCTTCAAGCTTAGGTGGCGTTAGTACCGCTGGGCCGCTACCGTCTAAATGAAAATGTGCATGACGTGTTGCTGCACAATTGGGGATCATTACAACCGGTTTAGAAGCCGCGTGCGTTGGGCAAGATTTTACTTTTACATCAAGCACCGTGGTTAATCCGCCAAGGCCTTGAGCACCTATACCCAGTTTGTTAATGCCGTCCATCAACTCTAAACGTAGTTCTTCGTCGGCATTTTCTGCGCCTTTAGCGATGAGGTCTTGAATATCAACCGGATCCATTAGCGATTCTTTGGCCATTACTGCAGCTTTTTCTGCAGTGCCGCCAATACCAATGCCTACCATGCCCGGTGGACACCAACCAGCACCCATTGTTGGTAAGGTTTTTAGAACCCACTCTGCAACAGAATCAGATGGATTTAGCATTACCATCTTAGATTTGTTTTCACTGCCGCCACCTTTGGCCGCAACCATAATCTCAACTTTGTCACCTGCAACTAAGTCTATGTGAACTACCGCTGGAGTATTGTCTTTGGTGTTTTTACGTGCGCCGTTAGGGTCAGCAACAATAGAAGCACGTAAAGGGTTATCTGGGTTGGTATAAGCGCGACGAACCCCTTCATCAACCATTTCTTGAACCGTGAGATCACTATCCCATTGAACATTCATCCCTACTTTTACAAACGTAGTGATAATGCCGGTATCCTGACAGATAGGACGCAAACCTTGAGCACACATGCGTGAGTTAATTAAGATTTGGGCGATGGCATCTTTGGCTGCAATACTCTGTTCTTTTTCGTACGCTTCCGCCATTGCGGTGACAAAATCGAGGGGGTGGTAGTAAGAAATGAATTGCAGCGATTCTGCGACACTGTCAATAAAGTCCTGTTTACGGATGATGGTCATAAAGTCTCCACGTTTCCTTATTATTGCCTTTTATTATCAACAGCTTTTATCAAGGCTGTTGCTACGGCTGTTAGGGTTGTTGTCGTTATCCTTCAGCGCCTATGATACCCTTGCGTCACAAAGCCTGCTATAACCTAAAGCTAAGTTTTTACAATTTATCTACATCTTCAATTCTGAATAGTGAATGGTCACGCAAAACTACCTATATGATTGTTAGTAAAACTTTTTCTATTTCTCCAGTACAACTCTTCGAGCAACTAGCACAGCAAGACTGGTGTTGTTTTTTACAATCGGCTGCCGACTCTCACGAGAATAACCAGTTTGATATTTTAGTCGCCGATCCTATCGCCACTATTTCCTATAGCGATGGCACATCCAAAGTTAGGGTTGGCGAGCAGCACTACCAAAGCGAACAAGCACCCTTTGAGTTACTTGAGTGTTTGCGCAAGCAACTGTTCCCCGAAGAGCAAGCCAGCACTCCAGTATTTCCCTTTGAAGGTGGTGCCTTAGGCTTGTGGTCCTATGATTTAGGAAGAAGCTTAGAAGTTTTACCAGAGCGCTTAGCCAAAGATTTAAGCACTCCAGATATGGCAGTAGGCTTTTATGATTGGGCACTTATTTTTGATCATCACACAAAAAGCACAACACTAATTCAATGGCATGAGATTGGCGACGAAGAAACTGCCCTTGAACGTTTAAAGCAGCGTGAGCTTTGGCTAAGCATTCAAACAAGCCAAGAGTTGCCTAAATTTGAACTAACTAGCGCCTGGCAAAGTAATATGGACCAAGCGGCCTACCATGACAAATTTGAACAAGTACAAGAGTATTTGTTGAGTGGTGATTGCTACCAAATTAACCTGGCGCAGCGTTTTAGTGCAAGCTATCAAGGAACAGAAGCAGAAGCTTACCAGCGCCTTATTGCAGCTAACCAAGCGCCTTTCTCCGCGTTTATACGATTACCCGGCAGCTGTATTCTTAGCGTTTCTCCAGAGCGCTTTATTAGCTTAAAGGATGGTGAAATAGAAACTAAACCAATTAAAGGTACACGCCCTAGAAGTACGGATAAGCAGCGTGATCAACAACTGGCCGACGAGTTACTCACTGCCGAAAAAGACCAAGCCGAAAACCTCATGATTGTTGATTTGCTGCGTAATGATATTGGCCGAGTCGCGAGCCCTGGCTCCGTAGAAGTCCCCAAACTATTTGCCATAGAATCTTTCCCCGCGGTGCATCACTTGGTGAGCACAATCCGCGCAACACTTGCCCCAGACTATTCTGCAGAGCAACTATTAGCAGCTTGCTTTCCGGGAGGTTCGATCACCGGAGCCCCTAAAATTCGGGCGATGCAAATTATTGAGGAGCTTGAAGAGAGCCGCCGCAGCGCTTATTGTGGTGCTATTGGTTATATTTCTAGTAGTGGTGATATGGATACCAATATCACCATTCGCACCTTAGTGTGCGAAAATCAAAAAATATACAGTTGGGCTGGTGGCGGTGTTGTCACAGATTCCAAAGTTGACGCCGAATATCAAGAGACCTTCGATAAATTAAGTCGAATTCTTCCGGTACTCGAATAACCTAAGTTGGAGAAAACCGTTGTCCCAAAAAGAAACCACACATTTTTTACAACGCTTTCTCCTACAACTCGCTAAACAAGATTCGCCTCGCAGCGCTAAACATGCCGCGGCGGTGCTATTACCAATTATCGCTCAACCAGGGCAAGCAGAACAAATAGTGCTCACTCAACGCAGCGCTCATCTGCGCCACCACCCTTCACAAATAAGTTTACCTGGTGGCAAACACGATCCCGAAGACATTAACCTTAGCCACACTGCGCTTAGGGAAACCTACGAAGAAATTGGCATTCATCCCACTGCGTTTACTATTCATGGTCAATTGCCAAAACAAACCACAGTAAGTAATTTTTCGGTACGCCCTTTTATAGCCACCACCAACCAAGCGTTGTCGTTTAAACTTAACTACGACGAAGTGGCTCAGGTAATGGTATTGCCACTACAGCCCTTTTTGCGACTAGATAATTACCACGGCTATTCCTTCAAACGCAGAGGAAAGCTCGAGGAAGTGTACTTTATAGAAGTAGAAAAACATGTGATATGGGGAGCCACCGCTAAAATATTGCGTGATTTCGCTTCTCATTGTTGCAGATAACTAAATATACTTATAATCTCAGAATTAACAACTTAGTGGCTTAAGCAGCTTTAGCTAGGATTAAACATGGTAAGCATATTTGACCTATTCTCAATAGGTATTGGGCCTTCCAGCTCTCACACTGTTGGACCAATGAAAGCAGCTAAGCTGTTTGCAGAGCGTTTAGACAGCAACGCTGAGCTAAATCGAGTTGATCACATTAAAGTAGAACTGTTTGGTTCATTGGGTGCAACAGGCAAAGGCCATGGCACAGGCAAGGCCGTTATCTTGGGCTTGTTGGGTGAGTCGCCCGAGTTAGTGGATGTTGATACCGTTGATCAGATGCTGCTAAAGGTTGAGCAAACCGAAGAGTTATCGTTGTTAGCTAAGAAGACCATTAACTTCGCTAAAACAGGTGCCATTGTATTTCATCGTCGTAAGCAGCTACCAGCCCACAGTAATGCCTTAAGTTTTCATGCCTACCTAGACAATGGCAAAAGCATCTCGGCCACCTATTACTCTATAGGCGGCGGTTACATTGTCGAAGAAGGCCAAGAAAACGATACGTCGAGTCACCATTACCCCTATCCCTTCGAGAACGCCGAGAGCTTATTACAACGTTGCAAAGAAAGTGGCAAAAGCATTGCGGCCGTGGTCTCGGCCAACGAGCAAGTTCACTGTTCTACCCGAACCATTAGCCATTACACCCAACAAATTTGGCTTACAATGCAAGCATGTGTAAAACGCGGCATTAGTGAAGAAGGCATATTACCGGGCGGCTTAAAACTGGCTAGACGGGCACCAACTTTAAATCGGCAGTTGGCTTCGCAGCGAAACTTGAGCTCTGACCCACTAAATGTGATGGATTGGGTTAACCTATATGCATTAGCGGTTAGTGAAGAAAATGCTGGCGGTGGCCGCGTAGTTACCGCACCAACCAACGGCGCCGCAGGTATTATCCCTGCGGTATTGCACTACTACCACAATCACGTTCAAGAGCTCGATCAAGATTCAATCAATCAGTTTTTTCTAACCGCTACAGCCATTGGTTCTTTATACAAAACCAACGCATCTATATCTGGTGCAGAGGTTGGCTGCCAAGGCGAAGTGGGCGTAGCCTGCTCGATGGCTGCAGCAGGCTTGGTGGCAATATTTGGTGGTAACCCCGAACAAATTGAAAACGCCGCCGAAATTGGCATAGAGCACAACCTTGGCTTAACCTGCGATCCCATCGGCGGTTTGGTGCAAGTTCCTTGCATTGAGCGTAATGCCATGGGCGCACTTAAAGCCATAAATGCCGCTCGATTAGCATTAAGAGGCAGTGGCGAGCACAAAGTTTCTTTAGATAAAGCCATCAAAACCATGTGGGAAACTGGCTGTGATATGAAGAGCAAATATAAAGAAACTGCTCGTGGTGGCTTAGCAGTAAACATTATCGAATGTTAATTCGCAGCTAAGTGTAAATATGCTGTTATTAGGGGCTGTTTATCTTTCGCGGTTAAATTTTGTTCGCGATAAAATCGCTTTAGGCGCGGCAAAGAGTGTGTAGCCTAGCATTCTAGGTAAACACACCTTAACAAAGCATAAAGCGATTTTAGCCGAACCCTTTGGGCAGCCTCTGTGGCTTATTTCTACTGCGTTATCAGCTTCTCATGTAAGCTCGCTACACGTCAAAGCTTCTGCCTTGTATAAATCAGCCACAAACTGCTGCAAAAATCAGCTCGAAAGATATACAGCCCCTAGATCTATCTCTTTGTTTTAGTAATAGTTAAGTGCAATCCACTTAAAATACCTATAACATTTAACCAACATTTACGGCCTGCACGACGCAGGCCGCTTGCATTCTTACAAATGGATTTGAAACTATGCTAAAACAGCTCCTGTCTGGGCTACTTTTGCTCGTCTTAAAAATCGTCTTACTGCCTTTTAAGCTAATTATTAAGGCCACCACCCGTTTGTTAAATTGGGTTTGGGGTTTAGTAAAAGCAATTTGGCAGGTTTGGCTAGCATTAGGACCACGTTGGTTACGCTATTCTTTTCTCGGCATTGCCTTGATCACAGCTGGATATTTAGGGCTAAAAGCTTTCCTCAAACCTAACCTAACGATAGAGACAGTGAATCAAGTTCACTACCTCAACAAAGGTTGGACAGATGAGCAACGTGAGCGTTTTTACTTTACCCCGCAAGGTACCGAGCTATTAGGGCTAGAATATGATTGGTTCATTAACCTAGAGCTACCGCTTTCCAAAGATTTATTAACCAGCCCCGACAATATGCGCGGCTGGGGCTTTATTGTAACCCCTGGCCAGCAGCCTACCACTTTAAACCCTGGCAACCTTCCAGTAGGTTTAGGTCGGCACATTGACCCTAAATCCGGTAAAGAGCGCTTAGATCTTACCTGTGCCATGTGTCATACCGGTGAGCTTCACTACCAAGGTAACGCGCTGCGCATCGATGGTGGTCAAGCAGTGCAAAGCATTTCTAACGCCAAACGTGGCGAGTTTATTACTACCCTCGCCGCCTCTGTAGTCGCAACCCTCATTAATCCAAGTAAATGGAGCCGTTTTGCTGACCGCGTTGCAGGACAAGATCCTGCACAGCGTAAGCAACTACGCAAACAAATTTGGGGCTTCTTGGGTAATATTAAGCAATTTGTATCGGGCGCTGGTGCTCCTAAGCTCTACCCTGTTGAAGAAGGCCGCGGCCGAACAGACGCAGTAGGCCGAATAGCTAATGTAGTATTTGGCTACGACCTCGACGAACCTGCTAACTACCGTGTCGCTAATGCACCGGTTAGCTATCCCTTCCTTTGGGATATATGGCGTTTCGATTGGGTGCAATACACTGGCTTTACCAACCAAGCAATGGCAAGGAACGTGGGCGAAAGCCTAGGCGTATTGGCGCCAATCAAACTAGTGAATGATGAAGGTGAATTATTAACTAGCGAAGAATTTGGTGAATCAGTCATCGATTTAGCCGGCATGCACTGCGTTGAAGGCACCTTACGCTCACTAGAGCCACCGCGCTGGCCGGAAGCTATTCTAGGAAACATTGATACCCAGCTGGCCACCCAAGGTAAAGACTTATTCCTAGACAAATGTCAGGCTTGTCATGGACCGCATAAAGTCCAACCCTACCAATGGAAAGTAGCCAGCAAACCTGGCGAAAATCCAGACAAGCAAATAGATGTAAACTGGCAATGGGATATGGACGGAGACATTACTTTTGTTGGCCAACAAGCGGTACGCGAAGATTGGCGCGAGGTAATTTGGGCAATGCCTTGGGTTAAAACCTCGGTGATCGGCACTGACTCTACTGCTGCAGATAACTACATGGATCACCGCTACGATGGTAGCAAAATTATTCCAGGCTCGGCCCCGGTAAATGCAGGCGATGGCTTACAAATACTGCTTAATCGTTTAGTGCCAAAGCTTTATCAAGACAACAACATCGATAAAGCCTTGATTGCTGACTACGATGGTTTAAATGTACCTTTTAGAATCGCCAATATGCGAGCCTATAAACCGCGCCCATTACATGGTGTGTGGGCTACCCCACCATTCTTACATAATGGTTCAGTGCCTACTTTATACCACCTGTTATCGCCACTTCGTGAGCGACCAAAGCAATTTTATATTGGTAATCGTGAGTACAACCCAGACCATCTAGGTTTTATTACCGAACAACGCCCAGGTAGTTTTAAACACGATACCAGTATTAAGGGCAACGGTAACCAAGGGCATCTATTCACTGATGTTGATATGCCAGGCCGAATCGGTCGTTTGCTTAGCATCCAGGAGCGTGCCGCTTTGTTAGAATACTTGAAAGTAATGGGCAACCCAGAGTTTAGCGACAAGCTTGGTGGAGACCCACTTGATTGGTCTAAATACACTCAAGCGCCACAGTTTGGCTCTGAACAGCAAGCTTGTTTAGACAGCTTTAACGCCGCGAAAAACAATCCAGCAAAGGTGCACTAAGATGAAAAAACTATTTACTAAATCACCTTTAGCCCTTTGTTTGCTTGGTTTAAGTTTTAATGCTGCTAATGCTAACGACTTATATAAAGAAATGGGCATTACCAAGCCAGAGCAAGAAGCCATTATGTCGGCGATTAACTCGGCGCGCGAAATATCTAAACGTGCAGAGCAATATAACGGGTTGCCTTACCGAAGGGACGCGCATGCCAAAGCAACCGGTTGTGCCCGTGCTACTTTCTCGGTAAACCCAGACATTCCAGAGCGTTTTAAAGCTGGGCTGTTTGCGCAAGAAAATCAGCAATATAAAGCTTGGATCCGTTTCTCCAATGGTGACATGCTAGTACAAGCTGATAGTAAAGGCGACGCGCGGGGAATGGCGGTAAAAGTAATGAACGTACCTGGTAAAGCCATTGCCCCGGAACTAGGCGAGAGTCATAACCAAGATTTCATTATGACCAATACGCCGGCATTTTTTAACCGTAACATTTTTGATTACGCAGACGACATGACTTACTTGGCTAAATTTCAACGCACCAAGTGGTTTATTAGCTTGTTTCCACCACGTTTGCACCCCAAGCAGTTTTATCGGGCGATTCAAACCGTGTCGTCGGTTATCAATACGCCCCTTGAAGCACAGTATTTTTCTATGCTGCCCTACCGTTTAGGCAACAGCACCATTAAGTTTTCTACTAAACCTTGTGCCGGAATGACCTTCCCTAGCAAGGTAGATAAATCAGATCCTGATTATTTAAGCAATCAATTAGAAACTCAATTAGCAAACGGCGGAGCATGTTTTGAGTTTATGGTACAAGAAAAACTGCCGGGCTATTACATGCCGGTAGACGATGCTACCGCTATTTGGTCTGAGCAAGCCTCGCCATTCATTAGCATTGCAACGATTAACATTCCTCCGCAGCATTTATATAGCGAGCAGCAACAGCAGTTTTGTGAAAATATATCGATGAATCCGTGGCGAGCAGTAGAAGGCTGGGAACCCTTAAGCAGCTTAAACAAAGCCCGACGTGTTGTTTATCAAGCGGTATCTAAATATCGTCATCAGCAAAACAAAGCAGCAACGCCAGAACCCAACTCATGGTGCTTAGCTAGCGAAGGAGAAGTTTGCGACCCTAACCAGGGTTTAGTTGTGAGCAAACCCTCTTGGCCATTGCCCCGCTGTTTTGATGGTTACGCTAAACCGATTGATGGTGAAAGCTTAAACAGCAACTGTAAATAAAACTAAAAACCACGCTAAGCGTGGTTTTTTATTGCCGCTCTTTGCCTCGCTATTACTGCATCACTATCTGGCCTTGCTTGTGGTCCCAGCACCAGTAATTATCTTGGCTGATGTTAACTCCACCTCGCCAAAAACTTAGCTGAGAAGAAAGCTCTTTAAGCATTGCGCCCTCAAGCGCCTTAAGCCCTGTATCGGTGATAGTATAACTAGCATCCATACTCCATTGTTTGTCATCCTTGTTGTCAATTTTTACACAAGGTGGAGTTAAATGAGACAAACAGTAAAGCTCTTTGCTTAACCAAGCATCCCCAAGAAAAGGCGCATCTTCTAAGGTTTGCAAGTTCACAAATAGTCGCCCAAGTTTTATCTCAGAGTCTTCCATAATTTGTTGATAACGCTGATCCGCAACGAACTCTTCTTCACCCTGATATTGAGCTTGCTGACGAAGATTACTCTGCAAAATGGGTAACTCTTGCATTGGTTTAGCCAAAGACTCAAGAATGTGCAATTGCGTAAGACTTAACCCCTTATCTAGCCAAGGATACTCTTGGGCAAAACGCAGCAAAGCATTCGCCATAAATGGTAGTGGTGATAATGGTTCTAGGAGTAGATGATTGAGTTGTTCAGGCGTGTTGGCTACAAGTGCCTGCCATACCCTTTTGCCTAATTCTAATTGCTCAACACTAAGCGTTTGTCTGTTTGGATAAAGCGCTTCAAGCTGGCTAATCGAAAGGTTTCCTAGGCCATGGAAATAATCAAGCTCGGGATGCTCACCAATACAAATAATTCGAAATTGCTCGGTAAGTTCGGGATGTTTGGCTAAATGAAATAAACATTCAGCTAACTGTAGTTGATCGTAGAGATCGTGTTCAAACCACAACACAATCTCTTTATATTGGCTTAGCTTATCTAAAACAGCTTGGCGCTGAACAAAATCATCTAAGATCTGCTGTTCGGTAATCTCCATTACAGGCAAAGGGCTGGGCAAACTTATTGTTTCATGAATGAAACTAGCTCGAGCTTTTAGATAAGCTTGCCCTTCTGCAGCCACAATTGGCCCATCATGCAATACGTCTCGCCAACACAGTATCTCACCTTGGACAATAGTTGATTGCTTAAGCATGTCTCCCACGCTATCGCCGTTGGTAATGTGTAATTGCATCAGCTGTTCCCTCGTTGAGTTTGCCCCAGCTTAACAAACTTCTATAAAGGAACAAACGCCACTAAGCATCATTAAGTAACGGGATTTCCAGCTCTGGTTCTTTTACCTCAAGTTCCTGCTTAATTTCAGCATCCAAGCGCCAAATAGCCTGCCAAACTAAATCGGTAGTTGTGGCGGTATCATCTACCCCATGCACCAGCTTAATTTGATAATCTACATTGTCAGAACCTATGCTAGCTACATCAATATAAACCCGATTAACGGCATCAATAGCCATAAGGGCGGCTTCTATCCGGGGGATCACCTGCAAGGGTTCTAACTGTTTATTTACTGAGGCAGAAAAACCACCTGTCACAATCTGCCCACTGCTACTCACATTGTTTAAATTGGCATTTGCCAAAGTATTGTTAGGGATAGAATAGAGTGTATTGTCAGCCGTTTTTACCTTAGTTGTACGCCAGTTCATGTCTATAACTTCGCCTACAATTGGCCCGCCATAGCCACCTAGACTAATCCAATCTCCAAGCTTAAACGGCTTCTCCAAGCTAATAGCAATGCCCGAGAAAATATTCACAAGGTTTGATTGCAAAGCTAAGCCCAGGATCATTGCCACTAAGCCAGACGTTGCTAACAGGCTGGTTAGCTCTCGTTGGTATACAAAAGAGAGAATCGCAAATATCGCTCCTATGTATGCTAAGCCACGAGTTAAGTGGCGCATAATTCGTGGAACTTGGCGGCCACTGCGCTTTTCTATGGGGTCCCAAAGCAACACATCAATTAACAAAGCTAAGGTCGAGGCCAACAGTAGCCACCACAATACGTCGAAACAATTGCTAGCAAACAGCTGATTAGTATTAGGATAAGCTTGCGCTAACCAATCTAAAAACAAGGGCTCAGCGGAAGCTATAAACAAGGCGTATAAAAGCTTGTTCCCTAAGCCATAAGCTCTAGATAGCTGACCCAGTATCTTAAAGTCTAAAACCAATGCGTAAAGTAACCACGCCAATACACTGCTATAAAAGATTATCTGCTGCCACTGTGCAGGAATACGCCCTCTTAGGCTTAATACATTTTCTTGTACCGGCGTTAGAGAGTTAAACCGAGAGAACTCCACGGCTTGTCTGTCTGAATGTAAATACTTGGGATCACCTAAACTGCGTTTACGTAAGGTATCTTGAAAAGACAAAGTGCTGCCTTGGCGCCACTGGCTGGTGTCAAATTGAACCTTATGCTGATTAGCTTGGTTTTTATGTAGGCTGGTTTGGCCGAGCCCAACAATATCTGATACATAAATAAGCTCACTTCTTGGCAGCGTAGTATGCCTAAAACTTACGCCCAGTTGGTATTCTCCAAAGGCTGCTCTACCGGGTTTGGCATCTGCTAGAAAAGTGCCTTCAACCTGATAAAGCTGGTAAGTACTTTGGCTTGTAAAATTAGACTCTATTGGTTCTTGCAAGGCCAAATCGCCTACCGAGTTCAAAAACACGATGTCTTCGGCTTTTACCCCAGGTGTGCTTCTAAACCAAAGTTTAAATTTAGCTTTGAAAGTCATATCTATGGTGGAAAACTCGCTAATGTTTTGCATTTCAATGCCGGTATACACTACATCAGTTCGGCGCACCGCAAGGTTTTCGTCATTAACATCTTGCAGTTGGATCGGCGCGGAAACAAAAGCCCCGCCACTAAACAAGCCCACTTGCATAGGGCGTAATACGTTGCCTTGTGAATCAAAATACAAAGAGTGGGTTAAACCCTGAACAGCATTATTGGGTGAATCAAAACCAGTTAAGTGGTTTTTTATCGCCGCTCTTTGGCTAGCTATATTAAGCTGGCTAAAGTCATCGGCCCCGCCAGCTTCACCGCTTGCTGCATCTATAGCGGCCGATACGATAGTTGCCGCATCATAGTATGCAGCCGAAACACCACTAGGCTCATAACCAAAACCTTTATGAAAGCTTTGATAAAACAGTTGAGTTGATTCACTAGCTACATCAAACAAGATAGGACTAACGGCGAACACCCCATTAGTATAATAACCAGACACTTCTCTCTCTTGGCTTCGATGTTTAAAACGCTCCGGAAAACTTTGCTTACCAATAGAAGAACTGCCAATAAACAGCCAATTTGGATGTTGCTGCTTTAAATGGCTAACTAGCGTTTCACCTTCTACATCATGCACCGCTAAGAACACTGCGCCAGTGTGGCCAAACTCACTAATTTTTTGGCTTATTAGCTCGGCTTGTTTAGCGATGTCTCTTTTTAAATCCACCCCTAAACTCAGCGTTTGAATCGCTAGCAGTTCAGCTCTATTAAGAAAAGAATCCGCTAACGACTCGCCAAATTTATCTTGGCTATAGATTAATACCGCTTTGCCTTTAGCTAAGCTTGCAACATAGTCGGCAACAAACTTACCTTGTAAATGGTTGTCTGGAATAACCCTAAAAGCCCAGTCATTATTCTGGGTGATCTCTGTTGCGGTGGCTGAGCCCCCTACCATGGGCAAACCAGCACGTTGGTAAATACTGGCGGCCTTGATCGAGGTAGAGGATGCTCGGTGTCCTAATACGGCAACTACATTGTTGGTTGCAGCTAACTGCTTCGCAATTAGTTGTGCTTTGCTTTTGTCATTAGCATCATCGTATTGCTGAACAACAATGGCTACTTGGTTATCTTGCCGCTGGCTATTATGGAGATCAGCATAAAGTTGAGCACCGTGAACCATTGATAGGCCTTTGTCGGCTTCATTACCCGACATTGGCCCAACCACCGCCAGTATTACACTATTTGTTCCACTGTCGCTTATCCACCGCTGCAGGTGCTCATAACTAGTAACTAAGGCGCTTGCGACAACACATAAACAAGCAAGCGCAAGTATGCGTCTACGTAAATTCCATCTAATAGCCAAAACAGTCTTCCTTAACGGTTTTATTCAAAGTAGTTATTGGTGGCGCGGGCAAAAGCTTCTAATACTTTTGGCACTTTGATATCGCGAGCTTCAAGTGCTTGATGACGCAGAGCTACCACGTATTGTTTTGATATAGCCACCGACATTTGTGACAAACTAGCGGGATCTTCCACTAAGCGAATAGCCCGCTCGAATGCTATCTCTCCCTGCTCAAAGGGGGAAGCTCCAATCGAGAGCATGACCCCGTCTTCAGAGTTAAAAGCATTGATACCAACAATCGGCAGCGTTGAATTTGCTTCGGTCCATTGCGCCACTTCTTCAGCAGAGACAAAGCTTTCGCTACCGTCACTAAACAGTTTACGGTAGCCGCCTACTAGCAAAAATTGGTACTTGCCGTTAAGTGATAGAACAGCTTGCTTCCACTGCTCGAAGGTTTTAACCCCAAGGTGCCCTTGGTATTCAAGTGGCGCCCACTCTTGCTTTGCTAGGTAACCCGCATCAAGCTTGGCCGAAGTTGAACTATCGGAGAGGTAAACAACACTCCCTTTCAAGCTGCCAAGTCTAGGCTGGCTTTCTACCAATAATCTTAATACTTCTTTAATTGCTGACACCGATTTACGTTCGAGTATGCCGGTTACATTGTTAGCGTCCTGATAACCATAGGCTTCAAGCTCAGCATTTACCCCGGCAAACACAATCTGAATCGCTTCGTTGCCAATATAGTCGGTAGCAACTAAGCGCTGAGCATCGTCATCAATAACCAGTAATACATTGGGTTGGTAGTTATCGACTACCCGTTTAGCAACCGTTGCAGCGCGTTTTTTAGCGGCTTCGCTAGACTGATTTTTGGTATTCATGTAGTGATAGCGAATATCAACATTCATGTGCGCGCGCTTGGCTCTGTCGATGCCCTGGTTAACTGTACGGGTCCAGGCATAGTCGGTTTCATAGCTATGAAGAATGAGGATTCTTGGCCTTGAAGCTCCCTCCACGACTATCACGCCGATAGTGGCAACGAGAAAGCTCAGCATAATGACGCTTAACAATAACTTTTTCATTATATAAGCCCCATGCTCTGCCAATAGGGAATGCTGAGATAAACAGCTACAAGTTTAAACAGGTATATCAGTACATTCATTTTCATCAACTTGGCTTCATCATTACTCACAATACCGGTGGTTAAGCTTAAAAATTGCATGTAATAAGAAGCCTGGAACGGCCAAAAGAAGCTTTCTGAAAGGAATAATATAAGGAAACCAATGACCCAAGGGTTCACACCCACTTCTATGGAAGCTGGAATAAGTAAAGTAGCTAGAATAATCACCGTTGCATTGATAGGCAGTATTAAACGAATAAGACTCACGATAACAGCTAACAACACCACAAACAGTGCCAGGCTTTCTTGCATGTAGGCTGCCAACCAATAGATTTTCCCAGTAAGCCAAGTATCTAGCTCTACTTGATGAATGATGTCGACCACACCAATTAGAGAGCCCAAGAATACAAGAAAGCTCCAATCAATTTTGGTTCTAAACTGGTTGGGATCTAAAAAGCCAAACATCATCAAATAGAACAGAATGGCTAAGGCAACCCAAGCAACTTCGATACGGTGAATATTGGCAAATAGCAGAGCCGATATAAGCACGATTAAGCCAAGAATTGACGACCACTCGGCAGGGTTTAGCGAACCAAGGGTTTTAAGCTGTTGCAGGCTTGTAGTTTTTGGCAGCTTTAGACTTTGTTTATTGCGATAAACCCAGCACAAAGAAACAGCGTAAAGCGCTAACAACACCATGCCACAAACCAATGCTGCGAGTAGCCAATCTAGCCATTGAAAATACTGCTGAACTTGCTGTGGCAACATGCCTAATACGATGAAGTTTACCGACTTACTACTAACAAAAATTGGCGACAGTAAGCTTGCGCCAAATAGCAGGCTGGCCTTTAACCTAGGTCCCTCTTGCTCACGCGCTTCTTTACTCGCCCCACTCAACAAATCTTTTAAGAACGGCGCAACAATGGTTACCCTACCATTAACGGTAGGTACAACCGGTGTAAGCAATGCGCCAACACTAAAAAAGCTGATGTTGTACCAAATTTTGGAAGCAGGACCGATTAACAGTAGATGCAACAACATGCGATAACTTAAACCCGATGAGCGGATTACCGCGCTTAGGCCAAGTATGCTCAAAGCCATAAAAAAGCTGTTGCTCGAGAAGCCGGAAAACGCCGATTCACTGGTGGTAATTCCCAGCAATACGGCACTTAAAACTGCAAATAACCCGGGCACATAATCTGGCAGCAAACGAAAGATCCACATTACCGAACAAATTCCAAGAATTGACGCAAAGTAGATTGCATCTTGGTGCAATGGTTGCTGGCTAAGTATTAAGCCCCAATAAATCATCAAAGGCGTGATTATCGCAAACAACCAACCAATGATCTGGCGATAGCCTACTTCAATGTCATGTTTAGGGCTTAAGTCGACTTCAATATGCGTTTGTCCGGCAAGGCGAGAGTGGAAGCTGTCGAGCAATGACTGCTTAAAACTACTGTAGGCTTCTAGAGTAAGTATCGCCGCCAAGGGTAAAACCACCAGCTCGGCACTCTCTACTACCTCTATATCGTAGATATAACTGCGCATACCTAATGCCGACTCTTCACCGAAGAATCCGCTAATCGGCCCTTTTACCTGATCTTTATTGGTGGTTTGTAGCTCACCTTCTAGTAAGTAATATAGGTTGTTCGCGTTTTCTCCCGAGCGGCAAACAACCTCACCAGGCGCTAACTTCACAACGGTAATGTTTGCTAACAACCGAGCTAGATCTTCTTTCTGGCAGCCAGAAAAAGCGGGGTTACTTTTTAAAAACTGACTTAAAACTTGTAGCTTTTCCGGCATAATCATCGGCAATACTGCTCCGTTGGGATAACAGCATGTACCTGATACTCTGCACCCGGCGCAATAATGTATTCACTAGCACCTTGTTTGGATTGAAGGTTTCCCCAATCGTAGGTGTAACCTAAGCCTGTCCATGGAACACCTGCAGACTCTCGAAAGCTCTTGAAGTATAAAGCTTGATAGAAGCCTGGATAATCGTTAATCCCCTTCACCTCATCGGCTATGTGGCTGGCATCCAACTTACAACTCTGGTCGTCAATTTCAGGGTCAACACAAGGCCTAAACAGATCTTCTGGCGCAACATACAGTTCTACAAAAGAATCGTAATTCCAGCTTGGGTCTAAACCTAGGTATTGCTTTAAACGCAGCTCAAGCTCGCTTTGCGAAACGGTTTCATTATCAGACAGGTACTGACTGCAGAACTGCTGAAGTTGCGGAGCGAGGCTCACCCATATGGGATAATTTGGATTGGTAGAACTGTGGGTATTTGGCAAAATAAATTTGTCGATGGCACCCTGGCTTTTCCAAGTGAGTACCAGCAGTTTGTCGCCTTGTTCATTCCATTGCAGTAGTTCGTTGTTAGCATTTACAGCAAACAAATTAGTGCTAACATCTTCAGGTTGAGGAAATGCAGCCTGCTTAACGGCTAAATCGTAGGCGGAGTTAGGTTGCTCGAGTGATTGGCTACAACCTGCCATAAGGCATACAGATAAGGTGCAAGCGAGTGCAGGAAAAGTGAATTGATTCAAAATATGTCCTTGTTTGAAAGCGGCAAATCCTTTGCCTTATAACCAAAAGCGAGATAACGCTTAAGGCTTAGCTCTTAACCAGCAATAGTTGCTAATTACTTGTTAATAACAATAAATTAGCTTTGGTAAGATTATATTGCTAATAGGAATATCACAAACATCAATAAAATACTGCTTTAAGGCTGTTTTTTGTAAAGGCAAGCTGTATCGCCACATGAACACCCTGCTAGACAGTTTAGCATTTTCATAACAAGGCCTTGTTTAAAGATTAAACTGGTTATACCAATATGATATAAAAGTATGGATGTTTGATAGAAATAAAACCTAGGAGGACTTGAAAAATGAGTAACATCAACGGAAGTTGCCTATGTGAAGCTGTGCAGTTTGAAGCCGAAGACAAGTTTCAGCAATTTCACCTCTGTCATTGTGATCAGTGTAAGAAAATGTCCGGTAGCGCACATGTCTCAAATTTATTTATTAGGCCGGAATTTTTTAAGTGGCTGGCTGGTGAAAACCTGGTCGCTAGATACGATGTTCCTAAGCGCAGTATAACTAACGCTTTTTGTAAGCAGTGTGGTAGTGCAGTGCCCTATTTATCGAGTACTAAGCAGTGGGTAATTGTGCCGGCTGGCGGCCTAAACAATTGCCCTAGTTTAAAACCGCAAGACCATATTTTTACCAACGAGAAAGCTGAATGGTACAAAGATATTGATGAAATAGCTCAGTATCCTCATTTTCCAGATTAAGCTACGTTTGCCACGACGGCTTTATTACGTCCGCTGTCTTTAGCTTCGTATAAAGCGTGGTCGGCTAAACTCATCAGCTGCTCTATATTTTCTTCTGATTGCATTAACGCAATACCAATGCTGGTGGTAAAACGTATTTGTACCACACCGGTATTCACATAAATCCGTTCAACTGCAGAACGTAAACGCTCTGCGGTATGTTTTGCAGTATCTAAATCAGCATATAAGGCTAAGCCAAATTCTTCCCCGCCTAAACGCCCTAATACATCACCATCACGAATTTCACTTTCTAAGGTACTGGCAAACTTCTTCAAAGCCTTATCACCAGCAGCATGGCCATGGTTATCGTTAATTTTCTTAAAGTGGTCAATATCGAACATCAACATGGTCATAGGATGTGAACGGTTACGGCAACTATCAAACATCGCCTCGGCCTTCGCCATAAAGCTACGTCGATTGTTTATGCCTGTTAGTGGATCGGTGCGAGCTTCACGCTCTGCCTCAGACTTAGCAACTTCAAGTGCATGAGTACGCTCAGACACCAATATTTCTAATTCTTGTTTAGCGCGCTCAAGTTGGCTGCGATAGCGCAGTTCGGCCTGCTCTTTTAGACGGCGCAATCTAAACAGGTGAATCCCCATAGCAATCATGATCACCATCATTTCACTGTATGAGGCTACAACCGGCCAGTAGTAAGTAACAAAGGTATGTTCAACAAGGCCTAAATCACGCAAAGCTTGGCTAAATAGCCCGACTATTAATACTGTCCAACCTAAGGTGTAAACAGCGGATTCTCTAGAGCCTTGGTACCAACGTATCAAACTGGCTATCGCTAACATCGGGTATAGCAATAAAGCAATGGTAATAAGCACCACCGAGAATACGGTTTCTCTGGTTAGAGCTGCTACAGCGAGTAAAGCCGCGTTTAAGATCATAAAGCGTAAAACATAATCTAAACGAGGCGTATTCACTTTTGTTTGCAGGAATATGCGGGCAAAAATAACACCAGTCATTATCGACATTGCCCCAGTTAAGGACATGTAACTCCAATGGAAGTCTTCACGAATGAAGAACATATGCGTAAAGCCCAATATGGTTGGCCATGTCGCCAATTTGGTCGCCGCATAGACAAAGTACGCGTAATAGGTTTTATCATTGGTGGCGATTCCGGTCACCAAGGAAATAATCGACATTAAGGCCAGACCGCCTACCAGAAAGGCGATACTGCCTAGCTCGATACTCTGCACATAGTGCATTTTGTCTGGCTGCCAAATCCTTAAATCTGGGAATACAAAACCCTTTTCGTCAGAGCCAAAGCGAAAGTAAAACTGATGGGTTTCTCCTGCTGCTAACTCTACTGGCACTACAAATCTTTGGTGACTGACTAAGCGCTCTGAAAAAGAATTATTTAAAGCGAGATCGGCAATTTCTAGAAAACTGGGATCATTGGTATTACGTTGATAAGCATTTAAGTAGATGAGTTGGTGGTCAACGTATTCTAAATTTAGAGTAATCGGCTTATCGCTATCATTGTGCAGATAGAAAACACTCCAAAAAGCTCCTGGCTGTAAACCTGTGGAACCTTTACTCGGTAATCTAGAGAACTTATCTAAACGATAAGCAGCGATAGCATCAGCCAGATCAGCCTTGCCTTCTAAATCGTGCCATACCTGAAAATGCTCACCCAGCCTTACACCATCTTCTAGACCATTTACGTGCAACGCACTTAAGCTCTCAGCTTGAGCAACAGAGAGAGTACAAACAGAAAACAAAACCAAGGCCAAAGCGAGTTGAGTTTTGCCTAAACAGCGCAAAAAATAATTAATCATGTTGGTTTTACGTAGGCCGCCTTTCCTTGCGATATCGGAGTAGTTGTTAAATCTAATGTTCGTACAGCCCTGTAACAAAACATTAACCACTTATTAGAAGCTTAAAGATAAACACTAAGGAAGTCTACGAATCTACCTCTAATTAGTGAATTATCATCAAGTTGGGTACCAATTGTTACAATTTATCTGGCATTGCTAACCAAGAGCACTACTAACTGCACTCGTGCCAGAAGGGCTTATAAATCACAATTATAGTTAATTTTATTATCAATGGCTGGGGATACGGCAAACAAAAAAGCAGCCATCTGGCTGCTTTAGGAGGAACAACTACATAACGGGTAAATCAATATTTTTGAACAGCTCTTCCACTTCATCGAGAGACTTGGCTTGCACCGCTCTATCGACAATGTCTCGGGTTAAGTGTGGCGCAAATCGTTCAATAAAATCGTACATGTAAGTACGCAAGAAAGTACCTTTTCTAAAGCAAATCTTAGTGGTACTTGCTCTAAATAAATGGCTAGCATCAATCGCTACCAAATCCTGATCTTGTTGCTTATCGATAGCCATACTCGCCAACACACCAACGCCAATTCCCATTCGAACATAGGTTTTAATCACATCGGCATCAGTTGCAGTGAAGACAATCTTTGGCACTTTACCAGCACGGCCAAAGGCATCATCTAAATCGGAGCGACCAGTAAAACCAAAAATGTAAGTAACAATGGAGTGCTTAGCTAAATCGTTAATGGTAACGACTTCACCGTTTAAGTGTTTTTTCGCCAACTCATGTTCTTTGGGCACCAATATGCTGCGATTCCAATGATAACAAGGCAACATCACTAAATCGGAGAAAATATGCAGTGCCTCAGTGGCAATGGCAAAGTCTGCACTGCCCTTAGCCACTGCTTCATTTATCTGGTTAGGCGTGCCCTGATGCATGTTTAAAGAAACATTTGGGTAACGATGGATAAAACCTTGAATAACTTCAGGCAACGCATAACGCGCTTGAGTATGAGTGGTTGAGATATTAAGCGAGCCTTGGTCTGGGTGAGTATGCTGATTAGCTACCGCTTTAATGCTTTCGACCTTGGCCATAATCTCATTGCTGATGCGAATGATTTCTTTGCCAGCAGGAGTTACTTGGCTAAGGTGCTTGCCGCTACGCTTGAATATCTGAACCCCTAGCTCATCCTCCAACAAACGAATTTGTTTACTAATACCGGGCTGCGAAGTATATAAACTCTCCGCAGTAGCCGACACATTGAGGTTGTTGTTTACTACTTCGACGATATAACGTAACTGCTGCAATTTCATGTAGTTGAGTTCTCTGGCGCGAAAAAACTATAGCGCTAACTATCCGGTTAGCGAGTTCTTATTACATTTTTTCATAAGTATATAATCAATTACAGAGATATTGAAACGTCTTTATAACAGATATTTACTAAGCGCTAATCAGTTCAAATTTCTCACCAATTGTGCAGAGTTTTGTTTCAACAAACGTAAGGTTGCTCCAGCGCCCATTAAGGCGACTAAAAAGGTGCCTAACAACGGCCCAAGTACCCACAACCCTAGGTTAATGGAAGCGCCGATATCAAACACAAACACTTGCAGTAGCACCAAAATAGTTTGGGCGGCACTGGCTGCAATAAATCCGGCTAAGAAGCCGAGTATTACGAACTCATAAATTACCGCATTACGCAGTAGCTTTGCACTGGCGCCTAAAGTTCTCAATATCACCGTTTGCCGTCTACGTTCTTCCAAAGAGCTTTGTACTTGCGCATACAACACTAAGCTGCTGGCAAGTAGCACTACCACTAACACTAATCTTAGCGCTAACGCGACCTGATCAACCACCTGAGACAGTTGTTCAATCAAGGCTTTAACATTAATCAATACTAAGGTAGGAAAACGCGCCATGGTTTGCGCCATCCAAGCCGCTTTATCTTCGGGTAAATTAAACGACGTTAAATAGCCAGTCGGAAAGTCTTGCAGAATATCGGGACTCAGCAATACGTAAAAATTAGGCTGCATGGTATTCCAATCGATACTGCGCAAACTTGTTACGGTAACCGTAAAACGACTGGCACCAATCATAAATTCAAGAGTGTCGTTAAGCTTAATATCTAAGCGTTCGGCAAACTCTTCATCTACCGAAGCCTCACCAGTACTACCAGCTGTAAGCCATTCACCTGCTACCAGCTCATTACGATAAGGCAGCTCCAATACACTGCTTAAATTAAGTTCGCGACCAGCTCCTCGGCGTCGTGAAGAAGTCTTCTCTGAGTACTCCCCCTCTCGTTCTTGACTAACTGCTTCTTCGTTGATGGCAACCAGCCGACCTCGTAACATTGGGAACATGGTGGTGAGTTCAACGCTTTCATCGGCAAAACGAGAGGCTAGCTCAGGCTTCTGCTGCTCGGAAATATTGTACATGAAGTGATTAGGCGCGCCTTCTGGAAGCTGTTGCTGCCACTCACTAATCAAATCTTGTTGGATAACCCAAACTACCAGAGCTAACTTGATGGCCACAGTAAAGCCAATAAGCTGAACCCTATTTTGCTTAGCTCTTTTATAAAGAGACGAAATCGCAATCTTCAAACTAAGGCTTTTCAGTTTCTCTGCCTGCTTCTTACTGCCCCAGAGCAGTAATTGGCTTACAACCAGTAACAGCGCTACTGCAATCAAGCCTACTCCGAGCAAAATAGCACTCAAGGTAAATGAACCGCTATAAAGTAACAGTAGCGCAAATACACTCACTAGCATCCACAAGGCAATCCATATTGGATTCACCACTGCATCATCACTATTGCGGCGAATTACTCGCATAGGTGCAATGTTAAATAGCTGAGACAGTGTTGGCAGCGTAAACGCAACCCCACAAATCAAACCACTACCTGCAGCCATTAAGTAGGGCGCAGCACCAGCACTCGGTAGATCAATATTGAGTAACTTTTCAACATAATGGGTCACCGGCCATTGCACCAACGTGGCCAAAGCAATGCCCAGTACAATAGACACCAATACCACGGTAAACAGGTGTCCTAAATAAATGGTTCTGATCTGTGGCTTATTGGCACCAAGCACTTTAAACATTGCAACAGTGTCGTAGTGACGCTGGCAATATAAGCGACTAGCTACCGCAATGGCTGCACTGGCAAGTAAAATTCCGATAAGACCAGCTAATAGCAAAAATTGCTGGGCCCTTTGCAAGGCTCCCGCTAAAGGAGAGTTGCCACTACGTACCGTTACCATGCGTTGATTATCGGCAAGCTGCGGTGTTACCCAATTTTCGAATGCATCTAGCTGGCTTTTATCTCCAGCAAACATATAGCGATAACCTAAATGACTGCCAGGCTGTACAACTTCTGTTTGTGCAACATCGTTAATATTAATGATCACTCGAGGTGCGGTCATAAATACACTGAAGGGGGCATCAGGTTCGGTAACGATACGGCCAGTCACTCGAAATTCTGCTTCGCCAATTTCGATTAAGTCGCCGATGTCTATATCAAGTTGATAAAACAAACGTTCTGCAATCCAAGCCTCACCTTGAGGAATGCCTTTGGCGGACTCATTTGTTAAGCCATTTTTATCTCGGCTTATTCTTAAACGCCCTTTAAGGGGATAGTCTTGAGATACAGATTTAACACTGGCGAGTACTAAGTTTTCGTTGCCATAAACCATGGAGGGAAATAACAACTGTTCAGCATAATCAAGCTGTAAAGACTCTGCTTGAACAGCCAAAGGTAAGTCAACGGGATGAGCACTGCGAACCACACGGTCAGCCGCAATAAAGTCACCACTTTTGTTAAAGATGGCCTGCTCCATTCGGTCTGTTATGCTGGTAAACAACCACACTGAACTCACCGCCAGCACAATGGCGGCAGAAATAATGGTTAACTCACCGCGCTTTAGCTCAGCCTTAAATAAACGCCAAATTAAACTCTTCATCCTTGGCTCCTTAAGACTGAATAATACGACCAGCTTGTAATGTGATTTGTCTTAAGCAACGTGCCGCCAGTTTTTGCTCGTGAGTTACCAGTACCAAAGTGGTGCCTGCCTGTTGGTTTAGCTCAAACAGCAGATCTTCAATGATTTGGCCGTTGTTATTGTCTAAGTTTGCGGAAGGCTCATCGGCAAACAACACTTTAGGCTGACAAATAAACGCCCTTGCAATAGCTACTCTTTGCTGTTCGCCACCGGATAGCTGATTTGGATAATGATCGTGACGTTCAGCTAAACCCACTTTAGCCAGCCACTGCTCGGCGAGTTCTTTAGCATTGGGTAAACCCTTAAGCTCCGCTGGTAACATCACATTTTCTAGCGCAGTTAGTGCCGGCACCAACAAAAATTGCTGAAAAATAAAGCCTACATTGTCACGACGTAAGCTAGCGCGTTGTTCTTCATCAAGCGCAGCTAGGTTCTTTGAACAAAGCTCCACACTACCCTCACTGGCACTGTCTAAGCCAGCCAAAATACTCAACAAAGTGGTTTTACCTGAGCCAGAGGCTCCAACAATCGCTAGAGATTCGCCCTGTTGCACAGTTAACTCAATATCATTCAGCAGATTTAAATTTCCACCCGGAGTTGCAACATGATGATTGAGTCCGCTGGCGTTTATGATTATGTTAGACGCTGAATCTGAATTAGCTGTAGGCATATAGTAGGTGCTCAAAAATGATGGTTAGACACAAAAATAAAGTTTTAACGCTAGTTACACTATCTGTTTTACTCTTTTTTACATTGAGTTCAAAGGCTTTTGCCAATACCAAGTCGATTCTTATTCTAGGTGACAGTTTAAGTGCTGGATATGGCATGCCAATAGAACAGGCTTGGGTTTCATTAACCCAGCAATACTACAACGAAACAGACCAAGCTATCGATCTCATCAATGCCAGTATAAGTGGCGAAACTACAGCAGGTGGTTTAAGACGATTACCTTCGTTGATTCAACAGCATAAGATCGACTGGTTATTGATTGAACTAGGCGGTAACGATGGTTTACAAGGCCACCCTACTTCCAACATTGAAAACAATCTAAACGCAATTATTGCCTTGGCTAAACAAAACGACATCAAGATTGCGTTGATGCAAATTCGCATCCCGCCTAATTACGGCAAACGCTATCGCCAAGCTTTTGAGGGTTTGTACCCCAAAATTGCAGAGCAACAACAGATTAACTATCTACCGTTTTTTATTGAAGAAATAGCCACAAACTCGTCACTGATGCAAAACGATGGAATACATCCAAACCAACAAGCTCAACCGCTTATCAGTCAGAAAATGAGGGAACAACTAAAGGAGTTAGTTAACGCCGGTTAGCCGGTTTGGGCAAAGCCGTTAGCGTTTTGCAATAGCTGAGAAAGCGGAACAACCCGATCTTGCATAACTTTTATGGCTTCGAATTGGCTTAGCGATTTTCGCTCATCCAGAACTAAACCACCTTCAATCGTCATCAAGGTGTAAGTTTGCTCACTCACCTCTACCACCACGCAACGCGCTTGAGCGTTTTCGGTTTGTAATACCGCTAGCTCGCCGACTTGTAAGAGGTTTTGATGAGTGCTTGCAGTACTAGTAAAAAACCAGCTTTGCGGCATTAACGGTTTTAAGAACTGAGCTGAAGCAACAGCATTTAGACAAATCTGCACTTTAATGGGATCAGACCAATTAAAGGGTTCTAACTGCTCGAGAAATTGATAATAGAGCTGAGTATGCTCGGTAGTAAACGGACCATCTTCTTGAGCATGTTGAACACAACGCTTTTTACACAACTTAGACACAAACAGCATATTTTCACCTAACTCAAGAGTCATTACTCCCTTGTTAGTATCAAATACCCAGTGCCATTGTTTATTAGGTTGAATTAACATTGCTAAAAAGAAAAACTGTCCATGTTGAGTTCACTTAATAAACAAATGTACTACGAGAACTCAACAAAGACAAATTAAATTAATTAAAATTTATACAGCCTTGGCTATCTGTTTAATTAATTCTGGGCCTTTATAAATGAAGCCACTATATATTTGAACTAATTTTGCGCCGGCATCCATTTTTTCTTTAGCGGCCATCGCTGAATCAATTCCGCCAACCCCAATAATTGGGATCTCAGATTTTAAGTAATGATCTAATTTTCTAATAACTTCAGTGGACTTTAGTTGCAACGGACGTCCACTTAAACCACCAGCTTCACTAGCGTGGTTCATCCCTTCTACCATTGAACGCTCTAGCGTTGTATTAGTAGCAATTACACCATCGAGCTTATATTTTAATAAAGAGTCACTAATTTGTTCTATTTCAGCTTCTGATAAATCTGGCGCTATTTTGATCAATAAAGGAACATGTTTATTATATTGCTGAGAAAGTTGATCTTTACGTTCAGTTAGATCCTTCAATAGATCTTCTAAAGCTTCACCATATTGAAGTGTACGTAAACCAGGAGTATTTGGGCTAGAAATATTAACAGCAATATAAGAAGCATGCGGGAACGCTTTATTCATGCCTATTAAATAATCATCTTTACCCCTCTCTACCGGAGTATCAAAGTTTTTACCAATGTTGATCCCAAGGATCCCTTTATATTGGCTTTGCTCAACATTATTAATTAAATTGTCGATCCCTAAGTTATTAAAACCCATTCGGTTAATAATACCTTCGGCATCTAATACTCGGAAAATTCTTGGTTTATCGTTACCAGATTGCGGACGCGGTGTAACAGTACCTACTTCTACAAAACCAAAACCCATAGCATCAAAGGCTTGAATACACTCACCATTTTTATCCAACCCTGCCGCTAAACCAACTGGATTAGGGAAAGTTAAGCCCATCAACTCTACCGGATTAGGCGCGATATTCTGACGGTAAACACGATCTAATAAAGTTCCACCAGTGCGTTTGAACATCTCAATAGTAAGATCGTGTGCGCGTTCTGGATCAAGTTGAAAGATAAGTTTTCGAGCAAGTGGGTAATACATTTGAACTCCTAGTATAAGACCCCCGAAGATGCAGGGCTTCGGGGGCAGTATTTTATACTAATTTACGGAGCAGTTTAAATTTAATAGGTTCAATTCCCTCAATAAAACCGAAAATTTTGCAAACTCGTGGGTATTTCCGGTCTTAAAGTCAGCTAACATGTGATTCCAGCGGTCTAACAAAGGCTCGTGGGCTGCTAACCAATCATCTAAGGGATCATTGCTTTCCATTTTACTGGCCCATTTCAAGGCACTTACCGTTAACTGACGCTGTTGCCAATCAAGATCCTCTCTAAAAGAAGATCGAGCTAGTGCCTGCCAATGATTATCAACACTTTGTAGGTTGATTTGATCCAAGAACCAATGCAAACCAATGTTAGTCCCTAAGTTAAAGTACAACTTAGCTACCGCTACAATGTCTTGTTCAGCTTGCTCTGCTACTTCAGTTAAGTCTAACACTGAGTAAAGCGAGTTCATTTTAGCCATTGCACAAGCAATTTCTGCAGGTACTTGCTGGTCTTGCAGCTGTTTAGACTCATCGTTAACCAGCTTAACTTCTTCAGCGGCTAATACATCCATAAGGTTCTTTTGCAGCTGTAAATAGCTAGGCTGATAGCGTTCTATTTGTTGAGCAATGCCCAGCGAGCGGTCACGCAAGGTTAAGAAACGACGAGTTGCACGGCGAATAATGCGGCGCAAGTTATCCATCATTTTCAACTGTAGCTGAGCACTTATTTTGTTATCTAAGCCTTCAATTTTTTCGTACAGTTCCCACACACCAAACACTTCGCAGGCAGTGACATAGCAGTTACAAATCTCAGCTGGAGTCGCTCCTGTTTCTTCAACTAAACGGGTAACAAAGTTAAAACCTACATCGTCAACCACTTTGTTCGCTAAACGAGTTGCCACAATTTCTTGTTTTAGAGGGTGTTGATGCATCTCGGCTACGTAACGTTGCTGTAACAGCAAAGGGAAAGACGTGATGAGTGTTTGACTCAAATAGGGATCTTCAGTCACCTCTTCAACGTTAAACCACTCTTTAAGTACCATCTTACCGTAGGCCACTAATACCGCTAACTCGGGACGCGTTAAGCCTTGGCCATTAGATTGGCGCTCTATTAGCTCTTCGTCGCTAGGCAAAAACTCTAGGTTTCTATCAAGCAGAGTGTCGCGCTCTAGAGCATGCATAAAGCGGATAACTTCTTTAACGGTAGCGGCGCCTAATTGCTCTGAAATACTAATAGACTGGCCCTGACGATAAGCGTTATCTAATACAATCTCGCTGACGTTCTCGGTCATATCCACCAGTAGTTTGTTACGTTGCTTCTCGGTTAAGTCACCATTGCTGACTAAGCCATTTAGTAATATTTTGATGTTAACTTCGTTATCTGAACAATCTACGCCACCCACATTGTCAGTAAAGTCAGTATTTATTCGACCACCGTTAGATGCGATTTCAATTCGCCCTAATTGGGTGATACCCAAGTTACCTCCTTCACCAACAATCTTGGCTCCAAGCTGCTTACCGTTAACTCGCACCGCGTCGTTAGCTCTATCACCAACCTCTGAGTCAGACTCCGAGCTTGCTTTAACATATGTGCCAATCCCGCCGTTCCAGAATAAATCTACAGACGAGCACAAGATGAGTTTGATAAGCGCGTTAGGTGTAACACTCTTCTCTTTTGTATTTAACAATTTTTGGATTTGAGGTGTAAGCGAAATTGACTTAGCACTACGAAGGAAAATACCACCACCTTCACTAATTAAGCTCTTATCGTAATCTGCCCACGAAGAGCGCGGTAACTCAAACAAACGCTTACGTTCTTTGTAAGAGGAGGCTGAATCGGGAGTTGGGTCAATAATAATGTGCATGTGGTTAAATGCTGCCACTAGGCAGGTATGTTCGGATAACAACATACCATTACCAAATACATCGCCAGCCATGTCGCCCACAGCCATACAGGTAAAGTCTGTGGTTTGGCAATCGATACCAATTTCACGGAAATGACGCTTAACCGACTCCCAGGCACCACGTGCGGTAATGCCCATGCCTTTATGGTCGTATCCATTGCTGCCGCCTGAAGCAAAAGCATCCCCCATCCAAAATTGGTATTCTTCACTCAACTTATTGGCAATATCTGAGAATGTAGCAGTACCCTTATCTGCCGCTACAACCAAATAAGGGTCATCTTCATCACGACGAACCACTTGCTTAGGCGGAACAATCTCACCTTTTACGTTGTTGTCGGTAATATCGAGTAAACCGCGAATAAAGGTGCGGTAACACTCTTTACCCTCTTCCAACCACGCATCTCGATCACTTGGGCTTGGCAGTCGTTTACATACAAACCCACCTTTTGCTCCAACTGGCACGATTACCGTATTTTTAACTTGCTGAGCTTTTACTAAACCTAGTACCTCGGTTCTAAAATCTTCTCGTCGATCTGACCAACGCAAACCTCCGCGTGCCACTTTGCCGCCTCTTAAATGCACCCCTTCTACCCGTGGAGAGTAAACAAAAATTTCAAACATTGGCACCGGTTGTGGCATGTCTGATATTGCACTCGGATTCATTTTGAAAGAGATATAATCTTTTACCTGCTTATCTTGATTTAGCTGGTAGAAGTTAGTTCTTAAGGTGGCCTTAATCATCTCTAAATAGCGACGAATGATTCGGTCGTCATCGAGGTTTTCTACTGCGTCTAACAGCGAAATTAACTTAGCTTCAATCTTCTCTTCAGTTTTATCTGAACGTTTGAGGCTGGGATTAAAACGACGGCGGAATAGTTCTAGCAGCAGAACCGATATATCTGGGTAGCTAGCAAAAGTTTCTTCAATGTAACTTTGGCTAAAGTTGCTACCAATTTGCCGCATGTATTTTGCGTAAGCACGCAACAACGCCACATCTCTACCAGACGCCTGAGCAGCCAAGACTAAACGGTTAAAGCCATCATCCTCCAAACTACCAGACCAAATTTGTGCTAAAGCTTGCTGGAAGTTATCGCGATTTTTTTCAATATCCAGCTCTTTAGAGGCGACAAAGGTCATGGCAAAATCGAGCAGCCAATATACTTTTCCGTCGCTAGTGGTAAGTCGATAAGGCGTTTCACCTATTACTCGCAACCCCATGTTCTCTAACATGGGTAAAATATCAGACAGGTGCAAAGGCTCATTTAGGTGAAACAGCTTTAAGCGAACATGGTTGCTATCGATGTTTTCTTCCTGAGGTCGATAGAACAGCATGCCTAACTGATTTTCATCATCAAGATCTTCAAACTGAATAATATCGGCTACCGCAGAGCCCGGTAATACATTCTCTTTATAAGAACGAGGAAAAGCAGTTTGATATTTATTACTAAGCTGAATGGCTCGCTCTTCGCCAAAATTAGAAATAAGTGAATCTACTAAGCGATCTTCCCAGGTTCTTGCGGCTTCAATAAGATTGGTTTGTAGGTCGCTCAAGTCAAACTCCTGATCGTTATTTTCTACACGCACTAAGTAATGGGTTCGCGCCATTGAACCTTCGGTGAAGTAAGTTGAGAACTCCACTTCTTCCTTAGACTTAAAATGCTCCTTAAGAATTTGCTGGCTATGAATCCGCAAAGCGGTGTTGTAGCGCTCTTTTGTGGTATACACCAAGCAAGAATAAAAGCGTCCGTATATATCCTTACGTACAAACAACTTCACCAAATCACGTTCTTGGATTTGCTCTACGCCTAAACCAATGTTGAGTAACTCTTCTTCGGTGGCTTGAATAAGTTCATCACGGGGATAAGTTTCCATGATGTTTAGTAAAGATTTATAAGCATGAGAGCCGGCAGGAAGATCTGAATTAACCATTATCTTCGCTAGCTTTTGGTTAATCAGTGGAATTTCTAGAGCACTACGGTTGTAGATAGAAGAGGCATACAAACCAATGAAACGGTGCTCGCCAACCACTTTGCCATTTTTATCAAAAACTTTAACCCCAACATGGTCAATATAAGCTGGTCTATGTACCCGTGACTTGTGGTTGCTCTTATTTAACACCAAGGGGACTTGGTTGGTGGCTAAATCTCGCCCTGCGGTGGTGTAAGAAGACAATGAGACAACTTGGCTAGTTACGTATTCTCGATACAAACCTAAACTGCCAGTTTCATCAGGTATTAGCTGCAAATCGCCTTTTACTTGCTTAAGTGAATAGTGTCGATAGCCCATTAAGGTAAAGTTGTTATCCGACATCCAAGATAAAAAAGCGGTGCTTTGGGCCAAAGATTGATCATCTTTGGCGCCACTGCTATTAGCTAATTCATCCGCCACCGACTTTAACTTGTTGAGCATCGGTTGCCAGTCATTCACCACTACATTAACTTCATCCAATACCGTGTTAAGTTCTTTATTTAGGCGTCGTAAGGCTTTTTCATCGCTCTGGCGGTCAATCTCAATCATGAATACTGTTTGATTGCCAAGCTGGGCATGCTCTACATCATGAACGGCCGTCACTTTGTTATTATCATCTCGATCTAAGCGCATCGGTTGATGCATTAACAAGTGAGTATTAATGCCACTACGTCCTAAAGCCATGCGGATGGAGTCAACCAGAAACGGTGAATCTGGCACCACTATCTCGATAATAGTATGGCTAGATTGCCAACCATGGCGGCTCAGTTCGGGGTTATACACCTTTATGTGGCGTTCGCAGGTTGAAGTATGATTAAGGGCATTCCAAAGCCCTACTCCTACCCCATATAAATCACTGTCGCTGCGATTGGCTAAATCGTCACTGCCCATGCCTGAAAACAGTCGCGAGAGAAATTCTTCGGCCAAGGGAGCAGCCGTTTTATCCAGTTTTTGATTGACGATTTGATAGACTTTTTTAAGCAGTACGGAGGCATGTTGCTGCGCTCTTGTCATAACGCATTCCTTATCCTAGTAGAGTAATATTATTATTGTGTAAAACAATGGCTTATTGTTTATTTCAGTGTAGTTGGCTTTAGAAAATAATCGACAAAACAACCACTTTCACCTTACAAACAATTAAACCACGTTTTTACATATTTACAACATAGATGACTAGACTTTTTGAAGTGACAGAAATTTATTGTTGCTGTCAGTAGACAGGACAAAACGACCATTTATTCCGCTTCGGTCTAAAAAAGGCAAAAAGCGCAAAGCAGGGATCTGAATGCGCATGCCATTGCTGTCGGTAGCAATAATAGAGCGGGCTGTTCCTCGGTATACCCGCTCAAACTCCTGATAAGAAATGTGAATATTAAAAAAGTACTGCTTCATTGCTCGATTGCACTTAGGCCTTAAGTTGTTGCAAGCCGTTTGTTACCTTTTCAAATAGATCTTTACTAAGGTCTTCCAGCTCAGCTAAGCGCTGCAACTGCTCAATAATGAGCGCTTTACGCTCATCATCCAGTTTAACTGTTTGGATCAGCGGGGTAATCAAACGCGATGCAACTTGCGGGTTTTGAGTATTTAGTACACACAAGATATCGGTTAAGTAGCGATAACCAGAACCATCTTTTGCGTGAAAGTGACGCGCATTGTTGTTAGCGAAGCTACCAATTAAAGAGCGTACTCGGTTAGGGTTTTCCATACTAAAACTTGGGTGTTCCGCCAAAGCTTTAACCCTGGCTAAACTGCCCTCTTTGGCATAACTGGCTTCTAAAGCAAACCACTTATCCATCACTAAGCCATCATGTTGCCAGTTTTGCTCGTAGTCTTTAAACATTGCATCACGCTTCTGAATACCGGCATTGTTAGCAGCCGACATAGCAGCCAATTTATTAGTCATAGTTGGGCTATCGAAATAGGCCGCTGAAACTAACTCTGGCTGAGTATGCGCCACATACTGTAAACATGCGGCACGTAGCGAGCGCAAATTAATATCATCATGGGCCAAGCTCTGTTTATCGGCTTTTGCACAAGCTTGCTCTAAGGCTGCAAATTGCTCAGGCAATGCGACAGCTAAACTATAAATGAAAAAGTCTCGAGCTTGAGCAATTGCATCAATATCTACTTGGGCAAAACCATCAGCAATTTCATTCTCACCACTAATGGTAAGCAGCTCTGCCAATAAACCTTTATCCATTGAGGTATCTTCTAATAGCAGCTTAAAGGTATTTACAATCGCCTCTTCTAGCTGCAGATTGTTACCTGCTTGAACTTGCGCTACGGCTTGTTTCATCCAAGCGCTAACTAGCTTTTGCATACCGTCCCAGCGCGCAAAAGTATTGCTGGCATGGTTGATAATTAACAACAGTTGGTCAGTGCTGTATTCCATATCTAGTTTTACTGGGGCTGAGAACTCTTGCAGCATTACCAATGTAGGTTGCTCACTAATGCCTTCAAAGTGCCAGGTTTGTTGCTGCTGAGTAAGCTCTAATACTGGAGAAACAGCTTGCCCATTCGAGTTAAGCGCTAAAGCTTCGCCATTGCTGCTTAACAACTCTACAGACACTGGAATATGCAATGCTTGTTTCTCGCGTTGTTCAGCGGTGGCTGGTGTATGCTGGTGAATGGTTAAGCTGTACTGTTGTTTAGCTTCATTGTATTCACTTTGAACTTTAAGCACTGGTGTGCCTGACTGACTGTACCAGCGCTTGAACAGGCTTAAATCTTTGCCGCTAGCATCTTGCATCGCATTCACAAAATCATCGCAAGTTACCGCTTGGCCGTCGTGGCGCTCAACGTAGGTTTTCATTCCCGCTTGAAAACCCTCTTCGCCTAGCAAGGTATGCAGCATACGAATAACTTCCGAGCCTTTTTCATACACTGTTAAGGTGTAAAAGTTATTCATCTCAATCACCTTATCCGGGCGAATGGGATGCGCCATAGGCCCAGCATCTTCAGCAAATTGATGACTGCGTAATATCCGAACATTCTTAATTCGATTTACTGCTCGCGAGCCTAAATCAGAACTAAACTCTTGATCGCGAAAAACCGTTAAACCTTCTTTTAGCGATAACTGAAACCAATCTCGACAAGTAATACGGTTGCCGGTCCAGTTATGGAAGTATTCATGACCAATTACCGCTTCAATACCTAAAAAGTCGTTGTCTGTGGCACTCAGTTTATTAGCCAGAACATATTTAGAGTTAAATACGTTTAGGCCTTTGTTTTCCATTGCGCCCATATTGAAGAAATCAACAGCGACTATCATATAGATATCAAGGTCGTACTCTAAGCCAAAGCGCTCTTCATCCCAACGCATTGCCGCTTTTAGGGATGCCATAGCGTGTTCGGTACGGTCTAAATTGCCTTTATCAACAAATAACTCTAACGCAATAGTTCTGCCCGATTGGGTAACAAAACTATCTGCTAACAAGTCAAAATCACCAGCAACCAAAGCAAATAAATAGCTTGGTTTAGGGAATGGGTCTTGCCAGCTAACCCAGTGTTTGCCACCGGCTAACTCGCCTTGATCAACCTTGTTACCATTCGATAGCAAAAACGGATATTGGGCTTTATCGGCAATAATTTTAGTGCAGTAAGTGGCCAACACGTCCGGTCGGTCTAAAAAGTAAGTGATTCGGCGAAAGCCCTCAGCTTCACACTGAGTACAAAAAGCATCACCCGATTGATACAAACCTTCAAAGGCTTTATTTTCTTTAGGGTTAACTTGAGTCACTACCTCTAACTCAAAACGCGCTGGCAATTCACTAATAACTAGCTGCCCTTCACTCACTTGATAAGCATCATGAGTTTGCTGATTAACTTTAATACTCAGCAGCTCTAGTTTTTCACCATCAAGCACTAGGTTGGTAATGTCATTTGTCTGCCTAACCACCGTTGATACAGCGATAACTTTGGTAGCATTAGGATCTAAATCGAACTCTAAGGCAACATTTTCGATAGTGTAATCAGGCGCTTGATAATCTGAACGGTACTTGGCTGTAGGTTGAGCTGATGAGTCGGCCATGACACTTCCTTATTTGAGAAAAGAGAAATTCTTGTAAGCAGATTTTATTGTAAAAGATAATAGTATGCGCAGCTAACGCTTTGTTGCTGCATTAAAAACAAAAAAGCCGGCCTAAGCCGGCTTTTTAGATACGTTCAGCTTAAAAAGACAATAAGCCAATCGCATTTAAGAAAACTACCGCAATGGCAATTGGTGAGATAAAGCGAACGCTCTTCGAGAACATTTGGAAGGCTTGGCTCTCTAAGCCCATGCCTTGCTTCACTTTGTCAGCTTGAACAATCCAGCCAACAAATACAGCAATAAACAAGCCGCCTAAAGGCAGTAGAATATTAGCAGTAATGTAATCTAAAACTTCGAAGAAGTTTTTACCCATTGGGCTTTCTTCAAACTGGAAGATTTCCCAGCCAGCAAATGAGCCAATAGTACCTAAGCTTAATAACCAAACCGCACTACCAGAAACAACTGCAGCAACGTTACGGCGGAAACCTTTACGCTCTACTAAGTAAGCAGAAGTTGATTCAAGCAACGCCAAGGCTGAAGTAAAGGCAGCAACGGTTACCATTACGAAGAATACCGTAGAAATTACGCCACCTAGCGGCATGGTACCAAAAGCAATTGGCAATGACACAAACAGTAAACCTGGGCCTGCGCTTGGCTCAATACCGTTGGCAAATACAATTGGGTAAATAGCTAAACCAGCCATTAGCGCCACAACGGTATCGGCAATTGCGATGTAAATAGAGGTTTTAGCAATTGAAGCACCTTCCGGAAGGTAAGCGCCGTAAACCATCATAATGCCCGATGACAAACTCAAGGTGAAGAATGCATGACCCAGTGCCATAAGCACACCATTAATCGTCAACTTCGAGAAGTCAGGGCTGAACATAAAGCTAACTGCAGCGCCAAAATCACCGGTTACTGCTGCATAAATCATAATGATGGTTAGCAATACAAACAGTGCAGGCATTAGTAAAGTAACAATGCGCTCTAAACCTTTGGTTACGCCTTTAGCTAAAACAACTACAGTGCCCACAATTACCAAAGTAGCCCATAAAACAAGCTGCTTAGGATCAGAGGTTAATGCGTCGAATAAAGCGCCAATTTGTTTTGCGTCACCCGCTGCAGCGCTAATATCGCCACCCGCAGATTTGAATACATACGCAACTGCCCAACCAGCAATAACGATGTAAAAGCTTAATACCAAAAAGCCAGCTAATACGCCCATGCCACCAATAAATGCCCAGTTCTTAGAACGACCATTTTCTATAGCAACTTTAGCGACCGCGTTGGCAGGAGTAGAACGACCTTGTTTACCTAAGTAAACCTCGGCCATCATCACTGGGATACCAATGAATAAAATACAAAGAAGATAGACAAGAACAAAGGCACCACCGCCGTTCTCACCCATAATATAAGGGAATTTCCAAATGTTACCGAGGCCTACAGCTGCGCCGGTGGCAGCCAAAATGTAAGCAAAGTTACTTGACCAGCGATTACTCACCGAAGTGTTATTACTCATGATTTTCTCTTTTATATTGTGTTTGCTAATTGCGTCCATGATTTTAGGGCGCCAATATAAGCATAAACAAAAGGAAAATCACAGCCTAAATGAATCTTTATGCTGAAATTATGCGGTCTGTCGGCACAAGCAATCTACAAATAGCTCAACAACAAGTTAATCCACCTGAATAGTCATTCTGAACTATTGCATTAAACATCAATTAAACGCTTGCCACTGTTGCTCTAACCATTCCTTTTCATAGCGTAGTATGGGATGTAAGGTTTGTCTTTTCTTTACTGCTGTTGCTTCTTGTTCGTTTAAAGAAACCCCATTGGCCATCAATACAAATGGCCTTAACTGATCACCTTTTTCGATAAAGCCAACTAAGTTGACTACCCCATTTACATAACCACTTTTAGCCAGCACCTGCGCCTTTAAAGGCGCACGAGTCAAACTACGACGATACTTTAGGGTGCCGGTTTGTCCAGCAATAGGTAGGCGTCTAATTAAAGCTTGTAACTGTGGATCTGATTGCCAAAGCTGCATAATCTGATAAAGCAGGTTTGCACTAATCAGATTCTCTCTAGATAAACCTGAACCATCGCGAATTTGTGCACGGCTTAAATCAAGCCCCAAAGCGCTTAATTGCTCAACTACAACTTTACTGGCTTGCTGATAGGTACCAGCTCGCTGCTGCTCTCTGGCTAAAGTTTTAAATACGCTATCTGCTGTTAGGTTGTCAGATTCAACCAGCATATACTCTAATAACTCAAGTAACGGCGCAGAGAGGTGATTAACGCTCTCAGAATAAGGACTAAGTTGCTGCTGGTACGAAATGTTGCCTTTAAAGCTTAAGCCTGCTCTCGCCAAGCTTCGCTTTAACTTCGTTGAAAAATAGCGCTGTTCATCGTTAATCGAAAAACGTAATGGCATCATGCTGCTATCCGCCTTAATACAGCCTTGCAGCGAATACTGGTTATGATCACCCACACGCAGATTTTGCTCACAATCGGGATGATTTTGGCTCACAGTAATAATTTGATTGTCGATGTTGAGTAAACTTGAATCACTAATATGTAGGCGGCTTAACTGCCCTACCTTGCCCGGCTTTAAATTACCGTTAATACAGTTGTTATCAATATTTAGAGAGCTAGCTGGCGCAGCAAAACAAATACCGATGTCATTCCATACCTGCCCTTGGCTTCGGTTATGGCCTGTAAACTCGCTGTCATCAACTTGAATAGACGCTACTTTAGAACCAAAACGTGTTTTAGCTTTATTCAGCAGTGTAACTAAATCTTCGCTGGTAAAACTCGGATCGCCGCGCATGTGTAAGCGAAGATGCATGCCTTTATCACTAGGCTTAATGCTCAACTTAGTGGTATAGCGGTAATCTTTACCTAGTTGCTTAAGGGCAACGGTTGCGGTTACTACTTTAAGTGTGCTGGCAGGAGTTAACAGTAAATCTGCATGTTGTGAGCTATCAGGGCTAACAAAACTGATCAAGGCACCAGGTGGCTCAACGATCGCATGGACAAAAAAGGGTGTAAGAAAAATAGAAAGGAAAGCTGAAAATCTAACAATAGCCCGCATAGTTGCCAAACTCTAATAAACAATATGCCGAGTATATAAAAAAAGGTGAACCTAAGTTCACCTTTTCTTTTGCTAAGTTAATCGCTTATTGAGCAATTAACTCTAAGCGCATCGCACGTTGGCGAACAAAGCTGCGTTTTAAGTGATTAAATGTCTTTTCAGGCATTCCACTTGGTAGCTCAACCGTTGAGTAGCTATCAAACAACTTAACACTACCAATGTAATCACTGCTAATGTTTGCTTCGTTAGCAATAGCACCAACAATATGCTTGGTTTGCACACCGTGTTCTTTACCTGCATCAACACGGTAAGTATTCATTTCCACGTCTGCAGTACGGCGTTTACGTTTAGCACCGCCTTCACCACGTTCGTTGCGCTCGCCACGTTGACCGCGATGGTTACGTTCGCCACGCTCACCGCGTTGGCCTCGGTGACCACGCTCTTTATCTTTGCTAAAGCGCGCAGAGCGAGGCTCTGGATCAGCAGGCAATTTGAACGGACGCGCTGTTTGCGCTTGGAACAACAACGCAGTAGCGAGTTCAAGTTCGCTCATGCCTAGGTTGGTCGCAAGTTCAGATGCAATGCTTTGGTAATCTTCAAGCTTGGCATTTTCTACCGCTGCAGCTAGCTTGTCTTGGAAGCTAGAAACACGCTTCTTCTCGATTTCTTCACGAGTAGGTAGCTGCATTTGCTCAATTTTATGACGAGTTACACGTTCAATATTGCGTAACAAACGTTGCTCGCGGTAACCAACAAACATGACTGCTTTGCCACTACGTCCAGCACGACCAGTACGGCCAATACGGTGAACATAGGCTTCTGCATCGTAAGGAATGTCAAAGTTAACCACTAAACCAATACGTTCCACATCTAAGCCACGTGCAGCTACATCAGTGGCAACAACAATGTCTAACTTGCCAGATTTTAAGCGTGTAATGGTACGCTCACGCATGCTTTGGTTCATATCACCGTTTAATGCGGCAACACTAAAGCCTTTTGCTTCTAGGCGTTCTGCAATATCGGTGGTAGACGTTTTAGTTCGAGCAAAAATAATTGAAGCGCTATCACAGTTAACTTCTAGAATGCGGGCCAACGCTTCTATCTTGTTTAAACCGGCAACATGCCAGTAGAACTGATCAATATTTGATACTGTTTGAGTCTTAGCCGCAATTTTTACTTCTTTTGGCTCAGACATGTAATTTTTGGTGATGTTTTTGATTGCCGGCGGCATAGTTGCCGAGAACAACGCTGTTTGGCGCTGCTTAGGCATATCACGCATAATGCGTTCTACATCGTCAATAAAGCCCATACGAAGCATTTCGTCAGCTTCGTCTAATACTAAGGCTTTAAGTTGGTCTAGTTTCAACTTACCGCGATCTAGGTGGTCGATAGTACGACCAGGCGTACCTACAACAATTTGCGGGCCACGACGTAGCTCTTTAATTTGCTGGCCGTAATCTGCACCGCCATAAATAGCCAATACACGTAAGCCAGGAATATTGCGGCTAAAATCTTTAATTGCATCAGCAACTTGGTTAGCTAGCTCGCGCGTTGGTGCAAGAACCAACATTTGCGGAGCATTAAGCTTTGGATCAAGTTTGGCAATTAAAGGAAGAGAAAACGCGGCCGTTTTACCGGTACCAGTTTGTGCCAAGCCAAGTACATCATGTCCTTCCAGCAGTAACGGAATGGTCTTTTCCTGAATCGGAGACGGCGTCTCAAATCCAATCTCGGAAATAGCGTTTAAAATCGTTTCAGGTAGAGCGAATTGCTCAAAACTTGAACTGCTGGATTCTGTCATATTTGGCCCACAATTATTTAAAGGATGCGCACTATACGCTTTTGATCACAAAAAGTCTCATTGATTTTAGCTTTTTATAGAAAAACATTGACCATCTTGATATGGACCAATAAAAAACCGCTCTAGTGAGCGGTTTGTTTTCTTTAGTATAGAAGAAATTTCTATTCTGCTTCAGGTGCTGGGTGCTTAGCTGCAGTTTCTTTAATTAAAGGTTGTAGTTCACCGCTGCGGAACATTTCCATTACGATGTCACAGCCACCGATTAACTCTCCTTCAACCCATAGTTGTGGGAAGGTTGGCCAATCTGCGTAGTTTGGTAGCTCAGCGCGAATGTCTGGATTTTGTAGAATATCTACATAAGCAAAGCGCTCACCACACTGCATTACAGCTTCTACTGTTTGGGCAGAGAAACCACAGCTTGGGAATTTAGGCGAACCTTTCATGTAAAGTAGAATTGGGTTTTCAGCGATTTGCTGTTTGATTTTTTCAATCGTTTCCATTTTAAACTTCTCTAATTTTTGCACTAAGTCTATTCTAGGTGTTGGGCGTATCCTAGCAACAATAGTTGCCAATTTCACCACTTTGCTCTAGATCAATTTTTTTTAGTATTTTTGCTTTGCGTGATAAAGCACTAGTGCTAAACTCTTTTGTAAAGTTTTTACTATATAAAAGATTGCGCTAATAAAGCCAATTATTACAAGGAGAGAAACACATGGCATTTACATTACCTGAATTACCATACGCACAAGACGCACTTGAGCCACACATCTCAGCTGAGACTTTGTCTTTCCACTACAGTAAGCACCACAATACCTACGTAGTAAAACTAAACGGTTTAATTGAAGGCACAGACCTAGCAGAGAAAAGTTTAGAAGAGATTGTTAAGTCTTCTACTGGTGGCGTATTTAACAACGCAGCCCAAGTTTGGAACCACACCTTCTACTGGAACTGTTTAGCGCCAAATGCTGGTGGCCAACCAACTGGTGCTCTAGCAGCCGCTATCGATGCAAGCTTTGGTTCTTTTGAAGAGTTCAAAGCTAAATTCACCGACAGCGCGATTAACAACTTTGGTTCTAGCTGGACTTGGTTAGTTAAAAACGCTGACGGCAGCCTAGCCATTGTTAACACTAGTAACGCCGCTACCCCACTTACAGATGAAGGTGTAACTCCGCTTCTTACCTGTGACTTATGGGAACACGCTTACTACATTGATTACCGCAATGTTCGCCCTGATTACCTAAATGCTTTCTGGGCATTAGTAAACTGGGAATTTGCTTCAGCAAACTTTGCGTAAAAGCTAGCGATGTAAAAAGGGCGCATAATGCGCCCTTTTTTAATGCTTAATGTTTAGGGCCTGTTGATCTTTGCTGATGGTTTTTACAGCAATTTATTAGCCATTTAGGCAAGGCAGTGAGTGTGAAGTTAAGTGGGCTTAATAATCACTCGCTAACGCTGAATAAATGGCTAAGAAATGCTGCCCGAAGGGTTCAGATAAGCGAACTTTACTCTTCGTTGAACACTTTTCACTTAGCCCACTAGGTTTCAAAGTGCTCGCCGCGATTAAAGCCTGCTTATCTTGAATAAAATTTCAACACCAAAGATCAACAGGCCCTAGCAACTTACTTGCTATCGCTATGCCCCAAGTCCATATCAGGTGCGATAATGTTGCGCACACGCTGTTTTAGTATTTTAGCTTCCGGGAAACCGTTATCGGCCTTTCGACACCAAATTAATTCACCATCCAGATAAATCTGAAAACGCCCACTTGAAGCAGGTTTAAGTGCGACTTCCGATAACTCTTGCGAGAAGGTTGTTAATAGCTCTTGGCTAAGCCAGGAAGCCCTTAGTAACCACCCACATAAACTGCAGTAATATATTTCAACTTTGGGTAACACTGGGTCTTGCTGTTCCACTACCGTTACTTCCTTTTTTGCAATTCACTAATATGATTAAGTACCCGCTTTAATGATACTGGATATTTAGTACCTAATTGCTGGGCAAACAAAGACACCCTTAGCTCTTCAATCATCCAGCGAAGTTCCTGCCCTTCTTGGCTATAAACTGGCAACGCCAACTCTTGGTAACGCTCTGTAGCGGTTTCGATTTGTTGTAGAGCTAACCTATCTTTATGAGAATCGATGGCTAGTTTTTCTAAGCGTCGCTCAATGGCTTTTAGGTAACGTTGCAAATCACTTAAACGCTGCAGGCCCACCTCACGAACAAAACCTTTATGCACCAACGCATTTAGCTGCGCTTTAATATCGGCATGAGCCAATACTCTGTCGAAACCTACTTTACCTTTTAGCTGTTTGTTTATTTGGTAATGCAAACTCAATATTTGCTCCACTAACACTACCGCTTCTAAGGTTTCTGTAGCCAGCTCTGCGCGAACTTTGTCACACAAGGCTTGAAATGCTTCAGCAGTGTTAACACTTTCAAGCTGAGAGTACTTGTCGATCACCGCTAAACAACAGTCATCGAGCAATACATCTACTCGGCCAAAGGGGTTAAAGTACAAGCCCAATTTGGCTTTATTTGGTAAATGTTGCTGCAAGTAACTTAAAGGTGAAGGAATATTTAGCTGCAACAATTTGCTTAAGCCCCGAGTTTGGCTCCAACCCGCTTCTTCATGCTTATCAAACAGCTTAAGTGCGACTGTTTTACCTTCATCCACCAATGCTGGATAAGCGGTAATTTGATACCCCTGGCGCTGCTCTTCAATAAGCTCAGGCAACTCACCAAAACTCCACTCGGTAACTTTCGCCTGCTCAGCAAATGAGCTTGGGGCAATTTCTGCAATGCTCTGCTCTACCTGATCTTGTAATTTTTCTTGCAAACTTTGATAAGAGCGGCCTTGCGCAACCACTTTGCCTTGGTCATTAATCACTTTGAAATTAACTTTAAGGTGATCGGCCACCGAATCTAGATTCCAAGCATCTTCAGGTATCTTTACTCCGGTCATTCTTAGCAGTTGTTTAGTCAGAACCTCTAACAAATTGCCCTCTGCATGCGGCACTGCTTGAACAAAGGCCTGCACATAGTTGGGAACCGGCACAAAATTGCGGCGAAAAGGTTTAGGCAAGGATTTAATCAAGGCACTAATGAGTTCTTCGCGAAACGCTAGAATTTGCCATTCAAAACGAGTGAAATCTAATTGATTCAACAAAGCTAAAGGAATATGAGCACTTACGCCGTCGTCGCTTTGGCCCGGTTCAAACACATAACTTAAGGCTACAGAAACCTGTTCAAACTGCCACTGATCAGGATACTGCTTTTCGGTGATATGGCTTGCGTCATGCTGATAAAGCATTTGCTTAGTAAAGCTAAGTAAATCGGCCTGCTTGTTACTGGCCTCTTTCCACCAGCGATTAAAATGACTAGCCGAAACAATATCAGCGGGCAAACGCTCAGCATAAAAGTCATAGAGTACTTGGTCATCAACTCGCACATCTCGGCGACGTTGCTTTTGCTCTAAGGCTTCAGCATCATCAAGCAATAGCTGGTTTTGTTTGAAAAAAGCATGTTTTGCTGGCCACTGCCCCTCTACTAAGGCAGAGCGAATAAATACCTCGCGGGCAACCACGGGATCAATTTTCCCATAGTTAACCAAGCGTTTGTTTACTAGCGCTACGCCGTATAAACGAACACTTTCGTAAGCCATTACAGCTTGCTGCTTAGTAGACCAATGAGGTTCGCTGTAAGACTTTTTAATTAAATGCCCTGCTTGATTTTCTAACCAAGCAGGCTGAATTTTAGCTACGCCTCTAGCAAATAGACGGGATGTTTCAACGAGTTCGGCCGCAACCACCCATTTAGGTGGCTTTTTAGCCTGACTTGAGCCTGGGAACACCACAAAGCGTGCATTCCGCGCGCCTAAAAACTCTCGCTCTTTGTCTTTAAAACCCAAGTGGCTCAGCAAGCCAGCGGTTATTGCTTGGTGAATAGCATCGTAGTTAGCTTCATTTTGATTAACTGTGTAATCCAACTCTTTAACTACCGTAGATAACTGAAAAACTAAATCCTGCCATTCGCGAATGCGCATATAAGCCAAAAACTCTTGCTTACATTGTTTTCTAAACTGATTGCCTGATAAGGCTTTTTGTTGCTCTTGCAAATAACGCCAAAGCAACAAATAGCTGGAGAAGTCTGAGTCTTTATCGACAAAGCGAGCATGCTTTTGGTCAGCCGCTTGCTTACGATCATTGGGCCGCTCACGCGGATCTTGAATAGATAGCGCGGCACATATCACCATCATTTCTTGCACACAATCAAACTGCTTAGCGGCGACCATCATCCTGGCTAAACGCGGGTCGATAGGAAACTTAATCACCTCGCGACCTAAATTGCTTAGGCTTGGTTTGCCATGTTGCTGCTTTAGTGCACCAATTTCTTCTAGCAGGTTTAAGCCGTCTTTAATATTGCGCTGATCGGGCATATCAATAAACGGGAAGTCTTCTAACTTACCTAGCCTTAATCCCAACATCTGCAAAATAACTGAGGCCAAGTTAGTACGCAAAATTTCAGGATCGGTAAACTCTGCGCGCCCTGCAAAGTCTTCTTCACTATACAAGCGAATACAAATACCTTCGGCAACACGCCCACAACGGCCTTTACGTTGATTAGCACTGGCTTGAGAAATCGCCTCAATCGGTAAACGCTGTACCTTAGAGCGATAGCTGTAACGGCTAATCCGTGCTGTACCTGGGTCGATAACATAGCGAATACCAGGTACGGTTAAGCTGGTTTCGGCAACGTTAGTAGCTAGAACAATACGCCGGCCGCGATGAGATGAAAAAATCTTATTTTGCTCGGAATTAGATAAACGCGAGTATAGTGGCAACACCTCGGTATCGCGCAGTTGGCGCTTTTGCAGATAGTCGGTAGCGTCACGAATCTCTCGCTCACCGTTCATAAAAATAAGAATGTCGCCAGGCTTTTCTCGATACAGCTCATCTACAGCATCGGCTAAGCCTTCCAGTATATCTTTGGTTTGCTCGCCTTCGTTTAGCGGCCTGTAACGTGTTTCTACCGGATAAGTACGTCCAGAAACTTCGATAACAGGTGCATCATTAAAGTGTTTAGAAAAACGTTGAGGATCAATGGTAGCGGAAGTAATGATGACCTTTAAATCGGGTCGCTTTGGCAATAGCTGCTTAAGTACACCTAAAATAAAATCAATGTTTAAGCTGCGCTCGTGGGCCTCATCAATAATCAATACTTCATACTGCGATAAAAACCGATCTTGCTGCATCTCTGCCAACAGCATGCCATCGGTCATCAGTTTGATTAGGCTGTCATTCTTAATTTGATCGTTAAAGCGGATTTTGTAACCCACTAATTCACCAACCGGAGTGTTGAGTTCTTCAGCAATTCTCGCTGCCACACTACGCGCAGCCAAGCGTCGAGGCTGGGTATGGCCAATGAAACCGCGGCTTCCTAAACCTAGCTCTAAACAGATTTTAGGTATTTGGGTGGTTTTACCCGAGCCAGTTTCGCCCGCAATGATAACCACTTGATTATCGCGAACAGCTTCGTAAATAGTTTGCTTTTGTTCCGCAACCGGTAGGTGTTGAGGATATTCGATGCTTGGGATTGAGGCTCGTCGGCGGCCGCTAAGCTCACTTGAGCGCTCAAGCGCTTGAGTGAACTTGAGTAACTGTGAGCTGTTGTTTTTTACATCATCTGCATTTAGCTTGCTAAGCTGGCGCTGAAGCCTAAAGCGGTCTTTAGCCAATGCCTGTGATATTTGTTGTTTGTAATTTGAGAGAGCCGACTGCAAGAAAAAAGCCTCGTAGGTTGCGTACGAGGCGCAAATGCTATCAACAATCCTTAAGAAAACAAGTCTAACTCACCTGCTTATAGCAACTATGTAGATGTTTATCGATGCCAGCTAAGACCTCTTCACGAGTAATTAGGCCCAGTAGCTTGCCCTGCTCAATGACCGGATACATTTTAGGTTTTTGCATTAACATGCTTTGGGCAAGTTCTAAAATACTGGTTTCGGGGCCAACGCTTAGCACATCACTGCGCATTAAATCTTCTACTAACGAGACCGTTTCACAATGATATGTAGCTTCAAGCAAACTCTTTAAGCAGTCTTGCTCGGAGATCCAACCAATAACGTGCTTTTGTTCATCAATCACTGGAGCACCTAGCTGTTTATGCTCTAGCAAGCTATGTACAACTTCTGCGATGGGTTGTTTTGCGGTAAAGCAAACCGGGCGCATTAACATGTAATCGCGCACTTTGAGGTTCTCGGGCATAACCTTTACTCCTGCTAGTTGCCTTACTGTTAGCTTAGTTGGCGTAATCGAATTACTCCAGCGAACACATACAAGCTGGCATTTAAGCTATCAATGGCAAATTTCACCCATTTGGGTAATGGTGAGAACAATGGCCGAGGAGTAGTATTTATATCGACTGAGCTGCTAACTCAGTCATCGCGTTTAGTTACCTATTGCTGTGTACATCTTTACACAAATTTATGCAGGCCCTTTGTTATCCAATGCAACGGGTCTTTTTTTTGTCTTTAATTTCATAAGCTTGAGTGAAAGAAGTAGCTAATTCACCCATTTGGGGAATGGTGAGGTGGCTAGTTCAAAGATAGTATTTAACACGACTGAGTTGCTAACTTAGTCACGCGTTTAGTTACCTATTGCTGTGTACAACCTTTACACAAATTTTACGCAGGCCCTTTTACTTATGTAAAAGGGCTTTTTTTTGCTTTGTTAAACAGTGAGAAGTATGCAAGGCATTAAAATATATGGGAAATTTATTAACTTTTAAATTTCACCCATTTGGGTAATAGCCTGATTGGTCCTGCGTGGTTATTATTTATCTCGACTGAGTCGCTAACTTAGTCACGCGTTTAGTTACCTATTGCTGTGTAAACATTACACGATTATGCAAGCCCTTTGCTCGAGAGCAAAGGGCTCTTTTTTTGCCTATTTAACTTGCCAGTTTAAAGTTTCGTTAGCAAAGAATGGCACTAAGTTCTCGCCGCCAACTTTTACCGAACCAGGCACCTGCCAAGCTTCTTTCGTCAAGGTAATGGTATCTGTGTTTCTTGGTAGGCCATAAAAATCTGGGCCATTAAAGCTAGCAAAGGCTTCAAGTTTATCCAATATACCTAGTTGCTCAAAAATTTCGGCATACAATTCAATGGCAGCAGGTGCACTGTAACAACCCGCACATCCACAGGCACTTTCTTTAGCCCCTTGAACATGAGGAGCCGAATCCGTTCCTAAGAATATCTTTTTGGTGCCACTAGCCACTGCTTGCTGTAAAGTTTTTTGGTGAGTTTGACGCTTAAGCACCGGCAGACAATAGTTATGAGGGCGTAAACCACCCGCTAGCAGATGATTACGGTTGTACATCAAATGCTGTGGCGTAATGGTTGCAGCTACATTGTCTGGCGCATTCATTACAAATTCAGCCGCTTCGGCGGTAGTGATGTGTTCAAAGACAATTTTGAGGTTAGGCAGTGAATCCACCAAACCACGCATGTGAGCGTCAATAAATGCTGCTTCTCTATCAAAGATATCGATATCAGCGTGAGTCACCTCGCCATGAACTAACAGTAACAAACCATGTTCTGCCATTGCTTCAAATACTGGGCGAAGAGCGGCAACGTCAGTTACGCCATGGGCAGAGTTAGTTGTGGCATTGGCCGGATACAATTTACATGCTTTAACAATTCCGCTTGCCGCTGCTTCTGCGATTATTTCAGGGGTCGTGGCATCGGTTAAGTAAAGCGTCATCAATGGTTCAAACTGGCTTTGCTCAGGAAGAGCCTGTTTAATGCGCTGATAATAAGCTTGAGCATCAGCAACTTGAGTAACTGGGGGGGTTAGGTTAGGCATGATGATGGCACGAGAAAAGTGCTTAGCGGTAGCATTTGCAGCTACCTCTAACATAGCGCCATCGCGCAAGTGAAGGTGCCAATCATCCGGTCTGGTAATGGTAAGTGTTTGAGTCACAACTATCCCCTAGGTATAAATAATTGGCGCAAAGTCTACCCGAACTTGGCGAGCAAGTCTTGCCACCCCAGATAATTACTAGGCTTTTTTAGTCACTTGTTGCTGCATCTCTTGCACAATTTCTCCAGCGGCTTCGTAATCGTATTCCTCAATAAGCATTTGTAGTTTTTTCGCCTGTGCCGGGAAGGTTTGCAAAATACAGTCGTGGCTATCGAGATAATCGTTACTCTCACCATCAAAGTCATCAAGTAGTTGAGCCAACTGCTGCAAGTAACTCAATAACTCTTCTTCACTTACACTTTGTGAAGCGCCCTCTTCTGCTATTTCAGTTGTTTCAACTTGGGAGACAAACTCTTGTAAGCTTTGTTGAAGTGGTATTAGTTGCTTACCTAACGCCTCAATACTGCTTGGCTGAACTGTATTTTCTTCGGCTTGTTGCTCTACAACCGCAGCTAAATCGGACACCGCTTGCCCACCCAGCGTAGCCGTAACACCTTTTATGGTATGAGCAATTCGCTGCAATTCATCAATACGCTCTTCAGTATAAGCAGTATTTAGATCATCCATAGGGGTGTTTTCTTCATTGGCAAACTTACCAATTAACTTCAAATATAAAGCTTTATTGTCAGCAGCATTCGCCAAGCCTGCTTCGGTATCTAAGCCATCAATCTCTGGTAACATTAGGTCTTGCTCATTGGCTACCTTAGCTGATTGTCCACTTTGATTAACCACGGTTGGAGAGGCGGGCGTAATCCATTTAGCCATCGTGCTAAACAAGCTGTTCACATTAATTGGCTTAGGAATATGGTCATTCATTCCTGCTTCAATTGCTTTCTCCCTATCCCCCGCCAAGGCATTTGCAGTAAGCGCAATAACCGGCAGCTCTTTTAGGCCTAGCTGATAACGAATTACTTTGGTTGCGGTATACCCGTCCATCACCGGCATTTGGCAGTCCATTAGAACTCCATCAACCTTGTTTTCTTTTAGGTATTCAACTGCCTGCGAGCCATCATCACACACTGTGCAATTTAATCCGTTGGATCCGAGTAACTCGGTAATCAGCTCTTGGTTAACATCGTTATCTTCTGCGACCAAAATATTTGCTCCCTGTAACTGAGCAATATCTAAGTTGGCCCCCTGCTGCTGAGCTTCTCTACGTGTTTGTTCTAGCACCTCTATCTTACGTACTTGCACAATGGTATCGAATAAATGAGACGGCGTAACAGGCTTAGTTAACACCGCATCAATGTTAACTGCTTCTGCTTCTTTAGTGAGTTCGTCACGTCCAAATGCGGTCACCATTATTACGTCTAGATCAAAACCCTGATCCTGAATATGCTGGACAGTTTGTACGCCATCCATATCTGGCATTTTCCAATCCATGAATACCATATCAAAGGGCGATGTTTCTGCATGTTCCTGAATCAGGGCTATGGCTTCGCTACCGCTAGAGGCCGATTCAACTTCTAAGCCAAAACTCTCTAGCACTTGTTGATTAATATCTCGAGCATTAGCATTGTCATCCACCACCAAAGCTTTGAGGCTACTCAGTTGTGCTGAATTAGTATCGCGAAGTGTTTGCGCGTTTTCTTGGATCTGCATCGGCAATTCAAAGTAGAAGCAACTGCCTTGCCCTAACTCACTGCTTAAGGCTATTTTCCCACCCATTAATTCAGTCAGTTTTAAACAAATCGCTAAGCCTAAACCGGTACCACCATGTTTACGCGTGGTTGAACTATCAGCTTGTGAAAAAGGCTTAAACAACTTAGCTTGCTGCTCTGGCGTCATTCCAATACCGGTATCTCTAACCGAGAAGTACAACTGAACTTGTTTGTTGTCTTGTTGTTTGGCTTCTATTTTTACTACCACTACGCCTTGTTCAGTAAATTTAACCGCGTTATTACACAAATTAACTAGGATCTGGGTTAAACGTAAAGGGTCACCAATTAATGCTGTTGGGATGCTTGGGTCTATATCAAACAACAACTCCAAACTTTTTTGCTCTGCACGTAATCCTACTAAATTAGCTAGGTTGTCGAGGATATCCTCTAAACGAAAATCGATCTTTTCTATGTCCAGCTTACCCGCTTCAATCTTAGAGAAATCGAGAATGTCGTTGATAATGCCAAGCAAGGCTTCTGCTGAGCGGTGGACTTTATCTATGTAATTACGTTGCTTATTGTCTAACTCTGTTTCTAGAGCCAAATAAGACATACCAATAATGGCATTCATTGGAGTGCGGATCTCATGCGACATATTCGCTAAGAAATCACTTTTAGCTTGGTTAGCGCTATCAGCTAAGGCTCGCGCTTCGTTAAGGGCTGCTTCTAACTTTTTGGTTTCTTCAATATCAACATGGATACCGTTAATCCGCAGCGGCTTACCGTGCTCGTCCAACTCAGACACTCGACCAATGGTTAAAATCCAACGATACTGGCCGTTTTTACAACGCAGACGAATTTCATTTCGCAACACATCATTCTCACCCGCCAAGTGCTGCTCAAGTTTCTCATTGTTAGTAATAACATCGCTAGGATGAATCAACTTCATCCAAGTTGCGGTATCACCTTTTAGACGAGCCCAAAGGCCATCGCCGTCTCGCAACTCACCTTTCGCGTAACCTAACATGCTTTCGTAAATGGCATTAACTTCAATGCGATCTTCTTGTGGGTAGTAATCCCACATGCCTAAACCCGCACCAGATGCTGCAGAATCTAGTCGTTCCTCACTTTCCCGTAACTGCGCTTCAACCTGCTTTATTTCACTGATGTCAAAAATTGCACCATCAGAATAAGCAGGTCGTCCTTCCTCATCCATTGATACAAAGGCTTTTTGCAGCATATGTTTAACTTTTCCAGACGCATCAATAATGCGGAACTCTTGTGAAATAGCCCCACCTTTTTGATTAAGCTCTCTAGAGCGCGCGAGGCTCTCTTCTGCGTCATCAGGATGCACCAGTTCCTTGTAACGACGAACTGGATTTAAACCAACAAAATCGCTAATCGGGTAGCCCGTTTGCTCTTCAATTTGCTCGCTAATGTACAGCCATTCTGGATACTCACCTTCTTTAAGGCGAATACGATAAACCACACACTGCAAGTTGTTGGTAAGGGTCCTAAATTGACGTTCACTATCGGCAATTTTTTGTTGAGCTTTTCGCCGGGCGGTAATGTCTCGCACAACGCCGGTAAAGTGGCGTTGCCCTTTCAAGAATACTTCTTTAACAGCCAGCTCCATGGGGAACTGCTCACCATTTTTACGTAGGCCAAATACCTCTCGCTCATTACCAATGACCGAAGATTCTTTCTTGGGTTTATAGTCAGCCAGTATCCGGTCGTGCTGATCACCGATGTCGCTTGGCATTAACATTTTTACGTTTTTGCCAATGACTTCTGCTTCGCTGTAGCCAAAAATTTGCTCTGCTGCGGGACTAAAACTGCGAACAATGCCTGATTGTTCAATCAAAATAATGCCATCGGCGATAGTATCTACAATGGTGCGGATCCGCTCTTCGTTGTCAGCCAAGGCTAAGCGCGCTTGATAACGTTCGGTCATGTCGATTAAAGAAACTTTAACCACATGAATATGCCCTTCTTCATCGAGGCTAGGCACAATGTTTATACTCACCGTTTTTTTCTGGCCACTGGACGTAAAAATACTGAGCACTTCATCGTTAAAGCTATGGCCAACAAAGGCGGCTGCTAATAGCTCTTTAGATTTCTGACGTTGCTCTTGGTTCTCTGCAAAGTCATGGAAAAACAAGGCCTCAAAGCCATCACGTTCTACCTCAACGAGTTCAGAAAAGCTTAAATTGTGTTGCAGAAAACGCCCCTCTTTATCCACCGAGGCGTAAGCAATTGGGGCAAACTCGTAAAGATCCCAAAGGGTTTTTTCACGCTCTTGCAGTTCATAGGTGCGTTGCTCAACTTGACGCTCTAACTCTTGCTTAGATTCACTAAGTCGCAAGTTGATTTTGCGCACTAAGGCAAATACCAACACAAACAAAATAATGCAGAAAGCTAGCGCTGACCCCAAAACCAACAACACCACATCACGAAACTGCAAATAGCCTTGCATCACTTCTTCATGATCGATCTCAGACACCAAACCAACTTCCAGATCCTTATCCCAGTGCCACGCTCCTACTACCGATACACCTCGATAATCTAGATATCCTTGAAAGTTTGAGCCGCTAGATTTGGCAATTATGGCGTAACCGCTTTCTGTCCAATCGGGTCGTTCACGGGTATAACTAGGGACTTGTAATCGAATATTCAACACCGATGATTGGTCTGGCTCTAGCAAGCCCAAACGAACTAATTCGTCTTCAAACTTACTCGGTGAAATCATGTAACCCGAGCGGCTAACAAGGTAGGTTTCACCCGTCTTACCAATTCGAGCTCCCTTGAGTAATTGAGCAAATTCGCGCTCTGGATCCATACGCAAAGTAAGAATGGCAACAACTAGTCCATCCCCATTTTTAATTGGAGCTGCAATAAACATGGTTGAATGGGCACTTTTAACACTGTTTTGCAGCATGCCATCTAAGACAATTTCTGGGCGAATCGGCGGAATAACCACCGTTTCGCCATCAAATACCCGGTTAAGTAAATGTGGATAGTGGCGTGTAATTACATTGATTTCGCCTAGGTTTTCGTCGCGCATAGAGGCAATATTAATGCGATCGCGTGAGATGATAAAAAAGCCTAGGTCATCAAACACAGTGCGATAGTTATCTACCGATTGACGCAGACTCTCTAAAGCAGGGTTAGCAAGAAGTCCTTCTTTACTATGCTCAGATTCAATAAGCACATAAGAAAAATGCTGGAATGCTGGGTCTAAGGCAATAGCATCAACTTTTGATTGCCAGCCTTGTTTCCATTCATCAAGCCCGGCATCTGCAGTATCAAGCACTGAGCCAATAACTTCTTCTAATTGATTGAACTGATGATGCTTAAGTTGCTTTAATCCAATACTAGTGATTGCTGCAACAACGGCAACCGCAGCGCTACAAATGGCTAATATGACAAGAATGCTTTTCTTAGAACTGAGCAGCAAACTCACGCTCTCGAGATTGGTTTTGCGGAGTCGATTTAACAGCAGCAAAATTAAGCCTAACAAGGCAAATAGTACCCACAATAACTGCTCAACCGACATAATCCATCCTTGATAAGCCTATTAGCACGAGGCTATTTAACTGAATAAATTAACTATAATGCTCAATGCAAACTAAATACAGAACTTCACTGTAAAAGCCAAAATTCGATTAGATTCAACCCAATAACAAATATTCTCTAAACAAAAACGTCTCCACTAATGTGAAGACGTATTTAGATTAATGCTAGTCGTTTTGTTTAAGAAAGCAGATTTGCCTTACTCAAATAGCGAGTGTTAATTAAATGTCTCGCTAAAAAAGCTATCCATTGCTACAAAAGAACGGGCCGCCACTTTAGGGTGGTACTCTGCTTGTCCGGCTCTTTTTGCTGCAGGATTCGTAAATGAATGTACCGCACCGCCATAAGCAATCAGTTGCCAATCAACATTTGCGGCGTTCATTTCTTTTTCAAAATTACTTACTTGCTCGGCTGGAACAAAGGGGTCAACGGCGCCATGCAATACTAAGATGGGTGCTTGGATATTTTTAGCATCCTCAGTATTTGGGGTATCTAAATTGCCATGAAATGACACTACTCCACCAAGCTCTTCACCAGCTCGCGCCAGTTCTAACACTGCACCACCGCCAAAACAAAATCCAATGGCCGCTACCTTTGAGGCATCTGCCGATTTAGGTAGGCTACTTTTCATTGCTTCTAAAGCAGCTTTGGTTCTCTCGCGCAGCAATTGGCGATCACTACGCAAAGCAGTGGCAGCTACCTTTGCTTCCTCGCCATTAGTTGGCCTAACATCGCTTCCGTACACATCAGCCATCATTACCGCATAACCCATCTCGGCAATTTTTTTCGCTTTAGTCAATGAACCTTCGGTTGGGCCCATCCAGTTAGGGACCATTAATACTGCTGGTAATCCTTGCTTGGCATCATCAAAGACCAAGGTGGACTCAAAGCTTTTGTCACCAATCGTATGAGTAACAGTTTGGCTTACCATTGCCGCATGAACATTAAAAGAAAGCGCCAAGCCAGCCAGTAAAGTAAAAGTTTTCATTGTATGTCCTTATATCGTGGTTACCTCAAGCATTACGCTCAGTGTAGTAGAAAAGTTTTCGAACACTGAAAATATGTATCTATAGAGAAGCTCTGCTAATTTATTCGCTGCTTCAAAATTAAACTAGCAACTTACTCTGGTAATAACAACTGGCTGTAAACTAAACGTTTAAGCCTTCAACTACCAAGAAGTTCACGCATTATGTGGTATGGTTATACGGGATAACGAACAAGCTATAAAAGACTAACTATTGCGATGAGCGACAACACTTTTTTATTTCACGACTACGAAACATTTGGCGTACACCCTGGGCGAGACCGCCCTTGTCAGTTTGCTGCAATACGTACCGATTGGGATTTAAACCCAATAGGAAAGCCTATTGAGCTGTTTTGTCAGCCGCCTAATGATTACGTACCTCACCCGCAAGCTTGTTTGGTTACAGGTATTACCCCGCGATTAGCCATGAAAAAAGGCCTGATTGAAAGTGACTTCATAGAACGAATCAATAATGAGTTTAGTCAACCCGGTACCTGTGGTGTTGGCTATAACAGCATACGTTTTGATGATGAAGTTACCCGCTATACCCTGTACCGTAACTTTCTCGACCCTTATGAACGTGAATGGAAGAATGGTAATTCTCGTTGGGATTTAATCGACATGGTTCGCGCGTGTTATGCGCTAAGACCAGAAGGTATTGAATGGCCAACTAATGACGATGGCTTAGTCAGCTTTAGGCTTGAATTGCTCACCGCCGCCAACGGTTTAAGCCATGCTAATGCCCACGACGCGGTATCGGATGTTTATGCCACCATCGCTATGGCTAAGTTGATTAAAGATAAGCAGCCTAAGCTATTTAATTACTTGCTTAATCTTCGAAACAAAAAGTCCGTCGCTCAACAATTTGATCTACTCAACAACAAACCTTTGGTACACATATCGGGAATGTTTGGCGCAGCTCAAGGCTGTGCCTCTTGGGTGTTGCCTATTGCTTGGCATCCAATCAACAAAAACGCCATGATAGTGATCGACTTAAACAAAGACGCCAGCGTTTTACTGTCACTAAGTGCAGAGGAAATCCACCAACGGCTGTATACCGCACGTAGTGAGCTGGCTGCCGATGAACTGCCGATTCCGGTAAAACTTATTCACACCAATAAATGCCCAGTTCTCGCCCCAGCTAGCACCCTAACACCGGAACGAGCGGAAGAATTAGGCTTAAACCGAGCACAATGTCGTCAAAGCTTAGATTTAATAGCAACAAACAAAGCTGAGGTTGAACAGAAGCTGTCGCAAGTATTTGCCATAGAGCGTGAGTTTGACCAAGACAGTAACCCTGATACTGCCTTATACAACGGATTTATTAGCAATGCCGATAAAAACCTCATGCAAGTTTTACGCTCTAGCGATCCTAACTTAATTAGCAAACAGCAGTTTCAATTTGCTGATCCAAGGCTTAACCAATTAATCCTGCGTTACAAGGCACGCAATTACCCCGAGTGTTTAAATGAAAGCGAATTGCAGCAATGGCAAGCGCATCGACAAGCCTCAATTACCGAGCAAGTTGCGCTGGTGTTTCCAGAGTTAGAAATGCTGATGAGTGAGTATCAAAATGATACTAATAAAATAAATATACTAAAAAGCCTATATAACTACATAGAAAACCTTTAAAACGTGAGCAAAAGACTATTTTATTTGGCTGCCTAAGTTATAATCAACACTGTTCAGGGAAGGTAAAGTAATACAAATGAAAATGCGTCAACACATCAAATGGTCGATAGCTACTACAGCAAGTCTTGCTGTTGCTGCGACATTGTGTTTTTCGCCAAAGTGTTACGCCACCTATGAGTTGCAAAACCTCCGCCCTTCTTCGCTGCTGCGACTTAGTGCCGAGCAATTCGCCGTGTTAGGCGAAATCTTCGAAAAAACCTATCAAGATACCGACTTCTCGCCCACCCTAACAAATAGTTACTTTTCCGATTCAGAGCTTTACGACATGGTAGCTGTGCCAGTGGTGCAAACACCATTTAACAGCTTTAGACTAGAGTTGTTTAGCCACATCTACGATCCAAAATATTCGGTGTACAACCAGTTACATGAAGACTCTGTCTACCATAACCTTGGTCAACGTCAAATGTCCTACTTGGTTGATAAAACTGATATTGCAGTTGGCTTAGGGTTTGTGGCACCACTAAACGAACAAATGTCGATGCGAACTATTATTTCTAGCCACGATATCCCTGGCTATGGCGACAGTAATTTTTCAGTGGGCTTAGAATTTAAATACTAAACCCACTACTTCATTTACCCTTTCTTTTCGAATACCACTGCGCTATTTGGTGCTAAGCAAATGGTTAAACCCTTATCAGTTTGTTTACTAACAAAGCGCTTGTCAGCCCATAAAACCTGCCACTGCTGATCTAAACTTAGCTCTATATTCAAACTATTGTGCTCGTCCCAGTTAAACCAATATTGGCGAACTAGCTGCTGGTTTTGATATTGCTTAGCATGCTGCAAGCTAAAGTCAGCAAAACGGGCTGCGTCTGCTTGGTTTTTCTCTAGCACACTTAATACGCTAGCCTGCGCATCGTCTAGCTCTGTTAGGCGATCGCCAGAGAACACTAAACCGCTGCTCGCCAATAAGCTCACTCGGTGCCAGTTGTAAGCGTCGTCATCGGTATGTTGGGTAGAAATATTATTTAAGGTCACACAATCAGGATCGTTATGCCATAAGCGCATATCTTGCCAATTGCGAAAGAAAGTCTCTTTAGCGATTTGCTTAAATCGCCCAATATTTCGCTCAACATCATCGGCAATACGCATCCCGTGCACAAGACCTAATGACGGCCACATTGGGGCATTACAGCCAAGAATATAGGCCTGCCCATCACAGGCTTTATTGATGGTTTCCATACCCATTCGGTAAGCTTCAATCCGAGTTTTATTGGGATCAGCACGATAACCTTTAGCCAATGTTCCCCAATAAATAGCGTCTAATTTAAAGTACTTCACTCCCCAGTGGTGGTACATATGGCTAAACACCTGGTGCAGATACTGGTTTACTTGCACTTGGGTAGTATCTAATACGTACCAAGGCGTACAGCGCCACCCGCCATAAGTTACTTCTTCTGCTGCCAAAGGCTGACCGTCTTGATCTTTCACAAACCACTCAGGATGTTGCTTAAACAACCGAGACTCAGCTTGCGCAATAAAAGGTGCTACCCAAATGGCGGGCTCTTTCCCTTGCTCTCTAATTCGTTTGCATAAGCCTTCTACGCCACCACTAAAACGATCAGACGGATACAGCCAATCCCCCATAAACTCTTGGTAGCCATCATCAATCAACAAGTAATCTAAGTGATCATGTGGGCTAATAAGCTGTTGAAGATTTTCCTCAATATCCTCTGCGGATACATCAGCATAATAGTGATACCACGAGCACCAACCGTTCGGCTTACTCGGCCAGCTAAGCCGAGGATGATGCTGCTGTATTGCATCGGCAAATTGTTCTAATACGGCTTCGCGGCTCTCTCCGCTAGCCACAAATAAGCTTTCACTATTGATGTAATGGTGGGCAGGGATAGCAAGGGTATCGCTATCAATACCAATGACTAAACGGCCACTAGGGTATACCTTAAAATAACCACTAAAGCGGTGGCATGAACTAAACCCCAGTAAGGTGTAATATCCGTCACTTTCAATAAGTAGCTGATTATATGCAGTAAAGTGATCAGCATCTTCACTAAGCCGATACTCTCCTGCATCGGGGCAGCGACCAATCGCAGTGATGTTATTCGCAGTACCGTAGTTCTGCGCTAACATTTGAAAACCCTCACCATGAAACTTGGCATTGTCAGGTAATTGGCCGTCGAACAAATCAATTTGCCCTAAGCTCATGCTATGAGCAGACAAATTATCTACTCTTATCACACATTCCGCCCCACTCCATTGTGGCGTGTATAAAACTTGCTCATGTGGCGAGCTTAACTGCCACTGACGAACCAACCGAAGAACAGAATCAAGCTTTGAAAACACTTATCAACACCTTTAGTTACAATAAATTACGCGCTACACAGAAACAGCTAAAACAAAGATATATTTTAACTAAACACGAATTAGGCGGATTATAATCGAAGTCTTAGCAAAGTAATCAACATTTGTTGCTAGGTTCGACAAATTAAAGGGAACGATGAAATGTCAGAAAATACCCACGCAGACCTATCGCTAACTAACGCCCTCCAAACCGTATTGGCCAGCAAGCAACTGCCAAATATGCTCAATAGCCAACAAACCAAGACACTATGCAACATCCTAAGCTGTAACGTTATTGAGCTTGCAGAACGCATGCTACCTTTAGCAGCCAGTTTTTCATTTGCTCCCAAGTCTAATTTCCATGTAGGGGCTATTGCGGTTGATAAGCAACAACAGCTATTTTTGGGTGCTAACTATGAGTTGGAATATGGGCCACTAACCGGCAGTTTGCATGCGGAACAAAGTGCTATATTTAACGCACTTAGCCACCAAGCAGACGAACTCACCGATTTAGTGATTAATGCAGCACCATGTGGCTATTGTCGTCAATTTATCAATGAGTTAGCTAACGCTGCGCAGTTAAAGGTGCGCTTTAATAAACAAAGCTATGACTTCCCTCAATTGCTTCCTCAATCTTTTGGACCAAACGACCTAGGCGTGCAAGCTCCACTGGCTAAACTTAAGCTTGATAAGGCCAGCCAAGCTCCCGATTTTGCTAAAGCCAGCTATGCCCCTTATACCCAAGTACAAAGCGCCATGTTTGCTTATCAAGGCGACAAAGTAATCGCTTGGAGCTGTTATCTAGAAAACGTAGCGTTTAATCCTTCTCTCTCGCCGCTTCTCACTTTATTATCTCAATTAACCCTTAATCACCTGAGCTTAAACAATGTTGAACGCTTCGAATTATGGGAACATAAAGACAATCGATTCAGCTTTAAGCAAGAATTACAAAATTTCGCGGAACATTCTCAAAAACCAATGGTCCATCATTACTATCCTTCAACTTAGGAGTATTTAAATGTTAGGAACTGCGCTAAGCGTTTCTGGAACTAAAGTGTTATTGCTCGGAGCAGGCGAACTTGGCAAAGAGGTTGCCATTGAATTACAACGTTATGGCGTTGAAATTATTGCGGTAGACCGTTACCCCAACGCTCCAGCGATGCACGTTGCGCATCGCAGTTATGTTATAGATATGCTAGATGGAGAGGCGCTAAAAGCCCTAATTCTTAAAGAACAACCACAGCATATTGTTCCCGAGATAGAAGCCATTGCCACCGACGCTTTGGTTGAATTAGAGCAACAAGGGTATGCGGTCACGCCAACTGCGCGTGCTACCCAACTCACCATGAATCGCGAAGGCATTCGTCGCTTAGCTGCCGAAACACTAGGTTTGCCTACTTCTGCTTATCAATTTGCCGATAGCTTAGAAGAGTGCCAACAAGCCGTAGCAAACGTAGGTTTACCATGTGTACTCAAACCAGTGATGAGTTCTTCTGGTAAAGGACAATCAACCTTACGTAATAGCAACCAAGTTACCGCTGCGTGGGATTACTCGCAAGAAGGTGGCCGTGCTGGTGCGGGTCGCATTATTGTAGAAGGCTTTGTGGATTTTGATTACGAGATCACCTTGCTTACAGTAAGTGCCGTAGACGGTATTCATTTTTGTGCGCCAATTGGTCACCGCCAACAAGATGGCGATTACCGCGAATCATGGCAGCCACAAGCGATGTCAGAGCTTGCATTAGCGAAATCACAAGAGGTAGCTCGTAAGATTGTTAGCGAACTGGGTGGTTATGGTTTGTTCGGCGTTGAGCTATTTATTAAAGGCGACGAGGTGTTCTTTAGCGAAGTGTCGCCACGCCCGCATGATACCGGCATGGTAACCCTAATTTCACAAGACTTATCTGAGTTCGCCTTACATGCTAAAGCCATTCTTGGTTTGCCTATCAAACAAATCCACCAATTTGGTGCTAGCGCTTCAGCAGTGATCATGGGCGATGGCAAATCTCAAGACATTCGTTTTAGTGGCTTAGCCGAGGCTTTAGATACCACCGATAGCCAACTGCGTTTGTTCTCTAAACCAGACATTAATGGTCAGCGCCGTTTAGGGGTAGCCTTAAACCGTAGCGACAGCATTGAGCAAGCCGTAGATAACGCCAAGCAAGTAGCGACAAATGTTAAGGTGACTTACTAGTAATGACGGCAGGGTCATTTGCTTTAAATGACGAAGAATTGGCGCTTCTATTAGCGCCAAGCTCAGCCCCTGCCTCTTCAAAATTACTTCGAGTATTGTGGTTTCAACAAACGCCTATTTGTAACACCTCCCCCATTGAACACATTTCTGTCCAACAAGTTGATGAATTACAGCTGCAGCTTCAGCAATCCAATGAATTTGACGCGATTGTTTTAAACTGTGCCAAATTGAATAGTGAGCAGCTAGCTTTACTCGCTGATTTACTTGAAGAGCAATCGCAGATTTCGGTATTTTTGATCGGTGAAATGCCCGCGATGTCTTTTGACTTACCCGATTTTATCTACTGCTATAGTCAGCAGGAGTTAGATGAACAGTTTGCTCATTGGGGCGACAGCATTAACCAACAGTACCAACAATGGGCTAACAATAAGTTCGTTTACTTATATAACCCTCGACCTACAGAACCATTGCGGCAACAAGTGCAAGAATTAGGTTTTAGCTTTTGTGAGTATTGGCAGCCGCAGCAGCAAGGTATTGCTCAGCAACTCCAGCAGGCTAACTTAGTGATGCTGGCAGTCTACGATGATGATCCACATATCATTGATACCATAGAGCGTCTTGCGGCTATCTTGCACCGCCCTGGCTTAATACTGGTTTTTCAAGAGCAATCTAAACTGAAAAACAGCATAATTTTGCTGGCAAAGCATTATGGTTTAAACCTATATACGTCGATCACAGTTGGGCAATTCAAAACCCAAATAGGCTACTTGAGCCGTCAGTTTTTCCGCTTATATCGCCACAAGTTAAATCAACTTAGTCATGCCACTAAACATAGCCAGTATCTGATTCATGCAACGACAGACAACAGCTTAGTTGGCTACTGGGATTGGCCAACAAGCATTGAACAAGATGAACAGTTTAATACCCCGGTTAATGCAGTATATTGGCACCACTTTAAGCAAGAGCTGAATCACCGTAATTTGGCGCTAACGCAAATAGCCGATCATTACTCAGAAATGATGTTGGTGTTTAGCCCTGAGCTGCCCATGGAAAATCTAACTAGCTTAGTGCGCATTAAACAACAAAACGTGCAACTAGCTTGGCAACCCAACTTAGTGGCTCAACTAATAAACAATCCCACAGTGTTGGATTTAATTGATGTGCTAGTGATTTCTTTGGATATGTGGATTTTGCTCAACGTAAACAATGACAATCGTGGATATTGGCAAACCATAAAACAGCGCTGCTTAGAGAAACAGGTGTCATTAGCGATATTAGGCGTGCAGCCTGAGCTTATTCAATATTGGCGGGATAAAGGATTTGATTTGTTAATTCACCGCGATGAAGCGGATTAAGTAGCTAAGTAGCCTAAGCAAATGCTTACTAGGCTACTTCGTAGTACTTAGGTGTAATAGATAATTCTTTATCAATGATGGTTTTTGCCATTCTGGCACATTTTCCACACTCAGAAGCAACGCCATTCTTTTTGCGTACATCAGCTAAGTTTTCACAGCCCTGTTGTACTGCTTCTTTAATTTGCTTATCAGTAATGCCGTGGCATAAACATACAAACATTGCTTCACCTCATCAATCACAATAAAGCAATTATATTGCGAACTATTATCATTCGCAATATCTTTTTAGACTTATACCGGATTATCTACATCAATAAAGGTAACATCTAGGTCGTGGGTTTCTGCCAACCACTCCCCTAGTGCCTGCGCGCCATAACGTTCGGTAGCGTGGTGGCCAGCGGCAAAGTAATCAATGCCCATCTCACGCGCAGTATGTACGGTGTTTTCAGAGATTTCGCCACTAATAAATGCATCTAAGCCCTGCTCAGCAGCCAAACCAAGGTAGGATTGACCACCACCAGTGCAAATACCTACTTTTTGAATGCTATGGCCATTAGCGATATGCAAAGGTTTACGCTGCAGCACCTGCTCGATACGTTTGGCGAACTCTTCACCGGAAAGTGGCTCTTCTAATTTACCCACCATGGCTACGCTACGCGGATCCCACGCTTCTAGACCGCGCTTTAAAGTAATGCCAAGGCGCTTAGCGAGCTGTGCATTATTGCCAAGCTCAGGATGTACATCTAAGGGTAAGTGGTAGCCATAAAGGTTAATATCGTGGTTTAACAACGCTTGCAGGCGACGACGCTTCATACCGGTAACCACTGCAGCTTCGTTTTTCCAAAAGAAGCCGTGATGAACCAAGATGGCGTCGGCTTTATGCTCAATGGCTTGGTCAATTAAAGCTTGGCAAGCTGTAACACCAGTAACAACTCGCTTAACCTCTGCACGACCTTCTACTTGTAAGCCATTGGGACAGTAGTCTTTAAACTTAAAGCTTTCTAAGTGCTGGTTTAATATGTTTTCTAATCGGGTATTTTTCATTACATTAACTCACAATAGTTTGGCACATTGTAAGTAGCAGACCCAGCTTTAAACAAGCCTTATAGATTAGAACAAAACAAACTGGTTAATTTTGTCAGCTTGCTGCATCCAACTTGGACGATCATTGCGTTTAATCCACTGGCGGTGTAATGCGCTATAGAAAGGCGCTCTTAGGCCGGCAAGGGCAACAAAAGGGAAAGAAACCAAACCCACTAAAAATAGTGCGATACGACGAACGATGATAATGCTGGTAGAAAATTGCTTACTCATTTCGAACACCTCAACTGGTTAGACCACTAAATAGTAGCTAACATTCGGTAATAAAACTACAAAAACCGGTAAAACAGTCGAGATAAAAAGCAAAATCTTTAAATAAGTGTAAATTAATAACAAAAGGGCAACATTTGTGAATAAAAAAGCATGGGAAAATGATCTGCACTGGTGTTTAAACGCACCTGCTTTGCTGCCTCATGCCCTGCCTTTTATGGTTGACTCTACCTGGCAACAACAGTGGCAATGGACGCTTAAGGAGCATTTACCCCATATAGCTGAGCCACAGGCTAACTCTCGCTTAGGTTTATATTTTGAGCAATTGTGGCGGAGCTTAATTGAAGCACACCCAGAATGGCAGCTACTCGCCGATAATGTCGCTGTGCAACAACATGGGCGAACCCAAGGCGCTATCGACTTTTTGCTGGTAAACCATCAGCAGCAACAAATAGAGCACTGGGAGCTAGCGGTGAAGTTTTACCTAGCACGCAATGCTTCACCTTGCGCTTCTGATTACTTGGGGCCCAATCAACAAGACAGACTAAGCAATAAGCTCAGTAAATTACTGCTCAAGCAAATCCCTTTAGGTAAACACCCACAGATCCAAGCATTAGCCCAAAACTATGCCAACTACTCTTTTAAACAGCGCATTGTGTTGCCCGGGTATTTGTTTAAATTGGGCAATGATAGCCACCCCACTCCACAAAATTTGCATTGGTATAGCCTAACTCAATGGCAGGCAATGCAAGCTCAGGGGTGGTATATATTAGCTAAGCAGCAATGGCTTAGCCCTAACGCTTATCCACTAAGCAAAGCAGGTAATGTAGTAGATGTTTCACGAGGCCCTGTACAACTCTACTTACCAGAGCAAGCAAAGCAGCAGGAAAAGCGTATCTTTGTTTGCCCTGATGATTGGCTCACCAGGGCAAACAATATTAAGAGCTAGTTTTACTGTTCTTCAGATGAATACTCTCGCATCATCTCTTCAACGGTTTCAACCATATGTTTACTGCCACAAAAGAAGGGAACCCGCTGATGCAGCTCTTCTGGTTCAATATCCATAATACGAGTAAAGCCATCACTGGCCTTGCCCCCTGCTTGCTCAATCAAAAAGGCCATCGGATTACATTCATACAATAAACGTAACTTCCCTTTAGGTGCAGAGGCCGTTGAGGGGTAGATGTAAATTCCGCCTTTTAGCAAGTTGCGGTGAAAATCAGACACTAAAGATCCAATGTAACGCGAGGTATAAGGTCGATTGGTTTCTGGTTCAATTTCTTGGCAGTACTTTAAGTACTTCTTAACCCCAGTTGGAAACTTAAGATAATTACCTTCATTGATTGAGTAAATTACCCCGTCATCAGGAATGGTCATATTCTCATGAGACAGGTAAAACACCCCTAACGATGGATCACAGGTAAAACCATGTACCCCATGACCTGTGGTATACACCAGCATCGTCGATGAACCATATACCACATATCCTGCAGCAACTTGGCGATGACCCGGTTGCAAAAAGTCCTCTAATACTGCTGGCGCACCACAAGGGCTGATACGCTTATAAATTGAGAAAATGGTCCCAACCGACACATTTACGTCAATATTTGAGGAACCGTCTAAAGGATCCATTAGCACAACGTATTTACTGTCGATAGAACGAGCACTGTCAAAACTAACAAACTCATCCTCTTCTTCTGAGGCTACGCCACATACCTCACCACGCGCCTCAAGCGCAGCTTTAAATTTCTCGTTCGCATATAAATCTAATTTTTGTTGCACTTCTCCTTGCACATTTTCTACGCCAGTAGCGCCGATAATATCAACTAACCCTGCTTTGTTGATCTCACGGTTAACTACTTTAGCGGCTAAACGAATAGCCCCTAATAGCTGAGTAAGCTCCCCTGTGGCATCGGGAAACTGGTGTTGTTTTTCTATTATGTATTCACCAAGAGTTATCATTTTAATCCCTATTTATTAGCACGCTTCCTATGAAAACCTTTTCAGCCTTCAATGTTATTTTGCAAGTATTTACGAAAAATTACTAGCACATCAGTTTAATTGTCATACATATAAAGCAAAAAAAATATTTGCAAAATCTCCAAACAAAGAATACTGTATATACATACACTGTATAAAAACACAGTTAAACTTCGACATTGACTTAGAGCATGGAGCGAACAATGGCACAACAAATTGAACAACTGCTACAAAGCAACAAGGTATGGCAAGGCAGCCAATGGCAACACAGTCATCTTGATGTTCATTCAAGTGGCTTTGCACAACTCGACCAACAACTACCTAACCATGGTTGGCCACAGGGCGGCATCACCGAAGTGTTGTACGAAAAACATGGCATTGGCGAGTTACAATTATTGCTTCCTGCTCTAGCTAAGCTTAGTCAACAATCGCGCTGGATTATTTGGGTTGCACCGCCATTTATGCCTAATGCCCCTGCACTACAACAGCACGGCGTAGATATTAGTAAAGTCATTGTTATTCGACCTGAGCAGTGTAGCGATGCCCTGTGGACCATTGAGCAAGCATTAAAAAGTGGCTCTTGTAGCGCAGTATTAGGCTGGTTAGACGGCTTAGATTTAAAAGCCAGCCGCCGCTTGCAGTTAGCAGCAGAACAAGGAGATTGCTTAAGTTATTTATTTAGACCGCTACAGCAACAACAGCAAAGCTCTAGCGCCAGCGTAAGAATGGCCTTGCACCCTAGCAAGTCACCAGAACACATTAACTACCATCTGCTAAAACGTCGTGGCGGCGCCCCGCTCTATGAGCAACATATTCCACGACTTAATTAATGCCGATGCCTTTTATGCAAGTGCAACATGTATTGGATTTACCTTGATTTTCCCCAGCTCGCGTTGGACCTACTACAACGCGAGCACCCCAGCCAACAAGCCTTGGCAATACACCACAACAAGCAAATTATTCAGTTAAACCAAGTCGCACATAATTTGGGGGTGTATTTAGGCTGCTCACTCAATACGGCTTATCAGCTAGCACCTCAGCTCTGCTTATACCAACAAAGCGATTTATCTTGCGATGCTTACTTTATGGATTTAGCTCAACAGGCTTTGCACTATTGCGCTCAAGTCGCCACTCATCCCGATAATGGCTTATATATAAGTGGTGCCGGTATGCATACCATTTACCCTAAACCAGAGCAGCATGTGTCTAAGTTGGTACAACACTATCAGCAACAACAGCTTAGCTTTCGTATTGCCCATGCCCATAGCGCGATAGCTGCCCGCTGGTTAGCTCGCTCAAAAGATATTAAGCAAGCAGGACCGGGAATTACTCAGCTAGCAGATTTACCACTGAACTTTAGCGACTTACCCTCTCACCAAATCACGGCTTTACAAGCGATGGGCTTATATACCATTAAACAGCTTAATGGTTTACCTCGGCCAGAGCTGCGTAAACGTTTAGGCGAAGATAGCCTAGCGTTACTCGATCAAGCCTATGGACGATTAACGACTCCACTGCGCTTCATCACATCACAAGCCCATTACCAGCAACGTTTTCCGTTGTTGGCCGAAACCCACACAATTCAAGGTTTAATGTTTTCACTAAAACAAGCTTGCCAGCATTTTCAGCAGTGGTTAAGACAACACCAGCTTTGTAGCAATATATTAGTACTGCACTTAAATTTTAGAGATAAACCCAGCGAACAAATTATCTTAAAAAGTGCTCGTTTATTACAAACCAGCCAAGATTGGCTAGCACTATTTCGCTTAAAGTTAGAATCTACTCGCCTAGCAGCTGCGGTGATTGAGTTTAGCTTAGATTGCCAAGCCCTTTATCCTCTTGGCCACCAAATCACCGGTTTGTTTGAACAACAGCAACCCATTAGTGATAGCTTGCTGTTTGACCAATTAAGTGTGCGTTTGGGCGAGCAAGCAATTAGCCGCTTAAGCTGCCAAGCAGATTTTCGCCCCGAATTCGCCAGCCAATACCAGCCTTTGTCTCGGCATGAGACACTTAATTACCCTAAACAGTTTGCTCGCCCTTGCTGGTTACTGCCGCAGCTAAAACCAATCAATATTGAACATTACATCCTACTCTCTGAGCCCGAACGCATCGCTAGCGGGTGGTGGGATGAACAAAGCATTAACCGAGATTACTACATGGCGCAAAGTCCCAATCAAGGCCTGGCTTGGGTATGCCAAGAAAAACAACAGTGGTACCTGCACGGCTGGTTTGCCTAATGAATCACTCACTTTTCGCCGAGCTTAATGCCCAGAGTAACTTTAGTTTTTTATACGGCGCTTCACACCCAGAAGAAATGGTAGAACAAGCCCAGCGCTACGGCTATCAAGCCATTGCCATTACTGATGAATGCTCATTAAGTGGAGTTGTTCGAGCCCACCAAGCCGCCGAACCATTAGCCATTAAGCTTATTGTGGGTAGCCAATTTACCACCGATGAACAATGCCAATTGGTGGTTCTGGCTAAAAATCTTAAAGGTTATCAGCAACTTTGTCGCTTTATTACCCAAGCAAGAAAGCACAGTAAAAAAGGCAGTTATCAAGTCACACTACAACAATTTGATCAACGACTTAACCAATGCTTACTCTTGGTTAAAGCCACTCCTGCGCTACAAGCAATACACCTTAAGCAACTGCAGCAACAATTATCTCAAAGCCTCTATTTACTGTTACATAACGACTTATCTCAACCCACTAAAGTGCTAAACAGTTACAGGCAATTAGCCAAACAACACGCAATACCCTGCCTTGCATCGATTAACCCACGCATGCACTTGGCTAATAGAAAGCGTTTAGCCGACATTCTTGATGCTATTCGCCAACACAGCACTGTGCAGCAAGCGGGATTTTTATTAAGCAGTAATGCCGAACGCCGCCTATTACAGTGGCCTCATTTAAAACAGCGCTACTCTAGTGACGAATTAGCCCTTAGCACTCAACTTGCTGCGCAATGTTGTTTCAGTCTTAATGAGATCCGCTACCAATATCCTAAAGACAATGTACCGGCGGGTTGCAGCGCCCAGCAATATCTGCGAGAACTTGTTGAAACAGGCATACAACAGCGTTTTGGTGAGCAGCTTTCTGCTGAACTACGAGCGCAAATCGAACATGAGTTAAACTTAATTAGCGAGCTAAATTACGAACACTACTTTCTCACTATTTACGATATTGTGGCCTACGCACGGCAGCAAAACATTCTCTGCCAAGGGCGAGGCTCTGCCGCCAACTCAGTGGTGTGTTATTGCTTGCATATTACCGAAGTTAACCCTAGCCAAGTGGGCTTACTGTTTGAGCGCTTTATTTCTAAAGAACGTAATGAACCACCAGATATCGATGTCGATTTTGAGCACCAGCGCCGTGAAGAAGTCATTCAATACATTTATCAAAAATATGGCCGTGACCGCGCTGCTTTAGCTGCCAGTATTGTCACCTACCGCACCCGCAGTGCAATTAACGAAATAGGTAAAGCCCTAGCTATTCCTGCGCATATATTACATGGCCTTAACCATAATATTGATTGGCGTGATGGCAGTAACTCAACCAGCCAAAAAATTGTTCAAGCTGGCCTATTACCAGAAGCTAATGCACGCAATTTTGCTGAACTAGTGGAACAACTACGCGGCTTTCCTCGTCACTTGTCACAACATGTGGGCGGTTTTGTTATTGCCCAAGACAAGCTGTGTGACTTAGTCCCCATAGAAAATGCCGCCATGGCCGATCGCACTATCATCCAGTGGGATAAAGATGACTTAGAAGCACTACATTTAATGAAAGTAGATGTACTGGCTTTGGGAATGTTAAGCGCCATTCGCCGCTGCCTTGCCAGCTTAAGCCAACGAGAACAACGCACCATTAGCCTTAGCGATATTCCACAAGATGATAGCGCCACTTACGACATGTTATGCAAAGGCGACAGTGTGGGCATTTTCCAGGTTGAGTCACGCGCACAAATGAGCATGTTGCCACGGCTAAAACCTCGCAACTATTATGATCTAGTGATAGAAGTGGCGATTGTTCGCCCCGGCCCAATTCAAGGCGATATGGTGCATCCTTACTTGCGCCGACGTAATGGCGAAGAGCCGGTAGATTACCCTAGCCCAGAAGTAGAAGCCGTATTAGCGCGCACCCTTGGTGTGCCAATTTTTCAAGAACAAGTGATTAAATTGGCCATGGTAGCAGCAGGATTTAGTGGCGGCGAAGCAGACCAACTGCGTCGCGCTATGGCCACTTGGAAGCGCAACGGCAAGCTAGCCTACTTTCGCGATAAACTCATCAACGGCATGCAACAGCGCGGTTACCCTGTCGCATTTGCTGAGCGTTTATTTTCGCAAATTCAGGGGTTTGGTGAATACGGTTTTCCCGAGTCTCATTCAGCCAGTTTCGCCTTACTGGTTTATATTTCGTCTTGGCTAAAATGCCATGAGCCAGCGGCATTTTGCTGTTCACTACTTAATAGCCAACCCATGGGCTTTTATAGCCCCAGCCAATTGATTCAAGATATACAACGCCACGGAGTGAGTATTCTGCCCATCGACATTAACCAAAGCGATTGGGAACATAGCCTCGACTACAGCCAAGATCCTAAAGGCGCAATTAGATTAGGATTAAAACAAGTAAAAGGACTAAACAAACAAAAGTTTGCTCGCTTATTAGCAAATCGACCGAGCCAAGGTTTTAGCCAACTCAGTGAATTAACCCAGCAACTCGACAAAACCAGCTTAGAGTCTTTAGCCACTGCCGACGCTTTTGCCTGTTTAGCAGGGCATCGCCACCAAACCCGCTGGCAAATGAGCGGTACCGAGGCCCCCTTACCACTATTTGCTATGCCCAAAGAAGCACCGGTAAACTTAACTGCACCTAGCGAAATAGAAGATATTCGCCAAGACTACCGCGCAACTAGGATTAGTTTGCGCCGTCATCCACTGCATTTATTACGTGAACACCAAGCATTAAAAAATTGTTACTCACAAGCGCAATTGCATCACTGTAAACACGGTCAGTTAGTTAAGGTGGCAGGTTTAGTGGTGGGTCGGCAACGGCCAGGTTCTTCAGCCGACGTCACCTTCGTCACCTTAGAAGATGAAACGGGCAACAGCAATGTGATAGTCTGGTCAGCAACGGCTAAAGCGCAGCGCCAAGCTCTTATTTCTTCTCGTCTTCTAAAAGTACACGGACGATTAGAACGCTGCGATGAAGTGATACATATTATTGCAGGGAAGCTTGAAGACTGTTCGTGGTTACTCGCCGATTTATCGGTACGCTCGCGAGACTTTCGCTAAGCATGCGATAGATAAATAACAGCAAATAGGACAACAATGTTAGACCGTTACGCCATAAAAATTATAAAAGCACCATTAGATTACAGCGCTAAACAACTCGATAATGCCGGTTTAAGTGCCAATCAAATTACCCTTATTGGTTTTTTTATTGGTTTAAGCGCCATCCCTTTTCTCGCTTTTCAGCAATACCATGTTGCCTTGGCGCTTATTTTACTCAACCGGACTTTTGATGGCTTAGATGGCGCATTAGCGCGCCGACAAGGTTGCAGTGATTTTGGCGGCTACCTCGACATTGTTTGCGACTTTATTTTTTACTCCGGCATTGTGTTGGGTTTTGCGCTAGCAGCTCCCGAGCAAAATGCCGTTGCGGCCAATGTACTTATTTGGACCTTTATGGGCACCGGTTCAAGCTTCTTAACCTTTGCAATTATGGCCGCTAAACGCAACATTGATAACACCGTGTATCCGCATAAGTCTTTGTATTATTTAGGTGGCTTAACGGAAGGAACAGAAACTATCGCCACCTTTGTACTATTTTGTTTGTTCCCACAGCACTTCGCTAAATTGGCATTTATATTTGCCGCTTTATGCAGCATTACAACGGTAACTCGAATACTGGCAGCTAAAGCCACATTTACCGACAATCGCGGCACTAACAACACCGCTGCGTAAACAAAAAAACCGGTAATACTCTGTATTACCGGTGGCAACTTGCCAAACTAAGCGTCAAAACAATAACAGGCAGAAATTATCGTTCACCAAACACTTAGCGGTTTATGTAACTTAATAACGCAATCACTGTGCAGAGCCTAGCTCTGCACAACTTGGCCAAGTAACTACTCTGCAGCTAGGTTGTTATAGGCATTAATACTCATACCTGCGGTAAAGCCACCATCTACCCCTATCGTTTGTCCATTAACAAAGGCACAGTCGGGAGCGGCCAAAAAGTGAATAATGGCAGCAACCTCTTCCGGCTCGGCGATGCGACCCAACGGCACTGCTTTATGCTCCATGCGTAGTTGAGGCTCACCACCTTCGGCTCGCGCCATTGGTGTATCCACCGAAGTTGGGCAGATGGCATTCACCCGAATATTTTGCTCACCTAATTCCAAGGCTGCGGTTTTAGTAATCCCCAGTACCGCCCACTTAGAACTTACATAAGGGGCTAAGTAAGGCACGCCTTGCACACCCGCTGCAGACGCAACATTCACAATGCTGCCGCCCTGGCTCATGTACTGTGTGGCGTGTTTAATGCCATATACCACACCCATGGTGTTCACATTAAAATTGAAATCAAAGTCTTCTTTTTCAGACTCAAGCAAAGTGTTGTAGCCGCGATTAACCCCAGCGCAATTAACAACGATGTCGATTTTCCCGCATAAATCATTGGCGACAGCCATTAAGTTGCGAATGGAGTTCTCATCAGATACATCAGTTTTTACAAAAATGCCGCCAATACTTTCAGCAAATTCAATCGCATTTTTTCGCCCAGCAATCACCACTGTTGCTCCAGCCTCAGCCATGCGTTTTGCGGCAGCGGCACCAATACCAGACGTGCCACCGGTAATTACGGCAACCTTACCGCTTAAATTAAATAGTTGATTCATTTTATAGCCTCTTGTCGTTGGTGCAGCCCTATGCCGCCTTGAGTAGAAACAAGTTACCTAAATTAAGCAAAGCAATAGAGTTACACACTGGAACGCTAGGTAAGTTACCTAAGTAAATAGCTGAGCATTGAAGATAAGTTTTTACCACTAGCTAAACACATAGGAAGCCGAGTTACAGCAAGGAAGTTGGGGAAGGAATCGTAATAACAATAACGGCAGCCGAAGCTGCCGCTATCTACAACTATTTAATATCAGTAGTTGTAGCCGTCATGGGTGTTACTTAAAGAATAGAATGTAGCTTGAACATAATCGTCTCCATCACCACTCTTATTCTGGTTATAAACCCCTGCTTTAAAGTACATGTATTGGCTAGAGCTATCATAGCCGCTATTACTCATATCTACTGTTTGTACAACATCTGCTTTATTAGGGCGAGAAATAGTCACTGTTAAAGTATTAGCTACTACTTTAATTTGATAAGAAAACTTCTCGTTTAATGCGATACCATCAGTAGGGTTAGATGCGCTATTAGAGCGACTTCCTATCATTTCGTAGTATTTCTCACTGCCTGAGCGTGGCTCATGCGCAATATAGATAGAACCCCGGTCATTGTTTTTTAGCTTACGGTAGTAAATACGCACTGGCTCATCATCATTGGCATGAATTTGCCCAATAATCACTCTGCCGACTTGCCCACTATCACCGCTAGTTGTTACATGGTTTACCGCCAATGTTGCATCTAAAACACCATTTACACCACCTGCTTTAGTTTGCGCTGAAGATGGAGCACTAGAGAATACCCAGTTGTTTTTGCCCACTCCTTTAGTGCTATAACTAGTATTTCCTCGGCGCAGCATTTCTCGTAGCTCTGAACGGGTATAACTGGTGCTAGAAGATGTTTTAGGTCCAGAGATTGGCGCTTTGAAAACCATACCGCCGTCGCTAGCAGTATAGAAAAACTCATTGCTGGTGTAACCATTAGACAAAGCCTGCTCTTTTATCGTGTCGGCTTTACCATCACCATTTTCATCTTCTGGAACACTTAGCGTCCAATCCAATAAGTCAAAATTGCCTGATGGTGGTAATGATGGATTAAGGCTGGGATCTACAGGTTCAATCGGATCAACAGGATCGACCGGGTCAACAGGAGCGGCACCATCACTGCAGCCAAAGGCTTTTGCCTCAATAATACTATTCCAGTTATTGGCCGAATTTCCCTGCCCAGTAATACGAATATAACGCGCTTGGCTTTCGGTTAAGGCGTAACTCTCGTATGCACTTTGTGCACCACTAGAATTTGCACCGCTAAGCACCGATGTCCAAGAAGCATTATCACTAGAAGTTGCTACATCAAAATAGCTGGAGCGCTGGTCACCTTTTAACCAAATCACATCTAAGCTGGTGACAGTTGCATTGGCTTGCAGATCAAACACTATTTGCTTACCAATGCCTTGAGAAGACCAACGCGACTCAGTTGTTAGGTTATTGTCGATGGCATTCTCGGGTCCATGCCCATCATGAGTACCATCATCTTTAGCAGAAGCAATGGTTAACTGAGTAGGCGAATCACAACTTCCAGTTTCTGCAGGAGGCACACTTGGGGAGCTTGCACTGCTGTTTAAAGTAAAATTATCAAAGCGCCCCTCCACACCATTGTACTCTGCAAACACTGTTGCTTGGGTGTGGGAGCCACTATTCGCACTCACTGTTAACTCGGCCCAATCAGTGTTTCCACTCACCTTTTGGCTATATACTTGTCCGCCAATGCGCAAGCCTATCGTGCCCGCCCCTTTAATAAACGCACTTAAGGTATAGGTGGTATTGGTTTGCAAATTCACCGTTTGCTCTACTGAGCCACCACTTCCACTAATTTTTACCGCTTTCGTGCCTTCATAGGCAACCCCCGACAAAGAAGAAGGGTCAACATCTACCCAACCTTCAAACTGGTTAGAACTTTCAAAGCTTGGATTAGTGATAGAAACACTTTCAGCTAAAAGTGTTGATGAGTGGAACAAAGCAATGGCGCCTATTGCCACAGAAATGCGATTACGCGTTAATCTCATTGTTACATCCTATTTAATTTACCCTAGTGGGTAGTCCGTTCAGGCCAACAACCAGTATCTTGGGTTGGCGAGCTACACATCCTTTGCTCAAATAGGCCAACCGCTATCAACCACCTGCGAATACCCCTATTAACCACGGCATAAAAAATGCTAAATAAAACATTAACAATAAATCATACAATACCACCTTTAAGTGGATCACAATTTCATTTTTAGCCTTACTTTGTTAATAGAATTTTGACGCAACTCACTGTTGAAAATAAGACCAAAGCATTAAATATTTCATTAATTCAAAAGCTTACAGATAAAAATGGTGGGATAACAAAAACAGCCAAAGATGAAGTCTAATTTGCGGCGTACCTGACCAAAAATGTTGTCGCAGTGAATGTTAGTATCGAAGGAAGTTCTCGTAACTAGAATTAGGTTTTTAACTCTACTTTCTAATAAAAATAGAACTATTTTGTAATACATGAAATTTATCGATAGGCACAAAAAAACCTCGCACTGCGAGGCTTTTTTTATATTTTTAGACCTTAAGCTACATTTTCTTCTGGCAATCGGTGGTTGCTGTTATTAAGCAATGCCAAGTTTGCTTCGCGGGCCTTTTCCGGGTCGCCAGCCATAATTGCTTGGTAAATAGCAGTATGCTCTGACATACAAGTTCCGCCTTCTTTAGAAGAATGCTGGAAAAACCCAATGAACATTACCTGCAATACATTAGCAAAAGGAATATAAAAGCTGTTGCCAGTGGCTAAGTATACTGTGCGGTGAAACTGCAGATCTGTTTCTACCCATTCACTTTGGTCTTCACTCTTGGCGATTTCAACCATACGCTGATAATACTCAGACAATTTCATCCGCTGTTCAGCACTGGCATTAATAGCAGCTAACGCAGCAGCTTCTGGCTCTATAGCACGACGCAAGGCTAAAAACTCAGTGAGTGTATCGCTTGTTTCGCCCACACCAGACATCCAACTTAACAGTTGAGAATCTAACATATTCCAATGTTCACGACTTTTAACTCGTGTACCAATTTTGGGGCGAGATTCCAGCAAGCCTTTAGAGCTTAAGTGCTTAATTGCTTCACGCAAAGCAGTTCTGCTTACGCCGAATTGTTCACACAATTCCATCTCCGAAGGAATAATACTGTCTTGAGGAAGCGCGCCAGACAAAATACTTTTGGCAATCTCCCTTGCTACTTGTAAGTGTAAACTGCGCGAAGCGCCTTCAATCATTGCAAATTCGTTAGCCATAGGTGTCCTTTTTACTATCCTATGAATTCATCCATTCATATTAATTTAGTGCAGCAATTTCGATGCTGCCCGACTAATGTATGCCTACGTTAACAGATTTAAAAATTTACACTACCCGAATAACGATAGTGTTTTGATATTACTGTACTTTTTTCAATACACCCTAGGCTAAAAACAGCCAAAAACTGTCGCCAATTACCGACACTTGACTATTTATCGAACAATAAATGTATTACAAATTGTGAGGTGGCTTGCAGCCACCAAATTAGTATTTTGTTACATTTCGTTTATTCGAAATCCCCTCCCCTAATATTCGAATTATCATTTGAGAGTAATTTGATGGGATCCAGATAACGTTTTCAACTGGATTACATATAAAAGTGAGATCGGAATCGCAGTTAGACCTATATGTCATACAATAATGCCATAGTGCTTGTTAAGGTAAGCGCATCTACTATGGAAGAGGAATAACAGAAATGGATTTAAACGTCCTGATTGTACTCATTTACTTTTGCTTTTTGATCGCCATTGGCTGGATGTTCAGAACATTTACCAATAATACCAGCGACTACTTTCGTGGGGGCGGTAAAATGCTCTGGTGGATGGTAGGTGCAACCGCCTTTATGACCCAATTTAGCGCTTGGACTTTTACCGGCGCAGCAGGTAAAGCCTATAACGACGGTCTTGCCGTTGCCATTATCTTCGTAGCCAATGCCTTTGGTTACTTCATGAACTACGCCTACTTCGCGCCTAAGTTCCGCCAACTGCGCGTAGTAACGGTAATCCAAGCTATTCGCATGCGTTTTGGTAAATATAACGAGCAAGTATTTACTTGGTCGGGTATGCCTAACAGTGTGGTATCTGCGGGTATCTGGTTAAACGGCTTAGCCATTATAGCTTCTGGTATTTTTGGTTTTGATATGACCTGGACCATTATATTAACCGGTCTTGTCGTTCTAATTATGTCTGTTACCGGTGGCTCTTGGGCTGTTATTGCATCCGACTTTATGCAAATGGTTGTGATTATGGCAGTAACCGTAACCTGTTGTATTGTTGCCATTATTCACTCTGGTGGCGTTGGTAATATTCTAGATGAGTTCCCTCGTGACTTTGTTATCGGTGACAACCTTAACTACGTAAGCATCTTAACTATTTGGGCATTCTTCATCTTTGTTAAGCAGTTTAGCATTACCAATAACATGCTTAACTCTTACCGCTACCTTGCGGCTAAAGATTCAAAGAACGCTAAAAAAGCTGCATTGCTAGCTTGTTGTTTAATGACCTTAGGTCCTGTTATTTGGTTTATTCCACCATGGTTCTTAGCCGGTCAAGGCGTTGACTTAGCCGCTATGCACCCAGAAATGGGCAGTAAAGCCGCTGATGCCGCTTACCTAGCCTTTGTTGAACTATACATGCCAGCCGGTATGGTGGGTCTACTTATTGCCGCAATGTTTGCTGCCACCATGAGCTCTATGGACTCAGGCCTAAACCGTAACTCTGGTATCTTTGTTAAAAACTTCTATGAACCAGTACTACGCCCACATGCTTCAGAAAAAGAACTAGTAGCAGTATCTAAAATCACCTCTACGGTATTTGGTATTCTTATTATTCTCTTCGCCCTATTCATTAACTCATTAAAAGGTTTGAGTTTATTTGATGCGATGATGTTTGCTGGTGCGATGCTAGGTTTCCCAATGACGATTCCTGCTTTCCTAGGCTTCTTTATCAAGAAAACGCCTGACTGGGCTGGCTGGGGTACCTTACTGGTTGGTGCTGGTGTGTCTTACATCGTAGGTTTTGTAATCGGACCGCAGCATATTCAAGACATCTTCGGTTTAGAACAAGAGCTTACTAACCGCGAATGGAAAGATCTTAAAGTAGCAATTGCCCTAATCGGTCACATTACTTTAACTGGCGGCTTCTTTGTAATGTCTCAACTGTTCTACAAAGGTTTGAGTGAAGAGCGTTCAAAAGACGTAGATAAATTCTTCAACAACTTGCACACGCCATTAGTTAACGAATCTGCCGAACAAGAAGTGTTAGATAACAAACAACGTAGTATGTTAGGCAAATTAATCGCAGCAGCGGGTGCCTTTGTAATGTTGTTAGTTGTTCTTCCAAACAGCCTTGGTGACCGTTTAGTGTTCATCCTTTGTGGTGCCATTATTCTTGCGGTGGGTGTACTGCTTATTAAAGCAAACACCAGCAATAAGAAGCCACCTCTTAGCCAAGCTGTAGAAACCGAGTCTTAGTAAGACCTGTAGCAACAAGGAACTGACCATTCCTTCTTTTGCAGTGTTTAGGGTGTTGGCCTAAACACTGCCTTTTTGCTTTTAGCCTCCAACAAAAACAACAGGCTTTAAGCCCTCCTCTTTTAGGTAGATAAACAAAAAAGCTAAGCACAAAGTGCTTAGCTTTTTATTTGTAACAATTACCTTTACTCGAAACTAAATTACCTGCTGCACGCCAACACTATTGTCGATAGACAAAGGAGTTTGGTCATTTTGGCTTAAATGAACCATTCTAAGTTTGTAACCCAACTTATTGATGCCCCATAGTGAGTTAGTGTTGTTCACCAGAAATTTGGGTTTTGGCTATTTCTAGTAGAATCTAGTATGAGACTCCATCAGCAATTAAACCGGCTGCCCTTATCAAGTTTGACTCGTTAGAACGCATGTTCTCTGAAGTAGATTATTAAGACTTGTTTTTAAACTAATTTCTCGATGATGCTAAAAATGCTTGCGGTAATCTTCGGTTTTGACTTACCATCGCGATGATATGAAAGCTTTATTTTTGATCTTTGTGTTTTGCTTACAAATGGTATCCGGCGTTTCTAGCGCTTCGGAGCATTCTTCGCATGCGCAAAAACATAGTGCTGATCAAGAAATAATGCACATGACTATGGATTGCCATAATGATGGCAATATTCCTGACAATGAGAATAAATTTAAGCTGGATGACTTATGTAAGTTAGATTGTCAGTTGTCATTGTGTGCTGCAACGCCTGCATTCATATCTTCCAGCCTACACTTCATACCGCAGCCACAAAGTGCAGCGACCAGTTTTTACACTTTTAATCTCCACCCGTCTTTACAGGAACTACCCTTCAGACCCCCTCTTACTGTTTGATTTAGTTAACTATTTTTTAAATCAACAGTAAGGAAGAAACATGTTTATTCCCTCTTGCAAAGAGGTTGTGCTTGTCGTTGCGCTATCGACAAGTGCCACGGCGATAGCCGACCCTTTAAATATTGAACGTGCAGTAGAGCTAGCGCTTAGTAGCGATCCCTCTGAGAATTTATATGCTCAGCGACAACAACAAATTTCTGCCATGGGTGTGCAGAGTGGTCAGCTAAAGGACCCTATGATCAGGTTAGGTCTCGCGAACCTACCCACTGATAGCTTCAAATTTGACCAAGACCCTATGACTCAGCTGAGTGTTGGGCTTGCCCAAGAGTTTAGCCGAGGCAATACCCGTGAGCTAAGCGGCCAGCGTTACCAAATATTGGAGCAGCAAACTGGCTATCAAGCTGCTGAGCGTCGCTTGGAACTTAGCCAGCAAATCCGACAAATGTGGTTAAGTGTGCGTTTCGCTAATACGGCACAACATCTTTTAGCCGAAAACAAGCAATTGTTCGCTCGCAATGTTGAGCACGTGCGTGGCCAGTTTGAATTGGGCTACAAGCAAAGCCAAGACCTGTTCCAAGCAGAGCTACAACTAAGTAAGTTTGATGAGCAGATTGCTGCCTTTTCCCAGCAAGAACAAGCCTATCGAGGACAGTTAGCAACGTGGCTTGGCGCTCAGGCTTACCAACCATTTGATAGCGCACTTCCGCAATGGGATGCCACCGCTAATTATGCAGAGCAAGCCAATACCGAACACTACACACTGCTGTCGCAGCACCCTCTGGTGTTGGTGAAACAAGCCGCCATTGACGAGGCTGAAAAACAAATCGAAATCGCCAATGAGGCTTACAAGCCCGCCTTTAAAGTTGAAGTTGGATATGGCCATCGAAACAGTCGTGATATGGATGGTAGTGCTCGTCCAGATTTGGTTTCTGGTTTTTTGTCTATGGACGTCCCATTGTTCACCGATAAACGTCAAGACCAGGCGGTTATTTCAGCTACACGTGGCAAGGGGGTGAAGCAAGCGGAACGCGACCTAGTGCTAAAAAACATGAATGGTAGGCTCAATGGTCAGGTTGCACAGGTACAAAATCTTAAACTGCGCTTAGCTCGCTATCAGCAAACTTTGTTGCCACAAGCCCAAGCTAATACCCAAGCCGCTATCCAAGGTTATCAATCTAATACAGTGAGCTTTGATCTGGTGGTCAAGGCTTTCATGGATGAAACCGCCTTACAGCTGGAATTTGAACAGCTGCAAACCCAGCAATACCAATCCCTTGCTCAAGTTCGTTATTTTCAGGCCCTGTAGGAGTAGAACCGAATGAATAAATTTGTATTAAGCAGTCTATTTCTAGCCCTTGGCTTGGGCGGAGGTTACTTCGCAAATAGTTTGATACAGCACCAGTATAGTGCGGGTAGCCACGCTGACCTCAATACCTCGGGAGAAGCTGAGCCACTTTACTGGGTAGCACCAATGGACCCTAACTATCGCCGTGACAAGCCGGGTAAATCACCAATGGGGATGGACCTCATTCCCGTTTTTGAGGAGAGTCAATCTGCTAGCCAACCCGGCTTAGTCACTATCGACCCGAGTGTTGAGAATAACCTAGGAGTGAGAACTGCCAAGGTTGAGCTGAACAGTTTCGCCACGGCCATTGAAACCGTGGGCACACTAAACCTGAACGAAAATACCCAGTGGCAACTTAATAGCAGGGTTGCTGGTTGGGTTGAAAAGCTGGCGGTAAAAGCAGAGGGCGAGCGTGTTGATGCAGGCCAATACCTTATGTCTATTTACTCTCCGGAGTTGGTTAAGGCCCAAGATGACTTACTCAATGCCCTGAACATGGGTAATAAGCGTTTGATTGAGTCAGCTAAGACTCGACTCAATGTACTGGGCATGTCAGCTCAGCAAGTTAAGCGCGTGACCAATAAGCGTCGTAGCGAGCAGCTAATTGAACTATATGCCCCTAGCTCAGCTTACATCACTAAGCTTGGTGTTAGGGAAGGCGCTTACATTACCCCCACTACCACGCTAGTTGATGCCGGAGCCTTGGACAGCATTTGGTTAATCGGTGAATTATTCGAGTCGCAAGCAGGCTTAGTGGCGCAGGGTGACCGAGTAGAAATGCGTGTGGATAGCTACCCCGGACAAACCTGGCAAGGTCAAATTGACTACATCTATCCCAACCTTGACCCGCAAACTCGCACCCTGCGTGTTCGCATGGAGTTTGCCAATGACAACGAGCGGCTCAAACCAAATATGTATGCTCGAGTCAGTGTCTCCTCGGCACAAGCGAGCCAAGTATTAACCATTCCTAGCGAAGCGGTGATTAGAGGCGGCCGCTTTGATCGCGTAGTAATGAAACGAGGCGCAGGAAAGTATCAAAGCGTACGAGTTGAAGTAGGTCGCGAAAGCCAGGGGCAAGTGGAAATACTTGAAGGCTTGATGAGTGGTGACACTATCGTGACCAGTGCCCAATTTATGTTGGATTCTGAATCTAGCTTGAGCGCTGATTTCAGTCGCATTGGCCCCCCAGATCGGCTTACCGAGTCGGTAGTGGCAAGTGGTGTGGTAATGGCGGTAAAAGACGGAACCCTCACTATTGCCCATGAACCCGTACCTGAGTGGGAATGGCCAGGTATGGTGATGGACTTTCCATTGGAACAGGCTGAAATTACCGAGCAGATCGTGCCGGGAAGAGAACTCAAATTTACCATTAACAAACAAGACAATCAGTTTCCCATTTCCAAGCTTGTTCCAGGTGACTTGAATCCTGATGCATTGAAGCAATCAGCGATGGGTCATGACCACAGCAGTATGGATCACAGCTCCATGGACCACTCTCAAATGGACCACGGCAGTATGGATCACAGCACCATGGACCACTCTCAAATGGACCATAGCAGTATGGATCACAGCACGATGGACCATTCTCAAATGGACCACGGCAATATGGAACACAGCACGATGGACCATTCTCAAATGGATCACAGCAACATGGACCATTCACAGATGGGGCATCGTCCACAGCAAAATGCGGATATCGATACAAGCACCTTAGTGGATGAAGATTTGGATTGGCTGGATTTTGATGATGAAGAGGGAGAGCAGTAATGATCCCTAGTATTATTCGTTGGTCGATACACAATCGTTTTTTAGTCTTGGTCTCGACGCTCGCTATTTTGGTCTACGGCGGTTTCGCCATCAAAAATACGCCCGTCGACGCCATCCCGGACTTGTCAGATGTGCAGGTCATCATTAAGACCTCGTATCCAGGCCAAGCTCCACAGGTGGTTGAAGATCAGGTTACCTATCCCTTGACCACCGCCATGTTATCAGTACCGGGTGCGCAGACCGTGCGTGGCTACTCCTTCTTTGGTGATTCCTATGTCTACATCATTTTTGAAGATGGTACCGATATTTACTGGGCACGTTCGCGGGTACTAGAGTACTTATCGCAAGTCGCACCTAATTTGCCGGCAGCAGCAAAGCCCGCGCTAGGGCCTGATGCTACTGGGGTTGGCTGGGTATTTAGCTATGCCTTGGTCGATCGCACCGGTCAGCATGACCTTAGTCAGTTACGAAGTATTCAGGATTGGTTCTTGAAATACGAGCTGCAAACGGTTGCTGGTGTCAGTGAGGTAGCAACGGTCGGTGGAATGGTGAAGCAGTATCAGATAAGCATCGATCCCGATCGCTTGCGTGCCTACCAACTGAGCCTGCCGCAGCTAAAGAATGCGATTTCCCAAGGGAACCAAGAGACCGGCGCTAGCGTGATTGAAATGGGTGAAGCCGAGTACATGGTACGCAGTAGTGGCTACATCAGCTCAGTCGAAGACTTGCAACAATTACCATTAAAGCTCAACCCACAAGGTACCCCCTTGCTACTGGGTGATGTTGCCGATATTCAAATAGGGCCACAGATGCGCCGAGGGCTCTCAGAGCTTGATGGCGAGGGCGAAGTGGTCGGTGGCGTAGTGGTGATGCGCTACGGGGAAAATGCCCAACAGGTCATTGCAGCTGTTAAAGACAAGCTAGACAGTTTGAGCACTTCACTGCCCGATGGCGTAGAAATTGTCACCACCTATGACCGCTCTGGCTTGATTGAACGTGCTGTAGAAAACCTCAAAGACAAATTGATTGAAGAGTTTGTTGTAGTGGTCTTAGTGTGTGCGGCCTTCCTGTTCCATATCCGCAGCTCACTGGTGGTATTGGTTAGTTTGCCCGTGGGGATCATTATCGCCTTCATCGTGATGAGTTGGCAGGGCATCAACGCCAACATCATGTCGTTGGGAGGCATCGCCATCGCCATTGGCGCGATGGTTGATGGAGCCATCGTAATGATTGAAAACGTGCACAAGCACATGGAGAAAACCGAGCTTACGGATGCCAACAGGTGGGAAGTGATTGGCAAAGCGGCTTCAGAGGTGGGACCAGCTTTGTTCTTCTCCTTGCTAATCATTACCTTCAGCTTCGTGCCAGTCTTTGCCTTGCATGGCCAAGAAGGCAAGATGTTCTCGCCCTTGGCCTACACCAAGACCTACGCCATGGCTGCGGCCGCTGGCTTGGCTATTACGCTAGTGCCGGTACTAATGGGTTACTTCATACGCGGTAAGGTGATAGCCGAGCATAAGAACCCTTTGAATCGGCTTCTGATTGCCAGCTATAAGCCACTCCTCAACCTCGGCTTGAAAGCGCCAGTACTGGTGCTGCTTATCGCTGTCGGCCTTATCGGTGTGGGCTTATACCCTGTCAACAAGATTGGCAGTGAGTTTATCCCGCCATTGGACGAGGGTGACTTGATGTATATGCCAACCACCTATCCTGGGGTAAGCATTGGTAAAGCGCGAGAGGTCTTGCAGCAAACCAATAAGCTGATTAAGACAGTGCCAGAAGTAGAACGAGTATGGGGCAAAGTAGGCCGTGCTGAAACGGCCACCGACCCAGCTCCTCTCACCATGATTGAAACCTTTATTACGCTTAAGCCCCGTGAGCAATGGCGTGAGGGCATGACCACCGACAAGCTACGCCAAGAGCTTGATAAACTGGTGAACTTTCCAGGCTTGACCAATGCCTGGGTTATGCCGATTAAAACCCGTATCGATATGCTTGCGACTGGGATCAAAACGCCTATTGGCATCAAAATATCAGGGGAAGACCTCAGTGTAATAGAAACCATTGGTAAAGACATTGAAGATATCCTTGGCCAAGTTCCTGGCACCGCCTCTGCATACGCTGAGCGTGTTGCAGGTGGACGCTATGTGAAAGTAGATATCGACCGAATTGCAACTGCTCGCTATGGCCTCAACATCGCCGATGTGCAAGCCGTTGTTTCTACAGCCATTGGCGGGATGAATGTGTCTGAGACAGTGGAAGGCTTAGAGCGTTACCCAATCAACTTACGCTATCCCCAGCGTTACCGCGACAGCGTAGAGCAACTAAAACTATTACCAGTGGTCACGCCAAGTGGACTGCGATTGACCCTTGGTGATGTGGCAGCGGTTTACGTTGAAGACGGGCCTCCGATGATTAAGACCGAAAACGCACGCCCTAATGGCTGGATCTTCGTTGATATTGAAGGCCGTGACTTAGGCAGTTACGTACAAGATGCTAAGCAGTACGTGCAAGAGCATCTAACTCTGCCAGCGGGCTATTCAGTCAGTTGGTCAGGGCAATATGAATACATGGAACGCGCAGAAGCCACCTTGAAAGTGGTGGTACCGGCAACACTCGCCATCATCATGTTGCTGTTGTACATGGCCTTTAGGCGAGTGGGTGAAGTGCTACTAATCCTAGGCACCTTGCCCTTAGCGATGATTGGCGGCGTTTGGCTCATGTACCTATTGGGTTACAACTTCTCCATCGCCGTTGGCGTGGGTTTCATCGCTCTAGCGGGGGTAGCTGTAGAAATTGGCGTCATCATGCTGATTTACCTTAATCAATCACTTGAAGAGACCTTGTCCAAAAACAGCATTATTACCAAGCAACAATTACGCATAGCCATTGTTGAAGGCGCTGGTTTGCGCGTACGACCGGTGATGATGACCGTAGCCACGGTGATCATAGGCCTGATTCCGATTATGTATGGTGAAGGCACCGGCTCCGAAGTTATGCAAAGAATTGCTGCACCGATGATCGGCGGTATGGCCTCAGCGGTGGTATTAACCCTGCTAGTGCTGCCCTCAGTTTATTACTTATGGAAGCGCGTATCTCTGCGCAAACTAATTAACGAATAACAATTAAGGAATATTTATTATGAAAAAACTAGCTTCAATATTTGTCGCATCCATCCTTACGCTTGTGAGCGTTACAGCCAATGCCCACAGTGAACACTGTAAAGACACCAAGCTTGGCTCGGTTATGGAGGACATGAAATCTGAGCTTAAAGCCTACGTTGATGCATTCAAAGGTGATGATAAGACAGCTATGCAGCAACATGCAGCACAACTGATTATTAATGCTAAAGAAGCCAAGCAACTGATCCCACTGAAATTGCAAGATAACGAACATCACATGGCTGAGCATGATGATCATATGGCAGAGATGGCTAACGTAGACCACTCGGATATGAACCATTCAAGTATGGATCACGGTAACATGCCAGATATGGAAGGTATGGACCACAATACCCATATGGCACATATGAGCTATATGAAAGGTATGGATGAACTGTTGGTGTTATTTGGCCAACTACAACAAATTGATGACAAGAAACTCGTCAAAAACACCCTAATCGCAGTGAAGAAGCACAGCAAACGAAGTCATAAAGAATTTCGATTGAGTTGTGATAAATAGCTATTTATTGGCCGTCATAAATTAGCGGCCTCGCGAGACTCCTAATGCGCCTAAAACAAAGAGTGAGAGGGTGATGATGAATGCTAAACAAAAAGTTTTGGTGTGGGACAGGTTTATTCGTTTTTATCACTGGCTGCAATTAGCTCTGCTAGTCGGCTTGTGGTTAAGTATGAAGTACGATGAAGTTGATTTGCACATGCAGCTAGGTTTGGCACTCTTGGCTTTGCTTCTGGTTCGTTTCATCTGGGGCTACTTTGGTAGTGAAACCGCGCTGTTTAAGTCACTACAACTTCATCCTAAAGGTGCACTCGATGAACTTAAACAAGAATTGGGCGGCTCAGAAAGAATACATATTGGCCACTCTTACCTCGGTTCTTATATGGTGCTAGCTTTATGGATACTGCTGTTAATACAACTTCTATCAGGCTTGTTTAATTCTGATGACATTCTCTCTGATGGACCCTTATATGCCTATGTGGGCGAAGAATACTACGAATGGTTTAAAGCCCTCCATTCAAGTAACGTCGATTACTTATTTGCGCTTATCGCAATTCACATACTGGCGATTGGATACTTTTGCTTAAGGAAGCGTGGTTACTTGAGAGCTATGTTCAGTGGTTATAAGAATAAAGATATTGCAAGCAAACCTAACATCAAGCCTGGGCTTTGGCCGATATTGGCAGCTAGTCTGCTGATAGCATTGACCTTAGTTTTCTAAATCGTAAACAACTACTGAATGAAAAGACCTTGAGCGTGACTCAAATTAGCTGTTTTTTTGATCTAACTTATCATATAGATAAATTGGGTTTGCGAGAATAAGAGTGAGAACAGTTACTATTTTTTATTAGAATTCTTACTTACAGGGATGGTAAATAAGTTTATGGATCACCAACATCAAGCCGCTTTTGATATTAGCAGCCAAGCTCACCAACACGATTTTTCTCACCACACCAATCAAGGTGAACAGCGCACATTAATTGTATTAACGCTTACTGCCATTACCATGATAGTTGAAATTGTTGCTGGAACTTGGTTTGGCTCCATGGCTTTGCTTGCTGATGGATGGCACATGGGGACTCACCTTGCTGCATTCGCGATAACTATCTTCGTTTATCGATATGCTCGCAAGCACGTAAATAACCCCAAGTTCAGCTTTGGTACCGGAAAAGTCAGCTCGCTTGGAGGTTTTGCCAGTGCAATTGCTTTAGCGGTAGTTTCTCTTCTCATGATAATTGAGTCGATTACTCGCTTCTTCGAACCACAAGCGATTGCCTTTAATCAAGCGATTTTAGTTGCTGTTATTGGCTTGTTAGTTAACTTAGTAAGTGCTTGGATTCTCAAAGATGATCACCATCATCACCATGACGAAGAACACAGCCACTCTCACCAAGATCACAATCTACGCGCAGCATATATGCACGTACTAGCCGACGCACTAACATCATTACTCGCTATATTCGCTCTGCTCGCTGGCAAATACGCAGGGCTTAATTGGTTAGACCCAGTAATGGGTATTGTGGGAGCTCTAGTTATAAGTAAATGGGCTTGGGGCTTAATATCATTAACAAGTAGCCACTTACTCGACCAACAGTGTCAAACCACCGAGAACCGTGTGCGTGAAGCTTTGAAAGACGAAGAGATAGAAATCACAGATTTGCATGTTTGGCACCTCGGAGAGAAGTCACTTAGCGCTGTAATCTCAATAAGTAGCGAAGCACCTCGTTCGTTGATAGCCTATAAGCAGCTGTTACAACATATTCCCAAGCTGAGACATGTAAGTATCGAAGTTCATAAGTAGTACTCAAAGTTTTACTTTAAAAAAAGCCATAGAGTCGCTTATTTTAACCGAGTGCTAACTCGTTATTGTCCCAAAAACGCGTCAAATACTGTTCAAAGCTTATTGTCGCTTCCTTACTTTTAAGAGAGTGACAACATCAAGAATGATCAAGCTTTAGCTTTGTAATGCAGATGAGGTGACCAATGGGGCAGCCATTTACTGTGAAACCGTATTCCGGCAGCTAACTTAGTTCTTAACCAAAGCACTTATCACTTGCGGGGTTTGCGCATAAACACGTTTGCTTTGAGCAAGTAATAATTCCGCGGTGGCTACTGCGTCTGCCAGTGCATTATGCCCAGGGTATTCTGGTAGCCCATAGCGTTTACGTACTGCTGCTAAACGGTAATCTCCGGTTTTTTGACGATTTACATTCGCGAGTAAAGACTTTTCGATGCTTAAGGTATCAATCCATAACACTGGGAAGTGGTTATCTTGATAACGCTGCTGCAGATACGCTTCTATAAATTGTTGCTCCACGCAGCGACCATGAACCAATAAAACTTTGTTGTGCATAGCTTTGAATAGCTTATCCATTGCCGCATCTAGGCTAATGCCCTGCTCTAACATCTCTGGCACTATTTGATTAATAACGGCGGTTTCGGCTTTTACCTGGGTGCCGCTATTTACGAAATAATGCTCTGCATCCTGCACGTTGATCCGCAGGTTTTTCATTGGCACAAAACCAATGCTTAAGATTTGATCTGTGCTGGGGTCTAAACCAGTGGTTTCTATATCAAAGGCTAAAAACTCTAGGTCTTTTATTAGCTCATTTTCTTTAGGTAGTTCAGACTTTAGAAGCTCAACGAGCTGCTTTGGTAACTGTGTAGAAGCTAAAGCCTTACTGCGCTGTTTAGTCAGTTTTTCAATGGGTTTAAAACGCTTAAACATAGCTAAAATTACTTCTCACTAAAACGCAGCTTGGCTGCATCTTGCAGATTACCAATAATTCTAAAGGCATCTTTTAAGTGTTCTCGCTCAAAGTTACCAAAACTTTTAGGTGCGATGTAGTTGTCGGGCTGTTGCCCTTCTTTTAAGGCTTTTAGTTGATGGCGAAAACGTAACTGGGTAATAAAGCGGTAAGCACCTAATACATCTTTAAGGGCATCATCACTCAAAATATGTTGCTTGGCTGCTTGGTTAAAGCGTTGCTCGGTGCCAGTGTCATCGCAGTTTACTGCCAAGCCATAAATTCGGCCTAAATCGACAATAAGTAACAAAGCGTACTTTTTAATATCGAGCATTTCGCTGTGTTCACCACCTTTTTCTAGAACCAAATTATTAAAGATACCCAGCGGTGGGTTAACCGAAACCGAGTCTGTCACTAAGGAATTTAAAAAGGTTTTATTGTTATTTAGCAAACTGTACAAATACTGCTGCAATTGCTCAGACAAGCTGCCATCACCATGAATACAACGCACTTCCATAAATACCGTAGCGTTAAGTAGCATGCTGTATTCTGGGTTAGAAACCCACTTACGGTAATACTCTTTCCACACATTAATTGGCTGACACCACTTAGGCGTAGCTGCCATAAATTTGCCGTTACACAATGGGTAACCACAGCTATCCATCGCATTGCACACGTACATGGCTAAGTGAGTAAAGTAGATTTTGTCTGATTTACTCACGCCTTCTGGCAAAATAATTGCGCTGTCTTGATCAGAGAGCATGTGCACTTCGTTTCGGGCATGCGAGCCAGCAACCACCCAACTATACGCACAAGGCGGCTTACCAAGCTTTTGCTCAGCCATTTGAATAAGCCGGCGATTGTAAGCATCCATAATCATCGCCATTACGCGGCCGATTACTTCCACCCTTACTTTGCCTTCCACTAAAGCTTCAAAAATAGCTTGTCGCTCGGGAGTGAGCTTAGCTAGACCTTCTATGCTTTCGGTGTATTTGATCTTTTCAATAAGGAAAATGGCTTGTACCCGATGCTTTTGCACTAGGTGCGAGGTAGTAAGCAAGCCAAGTACCTGGTTGTTTTCAACTACCGGTAAACTGCGAATATTGTGCTCCATCATTAACGAAGCAGCAGTAAGAATAAGATCGTTAGGTTTGGTGGTAATGGCTGGTGTTGTCATCACCTCGCTGATAGGACAGCTTATGTCGTAGCCCTCTGCAATTACTCGCTTGGTCATATCTCGGTCGGTAATTAAGCCACTAATCACCCCATTTTGTTTGATTACAGCAGTTGATGAACGGCATTGCTCGCGCATTTCTTTAGCCACCGCTTGAATAGACATGTCACCAGTAACAACTGCCACGGTACCGCTAGCAACTTCAGAGACTTTTTTGAAAAACAAACCTTTTTCATTGTCTGACCACACCACATTAAGCGCCGACTGCAAGCGCACTCGCGCTTTTGAAGCAAAGCTATCCGCATATTCTGGATGCTCTTCTAGTAACTGAGTGAGTTGGTTGTGTGGCACCATGTATAACAAGGTGTTTTCTATCGCCGTAGCACTGTAACCGTCTAATGCATCTTTAAGTGGCGCTAAAAAAGTAAAACCAAATAAATCTTCCTCACCTAACTTTGAGCGTAAAACACCATTGGGTTTACGCTGCTCCATTGCGCCAGTGCGAATAATGTACAAAAAACACTCTTGCTTATCACTACCAAAGCTGATTTTTTCGCCACGCGCCAAATAGGTAATTTGCACCGACTCCCCTATTTGACGCTGCAATTTAGGTGGCAACAAATTAAAGGGATAAATTTGCGAGAGGAACTCAATAATATTTGGCAGTAGGGTTTGCGGCATGGTGACAACCTATAATCAGCAATAGTAGTATTATATTGCTATTTTGCGGGAATACTATGAGCTAACTTCAATATGTCGAGATATTAACCGCTTATAACTCACGGCCTAGAGCAACTATAGCTGAGATATTGCCAGCTTCACCAAGTCCTTTATCTTTTCTAGATCTTGCGAATCACTTAATGCTAGCTCTATCCATGCAGATCCTGCACTGCGTTTGGGATGGACAAGCGAGCGAACCGGCCGTACCAAACCCAACTTAGCAATAGTGTTTTTGCCTAGCTTTAGATCAAGTTCACCAGATTGATGAAAATGAGCAAACTCACATTCTTTATAGCGAAAGCCATAAAAGCCGCCTTTATCATTTGGCCAAAACACGCTGTTCACGCCTTGTTGAGCTTCTAACCAAAGGTGTAACTGTTGTTTTAAGCTCGATTGTTCCGTGATAAAGCGCCCCTCCTTCTACCGGTAAAACAACAAGATTTAGCGATTCGCCTGCTCATGTTTTAACAGCCAATCTTTGCGGTGAATTCCCCCACCATAACCGGTTAATTGACCATTCGCGCCAACTACCCGATGACAGGGAATAATGATACTAATGCGATTTTGCCCATTTGCCGATGCCACTGCTCGCACGGCATTGGGAATTTGAAGATATTCGGCTTGCTGGCCGTAACTGCGCGTTTCGGCGTAAGGAATATCCATTAAGCCTTGCCAAACTTTTTGTCTAAACTCGGTGCTTGGGGTGTCTAGCGCCACGTCAAACTGTTTGCGGCTTCCCGCAAAATACTCTGCAATTTCCTGTTGAACTTGGTCTAAGTGCGGATTATCTCCTGGCAAAATCACCGCTTTTAATCGCTTGGTAAGATCGGCAAACTCGGTTTCTAGCATGCGTCTATCGGTAAACTCCAATAAACAAAGCCCTTTATCAGTGGCGCAGGCATACATTGGCCCAATGGGCGTGGTGAAACGAACAATGTTGATAACTGCTTTGTTTTGTTCACTAGGCGCTCCGCCAAATACTTTTTTATAGCTGTCGTTAAAGCCACTCAAAGATTCATAACCGCTATCAAAGGCGCTATTGCTTACACTATCGCCTTGCTGAATTTGGCTAAAAGCTGAGTTAATCCGCAACATCCGCTGGTACGCGTGAAAGGTAATGCCATGATGTTTCTTAAACCAACGGCGCACTTGCGCGGGATCTAAGCCTCGCTCACGCAAGTCACCATCTTGAATTCGCGTGAAATTGTCTTGTTGAAGGTTGTCCAATAACTGCTTAATACCTAAAGGTGCAGCATCCAGCGGCTGCATCGGTTTACACACCTTGCATGCGCGATAACCGTGCTGTAATGCTTCTTGCACGGTGTCGTAGAAAACCACATTTTCAATTTTAGGTTTACGGGCCCTGCAGCTAGGCCGACAAAAAATGCCGGTGGTTTTAACCGCGGTATAAAAGACGCCTTCATACTGAGCATCTTTGCGACTCATAGCTTGATACTTTTGCTGAAAACTTAGTGCTTTCATAAACTTTTCACTACATAGAACAGACTTGGAACTACATTAGCAAGTTTGCTGAGCAGCGCTACCGAAAACTGAACAAGTATTTTTAGCTAAAGAATAGGGCTAGCTTCACTTGGTGAAAACTAACCCTAAACACTGGCAAGATTACTAGGGCCTGTTGAACTTTGCTGATGGTTTTTGCAGCAATTTATTAGCCATTTAGGCAAGGCAGTGAGTGTGCAGTTAAGTGGGCTTAATAATCACTCGCTAACGCTGAATAAATGGCTAAGAAATGCTGCCCAAAGGGTTCGGATAAGCGAACTTTACTCTTTGTTAAGCACTTCTTGCTTAGCCCACTAGGCTTCTAAGTGCTCGTCGCGATTAAAGCCCGCTTATCTCGAACAAAATTTCAACACCAAAGATCAACAGACCCTAGACTAAATGCTGCTCAAAAAATGCAATAGTTCTGTTCCACGCCAGTTCTGCATTCTCTTCATCATAGCGGCCAGTAGAGTCATTATGGAAACCATGGTTAGCTTTTGAGTACATGTGCATTTCAAAATCAACCTTGTTGGCCAATAGGTCTTGCTCATACTCTGGCCACGTTGCGTTAACCCGCTTATCAAGTTCTGCTAATTGAATTTGTAATGGTGCTTTGATGTTGGCTCTAAGCTCCTTGGCCGCCGGCGTCCCATAAAATGGCACTCCAGCGTCAAGCTCGCTACCCATTCGTGCTGCGAGCATATTTACTACATAACCTCCAAAGCAAAAGCCCACCGCGCCAAGTTTACCGTTGCTTGCATCATGTTTTTTTAGAAACTGAGCAGCAGCTAAAAAGTCCTGTTCAATTTTGCTGCGGTCTAATGACTTCTGCATGCTGCGCCCTTCATCATCATTCCCTGGGTATCCACCTAAGCTGTATAACGCGTCCGGGGCAAAGGCTATAAAACCTTGTTTAGCTAAACGCCTTGCTACGTCTTTCACATAAGGATTAAGCCCTCGGTTTTCGTGAATAACCAATACTACGGGTGCTTTGTCCTCTAAATTTGCGGGCATAACAAGATACCCTCTACCCTCACCGTAACCTTGGGGAGAAGCAAAAGTTGCGAAGCTTGCTTTAATATCAGGATCGTTAAACGACACTTGTTCAGCCAGCGCGTAATTAGGAAGTAAAGCCGACGATAACACCGCCATTGAAAAGCCAACTGCCGCCAACTTAGACAAACGAGCTAAAAAAGTTCGGCGGTCAATAAGTCCGTGTGCATATTCGTCATACCAATCAAATGCTTCTTGAGGAATAGAATAGGTTTGTTGAGTTGGTAGCGCTTCCGTTTTCGATGAATCCATATCTAGCTCCTTACCTTTACCTTAATGAATGACTTTAGACCAAATAAATTGTCTTGAACTCACTTGGCTGAGTTTTTCAGCCCTTAATTAGCCGCATGAGCATAATCAGTAAACTTCATGGTCTAAACCCATGACAATACTGAAAATGTCTTAATTGCTATATAGTTAGTAACCCACCTAGCCACTCCACACAAGTAATATTCCTCACTTGCATAGCTCTCTTAGTTCACCTCTGTTCGTTCACCATTGGCTCTCTCATTGCGGTATACAACAGTGAACTTCAAGGGGACTTACAGGCTCAGCTTATAAAAACGGCATAGTGCCAATTTAAGATCAGCGCTATTTTTATCGCCTATCTACAAGCTTATTACTTTGTAGCCGCCCACATTTAAGAACTTAAAATCGGGGCTAATCCAGTTTGATGTCTCAAATAATTAACGCGCTAATTGACCTTCTTTTTTTGAGAAGCATCATGAACATATTGTAGTACAATAACTCAAAATGTAAGCTATAGGTAAGCGAATGAAAATAAAAACTCTTGTTGTTATGATGCTTGGCGCGCTAAGCACCAGCCTATCTGCGGCCACGACTACGCCAGCAGAAGTATTAGATCTATCTTGTTGGAAAGTAACCTTACCAGTGTCTTTGGACAATGGTGACCGCCCTACAGAGTTTAGCGAGAAAGAGATTGCTAAAGGCGCAATGCATGAAGATTACTTTTACGTAAACGAAGCCAAAGATGGTTTGGTTTTTCGCTCACCGATTCAAGGTATTAAAACCTCTAAAAATACCAAGTATGTTCGCTCAGAACTTCGTGAAATGATGCGCTGTGGTGATACTAGCCATAAAACAAAAGGCGTTAATGGCAACAACTGGGTATTTAGTCATAACGAGTCGGCTGAGTCATTAAAAAATGCGGCGGGTGTAGACGGTAACTTAAAAGCGACCTTATCTGTCGATCACGTCACCTCTACCGGTGAAATTTGGCAACAAGGTCGAGTAATTATTGGCCAAATTCATGCCCCAGATGATGAGCCAGTTAAAATCTACTACCGCAAACTGCCTAACCATGAAACGGGTTCGGTATGGATTAGTCATGAGCCAAACGGTGGAGACGACATAATTTTTCCAATGATTGGTCCAACTAAGCCAAATTACTGGAAGCAAAAAGATAAAGATATTCCAAAGTCATACAATGATGGTATCGCCTTAGGTGAAAAATTCTCCTACGAGATTGATATTAATGGCTCTGACATGACGGTAACGATTAGCCGCGAAGGAAAAGCTGACGTTGTACAAAAGGTTGATATGCAGAACTCAGGCTACGGCTTGAAAGATCAGTGGATGTATTTTAAAGCTGGTGTTTATAACCAAAACCGTTCTGGCAACCCAGAAGACTATGTTCAAGCAACCTTCTACAGCTTAGATGTAAGCCACGGCTCTGCTAAGTAGTGACGAACTAACCAAAACTAAAAACGCGTTGAAACAAGCTTCAACGCGTTTTTTGTACCACCTAAACAGCCCACCTTTTGTCACTAAAAGCGTTTACCAACGCTAAAGCGGAATAGATCAGCATCATCTTGGTGACCCTTTCGATCAATCACTCGGCTAATGCTTACACCCAAATAGCCATCTTCAAAAAATGACCAGCTAGGATAATAGTTAGCCCCAAAGCTAATAATTCCTTTTAAGTCGTAGGCACTAGTATGCTCAACTTTATCAAGCACAAAATACCCTCCACCGCCCATTCGTCCTTCGAAACGCTTGCCTAAAGGAATCACCTTCCATAGCTGGGTTGAAATACCGCTGCGGTCGGTGGCGCCGTTGTAGCCCCCTTCGTCGATGTATCCTAGCGATAAAGCTAAATTATTATGAAAGCGTTTTGCCAAATCAAAGCTGTATCCAACCTTTGTTTCTGGGCCACCATGATTAATTTTAGTATTGATAATCGACACCCAAGCATCATCAAACCATTGGTAACGTGTTTCCTTACGCTGATAATCAGAGTTATCAATATCCCAGCCCACTCCAATCAACAGCGAGTTGCCATTAGGTCGTGCAGCCATAAGGTAGCTATTTAATTGCAAACGTAAGTGAGCGCTTTCACTAAAGCGTTTTAAAGGATAGATAAACGCTAGAGTGCTCATCGCACCTAGGCGTTTTTCGTTTAACTCCAATCCCGTTTCATCAATAGTGGTGTCAAATGACATGTACGGCCCAGCGCCAAGCTCTAAACGAAACCAGTCCGTTGGAAAGTATACATAAGTGGCATGTACGGAAAAACCATCTCGATGATGATTATAAGGATGCCCTTCGTTGGCATGAATTAAGTCTACACGCCAATTTTTATGAAAGTGCTGAGCAAAACGAATATCAAATGAGCGGAATTGTTGCTTCTTTTGCTCATCGCTTGCGCCATCATCTAAGTGCGTAATACCACTACCGCCAGTAATCGAGAAGTAGCTGTCAGCCTCTGGTTTAAGCAAAGTTTTAGCATGCAGTGTTGGAGAGACAAACACCGCAAGAGCGAATAGAACAGCAATAGAAAGTTTAAACATGAAGACGACCAATAGCAGCTAAAGATTTAAAATACAGCAACTTAGCCTACACTAAAGCTCATTGTTATTGTCGCTAGAATACTGCATATATTAAACTTTGAAGCTTTTTGCTGATTTCGGTAGGTATAAGGGAAAACCGCCAGATCTTAGGCTAAATCAAGATGGAAAATTGTAATGATATATTTGTGTATTGGCATCGCTAGTTGCCTGCAAGCTAAAATCTAATTTAAGCAATAAGCGCTTTGAAGCTTGATTGTCGCCATCCAAACCTGCGACTAAACAGTGGTAAGATGTAAGCTGTTTTGCCCAATCAATAAATCCACTTAACAATTCACTGGCAATGCCTTGTCGCCAGTAAGCCTCTCCCAATAAGTAGCCAATATGAACAGTGCTTTTGCTTTGTTCATGAACAAACAAAAAGCCTATGGGTAGCGCTTGGTCTTTAAACGAAACAGCAAACAGCTGGCTTTCTGAACACACCGTGTTTAACCAGCGCAAAGCGTCCTTTTCATTGTTTATCTGCTGAAAATATGGCGGCAATGCCTCTACAACGGCTGGCCTTAGCAGTTCAACAATACGCGGTAACAAGCCAGCTTCTTGCTTGATAGCATGCTTATAGTAAACCTTGCTCACCTTCAATCGTTCAGTAGTAAAGCTCGATTCAGAACTCACATTCACCGCCCTCATTTTACTATCTATAAATGCTGCCACGCCTTTTGTTATGCATAACGCTTAAGCAGCATACTGTGATTAAATGTAACTGAAACCACTGGCAAAGGCGACTACACTAGCAGGTGGACGCTAAAGGGAGACCCGAAGGGAATGAAGAGTTTATCTGCCACACTGGTGTTACTAGCTTCTTGCTGCACCGCACAAGCCCAATACAATCCGTGGGAACAAGCCACCAGCACCTATCAAGCCCCAGCTGCTGCAATTGGTAGCTACGCCAACGGCTGCCTTGCCGGAGCAAAAGCGCTTCCCTTAGCTGGCGAAGGCTATCAAGTTATTCGCGCCCAACGTCATCGCTTTTATGGCCACCCAAGCCTTATCGCATTCATTAGTGATTACGCCAAACAACTGCGCAGCCAAGGCATTAACAATATTTTGATAGCAGATATGTCGATGCCAAGAGGAGGCCAATTTAACTATGGGCATAGTAGCCACCAAATTGGCTTGGACGTGGACATTTGGTTACGACTAGAAGACGACTTACTGGTAACCAAACAACTAGCCAGCCCTTATGCGGTAAGTGTGGTAGACAAGAAAAATTTGGTCATCAATACAAACACTTGGAAAGACGAGCATAAAACCATGCTAAAAGTCGCTGCTCAAGACGAGCGGGTTGCGCGTATTTTTATTAACCCAATCATTAAACAACAACTGTGTGATGAACGCGAAACTGGTGATGACTGGCTACAAAAAATACGTCCTTGGTGGGGGCATAGCTCTCATATGCACGTGCGTCTAGTTTGCCCAACGGGCGATACACAGTGTAACAATCAAAAGCCAATAGCAAAGGGCCACGGTTGCGATGAACTAAGCTGGTGGAAAGAGCAGCTCGCCAAAACACCTACTTTTAGTAAACCTCGCAAGCCTAAGCCGCTTAAAGAAACGCCCCTATCCTGTGAACCTTTAATCGAAAACCTACAAACCAAGCAATAGATACCAGCCCTCTAATAAAGGTAACACAGCTTATTGCTGTGTTACCTAATCTTACAAAGTGGCCTTAAAACAACTAATTAAAGCTTGCTGTTGCGTCTTCAATAAGTTGCCCAATACTATTGTCTTGTACTTTAAATGTAAGATTGTATTGGGTTCCACGGCTGCCGCTCCATTGATACTCGTAGTAGCCATTCACTAAGCTTGGCACTCTACAATCACCATTTACACACATATAAACAAAGCCTGCAGTCCAACCCTCGTCTTTTCTTACCACTTTAAAACTATTGTCCGTTAAACCAACAATACCAAAGTTTGGTAAGGTACTTGGTACTTCCGGCTCACTAGGCTCCTCTGGTTCAGAAGGTACTTCGGGTTCAACAGGTACTTCCGGTTCAATTGGCTCTTCAGGGTTTGCAGGTTCTTCTGGAAGGTCTGGCGTTTGACTGCCCTTGCTAAACCTTACAGCCGTTTCTGTACTAATAAACTGTCCGCTGGAGTTGTCTTGAACTTTAAATTGTATGTTATAGCTTTGTCCTAGACTCACGTTATCGAACTGCACCTGATAAAAACCATCAACTAAAGTGCCAGGAATACAGTAAGCATCTAAACACAAATAGTTCCATGCTGCCGACCACCCCATGTCTTTGTGATAAACCACTAAACTGTCATCGTCAACGTAACTGATGCCTTGGTCGCCAATTGGTTCTTGCGGATCGGTGGGCTCTTCTGGGTCTGTCGGTTCTTCTGGATCAGTTGGCTCCTCTGGCTCTGTAGGTGTTTCACCATATGCAAGCTTTTCGAATAGTTCGCTAGACTGCAATAACCACGAGCCATCGTTTATCTGTTGAGTGAAGCTTTGCTCTATCTCATTGTTGGCTTGTACTCGGCTATCTCCCCAGTAACCTTCTCCGTAGCCATCACCAAAATCACCCCAACGGGTTTGGTTGTCCCAATCAGCATTAATATAGGTAATCGCTTTAACGTCATATTGTTCGATAAAGTTAAAGAACGGTGTGAACCACTCTTGCCAAATTTGTTGGGCAGTCTTATTTTGGCGATTAGTTCCTTGTGCTGGATCACTCGAGTAGTTTAAGTCTGCTATTTGATAGCGTTGTGGGCTAGATTCATTGATAAACAAAGGCTTCCCTTTAGCTTTAGCAAAGTTAGCCGCTTCATTTACTGCATCCCAGTTACAATCTTGAGGAGCAAAATACGATAAGCCGATCCAGTCAACGTATTGGTTACCCGGATACCAGCTCTCCAACTGACCTCGTGGGTTAGGACAATAAGAAGCCACCTGCCAAACCATGGCTATTTTGTTCGCAATGCCCATCTCTTGAATACGTCCATGTACATATTGCCAAGAGCGGATTAAGTCTGCTTGGTTATGACCGTTCCATGGACCATCAACCTCATAGGCCCAACGTAAATAAACGGGCCGGTCGTAAGATGCCAAGGTTTCTAGCAAATTAGTAATATTGTCGTTGTAAGTGCCATTTGCCACCGCGCTTACTTGGCCATTCATAGATATGCCCACAACCATAGCGCGATCAGGGTACAAACTGGCTAACTCATCTAAGTTGTTGCGTCCTGCGCCAGCGTCGGCATTTCCATGCAAACCATCTAAGGAAGCTATGCCTACATAACCGGTAACACCGCCCGCATTAATACTGGTGTCATTATGCATTTGATTAATGCTATCTACGTCTTGACCAACAGTGAATAAACGCCCATCACTAGGCTCGAAGACTGCGGAATGCCCAAGCATAGGCATGCTTAAGCCGATTGCTAAAGCGAGTGTATTTAATTGTGGTTTAGTCATTTCTATTTCCCTATGTTTACCGTTTAATCACGGATTGTGTATATCGCAGATACTAAAAAGCCCATCGAACAATCAATGTCTAATGCCTTAGTGATAGCGATGAAGCGGTGAGCAGCAAAGCAGCCCACCTGCGTTAAATTAAAGAGATCGTAAGAACTGCATAACATGCTGTTGCTCGGCCACAGCGCCTGCCGAATACCCCATCCCCACCAGTACACGAGTTACCAGCAGCATATGCCGAGATTTATGAGGTAATAATTTACTTATATCCTTACTTTATTGTTGAAAAACGGCGCTTCAGAACGAAGCGCCGTTTTTTGCCACTACAGTGTATTAATGAACTTAACGATGGCTTCTTGATCGGTACTGCTTAAAGCATTAAATGCCGACTTAGCAGCACTGCCATCAAGATCATGTTTTTCAATGGCTTGCTCAATAGATGTCGCAGAACCATCGTGCATAAACAGCACATCACGCCCATTTCGCTCTAGTAATTTGATGTTTTGACCAAGCCCCCAAAGCGGCTGAGTACGAAAATCACCTTCACCTAAATCCCACAACTTCATATCGGTATAAGGACGAATGGTAAGATTGCGTAAATGGCTTGGTGCATCACTTCGAGTGGTTTGCACAGGAGTATGACAACTAGCACAACCCACTTCGGTGAATAACTGGTCACCACGTACCACTGCTGGATCATCATAGGCACCTGGGTCACGGTTAGGCACGGTTAGGAGCTCCGTGTAGGTTGTGATTAACTCAACAACCGGATGGTTAGTCCCCTCTTCTATTTGAGTAAAATCTACTCCGTGGTCATTCTCCATTGCGCTTACAACTTGCTCAGCAACAGTGTCTGCAGAACCATCCCAAGAAAATCCAGTTTCTCGGCCTTCTATAACTTCAAGTAACTTGACACCAAAAGCAGGCATTGGGAGACGCGGACCTTTTGCAGTATCAATAATCTCGGAGCCACGGCCATCTCTAAAGTGACAATTACCACAGGTGCGATCACCAATTTGCACATCTGGATCATCAAATTCAGAAGAACGCTGCTTACGAGGGTCAACACCATGGAATAAGTGGTGACCTACGATGAAGTCATCAATCATTTGCTCTTTATGAACAGTGGTAAAGGGTTGCGTAAAGGTAGCGTTCTTTTCTAAGTCTATGTAAGCACCAGCATCGGACAACCACATTGTCGTACCCGCTTTACCGGCAGAATTTAAGCGCACATCGCCATAAGAACCCCAGCCCTGACCAACAGTGTAGTAAGAGAAGTCGTTGTAGGTTTGTGCGCCGCTATTGCCAGCTATCGCCGAAATTTCAAATTGAATCACTTGCCCATAACTAAAAGCATCGCCCCAACCTAAATCTGCTACCGTAAGTGCAAAAAACTGCTGACTATTAGGTGAGCCAGCTCGGCGCATCGCCTCGTTACGAATAACGTTTCCGGTAATATCTCCTTGCATGTTTACATTGCCTGGTGAGTCTTCCACCCAGATGGTGTAGCGATCAAGATAACGAAGAGAGTCGTTATTATGCTGAGCATCCAAAACTGCTGCTGTTGTACCGTCTTGAGTCACTGGGTGACGAAAGCGCATCCAGTTAGCTGAGCCATCAACAAATGCTTGATATTGTGGACGACCATCTACCACCGGTAAGCGGCCACCTTCAGTGGTGAAACTGCCGGTGTATATGTAAGCCGAGGCTGGATTATTGTTTAAAGCACTTGGGTGTACGTATCGGAAAAAGTAAATATAAGGAGCACTACAAGCTACTGTTGCTGCTCCATTACTGAATGCTGAACCAGTGTATGTTTCACCACCATTTTCTGAACAATATACTTCTAGCCCCGAGTCGCCTGGTTGCTTAGATATTCCTGGCCCCCAAGACCAACTAAAGGTGTCACCGTTTAGTTCAAAAGCAAAACCATATTCAGTAGGAGTGGAACCATTAGCAGGCGTACGTAAAAAGGCATTCCCATGATAAGGTGCTGGCCCAATAGAATTATCATTGTGAGGCGTTTGCCGCTCTGTAGAGTTGTGGGAATTAAACTCCCAGTCTAAATGGCTGAATACGTTTGCTGGGTCTGGCTCTCCACCATTACCACCATCACCGCCATCACCGCCATTGCCACCGTCGCCCCTATTGCCACCTCCCCATACAAAGGACCATGTCGGGTAGTCGCTAGCGCCTAATCCTGGCACTTTAAATACTGGTGTATAAGACTGACCAGTGACCATGTTGTCTTGCTGACGCTGCCAACGGCCATCAACTAACTCAGCAGGATAACAATCTGCATCGCCAGATTTACACATGTAGTAATCACCGCCACCCCAGCTTGGATCATTATTCACCCAGTAAAGCGCCGTGGTATTGTTAATCACTTCTACACCATAGTTTTCACTTGGTGCAGTATTTTCATCACTCACTGAGAAACCGCTACTGTCTTGGTTAGTGGCTCCCTCATCATCAACTGCCACAACCCGAAGCTGATAACTACCAAGCACTAGATCATCGATAATCCAATCATAAGGTGCATCAGTTAAAACGCCTAAAGAGCTTTCTGGCTGGCCTGGCGCAGTAATAAATAGCTCAAGCTGGGCAATGACACCATCACTATCACTAGCTTGTGCACTAACAGTAATGCTTTGTCCAACAAGTGCATCACTAGGGGTTTGCAACCCAACAACTGGTGGCTGATTGCCTGTCACTGGTGCTTGTACATTTAGGCTTTGTTGCGCTTCGCTTTGCGCCCCCTCATTATCGGTAGCCAATACACGAATGCGATGTTCACCCGCTTCTGGGTTGGTGAGTTGAACGCTATAAGGTGCAGCATCTAATGTTGCTACTAACTGCTCAACTTGATTTGGTCTAGCAACATATACAGCAACCGATGCAACACTGCCGTCGGCGTCACTTGCTTGCACATTAATAGTATAGTTTTCACCTGCAATTACATTGTCGGGCAAAGCTATCGACACTTGCGGAGCTTGATTGACTGGTGGCGTTTCACCTCCCGCTGTCACTTCCACTAGGTAACTGGGTGAAATGTATTGCCCCAGAGCATTATCTTGGATCTTCAATTGAATGTTGTAGCTGGAACCCAAGCTAACCAAATTGCTTACATCTCGCTCCCAGCGGCCATTATTTAACTGTCCACCGACACAGTTATCGGCTAAACATAAGTATTGCCAACCTCCCGTCCAGTTTTCGTTATCGAAGTACAACGTTGCTTTATCGTTATTTAGCTCGATACCCTGCCCAGCAATAGCAGCAGGTACAACGCCGAGTCCAAGCAGCACACTGCCAAATAAGATATTTTGTTTAAGGTATTGGCGTTTGTTTGTCGTCATGACTTTCATTCCTTATTGGAGCGAAAAATAGTATTTAATAGCCCTAAAAAAGCGGCCAAACATAGGCCCAGTAAACTGAGCTTATGCTGGCCAAAGTGGAGCTATAGGGTTTTCAGGAACTTGATAATGCTGGCCTGCTGTTCTGCTGATAAACCATTAAAGGCAGCAGTGGTAGCGCTAGCATCACCATCGTGTAATTGAATTGCTTGTTCTAAGCTGGTGGCTGAACCATCGTGCATAAACAAGGTGTTTTTGCCATTTCGCTCTAACATCTCGATGTTCTGGCCAATTGCCCATAACGGTGCGGTTCTAAACTCACCGCCGTTTACATTCCACAGTTTCATGTCGGTGTATGGGCGAATATACATATCACGCAGACCTACCGGTGCATCACTGCGGGTCTTTTGAGTAGCTTGATGACAACTTGCACAACCCACTTCGTGGAACGCAACTTCACCATCAGCCACAGCAGGATCTACGTATGCATCGTATTTACGTACCGGTACATGAAGAGTTTCTGTATACACAACCAAGCGATCAAAATTGGTTTGCCCTATATCTGCAGGTGTTAACCCTAAGTCGTTAAGTAGAGCGGCTCTTGCTTGTGACTCAATGCTTGCTTGCGAGCCATCCCATGTAAGGCCAACTTCGGCACCTTCGATGTAAGCCAGCAAGCCGGTACCGTAAGTGGGTGGCGCAAGTAGCGGCCCTTTCGGGGTATTTACAACAAAGTCCGAACGCCCATCGCGGAAGTGACAATCACCACATGAACCCTCATTCTCTGCTTTTCTCTGCACGCCATTTACATCCACAATGGCTTTACTACCCGCAAAACCAGTACTGCCAGGTTTAGCCTGACTCACTTGGGCCATACCGTGAAATTGGTCGTGCCCTAATAAAAAGTCATTCACTTGTACATCACTTTCTACTGAGGTGAGCTGCTGAGCAAAACGTGCATTACGCTCATCTTGTTCAACCGGGTTACAACCATCAGAGTGAACGATACGCACCGAGCCGCGACCTGCAGGGTTTAAGCGAGGATCACCTGTAGCCGTTTCAAAACCAGCACCAATAGTGATGTGCTGCATGGTGTTGTAGACCTGCGAGCTAATAGTGGTACCACCAAACTTGCTATTATTTGCGGTAGGGAATGACGCTTCCCAGCTCAAAATTTGCCCATAGTTGTATTCAGAACGAATTGGGTAAGGCGCATTCTCAGCACCAATTACGTATTGTGGTCCCTGACAGTTACCTTGGCCATATTCAAATATTTCCAATCGAATAGGCGCAACTGAGGCTTCGGTTTGGATCTGAGTATTCCCCGGGCCATCAATAAAGGTGGTGTTGTAACGCTCTAAGCCACTCATTAATGAGGTGTTATAAGGCATCGCGTCAAAAGTGATGAACTCCTGAGTGCGGTCCCTAGAGTGTGGGTGACCATGGCGCATCCAGTTGGCACTGCGGTAGGTTACCGTCTCTCGTTTACTTGGGTCGATACGATCTTCAGGCTTAGTTTCGTCATAAACGAACAGCGCTGAATACACCCAGTTGGATTCTGGGTCTAAGTTAAAGGTGCCACGCATCCGATAACGGAAGAAGTAGAAGTACTCTCCGTAACAGCTACCAGGAACTTGAGCGGTATATGGACCAGCTAGGGTTCCGGGCATATCTGCCTTGTGAAACTGAATCTGGTTATTTGAACAATAAAACTCTAGGTTAGGATCTTTAGCTCCAATAGAGCCATCTCCCCCTACTTGCGAGAACTGCGCAATTAGGCCTGCTGCATGACCATTTTGTGATGGGCTGTAACCAGGGCGCCAAGTCACGGTGCGGCCATCAATATCCACTGCAAAACCGTAACGGCGTGGAGTGATACCATTGATTGCTGTTTTTAAGGCTGGTGCAGGATACTTAACTAAAGGCAATTGAGGCAATAACTCAACATCAGCTACCCACCAAACATCAAATACGCCATGTCCGGCGGTATCTTCAGCGGTTTGATCACCTATATAGAAATACAGAGGTTCTCCATTATAAGTAACTTGATACTCTACAATTTCAACCGGGTTACCACAGTCATCAACATCACTACGGATGCGCTCTATTGTCGAAAACGCACCATTCACACCACCAGCCGGAGTAAAACTTTCTGGTGAACTTACCAATAAGGCAGGCCAATTTACTAAGCATTCACCCTCGCAATTACTTTGGTTTGCGCTGTCATTATCAAAGGTATACAGGGTAAAGCCTGGCTGACTAGTGTTAGCACCAGCATTCAAATATGCGCCAAGGTCTGCATCAAAAACGACACTTGCAATGGTTGCTTTTACAGGCTCAACAGGCGTATCACCGCCACCAGTATCATTAGCAATGTAACAGGGAGAACTGGCAACCCCTTCACCTGGCTTAACTTGGATGCTATGGATACATTGTCCAGTGTTAAACTGGCTACCTTGTAAACGGATCTCTAAGTCGTAAGTGGTATTGGCATCTACACCTTGGATTTGTGTTTCATAGCGTTGATAGCTAGCACCATTACTTTCTGTAAAGCTAAATGGTCCAGTGGCTGGTAAGTTAGGCGCATTGTTTTGTAAACCAACAATGGCAAAGCCTGGAGTGTGACCCGCGATTGCACGGTGGTAAACCAAGCCATCTGATGTCATACCAAACTGATATCCATCACCAGCATCAGCGGCAGGATCATCTGATCCACCCGGCGCTTCACAGGTTCCGGGTGGGAGCTCGTCGCTACTTACCGCAAAGTTACGCTGGGCGCTGGCACTTAAGCCTTGATCGTCCTCAGCGACAGCGCGTAGGCTATAACTTCCCTCCAATAAATTACCAATTTGCCACTGATATGGCGCACTGCTGAGTAAGCCAGCAGACACTTCAATAGCATTTGGCTCAGTGTAAAAAAGCTCTACGCTAGCAATGCTTCCATCAGCATCGCTGGCATTAACCGATACGTTTACCGATTCGCCCGCTTTTAAGTTGTTTGCTATCGCAGCAATGCTCACTTGAGGAGCTTGGTTTACACCGCTGCTAGCTTCAGCCACATACACCGATTCGGCTGCTTGGCTGCTAGCTTGTTGATTATCGTTTGCCACTGCACGTAATTGGTATGTACCCACCTGCAAAGGCTCAATGGTCCATTGATAGGGTTCTGAGTTTAGTGTCGAATATAACTGCTCTACACTGCTAGGCTCACTAAGGTAAAGTGAAACAGACTCTACCTCACCATCGCTATCACTCGCTGATACTGTTACCGACAAACTGTCTTCATTAGTTAAATCGGCGGGTAAGGCTTCAAAGCTAACTTCAGGTGCAATATTTTCAGGTGGCGGCGGAGGTGTATCTCCGCCCGCGGCTGTCACGGTATATGCCGGTGAGATATATTGCCCAGTGGCGTTATCTTGGACTTTAATTTGAATGGTATAGTTTTGCCCAGAAACTGGCGTTATCTCGGCGACGTTTCGTTGCCAACGCCCCTCAACTAAGTCACCACTGGCGCAGTAATCATTGACGCAAAGATAGTTCCAGCCACCAGACCATTCTTGATCGTCAAAGTAAACGACAGCTCCGCCATCATTTATCTCGACTCCCTGGTCTGCTGTTGCCATTCCACTGGCTAAAGTAAGGCTTACAACTAGCCATAAACGCTTTGAGAAATGCGCCCTTTGGACCACTCCCTGGGTTGGCTTTTTACCGCCTTTATCAGCGGTTGGTTTGGTAATTGTCATTACAATTTCCCTATTTTAAGTTTCCCTTCCGAAAATGAAACCGGTTTCATTTTCGCTTAAAAAAACAGTGTTGCGACTCAGCGCTTATAGCGCTCAAACAACACCCAACAATTCACACATTCATAACATTTATTTACTAGCCCGCTAAGCCGAGAAATTATGCTTTTTAGTTCGCGGGAATAAAGCGAAAATCCCTCGCTAAAGTTTATTTGGCATACATAATTATCTAATCAACATTTAATGAGATAATTATCAAACATCGAAAACAGTGTAATAAACCGACCAAAACAGATCAATATGTCGCAAAAGTGCGACATGAAACCTCATTCATCCAGCAAAGCGAAAAATGAATAGCGCTAACACCCCTTGGTTTTATTTAATAATTTCACAATGGATAACTAAAAAGAATGCTTAAAAAACACCCACCCTCAGCTATCTTTATCAAAATTAATATTTCCACCTTTGTGATAAACATCAATAAATCGTTAAAAAACACCACGCAAATTAACAAGAAAACAACATTTGTGGCGCATAGATTAAGTAGTACCTAAATCAGATAGCGATGTCAGTAAGCAACCATTTGGCGCTTGGAAGGGATATTAGAAAGTTGGAACCAAATATCCAATATTCGATTCCAATGGATACTGAAATGATTATAAGCCAGGTAGCATTCCGCCACCTACAGGCATCGCAACACCAGTCACATAGCTGGCTGCCGGGCTGGCAAGATAACAAACAGTATCGGCAATTTCACTGGGCTCGGCTGGGCGCCCCATGGCAATAGTCGAATTCTCTAACTTTGCAGCTTCTTCGATGCTAATGCCTTCCGCTTCAGCAATGCCTTGATAAGCTTGCTGCAACATATCGGTTGCAATAGCGCCCGGGCACACCACGTTAACTCGCACACCTTTGTTGGCATATTCTAAAGCCAACTCTTTAGTCACCCCAACTAAAGCAAACTTGGTGGCAGTATAAGGATAAGGCATGCCCTGCAAGGCGCCTAAGCCCGCTAAAGAAGCAATGTTTACAATAGCACCCGAACCTTGACGCTCCATTTGTGGTAATACCGCTGCGCACATAGCCATAGTGCCTTTTACGTTTACCGCGTAGTTGGCATCCCAATCGCGGTTACTATTTTCTAGAAATACTGGTGAGCCAGCACCTATGCCGGCATTATTTACTAATATGTCTACGCTGCCGTAATGGTCAATGACCCGCTGTACTGCAGTATTAACTTCGGCTTGGTTGGCTACGTCTACTATTACCCCCATAGCCTCGGCGCCTTGCGCCTTAAGGTCGTCCACTACCTGCTGTAAACCTTCTGCTGAACTTGTTCGTCCAGTTAAGGCAATTTTAGCGCCTTGTTTAGCGAGTTTAAGTGCAATAGCACGGCCTAAACCTTTCATCTTTGTCGCGCCAGTAATAATGGCGACTTTACCCTTAAGTGTCATAGTAATCCTCTGATATCAATGTTGGTTTTGAGATAATCAATATTAGGGTCTGTTGATCTTTGCTGATGGTTTTTGCCGCAACTTATTAGCCATTTAGGCAAGGCAGTGAGTGTGCAGTTAAGTGGGCTTAATAATCACTCGCTAACGCTGAATAAATGGCTAAGAAATGCTGCCCGAAGGGTTCGGATAAGAGAACTTTACTCTTTGTTGAGCACTTCTTGCTTAGCCCACTAGGCTTCCAAGTGCTCGCCGCGATTAAAGCCCGCTTATCTCGAACAAAAATTCAACACCAAAGAACAACAGCCCCTAAGGACTTAAAACGAAGCGCTCCCTGCGCTCCTCAATCTATCCCTCGACTGTGCTTAAGTACTCGTACGAGATTTTGTGATTTGCTTATGCGATAACTTCTTGCTGAGTTAACTGCGCATACTCTTCACGTAATTTCGCTTCATTTAGCCCATATTTAGCCGCGGTTTTCTCGAAGAATGGAGCCCAGTGACTAGCCAAAACTTCCACTTCTTCTGTTTGAGCCTTTAAGCTGTAATAACCTTTTTGACCTGGCATACGTGGCGCACCTTTACCTGGCAATGGCTTAGCCTGTTGTACTGCCTGAGTAAAGCGATCTGCTTTAGCTAATACCTCGCCTATTGGCCCGAAATGACTAGGATCGATAGCAATGTAGTAAGAGCCACCTACCGATGGTTTATCGGCATCACCGCTTAGGTAATCGGTTAGCGTTGGCATCTCTGGCGCTATAACCCCCAACGGATTAATAATGGCGCTAAGAGCTTCGTTCCAAAGGTTTAATGAATACAAACGCGGGTCTGTAAGATTTTGATAACATGACTGATCAAACACTCGGCCATAGCCTTCTACAGGGCGCGCAAATGGCGCAAGGTCATTGCCTAATTCACCCGTTTGCGGGTCAATTACTGAGTCTTTCTTAACCTTAGTGCCCTGTAATACCGACTGTGCAGTGTCTGCGTCATACCATTCGCATAGTTTTACACTGGTCCAAACCGGAGCTTCGTTACCAGATGGTGCAATAGCATCGAAAGGAGGTACTGATAACACGTTAGCCATGCCACCATATGGCGAAGCCATCGGTACCGAGTTATTTGAGGTTTGAGCAAACATATTTTGCTCGTGCGCCATCCAAGCATAAGAGCCGTAGCTACCTGCATCGTTATGGTTACCACCAAATACGATAGCGATACCGTGTTTTTTAGCCTTAGCAATAGCAAGCTCGGCCATTTTAGTCACTGTCCAATAACCGCTAGAGCGCTTACCATCGACCACCGCCCAAGCTTCTCCCTCACCAACCACTTCTGGCTCAGCCTTAATGTCTAATTCACCAGCTTGAAAGGTAAGGTCGATGGCTTCATAAACACCTAAACCTTGGTTTAGTTTGCCTTGGCGAATGCCGGTCATTAGTGCGCGAGATACCGCGTTTGCGTGTTCTTCGCTGGCGCCGGTGGCTTGCCAAACTCGCTTCAAAGAAAACTCAATGAAGCCTGCATCTACTTTTTTGGTTTGAACTTGTGTGCTCATAATCTGTCTCTCTTATTGGCAATTAACAATGTGTATCTAGTTGACGAGAGCAAGTTTACTTAAAGCCCAAAAATCTCGAAGTTACACACTGGATCATCGGCAAAAAGGATAAATACCCAAATAAAAACAGAAACTTATAGACGAGTAGCAATGAGAGTAAATGAGTAACAATAGGTAACAAGCCGCAATATGTTAAGCAGAAACAACTAAACTACTGTTAGTGAAAGACTTTGCCAAATTAGGCGCTACTTTTGAGGCACCATTAATGGCAGAATAAACCCAGCGTAAATAGAAATAGGTGATGAAAGTGGCCAACGGTAAAAACTTAGACCTAAATAATCAGCAGCACCAAATACTGATCCGCGAACAACTGGAGCGCATAGTCGAGAGCAGTGTTTTCGAACAAAGCCCAAAAATGAAAGAACTGCTGAGCTACTTGGTTGACCAAACCTTGCAAGGCAACGGCGACCGCTTAAAGCAGTTCACTATTGCGATTGAGATTTTTGACCGTGACGCAGACTTTGACCACCAATCCGATCCCATTGTACGCATTCAAGCAGGCCGAGTGCGTCGCTCTCTCGACACCTATTATTTTACCGAAGGTGCCAACGACGCGCTTTATATCTCGGTGCCTAAAGGGCGTTATGTTCCTAGTTTTAAGTTACGCAGTGAACAAGATCTTAATCCTCAAGCTATTGCTCCTGTTGCAGAACCCGCAGAGATTGAAAGCCTAGGCCTAAACCCAAGCATTACCGTACTGCCATTTTTATCTTTAGCCGACGACAACCAACAGCAATTTTTTGCCGATGGTTTTGGCGAAGAGCTTGCCACCGAATTATCACGCTTTGATACGCTTAATGTGGTGTCGATGTATGCCATGGGTGATACCAGTTTTGATATAAACACTGCCGCCGACATCAACCAAATAGGCAAGCAGCTCAAGGTTTCCTTTATCACTAGCGGCACCATGCGCGCGTTAAACAATCAAATGCGGATTCATGCTCGCCTATATCGCGCCGATACAGGTCAACAAGTGTGGGCCGAGAAATACACCTGTGATATGTCAACCGATGACTTATTCGAAGCACAAGATCAAATCATCGCCGAGATAGTGGCAGAATTGGCGTCAAGTTTTGGCATTATTCACCGCGAAATATACCAAAGCTGCAACCATAAAAAAGTTGAGCAATTATCCACCTACGAAGCCACCCTACGCTACCGCCACTATTTAATGACCTTAGGCAAAGAGCAATACCAACCGGCTTTGCAAGCACTGCAAAAAGCAACCCAACAAGAGCCAGAATATGCACTTGCTTGGGCAATGTTAGCCATTCTTTATTTTGATGCCGATAAGCTAGCCATGGCAGACATTGCTAAAGCCAGTGAACTAGGCTTTGAATGTGCCCGTAAAGCGGTAGAGCTAGATACCAATAATCAAGAATGCCAAATGGCCTTGGCCATGGGCTACTTAAGCCGCGGCGATCAAGCGGGCCTTATTGAAGCAGTAAATAAAGTTATTGCACTTAACCCTAATGCCGCTTACCAAGTAGGCTTAGCCGGTTGGGCACTGTGTTTAGCTGGTGAGTTTAAACAAGGTAGAGAGTTGTTAGCTAATTCTAAGGCCTTAAATCCCTTTCGCCCACCTTGGTTTGCTTTGGCAGATATTCTTTACTTTTATGCAGAGCAAGACTTTGAACAGGCCTTTAAAGCCTTAGATCAATTCTCATTAAGTACCCTCTATTGGCAACCTCTACTGCGCTGTGTATTACATCTAGAAAAAGGTGAATTTGCTCAGGCTAAAGCCGCCTACCTAAAAGTACTTGAACTGTGCCCTGATTTTAAGCAACGACGCGAGCATTACTTAAGTGCTTATTTAGTTTGTCCAAATTTAAAGCAACAAGTTATTTCAGCATTAGATAAACTTTAAGAATACTCGAGCGGGGATTTGGTTATACTCCGCTCAATTTCTCCCAACACTGTAAGCATCAATGCGACTAGACAAGTTTATTTGCAAAAGCACTACGCTTGAACTTGCCCAGGCAAGATTGGCAATTAGCCAACATCAGGTACAAGTTAATCAGCAAACTGCAACAGATGCAGCAATGCAAGTACACGAGAACAACCACATAGAACTATTGGGTGAGCGCTTATTTGCTCGCCCCTCTCAGTATTTTATGATCCACAAACCTGCTGGGTGTATTTGCTCCAATAAAGACGAAGCCTATCCGTCGGTATTTAATGCAGTTGGGCTAAACCAAAATGAGCAGCTGCATATTGCCGGACGTTTAGATGCCGATACTACCGGTTTGGTATTAGCTACTGACGATGGTAGGTGGTCATTTTCTATTACTCGGCCAGAGCAACGTTGCCCTAAGATTTATAAAGTTACACTAGCTAAACCCATTACTCACAATGCCATTGAGCAGCTCGAACGAGGCTTAGTTCTTCAAGGAGAAGCTAAAGCCACCCTACCCGCTATGGTTAATACCTTAAGCACCACCGAAGTTGAATTAAGTATTTATGAAGGTAAATTTCATCAAGTAAAGCGAATGTTTGCAGCAACGGGCAACCGTGTTAAAGCCCTGCACCGACAACAAATTGCCGATATTGTATTGGACATTGCACCGGGAGAATGGCGAACACTAAACCAATCAGAAATAGACTGTTTTTCTTCAACTTAACCAATCTAGTTTCAGCTATTCAAATTAGCATAGTAATTTTGCCAATAAAAAAGGCACTTAAGCTAATAAGTGCCTTTGGAGAATTAAGATGAAGCGCTAAATCTTAAAGCTTGCTGGTTGACTCCGAGTCATTAAAAGTAGCCCGTTGAATAGCCACTTTGGGTTTGCTTACTAAGCAAGTTAAACCAACCACTAAGGCAATAGCGCTAACCGCTGCCACTAAGCTAGCTAAAGAGCTCCAACCAAAGCTATCGGCACTAATGCCACTGAGTACATTGCCGCCAGCATAAGCACCGGCAATGGCAAACATTAACAGGCCTTGAGTCATCCCCGCACCGGCTCGAGAAGCTTTGGCTGCAATGGCTGGCTGCACCATATCTACCGTTGTCACTCCTTGTAGATAAACCAGATACAAACCTAAAGGTAGGTATGCCTCAAGTTGGCCAGCATATAAGGCAAGCCCAGCGAGACCTAGCATCACCACGACTTTAGCCACTACCGCCAACAACCATACTTTTTCGCCACCTACTTTAGCCATGGCTTTGCCCACTAAAGATAGCAGCACCAAACTAACTACCGCCGATACCGACAAGGCCATGGATGAAAGCGCGGCGTCAACCTTAAATACCTCAGCCATATAGTTAGGAAACTGCCCGGTGATAACACCTTGGCCAATCGATACAAAAAAGATAGCTAGCAAAATCAAACCAAAGCGAGAAAACACCACCTGCATGATTCCACCGGCTTCGCTTCCCTCATTGACTTGTTCTACTTTAATCCGAGCAGCGGCTTGTTTGTTGGTAGCAGCGGTTACTAGCAGCGCCAACAAAGGGATGAAGAACATTACAGCAAAGCGTAGCTCAAACGACACGCCAGCTTCCGTTAATGCCGCTAAACCAATGCCAGCAAGCAACGAACCCACAATAGCAACCTGATTAAGCAAAGTAAGCTTGGAGGCTTCCTCTTCTGCTTCATAACCCCCGGAGACGATAAACGCCGGGTTAATCATCAGAAGGGAAGCGGAACCCAAACCTAAAAACACAGCCGCCAACAAATGCAGCATGAAATTCGCACCTGACAGTGCAAAAACTAAGGCTGAAATAGCAATAGCCGCTAAACCAATTAACTGCGCAGAACGGTGCGCGCGATATCTATCTGCAAGCCCGCCCAGTATAGGTGCCAGCAAACCCGACAAACCCAAAATACCCATAGCAATACCCACTTGAGTTGGGCTGCCAGTTTTATCAAGAATAAAAGTGGGAATTAGAATAGGGATAAATACCAACTGAATAATGCCGTAGCATAAATGCGCGGTATACCAAGCCTCTAAACCCCAACGTGGCTTATTCATAACATACTCCTAAAACACAAAAGCAAAAGGCGACATTGCTGTCGCCCCATTTATTACAGGCTGGCTTTGCCAAAAGCTTGTGGCCATTGTGTTTTACGTTTTTCGCCATTACGTTTAGCGGTGCAGTCTGCTAACCAGCAAAGCAGTTTCCAGCTAATGCCTGCAGCAATGTAACCATCACGTTTTGACATATCGTGTTGCGGGGTGTATTCCACCACATCAGCACCGACTAAGTTAATGTTACCGTGTTTACGCAAGTAACGAATAATGTCCCACACTTGGCGCGATTTAAGACCAAAAGGCTCAATGGCTGAGTTAGACGCATTGTCGGTTGCATCTAGTGCATCTAAATCAAAGCTAAAGTAACAAGGGCCATTGCCTACTCGCTTCAGAATACGCTCGGCTATCTCGGTAGTGCCTAAATCAAACACATCGTCAGAGCTGTAAGTTTCTACGCCAAAGTTTTTAGCATGACCACCCACCAAGGCTGTCATTCGGCCACGAATACCCATGGTAATCATGCGCTCAGGATCTAAGTTCCCCTCGGCAAAGTTACGTGTGAACTGGTTGCCCGAGTGATAGGGGTATTCAAAATCTGCAAAAGTAACTAAGTCATAATGCGCATCAAAGTGAATCAAACTTAATGGGCCAAACTTTTTGCCCAGAGCCGCGATAGGTGCATAGCTAGTTGTATGGTCGCCACCCCATGTAAAAGTAACGCAATCGTCTTCTAGTACAATTTTCTCGTATTCATCAACAATTTTTTGCACTTCGTCTTTCATATCGAACTGGCCGTAGGTATCAATATTGCCGTAATCGATAATACGCGCATTATCGAAAGGAATATCCCAGCCGCCGGTAGGGCTTGGCTCAATAGTTCCCATGGCATTTTTTGACAGTTCACGTAAGGCTTTTGGCCCATATTTATGCGAACTATTCATTGGAGCGGCTTTTTCTAAAGGTTGCCCAACCACTGCAATATCGGCATTTTTGGTGTCTCTAGAGAACGGGGCCATAAATGCACCCAAATATTCTTTGTTTAGGTTACCTACCACCTCAAGGCCTACACCGCCCATCTCACTAATGCGCACCAAGTGCTCCATTACTTCTTGGTCAATGCCATCAATGCTTTGCGAGTTAAGCCACAAATCTTGGTACTTTGCTAAACGCTCTGCAGGAATTGGCGGATGTTTTTTAAAAGTAGATGTAGTCATTGTTTTAGTCTCCGGTTTTAATCAGCGGCTAAGCCTTTAGCTAAGCGCTGTTTGTTTTGACGGAGCCATTTTGGATTTTTGAACAAACACAAAGAAGTAAGTTACTGGAGTAACTCGGTGACAGGAGGTAACACGCGGCGCTCAAACAATAGAAACTGTAAAACACGACCACCAATCATTGCTCTTTAAATCTGGGATTTAATCGCTAACAAGACCTAGTTCTTAAAATGAACCATTTACAGCTTAAAGCATTGTTATTATTTACATTTAATAAAGTTTCATTTTGACAAATTAGATAATTAAACAGATGATGGGCACAATCACACAGAAGAAACAGCCAACGTTAAGTAAAACGCCTACTCACTCTCTCATCCAATGATTGCTAAAAGCGACTTAAAGTACTTAACAGCAAGGAAGCTGCTAATGAGATTGACTAAACGCCTAACACTAATCCTGCTGTTGGTTAACCTCAGCGCGTGCATTGGAGACTTAACCCAAATAAAGCTTAAAGTTATCGACCAAGATGGCCAGCCAGTTAAAGGGGCAGAAGTAAGCATGAGTTTTATGCTCAGCAAAGGTAGTAATAAATTTAAAGGGACAACTGATGAAAAAGGAGAGGTAACAGCATTACGTTTTAGTCAATTTGGTGCAATTGTACGAGTAAACAAAAAAGGCTATTACCAGTCAAAAATAAAAAGAACCAGTAAAGGCCATCAAAAACTCACGATAGAACTGCGTAAAAAGAAAAACCCCACCGCCATGTATGTCAAAAAGCTAACTCTTCCCGTCCCCAAGAAACGAGAAGCAATCGGCTTTGACTTTGAGCAAAGTGATTGGGTTGCACCTTATGGAAAGGGAAATACAGCTCATATTTTCTTTTATTTAGATGGTGAGTATACTGATATATACAAAAACAACAACGAACTGCAAGTCTCTTTTATTAATGCAAATGATGGATTTATTAAACTAAATAAAGTTTGGACTAACTCCGAGTACCCCTTCCCCTACCTAGCTCCTCAGGCTGGCTACACTAACAACCTTGTTCTTAAAAAGAATCGCGCCCCAAACTCTAAAACCATTAACACTTACGAAAAATTAGCTTTAGGTTATATTTTCCGAGTCAACACTAAGCTAAACAGTGAAGGTGAGGTAATACATGCCAATTATGGAAAAATAGCAGGTGAGTTCCTCGGCTCAGCTTACGTCAATACAGCTAAAGGAAAAAATGAAGGTTTTGTAAAGTTCACCTACTACTACAACCCTACCCCCAACGACCGTAGCTTAGAATTTGATTGGCGACAAAACCTTTTTCGCGACTTAGAACATGAAGAAAAAGTCTATGAGCCATAAAAACGCCTAAGCATTACTCGCAGAGATAGCAGCCGGGTATTCGCTTCGCTGCGATAACAACCCCAAACCGCCAGCCCTAATTAAACAGCAATAAGGCTTTGTTATTATTTGCATTTATCAACTTAACATTTTGACAAAAACAATAATTAGATAGATGATTGGCGCGGAATAAAGCTGAAGGAACAGCACATGCCCGCACCTAGTTTTACCCCATTACCAGAGCCGCTCGCCAGCGAGCTGGCGCAAACTATTAGTAACCCGCAATGGCAGGCCGAGCGTCAGCGCCTGTGGGATATTCACTTAGAGAGCTACTACGCAGGTTTTAAACGCAGCGAAGCCAAGGCCGTTAAACACTATTATTTTACTGGTGAGCTAGCCCCTAAGCATTTTGGTCAAGTGGCAGTCGAGAACTTACTAGCTCTTTATCCGTTAATAAACCCACAAAGCATCAGTTATTTATTAATGGTACTGCCTACCTTGGGCATAAAAGATTTAGTTAAACGACCACTAGAGATATGCAGTGATGATATTCAGCGCTTTGCTGATAGCTTAATGCTCGATTATTCTCCCTTTGCTCCAAAACCCCACCAAAGCCAAAGTATAGAACAGCGTTTAGCGGTGGTGGATTGGCTATTGGGTGATGAATTTGCCCCACAACGCCGCGTAGAAAATGTTATCGACCCTAAGCACCCCGGCTGGCAGTTAAGCATAGAGCCCTTAAACATGTGCCGTGATATCTTAGGCAATATTGTTTCATGGATGCACTGCGCAAAGTTCAACCATTGCCCGCCCTTATGGTTAAAACGCCTCGATTATTTAGTGTCGGCCTTTAAACTGCTGCCCTTAGAAGCGCATAGCCGTAACATCCCTCACCGTAGGCAAGCAGAACACCAGTTTAAACGTTATTTATGGAGCCTAATCGACGCAGGGCTGTTTAGTGATGCGGTAACGCTTAGCCCGCGCTTGCAGGACTATAACCAAGCACGGCAGCAAGTATTAAACTGCTTATTACCCCTAACCGAGTACATCCCTGCCTTTAAGCAAGTGTGCCTCGACATTAAACACCAAGACAGCTTCTTTGTTGAAAAATTGCGCAGCAGCCGCTACCAAAAAATACGCTTTAAAATTAGCCCTGAGTTATTCAAACAATGGCAGCAACACTTTGTGCATGAAAAACTCGACAGTGAGGATGAATGGCCAACTTGGTGGTCATTTGGCCATGGAATGTATGAAGACAAGTTTCCCGACTTAATGCTGGCATGGTTAGAACAGCATGCGCCTGAGCAAGCCAAGCTATGGACGCAACTGTGGCCCCTTAAGGTTATTATATCCTTACACAACTTGGCCGCCCCCTACGCCGAAGGCTTGCACTTTGTCATTGATTACTCGATAGATTCGTACCGAGGCGGCGACCAAAGCCAATCTGATAAGGTAGAGCACTTACTATATGAAATTGTGAGTCAACTACCACTAACAGAGTTAGAAAGCTGGCAACATTTTGCCCCTAAGTTAAAGTAAAGTGGCAGTTAGCAAACACAATCATTCAATAACGTTGTTTAGGATAAACCATGAGCGAAACCGTACAATTACTGTTAACGCCACCCGACGCCACAAGCAAATTGTGGCAGCAAGTCACGCTCTTGCTGCAAGGCAATAGCACCGGCGCCAAGTTACAAGACTTGTTTGATGAGATTCACGCCGATGCAGGCGATACCTTTGAAGAAATACTCGAACAATTTCCCGACTTATGGGTAGAACAAGCCGAATTTGAGCAAGGTAAACTAAGTGTAGAATTCCTAGCAGGGCCAGAGGCTGAAGAGCTGGCCGAAGCCCTAGAGAGCTTTTTTAAGCCCTTCCCGTTAGTCAGTTTATCGATAAACCAAAGCTGTGATGACGCTGAATTTGAGTAAACAGCCCAAACCGTTAACGCTGAAGGAACAGCACATGCCCGCACCTAGTTTTACTCCCCTACCAGAGCCGCTCGCTAGCGAGCTGGCGCAAACCATTAATAACCCGGCATGGCAGGCTGAGCGTCAGCGCCTATGGGATATTCACTTAGAAAAATCTTACAGCCAATTTAAACGCAGCGATGCCAAGGCGATTAAACACTATTATTTTACTGGAGAGCTTGCCCCCAAGCACTTTGGTGAAGTATCGGTCGAAAGGCTGCTTACTCTTTATCCAATCATTAGCCCGCAAAGCATCAGTTATTTATTAATGGTACTGCCTACCTTGGGCATAAGGCGACCATCTAAAGAGCCTTTAGAAATTCGCAGTGATGATATACCGCGCTTTGCTGATAGCTTAATGCGCCAATTTTCTTCCCATGCTCCAGAGCCCCACCAAAGCCAGAGTATTGAACAGCGTTTAGCAGTGGTGGATTGGCTATTGGGCGATGAATTTACCCCGCAACGCCGCGTAGAAAATGTTCTCGACCCCAATCACCCCGGGTGGCAGTTAAGCATAGAGCCCTTAAACATGTGTCGTGATATCTTAGGCAGTGTTGTCTCTTGGATGCACGGCGCAGATCTCAACCCTTGCCCGCCCTTATGGCTAAAACGCCTCGATTATTTAGTGTCGGCCTTTAAACAGCTGCCCCTAGAAGCGCATAGCCGTAACATCCCCCATCGTATGCAAGTAGAACACCAGTTTAAACGTTATCTTTGGAGCCTGATTGACGAAGGCTTGTTTAGTGATGCCGTAACGCTTAGCCCACGTTTACAAAGCTATAATCAAGTGCGCGAACAAGTATTAAACTGCTTATTACCCCTAGCCGAACACATCCCTGCCTTTAAGCAAGTGTGCCTCGACATTAAACACCAAGACAGCTTTTTTGTTGAAAAATTGCGTAGTAGTCGCTACCAAAAAATGCGCTTTAAAATTAGCCCGGAATTATTTAAGCAATGGCAACAACACTTTGTACATGAAAAACTCGACAGTGAAGAAGATGCGCCTCGTTGGTGGACATATGGCCCTGAAGAGTATGAATTTAAACTGCCCGACTTAATGTTAGCCTGGTTAGAGCGACATGCGCCCGAGCAAGCTAAGCGGTGGCCGCAACTGTGGCCTTTTAAAGTTAATGTTTCTTTAAACAATCTAGCAGCCCCATATCACCAAGGCTTGCACTTTGTTATTAATTACTCGATAGATTCGTATCGAGGCGGCGATCAAAGTCAAGCTGATAAGGCAGAGCAATTGCTATATGAAATTGTCAGCCAACTACCGCTAACAGAGTTAGAAAGCTGGCAACATTTAAACCCTAGATTAAAGTAAAGCGGCACTTAGCAAACACAATCATTCAATAACGTTGTTTAGGATAAACCATGAGCGAAACCGTACAATTACTGTTAACGCCACCCGACGCCACAAGCAAATTGTGGCAGCAAGTCACGCTCTTGCTGCAAGACAATAGCACCGGCGCCAAGTTACAAGACTTGTTTGATGAGATTCACGCCGATGCAGGCGATACCTTCGAGGAAATACTCGAACAATTTCCCGACTTATGGGTAGAACAAGCCGAATTTGAGCAAGGTAAACTAAGTGTAGAATTCCTAGCAGGGCCAGAGGCTGAAGAGCTGGCCGAAGCCCTAGAGAGCTTTTTTGAACCACTGCCAATTAAAGCCTTAACTATTGAGTTAGGCTGTGATGACGCCGATTAAACCTTTAGCCTAAAGTGAGTCCCCACCCCAGAACAACTCTTTATTGCGGCCTTGCGGCCACAATAATACTGAGTATTGTTGGCGTAATGCGATGGATAAGTGTATTTGGTAACAGCTTACAAATACTTTTTGGCATATCAGAAAGCTTTCCTGCCCTATCTTGGCCTATATTGCTAACAGCTTTTTTGGGCCTAAACCTTGGCATATTACTGTTACTGCTGGCGATTATTGGTCAGCAGCAACGTCGAAGAAAGTATTTAGGTAGGCAGCCAAAACACAACATAAAAACTGGGCTACTATGGTTGCTATTACTGCCTGTCAGTACCTTATTAAGCCTAGTGTTGGCTTTTGCTTCAGGCTTATCTTTATACCAAGTACCTTCTGGCTCTATGCTGCCGACCCTACCCTTGGGCTCTATTATTTTGGTAGATCGCTACACTAAGCCACAGCGTTGCGACATGGTAGTATTTACACACCAACAAATAAACTACGTAAAACGCTTAGTCGCCCCGCCTAATAGCCAGTTTACCCTACAAGGCCATTTACTCACTCAACAGCAAAAGCCGTGGGATTGCCCACAGTTGCGATGGCAACCACCACTAGCCAAAGGCCAACAAACCATACATTTAGATGAGCAACAGTGGTTTGCCATGGGCGATAATCGCGCCTGCAGCTTTGATAGCCGAAACTTTGGCGCTATTGCCAGTAAAGATATTGTAGGAGTGGTAACGTTAGTGTGGGTTAACTAAGGCCTAAGCGCTTACTAAGCTAAAATCTGTATTAAGGTGGGTATTCACATTAGCTCACTAAATAGCTGAAAGAAATGGCTTACTTGTCCTGTCTCATTAATAACAATAAGCAGCGCCATTTACACCAATACTAAATGTGTTTCTGCAATAAAATATATGCTGAGTATTAGAGAGGAAGAAACGTGAGAAATCTTATTAAATTAGTAGCTTATAAGATTGGGTGGCAACCCTACCAGCCACATCCCGGCACTCGAGTCGTCTGCTGCGGTTGCTCCCTTCCGGGCCTGGCCGAGTTCACAGAGTATCAATGCGGGAGGACCAATAGGGCCACCATAGATGAGCTTCCGAAGAAGCGAGGCTATTCTCGCTTAAGCCTTGCGGTTTTGCAAACGCTAAAAACGCTTTTTAACCCTGTAAAGCGTTTGTTTGCTCAAGTTTTAATCCTTATTAGTTTAATTGCATCACCATTGGCCTTGGCGGAATCTTTTGATCACTCGCAATGGGATGGTTTGCTTAAAGAATATGTTCATTGGCCGGTGGCCAATCAAGAAAGTCGAGTAGACTACGCAAACTTTGATCGACAAGAATTGCAGGCTTATTTAGACAAATTGGCAAGCATCACGCAAAGTGAATTTGATACATGGTCTGATAACGAACAACTGGCATTTCTAATTAATGCATACAACGCTTATACCGTGCAGTATATTCTTAGCGCCTATCCTAACATTACTTCTATTCGCGATTTGGGTAACTTGTTTCAGTCCCCTTGGAAGAAAAAACGCTTTATGCTGTTTGGCGAGAAAGTCAGCCTTGACCATATCGAACACGATTTAATTCGACCCGGTTACAATAATCCACACATTCATGCCGCGGTAGTGTGTGCGGCTATTAGCTGCCCTCCTCTGCAGAGCGTAGCCTTTACTGGAAAAGCCGTTGAGCAACAACTCACCCAAGCGTTTAGAGAGTTTTTACATAGCAACAAAAACTATTATGACGACGAAAATGAACGGCTTTACCTCTCTTCAATCTTCAAATGGTACAAAGGTGACTTTGAAGGTGGCCTTAATAACTACTTAAGCCAGTATGCTGCAGATTTACGCGTAAGCCCTGAGCAAGTTAAAAAGGCTAAAATATCTTACCTAGATTACGATTGGTCGTTAAACGACTATCGCTAATGAACTAGATAGCCCAAGAGCCAAATTAAATAATTGAAGAGAACCTTATCATTGGGTATTTAGCTTAAACGCAGAGCTTTAAACAATAGTTAAATACCCACTTACCTTACTACGGTCCATAGAATGGGAAGTGCCAATGAGAAACTCCAGAAAAAACGAAATTCATTTCTTTAGTTTGCTTTTCTGGTGTTAGAACACTAGCGACCATCTTTACCTTGAGCTCACTATCTCTTTCGACATTAATGTCCAACTTAGGCTTAAGAAAAAGATATTTACAGTCTTGATTGAAGCTAGTAAAACCCCAGTCAAAATCAGTGAACACACGTCCTGAGTTAGTTGTCACAACAACCTCCTCCACTATGAAATTAGTTTGTATATCATAGCTCGAACCTCGTTCAATTGTGCACACTACGCTAGGTAGCTTATAAGGACTTGTTTCTGGATCTTGGTAGTAACGCTTTGAGCCGCGAGGCGCCATATCAACAAAAAGATTGCCTACTCGGAAGTTTTCACATTTCTCTTCATCTATCACCACGCTATACCCATTTAGACAGCCAGCTTTATTTGGACCCACCACTTCGCTGTAAGTCCCTGTTTTTGTGGGCACTCCAAAACAAGCACTTAGCAAGATGCTAACGAGCCCCAAAAAGGCTGCATGCATATATTTCATTTTACTTTCCTTAGTACAGTACCTTCATACCTAAGAATGTATGGTCTACCTACCATGTCTTTGACTAATCAATTCTACATAAGCCATATAACTTTATAATTTGTCTACTGTATTGTGTTTAGCTGAGTATTTGAAGCCTACCTTCACATATGAAAAAGCCCCTAATAGTTGTTTGCCAACTATTAGGGGCCAGTATTTTTAGATGATTTTACAGTGGTTCTAGTTTCTTAGAACAAGCACTTAGATAAGTCGTACAACTCTTCGTTGAATGGGCGTTTCATGTTTTCAATACAATCGATGATGTCGTGATGAACCATCTTGTTGTTTTGAATACCGATACAACGTCCACCTTCACCTTCTAGTAGAAGGTCTACGGCGTATGCACCCATACGGCTAGCCATTACGCGGTCACGACCAGTTGGTGTACCACCACGTTGAATGTGGCCAAGAATGGTTGCACGAGTTTCGCGACCAGTGGCCATCTCGATACCAGCAGCTAGCTCATTCACGTTAGTAATGTGCTCGGTAATCGCAACAATAGCGTGTTTCTTACCTTTTTTCTGACCATCTTTAAGGCTGTTTAATAGCTCTTCACGATCAAAACCCTTTTCAGGAATAATCACGTATTCTGCACCACCGGCGATGCTAGCTTGCATGGCTAAGTCGCCACAGTAGCGACCCATGATTTCGATCACAGAAATACGGTTGTGGGAAGAAGAGGTATCACGAATACGGTCAATCGCGTCAATCACTACGTTTAGCGCAGTATCGAAACCGATGGTGTAATCAGTACCTGCAATATCGTTGTCGATAGTGCCTGGCAAACCAATACATGGGAAACCCATTTCAGTTAGCTTTTTAGCACCCATGTAAGAACCGTCACCGCCCACTACTACAAGCGCTTCGATGCCGTGTTTCTTCATGTTTTCTACTGCTACTTCACGGGTAGCAAGTTCTTTAAATTCTGGGAATCGAGCTGAGCCCAAGAACGTACCACCACGGTTGATAACATCAGAAACGCTGTAACGATCCAACTTCTTAATGTTGTCTTCGTATAAGCCCATGTAACCGTCGTATACGCCGTATACTTCAATATCTTTAGATAACGCACTACGCACAACTGCACGTACCGCAGCATTCATACCAGGGGCGTCGCCGCCACTTGTTAAAACACCAATTTTCTTAACCATCATTCCCTCACAAAGCTGAACTGACCAAAACTTACGTAATAATTCAACAATTCCTTCGTGCCTGCCTTTTAATGCTTTTTTGCTTTTATTGGCTTAACTTGGCTGCACGAAACAACAAATATTCTTTTAACAGCACTAGAATCGGCGACTTAACAATTCCAACCCACTGTTTTTATGAGCGCGCATTTTGCCACGCAAAGGGTAAAAGTTTTATGACCCTAATCAGATAACGCCCACATTTTGAAACAAATTTTCATCCTTGTCCAAGTATAATGACAAGGCTTGCCCCCGATTATAGAAGGAATTTGGCTTTCTGCTTATTTTGAGCAATTTAGCGGCAAACGGGCTCAAAACACAAAGTAAACACTTCACCTTTCCTTCACATTTGTGTAACATTGCGCCCTCAAACTTGTGCCGACCATAAGGTCATAAGTTTGATCATCGTATATATAGGGAATCCCATGAAGACTGATCTTCAATATGCTATCGAACGAAACGTAGCGACCAATCGCCGCGCTGTAGAGAACTACAACTTACTACGCCAACAAGAGCAAAACCTTGCAGCCGAAGCACTAGAGTTAGTATTAGACAGCGAAAGCTTAGCCAATAACTAATTTGCTTGCTGCACACATAAAAAAAAGGGGCTAAAGCCCCTTTTTTAGTGTTTATTTAGATTCGGCCACAGGCTCTATTGAGTGTAGCCCAGGCGATAAGTGAATAACTCCGCCGGCATCATTATCCAAAGATAGAATGTTGGTTTTACTGATGCGGTGTCGATAGATTTCACGCAGATATTTAATCGCATTTTCCACGTTCTTAAAGTCCAAACGAATATCGTTAATCGATACAAACTTATCAGCTTCGCCAATCAACTCTCGATATTTCTTCTCATACATTGGCTTAATAGCATACCAATTGGTATCTAAGATTTTGGCTGGGTTTTCAAACTCCCATAAGAACTCTTGTAACTCTTCTGGCTTAAACTCATCTTGGGTAATAAAGCGCAGTATTGCTTGGTCAATATCATCGTTATAACGATACTCTTCTTTAGCAAAACAACGTTTAATATAAGCAACCACCAAGGTCAAAAAGTCATCACTCAAACATGGGCTTTTGGCTACCAAAGTCGTTAAAGACAAGTTTGCTGAAGCGCCAATTACCAAGGCATAACGCTTTAAGGTCGTGTTAGGGAACAGCTTGTTAATATGCACTTTCAGCTTGTTAAGGTCCATAAACGACAGTTTGTAGTCTTTTGGCAAAGAGATAATAGAAATTACCGACGAACAATGCTTGAAGAAGTGTAAGTCGTTTAGCTCTTCTGCATTGTATTGGCTGTCTTGATACTTCTTCAATGACTGCTTATAACGCTGCGATTCAATAGGCAAAATACTAATGCCTTCAATGGCTTGGGTATCTCGGTTAAAGTGCGGTAAATCGATAGAGCGGAAAAACAGCTCATCAATATCCACGTCATCATTCACCGATTTATTTACTACGCTCTCCGCGTAAGCGACCGCTACAGGGCCTGCCATACTCATGAATAAATCGTTTGCATCTAAACGTACGGTTTCTGAAATATCAATGCCTGCACGACGGAAGTAGTTTTCGTCGTAATCAGTGGTTACCGCTTGCGCGGTTAAGATATTGAATATTTGTTGAGAGATATACTGATTGGCATATTTCTCCATGGTGTTTACGTCAATATCTTTGCCGTTTTCGCTTTCTTCTTGCTCTACATAACGCATGATATCGTTAGAAATCAACATCATAGAGTTCCAAGGGCGAATCCGCTTCATCACATCTTCGGGCGTATCGTTGCTTTCACGCTCTACGTTATACGAGAAATCCCACTCTTCAGAAAGGTACTTACATAACAAACGGCCGGCGTTGATATGCAGCGCTTCAGACACCTCGATACTGCTACCCGAGATATTAGGCAGGATACAAATGCCTGAAGTGAAAATAGGTTCAAAAACAAAAGAATCACGCTTATCGGGTTGATTAGATGGCGAAACTTGATAATCAAAGGTTTTACTTAGGTAAGAAAACTGCTGAGCAAGGCCAAACTCGGATGCCATGCCAGAACCAGTACCACCACCGGCACTAAATATATAGAAGTAAAGGCGCGATTGGTTAGCTTTAATGCCGCAAGAGTCAACCAAGTAAGAGTGAATGTGACGCCAATCTTCATTTCTAAAGCTGGCAGTTTCCTTATTTAAAATAATCTTAGCTAAGTACTGGCCTAAAATTGGCGCGTTACCTGCGCCTCCGGCGTGTACTTCAGATAAGTCCATCAACTGGAGCTTCTTGTATTCATCGAGAAACTTTTGGCGACCGGCTTGAGAGGAGTACTTAATGCGCCCGGCAATGTCTTTATCTAAATCGCCTACCAGCACCACGGGTTCAATTAAAAATACTGGGTTGTCACCGTTACCGTTATCCAGTGGCAAATGATTTTTAATCCAACGCATCGGTTTAAATTCACGCTCCTGAGCAAGTTGGTCTTGATACTCTAACTCGTTAAGGTAGTGATTACGGGAGTTGTATACCAAAGTGGCTACATCAAGTGCTATGTTTGATCCGCAGCGACCAAGGCCAATTAAGCAAACAGAGGGGAAACTTTGTTCTAATAAGTCTTTTTCTTCAGACAAATTAGGAAAGATATTCTGTCTAACTTTGTCGAGGTTACCTAGAATTTTCTCTAGGCTACTCTCTGTGTAATACAAATGTTCTATAGGAAGAGAATCCTTCATAGTTCATCCTTGTCGTTAGTCTAGTAATTATTTTATTTTTATCCCTTCATCCTTGTTCATTCCCCGCTTAAAAGCAAGTTATTCAGCCCCTTAACAATGGTTATTGTGATAATAGTAAGTCGCTTACAAATCTATGCGTTCATACCACCAAAGAGCTAACAAATTTTAGCCAATAAAAAAGGCGCCCAAAGGCGCCTTATTGCATTAAGTTGAAAATTACCAACCGGTAACTTCACGCAATGCTTTACCAATATCGGCAAGACTACGTACAGTTTTAACACCTGCATCTTCAAGAGCAGCAAACTTGTCTGCGGCAGTACCTTTACCGCCAGCGATAATGGCACCGGCGTGGCCCATACGCTTACCCGGAGGAGCAGTAACACCAGCAATGTAAGAAACTACAGGCTTGGTTACATTTTCTTTAATGTAAGCTGCTGCTTCTTCTTCTGCGCTACCACCAATTTCACCAATCATTACAATTGCTTCAGTTTTTGGATCGTTTTGGAACATTTCCAAAATGTCGATGAAGTTAGAGCCTGGAATTGGGTCACCGCCAATACCTACACAGCTAGACTGACCGAAACCTTCGTCGGTAGTTTGCTTAACTGCTTCGTACGTTAGTGTGCCTGAACGAGACACAATACCAACTTTACCAGCTTTATGAATGTGGCCTGGCATAATACCAATTTTACATTCATCAGGCGTAATAACACCCGGGCAGTTAGGACCAATCATACGTGCGCCAGCTTCATCTAATTTCACTTTAACTTCTAGCATATCCAAAGTTGGAATGCCTTCGGTAATAGTGATGATGATTTTAATGCCAGCTGAGATAGCTTCTAAAATAGCGTCTTTACAGAAAGGAGCTGGCACGTAAATTACTGTAGCATCTGCGCCAGTAGCTTGTACCGCTTCACTTACTGTATTGAACACTGGAAGACCTAAGTGAGTTTGACCGCCTTTACCAGGTGATACACCACCTACCATTTGCGTACCGTACTCAATAGCTTGCTCAGAGTGGAAAGTACCTTGACCACCAGTGAAGCCTTGACAGATCACTTTAGTGTTTTTGTCGATTAGAATGCTCATTACTTGGCCTCCGCTGCTTTAACTACTTGCTCTGCAGCATCAGTTAAGCTGGTAGCTGCAATAATGTTAAGGCCTGACTCAGCCAAACGTTGGGTACCTAACTCAGCATTGTTACCTTCAAGGCGAACAACAACTGGTACACTCACACCAACTTCTTCTACAGCGCCAATAATACCGTCGGCGATTAGGTCACAACGTACAATACCGCCAAAAATGTTTACCAATACGGCTTTTACTTTGTCGTCTGACAAAATAATCTTAAATGCTTCGGTAACACGTTCTTTGGTTGCGCCGCCACCAACATCTAGGAAGTTAGCCGGAGAACCGCCGTGTAGTTGAACGATATCCATAGTACCCATCGCTAGACCAGCACCGTTAACCATACAACCAATGCTGCCATCGAGCGCTACGTAGTTTAGCTCCCATTGTGCGGCATGTGCTTCACGCTCATCTTCCTGCGAAGGATCGTGCATTTCGCGTAGCTTAGGCTGACGGTACATCGCATTTGAATCGATGTTAATTTTACCGTCTAGGCACACTAAATCACCACTACCGGTAACCACTAGCGGGTTAATTTCTAAAAGCGCCAAATCGTGGTCAGTAAACATTTCTGCAAGACCAACAAAGATCTTAGTAAATTGGCGAATTTGAGCGCCTTCAAGGCCTAATTTAAACGCTAACTCACGCGCTTGATAAGCTTGAGGACCTACTAAGGGATCGATAGCCATTTGGTGAATCAACTCTGGCGTTTCTTCGGCAACCTTTTCGATTTCCATGCCGCCTTCAGTTGATGCCATAAATACAACGCGACGCGTTGCACGGTCGACAACCGCGCCTAAGTAAAGCTCGTTAGCGATGTCAGAGGCTTCTTCTACCAAGATTTTTGATACAGGTTGGCCATTAGCATCAGTTTGATAAGTGACTAAGTTTTTGCCTAACCATTGTTGAGCAAATGCCTTAATTTCTTCTTTATCAGACGTTACTTTTACGCCGCCAGCTTTACCGCGTCCACCTGCGTGAACTTGAGTTTTTACTACCCATGTAGAGCCAGGGATTTTGCCCGCAGCTTCAGCTGCTTCTTGTGGGGTATCACAGGCGTAACCTTCTGGCACTGGCAAGCCATAGTCGGCAAATAATTGCTTGGCCTGATATTCATGCAAATTCATGATGTTCTATCCATAGTGTTAGGGGATACATTAGAGGTGCTGAACACCTTTCCGAATAAGGGCCTGAAAACCAGGCCCAATACAAACTTTTATTACACGTCGAGCAATAAGCGTGTTGGGTCTTCGAGTAACTCTTTAATGGTTACTAAGAAACCAACTGACTCTTTTCCATCTACCAAGCGGTGGTCGTAAGACAACGCTAAGTACATCATTGGTAAAATTTCTACCTGGCCGTTCACTGCCATTGGGCGGTCTTGAATTTTGTGCATGCCCAAAATAGCGCTTTGTGGTGGGTTAATAATTGGCGTAGACATTAACGAGCCAAATACACCACCGTTAGTAATTGTAAAGTTACCACCGGTTAATTCATCAACGGTTAACTTACCATCACGACCTTTAATAGCCAGCTCACGGATGCCTTTTTCGATATCTGCAACGCTTAGCAAATCACAGTCACGCAGTACCGGCGTTACCAAGCCACGAGGTGTTGATACAGCGATACTTACGTCGAAGTAATTGTGGTAAACAATTTCATCACCGTCGATAGACGCGTTAACTTCTGGGAAGCGTTTTAACGCTTCAACAACTGCTTTTACGTAAAAAGACATAAAGCCTAAACGAATATCATGACGCTTTTCGAATACGTCTTGATATTGCTTACGCAAAGTCATAATTGGCTTCATGTTAACTTCATTGAAGGTCGTTAACATTGCAGTGGTATTTTTAGCTTCCAACAAACGTTCAGCAACACGCTTGCGTAAACGTGTCATAGCTACACGCTTTTCGCTACGCGAAGATAGCGGCGCTTGTGGCGCAGCGGCCTCGGCTTTAGCTTCTTTGGCAGCTGCTGCAGGTTTAGCAATATGTGCTTCTACATCTTCTTTGGTTATACGACCATTTGGGCCAGAGCCTTTAATTGCAGAGGCATCAATACCCTTCTCTGCCACTAAACGACGTACAGAAGGCGATAATTCTTCGCCGCTATCAGCTTTATCGTTGCCGGCATCTGCAGCTTTAGTGCTAACTTCTTCGCCAGCAACTGCGCCTGCTTTCATCTTACCGATAACTTGCTGAGCAAGTACCGTTTCACCTTCAGCTTCAACAATCTCTTCAAGCACGCCAGCTTCCAATGCGGGCACTTCAAGCACAACTTTATCTGTCTCAATATCAACAATTACTTCATCACGCTCTACTGCGTCACCAGGCTGCTTGTGCCAAGTGGCAATTGTTGCATCAGCTACTGATTCAGGTAGGTCTGGCACTTTAATTTCAATGCTCATTAAGGCTTCCTTTATTCTTTTTTATTCAACTGTCAACGCATCAGTAACTAGAGCGCGTTGTTGTTTTAAGTGAAGGGACATATACCCAACCGCAGGTGACGCAGATGCTGGTCGACCAGCATAACGCAATTCTGCTCCGGCAGGGATTACAGATTTAAAGTGATGCTGGCTACTATACCAGGCACCTTGGTTAAGCGGTTCTTCCTGACACCAAACAAATCTTTCTACATGTTGATATTGTTCAAAAATTTGTTTCACGTCTTGGTCGGGGAACGGATACAACTGCTCAATACGTACCAAAGCAACATCAGTTTGTTCATTTTTACGGCGTTGCTCAAGCAAGTCGTAATAAACTTTACCTGAACACATTACTACTTGGCGAACCTGAGCTGGGTCGATATCGTCTAATTCACCGATAGCATTTTGGAACTGGCCTTCCGCTAACTCTTCTAAACTAGACACCGCTAGAGGATGACGAAGTAACGACTTAGGCGACATTACCACTAACGGGCGACGCATAGGGCGAACCTGTTGGCGTCGCAACATATGGTAAACCTGGGCAGGTGTAGATGGCACACATACTTGCATGTTGTGTTCTGCACACAATTGCAAGTAACGTTCTAAACGCGCCGATGAGTGCTCTGGACCTTGACCTTCATAACCATGTGGAAGCAGCATCACAAGGCCACACATACGACCCCATTTTTGCTCGCCAGATGATAAGAATTGGTCGATTACCACTTGGGCACCGTTAGCAAAATCACCAAACTGTGCTTCCCAAATAACTAAAGTAGAAGGCTCTGCAGTTGTGTAACCATATTCAAAAGCCAGAACTGCTTCTTCAGATAATACTGAGTCAAATAAAGCTAAGTGCCCTTGCTCTTCAGCAAGGTTTTTCAATGGAACATAGGTTGATGCATCTGTTTGGTTATGCAACACAGCATGACGGTGGAAGAAAGTACCACGGCCGGAGTCTTGACCAGTAATACGGATATTTTGCTTCTCATCAAGCAAGCTTGCATAAGCTAAATTTTCTGCAAAACCCCAATCAAGTGGTTTTTCACCTAAGGCCATTAAGCGGCGATCATCGTTAATTTTCTTAACTCGAGGGTGCAGCTTATGTTCTTCTGGTAACTTGGTTAGCCTTTCACCAAGATCTTGAATAGCTTCAACGGGTAACGAAGAATCGTAATCCATATCCCATTCATGACCGAGGTATGGACGCCAATCAACACTGTGCTCAGTCATTGGGCGCCATTCTTCAACAACGCAATCCCCATTATCTAGTTGATCACGGTAGCCGTTAACCAACGCAGTAGCCTCTGCGCTATCTAATTGACCGCGCTCAACTAACACATCTGCGTAAAATTTACGTGGCGTTGGGTGCTTCTTAATTTTTTGGTACATCAAAGGCTGAGTTGCATTTGGCTCATCAGCTTCGTTGTGACCATGGCGGCGGTAACATACCAAATCAATAACTACATCACGCTTAAAGGTATTGCGGTAGTCCAGCGCCATTCGGCTAACAAAAGCAACCGCTTCTGGATCGTCGCCATTTACGTGGAATATTGGCGCCTGCACCATTTTTGCAATATCAGTACAGTATTGGGTTGAGCGAGTGTCACGCGGATTGGAGGTAGTGAAACCAACTTGGTTATTCACCACAATTCGCACTGTGCCGCCAACTTTAAAGCCACGCGCTTGTGACATATTAAAGGTTTCTTGCACAACACCTTGGCCAGCAATGGCTGAATCACCATGGATGGTAATTGGTAAACAGTTCTCTCCCGCGCGACGATCTTGTCGAGCACGAACTGAGCCCATCACTACCGGATTTACAATTTCTAAATGCGATGGGTTAAAGGCTAACGACATATGCACGTTGCCACCAGGAGTAGCAAAGTCTGAACTAAAGCCTTGGTGGTATTTAACGTCACCAGTGCCCCAAGTGTCGTCGTGTTTGCCGGCAAACTCATCAAACAATTCTGATGGGTTTTTACCCAGTACATTTACCAGTACGTTTAAGCGACCGCGGTGAGCCATGCCCACAACAACCTCTTTAGTGCCTTGAATACCCGCAGAACGAACGATCTCTTTAAGCATTACCAGCAAGCTATCGCCACCTTCCAACGAGAAGCGTTTTGCCCCTGGGAATTTAGCGCCTAGGTATTTTTCTAAACCCTCTGCTGCTGTTAAGCTTTTAAGAAAGCGAATTCGGTCTTCTTGTGTAAAGTCGCCCTGCCCTTCAACAGACTCTAAGCGGCTTTGAATCCAACGCTTTTCGTCAGTATCGGTAATGTGCATGTATTCAGCACCGATAGAGCCACAGTAGGTTTTTAATAAAGACTTATGTAAATCTTTAAGTGCCATGGTTTCTTTACCAATGGCATACGAACCTACGTTAAACGTTTCTTCAAAGTCTGCACTATCTAAGGCATGAAACTCTGGAGATAGGTCGGCTACGCGTTCTTGTTGCCATAAACCTAAAGGATCCAGTTGCGCATGCTGATGTCCGCGAAAGCGGTAAGCATTAATTAACTGCAATACTTTAACTTGTTTGGCACCGTGTTGAGGGTCTTCAACCGGAGAACTAAAACGAGAGGTATCTTTCGCTAAACGGCGAAAGTAGTCACGAATAGGAGCGTGAGGGGTATCTTCAGATGTACCTTCCACAGCTGGAAGCTCAGCGAACACTTCCTGCCATTGTTCAGATACAGAAGAAGGATCTTCTAAATATGCCTCATAGAGGTCTTCCACATAGGTCGAATTAGCACCAGCTAAATGCGAGGACTCTAGCCAGGCCTTCATTACGCCATTTTGCATTTAAACGCTATCCCTTTATTTTCTACGTCACTGTATGACTTTATAGGGTTTTATAAAAAAATAGCCATCCTACCGAAGTAAAATGGCTATTTAGAACCAGCTAATTATAAAAATTAACTTTTTGCTAAACAGCCCGTTTTATCAGCATCGACTTAATATGGCCGATAGCTTTTGTCGGGTTTAATCCTTTAGGACAAACACTTACACAGTTCATAATGCCATGGCAGCGGAATACGCTAAAGGCATCGTCTAATTCTGCAAGACGTTCATCTGTAGCCGTATCTCGGCTATCTGCTAACCAACGATATGCTGCCAATAGGCCAGCAGGGCCAACAAATTTCTCTGGGTTCCACCAGAAAGAAGGACAAGACGTAGAACAACATGCACAAAGGATACACTCGTACATTCCGTCTAACTTTTCGCGTTCTTCTGGGCTCTGCAAGTTTTCACGAGCAGGTGGAATTTGTTCATCATTGATTAAGAATGGCTTAATACGCGCATAATTATCGTAAAACTGCCCCATATCAACCACGAGGTCGCGTACTACAGGCAAGCCTGGCAGCGGGCGAATAACAATATCGCCTTTACCTAACAAGTCTGACAAAGGAGTCACACAGGCTAGGCCGTTTTTGCCATTCATATTAATGCCGTCGGAACCACAAACGCCTTCACGACATGAGCGTCGAAAAGCAATGCTAGGGTCTTGTTCTTTAAGCAAAATCAATGCATCTAGTACCATCATATCAGAGCCCTCTGGGACCTCAAGCTGATATGACTTCATATTTGGTTTTGTGTCCGTATCCGGGTTGTAGCGGTACAGAGAAAAATTAACGTTCATTACCGCCTCCTTAATATGTGCGAACTTTAGGTTCGAAAGCTTCACGTAGGTTTGGTGACATATTCACCTCACGACGCCCCATGGTCTCGCTAGCTGGATCAAACAGTGAATGGCACAGCCATTGTGCGTCATCACGATCTGGGTAATCGAAGCGACTATGCGCGCCACGACTTTCAGTGCGGAAGTTTGCAGCATGGGCTGTAGCAATTGCTGTTGCCATTAAGTTGTCTAACTCTAAGCACTCTACACGCTGAGTATTAAAGTCTTTCGACTTGTCATCCAAACGAGCGTTAGCTAAACGTTTGCGAATAACTTGTAACTCTTCCAAGCCTTTAGCCATAGACTCGCCTTCGCGGAACACCGAGAAGTTAAGCTGCATACATTGTTGGAGGTCTTTACGAATTTGAACTGGGTCTTCACCGTCTGAAGTCGAGTTTTCCCAACGATTATAACGAGACATGGCAGCATCCAATTCTGCTTCTGTAGCATCTGCCATATCGATATCTTCGTTTAGGTATTCACCTAAGAATTTACCTGCAGCTCGACCAAACACAACCAAATCAAGTAATGAGTTACCACCTAAGCGGTTGGCGCCGTGTACCGATACACAAGCAATTTCACCAACAGCAAACAAGCCGTTAATGATTTCGTCTTCGCCTTTCTCATTTTGAGTAATAGCTTGGCCGTTTACATTACAAGGCACACCACCCATTTGGTAATGACAAGTTGGAATAACTGGGATTGGCTCTTTAACAGGATCAACATGCGCAAACGTACGCGACAGTTCACAAATACCTGGTAAACGGCTCTCTAGAACTTCTTCGCCTAGATGGTCCATTTTAAGTTTGATGTGTGGGCCCCATGGTCCATCACATCCACGGCCTTCGCGGATTTCAGTCATCATTGAACGCGCAACAACATCACGGCCCGCCAAGTCTTTAGCATTTGGAGCATAGCGCTCCATGAAGCGCTCGCCGTCCTTATTTAATAAGTAACCACCTTCGCCACGACAGCCTTCGGTCACCAGAACACCGGCACCAGCAATGCCGGTTGGGTGGAACTGCCACATTTCCATATCTTGGATTGGTACGCCAGCACGCAATGCCATGCCCACGCCATCACCGGTATTAATGTGTGCGTTGGTGGTTGAGGCAAAAATACGCCCTGCTCCGCCAGTAGCTAATACGGTTGCTTTAGCTTTAAAGTAAACCACTTCGCCACTGTCGATATCCATTGCAGTACAACCTACAACATCACCATCAGCATTTTTTACTAAATCTAAGGCATACCACTCAGAGAATATGGTGGTCTTCTTTTTAACGTTTTGCTGATACAGCGTATGTAACAAAGCGTGGCCAGTACGGTCTGCAGCTGCAGCAGTACGAGCAGCCTGCTCACCGCCAAACTCTTTAGATTGACCACCAAATGGGCGCTGGTAGATTGAGCCATTATCAAAACGAGAAAACGGTAAACCCATCTTTTCAAGTTCAATAATAACTTCAGGACCTACATTACACATGTATTCAATGGCATCTTGGTCACCAATGTAGTCCGACCCTTTAACGGTATCGTACATGTGCCACTGCCAGTTATCTTTGTGCGAATTACCTAACGCAACCGTAATACCACCCTGAGCAGATACAGTGTGAGAACGGGTTGGAAATACTTTTGAAATTAGAGCGCAAGATTTGCCCTCTTCAGAAATCTGTAAAGCAGCACGCATTCCCGCGCCGCCAGCACCGATTACAACGGCGTCAAACTCTCGAATAGAAATTGCCACTCGACTTACCCCCAAATAACAAACAGACCGGTCGCTACGTAAATTAGCGCCAGAACTGTTAAAGAAAACTGTAAACCAACACGCAATGCCGTGCATTTCACGTAGTCAGTTAACACTTGCCATAAACCAATCCAGGCATGGATCAGCATCGATAAAAGTGCAAGTAAGGTGAATACTTTGGTTGGAAGCCAAGCAAAAAATCCACTCCAAGACTGATATGTCACATCGTTAAATGCGAAGAAGCCAAGTAAGTAGATTGTATATAGGGTTAAAATAATGGCGGTTGCGCGGATGAGCAAAAAGTCATGTACACCGCTACGGCCAAAAGTTGCAGCATTAGTTACCATACGATTACTCCCATTAGTACTGCCAGTACAGCAGTGATAACGAATGAGATTTTAGCGCTAGATGATGCACTATCTAGCTCTTCCCAATAGCCCATGTCCATGATCAAGTGACGTATTCCGCCAACAATGTGATACATCAACGCGGTAAGGCTTGCCCATATGATTAACTTCACCAAGAAGTTATCCATAATAGATTGCACATTCGCAAAACCTTCTGCTGATTGAAGGGATTCAGCAAGTAGGCCTAACAAAATAGCCAAAGCGAAAAAGGTAATCACACCGGAAACACGATGCAAGATGGACGCAATTGCGGTAATGGGAAATCTGATGGTTTGTAGGTCGAGGTTTACTGGTCTTTGTTTTGTTTTCACGATTCTCTGCCCACTCAGGTCCTTGAGTATTATTATGGTTATAAAGTGAGGCTCTGGACAGAGCAGCGAGTTGCGATAATGTTAATTTTGTGAACTTAAGGCCTAAATTAAGACTAAAGTATAAAAACTCACATTTATATTGCGCAAAAAATGCTCGGACTAGCGCCATACTTCGAGGAAAGTATAACGCCCACATTATACAAATACAATTAACATTTCCTTCATTTAGCTAATTTAGCGCAACGAAACAGCCAACTTAATTCGAAAATTTAACATAAACGCTATAAGTCACCATATTTCACAACCAGAGCCAATTGACATTTGACCTTGTTCTAGGTGAGAATGTGCTGCGCTTTGTATCCAAAAAACAATACAATTAGAACAAGCAAGGGAGACGTGCTATGGCTGACAATAAAGCCACCCTAACGCTGCCAGGCCAAGAGGCATACGAGATGCCGATTATGTCTGGTACAGCAGGACATGACGTAATTGATGTTCGTACACTAGGAAAAAAAGGATATTTCACTTTTGATCCAGGTTTCTTAGCGACAGCTTCATGTGAATCAAAAATCACTTACATCGATGGTGAGCAAGGTATTTTGTTACACCGAGGTTACTCAATCGAGGACCTAGCAAAACACGCTGATTACCTTGAAGTTTGTTACATTCTTTTGTTCGGCGAACGACCAAACGTTGAACAATACGAAAACTTCAAAACCACTGTTACACGCCATACAATGGTGCACGAACAGCTAATCCACTTTTTCCAAGGTTTCCGTCGTGATTCACACCCTATGGCGATCATGGTAGGTGTAGTGGGTGCATTATCAGCCTTCTACCACGACTCGATGGATATCTCTAATGAGCGCCATCGCGAAATTGCAGCTTATCGCTTAATTTCTAAGATGCCTACTTTAGCCGCAATGAGCTACAAGTATTCTGCAGGCCAACCGTTTGTATACCCTCGCAACGATTTGAGCTACGCAGCAAACTTCTTAAATATGATGTTCTCAGTGCCAACCGAAGAATATAAGGTTAGCCCTGTGGTTGAACGCGCAATGGACCGTATCTTTACGTTGCATGCTGATCACGAACAAAATGCCTCTACTTCAACAGTGCGTTTGGCAGGCTCTTCTGGTGCTAACCCGTTTGCATGTATTGCTGCTGGTATTGCTTGTTTGTGGGGGCCAGCTCATGGTGGTGCCAACGAAGCATGTCTAACAATGTTAGAAGAAATAGGCTCAGTAGACCGTATTCCAGAGTTTATTGAACGTGCTAAAGACAAAAATGACCCATTCCGCTTAATGGGCTTTGGCCACCGCGTTTACAAAAACTACGATCCACGCGCAACAGTAATGCGTGAGAGCTGTCATGAAGTGCTCAACGAATTAAACATCGATGATCCACTACTAGACGTAGCAATGGAACTAGAACGCATCGCGCTTTCTGACCCTTATTTCAAAGAGAAAAAACTATTCCCGAATGTAGATTTCTACTCAGGTATTGTTCTTAAAGCAATTGGTATTCCAGTAAGCATGTTTACTGTAATCTTTGCGTTATCTCGTACAGTTGGCTGGATAGCTCACTGGAAAGAAATGATGGAAGAAGAGACCCAACGCATCGGTCGACCACGTCAGTTATACACCGGCGAACCACACCGTCCGTTCAAGTAATACTTCTTACTTAGCGCCATAAAAAAACCGAAGCACTTGCTTCGGTTTTTTATTAACGCTTCAGCTACCGCTAAGCAGGCTTATTGCCAAATTGATAACTACCGTTGGCAAGGAATTGGGCAACTTCGGTGCGCTTTTTAGCGACTAACAACGCTCCATCATCCATGAACAAAAAGTTTTTCCAGCAACGCTTAAATACAGACCAAGTGGTTTCAATAACGTTTCGTTGATCATTGCAATAATAAACCACTGTATTATCTTGCCAGTTTAAGTGGGTCAATAGCTCCTCAGGTAAAGCAAGTTGCTCGCTATCCCATACAGCTTCCCAGTTACCCTGCCCAGTCCAGGTTTCTAGATTGAAGGCCCAATCACCCTTACGAAAAAAATCTGGGTGATCAACTTGTTTACTCACAAGGTCTTTCCATAACAAATTCGCTCGAGACTCGGTCATAGGTTTAATTGCAGCGCAGTCTTCACTGCTAATGGGTAGATCAGCCCGTCTAAAGATCCAAGCTTTTTTGTGCTCACTTAAGGGAATGTAATTCATATCTTCTCTATAACGATTTGGCGTACTCACGCAAATAAAGCGCGAACTTTTTCTAAGTCTTCTGGAGTATCTACACCATGAGCGGGTGTTTCTATTGCTCTTGCCATCTTGATTTTATAACCATGCCAGAGAACGCGTAACTGCTCTAGTTTTTCCATCTTCTCAATGGGAGACGGACTAAGTTGCAAATACTCACCGACAAAATGCGCGCGATAGGCGTATATACCTATATGCCTTGAATACAGCTCACATTGCCAATCTCCATCTCGCTCGTGCGGAACTGCTGAGCGGCTGAAATACAAAGCGTGGTCTTCTTTATCACACACAACCTTAACAACGTTAGGATCATGAATGTCTGTATCCTCATGTATAGGCACAGACAAACTTGCCATTTTTACTTCGGGTGCAGCTTCGAGTAAGCCCGCTACTTGAGAAATTACCGCAGGTGGGATCAACGGCTCATCACCTTGAACATTAACCACAATGGTATCGTTAGAGAATGCCAACTTTTTACACACTTCAGCTAAGCGTTCGGTGCCTGATTCGTGAGAAGCGGCGGTGAGCACAACCTCGGCACCAAAATCATCTGCAACATCGACAATACGCTGATCATCAGTTGCAATAACCACACGTTCGGCGCCTGATTTACAGGCCTGCCGATAGACTCTTTCAATCATCGTTTTACCCGCAATATCTTGCAGTGGCTTAGCCGGTAAACGGGTAGACTGATAACGAGCTGGAATAACCACTACAAATTTCATTGCGGTAACTCGTTGGCTGACATTTCTCTGGCTTCATTGACTAAAAGAACCGGAATGGCATCTTTAATGGGATAAGCTAAACGGTCAAACTTACACACTAATTCATTATTAGGTTTGTCGTAATGCAGCTTGCCTTTACATAAGGGGCAAGCAACAATTTCTAATAAATTATGTTCAACTGACATGAATTTTTTCCTGTAACAATGAGAAAAATTGCTGATAAAACGCATCAGGCAGCACACTATCCACGGGTAAATAATACCACTCATCACCGGCTGTATGACGATATTTAATCGCATCCTTTTCTGTCATGATTATACGTTTCTCAAACAGCTCTTTATGCTGTTCTTCACTAAGATGCTTATGATCATCTAAGCTGACTTGCTTCTTACAAGCAAAGCCTAAATCAGCAAGTGACTCAAAAAAGCGCGGTGGATTGCCAATTCCAGCAATAGCCGCGTCAAACTGTGTAACATCCGTCACTTGTTGCTGATCACTTACGCGGCGCAAACCGCTGGCTCGTAACTGCAATAAATGACTATTGGCATTAAACAGCGGCTCACCATTGCTCACAATCAAATCGACCACTGATAACCTAGAGGCTGTTTCTCGCAAAGGACCCGCCGGTAAACACAAACCATTACCTAAACCTCGCTGAGCATCAACGACCGCAATTTCTATATCGCGTTGCAAGGCATAGTGCTGCATTCCGTCATCGCAAATAATCAGATCACTCCCCTGCTCAACTGCAGCTTTGCACGCTGCACTGCGATTTGGGTCTACGACCACTAGGCACTTAGTTCGCTGAAAAATAAGCAGAGGTTCATCGCCACACTCTGCAGACTGGCTACTGGAGCTAACAACAAAAGGATAGTAAGGCGCCTTACTGCCATAACCACGGCTAACAACCGCGGGCTTAAAACCGCGCTGCTTTGCCGCTTCAACCAGCGCTAATACAACTGGAGTTTTGCCGTTTCCACCCACACTGATGTTACCCACAATGGCAACTGGGATCGGTGGGCGAAAACTGCTAAACCAAGACAGCTTAAAGGCTAAACGGCGGGCACTAGCAACTAAGTAAAATAAGCCGCTTAGCGGCAGCAATAAACCAATTTTTATCCAATGTCGCTGCTTAGCTTGATACCAAAACTTCACTGCTTACTTTTCACCAAATTGAATTTGATGTAGCTGGTAGTAGTCACCCTGGTTAGCCATTAACTCAGCATGACTGCCCTGCTCAACCACAACACCTTCATCAAGAACAACAATCATGTCTGCGTTTTCAATGGTTGATAAGCGGTGAGCAATCACAATGGCGGTTCTATCAGAACAAACTCTGTCAATGGCCTGCTGAATTTTACGCTCAGATTCTGTATCAAGTGCCGAGGTAGCCTCATCTAAAATCAGAACTGGTGCATCTTTTAGTAAGGCACGAGCAATTGCAATGCGCTGACGTTGCCCGCCAGAAAGCATCACACCTTTCTCACCAATAACAGTATCAAAGCCATCTTCAAACTTTTCTACGAAGCTAGTTACATTTGCCATTTCAGCCACTCGCTCAATCTCTTCTCGACTGGCGTTTTCATTGGCATAACCAATATTTTCGGCAATGGTACCGCTAAACAGGTGAACGGTTTGCGATACTTGAGCAAACTGCTCACGTAAGTTCTTGAGTTGGTAATCTTGAACAGGAATATCATCTAGCAATACTTGCCCAGATTGCACTTCGTAAAACTTAGGCAACAAGCCTGCGATAGTTGACTTACCACTACCAGAGCGCCCTACTAAAGCAACGGTTTGTCCTGCTTCGATATTTAGATTAATACCCTTAAGTACAATCTCATTTTTGGTGGGATACTTGAATTCAACATTCTCTAAGTTGATTTTACCTTTAGCACGTTTAGTAACGTGGCTACCAGTATCAGTTTCAGTGTCCATATCCATTACGGTAAATAAGCTTGTACAAGCAGCCATCGCTTTTTGCACATCGTTATTTAACTGGGTAATTACTCTCAATGGCTTTAGTAGCATCATCATAGAGGTGACAATAATGGTAAAGGTGCCTGGGCTAAGTTCAGCTACCAGCTCAGGAGATGATGCAGCAAACAATACAATCGACAAACCAATAGAAGCGATGAACTGTACCGCGGGGTTGGCAATAGCACTTACAGTAGCCATTTTCATTTGCTGGCGACGAATCATGTTGCTTGCATCATTAAATCTTGCTTCTTCTTTAGGTTGTCCACCGAATGAAAGAATTTCTTTATGACCATTGAGCATTTGTTCGCTGGTAGTGGTCACATTTCCAACCGCATGCTGCAAATTTGTGCTGATTTTTCGGAAACGACGACTCACATTACTAATAGCAAAACCTACGGGTGGGCCTATCAAAAAGAAAATCAATGACAGTTGCCAGCTGTTGTAAAACATAAGGATCAACAAACCAATGATGGTGGCACTTTCTCTCACTAAATTAACTAAACTTGCAGTGGCGGCTGTGCTCACTTGGTTAGAGTCATAGGTGATTTTTGAAATAAGCGTGCCCGTTGGGTTTTTATCAAAAAACGATACTGGCATTAACATCAAATGATTAAATATCTGGCGTTGAATTTTCATCACTAGATGGCCACCAACCCAAGACATACCGTAGCTACTGGCGAAACCACAAATACCACGCAAAAATACAATGCCTAATACAAAGATTGGCATGTAAGTTAACACTGCTGGGTTTTTACCGGACAAACCTTCATCGATCAGCGGCTTGATAGAGTAAACAAAAAGCGTATCTACGGCGCCGTAACCTATCATGCCAATAATGGCGACAATCAAACCAATCTTACGGTCTTTCACGTAGCTTAATAAACGGAGAAAGTTAGCTTTTGTATTCGTAGCTGTATCTGGAATCATAAGAACAGAGTTATTCCATCGGAAAAATTGCCTTAGTTTAGCGGTTTATAGCCAAATCACCAACTGATGATTTGCTGGTACCACGGACTCGTTTTTAAATGCCTATACGGATAAACTTGGTATGAACGGTCATCAATTTCAAGTTTTATTGCTCCATCTCGCCCCGTTATATACTGCTTGCTCTCGGCGTAACGCTCTTGAACCGATTGATGCGGGAAACCAAATCGATTAAACGCCCCACTACTATGAATTACCACTTCTGGATTTAGCGCATGAATAAAGCTAGCCGAAGAAGAACTATTGCTACCATGATGGGGACTTAACATGATATTCACCTGCTTTAAGCCAGCATTTAGTAATTGTTGTTCAGCCAATTGTTCAATATCACCAGTCAGCAACACGCTCGTTTGGCCGTCACCGAGCTTTAATACGCAAGACCCATTGTTTCCATAACCAAGGTCGGCTAAGTAGAAATCTAGTTTTAGCTTTCCCCAGATCCGCTTACCTTGGCAAAATGTTTCTGGCAAGCGCTGGTCTCGGCCATAATATTGCCTGGCTTGGGGGTAAGTCAGCTCTAACACTTCTCTCCCACCTGCGTGGTCATTGTCTCCGTGACTAATTATTATGCTATCAACATGCTGAACTCTTAGCTCCGCAATAAGAGGAACTATCACACTCTCTGCGTAACTAAAACCGCTGCGAAACCTCGGCCCTGTGTCATAGATTATCGCTTCACCTCGATGGGTAACCACCACGGCAAGCCCCTGCCCAACATCTAGTACATATACATGCCAATTATCTGTAACTTGGCTTAATTGATAGCTATTAGGTAACAATAAAAGTAATAACAAAACCCAATACAAACGTTTACGGTAAAATCTCAGTAACAGTGCACATAGCGGGAGAATTAGCAGTAATCCAATAACAATCGACGACGAACTTAAACTCACCGACAAATTGCTATTCAGCCACTCGAGCGAGCTATAAAGGTATGAAAATAGCCTATCAACAAACTGCGCCAAATAAGGTGCTAAATGACTGTCAGCTGCAAATAACAAAATAAGTAATAACAAGGCTGGCACGATCACCATACTAAACAACGGCACGGCAACAAGGTTAAGCAACAACGCTGAACTAGGCACTAATCCAAACAACAACACCTGCAGTGGCGTCATTAATAAACCAATAGCCAACTGAATAAATACAAGCATTGCCAGCTTATTTCTTGGTCCTAACCACAAGCAGAGTAATACAATAGCGACAGCAAAATAGGACAGCCAAAAACCACTGTTATAAACACTAAACGGCCAAGTAAGCAGGATGAGTAATGCACTAAACATTAAGCCAAAAACAACTGTTCTGCGGCTACCTAATAATATAAATAGCATCGAACTGCTATACATTAGCAATGCTCGCATCATTGATAACTGCCAATTGGCCAGCCAACAAAATGCGATACAACATGCCAAGCTAATCAAAATTGGCATCGCTTGTTGATTAACCCTAAATGCTATACTCACAAGCCTTGCTAACAACCACGACCAAAAAGCCACAATCCCTAAATGCAATCCAGACAACACAAACAAATGACCTAAGCCAGATTGCTGATATAGCTGCTTATGCTGCTGCGAGAGAAGCCGTTTATCGCCCGTCATTAGCGCCAACATCTCACCAGAATACTGATAGTTTTGCAGTAATTTGGCTAACTTTGTTAACCAAACTTCTCGATATGAAGGTTCGCTTTCTAGTAGCTCATAACTAATCAGTTTGCCGCGCCCAATAATTGATTTAGCAACTAACCACCTTGCATAATTAAATCCTGCCGGGTTGATACTGGCAAAAGCAGGTTTTAGCTTCACCTTCGCAGCAATTTCCTGACCGACCTGAAGTGGCACAAAATCCTTTGTTGAACGAGAATGATAGAGGGTAAGTTTTGGCTGCCACCACGCTATACTGGTATGGCTATCTAATTGATGTAGTTCTACAGTAATTTTTTGCCAGTATTGATTATTATCAACTGCCAAGATCTCGCCAATTATGCTAAAGTTGGCCGTTTTTTGTTGGATGCTAACAATCCATGACTGATAATACAGCGCATGGCTCGTCATCCAACACACGCCAAATATGAAGCCAGCAGCCCAGAGCTTTCTTTTCCAAAGCGAAGCCACAAGTGCAACGAAGCTAACATATAGGAGTGGTAAGCTAAGTAGGTTCGGCCAGAATAGCGATGAAGTCATTGCTAGCAAACTTGCTAGTAAAAAGGCATTCATATGTCATAAGAAGTTTATTATCAATAACAAACTATATGCCAAAAAAAACGATACAACGATTTATTCCTAAAACTGAAGATCTAAAAGCAAGCAAACATCTAAAATTTTTTGGTGATTGGCTACACAACCCTAATTTGTGGCACCTTAACCGGCGCTCAGCTGCGGGCGCATTTGCCATAGGTTTGTTTGTGGCTTTTATTCCGCTGCCATCTCAAATGATTATTGCAGCAGCTTTAGCCATTATGTTTAAGGTAAACCTGCCTTTATCGGTTGCCTTAGTTTGGATATCCAACCCGTTTACTATCCCGGCTATCTTTTATTTTTGTTATTTAGTTGGAACGGGGATCTTAGGTCAACCGGTAGCCGACTACCATTTAGAGCTAACTTGGCATGGCCTAGAACATCTCATCGCCACCATTGGCCCAGCCTTTTTACTAGGCAGCCTTGTTAACGGTATTGTTTTTTCTGTGTGTGGTTATTTTGCGATTAACGCATTATGGCGTTACTCAGTTAGGCGTCGCTACCGCAAACGCAGATAGATGTCCAAAACAAAAAAAGGAGCCTTACAGCTCCTTTTTTGTTGATGTGGCATTAACCTAATTCTTGAGCAGGCTTAACTCGAGTCGCCTGCCAAGCTGGCCATATAGTGGCTAACATACTTAATACTAGCGCCGCCACAACGACTGCTATAACGTCTGTCCAAATAAGCTCAACGGGAAGAAAGTCGATAAAGTAAATATCGGCAGAGAGCAAACTATGCCCTATTAGGGCTTCAATCAACGCAACTAATTTAGGCAAACCAAAACTACCTAACACGCCTAACAATGCCCCCCACGCACAACCTAAAACCCCGTTATATGAGCCGTATACGATAAAGCTCTTCAATAAGGTTTGGTCGCTCGCGCCCATGGTTTTTAAAATAGCAATGTCACCACGTTTTTCGCTTACAGCCAAAATCAAGGTGGATACGATATTGAAACTAGCCACAGCCACTATCAATAACATTATCGCGTACATAATGGTGCGAACTAACTGAATGTCTTGGTAGAGGTAGCCATGTTGGCGGATCCAACTCTTAATATAAACCAGTTGGGGAAAGTTCTTAGCCACAGAACGCACCACTTGATCTGCTTGTAAGGGATCTGCAACCTTCAAGCTAATTCCAGAAACGCCGTCTTGCCAGGTCATCAGTTGCTGGGCAAATGCCAAATTAATAAAGGCCAACTGATTATCCAATTGTCCCCCAGCCTTCATCAAGCCGACAACCTTAACCCGAACCCGCTGTGGTGAACTTAAACGGTTTTGTTGATTAGCTTTAGGCAACAACAAAGTAACCTGCTCGCCTTCGGTTACATCAAGCAGTTTAGCGATACCCGAACCCAAAACAATTTGCGGCTGGTTACTTGCCAAGGCTTGCCAAGCGCTATCCCCAACATATTGATGAAGGTTAGTTACATTCTTTTCCAAGTTTGGATCGATACCCTTTAGCGACAAAGCTTTCATTTGTTTGCCTTTTTGCACCAGTGCGCTAAAGCTAACATACGGAGCTGCGCCCTGTACCTTAGTATGGTCCATAGCAGTAGTTAACAGCTGCTGATGATCGCTCAAGGGAGAGTTTACTGCCTCTAGCTCACCATGGCTTACAATCGCTAAAAAGCGGTCGCGCAACTCTCGCTCAAAGCCATTCATGACCGAAAGGCCAATGATTAAAACGGCTACACCCAACACAATGCCTAAAGTAGAAGAGGCTGAGATAAACGAGATAAATCCATTACTATTTTTGGCTCGGTGATAACGCAAGCCTATAAAAAATGACAAAGGCAAACGCATGCTATTCGCCCTTGCTCACAAAGTTTCCGTCTTGCATATATGCTTGGCGGGCAAACTTAGCTGCTAAAGCTAAATCATGGGTAACCACAACAAACGCTGTATTTAAATCTCGGTTCAATTCCAAAATAAGCTGATAAATGGATTCTGTGCTTTGACTATCTAAATTTCCGGTGGGCTCATCGGCTAGCACCAAGCTTGGCTCATTAACCAAGGCGCGAGCGATAGCCGTGCGCTGGCGTTCGCCTCCCGATAACTCAGATGGTCGGTGCTTTAAGCGATGGCCTAAACCAACTCTCTCCAATAAAGCTTGCGCTTTTTGCATAGCGGTCTTTTTTGCCATTCCCGCAATTAACAGGGGCATTGCAACATTCTCTATGGCCGAGAACTCACCTAGCAAGTGATGAAACTGGTAGATAAAACCAAGTTTTTGGTTACGTAACCCAGCTAATTGCTTGCTACTTAAACCGTCGATAGCTTGTCCATCGATACTCACCGTGCCCTTGTTGGCTTCATCTAATCCACCAAGGATATGCAACAAGGTACTTTTACCAGAGCCCGAGCTACCTACAATAGCCACTGCTTCACCAGCATTCACTTCAAAATCAACGCCATGAAGCACTTCAGTAGATTGATTGCCGTCTTGGTAAGTTTTATATATTTCTTTCGCCACTAAAACGGGCTGAGCATTAATCTCATTCATAACGAAGTGCCTCTGCAGGATGGATTTTGCTGGCGCGCCAAGCAGGATAAATCGTCGCGACAATGCTTAATAACATGGCAGCAACGGTGATGAAGATAATTTGCTCACTGCGTTGCAATACAGGTAAACCTGCACCACCAAAGTTGGCCGCAAAGTTAAGGCCAATAGCAGACATAACACTATTAATGTTGGAACTAAGCCACCAGCCACTTAAGGCTCCAACGGCTGCGCCAATGCAACCGCTCCAGGCGCCTTGCATAACAAATACCATTACTACCTTATCGCGCGATAAACCTAGGGTTTGCAAAATGGCCACATCGCTGCGCTTTTCGCCTACCATCATCACCAAACTCGACAGTATGTTAAACGCGGCTACCGCGATAATTAGGCAAAACAGCATGCCCATCATGTTTTTTTCCATTTTAACTGCGGCAAATAATTCGCCATAAAAGCGCCGCCAATCTTGAAACTCTACATTGTGCTGATTAAGGCTAGCGGCGATGTTTTCTATTTGGAACGGATCATCAAGGAATACTCGCTGTTGGCTCACAGCGGAAAGTGGAGAACGTAGTAGGCGCGCGCTATCTTCTATATTGAGTAAAATAAATTGTTTGTCGACTTCAGCGGCAAACTCAAATATTCCTGAAACAACAAAATTGCGTTGTGAAGGCATTTCTCCTAATGGGGTATATACCAGTCTGTCGGTAGCCAGCAGCCTTATGGTGTCACCTAAGCGCACACCCAGAGCATTAGCCGTACCAATACCTATCACTACGTTGTAACTGCCTGCTTGCAGGCTATCTAGATCACCAATCAGCATCTTTTCACGCAGCAGCGCTGCATCTTTTTGTTGCTCGATATCGATGCCCTGCATCATCGCTGCATGCAAGTTACTGCTACTTTGCAGTACAACTTCACTCAGTACTAATGGTGCGGTAGCTAACGAGGACAAGTTACTAGGCAAGGTTTGCTGGTTAGCAATAATAAGATGAGGAACTAAATTGAGGATGCGTTGCTTTAACTGGTTTTCAAAACCGTTCATTACCGAAATAACCGTAATAAGCGCAGCTACCCCTAATGTAATGCCTAAAGTAGAAAACCAACTCACAAACGACGCAAAACGTTGCTGTTTGGCTCCTCGCGAGAACCGCCATGCTATAAAGCCAATTAATTTCATTGAAGCAACGAACATCCCTAGGCACAAAAAAACGCGCTAATCATACCGCGCGGCACTAAGGCCAACAAGTCACAACTCTTGCTTAATCACATAAAAAACAAAGATATTCAGATTATTTGCAATCCGCTACGCAACTTGTTGTAATTTCGCCTTCAACTACGCTTTAAGCATGGTCTATTTGACAACTCGCCGCACGGCGCTTCTGGGAATGTATGCAGGAACAACAATATTTTAGCGTTACTCATCAACTTAATGTAAACCTTGAGTTAATTGAGCCAAATGACTTACCTCAGACAAAAGCAGCATTTGAAGCCAGCATTCCTGAGCCCTTTACCTTGGCCAACCCAGGACAGCATCATTCTCTGCTCGGTTTGCGCGCAATTAAACAACTGGGCGAAGCAGGCGAACAGCTTTTATCTTATTTGCACGCTCAAGAACAAAAGCTAAACCGAGTGTTAAGTTACGTGCTAGTACAACAAGACAGCCCTGAACACCGTACGCTCAGTCATCAATTTGGCGGCTCAGAAATCCATTGTTTCTGGCCACAAGCCTTACAACCAGGGCAAGCAGTAAAACTTAAGATTTTTCTGCCAGAAGAGTCCACTGCCGTGTATTGCTATGGTGAAGTACAGCAAAGCAAAGCCATTGCTCATCGCAGTGAACACTTGGTAGAAATAAACTATACCTTGATTCGAGATGAAGATGTTGAAGCACTGGTTAGAGCCAGCTTACACATTCAAAGCCAGCAGCTAAAAGCCCGAGCAGATGCTCGCCAACAAGCCGAAAAATAAGAGTTCTCAGTGTTACTAAATTTACCCTGCCCAGTTGATGCTGGCGACCAAAAGCAAGTAAGCAACTTACCCGGTAGCGCGCTTGCTTTTGTTATTCAAGAATACATCGCGCAACTTGATGCGCCCATCGTGATTTTAACTGAAGATACTCGTAGCGCGCTGCAAATAGAGCGAGAAGTAAACGGCTTAAAACCTCAGCGTGCCTTGCATTTGCTACCCGACTGGGAAACCTTGCCTTACGACACTTTTTCGCCGCACCAAGATATTGTATCGCAACGTATTTTAAGCCTTAATCAACTAAGTCACGACAAAAACAGTGTGCTTATTGCGCCCATAGCTACCTGGCTGCAACGTTGTGCTCCCGCAGAATTTTTAGCCAAGCACAGCTTGCAGCTTAAAGTGGGTCAAAGCTTAAACCTCAATGCCTTTAAAGAGCGTTTAGTTAGCGCCGGCTATCAGCATGTTGACCAAGTAATGGAGCATGGCGAGTTTGCTCTTCGAGGAAGCTTACTAGACCTCTTCCCAATGGGTAGCAACCTGCCTTTTCGCTTAGACTTTTTTGATGATGAACTAGACAGCATTCGCGAGTTCGATCCCGATACGCAGCGTAGTGCAGAGCAACGCAAAAGCATTACCTTGTTACCAGCACACGAGTTCCCGACCGATGCAGGCGGTATAGAAACCTTCCGCCAACAATGGCGCGACCGTTTTGAGCCAAGCCGAGACGCGGGCTCCATCTATCAACAAGTCACCAAAGGTATAATGCCAGCGGGCATTGAGTATTATCTACCGTTATTTCATGCTCACACCGAAAGCTTAACCGACCAATTAGCCACCAACACGGTGATTCTTAAAGTTGGTGATTTGGATCATGCCGGTAAGCAATTTTGGAGTGAGTTGACGGACCGTTATGAAAATCGACGCTACGACAAAGCGCGGCCGATCTTACCGCCAGACGAGTTATATCAAAGCACCGAGCAATGCTTTAAAGAACTAAAACAGTTCGCAGGAGTTAAACTACATAAAGGCCCGGCCCGTAATAGCCAAGGTAAACTGAATCTAGATGCTCACGCGCTGCCAGACTTAAGCGTAAATCACCGTTTGAACTTGCCTTTGCAAGCGCTAAGTCATTACCTAGAGCATCACCCAAAACCTAAAACCTGCTTTATTGCCGAGACAGAAGGCCGTCGAGAAGCCCTTAAAAACTTACTTAGCCCGCTTAAACTGCGCATCAAAGATGTTGCCAGTATTAGTGAGTTTTTGGCAAGTAAAGACAGCTTAGCCATGGTGGTTGCACCTTTAGATAAGGGCTTTGAGCTAAAAGATCCCAATATTCAGCTAATTAGTGAAGTTGATTTACTTGGCGATAAAGTACGAGCTAAACAACGTAAGGCCTCAAGTAAAACACTTAATCCTGATGTACTTATTCGCAATTTAGCTGAGCTAAGTATTGGTCAGCCAGTGGTACACATTGAACACGGGGTTGGCCGCTATCATGGTTTAAGCAGCTTTGAAAATGGCGGTATTAAAACCGAGTTTTTAACCCTAGAGTATGCCAACGAAGCCAAGCTTTACGTGCCGGTAAATGCCCTGCATTTAATTAGTCGCTACTCTGGTGCTAACGACGAAACAGCGCCTCTGCACAAACTAGGTAATGATCAGTGGCAAAAAGCCAAAGCCAAAGCTGCTGAGAAAATTCGCGATGTTGCCGCCGAGTTACTAGAAGTTTACGCAAAACGCGCCGCCAAACCCGGCTTTGGTTATGAGTTAGATGACGCAGCCTACCAACAGTTTGCTGCTGATTTCCCGTTTGAAGAAACCGATGACCAACAACAGGCCATTGGTGCAACCTTGCAAGACATGCAAACACCTAACGCCATGGACCGCTTAGTATGTGGTGACGTAGGTTTTGGTAAAACAGAAGTTGCCATGCGCGCAGCATTTGTTGCCGTAAATGCTGGCAAACAAGTCGCCGTATTAGTGCCAACCACCCTATTGGCCCAGCAACACTTCGACAACTTTAGCGATCGTTTTGCCAATTGGCCGATAGAAGTCGCTTCGTTATCTCGCTTTAAAACCACCAAAGAACAAAATGCGGTCTTAAAGGATCTTGCTGCTGGCAAAGTGGATGTAATTATTGGTACCCATAAACTGCTTAGCAAAGACGTTAAATTTGCTGATTTAGGTTTGTTGGTCATCGATGAAGAACACCGCTTTGGGGTGCGCCAAAAAGAGCAGATTAAAGCAATGCGTGCCAATGTCGATATTCTTACCCTTACCGCTACGCCAATTCCTCGAACCTTAAATATGGCAATGAGCGGCATGCGTGATTTATCAATTATTGCTACCCCACCGGCGAAGCGCTTGGCTGTAAAAACCTTTGTTCGCCAGCACGACGCCGCGCTAATTAAAGAAGCAATTAGTCGTGAAGTGATGCGTGGCGGTCAAGTTTACTTCTTGCATAACAAAGTTGAAACCATCGAACGTGTAGCTCAAGAGCTTAAAGAATGGTTACCACAAGCGCGAATTACCGTGGCGCATGGTCAAATGCGTGAGCGCGAACTTGAACGAATCATGGGTGACTTCCACCACCAACGCTTTAATGTACTGGTGTGTACCACTATCATTGAAACTGGCATCGACATACCTAGTGCCAACACCATCATTATTAACCGCGCCGATAATTTTGGTTTAGCTCAGTTGCACCAGTTACGTGGTCGTGTTGGCCGCTCGCACCACCAAGCCTATGCGTATTTGCTAACGCCACCACCTAAGTTGATCACCAAAGATGCAAAAAAACGTTTAGATGCCATATCGCAGCTAGAAGATTTAGGTGCCGGCTTTACCCTTGCTACTCACGATTTAGAAATTCGTGGTGCGGGTGAATTATTAGGTGATGACCAAAGCGGACAAATTGAAGCAGTAGGCTTCACGCTTTACATGGAAATGTTAGATAGAGCTGTCACCGCACTAAAAAATGGTCAAGACCTAAATTGGGACTTAAGCCAGAACGACCAATGTGAAGTTGAACTGCGCTTACCCGCTCTACTGCCCGATGATTACATTTTTGACGTAACCACGCGCTTAACCATGTACAAACGCATCGCTAACTGTGCCAATCAAGCAGAAATGCGAGAACTACAAGTGGAGTTAATTGACCGATTTGGCTTATTACCTGAGCAGGCAAAAAACCTATTTGAAGTTCAAAATCTCAAAATTGAAGCCGAACAGCTAGGCATTAAACGTATTGAAGCCGGGCCTAAAGGTGGCCAAGTTGAGTTTGCCGAAACCACAAAAGTTAATGCCGCTTTTCTAGTAAGCCTGTTACAATCACAGCCAGCTATTTATCGCCTAGAAGGTGCCAACAAACTTAAGTTTGCGGTACCTAGCGATAGCCCAGAACAGCGATTAAGCTTAATCGAATCATTATTGGAGCAATTTACTGCCAATGCGACTAACTCTTAAACATGCCCTGCAGCTAGGTAGCTTAGCTGCAGTAAGCTTTACCAGCCTATCTAGTTTTGCTCAAGAGCCTCGCTGGTTTGACATTGAAGTTATCTTTTTCAAACGTAACGTAAGTGTAGAAAGTAGCCAAGAGTATTGGCCGCAACCACAAAGCCTTAATGCCAACACAAGTGAGCCTTTACTGGCACCACTATTTGGTTGCAGCGAAGAACAAGAGCCTTGTATTGCGCCACGTTTTGATAAGCTACCAGTAAGTATTGATGGTAGAGGCTGGCCGATAAGCGGCGCCACTAAACGCCAAATGCTAAGTAAAGAGCAGCTTGAGCTAAACGATGAGTTTGCTAAACTCACCCAGCACGCAGCGTTCACGCCTTTATTACACCTAGGCTGGCGAGAAATTGTTGCTCCTCGCAATCGCGCTAAGCATTACCAAGTACAAGCCGGTGAAGACTTCTCTACCCGTTTTAATGATGAAGGACGTTTACTTGGCTCTTTAACTTTCTCTGATGAGCAATATGCGCAAGAAAGCCAAAGTTTCGATTTAGCCGCTGAAAATATTTCCTTGTTTGATGAACCCGACTCAGCAGTTGGCGCTTTTGATATTGAACCAGAGCCAGCGCAGGCTATTTGGGAACTGGAAGGCGGAATTCGTGTATACCTGCAGCACTACCTGTATATCGAAAGCGAGTTACTGCTAAAACGCCCTGTTGAAGTAGAGCTGTTGCTGAACGAACCAGAACCTCTGCTTGAACAACCTGCTGAATTACCACAGCAAGAAACTGTTATCGCTGAAGAAAGTACTGTAGAAGTTCCTGCCAATGTTGCTGTTGCTGAGGTTGTTGTACCTAGTGAAGAGCAACAAGTGGTCGTGCTGAGTGCAGACGCAGAGACAACAGAGCAAAGTAGCTTAATTAGTGAATACCACACAGAAGAACAGCTACACAGCTTTAAGTTTGATCAAAAACGTCGTGTACGTTCGGGCGAGATTCACTATTTTGACCACCCGTTAATGGGCATGCTGATTCAAATTCGTCGTAGCCCGGAAGAGCAAACTAACGCTTCTGTCGATGCCGAGCAAGCACCTATAACCGATGCTCAAGCGGAATCAGATCCTATCGTTGAGGCTGAGCAAGCTAATGTAAATGAAGCATCAGAGCTTAGTAGCGACCAGCAAAACAGCTCTGTTACACCCGCTTCTTAAGTACATTTGTGTTACTTGCTAATCAACCCAGCGTGCTATTTGCTTGCGCGCTGTTAAGCAGAACCTGGTTATTGCTGGCCATTGCCGCCAGCTCTCGACAAACTGGCGACAAAATACTCGGTCTACTCTACCCTGACCATTTTTGGTTTTACGTTGGCTTGGCTATGGGCGCTTTGCCGCTCACTCGATTGATCTTTCCGAAACTTTGGCAAAAGCTCTCCATTAGGAGTCAACTTTGGGGAATTTTAGTTCTATTATTCAGCGACATAGCCATTCAGATCCACTCTATTAATTTAAACTATTGGCGTTTTGAAACGCTTAATGCCGTTACGTTGTGGATAAGCTTAATGATGAGCTTTATTGTGTTCAAATCCGCTTTAGACAAAAATCCTTCGCATTAAACCGAGTAAAAAAACAGTTAATAAAACCAAGTGCCTAACTCGCTACCTTTGGATTAAAGGTGCCATTAAACAAAATAAAAAAGCAGCCCTGAGGCTGCTTTTTTATTTATTCATCAATCCTACACGCTTAGTGCAACTTAAGCTTAGGCCTTAATACTTGGTTTATACGCCCAACTAACATCATCAAGCCGGTTTTCATATAACCATGTAAAGCGATTTGGTGCATGCGATATAAGGAAATATACATTATCCGAGCGATGCGCCCTTCAATCATCATCGAGCCCTGCATCAAGTTCCCCATTAACGAGCCAACGGTTGAATAGCGGCTAAGTGATACTAATGAGCCGTGATCTTTATATTCAAACTCTAACAGTGGCTTTTCTTCTATTTGACGCACAATGTTTTTAAACACCAATGTTGCCATTTGATGAGCCGATTGAGCACGTGGCGGTACAAAGCCATTTTCGCCCATCGCGCAACTAGCACAATCGCCAATTGCATAAACATTACTATCGCGTGAGGTTTGCAAAGTTGGCCTAACCACTAACTGATTAATGCGGTTAGTTTCTAATCCACCTAAGTCCTTCATAAACTCTGGGCATTTAATGCCAGCCGCCCAAACCATAATATCGGCTTTAATTAGCTCACCATCTTTGGTGGTTAAACCCTCAGGTGTTGCTTCTGTCACCATGGTTTTGGTGCGAACATCCACTCCCATTTTTTGCAGCTCTGAATGGGCTGAACTAGAAATGCGCACTGGTAATGCAGGTAGAATTTTTTCCCCAGCTTCGACCAAAGTAACCGCCAAACTAGAGTGGCTTAAATTAGGTACACCGTAAGCTCGAAGCTGATCTAAGGCGTTATGGAGCTCAGCAGAAAGTTCTACACCGGTTGCCCCTGCACCTACAATGGCAACACGTACTTTTTCGCCACTTTGCGCTTCGTCATTTTGCGAGTACTGTAAGAAACGATTAAGCATGCGGCGGTGGAATAAATCGGCGCGACTTGGGTTATCGAGGAAAATACAGTTGTCTTTAACACCTTTAGTATTAAAGTCATTGGAAACCGAGCCAATCGCCATTATCAAGTAGTCGTAGTTAAGTTGGCGAGCGGGCAATACTTCTTTACCTTCCTCAACCATTGGCTTTAGGGTCACTAATTGATCTTCACGATTTACGTCGTCAACTTCACCGAGTTGAAACTCAAAACCATGATTAGCAGCATGAGAGCGATAACTTAGCGCATCAATACCGGCATCTAATGAACCAGTGGCTACTTCGTGCAACAGGGGTTTCCAAAGGTGAGTACGGTTTTTATCTACCAGCACTACACTCGCTTGGCCTTTTTTCCCTAGTTTACGCCCTAAACGTGTCGCTAGCTCTAAGCCACCGGCACCACCACCAACTACAACGATTCTAGTCATGCTTGCTTGTTTCCTTGTAACAACTTGAAGTGTTTTTGCTTTACCCAAAAGGCATTTAGTTGATTTTTTGTGCCTTGAACTGCTGGTGAAGCAGCGCTCATTATACGTAACTTGATAGAGATCACAAAAAGAGCGCAATAAAAAAGAGGGATTAAATCCCTCTTTTGACAAAAATATAAGCTTCTACAGGCTTGGTAAACGTTTTAAAGACTTAATCAACTGTAAGTGATGACTAATATCTTTAAACTTGTGGCTTTGCTCTTTATCCCACACTACTTGGTAGTAATCTTTAAGCTCTTGTTCCGATACTTTGTTATCCAGTACCTCGTCGTTTTCCGACAGCACTACCGTACAATTGCCTTTATTCTTGGTTCTAAACTCGGTTACACATTTAGAAGCAATATCAATGTACTCTTCTGGTCGCTCAATTCGGCCCTGCATGTTCACTTCTGGGTGTAAATTCGGGTTGAAAATCACCGAAGGTATACCACATAAAAAACCAATGCGTTCGCTCCAATAGCCGCCTAGTCCCACACCACAAATCACCACTTCTTCATCAGCACTTAACATGAGCTGTTTGTGCACTTCTTTTAGAAGATGGCTCATGTCATGCCTTGGGTGAATGGTACTGTAGCTAATTGGTCGCACGTCTGGGTCGACAAATTGCAGCTGCAGCACTTTTTCGTGGTTACCCGGACTTGTCGAGTCAAAGCCGTGTAGATAAATAATCATCTCGCTTTACCTTCCTTAGAATCACACACTAAAAACAAGTGTATTTATAAACTGTTTGTTTCACTACTCATTTGCGCTATTTTCGCAGCGCGAGCGGCAATTTCTTTATACTGAGCTTGCGCTTCTAACTCAGACCAACTAAGTGGATATGCTTTGCCTACTAATCGCTCACCGGCGGGCACTTGAGTATGCTCTAGACCATCTAGCAAACTGATGCTTGCTTCTCGATCATTACAGGCGAGCAACAAATCACAGCCAGCAGTTAATGCTTGTTTAGCGCGAGCAACATGATCGCCCACCACTGCTGCCCCCTTCATGCTTAAATCATCACTAAATATTAGACCTTTAAATGCCAAACTTTTGCGGAGAATTTGCTGCAACCAAATCTTAGAAAAACCTGCTGGCTTTTCGTCAACTTGCGAGTAAATAACATGCGCAGGCATCACCGCGTCCAGCTTATTCTGGACTATTAGCGAGGCAAACACTTGCATATCTTGCTGTTGAATGTCGGCAAAAGAGCGGTTATCACGCGCCTCTAAATGATGAGTATCGGCTTTTACATTACCATGACCAGGAAAGTGCTTACCGGTAGCTTTCATTCCTGCTACCGACATACCATCGATAAATGCGCTGGCAAGCTGAGTAATCTGTTCAGGCTTGTCACCAAATGCCCGTTGGCCAATCACGTCACTCACGCCATTAATATCTAACACGGGAGCAAAACTAATATCAATGTCGCAGGCTCGCAGCTCAACCGCCATTAACCAACCTAATTGCTTTGACCATTCAATGCTAGACAAACCTAGCTGATTGGCGGTGTTGGCAATTTGCCCCATTGCAGGTATGGCAGAAAACTGCTCTCTAAATCGTTGGACACGCCCACCTTCATGGTCAACAGCAATCAGTAAACGCTGCTTGCTAGCCATTCTTATGGTTCGTACTAGCTCTATTAAATGAGCTCGGTCTTGATAATTACGGCTAAATAAAATAACCCCAGCAACCAGAGGGTGCTGAAGCATTTCAGCTTCTTCAGCACTCAGCTCTGTGCCAAGTAAATCGATAAAAAGTGGGCCCATTAATCACTACCAACCAAAAGTAGATTTAGTTTCGGCCTTACGGATCTCAGTCTCATCAGCCCATTCTACTAGGCCGGTTTTTAAATCCATTAATCGCATGGTCATTTTGTAATAAACGTCTTTAGTCTTTTTGTTGGTTTTTACGATACTCGCTAGGTTACCGTAGAGCATGTATTCGGCGCCGACCTGCTGACCAAATGCAATCGCTTTTGAGGGGTCAACTAAGCCACCATCATTTTGAAAGTCGAGCTGCTCTCGCACTTCATTCACGCGGCTCATATCAACAAAGCGAAATTTTCCAGATTGCAATAACTTAGTGCTGATCGAATCAGTTACCGATTCGGTATCGATGTGTTCAGTAGTTTTATTTTTGATCCGTTCAACAAACACAATCGGACGATTATTGGCGGTGATTTCTGCTAACAAAGGAGATGAGATCATGGAGTCAGTCATTTCGCCAGCAATCTTTTGCAAATCAGTCGAACCAAAAGCAACATCTACAGTTTCAACTTCTTGAGGGTCGCCATAGCTCACCTGAGTTGAACACCCAGTCAAGGTAAATGCCAATACGGATGCTGCTAATACAAGTTTTTTCATGGGATATCTCTCTGTTATTCAACTTCTCTAACATAAATTTTGAAATGGTTAGCGTTGTGAACTAACGCCACCGATTGGACCTGAATTTGTTGCTTGCCGTGCAAGCTTAGCGGCGTCCATGCTGTTGTTGCGTTGTTCAATTGTACATTGTTACTGTCGTACCAATAAAAACGATACTGTAAATCTAAGTCACCTTTGTATAAAGATTGTATTGTGGCGACACCACGTAGGCGATCCATACCTTGGTGGGTTGCTGCATCAATAATGGTGAGCTTACGACCTAGATTAAGGTTATCTACTATTAACCATTGTTTACCATCAGGTTTGTCTGAGTCGGCTGCTATTCCGGAGGTATCAGTGGTGCACCCAACCAACAATGCACTTAGTAACAGCAAATATTTCATAGCTTTACCCTCTTCATAAATTAAATACTTGAGCAGGAGCACCCAAATCATTGGTTAACACCAAGGTAACCCTTCTGGGCCTTAAAGTAATGCTTGTAGATGGTTCAATTAACCCCTCAAATTCTAGAGTATGTTCACCAACAGGCAAAGCTTTAACGGCAATCTGTGCTAAAGCCGGTAAGGTTTGCCAACTACGAGTATCCGCTCTCTCTGAAGCAACATTGTAAATATTAACTAAGGCGTTCGCCCAATTTTCTTCGTCATCTGCTTTGTCTTTGTTCACTTCTCGCCTAAATTGGTCTTTGGTGATAACCCGCAAGATTTGCCGCAGTAATATGCCTGGTAAGTCTTGTTGCAACTGCTTTGCCGCTAAGTCATCAAACTGCACTAAACGCTCGGTAGCAAACCGCTCACCATTAACGGCTAGCTTTTGCGGAATGCTTACTTGGGCATTTCCCCTCATAATGGGCAGCGCTACCGTGTAGGTTTCCCAGCGATTATGGTTATAAAGTGGCAGTGTAAAACGGGCTTCTTGGCGAGCGGCAACAATTGATTGTTCATGAAGAACAATCAGCAAACCTTGTTGTTTACTTAAGGGAACTGCTTCTGCAGGGGTATACTTTTTATAGTCACTCATCGAGAGTTTCTTGCCAAGGCGGGCTACTTCGGCTTGTAAGTAGCTATTGTTAGGCGCCAGTGCTAAGGCCTTTCGGTAATCGATATAAGCATCATCCTCTTTCCCCGCCGCCAAGTACAATGCAGCAGATAGAGCAAACGTTAAACCATTTTGAAAAGCATTATCCAGGGCTTTATTCTTGGAGTTTAGTTGCGGGTATTCTTGCATTAAATCGTCGTATTGTGCTGTGTAATCCCGTAATTGCTCTTCTATGCTAATTGGTGCTTCTTGCATAGCTTGTTGTTGAATCATTGCCGCACGGCGTACCTCAATCAAAGCCGACTCTAGGCCATTGCTATGCAAGTAATTTATCGCCTGATAATGATGCAACATAACCTGTTCATAAACAGGAATATGGTACTCAATAAAGTTATCGTTGGTCGCCAGGGCTGAAACATTCTGTAAACCCGTTGATAAACGGTACTCCGCTTGCCGAGATAACCACTGAAGTTGCTCGTCGACGGTAGTGAAATGTGCTTGGCTTTGTTCAAAATCGCCCGCTAAGTAACTCATCCGCCCCTTTTCTAGTTGCTTAAGGTAGTAGCTATTATCGCCTTGTTTACCTTCGGCCAATAAGTCCGAGGCTAGCTCAAATTTTCCTGAACCTAGTTGGTAACGGCTCGCGCGCAATTGCTCGTCATAACTCACAAAAAGATCACTGAAAACTGCACTACTGCAACCTAGTAATACTATGCTAGAAAAAAAAGCAGCCAAAAACACTCGCGGTTTATACGAAAGAAAGTGATGAAACTGACGGTTTACTAACATGCACTTAAACATGCGAGGTACAAAGGCCATTTGTCTAAGCTAAAACTCATGTGGATGAAGAATCTTCTTTATAAACTATTTTGCTATACAGGCCCAACCTAGCGGTAGATTATTTAGCAAAAAAGCGCCCTAGTTGTGTTTTATTTGAACGATTAGCTTTAGATAAAAGTTTAAAAGGTAAAGTCTTAGTTAAATCAGCCGCTAATATCAGTATAAAAGCGGCCTGCGCGAGTAGAGTTGTGATCTCTTACATAGTAAGAACAGCCAACACAGGGCATACTTTTAACAAAATAAAACAATATAAAAACTATAAATAGCTAACAAGATCGGTTGGTCGAGGAATTATGAAAAAAAAGTCACTGAACGTAGCCTCATCGCTCCAATTTTTTAAAAATATTTCTATTGTTCATCGAGTAAACATTGGTTTTGGCTTTCTGGTTTTAATGATGGTACTCACCAATGTATTGTCGTTACAAACTGGCAGTCGCTTTAACCAACAGCTTGATACCGTAACAGAAGAAGCCACTCCATTAGTGTTACAAAGTAGCCAATTTGCGGTAGATTTGCTCACTGCAGATAAATACTTTAAAGATGCTCTAACCTCTAGCGAAGCAGATGTTATTAAAGCTAGTAGCGAGGCTTTTGAACAAAGTGAACTCGTTTTTATTTCTTCACTTGGCACTTTACGTTCAATGTCGGAAGGCAATAACGAGTTAGAATCTCGCCTAGATGCGCTTAATGCTCTGGATCAAAATTACTTCCAAGTAGCTAAGCAGGTAATGAACGACAACATTAATTACTTGGAAGACTTACAATCGGTTAAACGCAGTACCAACCAATTGTCGGTAATGCTACCGCAACTTAAGAAAAACCTATCAGATAAAGTAGCTGCATTGAACGATGATTACATCCGTTGGGCGGCTGAGAGCTTCTTAAACGCTATGGCCGTTATCGAGCTAAATACCTTAGAAGGCTTAAATACTAGCCAGTCTAAAAAGGTATCTGTAATCCTTAAGCGCAACAACAAGCTAATCAAAAACTTCTTGAGCGCCACCTCTGATCTAGAAGAAGAAATTCCTGAACTACGTAACGATATGGGCCATCAGATTGACCAGTTCGTTAAGGACTCGACCAAGTCTGATGGTGTGTTAGCTGCCCACCTAAAGGTGACACAAGACAACGAAGCCATTGCTCAACGTGTTAGTGAGACCTCTGTTCAAATTACTGAAGCCATTAGCCAGCTTTCTAGCATTAACGACATTGCAAACGCTCAAGTAGACAATGCCTCCGAAAACGCCAACAAGATGTTGGAGTCTAGCCGGATTCAGCTAATTACCGCCATGGTAATAGTAATTCCATTAGCCTTATTGGTTGCCTGGAACGTTGCAAGTTCTATTAAACAACCACTTAACTTATTACTTAAGACCCTTAAAGCGGCAGCCGCCGGTGATATGACCGAAACCGTTAAGTACCAAAGTACCAACGAATTTGGTCAATTAGCTGATTCTGCCAACAGCATGATGGAGCAAATGCGCTCGGTTCTTAATGATATTAGCCAGGCCGCAGAAAGTCTCTCTAATGTATCTAACGGTAATTCCACTACCCTTAATACCGCCAAAGTTGAATTGGATAATCAACGCCAAGAAACTGCGTCTGTTGCAGCAGCGATGACGGAAATGGAGCAATCGGTTAGAGAAGTAGCCAAGAGCGCTAACATTACTTTAGAAAAAGTAATGGAAGTTGAAGAAGCTGCAAACTCTGGTCGACAAGTAATGAGCAACAACATTACTACTACTCACCAATTGTCAGAAAAACTAGAACACAGTAGTTCGGTTATTGGTGAAGTTGACAGCATGAGTAACAGTATTGGTTCAATCTTAGATGTAATTAGAGGCATTGCCGATCAAACCAACTTGTTAGCCTTAAACGCCGCTATTGAAGCCGCTCGCGCCGGTGAGCAAGGTCGTGGATTTGCAGTAGTTGCTGACGAAGTGCGGGTATTGGCACAGAAAACCACCAACTCAACAACTGAAATTCAATCTATGATTGAAAACCTACAGAAAAGTGCTCAACGCGCTGTATCGGTTATGTCGGAGTGTTCTTCAGAAATGCAAGCCAGTATTTCTCAAAGCTCTGACGCTAACGGTGCAATGGAAGAAATCCAAGGTATTATTACTCAAATCTCTGATATGAGTAGCCAAATTGCTGCGGCGGCAGAACAACAGCAAGCCACCGGCGCTGAGATATCCAACAACCTTAACCGTATCTCAGATATTAGTGATGAGAACTACCAAAGCATTGAAATAGTGACCAGCACAAGTGAAGAGCTTGGTGAATTAGCAGGACAACAAGATTCGCTAGTTAAACGCTTTACCCTGTAAATTTCGCTGCAATAAAAAAGGCTCCTAAAGGAGCCTTTTTTATTAGCGATAAACCTCGGATATGGCACCCTTTCCTACCCCTTCGTAAGCAATAACCTTCAAGCTATGTCCTTCCATCACCTTAGCGAGGGTAGACGCAATATATGCAGCTAAATTCTCGACAGTTGTCTCACAGGGCAAAATGTCTGTTTCTTGTTTAGGGAGCACCAGTTCAAAGAAACCTTGCGGCGATTGGTAGGCAAACGCGTAATGATCTTGCCAGGCTTGCTGCTGGTAAAAACTAATATCTTGCTGGCTAATTTCATCACTTTCGCTACCAAGGTAAATATTACGCCACTTCATCGCCCAACTGGTGGCTAAGTCAATGTTATACTCCCCATCTACTTGAATTTCGATAGTGGAACGATGCCCATGAGCAATACGCTGACAGTTGCCATCGTGCTTTTTCAAGCCGTGGCTATAGTGATAATAAGGGCCATCGATAGATTCGTGTCTTAAGGTAATAGCCAGATCTTGAATATTCGCCGGCAGCTGCTCTAAAACTACATTTTTTACGTACGCAGTTAAGGCTTCGTTACTCACCTCTACCGAGTCAATAAAGGTATACGCTTCATCAGGGCAACGTAAATGAATGCTCTTTCCATGCGGTCGCATGAAGTCCAATTGGGTATAGCCTTCGCCTGTTTTTACCTTACATAGAGGAGAACGAATAGGCACCAACAGTTTATGATCGACCTTTTCATCGATTAAACGTTTAATCAGCTTTTTAACTTGGCCAAAATCTAACAACATATCCATATCATTAAGTGAACCACCTAACTCTATGTCTACTAACCAACTCTCTCCCACTAAGCCACGATCAGGGCAAAGGTAAGTAGAGTCAATTACGGTTAAATCTTTTACAAATAATTTCATAGTGCTGCTCATAAACGCGAATGCGGCTCATTATAACGGCAAGCGCATAGAATAGTCATCGCCTCAATGCTCTCTAATCCAAACAGCGTAGATCTATGATATGGTTAAACTATGTCATGGAAACGATAGAAATTGATGTGGACCCTATAGCTCCGGAACTTCTCAAGCAGTTTAATGCCCTTCCTTGTCAAACCGAAGTGCATTTACAAATACCTACTCCTACAAAGCCGTTGCGCTTAAGAAGTCGCTTAATTGGTATTGAGCCAGGAATGTGTGTGATTTTATCTCGCGGAATAGACCAAAATTGGGAAGCAGCTAGAGATTTAATTCGAGAAGGTCAGTCAATTGTTGTTCGTATTGTTAACGAAGGTGACCCAAACGCTACAATTTTTGCCTATCGTGGCTCTATTTCTAAGCTAATGAGCAGTGTTGGCCGCTGGGTAGTACTGGATTATCCGCGCAACGTGCAAAAAATCAGTTTACGCCAACATAGTCGCTTACCTATTTCCTTGTCTTGCAATATGCGCAGTAGCGCTGATAGCCAAGAATCCTTTAGCGGTTTGCTTAAAGACTTGTCCTTAAATGGCGGTGGCTTTGTGTCTAGCCCTATTCCGCTGCCGTTAACCAAACAAGTATTTACCTTAGAATTACCAATAGAAGGCCAAGATCCTTTGGCGATAACCGCGAGTATCTGCAATCAGCATTTAGAACAACGTTCACCAGAAAAAGTGCATTACGGTTTAAGTTTTGATGCTGACGACAAACTTAAACAAAAATTTATTGAGAGTGCGCTTTTAGAAATTGTGCAACGAGAAAACAAAACCCCCGGTTAAGCCAGAGTAAGCACTATTCAAGGCACAAAAAAAGCGACCCGAAGGTCGCTTTTGAATTAACGGTCAACTTCTAGTCTTTGTTGTACTTGGCAGTACGCGGGAACGCAATGCCATTGCTATCAAACAAGTAACAAGCTTTAGTTGGCAGACCTACACGTAGTTCATCGCCATTTTTACTTGGGAATTCGCTGCGTGCTTTAAAGGTGAAATCGAAGCCTTTAACGTCCATATAAACGTAAGACTCTGAACCTAGGTGTTCAGCAACTACTACTGTACCTGTAATGAAGTTCTCTGCATGAGCATGGGTATCTTCTACCAAGTGCTCAGGACGGCAACCAAGCTCAATTAAATCACCTACGCTTGCACGGCTAGTATCAACCGCAGCAGTGATAACATCACCAGTCACCAATTTAACTTTACTTTCGTGCTCACCAGTTTCTACGATTTCGCCTTCGATGAAGTTCATTTTTGGCGAACCAATAAAGCCAGCAACAAACTTGTTAGCTGGGTTATGGTAAAGCTCTAACGGAGAACCATATTGCTCCAAGTTAGTCGCAGCATTAGGGTCTAGTGGGCTAAGTACCACAATCTTATCAGCTAAAGTCATCGCTTCCACTTGGTCGTGGGTAACGTAGATGATAGTTGATTGCAGTTCTTTGTGCAGTTTAGCAATCTCGATACGCATCTTCACACGAAGTGCTGCATCAAGGTTAGATAGTGGTTCATCAAATAGGAATACGCCAGGTTGCTGTACAATACAACGACCAATAGCAACACGTTGACGCTGACCACCACTTAACTCTTTTGGCTTACGGTCTAGAAGAGGATCTAGACCTAGAATGTCAGAAGCATTATCTACTCGAGTTTTAATAGTGTCTTTATCAACCTTTTTCAATTTAAGGCCGAAAGACATGTTTTCGCGTAAATCCATGTGTGGGTATAGTGCGTAAGACTGGAACACCATACCTACGTTACGTTCTACTGGCGGTACGTCATTCATGAACTTACTACCAATGTTAAGCTCACCACTAGTAATATCTTCTAAGCCAGCAATCATACGTAGCAACGTTGACTTACCACAACCTGATGGACCAACAAATACAACAAACTCGCCATCTTTAATATCTAGGTTAATATCACGCAAGGTATCTTGGTGAATTGCCGGATCGTAGTTTTTACGTACATTTTTTAGAATTACATCAGCCATTATTAGCTCCAAACTGAATAAAGCCTTCGCTTTATTCGCAATCAATCTTGTTTTGCGTAGCTACACCAGTAGCTACGCCCAAATAATTTAACCTTTAACACCACCAGCTGTTAACCCGCCGACCAACCAACGTTGAGCCATTAGGAACACTAGCGTGATAGGGAATCCTGACAATACAGCTGCAGCGGCGAAATCGCCCCACAAGTAGTTTTGCGGATAGAGATATTGTTGAGCACCTACGGCGAGCGTGAGCTTATCAACATCTTGCATCAATACAGACGCCATTGGTACTTCGGTAATTACACCAATGAATGCAAGAATGAACACTACTGCCAAAATAGGAACAGAAAGCGGTAACAATACCAATCTAAACGCTTGCCAAGGAGTTGCGCCATCAATAGCAGCAGACTCTTCTAAGGCCGGGTCAATAGTTTCGAAGTACCCTTTAATGGTCCACACGTGAAGTGCAATACCACCTAGGTAAGCGAAAATTAACCCGCCGTGAGTGTTTAGACCCAACCAAGGAATGTATTCACCAATCTTGTTGAACAAGGCGTAAATTGCTACCAAGGCCAATACAGATGGGAACATTTGGAAAATCAACATACCGTTAAGAATGGTTGCTTTACCTCTAAAGCGCATACGAGCAAACGCATAAGCACTAGTAGTAGATAGAGCCACGATTAGTAAGGCTGAGATACCAGCTACTTTAATCGAGTTCCATAACCAAGTTAGTACTGGGAATGGAGGCGGTGTTAATGAACCATCTGGGTTTACAACGGTAATCCCTAAGGCCAAGCGCCAGTGATCTAAAGTAGGGTTAGATGGAATCAATTCACCTACCGCAAAGTTACCCGTACGGAATGAAATTGTGATTACCATTAATAATGGGAAAATAATTAAACATAGAAACAAACATAGCACTACGTGAGTAGCTAGTTTTCTATATTTCAATGATTTAGGTTGAACCATTGCCATAGTAGCTTCTCCTTATGCCGTTTTATCAGCTTTAGTTAGTTTCAAGTTAATCAATGCTAGTGCACCAACCACTAAGAAAATTAGGGTTGCAATGGCACTTGCAAGACCATAATCCTGACCACCGTCACCTTGGAAGGCAATTCGGTAGGTGTAACTTACGAGTAAGTCGGTTGTACCAGCTGGAGTCGAAGCACCAATGATATCAGGACCACCGTTGGTCAATAACTGAATCAAAACAAAGTTGTTAAAGTTAAAGGCAAAAGAAGCCACCAATAATGGTGTTAGAGGTTTCATTAACAACGGAACAGTAATGTTGAAGAAGTTGTTAATTGGACCCGCACCGTCCATTGCAGAAGCTTCGTATAAGTCTTCTGGAATAGACTTAAGCATACCCAAACATAAGATCATCATGTAGGGGTAACCCAACCAAGTGTTAACGATCAAAATCATCGACTTGGCCATTACAGGATCAGTAAACCAATCTGGTTTGATGCCAAATAAGCCATTTAAGATTTCGTTAATCTCACCAAAGTTTTGGTTGAATAAACCTTTAAATACTAGGATTGAGATAAAGGCGGGAATTGCATAGGGGAGGATGAGTACTACGCGATAAATAGCGCGACCTTTTAGCTCTTCCCACTGAATTAGACAGGCTAAAACCATACCAATTGCTAAGGTAAATGCTACAGATGCAGCAGCAAAAATAACTGTCCAAATGAAGATTTCGATGAACGGTTCTTTAATACCTTTATCGGTAGCAACACGTTCAAAGTTTTTCCAACCTACGCCAACAGTAAAGCCAGGCGCTAAACGGTTACCAACAAACTCGCCATCACCATCAATGTACTGGTAGTAACCTGTTTCCATGTTTGGCAGCATAAGCTCGCCAGTCTGGTTGTTACGCAGAATAGAAGGGCCTGGTAAAATAGCGCCACTCTCTTTTAGCACTACGCCATCTTCAAGGCGTGTATATAAAGGCTTCATCGCAGAGAATTTGCGAAGGCCATTCATAACCAGTTCATCTTGATTAGGCGTAACTAATACGATGCTATTGAAGAACTGACGATGAGAGATAATTTCTTTAATTGGCGCTTTTTCACTAGAAGGTAAAGCGTCAACTTCTTGTAATTTAATTCGCTTAGTTGCCAGCGTTAATTTGCGTGCGCGAACATCGGCGTTAGACACTACTTCAACAGGACGAGTAACAAAATATTTGTCGTCTTGTGACAGTGCTAGAACATACTTACCTTCAGATTCTTGATGTAGCTGAAAGTCAAATGAACCGCCTTTCGCCATATAAGTCTTCTGGATATGTAACTGCTCTACCCGCTCAAGCGACAATAAGTTGGTGCCACTATAGTTGGTGAAAGCAATTCCAATGGTGTATGCCAGAGGGAAGATGATAAATACGACCATCCCCGCAATGCCGGGGAAGATATATCTGTGCGCATACATTTTTTTGCTTAAAAAAACGTAAACACCGGTAGAAACAACAACAAGGGTGAGCAATGCAAATGCATATTCACCACCTGCATACATCAAAACAATTGCATAGCCGTTAAGCAATACAATCGCCGTGATCAGCAGAAGTTTTAGCCAAGCATACTTGCCCTGCATAAAACCTGGAGACGCAGAAAGACCCATCTTATGTACAACCTTTGTATTTGACCGAAATTAATAAAGAGGAGGATAGACCAATATCCTCCTCCTGACCGAAATAATATGACCGTATTATTTCGCTATGCGACGCGCAGCGGCGTCTAGTGCTTTCTCTAGAGGTTGACGACCACTAGTGATGTTGGTTAGAGATGTTGCCATCGCAGACCAGAATTTACCCATTGCAGCTACGTTAGGCATTGGCTCACCATCTTGAGCGTTTGCGAAAGTTGCAGCGATGCGAGGGTCGCTTGAAAGCTCTTCCATGTACGACTTAAGTGCTACAGCACCTAGTGGTACATCGTCATTCACAGATTTCAAGCCTTCATTAGTAACAAGGTAGTTTTCTAGGAACTCTACCGCTAAGTCAGCGTTAGGTGACGCAGAGTTAACCGCACCTGCTAATACACCAACCATTGGCTTAGCTTTGTTACCGTTGATAGTTGGAATGTAAGTTACACCGTAGTTGATGCCACTTTTTTCCATGTTATCCCAAGCCCAAGGACCGTTGATAACCATTGCTACTTCACCTTTGTTAAAGGCAGAGTCCATTACACCGTAGTCAGCGCCTTTTGGCATGTGACCATTTTCGATAAGATCTTTAATTACTTTAGCGCCCATTTTAGCGCCGTCAGTTGCTACACCAGTGTCTTTAACGTCGTAAGAACCGTTTTCGTATTTGAAGATGTAACCACCGTTCGCAGCCAGTAGAGGCCATGAGAAGTAAGTATTGTTGTAATCCCATAGGATAGCGTGCTTGCCAGACTTCTGAAGCTCTGTATCTAGAGCTGGGATTTCTTCCCAAGTCTTAGGAGGGTTTGGCACTAAGTCTTTGTTGTAGATAAGACCTACCGCTTCAATAGCGATTGGGTAGCCGTATACTTTGCCGTCGATAGTAACCGCGTTCCAAGCAAAGTCTTCTACTGCTGCTTTTTTCTCAGCGCTTGGCTTAAGTTCAGTTAATAGACCTGCATCAACCCAGTCACCGAAACGGTCGTGAGCCCATAAGAAAATATCAGGACCTGAACCAGTTGAAGCCGCTTGTTGGAACTTACCAGGGGCATCGTCTGGGTGTGCAACACTTACTTTAACACCAGTATCAGCTTCAAAGCGTTTACCTACTTCAGCCAAGCCGTTGTAGCCTTTATCACCATTTACCCAAATGGTTAATTGGCCTTCTTCAATTGCAGCAAAAGCATTAGATGCCATGCCTAAAGAAGCAACCGCAATAGCAGATGCAAGAATTGTCTTTTTCATTAGCCTTTCCTTAACTGTCGTTATGATTATTTTTGGGTCGCAAGAGTAACTTGCTGCGCTAGATTCTAGCTCATAAGGCTGGCTTAACACATGACTTAGCTCGCACTTTTGAAATTATACTACAAACCCCCAAACCGAGGTGCAGCCTGCCTCAAGAGGTGATTTAATCACCTAACGGTGGTAATAAAACAACATAATTACCAACATATACACTTGAAAACCTTTCCATGTAGTAATTAAACTACAAAAATGAAACTGATAACCTTTTCAAGCAATCCAATTAACTTATTTGTTATTTTTCAACTGTTCTCTTAAGTTAGGTGGGATTCCAACGATCGTCAATGTATCTGTTGCTTCGTCGTAAAAAACGCGATCTCCTAACAATTTTTGTTCGAAACTTACCGACACCCCTTTCCCTTGACCAAAACATTTAGCCAGTTTTTTCAGTGCTGTTCGATCTGCTGGAAATTGTTCTTCAAGGGGGTAATTCTCAGCAGCAAACTGGTAGAAATCAACGTTCTCTTCGGCAGTAGGTAAAGCCTTAGCCAACTCCCCTACTACAATTTCTTCGCCATCCTTTAGCTGTTGTTCACAGTAAGACTTAACTTCATCTTTATAGGCAAGCTTTTCTTCTTTATCTAACTGAGTCGCTTGGCAGTAATCGTCAACAGCTTGCATAAGTACGGCATTTTGCATTTTGACATCCAAGCCATCGTCACACCCCAAGAACTCCACAAAGAAATCTGAAATTTTGCGCCCAGCTCTTCCTTTTACATAAGAAACATAACGCTGTGATTCAGGATTACGTTGCATATCAGTAATATCGATGCGTGCAGCAAGTTGCACAGAACTGGTTTCTAAATAGCGGCTAGCAGTAAGTTCTAAGCTATCGTCTACTGCAGGCGAGGTTTTATTTTCTAGCAGCATGATAAGCAGATACTCGCCAGCAACATGCTCGTAGTTAGCCAGAAGCAATACACCTTGCTCTACAAAATCATATTTCTTTAGTTCTTCAATCAATACCGTGCCAGCATCAACACTGTATTTATGAAAATCAACGTCTTGGCTTAATAAGGCATCCAATTGTTGTTTGAAGGGGCTGTCATTTTCTTGGTTATAAAAGCCAAAGCCTTTAGCTGCTCTTCCACTATAGTTAAGATGTAAGCTCTCTATTAAGCTAAGCGCCTCTTCGCTATGAGCCATTTCTTCGGCTCGTGCTTGCAGCCCAATGGTGCCATCTTCAACTAGCTCTAGTGAATGTAAAATAAGGTGTTTTAAGGAAATGCTCATAGTCTCTTACTGTTAGTGTTTGCTGACAAGGTGGGGTATTATACGCGTCTTTATCAGCAAATTTGCAGAGAAGTAATGGCAATAGTTTCAAAATATTCCACAGAGCAGGTGGAACAATTACTTAATGATGTACTCAAAGTAGTCGACAATCACAATGTAACCACTGATTTGGCGCTAATGGTACTAGGCAATGCAGCTACCTGTATGATCAATCAGCGTGTTGCGCCAGAGCAAAGAAAAAAGCTCACCGAGGGCTTTGCCAAAGCATTAAAAAATTCGATTAACGACGAAAAATAAGCACACAAAAGGATTTCCTGTCTCGCAATGGTAAATAGCTCAAAACAGTACCGCGACAAAGTGTCTCAGCTTATAAGCTGGGGCCACTGGTTTTGTTTATCAAATATAATTTTGGCCTTAATAGTTGGCCTACGTTATCTGGTTCTGGCTACCCCACCGGAAACATTTTTAGGTCAAAGCTATTTAATTGTGAGTTGGTTAGGGCAATTTTCCTTTATTGCCTTTGTTATTTTCTTGCTTACCCTATTTCCACTCAGTTTTGTTATTCCTAGTAATCGCTCATTGCGCTTTGTTGGGGCGTTGTTCGCCACCATCGGAATAAGCTTACTGATTGTTGATACAGAGGTCTTTGCCACTTTTAATTTACACCTAAATCCAGCTTTGCTGGAACTACTAGTAGATGAAGAGCAAAACAGCCAAGCCAATACACTTAATTTATTGTTTGTATCTGTACCCTTTATCTTCCTGTTAGAGCTTTGGCTTGCAAAACTGTGTTGGAAGTATTTACGCCGTTTAGAGCACAAACGCCTTGGTGGTCCAATTGCTGGTGTCTTATTCATCTGCTTTTTGTTAACCCACTTTGTGCACGCTTGGGCCGATGCAACAAACTACACCACCATTACTCGACAAAAGAATAACTACCCCTTGTTCTACCCGCTTACCGCGCGAAGCTTCTTACAAGAGCAAGGCATTTTTGATGTAGATGCCTACTACAAACAAATCAAAGCACAAGAACAAGAGCAGCAAGGGCAACTTCGCTACCCTATCTCACCACTAAAATATGACCAAGTTGAACAGCGCTACAACTTAATGCTCGTGGTAGTAGAAGGCTTACGCTGGGATATGCTTAACCAACAAGCAATGCCAAACAGCTGGAAGCAAGCTAAACGCTCTAGCCAGTTTTTTAGTCACCACAGTGGCAGCAATAAACCGCAAGAAGGTTTATTTAGTTTGTTTTACGGAATCCCAACCAGCTATTGGCCGAGCTTTAAAACGGAAAGCCAAGGCTCTGTATTGGTGTCTGCACTACAAGACAGCAACTATCAGATTGAATTGTTTAGCAGCCGTGGCTTAAACCTGCCGGAATTAGCAGGAACCAGCTTTAGCGAGCTTTCAAACCTCGATATGACCAAGTGGCCTGGCGGAGCTGCGGGTGACGAGAAAGCCATACAGGAATGGCTAATCTGGCAGCAAAGCCAATATGCGCAACTTCCTTGGTTTAACTTTTTATATCTAAATGGCGTTGCTGCTTATGACAATGGCAGCGGTGAGACCATGAGCGAAGTGACACCTGAGTCCTTAAGCCAACATTACTCAGATGCCGCCACAGTTGTGGACTCGCAACTGAACAAGGTGTACCAGCAACTAGCTCAAAGCGGCCAATTAGAGCGCACCATTTTAGTGGTAACATCCGACTACGGAAACGAACTAAACGATGGTAATAGCAACTACTGGGGTAACAATAGCAACTTTAGCCGCTATCAAACTCAAGTGCCGTTATTTATATCTTGGCCAGATAAAAACCCATCACTATTGCACAGTGATACTAGCCATAACGATATAGTGCCAACCTTGCTTGAAGAAATGCTTGCAGTGGCATCTAACAGCGCAAACTATAGCACCGGACAAAACTTATTTAAGAAGCGTAAGCGAGATTGGATATTAATAGGTAACCAAGAACAACAAGCTGTTGTTCAACGCAACCAGATTACTCTCTTTAATCAATCAGGTAGCTATCGGGTGTTAGATCGCGATCTAAAATCCAGCAACGCTCGTGTATCTGTGCCTATGTTGGTACAAGTATTAAACGACTTAAAGCGTTTTTATCAACCACAACAGTAATTTGTACATTGAATGAACACTTAAGCACAAAAACCAAAGTGGTGTATTGACAGCACTCTGATAGCTAAGTAAATTCATTGCTCAATTCGGAACGTAGCGCAGCCTGGTAGCGCACCGTCATGGGGTGTCGGGGGTCGGAGGTTCAAATCCTCTCGTTCCGACCAAATAGCAGCCCGTAGCTCAATGAGCTACGGGCTTTTTGTTACCTGCAAAACATCTGCTTTTGCTTGGGCCAATAAACGCTGTACAAGCTCAAACTATCCGAAGCAAAGCACTTTAGTTACCACCTTTCAAAACCAACCTGCCCTCAAAAAACGTGCAACCTGATATCTCTTCAAACCTAGTAACAAAAACAATTAACATTCGTATTTGAATGATAATTATCAAGGTTACAAGCTAGCCATTCGCTTATAGTGCAAACAACTACCCAAGGTAAGGAAACCTAATGACATACAGCCTTTTGCTACTCGCCCACCTCATCGCAGCAACTATTTGGACCGGCGGACATATCGTGCTTTGCTTGGTGATATTACCCAAAGTTTTAAGAGCCAAATCACCGGAAATGCTACTAGATTTTGAGCAAGCTTTTGAAAAGGTGGGAATGCCAGCGTTAATAATTCAAGTGATTACCGGGCTTTTGCTGGCTTATCATTGGCTCCCCGATGTGAGCCTTTGGTTTAGCATGAGTAACCCTATAAGCCACGGCATCGCCGGTAAACTAATATTGTTGGCTTTAACCTTTGGTTTAGCCTTAGACGCCAAGTTACGCGTTTTACCTAAACTATCCAGCAATAACTTGTGGGATATGGCCTTGCATATCATCGCAGTTACTTTGCTCAGTGTTGGCTTTGTTGCCCTTGGCCTTTCTTTCCGATTAGCTTGGTTTGCTTAAGCTTTTGTATCAGCAACTAAGGCTTCTAAATAGTTTAACCAGCGCTCGCTTTGCGAGCTTTGTTCAAGGATATGCGCACGTTGAGCAGCGGCATAAGCCAGTGAGTAATCTTTTGTCTCTAAGTAAATCTCGGCCAACAATAGCTGCGATTTAGCTTGTTGTTCTTGCGGATCAGCTAATTTTAAAGCCTCAATAGCTTGAGTATATTGATTGCTCAATAACAACACCTGAGCATACTGCAGATTGTACTCAGGCTTATACTCAGCAAGCAGTTGCCAATACTTCGCTGACTTTTGCCATTCTCTTGCTTGCTGCCAAAGTTGTGCTTGGCGAAGTAATAATGCCGCATCAGAATCGGCATCAGCCAATTGGGCATAACTCAAAGCTGCTTTTTCTGGCACTCTTAAATACGCATATAACTGGGCTTTATGGCGTAACAAGCTCTCTCCCAAGGCTAATCCCGAACGCTCAGCAGAAACTAAGGTAGCTAAGGCTTTTTGATGTTGCTGGGTTTGGCTGTACAAAGCACTTAGTTGTTGCCACCAACGCAGCGTTTCTGGCTCTAACACCAGTAAAGCTTGATTGGTGACGATCGCCGCTTTTAACTGCTTTAGCTGCACTTGAGCGATAAAACGCATACTTAGATTGTTTTTATCTAACGCTTGCAGCTGTTCCAGCGCGGCTAAATGATCTAACACCGCTTGCCAGTTTTGTTGTTGATAATTAGCGTAAGCCAAATTAGCGCGTAAATTAAGCTTTTGTGAAGGACTAATATTAAGCTCTAATTCCGGCTGCTGAACTTGAGTCAGCAATATCTCAAAATGGCTTAATGCCTCATCAATCTGTTGCTCACTAAGTAGTATTTCGGCCAGCATGTTTCGCGTTTCCCAAGCCTGTTGTGGGGGAAACGCTTGCAAGTTCACAGCCTCTGCCAGTTTTGCTTTAGTTAACGCTACCTGCTCGTCTTGCCAATAATAAATTCCCAACATTCGAGCTATGTAAGCTTGGTCATATTTAGCGCTGGGCTTGAGTTGTTCTAACTGAGAAATGGCTTTAGCGAGTTCGCCATCTTGTTGTAATTGAAATACTCGTTGCACCCGTTCTGCTGTATTCCGACTTAATTCTTGAGCAAACAGTGGCCCAGAACTTAGCCCGAAATACATTAAAGTAGCCAATAAGATCCTAATCATCTGCAGCTGGAACCTCAAAATCAATAATAACAGTATGATCTGTAATTTTTGTGGCTTTACCATTTACCATTTGTGGCTGGTACTTCCATCGAGACAGCGCTTTGTATGCTTCGCGTTCAAACACACCTTTGGGTTTGGCATCTAAGACCTTAATATCTGTTACTCGCCCAGCCTCATTGATAGTGATACTGAACTTCACATAGCCTTCAATATTACGTCGTTTAGCTCGCTCTGGATATTTAGGCTCTATCCGATGCAATGGCAAAATGTCTTGCTGTTGAACGTTGGCAACCATAGGTAAATTGGGTGCTGATAAGCTTAGCGCACTAACATTACTTTCAAAGTTAATGCTTGGCATCGCTAAAGTATTAAGTTGTTGGTCGTTACTAGACGCTTGCTCAGGTGCACTGGTAGCGCTTGAACTTGGCGCTTCCGGCATCGGTTCTGGCGGCTCAGGTAAGCGGCGCTGTCTACGCTGGGCAATGCTTTCAGGCTGTTGCAGCTGAATAAACAAATTCGGCTTCGATGAATTATCTTCCGGCAAACTGCGTTGAAAATGCACCATAGAGTTCATCGCTACAAACAGACTAATAGCTAACAACACCGCTAAGGGGCTGATTAACAACAAACGCAGCATTATGGCGCCTCGGTGGCCAAAGCGATGTCTTGAATACCGGCAGCTTTAGCGCCATCCATCACTTTTACTACTGTGCCATTATAGGCATGTTTATCGGCCTGAATAACCAGCTTGGCGCTAGGTTGTTCTAACAGTAAATGCTCCAAATTAGCTTGAACTCGCTCTACGTCAATCATGCGTTGATCGATAAAGATCCGGTTTTGCGCATCCACTGCTACAAAAATTCCAGCGTTAGCTTGAGCAACCGCATTACTCGCCTGCGGCCTTTGCACTTCCATGCCCGACTCTCTAACAAATGAGCTAGTCACAATGAAGAAAATCAACATAATGAATACAATATCCAGCATCGACGTAAGGTCGACTTGCGCTTCTTCGTGCTGTTGCCTGCGATGACCTAACCTCATCGACGACTCCTTAAAAGCTTTTCTAAATGTAGCTGTTTACGCTGGCTTAACCGCGATAAACGTGAATAGATAAACATACTGGTAAGGGCTGCAACCATGCCAGCCATGGTAGGTAGCGTTGCTCTAGCAATGCCTGCCGCCATCAACCGCGGATCGGCATTTCCTTGGCTAGCCATGGTATCAAATACCACGATCATCCCAGTAACCGTGCCCAGTAAACCTAACATTGGGCAAAGTGCCACCAACAACTTCAAGAGATTAAAATTTCTTTTCAAAGCGTTTTCTGCTTCGCTCAACCAAGCGTTACGCTGCCACAAGGCCAGCCAAGAATGCTGCTCTTCACGGGCATCCCAGCGGGACTTCCAGACATTTTGCAAGCGAGGAAAATCCCACACTATAAACAGCAAACGCTCTAAGCTAAGTAACCAAAAACCAGCCACCACGGCTACTAAGGCCCAAAGTACCGGCCCGCCACGCAGCATAAACTCGTTAATATTGGCCCAGTCAGGTAGCTGGTTAATTAGCTCAAGCAGCATTGTTACTTACAGCCTTTAAGCTATGGTTTGCCTCTGCCCGCTGTGCAACCAATCCCAAACTTTGTTTCTCGAGTATGTTGCGAATAGCCTCTGCTTGTGCATGCAATACATTGTGCGAGAACAACAAAGGCATAGCAGAAATAAGCCCAAGAACGGTCGTCACCAAGGCCATCGAGATGCCACTTGCCATTACTTTAGGATCGGCATTACCAAACTGAGTAATCACTTGGAACGTTTCAATCATTCCAGTTACCGTCCCCAATAAACCCAACATTGGTGCTAGCGCTGCAAGCAATTTAATCATGCTTAAGCCACGCTCTAAATGCTGCTGTTCATCTACAATTTGCTCAAGTAAACGCAACTCTATTGCTTCTACAGCTTGGTCTTGGTCGGCTTTGTAAGCCTGTAATATTCGGCCTAAAGGATTATCTTTTGGATTAGCGGGTTGTTTTAGCTGAGCCTGAATTTGACTGCGAATGATGAGTAAACGAATACCTCGATATAAGGCAATCAGCATTCCTAATGCAAATAACAGTGCGATAACTTTACCTACTACACCACCGTGGGCAAAACGCTGAGCTAAAGTAGGTTGCTCGGCCAATTGTTGCAACAAACCTCCATGGCTTGGATCCATGCTTACAAATCTTCCCGACGTTTGCTGTAACTCTGTGGCCGTAGGCGCAAGTTCAGGCTGCACATTAAACGACTTAGCTTGCTTACCATCCCAGCGGGCATAACCTTGTTCGTTAACCAAACCAAAGCCGCCTAAACGCCAAAAACTTTGCTGCTGTAACTTCCCTTGGTTGTCAAAATAAGGCAATTGCAGGTGTTCGATACGGCCACTAGCTTGAATGGTGCGATCAAATGCTTGCCACAAACCTTCTAGTTCAACCATTGAAGGTAGCGCGCGCGCTTGCTCTATTTGATCTAAGGTGAGTATCACTTCTGGCTGATTTGCCACCAAAGCGCTAGTTTGTAACTCTAGTTTGAGCTCTTTAGCGGCTTGCCTCACTACACCAAATAACTCACCTAAACTACCCGACGCTAAATGTAGCTCGGTTTCTAATTCTGCTAAGGTTTTTTCATTGTCAGTGAAACTATCACTTAAACTATCTGTATCCTTTTGTAAGGCATCACGCTCGGCCAATAAAGCTTGCTGGCGCGCTTTAAGCTGCGCTAAATCTTGCTCAAAACCTTGCTCTCTTGCTTGGTTATGCTGTAACTCTTGCTGCTTAGCTTGTTGCGTGGTGCTTAGTAAAGTTTCTTCTGCCAAAGCGGCGCTGTTACTTAAAGCGAGCAGTGTTATCAATACAAATGGTTTCATTGATTAGCCTCCGCACTTAGCGCCAGTGGCAGCACTAATAAACTCGGTGCTGCGACTTTATTCGCTACATCAAAGGCTAAGCCTACATTGCTATGTTGCTTACTTTCGATAACTTGCCATTGCTGGCTATTTTGATGCCATGCCCAATACTGTTGATGATCTAAACTACGCGCGACCAAGCTCACTCTGCCTAGATTTAACAGCTCTACTTGTCGCAGGCCATCGAGCTCAATTTGCGCTTCGTAGCTGCCTAATTTCAAGCCATAATCCAATTCAATTTGATAGGCTTCTAATATCCGACGATACTTTTCTGAGTCGCTAACATCCGCTTGGCTCATAAGCGTATTTAACTTTGCTAGGCGCTGCTGGCGAACCTCACTGCGGATCGGTAAATCTTGCTCGTGTAATTGGGCTAGCCCTTCGAGCATTTGATACATAAGTGGCACTACTCCCAAGCGAGTTGAACCAATTTCATTGAGTTGTTCTTGTATACTATGCTGCTCACTTTGCTGGCTTTCAACTAAGCGACTAAGGTGATTTTTGTATACCTTTAGTTGGCTCACTTCTCGCTCAAGCGCTTGAATCTCTGACGCTAAGGCCAAAGCCTGATCACTTGATTGGTCGATACGTTGTTGACTGTGTTTTGCTTGGTCAACAATCTCGCCTTCAATCTTGCGTGCTTGATCTAACTGCTCGGCTTGCGAGCCAAAGGAAATGCTTGTCATCAAACTGGCTGTTAACAACAACCATTTGACTCGAAGTAGATAACTAAACATGAATACTTCCAATCGTTTAATAGAACCAGCACTGATTAAGCGCTGGCAGCAATAGTAATACGCGCCGAGTGTAGCGTAATTAATTCTCATTTTCATTGATTAAGCTCTGGCCTGTCGCTGACCACGCACCAATAAGGCGATAAAATAAATACCACCAATAATTGATACCAAGGTTCCAGCAGCCACTTGGCTAGGATAAAAAATCCATTGGCTTATCAAATCTGCAAAAGACAACAATAAAGCCCCTACCAAGGCAGACACAATAATCTGTTGTTTAGCTAAACGCGCCCCTAGCATTACCGCAACATGTGGCGCTAGCAAACCCACAAATGCTACCGGCCCCATGGTAGCAGTTACCATGGCACACAGTAAGGCTACTCCCAGTAACATCAACACATAAGCTTTGGGCACAGCTAGGCCTCTTGCTTGTGCAAACGAGCGACCAGCTGAAATCAAACTTAGCCAAGGGTGTAACACATACAAACCTAAAATTACCACAAAACATACTGCAGCTAAGCGTAATGCGGCTTCTGGGCTAACCCGATAGGTAGAACCTGCCAACCAAGCCAAAATTTCGTATATCTCTTGCTGGCCGCTGGCTAACGCAAAGTGCACTAAACCTTCAATCAATGCCGCTAACGCAATACCACACAGAACCAGTTTGGCCGGAGAAAACTGCCGATAAGTACTAAACAAAAACAATAGGGCTAATACAATGGTACTGCCTAATATAGCCACCCAGGGAGATGCGCTAAAAATGCTGGCACCAGTGATAACGGTTAAACCTACCAAGCTCATGGTGGCCCCAGCAGAAACCCCTAAAATGTCCGGGCTAGCTAGAGGGTTAAAAATTAAACGTTGTAATACACACCCAGCCACCGCGAGCGCTGCACCAGCCGATACTGCAGTTAACCAGCGAGGCCAGCGTAATAACCAGTTGAATGCATCTGGGATCGCTAAGCTCCAACTTCCTGCATTATGCTGTCCCAGTAAAGAAAGCAAAGCAATTAAAGCAATAATAAAAGCAGCTAAGCCATAATAACGATTACGCCAACGCAATCTTGATTGAGGTAAGCTTAAAGAAAGCTGATCTTGCGCGCGTAACTGCCGCTGGCATAGCACTATAAGTATTGGCGCACCAACCAGTGCTGCTGCAATACCACTATGCACAACATCACCAATTTGCTCACTTAAGGCATTGGCTAATAAATCGGTGAATACTAATAGCAATGCACCAATAATGCAGCTCAACCATAGTTCATTAGTGGTTGTTCTTGCGCCTACGCGCCGCGCGATATTAGGACTAATTAACCCAACAAAACTAATCACCCCTACAGCAGTAATACTGGCCGCCACTAACCACACACCCACTACCGATAGCAGCAAAAACATTGGCACTACATTTAAACCACGTGCCGCTGCGCCTTGCTGGCCAAGTTTAAGTAAACTCAGGACCCGCGGGGCTAATAGAAAAATCAAAATTGCTGGCAACAAACGAGGTGCCAACCAAAGCGGCCAAAACCAATCATTTTGCTCTAAATCGCCAGCCCCCCAAATAAACAAGTTGCTAGCAAATTGCTCATTCAGCAAAATGATTGCGGTGGCCACCGCTCCTAAAACAATGTTTACCGCCATACCGGCCAGCACGACTGGCAAGCCACTAAGGTTGCGTATACCGACAATGGCGATGACCAAAAACATGGCGAACATTGCACCAATCATCGCGGCCGCCGCACTTAAATCTGCAATATCAAGCGGCACCCATAAGTTAAGCATCACCAAGGCTAGCCAAGCCCCTGAAGAGGTTCCCATTGTTAGCGGAGACAACAGAGGGTTTTGAGTGAGCTGCTGCATTAAGCTGCCCACTAAGCCTAAACTTGCCCCAACCATTAAGGCCATGGTCATACGTGGCAACAGTGAGTAAAGGTAAGCAAAATCTATAAATTGTTCAGGCTCGACACCGCCAATCAATTGCCATTGCCGCTGAAACGCTAAATCGCTACCAAACACTAGGCTTAATACCAAACCAAGCAGCAGCGCGCCAAGCGAGATGGAATACGCTTTAATCATTGAGGTGATAGTTCCAGTAAGCTTTTAGTTAAGGCTCGTGCGTTGTACAACACCGACATAGCGCCGCCATAACTCCAAGTTGCAGCAACACTGCTTACTCGTTGATGTTTCACAAAAGGCATTGCTTGCCATAGCCTAGAATTATCTAAGGCTTGATGATGCGCAAAAGGTTCAAAATACAACACCATGCCCTGCTCTACTTGGGCAAGTTCGGTAATGCGTTTTTTGGCCACGCCCCATTGGCTGCCTCGCTCTGGCATGGCAGAGCGAATACCTAAACGATTGAGAGCATGCACTGGAATAGAGTTTTCATCATAAAGATAAACAGAGCTGGTGCTGGCAAAACGAATAGCAGCAACTTCTGGCAGCTCTCCACCATAAGCCTTAAGCAGCTGCTGGGAGAGTGAATCTAATTCTTGTTGAGTATCTGCCAAGCGTTGCTGGGCAAACTCTGTTTTATTCAGTAACTGAGCGATTCGAAGGTAGTTCTCTACCACCGCTTCAGCGTTTTTGTGTTTAGCGCTGTAGTTTTGATAGAACAGTACTGGTGCAATGGCCGATAAACGCGCCATAAGGTCTTTTTGTGGAGAAGCAATAAGAATAACGTCGGGCTTTAGTTCAGCCAGTAACGACAGATTTGGCTCGGTGCGTGTGCCAATATCCACCACCCCTTGCGGTACCTCGGGTTGTACTACCCATTCTTGATAGCCGCCAATGTCAGACATAGCAATAGGTGTAACGCCCAACTCCAGCACTTGCTCGGCAACATCCCAGTTAAGTGCGGCAACTCTTTGCGGGTGCGCACTCAATTTATGGGTTCCGAGGCTATCTTCAACCATGATGTCTGCCTTAGCAGCAGCCGTAAATAAGCAAAAAATTAAACTAATGCGAGTGAGTGCTACAAACATACTGTTGCCACCTTGGTGTGATCTTGAGGGTGCTCAAGCAACTTAATATTGCTGGCAAATAAATCGGATAACGTCGCTTCATTCTCCAACAAACTTTTAGGGCCAGAAAACACCACTTTGCCGTGTTTTAAGGCAATAACATTGGTGGCGTAGCGCAAAGCCAAATTAAGTTCGTGAATAATTACCACCATGCCCTTTTGAGTTTGTTTGTTGAGCGATTGAAGCAACTCCATAAGCTGGTATTGATGGCTAATGTCTAAGGCTGAAGTCGGCTCATCAAGTACCAACAATGGCGACTGCTGCGCCAATAACATCGCAATAAATGCACGCTGGCGCTCGCCGCCACTTAGCTCATCGACAAAACTGTCCCGATATTCAACTAAATCAGTTTGAACAATGGCCTGCTCAATCGCCTGATAATCTTGAGGCTGCCAGCGGCCAAAACTTCCACGCCATGGAAAACGCCCCAGCTTGCACAGCTCATGTACTGTCATACCTGCAACTTGCGGTAGTTGCTGAGGAAGATAAGCCACCAATTGCGCTAACTCGCGCGCTTTATAGCTAGCTAAGGTTTTGTTGTTAAGGCTTATCTCACCGCTATCTGGCGAAAACTGCTGGGTTAACAGATTGACCAAGGTAGATTTACCAGAGCCATTATGCCCAAGCACTACGGTAAAAGCAGTGGGATCTATGCTTAGTTCATCAATAGACAATATGCTTCTATTATCACGCTCAACGTTTATCTTGCTTAATTGATACATCTTTATTGTTCTGCCTTTTATTTCGGCTCGCATGGGCAGCCAACACAATAACTCCCCTGCTGTTTTTTATAGTCCATACAACAACTCACCCTCGCAACTTGCAGGCTACCTTGTGGGTCTTCAAATAATGTTGCTCGGGGTTCAAGAGGCAGTGCTAAATCTTGCAACCAATGTTGAAATTCATGCTCGACAAGTTCGGGCTTAATCACTTGCTGGCTAGCTTTTACTCCACGTAACATCATATCTAATACCCCGTCGGCGATATTTCGATAAGCGGTACTAGGGCTGATCCGAGCCACTTGGCTAAAATCTTTTAGCAGCTGATCCAGCAAAACACGTAGAGATTGTGCAATTGATTTACGTAGTAAAGCAGCAGACTCAAATTGCTGCCAAAGCGCTAACTCGTTAGCTTCAAAACGATAACCAAATACATTGCCTAAATGATAACGCTGACTTAAACGAGATAAATCGGGGCTGGCTTGCACTTGGTAACAAGCAATCAAAGCAAGGCTGATAGGTTGCCAAGCCAACATGCTCCAACTGCGACTTTGCCAGTAGATTTTGCCCGCTTCTGGATGCTGTAACTGCCAAAACTGATACAGTTCACCCATGCTATCTACAGAGCCTTCACGCACCCATTGTTCGGCCGAATCTACAGGACTCAGAAACTCAAAAGCTGCAACAGCAAATTGTTGCAGCATTTGGTTATAGTGTTTATCGCTATTTACCGTCATTACTACTCGGAGCTAGCAATAATTTGCTAGCTCCGTAACCCTTATTTAGAAGCCCATTTTTAGTCGAGCAACCACACGGCGCTCGTCATTTGCCCAACAATTTAAGGTGTCGTAACAACTGTAAGACTCTTTATCAAACAAGTTGGTTACTGCTAACGATACCGCAGATCTCTCTAACCCGCTGCCTAAGCGGCCAAGGCCATAGTTAACTGAAACGTCTGCCACTGTGTAGCCGTCTACCGTGCTACTATTGGCTGCATCAATTTGAGTTTCGCCAATGTAGCGCACACCACCACCTAAGGTTAAGCCATCTAAGCTGCCACCAAAGAAGTGATAGTTTGCCCATAAGTTGGCTAATTGATCAGGAACCCATACCGGCGTTTTACCTTCTAAGCCTGAGTTATCTTTAGTGATCTCAACATTTTGATAGGTATAACTTGCGGTAAGATCCAGATTAGGCGTTGCCCACCAGCGACCTTCCGCTTCAAAACCTTTCGATACCGATTCACCAACCTGAATCTGATGATGCGGAGCACCATCTGGGTCTTGAGTTAAGGCACCTTCTTTAGTGATATGGAATGCTGCTAAGTTAAGCATTTGGCTCATATCTGCTGAGTTGTACTTAATACCACCTTCCCATTGGCTGCCAGTTGAAGGCTCAAAGGCATTACCGTCTTTGTCTGTTCCCGGCGTTGGCTCAAAGCTGTCGGCGTAGTTAATGTATGGCGAAATACCATTATCAAACTCGTACAAGCCACCTAAACGGTAAGAGGTGTTGTTTTGATCCACACTGTCGGTGTAGTCACCAGCTAGGTGGTAAACACTGTCACTTTTGTATTGGTCAAAGCGAGCACCAGCCATAACAATTAGGCGGTCGATACGCATTTGGTCTTGAATATACACACCAGTTTGAGTGGTTTTGTAACTGTTAACTTGGTTATAACCGTCTGGATTACCTTTGATGTAATCGTAAACTTCATTCGGGTTTAGTTGATTATTGTCTGGCGCATAAATATCAATGGATGTTGTTGCTCCATCGTAGTATGTCACCTCAGACTTTAACTGCTGCCAATCAAAGCCAATCAATAAGCTATGCTCAACCATACCCGTGGTGAAGTTACCGTTTAGTTGCGTATCGGTAGTCCAACCTTTAGAGCTTTCATCCGTTAGGTATGCGCGGCGGTATACGGTTCGCCCATCAGTTGGCTCTAGGCCTACATTGTAAGTATTGTGCTGCAGTGCTTTTGCATCTAAGTAACGGGTAGCGTGCAACAGGGTCCAATTACTGTTGAACTCATGGTTAATTTTAAAGCCATACAAGCCAAACTCGCGTTCAAACTTGTTCCAGTTTTCGTCACCGGTGAATAAGTTTTTCGATAGCTTACCGTTCGGATTGTCTAACACCGTGCCATAAGCTGGCATGGTGGTGTAAATACCCGCATGAGGATCGTTTTGATAATAAGCATTTAGGTTAACCAGCGTTTTATCGCTCACATGCCAATCAATCGACGGAGCGATAAGGTAACGCTCTTGCTGAGAAGTATCGGCCATTCCATCTTGTTTAGTTGCTTTACCTAAGAAACGGTAAGCAACATTGCTGTCACCTATTTGACCGCGCGAATCAACTGTCGCTTCTAGTAGGTTATGACTACCTGATGCTACGCTTACATCGGTAGCACGCTCCATAGTTGGGCGCTTAGCAATAAGGTTAACCATACCACCTGGCGGCATTGCGCCGTAAAGCACCGAAGTTGGTCCTTTAAATACTTCTACCTGTTCTACCGCAAAGGCGTCAATTTGTGGTTGTAGATTCCAAGCATTGTATTGCAGCTGTAAACCATCGTAGTAGTTTTGATAGTTAGTAAAACCACGAATATTGAATAGATCTAGGCGATTAACTGCCCCACCGCGCAATTGAGTGTGCACGCCAGGGGTGTAGCGTAGTGCCTCTGAAACCGAGTTTACTCCGCGTAAATCTAAGGTTTCGCGATCAATGGTTGAAATTGACTGCGGTGTTTCTTCTGGCAACAGTGCTGTTTTAGTTGCCGTATTACGGTAAGTTTTTCCTAGTACTGTTAGCTTTTCGTCTGCTTGTTTTTCGCTAATGGCGGCTTCTTCAGCCAAAGCTGGTGCACTCAATACAGAGGCCACCAGCATCGCAATGGGAGTGATTTTAGTATTAAACATGATCCGTTTGTTATCTCTTGTTAACGCAAAGTTAAATGCTACTGATAATGATTCTCATTTATAATTCTATACAGATCACATTTTAAAAACTTAACAATTTGGTGCAAATAACAAGATTTTTTGCATTATTTACAGCGAGATTGACTTAAATCATCATTTTTGAATAGGTAGGAAGTATTCCATCGTCGCGCTTGGCGACTGCGGTTGGTAGTTCTCGGGATAACATTCTAGCTCGTAGCCATCTACCCCTTGGTATTCAGATTCTGGCAACCATTGATGAATAAACCAATCGATGGTGGCAGCCAAGTCTTGAATAAGCCCGGTGTGGCTAACAATGGCATACAGTTGTTGTGGCACGTTCCAGCACTGTAGCTGTTCAGAGGCTTCGCTTAATTGCTGGCTACCCGCTAAGTAATTAAGTTTACCGCTAGCGTGAATATTTAGGGTGTCCACCACTCCAGTTAATCCTTCACTTTGCATCGGATACAGCTGATGGAAACTGCGCCATAAAGAAGGAACTTTTAGCTTAAAATCTGCTTGGGGGGTATACAAATTATCTATTTGCCCCGCCACACCGTAGACCTTAAATGCAGGCCGGCTCTCTATGCGAACCTCTATCATTCGTTGAGTTTGGCTACGCGGGTTATCCATTAGCACCATTGGAGCACTAATGCCTTGGCGGTCACCGCGGCGTTTATACGCGCCGGGAGCGAGCCCAAAATGCTGTTTAAAGGCGCGGCTAAAGCTTACTTCAGAGTTAAAGCCATATTGCAGTGCGATGTCGGTTACTCGCATTTTTCCATCAAGTAATTGCTCTGCCGCTCGGCTCAACTTTTGTTCACGCACATACTTGGCTAAGTTTTTATTGGTGAGTTCCTGAAAAATACGTTGCAGCTGCCAGCGCGACCAACAGCTTTGCGCGGCTAAATCATGCACACTCATGCTTTGCTCAATATTCTGATGAATAAAAGCAAGCAAGCTTTTTATGCGATTAAGCTGCGGGGACAGGCGCGACAATATAGTTCCTTATACATTACCGGATAACTGACTGTTGGTTGCTTAAAGGTAATACGATTCGCCTAAGCGTTTCAACAGCTGCCTACTTTTAACTTATTTAATTATAATGGCACAAGATTTTTATCTACCCTTCTATGGCCAAGGCATCATTCATTAGTGGCCAACAACCAACACTTAGCCACAGCCTCTATAAATAGTTAGCTTAAGTTTCTATTCGTTCACTATTTGCAACAATGCTTCCCATTAACAGGCATTACTCCCAACTCATCGCTATGTAAAACTTTAACCAAGTTTTGAATCGATACGGCAGTTAACTGCCACTCATTAAGTGAAGTGAGCGAGAGCAAAAGTGCAGCGTTATTGTTGAAGCAGACCTAAGCGCTAACAGCAATTTGCTCACAGGGGAGGAATAATGAAAATACTCTTTAATTTGTATGCATTAACATTGGCACTAATTGCTATTTTTTGTGCAGTGTTAATGACCGAGCCAGGCCAAACCATTGGTGTACCCAGAGATTGGGTTTTACACTATTTCCGCTATATGCCTTACTTTTGGGCTGCGCAAGCCATTGCACTAGGCATTTTATGGTTGGCAAACAGCAAAGGAAAATATTGGAAGCCGATGTGGATGGTGCTGTCTACTGCAGGAGTCGCCGTTACCTTTTGGGCGCAATCTTATGCCATGCCAACGGCTTTTCCAACAGAGCAGTTTTCCGCGCAATACTACTCGGTAGAGCAAGCTGACAAACTGATTCCTGAAGAAGACTCACGGGTATACGTTGTTGAGCTGGGTAAGCAAAGTTATATCTTCCCACGCTATCACTTACAAGTACCGCACGTGGCTGGCTTTGAACAAGATGGCACCGAGTATGCTGTTACCTACTGCGGTTTATCAAACCTGCCAATGGTGGTGGAAACTGATTATGGCTTGGGTGAGTCAAACCTACAGGTATTAGGCCAAGTACATAACAACCTTGTATTTAAAGACATCAATAATGGTACCGCTATTCAGCAAATCACCATGCAGTCTGAGTTTACCGAGCACCAAACATCTGTGCTTCCTAATACCCAAATGGAGTGGGAAACTGCCAAAGCCTTGTACCCAGATGCTCAGGTCTACATTTATGGAATGGAACGCTTAATTGACGAAGTGTTGTTGGGTTTATTTGAACAACCACTTAAGAACCAACGTAACATTGAAAACCCAGATTTCATCTTTGATACCTTGAACTTGGACGATACTCGCTTAAATCCAAAACTAGAAGTATTTGGTTATGACAATGGCAGCGAGCAAATTGCCATCGACCCAGACTTTGCTAGAAATAACAATGGCTTTACTTTTGAGTTTGGCGGAGAAACCTTACAAATAGAAACCGATGGCGAAATTGTAAAGCTGCTTAATAGTGAAGGTAAACAAGTGGCTACTCATAACGGTGTTCACTACGGTATTTGGACGCAGTTCTTCCCCAACACCCTAGTACTTAGCTAAAAGCTTATCGCTGATTAACAACTAAAGGCCGCACTAGCGGTCTTTTTCGCATTAAGCATTTTGTTTTTTGTGTTTTGGCACGAATGGCTAGTAAAGTGTCACCATCGGAAAAGATTTTGTCCTTTTCTGCTAATAAACTGGCTACATAAAATAACTACAGCAGCTAGGAACACAACATGACTTTGCAAACAAATAACGTCGCTTTAATCACTGGTGCTTCAGGTGGCATAGGCAAACAATTTGCTTACTTACATGCCGCAAAAGGCGGCGATTTAGTTCTTGTAGCGAGAAGTAAACAAAGCCTAGAAACACTAAAAGTAGAGCTTGAGAATCAATATAAAGTATCAGTGACAGTTATTGCCCAAGACCTAGCCAAGACTGATGCAGCCAAAACATTGTTCGAGCACACCGAAAGTTTAGGTATTCAGGTCGATATGTTAATCAATAACGCAGGTTTTGGTGGTCATGGTAAGTTTCACGAGCGCGACCTCGCTGCCGAACAAGCAATGATGCAACTAAACATGGTGACCTTAACCGAGCTTAGCCATCTTTACTTACAAGGCATGGTAGCAAGAAACAGAGGCAAAATTCTTAACGTTTCTTCAACAGCATCAATGTTACCGGGGCCTTTACAAGCGGTGTATTACGCCAGTAAAGCGTATGTCACCTCATTTTCTCAAGCACTTGCAGAAGAAGTTTCAGATACAAACGTTACCGTTACTGTGCTGTGTCCCGGAACAGTAAACACTGGTTTTGTTGAAGCAGGCAACCTACAAGGCGTAGATGCTTGGAAAAATGCAGCGAGTGCTGAATCAGTAGCAAAATGTGGCTATCAAGCCATGGAAAAGGGTCAACTATTAGTAATTAACGAGGCTAGCTTACATTTTATGCTCAACTGGATTATTCCCTTATTGCCACGTAAATTAGTATTAAAGCTATCTCGCCAAGCAATGGAAAAGACCGCATAAGATAAATGCTTAGGCTTAGTAAATTTAACTAAGCCTTCCATTATGGAGAAACAATGAAACCTGCTTCAAAATTTCCGCTTCACCAAGGTTGGCAAGTAATGCTCGCCGACTTTGGTATTTCACCCAGTGAACTACTTCGAATTGCTAAACTGCCTGCAGATTTATTCACTCGAGAAGGCGCAATGCTTACCAGTAGCGAATACTTTCGGTTTTGGAATAGTTTGGACCAACTGGTTGGCGACAGGGACATAGCGCTATGTTTTGCTGATAGTTTTTGTGTTGAAGCCTTTGATCCGCCTATCTTTGCCAGCTTATGCAGCCCCAACTTTAAAGTAGCCTTAATGCGCCTGCAGCAGTTTAAACCGCTAATCGCGCCGTTAAAGCTTGAAATAAAAACCGACCAAGAGCTTACTCGCTTAAGCTTACAGCCCTTAGATAAACAACAAAGTCTGTGTCGAAGTTTAGTATTAATGGAAGCGGTGTTTTTTACTCAACTACTCCGTACCGCAACAAGAAAACATATTCAGCCTCTAACCGTTACTTGCCCTAAAGGCATTACCGCCGGCCAACAATACCAAGCATATTTTGGTGTTGCAGTGAGCTCTGGAGAAACGCTCAGTTTAGCTTTTCGCACCAGTGATACAGAGCAAGCATTTCTCACCGAAAACAATGGTATGTGGAACATCTTTGAGCCTGAACTAAAAAAACGCTTATCTCAGATAGAAAGCAATGTAGCTACCGAACAAAGGGTTAAAAGTGCCCTGCTGGAGCTCATTCCCAGTGGTCAGGTATCAATAGAAAACGTTGCCAGCGAGTTAGCAATGAGTAAACGTACCCTACAACGAAAACTCAGTGCCGAACAGGTTAATTACCAAGGGGTGTTAAATCAAACAAGGCAAGAGTTAGCCGAGTTTTATTTAAGTCGAACGGTCATTTCAAGTTCCGAAGTATCCTTCTTGCTCGGGTTTCATGAAGCAACATCTTTTTATCGCGCCTTTGCCGCATGGACAGGCAGAACGCCCGAGCAATACCGCGAACAACACAGTCAGCGGCATTAGTCGTCATTGTTGGCTTATATAGCCGCAGGTTTATTCACATGCAGCGCTTCAACAATATAGCGCTGCTCTGCTCCGCCACTCAGTTGGTTGAAGGGATAACAGGTGATCAGGGTTAAGCGGTTATCATCACTGGGCGCCATAAACTGGGTATCACTTTGATGAGCAATTTGTGTATTCACCACTTGGTAAAGCAGTATTTCACCGTTCTTGGCTTCTACTTGTAATAAATCACCTTTGTTTACTGCTGCTAAGTTAGCAAAATGGGTATCACGGTGCCCAGCAATAACAGTATTACCTACTTCGCCAATAGGAGCTCCGCTTAATACTAAACCAGGACCAAAAGCCAAGGTTCTGCCCGAAGCGCCAGCTAATACATAAACCGATTCAACCTGATGCTTAAAACCAATACTTTCTTGTTTGGTTACAAAGCTAAGTTTTGCAACTGGATAGGTATCGGCCCAGTGCCAAGGTTTATGTATTTGTTGGTCATCTAAGGTTTGCTGCCAAGCTTGAGCAATAAGAAACTGCGCCAAATATGCCTTTGCTTGAATATAAGCGCCGTGGCCCAGTACCAAAATCCCCAACAAAAATAGACTACATGGCACTGGATGTTTAGCTAAAAAACTAATGCTCATAATGTTCCCTAAAAGCAGTGAATTGTGAAAAGTAGAGGTTTGAGTAGCCACCAGCTTGGTTAGCTGGTGGCTCTCTAGCTGCGTTTATGGTTTGAACTTAACGAGCCCTGCTAAAGGCTTTTCTCTAAGCATTAACATGGCAGCAATTAGCAGAACTAAACCGAACAAAATGTGCAATCGGCTTGCTGTTGAGGTTTGAGGCAAAGCGGCAGGAGGTTGCCAACCATGCGGCATTCCGCCATCTATCTGCTTATCTAAAACAGGTAGGTTTGCCGGCCTAGCAGGCGTTACATCTACGGCAACCAAACTGGTTTGCGAGCTCACTAGGTGATACTTAAGCGCCAAGGCAAGGACTTGTTTTTCTACCCTCTCTTCATACAGGTAGCGATTGCTAAGCTCTAAGGCTGCGATATAGTGGCGCGCCCACAGTAAATCTAGGCCTGCTGCCGGCTGCTTGGTTTGTAAGTTAAGGCTGCGTTGCCAAAATTGCCCATCAATATTGCCACTTACCACTAATTGCGGTTGCGTCCCGCTGGGTAACTTAAGACTAAGCATCAATGGTTGGCCTAGGTACAAATCGGGAATGCTGCTTGGCCAATACTCTGGCACGGTGCCATCACTAAAGGCGAGCTGAACATCACTCACTACGGGGTGTGCAATCTGTTTAAATAAGCGGGTGACCTGCTGTTTAACCTCGCTCTGCTTGCCAATATAGGTGAATGTACCCTTGCCTATCTCAGCAGCCCTCTGCATGAAATGAGAATTTGGCGCTGAGCCAATCCCTATGGTAAATAAGCGATTATCTGCCAGGCGATTATCGATTAGCTCGAACAATGACTGTTCATCACTCACTGCACCATCAGTAATAAAAATCACTTGGCGTAAGGCGTTCGAGGCTGCTTGTTTGGGGTCACTGAGCGCAACGTTTAAAGCAGAAAACATTTCGGTTCCGCCATTAGCGCTTAGACCATTGATAAAGCGGCGCGCTTTGGCTTTATTGCTAGCATTGGCGCTAACTGCATTGGGCTTAAAACGACGATAGTTTGAATTAAACTCAATAATATTAAAGTAATCCCCTTCTGCTAATCCAGACAGGGCTTCATGCAAGGCCTCACGCGCTTGAATCATCGACTCTCCCGACATTGAACCCGAGGTATCAATCACTAAAATCAATTCTCTGGGAATATCGATAATATCGGCAGGCTTGCCTTGAGGTGGCATCAGCATTAACAAGGCGTAATCGTCTTTGGCAGGCAATTGAGTACTTGAGTGAGTTAAACCAGTTTGACTGTACAAGGCTGCCTCAGGTCGACTGCCCACTATGGGTCGCCACTTTAAAACAAAGTCACGATTGGCTTTGCTATCGAGCAAGCTTATGTCGATGGTGCCGTCACTACGAATGCTCTTATCTATTGGGTGATAAAGGCTCTCTAAGGTTTCGAGCTCAAAGCCACTATTTAGGGCTATATGCAAATCTGCCTTGAGTGAGGGTTGGCTTCCGGCCTGCGCATATTGGCGAGCGCTATGGCGCAATAGCTGATAAGCCTGGTTAAATTCACTACTGTTATTTTCTTGTTGATATGGCTCTTGCAACAAACTGGCTAAAGACAAAGGCATTTCGCTTTCATCTGCCAGCGTTCTTCTAACTTGGTCTTTAAATATTTGTGGGGTATAACGTGGATTCACCACCATAGGAAAACGTAAGCTAAATTCGCCATCTTCATAGCTGAGTTGCTGCTGATACGATATCTTCACCACCAAGCTTTGGTTTGGCCCTAAATTAGCCACTGCAGTGGTAAAAATATTTGGTCGCAACTGCTCAAGCAAACTAGCGCGCTTGCCCTGCTTTTTGGCTGTTTCGAAAGTACGTTTGGCTTGTTTCTTTTCTTGAATCTGGCCTTCAATAACGCGCTCTCCTACCACCAGCTGCATCTGATCGACCGCGGCATTATTGGGTAAAGGAAACATATAAGTGCCGTTTACCCACTGCTCACTATCATTGACAAAAGTTTGGCTCAAAGTAACCCTATTGGTCATGCCAGAGATTTGCATGTTTACCTCTGTAGATAAAGGCAAACTGTACTGGCGCTGCCCGTTGCTATTGAAATACACCAAGCTGGCTTGCTCAGATTGTTCAACAACATCTCGCTCGGTGTGCAGTGCCGCTTGGCTGGGCGACACAAAGGCCGCCCATAATATGATGAATGCGCCGCCAAAAGAGACGCTATAGCAAAAGCGGGTACTGATTTTCAGTAGATCTATTTTCATAACGCTATCTCCTTTAGCTGCCATTACTACTGTGCGGCCAACATGCCTCGGTCAGACATCAGCTTTAAGGTGACTCGACGGTCAAAGAAGTTGTTTTCTAAATTAGCTTCAGCGTTTAAGGGAGCCGTGTCGCCAAAGGCTTGCGAATGTAGGCGCGACTCAGCAATACCGTTATTAATTAAGTAGCGACGAACTTCAGCTAAGCGTTGTTCCGATAAGGCTTGGTTATAACTAGAATCACCTTGGCGATCGGCATAGCCGGTAAGGTCGAGCTTTAAATCAGGCGCTAAACTCATGGCATATACCACATCGTCAAGCTGTTGTTTAAAGTGAGGCTCAATCACCGATGAGCCGGTTTTAAACTGCACATTCAAACCAATGGCTAACTCTTCGAGTTTTTGCTGTTGCGCCATTTTTAGCTGAGAAAGCTGAGCATTTACGCGGGCATGTTGCTGAGTAAGTGACTCTAACTGCTCGCTGCGTTTTGCCAGTACTTCAATTTCTTGTTGCTGCTCGCCCAGTTGTTGCTGTTGGGCGGCTAACTCTTCTTCATCGGCGACCGACTTGCCTATCCAAACCCCAGTAAAGCCGCCAATAAATGCCCCAATTGGGCCACCAACTAAAGCGCCAACTGCCGCGCCAGAGCCAAAACCAATCATTTCGGTTTTGCCATTTCGCTCGTTTGCATGACTCTCGTTGTTGGCCATTGTTTGAGTAGATAGGCTTAAAGTGCTGATTACGGTTAATGCAATTAGGTGCTTTTTCATGAGTATGTCCTTCTCAGTGTGTTTAATTTAATAGGCTTGCTTGTGCTTGCCCTTTCGATGAATCAATTAAACACCGCTGAAATGGCATTATCAGGCGGTAAAAATGGCAGTTCGCTTATCAATTGTGGCAACAAAATGGCAATTGCCCCTAAGCCCCCAAAGGCGCTTAAAAATAATGTATAGTCTATGCAAGTCAGCAGCTTAGAACTTAAGTATCAATATGAAACGAATTGCCATCGTAGAAGATGAAGCGGCGATCCGCGAAAACTACAAAGACGTATTGCAACAACAAGGCTACAGTGTGCAAGCCTATGCCAACCGGCCTACGGCACTAGCCGCTTTTAACACCCGCTTGCCCGATTTGGCGATTATTGATATTGGTCTAGAAGATGAAATAGACGGTGGTTTTTCCTTATGCCAATCACTGCGTGCTATGTCTAGCACCTTGCCAATTATTTTCTTAACCGCTCGCGATAGTGACTTTGATACGGTATGTGGTTTACGTTTAGGTGCCGACGATTACCTCACCAAAGATATTAGCTTCCCACACCTGGTTGCCCGCATAGCTGCGTTATTTCGCCGCTCGGAATTAGTCGGCGCAGCCCCGGAAGAGAACAACTTGTTAGAACGAGGTCCCTTAGCCATTGACGGCAATCGCATGCAAGTAACCTGGGATCAGCGAACCATCGAGCTCACTGTAACCGAATTTTGGATGGTGCATGCTTTAGCCAAACGTCCAGGACATGTGCGCAGCCGACAAGAGCTAATGACCGAAGCAAAAATCTTTGTAGATGACAGCACTATTACGTCACATGTAAAACGGATCCGTAAAAAGTTTTTAGCCGCAGACCCAAATTTTGAGTGCATCGACACGGTGTATGGCATGGGTTACCGCTGGGATAGCCTCGCCTAATGCTACCTGTATTACCTATTGGCCTACGCGCCAAAGTCACCATCTTGTCACTGTTTTTATTGTGCCTGCCTTGGTTGGGCTATCAATATGTCTGGGAGATGGAGAAATACCTACGCTTAGGTCAAGAAAAAACCTTAGAAGGCACCACCCAAGCCCTTGCTACTGCACTGCATGAGCGGCCAAAACTGTTTAACAGCCAAGCCAGCTTTTTAAGCCAAGTGCAAAAGGGCCGTGATTTATATGCTTACCCTTTGTCTGGCCCAATTCAACTCGATGGCAAGCTCAACGATTGGCAAGAGTATCAGCATCGCATGCTGCGCTATGGTGAAGAACATGTTATTTATCAAGCAGATCCCAATACCCCTTTAACTAGCGAATTTACTCACATGGTGGGTAAATTTGGCCGTTACCTGTACGCCTATTTTGAAGTGACCGATAGCGATGTGGTTTACCGAGGTAAAAACACCTTACGAGTAGATAATAACGACCATTTAGCGATTGCAACTTTAGCTCCTGACGGTCAGTTCCGCCGCTATATTGTTGCCACCACGGAAGATGGTTGGATCAACGCTTTTGAGCTACCGCTCGACCCCAGCCAAACTACTCCCGTAACACCAGAAGTAAAAATTCAAGGACAATGGTTAAAGACCGCTAAAGGCTACAATATTGAGCTACGGATCCCTCTTAGCATGGTGGGCAGCAAGTTAGGCTTTTCTATCTATGATGTAAACCGCACGCCTAAGCGAGAATTGGTTTCCATTGTTGGTACCTCGGCCATTGATACAGTGGATAAACTTGGCACAGTACTGGTCCCTTCTCCGGAAATAGAAAGCATTATTAAAGGTATGAGCCACAACAGCTCACGCATTTGGGTAGTTGATAAACATGGCCGCGTATTAGCTAAATCTGGCGACATCCGAAGCACCCAAAGCATTTGGGCTCGAAGCTTAAGCCCAATAAACAAAGAAAGCTGGTGGAATAAATTTACTAGCGAATACCTTCACCCTCTTTACTACAAGGTATTAACCAAACCACCTCAGGATTTTGTTGACTCATTACAAGACTCTACCCAATTAGAAGGCAGCCACATTAAGCAAGCATTAAGCGGAAAACCGGGTTCTACTTGGCGTTTAACCCCCGATGGGAGAGCTGTTGTATTGGCCGCTGCCAGCCCAATTTGGATAGACGATCAAGTAATGGGAGTGGTGATAGCAGAAGAAACCACCAACGGCATTCGTACCTTGCGTAATCGCGCTTTAGAGCGCTTGTTTAACATTATTTTGCTAGTGATGGGAGTGGGCACATTATCGCTATTTTTGTTTGCTTCGAGCATTTCTAGCCGCATTCGCAAACTACGAGACCAAGCAGAAAAAGCCATTGATAGCCAAGGAAGGGTTAAAGCTTCGCTGCAAGGCTCTAAAGACCGTGACGAGATTGGTGACCTTTCTCGTAGCTTCGCCAATATTGTTGGTCGTTTAGCGCAATATACCCATTATTTAGAAAATATGTCTTCGCGCCTGTCTCACGAACTACGAACACCGGTTGCAGTAGTGCGTTCATCGCTAGAGCACTTAAGTTTGAAAACGCATGATCAGGATACGCAAAAGTACCTAGACCGAGCCCAAGAAGGGGTAAATCGCCTAAACATGATCCTCAACAACATGAGCGAAGCCACCCGTTTAGAGCAAAGTCTATCTCAAGCGGAAACCAGCGAATTTCCACTTAACAAGGTAGTCTCTGGTTGCATGCAAGGCTACCAGTACACTTACCCTGAACAGGCCTTCGACTGCGATATTAGCCCAAATACCATGCTGATAACCGGTGTGCCCGAATACATTGCTCAGTTAATGGATAAATTAGTGGCCAATGCGATGGAGTTTAGCCTTCCCGATAAGGCCATTAAAGTCAGTTTTCAGCAAGACAACAAAGATGCCGTATTGCTGATAAGCAACCATGGGCCCACCCTCCCCGACAACATGGTGGAGCAAATTTTTGAATCAATGGTGTCTATTCGCAGCCAACAAGCTCAACAAAAACCGCATTTAGGTTTGGGCTTGTATATTGCTAGGCTAATTACAGAATTTCATGGCGGCACCATTAGTGCTCGCAATTTTACCGACAACAGCGGCGTGGAGTTTTGTGTGCGATTGCCTATTGAGTAATTACTTTAAGTTCTACTTAGCGCACACTTAGCAGAAATCTAGCAAGCTTAGTAACTCACTTTCTATACTTAAACGAATTGTTATTCGTAGAGTAGAACTATGCAGCGCTTGTTTACCCTTTTCTGTCTATATTGCTTTAGTTTATCTAGCTATGCTGCGCTAGATAAACTGAGCTATTTAACAGAAGATGCCTACCCTATTAATTATCTTGACCAGCAAGGACAAGCTCAGGGCTTTGCGGTTGAACTATTAAAACTGATGTGGCAACAGATGGGGCATCCCGAGCAAGCAATTAAAGTGATGCCTTGGGAGCGCGCTTATTATTTATTAGAGCAGAAGCCAAACACAGTATTGTTTGCAACGGTTCTCACTGCCAAACGTAAACAATATTTTAAGTGGGTTTGCCCAATTGATACCGTTAGTGTTGTGCTGCTAGGCAAAGCAGATAGCACACCAAATATTGAGTCACTTGAGCAACTCAATGAGTTAAAGGTTGGCGTTCTAAGAGCCGATGTTGGCGAGCAACTGCTGCTGAACAATGAAGTAGACGATGCCAGTTTAATGCTCACCGACAGCTACCACCACCTAATAAAACTGCTAGTGGCCAATCGTGTTGACTTCATTGCAGGAACCGAGCAAACCATTAGGCACGCCGCCAAACAAAATAGCTATTCTCTAAGCAACTACGAAGTAAAATGGCTGCTTAACCAAGAACAGCTTTGTTATGCCTTTAATCAAGCCGTAGACGATACGGTGATTGAGCAATTTAAGCAGGCTTTAAAACAAGTAAAAGAAACCGATGCTTATCAAGAACTACTCGCCAACTATCAACAACAAAAGCTAAAGCCTTGAGAGCCTCATAACTACAAATGCATCTTGCAGAGCTTTGCCATGATAACGCTGGGCAGCTTAGAGAGTTAGCGCAATTTAAATCTAGGTAACTGGCTCACAAACCACTAAATTTCTAGGCGGTAATTACAGTAATCATTGTGATTAGTAGGCCTGTTGTTTAGGCCGCTAAGCAAAGCTGTAATTAAGTTCACGCTTTATTAATAAGCACTTACGCAAATAACGATATATCATAAACATTGTGCGATTATTTAAATCGGTGAGCAAGTATCAAACAATGGCTTAGGCTTAATAGACGTTCATGTTGATACTGTATCTAGGGATAGCTAATACAATGCTAAGGCAGGGAGCCAATTTGCAAAACTCGAGTATCCTAAAATATCTGTTTAAAAGTATATTGCCTTTATTTGCACTACTTGCAGCCTTAAGTTTTGCCGCTCAGGCTAGCAACAATGTATTAGTTATCCACTCTTACCATGCAGAGCACTTTTGGACGGGGTATCTCAAAAAGGGCTTAGACAGCTCGTTCAAAGAAGATCAAGATACTCGATTATTCCACGAATACTTAGATGCTAAACGCTATCCACAAGGTGAGTTCAATCTAAGCTTTTTGAAGTATCTCAAGACCAAATATGCCAGCACTGAACTAGATGTTATTGTTATTTCCGATGACCCCGCTTTCAACTTAATCCGCCATCATCGAAACGATTTTTTTACTAGCACGCCCATCGTTTATTTAGGCATTAATCGAGTAACAGAAGACGTTCTCGATGCTCCAAATATGACCGGAGTATTTGAAAACCGAGATATTGCCAGCACCATAACCAGCATCAAAAGCCAAAGCGGAGTTGATGAGTTGGTGCTAATTGTTGACAAAAGTGCCACAGGCTTAGCCAACTTAGCCAAAGCGCGCACGGTGTTTGGTAAACCTGGTGCACCAAGTAATATTCATGTCATTGAAGAATTATCCTTAGATGATATCAGCGAAGTATTCAGCCGATTCTCCAGCAATGTGCCGGTGTTGTTACTAGGGCAACTCACCAACCCAAATCAAAACAATGCGCTACTAAGTTGGAACCAAGGCACCGAGCAGTTGGTTACTTGGACCAACAACCCGATTTACACCATAGCCATAACCACACTCAAGTATGGCGCAGTGGGGGCTGATGAGCTTGATGGCCGACAACATGCGATGCGAGCGGCCGAGCTAGTAAAACGCATTCTAAGCAACGAACCGCTAGAAAGCATAGAACCCATCACTTTAGCGCGTAGCCAGTGGGTATTTAACTGGGAACAACTAAACGAACACAATTTTAAACTCAATTCCCTTCCCGAAGACGCTTTAATCATCAACAAAGAAGAAACCTTTTACGAGAAATACAAGTTGATGGTTCGCCTAGTAGTGTCGGCATTTATTGTGAGCATTCTCATCATCATCTTACTCGCCGAGGTTATTAGGCGCGGCAGTATCACTCGCCATATCTTAGCGGAGAATGAAACCCGCTACCGAGATTTAGCCAATGCTGGCGCGAATGTTTTCTGGGAAACCGATACCGAGCAACGCCTTAGTTATATATCTGGCGAAACCCAAGCCCTGTATGGACAAGAGCCCAATCAACTTATTGGTAAAACCCTAGCAGAGCTGTGCAAACATGATCCCAATATAAGCTTCCCGTGGCTTGAATATGAAGCCGCCCTCGCCTACCAGCAGCCCATCAACAACTTAACTTTTAAGCTAAAGCTAACCAGTAAAGACATAAAAATATTCCTGCTTAATGGTAAGCCGGTATTTGATAAACACGGCTTATATATTGGTTATCGTGGCATTAGCAAAGAAATTACTGAAGAACACCTGTTGAGTAAAAAGCTTGCTTATCAGGCCGCTTACGATGAATTAACAGGTTTAATCAACCGTTCTAGTTTTAATGAAAAGCTTAAAACTTATGTGCAACAATCTCAGCAGCAAGCTGTTAGTGGCTTTTTGTGCTTTTTAGATTTAGACCGCTTTAAGCTGGTTAACGATACTGCAGGCCATCTTATCGGTGACGCAATGTTGGCAGAAGTTGCCACCGTAATTAAACGCTGCACCACTCACCAAGATATTGTAGGCCGCTTAGGCGGTGATGAGTTTGGCCTAATATTGCCAAACAAAAGCCTCAGCGATGCCCAGCAATTATGCGAAACAGTTATTGCACAAGTTGATAGCTACCGCTTTCACTGGAATCAACGACTATTTAACGTAGGTGTGAGCATTGGCATGGTGCCGATTACTGGTGCATTAAACGACACCGAGTTACTTAGTAAAGCCGACCTATCTTGCTACAAAGCCAAAGAAGCTGGCCGTGGTCGAGTTTATGTTGCCAATTTAAACGATGATGAGTTGTTTAATGAAGAACAACAAATGGGCTACATCGCCAATGTTGCCCAAGCAATAGAGCAAAACCAATTCTACTTAGCCAAGCAAGTTATTGCGCCAATAGGCCAACAAGATAGCCACAAACATTATGAGATTTTAATCCGCTACCGCGATGAACAAGGTAAAACCATTCCTCCTAATTTGTTTATCCCTGCTGCAGAAAAACACAGCGTGATAACCATTATTGACCAGTGGGTTTTAAAAACGGTATTCGAGCGCTATCAGCAGTACTTTCCCGAAGGTGATACAGTGGTATCGATAAATCTGTCGGGTCTTAGCTTAAGTAATGACGAATTTGTAAATCGGGTTAAAGAGCTATTACTAAGCTCGCAAGTTAACCCTAGAAACATCTGCTTTGAGATAACCGAAACCGCAGCAATATCACAGCTCTCACGTGCACTTGAGTTCATTAGAGAAATGAAAGCAATTGGGGTTCGCTTTGCCTTAGACGATTTTGGCAGCGGTGCTTCGTCATTTGGTTATTTGAAGAACCTACCAGTTGATTATCTAAAAATTGACGGCAGTTTGGTGGTCAATATTGTTAAACAACCTACCGACCGCGCCATAGTTGAGTCAATTAATGCCATTGCACATTTAATGAATATGAAAACCGTGGCTGAGTTTGTAGAAGATGCGGAAATTCACGCAGTGTTAGAAGAAATAGGCGTAGATTTTGTGCAAGGTTATGGCATTGGGAAACCTCAGCCTTGTGAGTAACAGGCAGATTTTAAAGGCGAACAATGCTCGCCTTTAACTAGGGGCTGTTTAATTAAATAAACCGTCGCCAAAACTTACGCTGAAATCTCGACACCATACACTAATGCCGGCTAGCTGATCTAACTGTTGGGCGTTGGCTAAGCTTAGCCTTAAGGTATCGTTGTTATACATCGGGCCATTAATAATATCGCCGATAGCAAAACCACCTTGGGTATAATCGCTGCTTGGAGCACCATAAAATAGTACGTCTGGACCACCACCATCGTAATTGAACCCGGTGACTTCGATTGTACAATTATCGATGATCTCTACCCGCCCGCTCACGTTGTGAGAAAGTGTGCTTAACATGGCTACTTGGCCAACCTTAGGATGGTCGCTGGCATTACAACTAAAGCTTTGCGGCCCATTAATGCTTTCAACATAACTTGCAATGTCTACTAGCTCTTGGTCGCTGAGCCGCTGCTCACTCCAAAACGGCATGTTACCACCAGAGAGATTGGTGAAATAGCTGCTAGTACTTGGCCCCGAATTTCGTACCTTATTAGCCACCTGTTGAGCACTTAAGCCGCTGCCCACAAGGGTTCTTGCTAGCCCGGTCCCTGCGGCATTTTGTCCGTGGCAAGTAGCACAAGTTTGATTAAATAGATCATGCCCAGCGCTTATATCCGCTGCACTAAAATCACTAACGGCAGCGACCTGATTAAAGGCAATTTCTGTTGCATCACCACTATCGCTCAAGCCTGCTAAGTATTCTTCTAATGCCAACCAATCATTACTGTCGCTAACATAAGGGCTTGCATCCATCCAATCGACTCGACAATTGTTTACCGCATCAATCACTTCGCTAAACGTACCATTATAAAAGGCATTTCGGCGGGTAGCGTTTAACAGAGAATGCGCTGGCCGATGAAGTTGCTGCGCATCTAAGCCTTGCGCATTTTCACTGGTAGCATGACAAGTACTACAAGAAAATTGATTACCAGCGGGATCTGCTTGGCTAAATAGTTGCGAGCCGGTTAAGGGCTGTGAAGGCGTTCCACCATCACTTCCTCCTCCACCTCCACAGGCAGCAAGTAAACACGCTAATAACAGCGTGGTGGACCATTTTAAAGTTGCTTGAAGTAGCATGTGCATTCCTTTGCTTTAATTATGCATTAACGCTAACAAAGCAAATTTCAAGCAACAAGCCGATTGGGCAAATGTTATCAAATTGTGATAATTAGCCACAAAAAAGTCGCCCTAGAGCGACTTATAAACAGCGACAAAATAAACCACTACAAGGCAGCGTTAAATCGCGCAAGGCCAGCGTCTAAATCGCCGATTAAATCGCTGGTGTCTTCAAGGCCAATATGAACACGAATCAAGGTACCTTCAGCCTTCCATTGAGTAGCAGTGCGTAGCTTCTCTACCCCATTCACTCCCATGATCAAGCTTTCGTAACCGCCCCAAGAATAGCCCATCTTAAAATGTTCCATTCCATCTAATAGCGCGGTTAATGCCGCTTGATTGCCGCCTTTCATGACAAAGGAAAACAAGCCACAAGAACCTTGAAAGTCACGTTCAAAAAACGCATTGCCAGGGCAGCTTGCCAAAGCGGGATGGCGAACATGGTCAACATCATCACGCTGTGCTAACCAATTAGCCACTTCTAAGGCATTTTTTTGATGCTGTGCCAAACGCACACCCAAGGTACGCATTCCACGCATTGCTAAATAAATATCGTCTGGTGAAGTGCACTGACCCAGTAAATAAGAGTTTTCGCGCAGTTGATCCCAACAACGTTGATTAGCCACCGCGGTGCCTAACATTACGTCTGAATGCCCCACAATGTACTTAGTGGCCGCTTGAATAGAAATATCGATGTCGAAATCAAAAGGACTAAAGTTAACTGGCGATGCCCAAGTATTATCTAACATCACCACGATATCTTGGTTTGCCGCTCGCGCTGCAGCCACAATCGCTGGAGAGTCTTGCACTTCCATGGTTAAAGAGCCTGGAGACTCCAAGAAAATCACTTTGGTATTGGTTTGAATTAACTCGCTGATAGCACCGCCAATCATTGGATCATAATAGGTGGTTTCTATGCCATAGCGGCTAAGCAATTTGTCGCAAAGGTCGCGAGTTGGTTCGTAGGCAGTATCCACCATGAGCAGATGGTCACCATGCTTCAAAAAAGACAACAACGCGCCACTAATTGCAGCCGTACCACAAGGATACAACGCACAGCCTGCACCGCCTTCTATTTCCACCATAGCCTCTTGAAAGGCAAAATGGGTTTGGGTGCCCCTACGTCCATAAAACAAGGTTTTGTCATGACGTTTAGCCGTGGCTTGTTTCATCTCTTTAACGCTGTTAAATACAACGGTAGACCCACGAGATACCGGAGGGTTTACTAAGCCTTGGGTCCACTTTTTATCGCGACCAGCACTCACTATTTTGGTTGATTTTTTCATGGTAGTTAAATCCAGCTTGTTTTTTACAATACACTTAAGCATGCATTGCGCACTGACTGATTGATTGAAGCGCTATAACAAAAAACCAGCCCGTAGGCTGGTTTTTGGCATTCTACGAATTAGACGCGAGGTGCTTTGTTTAGCTCATCAACTACCATGTCGCCAAAGGCGTCGGTATCGATAAGTTTTGCATCTTCACCTTTGGCTAGGTCTGGCGTACCGTAACCATTAGCAAACACCGACTTCATTGCGTGCCATAGGTTCTTAGCTTCTTGCTCCATACCAAAGCTCATTTCTAACATTAATGCTACAGAGCCAATCATTGAATATGGGTTAGCAATGTTTTTGCCCGCGATATCTGGAGCACTGCCGTGAGAAGGTTCGTAGTAAGACTTCTCTGGACCAACACACGCTGAAGGCATAAGGCCTAACGAACCTAAAATACCGCCGCCCTGGTCACTTAAAATATCACCAAACATGTTTTCCATAACCATTACGTCAAATTGGCCTGGGTTTAAACATAAGTAAGTAGCCGCCGCATCAACCAAAATGTGCTTAACTTCTACATCTGGGTAGTCTACTGCTACTTCTTCTAGGATTTCATTCCACAACACGCTTGATTTAAGTACGTTACTTTTGTGGATGTTATGCAGCACTTTTTTACGACGCTGAGCAGTTTCAAAACCCACTTTTAAAATGTCACGAATTTGGTCTTCGTCGTACTCAAGTACTTCACGAACATAACGCTTACCGTTGTCGTCTTTGCCTACTTCTTTCTCACCAAAGTACAAACCACCCACTAGCTCGCGGATAATCATCAGGTCAATACCTTCACCGATAACTTCAGGCTTAAGTGGCGAGAAGTGAGCTAATTCTTGAGGTAGGTACACTGGACGAAAGTTAGCATAGGTATTGTAACGACGACGTAAAGGCAGTAGCGCGCCGCGTTCTGGCTGCTCGTCTACTGGAATTTTTTTAGAATCTTCGTGGTTAAGGCCAATGGTGCCTTTTAAGATTGCGTCTGCTTCATCACAAATAGCGATGGTTTCAGCAGGAAAAGATTTACCCGTTTCGAAGTAGGCTACCGCACCAAATAGTGCTTCGTTTAACTCAAATGCTACTTCAGGGTTACGCGCTTCAACTGCTTTTAATACTTTGACCGCTTGTTTCATTACTTCTGGGCCGATGCCGTCGCCGGCCAATAAGGCGATCTTATAAGTGTTCATTGTGTTTGCGTCTCCGTTGCATTAGTTTATTTTTTTGCTTGCCGCATCATAGCAAAACCAGCGCACGGGTAAACCACCGATCGCGTATTCAAGGGCTATTTCGGGGCTGTTTTTACTAAAAGCTTTAATTTTGCAAAGGGATTGCTTAACACTCGAAACAAAGCAGTAAGCTGAAGACGAATTTAACAGTTTGCAGATATAGCTAGGTAGCCACCGAAAGCCTTAGCTTCGGTGGCTAACGCTAACATACTAAAGTATGCTTAATTATCTAAGTCGGTTTTATTACGAATATTGTGTTCACGTAATTTATTGGCGATGGCGGTATGAGACAAACCTAACTTTTTCGCCAATAGTCGCGAGCTAGGGTGCTGAGGGTAATGATAACTTAACAGCAAGTGTTCGAACTCCCCCATGGCAGAGTGATAATCTTGCTGCAACAGGCTCTCGATACTAACATTATCTACCACTTTTTCATGATGATATTTAATATCACTCACTTGCCACTTTTTCATGCTGCCAATATCTAAGGAGTCTTGCAGCACTTGATAAAGCTGAGGAATGTTACCCGGCCAACTTAAAGAACCTAAGTAGCGCTTTACTTCTCTGCTTAGAGGTGGCGGAACTTCTTGGTGTTTAGCGTACTGAAAATCTAACCAAGATTGCGCCAATGGCACAATGTCTTCTTTTCGCTGACGAAGTGGCGGAACATTAATGCTATTTTTAATTAGCGAGTAATAACAGTCGCCTCCCCATAGCGCGGCCAATTGCTCAGGCGTATAGCGGCTAGAAAACAGCAGGTGTTTAATCCCAAGCTGAGGCGCGCTTAAAGAACTAACCGCATCTTCAACTTCGCTGCTCTTTAGCTTTTCAATATTGCTTAACAACACCGTATTAGGTTGTTCAGCTGCAATTTCTGCTAATTGCTCAGACAAACTATATTCTTGGTTATGGCAGCTTACCGCATGAAAGCGCTCATCACTGCCCATAGAAAGCTCGTTTAACAAACGTGCTAAAAAGCGCTTACCAACCCCCGCTTCTCCAAATAATAGTGTTGGCATTGGGTGTTCAACTAAACGTTTTAAGCTATTAAGAACATTGCTGGTCTCATCGCTAGTTGCAACTAAACGCCCTTCACTAATCCCAAGTTCAATTTGCGATAAATCGAAGCTAGCCTCTAGCCAATGGGCAGACTTAAACAGCATGATCGCGCCGGGTAGATGCGAAAACAGTGCAGTTTCTGACAGCGGAATAATATCAGCCATGTAGACTCGGCCGCTCAGCTGAATTTCTACTAGCTCTCGCTTACCGGAACCACTACCAAACCAACGTTGGACACTAAATCCACGCAAGAATTTACTTATATCGCTGTTGGTAAGAGGATGAGGTGTATCACCACAGGATTGCTCAAAAGCCTGATTAAACTGGCGAATTTCTCCAGATTTATCAATCAGCACCACTGGGTAAGGTACGTTGTCTAATAAAATTTGAACTTCTTTGTGTTCAACTTCAGAAGGCAAGGCCGACACAATACGCGCATCAGAAACACCATTGAGGCAACGAAATTCACTAAGCAATTGCTGTGTTAGAGGAAGCTCTAATTCGGTAAGGTGAAGAAACAAGTGCCCAGTGTCGACACTCTGCATGGCTTGTAGCGCTAAACCATGTTTAACTAAAACGCCGAGAACCGCGCTAAAAACTTCGGTGTTTTGTTGGCAGTTTAACTCTATGCGCATGTTGTTGCCGCTTGCTCTTTTAGTGATGCAGACAGCAGCTGTAGGGCCTGTAAAAACTCACAGCAACACCACATACCGCCTTCTCCAACTATCCATACTAAACGCAAAAAGCACTCCTATTTCCCTATCGGACCAGTGAGTTAGACTGTCCAATTGTGTATATACTTCTTTAGTCTAACCAAAAAAGTAAGCTTAACCCAAGCGTCATTTAACATTCACTTGAGTTAATTTGAACTAGGTATTTGCAAGATGCGCTTGAATTAGAGGTTTTTAAACTGACTATGAAGCTCGAAATCTCGAGCTGTGACCACTTTTTCTACTTTGCGTAAACGCTGTTCAAAATCATCAAACTGGTGCTCTAGCTCGCTAACTGCTTGACTAGGCGTTTCGCCGCGTTGCCACACTTTTGACTTAATGGTTACTCCCTCATCCCCTCTTAAGTTACTGGGACGTTTATCCATAAACAACCACGCAGCACCGTAGATAATAAAAAATAGTCCGAGGTTAGTAATTGCCAAAGTCACAGCAATGATTCGAATTAACCATGTTTCGGCGCCAAGGCTGTGTGCTAAACCAGCACACACCCCTGCAATTTTGCCTTTTTGTGGGTCGCGATATAGCGGTTTATCAAACATTAGCGCTCCCTCCAATGCGGCACGCTTTCATCTAAAATATTCTCTAAAGCATGAATGCGCGCTGACATATCTTTGGCTCGAGTAGCTAAAGCATTTAGCTGCTCGCGCTCTTGTTCACTAATTCCATGTTCTACCTGACGCTTACTCTTGTAATGTAAAATAAGCCACAGTGGGGCCACTATGGCCATAAACAAAATTAACGGCGTCACCAATACGGTAAGCATAAATTCTCCTATTTTTGCTCTAACTTGGCTTTAAGCTTGTCTAGCTCGTCGGCAATTTCAGCGTCAGCACTTAACTCAGCAAATTGCTTGTTTAAGTCAGGGTTGTTATCGCCTTCCTTACCAAATACTTCTGCGCGCGCTTCTAGTTGATCGATCTTAGCTTGAAACTGCTCAAATTTTTCTCGTGTTTTTAGCGCGCGTTCGTTATCTAGCTGCTGTCTTACTGCATGACGGTTTTTGGCTGTGGTTTGACGGGCTAATAAACCAGCTTGACGATTTCTTGATTCGCTTAATTTGAGCTCTAGCTGCTCTATCTCTTGCTGCAACTGCAACAAACTATCGTCCACTAAGCCTAGTTCTTTTTGCTGCAGCTTAATCGATTCTTGTAAGTGTTTTTTCTCAACTAAAGCCAAGCGCGCTAAATCTTCTCGCTCTCGGCTTAAGGCAAGTTCAGCTTTAGCCTGCCAATCTTCGGCTTGCTCTTCCAAATGTTCAATTTTACGTATCAGCTGTTTTTTATCGGCCAATACTTTTGCTGTACTAGCACGCACTTCCACCAAGGTGTCTTCCATTTCTTGAATGATAAGGCGTAACATCTTTTGCGGATCTTCAGCTTTATCCAACATGGTGCTGATGTTGGAGTTAATAATATCTGTTAAGCGGCTAAACATTCCCATGGGGGACTCCTAATAAGGTCGAATAAAGATCAATGTATGTTTTCGAGATAATTGTTTACAAGTCGCATGCCAAGTTATCAAGCTACTGATATTTAGGGATTTTATAGATAAATGACAAAATTCAATAATGACTATATAGTTATATTAACCAACTTTTAGTCAGAGAGACCAAATGGATTCCCCTAGCCTATTAGGTAAGGCACCTAGTTTTTTAGAGGTGTTAGACAAGGTATCACTCTTAGCGCCGCTAAACCGACCAGTACTGGTTATTGGTGAAAGGGGCACCGGTAAAGAGCTGATTGCTGAACGCTTACATTTTTTGTCAGAGCGCTGGGACAAACACTATTTAAGCTTAAACTGCGCAAGCTTGAACCCAAACTTGATTGAGTCTGAGCTATTTGGACATCAAGCCGGCGCATATACCGGGGCATCTCAGCAACGTATTGGCCGATTTGAACAAGCTGATAAAGGCACCTTGTTCTTAGATGAACTGGCCAACATGCCAAATGAAGTGCAAGAAAAGCTATTGCGCACTATCGAATACAACAAAATTGAACGCCTTGGCAGTAATAAACCGATTGAGGTAGATGTTCGATTAGTGTGTGCCACTAACCAAGATCTGCCAGAGTTAGTAGAGCAAGGGGATTTTAGAGCAGATCTGCTAGACCGATTATCTTTCGCGGTGATTACCTTGCCACCATTACGCCACCGCGTTGAAGATATTCAACTATTAGCCGAGCATTTTGCTCACAAAATGGCTAGAGAGCTCAACTTCTCCCAGGTCCCTAGTTTTAGCCAAACGGTGCTAACACAACTAAATGATTATTCTTGGCCCGGCAATATTCGTGAACTTAAAAACGTTGTAGAGCGAGCGGTGGTAGAGAACAGTGATAACCAAGGTTTAGTTGATGCAATAAACCTAGACCCTTTTGCTTCGCCGTGGCGACCACTAAAGCAAGCTCCACAAGATTCGCAGATTAGGTCTAAGCAACTCGATTTTAATCAACAAGTCGCCGACTTTGAGAAGCAATTAATTAGTGAAACCTTAGCAAACCATCATTACAAACAAACAGCCAGCGCTAAAGCCTTACAGATCAGCTACCATCAACTAAGGGGTTTGATCAAAAAACATCACATTAATACTCAAGGCTAAGCCTTTCATTGGTTGAGATAAGCAGATGGTTAATGGTAAATTATCAAGCAGTTATCAGGATATCAGCTTCTCATGAATGCATTCTCAATTGGCACAGTGATGTGTCTGGCTTTTTTGCTACTTGGCTGTGACCAGCAAAAAGACGTAAAAAAGCTTGGTTTAGTCTATTGTACCGAAACCGCACCGCATACTTTTAATCCACAACTTGAAAGCTCAATCAATGCGATTGCGGTGACATCGCGACACCTTTATGACCGCTTAGTTGAAGTTGATCCAATTACTCAGCAACTGGTTGGCGGTGTTGCTAATAACTGGCAGGTAAGCGAAGACGGGCTGCGTTATCGTTTCTATTTACGCCAAGGTATTCATTTTCATAAAACCGATTACTTTAGCCCATCGCGCAACTTAAATGCCGATGATGTGATGCTAAGCTTTGAACGCATTCTAGATCCCGAACATCCACTTTACATCTTGGCTAACGGCGATTATCCCTTTTTCAATAATATCGGCTTTGGCAGCAACATTCGTAAACTCACTAAATTGTCTGATAGCAGTGTCGAATTTGAGTTAAAGCGACCAGATGCGGCATTTTTAGCAAACCTAGCCAGCGACTATGCAGTAATTCTTTCAGCTGAGTATGCCGATAAACTCAGCCAATCAAACCAACTTGGGCTGCTCGATCAACTGCCCATTGGCAGCGGGCCGTTTTATTACGTTAACCAGCGTAAAGACCACTTTATTCGATACTACCGCCATTGGTTACACTGGCGTGGTGCGCCTCCGATGCAGCAGTTGGTATTTGATATAACACCAACCTCTTCTATTCGCTTAGCCAAGTTGCTAACTGGTCAATGCGATATTATGGCGCAGCCCGCAGCAAACCAACTTGAAGTGCTTAAAGCCCGCGAAGAACTGTTAGTCTCCGTGCAGGCTGGACTCAATGTTTCTTACTTAGCATTCAATACTCAAAAGCCTCCTTTTGCCGATGTACGAATTCGCCGAAATGTAGCTGGGCTGGTAAATAAGCAGCGGATTCTAGACTCGGTCTATTTATCAACGGCAGACATTGCCAACGGCGTTCTTTCTCCTTCTTCTTGGGCTTACCGCCATCAATCTCGCTCACCAGAGCAAGACCACTTGGTTTACCCCTACATTGAAAAAGCCAAGCAACAACCCATAGAGTTGTGGGTATTAAATGAGGCTAAAAGCTATAACCCACAACCACGAAAAACGGCTGAATTAATCCGAAACGATTTAGTGAATGATGGCTATCAAGTCAACGTGCGCTTGTTAGATTGGCAAGTATTACGCCGTTATTTGCGCGCGCCAGAAGTAAACTACGATTTATTATTGGTTGGCTGGTCTACCGATAACAGTGACCCCGACGACTTTTTCAGACAGCAATTTTCATGTGATGCGGTAGAACAAGGGTATAATTTTAGCCGTTGGTGTAATGGCCACTTTGAACAGCTACTCAATGCTGCAACCGCTTCTCCGCGCCTTGCCGACCGAGTAAGAAACTATTACAAAATCCAAAAAATAATCGAACAAGATGTGCCTATTTTACCTTTAACCCATGCATTAAAAATGTATTCCTATAATGACAGCGTTCACGGTATTACTTGGAACCCATTTGGAGGCGTTTCGTTCAACAACGCCTATAGGAAGTAAGCCATGCTCCGATATTTGATTCGACGCATTAACCTACTGGTGATTACTTTTTTAATCATCAACTTGATTGCTTTTATTTTTCAGCAGAATCAAAACCTGTTAGTTGAGTCCGATGATTTTTGGTTTAAACAATACGCATTGTTTGTTTTGCAAAATATCAATGGTGACTTGGGTGTATCCAGCATTAGCGGCAAGCCGGTATTTGATGAACTGGTGAGTTTTCTCCCTGCCACCTTAGAGCTTTGTTTTTCTGCTTTTTTGCTGTCGTTTATTATTGGGATACCGCTAGGTACCTTAGCAGGAATTTACCATCAACACTGGATTAGAAACCTAATTCTAAGTGTGACAATGGTGGGTTACAGCATTCCGGTTTTTTGGCTTGCGCTACTCTTAGTTATGAACTCCTCCTTAATGCTGGGCTGGTTCCCCGTATCAGGACGTTATGACTTGCTATTAGAAATCCCACAAGTGACAGGCTTTGGCATTATTGACGTGATGTGGTTAGAGCCTCAAGCCCGCTGGCCAGCGCTTATGAGCATATTAAGCCACTTAGCTTTGCCAACCCTAGTACTGGCTGTGGTGCCCACTACAGAGGTTATTCGCCAGCTATCCAACTCTATGGCTAAAGTAATGAGTGAAAACTACATTAAAGCCGCCGCTACAAAGGGCTTGTCAAAATGGCAAATAGTCACTCGCCATGCCTTACACAACGCGCTCCCCCCTATTCTTCCTAGCTTAGGTTTGCAATTTGGCAACGTGCTAACTATGGCAATGGTGCTAGAAGTGGTATTTGCTTGGCCGGGCATTGGGCGTTGGTTAATTTCAAGCATCTATCAGCAAGACTACATTGCCATTCAAGGTGGCATGTTAGCTGTAGCAACCTTAGTGATTATCACCTTTGTTTTAACCGATTTGTTTACCGCACTCATCCACCCACTGCGTCGAAGAGAAGTTTATGCTCAGCACTAATGTATTTTCTGAAACGACTATTTCCAGTGCCTTGCAGCAGGTACTGATCCGTTTTAGAGACAACTCTGTTGCTATGGTTGGTTTTTGGGTGTTACTTGGCTTTTTAGTGCTGGCCTTGTTCGGGCCGCTGATTGCGCCCTACCCACTGGATTATCAAGGTGACAACTTATTACAGCCTCCATCTTGGAATCAGCAGGGCCATGTAGACAACTTTTTAGGCACTGATGACCTAGGCAGAGATTTACTCAGCCGCTTAATCTATGGGTGCCAATTAACCTTTGGTGGCGGCTTTATTGTAGTAACGCTTGCCGCTTTAATTGGTATTCCCGTTGGCATTCTTTCTGGCATGAGCCGTGGGATTAAATCGAGCGTGCTACACCACGTGATGGATACCGCGTTATCGATTCCTTCACTGCTAATTGCAATTATGGTGGTGTCTTTTCTCGGAACCGGCTTAGAGAATACATTGATAGCGATTGCCCTAGCGCAGATACCGCAGTTTATTCGTTTTACCTATATTGCCGTTTCAAGCGAAATTCAAAAGGAGTACATTACGGCGATTCGCCTAGATGGTGCTACCAACTACCGTATTTTGAAAAATGGCGTGCTCCCTAATATTGCTGACTCAATTGTATTTCAAATTAGTCGCAGCTTTTCTTCATCACTTATCGATATTACCGCCCTTGGATTTATTGGCATTGGAGCTCAGGCGCCATTGCCAGAATGGGGCGCCATGTTAGGTGGAAGTAAAGATTTACTCTTTTCTGCACCTTGGACAGTGACCCTACCCGGCTTCGTCATCATGACCAGTATTCTTAGTGTGAATATGGTAGGTGAAGGTTTACGCCAAGCGATGATTCAAGGAGTCGACTAATGGCTTTACTAGATATTCGCAACCTAACTATTGAAATCAACACACCAGCAGGAATAGTTAAAGCGGTAGACCGAGTGAGCCTTACCATGGCAGAGGGGGAAATCAAGGCCTTAGTCGGTGAGTCTGGTTCAGGCAAAAGCTTGATTGCCAAAGCATTGTTAGGGGTAACGAAACCCAGCTGGACTATCAAAGCCGACCGCATGCGCTTGGGTGACGTTGACCTAATGTCCTTAACTACCCGCCAGCGGCGCAAAGTGCTAGGTCATGAAATTGCGATGATATTTCAAGAGCCTAGCTCTTGTTTAGACCCCTCAGAAGAGGTTGGTAAACAAATTGAGGAAGCCATTCCCTGCCACAATATTAAAGGCGGATTTTGGCGACGTTTCCAGTGGCGAAAAAAGCAAGCGCAAGCCTTACTACATAAAGTAGGTGTTAAAGATCACCACAAGGTAATGCGCAGCTACCCTTATGAGCTATCGGATGGGCTTTGCCAAAAAGTTATGATTGCCATGGCCATTGCAGGGCAGCCTAAGCTATTAGTTGCCGATGAGCCAACTACAGCCATGGAAGTGACCACAGCCAGCCAAATATTACGCTTATTACACAAACTGAATAAACTAAACAACACCGCCATTTTGTTAATTAGTCATGACTTAAACACACTGTCCGACTTAGCAGATACCATCAGCGTAATTTATTGCGGCCAAATGGTAGAAGTGGGTCGTTCTGACCAAGTGGTAGGAAGTTCAAGGCACCCTTATACCTCAGCTTTACTTAGCTCAGCACCACAATTTAATAAACCTTTTGAACGCAAAGCGTTTTTGCCTGGCCTACCCGGCTCAATTCCCGCTTTACAACACTTGCCGATTGGCTGTCGACTTGGCCCGCGTTGCCCGAAAGCGCAGCGAAAATGTGTTACTCAACCCAAACTTAAAAAGGTGAAAGGTCATCAATATGCTTGCCACTACCCTTTAAACTTAGAGAAAAAGGTAAGCAACAATGGCTAATTTGCTGCACGTAAAAAACTTATCTCAACACGTTTATGTTCACAAAGGTTGGTTGAGCAGACAACGTTTTGCAGCCATCGATGACATAAGTTTCGAGCTAAACATGGGTGAAAGCTTAGCGATAATTGGTGAATCAGGTTCAGGTAAATCTAGCTTGGCAAAAGTATTGGCGGGCATCAACAAACCGAGTAACGGGGATATTTTTGTTAACGGCGAGGCTTTAAAGTTTGGCGACTACACCCGCAGGTGCCGCTTAATCAGAATGATATTTCAAGACCCAAATAGCTCGCTCAACCCGCGTTCTAACATCGGTCGAATTTTGTCTGCGCCACTTATTCTAAATACTGCGCTGTCACAACAAGAGCAGCAGCAAAAGGTAATTGCTACCTTAAAATTAGTGGGTTTATTAGAAGAGCATGCCGAGTTTTTTCCCAGTATGCTATCTAGTGGTCAGAAACAGCGTATTGCGGTTGCTAGAGCTTTAATTTTAAGCCCCAAAATCATTGTTATTGATGAAAGCATTGCAGCCCTTGATGTCTCGGTGAGAGCCCAAATCATTAACCTATTACTAGAGCTTCAGCAACGATTTGCAATCAGCTATATCTTTGTATCCAATGACTTGGGGTTAGTTCGACACTTTTCAGACAAAGTACTAGTGATGCAGCAAGGCAAAGCCGTAGAGTTTAAGCATACCGAAGAGTTCTTCACTCAGCCCGAACACGAGCTGAGTCAACGACTGATAAATGCCTATCAAAATGCCTTTCGTAAGTAGCGGAAGGTATTAAGAATTACCACGATACAGAATACTTTCTTGCGCACCCACCACTTGTGACATAGAAAGAGAAGCGTTAACTTCGCGCTCGATCATATCCATTAATGGTCTTAAGGTAATGGGTAAATCACTGCGGATCTTTTCAGCAGTAATATAATATGGCGCGCGTTGTCCATGGTACTCAACAACAGGGCCAATTTGTTGAAATTTAATGCCCAACAGCGCGGTGCTTCGAGCTAAGCGAGGCTCCATCATCACATAAGCATGTTTAATATTATGGCGCTCTACCAACACTGTAGCGGCTAGATACATACTGGCAGTGATAAAAGGAAAGCAGCGCAGCTCTTCTTCATAGAGCTCGTTGATGTTAATCCCGCCCACCGCTGAGTCTTTAAACTTGTCGGCTTTACGTCGTCTAAATGTTGCTCTTAATGCTAAACGGGATATTTCACAAACGTCTTCTCGAGCAAAATTTTGCGGATGTAATTCCTCATCGGTAATAGCACCTTCGCAATATTTTTCCAGAGGTAGTAATTGCTCGCCTGACGGGGCCACAACTCGTACGGTACTAGCATAGGTATTTGAAGACTTGTGTCGCACTAAGCAATAGTCGGAGTAATCGTCAAATTCATCGCGTTCTACTTTTTGCGGGTTAACCGGCTCAAAGCCTAACTCTTCACAATAAACATCGTGACGAAGGTGATAGACACTTTCTACATCTTCGTCGCTGAGCGCAACAAGTGGATGAAAATAGGTTTCATAGTGCTTGGCAATCTCTGCAGCTTTCTTTTTAGCAGCATGCTGGGTGGTTTTACTGGTGGGTAATCCAACCACCTTTCCTTTAATGCTGGTCGGCAATATTTTACTTTTCAAAAGCTTAACCCTTATTCCCTTAAGTGTCTTGAGTCTTATTTTTTTATCGCGTTATGTTATTGATACTACCTAAATAAGATAATGTATAGTTCTTTTGATAATAAATTTACATCACCTAAGCTAGGGTCTATAAACTAACGACACAATAAAACTCAATTCCTCCCTATTTAACTGCTCTGATCAGCTAGGCTAAATGCAACTTTAACGGTAAACATGCTAGAATCACTGCATTTTTTAGCGCTATAACAATCATGTATTCAGCGCCTCATTATCGGACACCTTAAAGGAATTAGTATGATCATCAAACCCAAGATCCGAGGCTTTATCTGTACTACCACTCACCCAGTAGGCTGTGCGGCTAATGTACAAGAGCAAATCGATTACACCAAACAGCAAGGCAAAGTAAGTAATGGCCCTAAGCGAGTATTGGTGGTTGGTTCTTCAAGCGGATATGGTTTGTCATCGCGCATCGCGGCAGCTTTTGGTAGCGATGCCGCAACTATTGGCGTGTTTTTCGAAAAGCCTGCCACTGAAAAGAAACCTGGTACTGCAGGTTGGTACAATGCTGCTGCATTTGACCAAAAAGCGCATGAAGCCGGCCTTTATGCTAAAAGTATCAATGGTGACGCATTCTCACATCAAGCAAAACAAGCCGCTGTTGACTTAATTAAACAAGATCTTGGACAGATTGACCTTGTGGTTTATTCGCTCGCCTCTCCAGTTCGTAAATTACCGGATAGTGGGGAACTGATTCGCTCTAGCTTAAAACCTATCGGTGAAACTTACACAGCAACAGCTGTTGATACCAATAAAGATACCATTATCGAAGCGAGCGTGGAGCCTGCAACCGAGCAAGAAATCGCTGATACGGTAACGGTAATGGGCGGTGAGGACTGGGAACTTTGGATTAAAGCCTTAGATGAAGCCGGCGTGCTAGCTGAAGGTTGTAAAACTGTTGCCTATAGTTACATCGGCACCGCGCTAACTTGGCCAATCTATTGGGATGGCGCTTTAGGTAAAGCGAAAATGGATCTAGATCGTGCAGCGACAGCACTGAATGAAAAACTAAGCAGTAAGCAAGGCTCAGCCAACGTTGCAGTGCTTAAGAGTGTTGTCACTCAAGCTAGTTCTGCGATTCCCGTAATGCCTTTATACATCTCGATGGTTTTCAAAATCATGAAAGAACAAGGTTTGCACGAAGGCTGTATGGAGCAAATCTATCGTTTATTCAATGAACGTTTGTACCTAGAAGGTGAACAAGCGCCTGTAGATGAGCAGAATCGTCTACGTTTAGATGATTGGGAATTACGTGAAGATATTCAACAAGCTTGTGTTGATCTATGGCCACAAATTACCACCGAGAACCTGAAAGAACATACTGACTACGAATATTATAAAGCGGAGTTTTTGAAGCTATTTGGCTTCGGCGTTGATGGTGTTGATTACGAAGAAGATGTTGCAACAGCAGTGCCGTTTGAAGTGGTAACCTTAGACTAAATACTAGCTTAACAACCACATAAGCCCTTAATAGTTGCTGTTAAGGGCTTTTTTAATTAATTCTTTGATAACGAATACGCCCTGCTCTTGGCAAGTATGCATCCAATGTTTGACCATCTTTTGAAATGCGGTATTCAATCACTTTATCCGCTGAGGTCACTACCACGCGATTGCCATTTATCTTGTATTTGGTCGCTACCCGACTGCCAGATTTAACTTGGCCATCTTCTGAGAATACAAGGCGTTCTTTCTTGCCATAAAAATCATGCTCTGCTTCCCAAGTACCTACAATAGGATTTACTTTAAGCTCAGGCTCTATGCCAACCAACTCTGGATAAGCAAAGTAAACAAAAGATGTTACGCCTAAACCGATACCAAGAAGTGCTATAAGCAGCACAATGGATTTTTTCACATTGTTTCTCCAAAACTAAAAAAGGACGTAAAACGTCCTTTTTTCAGTATCTTACGTAAGCACTAAGCTTACAACAAGTTTTGGATTTCTGCTTTGCTTTTTAAGACATCAATCAATACTTGATAACTAGCTTCAGTTTTAACATTGCTAAGTTGTTGTAACCATTGATTAGTTTCACTGGCATCAACGGTTTCTGCTTCGTTAACTGCTGTTAATTGAATAACCAGTTGGTCACCGCTCATGGTAGTAATGCGACTCGCTACTTTTTGCTCTGAAGGTTTTGCCATCATAAATAAATGGCGCACCACTTGAGGCTCAAAATCTTGGCTATCGCGAGCTACCTTAAACTTAGAATCCAGTTTAAGTTGCTGCTCATACAACAAAGCATCTATGCCTTCACCACTCTCAAGCGCAGCAATTAGGCTATCTGCATAATCTTGTGCGGCCTTTGTTGAACGAGACTGAGTAAGTGCAGTGTTAATTTGTGCTTTAACCTCTTCATAAGGTTTCACTTCTGAAGCTTGGTGAGCCATAACACGAACAACAATTGAACTGTTGTCCGACAACTGGATTGCATCACTATTTAAGCCTTCAGCGATGAAGTCTAAGTTAAATAGTTGATTAATGACCTGAGGCTCGCCTAAGGCACCATTGGCACTAGCGCGAGTTAATCCTTTAACAGTTTCGACTTCTAAGCCCGTTTCGCTAGCAACATCAACTAATGAATCAGGAATTTCGAAAGATACTTCAGCAAGTCGCTGAGCTTGCTCATAGAACGCATCTTGTGCTTGTTCTTGTTGCAGACGCTGACTAATTTGCTCTTTCACTTCTTCTAAAGGCTGTGCTTGAGATTCTTGAACATCTAGCAATTTAATCAGGTGATAACCAAACTCAGTTTTAACAACTTCACTTACGTCACCGTTATTAACAAGTGCGAATGAAGCAGCATCGAACTCAGGAGCCATTACGCCACTTTCAAACCAATCTAGTTCACCACCTTCCTGACCACTAAAAGTATCTTCAGATTCAGCAGCGGCTAGCGTCGCAAATTCTTCACCTTGATTGATTTTAGCTAACAGCTCTTCAGCTTTAGCTTCATCAGCAACCAAAATGTGGGCAACTTTACGCTTCTCTGGTTGTGAATAAGTTAACTGATTTGCATCGTAAAATTGTTGAATATCTTCTTCGCTAACTTCTATGCTTGCAGCAATTTTCTCTGCGTCAACTACGATGTACTCAACATCTACCGACTCTTCAGTACGGAAAGTGTTTTTACGTTCTTCGTAGTAAGCCAGTAAGTCTTCTTCGCTTGGCGCTTCTTGGTTAGCAAACTTAGCAACAGGAACCGTAACGTAGCGCACGTCACGAGTTTGTTGATTTAGCTTAACCAGCAACTCAGCTTCACTTGGTAGCGCAAACTCACTACCTAACAAAGCTTGCTGCAATTGACGACGGGTTAAGTCGTTGCGAATCATATCGCGAAATTGAGCAGGTTGGAGGTTAGCGCGGTAAAGAACAGCTAAGTAACGCTCGTTATCAAAACGACCATCAACTTGGAATTCTTGCATGCCTAAAATTTGTGATTTAACTTGCGCGTCGCTTACGCGTAAACCGTAGCTTTCTGCAGCTTGGTCTAACAAGCGCTCGCCAATCATTCGGTCTAATACGTTGCTTCTAAACTGGGCCATGTAGCTTGGGTCGGCGGCTAGTTGATTAAACGCAGCACCAAACTGGCTTTCTAAGCGGGCACGCTCGTTTTGATAAGCTTGATCAAACTCTGCACGGCTAATGGACTCACCATTAACTTCAGCGGCTAATTGCTCACTAGGGCTTGCGATGTAGCTACCTACACCAGCCAGAGCGAAAGATAATATGACCAAACCTAGGATGATTTTGGCTACCGGACCTTGGCTTCCTTCACGGAGCTTTTCCAACATGCTTAATTACTCTTTACCACATTAAATAATGAAAAAGCGCATCGAATGGATGCGCCTTTGACAGATCGCAATTGCGTCTGACAGTTAGTTTACAGCGTCTTTTAACGCTTTACCTGCTTTAAACGACGGTACGTTAGCAGCGGCAATTTGGATCTCTGCACCAGTCTGAGGGTTACGACCAGTACGGGCTGAACGTTCTTTAACTTGGAAAGTACCGAAACCTACCAAAGCAACGTTGTCGCCTTCTTTAAGTGTGTCTGAAATCGCGTCAATGAAAGAATCCAGCGCACGACCTGCAGCGGCCTTAGAAATGTCAGCGCCTTCAGCGATTTTGTCTACGAGTTGAGCTTTATTCACAATTGGTTCCCCTTGTTGTTATTCCTTTTCTTCTCACCGCAGGGAAGCTTCCCTAATAATCGCGGCTCAGAATGAGGTTCGTCAGTCTACATTTAGTTAAAATATACCATCAATATTGTTATCAACGGCTTCCTTGCCAGCCTTAGGCTATAGCCCTTGAACAAGGCTGGCAAGTACTATTTCACGATTGAATATCGTTTATTTGCATTGACTCAAGCTTTTACTTCAAAGCCTTCAGGATTTTGCTCTAAAGCCGCTTCCAGAACCTGCTCAATCCAGCGAACTGGAATGATTTTAAGGTCGCCAATAACATTTTCTGGTATCTCTTCTAAATCACGTTCATTTTCTTGTGGAATAAGAACGGTTTTAATTCCACCACGATGCGCAGCCAATAGCTTCTCTTTCAAGCCACCAATCGGCAATACTTCACCACGTAAGGTAATTTCACCGGTCATCGCGACTTCAGCTTTTACCGGATTACCGGTTAGGCTAGAAACTAAAGCAGTACACATTGCAATACCGGCACTTGGACCATCTTTTGGTGTTGCACCTTCCGGTACGTGTACGTGAATATCACGTTTCTCATAGAAGTCGCTGTTAATGCGCCACTTATCCGCGCGAGCTCTAACCACAGTCATGGCTGCTTGAATAGATTCTTGCATCACATCACCAAGAGAACCGGTATAGCTAAGTTTACCTTTACCTGGCACCGATGCTGTTTCGATAGTTAACAAGTCACCGCCCACTTCAGTCCAAGCAAGGCCTGTTACCATACCAACACGGTTGTTCTCATCGGCTTTGCCATAATCACAACGCTGCACACCAAGGTACTCACTGAGGTTATCTTGGCGTATTTCTACTTTCTTGGTGTCTTTGTTTAGCAAAATTTCTTTCACTGCTTTGCGACACAACTTTGAGATTTCACGCTCTAAGCTACGCACACCAGCTTCACGGGTGTAGTAACGAATAATGCCAATGATAGCGCTGTCTTCGATAACTATTTCGTGCTCTTTCAAGCCATTGCGCTTGATCTGTTTGCTAATTAAGTGCTGTTTAGCAATATTGAGTTTTTCGTCTTCGGTATAGCCCGACAAACGAATCACTTCCATACGGTCAAGCAATGGACCAGGAATATTCATTGAGTTTGAGGTAGCAACAAACATTACATCTGATAAGTCGTAATCGACTTCAAGGTAATGATCGTTAAAGCTATTGTTTTGCTCTGGGTCTAATACTTCTAACAATGCAGAGGCAGGGTCGCCGCGCATATCAGACGCCATCTTGTCAATTTCATCAAGCAAGAACAGCGGGTTTTTCACCGCCACTTTAGACATTTTTTGAATCAGCTTACCCGGCATTGAACCAATATACGTTCTACGGTGCCCGCGAATCTCAGCTTCATCACGCACGCCACCTAAGGCCATACGTACGTACTTACGTCCGGTTGATTTGGCGATAGATTGGCCCAGTGAAGTTTTACCTACACCTGGAGGACCTACCAAACAAAGGATAGGACCTTTAAGTTTGTTGACTCGGCTTTGCACTGCCAAGTATTCCAAAATACGTTCTTTTACTTTCTCTAAACCGTAGTGGTCTTGATTAAGCACCTGCTCAGCTTTGGCTAAATCACGCTTCACTTTCGAGCGTTTAACCCAAGGAACACTAAGCATCCAATCAACATAGCCGCGCACCACTGTAGCTTCTGCCGACATCGGCGACATCATTTTAAGCTTGTTGAGTTCGGCAAGCGTTTTCTCTTTTGCCTCTTCAGGCATTTTGGCTTCATCGATGCGTTGAGAGAGCTGCTCAAATTCGTCTTGACCATCTTCCGACTCACCCAATTCTTTTTGGATGGCCTTCATTTGCTCGTTTAAGTAATACTCACGCTGGCTTTTTTCCATTTGCTTTTTCACACGTCCGCGGATCTTTTTCTCAACGTGTAGCAAATCGATTTCGGACTCCATCATTGCCATTAGGTATTCAAGACGTTCTGGAATACTGGCAATTTCAAGCACCGACTGTTTGTCTTCTAACTTGAGCGGCATGTGAGCAGCCATGGTGTCGGCTAAACGCGCTGCATCATCAATGCCAGAAACAGAAGTAAGCACTTCAGGCGGAATCTTCTTGTTTAGCTTGATGTAGCCTTCAAACTGGCTAATGGCAGAGCGCACCATTACTTCTTGCTCTTTTTCATCGGGCTGTGCTGATACTACATACTCAGCGGCAGCTACATAGTACTCTTCTTCTTGAACAATTTGCTCGAGCTTAGCGCGCTGACTACCTTCTACCAGTACTTTAACGGTACCATCAGGCAGCTTAAGTAATTGAAGAATATTAGCAACGGTACCTACTGTGTATAGGTCATCAACCTGTGGGTCGTCATTGCTTGCGTCCTTTTGAGCCACCAGCAATACTTGCTTGTCTTGGGTCATCGCACTTTCTAAGCAACGGATAGATTTTTCACGACCAACAAACAATGGAATAACCATGTGCGGATACACCACCACGTCGCGCAGCGGTAATACGGGAATTTCGAAACGTTCTGAACGCTCTAAGGTCATGTCGTCCTCTTTACCTTAGCTAATAATCTCTATCAGCAATATATTGGGTCAAACTTGGTGGTTTCAATTAGTTACGCAGAATAATTCAAAAAAAACTTCTGACTGTTGTTTTTTCATACAATAAATTAACGTAGTCGACGCCTCACAGTACCTCGGACTTTGCCCGCCATACCAATTAAGCTTTGTCTGGTATGGCAATGACATAAAGCGACAGCAAGGGCATCAGCAGCGTCTGCTTGTGGGCTTGCCGACAAGTTTAGAAGTTGGGTCACCATGTGTTGAACTTGTGATTTATCTGCAGCTCCGGTTCCTACCACTGCTTGTTTTATTTGCCGTGCCGAGTACTCTGCCACAGGCAAGTCTTGGCTTACCGCGGATACAATCGCCGCACCACGAGCTTGACCAAGTTTTAACGCTGAATCAGCATTCTTGGCCATAAAAACTTGTTCTATGGCAAACTCGTCGGGCGAGAATTGGGTGATAATTTCACTCACTCCAGCGTGGATTTGTTTTAACCTGAGCGGTAAGGCTTTTTCATTGGTTCGAATACAACCACTACCCAAATACTCTATTCGCCCATGGGCTTGCTTAACAAGTCCGTATCCGGTGATCCGCGAGCCGGGATCAATGCCTAAAATAATGCTCACGGTTAATTAAAGCTGCGCTGCAACATCATCGGATATCCCGCCGTTGTGATAGACTTCTTGAACATCGTCATCGTCTTCTAGCATGTCTATTAGCCGCAGCAGCTTAGGTGCAGTGTTTTCGTCTAGCTCGGCCTGTGTTGATGCGACCATGGTAACCTCAGAGTTAATAGCCACGATACCAGAGGCATCTAGCGCATCCTTAACTCCTCCAAACTCCTCTGGGCTCGTATACACATCAACGCTTCCATCATCGTGGCTGAGTACATCATCGGCACCAGCTTCCAAAGCCACCTCCATAATTGCGTCTTCGTCACTGCCTGCTGGGTAGGATATCACCCCTTTCTTTTCAAAAAGATATGAAACGCTACCATCGGTGCCAAGGTTGCCACCGCTTTTGGAAAAAGCATGTCGAACACTTGATACGGTGCGATTGCGATTATCAGTCATTGTTTCTACTAAAACCGCTGTCCCTCCAGGTCCATAGCCTTCGTAGATTACAGTTTCCAACTGTTGCCCGTCGAGTTCACCAGCACCTCGTTGTACTGCACGATTAATGGTGTCGCGCGTCATATTGTTCGACAAAGACTTATCAATAGCGGCACGAAGTCTAGGGTTAGCATCGGGATCAGAGCCTCCCTCTCTAGCAGCTACTGTTAGCTCTCGAATAAACTTAGTAAACACTTTACCGCGTTTAGCATCTTGAGCAGCTTTACGGTGTTTTATATTGGCCCATTTACTGTGACCCGCCATCGAATTCCCCTAAGTTTGGTTTAGCCAAGATGATAAACGCTAAGAATATGACAAGCCTAGGATTAATTAATTGAACAATGATCTAGCTCGATAAAGAGCTTTAAGACTGAAGGCATAGACATGAAACAAACTAAACGGCAGTTTTAGCTGAAAGCACTAACCACATAAAATGTAATGTCATTCAAATATATTACATAATTATGAGATAACATTTAACTTAAGAAACACCCTTTCTATTGATAATTCTAATAAAAACATTAACAAGCCAAGACTTCCTGTTGGATATTTAAACAATGCTAAACAAAAAATCATTTAGCTTAACTTATTGAAAAAATTAGCCTATATTTAAAGACATAATCTTTAACACAATAGTTATGAGCTAACCACGGAAGGCTATGATTGTAATTTATTGGCGCAAATTATCTCAGTTTTTAAAACGGCAGGCGATTGCTGTTAAAATTGTTGCGTTATTCTCTTTAGTCAGTATTAGCATACCCATTCATGCCGAGGTGTGGCTACTTACTCACTCAAGCCAACTGGCTGAGCTAAGTGCTAAGCAGATCCGTGCCATTTTCTCACTAAGACAAAAAAACTGGCCTGATGGTCAAATCATCGAACTGGTCGTTATGGATGACAACAACGAGTTACATAAACAGTTTTGTTTAGACGCGCTCAAATTGTTTCCCTATCAGCTAACCCGAATTTGGGAACGCCAAATTTACACGGGTACCGCTATTGCTCCAACCATCGTGAACTCTGAACAAGAAATGTTAGACACCATAAAAAATAATCCCAACGCTATAGGATACACCAGCCAAGAGGTGAGCAATGAAGAACTTCATTCTACTATTGTTGACTAGCTTAAGCGTTGTCATTCTTCCCGCTCAGGCTAAAGGTAAACTCTCTTGGGGCGGCTTTGTGTCTGCCAGCTATATCGACGTAAACGCAAACAATTATTACGGTTATAACTCCGGTGATAGTGGCCCATTGTTCGAAGCAGGTCTTCGAGGCTTTTGGTATATCAACCCAAATTGGTCTGTTTCAGGATTAGTGATTGCCCAAGAGAGCGGCGATTGGTTCGAATCTGGTTTAGATGTAGATTATTTAAGCCTTAACTACAAAGTTCCTACAAACGAAGACTGGGAAGTTGGCTTTAAGTTTGGCCGTTTCAAAATTTCCAACGGGATTTATGGTGAAACCCGAGACGTGCCTTTTACTCGCCCCAGTATTGTACTGCCGCTATCGGTTTACCCGCATATCCTTAAAGAACAAAGTTTAAGGGCCGATGGCGTAAGACTAGATTTAGACTATTTCACCCTAAGTGGCCAACAATACACATTCGCGGCATCCATTGGTAAAGAAGCCTTTGATGAAAGCTTTAGTCGGCGCTTTTTTGGACAAGACCAAGGTGGCACTTTTGAAAGTGAGTGGAATAGTTCAATACACTTTTCAGCTCGCCCCAACGCCAATTGGTACATGGGCCTAGAGTATCGTCGTTTAAAAATGCACTTAAAAGACTCGATAGATTTGGCACCACCGGCAAGTCCGGTGCGTTTACCTTTCGATTTCACTATTGATACCGATCAGTACATTGCCTCGCTACAGTATTCGCAACAGCGCTACGAGCTAACGGGTGAATTTACCATGCGACGTGGCGGTACTTATGCTGAAGGAAAAAACGATGCTGCTAAACCCTTAGCGCCAATATTTGATGGCAGCATCGATATGAATGCCTATTATCTGCAAGGTATTTTCATTGTAAATCAGCAGTGGAATTTGCTCGCTCGCTACGATAACAGCCATTTTATTGATGATGACATTGAAACCAACTTACGCGATCTCGAAGATTTTACCATTGGAGCAACGTGGAATTTCCATCGCAATTTTCAGCTAAAACTGGAACATCATTGGTTTGTAGGAACCTCAATGCTTCCCCCTGTTCGAGACCTAAACCCCACTCGAACCAACAATCCTGAACGGTATTGGCGCTTGTTTGCAATGCAACTAAGTTACCGCTTTTGATATTTCACTCTATGCTTAGTAAGTAAGCAATTAATTAGTCACTTATTGCCTTATGCTAAATCAATGGAATAGCCAATGAAGTTAAGCAAGTTCCCCTTGGTGGATCTAAAAAATCGCTACGTTAGCGTGCGACTAAAACTCACTTTGGTGCTCATTCTCGCGGCGGGCATTGTTGTCTCTATTTTTGGTTTAACCGCAATGGAGCACTATCAAAAACAACAAGCCCAATTAAAATTAAGCTATTTAGATAACTACGCTTTAGAATTCAACGACCAAATAGAACGCTTAAGCGATAGCATCACATACATTTTTGAAGCTCAAACCCTTCTGAGCCAAGCAGAAAGCATGCAAGACCTGGAACGTTACCTAAATAGGCAGTTACCAGATTTACAATGGTTAATGCCAATAGCTAACGGTTGTACGGTATTTGCCATAGATAATTATGCCTGCAGCGTACTTGACTCTCCCCCACCCAAAGAGCTACTTGAACAAGTCACCTTGCGCTCTAAACCGATGCGCCTCATCGAATGTTTCGAAGTTTGTCATTTGTGGATTTCCCTGCCAATTAGAACCCGCAACGCAGAGCAAGGGGTTTTAGCCTTTCAACTTGAATTGGCAGATGCCTTAATTAACGTAACCCAACGCGATGATATTGAACTGGCGATAGTCGATTTAGACCGCCCTTTATACAAAAGCATATTGTTAGCCACCAATACTCAGGTACTAAGCCAGCAATGGTTCGACAGCGCCATCGAGTATCGGCATCACGACAATATGGAGTTTAAAGTAGAAGATAAAACCATTGTTGGTAAGCTCTACCCCATCAAAGACAGTTCAAACAGCACCCTTAAGTTGGTGATTCTTAAGGATTGGAGCGAACAAGTTTTCTTACAAACTCGCTTCGAAAACCAGCTAACTATGCTGCTATTGTTTACCATGGCCCTGGCCATTGCGATTGGCCTTTTGCTGATGCGCCGCCCACTGAGTAACCTGCGCTACCACACCGCCAGCTTACCGACTATTTTAGAGAACGAAAGCTACAAGCCACAAAACAAGTTACACCTATTTAATGATGAATTTGATTCCTTAGACCACATATCCATTGAGCTTGCCAACAGCTTTTCAGAAATGCGCTCAAGCATCGCGGCTAATACCAAAGTTCTTGAGAAAATGGCCATGGAAGATCCACTCACAGAGTTGCCTAATCGAACGGCTTTTTTGAAGCAACTTAGTGAAGCATTAGAAGAAGCAGCTAAGCAAGGCGAAGAGCTCAGCCTGATTTACATTGATCTCGACAACTTCAAAACCATTAACGATACCTTAGGCCATGACTTTGGTGATTTACTATTAGTACAAGTGGCCAAGCGCATTATGCGACTCAGTCAATTCGCTTCAAGTACGTTCCGACTTGGCGGCGATGAGTTCACTCTACTTATCAATCAAAAAGACAAAGACAGTGTATTGGGCTTTGCTTATAGCCTGGCTCAAGAGATATCTCGCGACATTACTATTTCCGGTATTTCGATGAAAGTGACTCTAAGTATTGGTATTGCCACCGCCAAGCAAGCCGAATACGAGCCGCAACTGTTAGTAAAATATGCTGACTTAGCCATGTATTCTTCAAAACGTAAAGGTAGGAACTGCTGCACCCATTTTGATATTGAATTAGCCCGTCAGAACGACATGGTGTTCACCATTGAGAATCAATTCCAAAATGCCATGAGCAACAATGAACTAGAGCTTTACTTGCAACCGCAAGTGTCTATGCAACACCAGCGAGTCACCGGCTTTGAATTACTACTCCGTTGGAATCATCCTACTCAAGGTCTTATGAATCCCGGCCAGTTCCTCGATACCGTTGAATCAGGTAGGCACATACTGCCGTTGGGTTACTGGGTAATCGACAAATCTTTAGCCTTGCTTGAAGAGCTTACCAGCAAAGGCTATGAAGAATTAACCATTGCCTTCAATATCAGCGGGCGACAATTTGAAGATAAACACTTCGCTCAAAAACTCATCAGCAAATTTAAAACTGTAAACGTAGGCAGTAATTACCTAGAACTTGAAATTACCGAAAGTGTTGCAGTACAAAGCTATCAGCAAGTTAAATCCCAACTCAATGAAATTAGAGCCGCGGGTATTCGCGTAGCCTTTGATGACTTTGGTAAAGGCTTTACTTCACTCAGCTACTTAAGCAACCTAGCCTGTGACAAAATTAAATTTGACCGTGAGTTTGGTCATAACGCCATTACCTCTGTGTCTACCCAAAATATTGTATTAAGTATGCGTACGCTTATGGATACTCTCGATTACGAGATATTGGTAGAGGGAGTAGAGACTCTAGAGCATGCCAATTGGCTAAAGAAAAATGGCTTTGACAAAGTACAAGGTTACTTCTTTGGTCGACCGCAAACTAAGCAAGAAGCCTTGGCCTTTTATCAACAATGTAACGAGAAAGGCGCATTATTAGATAAAGATGGCAATGTTTTGCACTTGCACCCCTTGTTCAAAATCCCTCAAGCGCCGAGTCATTCTAGTCACAGTAGTTAACTGGTTTGTAAGAATTAATCGATACAAAAAAGGCGAGCTAGATGCTCGCCTTTTTTACTTTGCTTAAAACTACTCAGGCAGTTTTACATTTAATGCTAACTCTTCGAGAGCTACCGGGTTAGCTGCACTAGGTGCACTAGTTAGCGGACAAGCCGCAGTGGCAGTTTTAGGGAAAGCCATCACGTCGCGAATTGAGCTTGCACCAGTCATTAACATCACTAAGCGGTCTAAACCAAAAGCTAAACCTGCGTGTGGTGGAGCACCGTATTGTAGAGCTTCTAACAAGAAACCAAACTTCTCTTGTGCTTCCTCATCACTAATACCTAGCACTTTAAAGGCCGCAGCTTGCATATCTTGTTTGTGAATACGCACACTACCACCACCAAGCTCACAGCCATTTAGCACCATATCATAGGCATTAGATAATACACCTGCTGGAGACGCGGCCAATTGCTCGGCCGATACACCAGCTACTGGAGCGGTGAATGGGTGGTGAATCGCGTGGAATTGACCATCCACCTCTTCAAACATTGGGAAATCTACAACCCAAAGCGGTTTCCACTCATCAGATACTAAGCCTAAGTCTTCACCCACTTTCAAACGAAGTGCGCCCATCGCTTCACATACAACGTTAGCTTTATCTGCGCCAAATAAAATCAAGTCACCATCTTGCGCACCACTGCGCTCAACAATGCCTTTGGCAACTTCTTCGTTTAAGAACTTAAGAATAGGAGATTGTAAGCCCTCAAAACCTGCAGCTAAGTCATTCACCTTCATCCAGGCAAGACCTTTAGCCCCATAAATCCCAACATATTTGCCGTAATCATCAATTTGCTTACGAGAAAGTGTTGCGCCACCCGGTACACGTAATACCGCTACACGGCCTTTTTCGTCATTTGCAGGGCCTGAGAATACTTTAAACTCAACATCTTTAAGCAAGTCAGCAACATCTACCAACTGCATAGGGTTTCGTAAATCGGGCTTGTCTGAACCGTACAAACGCATTGCTTCTGCGTAAGTCATTTGCGGGAACTCGCCAAGATCTACGTCTAACATCGAAACAAACAACTCACGAACCATTTGCTCGGTAACAGCCATTACTTCGTCTGAGCTCATGAATGAAGTTTCAATATCAATCTGCGTAAATTCCGGTTGGCGATCAGCACGTAAATCTTCATCACGGAAACATTTTACGATTTGGTAGTAACGGTCCATGCCCGACATCATTAGCAATTGCTTAAAGATTTGCGGCGATTGAGGCAAGGCAAAAAACTGGCCTTTGTGAGTGCGGCTTGGTACCAAGTAATCACGCGCGCCTTCTGGCGTAGCTTTGGTAAGAATTGGCGTCTCAATATCTAAGAAGCCATTGTCTTCCATAAAACGACGAACAAAGCCGGTTACTTTGGCGCGGAACACCATACGCTCGCTCATTTCAGGGCGACGTAAATCTAAGTAGCGGTATTTTAAGCGCTGCTCTTCCGAGTTGTCTTGATTGCTATCTAATGGCAATGGTGCTGAACGGTTTAAAATCTCAAGCTCTAAACCTAACAACTCAACTTCACCAGTACGCATATCGCTATTTATCTGGCTATCTGGACGAGCACGCACACGACCTTTTAGTCGAACACAAAACTCATTACGCAAGCTATTTGCTGTGCTAAATACGTCTTCACGATCCGGATCAAACACCACTTGCACAATGCCTTCTCGGTCACGTAAATCGATAAAGATTACACCGCCCAAATCACGGCGTCGATTTACCCAACCCACTAAATTTATTTCTTGATCAACTAGCTCTTTGGTTACTTGTCCACAGTAAACAGTGCGCATTTGGCCTTTCCCGTTTTACGTTTTAAAATTTCAGCGAATAATCATCTTGAACAAAGCTCTTGTTAGCTTTGTTCAGTGAAAGGGCGATAGTATAAAGGAAAGCGACTACAAATAAGAATAGTGATAGAGCAATAAATCTAGCGAAGGACTTAAATTTGCCAAAGACAAGCAGGAAATTGCTGGTTACAATAGCCCGCTTTACGATTATTAGCACTTAATTCACACACGTTTTCTACGAGACTCCGCCATGCAAGGCAAAGATAAACTTTTCTCTCAACCCATTACTCAGCTGGGCGAATTTAAATTTGATGATCAAGTTGCGGAAGTATTCCCCGACATGATTCAACGTTCTGTGCCTGGTTACAGCAACATCATTTCCACCATTGGACACTTAACTGAACAGTTCCACCAGCCTAATAGCAAGCTGTATGATTTAGGCTGTTCTTTAGGCGCAGCCACACTTGCGATGCGCCGAGCGGTAAAACAAGAAAACGTAGAGATTATTGCCGTAGATAACTCACCTGCCATGGTTGAGCGCTGCCAAAAACATTTAGATGCTTTTCGTGGCTCTGTGCCAGTTGCCGTTATCTGCGAGGATATTTGCGATATTGAAATAAGTGAGGCGTCTGTAGTAGTACTTAACTTCACTCTGCAGTTTGTTGCCCAAGAACAACGTTTAACGTTGCTGAAAAAAATTCACAAAGGCATGAAGGCTGGCGGAATATTAATAGTGAGTGAAAAATTTCATTTTAGCCAAGCAAGTATTCAAGGCTTAATTAGCGAACTTCATCTAGATTTCAAACGAGCTAATGGCTATAGCGAACTAGAAATCAGCCAAAAACGCAGTTCTTTAGACAATGTACTGGTACCAGATACCATAGAGCAACATAAACAACGTTTTGCTGACGCAGGTTTTTCGGCCAGTGAACTTTGGTTTCAGTGTTTTAATTTTGGCTCATTGGTGGCCATTAAGTAACTCTGAGCCAGTTAGCCGAGCCTGCTCTTAAATAAAAGCAGGCTCTAGCTATTATGTCGTTAACTCGCCAATAAGGCTGAGATTTTATCTGCAAAAGGTTGCAGGCTTTCATTGTCCACCATGTTTCTAGCATGGCTACGCGCTTCGGCTAAAGAGCCAGGAATAATATGGAAATGAATATGAGGAACCGTTTGCCCAGCAGCTGCGCCATTAAATTGCACTAAACTCACGCCTTCAGCATCCATGGCCTGCTTAACCGCTTTTGCCACTTTTTTCACCGTTTTAATGGTGGCAGCAGCGGCGTCATCAGACAGGTCCAGTAAGGTCTCAGCAGCTTCTTTAGGAATAACTAAGGTGTGGCCATCTGCTTGCGGCATAATATCCATAAACGCCAAGGTGTGTTCATCTTCATAAACTTTTAAGCAACTCATTTCACCACGTAAGATTTTAGCGAAGATATTGTTGGTATCGTAACTCATAGTCTTTATTCCTAAATATTTTATATAGTTAGCAAGATACTAAAGGAAGTGTAAGGCATTATTGCACACCTAAATCTTCTAACAAGTAAGCTTGGTCAAAATACCGTTCGCCAACAAAGCTTATTGCATGGTCACCAAAGCGACGCAAACTACCCGGTTGCTTTACTCCCATTGGCCAAAAAAACCAACGCTCCAAGCGCTGCGAGCCATGAACATAGCCCTGTCTATCAAATACGCTTTGTGTCAGATCAGCTTTAGCCAATAAATTTAATTGCTGCCAAGCTAAAGACTGGTACTCAATGGTTTTTAGCTCAGTATTTTCTTCGGCCGGAGCTAATCCCACAATTTGATGCGTATCGGCACTAATGCTAATACGCATTTTAGTTTGAGCATCCACCCTATACATCAATACTGGCTCTTGGGCACTATCTTGCAAAGCTTGATAGGGTTGGCCTTTTGGCAGCATGAGGGTATACCAGCAGCCACAGAGATGAATACTATCGTAAGCCAGTATCTCTAACTGAGGAGTTAAGTGAATACGAAAAATAACTGCATCGTGCTGCCCAGCTACCCAATCAACAGCGCTAAGTTTAGGGCGTTGTTTAAACCACATAACATAATTGAGTTGAATGGTGGTTTGCTGCTGGTATCTGCCATAGCTAATAAGTGAGAAGCTAGTGGCTGTATCGATATCTACTTGCAACTGTTGGCCCTGCCAAACCGGCTTACCTGGCAGGTTATCTTGACTCGAATTTTCTATTAACCACTGTGGCGCAAACTTATTCAGCAAGCGCTGAGCTTGCTGCTCATTACTTAACTGCCCTAAGTGATTAAGGCTTAATGGCGTTGCCAAGCCATGTTTAAGCGGTTTAGGGATATATAGGACAGCTTGTTCTTGCTTAAACCCAGAATAGGCTTTTAGTGACGCTTGCTGCCAATGCGCTTTTAAGCTCTGCTGTTCTTTTTTAACGGCGCTAGCAAATACTTTGGAGCTAATAGGATATATGCCAAAAAATTTTGCGGTATCTGAGTAATCATCATCTGGTAATAAGCTATCTAGCAGCTCTGCGCTTTGTGTTGCTTGAGCTAAATATTGTTGTTTAGCTTGCGCCACACAGCTATCAATAAAAGTACTTTGTGAATACTCTGGATAACGTTGCTTCCATTCACTCATTTGTTGACTAGTTAGGTTCTGCCACTCTAGCAATAAACCCGTTTTAGCAGCATCGCTCATATAGCTGATAAGATCTTGCTGACCAATATCTGAGCCACTATCTCGCTCACTAATAAAGCTGTAAATAAACCGATCGTAGCGCAAGCCAGGATGCTTGGGTATACGCTTGGCATTGAGCGTTCCAACCTCGCTGCTAAGCAAATGGTCTAAGTCAGTTAACGCCCCTTCGCAAGAATACCTCTCAGGCTTAGTACTACAAGCTTGCATCAGCAAGATACCGAAGATTAATAGCCAACGCTTTAAGGCATTATTATGAGCACTCATGAAAAACGACCTATTCCTTTAATTCGTTCAATGCCAATTAAGCTTATTTCACTGCAGTAACTAAGTACATGCTAAACAATTTGCTAGAGGAAATATTTCTGTAACAAAAGCTTCATAAAATCTGATTTTTGCTTATTACATTAAGAATGATGACAGCAATAATAGAAGTATTTATCACCTTTCTTCGCTTGGGTTTGGTCAGTTTTGGTGGCCCAGCTGCGCATATTGGCTTTTTTAAACAAGAGTTTGTTGATAACCGAAACTGGATGAGTCAGCAAGAATATGCAAACTTGGTTGCTTTAAGCCAGTTCCTACCCGGCCCAGGCTCTTCGCAAGTGGGTTTTGCTATAGGTTTGCGCCGCGCAGGAAAGCTAGGTGCAATAGCGGCTTTTATTGGCTTTACCCTGCCCTCAGCAGTCCTCATGACAGCCTTGGCTCTAGCGGCAAGCTATAGCAATAATAATCCTTTAGTGTTGGGGCTAATCGCTGGTTTAAAGATTGCTGCTTTGGTTGTTGTAGTGGATGCTGTTCGCCAAATGTACGGTCAGTTTTGTAGTAATTTATATTTAAGCAGTGCTTGTTTTATCACTGCGTCCGCTTTGTTATTGCTTCCAAATTTAAGTACTCAACTACTGTGTTTAGCTATTGCGGCAATTGCAGGATTTTCCTTGCACAAAAAACTACTCGCGCTCAAGCCCTTAGAACCCAAACAAAATAAACCATCCGGCTCCATTAAACTGCCTTATTTAGTGGTATTTGGTGCGTTGCTTTTACTGGCCTTTTTAGACCTGCCACAGCTAGCGGCAAGCTTTAGTCAATTTTATCAAGCAGGCAGTTGGGTATTTGGTGGTGGTCATGTTGTTCTGCCACTGCTACAACAAACCTTGGTTAACGAAGTAAACCAAGAACAGTTTTTAACCGCCTACGCTGCAGCGCAAGCGGTGCCAGGCCCAATGTTCACCATTGCGAGTTACCTTGGGGCAATAGTTGGCGAACAAAATCCTATTGTTTATGCCTTAGTTGCCACAATAGCAATTTTTCTACCGGGTTTTCTGTTAGTTTTGGCCTTTGTTGATGCCTGGCAAGCCCTAGCCAATCAGGCTAAGTTCTCTGCTGCAATGCAAATGGTAAACGCGGCAGTGGTTGGATTACTTGTTGCGGCGCTATATCAACCTATTTTCACCAGCGCTATCCACTCTAACTTAGAGGTAGTATTAGCCTTGTTAGGTTTTTGCTTGTTGCGGGTGTTTAAGTTGCCGCTTTATGTAATGTTAATTTGCCTTGGCGGTGCAGGGTTAGTATTTTTGAGTTAAAACAAAAAGGCCTGCTTTCGCAGGCCTTTTATATTGAAACACCTATATTTTAAACGCGCCAACTTCTTTATGTAACTTGTCAGCGATTTCATCTAGTTCGGTCGCCCGCTGCGAGCTACCAGCAGCTTGTTCAGCGAGCTCTAAAGACGCATCTTGAATGCCTTGAGTATTACGCCCAACCTCTTCGGTGACCGCTCTTTGCTCTTCTGCAGCACTAGATATCTGCGTGGCCATATCACTAATGTGAGTAATTGAGTTAGTAATATTTTCCAGCATTTCTGCAGCTTTAGTTGCTTCTTCAACACTTATTTTTACTAACTGCTGACTTTCGTCCATGGTTTGAACAGTGCTATGGGTATTGCCCTGTAAACGCTCTAACATCGCTTTAATTTCTTCAGTTGAACTTTGTGTACGTTGCGACAAATTACGAACCTCATCGGCAACAACGGCAAACCCGCGCCCTTGCTCGCCGGCTCGTGCGGCCTCAATAGCAGCATTTAACGCCAATAAGTTGGTTTGTTCGGCAATACCCTGAATAGTCGATAAAATATCGCTAATTTCCTGGGTGTTTCTCTCTAACTCTTGCACGGTTTCTGCCGCGCCGTCTAATTGACCAGCCAAACTATTCACTTGCTGTTGGTTTCGCCCAATCAATACTTTACCTTGCTCACAAGAATCGGCTGATTCACGCGCAGCTTCGGCCGTTTGTTCAGCATTGTTAGCCACTTCATTGGCAGTGGCAGCCATCTCATTAACAGCGGTTGCTACTTGGGTCACTTCAGCTTGCTGGCGTTCAATCTGCAGGTTAGATTCACTGGTTGAATTATTGGTAAGCGCTGCCGCTTGCTGTAATCGGTCTGCGTCTTGGGCGATGTCTTTCATCAGCTCATGTAATTGGTCGATAAAACGGTCTACGCCGTCTGCTAGCGCGCCTATCTCATCATTGCGCTGCATGTTAATTCGCTTGGTTAAATCGCCGTCACCCGAAGATAGCTCACTAATCGCCTCGCCTAAAACTTCAATTGGCTTCAACATCGCAGAAATCACTTTAAGCATTACCACAGCAATGATGACAAAAAGAATGACCGCAAAAATCACTGAACTTTGCACCATGGCTTGAACTGGCGCCAATGCCAATTTCTTGTCATAAACAAACATCAAGTACCATTCGGTACCTTCAATTGGGCTTATACTTACAAAACTGTCTTTGCCGCTAACTTGTAATTCACTCAATTCGGCTGTGCGGGCAACTTGCTCAATAAAACTCGCACTAAGTTCAGGAGACAACTCCGTGGCTTGCTTAAGCACCATGTTGTTATCACCATGGATCACCACCAAACCTTGCTGGTCAACAATCACCGGATAAACTTGTTCGCTGGCTAGGTTTAACACGCGTTGAGTCACCACATCTAAACCTAAATCACCAGCGTAAACGCCACCACTGACTCTTTGTGCCACCGATATAACCATTTGCCCAGAAGTGGCATCGACATAAGGGTCTGAGACAAACGAACCATTAGCCTGCGCCCCCTTATACCAAGGCCGGGTTCTTGGGTCGTATCCGTCTGGCAGGGTTTCGTTCGGGTCATGCATGGTCATTTCACCTTGGCTACTACCAAAGTAAAAATAAATGAAATCGCCACTTTGCTTGGCTTGCACTAAATCAGACACAAAGCTTGATGAATTAGGATCCGACGACATCCCTCTTGCAATCGCAAGTTTAGAGTCGAACCACAGGCTTACTTGGTCGGTAGCTGCTTGAGCTAACTGCTTTGCATCTCCCGCAATATCTAAACGTGTTTCTTGGGATAAGGTTCTTGCTTGGAACCAAGCTTGCACACCACTTAACACCGCTAACAGGATTAAGATTGTTAAGATTAAACGTTGTTTAATCGATAAATTACCCATCAATTACCCCTTGCCAGCTTCCTGCTGTATTTATTGTTGACCATTTGTCTTGTTACTTAGATTTTGTGCTAGCATCATTGTGTTCACACTAACCCTATGTATTTAATTATGATTTTTATAGAAAGAGTTTTAGCCTCAGTTGCGTTACTTAGCTTTAGCGTTCAAGCCACTGTGCAAGTGGAGCAACTGGATTATGACTCACTGCTCATCAATGATTGTTCTCAGTCTGCTGTCACCATCAGCGCTACTCAGTCATCTGTGATGACTCAGCTTGAGACGCTTTCAGCTGAAGCGCGCTCTACAATTAATGATAGTATCTTGGTGGCTACTCTTCCCTCTTTAAATATCGACGCACAGCAACAAAACTATAGAACTTATTCACCTAACAACAAAAAGATAAACTTCAACTCAAGTAAAAGTGCTCACTTCCCCTTATCTTATGCTTGGCAAGAGCAAAGTTTTGAGTGGTTTAGCGCTTATAATTCTAACCAAAGCCAGCTAAAACCGGCCCCCTACTTAGCACTTGCTCGATACCAGGGACAAACACTGGCACTAGCAAGTATCAGTAGCCATGATAACCAACAGCTACTTAGCGCTTTACGTGATGATTTCATCGCTCAACGCAGCCCTTTAGTTTTATTTGTTAGAACGCACGAGCCGCTAAACAACTCCACTATCAACGCATTTCACCAGCTGGGCATGCGCCTTCACTTTAAAGATCAACTCATCATCGCAAGCAAAGCTATAGATGCCTGTGATAGCGGCAACTGGAGAGATGAAAACGGGCATAGTATAAATTGGATAAAAATCGACAAGGTTAATTAGAACAATTAGTGAACAAATGCCCATTTTAGCCAAGTATCTTTAGCGCTTTATCACCAATAAGCGCTAAAGCTTGCTACAATTAGCCGCATATACCTACGTAATATCAAGCTCTTGTAACCAATGATAGACTTCTCTGACTTTTACCAAATAATTGCCAAAAACCGCCTTAAGCATTGGCTTTATACACTTCCAGCACAATTAGGTGACTGGCAAAAAGAACATGCTCATGGTGACTTCCCACGCTGGCAGCGCGTACTTAATAAATTTCCTCAACAAACAACTGCTCATATAGAACTTAAAGATAAAGTCAGTATTGGTAAAGCTGAAGAAATGCCTGAAGGTGAGCGAAAAAAAATTGAGAGTTTGCTGCGCCACTTACACCCTTGGCGTAAAGGCCCATTTGATGTTTATGGGATTAATATCGACACAGAATGGCGTTCCGATTGGAAGTGGGAGCGCATCCGTAATCATATCTCTCCACTTAAACATCGCTATGTATTAGACGTAGGTTGTGGCAGCGGTTATCACATGTGGCGAATGCTAGGAGATGATGCAGAGTTTGTAGTAGGCATCGACCCTTCAACCCTATTCCTCATGCAATTTGAAGCCATTCGCAATTTTGCCAACAATGACCAACGCGTTCACTTATTGCCTTTAGGTATTCAAGAGCTCCCTAAATTGCGCGCCTTTGATACGGTATTTTCTATGGGAGTGCTATATCATCGTCGCTCACCCATGGACCACCTTATTCAGTTAAAAGAACAATTGCATAAAGGTGGAGAATTAGTACTTGAAACTTTGGTTGTAGATGGCGACGAAAACCAAGTGCTCGTGCCTGCTGGCCGGTACGGCAAAATGCCCAATGTTTGGTTTTTGCCCAGTACCGCAGCCTTAAAATTATGGCTAGAAAAAGTCGGCTTTGTTGATGTACGAATTGTCGATATTGACGTTACCTCAACCAAAGAACAAAGAAGTACCTCATGGATGACTCACGAGTCACTCGAAGACTACTTAGACCCAAATGATAATTCGAAAACTGTAGAAGGGCTACCGGCTCCCAAACGTGCTGTTTTAATTGCAATTAATCCAGACTAAACAGTTTTCATACGCTATGCTAAAACAAACACTTAAACCGCAGTTTTTACTTTTGCCTAATGGATTTGAACTATGAAAAAGCTTTCGATAATTTCATTGTCTCTTGCACTTACCGCTTGTGCGAGCCAACAAGCCTCTCAATCTAACGACCAAACTCTAGAACAATTATCAGCGCTTTCGGCTCAGCAGGCTTCAGTGTTAAGCCAATGCGAGTCGATTTCTGAGCAACTAGAAGCTCAACAGCAACGTTTTGATCAGCTTGAAGATAAAGTGGTAGCCATAGCCCCAGTGCCAGTTGCGACTTCCAAATCAACCCCACAGAGCTGCAGCAAGCAAACAAGCTACAAGCTTGGCAACAAAACCGTGTTAGGTGAATCTGAATGGGTAAGTTTAGAAGGGCAAAAAAATGCCTTCCAAGCACGAATTGATACTGGTGCGGCAACATCATCACTTAATGCCACAGACATTGTGAAATTTGAACGTGATGGTAAGAACTGGGTACGCTTTAACATGCGCCACAATACGCTTGATAGCGATATTATTGTAGAACGCCCAGTAGTGCGGACTGCAGAAGTTACTCAATCATCAACCAACAAAGTGGATAAACGCCCAGTTGTTTCGATGTTAGTTAAGTTAGGTCCAATTTCAGAAAAGACCCAATTTACCCTAACCGACCGCAACCATCTTAGTTACCCAGTGCTGCTAGGACGTAGCTTTCTAAAAGATATAAGTGTGGTAGATATAAGCCAAAAGTTTACCCAAGCGAAGCCGACATTTAAGGATTAATGCCCATGAGTTCTCGCAACATATTTTACTTTATTGTCACCCTGTGCATGCTGATAGGAATAAGCATGACACTCTACCGCCATGTTCAATTTGAAGTACCTTGGTTTCCTGGCGAAAAGCGCCAGATTTGGTCAATTGAAGCCAAGGTAGAATTTGACGCCAAAGGCGAAAGCGTTGAAGCAGTGCTTGCTTTACCATTAACCCAACGTGGTTATACACGTATTCATGAATCAACAGCGTCATTAGCTTATGGCTTATCTTTTGTAAACGACCAAGATAACCCTCGCGCCATCTGGACTAAGCGCACAGCCGACGGCCACCAAGAAATGTACTATAAAGTAGACTTCTTGGTAGACCCTAAAGCGGCAGATATTTATCAGCCGAAAATGCCTGATACACCGTTTACCGAATATCCAGAACCCTACTTCACCGCTGCTAATCACTTAGCTAAGCAAGCCGAAGAAGTTTCAGCTGATGCCTATAGCTTTACTCGCGAGTTAATTAAAGCTCTGACCGGTGAAACTGCCAGTAAAAGCCAAAATACCGGTTTAATTTTAGATTACAAACCTAAAAACCGTTTAGTGGTAGACCTACTAAATAATGCCGATGTGCCTGCACGTATTGTTCGAGGCTTACAGCTAGAAGATGGCCGCCGCCGTCAAGGCATTACTGAATACATTCAGGTTTTTAAAGACGAAAATGACTGGCAGATTTTTGATTTAGCAACCGGAACTCAAGGCCGGCCAGACAACACCCTATTGTGGGAATACAATGGCAATAGCTTGCTAGAAGTTGTTGGCGGTAAAGACTCACAAGTGACTTTCTCAATGTTACTGGTTGAGCAAAGTGCCCAGTCAGCCGTTGCCCCTAAAATCAGCGAAGCTGATTTTCTTAACTTCTCTATCGATAGCTTACCTTTAGAAGAGCAAGCGCTATTTAAAGGCATTTTGCTTATTCCAATTGGCGTATTAATGGTGGTTTTGCTACGTGTACTTGTTGGCCTTAAAACCTCGGGTACCTTTATGCCAGTGCTAATCGCCATGGCATTTATGCAAACCTCACTAATGACTGGTTTAATCGGATTCCTACTGGTAGTTGGAACAGGCCTAGTGATTCGTGGCTACCTCTCCCATCTGAATTTGCTGCTGGTATCGCGAATATCCGCGGTGATTATTACGGTGATCGGTATTATCTCTATCTTCAGCGTAATGAGTTTTAAAGTAGGCTTAACGGAAGGTTTGAAAATCACCTTCTTCCCAATGATTATTCTTTCGTGGACCATCGAACGGATGTCGGTACTGTGGGAAGAAGAAGGCCCTAAAGAAGTAGTTATGCAGGGTGGCGGTAGTTTACTAGTAGCCGTTCTCGCTTTCTTAGCCATGAACAACGAATACGTTCGCCACTTAACCTTTAACTTCATGGGCATTCAATTCATTGTACTAGGTATCATTTTAATTCTTGGTAACTACACTGGATACCGCCTATTAGAACTACGTCGCTTTAAGCCTCTCGCGGATAAGGAGGGCTAATGCTTAGTCAATTCACTAGCCCTTTTAAACTTGCCCGCAAGGGCATTATGGGGATGAACCAACGCAATACTGGCTATATCGCCCGGTACAACCCGCGTAAACTTTATCCACTAGTCGACAATAAACTTAAAACCAAGATCATTGCTCAGCGAGATGATGTCACCATACCAGCACTTATTGGCGTAGTGCGCACTCAACATGATATTCAATCAATCATTCCCTTACTGCACAAACACCCTGGCTTTGTGATAAAGCCTGCTAAAGGTTCTGGTGGCAAAGGTATATTGGTTATTACTAAGCAAGAGTCTGGGGTGTTTTTTAAACCCAGTGGAGCACCCGCGCATGAAGAAGATGTGAAGCGTCATTGCTCAAACATCTTAGCCGGTTTGTTCTCACTTGGCGGCAGCCCCGATGTTGCAGTAATTGAAGCGCTAATTGAGTTTGACTCTTGTTTTGATGGGTTTAGCTTTGAAGGTGTGCCAGATGTTCGGGTAATCGTTTTTCAGGGTTACCCGGTGATGGCAATGATGCGCCTGTCTACAGCAGCTTCAGACGGTAAGGCTAACCTACACCAAGGCGCTGTAGGTGTTGGTATCGATATCGGTTCAGGGCGAGCTTTACATGCAGTTCAATTTGATAGGCCGATAGAAAAACACCCTGATACAGACCGACCGCTTAAAGAATTAGTGGTTCCTCATTGGCAGCGCTTGCTTGAACTAGCATCTAGTTGTTATGAGATGTCGGGGATGGGTTATTTGGGTACCGACATGGTATTGGATAAATCGAATGGCCCAATGCTGTTAGAACTTAATGCCCGACCAGGCCTGGCTATTCAAATAGCCAATGGCGAAGGTATTTTGCCTCGTCTTAAACTTGTAGAAAAGATCATTGCCGAAGGCATTGAACGCAATCCGCTCGAGCGAGTTGAGTTCAGTAAAACTGAATTTTCTAGGTAGATTTGCACTTAAGAGCAGAACAAAAAAGCACCCATAATGGGTGCTTTTTTTTATTCTAGAGCAATATCAAAAGGATTAGCTACCTTCGTTATGCAACTCTAGGTTTGCTACTTCTTCGTGAGCCTGAACAGCCTTTGCATCATTGTTACGTAGCTGATCCAAATAGTTCAAGTAGTCTTGGTCAATATCGTTAGTTACATATTTCCCGTTGAATACTGAAGTTTCAAAAGTTTGGATCTCAGGGTTACTTTCACGACAAGCCACAATTAGGTCTTCTAAGTCTTGGAAAATAAGACCGTCAGCGCCAATCAACTGGCAAATTTCGTCAACTTCGCGGCCATGAGCAACCAACTCGTTAGCCGAAGGCATATCAATACCATATACGTTCGGGAAACGGATTTCAGGAGACGCTGAAGCAAAGTAAACTTTGTTTGCACCTGCTTCACGAGCCATTTCAATAATCTGCTCAGAAGTAGTACCACGAACAATCGAGTCGTCAACTAACAGTACGTTTTTGCCTTTAAACTCTACATCAATCGCGTTCAATTTACGGCGAACCGATTTACGACGCTGAGTTTGACCCGGCATAATAAAGGTACGGCCAATGTAGCGGTTTTTAACGAAACCTTGGCGATACGGTAAATCAAGATGCATGGCAATTTGTAAAGCCGTGTCACAGGATGTCTCAGGAATTGGGATCACTACATCAATATCTAAATCATCCCATTCGCGAGCAATTTTCTCGCCTAACTTGGTGCCCATGTTAACGCGTGCACCGTATACCGAGATTTTATCGATAATTGAATCAGGACGAGCAAAGTATACATACTCAAAAATACACGGATTGTGAGCCGCATTTTCGGCACATTGCTGAGTGAATAACTGACCATCTTCAGTTACATACACCGCTTCACCTGGCGCAACGCTGCGCACAAACTCAAAACCAACTGCATCAAGTGCAACACTTTCTGATGCCACCATGTATTCCATTTTCTCTGGATTTTCATCGCTGGTTTTCTTACCCAGTACCAAAGGACGAATACCGTTAGGGTCACGGAATGCCACCATACCTTGGCCAATGATTAACGCAGCTACGGCGTAAGCACCACGAATTTTCTTGTGTACACGGCTAACCGCAGTGAACACTTGTTTTTCGCATAACTCATCTTCCACAATGCTATCTAGCTCATGGGCTAGTACATTAAGCAGCACTTCTGAATCAGAAGTAGTGTTGATGTGACGTCGAGCGCGCTTAGCCATCTCTTCGCGTAACTCTTTAGCATTGGTTAAGTTGCCATTGTGTGCCAAGGCTAAACCAAAAGGAGAGTTAACATAAAAAGGCTGAGCTTCTGCTGCGCTAGAGCTACCTGCGGTTGGATAACGCACGTGACCAATACCCAAATTACCACGTAAACGCTGCATGTGTTTAACTTCAAACACATCTCTTACCAATCCGTTGGCTTTGCGTTGTTTAAACATACCTTCGGTAATAGTAACGATACCCGCAGCATCCTGACCACGATGCTGTAAAACTGTTAGCGCATCATAAATCGCTTGGTTAACGGGACTAGCACCGACAATGCCGACAATACCACACATGAAGCTTTTCCTTATTAAGATTGGTAGTTATGTAAAAAACTAGAAGAATCTTTTAAAAACTCAAAAAACCATTGAACAATCACGGTGAATTCGGGAATCAATAACGACCCTTTCCACCATGAGGATTCTGGAAAACCGGTAAACGACAATACAAACAGCAAAGCGCTTACCACTAATGCCCCTCGGATAGCCCCAAAACAGATCCCCAGTACCCTATCGGTACCGGTTAAACCCGTTGAGTTGACCAAGTGACTAAATAAGTAATTAACCAGCGCACCAAGTACAAGGGTGGCTATAAACAGCAAAACAATGGCTACGCCACTGCGATAATAGGGATTTTCAATGAGAGTGAAGTAACTGGATAGATCGTGATAAAACTGCGATGCGATGAAAAAAGCCGCTACCCAAGAGACCAGCGACAGGGCCTCTTTAACGAAGCCGCGAACCAAGCTAATTAATGCCGACAATACTATTACGCCGATGATGACGTAGTCTACCCAAGCCATAAATTTTCTACTTGTTGAAAAACGCTGCGAATTCTACCAGAAACAAAAATAAAATGCGTGCTTGTATTTTTTCATACTTACTTAAACAAAGGATCAAACTCGCGAATTTTTCCGCTTAAGCCTGTGAGTTCCTTCAATTTACTTTGTTGCAGTTCTAATGTTTTTTTAGATACATTTGGCCCCACAAACACCCTATTTAACTCCCCTTCTACAGCGGGCTCTGGGTATGAGTGAGCTTGAAAACCGGCTTCTCTTAGCTTTGCAACCAAACGCGTAACATTTTGAGAGTTTTTAAATGTGCCCAGTTGAACAATATAGGCCGGCTTAGCAAATTCAAGCTGTGGAGCATCCACTGGCTCAGTGGCTGGCTTTGTTTCACTAACTGTCGAAGTGCTCGTTGCCTGTTCTGAACTAGCTGCTTGCTCGGTGCTACTTTCATCATCAGCAAATTCAGTAGCGACCAACTCTTGCTCATTGGGCAAATCGATAAGCAGAGGGGGGAGTGAGTCAACTTTTGGAGCAAAAGGGATCGCATTGAACTCTTCTTCAACTCGCGTTTTTTTTCCATCAAGAATATCAGGAATAATGATTACTCCCAACGCGACCAAGAAGATGGTGCCCACTAAGCGGTTTTTAAACTGTGCAGTCAATGTTAACTCTCTGCTGTTGCTGAAGAAGACAATTCTAATATCTCGGCCACGGTAAAAAAAGAACCAAACACAATTAACATGGTGTTATCGTCTAATAGTTTGAGGGCAGCAGAATAAGCCTGAGCCAACTGCGGGTAACGAGTTAAGCTTGCTTGAGAGGCTAAGCAACTCGCCAATGCACTACCATCGTCACCGCGAGGTCCAGCTAAACCGCTAATATGCCACTGCTCTACCATACCAACTAAAGGTTGTACCGACTGTTGCATATCTTTATCACCCAGCATCGCGCACAGCGCAATAATTTTACGGCCATTAGCTAGCGAGGGTAATTGAGAGGCTAAGTAATTAGCAGACTGCGGATTATGCGCCACATCTACCACGACCAATGGCTTGTCAGAAATGACTTGCAAGCGACCAGCCAGTTGCCACTCTTTGATTGCTTTCGACAAATCGGCGCTAGGTATTTCAAGCCCAAGGTGTTCTAAGGTAGCAATAGCGGCGCCTGCATTCACTACAGGCAAACGAGGATAAGGCAGACCTTGGTAAGTCAGCTTTACGCCACGATAAGCCCAGCTATCCGCCTCTTTTTCCAGCTGATATTCTCTCCCAGCAACTAGTTGATTACAGTTGAGTTGTGCCGAACATTCCAAGACGCTGGCAACTATATTACTGTCCCCTACTACCACTTTACCGTTTTCACGAAAAATACCGGCTTTCTCGCGACCAATTTGCTGTATGTCGTCACCCAACCAATCTACATGGTCAACTGCAACGGTTGTAACCACACTCACATCAGGCTCAACAATATTGGTAGCATCTAAACGTCCGCCTAAGCCGACTTCTAAAATGACATAATCCAAAGGCTGCTGGGCAAACATCCAAACGGCAGCAAGAGTACCAAACTCAAAATAACTTAAACTGGTTTCTTGGCGAAGCTCTTCAATGGCAGAAAATGACTGGCAAAATGCATCGGCTTCGGGCAGTTGACCGTTAATTCTGACTCGCTCTCGATAATCCAGGATATGTGGTGAGCTATAAACACCGACTTGATAACCTTGCGCAACTAAAATCTGTTCAAGTAGCGCGCAGGTAGACCCTTTACCATTGGTGCCGGCCACCGTAATAACCGTAGCATCTAAATGGCGTAGTTTTGCGTGCTCAGCCACTTTGGCAACCCGCTCTAAACCTAAATCAATCGCGCTATGATGCTGGGCTTCTAAATAACAAAGCCAGTCTGCAAGAGACCGGCTTTGAGTTTCTTTCTTAGACGACATATTATTCTTTTTCGTTGGCAGAAATAGTCGGTCCTAAATCTTCATCAGCATCGATAGGCTCAACCAACACCTCGGTATCCGTGCTTACAATGCCCATCATTTTTGAAGCCATTCCAGCAATGCGGTCACGCATATTACGGCGGTCAATAATGATGTCGATAGCGCCTTTCTCGAGCAAAAACTCACTGCGCTGGAATCCTTCAGGTAGTTTCTCGCGAACGGTTTGTTCAATAACGCGAGGACCAGCAAAACCAATTAAGGCTTTTGGCTCGGCAATATTAATATCACCCAGCATTGCAAAGCTGGCAGATACACCGCCCATGGTCGGATCCGTAAGCACTGAGAAATAAGGTAAACCTTTTTCACGCATTTTAGCCAACGCCGCCGAGGTTTTCGCCATTTGCATTAACGAGAACAAGGCTTCTTGCATGCGCGCACCACCGCTGGCAGAAAAACAAATCAAGGCACGATTTTCTGCTAAGCATTTATCTACTGCGGCTACAAAGCGTGCACCCACTACCGAGCCCATAGAGCCACCCATATAGGCAAACTCAAAGGCACAAGCCACTACAGGCAAACCCTTCAGCTCACCTTTCATAACTACTAATGCGTCTTTTTCACCGGTATTGCGCTGAGCGCTGGCAATACGGTCTTTATATTTTTTGCTGTCTTTAAACTTAAGCTTATCGCGAGGCTCTAGCTCTGCCGCTAATTCTTCACGACCATCTTGGTCTAAGAAGGCTTCTAAGCGGTCACGAGCACCAATCCGCATATGGTGGTCACACTTGGGACAAACATTGTGGTTACGTTCTACCTCTGCACGGTATAAAGTTTGCTCACAGGAAGCACACTTGGTCCATACACCTTCTGGAATATTGCGTCGCTTACCAGAAGCACTTTTACTTTTCGGAAGAATTTTCTCTAACCAACTCATCGGGAACCTTACTTCTCAATAGGCGATAAAATCGCCGTGATAACAGAATGCATTGAATGGCGGCAATTAAACCACAATTGGCCAAAATATTTTACATAAAACTGGTCTAACCCTTCATTATCGTACAGTTTTTTTTAACTTGCTGGCAAAAACAACGGTCCGATGGGCAAATTCGGTAAGTCAAATTCTTCGGGATAATCAACTTGCACCAAATACAAACCAGCCGCTTTGGCAGTGGCTGCAGCTTGAGCGCGATCTTTTACCGCCAATAATTCAGCAATCCATTCTACAGGTCGCTCTTGCTGGCCCACTTTCAATAAACTACCAACAATATTTCTAACCATGTGATGCACAAAAGCATTGGCTTTAATGTCCACCACTACATAATCGTTGTAGCGGCTCACTTTTAGATGTTCAACTCGGCGGAATGGACTGCGGCTTTGACACTGCACAGCACGAAAAGAGGTGAAGTCTTGTTCCCCAAGCAGCGCTTGCCCTGCTTGTTCCATCAACTCTATATCTAGCGGCTGATGATAAAAGCTCAAGCCTTGATTAAGGATTGCTGGGCGAAATCGGCTGTTATAAATAACGTAGCGATAGCGACGGGCAGTAGCGCTAAAACGCGCATGAAATTGGTCGCTAACCGGTTTAGCCCAGCGCACGGCAACATTTTTTGGCATGTTAGCATTTACGCCTAATGTCCAAGCCGCCATTTTGCGCTCAACGGGCGAATCAAAATGCACTACTTGTCCGGTTGCATGGACGCCGGCATCGGTTCTACCTGCACATTGCACTTCTATCGGGCTATTAGCCACGATAGATAGGCTAGATTCTAATTCTTGCTGGATTGATTGAACGTCTCGTTGGCGTTGCCAACCAAAATAACCGGCACCATCATATTCGATGCCTAAAGCGATGCGCATAAATTACCACTGATTGTATCTTTGGCGGCTATGATAAAAAAATGACAGCACAAAGTCACCGCTTTATCAGCACCCTCTGTTGAATAGCAGATACAAAAAAGGCAGTGATAAGATCACTGCCTTTTTCCATATAACTAAGTTTTAGCTAAAGCGAGAAAGTAACTCCTCGGCTTCTTTCTTCAAACTTTTGTCTTCGCTAATTAGCACTTCTTGAAGAATTTTCTTAGCGCCGTCTTGATCGTCGATCTCCAAATAGGCTCTCGCTAAATCAAGCTTGGAAGCCATTTCGGCATTTGCGTCAACATCAACGGCAGGTTGCTCTTGTGGCAATACATCTGGGAACGAATCAAGCTCTACGTCCAAACTAGGGCTGTCGTATGGATCGGCTTCGTCAGTGCTGTCTTCGTCTGCATCATTTAAAAGCATATCGATGTCGACAAATTCTCGTTCTTCGATGTCGCTACGAGAAGGAAGTTCATCTTGCTCAGTTGCTTCAGCATTTTCATTGAAAGCATCTGAACCAAAACTGGCAAACATGCTATCAATGTCATCATCAGAAACTTCATCTTCCTTATCGTCACTAAGTGAATCTGTGGATAGCTCAGGCGTCTCTTCCTCAGCCAGTGGCTCGAGCGCTAGGTCTTCAAGCTCGCTTTCAAAATCACCAATATCGGTAACGTTATCGGCAACTGCTTCAGCAGCTTCCTCCGCAGCCTCAATAGATGGGTCTTCAAGTTCCAGTTCGGTTAAATCAACAAAGTCATCATCTAAGTCAAAAGCTTCTGGCTCTTCGCCAGCAGAACTCTCAGACTCCGCAGCGTCACTTACTTCTTCGGAAGCACTTAATGCTGCTAAGTCAGCGGCGGCATCTTCAAGCGTTCCTGATTCACCCTCTAAATTCTCAAACTCATCTTCTAGGCTAGCAGTGGGATCATCAAGCGTAGTTATTTCGTCTTCATCTAGTTCTGCTGATAGATCAATGTTGTCTAAATCGACTTTTTCTTGCTCACTAACTTCCGATAACTCAGCTTCCATTTCTTGCTGCTGTTTTAGCGCATCTTCAAATGAAAGTTCATCGTCATCAACCGGGCCTTCTTCGCTCACTTCAAACAAGTCTTCCTCGTCGTCCATGGCTAAGGCAGCTGCAAGGTCATCGGCGCTAATTACGGCATCAGGATCTTCTTCCGCTGGGCTTTCTTCCTCTAGAGCATCATCTAGAGAGGGAACAAGGTCGCCAGATTCAAAGGCATCTAAAGCCGCCATTTCACTGTCGTCTAAAGAAATCTCACTAATCGGGTCAGCTTCTTCTTGCGCAGCAGCAAAGTCTTCAAAGCTAGCTTCTTCAATTTCGGGCTCTAAATCATCGGTATCATCTTCAAACGATTCAGGCTCTGGGATCGTTTCATCAACACTTAGATCTGGCTCATCTTCTTCAAACTGACTATTTAAGTCTTCGGTTTGTTCATCTTCAGGCTCTAAGTTGTCGCTAAATAGCTGTGAAAACTCATCATTTTCATCATCCATCATATTGATGGTTGATTCAGCCATTTCCTTATCTTGCTCTTCTAGCTCTTTTTTGGCCTTACGTCTAAACAGCAAGGTAATCACTAGTGCAATAAGCAGAATTGGAATAAAAATCACTAAGCCAATATTTAATGGTGAAGAAAAGAAGCCCGAGCTGCTTTCTTTGTCCATCTCACTGGCGTCAATTTTCGGTTTTTCTAGCAGTTGCAATATTTGAGTTTGATTGCGACGGTTTTCGTTTAACTCTTCACGAATACTGGCCAGCTCATCACTTAGCTCTTGAATGCGCATTTTCATGCGATGGTTTACTTCAGCCAAACCTACCATCTGCTGGCTAGATTCATCCATTTGCTGTTTTAGTACATCAAATTCTTGACGTTTTAACTGCTCTAGCTCGTCAATTCTGGTTTCTAGGCGATCACGTAAGGAGTCTAAATCTTTTTGGGTTTTTTCTAAGGCTCCTGCATCTGCCATTGGGCGAGCGGGAGTAACCGCCTTAGGCGTAGCAACTGGCGTAGACGTTGTAGTAGTTGTTTGTGCCGCCGGTTTATTAACCACCACTTTAGTGGTTTTCTTCGGTGCTAAGGCTCTTACCGCAGCTTGATGATTAACCGCTTGCGCTTCTTCAAGCGTAGGAAGCGAAAGGTAACTACCGTTGATAATGGAATTAATGTTGCCATTATTAAAGGCTTGAGGGTTTTTATTCAATATTGCGAACATCATTTGATACACGCTGATTGAACGGGAAGGACGATTTAAACTCGCAATAGCCCATAAAGTGTCATTGCTGCGCACCGGCCCATATGTTTGTTGTTCAGGTTCACCAACAACTTCGTCTGGCCCCACTAACTCAACATAAAAGGTACCCGTTTCTTGTGCGATGGCTGTACTGAGAGTTGAAAATGATAAAACAGCCGACAATGCAACGAGGGAAATCTTCCGCCCCATAGTTTTTCCTTGTTTTCTTCCTGGAGACTGAATCGCTTCAATCCTTTGTTATTGCTTTAATATAACCAGCTAACAATCAGCGATCTAGCGAAACAACTAACAGTTTACGCCTAGATCGCATTTTACTACGCTTTTCCTCAACTAGAGTTATCGGCGCATTGACAATTATCTAAACATAAATCGCTTAAATATATTGTTTTATTAAAGTTTCTGCGATTAAAGCGGCGTTCGCTACCACACCTGATTGCGGGTTATTGGCCATTAAAGTTAAGTTAACACCATTTTCTGTATTTGGATTTTGGCGTAAACGGCTTAGAACTATTGATTCGCTGTTTGCTATGTTACTTACCGGCGTAACCAGTTCATCTTCTACCAGTTCAAAGGCTTGGTGGTTCGTTAACCATTCTTTAATGCTTAGCAAATCTAAGGAATAGGTTCCGTACAAATGCAGTGACAAAGTATCACCGTAGAATACCGGAACATGTTGCGCGCTTACATTGATGCTAAGCTCAGGAGACTGCAACATGGCTCGACACTGTTCACTTAACTCAGCCTCAAATTGGCTAGCACCCAGCAATGCTTCCTCGCCCTGCTCTGGCAATAGGTTAAACGCGAGTTGTTGAGCAAACAGTTTAGGCTCAACCGGCAAACCGTTTAGCAAACGCGCTGTTTGCCCTGCTAGCTCATCGACACCCGGCTTGCCTTTATTTGCCGCGCTCAGCATGGCATTTACTTCTACTCGCTCTAACTCAACATCTTGTTGGATTATGTGCAGTAGCAAGGCTAGTTGCCCAGCTAAACTACTTGGGCAATTTAACCAACGCTCAGACAAACCTTCAGCCACTTGTTCAGGATTAACCGCGGCATGCACCCATGAATAAGCTTCTTGGTTGGCATGCGCCATGTCGATAATCACACAACCAAGTTGGCGGGCTTGTTCAGCCATATCAACGGCTGCTTCTTCGCCAGAGAGCAACCAAGCTACACTCACTTCCGACCAATTAACTAACTGTGCTTCAGCAATTTCAAGGCTTTGACCTTGCCACTTTAAGCGACTTTCCTGCTCTTCTTCGTCGAGCTCTTCTGCTACGTCGATGTTTAAAGGAAAAATCTGCGCAGCAGGAAACTCTCGTTGCTCTAGTAGGCTTAGCAACTGCTGACTTTGCTCACTTTCTGCACCGATAATTGCGACATTATGAAACTGTTGCATTACTTGTTCTCTTGAATGTTAAAGCCAAGCGCACCTAAGTTTGCTTGCTTGTGTTGATTAACCACCTGCAGCGCAGAAAACTCTCTGCGTTGCGGATAAAATTTGCGGAGCTTATCAAACCCTGAAGGGCTTGCTCCATGCTGGCGAAAACGGCGATCGTCAGCAAAAATGTTATAAACCAGTTGGGTCAACTTTGTTAGCTGAGAATCACTTAACTCTCCTTTGAGGGTGATCTGCGAAAACTCAGGCACAGGTAACAACTGCTCACTTAAATCGTTAGCTTCAATCTTTAATGCTTGGCACATGGCTTGGTACACCATACTGGTACCACGCATTTTCCCCTCTAAGCTATAACCAGCAATATGCGGAGTGGCAATAAAGGCATACTTCACTAGTGGCTCAAGTATAGTGGGTTCACCTTCCCATACGTCCAATACCAATAGCGGTGATTTCCCTTGCGCTGCAAATTCTAGCAAGGCTTGGTTATCTATGACCTCCCCACGACAAGCATTAACCAAAATCTGCTCTGGGGTGAGTTTGCTAAGTACCTGTTGATTAAACAGGTGGTATGTAGGGTGCTTACCAGTTTTAGTTGATGGTACATGTAAACTAATAACGTCGGCCCCAAGCACCTGCTCAAAGCTTACCGAATTATCGAGAGTTCCTTGCTCAGCAAGTGGTGGATCATAAAGCATTACTTGCATACCTAAAGCTGCAGCACGCTTTGCCACTTGTGAACCGGTATTTCCGGCACCAACAATCGCAATGGTTTTTCCAACTAATGATTGATAACGATACTCAGTGGCTGCTAACAAAGCAGTTGCTACATACTCTCCTACGGCAATCGCATTGCAGCCTGGGGCGCTGGCAAAAGCAATGCCTCGCTCAGCTAAATAGTTTTGCTCTACGTGTTCGGTACCAATGGTGGCGGTACCAACAAACTTTAGTTTGTTGGCTTGAGAAAGTAGCTGCTGATTTACCTTGGTCACTGAGCGAACTAATAAGGCGTCAGCATCAACTAACTGCTGCGGCTGCATAGTTCGGCCATCTACAGCCACAACTTCACCGTGTTGACTTAAAATTTGTTGAGCAAAGGGGATATTTTCGTCGACAACTATCTTCATTGCGTATGCTATTGGAGGCTACCTAATTTTTGAGGTGGGCAATCTTACCACGCGTTATAAATTCCATAAAAAAAAAGCTGCCTAAAGGCAGCTTTTTTCAAACAAATTTGATTTAGTCTTGGAAACGTTCGATTACAAGCGTGGCGTTAGTGCCACCAAAACCAAAGCTGTTAGACATTACGCGATTTAACTTCGCGCTCTTGGCTTCATTAGCCACAATGTTCAAACCTTCGGCTTTTTCATCCAATGTATTGATATTAATGCTTGGTGCAACGAAGTCATTTTCCATCATCAGCAAAGAGTAAATTGCTTCGTGAACACCTGCCGCGCCTAATGCGTGACCAGTCATCGCTTTAGTTGCGCTAATTAATGGGCTGTTGCCACCAAACACTTCTTGAATTGCACCCAACTCTTTCACATCGCCTACTGGCGTTGAAGTACCGTGGGTATTTACGTAATCAATGTCACCTTCTAGCCCTTGCATAGCTTGGCGCATACAGCGCACTGCGCCCTCACCAGATGGCGCAACCATATCGTAACCATCAGACGTTGCACCATAACCCACTACTTCACCGTAGATTTTGGCGCCACGAGCAAGTGCATGCTCAAGCTCTTCAACCACAACCATACCGCCGCCGCCAGAGATAACAAAGCCATCTCGGTCTGCATCATAAGTACGAGAGGCAAGCTCTGGGTTGTCGTTGTATTTAGTCGACAATGCGCCCATAGCATCAAATTCCATGGCTAGGGTCCAGTGAAGTTCTTCACCGCCACCAGCAAAAACAACGTCTTGCTTGCCTAATTGAATCAGCTCTAAAGCGTGACCAATACAGTGAGCACTGGTTGCACAAGCACTGCTAATTGAATAGTTTACACCTTTGATTTTGAACGGTGTCGCTAAGCAAGCAGAGGTGGTGCTCGACATGGTTCTAGGTACCATGTAAGGACCAACACGACGTACGCCTTTGGCACGTAAAATATCGGCCGCTTCTACTTGGTTTTTAGACGACGCACCGCCAGAGCCAACAACTAAACCTGTGCGCTCGTTTGATACTAAGTCTTCGCCTAGCTTGGCATCTTCAATAGCTTGTTGCATTGAAAGGTAAGAAAATGCTGCAGCGTCGCCCATGAAACGCATGGTTTTGCGATCAACATGCTCAGCAGGGTTAATTTTTAAATCACCCCATACTTGGCTACGTAAGTTTTGCTCGGCAAACTCAGGTGAATGGGTAATTCCCGATTTACCTGCTTGTAAGGATGCTAATACTTCTTCTTTATTGTTACCGATACTAGATATAATGCCTAGCCCGGTGATAACTGCTCTTTTCATCAGATGGTCTCACGGGTTGTATTTGCTGCTATGTTACCGATTTTGCAGCCTAATCTGGTCGGATGAGAGTACACGTGTACGCTTAAATTTTCTAGTAAAACTCGAGGTAAAGTTTTGTCTTCATCGGATAATGTGAATAACACCACAACAGCCACGATTCATTGGAATCCAGAAGGTACCCCTGTGGCTACCGATTACGACGATGTCTATTTTTCTGTAGACAATGGTTTGGCCGAAAGCCGTTACGTTTTTATTGAACAAAATCAACTCACTGAGCGCTGGCAAAACCATCAAAGTCCTAGCTACGTTATCGCCGAGACGGGTTTCGGCACTGGCTTAAACTTTTTGGCGGCATGGCAGCATTACCAGCAATTTCTCGAAACAAACCCCGATACGGCGTTAACTCGACTACATTTTATTAGCTTTGAAAAGCACCCTTTATCACTAAACGATCTAAGCCAAGCCCTAAAACAATGGCCTGAACTTAAGGAGTTCAGTGACCAGCTAATTGCATACTACCCTCAAATTATGACGCCTGGATGTCATCGAATTGCCTTTCACCACCCGGCCCCCATTACCTTAGACATTTGGATCGGCGATGTGCACCACAACCTGCCAGAAGTTCCGAACATTAGCGGAGGCTTGGTTAACTCTTGGTTTTTAGATGGCTTCGCTCCCAGCAAAAATCCTGATATGTGGACACAAAAATTATTCGAGGGCATGGCTGTGCTTTCGGCTAAAGATGCTTCCTTAGCCACCTTTACCGCAGCAGGCTTTGTGAGAAGAGGTTTGATTGAAGTAGGCTTTGATACGCAAAAAGCAAAAGGTTTTGGCCGAAAACGTGACATGTTAGTGGGCCGTTTCAAACAGCAAACAGCGCCTCAAAGCCTAAACTCCCGACTATACAGCCGCAATGGGATCAAAGCGGGAGAAGACGTCGCTATTATTGGCGCGGGCATTGCTGGTGTTAGCCTCGCCTATGCGTTAGTTAAACGAGGAATAAAAGTTAGTTTATATGAAAAAAACAGCGCTGCTGCTTTAGAGGCCTCCGGCAACCGACAAGGCGCAGTGTATCCTTTGCTTAGCCCTAACCAACCTCACGTTAGTGAGTTTTTTCAGCATGCCTTTAATTATCATCATCAAGTGTTGGCACAATTGGCACAACAGCAGTTAGAAGTTGAACACGATTACTGCGGCCTATTGCAATTGGCATATAACGAAAAGTCTCAAGCAAAAAATCTCAATATTGCTCAAGCTGGCTACCCTAAAAACTTGGTTTACCCGGTAGATAAGGCTACCGCCAGCAAGCTGGCTGGCCTGAGTTTAGATGACGAAGCCTTATTTTACCCTCACGCAGGATGGGTGAATGCAAAACAATGTGTGCAAACCATTCTAAAAGCAGCGGAGCAATCTGGGCTATTAAGTGTGTACTACGGGCATGAGTTAAGCGAGTTTGAACTGGAGAACCAAGGCTGTAGACTACATTTTGGCTCACAGGTAAAACAACACAACAATATAGTTTTCTGTCAGTCTCACCATCTATTGAGTTTGCCCCAAGCTGAGCAGCTTCCCATCACCCCTGTGCGTGGGCAAGTCAGCCATATCGAAACCACGCCACAACTAAGTAAGCTCAGTAAGGTATTGTGTTACGAAGGATACTTAACACCTGCCAACCAACAGCAGCATTGCATTGGTGCAAGTTACATTCGCAATGATTTAAGCCTTGAACTAAAAGCCAACGAAGCAGAGAGCAACTTAAAGGCAATTAGAAAGTGTCAGCCCCAACCGTGGAATGAGCAACTAAAGCTGGCAAATATACCAGGCCGAGCAGCAACCCGCTGCGCAGTGCGCGACCACTTCCCATTGATAGGCCAATTGCCAAATTTGGAACAATTGTTTAGTGAGCAATACCAACAGCAATGGCAAGAGGTGAACCCTCCAAGTTATGGTGGAGTATTTGTTGCTATTGGTTTTGGTTCAAGAGGAATATGCAGCGCACCATTTGCTACGGAGTTGTTAGCCGCCCAACTATCTAACGAACCGATACCACTTAAGCAAAGTACTTTAAATTGCGTTCATCCACATCGTTTTTGGAACCGACGTTTAGTAAAAAAGCGCCCTTTAGCCTTAAATTATCGTGAGTTCAAAAATAGATAAGCGTGTTGAATCAACGTTCTAATTGGCCAAGCTAACAAAATAGTCTTGGCCCAAATTGCTGATAACTTAAGGTATTGTTAAACCTAAAGACTCGCCATGGCGCGTTTGGCGCTGATAGGTACGAACCTTTTGTTGTGCGCTAGCTAAAGCCGCTCTGCCTTTGGCATTAATTAGTGCTTCAAGTTTGTCGCACTCTGTTGCACTTAAGCCTTGAGTTTGCTGAATAAAGCGGTCAACACTTTGTTCTATTAAACGGGTGATTTTTTGGTGGTACTGCTGAGCAGCTGCAATATAACCAATCCAAGATTGTTGGGCTGCAAAATCTGCATTACTCTGGCTTATCCAACGAGGCATCACTAAATCAGCACTTAGCTGTAATTCCGGTTGAAGAGCCTCGCAACGGTCGTTACGAATTTGCACCTTAGGTGTCCAATTCATTCGATATTGCGCAGCAATACTGTAACGATTTCCTTGTTTTTGGGGACCTTGCGCTTTCAGCTGATTACGTAATTGGTTTAAATCATGAGCGCTAACATCATAATACTCTATACTACTTTGCACCGAGGCAGACTGTGCGCATACAGAAAACAGTACACAAACGGCCACTACTCCTTGCCTGATCCATCTTGCTGGTTTCACTTTAGTTCCTCTAAAAGTCCACTTCCGTTTACTAGCTTTAACGCTAATTAATAGATTTATTTTTATATTTTGACCCTGCAGCATAACAGACAGTCAGCACAAGTTTGAAACTTTAACTAATAATCAATAACTTCTCGACTAAACTTATCTTTACACCGAACTACAGAACAGTTTTTGTGAATCACCTCAAAGCGCGGCATACAAATCTCTGTTTTTTATCAATTGAGACTTAGCAAGGTTGGCATTTAGCTTCATACTGTCAGCATACAAGGAGAGTTAATAGTAAATTATGTCGTTACCAATTCTCATATGCGATGACTCCAACCTCGCAAGAAAGCAAATGGCCCGCAGCCTTCCACCCGGCTGGGATGTAGAGATAAGCTTCGCCAAGCATGGCCAAGAAGGAGTTGACTTGATCCGTCAAGGTAAAGGAGACGTGGTTTTCCTCGATCTCAACATGCCAGTAATGGACGGATATGAAGTACTAGAAGAAGTGCAGAAGAACGATTTACCGGCACTGATTATTGTGGTGTCTGGCGATGTTCAACCCGAAGCCTATACCCGAGTTAAACAACTTGGTGCCCTCGATTTCATTAAGAAGCCTACGAACAAAGCTAAAATTGGTGAAATCTTGGTTGCCTACGGCATTGTTGAATCGCAGCAACTGCTTGAGCTTGAAAACGACTTAGCCGCTTTAGATAAAATGCCCGCACCGGTCAACGATACACTTTCACCAAAAATTGTCGACTTTAGGGACCACTACCAAGAGATTGCCAACGTAGCGATGGGACGAGCAGCTGACTTACTAGCGCGCTTACTCGATGCATTTATCGTTTTACCTATCCCTAACGTTAATATTCTTGAAACTAGTGAATTGCATATGGCGCTGACTTCGGTTGAAGAAAACGAAGCGATGTCGGCGGTTTGCCAAGGCTTTATTGGCTCTGGTATTGCCGGAGAAGCGCTGCTTTTGTTCCACGATTCTAGTTTCGCTGATATGTCTAAGCTTATGAATTATCAAGGCGAATTAGATGACAATGGGCAACTAGAAGTGCTAATGGACATTGCCAACATTCTTATCGGTGCTTGCCTGAAGGGAGTATCCGACCAACTAGATGTTGGCTTTTCACAAGGCCACCCCGTGGTATTGGGACAACATTGTAATATCGGCGACTTAATAAACAGTAATACCCAACGCTGGCAAAAAACTTTGGCAATTGAAATAAACTACACTATTGAAAAGCACAACATTCAATGTGACTTATTATTGCTGATTACTGAAGATTCACTGCCAACTCTAAATAACAAAATTTCTTACTTATTTGAGCACCAATGAGCCAACATCAAAATGAAATGAACGAGTTCCACTGGATGCTGGACATGATACAAACTATCGATGTCGGACTAGTGGTGCTCGATAAAGACTACCAAGTACAAGTGTGGAACAACTTCATGGAAACCCACAGTGGCTTGCGTCCCGACCAAGCCCAAGGTAAAAAGCTGTTCTCGCTATTTCCTCAGCTTCCAGAAGATTGGCTGCGCCACAAAATTGATTCGGTGTTTTTTCTAAAAAACCGCGCATTTACCACCTGGGAACAGCGGCCGCACGTATTCCCCTTTAAAAACTATCGCCCAATCACCGGTACGGTAGATTTTATGTACCAAAACATCACCATCATTCCGCTTACGTCATTAACCGGTATTGTTACTCATATTAGTTTAATTATTTATGATGTTACCGATAACGCAGTGAATAAACTTGAAGCGCAGAAGGTCAATGAAGAGCTAAAAATACTAAGCCGTACCGACAAGCTTACTCAGTTATACAACCGAGGGTACTGGCAAGATAGATTAGAACAAGAGTTTAATCGCTTTGTACGAAACACCGCACCTAGCTCTCTAGTGATGTTTGATATTGACCACTTTAAACAAGTGAACGATACCTACGGTCATCCGGCTGGCGATAAAATCATTACTTTAGTGGGTGATACATTACGCAAGGTTATGCGTAAAACCGATATTGCAGGGCGTTATGGCGGCGAAGAATTTGGCGTTATTTTAACCGATACAGATTCAGAACATGCCAAAATCTTTTGTGAACGCTTACGAACCGCGATTGAGGCCTTAAAACCAGTAGTAGATGGAGTGGAAATTCCATTTACTGTGAGTTTGGGAGTGGCAGAGCTAGATGATCAAACTGCCAGTGCTAAAGACTGGTTAGCTAATACCGACCAAGCCTTATATCAAAGTAAACACAACGGTCGAAACCAAACCAGTCTGTTTGCTCATAAAACACCTGATTAATACTCAGGGAAACAAACTAAAAAAGCAAAGCCGAAGCTTTGCTTTTTTGATTCTTTACTTAATCACTTAGGCTACAGCAGAAACAACTTGCTGTTGACTATCAGCAAACGAAATAGCATCGCGCCATAAAGCCTCTACCTGCGATTGCATAGTTTCGTCTGTTTCACCGTCAAAGTGAGCATCCAACAAGGCAATATGCATTTGTGATTTTAAGCAATGCACCATTGGGCGACCACTTAATTCAGTTAGTGTTGCAACAACCCCAAGATGATCACTTAGGTATTGAATAACATTTTTTGGTGGAGCATTTAGATTAGTGTCGTGGCTGTTCAGGTAAGTCTGCAGCAGGGTGACATAATTCTTGAGCATCGGTAACCTCATTTTCAGGGTTCGATACTCGATACATAATATAATCTCGGTAACCAGTAATTACCTTGATGCTTCCAGATAAGTTCTTATCTAGTTCTGTATCGCCAGTATCAACAATCAACGGGCGTCCATGCAAAGATTTAAGTTTAGTTTTTGTTGCTACAACTACAATATTTTCCCGGCCAAGCTTGCGAATAACCGCAGGACTTAGTTGTTGATTGCCACGGCCAAATAAATGTCCCTGACCACCAATGGGTGTAATCAATAGCTTAGTTTGTACGTTGCTTATTCTATTAATCAGCTCAGCTTCGGTCAAATCCTCTTGGACAATTTGGTGATCTTTAACCAAATCTACTCCCAGAAGAGTATTAGGCAGTGATAACTCCTGCATAATAGCGGCTACAGTGGAGCCTGATCCTGCGATAAACTGCTCATCTTCTAACAACTCTATCACTTCGGCGGCAATATCCTGTAAAACCAGCTCTTCAGATTCAATACCACCTTGCTTAACCGACTGAACATAACGCAATTCATCAGGCACGATCATCTCGCCAAAACACTTAGCACGCACTCTTCCTTGGCGAAAAGCTTGCTCGTCGATATCCATTACATCGGCGCTTTTAAGGCTTAGCATTTCGCCTTTAATTAGCTTCTCGATAACAATGCCACTAGCGGCAGGCGTAACGCCATAAACGCCAGAATGAATCTTACAACCAGCAGGAATACCTAAACACTTAGTCCCCTCACCCACAGCACTAAGCACGTCTCGAGCGGTACCATCTCCGCCCGCAAACACCAGTAGCTCTACACCAAGCTTAGCCAGCTGCTGCGCAGCTTGTTGAGTATCAAGCGCATCTGAGGGTTGATTAGCTTGATAAATCACTTCATGAGGCAAGGATAGCTTTTGACACAAGTCTTCACCCATTTCGCCTGAGGCGGTATAAACAATAAATGCTTGCTGAACTTGGCTTAGCGCCTGCAAAGCTTGTTCGGCGCGCAAGTTGGCTTTTTTTGTTGCACCCTTAGCAAGTGCCTGTTCACTCACCCCATCAGAGCCTTTTAGCGCAACGCTACCACCAACACCAGCAATGGGATTTACAATCAAACCAAGTTTAATCATTTGCAACCTCAACCAATGCTTGGTTTGCCTTGTTTAACACCGTCATGAATTTTTGAGCCCTTGCCGGGAAGCCTTGCTGCAAATATAGCTGATACTGCTCTTCAACCGCAGCAGCAAACGCATGGCGGTCACTTTGAAAGCCAGATAAGTTATCAACACTCACTTGAAAAGTACGTCCTGCAGCGCGCGCTAAGCCACACTCCACGGCTTGCGGTTTATATTCCACTTTTTCAAAGTCCAATTGCTGCTGCTGGTTTCGCCCATCGGCCTTATACCAATAACCATAATCTTCTAACTGTCGGCGCTGCTCACCGGCAATGCACCAATGAGCAATCTCGTGTAAGGCACTGGCATAAAAACCATGAGCAAACACTATTTGGTGCTTAACCCTGTCTTCACCTGCTGGTAGATAAATCGGCTCATCTTCTCCAGCAACTAGTTCAGTATTAAAATCAGCAAAGGTTTCATTAAACAGTAAAATAAGCTGCTTTACGTCATCCAGCATCGCTATTCTCTAGTTCTCGCTATGCTATAAAAAAAGCCCCTAAATGCAACATTTAAGGGCTTACTGTTAAAGGCTATATCTTAACGCAGGATCGGCGTTTCTGTCGCTACAGCGCCGTTTTGGCCACGCTGGCGTAAACAATGATCCATTAACACTATTGCTAACATTGCTTCAGCAATCGGTACTGCGCGAATACCAACACATGGGTCGTGGCGCCCTTTGGTCACAACTTCTACCGGCTTGCCATATTTATCAATAGTTTGCCCAGGCACAGTAATACTTGAAGTGGGTTTTAAGGCAATGTGTGCAACCACATCTTGACCTGACGAAATGCCCCCCAACACACCACCGGCATGGTTAGAACTAAAGCCTTCAGGTGTCATTTCATCGCGATGTTCACTGCCACGTTGGTTAACGACCGCAAAGCCGTCACCAATTTCTACCGCTTTAACTGCGTTAATGCCCATTAATGCATGCGCAATGTCAGCATCTAAACGATCAAATACTGGCTCACCTAAGCCAACTGGAACTTGCTTAGCAACAATACTTAAACGCGCGCCAATTGAATCACCTTCTTTTTTCAGCGCTCGCATAAACTCATCAAGCTCTTCCAACTTGCTTTCGTCTGGAAAGAAAAACGGGTTCTGCTCAATTTGAGAAAAGTCGATATTCTCAGCTTTTACTGGGCCGAGTTCACTTAAGTAACCGTGGATCTCTACACCATGGTGTTGCTTCAAATATTCTTTAGCGATTACACCCGCCGCTACCCGCATTGCGGTTTCACGAGCAGAAGAGCGACCACCACCACGGTAATCTCGGGTACCGTACTTTTGATGATAGGTGTAGTCTGCATGGCCAGGGCGGAACATATCTTTAATATTGGAGTAATCTTTAGAACGCTGATCGGTGTTCTCAACCATTAAGCCAATCGAGGTACCGGTAGTCTTTCCTTCAAATACACCTGCAAGAATTTTAACTTGGTCAGGTTCACGACGTTGGGTGGTATAGCGTGATGTACCCGGTCTACGACGATCCAAATCTTTTTGAATCATTGCTTCGTTAATTTCTAGTCCCGGTGGACACCCATCAATAATACAACCCAGTGCAACACCGTGGCTTTCACCAAAGGTTGTTACGCGAAAGAGCTGGCCAATGCTGTTTCCTGCCATTAATTCTATCCTTACTGTTCAAATTGCGAGCGGCAAGCAAGCAATTGCTCGCGGCTAATAATAAATACTCCGTGCCCGCCGTTGGTAAACTCTATCCATGTAAACGGAACATCGGGAAACTGTTGCTGCATATGCACTTGGCTATTGCCAATTTCTACAATTAACAAACCATTTGGAGTTAAGTGATCTGCGGCATCAGCCAAAATCTTTTTAGTTAACTCTAAGCCATCAAAACCCGATGCCAAGCCTAACTCAGGCTCATGCATAAACTCATCTGGCAAGTTACTCATGTCTTCAGCATCAACATAAGGCGGATTGCTGACAATTAGATCATAAGTATGCCCTTTCAACTCGTTTAAGCCATCAGACAAAATAGGCGTAACTTGTTGCTCTAAGCCATGCCCTTGAATATTAATCTCGGCTACTGCTAGGGCATCTTCCGAAATATCAACCGCATCTACTTCTGCTTCGGGGAAAGCATAAGCGCAACCAATAGCTATACAAGCGCTGCCCGTGCATAAATCTAGTATCCGCTTGGGCTCTTCTAGCAACCACGGCGAGAATTGGGTTTCAATAAGTTCAGCAAAAGGAGAACGAGGCACAAGCACTCTTTCGTCCACGTAAAACTCTAAACCAGCAAACCATGCTTTATTGGTTAAGTAAGCCACAGGTAAGCGCTCTTGAACACGCTTAACCACCAGCTCAACCAATAAACTACGTTCTTGACGAGTTAAACGCGCATGCCTTACCTCTGGATCAACGTCCAATGGTAAATGAAGACTAGGCAAAATTAGTTGCACCGCTTCGTCCCAAGCGTTGTCAGTTCCATGACCATAGAAAACGCCAGAAGCATTAAATCGACTCACCGCCCAGCGGATCATATCTTGAATAGTATGTAACTCATCGATTGCTTCTTCGATAAATATCTTTTCCAATTTGGCCTCCAGATTAAGTACAATCACCCACTATATGGCTTCAGGCACAACTGATAATAAAAGATGAAAAAACCAACTGACGAAGATTTCGCTGCTTTCAAAGAAGCGCTCAAAGGCGTTCGCCAGATAAAACAAGATAAAATAAGTCTTGAGCCCACTCGAATCAAGCAAAAAAGCCAACAAAGGGAAAAACAGCAACGAGCGGCCTTAAATAATAGCCAATTCTTCTTTTCTGATGAGTATCACCCTTTACTACCAGACGAAGGGCCAATGCGTTGGCAAAGTGATGAATGCGATCCCTATGAGCTAAAAAAGCTCCGTCGTGGAGATTATTCCCCGGAGATTCTACTCGACTTACACGGCCTTACTCAGCTACAAGCAAAACAAGAAATCGCCGCGTTAATCATTGAGTGCAAGCAACAGCACTACCACGTTGCTTCTATAATGCATGGCCATGGTCAACAAATCCTCAAAACTAAAGTACCTCAGTGGCTGGCTCAACATCCAGAAGTACTCGCCTTTCATCAGGCTCCCAAAATACACGGCGGCTCTAGTGCGTTGTTAGTGTTAATTAGTTCTCCAAACTAAAAAACCACTCCGAAGAGTGGTTTCTACTTTCTAAACAAAGCCTATTGTTAAGCGGCTTTATTCTTAAATTCGTCGATGTGTTGGTTCACTTCTGCCACTGTTTGCCGGTGTTTAGTGGTTTTGTGATTTGCCAAAGTTTCTAATTTACCATTTTTAAACTCGTATGCCCCTCGTCCTTGAATATACAAGCGTCCTTTAAAAAACGCTTTAACGTAACGGGCAATTTTAACTGGAGAATAACGGGAAAATATTTTCATTCATTATGTCCACTGCTGTTTTGACAAAACGAATACTACTAGGAGATATTGACGAATTCTAAGGAAATCGGTAGCAATTCACTGTTCCGCGAAGAAGATCTCAAAAGCACAAAAAACTGGGAACCTTTGAGATTTAGAGCAATACACCAACAGTAAACAGCTAACCGGTTGATAAGTTTGTTTTACTACAAGCTTATTGGGTGTTGCAGTGAGATAAAGCTGTTTTCTTGGCCTACTTGCAACTCAGCAACAGCCGCAGTACTAAATAATGGAGCACCAGCTTCAGCCACTAAGCCTTCAACAATAAAGCCCACTAGCGGCAAATGTGATACCACTAGTAAATTACCATGAGGTTGCTCTATGGCAAGTTCGTTAATTAAGCTCACCACGGCGACTTCGTCACCAGAGGGCGTTAGCTCGTTTAACTCGATCACTTTAACCGCTTCCGGTAAGCTTTGAGCCAAGCGTTGCCATGTTTGCTGGGCACGCAAATATGGGCTCACTAATACATAATCTAATTGTGCTAGTTTATCCGCTAGATACGCCCCCATTTTACCTACTTCATTTAAGCCAGATTGGTTTAGTGCTCGCTCGCTATCGCTAGCAGCGAACATTTCGGCTTCACCATGACGCATGATAAATACTTGCATAAAAGGGCTCTTCTTAATTAATTGAGACGTGTTAAACGTCTAAGCTTACTAATTTTGGCTGCTAATTTAATTGATATGCCACAAAACATCCATCAGAGTTTGCAAGACCAAGTTAAGCGACTGATAATCATACTATCGCCATAAACAAGGAATGTTGCCTTGCGCACTAGCCCTAACGATCCAAAACAATATCGTTACATAACTTTAGACAATGGTCTTAAGGTCTTGTTAGTACAAGATGAAACAGCGCAAAAGTCTGCTGCTTCTCTCGCAGTAAATATTGGCCACTTTAACGATCCCAAAAATCGTGAAGGTTTAGCTCACTTTTTAGAGCATATGCTTTTTTTGGGAACAGATTCTTATCCTAAAGCCGGCGAATACCAAAGTTTCATAAACCGCCATGGCGGTAGCAATAACGCGTGGACAGGCACCGAACACACCAATTACTATTTTGATATTGATAACGAGTGGTTTGACGAAGCGCTTGACCGCTTTAGCCAGTTTTTCATCTGCCCGTGTTTCAACCCAGAGCTGGTTGAGCGTGAACGACAAGCGGTTAACTCTGAATACCAACTAAAAATAAAAGATGATGTACGCCGCATTTACCAAGTACATAAAGAAACGGTAAACCCCGATCATCCCTTCAGTCAGTTTTCTGTAGGTAGCTTAGATACTCTTAGTGATGGTGAAACATCGATTAGAGACGACCTAATCGCCTTTTATCAACAGCATTACTCGGCCGATTTAATGTCGCTAGCAGTGCTTAGTCCCCATGAGCTTGACCAAAACGAAGCGCATGTGCGGCAACTCTTTTCCGCAGTTCCAAAAGTTGCAGTAAATAAGCCTAAAATAGCCCCCTTTTATTTGCCGGAAAACCTAGCATTAGAAACCCATATTCAGCCGGTTAAAGATCTTAAAAAGCTCACTTTGTCTTTTGGCTTTGGCGACATGGATTCACTTTATCGACAAAAGCCTCTCACTTATATTGCGCATATTCTAGGTTATGAAGGGCCCGGCAGCTTAGTGGCTCTATTGCGCCATGCCGGTTTAATTAACTCTATGGCTGCGGGTGGCGGAGTCAGTGGCAGCAATTTTAAGGATTTTTGCATTAGCTACTCCTTAACCGATGAAGGCTTAAACTGTATTGACTCAATCATCGACGCGAGCTTCAGTTACTTGGAGATGATTCGCCAACATGGTTTACAAGCTTGGCGCTACAGCGAAAAACAGCAAGTATTTGAACGGGCCTTCCTTTATCAGGAAAAATCACGGGCTATCGACTTAGTCTCTCACTTAGCCATTAACTTACAGCATTATCCCGCAGACGATGTTATCTATGGCGATTACGCCATGGAGAACTACGACCAAGCTCTTATCTCGCAATGCTTAAAACAAATTGTCCCTGAGAGAATGCGTATTACTTTGGTATCACCCAATGTTAAGGGAGATAAAATAGCTAAGTGGTACCACACCCCCTATTCGGTAAAACGCATTGAACCAGAGCGCATTAAACGCTGGCAATCACCAAGTGAGTTAGAAAGTTTGCAACTACCGGCCAGTAATCCATTTTTGTCTTTTAACCAATCGCCTTTGGTTGAGCCACAAGAACAAGAAGCTGAACCTAGATTGCTGTTTGATAAACCTGGCTTTCGCTTATGGTTTAGCAACGAACCGGAATTTAGAGTCCCTAAAGGGCATTTGTATGTGTCTGTAGATTCAAAACATGCGGTAGCTTCGGTGCGCAACATAGTTTGCACGCGCTTAATGGTAGAGTTGATGCTAGATCATCTCAGCGAGATGACTTACCAAGCCGAGATTGCTGGCATGTCTTACCAGCTCTATGCCCATCAAGGCGGCTACACCTTGCATCTATCCGGATTTAGTGACAAACAAATCTTGCTACTCAAGATGATCATGAATAACCGTTTATTTGGTCATTTTGAGCGTAAGCGCTTTGGAATAATTAAGCAGCAGTTAGCAAAACACTGGCAAAACCAGATGCAAGTTAAGCCTATTTCTCAACTGTTTAGCGAGTTAACTTCGTTGTTGCAACCTAACAACCCACCACCCAGCGCCTTACTCGAAGAGCTCGAAGGTGTTCAATTAGAAGAGCTGCCCGACTTTGTGGCCAAACTTTATCAAAACATTCATATAGAAATGTTGGCTTACGGCAATTGGTCAGAACCAACAATTGAAGAGCTGGGAGAGTTTATTCAGCAAGAAATATCTCCAGATACCAGCCCTTCAAAGGAAACACCAAGAAAGCTTATTAGCATTAAAGATCAGGGAAGCTTGTTATACGAAATTAATTGTCAGCAAAATGACTCGGCGCTAATGATTTATTACCAAAGCCGAGACTTAAGCCCTGAGAGCATTGCCTTGTTTACCCTAAGTAACCACATTATGACCTCAACCTTCTTTAATGAGTTACGCACCAAGCAGCAGCTAGGTTACATTGTGGGAACGGGCAACTTGCCGCTTAATCGCCACCCCGGCATTATTTTCTATGTGCAATCACCACATGGGCAACCGCAAACACTGCTCGATGCCATTAACGACTTTTTGGATGAGTTCCCGGTGCTGATGTTTGAGCTAAGTGACGCGCAATGGCAACAAAGCAAACAAGGGCTAATTGCCCAAATACTAGAGCGCGAAAGTAATATGCGAACCCGTGCTCAGCGTTTTTGGGTAAGCATCGGCAACAAAGATTTGACCTTTAACCAGCGCCAACGCGCAGCGGAATGCATTGAACGGCTTGAGCGGGTTGACCTCGTCCGATTTATGATGAGCTTAAAAAGCAAGCAGCGAGACCGGGTTATTGTATACAACCATGGAGCAAGTGAGCAGCAAGCAGAGCCTTTAAATACCCACCATTTAGAGACAGTGCGAGTAGTTAAAAGCCGTAGTGAGTTTCAGAGTGATTCAGCAATTTATTGCTATAACTAGAAGAGATAAGAAACTATAAACAGTGAAGGCTAGATTAAGCCTTCATTCGGCTATCGTTAAAACCTTGGCTGCGCTTTACGTTAAGTTTTTGATGCGTCCAGAGCAATGGCATGCAAAGTGGCCCAAACAATAAGCCCACCAATGCCCAACGCCATCGCGGCAAAGAAAACTTAATAGCTTCCACGTAGAAAAATAGCCCAAAACAGACTGACAACAACAAAACGAAAAACATACTACTCGCTCTAATACAGACAGGGTGAAGATGTTAACAGAAATGTCTTAATTACACTAAAGCCAAGGCGAATTATTCACCTTGGCTTTTGTTATGCTTACTTTACAATTTAAGGGTAATAGCTTTGGCCTTTATCAGCCATTACAACCAAGGCTTCGCAAGGTTTAAAACGCTCACCGTAGCTTGATTCCATCACCTGAAGCTCTTTCACCAAGTTAGCAATACCAATACTATCCATAGCGCGGAATGGTCCACCTAAGAAAGGTGGGAAGCCAATACCGAAAATAGCACCTAAATCACCATCTCGCGCACTGCGTATAACCCCTTCATCTAAACAGCGCGCTGCTTCATTAAGCATCATATAAACACAACGCTTAGACAGGGTAGCTGCATCGAGTGAGGTTTTAGGTGTAACACCCAGTACTGAGTACACCTTCTCGTCAACTTGCTTAGCTTTGGCTTTTTTACCTTTGCCGTAGAGATAGAAACCTCGACCGTTTTTCTTACCTAAGCGCTTATCATCGATAAGTTTGGCAAATGCATCCGGCGCTTTAAAACGCTCACCTAGCTCAGCTTCAAGAATCGGCGCAATTTTAGAACCTACATCAATGCCTACTTCGTCAAGCAAGGTCATTGGGCCAACCGGGAAGCCATAATCTAGTAGCGTTTTATCTAAATGTTCAATGCTCTGCCCTTCTAGCAACAACATGGCGGCTTCATTCATGTAAGGCGCAAGAATACGGTTTACGTAAAACCCTGCGCCATCTTTTACCACAATTGCAGTTTTACCTTGCTTACGAGCAAACTCTACCGTATCGGCAATGGTTTGCTCATTAGTGCCAGCATGCGGAATAATCTCAGCCAAAGGCATTTTTTCTACTGGACTAAAGTAATGCAGACCAATCACTTGCTCTGGGCGCTCAGCTTTAGCCGCTATTTGCCCAATAGGCAATGAAGAGGTATTGCTGGCAAAAATCGTTTTTTGATTACAATTGGCTTCAATATCAGCCACCATTTGTTGCTTAAGCGCTAAATCTTCAAATACTGCTTCCACCACAATTTGGCTATTTTGCATGCCAACAAAATCTGTTCCGCCAGTAATATTGTTCATTTGCTGCTGCAACTGGGCATTAGTGATAAACCGGCGTTTACGCTTTTTATCTAACAACTTATAGGCGTAATTTAGGCCGCCTAACACACCCTTTTCGCTAATATCTTTAATACGAACTTGTGCTTTAGCTTTGGTCGCCGACACAAAAGCAATGCCCGCTCCCATTAAACCACCACCTAAAACAGCAACTTGATTAATTTTTTGTGGCGACACGCCTTCAAACAAGCTTTCTTTTTTCAGTTCATTCGACGCAAAAAACAAGCCGCGCAACGCTGCTGACTCAGGGCTTTTCACTAAGTCGGCAAAACGCTTGGCTTCTTCTTGATATGCGGCCTCGGTGTTTTTCTCAATCCCGGCTTTAACACAGGCAATAATCTCGTTAGGCGCTGGGTAATTGCCACGCGTTTTGCTCATGGTTTGCTTAGTTACCTGAGAAAACAACACATTACGACCAACCGGGTTACCTTCCAATAACTTTGAAATGGTACTTAGTTTAGGTTTTGGTTTACGTTTAGCTTTGCCTGCATATTTCTTGGCAACATCTAGCAGTACGCTGTTTGGTACCATTTCATCCACTAAGCCACTTTTTAGGGCTTGCTTGGGGCGTAACTGTTTGCCAGTAAGCATCATCTCTAAGGCTTTTTGAATACCAACCAGCTTTGGTAAGCGTTGAGTACCACCGCCACCAGGTAACAGACCAAGCTGCACTTCAGGCAAGCCTAGGCTGGTTTTATCGTCGTTACTACATACTCGATAATCACAGGCCAAGGCGACTTCTAAACCACCGCCTAAGCATGGGCCATGAATAGCAGCGATAACCGGAAACGGTAGTTTGGCTAAGCGGGCGAAAACTTTATGTCCGTCTTGTGAAAGCTTTTGCGCATCGGCGGCAGTATCACAACTGTCCAACATGCCAATATCAGCGCCGGCGATAAACGAATCAGCCTTTCCGCTGTACACCACCATACCAGTAAGTTGAGACTGAGAAGCTAAGTCATCCAATATGGCATCCAGCTCGGGGCCAAATTCGGCTTTTAAGGTGTTCATGGTTTCACCATGCACATCAATTTTTAGCAGCGCAATATTCTCTTCAATCGTTAAGGTGAAAGTTTGCTGTTCCATTATTCAACCTCCAAAACCATTGCTGCGCCCAAACCACCTGCCGCACAGGCAGTGGTTAACCCTAAACCACCACCGCGACGACGAAGTTCGTTAAGCATTTGCGTAATCATTCGCGCACCAGTGGCGGCAAACGGGTGACCATAAGCAATTGAGCTACCCATTACGTTAAACTTCTCCATGTCAATTTCGCCCAAGGCTTTATCTCGGCCAATAGACTTAGCAAATTCGTCACTGGCAAACATTTTAACGTTCGCTAGCGTTTGAGCGGCAAAGGCTTCGTGCATTTCAATTAAGTCTAAATCTTGCAAACCAATACCTGCGCGGTCTAAAGCAATTGGGGTTGCATAAGAAGGCCCCATTAACATGTCTTCCCACACATCGATGCCAGCAAAAGCATAACTCTTTATGTAACCAAGAATAGGTAAACCTTGCTCTTTGGCTTTGTCTTCTCGCATAAGTAACACTGCGGCGGCACCATCGGTAAGCGGCGTAGCGTTAGCTGCAGTTACCGAACCATGTTTGCGGTCAAATACGGGGTTTAGTTTGGCCAGTTTCTCTTCACTTGAGTCACCGCGCACATTGTTATCACGGCTAATAGAGGTTTTAAAAGGCTCGGGGTAAGCGGTCATTACTTCGTCGTCCAACTTACCTTCTTCCCAAGCCTGATGCGCTAAGCGGTGTGAACGTGCAGCTAACTTGTCTTGGTCGGCGCGTTTAATACCATGCGTTTTAGCCATTTGCTCTGCAGTTTGCCCCATGGAAATACCGGTTGAATACTCAGCAACTGCTGGAGGAACTGGCGCTAAGTCTTTAATTCTTAGCTTTTTAATAATATTCCAACGCTGCCCTGCGCTGCGAGCTTTAGACAGCTCAAGTAAACTGCGAGCTAGCTTTTTGCTCACTCCAATAGGTAACACTGAAGATGAATCTGCACCACCAGCAATACCACAATCAATTGTGCCAGCCATAATGGACTCAACTACGTTAACCGTTGCCTGAAAACTAGTAGCACAAGCCCTAGAAACACTATATGCGTCAGTAGACACATCTAAAGGAGTCCCCAAAACAATTTCACGGGCAATGTTTGGCGCCGCAGGCATTTGTACCACTTGACCAAATACCAGTTGTTGAATTTCTTTCACGTCTAGATCTACACGCTTAATTAATTCATTAACCACCATTTTCCCAAGATCTACGGCTGGTACATCATGATAGGCTGTGGCTTGACGCGCAAATGGAGTACGCAAACCCGCAACTACTGCTATGCGTGCGCCATTCGCCGTTTGTAAAGATTGTTGTTGGTGCATTCAATTTATCCTTAACGAGTTAAGAGGTCAGACCTCATAAGCTTTATATTAACCATTTCTTCACATAATTCAAACAAGCGATTAAAACTAGTAGTAAGCCGTCAAATTTAAAGGAAATTTTTTGAGCCTAACTGAAGAGTGTTTTATCATCCGCATGCGATGAACAATTCAGAGGATCAAATGAGTAACAACACACTATCGGCCATTAGAGATTACCTTAACCAAAGCATAGTTGGCCAAACTGAATTTATTAATCAATTACTTATCGCTTTATTGGCCGACGGGCACATATTAGTAGAGGGTCCTCCAGGGCTTGCTAAGACCCGAGCGGTAAAAGCACTATCGGAATGTATAGAAGGTGATTTTCATCGAGTCCAGTTCACCCCAGACTTATTGCCTGCAGATTTAACCGGTACCGATGTGTTTCACCCAGAGACTGCCAGCTTTAGCTTTCAGAAAGGGCCTATTTTTCACAACTTAGTATTGGCGGACGAAATTAACCGTGCCCCAGCTAAAGTGCAATCGGCCTTACTTGAAGCCATGGCCGAGCAGCAAATCACGGTAGGTAGCAACAGCTATAAACTACCCAAACTGTTTATGGTAATGGCTACTCAAAACCCGATAGAGCAAGAAGGTACTTACCCACTTCCAGAAGCGCAACTAGACCGCTTTATGTTCAAGCTGTGTTTGAACTACCCTGATGCAGAAAACGAACTCAAAATTCTGCAGCTTACCGAACGTGAAGCTAAGCAAGTGCACTTACGTCAGCCAGAACCGCTCACTCAACAAAAACTATTTGCCCTGCGCCGAGCGATTATGGAAGTTCACATCGCACCTCAGCTTAACCAATATATTGTTGATTTAGTGGTGGCTACTCGCCAACCAGAACGCTACACCGACGAATTTAGTCAGTGGTTAGAGTTTGGTGCAAGCCCACGCGCCAGCATTTCATTAGCCCGCGCCGCTCGCGCTAAAGCTTGGCTCGACGGTCGAGATTTTGTTAGCCCGGAAGATATTCAACAATTAGCTTATCCAGTATTACGCCATCGCTTATTGCTTAGCTACCAAGCACAAGCCAAAGGGATTCAAGCCGATGCGGTTATCCAACGTTTACTTGAATTGGTGGCCTTTGCCTAATGGATACCATTAGTCGCCAATCGCCGGTAAGTTTACAGATTGAACAGTTGATTGAAGCGCGTGCTATTCACTTAAATATGCCTCCCTGGCGCCAAGTGAGTAGTAGCCGTCATGGGAATCGCTTAAGCAAAGTTCGTGGACGAGGCATGGAGTTTGACGAAGTGCGTCATTATCAACCAGGAGATGACATTCGTTGCATCGACTGGCGAGTAACGGCGCGTACCGGTAAAACCCATACTAAGTTGTTTAGAGAAGACCGCGAGCATCCGGTGTTTATCTTTCTTGATTTATCACACTCCATGTATTTTGGCAGCGGTGACAAACTTAAGTCGGTTTTCGCGAGTGAGCTGGCGGCCTGTTTAGGCTGGAATGCCCAACAACTGGGTGAGCGCGTGGCCTTAACTCTGCACTTAGGTGAGCAGGCACACAACCAAAAACCAGCAGCCAGTAAAACCCATTGGTTAGCTCAGCTACAAAGCATTGTTGATGTGCACAATCAACAGTTTTCGGCCTTAAGTGAGCAGCAACTGCAGGACTCGTCGCCAACTCACAATCTTGAGACTTTATGTCAGTTAGTAAAAACCGGCTACCAAGTGCATTTAATTAGCGACTTTTATCATTTTGACAAAGCAGCCTCCTTGCATTTACAGCGCTTAGCTAGCCATAACCAAGTTTTTGCTTGGCAAATTAGCGATCCTTTGGAGCAACAATTGCCCAAAGCGCATACCGCAATGCAACTGCAAGTAAGCGATGGCAACAGCGAGGGATATTTGCAGCCAGATAACAAAGCATTTAGGCAACAATTTAAGCGTTTGGCCAATCAGCGCCAACAACAAATTGAGCAAATGCTGCAACAAGCTCGCATTCCTCATCAGCATTTTTCAACAGCCTTAGAGTGGCAGGACTATGCCTGAGCAAACTAATCCTCTAGTTGATTTAAAAGACATCATTTTACCCACAACTTACGAAACCGCCCTACCCGCCATTGGTTGGTGGCTACTTGGTGTACTGGTCATACTTTCACTTAGCTTGCTGCTATTTGCATCTTGGCGTTTTTGGTACTTAGATAAACCTCGACGTGAAGCATTACTTAAGCTCAAGCAGCAACCAGCCACCTTGGCAGAGCTCAACGTATTAATGAAGCGCTTGGCCTTGAGTTATTACCCGCGCCAACAAGTCGCTTCGCTATACGGTCAAGCGTGGTTAGCCTTTTTAGACAGTACTTCACGGAGAAACCAAGCTGTATTCTCAGAGCTCCAAGATGCTTGGCAGCAAGCCTTGTACTCAGCTACCCCATCGGATTCTGCCCAGCAATGTATTCAACTTGGCGAACAGTGGATTAAACAGCTAAGACCGCCGCTAAGTATGGTCAGTATATTTGGCTTTGGTAGGCATCAGCAAAACACCAAACAACACTTGAACGGCAAAAATAAGGGAGGCAGCGATGTTTGAGTTTGTCTGGCCTTACGTATTTGTGCTTATTCCTGTGCTTTGGTTGGTAGAAAAATTCAGCCAAGCCAAGCAACAACAAAGCGAAGTATTATTAAACAGCAGTTTGCCTTTTACCCAACAGCAAGCTGCTTTGGAAAAAACCAATAGCCCACTAAAAATTGGCCTTAAATGGTTAGTTTGGATTTTGTGCATTACTGCATTAGCGCGTCCAGTATGGCTAGACGATGAAGTCCAAGGCTTAAATGAGCAAGGCCGCGATTTATTATTATCGGTTGATATGTCAGGCAGTATGCAAATCAAAGATATGCAACTTGATGGTGAAGCCGTTGACCGGCTAACAGCCCTTAAGTTTTTGCTCAGCGAATTTATTGAACAACGCCGCGGCGACCGTTTAGGCATGATTTTATTTGCCGACCATGCCTATTTAGCCAGCCCACTAAGCTTTGATTTAGACAGCTTACTAATTCAAGTAAAAGAGCTAGTACATGGTTTAGTGGGTGACAGAACCGCGATTGGTGAAGGCATCGGTCTAGGTATTAAACAATTAATGAACCACCCAGCAGAGCAGCGGATCCTTATTCTACTTACCGATGGCCAAAATACTTCAGGCTCGGTTGATCCAATGCAAGCGGCAGAAATGGCAGCCAAGAATCAAGTGGTGATTTACACCATTGGAGTAGGTGCCGACGAGCTTTATCAACAAACTTTATTTGGCGCACGTAAGATAAACCCGTCGCAAGATCTCGACGAAGGCGCGTTGATAAAAATAGCTGAAATGACTGGTGGTCAATATTACCGAGCACGCAGTACCGAAGATCTTTCGAAAATCTACCAAGAGATAAATGCCTTAAACCCAATCTCAGAAGCTCAGCAGTTCTACCGTCCGCAATACGAGCTGTATTATTGGCCCTTGGCTTTAGCAACTTTGTTGTTAGTGGCAAGTTTAGCCAGCCCGATGCTAATGCGCCGTTTTAATCAGGAGGCAAGCAATGTTTGATATAAGCTTATTGCGTCCAGAATGGCTATTGCTTAGCCCACTTTTATTACTGCTGTTGTTTAAAAAGCAGCAGCGCGAACAATCTGCTTGGAGCAAACTGCTTAGCCCAGGCATTGCTAAGTATTTGGTAGATTCTCCAAAACAAAGTAAACGCTCCCAATGGTCTTTAGCCGGCTTACTGGCTCTGATTCTAATCGCCTTAAGTGGCCCAAGCATTATTAGTGACAACGTACCACTCTACCGCGAAGGTTCTGCCCGCGTGTTAATCATGGACATGTCTTATTCGATGCGAGCGCGAGATGTAAAACCTGATAGAGTTGAACTGGCAAAGTACAAAGCATTAGATTTACTCGAGCAATGGAAAGATGGTGAAACCGCGCTTATTGCTTATGCGGGCGACGCATTTGTACTTAGCCCCTTGAGTAGCGATACCAATACGCTCGCCAACCTGGTTCCCCACCTAAAACCAGAGTTAATGCCCGCTCACGGTTCAGCCCTTAACCTTGCCATTGAGCAAGCTGCCGAGCTAATTAAACAAGCAGGCTACGCGCAAGGCGATGTAGTAGTGATTGGAGACGGGCTTACAGAACAGCAAATGCAGTTAAGCTTAAGTAGCTTGCAACAACATAATTTACGTTTTTCTATGTTGGCCTTGGGCACCGAAGAAGGAGCGCCCATCCCTCTAGAAGATGGCAGCATGTTAAAAGACCAATATGGCAGCATTGTTATTGCTAAGTTAGAAGCAGATAACTTCCTGCCACTTTGCCAAAACACTGACGGTATTTGCCAACTAATTAGTGCTGATAATAGCGATATTGAGAAACTGAGTTCCTTACGTAGCCGCAGTTTTGATAGCGAACAACAAAGCAATCAACAAGCGCAGGTTAGAAAAGATATTGGCTTTTATCTGCTGCCTTTTATTTTGTTGATGCTACTAAATAGCGTGCGCCGCGCAGAGCTATTGCTAGTTAGTTTATGTGTTAGCATTTTTGCCCTACCAAAGCCCGCTCTGGCTAACTCGGTGTGGACAAATCAAGCTCAACAAGCACAACAAGCTTTCGAAGAAGAACGTTACGGCGAAGCTGCTGAGCTGTTTACCCACCCAAGTTGGAAAGCCTCAGCTTTATACAAAGCTGGTAACTATCAAGAGGCGCAAGCGCTGTTTGCTCAAGATGGCAGCGCCAATGGGTGGTTTAACCAAGGAAATGCTCATGCTCAACTTGGTGATTATCAACAAGCTATAGAAGCCTATGAGCAAGCCTTAGAATTACAAAATGACTTTCCTGCCGCTCAACATAATAAGAAATTAGTTGAAGAGCTGTTAGAACAACAGCAACAAAACCAGCAACAGTCAGAGCAACAAGATTCTAGCGATTCTGATGAGCAATCAGAGTCGGATTCGTCTCAACAACAAGGTGACCAACAGCAGGACGATTCCCAAGCAGAAAAGAATCAAGACCAACAATCGCCTTCTGAGCAACAATCCGAGCAAGAGCAAGAGTCTGAACAGCAACAACAGGCGCAAGCCGGCGAAGAACAGTCAAATGAAGAACAAGAACCTGAGCAAAGCGCTCAAGCCAATAACTCGCAAGGTGAACCGAGTGACCAAGAAGAGTTACAGAAATGGCTCGAGGATTTACCTAATGACCCAAGTTTGTTGCTTCGCAATAAAATGTACCTTGAATATCAAAAACGACGTCGTCAGCCTAGTAATCAGGAGAACTGGTAAGTGAAAGCGCTTAGTGTATTTTTTATTCTTTTACTTAGCTTTAATGCTTATGCCACGACTAAAGTTACCGCTTCGGTTAGTCAAAACCCTGTGGCAGTTGGCCAAGCCTTCACGCTAGAAATTGTGGCCGACGATACCTTGGCGGCCAGTGAATTTGACTCATCGGTGTTGTTAAGGCAAAAGTTTGTAGTAGGCAGTACTTCAACTAGCCGCCAACACACCAGCATTAATGGTGAATCATCTACCCAAACTCGCTGGACCACTACCCTATTGGTGCGCGAAGAAGGTAATTACCTTATCCCTAGTTTTAATATTGGTGGGCAAAATACAACGCCAATTCAACTTAAAGCCAAAACCATTGCAGCCATAGAGCCAAGTAAAGACCAGGTACGTATGGAAGTAAGCTTGGATAATGCTCAGGTTTACATTGGCCAGCCTGTAACCTATACCGCCAAGATTTGGGTAGCAAATAGCCTAGACCAAGCCAATATTATCGCGCCCAGCATGCTCGGCGCCAAAATAGAAAAGCTAGGTGACGACAAGCAAGATTTAGAGATAATTGATGGCAAACGTTATCGCACCCTTACCCGTCACTGGCTAGTCACCCCTGAAAAGGCCGGTGAATTTGAAGTAAAAGGGCCACGTTTAAGCGGCCTAGCCAACGACATCAACCGCCGAGCCAGGCCGGTAGACATTGCCGCGCAAACCTTGTCTTTAGAAGTAAAAGCGCCACCAGCAAGTTTTCCTGGTACGTGGCTGCCCTCTAATGACTTATTGCTATATGAAGAAATTCAACCACTGCAAAGTGACTACCAGCAAGGCCAAGCTTTTACCCGTATTATCAACTTAACCATTGCTGGAATAACCGAGGATCAACTGCCGGAAATTGATATTGATTACGGAGAAGATTTTCGAGTTTACCCAGAAGCATACCAAGACCGCACCATAGTTAAAGATGGAATAGTGTTTGCGCAGCGCAGTTTAAATGTTGCACTGATACCAGTAAACGAAGGCGAACTTACTCTTCCTGGCTGGTCACTACCTTGGTGGGATTTAAGCAAAGATCAACAAGCCAGCGCCGATATAGCACCGCGAACCATTACCGTAGTGGCAGCTCCAGTAAATCAGCAGCTGCAATCGTTACCGAGCAATCAACAAGTTCTCCCTGAAGTACAAGAAAAACCTAGCACCTCATTGTGGACTTGGTTTTTCGCCTTTGCATGGATAATTACCCTTGGGTTGTTGGTATGGGTGATAAGACGTAAAAGCAGCAATGCTAAGCAAGAGGCTCAACTAGCGCCAGATGCTAGCGCAGTAGATTTAGATGATGACTATTGGGCACAGTTTGCTGCGGCCTGTAAAGCGGACCAAAAGCTGCAAGCTGAGCAAGCATTAGCTAAGTGGATAAATAAACAGCAGCTAACTAGTAGCTTTGCCGCACTGCATAAAGAAATTAGCGCCGCGAACTGGGCGAGCGATGATAAAACAGACTTTGATTTACTCGCGTTTTTCCAGCAATGCCAAGCCTTAAAGAAGCAAGGCCAAGGCAAAAAAGAGCGAGAAGAAGGGCTCTCCCCGCTCAATCCTTAATATAAAAATACCGCTTAGCGATTTAAGCCTAATTGAAAGATTAGGCTTTCTGCTTGGCAGCAAAAAGTAAACGAAGCAGCCAGTTTAAACCCGCCTTCAACAGCGGTAACTTCGCTGCTAATCTCACAAGGATCAGACTCTGCCTTACGCGCTTTGTCTACTAAAGCGTTTAATCGGGCTTCGGCTTGTTGTTGCTCGGCAAACACTTCTTCAACTTGTGCTGTACATTCTTCGCCGTCGATAACTGCACCAACATCAACACAACAACAAGTTTTAGATTCTTCTAACTTAGTTTTCATCTATTTTCCTTTCATTTACAACAGGCCTTAGTTATAACTCTTCAATCTAAACCAAAGCGAAATCAGGTGTATAGTGTGTACCATAGACCAAATAAGGTCTCTTTGATGCGTATCATAACAGATTAGCCTTCGACGTTTTATCTAGGAAATTACATGGTTGTTGATTTTTTTCGAAAGAAAAACCAAACCGACTCGGTCATGTCGGATATGGAAGCAAAACAAAAACGTTATGAAGCCTTAGTGCAGGCTTACAATAAGGATGTTTACCGTTACGCCTACTGGCTAGTAAAGGATAAGCATATCGCCGAAGACATAGTTCAAGAGACCTTTCTTAGAGCTTGGCGTTCACTCGACAGCCTTAAAGATGAAAAGGCAGCCAAAGCATGGTTAATTACCATTCTTCGCCGAGAAAACGCCCGTCGCTTCGAGCGAAAACAGTTTAACTTGGTGGATATCGAGGATAATTCAGTTGCCGATGTAAACGCTACATCTACCGAACAACAAATTGAAAATGAATGGTTACGCCGCCAAATAGATAAGCTGGCACCTGAATATAAAGAACCGCTGCTACTCCAAGTGATAGGTGGATTTAGCGGTGATGAGATTGCCGATATGTTAGAGCTAAATAAAAATACCGTAATGACACGGCTTTTTAGAGCAAGAAATCAGCTCAAAGAAGCCCTAGATAATGACCAAGAACGAGGACAAAGCAATGGATGAGCTAGAATTTCGCCGTCAGTTGTATACCAATCCTCGAGAGCGTAGCGATACGCTTATACAGGAAGCAACACGCACACCTAAAAATAAAAAACTGTATGACGAGATGCAGCAGTTTGAGTGCAAATTAGAGCAAGCACTAAACGTAGGTGTGCCAGACGCGCTTGCAGAGCGACTGATACTAAGCCAAAGCTTCGACGATTCACAACTGGAATACCGCCGCAAAACCCGAGTACATATTGCAATGGCTGCATCAATTGCCTTTGTAGTGGGTTTAAGTTTTAGTTTAGTTAATTGGCAACTGCCTACCGGGCAAGTAAATATGGGCCAAGTGGCTTTAGAACATGTTTATCACGAAATGCCTTATACCAGCGGTGTTGATGAACAGCCAAGCCTGCAAACTATTAATGCTAAACTAGCCCGTTATGGCGCAAGCTTTGACCAGCTACCCGGCGATGTGGTTTATGTTAACCACTGTGCTTATGCAGGTGCGCCAGCTTTTCATATGATTATGAAAGGAAAAATGGGCTCAAACATAAATGTGTTTGTAGTGCCTAAATCCACCGAGTTGCAAGCGGTTGAAAGCTTTGCCGATAAAAAGATGCACGGGATGGTTTCTAAACTATCTAATGCCAACCTTGTCGTGGTGGGTGAACGTAACGAACCTATTGAAAAAGCACTTGATACGCTCACCGCAGATTTAAATCAATCTATCTGATTTAATTAAAATAAAGTCAACTCCTATTGTCTTATCAATGGGGGTTGATTTTTTTGTTTGTGAACTGGCAATAAAGCTCAACAATCCCGCTTGATGTTTCGAAACAATCATTTATATTTCTTAGCTCACCAAGATTAAACAAGTGTTTAACTTTTGTGCAGCAGCTCCAACTTTTGACACAAAGCAATAACAATAACTTAACAATTATTTTATTTACTCTTAATCTGGTCAGAGGTCAGCGCTCTTACTAAGACCCATACATAACTAAACGTTTAACCCCGTAATTAGAGAGGGAACGATGAAAATAAGGAAATTACCACTCGCGCTTCTTGCCGCGTCAGCTACATTTACTGCCGCCCATGTAAACGCAGCCGGGTTTCAACTAGTGGAACACTCTGCTTCGGGGCTAGGCCGCTCGTTTGCGGGTGAAGCTGCTATTGCCGATAACGCTGCTGTAATGGCACGCAACCCTGCTGCAATGTCGATGTTCGACACTATTGCGGTATCGGGTGCTTTAAGTTATATCGCGCCTGACGTTTACGTTAGAGGTAATACAGGCGTAGATTCAATAGACCAAGCCTTAACCAATAACGATGTAGTGCCTGGTGCAGCAGTACCGGCTGGCTATTTCATCCAACCGCTTAATGACAAGTGGGCCTGGGGTGTAGGCATGTTCTCAAACTTTGGTTTATCTACAGATTATCCAGAAGATTACGCTGCTGGAGCCCTTGCTGGCCAAACAGAGTTAATTACCTTAAACCTAAATCCAAACGTGTCGTACCGCATCAATGACCAATTTAGCGTTGGTGCTGGTGTAAACGCCGTTTACGGTACTGCTAAGCTAGTACGTAACTTTGGTACTGGCGGTCCATTTCCACCAAGCGGCACAGCCGCCTCTTTAGAAGGTGACGGCTGGGGTTTTGGTTGGAACATCGGCGGTATGTGGGAAGTAAATGAAGATCACCGCTTCGGTATTAGCTACCGCTCAAAAGTGGACCTTAAGTTTAAAGGTGACTACCACTCAGACATTCCTGAAGGGCTAAGTGATAACCCTTACGGAACCGGCGGACAAACCATTGGTGGCGAGCTGACCCTTAACCTGCCAGACATTTTTGAAGTATCTGGTTACAACCGCTTAAATGATGCCTTTGCCGTTCACTACAGCTATGTTTGGACTGGCTGGAGTACCTTCCAAGAAATTGACGCCACCTCAGAAGGCATTGGCAGCGTACTAAACAAACAAGAGCAGTTTAGTAACTCTTACCGCGTTTCTTTTGGTGGAACTTGGTACCTAAACCCTGCCTGGGAATTACGTGCAGGTATGGCCTTTGACCAAAGTCCTTCTCGCACCCATAAAACCATCAGTATTCCCGACAACGACCGCTACAACTACGGCATTGGCTTTACTTACCATTTAAGTGAGAAAGGCAGTATCGATACCGGCTTTACTTACATTCAAGGTAAAGAAGGGGCGTTTAACGAGGAAGGGGTTGAGTTTGTATCGAAAGGTGATGCGTACATTGCCGCTATTCAATACAACCACAGCTTTTAAGTCTTGAAGAGCAACCGGCAACACGCCGGTTGCTTGACCTAAGCTTAAGTTTCACCCACGCTTCAGTTATTCAACCACACGTACTGAGGGCAGCCATGGTAAATACCCCTACCCCCTATTCAATTAGCGAACTAGCCCAAGAATTTACCATAAGCACTCGCAGCATTCGCTTCTACGAAGACCAAGGCCTATTACAGCCTGTTCGCGATGGCACTAAGCGGCTTTATTCCAAACACGACAAACTTCGACTCAAACTCATTTTACGCGGCAAACGATTAGGCTTTTCTTTAAAAGAGATAAAAGAGCTGTTCGATTTATATGACGCCAAGCTAAGCAGTAGCAAAGAGGTAACAGGATTAATTGACAGTATTAAACTAAGAAAGTTGAGTTTATTGCAGCAGTTAGAAGATATTCAAGTGGTGTTAATGGAGTTAAAATCCGCAGAGCGCCGCTGTAACGACGCTCTCAATAAACTAACTAAAGATTAATGCTCGCCTGCATTACCTTGAATAAAGTGCTTACGGCATAACGAAACATAACGCTCGTTGCCACCAATTTCAATTTGCTGCCCTTCACTCACTACCTGACCATGTTGGTCAATACGAGCATTAAAGTGGCCTTTATTGCCACACCAACAAATGGTTTTAAGCTCTTCGAGCTTATCGGCTAAACACAGTAAATGGTAAGCACCTTCAAATAGCTCACCCATAAAATCTGTTTTTAAACCATAAACCATTACCGGTATGTGCAAGTCGTCAACTACTCTAGCCAGTTGATACACTTGGTCTTTACGCAAAAACTGCCCTTCATCCACAATAACGACATCTTGCTTGTTTTGCAGATTTTTAGTGCTTACCAATTCAAACAGGTCCTGCTCTGCACAAAAGGTTTCAGCCTCTAAGGACAAACCTACTCGAGCTTTAATGGTACCCACACCATCGCGGGTATCCATTGCAGGGATCAGCGCCAAAGGATTCATACCGCGCTCTTGATAGTTAAAATGAGCTTGAATAAGTTGGGTTGATTTTCCCGAATTCATAGCGGCATATTTAAAATGTAGTGAAGCCATTTACAGCGCAGTTCCTTGTTTATTTACTGTTTAGTGCCAAAGCCGAATTTTGCTGGCGATGGTACAAAGTTGCGATTGTAATGGCAAACAATAACAAACCAACTGCTAGTGAAGCGATCACACTTCCGGTCATTCCCATTACCAAGTAACAGCTAATGCTTATTTTGGCGACTAACAAAGCGTAAGGCAGCTGCGTGGCTACGTGGTCAATGTGGTGACAAGCTGCACCGGTGGATGACAAAATGGTGGTATCGGAGATAGGCGAACAATGATCACCAAATACCGCACCCGCTAATACTGCAGACAACATAGGCAGTATTAAGCTCACATCACTGGCTACTGACATATCGGCTGCAATTGGCAACATAATGCCAAACGTGCCCCAGCTAGTACCAGTAGAGAAGGCCATTAAGCCCGCTAATACAAATACTAACACTGGCAAAATAGCTGGGCTAATCGCACCATCTAATTTAGAGGCTAGGTACTTGCCGGTTTCCATATCGCCGATTACGCCACTAATAGACCAAGCAAACACCAGAATAAGAATGGCTGGGCTCATAGCCTTAATACCCACCCAGATGGCATGAGCAAGTTGAGACAAGCTAAGCTGTTGCTTAAACGCAAAACCCACGCTCACCAATAAGCCTATTACGCCACCGGTGACCAAAGACAGGGTCACATCGGTGTTCTCTAATGCGGCTAACAAGCTAAAGGCTTGTCCTTCTTCTAATGCCGTAGCGCCTGTAACCACAAAGCTAGCAAAAGTCACCAAGGTTAAAATAGCGATAGGCAATACTAAACCAAGCGGTGAGCCGTTATCGGCTTCAAAGTCATGATTCACACTACCTGCGGGGATACCCTTGCTCTCATCAAACAATTGCCCCTTCTCAGCATTTCTCTCATGCTGCTTCATTGGACCAATATTAATATTGAAATAAGCAACCACTAAAGCCATTAACAAGGCAAACACAGCGTAAAAGTTTAGTGGGATCATGGTGGCAAACGCAGCCAGCGGTGTGATGTCAGTGATATTGTGAGTGACCAACAAACCACCTACTAAGGCAATAATATAAGCCCCCCAACTCGATAAAGGCATAAGTACACACATTGGTGCAGCGGTTGAGTCAAGCAAGTAAGCGAGCTTGGCGCGCGATACCCCTACTTGGTCAGTAAGCGGACGCGCAACGCTACCCACCGCTAAACTGTGGAAATAGTCATCGACAAACACCACAAAGCTTAGCAAGGCAGTGGTAACTGTAGCATGACGCTTGGTCTTAATCCGTTTCTTAGCCCATTCTGCAAAGGCTGTGGTTGCGCCAGTAGCAGTCATTAAGCTAGTCATGGCGCCTAGCAGCAACAAGAAGATTATGATTTGCAGATTCCACCAGTTTGGCGCACCGTCATCCCACGCTAAGCCTGCTGCAAGCTGTGATAAATAAATGCCAGAATCTACAAAAGAAAAGTTACTGAGTAACAAAGCACCCGTGATGATGCCGCAGCTAAGTGCAATAATTACACGTCTTGTTGCTAAGGCAACCAACAGCGCAATCACCGGTGGAAGAATAGATAAAAATGAATCGGTATAAGAAATGGTTTGCATGTTTTCTCTGTTTTTAAATTCAGAGAGCAAATTGAGTGACTAGAAGCCGATAGGCTTTCACTCTGTAGCTCTCCATAGTTGGACTATGACAGTGTCGTATCTATTAAATCCGACACCAGTAATTAGCCTTGATAATGCTAGTTACTTCGGCGCGGGCCCCTTTCATACAGAATCATTGGAATCACCCCACTCTGCACTACTTTTGACCAGCGCTCCTCTACAATATAGCGTTAAGCGCTGCATTATACCCAACAGACTGGCATATTCAACCAAAACCATTGAGCAACTAAAACTAAAAGTAGCAACTAATACTGTTTATTTAAGTTTAGTTTATTGACAAGTTTTATTTAGTAATTAATATTTTGTAATAGATTAACCAATACTAATAAATAGATAGGATTAACATGAGCGATTTCGTTAAGGTATTTTTAAACGCAAGAAGTCTTAAAGCTGCTACAAAAGAATTATCAATTGAGCAATTAGAAGATAGCTACAATAAACTTAAAGTCATTTTAGATGAACGTTTCGCACAACAAGCTGAAGAAGAGAAACAACAGCAAGAAAAACGCGAGAAGCTAGAGAAATATAAAGCATTACTCGAACAAGATGGTATCGACCCAAGTGAATTACTATCGATGATTGGTGACGCGCCAGTAAAAGAACGAAAAAAACGTCAACCACTGCCAGCTAAATACAAATTTGTTGATGAAAATGGTGAAGAAAAGACCTGGACAGGCCAAGGAAGAACACCTTCTCCGATCCAACGTGCAATTAAAAATGAAGGCAAAACTAAAGAAGATTTTCTTATCTAGTTATCATCTAAATTAAAAAAGGAGCCTTAAGGCTCCTTTTTTATTCCAGCAATATTAAGAGGCAAAACCATTTGGATTGCCTTGTTGCCAACGCCAAGAGTCTTCGGCCATATCATCCAAACTTAACTCAGCCTGCCAAGATAATTCCTGTTTAGCTAAGCTAGGATCTGAATAACATGCTGCAATATCACCTGGGCGACGAGGTGCTATTTTATAAGCAATTGATTGTCCCGATACCTTTTCAAACGCAGCAACCATTTCTAGTACACTATAACCTTGGCCTGTTCCTAGGTTATAAGTAACCAACCCAGCCTTAGCTTCAAGCTTGTTTAGCGCTTTTAAGTGGCCTTTTGCCAAATCTACTACGTGAATATAGTCACGTACTCCCGTACCATCAGTGGTATCGTAGTCGTCGCCAAATACACTTAATTGAGCTAAGCGCCCTACAGCCACCTGGGTAATATAAGGTACTAGATTATTTGGGATACCATTTGGATCTTCACCAATTAAGCCTGACTTATGCGCCCCAACAGGGTTGAAATAACGTAATAAAGCTATATTCCAGCTATCATCAGATTTATATAGGTCAGTCAGCATCTCTTCTACAATTAACTTAGAGCGCCCATAAGGATTGGTAGCACCAGTAGGAAAGTTCTCCAAAATAGGGACTGTGTGCGGGTCACCATATACGGTCGCAGAAGAGCTAAAGACTAAGTTTTTAACCTTATGCTTAGCCATTACTTCACATAAGGTTAAAGTTCCAGAGACATTATTTTGATAATAATGTAGAGGAATAGTAGTTGATTCGCCAACTGCTTTTAAACCCGCAAAATGAATAACAGATTTAAACTTATGCTTAGAAAATACCGTGTTTAACTCTGACTTATCCCGAATATCTACCTGATAAAATGTAGGGCGTTTTTGGCAAATTGTCTCAATTCTTTCGATTGATGCAGCATGAGAATTACAAAGGTTATCTACAATAACCACTTCTTCGCCTTGGTTTAATAATTCAACCACTGTGTGGCTACCTATATAACCTGCTCCACCCGTAACTAAAATAGTCATAATAATCCTTTATAAGATAATATATTTGGCTAGCTCTATCGGAGCTGCTATTCAATTCCAATAAACTTATGCGTTTGTAAAGACAAGCGCCAATTATTTTCAATACAAGCTTGAATACATAACTCGGTAGCTCTTTGCTGTTGACTAATGGGTTGCAAACACACCAATACATCTAAGTTACTAGTCATACCAGTTAATAAACTTTTTAAATTAGTTAAGTCTCGCTCACGAGCTACCGGGTGTTTAATTTCGTTCGCTCGGTGTAAGGCTTGTTCAATAACCACCTTACCGCCTTTCATATCAACCTTTGGAGAAACCGTTACCCATGCTTTGGCTGCGGCCTTTACTGGATAGGTGCCACTGGTTTCAATTTGTACTGAATAACCTGCTGTAATTAAGACATTGGTAAGTTCATGTAAATCGTAGATACATGGCTCACCACCGGTAATAACAATATGTTTCGCCTGATAGCGAGTTTTAAACTGCTCTAAGAGTTGATTAGGCCTGAGCATTGCCCAACGAGCAGTGTCTCCGCTGGTGCCAATAATTAGCTCGGGTTGCACACGGTCAGACTCTAAAACTTGCCAGGTATGTTTGGTATCGCACCAAGAACAACCAACATCACAGCCCTGTAAACGAACAAATATTGAGGGAACACCAGTATGAAACCCCTCCCCTTGGATGGTTTCAAACACTTCATTAACAGGTAAAGCAAGAGATGCCATTTGTATCCCAGATCATAATAAGCGAAAATCTAAGGCAGTATTAAAACATATTTTAAAGAGCAAATAATGAAAGAAAAAGCGGTAGTGATTTATTCAGGTGGAATGGACTCGTTCACTGTTCTCCATAAAACCTTGCAATTGGGCCTACAACCTTATGCTCTTAGCTTCAACTACGGTCAACGCCATGTTAAAGAACTGGAATATGCTCAAAAGGTAACTGAAGAATTTGGTATCGAACATAAAATCGTAGATATCACAGCAATCAATCAACTGCTTGCGGGCTCCTCACTCACTTCTGACATTGATATCCCGGAAGGTGATTATCAAGAAGAATCGATGAAATCAACGGTTGTACCAAACCGCAATATGATTTTGCTGTCTCTAGCTATTGGCTATGCCGTATCTATAGGTGCTAAAAAAGTATTCTATGGCGCACATTCTGGCGACCATGCAATCTACCCCGATTGTCGCCCAGAGTTTGTGAAGAAGATGAATGACGTAAGCCTAATAGCTAACTACGAGGCCGTAGAAGTCATTAGTCCCTATCTAGAGCAATCGAAGATAGACATATTAAGCGATGGTTTAGCCATGGGTTTAGATTACGGTAAAACATGGACCTGTTATAACGGACGCGAGCAAGCCTGCGGAAAATGCGGAGCCTGCCAAGAACGTCTAGAAGCCTTTAAACTAAACGCTGTTACAGACCCTCTAAGCTACGAATAAACATGCTCAAGTATTTTGTGAGCCGATTTTGGTTCCTGCTTATTGTAATAAGCTGCTCGTGGCTTTTTCTCGCACATACCGAACTAATGAGTTGGAACAAACAGCTAATTAGTCAGGGAGAGTATTGGCGCATTGTGTCGGGTAACTTAAGCCACAATAACCTTATTCATTGGCTAATGAATGTTGCAACCTTGGTGCTGGTGTATTTTGTTTTTGATGACCGATTATCTAATCAGCACTTCATGTTGATTAGCGTTAGCTTATGTCTAGTAGGGGGCGGGCTATTATGGTTTGCTAAATATGATGAGTATGTAGGGCTCTCGGGCTTAATCCATGGCTTAATTGCCTACGCAGCTATGGCTGATTTATTCACCGACAAGAAACGCGTCGGTGCCTTCATATTGACAGGCTTAAGTGCGAAGCTACTAATGGAGCAATTATACGGTGGTGACCCGTGGGTAACGGATTTGATAGGCATCGATGTTGCTATCGATGCCCATCTATTATTTGCGGTACTTGGGATTAGCTTTGCTTTGTTGCTTTGGTGGCCGTTATGGCGAAGCTATAAGCTAAGCACTTAGCTCTGCGTTAATACTGCTTAGTACCTCTGCAGGTGAGTCGGCTTGAGTAATCGGCCGGCCTATAACCAAATAGTCAGAGCCTGCAGTAACTGCCTCAACCGGCGTCATAATCCTGCGTTGATCGCCTTGCGCACTACCTGTAGGTCGAATTCCTGGGGTTACCAGCGAAAATTCTTCACCAAGTAGCGATTTTAGCATTTTGGCTTCATGAGCTGAGCACACCACTCCATCCAAGCCAGATTGCTTAGTAAGTGTTGCCAAACGCTCTACTTGCTGCATGGGGCTAAGCTCAATACCCAGCTCTAATAAATCAGATTGGTCCATACTGGTTAACACAGTTACCGCAATCAACTTAGGGCGTTTATCACCGTAAGGTTCTAACGCAGCTTTTGCCGCTTCCATCATTCTACGGCCGCCACTGGCATGCACGTTAACCATCCATACACCTAACTCCGCAGCTGCGGCTACTGCTTTAGCAACTGTGTTAGGAATATCATGAAATTTTAGATCTAAGAATACTTCAAAGCCTTTGTTATGAAGTTCCTTTACTAGCTGAGGGCCGAACAAAGTGAACATTTCTTTACCCACTTTAAGACGACATGAGCCCGGCTCTAATTGCTCTACAAATGCCATACATTGATCGATATCTGCATAATCGAGGGCAACTAATACCTTTGGGTCTTGCATTGTTTCTACTCTCCGTCTAATCCCACTATTGGTTTAACTGTGCCCCAACTCTTACATGATGGACAATGCCAATATATAGAATGAGATGAAAAGCCACAGCGTCGACACTGATAGTGAGGTTTAATCTTTAATTGTTGGGTAACTAAGCCACGCAAAACTTGCAGGCTTTGTTTAGCTTGACCTTCTTCAGCAGAAGCGAGATGAAGGCCCATTAGGTGATGAAATCCTTTCATGGTAGGATTGCGTTTCAGCTCGTCTACCAACAAATCCTGAGCTTGCTCTGCGCCGTGCGCCTCCCGATAAATAATCGAAAGCTCTACCACCACGCTAGCAATACTTTTTATTGATAAGCAGTACTCTAAAAACTGCTGATAGTACTCGGGCTTTGCCAAATTATCACTACAGGTTTTGTATAGAGATAAAGCATCGGAGGCAAAGTCGATATCTTGTTCTGGGATCTTGTTTAAATTTTTAAGTGCTGCTTTATAATCGCCTTCTGCATTTTGAATTTGGGCTAAATGCAAACTAGCTCGAACACACTTCTTGTCTGCGCTAAGCGCTTTTTTGAGTAAGGCTTGGCTTTTTGAAAGCTTCCCAGCAGTTTCTAACTCTTGCGCTTGCTCGCAATAAAAATGCGCAATTTGACGATTAACATCACTCAGTTCTTTTGGGTCTATTTTTTTGGCCACAGCAATCGCTTGCGGCCACTCTCGAGTTTGTTGATAGATGCTGAGTAATTGTTTTAAGGCTAGCTGGCGGTAATCTGGCTCTTCTTGCAATTCAATGAGCAAAGCTTCAGCTCTATCAAATAAGCCTGCGGCTAAATAATCTTTTGCTAATTGTTGTAGAGCGAGGTTTTTTTGGTCGATGTCGATGCCTTCACGGGCAATCAAGTTTTGGTGAATTCGAATAGCTCGGTCAACTTCGCCACGCTGTCTAAATAAATTTCCGAGTGCGAGATGGGTATCAATGGTTTCTGAGTCTACTTGTAGCAGCTCTACAAACAGGTCTACTGCTTTATCAGATTGATTAGATAAAAGGAGGTTTAAGCCTTCTACGTATTGCTTAGATACATGATTTGCTTGCTGTTGCTGATTTTGCCTAACGCTGCGCTGCCCCATGTACCATCCATAAGCGGCAGCTACTGGTAACAACAAAAACAACAAGCCTAGCATTAACTATCCTTGACCGTCTCGTCTTGCAACTTATTTAGTTGTTTTTGCTGCTTAGCCAATCGACGCTTCAAGCCAGCGCTTTCTAAACGAATACGAGTATAAAAAGCCAACAAAAATAAAAGACAAGTAATAAAGCCAGCTATGAACAAACCAGCCATAAGCCATGACAAGCGCATATCCGATTCGGCAATAAGGTAATTGACACTTACTACTTCATCATTTTGCGCGCCCACAGCAAGTGCAGTAACGAACAGTACAACTAATAACAGCGTTGAGAAAATTGCTTTCACATAACCTCCCAGAGCCAAACAAAAGCTAGGGAAATTATGCAGCAATCACGTTAATTTAACCAGCCAAGATCACCTAATTGTAAAAGAAACAATACTATAGGCCAGCGTTTACGCGCTCTCGCAACTCTTTACCAGGTTTAAAGTGGGGAACATGCTTCCCAGACAACTCTACCTTTTCACCTGTTTTAGGATTTCGGCCCACTCGGGGTGCACGGAAGTGCAGTGAAAAACTACCAAAACCACGAATTTCAATTCTATCGCCTTCCTGTAATGAACAGGTCATTTGCTCAAGAATTTCTTTAATTGCCGACTCAATTTCTTTACTGGTAAATTGAATATGTTTACTAGCGAGTATTTCAATCAAATCAGATTTAGTCATGGATTCTCCAAGCCATTGATAAAGGGAACTAATACCAGTGTAGATAAAGAAATGGGGGGGAACAAGTCCCCCCCAATATTCAATCACATAAATCTAAAAAAAGATTTAAAGATTATTCGCCTTTAAGTGCAGATTTGAATGCATCAGCCATAGCGTTACCAATCTGAGCGTCTTCTTTCTTGTTCAGAGTAGCCATTGCTTCTTTCTCGTCCGCTTCATCTTTAGCACGGATAGAAAGGCTGATTACACGGTTCTTACGGTCAACACCAACGAACTTAGCTTCAAGTTGGTCGCCAACAGAAAGAACAAGTGATGCATCTTCAACACGGTCACGGCTAACATCGCCAGCACGTAAGTAACCTTCAACGCCACTTGCTAGTTCAACAGTTGCACCTTTAGCATCAACTTCAGTAACAGTACCGTTAACTAAAGCACCTTTCTTAAGGTCAGCTAGGTAGTTGTTGAACGGATCTTCAGCAAGCTGTTTAACACCTAGGCTAATGCGCTCACGTTCTGCGTCAACTTGTAGTACAACAGCTTCGATTTCGTCGCCTTTCTTAAAGTCGCGAACCGCTTCTTCACCTTGAGCATCCCAAGAGATGTCAGATAGGTGAACAAGACCGTCAATACCGCCGTCTAGGCCGATGAAGATACCGAAGTCAGTGATAGACTTGATCTTACCTGAAACTTTGTCGTTCTTATCATGAGTGCTAGCGAATAGTTCCCATGGGTTAACTTTACACTGTTTCAAACCAAGTGAGATACGACGACGTTCTTCGTCGATATCCAAAACCATAACTTCAACAAGGTCACCCACGTTAACAACTTTAGATGGGTGGATGTTTTTGTTAGTCCAATCCATTTCAGAAACGTGAACTAGACCTTCAACACCGTCTTCGATTTCAACAAAGCAACCGTAGTCAGTTAGGTTAGTTACGCGACCTTCAAGACGTGCACCTTCTGGGTAACGGTTAGCAATTGCTACCCATGGATCTTCACCCAGCTGCTTAAGACCTAGAGATACACGAGTGCGCTCACGGTCAAACTTAAGTACTTTAACGTTGATTTCGTCGCCAACATTAACAATTTCGCTTGGGTGCTTAACGCGTTTCCAAGCCATGTCAGTGATGTGTAGAAGACCGTCAACACCGCCAAGATCAACGAATGCACCGTAGTCAGTAAGGTTCTTAACGATACCTTTAACTTCTTGACCTTCTTGAAGGTTCTCAAGAAGTTGATCACGTTCAACACTGTTTTCAGTTTCGATAACAGCACGACGAGAAACAACTACGTTGTTACGTTTTTGATCTAGTTTGATAACTTTAAATTCAAGCTCTTTACCTTCTAGGTGAGCAGTATCGCGCACAGGGCGAACGTCAACTAGTGAACCAGGCAAGAATGCACGGATGGTGTTAACTTCAACTGTAAAGCCACCTTTAACTTTACCGTTAATGATACCAACAACCGTTGCTTGCTCTTCGTAAGCACTTTCAAGTTGGATCCACGCTTCGTGACGTTTCGCTTTTTCGCGAGAAAGAACAGTTTCACCGAAACCATCTTCTACAGCGTCTAACGCTACGTCTACTTGCGCGCCTACTTCAATTTCTAGTTCGCCAGCAGAGTTTTTGAACTGTTCTGCAGGGATAGCAGATTCTGACTTAAGGCCAGCGTCTACTAGAACCATACCGTTTTCGATACCTACTACAGTACCTTTAACAATCGAACCAGAACGGAATTCTAGGTCTTGAAGTGACTCTTCAAAGAGTTGAGCAAAAGATTCAGTCATTATTTAATTACACATATAAGAACGTCCACTTAGCAATCCGGCTAAATGGGGTTAATAATAAACACCTAATTCATCCTTGGTATAGGTGCGCCAAATCCCAGAGATTACTGGGTTAATTTACTGTCGATATAATCTATCGACATATTCACCACTTCTTCAATAGAAAGTGATGTAGAATCAATAACTAACGCATCTTGAGCAGGAACTAAAGGCGCTACACTACGATTTCTATCACGGTGGTCACGTTCTTCAATTTCGCTCAAAAGGTGGTCAAAACTAACACTAAAGCCTTTTTCTTGCAACTGATTATAGCGCCGCTGCGCCCGTTCTGCTGCACTTGCATCTAAAAAGATCTTCACCGGAGCGTCAACAAAAACAACCGTTCCCATATCTCGCCCATCGGCAATCAAACCAGGCTCTTCTCGAAATGCACGCTGGCGTCGTAATAAAGCTTCGCGCACTCGCGGAAATGCAGCAACTTTAGAGGCGGCATTGCCAGCTGTTTCTTTACGAATTTCGAGGGAAACATCTTCCCCTTCCAAAATGACTAAAGTATTGCCTTCTTTAGCTTCAAATCGCACATCAAGGTGAGCAGCTAAAAGACTTAACGCTTCTTCATTGTCTAAAGCTACTTCATGATGCAAAGCAGCTAAAGCCAAGACTCGATAAATGGCTCCGCTATCCAGAAGTTGCCATTGATAATGCTGAGCTAGCTTTTGGCATAAAGTGCCCTTACCAGAACCACTAGGCCCGTCAATTGTCACCACTGGAACGTTTTGAGTCATGAGTCCTCCATAATGTCCAAAGCAAAATGCGAGTTCTTATCGGGGGATAGATAAGAACTAAAAAATTCGGCGGCATTATACGTGAAAAGCCGACAATAAGCCTCACTAATTTATTAACAAAAAACAAAATAAACCGAACGCTTATCCCACTTTTAAACAAAAAGCAGTATATCATCTGGATATACTGCTTTTTGTTAATAGTGTCTGCTATTTTTTAGGCAGGGAGCTCTACACCAGAATCTTTGATGCGTGCCAACTTATAGCGGAGTGTTCTAGGACTAATACCCAATTTTTCCGCGACATCTTTACGCTTGCCATGACACGCTTTAAGTGTATCTAAAATGATTTGTTGTTCTTGTTGGCGTAACTCATTACCTAAAGGTTCATTTACCAGTGAAGACTCAACTACGGGTTCAACCTGTAATGGCTCTAACTGATTTTCTATGACTAAGCAGTCACTATCAATCACGTTACCATTAGCTAGAATTAGCGCCCTTTGCATAACATTGTCTAGCTCGCGCACATTACCAGGCCAGGAGTGATTGAGTAATTTATGCTGCGCACTTAAGCTCAGCTCATAGCTTTGTGCATTGTGGCGATTGAGCAAATGCGTAGCTAAAGGCAATACATCACCTTTACGCTGCTCGAGTGGTAGCCAGTTTAAAGGAAATACATTTAGTCGATAATACAAATCTTCTCTAAACTGTCCTAGCCTAACAATTTCTCGCATATCTCGGTTGCTGGTAGCAATCACGCGAACATCTAGCTTTATCATTTTACGGCTGCCCAAGCGCTCAACTTCGCGCTCTTGCAACACCCGCAGTAACTTCGCTTGTAAGCCAAGATCCATTTCACTGATTTCGTCTAGCAAAATAGTTCCGCCTTGCGCCTGCTCAAACTTACCTGGACAAGCTTTAATGGCACCAGTAAAGGCACCTTTCTCGTAACCAAACAACGTTGCTTCGAGCATATTTTCCGGGATGGCTGCACAGTTTATAGCAACAAACTCATGTTCTTTACGTGGTGAACAGTCGTGAATATAACGTGACAATACTTCTTTACCCGCGCCACTTGGCCCGCTAATCAATACCGATGCCTCAGAAGCTGCTACTTTCTGGCTCAGCTTTAATAACGCTTCGGTAGAAGCATCGCCATAAACAGGTTCGCGTTTTTCTACCTTAATAGAAGGTGCGTAGCGGCCAACCTGGTTTAATAATACTTCTGGTGAAAAAGGTTTTGATAGGTAGTCAATGGCACCATCGCGCATTGCCGAAACGGCATCGTCAATTTTGGCGTAAGCGGTCATTAACAAAACTGGCGTTTGAGGCCATTTTTGTTTGATATTTTTAAGTAGGCTTAAACCATCCATGCCACTCATTTGCACGTCACTCACCACTAGATCAACGGGTTCTTCCGCTAAGGCAATGAGTGCAGACTCTGCACTATCCGCTTGTTCACAGTGATATCCCGCTAATTGCAAGGTATCTACCAATGCTTCTCGCAGACCAGCATCATCTTCAACAATAAGGATCGTAGATTGACTCATGGTTATTGCCCTCCTACAGCAAGATCATGATGGTGTGCCTCAGGAAGTGGTAAACGCACTGTAAAACATGAGCCTTTTGAATTTGATTCAAGCTCAATGCTTCCGTGATGCGCCTTCACGACAGAGTTCACTACCGCTAAGCCTAAACCTGTTCCGTTTTGCTTAGTGGTATAAAAAGGTTCAAATATCTTATGTTTGCTCGCTTCATCTATCCCACCAGCGTGGTCTTCTACACTAATGAGAAGCTCCTCACCAGAACAGCTAATGTGTACTTTTAGTTCACTTCCCTTAGCACTTAACTGCGCGGCATTTTCGACCAAATTAGATAAAGCAGACACCAAGGCATTAGCATTCACTAGAACTTCTGCATGTGGTGCACTTACTACGCAGGACAATTTAACCTGATGTTGACGCACGCAAGCCTCGGTAGCAGCTTGCAATTGTTCTATGATTTGCTGAGCACTGACCTGATTAACCACCATTTTTTCGCCACTTTTAGCAAACAACAACATATCGTTCACTTGTGTTTCTAAGTCATTAAGGCGGTCCATCATTTTATTCTGAAAGTTATCGCGGGCATTATCCGACAAGGTTTTATTCGATAAATTAGAGCCATACAACATGGCGGCGGAAAGTGGCGTTCTAATTTGATGAGCTAGTGAGGCCACCATGTTTCCTAACGCAGACATACGCTGCAACTTGGCAACATTGGCTTGAAGTTGGCGGGTATGTGTCATATCGGTCAAAACAATGAGCTGACCTTGAGTATCTTGTAAAGGCGAGAGACTTAGCTTTACCCGCCTGCCATCAACCAAGGAGAGTTCGTGTCCATCGTCGGCCTTTGGCGAGAACAGTCTTGGGACCGCCTCTAACCAACGTTGTTGCTCTATATCATCTCCCAGCAATTGCTTAGCCACCGGATTTGCCCTAGAGACAAAACCTTTGTTATCAAGCAATACTAAGCCCGATGGCATAACGTCGAAAATCTGCGACAAGTTATGCTCAGATAAGCTGGTTGGCTGTTGTTGAAGTTGCACTGAGGGCATGAAATAAGCTCCGCGTCATAAAACCGTTAACAGTGCTTATCAATCAATATTCGTGCCATATAAAAAAGGCTCTGAATTCAGAGCCTTAATATAAGATTAATGCGTTTAGCTATCTTTGTTCAAACCGTACTTACGCATTTTTTCAACCAAGGTTGTTCGCCGCATCCCCAGTTGTTCTGCCGCTCTAGCAACCACACCATCTTGTTGCTCAAGCGCTTGGCGAATTAAATCTACCTCAAGGTCTGCCAATAACTCTTTTAAGTTAACTCCTTCATCTGGGAGCTGCTGTACCGCTCCCCAGCCTTCTTCATCGAGCTCCTGATCTTGCTCCCCATCAGGAAATAGCGCTTCGGGGCTTGGATCAGAAAATACCGAGGCATCTTCATCACTAAAAATAGCTAACAGCGCATCGCGTTCAGCCAGCTCAGGGCTGTAATTAGGCTCAAAGGTTTCGGCATCAATATGACGATACTTCGGCGGCAAATCGTTTACGTCGACAATTTGGTCAGGATGCAAAATTAGTAAACGTTCGACCAAATTGGATAACTCACGTACGTTACCTGGCCATTGATGCTGCATTAAGGACTCAACTGCGCGTTGGGTAAACCTAACCACTGCCGAATGTTCGTCTTCATGGCGATTTACCAATTCTTGAAGCAGTAGAGGAATATCATCTTGGCGCTCTCGCAACGAAGGCATTTCAATGGGGAATACGTTCAAGCGATAGTATAAATCTTCTCGAAACTTCTCTTGCTCAATCATCCGCTCTAGCTGGCGGTGCGTTGCCGCTACCACTCGCACATTTGCGGTAATCGCTTTACTTCCACCCACTCTCTCAAACTGACGCTCTTGCAGTACACGTAGTAATTTAACCTGCATAGGCATTGGCATGTCACCAATTTCGTCTAAGAACAGCGTGCCACCTTCAGCTAATTCAAAGCGGCCTTTGCGCATAGCAAAGGCGCCAGTAAATGCGCCTTTTTCATGGCCAAACAATTCACTTTCAAGTAAATCGGGCGGAATAGCACCACAGTTAATTGGCACAAATGGCCCTTCGCTGCGTACTGAATGGTCGTGAATAGCTTTGGCTACCACTTCTTTACCCGTACCCGATTCACCGAGAATAAGTACATTAGCCTCTTTAGTTGCGACCTGTTCTATCAAGTGACGCACTTCTTGAATAGCAATACCTTTACCAATCAAGTTCTGGCGTAAGCGCTCACTTTTAGCAGGGCTCGCTTTACCGGGTAGATGAGTTAAGTAAGCGTCACAGTGATGTAGCAACTGAGTAAGCTGCTCATAATTAAAAGGCAGATCTAAATGGCCAATGAGGTTAGGTAACACCTCAACCGTGCTGCCCTCACCTACTGTTAAAAATGGACAATGAGGATGTTTAGCAATAATGCTTTGTACATCTTCTAATTGTTTACTGATTAGAACAACTTTATCTGCATTACTCGCCAAAGCACTTAGCTCGTCGGTATTGCATACGTTAAATTGTTGGCCAATAAAACCAAGTACCGTTTCTAGTTGCTTAGCTCTCTCTTGGTCACTTTCACAAACTAAAACGCTATTGGATGCTTGCATCCCTATCCCCTGCAAAAAATAAGCTACCTTGCGACAAACTTATGGCTAGTTACCCTATTAAATGATTGTAAACAGGCGTCAAAAATACGCAAGGCATAAGCCGTAAAAGCGACAAAAATATGACGCAACTTTGATTTATGAATAAACCCAAGCTTACTAAACCCTGAGATCTTAGATGTTGTGTAGAATTAATAGGCTACTACTAAAAAAGTACGGTGATTTTTATAGCCAAGTTCATAAATGGAGCATTTATTGCTTATCGTAACAGTAACGGAAGCTTATGATTTGTATAAGTGTTCTATTACTAACGAATATATGGAATCGTTATGTTTGATAATAAGTCTATTTTAATTACTGGCGGCACAGGTTCATTTGGTAAAAAGTACACAAAGACCATTCTTGAACGCTATAAGCCTAAACGCCTCATTATCTATTCTCGTGATGAGTTAAAGCAATATGAGATGCAGCAGCAGTTTAACGATCCATGTATGCGATATTTCATTGGTGATGTGCGGGATAGAGAACGCTTAATACAGGCCATGAACGATGTGGATTATGTTATTCATGCGGCAGCGCTAAAGCAGGTACCCGCCGCTGAATACAACCCTATGGAGTGCATCAAAACAAACATTCATGGTGCCGAAAACGTAATTAAAGCCGCTATCGAAAATAACGTTAGCAAAGTGATTGCGCTTTCAACAGATAAAGCAGCATCACCAATTAATTTATATGGCGCAACCAAGCTTGCTTCAGACAAGCTTTTTGTTGCAGCGAATAACATGGTGGGTCAAGGACAAACTCGGTTTGCGGTTGTTCGCTATGGCAATGTTGTTGGTTCCAGAGGCTCAGTTGTTCCATTCTTCAAACAGCTCATTGCTAATGGTAGTGACCACTTACCAATCACTCATGAGGATATGACCCGTTTTTGGATTACTCTCCAGCAAGGCGTTGATTTTGTGCTTAAAAATTTCAGTCGCATGTACGGAGGAGAGATATTCATTCCCAAAATACCATCGGTGCGAATTGTTGACTTGGCGAAAACCTATGCGCCGGACCTACCGATTAAAATTATCGGTATAAGACCCGGAGAAAAGCTACACGAAATCATGTGCCCTGGTGATGACTCCCATCTCACCATTGAATTTGATGATCATTACGTCATTTGTCCTAGTATCAAGTTTTACAACGATGAGCACAACTACTCGAGAAACCTCATCGATGAAGTGGGTAAACAAGTAGAAGCTGGATTTGAGTACCACTCAGAAACCAATCCAGACTATTTAAGCCCTGAACAAATTTTAGCTTTTGATAAATTGGCAGAGATATGATTCCTTACGGAAAACAGAATATCTCTGAGCAGGATATTGAAGCTGTTGTTGAGGTTCTGCGCTCAGATTACTTAACCCAAGGACCTTGCGTTCCTGAGTTTGAGCAGGCACTGTGTGATTTAAGCGGAGCTAAATACTCTCTTGCCACAAATTCTGCAACCAGCGCTTTACATATAGCATGTAAAGTACTTGAGGTGGGAAATGGCGATATTGTTTGGACCAGCCCAATTACTTTTGTGGCCTCAGCTAACTGCGCGCTGTATTGCGGTGCTCAAGTTGATTTTGTTGATATTGATCCCGATACCTATAACTTGTGCCCTAATGCTTTAGAACAAAAACTAGAACAAGCGAAACAGCAAGGGAAACTACCAAAGGTCATAATCGCAGTGCACATGTGTGGTCAGGCTTGTGATATGCAAGCTATTGCAGCACTTGGCAAACAATATAACTTCAACATTATCGAAGACGCTTCTCATGCTATTGGCGGACGCTATTTAAACGAGCAAATTGGCAATTGTAAATATAGTGATATCACCGTATTTAGCTTTCACCCTGTAAAGATAATCACTACCGGCGAAGGAGGCGCAGCGTTAACTAATGCCCCCGAATTACACAAAAAAATGCATTTGCTACGTAGCCATGGAGTGACCCGCGACCCGCAATTGATGGATCAAGCCCCCGATGGAGATTGGTATTACCAACAAGTCGAACTAGGCTTCAATTACCGAATGACCGACCTTCAAGCTGCGCTAGGTAGTTCACAATTAAAGAATGTCTTTCCTTGGATTGCACAGCGCCAACAGTTAGCAAAACGCTATACAAAGGGCCTGAGTGGGCTTCCATTAGATTTACCTTTAGAAATAGAAAAAGCGAGTTCGGCTTGGCACCTCTACGTTATCCGCTTACATGACGCCAGCAAACGAAAGCAGCTTTTTGCTCATTTAAGAAAAAATAAAATCAACGTCAATGTTCATTATATTCCCGTTCATCTACAACCCTATTATCAGGCGCTTGGCTTCCAAGCGGGAGACTTTCCAGAAGCGGAAAGCTATTACCAGCGAGCAATAAGTCTGCCACTGTACCCAGGCTTATCGGACTCACAACAAGATTATATTATGCAATGCTTGGCCGAGGGGCTGCTATGAAACGTATTGCGATTATTCCTGCTCGTGGTGGCAGTAAGCGGATACCGAAAAAAAACATTCGACAGTTTCACGGTAAACCCATAATCGCCTATAGCATTCAGAGCGCTTTAGAATCTAAATGCTTTGATCAAGTCGTTGTATCCACTGATTCAACAGAGATAGCGACCATCGCCCAAAGTTATGGCGCTTCAGTTCCTTTTCTGAGGCCAGCAGATCTAAGCAATGACTTTGCTGGTACGGTTGAAGTCATTCAGCATGCGCTCAAGCAACCTTCTATTGAACAAGAGCCAGCTTTCGTTTGTTGTATATACGCAACGGCTCCATTTGTGCAAGCTTCTCATCTACGTAAAGGCCTTGAACTGCTAATCCAGCAAGATAGCGATTATTGCTATCCTGTATGTGAATACCCAAGTCCAATCCAACGCGCCTTAGCCGTGGATAACAATGGCCACATCGCGATGGCTAAACCAGAGGCGGTCGCCACTCGGTCGCAAGATTTACAAGCGCATTACTACGATACCGGGCAGTTTTATTGGGGTACCTACAATGCCTTTATCGAAGCTAAACCCATTTTAAGCTCTTTGGCCAGTCCGTTAGTCTTACCAAAAGGTTCCGTGGTGGATATTGATGACCCGGATGATTGGCGACTGGCCGAGTTGATCTATCAGCATCGGATATTAGAGGAAAGCTAAGTGCTCGTGCTTATTCGCGCTGACGCATCAACCATAATAGGCACCGGCCACGTTACGCGCTGCCTAAGCCTTGCCGAGCTTTATAAGTCTCTAGGTGCAGAAGTAAGGTTTATTTGTAAAAACTTTGCAGGAAGCCTCATAACTCAACTAGAAACACTTGGCTATCCAGTTGAGCGCCTTTCCATTTCTGAACAGTCCCCCTCGCAAACGGGGTATGCCCAATGGCTCGGCGGTACTCAAGAAGATGACCTAGAACAAACTAGGCAGTTTATTCACTCTCTAAACTGCCGACCTGATTTACTGATTGTCGACCACTATAGTTTAAATAAAGTCTGGGAAACCCCATTAAGCGACTATGTCGAAAAAATCATGGTTGTAGACGACCTAGCCAATCGCTATCACGACTGTGACATCCTCGTTGACCAGTCTCCACAACGTAGTGAGGCTGACTACCAAGACTTAGTAATGCCACACTGCCAACTGTTATTGGGTAGTGATTTCAGCATACTAAATCCCTCTTACTTAACGTACCGACAACAAGCATCATTCAAGCGCCGTTCATACTCTTCGATAAATCGGCTACTACTGAATTTCGGTGGAAGTGACCTAGATAACTTAACCCTGAGAAGCTTGCAGCTATTAGAAAAATCTCAACTAGCCGATGACGTGGTTTTGGATGTGGTCGTCGGAGCTGCTTACCAACAGATCGCCAGTCTAAATTTAGCAGCCCAATCAAGTCGATTCCATGTAGAGGTAAATCAAGCGGTAAAAGATATGCCACAGCGCCAACTAGCGGCCGATATTGCTATTGGTGCAGCTGGTGGCTCGGCGTGGGAACGCTGCTACCTCGGTTTACCGACTATTTGCTTTTGCATGGCAGAGAACCAGCGGGATAACACTGCAGCTATGGATGCTCAAGCGGTTGCAGTTGTAATTCCTGAGCTTACTCAACAACAACTCGACCAAGCCTTAGTCACAGTAGACAAACACTACCAAAATTTATCTGCTGCAGCGCAGGCTTTAATCGATGGACATGGAACAGAGCGCATCGTGTTTGCAGCCCTAACTACCTCAAATAGTATGGGGCGAGCAGTCAAACTCCAGCGAGCAGTTCACGGCGATGCAGAACAATTGTATCAATGGCAATCACTGCCTCAAACCAGACAATATGCAAACTCACCTGAAGCGCCACTTTGGCCAGAGCACCTTAGTTGGTTTGAGCAAGCATTAGACAACTCAGACGAATACATTTTCCTAGCCAAGTCGGGTAAAACTGCTTTGGGCAGTGTGCGGCTCACTCGACAATCTAATCAAAGCATGTTGATTTCCATATACTGTGCCCCCGCATACTATCGCCAAGGCAACGCCTATGCGATGCTAAGGCTAATACGGAAGTGTTTCCCAACGGTAAAGCTTGAGGCTCAGGTCAAAGAGAACAACTACGCCTCACAAAATCTATTCAAAAAGTCAGGGTTTCAACAAGTTAAACCAGATTACTGGATCCAGGAGCAAGGATAATCAATGAACGAATTTTCAATTGCAGACCGTCAACTAGGTCAGGCTTTTCCGCCCTATATCATCGCGGAGCTGTCAGCAAACCATAATGGTTCTTTGGAAAAAGCCTTGGACACTATGGTCGCGATAAAAAACGCCGGCGCGGATGCAATCAAAATCCAAAGCTACACGCCTGACACAATGACGATAGATAGCGAGATGCCAGGTTTCCTTATTGAAGACGGTTTATGGAAAGGCCAAAGCCTCTATCAATTGTATTCCAAGGCCTACACCCCTTTTGATTGGCATCAAGCATTATTTGATAAAGCAAAAGAACTTGGCATTACCTTGTTTTCCTCTCCCTTTGATGAAAGTGCGGTGGACTTGCTCGAATCACTATCATGCCCAGCTTATAAGATTGCTTCCTTCGAACTGGTTGACCTACCGCTGATTAGCTACGTCGCAAAAACCGGCAAACCGATGATTATGTCAACCGGCATGGCAAGCTTAGAAGAAATATCCGAAGCCGTCGCTTGTGCACGCGACAACGGCTGCGATGAATTAGTATTGCTACATTGTATCAGCGCCTACCCCTCGCCCATTGAGCAAGCAAACCTAAGCAGCTTACAAGGACTTTCCAAGAGATTCGATTGCTTAGTTGGCTTATCGGACCACAGCATTGGTCATACTGCGGCTGTTTGTGCAACGGCGTTAGGTGCCAGTGTAATTGAAAAGCATGTAACACTAGATCGTAACGATGGAGGTCCAGACTCATCATTCTCTTTGGAGCCTGTAGAATTAAGCCAACTGGTTCAACTAAGCAAACAAGCCCACGCCTCATTAGGTGAAACCAGATTAGAAATACAAAAAAGCGAACAAGAAAACCTGCGTTTTAGACGTTCAGTCTATTTTGTTGAAGATCTAGATGCTGGCACAGTAATTGAATCTAAACATTTACGTAGAATCAGACCTGGTTTTGGTCTTCCCCCCAAGGCATTTGATCAATTGATTGGCAAGACGGTAACCCAAGATGTAGTGAAGGGAACCCCGACCTCTTGGGATTTGGTTAATTAAAATTTATATAAAAGGAATGGATATGTCAGAACAAATCAATATACAGCAGATAATGCAAGACTCATCCCAAGACGCAGTTAGCTTTGCAAAAGAACGCTACAACTACGATTTAGATTTTTCTGATTCTAGCGTCACGCTGGTGAATAACATCATAAGTGGCATAGACGCAATCTCAATTGATGACAAAGAACTTTTCACGCTATCCTACATATTTGGCGCTTACGTGGGCGAAGTCTTTATCAAACAGGTCGGTGGTGCGTGGCTATTTCAGGAGGAAACAGAGGACGAACCGCCACAAACCTTTGTCAAAATTAATGAAAACACCATCGCCTTTCCTAGCAAGGTTTACCACTTGCTGATAGGCACGGAAGATCAAGCTTTAGATGAATACTTTGCTGAGCTTGTCGTGAGCCATAAAGAAATTAGCACTCAATAGCCACCCCAGCAGGCTTATCACACAAAGCGTATAGGGTCATAGCATGAAATCAATCACTCGAGACAAAATCTTAGAATCAAACCAAAAGGTACATTCACTGCTGGTTAAGAGCGGAGACTACCAGCAGAGCCCCCACTTCAAAGAGGAAAACCAGGCAAAGGTCCGCTCCATCTTACAAAAGCTAGCCGGTAGTTTGCCCAGCACCACTAGAATGGTTGACTTTGGTTGTGGTACTGGCTTCATCATTAACTTGAGTAAAGACCTGTTTGATGAAGTACATGGCGTTGATATAACGCCGGAAATGATGGCGCTAATTGACACTTCAAGCAATAACATAATCTTGACCGAGTCCACGGCTGAGCAGACCCCCTACCCAAGCGAGCATTTTGAATTTGCTACCGCCTATTCTTTCATGGACCACCTTGAAGACCTAGAGAACTTCTTAGTCGAGGTTTATCGAGTGCTGCAAAAAGGAGGAGTGTTCTATTCAGACCTAAACCCCAATCGTGAGTTCATACAGGCCATGAGCCAGCTCGAAGCCAATGAAGAAGCCACATCTCCGTTGATGCGACGAGAGCTCAAAGCGGCTTTGCATAATGGAGAACACTATGCCCAAGAGTATGGAATCGACCCGGAAACCTTAGAATGTGCTGAGCCAATTAAAACAGTGGAAAAGGGTTTTTTAGCTAAAGACATTACTAGAGTGGCTAAAAAAGTTGGCTTTAGCGATTGTCGCATTGAACTAGACTGGTACGTCGACCAAGGTACCATCATTCATCAACACTCTAATCAAGCGGCTGAAGAAATCGATAGCTACCTGCGCTCAATTCTTCCCATGTCGGCACATTTATTCAAATACATCCGAATTGTGTTAACTAAGTAATGATCGATAAAAACTTACAAGAGCGCTTCAACCAAGAAGGATTGGTGCTAATTCCATCTGTCTTTTCCGATACTGAAGTGGCAGCGCTCAAAACAGAACTGCTCGCGGCCACTCTCGAAGATTACGCCGATCCAGTCAAGCATTTCGATAAAGGAATGGTGCATAATTGCATGCTGAGAGGTAAGCATATGTTGGCACTACTGGATAATCCCAAGATCTACAACTGTGTCACCACACTGCTTGATCCTTGCGCCATTATCTATGCTTACCAGGCTTCCACACTGATGGCGAAGAGTAGTAACTACGGAACTCGAGTGCATGTTGATTGTCCACGATTCATACCGAACTATATGACTAACCTCGGACTTATACTGCCGCTCGATGATTTTACTCTAGATAATGGCGCGACATACTATCTACCAGGCTCCCACTTAAGCGAAAACATTCCAAGTGAAGACAATTTTTACCAGCAAGCACGAAGAGCAGTATGCCGTAAAGGAGACTTGATACTGTTCAATGCCCGCTTAGTACATGCGGCAGGTGCCAATGATACCGAGCAGGAGCGCTGTGCGCTAACAATCAATTTCTGCCGTTCCTATATGCGTCAACGCTTTGACTTTCCTCGGCTTATGCCAACTGAGCTGATAGAGACTCTAGGCGACAGGGGCAAGCAATTAATCGGTATGAATGTAAGAATGCCCAGCTCTTTGGAAGAGTTTTACCTCCCCGAAGAACAACGACTCTACCGAGCAAATCAGGGTTAATGGTAATGGTAAAGCTAGTAATTTTTGGTACAGGTGATTTGGCTAGACTACTAAGTCATTACGTTCAGCAAGAGCAAGCCTACGATTTAATCGGCTATACTGCAGACCAGCAGTACTGCTTAAGCGATAATTTTGCCAATAAACCAGTGATCGCATATCAAAATTTACGAGCCCACTTTCCAGATAACGATTTCAAAGTACTGGTTGCTATCGGATATCAAAGCTTACGCGCCAAAGCTTGTGTATTTGAGAAAGTTAAGGGCGATGGCTACTCACTGGCAAACTTTATCAGCAACAAAGCAATAGTTGACCCTACGACTACTATAGGAAGCAACAACATTGTTTTTCCAGGTGCGCACGTTGAGCCATTTGTAAGTATTGGCGACAACAACATCCTGTGGAATCAATCTCATATTTGCCATGACAGCCACATAGGTAGCCATAACTTTTTTGCTGCTAAAGCGCTTATTGGTGGAAAAACAACAGTGGGTAACGGCTGCTTTCTGGGCTTCAACTCAAGCGTGCTCCAGGAACTAGACGTCGCTGATGAAACCCTACTTGGTGCGGGAGGCATACTAGTAAACTCCAGCCAAAAACACACTCAGTATCTTGGCCTCCCCGCAAAAGCCATAAAGAGTCACAAACCGACAGGCATAACTGTATGAAAACGGTAGCGATCCTCCAGTCCAACTACATCCCGTGGCTGGGCTACTTCTACATTATCTCCCAAGCAGATGTTTTTGTTCTCTATGACATCGTCCAATACACAAAAAATGATTGGCGGAACAGAAACCGTATTCTAAGCAGTAGTGGCCCACAATGGCTGACCGTGCCTGTAGCACATTCAAACTTAGAACAAGCTATTGATTCGGTGACCATAGCTAAGCCCCAGTGGGCAAAAAAACATTGGAGAAGCATTGAACAAAATTACCGAAAATCGCCCCTCTTCGAACAGTGTCACGCCGGCTTTAAGCAAATATACAACCAGCATTGGGAGCGCTTAACGGACCTAAATCAGGCGCTTATCAGGGAAGCTTGCGACTGCTTGGGCATCTCAACCACGATTATCAATGCGAGAGAGTTACAGCCCAACGGGGATCGGAACGAAAAACTGGTAGATATTTGCCTTAAGCTAGAAGCAAGCAATTACCTTTCAGGGCCAGCGGCGAAGAACTATATTGAGCCGCAGCTGTTTCACGAGCAGCAAGTGCAACTAGATTGGGTAGATTACTCTCCCTTGGCACCGCTTTGCCCAGCTAACAGCGAAAACTTTTCTATTCTTCACACCATATTCAACAATTTGGGACAAGCTAGACAGCTACTCGCTGAGCACTCGTCTCAAAAAATGCGCTAACCTGAGCAATAACCTGTTCTATCTGCTGCTGATCCATATTGTAAAACAATGGCAACCTAACCAAGGTATCACTAACCTGACTAGTGTGCTGGTCAATTCCGAAAAACTCGCCGTATTTAAGTCCAGCTGGAGAGCTATGCAGCGGAACATAGTGAAATACGGCTGTAATTCCCCGCTGTTTTAGATAACCAATCAACTCATCTCGTAAAGGCTTTGATTGCACCCTCAAGTGGTAAATATGAGCGTTATGCTGGCATTGTTCGGGAATACTTGGCAGAGTAACTTGCCAACGCTGACTGAAGGGGCGAAATGCCTGGTCATAAGCCTGCCAGATAGCTAGTCTACGAGCCCGCACTTGCTCAAAGAATTGCAATTGTCCCCAAAGATAGGCAGCTTGCAACTCGCAAGGCAAATAACTGCTCCCCAAATCAACCCAAGTGTACTTCGCTACGTCACCACGAAGAAAGCGGCTTCTATTAGTCCCCTTCTCTCTTAAGATCTCAGCACGTTCGGACAGTGACGGGTCATTGACCAATAACAAACCGCCTTCCCCTCCACTTGTGTAGTTTTTAGTTTCATGAAAGCTGAAAGCTGCGAGATGACCGATTGTTCCACTTGGGCGGCCTTGGTAACTACTCCCCAATGATTGCGCTGCATCTTCAATTAAGTAGAGTTGATGTTTTGACGCTAACTCAAGCAATCGCTCCATGCAACAACAAACCCCTGCATAATGAACTGCTACAATGGCACGCGTCTTTGGAGTGATGGCTTGCTCAACTTTCGCTTCATCGAGGTTTAAAGTATCTGGTCGAATATCAACAAACACCACTTTGGCACCGCGTAATACAAACGCATTTGCCGTGGATACAAAAGTGAATGATGGCATGATCACCTCATCGCCCGGGCGAATGTCCAATAATAAAGCAGCCATTTCCAAGGCGTGGGTGCAGCTTGGAGTTAGCAAGGCTCTTTGACAGTCAAGCTTCTGTTCAAACCATTCTTCACACCTCTTGGAAAACGGTCCGTCGCCGGACATTTTCTCTCCATTGAAGACCTGTTCAACAAACTCTAGCTCACTCCCAACACGTGCTGGTTGATTAAAAGGAATCATTCACATACCTCGCGCTGGCTCGCTTCTAATAGCTCGCAGTCGATAAGGATTTGCTTAAAAGAGCACTCTCGCGTAGTGATTTGCTGGTACTCTTCCCGTGCTAGTTGCTGTTGACTAGCATAGAACTCGCTGTCCAAGGCACATATTTTGGTGTACTCAAACAACTCCTCAATAGAAGCAAAAGAAAACTTATCCTGCACCCACCATGCCACATCGCTATAGGCTCTTGCCAAAGCCGCAACGGGAACGCCGGCTCCCATAGCCATGACGGCGCCAGTTCCCCCCCCCATGCGATCGGGGTTAAGAAACAAGTCAGTACTAGCAATTAAAGACGCTAAATCTGATGTAAACGAGACAAAATGAAAGCGTTCTGGCATGCCAATTTGATACTCAGCAAATTGCTCGGCGTCAGCACCTATCACCACCACATCTATCTGAGAATTGCTACTCAGCAAATTGTGCAGCAAATCAAGGAAACTCTGATCTACTTCCTCACTTATCCTCAAGCCAACCAAGCTGATTAAGAATTTAGCTTCAGGAAAGCCCACACTAATTCGTTCTAATGCTTTATAGGAAAAAGGCTTAGGGTAAGATCTCGAAAGCTCCAGTGCATTTTCCCCGCGCGAATCCACGTAGCCATCCACCGGGTGGTTTAGAAACAATGGCTGGGTAAATAAAGTAAGCGGACTTCCTGAAGAGGTGGGGTGGGTAATTATCGGAAAACTTTCTCCTGCCATTCTTGCCACAGCATCAGCGAAAAGATTGCTATCAGAGACTGACATCAAAAGCTTAGGCGGGGTTTCCACCAGCTTGCTAGCTAGGGTGAACTGCTGTTGCTCTTCGATCAATTGATAGAATGGAATCTCAACACCGGAATAAATAATTCGGTTTAAGGGCAAGCCATTCCTGGTGACGACTCTTTTTTCTGGTAAAAGAGTCACGTCGATCCCCGCCCCATTGTATTCTTCAAGCTGGTTAAAGCCCACCGCTCCTAGAAACATTACGTCAGTTTGCTCTGATGGTAGAGCTGCTAAATTAATGATACTGACCTCAAAACCCAGCTGAATATAAGTTTTGGCCATATTCAGAGCCAACAAAGTCGGCGCGTGCTTCAAACCAAGGAATTGATTAGTAACTAAGACAATTCGCTGGTTTGAACTTTGAGTCTCACAGGGCTGGCTTGCTGGCTGATTAATCGCCCCCATTAACGCATCATTGCGCTTACGGTGTCGTTCAAGCTCTGCGTAATACTTGGAAAAAACTTTCTTATATACGCGATTTAGGCAGTAATACTTGAACTCTTCTGAAAACATAACTCGGTTTACAAAAAAGAATCTGCATAGCTGCCAATACAGAAACCAATGTTTCTGAACAGATAGCTCTGCTCTACTGAGGTACTCTACTATCCCCTCTACTGCTTGTTTTCGGTCACCATAAAGTAAGTGGATGGATAGTAAACAAAGATAGAAATCCTCAGACTGATTAGATAAACGTTCAACCTCGGACAGTACAAGGCCAAAAATCCGATTCGACTCATCATTTTCTTGGCTTGACTGCTCATCTAGCTGAGCCAAAAAGGCCTGTAAGGTTTTAGCCACTCGATTCGCCGTCACTGGCCCCGATACACTAGCCATTACTTGCTTTAGAACTTCACTCTGCTCAATCAAAGTGCTCAAATTCATGTAGGGCTCATCTCCGTAGGTTTTAAGAGGGCTCACACCCAAATTGACTCACACTAACAACTAATCACTAAAGCTAGCACCAGCCAATGGTGCTGCCGTTTGATCAAATTCACCGTAATGCTCAAGATAAAAATCTTTCGCATCGTCTAAGTAATTCTTCCAAACTTCAATCGCTTCAGCCAAACGAGACATACACAGCGCTTCATCTTCATCAGAAAACGCCAAGCGAGTCATATATGTGAGACAAAACGCTCCGCTACCTCGAAGTAAAAAATAAAGCAAAGAATGGGGGTCTTCGGACGCTTTCTTAAACAATCTTCCTTGCTCTGCCATCATTTCGAGTGTTTGCTCCCAGCTAATGCATGGCTCATCCCACAAGGCCCGTATCGGTTCAAAACTATCAATGAAGTTATCTTTACGATAAAAACCTTCAAAATCTTCAACACAAGAACCAAGCTCTCTTCGATAAGCTTTACTGGCAAGTCGATGCTTAAATCCCGTCTTATCCAATGCATTATTTAATAACAGCACTGAGTCAGGTTGTAGCGGCATGGTTCCTTCTATATACGCTCCATCACTAGTGTTATAGCACTCAACTCTAGGGAACTCCGCCAGCGAGGTTGCAATAATCTCCGCAGAAAATTTAAATTCATGCTTGGTATAAACCTCGCTTTCAAAATTTCCTTTCACTCTAAACCCAATACCATGACGACCATAATCATATAGTTGCTCTCCATCCTTCTTATAGTATGCAGAGTGAACACTGTGGTGCTTCGCCAAGTCCTTAAAGCCTAAGTCAACACCAAACAGATAAAGTTGTTTAAACCCTAGTTTAAGCAGGGAAGAAATAGCGCAATTAGACACTGTTGGATAGGAATATAGTATACCTTGGTATTCCGCAAAGCTTTCGTCCATACGGCCGTATGCCACAGTGGAAGCCTCCCCCAACTTCATACCCAAGAAGCAATCTTTAAACATGGCAGCAACATTAGGATGGACACCACAAACCGATAATAAAGAGATCTGCTTTAACCATTGCTTATCAGGGACTTGAGAAATCCACAGTGTTGTTGCATTAGTTTGCTCAACTTCCGCATGGAAATCGGGTTGGATACCCAACTCATACAGCGCCTTTAAGCTTGTTCCACAAGACACAAGGATCGCTTTATCACGGTTTTCTTTGATCACCTCTACGCAAGAGTCCAGAGACGGCCCATTACCTATGACAAAAACCGGCGTTTCAGCTAACTCTTCAGTAATATCCTCTGGCTTATCTTTGAGTAAAACGTGCGTAGAACTTTGCTTTAACAGATGGTTAGTATGAGTAATATTGAACAGTGAATGATCATAATACTCCATGATATTGGTGAGGATCTGAAATTGCTCACGAGTGGCTCGAATACTCTTATCTAGCTCCTCATCAAAATAGCTCGTGAAGAAAAAAGTATATGAGAGAATATTAATGCCTTGAACATGCATCCGCAGATGGATGTCATTAAACATATTACTGCCATCATCACCAATATTAAGGTAAATGTGGCGCTCTTCTTCATCCGCAACTCGGAGTATTTCGGCCCAGTCTATCGTAAATAAAGACGCATAGAAGAAGTCCCAGCTAGGTTCATAAAGAATGAAGTTATCAACTTTATGCTGAAGCAGTAGTTGTGAGACTTGGTAGCCCAAACCACAGCCATACATAATGAAAGAAGGTATCTTTTCTGGCAACTGTCGGCTATCACTGGGAAGCTTCTGAACTAGAGCGCGAAGTTCATCGGAATATTTGTAATGTAAAAATGGACTTGGCTTTCGCAGAATATAACGAGCATCGAGTGTTTCGATTCTTGGTGATTTCAGGTAATGCTCAAAGAACTGCTCAGACTCTCCTTTAGGCGAACGTTGGAACAAAACATCACCACTCACTGCATGGAATAAATTGAGCTCACCATCTGGCATGCTAAACAGTTTCCACTGGCTCAACTCATAATTTTTAAATGCTTCAGCAATATCAGGAAAACGCTTTTCTAATGCGGCAAAATTTCGTTGAAAACGACTAGAGACTAAGGCCTCTTCAATAACACTCTGACTAGATGTTTCAGATTTCGAGTACCAATTAATCAACGGTAAAGTGCACTCATACTGACGATCACGACTGATTGCTTTAGGCGCAAAGCTAGAAAAACTAGCTAAGCCTACTTCACCTTTAGCAACAGCTAGTTCAAGTTGGTTAAACTCGCTATAGCTATAGTGGCGTTGCAGGCAACACTCCACAAGCTGGTGCTGCTGAACCCACTCATCAATGTGAGAGAAGCTCTCTCTACCTTCAACCCCGCCAACCATGGCAACTTCGCAGCCATTCTGGCTGGCATAACGTAACACCGACATCCAGTTAGCACTGTACAAAGAAATATGCAAAAGTTCGAGTGATGGCTCAACTATAAGCAAACGCTTCCATGGCTTTAGTGATAACAGCTTATCAATGTGCAGCCCCAAGCCACAACCTAATACAATAAGGCTGTCACAAGTCTCTGACAAAGGCTGATAATTATCTGACAAACCAGGAAAATAACTGTCAAGTTTGGCTCCTGGAGCGGGATCAAATGTCGGATTAGGAGTCTGACTAAGCTGACGTTGAGCTTGCAAAGCTTGTTTAGAAAAACTAGTGACTTGCTGCTCTACATGAAGAGAAGGATTAACGTGATACAGCGCCCTCCCTTTGTAATTGTTACTTACATTTAGGTGCTTGGTTCGGGTCACAAAAGGAGCGTATTGCTTAAGAATATAAGCGCCGACTAGCTCAGATAATGAAGGGAAAAGCGTAGAAAAAGCTTTGAAGTTTTGAGCAAAACGACGCTTAGTATAAGCGCCCATATTGGCTTCTAGCTTAGATTGAGTCTCTTCGTCAGTATGAATCTGAAAATTGACGTTAAATAGCATGCAGACCTCAGATTAGGTATTTTGATTGTACGCCGAGCTAACTTTCCTCCCTCTACGCATTTTTCCAAGCTTTTCACTTGTCTGTTGTTTTTCAAGCGCTAAGGCTTCAAATACTTGTTTCATTTGAGCCACATAATCAACAATCAGCTGCTTATGCTCGCTAGGCATGTCTTCTGTGCCAGTGCTAAAAAACGATTCGACTTGTTGTGCGTGCGATTCTAACCTTGCTAAGATTTCTTCTTGATCAATGAGGCCTTCGACAAGATCTTCTTTTAACTTAACCAACAACACACTTGCTTGTTCAATTTGAGCTTGCAGTAGATTGAGAGAGCGGTCACTCATCGTTGGTTATAAGCTTCAGTTTTTGCTGACTCTGGAATTTGATCCCATGCCGATTTAATTGGTAGGAATATTTCCATCACCTCAGCAATAATCGTTGCATCATTGTTGATGCTAGCTTCAGACAAACGTTCGAGCATAAAGTTATACAAATCTTGTAAATTGGTAGCTATTTCACCACCTTTCTCATGGTCCAATGTATCTCTAAGAGAAGTAATGATGGAAGTTGCCTTAGCAATTGGTTTAGCTTTGCTAGAGATATCATTACGCTCTATACAACCTTTGGCTACCGAGAGATTTTCTAATGCAGTTTGCATTAAGAGCTGAGTAATCTGATGCGGATCGGCAGTAGCTATTTGATCTTTAATACCTACTTGTCGATATTGATTAATTCCATGTTTGTACATGCATTACATCCTATAAATTATTAGCCGAGCTGGCCCATTATGTAGGACATCTGGCTATTAAGCGCACCCATGGTTTGGTCGAATGCGGTGTATTTGGCTCTCAACGTTGACTCATACTCAGCCATTCGCTCTTTCAAAGCAAGGTCAGCGTAGTCAAGATCTTTAAGTTGTGAGCGAGTTGTATCTTCACGCGAGGCTAACACCCCGCCAGTTTGCTCATAACTTTTGGTAAAGTCGTAAAATGTATCGACTATGCCATTCTCTCCTGCAAAAATCTCGCCAAGTTTATCTAAATCACCATCTACCCACTCTTTCAATTGACCTTCATCAAGCGTTAATTGACCACTGTCATCCATCTCAATACCAAGAGCATAAAGGGTAGTTACACGTCCTGGCTGACTTGGGTCCTCAAAGCCAGTAGTGCTCATTTTACCTAAACTGTACTTCATTGAGCGGAACATGGCATCACCACTAAGCTCTTTACGACTACTGTCTTCGCCTTCTAGTACCTTATCCGGCTTACTGTACTTGTCGATTTCTGAGATTATTTTGTTGTATGCGTCAATAAAACTACGAACACTTTCAACTGCCGCGTCATCGTCAGGTTTTATTTCGAGTGTAGTAGAGGAGCCAGTCAAAGTATTGACGTCTAAAGTCACGCCAGAAATAACATCACTGAAAGTATTAGTATTGCTAGTAGCCTCAATACCGTTTACTGATATGCGCGCTTCCGAAGCGCTTTTAGTTACTTGAGTATTACCAATTAAAGCATCCAAGTCACCATTAGCGGTACCACTTGAGATTATCCGCAAGTCATTTGGGTTACCATTAGCTGGATCAGCATCATCGTCAGCACCCGATTTTGAGGAGTCGAACACCAGTTGAGTACCAGTTCCAGTGTTGATTAAGTTCGCGCTTACACCAAAGTTTTCGCCTGCTTCATTTACCGCCTCCCGTAATTGTGACAAGGTCATGCCTGCGGTAACTTGAACAGTGAACGTTTCTTCATCGGTGCCAGAACCTGCTGCAAAAGTTAATTCACCCTCGGTATTAGCAATAACTGTAGAACTAGACGCGTATTCAGTTTGAGTGGCTACTCTTGAACCAGATGCAAGAGATAGCACTTCAACGTCATAACTGCCATTTGTAGCATCATCCCCAACCGTTACTCCGAATGGTCCACTATAACTCTCTCCACTAACATTACTCCCACCGACAAAAGCGGAGCGAGGGAAAAATGTGGTGGGCTCCTTGGCTTTGTCTAAAATACCAAGAAACGAACTCATAGCTGACTTAATTGATCCAACTGCTGAAAGGGTTACATCGAGCGATTCACGCCGCTCCTGAAGTCGTGCTTCTTGAGGTACTTTAATTGCATCAATAGAAACTTCAATTAAGGCCTCTAAATCCAAGCCACTACCAATACCTGCTGCTGTAATACCCGTCATAGCACAACCCTTCTATACAATTTGATCTACAAACAAACCCGTGGTTTGTCCGATAGCATCTTGGAACTTTCTTAAACGCTCTTCAAGTTGACGGTACTCTTCTGTCGGGATTTCTCTAATTAACTCATCAGTACTTCTATTAAGCACTGAAGTGAAAAATTGACCATCTCGCTCATCAACTACAAATTTTACGTCACGGTCTTGCACCTCGAGTAGTTGATTCAACGAACTAACTACATCTTCTACTTGAGTTCTGTCTTCTGTTTGACGTTCTTTTTGCTCAGCTTCTTGCTCAGCCTTAATCTTTTGCTGCTCTTTCTGAAGCGATAACTGTGCCACTTCCATTTTTTCAGCAGCAGTTACTTTCTGCTCTTTGCCAACGGCCAAACCAGTAGTGAGGTTTGAAGCAGAAATGGTACTTACATTGCTATCCATAAACCAGACTCCTTAAAACAAAGCAAGCCACACTTATTAGTATAAGTGCGGCCGCGTGTTTCTTCTATTATTTTGTCTATTATACGAGGGCTAACGCAGCCTGTGGACGTTGATTTGCCTGTGCCAAAATAGAGGTACTGGTCTGCTGAAGAATCTGAGATTTCGTTAACTCAGCAGTTTCTTTAGCAAAGTCAGTATCTTTAATTCGTGAACGTGCGCCGCTAACATTCTCTGAAATGTTCGACAAATTACGAATCGTAGATTGGAAACGGTTTTGCAACGCACCTAAGTTAGCACGTTCCGAATCCACCGACTTCAAAGCAGAATCAATTGCCGCCATTGCTGCAGAAGCGCCACCAGCAGAAGATACGCTGATACCACTTACGCCTAGTCCACCGGCAGTGATGGTGGTATTGATCGCTACATTGATTTTCTCACCAGCATTAGCACCAACCAAGAAGTCTGCGCTGTAGGCACCGTCTAAAAGCTTAGTTCCCCCAAAGTTGGTAGTATCACCAACACGAGTGATTTCTGCTTTTAATTGACTCACTTCAGCTTGAAGTGCTGCACGGTCATCACTGTTGTTTACACCATCTTGTGATTGAACAGCGAGAACTCGCATACGTTGAAGCATATTGGTTACTTCATCCATTGCGCCTTCAGCTGTTTGTGAAACAGAGATACCATCTTGTGCATTCATCACTGCACGATCCAAACCTTGGATTTGCGATGTCATGCGATTAGAAATTTGTAGACCTGCTGCATCATCTTTTGCACTGTTAATTCTGAAACCAGAACTTAAACGCTGATAGGCAGTATCTAAAGAATTACCAGAATTGTATAACTGGCGCTGTGCGTTCAATGACGACACATTGGTGTTGACAACTAATGCCATAATTTGAGCCTCCTAAGAAATCGCTCATCCTGATTGAACTATGTCAGGACGACCTAAACCATTTGTTAGTTGTTGAACCCCTGATTTATGAACTGTAAATCAAGACAACTTAAAAATGGACCAAAGTTTTATTAACTTCATATTTGTTAGCGGCAATGGAGGAAAAAGCTTTAGAAAAAAAGAGGAAATAAGCGGAATTTTTTTGCCGCATTTACGGCAAGCCTTGTAAACACTGGCTTTAGGGACCAGAAAAAACTTCTAAACTCAGCTAAAAAACGATACATTTATAATCATTGAGCAATAATTGAACGTCAAATTATTGCTGTTAATTATTGGCACGCACATTGCTTTATTATACTCGCAGTCTGAACCGCTGCGAAAAAAAGGCCAAGTGAGTATGCATCACTTGACCGTATCGCTCGAAACGATAGGAGATTGAGAGCGAAACCTAAGCGCAACTTATTATTGGTATGGAATTGAGCCTCCTAAGAGTATTAATTGCGCTACTGCAGTCTGAGGACGGTGGATTGAACCCCCACCGTCCTTTCTTTTTTTATATTATCCCAGTAGTGATAGTGCAGCCTGAGGACGCTGGTTGGCTTGAGCCAAAATAGTTGTCGATGTCTGCTGTAGAATCTGGTTACGTGTCAATTCAGCAGTTTCTTTGGCAAAGTCCGTATCTTTAATACGCGAACGTGCTGCGGTTACATTTTCAGAAATATTAGACAAGTTGCGAATGGTAGATTGGAAACGGTTTTGCACCGCACCAAGGTTTGCCCGCTCTTCATCAATGACTTTAAGAGCTGAGTCAATAGCTGCCATGGAACCACTTGCTCCGGCAGCGGAGCTAACCGAAATCGTTCCAATACCCAAACCGGCTTGCGTGACCGAAGTGGCAATCGACACTTGAATATTCTCACCAGCATTCGCACCCACTAAAAAGTTTGCACTGTAAGAACCGTCAAGCAGCTGAATTCCACCAAACTTAGTAGTTGTACCAACCCGACTGATCTCAGCTTTAAGCTGGCTTACTTCCGCTTGCAATGCTAGTCGGTCGTCTGTGTTATTAACACCATCTTGAGACTGAATGGCGAGAACACGCATGCGTTGTAGCATGTTGGTTACTTCATCCATCGCACCTTCAGCAGTTTGCGCTACTGAAATACCATCTTGGGCGTTCATTACCGCACGATCCAGACCCTGAATTTGGGTGGTAAAGCGGTTTGATATTTGTAGGCCTGCAGCATCATCCTTGGCGCTATTAATACGAAAACCTGATGATAAACGCTGAAACGATGTATCTAGACCATTACCTGAGTTGTAAAGTTGACGCTGTGCGTTAATTGATGACACATTAGTATTTACGTATAAAGCCATGATATTTCTCCTATCTATATATTAACCATTTATAGGTTTTATTAGTTGTCAGTTATTTTTTTTGTTTCTGACTTACCCTATATAACGGCAGCGCTTCAATATTCTTTAGCATTTATTTTTATTTTATTTATACACCCTAAGCGTCTAAATAAAAAAGGTTGCTTCAATATTGAAGCAACCTTTATAACGGCTGATAGAATATAAACTTTAGTGTTATAGGTAATTAAATAAAGATAATTGGCTAATTCTGCTATACGACGAGTAAGAAGTGTTTAGAGCAAGCTCAGCTTTTTGTAGGTTGCTTACAGCCTCAGCGAAATCAACCTCGCTGAGGCTTGCTCTTGATTGCTGATTAATCACATCCATAGAAGCAGCAGCAGAGCGCACTGAATCCAAAGAGTTCCCCCTCGCACCAAGGGAGCCTAAAGTAAGGTTCACACTTTCTAACGAATTATCTAAACCGACCAAGAAATCAGATTGCGCCTCCAAAAAGTCACTTTCCAGGAAATTGGGGTCTTCCAAGGCAATAATAAAATCAGATAGCATATTCAATATATTATCTTTCTCAGGCGGAGCTAATTCAAATGACTCGTTGGCACTACCTGCAACAGTCGATACTATAACTTCAAGCCCATTAAAGTTAATAGGTTCATTAGGTACATAGTTACCAGTTACGGGAGGAACTAAAGATGCACCAACACTATCCAAAATCTCATAAGTATCTGGCACACCAGCGGTAGTTTGCACTTGGTATGTATTATTTGCTGGTGTAACAGGATCGTAATTTAATTTATGAAAACTATCATAAGCGCGCTGATCGTTAACTACCGATGTAACATTAGGTGTTAGGTCATTAGTTCCAAAACGTTTAAATACATTATCAAAAACCTCCTGCCCAGTATCATTACTTTGAATATATACCGAAGAAGATACTTTTAATTCATTAACTCCCGCATCACCCTGATAATTATAATTAGTTCCATCATACACATATGGTTGTTTTTGGGTTTGAAAGCCCGAAAATACATAACTACCATCAGCGTTTTGACTGTTCATAAAATCTAGCATTTGGTTTTGTATCTGACGCAACTCCTGTGCGAGCGAAGCACGTTCAGTACTACCATTAATACCATCGCCTGACTGAACCCCCAATACTCTTGCTCGCTGCATGGCATTGATCATCCCGTCCAAGGTTGACTCTTCAAAGTTAAGCGCGTTTTCCAACAAGGTGCCATTCTTTAAATGCTGCTCTGTTAAGGTTATTTCCGTGGTCAAAAACATGGTTTTACTCATGTCCGAAGGACCGTCAGCAGCGGTTAGCAACTTCTTATTAGTGATAAGATGTTGGTTCATCTTCTCAACTTGTTGCTGAGAGTTAAGCACACCATTTAGTGAGTTTTGATACAAGTTAATACTGGAAACTCGCATAGTTTATTACCTCACTGAGCTTAGTAGAGTTTGAAAGGTTTCTTGCGCGGCACTAATCACTTGAGCTGAGGCAGCGTAAGCTTGCTGGAAGCGAATCAAATTTGATGCTTCTTCATCCAAATTAACGCCAGAAATTGAATTGTGCCGTTGGGTACTTTGTTCCAGTAAGGAGTTAGCTGCCGATGCCGCCACCCTTGCCTCACTAGTCTTACCACCAACAAAACTTACCACGCTGGCATAAGCATCGTTCATCGTCATTTTGTTGTCGCCACTAGTGGCTAAACTTTTACGTACCAAATCTTGCTGCTGCAAATCAACGAGACGCAACGCATTGTAGTTATCGTTAAAACCATCGGTATTGTAACCCATGGTGAATACATCACCTTCTTGTACATCACCATCTATGTTTATTTCGTAACCTGGCGTTAACGCAGGCACTGCGTTCGAAAACAGCTGTTGACCGGCACTGGCAGCTGGTGCGGTGGCCATTAATACGCCCAAACCGTCATAAACTTCGTAATCGCCTACGGCATTGATGCGCACTTCGGCTGGGCCATTTACATCATATCCACCAGGTGAGGTAAAATCTGACGTTGCAGGGTCAGTGTCATAAACAGAATCAATTGAAACCGTTGCATTTCCGCGGTTATTAAGTTCCCGCTCAACACGTATTGGTGAAGCCAAAGCAAGTTTCTCTGGTTGGCTCATACTCACTGTCATTGAAGCAGCAGCATCTCGCACCGGTTGAATAAGGTGTCGGTCTCCAGCAGCAAAGGGGCCAGAAGAGAAATCCCAGTCCATACCATCAAGCTGAAAATTAGTTGGAGGGATGGTCCCTGCAATCACCGCGTCAATGGGTTGGTCTCCATCATAGCGCTGAACTTCAAAGGTTGTCGCTGAAGTAAAGGTAACTCGGTAATCGTAAGGAGTAACTTCGCTACCACTACCAGCAATAAAGCTTCCACTTATGGTTCCAGCAGTGGTATTAGTTGAAAACTCCTTACCATTAAAAGTTGGTAAGGTAAAAATGTCTCCACCAATATCGCCATTTAAGTCCATACCCAATCTATTTTGAGTATTAAACGCATCTGTCATTGCTATCGATAACTGACCTAGTTGGTTACGACTAGTATCTAAAGTGGTTTTACGGTATTCCATTAAACCACCAATGGTACCGCCAATATCCTCTCGACCAATGATGCGTGTAGAGCCAGCCAAAGATAGCGTCATTTCTTTCTGAGTACTATCGGGGTCGCCATCAACAATCGACAGCTTAGTATGGTCATCCTGCAATACTAAGGCTTGGCCTGAGCGCATAAACACCAATGTTGAGCCATCATCTTGAACAATGGTATTGATATCTATCAGTTCAGCTAATTCTTTAATCGCTTGGTCGCGTTTATCGGATAGAATCGCATTGTTACCGTCGAGAGGGCTACCACCAGCTGCGATAATTTCTTTATTTATCTCGGCAATATTTGTAATTAAAGTATTTGCTTCTTCGGCTTTTTCAGTTATGTCTTGACTTAGGTTCTTCTCTTGAATTTGATATTGTTCATTTAAGGTTCTGTAGCGATCTGTTAAGGCGTTAAACTGAGACAATGCTAGCTCTCGAGTCGAAAGCGCGGTGGGATTATCAGTTGTTGCATGCAGCTGAGTAAAGGTATCGTCAAACTTGCTACTTAAGGATAGTGAGTCATCACTAAGGATGGCATCAATATGGCTGACCGACTCAAGGTAGGCATTACGGTTAGCGTAGGTAGAGGTATCACGAAACATTTGTGCTTGCGCAAACCCGTTTAACACTCGCTCAGTATAACCTTCGCGAACGCCGCCTAAGGTATCGGCAGTGTAAAAGGTGCGCTGTAAGCTGTAACCGGGTGTATTAACATTAGCAATGTTGTTACCTGTGGTCATCAATAAACGTTGATGCGCGGCAACCCCAGAAGAACCAATTGTAAGTAGGTCGTTCATTGCCATAGCTTAATTACTCCCCTTCAACCGCTTGTTGACTAAATTCCGCAAAATGTTTGCCGTCTAAAATCTGACCAATCTTATTGGCATATTGAGGATCGGTGGCATAACCAGCAGCTTGTAATTCCTTAGCGTACTGTTTTGCGTCCATGCCGTTGGCTAAAGCTTGTTGGTAACGCGGCCCTTCCACAAACGATAAGTAGTCTTTAACACTATCTTCAAATGAGTCATATGAGCGAAAGGCTGCTCGTTCTTGATTGGCTTGACCATTTCTATACTCTAAAGTGTTCACAACTGCCTTATCTCCCTGCCAGCGATTATCCGCTTTTATCCCAAATAGGTTGTGGCTACTTGAACCGTCACTATTTGCGATAACCTTTTTACCCCAACCCGACTCAAGCGCAGCCTGTGCAACAATTGCCATCGGTTCAATGCCTTTGTCAGCGGCCAACTTTTTGGCTACAGGCAAGATTGCTTGAATAAACTCTCCAGGAGAGGCAAAACTTTGCCGATTTATTGCCGCTGCTTCCTCAGTTTTTTCACTAACGGCAGCGCTGGCATTATCTTTTTCTAAAGTTTTGCTACTTGCGGCCGTTACACTAGACGATTGAGCAATATTCTTGCCAGTTGTATCTGAGGCATTTAAAGAACGCTGTTGAAGATCAATATTTTGGCCACCACGCAATACAGATGCTGGCGTAACATTGGCTGCAGCGGGATCGAGCTGGGCCACTATTAAATCGGCAAGTCCTAAAGCACCAGAAGAAGATAATTCCAACGCCATTTGGTTATCATGCATGTCTCGGTAAGTTTGCGTGTGGCGATTATTTAATGGCGTATCACTTTCAAACAATTCATTACTCTTACGCATCTGTTTCATCAACATCTGCATAAACAATGACTCAAACTGACTGGCAACTTGCTTTAGTGCCTTGTTCGGATCTTTTTGAGCAGCACTTCTTAGCTCATCTAAACTGGCTAAGTCGTGGTAGTTTGCTGATTGTTTGACTGCGTCCATTGCCATGTTAAATCACCAACAACTCGCCTTGAATAGCACCAGCTTGTTTTAGCGCTTCTAATATAGAGACTAAGTCACCAGGCGCAACCCCTACCCGATTAACAGCACGCACTAAGTCGTCAAGCGATGCGCCGGGGTCAAAGTTGAACATTCTTGAGTCTTCTTCCGTTACTTCAATTGTGCTCACGGTAGTTTCTACCGTCTCTCCATTGGAGAATGCATTAGGCTGAGAAATTAACGGGGTTTCGGCAATTTTAACGGTTAAACCACCGTGAGTAATTGCAGCAGGTAACAAGCGAACGTCTTTACCGATTACAATGGTACCAGTGCGCGAGTTAACAATAATTTTGGCTGACTCTGAGGCAGGTTCAAAGGTTAAGTTTTCTAAAGTAGATAAGTACGCTACGCGCTGACCGGGGTCGCGCGGGGCAAATACTTGTACCGACGCAGCATCCATTGGCGTAGCAGTATTGGGGCCTACTAAGCCATTGATAGTATCAGCTAAACGTTTTGCAGTAGTGAAGTCGGAACGCTTAAGGTTAAAGGTGATCGTATCGCCGCTCATAAACGGCGAAGGAACCGAGCGCTCTACAATTGCGCCGTTTGGAATGCGGCCAACAGTAGGTGTATTAGAAATCACCTTAGAGCCATCAGCTCCCTCTGCGCCGAAACCACCTACAATTAAACTCCCCTGAGCCAAGGCATATACTTCGCCGTCGGCACCTTTTAGAAAGGTTTGAATTAAACTTCCGCCACGTAAACTTTTCGCTTCACCAATGGCAGACACGGTAATATCGATAGTTTGCCCAGGCTTAACAAAAGCGGGTAATTCAGCATGCACAGCCACAGGCGCAACGTTCTTAATTTTTAAGTTAGTCCCCGGAGGAACCGTAATCCCAAAGTTACGTAACATTGTTGCAAAAGACTGCTTGGCAAAGTCACTATTTTTTTCACCAGTACCAGGCAAACCTACCACTAAGCCATAACCGGTTAATTGGTTAGAACGCACACCGGCAATGTTTGCTACGTCTTTAACACGTGCTGCATTTACCGAATTTGCAACTAAGCATAAACCCAAGCTCAGTATTACAATGCTTCGTTTAAACATAAGATTACTCCTAAAACTCAGGGCTTAGAATGGCCAAACAGGACCATTAAAGAATTTAGATAACCATCCCTGATTAGTGGTATTAGCAAAATCGCCGGTACCACCGTATTGAATGCGTGCATTGGCAATGCGTAACGATGTAATAGAGTTATCTGGTGCTACATCTTCAGGGCGTATAATGCCCGTTAAGCGAATATACTCATTGCCGTTATTCAACATTAGCCATTTTTCACCGCTAATGATTAGATTACCGTTGGCCAAAACTTGAACAACATTAACCGAAATATTGCCATTTAAGCTGTTACTTTGAGCAGCGTCGGCTTCACCAGTAAAATCGCTACTTTGGCTTAAACCAAGTTCTATTGGATTACCATTAATTGTAGCTACACCACCAGGTACTGTGATTTGGTTTAGATTTAAGTTCTTGTCTTTAGCCAGCTCGTTACTGGCTGACTTGCTGGCCTGAGTACGCTCAGCTAGGGTCACCACAATAATGTCACCAATTCGATGGGCTTTTTTATCTGAATACAGATTATTAGAGCCACTTTCGGTGAATAGTGAACCAGTAATTCTTGCTTCTACGGCCACATCTTCTGGATATACCGGCGCAAACTCAGGATCATCTGGCACTACGGCGGTGTTTACGCTGGCACAGCCAGCCAACGCCATACAGGTTGCTACTACCATTAGTTTATTCATGAGCAATCCCTCTCTCTAAACTTTGATTACAGTTGTTGCGTTGCGAAGGTCAACATTTGGTCTACGGTTGAAATCACTTTTGAATTCATCTCGTAAACACGTTGCGCTTCAATTAAGTTAACCAGCTCCTCGGTCACATTCACGTTGGATGTTTCTAAAGAACCTTGGCGGATAGCGCCTAAACCATTCTCCGATGCAATACCATTTTGAGGAGCACCACTAGCACCTGTTTCTAAATACAAGTTTTGACCACGAGGCTCTAATCCAGAAGGATTAACAAAATCTGTAATGGTGATTTGGCCAATAACTTGGCTGTCTGTTTGCCCAGGTAAGCGAACACTTACCTCGCCGTCTTCACCTACGGTAAAGCTCTGTGCATCTTCTGGTACTTGAATTTCTGGCTGTAAGGGGTAGCCAGAGCCAGGCGTCACAATTGTGCCTTCATCATTAAGACCAAATTGGCCATTACGGGTGTAAGCTGTTGTACCGTCGGGCATCAAAATTTCGAAGAAACCACGCCCATCAATCATCAAATCAAAAGCGTTATCGGTAGTTTGCACATTACCTTGATCATGGTTTTTTTGAGTGGCAATAACTTTAGCACCAGCACCAATCATTAAGCCCGATGGCATTGTCGTGTTCTGAGACGAACGACCACCCGGTTGGTTAATCGTTTGGTAAAGCAAGTCTTCAAATACAGCGCGACTTTTCTTGTAACCGACAGTACTGGCATTGGCTAAGTTATTAGAAATAACCGATACGTTGGTTTGTTGGGCATCTAAGCCAGTTTTACTGATCCATAATGCGGGATGCATAATACGCTCCTTATACCTAGCTTAATCGCAACAAGTTGTTGGTTGCTTTTTCGTTTTCTTCAGCGGTTTTCATCATTTTTATTTGCATTTCAAATTGACGTTGCATGCTGATCATATGTGTCATTTCTTGCACTGGGTTCACGTTACTGCCCTCCAGCGCTCCCTTAACCAACTCAACGGTGGCATCGGGCTGATAAGGTTGACCATTAGTGGCACGAAATAAACCGTCATCGCCTTTAGTTAACTCGCCAGCAAAAGGATTGCTTAGCTTAATTCGGTTAACTTCTTCCAGGGCATCGGCAGGTGCGCCTTCTGGCCTAATTTCAATGGTGCCATCTTCGTTAATTTCTAGCTTTTCAACAGGTAGGGGAATAATAATTGGCGCGTCTTGATTACCTAATACGGGCTGCCCTTGCATGGTTTGTAAAACACCAGCTGCTGAAATGGTAAAGTTACCATTTCGAGACAACGCTTCATTACCATCCTTGTCTTGGACCGAAATCCAACCTTCACCTTTAATCGCCACATCTAGATCCCTACCAGTGGTTTTTAACAGACCATCGGTAAAGTTTTGAGTTGGGCGCTCGGTCATAGCAAATACCCGAGATGGCATGCCTGGGCCGAAAGCCTGCATAGAGCGTGCATTCTCTAAATCAGCTTTAAAGCCTGTGGTATTTGCATTTGCAAGGTTGTTACCACGTACCGCGAGCGAGTGCATGTTTTGTTTTGCACCGGTCATCGATATATAAAGTAGTTGGTCCATATCTATTTCCTACGTCAATTAGCTGACTCAAAGGAAACAAAGCAATTAGAATGCCAGAAGATAAAGAATGAGAAACAACAAGGAAAAACGCAATTAAATCAATAAAATAAAAAGGCAGCCAAGGCTGCCTTTTTGATCAGATGCTAGTTGGCTATTAACGTATCTGAATAATAGTTTGCTGTAGCGTTGAGTTAACTTCTAAAGCACGAGAGTTAGCCTGGAAGTTACGCTGAGCACTAATCAAATTAACCAACTGCTCCGTTAAGTTAACGTTAGCTTGCTCTAAAGAAGCAGAGTTGATTTTACCAAATGTGCCCGAGTTACCTTCACCGGCAATCGCTTCACCACTTAACTGGGTTTGCTGCCATGAAGTATCACCGATTTGCGCTAAACCTTGGTTATTAGCAAATTTAGCGACCGATACTTTAGCAATATTGGTTGTTTGACCATTACTGTATGAGGCAACAACCAAACCATCTGGGCCAATATCAATACCTGTCAATTTACCAACGGTAGAACCATCTTGCGACAAACTAGATACTTCAAAGGCTGAGTTATACTGAGTTGGGCCATTTAAGTTAAAGGTAATAGTTTGCGTTGGATCTACAGAACCCGTTACTGGGTCCCATACGCCACCAGGGCCGTTTGGTGGAGCCGTTCCCAAAGCAACGGTTTCAATAATAGCAGGAGCAGTTGACGCTAAGGCACCAGTATTATCAAAAGTTAAGGTTGCAGATGCTGGAATGGTGGGGTTAGCGTTACCAGCATTAGGGGTATTAGCAGTACCACCAGCTACATCTACTGGTTGGCCGTCAATGTATATCAACTTGTGCCAAGTATTTGCCGTGGTGTCATCTTTAATAAAGAAGGTCTCAGCGACATGAGAGCCACCTTGCGAATCATACACCGTCACCGACGTGGCAGACGTGTAGGTATTGCTGTCGGTTGGGTCGAAATCGCCTATATCATGAGTAGTACCGCTCGACGGCAAGTTAAAACTCATATCAACTTGGCTAGTCATGGTAGGGTTACCTACTTCAGCACTAATTTGAATTGCGCTGGTTGCAGCCATACTCACCGCTGAAGGCGTGCCGCTGTTGTTCACGGTATAACCTTGTAGGTATTGACCTTGCGAGTTAACAATAAAGTTATCAGCGTTTAACTTAAACGCACCCGCACGAGTAAACTCTCGTGTTTGAGTGGTTAAGTCTGATGCGGTAACAAAGAAGCCTTCGCCACTAATCGCCATATCTAAAGCGTTTTGGGTAAAGTTAAGACTACCTTGGTGGAATTGCTGAGCTACATCTACAGTTTTAACACCATTACCTACTGCGGTACGAGCATTTGAGAAAATCGATGTTGCATACACATCGGCAAACTCAGCACGCGACTCTTTAAAACCAATGGTGTTGACGTTAGCAATATTGTTCGCCGTTACGTCAAGATCCTTTTGCGAGGCATTGATGCCGCTTAGAGCGATATTAAATGACATCTCTCAATCTCCTATCGTTTTACTATTCTTTGTTAGGCCTTGGCTACTTCGAGAACATCGCTCATTGCAATGCCACCTAAGCCTTCTAAATTGACGACTACGCCAGATGTGCCACCCGCTAAGCTCACGCTACCTACGCTTGCATATGTTGCGGTGGGTAAACTGATCTCTTTACCGCCCTGAACACCATTAACTTTAATGTTGTACTTACCTTCTGGCATTGGATTCCCATTGGAATCGGTGCCGTCCCAAGAGAATGGCATGTTGCCGCTTCCCTCACCTAAGTCGATAACTTTGACGACTTCACCCGCCGCGTTCTCGACCGAAACTTTTACATTGGTTGTTGCTGCACCAGTTACCGCTACACCGTCAAAACCAGTACCACCGTTATGTCCGTAATCTAGCGGGACTAACACTTTCTGGCCCACTAAAGTTGACGCCTGCAAGGCAGCCGATGAATTCATGATCGAGTTCATGGTGTCAAACTTAGTACCAAGCTCAGCAATCCCCTCGGAAGTCTGAAAGCTCGCCATTTGCGCAATCATCTCGGCGTTATCAACAGGTTTACTGGGATCTTGATACTGCAACTGAGTAGTAAGCAGTGAGAAGAAATCCTCTTGCCCTAGTGACTGATTATTATTGCTCTCTGGAACAACCGACTCTGGTTGCCAATAATTATTTTGTAACGGATCAATAGTAGACACTGGCTACTCCTTAACTTTTACCCAGATTGAGCGTGCTATTTAGCATTTGCTTCGCAGCTTCAGTTACTTGAACATTGGCCTGATAGGAGCGAGAAGCACTCATCATGTCGGCCATTTCTTCAATAACGTTGACGTTTGGCTTGAAGATATACCCTTCTTCATTAGCCATAGGGTGTTCTGGGTAATACTCTTTACGTAACGGAGCATCTGATTCAACTATGCCCGCTACTTTAACTTGTGCAGATTCAACTTGTGCTTGAGATGCTTTATTTAACTCAGCCTCAAACACTGGTTTTCTTGCTCGATACGTTTGATCGATACTTGAACTAATACTGTCGGCATTGGCTAGGTTACTGGCAGTGGTATTTAAACGTACCGACTGCGCTTTCATGGCCGAAGCTGAAATATCAAAAACATTAAAAAAGCTCATTATTGACCTCCCTTAATTGCATTACGTAAGCCACTAAACTTGCTTGAAAGAAAGTTAATACCTGCTTGATATTCCAGGCCATTTTGCATAAATGCAGCTTTCTCTTTTTGTACATCAACGGTATTACCGTCACCGGTGTCTGGTTGATCTGGCACTTGAAAACCTAGTTCGGCAAACTGGCTGTTACCGCCGCTGATGTGGCGCTCATTAGTGATGTGCATTCCACCCCCCTGCTTACTTTTAGCGGCAGCAAATGCTTTATTAAAATCTATATCTCGTGCTTTATAGTTAGGTGTATCAGCATTAGCAATGTTACTTGCAATTACCTCAGAACGGCGGGCTCTTACACCTACAGTATGCTGATGAACGCCTAATGCTTTATCAAATGTTATTGCCATATACACCTCGTTACACTTCTACGAAGAATATTTAGCAAGAGCTGTGCCAGAGTTTTTTTGACGCTTTTTGTTCAGCTAACTAAGGAACTTAGTTGTATTGGTATGCTAGATAACAGTGGCAGGGTGATGCTAGCGGCAAGTAAAGCGGCAACTATTGCCATTTACTGCCGCTTCGGGTTTAGCTTATTTTAGTTGATAAACAATGCCGGGATGGCAACGCAACATATTAAAACGATCGGTCAAGCCGGTAATAGACTCTGAGGCTCCCAACATTAAATAACCATTAGGGTTTAATGCTTGAGCAAACTGATTAAGGATCTTCGATTTCACATCAGCGTTAAAGTAAATCAAAACATTACGACAAAAAATGATATCGAATTTACCCATTAAAGCGTAACTATCTAAGAGATTAAGTGGTCTGAAGCTTACATTTTTCCGGACTTTATCATTAACTCTAAATCTGCCGTCGGTAGTCGCTTCAAAAAACTGACGCTTACGCTCTGGCGATAAACCACGCGCCAAGGCTAAAGTGTCATACTCACCACGCTTACAATGCTCGAGCATTGACGGTGAAATATCAGTTCCCACTACCTGCACCCCCATGGGTAAGGTTCCTGGGCGTTTAGCTTGGTACTCCAGTGAGGTCATCATAATAGAGTAAGGCTCTTGGCCAGAGGAGCTTGCGGCTGACCAAATCTTCACTGGCCGAGATAACTTTGTGAACTCCGGCAAGAGTTTGTCACCGAGCAACTGAAAAGGATAAGTATCCCTAAACCACAGAGTCTCATTAGTGGTCATGGCATCCACCACAGCCGCACGTAAATCACGCTCACGTAGGCTCATGGCTTTTTGAACTAGCTCGGTAAGGCTTGCTACAGAGTACTGAGCCATTAATGGCGATAAACGGCTCTTTACTAAGTATTGCTTGTTGTCACCTAATACAATTCCGCACTGCTTCTCTAGAAAGCCACAAAACTGTTTATACACATCATCTGTTATGGTTCTCAATGCATCCACACTCTATAAAGATTGACGAACAGCGGCAGCTAATTCATCTGGATTAAATTTAGCAATAAAGGCGTTAGCGCCAACTTTATTTACCATAGCTTGGTTGAATACACCACTTAGAGAGGTGTGTAATATTATGTGCAGACCTTTTAAATCTGGATGAGAACGTACTTCCGCGGTTAAGGTGTAGCCATCCATTTCTGGCATTTCAATATCAGAAATCACCAGCGCTATTTGATCAGTAATCGGACCATCTTTAGCCATAGTGGTTAACAGCTCGAGAGCTTCTCGTCCATCTTGGCAAAGTAAGGCTTCTACTCCTAAGGAGGTTACCGCGCGCTTAACTTGATTTCGCGCCACCGAAGAATCGTCAACCACCAATACTTTTTTGTCTATTTGAACGTTTGCGGCTGCTTCTTCAACAATCTCTTTACTTACAGTGGTATCAACCGGAGAAATTTCATCGAGAATCTTTTCAACGTCTAAAATAGAAACTAGCTCTTTTTCAACCTCTGTTACCGCTGTAAGGTAGTTGAACTTACCTGCACCTTTGGGCGGCGGCAAAATGTCTTCCCAATTCATATTTACAATACGCTCGACCGAGCCTACCAAAAAGCCCTGCACTGAGCGGTTGTACTCTGAAATGATGATGAAACACTTGGTCACATCTTCTATTGGGCGCCCGCCTGTAGCTGAACTTAAATCAATGACCGAAATAGTTTGGCCACGAATATGTGCCACACCTCGGATAACAGGATTTAGTTTAGGCAGCGCGGTAAGTGGCGGACACTGTAAGACTTCTTTTACTTTAAATACATTAATGCCATAGCGCTGAGACCCATTTAACCTGAATAACAACAACTCTAAGCGATTCTGTCCTACTAGCTGCGTACGCTGGTTTACCGAATCTAAAATACCCGCCATATACTTATCACTCCTTAGAAAGGGGCATCAACCTTGCTTAACCCCTGTATACTATCGCTTAATCTAACTTAATTGTCGTTTTTTTGACACCAAGAGGCTTAACATCGACTTGTTAAGCATAGACAAAAAAGCCAATTGTTACTTTGCTTTATCGGTATCATATCGGAAATGTTGATAAAAATTGCTGCTTCACTCGTATTATTTTGTTTTAGTCTTACTGCTCACACTAGTGAGCTGCACTCGCAGCTTGAAAAAGCAGCAGTAGATTTTGTTTATTCGCAGATAACTCACGACAATAGTCAAAAAATTGAGCTAACCGCTAATCAATTAGATGAGCGAATCGCGATCCCTGACTGTTCGACGCCTTATCGTTACAGTTTAGCCAATGGTGAGGTACGTAGAAACACCAGTGTATTAGTTACTTGTGATGAACACGCAAACTGGCGCCTCTATATTCCAGTACGCAAACAAGTATTGCTTGCCGTGGTAGTAGCAGCCTCTCCCATCCAGGAAGGTGCCGCCTTAACTAACGCGCAACTTACCACTAATTTTTTACCCGAGAATCGCTTACGCGGCAGTTACTTCACAGAGCTAGAGCTGTTAGTTGGTGCTAAACTTAGACGAGCAATGCGTAAAGACCAAATTATAACTGGGCGCGATATTTGCATAGTTTGCAAAGGTGATGCTGTTACCATCTCCGCCAATGCAGGTGGGCTGAATGTAACAACCCAAGGTACCGCTTTGTCTAGTGGCACTATCGGTGATACCATTCGGGTTAGAAATAATCAGTCTCAGCGTCTGGTCACCGGCCGAGTAAAAGCGATTGGAATAGTTGAGGTAAAACTTTAATTTTTTTCTAAAGTTTTACCAAAGCAAGCCGATAGCTTTATTGAATACGAAAAATTGATTAACTGTGGGGCGCCATTATGGCTTTAAATATTAACAACTTAGGTGGAAACCGTCCTAGTCAACTAGACTCAAATCGAGTTGCTGACAAAGGCACAAAAGAAAGCGCTGAACAACGTTCAACCGCTGGTTCTGCTGCAGCCCAGGATTCAGTTATGCTTACAAACGAAGCACAACAACTAAACCGTATTCAGCAGAATTTGCTCAGTGATTCAGATAGCAGAAGCTCGAAGCTCGAATCAATCAAGCAAGCGGTGGCCGATGGTACTTATCAAGTAGATGCCAATAAAGTTGCACAGAAAATGGGTGACTTTGAAAGTGAGTTTAATAAAGCGCTTGGATAATTAGCCTATGATCGCCCCACTACTGAATACTCAAGAGCAGCAACTCACCTTGCTGCTTTCTCTTTTGGAGCAAGAAAAAGTTGCTCTTGAACAAGACGATACTATTGCTCTTTATGCTGTTGCTGAGCAAAAAGAACAAGCACTGGCGCTAATAGCGAGTGCCGATGAAGAGATCGCAGCGTCTTCTAATAAAGAACAGCTGAATTCAGATCCTCAATTTGTTCAACAAGTAGATACCATCAAAAGTTTGCTGGCCCAATGCCAAGAACGCAATCAGCTAAATGGCGAAATAATTAAAGCCAGCAATGAAAAAGTCAAACAGCTAAGTGCCGTAATTGACCAACTGCAAAACCAAAATGCGTCTACCTATGACAAACTAGGTAAAAAGCACAGTTCACAACGAATGGGTAAAGGCTTTAAAGCTTAAGTTACCCCTCGCTTCCAGAAACTACATAATCCAAATTAACTGGGCATTAAGCTGTTCACCTTAGCTAATTGAATTTGAACTTCTGAATGCTCTACTGTTGTTAATGGAAAAAATGTTGCTTGTAGTAGTTACATATTCAAAAACAACAAAACCCCAGCCAAGGCTAGGGTTTTGCGTATAACAGTAATAGACGAAATTAACTAACCACGCTCCCCCATCGGCATCTTAGTTTTACTGGCCTGCTTACGCGACTCGATAATCATTACCCCATCTCGCTTAACTGGCGCAGGTACTTTGCTTTGATACACCTCATTCGGAATAAGCTCTTGAGCAGAAGCAACCACGACTTTTGATTGAGCGCCAACGATCCGAGCGTTAACCAAAATACCTTTATTTGATTTGCTAAAAGTACCTACGAGCAAGTATTCAATGGGTAAACGCTTAGATAACTCTTTTACGTTGCGGCTATATACAAAGTCCCCTTCTGGGGTAATGCGAATAAAACCAGTGGTTTTATAATCAATTACCGAAAAGCCACTTTGTTGCATTTCGTAAACAAAGCTTTCGGCTAGCTGCATGCCAAATAAATCAGTGGTGCGAAGGTTATCTAAAGGAACAAACGAAGCCACGCCAATAGGCGTATCGGCATTCACATAGTGAGAGCTTGAGACTAGGCGTTGCGACATTAGATTTACATAATCGGTCAGTGAGTGCTGAACATCAGGGTCACTCATATCTGGGCTGGCAGGGTTAAGCGAACGGCTTTGCATTCCACTTAAAAACAACTGGCCGTTCTCATCTACAACACCTTCCATGTAGTGAGCATTGTGAGTATGTGCGGCGTGATGCTTTGAGCCATCATACACCACCACTTTTTGCATTGATGGGGAACTCGAGCACCCCACCAGCATTGAAGTAGCCAAGGCTACTAAAGATATACCTTTCATGTCGCTTCCTTAATCGTCTATTACGCTTTAAGTATCGGCCAGAAAGGTAAAATCTTTACTAAAAATGAACGGTTTTTTGACTCTCAAGATGGCGAGTTGGTGCCATTGACATAGTAACGCGGTACACCTCTCTGAAATCAAGTTGCAACTCAGTAACATATACATCGTCAACCGCGTAGGCATTAATCACCTTAGCACCACGAATTACCCCGGCAACCGAGGCAGCTAAACGCTCGTTACCAAGCACCATATCGCTGACAGTTGCGGTACTATCGATATGTTGGCCATACACTTGCTCAGAAAGCTCTCGATAAGCATCTAACTTGGAGGCTTTCATTGCGCGTAATTGTTTAGCGCTCATGTCTGCGCCACGTTGCTGACTAATAGGCGCATAGCCAACGGCATTAACCACGGTAAAGTCACCCGGCGGCTCATAAGTCCATTCAACTTGTTTAACTTGGGTTGTTGGCGTACAAGCTAGCAACAACAAAACCGCTAAACTAATAAACCACGATCTAAAGTACAGATTGTTCATGACGCTGCAAGCTCCCATTTACACTAGTCACACGCGGTGAAGTTGCCCCCGCCATATTGGGGATAAATTGATAAGCAGCCGACACAACCGCTTGGCTAGATAGCTCAACTAAACGAAGATTCACATGCCTACCGGAAGTTGTTCGCTGAAAACTGCCAACCACCACATAGGTAATTTCCATTTCAGTTCTCAGTAAATCTGCATCTCTCGATAACGAAAATTCGCCGAACCCAGGGTCCATTTGCAAACGTCCAGTAAGGCGTGGCTCTACCATATTGACGCCTTCACGCGATAAAGCGGCAAACATTGCCTCTGCCACTTGCCGCCCAAATCCATCGCTCGATTGCAAGTTGTCTAAATCCACCACCGTACTTATGGCCACAGAGTCAGTCTCGGTTAAATCCACGTCATCAGTTAACTGTTGAGACAGGTTGTCGACATGCACATACAAAGCAGCATCTTGCTGCTCTCGCGGCTCCACATAAGGATAATTAGAAACATGATGTAAACTGGTATTGCATCCTTGTAGCGTTACCAGCAAAATAAATAGTGTCGTATATCGCATATCAATCTCCTCCGACTTCCTTGTTCCAAGCAATAACCGTTCCAGTCAAAAAAATAGCGTTTTATTTTGGGTATAGTTATTGCTTACTCCGAAACATAGGAGGGCCTTATGAAACAGATAATTCTTTTAGTTGGGATGCTTATTAGCATGTCGACACAGGCAATATGGTACGAGGCTAAGGGCCAAGCCACCATCGTAAACAACGACTTTGAACAAGCCAAAAGCTTAGCCACCCAAGATGCGGTTAAGCAGCTTCTGTTGTATTCGGGAGCGTCTGTTACCAGCATTAGCAAAGTCTCTGGCGGGCAACTCACGCTTGATCAAATTGAAGTGGTTTCTAAAGGCTCCTTGCATAACCTAACCGTATTAGACGAAGGTAATCACGGCCAACAATACTATATAATTTTACAAGCCGACGTATTCCCTGCTACCAGCCAATGTAAAGCCAGTGGTTATAGCAAAAACATGTTGCTGCTCCCTCCCTTCTTAAAGCAGCAACATCAAGCGCGTGTGGGCCAACTCCAAGAGCTATCACCAGCAGTTGAACAACGCACCTACGACATTGCTCGCCAGGTGGGTAATCAGTTCAACGTAAAGCCCCCACCAAAGTTACCTTTAAATTATTACAAGCCAGGAGAACATAACTACAAGGGCATTAAAGATGTTGCCGATCGTTATGGCGCACAATATTTGCTTGGCTTAGAAATCGAGAACATTTCTCTAGACAAAGTGCACAAGCCTAAATTTATTAACCTTAGTTATCCGCAACGTTACTTTGTGGTGAATGCCAGGGTATACAACGCCATTGATTTAGAAGAAATATACAACAAGCGCTTTTCAGTAAACGCGCCATGGGAGTTTGACGCCAGAGAAGTGATATCCCCCCACTCTGCCGAGTTTTGGTTATCAGCCTATGGAGAAACGGTAAACGCGACCTTGCAACAAGTGGTTACCGAAGTAGATGCTCTACTGGCTTGCCAACCCTTACAAGGCAGCGTGGTAAAAGTACTTGGGCCAGACCGCTGGCAAATAAACCTAGGGAAAGCAAATCAGCTTAACCGCGGCATGTTGTTAAACTTGATTCATCAAAACTATCACTGGGGAAACTGGGACATTCCACGCCAAGAGCAAATAATGGCTGACAGCATGGTAAGAATTGAGCAAGTGTATCAAGAGAGTGCAATCGTGGTAGCGGTTGACCCAAGCATGACGGCAAATATTCAACTTGGTGACTTAGTAAGCAAACAGTAAGGCTTTGCTTTTCATAAAGTTAAAGCTGAGTATAATGTACCCGCACACTAAACTAGGTGTGCGCCTTACTTTAGTGTCCCCTTAGTTCAGCTGGATAGAACAAGGACCTCCTAAGTCTTAGACACAGGTTCGAATCCTGTAGGGGACGCCAGTATCTGCCGCGAATCAGCGCGTCGGACGGTATCGAAAATCGTAGTGGTTCGAATCGTGCTCTAGCTAGGAACCGCAAACGCGAATGCCGCTTTTAGATAGGTAATCTTTTTGTTGAGCGCCCCCAGCGACTTTGCAGATTCGGATTCGCTCAATGCCTTCACAGCGTCGTCTACGGTTGCTTCCTTGGTTTTGGCTTCAAACTTATCCGCCCCCAATCCAAGAAGTTCATCTCACATGGAGCGAGCGGCCTTGCGCGCAGCTTCGAGCGACACAGTACCGAACTTGCCGATAGTTTCCGACTTGTAGTAAGGCTTTAACCGCGACGGTGTTTGCTTGTGCTTGCCAGTGTTGTACTTAAATATGAATGATTTGGTGTCTGCTGGCGTGATACGAACAAATAAACCCTTAACTGAACCGCGCCCGTTGTCGGCTAGCATATACGGCGATTTCTTAGGTTCTAATTTTGCAATATCTGATTCAGTCATTATTACTAGCTCCTCTCGAACAAAAAAGGCAGCTAATTGCTGCCTCTCGGTCGGTGGTCTCGACGTCGACACATATGTAGCTGTGCGTTAGCAACTCTCGCACAGTGCGTTATATGCTAGGCATATGCTTTTCATTAATATCTTCGTTTGAGTCGCATTGATTTCGAAATATTTGGCGCTAAACTCATTTTCCAGAGCAACCCAAGGACACGTATATGTTGTGCCGCTAATTTGGGTCATTTGATATAGCTCATTAGCTGCCTCACCATCCCCATCGCCGTCATTCAGTATCAACAACGTAATTTTGCTCTTGGCTTTGTCCTTGTTTCCGTAGACAATTTCGTCATAAATTGCTTTGCTTGTGCTAGTTTCCATCGATTGAGCTCTTGGTGTTGTTATGCGTCTGGGTTGCAAAGGAAGCACACACCGCCCTTGTAACCGCGATATTCAGGTACGAAGTTTGTTCCGCCGCAGCGTTTGCAATTTTTATTAACATGGAAAGGTACGAATGCTTTCGGCTTATTCACATCACGCCTTGCAATAGCGTCTTGAATCATTTTTTGGGTTGGGTCCATGCTATGCTCCAGTTGATTTCATCGATTAAGCTTCTTTGGCTTTACGTTTAATTACCGCCTGCGTGATAAATGCTGTTACCACTACCGCTAACGCTGCTGCACCTAACTGATGCTTGGTGAATAGCCACGGAGCTGCAAATACGGCGATCAATCCTAAGGCTTTGATTAGTTTATTTTTCATTATGCAGCCCCTGTGATGCTTTTGAATTTACGGTCAACTTCGATTAATTCAGCGCGGGGAAATCTCTCTAGCGTGGCTTTGTTGCCTAGGAGTAATTCGTGGAATACGATTGAGAAAGGTTCGATACCGTCTTCGTCTGCAATCTTCTTGGCGTATTGCAGAACCCAGAGAGTAGAATAGCTACCAGCAAGTGCATCTGATGCGCCTTTAGTAGCCGCATGTAGCTGTTGCCACATTTTATCGGTCACAGTATTAAGCGTCATTTTACGACTATCAGCGTTTTCAAAACCAAGGATAATCATGTTCGCTTCGGTGAATGCTTTTAGCTGGTCGATATTGCGTGTTTTGCCAAACAATTTCTTTAGTAATCTCATGTTATGCTCCCATTTCGAAAATTGAATCGAGGTCATGTATGCGAAGGTTGGCTTCTATTTGAATCCAAGCAGGCTCGGATATTGCGTCCAGCGATTTCTCGTTAATCCCCATCATCTGATCGAAGAATGAGTAGGCATCCCAGTTACCCACATCACGAGCTATTTTCTTTTGGGTTGCGAGAGCCAGCTGTAGGCTTATTGCGCCTTTGCCCTCATTGATGTTGGAGGTTGCCAGATTCACGGCTCTTAGTGATTCATAGCTCAGCATTGCTAACCATCTTTGAGCTTCTTCGCGGTGCATCATTCCGATGAACGTTGCGTGATTCACGATTGCTCTCTTGGTCATGAAGTTTCTATCAAACGTATTAGCTACAGAACCCAGAATTTTGTCTAGCATGTTATTCTTCTCTTTTTGGTTTTCATTAAACTCCTTGTAATTCAATGCCCTAGACCTGCCTAACTTTCTAGTAGACCACGCCTCATGGGGACGCCACAAGTATCATTGCATCATCTAGGGACGCCAGCATGATGAAATTGTCATACGATATTTTGAATTATTTTTGGTATCGTCGCTATCCGAAATTCGCATAACAGACGCATATCAGATATTCGACAATCGTATAACTCATATTGATACCAGAACCCAAGGGAGAGGATATGTGGTGTATAAAGAGAGTAGATGTCTGGTAATAGTTGGATGATGCTCAGGTCAAGCCGCACTACGTGTTCCCCTCATCGGTCGGCGTAGTACGCTAGATAGGTCTCTAATGAGCTAGGCTAGAGCCAGTGTCGACGGCTTGGTATGGCGTCCTACGGTGCACTACGCCCCTAGCCGCTTAAGTCGACGCGGTGTCGACGGCCTATCTTCTCCATCCTGTAGGGGACGCCAGTATCTGCGTAACAAAGTATGCTCTAACCCTCATTTATGTACATTACACCTTAGTGCGACATAATTGATTTACAGCACACTTGGCTTTTTTCTAACGATATCGCTACGCAGCCTGCTTCGCACTCACTTTCCGCAGCTTTGCGGGCGGCGATAGCCTCTTCCTGTTTCTTAAAACACCCTAAATGCTTGCATTTCCCTTCGACAATTATATGAGCCATCCATAGTGCATCTCGTTTGTGAAAACTTACACCCTTCATGTTCTTACCTCGTCAATCTACATTATTCGTGCCTTGAAAGTGAAACTAGCTCACCAAGTTAATTACAGCGTCTTACAAGCTATTCGTAACGGGCAAATACTTAGATAGCCGCACACTTGTTAGCAATGCATTTCACTAATTTGACGCTAAAGTCACCCACATAAAATAATTTAAAACTGTTACCGTAGTTCTTTCCCTGTTGGCTGCTAGTTACAATTTTCTTTTGGACACAAAAAAGCCGCCCTTGGGCGACTTCCTATCTAGCTATTTTCATCAGACTATCCTTCTGACAACACAGATATTACCACGCAGCCCTTTGCTCAACTATGCATAGTTCATATACGCTAGGTGAATCACATAATGCAATGATATCAACCACCTAGCCTGAGTCGTTATACCTAACCTACTATCGACTCACCCGCTGATTATTACCTTGCCCACCTTTTCACTTCCAGGAAACAAAAAAGCCTCGCACAAGTCGAGGCTTTTGCATGAACACTTAGAGGTTAAATAGCACCAGCTCCAGGCATTGCCTTACACACATAAATGCTTTCTTTTAGCCCTGTTAATGCCTGGTATTTCTGCTCAACCGCTTGGCACACATCATCCACTAAAGCAGGTGGCATCAAGGCCACAATACAACCACCAAAACCACCGCCGGTCATACGAACGCCGCCTTCTGCGCCAATCACTTGCTTAACAATGTCAACAAGACCGTCTACTTCCGGCACGGTGATTTCAAAATCGTCACGCATAGAAGCATGAGACTGTTCCATCAGCACACTCAGCTTCGCCATATCGTTGGCTTTTAACGCTTCCGAAGCAGCCAATGTACGGGCATTTTCAGTAATTACATGACGCGCACGTTTCGCCACTATAGGATCGAGACTCGCCGAGTTCTCTGCAAACATCGCTTCACTAACATCACGTAAAGAACTTACCCCTAAACCTTTAGCAGCAGCTTCACATTGCTCACGACGAGTATTGTATTCACTATCTACCAAGCCACGTTTTTTGTTGCTATTAATAATAACAACCGCCATCTCTTCTGGCATAGCAACCGCTTTGGTTTCTAATGAACGACAATCGATAAGCAAGGCGTGGTTTGCTTCACCTTCGGCTGAAATAAGTTGGTCCATAATGCCGCAGTTACAACCAACAAAGTTGTTTTCAGCTTCTTGTCCAATTAAGGCAAGTTGCTGTTGCGACACATTCAGTTCATATAGCGTTTTAAACGTTTGGCCAATAACCACTTCTAACGCGGCCGAAGAACTTAAGCCTGCACCTTGTGGCACATTACCACTCACCGCAATATCAGCACCTGAAAAAGTGAAACCTTTGTTCAGCAATACTGAAATAACTCCACGAATGTAGTTAACCCACATTAGGTCTTGGTCAAATTCTAAAGGTTGGCTTATATCAAACTCGTTAACTTGATTGCCGTAATCTACTGATACCACCCGCACAATACTGTCTGTACGTGGAGACGCAGCCACTACTGCTTGGTAATCAATAGCGCAAGGTAATACAAAACCATCGTTATAATCGGTATGTTCACCGATGAGGTTTACCCGCCCAGGTGCTTGTATCAGCTTTGCAGGTGCTTGCCCGGTCATTTCAGTAAAGGCACTAGCAACCTTATCAATGAGTTGTTGTTGGCGATCTGTCATTATCGGCTCCTTTACTGATCTTGTTCTTTATAATGTACATCACTTAGGTCTCGAAGCTTTGCAGCCGCTTGTTCGGCGGTTAAGTCTCGCTGGCTTTCTGCTAGCATTTCGTAGCCCACCATAAACTTGCGCACACTGGCGCTACGTAATAGCGGTGGGTAGAACAAGGCATGTAATTGCCAATGCTCTGTAGATGTGTCCCCTTCCTTAAAGAAAGGCGCATAATGCCAACCCATTGAGTAAGGGAATGAACACTTAAACAGATTGTCATAGCGACTAGTCAACTTTTTAATGGCAAGAGACAAGTCGTCACGTTGCTCATCAGACAGTTCGCTCATTCGACGAATATGCGCTTTAGGCAATAGCATCGTTTCAAACGGCCATGCAGCCCAATAAGGTACTACAGCCAGCCAATGCTCGGTTTCAACAACCGTTCGTACACCATCAGCTTGTTCTTTTGCTGCATAGTCAACCAAAAGGTTACTGCCGTGTTGCTGGTAATACTCTCGTAAATGCTTGTCTTTACGCTCAATCTCATTAGGTAAAAAGCTGTTGGCCCAAATTTGGCCATGAGGATGAGGCTGAGAACAGCCCATGGTTTCACCTTTGTTCTCAAAAGCCTGAACCCAAAGGTAGTCTTTACCAAGTTCTTCGATTTGCTCATTCCAAGTGTCGATAACACCTCGAATCGCGGGTACCGCAAGCTCGGGTAAGGTTTTGCTATGGTCGGGAGAAAAACAAATCACTCGACTTAAACCACGAGCTTCCATACTGGTAAACAAGGGATCGGCTGACTTAGGCACGTCGGGTGAATCCGTCATCAATGCCGCGAAGTCATTTCCAAATACGTAAGTCCCCTTATAATCTGGATTTACATCGCCAGAAATTCGGGTATTACCTGCACACAAAAAACAGCCTTCGTCGTAGCTAGGAAGCTCAGCTGTAGACGGGGTTTCATCTTGGCCGCTCCACGGGCGCTTAGCACGATGCGGAGAAACTAAGATCCACTGTCCAGTTAACGGGTTGTACCGACGGTGCGGATGCTCTGTTGGGTCGAATTGAGTGTCTAACATGAGATTTTCTTACTCCATAAAAAGCACTCACAAAAGTGCTTTCTGTTTTCTAAACTTTTACTGGTCGTAACCTTTAGGGTTATTTGACTGCCAATTCCAGGTATCAGCGGTCATGTCATCAATGCTACGAGTGGCTTTCCAGCCTAAAACTTTTTCCGCTTTATCGGTGGCGGCCCAGCATTCAGCAATGTCGCCATTACGGCGCGGGCAAATTTGGTAAGCGATATCTTTACCGCAAGCTGCGCTAAATGCTTTTACCATTTCAAGCACAGAGCTACCTTTACCGGTTCCGAGGTTGAAGATATGTAAACCGGCTTGCTCACCAATTTTGGTTAAGGCTGCAACGTGGCCATCAGCTAAATCCATAACGTGAATGTAGTCGCGAACGCCAGTGCCGTCGGGGGTTGGATAATCATCACCAAATACTGACAAACTCTCTCGGCGCCCTACCGCAACTTGCGCAATAAACGGCATTAAGTTATTTGGAATACCTTGAGGGTCTTCACCCATTAAGCCACTAGGATGAGCGCCAACAGGGTTAAAGTAGCGCAGTAAGGTAACGCTTAAATCTGGCGCCGCGAGTTGAATATCGCGGAAGCACTCTTCCACCATAAACTTACTTCGACCGTAAGGGTTAGTCACATCACCGGTTGGAGTATCTTCGTTGATTGGCATAACACTTGGCTCGCCGTACACAGTAGCCGAAGAGCTAAATACAATGCTTTTTACGCCAGCTTTACGCATCACATCAATGAGTACTAACGAACCTGTTACGTTATTGTCGTAGTACTCATAAGGCTTCTCAACCGACTCACCTACTGCTTTTAAGCCCGCAAAATGGATGACAGAATCGATATTATGTTCGCTAAAGATCTTTTCTAGTACCGTGCGGTCTCGCACGTCACCTTGGTAGAAAGCAGGTTGTTGTTTGGTTAAGGTTTCGATTCGTGCAAGTACTTCACGCTTACTGTTACATAGGTTATCTAGAATAATGGGGGTTAAACCAGCATTAATCAGTTGTACACAAGTATGGCTGCCAATGTAGCCCATACCGCCTGTAACCAAGACCTTATTCATCACGTTCTCCAAAATCTGTACAGCTTATGCTGCACCCAGTTCTACAAAAAACTGCTTAAACAGCTTCGAATAAGTATATTGAAGCACGAAAGGGTAAACGTTTCCACTTTTAAATATAAAGTAATTTAATTATTGGCAATTTTTGCGATTTAGTACAAAATAAACAGCCTCACATCATCTTACAAGCACCAACAAACATAGCCTTGGGTAAACAACAGCAGCTGCGCCATAAAAGCTTATCAGCTCTGTCATTTAGCCACTTCAGCAATCTTTTAGTATGTTTCTTTGTGGGTAATAGCCCTCACCAAGGGAAACTATTACCCTCAATAACTTATTGCAACACACTAAAGACAACGTTTACCTAACTATTAGGATAGCAGTAAATGACATAATTCGATTATGTTCCCTTTATATATGAGCAGCACCTAGCTTTTGTATAAAACTTGGCCATATAGCCAATTTGTCATATTGATATGCGGTAATTGCCCACAATTTCACTATAAAACCCAAATAATATTTCGGTTCTGTTTAGCTTACACTTGTTCGCTCAAATAAAACTACCTAGAATAGCCCCCCTAATTATGGCTATTCGCCCTCATCCTCATAAAGGTAATTACATGCAGCACATCGTTAACTTGCTTAGCCAACAAGCTGAGCAACAGTTAGATCAGGTTGCGCTAAAAATTTGGCGCAACCAAGCTTGGCAGTGTTTTACATGGAAGGATTTCTCGCAGCAATGGACGCAAGTAGCAAAAGGCTTAATTAAACTAGGTCATGAAGAACAGCAAGGCGTGGCAATTATGTCACCCAACATGCCTGAATGGACTATCACCGATTTAGGCATTTTAGCGGCGCGCGGTTGTGTAGTGCCCATTTACCCAACCAACACGCTAGAGCAAAGCCAATACATTTTAGAGGATGCGGGCTGCAAAATATTATTTGTGGGCCAGCAAGAGCAAATAGAGATAGGCTTAAAGCTGTTAGATGCAGGACAAATTGAAACACTTATTTGTTTTGAAGAAAGTCCGCTCACTCAACTAGAAAACGTATTGAGCTGGCAACAGCTACTTTGTTTAGGTGAAGCAGACGAAGCGCAAACGCTGTTATTGCGTCAACAAAATCAACAAATGAGTGACCTTGCAACACTTATATACACCTCTGGCACTACTGGTGAACCCAAAGGTGTAATGCTTGACCACGCTAACTTTGCAGCAGCTTTTGCCATGCATGACCAGCGCCTAGATGTTAGAGCTAGCGATGTATCACTAAGCTTTTTACCGCTAAGTCACGTATTTGAGCGAGCTTGGACTTATTACATCTTGTATCGTGGTGCGAGCAATATTTACCTAGAGGATCCAGCTCAAATTCAAGAAGCATTGCCACGTAGCCAAGCAACCCTAATGTGCAGTGTGCCGCGCCTCTATGAAAAAATTCATGCTGCCGTTTTGCAGAAAGTTGCCGCGGCCCCAAAAACTAAACAAGTGCTATTTAATTGGGCCTTAAGCGTGGCTCAACAGCGGTTGGCTGCAAAGCAAAGTAATCTAACACCTAGCCTGCTGCTAAAGGTACGCTATGCGCTTGCCAACAAACTTGTGCTTAAGAAACTTCGCGCAATATTTGGCCCAGCTAGGTTACTGCCCTGCTCGGGGGCTAAATTGGCAGACGACATTAACAGCTTTTTTCAAAGCCTTGATATCCCTATTAACTATGGCTATGGCATGACTGAGTCCACCGCTACGGTATCTTGTTACAGCCAAACTAAAAAGACCATCGGCAGCATTGGTCAGCCTTTAGAAGCGCTACAGGTAAAAATCTCTGAGCAAGGAGAGATTTTAATTAAAGGTGACACCGTAATGCGTGGTTACTTTAATAAGCCACAAGCCACTGCCGACACCATTGTAGATGGTTGGCTACATACCGGCGATGCAGGAAAACTAGATGCGGAAGGTAACCTAGTGTTAACCGAACGAATTAAAGAGCTTATGAAAACCTCTGGAGGGAAATACATTGCCCCCCAGCGAGTAGAAGGCGCATTGATTCGCGAACCTTTATTTGAGCAGGTGGCCATTATTGCCGACGCACGCCATTTTGTTTCAGCCTTGATTGTTCCAGCTTTTGAAGCCCTAGAGCTACACGCTAAACAACTAGGTATTAAATGGCAGCATCGAAACGAACTGCTTGAGAATGCAGAAATCAAAAACCTTATTCAAGCCAGACTAAAGCAAGTACAAACCAACCTGGCTAGGTTTGAGCAAGTAAAGCAGTTTACCCTACTGCCACGTGAGTTTTGTATGAAACAAGGTGAACTGACACCTACTTTAAAACTGCGTCGAGCAGTGATTGAGAGCCGCTTTGCTGAGCAAATAAGCGCAATGTACGCAGAGCCCAAAACAGCATAATGCTTCAAATAAAAAAGGCGCTACTAGCGCCTTTTTTATTTCCTAATCTTCCCAGCTATTCCGCATTTTTTCTATCACTAAGTCACTTACCCCATGAATATTGGGAAAACGGCCGTTACAACACTTTACTTCTAATACAGCTTTATACTTAAGCGCTAAGTCGCGATAAGCTTGCATCTCCCACTGTTTTACAAAAGTATTCGCCACCACCACATTATTGCCCAAGGCTAATTGCTGCTCGGTTTGTTGCTGGCACCATTGATGGGCCAGCCCAATATCTTCGGCGCGATAATTATATGTGCCTTGTTTATCAACAAAGTACATATCGGCTTCTAGATGAACTGCATCTAAAGTGGCGGCTAAGGTAGACTTGCCGCTACCCGGCAAACCTCGGATTAAGGTAAGCGTTAGCGGCGAGCGGCTCAATTACGACACAGCCTTAAGCTGTGGCTTATCTTGCTCTTGGCAATAGGCTAAAGGTGCTTGTTTTAATAATGCGATTACCGCTTGCTCGTCCATGGCTTCACATGCTTGGTTTAGCTCATCAAACAAAGCCATCAACTCTGCCCAAGGCATAAAGCTCTCGTTAGCCGTAAGAATACGTGGGTGATCGGTTGGCCGCTCATCATCGCCCACCAGTAACTCTTCATACAACTTCTCGCCAGGGCGCAATCCGGTATATTTAAGCTCAATATCACCATCAGGATTGGCTTCATCCCTTACCTCTAAACCAGAAAGGTGAACCATGCGTTTAGCAAGCTCAGCAATTTTAACTGGTTCGCCCATATCCAATACGAAAACCTCGCCGCCCTTAGCCATTGATCCCGCCTGAATAACCAACTGAGCAGCTTCTGGAATTGTCATAAAGTAGCGAATAATGTCTGGGTGCGTAATGGTTAAGTCTTCGCCTTTACGAATTTGTTCTTTAAACAAAGGAATAACCGAGCCAGACGAGCCCAATACATTGCCAAAACGCACCATGCTAATGGTAGTTTCTGACTGGTGTTCAGCTAAGCTCTGCATCACTAGCTCTGCCAAACGTTTGGTTGCTCCCATTACATTGGTTGGTCTAACCGCTTTGTCGGTTGATACCAATACAAAGGTGCTTACCTTTGCTTTAATTGCGGCTTGGGCGATATTGTAAGAACCAAACACATTGTTACATACACCTTCAACCACGTTTTGTTCAACTAAGGGCACATGTTTATAAGCAGCAGCGTGATACACCGTATCTACATTATTGGCCTGCATCATGGCACTTAATCGTGGTAAATGCTGAACTGAAATCATCAATGGCACCAGTTCAACGTTAAGTGCTAAGGCTTCACAACGTTTTATTAGTTCACGTTCAATTTCATATAAAGCCACTTCTGAGCGCTCAACAAGCAACAAACGCTTGGGCCTATACTGGATGATTTGACGACAAAGCTCAGAACCAATAGAGCCACCAGCACCACTTACCAGCACGGTTTTATGGCGAATAGAACTGTCCATTAAATGAGAATCAGGGCTTACTGCTTCGCGCCCCAATAAATCTTCAATTTCTACCTCTTTGATTTGGTCAACTTTAGCTTCACCGGTCACCAAATCATTTAAACGAGGAACCGTGAGAACTTCGGTATTTAAATCAGCAAGGGAAGTAAGAATTTCGGAACGACGCTTTTTACCGGCGTTTGGAATAGCCAATAGAACCTTGCTGACATGGAAGCGATGAATCAACATTGGTAATTGTTGAGGAGGATAAACGGTTAAACCGTGAATCAAGGAATGACGCAATTCTTTCTTATCATCAATAAATGCTACCGCCTGAAAATCATCACCTTGACCAATAGCTTGTAATAACTGGCGACCACTGTCTCCAGCACCAAAAATAATTACATTTTGTTTAGTACTGTTTTCTATCCACACAAATAAGTAACGAATAGCAAAGCGCACTCCGCCACACATAATTATGCCAAAAGCTAAATAAATGAACGGGGCTGTACGAGGAATCACCGCTTGTAAGTAAAATGAGGTGACAATCATTAAAAGGGTGGCACTGGCAAAACTAAACAAGATTGCTTGTAAGTTCTTCTCATTGATATAACGAAGCACCGCCCGATAAAGGCCAAAATACCAAAAGCCCACCAGCGTTGTGACAATTACCGAGCCAAAAGTTATCCAGGTTGGCGTGTCAAAAAAGTAATGGTGGCTCTCAAAGCGTACCCAAAGTGCGCCCCAAAAAGCTAAACTTAAAAAGACTATGTCGAGCGAAAAAATCAGCGCAACTTTTTGTCGACGACTTGGCCGCTCGAATAAACTCATCAAATTAAATTGCGGTAACATCTAAATTCCTTTTTAGACAAATCCAGTCAAACAGCTATCTCTGAAGATATACGGCTTAAGCAATCTTCAACAAGGTCGCATAAATGCTGCATATCCTGCGTAGTAATGGTTGGGTGAACCATGAACATAATGGCTGTATCACTTAAGTGTTTAGCATTAGTTAATGGTCGTTGCGGCCTCACATCTAAGCCGTCAAACGCCTTCTCTAAATACACTTCTCCGCAGCTACCTTGCATACAAGGCACTCCTGCTGCATTTAGTGCGTCAATAATTTGATCGCGACTTACTGTTTGTTGATTGCTATCAACAAACACATAAAACTTATAGAACGCATGTTGAATATGCTTGGGGGGCTTAGGGATTGTAATAAAAGGATATTCAGCTAAGCATTTAGCTAGCTGCATCGCATTAGCTTGACGCTGCTTTTGCCAATCGGCCATGCGAGTCAATTGAATACGACCAATAGCAGCTTGCATCTCAGTCATCCGCCAATTGCTACCAATACTCTCGTGTAGCCAACGAAATCCAGGTGGGTGCGCTTTATTAAACACGGTGTCGTAAGACTTACCATGGTCTTTATACGACCACATTTTTTCCCACAAAGCCTTATCATTGGTGGTGACCATGCCACCTTCACCACCCGTGGTCATAATTTTATCTTGGCAAAATGACCACGCAGCTACATCACCTAACCCACCCACTGGTTTACCGCGATAAAGAGCACCGTGGGCTTGCGCGCAATCTTCAATCACATACAAATTATGCTGTTTGGCAAGCTGGTTGATTGTATCCATCTCACAGGGCCAACCCGCAAGGTGCACACAAATAATGGCTTTAGTTGTTTTGCTAAGAACTGCGTTTATGCTTTCTGCGGTGATATTTTGGCTGGCTAAATCAACATCGGCAAAAACAGGTTTAGCGCCAACATTTACGATGGCACTGGCCGAGGCAATAAAGGTTCGCGAGGTAACTATCACCTCATCGCCTGAGGTAACGCCTAAAGCACGCAGGGCTAGCTCTAAAGCTAAGGTGCCATTTGCAACAGCGACTGCGTGGTTGGTTGCTGCCCAAGTAGCAAACTCTTTCTCAAAGGTTTTGCCTTGGGTACCTGTCCAATAGTTAACTTTATTTGATAGCAGTACATCACTTACAGCTTGAGCTTCCTGCTCTGTAAAGCTTGGCCAAGAAGGTAAATCTCGCATTTTTACTTTTTTTAGTCCTTTAAAACACCTTCCCTATATTGCTGTAAAACTACTCAATCTACAACTTTAGTAGTGTGAATTAAGGCGTTTTAGCTGGGTTACCGAACACTTTTTCAGCAGACTTCACATCTTTTACCACTACCGCGCCAGCCCCTACCAATACTCGCTCCTTAATGACAATTCCCTGAATAACACAAGAGCCAATTCCTAACATACTTTCGTCTCCCACACTCACCTCTCCGGCGAGATGAACACCTGGGCAAATATGTACACAATCACCTAACTGAACATCGTGATCAACTGAGCTATTATGATTTATAATATTACCGATACCTAAACTAACCCCTACACTTATTGTTGAATTAGCCATTACCACACTGCCCTCACCAAGTCGCGCCGAGGCACACACATAGGCTTTAGGGTGAATCAGTATCGGTAGTTTAAGGCCTAACCGTTGAAGCTGCTGTAAACGGCTCAAGCGTGTGGAATTATTGCCAATAGCAACGTGCACGGCGTAATCGGTATTGGTGGTAACAAAGGTGAGCATCTCAGCCCAACCACCAATCACTTGGCAACCTTCGGTTTCGCCAAGCTCTTGCCAGCACTCATCAAACAAACAAATAGTTTGATAACCCAACTGCTTAGCTAACTCAACCACAACTTTGGCGTGTCCTCCGGCTCCATAAATAGCTAATTTCATGATTCACTGTTCCCAGTAAATCTGCTCATGGTTGCCTCGCCCTCTGCGCTCACACCATCTCTCACAAACACCTTTTTCACGGTAAGTATCAGTATTTTGATATCTAAGATAAGGGAGCGATTATTAACGTACCAAACGTCCAGCTCAAATTTTTCCTGCCAGCTTAATGCATTACGACCATTAATTTGCGCCCAACCAGTTATCCCCGGTTTAACATCATGTCGCTTTGCCTGTTCAGGCGAGTACAGGGGTAAATATTCCATAAGCAATGGACGAGGCCCTACAAAGCTCATTTCACCTTTTACAATATTCCACAACTCTGGCAGTTCATCGGCGCTACTTGCTCGAAGTGCGCGGCCAAATGAGCCTAGTCGTTCTGCGTCGGAGAGTAAGTTACCTTGAGCATCTTTATCATCGCGCATGCTGCGAAACTTAATCATATTAAACGCTTTACCGTGTAATCCTGGGCGCAGCTGAGTGAAAAAAATCGGCTTACCGAGCTTTGAGGCTACCTGCCAGCAGAGCAACAAAAATAACGGAGACAATAACACCAACAAAATTGCCGCAGCGATCCGTTCAAAAAAGTAAAACACCTTGTCCTTAAACAACTAGCTCTCTCCATCCATGTATTGCAAGATTTGTTGATTAACCAAACGAACGTCGTAACGCTGCTCTGCAAGTTGACGGCTTTTAGCGGCTTGTTGAGTAAGCAGCTCAGGTTGCTCGAAATAACGTTTTAGTGCCTCGACTAATGAATCGATACTTTGCGGCTGCACGAGATAACCATTCAACCCTTCCGTCACGGTTTCTCTGCAGCCTGGCGCATCGGTGGTAACAATTGCTCGGCCACAACTCATTGCTTCCAAAACCGTTCGAGGCGTACCCTCACGGTAAGATGGCAGAACATAAACATGGCATTGAGCAATTAATCCAGCCACATCCTCTATTCGGCCGTGATACTTAACAGTACCTTCTTCAATCCAAGTATCTAAATCGGCTTGAGCTATCGCGCTCGGGTTATCATCAATCCAACCAGCCAAATGAAAAACACATTGGTAACCTTGCTGTTTAAGCTTTTGTGCAGCGCCAGCGTATTCTTCAACACCTTTATCTTTAAGCAGCCGAGCAATTAACAAAAAGTGTATTTGGGGCTGCTGGCGATCTATAGCGGGTAAACTTAGCAGTGGGAAACGCGCCAAATTAATCCCAGAGCCGTTAATTAGCTTGGTTTTTTGCTCTGGTACTAAGCCCTTATCAACAAACAGCTTACGGTCATCTGGGTTTTGAAAAAACACCCCGTTTGAGCAGGCTAAGCCTGATTTATACAAAAGACTAACCAGGGAATGCAGCACTTTTTGTTTAATTGTATTCTGCTGAGTAAATACGTAACCCAAGCCGGTAATCATCGAGTAAATACTTTTTACACCAGCGAAGCGAGCAGCAAGCGCTCCATAGATGACCGGCTTAATGGTATAAGCAAGCGTTTGCTGAGGTTTTAGTCTGCGAATTAAACGAAATAGCGACCACACACTGGCAGCATCTTTTATTGGATTTAAACCAGTACGCTGCAAGGTATAAACATGCGGGGTAATGCCCAATTCAACTAGGGCTTTTTTTTGCTCTAGAGAAAAGTCTGGCGCTGCAATATGTACTTCTTTCCCCTGCTGCTGCATCGCTTTAAGCAAATCACCACGAAAGCTTAAAATGGAATCAGCAAAGCTGGCGATTACAAGTACTCGGCTCATCTCTGTTGCTCCGCCCGTTGGTATGCTCCTAGGTAACGCTGACTAATATCACTTATAGAAAACTCAGCTAAAACCCTGGCCTGATTATCATAGGCCATTCTTTGTCGCTCAACGTGATTAAGGGCGATAATACTCTCAATTGCGATTTGCAAGTCTTTAGGAGTCTGCGGGGCCACTACCCACTCAGGTTTACTTAATATGAATGCCGCATCACCTACATCAGTAGTAATGCAAGGCAATGCATGGCTCATGGCTTCAACCAGTACATTAGGAAAACCTTCAGTTTTGGAAGGCAATACAAAAACATCTATATCTTGATAGAAGCTTGCCATATCACTTACTTCATCAAGCAACATGCATTGCTCTTTAGGAAATTCATAGCGTGTAAGCATTGCCTTTAGCTCGTCATTTTGATCATTAACGTCTCGGCCAGCAATTTTCAGATAAAGCGTAGCGTTTGCCCGACAAACAGGCGCAAGTGCTGCAATTAGGTTGGCGTAATCTTTAGCGGGGTGCCAACGCCCAGCCGCACCAATTACGCTGACAAATTGGGCTTGCACTCTTAATGAGTCAACTTGTTCAAACTGATAGCCATTTGCAATGAATTGCATCTTATCGGCAGGGTAACCATAAGCAATATGCTGCTGAACGCTGCGCTGACTACAGCAAATTATCTGCTGAGTTTTACGGGCAACTTGCCTACCTAACCACAGTGCGATACGGGTACTCACTTTTTCATCTTGGTATTTATCTAGCGAGTGATGAATCCCCATAAACAGAGGGAGTTTAGAGGAAAATAGTTGTTTATATAAGCCAGATATCGCATTAGCGTGATACATCCAACTTTGAATTAAAGATACATCATACTGTTTAACCAAGCGATGCAACTTAAACACAGCAAGTAACATACTCACTGGCCCCTTGGCGTTCAAGCTAACAAACTCTACCCTACTATCTTGTTTAATTAGCGAACGGTTCTTAATTGAAGCTTGCATCAATGCAACAATAACATGCTTATGCTGCGGCTGGTTATTAACCAAATTCGCTAACATTTTTTCAGCGCCACCGGTAAGGGCAAAGTTGGTAATAAAATGAAGTATTGTCACAATATATTCTCAAAAAATGGTACAAAGCCTTGGTTTTCTAATAACTTACTCTGGCTATTGCTTGGCGGATTAAGGATGAGCTTGGCTAATGCTTTAGCATCTCCTACCGGAAAATAGTTTTGTTCTGGTAATAACTCAATAGCACCTCCAGGACAGTCACTCGATATACAGCGAGCTCCTAAAAACTGTGCCTGAACTAAAGCATTTGGCATCCCCTCAACTAATGAACTCAAAACAAATGCCTGACAATGCTTCATATAATAAAATGGATTTTTTTCGAATCCCGCTAGGGATATCACATCGCTTAACCCTAGCTCTTGGACCAGCGCTTCAAGCTTTTCGCGCAAAGGGCCTTCCCCCAATATGATCAAGCGGGTTACTTGCTGCTTTTGACACAAAGCAATGGCTTTGATTAAGGTCTCGTAGTCTTTCTCTGGAACTAAGCGCCCCACTGCTAAAACATAAGGCTGTTCATCTGCCACCCATGGGTGTTCGCAGGGCGCTAGGGATTGATTATTCACCATATCTTTATCTAATGGGTTGGCCAATACTTGAATAACCCTATCCAGGTCGAAGTAATTGCTAACATCGCAAGCAACATACTTTGCCGGTGCAATCAAATAATCAGCTCTCCGATAAGCGTACTTGGCGCTATTTTTTACCCAAGCGCGTTTTAACCATGAAGATATACTTAGTAGGTTTGTAGAAGGACAAGATGCCTCTCTGGCAACCAACTTACACTTTACCCCACTCAAACGAATTGCCCACAACATCGAAAAAGCCAAATGGCTTTGCGAGCAAAACACCACTTTAGGTTTTATTTTTTTCAGTTGATTAGCCAACAAAGGAATGGCTTTTAAAGACGATGGTTGGCCCACAATGTGACAACTTAGCCTATCATCTAACTCTTGCCTAAAAGGACCTTGACCATTTAATGAAAGAAACTCAACAGACCAATACGAAGCCAATAAATTCGCTAAAGTAACAGCTAAGCGCTCCGCTCCTCCTTGGTGGAAGCTGGAGCTAAAGATAAGGATGTCGCAACCGTTACCTGGTAACTTAGCCAATGGGCTCATTGTTGTTCATTCCTTTGGTATTGATACATAGCGGCGGCGACCATTACTGCGATAAACATTAACCAGCTTCGGCTGTACCATACGTTTGAAGTAGAGAAAACCACACCTATATGCACTAGCATTAAACAGCCCCAAAGGCTGAAAGGATAAATACGAGTAAGATTAGCAAGACTGAACAATACAAGCAGAAGACCCAAGGCTGCTAATAAACCGGCTTCAGCACCTATATTAAGTAAGGTATTGTGAGCATTCACTTCACGTTGCGCATTGCCCTCTCGGCCAATTCCTAAAGGATTGGTCGCAATTATCTCTAAATATTCAAACACTACATCTAAACGAGAGGAATCTTTACTAACTAGCTCTTGCTGACTAGAAGGGGATAGTCGATCTAGTGCTCTTGAGTTGATGCTATCACCTAGGTTTGCTTGGAAAGCAACCAATACAAACAATAAACCAGAAATAACAAAGCCTAATTTAGCTCGAAAAGAGATCATTGAATAGAACCCCAAAATAACGAGGGTATATAGTAATAAGCCACTTCGAGAAGCAGTAGCCAATACGGTAAACAACGTAAATAAAACAACTAAAGACTCTTGCCAAGTAAAACCACTACGACTATTTCGACACAATAGTACTCCAGCCAATGAAAACACCAAGGCTCTTGCGCCATCATTAGCGTCCCCAGCAAACCCGGCTGCGCGATAATCCAAATTAGAAAAGGTGCCTGGATTAACAACATCTCCCCAAATTGAAGCGCAAGCAAGTATTAACGATATCCAACAAGCACGCTGTACCGTTGCCAAAGAAACTGTACTAAACCAATTGAATAGCACCATCAACCAGATTAAATGAAACCAAGGAAAAGCAGCATTAGACAAATTAACCGGTGGGCTAGCGATAAATGACAGACCGTAGCATGAGTTAACTAACAACATGCTAAGTAGCAACCATTGTGTTTTAGGGAATACGAGAAAGCGCTTATCAAATAATGCAAATAAAACCGATACACCGAGCATGCCAAGCAATGCCACATAAGAAAAACCGGGAATTAAACGGGTTAGATATAAATCCAACGCGGACAAGTGCATGGCAAACACTATCATTGAGAGCCAATTAAGTACCTGCCTAAAACTCACTATGCGTTACCCTTAAACAACAGGCCTTCCCATTTATCATAAATAATATCTGGGTGATAACGTTTATTAGATAAATAAGCAGCCTGCTCTCCCCACGCCAGCAACTCATTGTCAGGCAATTCGAAAATGCGCAGCAGCGCTTCACTTAGGGCTTTAACATCCTTAAGTGAAACCAATAAACCAGTAACTTCATGCTCAATGATATCTTCTGGGCCAAATAAGGTTTTATAACTCACTACCGGCAGACCCATTGCCTGCGCCTCAAGCAACGCCACAGGAAATCCCTCCCTATAAGAGCTCATAACAAATACGCTAGCTTGTTGCAGCTTTTCTTTTACTTTATTAGTTGGACCATGCATGGTTACACAGGACTCTAAACCTAATTTTACGATGAGCTCTGACAGCTGCTGCTGATATTCACCAGAACCGTAAATATCTAATGGCCATCGTTTGTCTTTAGGGGTGAGTGCCAGCGCGTGTAAAGTATCTTGTAAGCCTTTTTCCGGTGTTAGGCGGCCAATAAACACTAACTTCTTAGAGTTAACTTGCGCCTTAATTGGGGCTCCTAAAGTAGCAATAGCGGTGCTATTACCAATAACTTGGTAACCCTGTGGCCGCCAGTCTGCTAAGGCTTTTCTAATGGTGTCTGTTTGTAGTACTACTTCATCAAAACGAGCGTAGCAATAACGAGTGAGCCTTTGCCACAATGGGCCATGCCTTTCAATTAGAGGATTGCTCACTTCACCACAGTAAATCTCAACCCTTGTCCCTCTAGTAGCAAAAAAAGCTAAACACGCTAAACGATGAGTAAATACCATTAAACGCTCTACGCCATGGGACAATACATACCGCCTAATAGCTTTTATCGTAAGTATGTTCTCAATCAAGCCCGCACCTTTAAAGTGGAAGTGTTGCTGATGACGAAGTGGGTGAATAGCTAACTTAGGGCTTACCTCAAAAACAGGTGAACTAGTAAATAAAGTCGCTAAAGCAATATCATGATTGTTATCGGCAAATTGAGAGGCAAGTTCGCAAGCGACTCTCTCCGCACCGCCTTGAGCGAGACCAGGAACCAAAATAGTAAGTTTAGCCAAGGTGCTGGGTCCTTAATTTCCTATTAGAAGATGGAAGCAATATATCTCGCAGCAAATAGGCCAGTAGGCAGACAGAGACCAAATAAATAATGGATGTGGTTAAGGCAATGCCACTAAGCCCAAACCAACGGCTCATCAAGTAATCCAGAACAATGTTTAACAAAAATGCCATAAGATTTATCAGCAACATCATTTGAGCTTTACCTAAACTCACTACACATCGAGATAAGACCATGCCAAGCAAATATAGAGGCACAAGCAATGTATAAAGCTGAGCAATTCTCACCAATTCGTCAGCCTGTATGCGCTCAACTTCACTGCCTTTAAACATAAAAGGAATAACAAGAGGTAGGATGATATAAAGGGCCCCAGCAACACAAGTTCCTAGTACTGCCGCCAACCCAATAGCCTTAGTAAGCCGAGCCTTGAGTAAATCTTTACTTTCGATCCATTCAGCCATGTGTGGTATCAACATGCTACCGATGCTCATTGCCAATACGCTTTGAGCAACAGCGACAAATTTGTAGGCATTACCTAATACACTCACACTCCCCTCACTAAGTTGGCTAGCAAAGCCCAAATCGATCAAGGGTAAGGTTGCGAGAAGGCTTGAGCTTAAAACCAACCACAAAAACTCTTTAAATAATGGTTTAGTGCTATGTTTTGCACCTGTTGAGTAGAGTTCTCGACCTAATTGACTCAAATGCCAATGCTTAAATACTAAGATGAAGAAATGCAGCAGGTAAGCGAGTAAGAGAGCCAAGGCAATGTAAGAAATAGTGAGAGTTTTACCTGCTAGCATAACTACGATAACTACCGTTAGGCCGAAAGCCGGCATTATCAGTTGAGATGCCCCCAAAAAAGCTAACTGTTTTTTAGCGGTAAGTGATGCGATTAAAGGTGCCTGCAGTAAGCCAGCCGCGACGACCCCCACAAAGCTAAAGTAAACCAAAGGTTCAACTTGAGAAGGGCTATAAATAAACCGAGGTAAAATATATCCTGACAAAAACGCAAACAATATGGTTAGCACGACGGACAAGAGTGAAAACTGGCGGTAAAAATGGTTGAAATTGAATTGATGACGTTTTAGAAAAGAAGCCAGTAAACTATTCAAAGCTCCGGTTACAATACTGATAACAAACATCGCGATAGCAAATAACAATAAATAGCTATCTAACTGAGCATTAAAGCCTACTTCCCTAGCAAATAGAATATCTCGAAAAAAAGCTAAAGCTTTACCTAACACCGACAACATCGATAAAAGTAAACCCGTTAGCAGTAACTTCTTAAACACTTAGCTCTTCCATTACAGCAGCACTAACCTATATAGCTAGCTCAACTAAAATCCTTTTAGTTAATAGCGCCTTAGTACATTAATACTGCTACACTAACACTGATTGTTTTCACGCCCAAAGCAAAAAGTTGTTAAATACAGGTTAAAACGTCAAGTCGTGAAGCAACTACCAAAACTATGTATTTGGTACCAGGGCTAGGCATTAATATCAGCATTAGAAACTAAGATATTCAGCAATTTTCATGTAAAGCGATGAGAGACTCAATAATCAAGGAAGATTAATGACTAATTATTTTATGTTTATCAATCAACTCAAGCGGACTGTAATCGCTAGTGTGATTTTTGTCGGCTCACTTAATCTCATTAGCTGCGCTAATACTGCAGAAGGCGCTGGGACAGGTGCTTTGGCAGGCGCTGCTGGCGGGTTGGTCTCAGGCTTAATTTGGGGCGGCGATCCTTTGGAATCAGCCGCGAGAGGCGCAGCGGTAGGTGCAGCATCAGGCGCTGCAGTAGGGGCAGTGCAAGATGCTAAACAAAGCTCTGCAAAAGAAGCACCACAACAAACGACTGAAAACAGCTCCGGTCAACTACCAAGTAAAGAACAGCTTATTGCCGCTATTGGCGAACCAGCTGTTGATGGCATAGTTGCATTGGCTAAATGTGATTACTCTAGCGCGTTAAGTAAAGCTAAGTTATCCAAAGCCGCCAGCGAGCCACATTACCAAGAAGCAGGGGTGTGGCTAGAAGCGCTTAGCTATGCCGAAACAGGAGATGTTGATAAGTTAAATGCCAGTTATGCAGAGATTATCAAGCTGGACAAACAAGTGAGCAATGTACTAGAAGCCCAAACAGAGTTGTCAGAAAGCTTAAGTAAACTGAAACAGATTAGACTCGAGCACAATCTTCCAGAAAGCTGCTCGTAGTTTCAACTGGTACTTTAACAAGCTGAAATGAATAGCTCTAAGAGGGATAACTATGTAGCTAGCGCTTCAAGCCTAAAGCTAACTATAAACAAGAAAGCTGTCGAAGATTAAGTTCGATAAAGCACTTTAACAACATGCCAGCCGTGCTTAGTTTTAACTAAGTGCGGCACAAGTATTTCGCCACTAAAGCATACCTTGTCAAACTGCGGCACCATTTGTCCGCGCCGAAACTCACCTAAATCACCGCCCCGTTTTCCAGAGGGGCACTTAGAATGCTTTTTGGCTAAGGTTTGAAACTTGGCGCCTTTTTTAAGCTGAACCATAATGTCCTCAGCTTGTTCCTTGTGCTTAACCAAAATATGTAAAGCTGCTGCGGTTCTAGCCATAATTACTCCAAAGAAAAGGCGGATTATACTCTACCTCGCCGGCTGTTGAGCATAGCTCGAACAAAAAAGCCAAGGCGCATACCTTGGCTCTAGCTTCAGTACAAATCTGTAGACTTAATCACTACCAAACAGATCACGAGTATACACTTTGTCAGCGATATCTTTGATCTCGTCAACCATTCGATTTGCGATTACAACATCACAATCTTGTTTAAACGTTTCAAGATCACGATAAACCTTAGAATGGAAAAAGTCTTCTTCTTCCATCACCGGCTCGTAAATCACCACCTCAATACCTTTAGCTTTTATCCGCTTCATTATTCCCTGAATACTCGAAGCTCTGAAGTTATCCGAGCCCGACTTCATGATTAAGCGATACACCCCTACTCGTTTAGGGTTACGCTTTACTATTGATTCGGCAATAAAGTCTTTACGAGTAGTATTAGCATCAACAATCGCGCCAATAATGTTATTAGGTACATCTTTATAGTTGGCCAGTAACTGTTTAGTATCTTTTGGAAGACAGTAGCCACCATAACCAAAAGAAGGGTTGTTATAGTGATTACCAATGCGTGGGTCTAGGCCGACCCCTTCGATAATCTGGCGACTATCTAATCCATGGGTTTCTGCGTAAGTATCTAATTCATTAAAGTAAGCAACGCGCAGCGCTAAATAAGTATTAGCAAAAAGCTTAATGGCTTCTGCTTCAGTAGAGTCAGTTAGCAGTACATCAATGTTTTCTTTTACTGCCCCCTCGACCAATAAATCAGCAAACACTTGCGCACGTTCTGACTCTTCCCCCACCACTATACGTGAAGGGTGTAAGTTATCGTGCAGCGCCCTGCCCTCTCGCAAAAACTCAGGAGAGAAGATGATATTATCTACACCAAATTTTTCCCGAACCGATTTGGTGTATCCCACTGGCACGGTAGATTTAATTACCATCACCGCTTGCGGGTTAATCTCTAATACATCGGCAATCACCGCTTCCACCGATTTGGTATTAAAATAGTTAGTTTCAGGATCATAGTCTGTAGGCGTGGAAATGACCACGTAATCTGCACCTACATAAGCCTGCTTTTTATCGAGCGTAGCGGTAAAATTGAGAGTTCTATTTGTGAGAAAATCTTCGATTTCAGCATCAACTATAGGTGATCTTTTGTTGTTAAGTAAGGCAACTTTATCAGCAACGATATCTACAGCAACCACTTCGTGGTGCTGTGCTATCAACATAGAGTTGGACAGACCTACATAACCTGTACCAGCTACTGTTATTTTCATTAATTCTTCTCTGTAAGACTGGGCATAATAATGCTAATTAACTACTGTGACACTTTACAGCTTAAACATTTGCCCTACCATTAAAACATGATAACAACACGAGATAATGCGCTACGTAACTCACTCCCCCCTAAACCTCGAACTTACTAGCACAATCCATCACCGAGTATGCGGGGCACGGCACAGGTAGTGGATAATCTTCGGTTTTAATCACATTTAGCTTCACCGCGTTGGTCTACTTGTCTTGGGCTAAGCCTTCGGTCAAATTTGCTTGGGTAACCCCATGCCATTAGTGCCCCCACAATCGCGGTAACTGCTCCAAGCAGTTTGCCGCCCTTGGTTTGCTAACAACACCCCAAAATAAGAGCGACTTCCCCCTGCATAAGTGGGTCAGCAATCACATCTGGCTCGTATTACTCGCCATTTTTGCTAAGTATTTAAGTTCCTTTGCGTTAATTGTGCCGGCTAGCTCAAGCTTAATTTGCGCTTTATCTACTGATGTATGTGCTGCGGCATTCACAATAAAAGATCGTGCTATTTGGCTAAACCTTGTAAGTATGCGACTAACTGATCGTTTGCACCGGTAAGCAATACTATCATTGCGCGAATAGTTCCTGCATACTCCTATGCTTTTCTTTATTGGAGAGCTGAACGCCTTTAAGTGGCCATTCAATGCCTACCTCACTGTCACCCTAGGCTGAGTTGCGCTCATTACTCTAGTCTTAATAATCAGTCCACTTGCATTCAAAATCCGCCACGCCTCTAGTCTCCACAAAACCATGGACTAAGTCTAGCGACACCTAAAGCTAGCGCTTGCAGTCTTTAATCAGAATTGCTCTGGCCCAATTACCGAGGTTGGAAGAGTCAGGCCGAATAACTAAAACAGAATCAAACGCGGCTGCACACAACTTGCGTTGTGGCTTTGCTTTTATTTTGAAAATGTAAGCCGCGCAACACCCCAAGCCTAGAGCGAGAATGGTCTTGCACAAAGTCTAAGTCAATATTTAACAGCGTTTTATAACTCTAAGCTTGAAAGGTCTCTAAAAAAACCGCGCTCATCGCCAAACGCTTTAGGCTCGATGATTTTTACATCACTGATACAAGTATCTATAACATTCACTATGCGCGCTTTAATTCAATAACTGACTTAGCGTTTGAGCGCGCTTCTCGTCTAACAAGCGTTGTAAGTATTGTCCATAATCTGTCTTTATCAGGGCATCAGCCTGAGCTTGCAGCCCCTACTGACTCAGCCAACCTTGATTAAAAGCAATTTCTTCTATGCAGGCGACTTTTAAACCTTGGCGATGCTCAATAGTTTGAACGCCAGCAAGCCAAATGGAAAACCAGTTATCAAAAGACCGTGCGTAATACGCTCGACCGACACCTGATCCCAGAGTTTGGCAATGTGCTGGTGAGTGACATCAGCTTGTCTCAACTGGATTATTTTCGTAACCGCCTAACACAGCAAAAGGCGCGAGGTGGGCGCTCTACGCTGACCCGAAAACGCATTAATCACATTATTTGGCCGCTGGTTGCCATCATAAGCTTGGCCGCAGAAGAGTATCAGTTTGATTATCCATTTCGCCGCTACAAAGCCTTTAAGGAAGAGCCGGCCGAATCATCCATCACCGCTCACCCTTAAAGAAGTGCAGCAATTTTTGGCGCACGTGCCAGCGCTGTGGCGAGATTACTTTTTGGTGCGATTTTGGACTGGTATGCGAAGCTGTGAAGTACATGCCCTGCAGTGGCACCATATCGATTTTGAGCATCGGCTGATCAAAATCCGGCAAAACCTGGTGGCCGGAGAACTCGGCGACGTTAAAACCCCGAAATCACGCCGCGATCTCATCCTGTGTGATGCACTATATGATGCGTTTAAACGCCGACAAATGCGCAACAACGCTGATTCATCGTTTGTCTTTTGCCAAGCCAATGGCAACGGATTGGGTACCAAATTTGTCTCCCAACAATAATAGTACCCCACCCTCGCCAAAGCTAGCTTAAAACGTCGCCGCCCTTATGAGACAAGGCATACCGCCGCGGTATTGCACATCGCTGCGCAAGAAAACCCAGCCTACATTTCTCATATGCTCGGCCACAGTAATATGCTGCTACTGTTCGATGTATACGCTCCTTATGTAGCCAACGCATCGCGCATCGATGGCCAGGCATTCAATACATTGATGCAAGGAGAACTATTATGAGGTAAGCCTAACAGCTGAGGCGATAACTTCCTTGAAAAACGCCGGATCGGATAATCCCAAAATGACTGATCGGAATGCTCCGAAATATGCAGGGATGATCATAAGCTTCATCTCGACCAAAAAATTCTGGTTTTTGACCCGTCTCCTTATAGTGTCTAAAGTCTTTAGTCAAAGATTGAAGCTCACTTTCAGTAAGCGAATATCACTTTTACTGACAGCACTAACCATTGGCTGATATGAACGGTAAGCCCTTCACCGCAGTGGTCCGCCATTTGCTGGAGATTACGCTGAATATGTCCAAATCGAGAAGCGAAGAAGAACAATCTATGTGAATATGGCGACCAATGACGGGCGTCTCGTTATTTATCAATCAGTTGCTGGCGAACGGTTAAGATATGACTATCTAACCACTTACCTTACCCTTCAAACACGCCACGAAGTCACATCTGTGTAAATCCTATGAAAAACTCGTGAAACTATAAATCATTGACAAGAGTAACCAACCTTTGTGTTTTAGGTTCAATGTCGAAATGCTCTACTGCATAATTCCGAGATGTACATCGGTATCTATTTAGCTCGCCAACATTTAATAGAGACTGTGTAATTTTAGACAACTGGCTTGTATCACCATACTCCGCCAATAGACCATTAACGTTGTTTACAATGGCGTCACTCACACCCGGGACATTATACCCAACACATGGCAGACCAACTGAGTTAGCCTCCATAACACAAACGGGAAAACCTTCCCGTTTAGAAGGTAACAGCAGTACATGGCATCTAGTGTACCAACTCAGTACATCTTCCGTAAAACCGACAAAATTAATAGATTCACCAAACTCAACATTAAGTGCCTGAATTTGCGCTTCCGTTAACGACGACGGATTTCCTGGGTAAATATCACCAACTAAATTTAATTTTACCTTAATATCAACATTGAGAAGAAATCTAAGAACATCAATAGCATCGTTCACACCCTTATCTTTAATCAGCCTTCCAATATATAGCAATTCATAATGTACAACATCACAAACTTGTGGTTTTGGCGGAAAAACACTCACATCGACACCAATACCACCGGTAACCTCATCGCCTTCCAATCCGATAAGATGCCGCTCGGATTTATTACAAAACAAACGCGTTAATTGATTTTTAGTAAGAAGTAGCTTTACAATCGATTGCAAGAGCTTGCTGTTTGAGAACATACTACCTAGACCCTCAGTGTATACCACAGCTCTACTGTTAAAAGGTGTCAAAGAGAAAAAAACCGATAAAAAAGTGACCAGAAAATGACAAACAAAAATAGAACCGTTCAGCCTTTCACGTAAAACAAGAGAATTCATTTTAGCTATGCACCAAACTCTACTGCGAAGTCCTAGCATGTTTGGTAAACCATATACGAAAACCCCCAACCTTTCTAATTTTTGCTTTGAATAAGAATCGTCGTTTGGCGCAATTACAACCACCTCGCCATACTTTAGTAACTCTAAAATATAGTTACTCCTAAAAAGAAGAACCGTCTTAACTGAATTCTGAACAATTACGAATCGTTTGACTACATTACCCATATAAAACTAAAAACCCGAAGTTATGCCGTAAAGCTATTTTTTACAATTAAAAGCAATAATCAAACCGATCGCCGTCATAGGATAATAAACCGGATTAAAGGTAACCAAATAGAATGAAAAGTAGGCAAACAAATCAAACTTACCACGTAACAGAGAAAAAACTACAACCATAGTGAAAAAAAAGACTATCAAGCCTTGCTCTACTATTAGAGACAATAATCCAGAGGACAATCCTGAGCCGTAAATCTCTACCGAACTTCCCAACCCATTCCCAAACAATAAGCTATAAATATCAGAGCGCGACAACATCTCCACGCCGTTACCAATCCTAACACTTCTATCCCCAAAGGAACTGGCTTCCAAAAAACCACTACTAATAACGAACGCAACGAAAGAAACAACTATACCAACACCGGATAACAACAAAAAGCCCTTAACCAGGACAGATTTACTTTTCACGAAAAACATATAGGAGAGATAGAAAAGTAAAAACAAAATAAATGTTGAGGAAAATGTAAATAATCCACCTAATAAGTTTGAATATTTGAAAAAACCAACTCCATTTCTAGCATTTCCAGGTTCATCTAGATATGTAGAAAGCAGTACATTAAATCCGAAAAAATAAGCAATCATTCCTGGTTCAAATGCGTACCAAGACGATTTTGGAACCTTAATACCAAGGAAAGAATAATTGACAAAGTTCCCAATCAATGGGATGTGGCTATAATAATAATCAGCATCTCCAGGATTCTCTGATAATGGCGTTGGGTTGAAACTGAATATATCTAAATGAAAGATAAGAAACGAAATTGGTATGCATGCACCAATATAACTCCATAACCAAAGCCACGTAACTAAAAACTTACGATTCATCAAGTGTTGACGAGAGTACAAAAACAATGACAACAAAAATGCAAACTGAGCTGTGTTTTTTACTATAGTTCCAGAAACGTCCAGATTTTTAAAGCAATAAGCGAGTACAATACCAAAGTATGCAAAAATCAGAACCTTATAATCCCACCTTCCTTTAATAACATAAGAATAAAAAACAAAGAACAAAGGAACCACCAAAACCAATATTCTAAGACCGAAAGGAAGAAAAAATAGAAAAATAAATGGGTCTGATAACAATGCGTAAAGATAAGCAGAAAAAACCAAAATGGTTGCGCTGTAGTATTTAGACTTACTACTATTTAAAGCATTCATACTCGAAAACACATGATTTAATACTCCTAACAATAAGATCAGTACTTCAAGCTTTAAACCTGAGAAAAATCATGCGCAGAAAATGAGAACTGAGACTAAAAAAAACATACCTGAAGTCTTTTTTTTCGACAAATAGCAAAAAAGATGCCAATAACGACTTGGATAATAACATATAACGACTATCCTGCATACTTAGAGAATCTCCAAAACACCTATAGCTAACACATTTATCCTTCAAATGGAAAAAGACGCATTTATCATCACTGATAAGAGACAACCAAAGATAATAATCCTCGACACACTTCAAAAAACTCAACTCACTAAAACTAAAATCTTTGACCAATTCACGGCTGACAACCACCGACGAAGTTGTTATATCATTACGCACTAACAACTGCTTCAAGCCGTATTGACCATATTTAGATGGAAACAGTTTATCAATAAACCTATTCTTACGTTTAGAATCCTTATCAATTAGAAACCTAGATGTACAAGTGAAGTTGGAGGCATTTCTCTCCATGAAACCAATCTGGTTATCTAGCTTATCGCTTGACCAAACGTCATCAGAATCTAAGAATGCTATATATTTTCCATTAGAATTCTCCATACCAACATTTCGAGGCCTTGCCGGCCCACCCGAATTAGTTTCCAGAGTAACAATCTTCATATTAATCTGGTTGGAAAAGCCCTTCGCAACACTGACACTATTATCCGTAGAACCATTATCAACTAAAATCAGTTCATAATTACTATAACTTTGATTTAAAACACTCTCAATTGTCTCTTTGAGGTAGCCACCTGCATTGTACACAGGCATAACAATTGAAACTAAAGGTTCTAAATTCATTATTCACCACCTAACATCTTCAATATATTAATTGCTTCATAATATATTCGATCACTAAACTCCAAGTTTATTGTGTTTTTTAGTCTTTCGTTAGACACGACTAAATCTTTATAAACTGCCAGATCATTTTCATTTACTTGAATAGGGATAAAAACATCATGTAAATCTAAAAAAGCTTTTTGCACATACTCTGCAACGCTCATGACGCTGAAGCTCATACCGGAACTCAAATTGAATACCTTATCCTTTCTGGCACAGTCAGCCGATATCAGTTCGATAGCATTGCAAACATCTTGCATCCAAATAAAGTCTCTGCGAGCACGCCCGCTGCTAGAAAGAACTAATTTATTACTAGTTATTGCTTGACGACACAAATCATTTAAGAGCAAGTACCACTTATCAGTATGGCGGTCTACTGGGCAACCGTAACCATTTGTAAGACGTAAGATTGAATAGTCTAATTTAGATGTTGTACCATGCTTTTGGATGTACTTTTCTGCAAAATAGTGCGTTAAACCATAGTCATTAATAGGATTGACGGGTGTATTCTCTAAAATAACGCCATCATTGACACCGTAAACGTGAAAAGTACTAAGGTAAATTAACTTACCCACACCATTGACATTCAGTGCTTGGCAAAGATACTCCGTTCCTAGGCTATTAACTAATAGAGCTTTCTCTGCATACGCCTCATGGAAATGCTCGTTATAACTCGCAGCGTGTATACAAACATCAAAATAAATTGAGATAGCAGACTTCAATGAATCCAAATTCGTGATATCAGCAGAGGTAAAAGTGAAGTTTTCGTGATCAACCTGGATTTTTTGCTTGCGAGAAACAACAACAACATCGTGACCTTTCTCTAGAAAATATCTTGTCAGCCAAAGGCCAAGGTTACCTTGGCCTCCTGTAATCAATACCCTCATATTACTCCCAAATATAACCTATCTCGGATAATTCTTTATTTGTACTTTCATTAGGATCATGCTCAATATTAGCAATATTTAGCAGAATATTATCGCCACTTTCAACGCCTTGAAAAGCCACCCATAAATCCTTTGCAATTGTTAATCGATAATAATTATTGGGACCAAGAACAATCTCAAAAAACTCTCCGCAGGAGTCTGAAGTAGGCCTATCATCGAACACAACAAACTTTATCTTACCAACAGGAACGATTAAGTTCAGAACCATCTCTGAGTGTTTCTTCCAACCCTTAATTTCATTTGGTAACACATGAGAAAAATAAGCCTCTCCAAAACCATGAAACTGACCATCTGAATATTTCAAGGCATGGTATACATCCCCTTTTTCATTTCCGATTTGTTTCAACTTGGTAACTGCGACACCTTTGATCATATCAACAGCACCATTTAAGTTTTTTTAGGGCAGCTTCTTGCTGGTACTCTCTGATTTGTTTTGTTGTATAATCCAGCATATCCTCTTTCTCTTTATAAAATGTATAATACCATTCGCTAACAAATTTGATGCATTGATGATAATTTAAATTAGCTTCCCATTTTAGATTGAACAACGCCTTATCACAGTTAAGCTTGAGCAAACCAGCCTCATGAAAAGGTATGTTATCTGTGACATCATAGGCATCGCTTGTCTTTTCAAAATTCCAAAAGTTGCTTAAGTCATACAGCAGCTCTTTTACTGTATGATTTTGCTCTGCACGAGGCCCAAAATTGAACTGTTGCCCATGTATATTTGCGTTCTCTACGAGTCCTTGACCTAATGAAAGGTACCCACTGAGTGGCTCTAGAACGTGCTGCCATGGACGCGTCGCTTCGGGGCAACGAATTTCAACTTTATCCCCAACACTCCAAGCGCGCATGCAGTCCGCAACTATTCGGTCTGCAGCCCAATCACCACCACCAATTACATTTCCAGCGCGGCCTGTTGCTAGTTTGATATTACAATTTGAATCAGAGAAGAACGACTCTTGGTAAGAATGAAAAATCACCTCCGCAGCACCTTTTGAACCACTATAAATATCCTTGCCACCTAAATGATCAGTTTCTTTATAACCCCAAATCCATTCAACATTTTCGTAACACTTATCGCTTGTGATAATAATTGCATGACAAGTATGCTTATAATTCCTAAGTATCTCTAGAATGTTAGCAGTACCCATCACGTTAGTAGAAATTGTTTCAATAGGATTTTTATAAGACTCTGAAACAATAGGTTGGGCCGCTAAATGAAATATAAAATCAGGTTCATAATCATTAATAATTGCGGACACCTCCTCCAATTCTCTTATATCAAGAATACAGTGTTGGATTTTGTGTTCTAGTCCCAACTCTTCAAACATTGCCGGTTTTGTTGGTATATCCTTAGATACACCACAAACGTGAGCACCAAGTTCGAGCAACCATGTAGTTAACCAAGTCCCTTTGAAGCCAGTATGCCCTGTGACCAGTACTTTCTTATCTTTATAAACATTATTGAACATCATATCACCATGTCTTCCATTTTGCTTCGCCACTATCGAACATTTCATTCAGCTGTTTTTTATCGTTGAGCGAATCCATACACTTCCAGAAACCATTATGCTTATATGTCATCAATTCACTATTTAATGCAAGCTTCTGTAGCGGTTCTTGCTCAAATACAGTTTCATCTCCATCCCTGATGTATTCAAACACACTTGGTTCGCACACAAAAAAACCACCGTTGACCCATGCACCATCACCTTTAGGTTTCTCAAGGAAGTTAATAACCTTATCTTGAGATAGTTCAAGTGCACCAAAGCGTCCCTCAGGTTGTACAGAAGTCATAGTGATGGCATGGCCATGATTGTTATGAAATTTAACCAAGTCACTAATGTTTACATCCGATACGCCATCACCATAAGTAAGCATGAACGGCTTGTCACCAACAAGGGCTTCTGCGCGTTTGATCCTTCCACCAGTCATCGTATTCAACCCGGTATCTAACAGCGTGACACTCCAAGGTTCAGAAGAATTTTTATGGATATTCATTTCGTTAGTTGACAGGTCGATTGTCACGTCACTTTGATGTAGAAAATAATTGGCGAAGTACTCCTTGATGAAATACCCCTTATAACCCAGCAACACGACAAAATCATTAAACCCGTGCTGTGAGTACATCTTCATAATGTGCCACAAAATAGGCTTCCCACCGATCTCAACCATTGGTTTTGGCCTTAAGCCTGTTTCTTCACTTAGTCTTGTACCAAAACCACCCGCTAAAATTAGCACCTTCATAACTACCTCACCATCCAATTATGTTTTTATAATTCTGAGCCATTACACTAGCTGTGTACTTACGTTGAAAGCTAATGTAAGCGTTATTCGTCAATAACTTACGATATGATTCGTTTTCCAAAATTTTTGAAATAGAATCAACTAATTCATCTACGTTTCCATAAGAAACCAACAGTCCATCTTTTTCATGTTCAATAACTTCTTTCATACCACCGACACGAGTAGCGATAACTGGTGTATCTAAAGACATCGCCTCGATAATTGTAAGCCCAAACGATTCATTTTCTTTTGACGGAACAACTAACAAGTCACACGCTTGAATAATAGAATGGCTGTCATCTCTAAACCCCAAAAAGAAAATATTTTCAATCCCAGAAGACAACTCCCGTAGCCTTCTTTGTTCCTCTTGGGTACCGGAACCACAAACTAGTAAACAATATTGTGGTAGTTTGGCCATTGCCGAAAACAAAAACTCATGGCCTTTCCGTTCTTCAAAAGTTCCCAACATCACAATGCTTTGACAAGACCCAGGTCTAAATCTGTTTTCAGCCAAGCCACCAAATTTAAAACTAGAGTCAACGCGAGGAGCTTGAATCCCATTATACACAACCTTAACAATAGAATTCGAAACACCTTTTCTTACCAGCATTGATTTAGCGCAGTCATTTGATACGGTTATAAAACCCTCTACACAAAAGTCGATCAGCCAATCGAAAAAGCGCTGAAACAGTCCAATGCCGTATCTATAAGGTCGCGCATTATTATGAAAGTTGTACCAACACTTTTTGCGCTTAACAATAAACCAAGCAAGAATCGCCACATTACAACTATCGCCGCCAGGAAAGCCTCCATTTACAATCATTAACTCGGAAAACTTTGAATTCCTTATAAATAAAAGTAATAGTTGAAAGAAAATTATCGGATATGCGACTAAAAGCAAACAGCCTTTAACAGCCATTTTCAACTTTGGGTTACGAAATAAATCTAAAGACCGCCACTTATGCCTAGAGAAAATATTTATCAACTCAACCCTATCACCAAACTTGTCTTTTAAATCCGGTGCACCCTCATGAGATTCATTGATAACCAAAAAACAATTACCATCAAGCTCGTTCATCAGATTTGTTAAAAAAGTGTCTAATCCACCCTTTCGATAATTTTCACAATATATGACTTTCAACCCCTACCCCCATTTTCACTAATATATTTAGATGTGTTTATTGCATTTATCGGGTACGGAGAATCACCATTATAAACATACTTTCTCACATAGCTTTCATATCTAGCCAGGTCAATAGGTGGAACCCCTTGAGGGAACGAAGAGGTAGAAGAGCTATCAATTAATATACAGCCCAGTTCTTCCTTAAATGAATCTGTAATCCCTGCATCATAACCATTATCAGTTAATAAAACGTCCTTAATCAAAAATAGAGGGACCTTAAAGTATGCAACCGAATGAATAGCCGTACTATTATGTGTTACACATAATGAAGCTCCGCGAATACCATTCACTGTATCCTCAGATAAAACATCCCAACCTTCCCAAACACGTTGATATATCACGCTGTCATACATTCTAGGATGTAAAGATATTTTAATAGTGCACCCATAAAGTTCAGACAATCTCAATAACAGAGATTTTATTCGTTGATAGTAACCTGTTGCGAAAATACTGATATCGCCATTACACTTCAAAGTATCAGTATGATAAGGGATTGCTTGATCAATCCAGAGAATATACCCAGAAGAATTTCTACACAAAGTTTTACTTAGTTCTTTCGTCTTTGAAGTTTTCTTGAGCAAATGCATATAAATATCATATGATTGACACTCGATTATATCGTGCTCATGACCAAGCCCTGGATAATTACTAGTTGACAAATACCCCGACCTTTGAACAAATTTGAATGGGTACCTTTTATAGACCACAAACCCTATAAGCTTGGAAAGAACTTTCTGAAACAACCCCTTCCTGTTTAATATTGCTGCATACTGGCTAAATCTATCTCTCAAGCTTTCTCTACTATACATTGGTTTCACAGCCGGCATCGCACCCAACGTTTGCAAGCCGAACTTTCTTGTTTTTCTAGACAAATATAAATGATAAAGAGGTGGTAACACTCCACCACATATAATAGCATCTTGTTCAGAAATACCATCTATTATAGAAAAAAAACATCGTTTCGAATTACAATATTCCAAACTAAATTTAATTTCGTTTTCTAAAACAGCATCCTTGGTACCCCAGATTAAGTCAGATATATCGATAACCTTAATGCTGAAACCCAACGCAACTAACTCCTCCAAACCGTACCGAGCAAAATCCCTATCCGAAACACGATTCACACTAAAAAACCAAACGTTCATACTAACACTCTTTTGGGTAACACTAGGTATCATCTAAACTTTTTCATCGCAAACAGGACTGTAAAGAATACCAATGACGAATAGATCAAACCAGAAATGAATAAATTTAAAAACTGACTTTCAACAATGTAAATTTTAGATATGTAGCTATATAAAACTAATACGGGTAGTAAACCAACTTGTTGCACTATCAATTTCGAGAAGCTTAGATTTAAATACTTAGAGTTATAGTACAATTGAATGTTCACACCAATAAATTGAACTATAACCATTTTCAGTGCCAACCCAATCGCACCTAATTCCAACCAACCAACACTTAGCCAGGTAAATAAAAAACCTAACAATGCTACTGCCAAACCAATATTTCGATATAAAACTACTTTTTCCGATGAAAAAAACAGTGCAGAACTAATTTGCCCATATGTTTGATGAAGTGGATAAAAAGCCAAAATAAACAACACAGCATTGGCATCCACATATCTTTCATCTGAAAAAATCAAAATAAAATCACTCGCGTTAAATGCAATAAAAACGCAGAAAAAAGCAGATATAAAATATAACTTAGGTGAGTAAGTTAAAAAAAGCTCTTTAACCTTTGCAACCTGCCCCAACTCAATTGCTTTTGAAAACTCTCTCATTATTATTGGAGTCATGGCACTGGTAAATATAATGCACATACTAGATATAGAAAAAGCCAGACCATAAAACCCAACTTCAACTGACCCAGAAACATCTTGCAACAACCATACATCAAACATCCCCCCCGAAATGGCAACTATATTAAACACAACCAATGGTGAGCAAAACCTGTAAAATTCTTTGGTAGTTAATCTCCAGTCAATCTTTCTTTGTAGTGTGACCCTATTCATTAGTTTAACATTAAAGAAAATTAGAGTTAGAGCAACAACAAATAGCGATAGCATGAACAATTGATATTGAAAATACGAATCTAAGTTAAGTCCGAGATAGTTGATAACCAGGAGCAAAATGACTAAAGCCACAACACGATGAATAACTTTTACTATTTCTACTGATACCGTCAACGCATATGCGTCAGAAATTTTTACTAGTACCTGAGTAATCCAGGTTAGAAAACCGAAAGCTAACCCATAATAAATGTAACAAACATCAACATCAGAAAAAATAGCTGATGAAAAATCAAAACGAACACTTAATTCAACAAACAGCGCAGCAACCAAAAGAATAAAAATAGACAAAAAGCTGTAGAACAGGATTAACTCTTTTCTAGAGTTATTCGCCGACAGTTTTGTAAATAGAGCTGTGGATGAACTAAAATCTAAGAAGGAAAAAAGCTGATTAAACATTTGTTGAAGAAAATTAAATTGTCCATAGGCGACTGGCCCCAACGCCTTGGGTACTAAAGCAATCAAAAGAACATTCACGCCTCCTGAAACAGCACTGGACATCAGCTTGAAAAAATATCGCTTCTTCAGACTATCATTTTGTTCTTTTGTCATATTATTTTTCATCAAACATAAAAATCAAGTGGACCTCACGAGCCCACTACGAAAAGAAAGCTTAAACTTCATAACTCAAGGGGCTTTGTTAATCAATTTGATAAGTAAGATCCAAGGATACCCAGCTCTTCAGAGTTGTATTCAGTTTCTTGACGAGTAGCCATACCTAGCCTGCTCATTTTGTTAAACGCCTTCACGTTTGCCAAGACTCCACCAACCTGACCGTTGTAGCCACACAAGATCAACTTTCCGAATATCAGTTGTTTGTAACGGTAAGGTACCGTTTCCGATAATGAGCGTCGGTGATAGTCATTGTTGTTTTTCCTGGAAGGATGCTTATTTATTATTTCAATGACCAAGACGCTGTTGCCCTGTAGTCTTAACCAATCTATTAAGACCTCTGGAGAGCAAGCATACCTAGTAACTAAAACAATTATTCGTCTAAAACCCTAATGACTCGTGCTGGGTTTCCAACCGCTACGACGTAATCAGGTACATCTTGTGTTACCACGGAGCCTGCCCCAACGACAGCATTACGACCTATTGTTACGCCTGGAAGTATAATTGTATTTGCGCCAATCCAAGCGCCTGTTTGAATCCTCACAGATTTTGCGGTGTAAAAGCCTTGGTAATATATGGCTCTATTTATATCATCAAAAGCATGCGTATCTAAATATATATGTACACCCGATCCGATTAAAACATCATCCTCTACAATGATTTCAGCACCTACTTGCTCAGGGTCTGAATGAAGCATACTACCAGGCCTAATGACAACATTTTTACCCAATGAAATATTATCCGTGGCCACACAATATGAACCTGGCCTAACTGAAGCACCGTCTCCAAATTCTTTAAATTTTTTGGTGCACAAGAACCTACCCAAGCGTTTGGAGTAAAGCATCCAATGAGTTAATGGTATATCCGGGCCAACTCGATGCGAGCAAAGCCAAAAGCGAATCTTATTAAAAATCCCAAACATCAAGTTAACCCTTTAGTCTTACAGCTTTTCTAGTTTATATTTAAGTTGCCATTCACCGTTTACCTGCTCCCAAATATCATGGTTCCTAAACTTATCAACAGTTTCCCAAAACTGCTCTTCCGTTATGTCGTGGAATCGAAGAAAATGTTCAAAGTCATTTCCGGGAAAATCACCTTGCAATTTGTTTACGATATCTACGGCTTCATCTCGTGTCATGCGATCATTCCAAATGTCGTAACACGTTTGATCAGTTGCACGCCAAAAACCAAATTTGAGATATTTAAACCAAATATTTATCTCACATAATTTTTCGTCGATATTATCATAGGTCAAAAAGTTTCCAGGTAGTGGCCCTGCTCGCCTTTCAGTAAAGCCACGTTCCTTTACAAACTCATAGTTCTGTCTGCCATACCAACGTAAGAAGTGCCCCAAATAGATACACTTAACACCTGCTTCTTTAAGTTTTTCATAATCTGGATACTTGTAGAAAAATATATCTCGCTCTGAGATATCATCATCTAACCAGTCATGAATCGTCTTTTCCTTTATTAGATCGCTCTTGTCGATAGCTATTGCTGATGGCTTGCTTTCCGCGCGTTGGATACCACCAAACTCAAAAGCAATATCTTCGCCCCAAACAACTAATGGTACATCGTAAATTAGAGCTGTATTTACAACACTAGAAAACATTGCACAATGTTCTGCCCAGTTTGGCTCACCTTGGCGCAGGAAACATTTTTTGCGTATTTTTCTGAACACACTCGGTTTAATGGTAATCTTCATGTGGTCTACATTGAGATCTTTAATCATCTCGTTGAGGTTGTCTATACCCTCCGTAGTAGGCACGTGCGCTGCTAATGTTACGCACAACACTTTCAATCCGAATTGTTCTGCCAATACAGCAGCTTGATACCAACTGTCCTTACCTCCACTTACTGCGACAATACAGTCATAGAATGGATTATCTTGTGCGCGGATTTCATCAACGATTGACACAAGATCTTGGTATCTCGAGTCCCAATCAATATTTGCTTTAACTTCTTTTGTACGACATGCATTACAAAACCCACGTTCATCTAATACAATACCTGGCTTAGTATCAGGCATCACGCAATTAGAACAAAATTTCATAGATTACCCTTCTTTGGCCTTAAAGTTAGCTTCATCAATATATGTTCGACCCAGTAAAATATAATCTTCATCAAAAGATTGCTCTTCTAATACTTCAGTCAATTTATACTCACGGGGATCATTGACTTGTAGCTCCTGATCATTAGGAGACAAGATGATATCTAGTGCTGAATCTTTAAGTTCCCATTCATTAAACTCTTTACGTTCCCAAACAGTAGGGTCCCGAAATTTGTCTACTGCTGTATAAAACTCTTGTTCGCTGATACCTAGCCATTCTAAAAATTGAGAAAGTGCCTTTGGTTTTATTGTCAAGTATTGACGAATCAGCTCTAAACCCTGCTCTCTACTAATCCGTTTTAGCCGGATATCTCGTGCAACATGATCGTTTACTTTAGCGTAGCCAAACTTCAAGAACTTAATGTAGTCGTGAACGCTAGCATTATTTGCACATGCAATAGATTCATAAGTATTGTAGGTTCGCTCCTGAGCAAAGGTTTCGTATCCGAAACGGTCAATCATTTCTTCAATTTGCTTTTGTGAATCCCAGAACACATAATTACCAATATACAAACCGCGTACACGTGACTTCTCAAGTTGCGCATCTGAAGGGTAGGTAAAGGCTTGCAAATCTTTAGCTGAAACTTTATCGCTTGTTCCAATCAAAGATTCAGCATCACGACAACGTAAAGCATGTTCCTTTCTGACCTTTTTCGTCATTTCAACACGATCGTGATGGCTAAACATTCCAACTTGATCTAGCCAGCCATTTACACCCCATATAATCAATGGAATATCAAGTTTAGTTGCAACTTGAACTGGGAATGTTTGAGTGCCCGCTAGAACATGCCAATACATGTCACCAAGTTCTTTAAGTGTAATGCGAGTGATCTCTTTGACAGTATCGGGGCCGACTGTTGAAGCCATATGATCGCAGTCTAGTTCCGTTATCAACCTTGCCAAATTTCGTATTCCAACCTTAGTTGAAAAATGAGTATTGTAGGTCACCAACAAGGGATTCAGTCCATATTTGTTTTTGACCAAATCTACAACGAAAAAATCGTCTCCAACCCCAGTAACAGGAATAACACAATCGTAATGAGTACCAGGTCTGTCTTTGTAATGAGACAAGATTTTATCCAATTCGGATTCTTTTTCACTCCAGTTAATCTCGTACTTTTCTTCATGTACACGACAACCGCTACAGACTCCATCCTTATCCAATATGATATTTAAAGCATGGTTTTCTGGGTATAAACAACGTTTACAATAATTCATAAATGACTACACTCAATAAGGTCGACCAAGGAAATCGAGGTTGAAATCTTCATATTTAACTTCTGAGCTCAAACGTATATTTAGTTTTGCTTCTTTCATTTGAGCTTTAGCAGCAATAGTACTGTGCTCCATGTGTTGAAATATGTTCGCAGCAGCTAAAGCTTGACAGCCTCCTTTGGCTGCTCCTTCGGCTAATTGATCGAAACGCCCAATTCCGCCTAGGGCTATCACAGGAATTGACACGTTTTCAGAAACTACTCTCAACAGTTCTGCATCATAGCCAAGCCTACTCCCGTCTCTATCGACAGAATTTAATAGAATTTCACCAGCACCTGCGGCCTCAATTTCCTTTGCAAATGACATAACATCTAAATCCAGACCTGTACCCTTTCGATAATCATATACCTTGAAATAATCATCATTTTTAACAGCATCAATTGAAACTGTTATGCATTGGCTTCCAAATATAGAAGCAGCTTCTGTAACGAAATTCGGGTCATCAATAGCAATGGAGTTGATAGAAACTTTATCCGCTCCGGCTTTTAAAAGATTGCGTATATGTTCTATGTTTTTAATTCCACCACCAACAGTTAAAGGAACGAAACACTCTTTAGCAGCCCACCTTACGAGTTCTACGTTAGGTTCGCGATTTTCACTGGTCGCATCTATATCATTTACAATGATCTCATCGACATCCCAATTTACAAAAAATTCGATTGCTGTTTTTACATTTCCAATTGGTAGATAGCGCTCAAATCCAAAACTTTGAACAACAAGTTCGTTCTTAGTAACGATGCATGGTATTAATCTCGTTTTAAGCATTACATTTACCTACTTTATTATTTTCCGCCCACGTAAGAAAACTCTTCATTGCAGCCAGTCCATTCTTCTGACTTTTTTCAGGGTGAAATTGCATGCCCATTATATTGTCTTTTTTAACAGCTGCGGTCATTTCAACACCATAGTTGAAGGTAGCCAACTTATATTCATCTGGGCAGTTTACCCATAGACTATGTACAAAGTAGAAGTCTTTATCGTCATGTAGATAATCAAAAACACTCGCATTATCAGCAAGATTTAATGAGTTCCAACCAACGTGGGGTACCCTCAGTCCGCTTCCAGGTTGCATATACTCGACTTGTCCGGGTATCCAACCTAACCCTTTAGTAAAAGTGATTTCTTCCGATGACTCAAATAAAATCTGCATTCCGAGGCAAATTCCAAGAACTGGTTTACCTTTAACCGTAACTTCTTTATTCAAGACATCGAACAGTCCTTTTTCCTTTAACTTTTTCATTGCGTCAGGAAATGCGCCGACACCTGGCAGGATCAAACATTCTGCCGCCTTAATGAGTTCAGGATCGCTCGTAATATCAATCTCGAAATCACCTACGTGATTGATAGCATTTTCGATAGATCGAACATTGCCCATATCATAATCTATTATCGCAATTTTCATTTTTTTCACTGTAAATCCCAAGTTATAGGCTAAATCCGTCGTCAACAATTAAATTTTGACCGGTTACAAAGTTAGATTGGTTTGACAATAGGAACATAACAGAACCAACGACCTCTTCTACATTCAACATTCCATTACCATTTGTTTTTAGTTTGTAAGCGGCAATGAAATCAGTCGGTTGGTTATCGAAGATACCACCAGGGCTTACACAGTTAACTCGAAAACGACTATCTCCGATATAAGCTGCAATGTATTTACTTAAATGTTGAATAGCAGATTTTATAGCTGCGTATTCCACTGGCATAGTCATCGAAGTGTTGTCATAAACATCAAACTGAGGAGCTACCACACCATAAATGGAGGATATATTTACTAAAGAAAATGGTTTTTTCTTTGTTTTAAAGTAAGCTGCACATTGTTGAGCAAACAAAAAAGCACTGCCCAAGTGAAGTGAAACATTTTCATTAAAACTCGCATATGAAACATCGAAAAAATGTTTACCATAAGACGATGACCTTGGGTATGTAGCGTTTACAGCCCCATGCAAATCACCAAAGTTTTTGAATGCCTCCACTACACTACCTTGGTCGGTAATGTCTAAGAACCGTAGGTTCAATAGCTCACTGTTTGTATCAATGCCAAGCTTTTCAAGTCTTTCTGACATAGATTCCAAATTAGTATCCACAGCTATTATATGAGCTTTTTGCTCCATAGCACCTTTAACTATGTGACTCCCAAGCAACCCCCCAGCACCGGCAACCATAAATGTCTTACCAGCTAATAATTCCTTCATTTATCACCCACTCTCAAAACTGCTTCAGCTAATTTAAAGTCGTAGATATCATCAATATCAACGGCTCTATTTTTCGGTACTTCAATACTTGTAACAGTGCCAGAAAACAATCCGTATTTGTCTAATACAAATTCAGGATCGGCAGCGTAAACGACAGTGGTGATATCAAAAACCTCGGGAGCGTCTTGACGCCGAGTAACGTCAAAGTCTGGAGTATTAACCAGTTCTACTAAGCCGCCCTCTTTAATTTTCACCATATTAAAATACGGACTTCTACTCGCAGGGGTTACCGATACACATACATCTGCGTTGACGGCCGTTCTTTGAGCGATAGCTTTTTCAACATCTTCGACAGAGCGCAATGGGCTAGTTGCCGGCATACTCACAAACCCATCAAACTCTCCATAGTTGGTTTTCACCCATTCGATTGCGTGACGCCAAGACAGCCATTCAGGGCTAGTATCGGTAGCTAAGCCATTTGGTCTTTCAATTACAATTGCGCCCCCTTGTTTCGCAACGTTAGCGATCTTCTCACAATCTGTTGATACAAAAACGCGTTCAATTGAAGGACATAACTCTGCCGTTTCTATTGAATATTGAATTAGGGGTTTACCTTCTAAAGGGAGAATATTTTTACCAGGTAGTCCTTTTGAGCCTCCCCTAGCAAAAATGAATGCGAAGTTTTTCATTTTAAATATCTCTTATAGATAAACTAAAGAATAGGGAATCGATCTTTAACTTGTTGCACTAACGCAACACTTTGCATAGCCTCGATGACAGAAACCGTTTGGTGCTCGCGTCCTTGGATCTGAGCTTCAAAGTCTCGTAACATATTAAGATACATTTGGTTTTTATCCCAGCTAGGTTCACTGAAGAGAACTTGGCTACCATTTTCAGTGGTCATAACAAGCTCATTTTTTATGAGATCTAGAAGTAAGGCACCACGACTACCAACAATTCGACAACGACGATAAGCAGACCGCTGAAGAAAATCTAAGTGTATATTTATTAGTGCACTATCCTCGTTACTAGCAACGATATCTACACAATCCTCTACTGCTAAACCGAGTTCTTGTGAAGACCGTAAGACCGCATGATTCACTGAAAGCGCGCCGAATAGCAGCTGCGCGTAATCTAGCTCATGGCTTAACTCATTCAGTGCCCCCCCCCCTAACTCAGAATTAGCTGAAACAGATTCTTTGTAACACTTGTTAGGTCGCCAATCTGGCAAATACTGGCCAATTTCTACGTGCGCATTATAAATAGTACCAATAGTTTTTCTATCGAGGATATCCCTAAGAGTCATCAATGATGGCAAATAACGTAGACAATAGCCCACTGCAACAGGAGTGTGACTGTTATTAATTGCCGAGTGAATCAATTCGCAATCGCTTAAAGAGACAGTAAGAGGCTTTTCAATGAGTATTGGTATTCCAGAATTGATAAGTTCTATGGAATGCTCTGCATGAAATGGTGCTGGCGAAGCAACAATAGCCAACTCCACTCCAATTTGGATTAGCTCACTAACTGAACTAACAATTTCATCGCAATCACTGACTTCTTCAGAAGGAATTCTACCACTTGCCGACATTCCATATAGATAGGCGTCTGGATAGAGAAATTTTAAGTTTCTACGGTGACGTACGGCAATGTTGCCCAGACCAATAACTGCAACTTTTTCAAACATCTATAAATCCAGCGTTTCTATATCACGTTGCGCTTTCTTGAAATCATCCATCCGACCAATATCTAGCCAGTATTCATAGAAAGTATACATGTTGACCTTTTTGTTAAACTGGCTTTCCAGTAGGGTTGGCATATCTATGTACTGGTTGCTCTCAAGTTTATCAAGAAGCCCTCTCTCTACCACGTAAATGCCTGCATTAACATGATAACTGTAAGTCGGCTTTTCAGATAAGGCTGTTATTTCAATGCCTTCTGATTCCACAACACCAAAAGGAATTTGATAATCGAACTCTCTAACGCACATAGTCGCAATACCTTTGTGTTGAGTGTGGAAAGCTAGTAGTTTCTCAAAATCAAGTGTGGTCAGAACGTCACCATTACACATGATTATCGGTAGTTCTGACAGAGATTTTGGTAATAAACCGAGAGCTCCACCAGTGCCTAGAGGTTCTTCTTCATGTACATAGGTTATGTCTACATTCCAGCTGCTTCCATCTCCAAAATGATCATGAAGCATTTCAGGGAGATAATGTGTAGATATATAGAAATTATGAAAACCAGCTTTAATGAAGCGTTCTAGTACGATCTCCAGAATTGGTTTATCACCGACCTTCAGCAAAGGTTTCGGGCAATTGTCGGTTAAGGGCTTTAGTCTAGTACCGAACCCACCAGCCATGAGAAACACGGGATGATCGTACCTGCCTCTGCGCTGAAGAGACTCAAGAGTGTGAACACCGACAACTTTTCCTTCTCTGATAACAGGCGTTGCCAAGTAGGAGTTCTCTTGCAGTTTGGTGAGAACCTCTTTGTGACACATTTCTTCTGGAACACTAAATGGTGCAATGTTCATAACGCCAGCCACCTCGTCTGCTAGCACTTTACCTGCAATCAATCCTCTTCGAATGTCGCCATCCGTAACCGTACCTAAGAGAGTTCTCTCATCGTCAACTACGACCGCAAATCTCAATGAACTTTCATCGATCTTTAGCATTGCATTTCTGATAGAGTCTTCTAGATGTAATAATATTATTTCCCAGTTTTTCATACTAATTCCGGTTTCACTATACTCTTGGCGCTGTAGACTTTATGGCCAAACGGGATGTTTTTTGTAACAACAGCACCAGCTCCAATCAAACAGTTTTCACTCACGGTCACTTGTTGAATCAATGTGGCTCCAACACCAACATGTGTGCCATTAGCCACTTTTACACCGCCACATAACACTGCGCGAGGAGCGATATGGCACGAAGCTCCGATGTGGCAATCATGCTCAATTATCGCAGAGGTATTCACAATACTGTGCTCACCAATCCTCGCTTCCCCATGAACAACAGCGCCATCGAGAATTTGAATTCCCGGAGCCAATCGAGCGGATGGAGACACTATAGCTGTGGGAGATATGACTGAAGTGAACTGGTAGCCCAGCTTTTCATAAAACTTGGACACTTTATTTCTAATTAAGTTACCAGGCATTTGGCCTATGCCGTTCACCAATTCAATTTCATCTGGAGCATATGCTTTAACCAACAGTTCGTCGTTTCCTATATGATCTAATCCCTTAAAAGCTGCAGCTTCGGGTTTACTATCAGATACTACGGCGATCAATGGTAATTGAAGAGCGTATAGAATTTCAGCAAGAACTAGCGCGTGCCCGCCGCCACCAAGAATTACAATTGGCTTTCCTTTCGCGTTACTCATCTAAAAGGTCACCCATAGAGTAGTCTCTGGAAGCGTGAGAATTCTGAACGCTCCAGAACTTATAGGGGCTCATTCCCGTTCCGGGTCTTTTTATGGTCAAGTGATACGCTTTAATTGTCTCGCCTTTCTGAATCGACTCTGCAAGCACCAAACTTTTTCGCGCTACCGCTTTATTTTTAACTTCGGATACAGTCGGTGTTTTTACAGAACTGCCTAAAGCCACTTCTACCTGGCGGATCGCTGAAACCATAGCAGCGAGCTCTGACGGTTCTAACGATGCCTTGTGGTCTGGCCCTTCCATCATTTTGTCTAGAGTAAAATGCTTTTCAATTACGGTTGCACCACGCGCAACAGCAGCAATTGGAATGGTTATTCCTTCACTGTGATCTGAGTAACCGGCTCGAAGGGCGAAACTATTACCCAAAGTATCCATCGCCTTAAGATTAATCTCTTCTATTGGTGCTGGATACTCCGTCGTGCAATGCAGAATGGTAACTTTGGCTTGAAGCGCTGATTGCCCCTGTTTAGAAGCATACGCCTCCTGAAAGGCCTGAATAGAAGGCTCTGCATTTTCCGGAGTCGTGTAGCCAAACGCTATTACTCCCAATGCCATCTCTATCTCTGAAAGAGTCGCCATACCAGTGGAAACAATCAACTCACAACCAGTTCGAGCATGCTCCAAAACTAGAGGCGCATTCGTCAATTCACCAGAGGGAAGTTTTAGCCGCGTCAACCCAAGATCATTTACCAGAAAGTCTAGGCTTTCTGAATCAAACGCTGTAGACAGAAACTCAATTCCCAAATCCTCACAGTGTTTTACCAGAGCATGATGAGCTTCATAAGATAATTCCAACCGACTTAGCATAGCCAGTTGTGACTCTTGCTTTTTGGTATTTGCTACCTGGTACTCAGCTTGCTCAGCTGTTTCTGTGACTAAGTTTCTAGCTTTGAAGGTCTGAAACTTGACAATGTCTGCACCGGACTTGTGGGCAGCATCTACCAATTCAAATGCCAAAGATTCTTCGCCATTATGATTAACCCCAGCCTCTGCAATTATCAAAGTCATTACGTTCTCGTTATATTTGGTTGAATTGAATGTCGAAAAAAGCTTTGCAGGTTTTGAAGCTTGTACTTTTTATCATCTCTACAACTTGGGCACTAGTGTTCCCTTGCCCATATGGGTTGACGATGACTTCGCCATCTTTTTTGTAACTTCTTGAGATTGCAATATTGATTGCGCTCTCTATCGCACCTGACTCAGGAAGTGAATTGATCACACTCTTCGCTGCAAGCCTTCCCTTTTGACGCCTACCGATATTGACTGTGGGCACGCCAAAAGCTGGCACCTCAATAATGCCACTCGACGAGTTTCCAATCACTGCCACCGCATGCTTAACAGCACTCAAATAACGGTGCTGTCCTAAAGAAGGAATGGCAATCACCCGCTCCTGATTTTGCTTTGCGTATGACTCCAAAAGTGGAATTATGCGGCGACCACCATCATCAGCATTGGGGTAAGTGACGACCACTTGATAGTTAGGATACTTGTCAAGGGCGTCCGTCAATGCACAGAAACTAGCCTCTGGTTCCTCACTCCCCAAAGTGACAGGATGATAGGTAACGAGGAAAAACGGCTTGTTGAGTGAAAAGCTAAGAGATTCGCTTAATTCCTCAACCGACATGAAGTCTGCGCGTTTAAGGTGTTCCAAGCCAATCGCACCTACATTTCGGACACGTTCTGGGGTCTCTCCTAATTGGATGACGCGCTGCCTATACTCCTCTGTTGAAGTACCATGCAAGTAACTTAGCTTAGTAATCGCATGGCGAATCGCATCGTCATAAGCCCCTTCAGTGATTTCTCCACCATGAAGGTGTAGCACAGGTATACGAAGAATCATTGCAGTTTGAGCAGCAGCTAACGCTTCGAACCGGTCACCCAAGATTACTAACACATCTGGTGATAAACGGCTCAACGAATCTGCGAACCCTAAAACCCCAAGCCCCATGCTCTTGGCAGTGCCAACAGCTGTATCCGAAGATAATAATATTTCGACTTTCTCATCGATATGAAAACCATCATTCTCGATCTGGCGATAGGTTTCTCCAAACTCCGGCGAAAGGTGCATTCCTGAAACAAGCAATTGCAAAGTTAGTTCGGAGTCATCTTGGATATCTTTGAGCAGCCAATACAGAAGACCATACTCAGCTCGAGTGCCAGTGAACACCGCTACTTTTAGTGATTTAGTCATGACGTTTTACGCTTTTATTCCAGACTGGGGTACTAGGCAAATTAACCAAGCGCGCTTCAATCGTTTCAGAGTGAGGCAAGTCGCCCCGCATTGCATTGGCAAACATTGGCAACCGATGCATTAACTTCCATATAGGGCGCGTCATCACACCAGCAGCATTGGTTTCTTTAATCAGTTGCTCTCTCTCATCAGAACTCGGGCAAATCACAGCGTTAAGCCAATAGTTAGACTTTGCATAGGAAGGTTCAGCAACAAACTCAAACTCACTGCCACTAAATAAACTCTGGTAAGAAGCAGCGAGAATACGTTTATTCACTAGGTAGTCCTCAAGAACTTCCATCTGGGCGCACCCCAGAGCCGCATTAACGTTAGGCATGCGATAGTTAAAGCCAGGCTTATCGTGAAAAAACTCGTACGGGTGAGGAACCTTGGCGGTTGTAGTTACATGCTTGGTGTGTTTGCCCGAGTCCTCTGTCGCACACAATACCATGCCCCCGCCCCCAGTAGTAATGACCTTGTTTCCATTGAAACTCATCGCACCGAAATCACCGATCGTGCCGGTATGCTTGTCTTTATAAAATGAACCTAAACTTTCGGCAGCGTCTTCAACTAGCGCAAGCTTCCACTTGGCACACACCGCAATCAATTCATCCATTTCCACTGGGTGACCGAAAGTGTGCATCGGCACTACTGCACGAATACGCTGTTTTGTCCCCGTGTGAAAACATCCATTTTCCGTAAGGTCAGCGTTCTCTGACAAATATGCTTCTAGTGCTTTAGGGCATAACCCCAGACTGACAGGAGAAACGTCGACAAAAACAGGCTCTGCCCCCATATGGTAGAGCGCGTTACAGGTTGCTACGAAAGTAAGAGCTTGGGTAATAACCAGATCTCCTCGCTCTACACCGACCATATAGAGCGCAGCATGCAATGCTGCTGTACCATTTACTGTTGCGACAGCTTTAGGGCTACCTGTGAAGGCTTCAATTTTCTGTTCAAATTGATCAACAAATTTTCCCACGCTGGACACAAAGGTGCTGTCAATGGTCTCTAGGACGTATTCCTTTTCGTTTCCTGAGAATGTTGGCGCATGTAGTGGGATAAACTCACTCGTTTGATAGATGTCACGAACAAACTCGACAATGTTTGATGGGGTCATGCTGTTATGCCTCTTACATCTTGCTATCGAGATACTTGCCCGTTTCTTTGTGGCCAAAGTCCGGGATCATTGTAAAGAACAGCTTTACGATCTGCGCTTTATTCCATTCGCGACTATTTTTCATTTCTGCAATACTTTTCTCAAACAGGCTCAATAGCTCTTGATCGTATTCAGGATTGTTTTTGATAATACCCAAGTTCTCGAAACGAACCATGTCGAGTTCTTCCATATCAGTAAAAAACTCTTCAAAGCCTTTCTCACCCGTGGTGTCACTCGCGGTAAATAGGCACGGCCATTTGCCTTGTTTTGGCAAAGTATGTACTAATTGACGAGCTTCCTCTTCTGACTCGCATAAGTGAGGCTCAAAACCTAGTGGCTTTAGGTACTTGACTGCAATATCAGCAAATGAAATCAAGTGAAGTGCCTCACTTAATTTAGGAAAGAAAATGTCTCGATTTTCACCAAAGATACAAGACATCAAACAGAGTTCGCCGGACTCTTGTGGGGTCACGAAATATCGCTTGATGTCATTTGGTGCAACAATCGGTTGACGTTTTTGAATACGTTGATTGAAGCCATGCAGCAAAGAACCATCAGAGAATGCTACATTAGCGAAACGCGCTGTTGAAATGGCTATTTGCTCACTTTTACGCATTAGGAACATTTCCATAATACGCTTTGAAGCGCCCATCATATTGACTGGATTTGCCGCTTTATCTGTCGACACACAGAAGTACTTTTTAGCGCCAGCATCGATAGATTGCTGAATGGTTTTATCTGTGTTGAACACATTCACATCGATCATACGCATTAATGTGTACGGATCTTTTTCACTTCGTACATGCTTAAGTGCTGACAAGTTCAAGACATAATCAAACTTGCCATCTGCTTTGATGAACGCATCGTATTCCAAAGAACCTATATCTAAAGCGAATGTCTGAAAGTCACCATCGATGTAACCAAATGAACTGCGGATGTCTCGTACTAACTCAACCATGTTGTTTTCGCTAATATCAACAACATGTAATTTTTTTGGGTTACGCTTAAAAATTTCTTTTGTAACTGCTTGACCAATTGACCCCGCACCACCTAAAACTAAGAAAGTCGATTCCGATACGATGCGCTTCAACTCTGCCTCATGGCTAGTAATATCAGCGATGAATAGCTCTTTATCTCGGCCGATAAGAGGCAAGATATTGCTCATACTAACGATTCCTGATTGATTTTCACTCATTCGTTCTCAGGGTTCAAATACACGCTGAGACACTATTTATTAGTTTTGAGACAGCTAGCTTTCGCTATCTCATTGTAATTACTTGGTTACCTTACTTTTGTAAACCCGCCCCAATAGGCTCTTTTTTACAACCAACTCTTTAACAGACTATTTCTAGGCATTTTTTTGCTTAGTTCTAGACAACTTTACTTGGTTAACCCGTCGCATGCGCCTAAATGCTTTTACTTTTCTGAATGCTATTAGCAAACGCCATACATGCTTTAGGGCCAGTAAGTAACCTGCAAACACCATCAAAAACAAACCGAAAGACAACCAATCAGGTGCACTTAAACAGTTAAGCAATACCCCTACCATAGATATGCTAAAGCTTAGTAAGGTAATGCATATAAGAGTCTGTCTAGAGGTGAAGCCTGCACGCATAAATATGTGGTGTAAATGATCTCTATCTGGCTTAAAGGGAGATTGACCTTTGCGCTTACGGCGAATCATTACCCCTGCCATGTCCATAAGCGGTATAGCAATAACCCATAAAGCAGTTACGGGTTTGAAGGCTGGGGCTTCACCTTGTGAGCCTATTGCCAGCAGCCACACCACGCTTAAGCCAACAAACATTGAACCAGCGTCACCCATAAAAATCTTACTACGCTTCGGGTTGTCAGCTCTAGTCAGATTAAAAATAAGATAGGGAATTAGCGCTACTACTAGGCAAAGTGCTATCCAGGATTCCAGCACGAAACCTTCCAGTATGAAAAGTAAAGATAGAGACAGCATGCTGGTAAAAGTTACACCGCCCACTAAACCATCGATACCGTCTACCATGTTATAGGCATTAATGGCACCCATGATGGCCAAGTATGTAAAGGGTACAGCAGCCCAACCAAGGTGGATGTCACCCATTACCAATAGATTGCCCAAGTTTTCTATACGATCGCCGCTCGCAAACATCATCACACTTGCAGCTACAATTTGGCAAAACATCCTTAAGCGAACACTAAGATCGTATTTATCATCTAGCATTCCTACGAGAAGAATCCCGCCAGAAGCTAACAGAAAGTACTTAAATGAAATGTCGTAGCCTTGAGCAATGACTAGTAGCGATAATACAAAACCTACATAGACAGCAATTCCACCAATAAGAGGAATAGCACCAACATGAAGTTTTCTCTCATTTGGTTTGTCTACCAGTTCATGCTTAATCGCGATTGGTTTTAATACTTTAATCGCACTGTAGGTGCCTAAAAAAGCGACTAACAAGGACAATATAAAGGTGCTCATAAAAACTCACCAAGAGCTATTAAGCAAATAAAATAACTACTAAGCATCGGCACTTCCTTTAGCAAAGTGTCGAACCAATACCAACATCACACCTAAAATGCCGCCTAATAAGGTACCTAACACACATATAAGTGCACGTTTAGGTTTAACTTTTTGTTCAGCAACTACGGCAGGGTCGACCACCTTAAACACAAAATCACCATTGGCTTCGGCCAACATTAATGTTTTAGTTTGTTCTTCTATAAGTTGATAAAAAACAGTTTGCATTTGGGCTACAGAGGTATTTTCTAACTGCTCTTTTAAATAGTTAATATTAGTTAAAGTTTCCTGCTGAGAACGTTCGCGCATCACTTGGTTAATGTCTTTAACCAACCAGTTTACCCACTGTTGTGCCACAATAGGTGAGATGTGTTCTGCAGCTACGGTAATTAAGCCTGTTTCTTTATCGGTCGATATACTTAATACTTCTTTAATGAACACTTCATGGCTTTCTTGCATTGAGGGTTCAGCCCGTTTAGGAGCTTTAACGTCACGCGTCCAACGATTGGCTTGAGCATCGTAAACCTCAGGATCATAGCTCAACTCTCCGCTTACCTGATTCCAATCTTTCGCAGCCATTAAGTCGGCTTTAATCTGATACTTATCTAAAAACTCTTTGAAGAACTGTCGAGACTTTAGCACTTCGATCGCCAAAGTGGTTTGGTCGGTGCCCCCTCCACTTCCTAGGTTAATTCCAGCGAGAGACGCCAAACCTCCAAACTGAGAAGCCATACCACTTAGCTTATTACTCTCTTGATTAGAGGCTGCCAATAAGGCATTGGCTCGGTAGATATTTGGTTGGTTTATCGCGTAAATCACTGCAGCAACAGCAAACAAAGCAGTACACGCAATAATTATCCATTTGCCGCGCCAAATCACTGAAAACAACTCTCTAAGATCTATCTCGTCTTCAGCAACACTTTCAAAATAGGCTGGCGGGTAATTAGGTTGTTGCTGTTGTACTGATTGAGTCATTGTTCACTAGTCTACTTATTAGATAAATAAGCACCCTGTATAAGGGTGCATTAATTGCTATTTTTGGATCGCGTTATAGGCTACACCAATTTGATACAAGATTTGAGTTGCCGCTGTCCAAGTACTCAGGGCGTCACGATAATCGGTATCAATTGGCACTACAATGGTGTCACCTGGCTGTAGAGGTTGTTTATTATTCTTAAACCAAAATCCAGACTCTGGTTTATAAACTGAGCCGTTAGCTCTTACGACAAAGATCCTATCTTCATCAGCTTGTTTTTTAGCACCACCTGCAAAGTTAATATAGTCTTTAAAGCTGTATGCTTCATCCAATAGGTAAGAAGTTGAAATTTGAACTTCGCCCATAATTGTAACGGTGTTTCTATACTGAGGCACATAAAGCATGTCTTCATCTTCTAACATGAAGTCTTTAGCGCTGTCGTCGAGCAGAATAGCGGGTAAATCAACCACCATCCTACCAAGCGCTTTTGTGCCACTCATTTCCTGGATCAGCTCAAGCTGCTCAGTTGGGCTTGAAGATGACGTAAAACTACCTGGACCAGTTTGGCGAAGGCTCTTTTTAGCGACTTCCTGACGAATGCTTTCTGCGTAAGCATCTATTTGACTTTGTTCGCGTACTCGTAACGCTTCGCGAGTGAACACGGCACCATCTTGATGAGCATACTCAGTCAATCCACCCGCTCTAGCAATTACATCACCGAGTGTCTCTCCACGCTTGATAACGTAGGTGCCAGGAAAGCGTACTTCGCCTTGCAGGCTTACCGTGCGTTGCTTACGCAAATTAGGCACTGCCAATACATTTAGCCTATCGCGAGCTTGCAAAACTAGATTTTGTTCAGGAACTCGCGCGATTACATCATTAAGATCAAGACGTAGCAAAGTAACATCGGCATCAGCATCTTGCACAATAGTTCTTGTTAACTCGCTGTGAAGTGCGTAGGCGCCATTTTTCAAGCCGCCCGCAGCATCAATTAAATCCTTTACCGTGTTTTTATTAGTTATTGGGTAAATGCCAGGAAACTTTACTTCTCCAAAAATCTCAACAACCTTTAACTCACGATTTATGCTCGATTGTTCCTGTAACATTATCAGTATCGGAGCCAATAGCTTTTCACGAGTCGATTTAAGCACTTTTTCAACTTCGTTAACCGACATATTAGTAATACGCGCTATTCGCTCTATGTCAGTTTCAGTTTTAGAATCTTCAACTCTTCCTGAGGTGCTTCCCTGACTCCCAGCTAAGCTTGCTTCATTTTGATTTAAAGTACCCGCCGGTCTGTTTGGTAAAGTGGTGGTTTGAGTTTGCTGACTGTATTGACTAAATTGAGCATCTTGTTGGGCTTGCTCACCAACAGTTTGGTTAGCCAACTGCTCGGCGGTTTCCATCTTAGCATTAAGACTTGCGGCATCAGCACTTAATAGGTCTTTCTCTTTAGCACCAATTTGAAAAGCTTCACTGAACAGTTCTAAGTCATATTTAGTAAAAACTAGAATTTCGTCTTCTGGCTTTAGAAGAATGTTGTCTGCTGAGTGCTTTTGGTTAATTGCATTCTCTAGATCTACTTGTAAAATCGTTATTGAACGATCTTTCTCTTTGCGCACAACCAAGCTGTAATTGAGGTCGCTGCTTGTATTTAAACTTCTTTGTACACTAGGAAGCAGATCAGAAATGCGCAGACCTTTTCGCCATTGGTAGCGACCGTCTCGTGCTACATTACCTTTAAGCGATACATAGTTTGGTGTTCTTTTATCCACTTGCTCGATAGTTAAAAAATCACCGTTTTGAAGATTCCTTTTGAGGTCTGAGCTATCGTTTAAATCAAGGGTCAATAGGTCGATTAAACCTTCACCGGTGATACGCTCAAACCTAGCCGACTTTTTAAATGCTTTAGTTGTATAACCGCCAGCTAATGAAATCAGCCCTTTTACCGTTTCTTTGCCACTAATTTCGTAAATAGCAGGGCGAACAACTTCACCTTCCACGCTTACAGTATCACTGAGAGGGCCAACAAAAATCACATCGCCACTACGTAACTGGAGGTCATTACTAGTATCACCTTTTATCAGCAAGTCGTATAAGTCAAACTTACTCACCAGTTGACCATCACGCAATAAGCGAATATCTCGCAGACTACCTTGTTGATTAATACCGCCACTCGCATATAGCGCGTGTGTTATACTAGAAAGAGAGCTCACCAAATATTTACCAGGTTGGTAAGCATCACCCAATACAAACACTTCAACAGTACGCAACTCCCCCATAGTCACATTACTACGTACACCGATTTTCTTTTCATTAATTTGTTGTGTAATCAGCTCTCTAACTTCGATAAATGTTAAACCAGAGACATTTACGGGGCCGAGTTCAGGAAAACTAATACTTCCGTGGCGATTTACTCTAAATTCAAAGCTACTGTTTTCTTTACCGAATAATTGCACATTTAATGTATCACCAGGCCCTAAGCGATAGTTATCAGTAACGGGGATGTTGTTAAGTGGGGCAAACGTCGTTGGTTGCGTAGCAAAAACATCTAGGCCAAAACGTTGCAGTTCTGCGGTTTCGCCAGCACTATTTTTGCCTGCAAGCGCTTGTTGCTCAGCTTGTAAGTCGCGCTTTTGCGGTAACTGAGGGGTAATGTTTTGCGGTGATTGAGATTGAGTTACCGAAGAATGAGAAAACTGTGATATATCAACACCGTATTGTCTGGCTAACGCTGCTTGTTGATCAGCTGGTAGGCTCTTGAGCATTTGAACTTGATCAGGGCTAAGGTTCATAGCAAGAGAAAAATGAGATACCCCTAACAAACAAACTACAATGAGACTCTTAAGTCCAAATTTCATTATTTAATCTTCTCTTTCTCAATCAACAAATTTATTCAACAGCAACACAATTAATAACGCGCTCGATAATACTTCAATTCAGTTCTTTACGTAAACTTACAATTGCGATTTGTTCTAAGTTTTCAGTGCAAGTTAGTTTATTGCGCGAAATCCGCACGTTCACCTCTTACAGCCTTGAGACTGTAACCGGCTAAAAATCAGAACCGATATTGAAATGCTAAGTTGATTCCACCAATTTTTGCTTTGCTTGAATTTAAGCTACTTAAATACTCTATAGTTACTGCACTATTTCGGCTAAACGCGTAGTGAGCGCCCAATCCGAAACTCGTTCCACTTTCTGTACTACTCGCTACATTTTGTTGATCTAATTTTGCTAATGAGCCACCTAACAATGCGTACATTGCGGTTTGCTCAGTGATAGGTAGATTACCTTTAACTAATAATGAGCCCAAGCTATCAATAGATATCCCCCCAGAACGGCCAGTAGAGACGCCATACCTTCCTTCCAGAGCTAGATAATCATTAAAGAAGTGCCCTACTTGAGCTTGTAGTACCCATGGTTTGCCTTCACTGCTTGAGGCACCATCAGAGTTATATTCAGTAGAAGTATAAGAAAAGATAGCCCCTGCGTAGGTATTGGCATGGGAGGCGGCGGAAGTTAGTAAAAATATAAGAAAACAGAAACAAATTTTTAAGCGTTTCGACACTATCACGGAGCGATTCCCTGCACTATACAATAATGGGGAAAAAGTATAACACAGCAATTTCATGGATAAATACCATCGGTAGTCCAACAGTTTGATATTCAAGCGCTTTACAAAAGTTAAAATACTATTAATTGTTTTAAAAACAGCACCCTAGATTACTGAAAGGCCTTTCTGGAAAAGATGGATATTTTATCTATTTTTGATACAGCACAAATGTAACAACCAATAACTGCTTAAATAACCAACAGAAAAACTAATTTAGCTAAGAATAATACCTTTCTATGTCGCAAATAAGCTGCTTTAGTAGCTCAATGTCAAAATGATTAACTCCAGCGGCAGCTTCTCGCCCTCCGCCAGATTTATAGTTACTACAAATGCTCCCTGCTCCATGTTTTTTAGCAAGAGGAGCGCGCAAGCTAACTACTGCTGCTTGACTATCAATTTCGGTTAAAACCAAATGCGCCAGTGCGGGGTGTTGGTTTGCTTGCTGATTGCCAAAAACGCCGCTTATCCGTCTGGCCCAAGCAGCGTTAGGTAAGATAGTTACTTTTACAATAGAGCTTTGGTAGTGAGCTTTTACGCTGTTGGCAAGATTCATATCTTCTTGATAAGCAGTTTTTAGCTGATGATAGGTAGATTGGCTATCGGCAATAGCTTCAAATGGGGAAGTATATTCAAGCAACTGTTTAAATAGCGTAGCAGGCTCATAATGAAGATCGGCTAGCGCAGCACCATACCCGTTGTAATTAACTAAAGTACCTAGCTCTTTTAACTGTTCGCTTTGCAATTCGCTTAATTGAGCTTGCTGACACAACACATCTGCTTTCGCGATTAGGTTATCACCATAAGCAGCAGCAATTGCCCAATGGTGATATTTTCCCTTAAGCTTTTCATCTACCAACAGTGCAGTACAAACATCCGCATCGGTATTAATATCGGCTAGCAGATTTGGGTGCGTTGGTATTTCACCAGGACGATGATGGTCAACATAATGCACATTAGCGCCAACATCTAAGGCTTGCAGTAATCCTTCTCGGTTTTTTTCCATAGAAATATCGAGCACGGTGACTTGATCATTTGGCTGAAAATCAAAATCATTCATCAACTGATTTTCACGCTTAACCCCTGTAAGCAAAATACTGTTTCGGGGCTCGTTTAAACGAAGCTGAATCAGAGAAATGATACCATCTGCATCACCGTTGAAAATATCTATGTGTCGCAAAGAAAACCTCGTTACTAAGCCTTAACAATACCCGCATCAATTAGCGCATTAACCACAAACTCTGCACATTGCTCAACCGACTTACCATCGGTTTGCACGTGTACATCCGCTTTTTCCGGCGCTTCATAAGCTGAGCTTATACCGGTAAAGTTTTTAATCTCGCCACTGCGAGCCTTTTTGTACAAGCCTTTTGGATCACGTTGCTCACACACTTCTAGAGGAGTATCAATAAACACTTCAAAAAATTCGCCATCGCTTAGTTGATTGCGAACCAGCGAGCGGTCTGCTTTAAATGGAGATATAAAAGCAGTAGAAACTACTAAACCTGCGTCTACAAACAGCTTGGCTACTTCACCAATACGACGAATATTTTCTACACGGTCAATGTCTGAGAAACCTAGATCACCATTTAGCCCATGGCGAACATTGTCACCATCCAGAACATAAGTATGAACGCCGCGTTGATACAATAAGTAATCAACTGCGTTAGCAATAGTAGACTTCCCTGAGCCGCTTAAACCAGTAAACCAAAGTACGCAGGGTTTGTGGCCTTTTTTCATCGTGCGTAACTCTCGATTAACACTGTGATTATGCCAAACCACATTCTCGCTCTTTTTTTCCATAACTCGCCTACTCTGCTATTTAAATAAAATCACTATAAAGGAAAAACTATTGGAACCAATACCAAAACCACCAAGCCATAAACCAAGGCTACCGGTAAACCTAATTTAACAAAGTCTCGTAAACTGTAGCGACCGGCGTTATACACCATTAAGTTGGTTTGATATCCATATGGGCTTACAAAGCTAGCACTCGCTGCAAAAGCTACCGTCATTACAAAGGTCATCGGATTAGCTCCTAATGCGTTAGCCAAGCCATAAGCTAAAGGAAACATTAAGGCCGCCGCCGCGTTGTTGGTAACCAACTCGGTAAATATCCAAGTTAGTAGGTACACTGCCACTAAACTCAGCATAAACCATTGGCCACTTAAGCCGCCGTTAAACAAGGCCTCTAGTAACTCCACTAAACCTGCATTATGCATGGCCTGAGACAACGCCAAAGCCGAGGCAACAATTAACCATATTTCTTTAGGAAAACGGCGTACTAATTCACTGGGAGTTAAGCACCTGAAAAAGATTAAACCACCTAACAACACAACCATCGCTTTAAATAGACTAACCAAGCCAATCGCTGCAGCCCCCACGGCTAGCACAAAACCACCAATTGCAATAAGCTCTGAAGCACCATTTAGACGGGTATCGGGCTCAACACCACTTACCACGATAAAGTTTTTGCTTAGGTTAGTACGCGACTTAAAGTCTGCGCCAACCGCCAACACCAAAAAGTCTCCGGCCTGCAGGGTTATTTCGCCTAGCTTCCCTGATACTCTTTCGCCATCTCGCTTAATGGCCACAACCGCCGCGTCGAAGCGGGCACGAAATCCGGCGCCTTTTAAGCTTTTCCCCACCAACATGCTTTCTGGGCGAATAACTACTTCGGTAAGATTAGAGCCCAATAAGCCATTTGAATCTGCAAATGTTTGCAGCCCGGAGAACTGATTAAGTTGCATAACTTTTGTAACGTCGCCGCTAAAAATAAGCCGATCGGCTTGTTGCATCACTTCGGTGGGAGCTACCGGGCTAATCAGTTTTCCATCTCTAACAATTTCCACAAGGAACAGTGACTCTAAGTGACGTAGCCCATTTTCTTCAACACTCTTACCAATTAAGGCCGAATCCGCTTGAATCTTTGCATCAATAAAGTAGCGATGATAATGATTTTCTTCACGCTTGTGATCAGGTAAATAGCGTGAAAAAAACGCCAAAGTAAAACCGCAAGCCACCACTGCAACCAAGCCTATTAAGGTGAAATCAAAAAAGCCCAAACTTTCACCAGTGCTCTCAAGCAGCAAGCTATTTACGATAAGGTTGGTAGAGGTGCCTATTAAGGTAAGCGTTCCACCTAAAATAGCCGCGTAAGATAAGGGCAACAATAAGCGGCTAGCGCTGTGATAAGGATTATTACGAATTGGTGCCAATAAAGTGGCAACTACTGCGGTATTATTTAAGGCAGCAGAAGACAGCACCGTGGTGGAATATAATCGAAGCCAAGTAGAACGAAGCGATGGTTTAATGATGGAGGCCGCCAGCACTCGCAATAGTCGTGTTTTTTCCAAAGCAATCGAGCATAGCATTAACAGAACCAAGGTCATTAAACCTTGGTTCGATACACTAGCCAACAGCTGATCGCTACTAACTAGATCAAGCACGAACAGCAGTAGCATTACCCCACCAAAGATTTTGGCAGGATACTGCTGATAACGAATTAGAGACGCAATGGTGCCAATAAAAATCACTAGCACCAATATGGCCTGTATGCTCATTACTTAAGTAGTTCGCTTAAGTCTTTAGCATCCCAATGCGGGAAGTGTTTACGAACAAGCGCATTAAGTTCTAACTCAAATGCAGAGAACTCTTTCTGCAGCCCTGCTTCTTCTAAACTACCCTTTGCCGTAATAATACCGGCACCTACAGTTACATTGGAGATACGGTCAATAATAATAAATGAACCAGTGCCTTTGGCTTTGTTATAGGCATCAAAAGCAACTTGCTGGCTAAACTGAACTTGGCAAGAACCAATCTCGTTTAAGCCTAGGCGAACAGCTTCTTGCTCTTCTAAGGTATTCACATCTATTTGGTGCTCGATCTTAGCGATAGAGCCTGAAGTAGTTTTAGACGCTAGTTTAAAATCGTATTGTTTGTTAGCAATCATTGGCTCTTCGGCCATCCAAACAATGGTCGCTTCTGCGCTGCTGGCTACCCAAGGTTTATTGTTGCTATGTACCAGCATGTTTCCACGACTTGCATCAATTTCATCTTCTAAAGTAAGAGTTACCGCCATAGGCGCGTAAGCTTCATCAATTTCGCCATCAAAGGTGACGATGCTTTTCACTTTCGAGGTTTTGCCTGAAGGTAACGACGTTACTTCATCGCCTTTGCGCACAACACCAGAGCTGATCGTGCCGCAGAAACCACGGAAGTCTAGGTTTGGACGATTAACGTATTGAACAGGGAAACGGAAGTCATCAAAGTTTTGTCCGGCACTAATTGGCGCACTTTCTAGCATGCCCATCAAGGTTTCACCGTGATACCAAGCGCTTTGTTCACTGCGCTCTACCACGTTGTCACCATTTAATGCAGAAATTGGCACAAACTTGATGCTATCGATATTCAAATTCTCAGCAAACTTTTGATACTCTGCTTTAATCTCTTCAAAGCGAGCTTCGGAAAACTCGACTAAATCCATTTTGTTAATGGCTACAATTACTTGCTTAATGCCCAGTGTTGATACAATAAAGCTGTGGCGGCGAGTTTGTACTTGCACGCCATAGCGGGCATCAATCATTACAATAGCTAAATCACAGTTCGATGCGCCAGTTGCCATGTTACGGGTGTATTGTTCATGACCTGGCGTGTCGGCAATAATAAACTTACGCTTTTCTGTAGAGAAATAACGGTAAGCAACATCAATGGTAATACCTTGCTCACGTTCCGACTGTAAACCGTCAACCAATAGCGCTAAGTCAAACTCACCATCTGTGGTATTAAAACGTTTCGAGTCATTTTTGATGGTTGCTAACTGATCTTCAAAAATCATTTTTGAATCATGCAATAAGCGACCAATTAAGGTGCTTTTACCATCATCAACGCTACCACAGGTTAGTAAACGTAGTAGCTGTTTCTGTTCATGTTGTTGTAAGTACTCTTCGATATCTGAAGCAATCAATGTTGATTGATGAGACATGGTATCCTCGCTTTCCTAGCTTTCGCCAGCGTCAAAATTCTTGTTCTGTTCCAACCCAATAACTTGAGCAGGTAAATACTGTTTAGAAGCCTGCTATTTCCTTTAGAAATAACCTTCCATTTTCTTCTTCTCCATTGACCCTGCGCTATCGTGGTCAATCACTCGACCTTGTCGTTCAGAGGTTTTAGTCAACAGCATTTCTTGAATAACTTCAGGTAGAGTTGTGGCTTCCGACTCTACGGCTCCGGTAAGTGGGTAACAACCTAAAGTACGAAAACGTACCATTTTGTGTTGAATTTCCCCTTCTTCAACTGGCATACGCTCATCATCTACCATGATTAGAGTGCCGTCACGCTCAACTACTGGGCGCTCTTGAGACAAGTAAAGAGGAACAATTTCTATGTTTTCTAGGTAGATATACTGCCAAATATCTAACTCGGTCCAGTTAGATAGCGGGAATACACGAATACTTTCGCCTTTGTTTACTTTAGAGTTATAAGTATTCCAAAGTTCAGGGCGTTGTGATTTTGGATCCCAACGGTGGTTTTTATCACGGAATGAATAAACTCGCTCTTTAGCTCGTGATTTCTCTTCATCACGACGCGCGCCACCAAAGGCAGCATCAAACTGATATTTGTTTAATGCTTGCTTTAAGCCTTGAGTTTTCATCACATCAGTGTGCACTGCACTACCGTGAGAGAAAGGGCCAATACCCATTTCAAGACCTTCAGGGTTTTTATGCACTAGCAATTCGAAGTCGTACTTTTCTGCCATGCGGTCACGGAACTGGATCATTTCTTTAAATTTCCAGTCGGTATCTACGTGCAGTAATGGGAAAGGAATTTTTCCGGGGTAGAAAGCTTTACGCGCTAAATGAAGCATTACCGCGGAGTCTTTACCCACAGAGTACAGCATTACCGGGTTGTCGAACTCAGCCGCTACTTCACGGATGATATGGATACTCTCGGCTTCTAATGCTTTAAGATGAGTTAAGTTATAATTTTCCATTTAGTCTTCAGCTCTTAATTCGTTATATCGTTATAGAATATAAAACAAGCTCAGACTAACTGATAAAGCTGACTACTACTAGTAACCGCGCTATAACATTATGCTACTTTTAATAATCTGAGGTTCTAAGAAGATATAAGTCTATAAGTATAGAGAGAATGCAACTGGAGCTGAACTCTTCGTTTCTATTTTAAATAACCTGTATAGACATTAAGAAAGCACATTGTTACGAAATTAAACCTACTCTTTCTAGAGTGCTTTTAACCAATCTTGAGCCTTTAGATACCAATCAATGGTAAGCTCAATGCCTTGTTCAAAAGATACTGCTGGCTCATAACCCAATTCTTGTTGAGTTTTTCTGGCGTCAATAGCATATCTGCGATCATGCCCGACTCTATCTTCAACAAAACTTATTAACGATTCAGCATTACCTGCAATAGCAGCTTTAGCCAAAGGATACTGCATCGCCAATCTAGATGATTTTCTGAAACGTTGGTTTAATAATCGACAAACCAACTTTACGATTTCGATGTTGGCCCATTCATTATTGCCGCCGATATTATAGTTTTCCCCTATACGCCCCTTATCTAGGACCAACTCGATACCTCGAGCATGGTCTTCTACAAAGAGCCAATCTCGAACTTGCATACCATCACCATAAATAGGTAACGCTTTGTTACTTAGTACATTAGTGATAACTAATGGGATAAGTTTTTCTGGGAAATGAAACGGACCGTAGTTATTTGAACAATTAGAGGTTGTTACTTCCAAACCGTAGGTATGGTGATATGCTCGGACTAAGTGATCGCTAGCGGCCTTGCTTGCAGAGTAAGGTGAGTTGGGGGCGTATTGAGCATCTTCTGCGAAAGCTGGGGCATTGGGCTCAAGAGATCCGTATACTTCATCTGTACTAACGTGATGAAAGCGATGTGGTAACGGCGGTATACCTTGGGCAATTGGGTGGTCAATCCATACTGCTTTAGCCGCTTTAAGTAAACTATAGGTTCCGATAATATTGGTTTCAATAAATGCATCAGGTTCAGTAATTGAGCGGTCAACATGAGACTCTGCAGCAAAATGTACAATGGTATTAAGCTCTTCTTCAACTAACAAACTCTGCACCAAGTTGGTATTACAAATATCTCCCTGCACAAATTTAAAATTATCGTGGGTCTCTACATCAGAAAGACTTGCTTTATTTCCTGCGTAAGTCAGAGCATCCAAAACAACAAGTTGATCATTGGGGTGATGCTGTAACCAATAGCGTACAAAATTGGCACCAATGAACCCGGCACCACCGGTTACCAATATTCGTTTACTCATATCTCTTTTCACTATCAAAACTTATGACACAAGTGCATTTAGGTACTTGCCATAAGCATTATTTAGCATTGGTGCTGCTAAGGCTTTTAACTGTTGTACGTTAATTAAACCCAGCCGGTATGCAATCTCTTCTGGACAACACACTTTCAAACCTTGTCGTTTTTCCAAAACAGCAATAAACTGAGCGGCTTCTAGCAGTGAATCATGAGTCCCCGTGTCTAACCAAGCACTACCACGACCAAGCAGCTGAACTTGCAATAAACCTTTGTCCAAATATAAGTTTATAAGATCTGTAATTTCTAGTTCACCGCGCTTAGAAGGTTTAAGTTGTTTAGCTAAGTCAACGACTTGATTGTCAAAAAAATAACAGCCCGTAACTGCAAAGCTAGACTTAGGTACTTCTGGCTTTTCCTCAATAGACAACACCTTTCCATCTTTATCAAATTCCACAACTCCATAGCGCTCAGCATCGGTGACATGGTAACCAAACACACATGCTCCGGTACATTGTTTGGCCGCAGAACTTAAAGCTAAAGGCAAGCCCTGTCCGTAAAACAAGTTATCCCCCAACACTAAACATGCGGCACAGTTATCAAGAAAGGTCTCAGCAATCAATAGTGCTTGAGCAATACCATCGGGCGTATTTTGCTCAGCATATTCAAATCTTAGTCCCCACTGAGTTCCATTACCTAAAAGCTTTTTGAAACGAGGGAGATCCTCGGGAGTAGAGATAATTAGGATGTCTGTAATTCCAGCTAGCATTAATGTAGCTATTGGGTAATAGATCATAGGTTTGTCATAAACAGGCATTAACTGCTTACTAATCACTTGCGTAATCGGGTATAAACGAGTCCCGGACCCTCCAGCCAAAACTATTCCTTTACGTCGCAAAACAACCTCTAACAAAAATCATAAAGCATTAATTTTAGCTTACCGGAAACAGTTTTAAGTTAATACGATCGTCGGCCAAGTTTTTAAAGCGCAAGCTAAAGCCTATGTCGGAGAGTTTTCCGATACTTTCTAAGTAATGAGCATCGGCGTTGAGACCTAAAGGCATTCCGGGATGAGCCGCATCAAAAGGAGTTGGTGCATCTAACAAACCCGCATTGGCAAACAATACTTGATCGTGCTCTATCACACCATACAAGCAGGCAACTGGTGCCCGTAGATCGGCCGCTTTAATAATACGGTTAAGCGTACTAAGCGCTTCGCTCGGTTGAAGCGCTGTAGGGTCATTAACCAAAAAACGATTCCACATGTCTTGAAAAAAGCCATTTATAATGACTGCAGCAACCACACCTTCATCACCTAATAAGCAAATATCAACCACCAAAAAACCTACATGATGCTCGTCAATTTGCTTAATAATCGGAAACAGAGATTGTCCTTTCAATCGATAATGACAAAAGAACCCGATGATTTCTTGGGTATTCTCTGGAAGAATTTCATTCAATACCATGCTCGCTTGAGCATCATTGGCCTTAAAGTGGGCTTTATGTTCATCAAACTCGGCAAATTCCATTTGCAGGCTGTGCTCGTTAGCCATTGAAAGGTTAGCAAGAATGGTGTCGGTTAACTCATTAAAATCGGTAAGCGGTTTAACTAAAAAGTCACTAGCACCGAGCTGCAATACCTTACGTAAATCGGCCATGGTGCTTTTACCGGAAATAACCACAACACTGCCGGGGAAGTTGTCTAAGCGTTGCAGCAGTTCTACCCCATTCATGCGCGGCATGATGAGGTCCATTAAAATAATATCGTAATGTTGTTGATTGATAGCATTAAGGGCTTCTTGTCCATCTCCTACAGCCCCAACCATTGCGCCTTGTTGAGTTAGAAATGCGAGCAACTGCTGACGAAACACCACTTCATCTTCTACAACTAAAATTGAGATCCCGTATAAAGGGTTATCGTCGCGCTCCAGCACTCTCTCCAAATATCCTTATTAATTAATACGTTAATAGCATTTAGGTGGTCTAATGTGTTGATAATATAAGCAAAGTAATAGCAACGCCAGCAAGCATGTATAAAATTTATACCACACAAAGGTATGTAAAAAGCCAAATCTGGGTTGGCAGCGCTAACACTAGCAGCAGAGGCTGTTAGGTGCGCCGAACGATACTACTTACAAGCATAGTTCAGCTTAATTAATAATCTTCCAACTCGTCTAAATAATCTTCTAAAGCTGAATCGATATCTTGTTTTGAGGATGTTGGCGGCTTACCGTTGTAGAAGCGATATAAGCGATACTGTAAGTAAGCATCTTTAACAAAGGTATAGCTGTCTAGCGAGTTATCCAATAGAGGTTCTTGCTCAATAACTGACGCACGTTTGTACAATCCGTCTAAGCCCCACTTAATCACCTGCTCAGCAAACGTTAAGTTGGTTAATGGCGATGCAAATGCGTCTACCCAGTCGCCAACTTCCTTACGTACTGTGGTTGGCCCAAGTACAGGTAACATTACATAAGGCCCTTCTGGCACCCCGTAAAACCCCATTACATCGCCGAATTCTTCAATGTCTCGCTGTACACCGGAGCGCCCCATTAAATCGAAAATGCCAAAGATACCAAAGCTGGAATTAAACAAAAATCGAACTAGATTATTAGAAGCACGTTCTACCTTACCTTGCAGGAGGTGGTTAGCAAAACTAGCGGGCTCTTCCAAGTTACGAATAACGTTGTTCATGGCTTCGCGAATACCAAAGGGTAAGTACTCGGCATATACATGTGTTACAGGACGATAAAGAGGCTTATCCAAATAGTTATAGTTGAAGTTCCACATGCTTCGATTGAAGCCCTCGAAAGGATCGGAGAAGTCTTGATAAGGCTCATCAAAAGCCTCTACTTCATTAGCCATTGTGGTAGATGCAGTAGACAACATAACAGCAAACATCAAAAAAGCTGTAACTACTTTACGCACTCAGACCCCCTTCCTTGGTCGGATACCTATCGCAAATCAACTCACCAAATAATTTGCGAATACAAATAAAAAAAGGTTGCTAAGCAACCTCTTTTTATTATGGCATCTATGTTAAGAGCTGAATAGTAAAAACTATTAACACTTACAATATTAATACATAATTACAGGGGAGTATCGATAAGCAAACTTATTGCTTGTTCTTCGCCCTGAGAGATAGCAGAAGATTGCCCTTCCCAATCGCCTTCAATGGTTTGTACATTGTTATCGTAAGATAAGCGTGCGGTAATATAAAAATCGCCTTGCTGAGAAAGCTTAAGACCTTCCATCATGCTATCACTGTCTGACAAATTCACCGTGACAGGAAAACGCGGATGCGCTACTTTTTTGGCCGCCAAAGGCATTGGCGGCCCATTCACAGACTTAGCGAACACAAACAAGAAGCTTGAGCCTGGCACTTCCAACCCTTCTTTCACGTCTACAGTGATACTGTAGCTAGGACCACTTGCTGGATTGTTTTCAACCACCGCTTGCTCAACAGCCGGGATTTGTTCCGCAACTGGCTCTTGCTGTTGAGCAATTTGCGCTTCGGCAAACTCAATACTTTGTTGCAGCATTTGATAACGCTCAGAATCAGCATCAACCAAACTTAGCATTCTCTGCCAGCGATCAATAGCCAACTGAAACTGCTGTTGCTCAAGTGCCATAAAAGCATACAAGGACCAAAGCTCTAATTGACTAGAGTCTTGCTGTAGGGCTAATACTAATAGTCGCTCAGCTCGCGCTTGTTCACTGGGTTCGCCACTGTAGAATAAGGATTGAGCATAAACAGCTATAATATTGGCACTTTTTGAATCGCGCATATAAGCCTGCTCTGCGGCATCGGTCATGATGTCTAAACGATTTAGAGCCTGGCCAACTTTAGCCAATAAAAACCAACCGCGTGTATCACTAGGGTCATTATGTAACTTGGTACGCAAGCCTAAAGCGAACTCATTTAAGTCTTGTTCACTTACTTCACCACCTTGGCCAAGCAGCACCTTGTTACTCAGCTCTGGCATTTTTTGCACAATCGCCTGCCAGTCTTGAACCTTTTCAGCACTGCCTAGTTTGATATACATGCCAATGGAAATAGCCACCACAAAAACCACACCGGGAAGCGCAACCCAAGGGGAAATGGCACTACGTTTGGCATCTGCTTCTTCGGGAATATCATCCAACAAATTATGCTGAAGTTCGCTCACTAACACTGAGCTATCTTCCGCTAAGCCTTGCGCATTTTCTTGTTCAATTTCAATTAATCTATCTTTGTAGAGAGTTTTATTTAGTTCTGTTTGAGTCACCGAGCGACTGTCTCGTTGTCGCCACAAAGGCAAAACAACAACCGCCACAGCCAACAGGGTTAAAACGGCAGCAGCCAACCAAAATATTGTCATTATTTTTCTTGCTCCGTTTGTTTAATTAGCTGCTCAAGGCGTTCTTGTTCGGCCACATCTAGCGCAGGTTTTGCGTCTTTTCTTCTTCGGGCTAATCGCCACACAGTAAATCCACCAATCAATATAATTAAAACCGGCGCTATCCACAGGGTAAGTACGGCTGGAGTAAGTGGCGGGTCGTAGCGCACAAAGTTGCCATAGCGCGCTACCATATAATCCAATACTTCTTGTTTATCACTGCCCGACTTCACCATTTGGTAGGTTTTCTCGCGTAAGTCTTGAGCAAGCCCAGCGTTAGAATCAGAGATGTTGTTGTTTTGACATTTAGGGCAACGTAACTCACGTGTTAACTCTCGAAACAGCTCTTCCTGTTCTGGGTTATCAAACTCCTGAGCTGAAATCGCAGCGTTCGCCAATATAGGAAGGCCAAGTAACAGCACCGCAAAAAAGCTTTGAAAAGTTTTCATCATGATTAATCCAAACCAGCAAATATTGGCGCAAGCTCTGCTTGCCAATTACGCGCGTTTACATCACCCACATGGCGATAACGAATTACGCCTTGGCTATCGATAAAATAGGTTTCTGGAGCACCATACACACCAAGGTCTAATGCCAACAGGCCCTTGCCATCGTACAAATTCACTTGATAGGGGTTACCGAGTTGCTCCAACCACTTTATCGCTTTAATTCGATCGTCTTTGTAATTTAAGCCAACAATCTTAACGCCTTGTTCAGCCAAGGAGTTCAGAAAGGTATGTTCTGCGCGACAGGTAGGACACCAGGTAGCCCAAACATTTAGCAGCAAGGGTTCACCCTTAAATATCGCAGCATCGTGTTGCTTATCTTGCTGATAAATATCTTGCAAAGTGAATTGCGGAACCGGCTTGCCTATTAATACCGACTCAAGCTCGGTAGCGTCACTGTACAAACCGCGATACAAAAACACTGCCATAAACAAGAACGCGATAAGAGGCAGTAAAAAATAAAATATACGCTTATTCATTTAAGCCTCCTCTGCTAAATCAGTGCTTTTACTACTCGCACCTTTTACAGGTGGCTTGCCACTTAACTGCTCTTGCTTAACTTTGAAACGATAGCGTTTATCCGACATGGCAAATACACCGCCAATTGCCATAATAATTGAGCCTAGCCAAATCCAGCGGATAAAGGGCTTGTAATATAGGCGCACTGCCCATGCTCCACCGGGGAGCTGTTCACCCATTGCCGCATATAAGTCACGCCATAAGCCTGCATCAATGGCGGCTTCTGTCATCATATTTCGTTGTACCCGATAGAAGCGTTTTTCTGCACGTAAGGTTGTTGCTAAGTGCTCATCTTTATATACGTCTATCACCCCAACATGGCCTTCATAGTTTGGACCAACTAGAGGCTCAACCTGTTTGAAGTGGAAAGAGTAAGCAGCAAAGGTAACCGAATCACCAGGCTCTAAACGCAAGTCACGTTCAATACTGTAATGGCTAGTTAATGCCACGCCTATTACCGTTACCGCAAGACCTAAATGGCCAAGTACCATTGCCCAATGAGAACGACTGAGTACTTTCAAACCTTTGGTGAAAGTGTGGCGATGAGTAGCACGCAAATATACTTCTAAGGCTGTACAGCTAATCACCCAAAATGATAAGGCAAGCGCCATGTAAGCCAAGGCATAGAACTTCGGCGCGAGCATTACTAATAATGCAGCTGGCACCAATAAACTAAATGCTGCTAAAGCCAGCAGCCAACCTTTAAGGGGGCGAATATCTTGGCGCTTCCACCGCAGCAAAGGACCAATACCCAAAGCAATCGCAAAAGGCACAATCATCCAGCTGAACATTCGGTTAAAGAAGGCCTCACCAATTGAGATGCTGCCAAGGCCGATTTCCTTGTGAATAAGCGGCAATAAAGTACCCAACAATACCACCACTAAGGCAGCTACTAGTAAGATGTTGTTGATTAACAAAAAGGTCTCGCGAGAAAACAAACTATAGGTTCCGCGACTTTTCACCTGTGAGCCACGAATAGCAAACAGCAATAAGGAGCCACCAATCACCACCAACAAGAAGCCTAGAATAAACAAGCCTCGAGCGGGATCGCTCGCGAAGGCATGCACCGAGACCAATACGCCGGAGCGAACTAAAAAGGTTCCTAATAAACTAAGAGAAAACGCGGATATAGCCAGCAACACAGTCCAGGATTTAAACACCCCTCGCTTTTCGGTTACCGCTAAAGAATGCAGCAGCGCAGTACCCACTAACCACGGCATAAATGAGGCATTTTCTACTGGATCCCAGAACCACCAACCGCCCCAGCCTAATTCGTAGTAGGCCCACCAACTTCCTAGTGAGATACCTAAAGTAAGGAAAATCCAAGCCGCCATTGTCCAAGGGCGAGACCAACGAGCCCAAGTGGAATCTAAACGTCCAGCCATTAGAGCAGCGATAGCAAAAGCAAAAGCCACCGAAAAGCCTACATACCCCATATACAAAAGAGGTGGGTGGAAAATTAACCCAACATCTTGCAATAAAGGATTCAAATCTTGTCCATCAACTGGGAAAAATGGCAAAGTTCTGTCGAAGGGGTTTGAAGTAAGCAAGATGAACAGGTAAAAACCTACACATATCATCCCCATTACTGCTACTACCCGCGCAACAGCGTCGAGCGGTAAGCCACGGCTGAACATTGCTACTGCAGCGCCCCACCCCGACAAAATCATTGCCCACAGCAATAATGAACCTTCGTGCGCACCCCAAACAGCTGATAAACGGTAGTAAACCGGTAACTGGCTGTTCGAGTTATTAGCTACATAAGCTACCGAGAAATCATTTATAGCAAATGAGTAGCTTAAGACTACAAAAGACAATGTAACGAAGGCAAACTGCGCTAGCGCTAAAGGTCGAGCAAGTTTCATTAATGAAACACTATTTTTACTCGCGCCCCATAGCGGGTACACACTTTGTAAAATAGCTAACGCACAAGAAAGAATTAATGCGTAATGTCCAAGTTCCGGGATCATAGTTACCGTCTCTAGTGTCCAGAGCCTTTAAGCTGGGCTTCTGTATATTCTGGTTTAAAGTGTTCCATACCTTCTAGTGCTTCAGCCACTTCCTGTGGCATGTATTCTTCGTCGTGTTTAGCGAGTACTTCGAAAGCATTTACGGTTGTAGCATTGGCTAATTCACCTTGCGCTACAATGCCTTGTCCTTCTCTAAATAAGTCTGGCAGAATGCCTTCATAGTTAATGGTTACAATACCACCACCAGCATCGCTCAGCTTAAAACTAACTTGCAAGCTAGTTTGCGAGCGCTCAACCGTACCAGGTAATACCAAGCCACCAATTCTTAACCGTTGGCCTACTTCGGGTTTAATCTCGTCTTTTCCCTTGCCATTTACCAGCTCGGAGGGAGTGTAAAATAGATCGATATTCTGTTGTAACGCAAACAGCAACAAGCCGATAGAAGCCCCCAAACCAATTACAATTGCTAGAACAATCGTTAAGCGTTTTTTACGTCTTGGGTTCATAAGCGTTCAGTTACCTCTTTTGCTGCTTCAACTCGTTGCTGTCGCGCAGATTGGCGCGCAACAGATTTAAAAATGGCATTTCGTTTAACAATACTGTCTATCACTATACCTACCATGGCTAGAGCGCTTACCCCAAACGCAAGCCACACATAAAAACCATAACCACCCATAGCAAAAAAATCTGCGACTGATTCAAATTGCATCGTGCTACCCCTTTGCTTGAATATGGCGTTGAATAAGTTGTTGTACCCATGGTCTACGTTGCTCGCGGCGCAACAGTTCAGTTCTAAAGCGAACCAAGCTCACCGCGCCAAGGAAAAATCCAAAGGCTAGAATATTAAGCAGTAAGGGCCATAGCATTCGAGAATCGATAGAGGGTTTATCAAACTTGGTAATGGTTGCGCCCTGATGCAGGGTGTTCCACCACTCTACTGAGTAATGAATAATAGGTAAATTAATTACACCAACAATGCTGAGAATGCCTGCAGCGCGACCAGCCATGGTTTTATCAGAAAAAGCGTTATACAGTGCAATAACCCCCAAATATAAAAACAGCAGTATTAACTCTGAAGTAAGGCGCGCATCCCATACCCACCAGGCTCCCCACATTGGTTTGCCCCAAGCAGCGCCGGTAAATAAGGCAACAAAAGTAAATACAGCGCCAACTGGCGCAACAGCTGCTACATACATATCAGCTTGTTTAATTTGCCAAACTAAACCAATAAAAGCTGCTATGGCCATTGATGAGTATGCGCCCATCGACATAATTGCTGAAGGCACATGAATATAGATAATCCTAAAACTGTCGCCTTGTTGGTAATCGGCAGGTGCAAATAAAAGGCCCCACACTAAACCTACAGAAAAACACACAATGGCAAAAACACTAAACCAAGGCACAAATTTTCCCGCTAGGGTGTAACTCGCCTCAGGTTTTGCATATGGATGTAACCATTTCCACATAATGGTATTTACTCTCTCGGTCTTATTCTAAATTTAGTTAATGCTTACTCTTAGCGCTGCAGCCGTGGCAAAAGGAGCCAAGGTGAGTGCAAGTAAGCTTATGGCACCCATGATCGCTAAATGCCCGGCATAGGGCAAGCTTAATGACGCAGCTTCAATCGCAGATGTCGCAAAAATCAACACCGGAATATACAAAGGCAAAACTAACAAGCTAAGTAAAACGCCCCCTTTGCGTAAACCAACGGTTAAGGCGACCCCTACAGAACCAATCAAACTCAATACTGGGGTTCCTAGCACTAAGGTGTAAAAGGTAGCTTGGAAACTTTGCCATTCTAAAGACAGAAGCACTGCCAAAAGAGGCGAAAGCAATAAGATAGGCACACCTGTTATCAGCCAATGGGCCACGATTTTAGCCAAGGCTATCAATGCTAGCGATGAGCCACTCATCAGCATCTGCTCTAAAGACCCATCTGCAAAATCATCTCGAAATAAACGCTCTAAAGACAATAACGAAGATAACAGCGCAGCCACCCACAAAATACCCGGCGCTATTTTAGCCAATAACAAGGGCTCTGGCCCTACTGCAATGGGGAATAAGGTAATAACGATGAGAATAAACCACAGCGGGTTAAGCACATCTGACTTTTGCCGAAAAGCGGCTAGAAGCTCACGCTTAACAACAGTAGTAAACGCATGCATTACAGCACTTCCTCAAAGGCCGGCTTAATCTCCAAGATTCGATAATCAGAAGTAGGAATATTTAACTCTTGATGAGTTGTTAACAACACCATTCCTCTTTTTTGAGCATGAGACAAAATAACCTGTTCCAAATACGCGACGCCTTGTTTATCTATCGCGGTAAATGGTTCATCAAGGATCCACAATTTGCGCGCAACCAGCCACAACCTAGCCAGCCCTACTCGGCGCTGTTGTCCTGCAGAAAGATGAGCAACAGCTTCTTCTTCTAAGCCTGCTAAACCTACACGGGTTAACAAAGCGTAAAGCTGTTCTTGCTCCATGCTTTCGCCAGCCAATCCTAGATAAAAACGTAAGTTTTCTACTGCACTAAGTTCGGCCTTTACCCCAGCATGATGGCCTAGATAAAGACACTGTTGATGGTATTGCTCAGCCTGCTGGGAAATGGCTTCATCTTGCCAAAAAATTTCACCACTTTCGGGGCGTGACAAGCCGGAAATCAATCGCAATAAACTGGTTTTACCGGCGCCATTTGGCCCGGCAACTTGCAAAATTTCACCCGGTGATAATGTGAAAGACAAGTCGTCGAACAATACTCGTTCCTCACGTACACAACTCAGTCCATTAACCTTTAACATTCAACTATTTTCTTGCCCAACACACAGGCTAGGATGTTAACACAGCTAAGCCTAAAAACTAGATTGAGCATAAGGATTAACGCCATGTTTACAGCGCTTTGCAATACAAGTAACAAAAACATAGCCTGTTTGTATATTGCGGCATTTCAGTTGAGCGCTAACATGCTCTCGCAGTTTATTTGAATTGATGAAGCCATAAATAGAAATGTAAAAGAAGCGAGGAAAAAACCAAGAATTTGAATCGGGCTAATGAGGTTAAATCATTGAGTGTAAACACGGAAGGCTAAACAAAAGCATTCTCTAGCTATAACCAGCTTAACTAACTTGCCCTTTCATTTTATTGCGTAAACTTAGTAGCAATTCAGCTTCAGCTTTTGGCAGCTCACACTCGCGCATAACTTCATCTAAATCTGCACCTAATTCAACCAGCTTTACCGCTCGAGTATACAATTTGCTGTCGGGATCTTGCGATTGGATTTGAGAGGTACGAAGGAAAGCTTGCTCTACTTGTTCACTTTGCCGTTCTAACTCACCCACCAAAGAGGCATTGGCTTGATGAATTTCTTGCAGTTGCTTTTCAACCACTCGATGTGACTGAAGAAGATTTTTGGTGACTACCTCTAAGCTTTGCATTTTTTGCTCATTGGCTTTCAATTGCTGTTGCGCCTTGTTGCTGAACCAAATAGCACCAACAAGGCAAACAACGGTTGCCACTAGGGCAATCAGATTAATCCAATCCATTTATAGTGAGCTTACTTCGTCCCACTCTTCATCAGAAAGCAGTTTATTTAGATCAACTAAGATGAGCAATTGTCCGTCGCGATTACTCACACCTTGGATAAACTTAGCGCTTTCTTCAGTACCCACATTAGGCGCGATATCAATCTCAGACGAGCGCAAGTAAACCACTTCTGCAACACTATCAACCAAGATGCCAATCACTTGAGATTCTGCTTCGATAATAACAATTCGAGAATTTTCTGTGATATCAGAAGAAGGCAACCCAAAACGTGAACGGGTATCAATAACCGTAACTACATTGCCGCGCAAGTTAATAATACCTAGTACATAATTTGGCGCACCTGGTACTGGGGCAATTTCGGTATAACGCAATACTTCTTGTACCTGCATTACGTTGATGCCATAGGTTTCACTTTCTAGCTGAAAAGTCACCCATTGTAATACTTCATCTTCGGCAATATTTTCTGCGATGTTACGCTGCTCGCTCATCTGCGTGTCCTTTTTAGTATTCGTGAGTCCTATCGGATCTCGCAACTCATATTATTCAGTATATATCATATGTTATAAAACTAAATGGCAGATTTTCCTACCTTTTCAACTTGAGAAGCCTATCAGGCTCTCAGATTTTTAATGTCCTTCGATATCTACGCCATCTGCGAGCATTTGTTGTAGCTCTTCAACATGCAACAAGGCACACATTTTTTGCTTTACCATTCCGGCTAACCAAGGTCTTTGACCAGGTGTTGAGCGCCATTTAACGTCATCTCGGTTAAGCCTCTCTGTGCCAAATAGTTTTTCACAGCTTAAGCCCCAAGCACTTTCACCTAACATCACTAAATACTTATAGTCTGGCTCAAATGGCTGGTTTGGCATCACCCATTTAGCGGTATCAACCACACTGAGCTTTTCTTCGCGTTCGATCATAATGCCGGAAAACCAAGGAGGCTTACCAAACAACGGGCTCACTTCGGAGATTCGGTGAATACCTCCAAGCTGAGTAAGCGGTACACCAAAAGTTACCCCTGCCACTTCAAAAAACAGCACCTGAAAGTCGTTATCAGTGTCGATATTTTGCCATTCGGCGGCAGTTGGCTCTTCTTGCGGAGCATGGGAGGTTTCGGTTTCAACCTCAACTTCTTGATCTTCTACCGGCTGCTCTAACTCTTCAACCTTTACCTCAACTTCAACCTCAGGCGCTTGTTCCGGCAACTCTTTAATGGGCAGCAATACCGGTTGCGCTTCTGCGACTGCAGCCACGCGCTGCTCGGCTTCAGCAAACAATTCTTCCAATGGCTTGGTTTGCGGCTCCAGGTGTTGTGCTGCTTTTTCTTGAATTGCTGGTTTTACTTCGGGACGTTTTTCTGGCTCGGGCTCAGATTCAGTAAGTAATGAATCAAAGTAGTCGCCTAGTGCTTCTTCCATCAACTTGTCACTGTTCATAATAGCCCCTGCTCATCTGTCATTTGCAGTAAATGCGCTAATAATGTTTGATAAGCAAAAACGCCGCGACAGTTCTTAATATGATAAGAAGGCGGAGTGTGACGAAGGCTGGCGTCGCGAAACTTAGTGTCGATGGGGATAACCGAATTCCAAATATTTTGGGGGTAAGTTTCTTGTAGCTCTTTAAGCGCTGCCAATGACGCTCTGGTGCGCTTATCATACATAGTTGGAACCACAGTGTAGCGCAAGGGACCGGGGCAAGAGCGCTGCATAATCGCTAAGGTTTTAACCATTCGTTCTAAGCCTTTAATTGCTAAGAACTCGGTTTGTACTGGCACTAACACCCTGTTACTAGCAGCTAAAGCGTTCACCATCATTACCCCTAATACTGGCGGGCAATCAATTAACACATGGTCATATTTATCTTCGACGCGAGATAAGATGCGTTTGAGAATTAGCCCCATACCTTCACGTTGACCTAGCACTTTATCTAACGTTGCTAAAGCCATACTTGCCGGGATAAGGTCGAGATTATCAAATGCAGTGGCCTGAATACTATGAGTAACCATCGCATCATCAATTTGGCTGTTTTGATAAAGCTCGTATAGGGTGCCTTGCACACTATCAACATCAAAACCCAAATAACTGGTTAACGAAGCATGCGGATCGGTATCTAACAACAGAACGCGTTTACCCTGCTGCGCCAACAAACCGGCAAGCGAAATTACCGTAGTGGTTTTACCTACGCCACCTTTTTGATTGGCTACTGTCCAAACTTTCACTATTCTTCCTGCCTTGTTGTAAAACGTACCCCGCCGCCTTCTAAGGGCACAGCTAACATGGTTTCACTGTCTGGTTGTTTTTTCGGTTCTGCTTCCCCTTTTTCCGGTTCTTCAGGACTTACTTCAGCCTTTGGCTGCCATAAAGTTTTCGCTAAGGCGATGACTACTCGTCGGTTTTTGCGATGACTCGTACTCGTCTCATCGGGAGCAAACTCAGCGTAAGCTTCTAATGCCATTCTAGCAGGCGCTACTCCCCTAACTTGCAACTCTCTTAAGACCCGTGTTGCTCGCGCTGCAGATAACTCCCAGTTGCTAGGGTAAAGTTCGCTATCAATGCTGTCTTCATCAGTGTAACCACGAACTCGAATATAGTTATCAACTTGACGTAGCTTTTCTGCCAACACATCAATAACCTGAGCAGCAGGTTTGAGTAAGTACGCACTGCCACTAGCAAAAAACAGTCGACTATCCAGCTCTATAGTGAGCCACTGTTCATCATAACTTATTACTATATCGTCGGTTTTTAGAAAATCTTTAAACTCTGTTGCCAGTTGTTCAGCCAGCTGAATAAATCCTTCATCGTCAGCATTGCTTTTATAATCACTAGTTGCTGGAGTTGCTTCGACACGTTTAAAGACTTCTCCATCTAATATAGATTGTCCGCCAGATAAAATGCCGGCCTCTGAGGAACCTTCTAACTCGATAGCAACAATTTCTTGGTTTGAGACTTTATCGGATTCGAAAAGCGAAATAGCTTGCTGCAATCGGGTTTGTAATTCGGGATATTCATTTTCATTAGCAATGGCCATGGCATACAAAACAACAAACAAGGCAAACATTAGCGTCATATAATCAGCGTAAGACACCAGCCAACGTTCGGTACTTGCGTTCCGCTTTGCCTGCGTGGCGTAGCGATGACGCATATTAGCTAAGTTCCGTATTAAAGCTATGCAAGCGTCGTTGCACTTCCATACTATTGGCACCCTCTGCAATAGAGACTAAGCCGGCCAGAGTCATCTCTTGGTATATTGCTCGCTCTCCTGCTAAAGCACGAAGTTTGTTGGCAATGGGCAAAAACACAAAGTTGGCGAACCCTACCCCATAAATGGTGGCAACAAATGCCACGGCAATTCCTTGACCCAATTGCTCAGGACTAGTTAAAAAGTCCATGGCTTGAATTAGCCCCAATACCGCCCCAAGAATGCCAACGGTTGGGCAATACCCACCCATCGCTTCAAACACTCCTGCTTGTTTTTCCAAGCGATTTTGCTCAAGATCGATTACATCTTCTAGCGACTGCTTTAACTGCTCGGTTTCAGCGCCATCTATCAACATTTCTAAACCTAATACACTAAAGGCATCGGCTTGTTGTCGATGTTTTTCTAATACCAGATAACCATCTTTACGAACTGTGTGAGACCAGCTTAAAATTAGTTGAGTTTGCTTTTTAACGTCAAGTTGTTGATTTTGCCAAACTCGCGGAATGGATTTTATAGCTTGAACAAATTGAGAAGCAGGCGTTTGCAGCATGACCGCGCCAACCGTACCACCTACAACGATAATAAAGGCATGCAAATTAACCAGATCTGAAAAGCTACCACCCGCTAAAGAATGACCTAAACCAACAGCAGAGAAGGCGATAAACACGCCAGCAATGCTAAGTTTATCCATTCCCTATTTCCGCTACAATCGCTTCACAAAAGCGATCAAGAGGTAGTTGTTCAGACGCTAAACCAGCACTAGCAACTGCTTGAGGCATACCATACACCACGCAACTGGCTTCATCTTGCGCCCAAATGGTAGAGCCCTGCTCTTTGAGTAAGCGCGAGCCATCTCTGCCATCGGCCCCCATACCAGTAAGTATCATCGCTAATACATTAGACTGGTGACTCTTTGCTAGAGAGGCAAAAGTAATATCAACACACGGTTTGTAATTTACTTTATCGTTACCATCAATGACCCGTAAACGACCGTAAGATCCTCGACCTTCCACCAACATTTGCTTACCACCTGGTGCTAAATAAGCCCAACCAGGGCGTAACTCGTCACCGTCCTCTGCTTGTTTAACATTGATTCTCGACAAGCTATTGAGTCGCTGAGCAAAAGCCGCAGTAAAAGTAGCCGGCATATGTTGAACCAATAGAATCGGTTTAGAAAAGCCAGCAGGTATTTGAGTAAGAATGGTTTGTAGCGCAACGGGGCCACCAGTGGAAGTGCCGATAGCCACTAACTTATAGCGTTTGCCTGAAGGCTTAAAACGGGCGGTAGCACGCTCTTTTGGTTGTGGGGCTGAAGTAGTTGGCGAAGCTTTTACTGCAGGCCTTGTAGCTGTGCTAGGCCGAACAGGAGTGCTTGGAGCCGGTGCGCTAACACTTCGACGAGCACTAACGCGACGGCGAGCAATAGCTTTAACCCGCTGCTGAAGAAGGCTAACCGCTTCTTCTCTATCACGAGCTATGTCTTCAAACTTTTTAGGAATAAAATCGAGAGCGCCAGCTTCTAGGGCATCAAGAGTGGCCTTTGCGCCTTCGTGAGTTAGTGAAGAAAACATAAGCACCGGGGTGGGATTCTTCGCCATAATTTCACGAACGGCAGTGATACCATCCATTACCGGCATTTCGATATCCATGGTCACTACATCGGGTTTTAGACGAGCGACCATGTCGATGGCTTCACGGCCATTTTTTGCGGTATCGACCACTTCTAAAGAAGGGTCCGCGTTGATGATCTCGCTTACCCGGCGTCGGAAAAAGCTCGAATCATCAACTACAAGTACTTTTATTGCCATGTTAGATTCTTCTTAAAGGCTAGGCTTACATCTTACGAGCGTAGCGTTTCAACAGGCTTGGAATATCAAGAATTAAAGCAATACGGCCATCACTAGTGATTGTTGCACCAGCCATACCTGGAGTACCTTGCAATAATTGATCTAGTGCTTTGATCACCACTTCTTCTTGGCCTATCAGATTATCAACAACAAAACCGACTTGTTGTGGGCCAATTTGTACGATAACCACGTGCCCTTGAGAACTACGCTCTCCAGATTGACCATTTCTAATTAACCAGTCTTGTAAGTAAAACAATGGAATTGCCTTGTCACGAACAATCACGGTTTCTTGACCATCAACTACGTTAGTTTTGGTCAGGTCTAGGTGGAAGATTTCATTCACGCTCGTCAGTGGTAAAGCAAAAGTCTGTTTGCCAACGTCTACCATCAGGGTTGGCAAAATAGCCAAGGTTAGCGGTACTTTAATCTGTAGTGTAGTGCCTTGCCCCAACTGTGAATCAATATCAACTGAACCATTAAGTTGGGTAATGCTGGTTTTCACCACGTCCATGCCCACACCGCGACCTGAGATGTCTGAAATCTCAGTCTTAGTAGAGAACCCTGGCGCAAAAATTAGACTATAAGCATCTTTATCTGGCATGCGAGCAGCGGCATCGGCATCAAGCACGCCGCGCTCAATCGCAATAGATTTTAGCTTATCGGCATTCATACCAGCGCCATCATCCTCGATTTTGAGCAAGATATGATCGCCCTCTTGTGAGGCTGATAAGCGAATAACACCAGTACGAGGTTTACCTGAAGCAACTCGATCGTCTGGCATCTCAATACCATGGTCAACAGAGTTTCGAACTAAGTGAACCAATGGATCGGCCAGCGCTTCAACTAAGTTTTTATCTAAGTCGGTATCTTCACCCACCAACTCTAGGTTAATGTCTTTTTTCAAGCTTCGCGCTAAATCTCGAACTACTCGAGGGAAACGGCCAAACACTTTTTTGATTGGCTGCATGCGGGTTTTCATTACCGCACCTTGAAGATCAGCTGTCACCACATCCAAGTTAGCGGTGGCTTTAGACATATCCTCATCATTACTATTAAGGCCCAAACTCACTAAGCGGTTACGTACCAATACCAACTCGCCAACCATATTCATAATATCGTCTAGAGTGCGGGTATCTACGCGAACTGTGGTTTCGCCTTGAGGTACAGCTTGCTTGGCCGGCGCTTTTGCAGGCTCTTGTTTAGCTGGAGCGGCCTTAGCAGCAGGTTTGGCCGGTGCTGCTGGTTTAGCAGGCGCTTTAGGACTAGCTTCAATTTTTGCAGCAGGCTTAGGCGCAGCTTTAGCTGCGGGCTTAGCTGGAGCGGCCTTAGTGTCTGGTGCTTTGCCTGCACCATGTAGCTGGTCTAGCAGTTTCTCAAATTCATCATCACCAATTTCATCAGCATTTGAACTAGGCTTCGCTACTTCTGGCGCTTTAGGTGCAACCGCTTGTCCAGCACCTGGCGCCTTAGAACCATGCAGTTCATCCAACAGTTTTTCAAATTCATCATCTGAAATATCACCATCGCTGGAAGCTTTTTCAGCTGGAGCGGCGGGAGCAGGTTTTGGTGTTGCGGCCGCAGCAGGTGCGGCTGAGCCATGCAGCTCATCAAGCAAACGCTCAAACTCGTCGTCGGTAATTTCGTCAATATTGCCGGCATCGGCACTTGGAGCCGCAGCTACGGGCTCTGGCTCTGGCTCTGGCTCTGGCTCTGGCTCTGGCTCTGGCTCTGCAGCCACTTCGTCAGCAGACTCTGGGCGAGACAACTGATGTAAGCTTTCGATTAATTCAGGAGACGCAGGTGTTAAAGGCTCGCGTGCTTGAACTTGAGCGAACATATCATTAACTGAATCTAGCGCTTCAAGAATCACATCCATTAGCTCCGGCGATACACTTCTTCCACCATTGCGCAAGGTATCAAAAATGTTCTCAGCTCCGTGACAAACATCAACCAGTTCGGTTAATGACAAAAAGCCTGCCCCACCTTTAACCGTATGGAAGCCACGAAATATGGCATTTAACAAGTCACTGTCATCTGGACGTTTTTCTAAATCAACCAGCTGTTCAGACAGCTGCTCAAGGATCTCCGCCGCTTCTACGAGAAAGTCTTGTAAGATGTCTTCATCTACATCAAACGACATGCGCTACTCCCTTAAAATCCTAAACTAGACAACAAGTCATCAACATCATCTTGGTCGTTAACAACGTCGTCCCTTTGCTCTTTATTTAATATTGGCCCTTCGGCTTCAATAGCAGATTTAGTCACTTTTTTATTTTCTACTACTTCGGCGTTCTCATTTCCAAACAAGGTAAGCATTTCAACCAGACTTTCTTCCACCTCTTGCACCAAGGTGATTACCTTACGAATCATCTGACCGGTTAAATCTTGGAAATCTTGAGCCATCAATATTTCGGTTAACATGCTACGTAGTTTATCGGCATTTGCTGAAGAACTATTAAGGAAAATATCGATTTGGTGACATAGCGCCTTAAATTGGCCGATTTCAATTCTTCGTTCCATCAAACTTTGCCATATAGGCATGATACTGTTGATTTCGTTAGTTAATTGATCGGCAATTGGAAGGCCAGACTCTACTGCGTCCATGGTTTTATTGGCCGCTTGATCGGTCATCTCTATCACATAGTTCAACCGCTCTTTAGCGTCTGGTATTTCTTGATTAGCTAACTCGTTAATTCGAATATCGAGTTTAAATTCATTTAAAGAGTCATGAAGCTGACGAGTGAGCTGCCCAACCTTATCAAATAGCAGGTTAGCTTTTGGAGCACAAAGCTCACTAACAAGTTGATTCGCCTCGGCGACATTTCCTTCTTCAAGTAGCGCAACCAAAGATTTGGCGTCGGCTAATGAAATAATCGGAGTATCTGTGCTCACGCATCTTCCTTTCTTATTGTAGTCTTTCGAAAATCTTATCTAGCTTCTCTTTTAGCGTGGCTGCAGTGAAAGGTTTAACAATATATCCATTTACGCCGGCTTGAGCAGCTTCGATGATCTGTTCACGTTTTGCTTCGGCAGTTACCATTAAAACAGGTAAGTGAGACAAACTTTCGTCGGCACGAATATTTTTCAATAGGTCGATGCCTTCCATTCCAGGCATGTTCCAATCAGTTACTACAAATTCGAAATCGCCGCCTTTAAGCATAGGTAATGCGGTATTTCCGTCATCGGCTTCATGAGTATTGTTGAAGCCAAGATCTCTAAGTAGGTTTTTAATAATCCTTCTCATCGTTGAAAAATCATCAACAACCAGAATTTTCATATTTTTATCCAAGGTACGTCCCCCAACAGGATGTTTTACAAGCCACTAAATAGGCCAAAAATTTATGTAATATAGATATTATGCCTTAATAAACACAATTTTAGTCCATCTTTTACAAGAAATGTAAGGATGAATTTCTCTATTGTGTCCAATCTCGCATTCGAGTTTTAACTCGAGCAAGCGCTTGACTATGAATTTGACTGACTCGGGACTCGCTTACGCTCAATACTTCACCAATTTCTTTTAGGTTAAGTTCTTCATCATAATAGAGGGACAAAACCAGTGCTTCTCTCTCTGGCAGACCTTTAATACATTCGGCAAGAGATTGTTGAAAGCGTTGATTGGCAAAACCTTCAAAAGGTCGGTTTAGTTCTCGACTTTCTTCACTTGATATGACGTCTTCACTCACACCTAAGTCATCGATACCTAAAATGCGTCCGCAATTTACATCAGACAACATTGAGTGGTACTCACTTAAGCTTACGCCAAGCTTTGCTGCAACCTCAGCGTCTTTTGCGTCACCGTTTTTTTCTTTCTCAACTTCTGCAATTGCATCACTGATGGCGCGGCTGTTTTTATGTACCGAACGAGGGACCCAGTCGCCACGACGAATTTCGTCAAGCATAGAGCCACGAATGCGGATGCCGGCGTAGGTTTCGAAGCTAGCGCCTTTTGAACCATCAAAGTTACGTGCGGCTTCGATTAAGCCAATCATTCCTGATTGGATCAAGTCATCAACAATCACGCTAGCCGGAAGCCTAGCCATTAGGTGATGGGCTATCCGTTTGACCAAGTTTGCATGGCGCTCCACCAAAACATTAGTGTCATTAGCGCTGGCATAAGCGGCAACTTTATTCACTAAGCTGTTCTCTATTTTTACGTTGTCCAAACTCGAGAAGGTTCTCGATGAAAAATTCTAAATGTCCACCTGCTTGTTCAGGAATTGGCCAAGTAGAAGCTTTACTTGCTAATGAGCGAAATGCCAAAGATGCAGGAGACTTAGGATAGGCTTCTACCACTACTCGTTGCTTTCTTACGGCTAAGCGCACGTTATTGTCATAAGGAATACAAGATACCAATTCGAGTGTAGCATCCAAGAAGCGATCGGTAACTCGAGTAAGCTTAGCAAACAATTCTTGGCCTTCGCGTAAGCTACGCACCATATTTGCTACTACTTTAAATTTGTAGACACCGTGCTGGTTTGAAAGCAGCTTTATTAGCGCATAAGCATCGGTAATAGAGGTTGGTTCATCACACACCACCACTAATATGTCTTGTGACGCTTTAGCAAAGCTTAGCACCATGTCGGAGATGCCCGCTGCGGTATCAACTAGCAACACATCAATGGGTGTTTTCATGCTGCTAAAAGCACGAATAAGTCCGGCGTGTTCCGCAGGACTGAGTTCTACCATTGATTGAGTACCAGAAGTAGCTGGTGCAATTAAGATCCCATTGGGCCCTTTAACTAATACTTCATCTAAGGTGCATTCACCGGATAAAACGTGAGAGAGGTTTTTAGTTACACGTAAACCGAGCAGCACATCTACGTTTGCTAGGCCTAAGTCGGCATCCAGAACCATTACGCGCTTACCTTGCGCAGCCATGGCTATGCCCATGTTAAGAGTAACGTTAGTTTTACCTACGCCCCCTTTGCCGCCAGTTACAGCGATGACTTTCACATTGTTTTTTTGTTGCATCATTCTTAAGCCGCTAGCTTGGTCAAATTCATTGTCTTTAGAATACATCTGAAACCTTTTGTTGTTCGGTTTCACTAAACCAGAAATGTTGCTGGCTTTGCTTATCGATAACCGATAATGCTTGTTCTATTAATTGGGTAGGCGCAGCTACCGCAATATCTTCAGGCACTTGTTGGCCGTGAGTAACGTAACTTATTGGTAAGGCATGGCGCAAGGTTACATTTAACACTTCACCTAATGCCAAACTTTCATCTAATTTGGTAAGTATGGTACCAGCTAAAGGAATTCGCTGAAATTGGTTCACAGTTTCTTCAATTACCCGACGCTGCGCATTGGCGGACATCACCAAATAGTTGCGAATATTAACGCGGCTGTTTTTTACTAGCTTGTCTAATTGTTCGTGTAAGCGAAGATCTCGTTGGCTCATGCCTGCGGTATCAATAAGCACTAATTTTTTGTCTTTAAACTGATAAAGCAACTGTGAAAGCTCTTCTTCATCATTGGCGACGCGTACGGCGCAGCCCATAATTTTTCCGTAAGTAGCTAGTTGTTCATGAGCACCAATACGGTAGGTATCAGTAGTAATCATCGCCACACTTTCGGCGCCATGGCGCATTGCAAACTGTGCTGCTAACTTGGCGATGGTGGTTGTTTTTCCAACGCCAGTTGGGCCAAGCAACGCAATAGCCCCACCCTTTAACAAAATCTCATCTTGGCCAACCGGTAGTTGATTGACTAATAATTCGCGTAAATGCTGCCAGCCTTCTTGAACGCCGAGCTCTTCGGGAATGTATCCAGCTATTTGGTCGGCCATGTCTTCATCAAAACCAACTTGCTGCAACTGCTTAATTAACATCGCGCGCACCGGCTCTTGGCGCTCTACTTCCTGCCACATTAATCCAGATACTTGATGCTCAAGTAACTTGCGCATGGCGGCCATTTCTTTTTTAAGTTCGCCGACTTCGTTGCTAGCAGCTGCTGATGCTGAATTAGCTGGTTGTCCACCAAGAGACGCATTAGTTGGTTTATTTGATAATGAGCCTTGCTGCGCCCAACCTTGTTGTTGAGCTAAAGAGCGTGGCGCTTGAACAGTGCGAGGGCGCTGCTGTTGCTGTTTTTGCTGAGACTGTTGCAAGTTTTCTTGCTGACGCTTTTGATGGCGCTGCATAAAGTTGGTTAGGTTATCTTTCAAACTGGCATTTTCGTCAAAATCATGACTTGGATGCTGTTTTGTTGGCGCTTTTTTGGCAGCACCAGCATTCATAGACGACAAATTGACGCTATCTTCAGGCAATTCTCTATCGTTTTTAGGCGCAGCTTGTTTAGCGCTAGAAGGTTCAACCGCAGCAACAATTTCAATGCCACCGGTTACCTTTTTGTTAGACATGATAACCGCATCGCTGCCAAGTGTTTCCTTCACTTCGGCTAGTGCGGTTCGCATATCTTTTGCAAAAAAGCGTTTCATTTTCACTGTTCACCTTCCTTTTGCTAATTCTCTGAAGCTACTGCCCCACTGAACTCACAATTCGTATTTGTTTATCTTCTGGCACTTCTTGATAAGACAGAACCCTTAATGCAGGCATTGCTGTTTTAACAAATCGAGACATGCTTGAACGTAGTATGCCCGAGGTTAACAAGATAGCGGGTTGACCGGCCATTTCTTGGTTTTGACACGCCTCCGTTAATGATACTTGGAGTTTCTCTGCCAAACCTGGCTCCATACCTGCGCCATCGTTTCCTGCCGCTTGCATAGACTGATGCAATATCTGCTCCAAGTCTGGAGACAAAGTAATTACAGGAAGTTCGGCCTCGCTGCCAATCAACTCTTGAACGATTAAACGTTTTAACGAAATACGACAGGCGGCGGTAAGAATATCGGGGTCTTGGCTCTTAGGCCCATATTCAACCAAGGTTTGAACAATGCTGCGAACATCACGAATAGGCACACCTTCATTCAGTAGGTTTTGCAGTACCTTAACCACCGTAGACAAAGTCATAGTGTCTGGCACTAGGCCTTCAACCAATTTAGGCAAGCTGCCGCCTAGCATATCAAGTAGGTTTTGAACTTCTTCGTGGCCAAGTAGGCTGGCTGCGTTGTTAGTAAGAAGCTGACTTAAGTGGGTCGCAACAACCGTGGCAGAATCAACTACCGTGTAACCCAATGTTTGCGCATGTTCGCGCTGCTCGGTAGCTACCCAAGCAGCTTCTAAACCAAAGGCTGGATCTGTGGTGGCTTGGCCTTCAATTTTACCAAATACCTGACCTGGGTTGATCGCCATTTCGCGGTCGTGGAACACTTCCGACTCACCGTAAGTCACGCCCATTAAGGTTATTCGATACTGATTAGGGCCTAAATCTAGGTTATCTCGAATATGTACAGCAGGCACCAGAAAGCCTAAATCTTGAGATAACTTCTTACGCACACCTTTAATACGCGCCAATAATTCGCCGCCTTGAGATTTATCCACCAATGGAATTAAGCGATAGCCTACTTCAAGACCAATCACATCAACCGGTTGAACATCATCCCAACCTAGCTCTTTTGGCTCACTGCTCACATTAGAACTGGAAGAAGCAGGTTGTAATGCAGTCTCGGCGGCTTTCTTAGCATCGCCTTTATGTCGCATCCACGCAGCACCTAAACACACCGCTGCACAGCTCAAAAAAGCTAAGTGAGGCATGCCAGGCACAATGCCCATAATGAAAAGAATCGAGCCACAAATAATCATTACTCGTGGATCTTTGAACATTTGTAAGCTTACCTGCTCACCCATATCCGCTTCGGTATTTTGGCGAGTAACCACTAAGGCAGCAGCGATAGATAACAGTAAAGACGGGATTTGCGCAACTAAGCCATCACCAATAGTCAGTAAAGTGTATACCTCCGCAGCTTGAGAAAAGGTTAGGTCATGCTGGGCCACACCAATAATAAACCCACCTAAGATATTGATGAATAGAATCAATATGCCGGCTATGGCATCACCTTTAACAAACTTACTAGCACCATCCATTGAACCGTAAAAATCGGCCTCATTGGTTACATCAGCGCGGCGTTCACGGGCTTGTTCTTGGTCGATAATGCCAGCATTTAAGTCAGCATCAATCGCCATTTGCTTACCGGGCATGGCATCCAAGGTAAAGCGGGCACTTACTTCTGCTATACGGCCAGCACCTTTTGTTACTACTACAAAGTTGATAATCATCAAGATCAGGAATACCACCAAACCAACAGCGTAGTTCCCGCCAATAACCACTGAACCAAAAGCTTCAATTACATTACCAGCAGCATTTCCACCATTATGCCCTTCTAACAAAACAACTCGAGTAGAGGCAACGTTTAGGGCCAAACGTAATAAAGTAGCAATTAGCAACACGGTGGGAAACACCGCAAAATCTAGTGGGCGCTTAGTATAAACAGCAACCAATAACACCACTAAGGCAAGAGAGATATTGAAAGCAAACAGAATATCCAATAGCCATGCGGCCATTGGTAAAACCACCATGCCTAAAGTAGCTAGCACTACCATAGGCGTGCCAAAGCCCTTTATAACATTGACATCAACTTTTTTTAGATCTTGAAGCTTAAAGCTGGTGAGGCGATTGATGATTTCCATAAATGACGAAATACTGACTTCCTAACAACTGATGTAACGAGAAAAGCAATAACTGAGCCAACCACATAAAACACTCCAAGGAAGTGCCGAAACTGATGTTAATATCTCAAATCATCTGGAATAGGTAGATCATCAACAACCGGTTTAGGACGCTTGCCTTTACCTTTGCGGTATTGCTCAAGCTGGAAAACAAAAGCAAGTACTTGCGCCACAGCAACGTACAAACCTTCAGGAATATCGTGGCCAAGTTTAGTTGTATGATACAAAGAACGAGTTAAAGCAGGCGCTTGCATCACAGGTACATCATAGTGACGCGCAATTTCGCGAATTTTCATGGCTACTTCATCTACCCCTTTAGCCACTACTTTTGGCGCTCCATTGCCATTACTGTCATATTTTAGCGCTACAGAGAAATGTGTTGGGTTGGTAACAACAACGTCCGCCTGAGGTACGTCGGCCATCATTCGGCGAGCTGCCATTTCCATTTGTAAGCGGCGAATGCGCCCTTTTACTTCAGGGCTACCCTCCATGTTTTTATGCTCATCTTTTACTTCCTGCTTAGACATTTTAAGCTGCTTATTGTGATTCCAAATTTGATAAGGCACATCAATAATCACAATAATAATTAAGCTACAGACTAAAGCTAACAGCATCCATTGCAGCATATCTAAAGCATTAACAATTGAACCGGGGATAGACTGCATGCTAAGCGTAAGAATCTCAGCAAACTTCCATTGGAGGACAAACCAGACCACCCCGGCAATGACTAACACTTTAGCGACGCTTTTGATGAATTCAACAAAAGCTTGAATGCCCAACATCCGTTTAAAACCTTGAATGGGCGACATTTTACTGGCTTTTGGCCTAGCAGCCTCCCAGCTAAAAGGCATGCCTCCTAATAAGGTATTGCCAATAAGCGCGGCTAAAGTAATAAAGCCCATGATCCATATAAGTGGTTTAAACAATAACCAACCCATAATACCTATGTTTTTTAGCATAAAGTTTACGTCAAAAACTTCTTCCCGACTCATAACAAAAGCGGTTTGGAAAACCTTGACCATAGATTCAGCCAGCATACCGCCAAATGCCATGATGACTAAAGCTGCACTAATAAGTACTGCAGCGGTGCCTAACTCTTTAGAACGGGCTACCTGCCCTTTGTTACGGGCTTCTTCGAGTTTTTTCCCTGTGGGGTCTTCGGTTTTTTCTTGTTCATCGTCTGCCATAGTAACTAGACCATTGGTTTAACAACCAATCAGCAGCATGTCACATGCCAAGCTGCGGCCAACCTCCCACTGACGTTCAAAGTGCGCCAAAAACCCACCAATAGTGAGCCAAAGAATGAATAAACCAAACAACATACTTACCGCAAAACCAATACTAAAAATATTCAGTTGTGGTGCTGCTCGCGTCATAATGCCGAAAGAAAAGTTAACCAGCAACATTGCAACTACAGAGGATATAGATAGCGCTAAAGCAGCCAAAAATAATTGTGAATACCAGCCAGCCAGCAATTGATAATCTAAACTACTTAAGCCACTCATGCCCACCGGTAGCGTTTCAAAACTCATAGCGATTAAAGTAATTAACTGCAAATGGCCGTCGATGGCCAGAAACAACAGGGTTGCTAAGAGCAAATAGAATTGACCAACAACCGGTGTACTTTGGCCGTTATTCGGGTCGACCATGGAGGCAAAACCCAAACTGGTTTGCATCGCAATAATTTGCCCACCAACCACAAAGGTTTGCATCAATAATTGTGAAATAAATCCAATGGCGGCGCCAATCAGTACCTGCTGCAAAATAACGATAACAGCTTGAAAAGAGAAAACTTCTATTCCAGTCACTTCCGGCAAAATAGGCACTAAAGCAAAAGTGATGGCTAAAGCTAGTAACAATCGCACCCGAGTTGGAACTGATTTACCACCAAAACTTGCTAATACCATCAGCATCGCGGCTACTCGAGTAAGCGCCCATAGATACTGGCCAATCCAGGCCATCACTACACTGGCTGGAAACTCCATTAGCCAACAACCTGAGGAATCATATCCACCATGGTAAAAAACAACTCCATTAGTTTCTCGGTAAACCAATGACCAGCGACAATAAGCGCTCCTAGGGTAACCAATAGACGAGGTAAAAAACTTAAGGTTTGTTCGTTAATTGAGGTGGCGGCTTGGAAAATAGCGACTATTAAACCCACCAACAGACTAGGAATAATTGCAGCTGAAACCAATAGCATCACTTGGCCTAAGGCAAGGCGAAATACATCCACAAAGACTTCCGGTTCCATCTATAGGCTCCTACGTCTATACGCCAAAACTATTTGCAAGTGTGCCCATCACCAAGCTCCAACCATCTACCAACACAAACAGCATTAGCTTAAATGGCAAAGATACAATCATTGGCGACAGCATCATCATACCCATTGCCATTAAGATACTGGCCACCACTAAGTCGATAACCAAGAAGGGAATAAACAACATGAAGCCAATTTGGAAAGCGGTTTTAAGCTCTGAGGTGATAAAGGCAGGAATAAGTACATTGAAAGGTACCTCTTCCGGCGATCCCACTTCCACTTTGGCAATTTTAACAAAGGTTTCCAAATCCGTTAGTCGGGTTTGCGCCAACATAAACTCTTTGAGCGGCTGTTTGGCTTTTTCGAAAGCCTGCATCGAAGTAAGGTCTTCACTTAAATATGGCTGAACAGCCTGAGTATTCACTTCATCGATTACCGGCGACATAATGAAAAAGGTCAAAAATAAAGCGATGCCAATAATTACTTGATTTGACGGGCTTTGTTGCAAACCCATGGCTTGCCTTAAAATAGACATCACCACCACGATGCGGGTGAAGGATGTCATCATAATCACTAATGCAGGCAAAAATGACAGCGCAGTCATCAAAGCCAAGACTTGCAAGGTCACCGAATACTCTTGTCCACCATCTGGATTAGTGGTCATAGTGATAGCCGGCAAAATACCTTCTTGAGCAAAGCTGGGTGCAACAACACCAAGCAACAAACTTAGGCAAATAAACAGCTTACTTTTCATTTTTAGCCAACAATCCTTGTAACTGTTTAGTGAATGAGCCACTCATCTTATTCGGCTTGGCAACAATGGGTTTATCTAACTTATCTAAAAGGTTTATAGATTGAGCCGTAACACCAATTAAATACTGCTGTTCACCAATTTCTACCACCATCACCCGCTCTCGCGTACCTAAAGCTAAGTTGGTGACCACTTTAGACTGACCACCAGCAAACTGGCTAAGCCGAGTCTTCTTTAGTACCCATGCACAAACAAAAATAGTGACTAAGACTAAAGCCAAAGACATTACCCACGAAAGCAGTTCAACTTGGCTATTGGGAGGAGTAGTGGTTTCTTGTTCAGCTAAAGCTGGCAAACTAATGCCAGCTGCAATGATGAATGCGAGGACTTGTTGCATTACTTGAGCTTTTTAATACGTTCGGTTTGGCTAATAACGTCGGTAAGGCGAATACCAAACTTATCATTTACAACTACCACTTCACCGTGCGCAATCAATGTTCCGTTTACCAAAACATCCAACGGTTCGCCGGCAACCCTATCTAGTTCTACCACTGAGCCTTGGTTAAGTTGTAACAGGTTACGTATGCTAATATTGCTGCGGCCTACTTCCATGGAAATAGTTACAGGAATGTCCATAATCGAATCAAGCTTACGTTGCTCTTCTTCGGTTATGGGTTTTGATTCATCGACAAAGTCTTCAAGCGGGGCAGGCTCAGCTTCGGCCATCGCAGCTGCCCACTCATCAGCCATATCATCTTGATCACTCATATTTTATCCTTATTACTTTACTCGTCGCCCGGTGATGAACGGCGGCTACTTACCACCATTTCAAGGTCACTCTTCACAGTGTCGGGACGTTTTAACTGAGTATCAATTTTCAGTGCCATTTTTTCTTTTTGTCTACCAAGTTTAACTCGGTAACTAGGTAAATCTTCAACATATAACATAGCAGTTTCAGGCATCTCAACCGGTATAATATCACCCGCTTTAAGTTCCATTAACTGACGCAACGTTACGTCAGTTTCTAGCAGCTTAGTATGTAAACCCACTGGCACATCCATGATTTCATCACTTAGTGCTGAGCTCCAACGCTGGTCGGTGTCTTGTTTATCACTTTGCACACCCGCATCTAAGAGCTCTCGAATCGGCTCCAACATTGAATACGGCATAGATATATGGAAGTCGCCACCGCCACCATCCAGTTCAATATGAAATGAGCTAACAACAATCACTTCGGTAGGGCTCACGATATTGGCCATTGCGGGGTTTACTTCTGAGTCCAAATAATCGAAGCCAACGTCCATTACTGGCGCCCAAGCTTCTACATAGTCTTCAAAAATAATTTTAAGCAGCATTTGAATAATGCGGCGCTCGGTAGGTGTGAACTCGCGGCCTTCAATTTTGGCATGATAACGCCCATCTCCACCGAAGAAGTTCTCTACCAAAATGAACACCAAACGCGCTTCCATGGTTACTAAAGCAGTACCTTTTAAAGGTCGAAAACGAACCATGTTTAAACTGGTAGGAACAAATAGCGTGTGAACGTATTCGCCAAACTTAATCATTTGCACGCCATTAATAGATACTTCCGCTGTGCGGCGCATCATATTAAATAGGCTAATTCGCATATGCCTAGCAAATCGTTCATTAACCAACTCAAGAGTTGGCATTCGTCCACGAACGATTCGATCTTGAGAAGAGAAGTCAAACTCCACCACACTGCCAGACATTTCTGGCTCTATGATGTCCTCTTCTATGTCATCAACACCGTGTAATAGCGCATCGATCTCGTCTTGGCTTAATAAATCGCTCACGTTGGTCCTTTATTGCATTACAAAGCCGGTGAATAGGATTTTTTCTACCACTACTTTACCGGTTATCTCTTTTAATGCTTTTTGTGTCTCAGTTAACGAATTCTCGCGAATTTTGTCTTTGCCTTCTTGAGTGGATAAGTCTTCTACGGTTGCAGAGCTAAATACACTCAATAAGGTCCCTTCAATCAATGGAATATGTAGCTTGGCGGCTTCTTCATTGGCAGTACCACGAACCAATAATTGTACTTTAATTTGTACTAAACGATCTCGGTGGTCGCCCACAATATTAAACACGAATGGTCTTGGCATACCTACATACAAGGCTGTATGAGTAACTGAAGACGTTGCTTCCTCTGCTGGTTCTGCTGCAGCCGGGGCTTCATCTGAGTCGCCGCCCATTAACAAAAAGCCAACCACACCACCAATCACCAATACGGCGACAATAGCGATGATGATAATTAGCTTCTTTTTACTGCCACCTTCACCATCTTCTACTTTTAATTCTGATTCTTCAGCCATCTACGCTTCCATGAAATTATCGCTAAACTGCTTTTATTATTACATAGTTAAGAGGCGCTTCAACAGCATCTCATAGAAATAAACTAGGCATAAAAGTCAATGCCATCACTGTTTGCTTGATTCGCCAGCAATGCGCTCATGTCTTGCTCAGTAGTATCATCAACGAGTTCGCCGTTGGTCGATTGTCCACCAGCCATTGTTTGCCCTCCACCTTGTTGAGAAGCGCTGCCTTGATTTTGTTGGCTAACCTGATTTTGCCCCAGTTCGATTCCCTGTTGCTGCAGCATTTCTCGTAAACGTGGCATTGTTTGTTCCAAAGCTTCACGCGCTTGCGGATTTTGTACTTGAATTTGTACCGAGACTTGTTGGTCTTGGTTCATTTGCAAGCGAATTTGCATGCTTCCTAGCTCCGCAGGGTCTAAACGAATCTCAGCCTTTTGCATGCCCTGGCTCAACATGTATTGTACCCGTTGGTTTAACTCAGCTGGCGCTTGGTATTGCGCAGGGTTTAAACGTTCATTGAACTGCGTTGCTTTATCATTAACTTGATTAGCTTGCTGAGCTTGTTTTAGTACAGCTTCATTACTTCCCTGCTCTGCCCGAGCCACCACGTCGGCGCCCGAAGCAGCTCTAAAAATGCTGTGGTGCTCTTGTGGTCGAGTAGCTTCAGCTTGGTTAGGTAATCCCTGTTGTTGGGTCTGTGATGACTGCTGTTCCTTATTCTCGGAACCATTTTCACCGCTCGATTGCTTACTACTCGCAGCAGCAATACTTGCGCTGGCAAGTTTATCGCTTTGCTGGGCAACATCTGCAGCGCCAACTTTGCTGTTAACGGTAGTATTAGTGCCCTGCTGAACAACGACGCCAACTTTAGGCTCGTCGCTTACTTTACTAGTTTGCTGAGCAGCCAAAGATTCGCCGCTTAATTTGGCATTCAGCTCTTTCGCCTTTGTTTCCTCTTGGTCTACATGAGGTTTAGCCATTGAATGATTAGCTTGAGCCTCGCCCTGTTGTTTTAATCGGTTTTGCTCTGCTAAAGATAAAGGCTTTTCAGAAGCTTTGTCTTGGGCAGCACTTAGGGATTTATCCGCGAGAGCTTTTTCTGTAGTGCTAGAAGCTAAGGCTTCGGACTCTTTAGCCTTAAGCGTTTTTTGCTCATCACTTTGACTAACAGTAGCAACAACTTTGTCTAATGGCGCTTTTTCATTAGCGCTTGAAGTCAAACGCTCACCCTCTTTAGCACTTAAGGTTTTGTTATGCTCACCCGCTAAAGTTGGTGCATTTTCTTTGCTAATTCGCTCATTGCTTGAGTCAAGCTTTTGGTCATTATCAGCAACTTTTTTGGGGTCCACAGTTTCACCAGCTCGCTGTTGTTTATTGCTGCTTTGTTCCTGGCCAGCGGTGGTTTTATCAAAGGTTTCTGACTTAGTAGAGTTCAGGCTTTCTACTGCGGCTTCTTTTGAGTTAGCTGTTTGAGCATTTTGTGAACCAGCAGTTGCTGCGATATCTACTTTAACGGGTTTAGCTGTAGCACCTTTCCCATCGCTCACTTCGCTACTGTCTTTAGCATCGCTCGAAAGTGTTTTACTTGCTTCTGTTTGAGTAGGCGGCAACTCTCTGCCGCTTTGTGTTGTTTGATTAACTAACGTTTGCTTGTCGGCGGCTAGTTTTTCATCCCCAACGGCTGTGTTCTCTTGTTTTAAGGAAGAGTCACTATCAACAAGCGACTGTTTTTGTTGATTTTTACTAGAAGCTTCAGTGTCAACAGATTCTTCCTTACTAGACTCTTCAGCGATAGTAATGTCTTTACTATCAGAAGATTTACTACTGTTAGCTAGCTCTGTCTCAGCAGTTTTTTTAGATTCACCTTGGTTTTTATCTATACCATCGGCCGCTTGCTTGGCATTATCCAACTGTTTTAACAAATCACTAGGACTTTGAGCTTTACCAGCTTCAGCATCGTCACTTGCGTTATTTTTCGAGCCGGAAAGCTGCTTTTCAATCGCTTTCTTTACTGGGCTATCAGCTTTTGGGAGGTTCTCTAACTCTTTGACTAGTTTAGCAAAGTCTTCACTTTTTTCAGAGGGACTAAGCGCTGCACTTCCTAGTGAAGAAAACTGTTTGGCATTGGCTGTGTCGGTTAACAGTAATTCCATATATTTGCTTACCCTTGCGATAAAAATATTTGTTTCGCGACCCACATATTGAAGGCGCGCTAGCATTATCTAAAATTCAAAGCATTAAACGTGCCGATTAGCTCGCTTGACCTCGAAGATGTGCATATAGCGCATATTCATCTAATAGTTTTTGCTCTTCTCGTGCTTGTTTATGCTGTATTTGTTTTACTTGTTTATCAATCAGCAGTTCCATTGCTTTGCGCTTTGCTTGTACATCTAGCCATTGCTTGCGCTTCAACAACACGTTCTTTTTCACCTGTTCAATGCTTTTCCCCTGCTGAACGCTGGCTTGTTCAAGCTTTTGAATAAACAATTGATATTGATGAAAGCTGTCCGCATAAAAACCGTCAACTCCCTTGGCTAAGGCTTGCTCGAGATAAGAACGTCGGTAGTCTTCGAGATGCGCAAGTTGTGCTTCAAATTCGCTAAGTTGCTGTTGTGCTTCGGCCATGTCTCGGGCGGCGTCTTGCTCTTGTTCTTGCAAGCGTTCCACCATTAAATATAAAGCTCGCCTTGCCATGCCCATCTCCTACTAAGCTAAATCTTAGTTGCTTATAATGGGCCTTGCGCATTGATGTTAGCCATTTGCATGGTGCGTTCCATCCGCGTCAGACTTTCGTCATAAGCTACTACTTCTTTCATCTCTTGCTGCAAGAACTGGTCCATGTGCGGCTTCATGGCGATGGCTAAATCAATGCGTTTATCTGCGCCGCGTTGGTAGGCGCCAATAGCGATAAGATCTTGGTTTTGCTGGTAAGAAGCATTGAGCGATTTTAGCTGGCGAGCCAGTTGCTGATGCCCTTCACTCGTTACCGCAGGCATTACTCGACTGATTGACTTTTCGATATCAACCGCGGGGTAATGGCCAGAGTCGGCTAACTCGCGCGACAATACAATATGTCCGTCAAGAATAGCTCGCGCGGCATCGGCAATCGGATCCTGTAAATCATCTCCTTCGGTAAGCACGGTAAAAAAGGCGGTGATAGAACCTTGCCCTTCTCCGCCATTGCCAGCGCGCTCCACCAAACGAGGTAGTTTGGCAAAAACCGATGGTGGATAACCTTTGGTCGCTGGCGGCTCACCAATGGCTAAGGCTATTTCACGCTGGGCTTGGGCGTAGCGGGTTAAAGAGTCCATTAGCAGTAATACATTTAAGCCTTGATCGCGGAAGTACTCGGCAATGGTTAAAGTAGTGTCACAGCCCTTCAAACGCATAAGCGGTGAAGCATCGGCAGGCGCAGCCACCACAACCGCCCGTTGGCGGCCTTCTTCACCTAAAATGTCGTCAATAAACTCTTTTACTTCTCGGCCACGTTCACCAATCAACCCCACGACGACTACATCAGCAGTGGTTCCACGCGTCATCATGCCCATGAGTACACTTTTACCCACACCAGAGCCGGCAAATAGGCCCATTCGCTGACCCTGACCTACGGTAAGTACCGAATTAATCGAACGAACTCCAACATCCAATGGTTGTTTAATTGGCTTTCTTGCCATGGGGTTTAAACGCGCGGAGCTAAGGTTAGTGGTTTGCTTGCAATTAATATCCCCCAAACCATCAAGTGGTTTGCCTACGCCGTCAATTACTCGGCCAAGTAACTCCATACCTACTGGTATACCGTGGTGTTCATGCATTGGAATAACTCGAGCACCAGGCAGCACTCCAGTAAGCTGTTCACTGGGCATGAGGAAAAGCTTATCGCCAGAAAAACCCACCACTTCAGCTTCTAAAAAACCATCAAGCGTTTCTACTGAACAAAGCGAGCCTACTGGCGCGCGACATCCAACGGCTTCTAAGGTTAAGCCAACCACCCGAGTCAATTTACCCGCAACCGTTGGTGCGTTGCGAACATGCTCAGTGTTATAAGCTTTAAGTCGTTGGCTCAGCGTCATCGTCTTGACCATTTTGGCGAATAAAAGACTGTAGGCTTTGTTTAATCACTTCATTCATATCTACAGATACTGAAGAAAGGTCGTTTTCAATTAAACAGTCACCTTGCGTTAAGCTACCATCTGCTAATAATTGCCAGTTTTTCTTTGCTTGGGTTTCTGGAGGAAACACAGCTTGAATCACCGCCATGTCTTCTGGGTGTAGATGAATGCGAATATGTTGTTTTTGCAAAGGCAGCGCAGCTACTGCTTGCTTAACGGTTTTGGCTATTATGCTCGGGTTAGTCACCAGCTCTACTTGGACAATTTCTGCCGCAAGTTTAGTGGCTAGCTCTACCACTTGTAGCTCAACCTCTTCATCAATCTGTTTATTGGGCTGATGAAGCTGGTCGATAAGCCCTTGCCAACGGCTGCTTAACTGATCAATTTGTTGCTGTCCTTCACTTAAACCTTGGCTTAAGCCCTCTTGATGGCCTAGTGCCTTACCTTGTTCCAAGCCTTCTTCGTGGCCGGTTAGCAAACCTTCTTTGTGACCTTCCGCTTTACCTTCAGCTTTGCCCTCTTCATAAGCAGACTGTCGAAGCGCTTCTAGCTCTTCAATTGTCATCGGCTCAAATTGGATTTCAGGCTCTTCTTCAACGGGCTCTTCGTTGAACCACGCTGGCTTCATATTAAATACGTTGCTAGTAGGCTCTTCTTCAACATGGTGGGGATCGGTGAAGTCTGGGAGAGGCCAAGCTATATCGCCTTCTGGCTCAGAGTCCGCCTGTTCATTACTTGGCAGTTCATTATTTGGCTGTTCAGCCGCTATATTTTGCTGTTCTGCTGCATCGGCTAACATCGCGTCAATCGCCGCTTGTTCGTCACTTACATCGCTACTTTGTTCTTCTGCTACTGGCGCTTCACCGGCTGGTGAAGCATCATTTTGCTCTAAAAGCGCAGCTATCTCATCTTCATCCATCATCTCGCTGGACGCTTCAATTGGAGCGTCTTGCGCGAGATCTTCGCTCTCTTGTTCTGGCGTTTTATCTTGGTCGCTCATGTTTATAAGAACTCATCTCCACCGCCGCCGCCAATCATAATTTCACCGGCTTCAGAGAGGCGTCGAGCAATCGACAGAATTTCTTTCTGGGCAGTTTCAACTTCACTAACCTTGATTGGTCCCATGGCTTCAAGGTCATCTTTAAGCATTTCTGCCGCACGTTTAGACATGTTATTGAAGATCTTGTCTTTCAGTGAATCGTCGGCACCTTTAAGTGCTTTTTGCAGTAACTCGCCCGGAACATCACGCAACAAGGTTTGAATACCACGGTCGTCGATATCCACCAAGTTTTCGAATACAAACATGAGATCTTGAATTTGTTGCGCCATCTCTTCGTCGCTTTCGCGAATAGAGTCCATCAACATGCCTTCCATGTTGGTATCTAAGAAGTTCATGATGTTTGCAGCAGCTTTCAGGCCGCCCATCTTGGCAGCTTGCGCACCAGCTTGACCAGCAAACTGTTTCTCCATAATTTCGTTCAATTCGGTTAGTGCCGCAGGCTGAACTTCTTCAAGGTTGGCAATACGCATCATTAAGTCTAAACGCACTTTATCTTGGAATTGCGACATAATCTCAGCAGATTGCTCAGCTTCTAAATAAGACAAAACAATTGTTTGGATTTGCGGGTGTTCGTTTTGGATGATGTTAGCCACCTGGCGCGCATCCATCCATTTCAAGGAGTCAAGGCCTTTAGCGCCACTACCCATGATGATTTGGTCAACCAGGCTAGACGCACGGTCTTCACCCAATGCTGCGGTTAAGGCATTACGTACGAAGTCCTGACTACCAATACCAATATTGGTGTATTTTTGGATGTCATCAATAAACAAGCGATGAACCGCAACCACTCGATCGTGAGAAAAGTCTTCTAATGATGCCATTGCCATACCTAAACGCTGAACCTGCTTTGGCTCAAGGTGGCGGAAAATGGTAGCGGCATCGTCTTCATTGAGGCTCAGCATCAAAATCGCTGCGCGCTCAATACCACTCATATCACCGAGGACTTCCTCTGGATTTACTTCATCTTCATTTGGCATCGTTAATTACCCAATCTTTAATCACCATCGCCGCTAGGTCTGGCTCATTTGCTACTAGCGCACGAACCGCTTTTAGCATGTCTTCATCTTTATGTAAGTCTGGCAGTTTAAGCTGACCATCGCGAATACCAAAGTCTACTTCAGTATTATCTGCCGAGATAAGCTGTAAATCATCGTCATTTTCGTAAGCGGCTAATGCTGCATCTAAATCAGTTTCGGCCTGCTCATCTTCTTCACCAGACGATAGAATGCGATTCAGCATTGGGCGAACCACAGCAACAATCAACACAATTAATACCAGTACGCTGCCTGCTATCCGCATCGCTCGCCAGAACCACGCTTGCTCCCAAACGGGTAAATCAGCTTCGGTGAAAATTTCTGGGCGAGAAAACGGTACACTTACCACCTCTAAGGTATCGCCGCGGCTTAGGTTAAAACCGACACCACCTTGCAATAAGCGGCGAATGCTGGCTATTTGTTCAGCAGAGCGCGGCTCGCGGGTTGTTTCACCACTGTCAGAAACTTGACTGTTGTAATCCAAAGCCACCGATACACTCAAGCGTCTCAGGGTTCCCACTTGAGAGCGAGTATGGCTAATGGTGGTATCTAGCTCATAGTTACGGGTAGATTCTTTATGACTGCTGCCTGATTGAACTTGGTTGTTAGCAGCTCCTGCTTGCTCTGGAATTTCTGCTGGCAGTGGAGGTTGATTAGTTAACGCTCCAGGGATACCAATAGCGCCGGCACCAACGTTGTTATCTTCAATAGTATATTCACTGCGCACAGCTGGTAAATCTGGATTAAAGCGTTTTTGAGTTTGTTCAACGGCGGTAAAATCAAGAGTAACATCTACTTCAGCCGTGTAATTGCCCACGCCCACGATTGGAATCATGATGGCGTCAATTTTGTCTTTATATTCTTCTTCGCGCTTACGCTCCATCTCAAATTCTTTGCGAGTGCGTGAAGATAGCGGGTCTTGGCTACCAGAGTTTAATAAGCGGCCGTTTTGGTCGGTCACCGTAACGCGAGTAGGCACTAAGCCTTGAACTGCAGAGGCCACAATATCAACGATCGAGTCAATTTCTTCCTGCTTAAGGCCATTTCCGCCACGTAGATTAACTACCACGGTAGCTGATGGCTTTTGCTCTCGGCGGGCAAATACATTGCTTTTAGGAATAGCGAGCAGCACTTGCGCTTTATTCACTGATTTCATTTGCTCGATGGCGGTAGCTAACTGGCGTTCACGACTAAGTTTTAGTCGCTCTCCTTCTAAGCGTTGGCTCACTCCAAAGCCCATATCGTTTAGCAGAATTTGTTCACCGGCAGGCGCTGCTTCGGTTAGTCCAGAGCGGCGCAGTTTAAGCTTAATATCTTGATATTGCTCGGCATTTACTAATACAGTGTTGCCTTCAATAGTGTAAGGAATTTTCTGGGCGTCTAAGAAGTCGAGTGTCTCAACCAACTCGCTAGTATTCATGTTACCCAGCGGACGCATCTCGGGCTCTTTAGCCCACATCAATAGGAAGACAGCCATTGCCAAACAAATAGCCAAAGCCAAAATCATGATGATTTGACGCAGCACGTCACCATTGCTTAAAAATGATAAGGCAGAGCTTTGCTGCTCGGTAGCCTCTAAGCTATCACCTTCGCTATCTGAACCTAGTAGTGCCGGTTCTTGACTCATTGCGTTACTTCCTTCGCTAGCCACAATATTCTCCTAGCCACACTAAACCGGCATGGACATGATTTGTTTATAAGCATCAACTAGCTTATTTCTTACTTGAACCGTTGCATCAAAGGCGATGCTAGATTTTTGAGCGGCAATCATTACATCACCAATGCCTACACTGCGGTCACCTAAATCAAAGCGGGTTCGCAAGTCATTGGCATTAGATTGCAAGCCATTCACATTATTTATCGCGTCTTTTAGCAGGTTACCAAAATCGCTATTTACCGAAGAGGTCGTTAACTGGCTGCTTGGCGTAGCAATGTCGTTGGCGATGCCGCCTGTTTTCATTTCACCAGCCATTGATTGCAGTTCGCTAAATAGGTTTGCCGAATCTACTCTCATGATTTCCCTCTACCGCCAGATAAATGGCATTATTCTTAAGATATACAGGGAAAAGCAAAAGCCGCGCCAAGATTAATTAACAACTAATCGAAGGTTCTCTTTTGTAGATGTTTTAGGCAGATAGTTCTTCACAAAGTCAGCTTCTGGCTGAGGTCTCGCAAAGAAATAGCCTTGCGCTTGCTCACAACCCATTACCGAAGCAAGGTTGGCTTGAACTTGAGTTTCAATACCCTCGATGAGAACTTGATACTTCATACTGCGGGCGATCATCACCATCGCTTTAACAATGTGTTGATCCGATAAATTATCTTCTAAGCCGCTAACAAAGGCGCGGTCGATTTTAAGTACTGTTACTGGCAAATGCTTAAGGTAAGCCATTGAAGAATAACCGGTACCAAAGTCGTCAATGGCAATACCAAAGCCTGCATCACGCATTCGCTGAATACTGGCTTTAGCTTCTGTTGGTTGTTCCATCATCGCAGACTCGGTGATCTCGATACAGATACGCTGTGGATTAACCTGCCACTGCTTGGCATAGTTAATCGCAATTTTCTCTGCATGACCCAGCGACACAGTGGCAGCAGAAAAGTTTACCGATAGCTTAAAGCCTTCAGGTAGTTGGCTAGAGAAGCGCGCCATAAAGCGCATAGCATTTTGGAACACCCACTTATCTAGCTGCAGTACCAAACCGGTTTCTTCGGCAACGGGTACAAACTCATCGGGTGAGATAGCGCCATCTTCGGTAAACCAACGCAACAATACTTCGGCGCCAATCACTTTATTGGTTTTTAAACAGTATTGCGGCTGAAAGAATAAATCTAACTCGTTATTGCCAATAGCGCGACGCAATTTAGATTCTAAGGTGAGCTTTACTAAACCCGCTTGGCTTAAATCCGGTCGGTAACGGCAAACACTTACACCCGTTTTAACCGCGTGATTTAGCGCGGTAAAGGTATTAGCCAACAAAGTATCGCTATGCAAGGCTTCACGCCTTGGATGATAGCTGCAGTAACCCACATGACAGCGAGTCAGCAATTGCAGTTGTTCTAAACGCAACCAACCGCGACAGCTTTGCACAATTTGCTTAGCGATTTCGATGACTTCTTTGTCTTTATTCACATTTGGCACAACCACAACAAAGTAATGGTGATACCAGTAGGCTAATTGTGCTTCAGGGTAATGCTTACGTAAGCTTTTTTGAACGCGCTTGGCATAAGCTTCTTTAGTGACTTCGCCTAAGCGCTGACCGAAGTTTTCGAATACTTCATTTTGCCTTGGGAAATCAAACATTAATACCGATAACGGGGTCGCATCGTCTAACCAGTTGGTCAGTAAGCGAGTGATGTGGCGACGATTAGGCAAGCTGGTTACTTCATCATGGTTTTTCCAGTAATCAAGTTGCTCGCGCAGTTGTAAGGTTTTGTTGTTGGCTTTTTTAAGATGCTGGCTGACTAAAACAAAGGCTGAGGCCACTATCGAAAGCAATAACAATACACCGAGAAGCCACCAGTAAGAAAACTGCCCTGTTTGGCCGCTAATGGCCGCGTAAGCCTGCCAGCGTCGATAAGTCTGTTCGCTATAATCTGCCTCAAAAGACAAAATGCCGCGGTTCATTAAATCCACTAAAGGCTGCCAATCTTCACGAATAGCAAAGCGGTGCAGCATGCCATGTTCAAGCTGAAATGCTTGCTGTAAGCGCCATTGAGGATGGGCACGTAAGTTAGCGGCCACTTCATCGCTGCCCGCTAGCAAAGCAACACTTTGTTGCTCCACTACCGATTGCAAGGCTTCAACCAGGCTTGCATAGACGATGATGTTTACGTCGGGGTATTTGCTTAATAAGGCTTCGTGAGCACTACTCCCGGCAACCGTTGCTACGTTTTTCCCAGCTAATTGTTTCATATTCGCGAAGCGCGCTTGCTCTAGCGGATGAAATAACGCCAGTGGTTGAACCCAAGTGGTTAAGGTGTAATGAACAAAAGGGCTAAGACGGCGGTGGGAACTGGCGCTGCTAAGCATATCCACTTGGCCATGTTGTAAGGCCATTATCGCATCGGTGATATTTGGATAAGCGGTGTATTTGAGTTTTAAACGGGTTTGAAAAGCCAGCTGATTTAGCGCTTCTACCGCGTAGCCTTGAGGAGTACCAGCCTGATCAATAGTCTCCAGCGGCAAACGGTCTGCCACTACAGCAACCCTGATTTCTGGATTATCTTCGAGCCATTGATATTCACTCGCATTGACTATATAGGCGTTCGCGCCTAACGACCAACAACAACCTACCACTAGCAACGTTAAGAATCTAACGAGGCACAACCGCAAACTATTTAGCTCCTAAAAAAACGCTCTGACCTGGCATTCGTTGCACCAAGTTCATAGTCGTGACAGCATACCAAAAAGCTAAGAAAAATAGTTGACCTGAGTGCAACTTAATTCACTAAAACTTAGTTTATTAAGCTCTTGAGTCACAATTTTCAAGAAAGTAAGCAAAATCATATATTGAGCTAGCTCAATTTTGCCCAATCAACGACTGATATTGCTCACTCCAAAGCAGCGCTTGAAGATTTAACTGCTCTACTTGGGTGTAGTCCATGCGCAGTTGTTCAGCTAAACGCTCAGTTTTATACCAGTGCCCTTCCTCATAAGATTTTATAGTTAGTAACATAGCTCTCAGCATCGACGGCTGCTCAGAACACAAGGCGTCACGAATGTCTTGATCGAGCGGTAAGCTATACAGAACATCTGTTAGAGGTTTATCTAAAATGGCATCAAGCAAGGAAAACAATCCACATAGAAATGCCGTTTCTTGCATGCTCGGCGATTTGCGCATCGCCACTAGTTCACAGAACCTAGCCCGATGCACCGACATACGCACCAGCTCACGCGGCTTGTGGCTTACGGTCATGGCATTGGCTAACAATGCCACCAACTTTCGCAACTGATTATTGCCGATATACACCACGGCTTGCTTAATTGACGCGATGTCTTCGACAATTGGCAAACTTCCAGAATTAACAAAACGCAGTAGCTTGTAGGTTAATCCCGTATCACGTTCAAAATAGCGCACTACTTCATTAATGTTTACGTCTTCACGAGTCGCGGCATAGAACAAGCGGGATATCATCAAATAGCTAGCATCAATGTCTTTAGACACTTGCATTTCAGGCTGACAAAAGTAGTAACCTTGAAAGAAGTTAAAGCCCATTTCTTTCGCTTGTTGATATTCCGCTTGCGTTTCTACCTTTTCGGCCAATAATTTGATGTTTTTACGCGATTTTACGGCCCTAAATAGCGGTTCTAGTTGATCAAACGGCGTACGCTGTATATCAACCTTTATAAGCCGAACAAACTTTAAGTAAGGCTCCCATTCAGGCCGATAAACGAAGTCGTCAAAAGCCAATCTATAACCACGATGAAACAAGGACTGACAACGCTTATATAGCTTCTCGCTGGGTTTGACATCTTCTAAAATTTCTATCACTACCTGCTTATTGGGTAGCAACTTTATCATTTCAGAATGAAGGCTTTCTTCAGGGAAATTGATTAAGGCTGGTTTGCCTTGAGTAATCGCATTCAAGCCGTCATTTAGCTGAGTACGGATAATCAGCTTGGAGGTTGCTTCATGTGGATCAATGTCGGGAAAGACATTGTCTGGTCCATCCCTAAAAAGTAGCTCATAGGCTACTACCCGCTGCCGGCGATCGAGGATCGCCTGCCGCGCAGTATAAACATTCATAGTCCAGTTACCGTTTCTGCCGTACTTTATGATGTGGCTTTTTGCCTTTATATTAATAAGCTCAAACTTTTTGCTTGAGCCAAAGTACGGACGTAAAAAAAGAGTCACAAAAGTGACTCTTTTAAGACTAACTAAGTTACCAACACATTTCGATAGTTTTATTCGCTAAGTTGCTGCAAGCGCTCAAAATAATCAGGAAATGTTTTAGAAGTACACTTTGGATCGTTAATTGTTACTGGTGTATCGCTTAAGGCAACCAAAGAAAAACACATTGCCATACGGTGGTCGTCGTAGGTATCAATCGCCGCGTGATTTAAGCTCGCAGGAGGAGTAACTTCGATAAAGTCGTGCCCTTCAGTTACTGTTGCTCCCACTTTTTTAAGCTCGGTGGCCATAGCAGCTAATCGGTCGGTTTCTTTTACTCGCCAGTTATATACATTGCGAATGGCGGTAGTGCCTTTGGCAAACAATGCAGTGGTAGCAATAGTCATCGCAGCATCAGGGATGTGGTTCATGTCCATATCTACTGCGCTTAGCTCACCGCTACGAGCGATAATGTAATCGTCGCCCCACTCTATATCGGCACCCATTGCAGCCAATACATCAGCAAATAATACATCGCCCTGCATAGACTTTTTGCCTACGCCAGTCACTTTTACTTCACCGCCTTTAATTGCACCAGCGGCAAGGAAGTAAGAAGCCGAAGACGCATCACCTTCAACCAAAAACTCGCCAGCTCCTTGATAGGTTTGCTGACCTTTAACGATAAAGCGTTGGTAGTTATCGTTTTCAACTTCAACACCGAAGGCAGCCATCATCTTAAGGGTGATATCAATATAAGGCTTTGATACTAGCTCACCAACAATACTAATTTCAGTGTCTTGCTGGGCATACGGTGCAGCCATTAAAAAGGCCGTTAAGAACTGACTAGATACAGAACCGTCGATGTCGACCTTGCCACCAGCTAAGCCAGTGCCTTTAATACTTAAAGGAGGGTAGTTTTCATTCTTTAAGTAAGTTACGTCGGCTCCCACTTGGCGTAAGGCATCAACTAAGGCACCAATTGGGCGCTCTTCCATGCGCGGTTCACCGGTTAAGGTAAACTCACCTTGGCTCAAACATAGTGCGGCACACAAAGGACGCATTGCCGTTCCAGCATTGCCTAAGAATAATTCTTCGGCTTGAGCGACCTTAAAAGCTCTGCCTAAACCAGTCACTGTGCAGCGGCTGCGATCTTCAGAAAGCTGATAATCTACACCAAGCTTTTTAAGTGCATTTAGCATGTGACGAATGTCGTCGCTGTCGAGCAGGTTACTTAATACGGTCTCGCCTTCAGCCAGTGCTGCTAATAACAATGCACGATTTGATACGCTTTTTGAGCCAGGTAAATTAATTTCACCGTTAATACGAGAAATAGGCTGTAAAGTTAATTGTTCCATGAATCGAAATCTCTACTTAATTTGAGCCAATTAGCTGGCTTAAAGCTTTAATAAAAGTTTGGTTTTCTTGTTCGGTACCGATGCTTACACGCAGATAACCAGGCATCTGATATGGGCCCACCGGCCTAACTATCACGCCTTTATGGAGTAACTGCTGATAAAGCTCTTGAGCATCGCCACTTGGCGCTAAAAAGCTAATAAAATTCCCTTTTGAAGGAATATAGCTAATAGTATTTTGCTTAAAGAACTGGCTTAACAGCAGCAAACCTTGCTGATTCAACGCGATACTTTGCTGTAAATATTGCTGATCTTTTAGCGCCGCCACTGCCGCCACCAAGCTAAGGCTATTCACGTTAAACGGCTGACGTAAACGGTTTAGTAAATCTGCAATCTCTGGGCTAGAAATAGCGTAACCAACGCGCAAGCCAGCTAAACCATAAGCCTTAGAAAAGGTGCGAGTAATCACTAGGTTGCTAAACTGCGCTAACCAGCTTGTTGAAGGAGCCTGCTCGTCTTCAGACAAGTACTCGTAATAAGCCTCGTCTAAAACCACCACTACATTTTCTGGCACCTTCTGCATAAAGCCATATAGTGCGTCACTGCTAAGAAAAGTACCTGTTGGGTTATTAGGATTAGCGATAAACACCAAACGGGTCTTATCAGTAATCGCTTCAGCCATGGCTTCTAAATCGTGACCCCAGTCTTTGGCTGGAACAACTACTGCTTTTGCGCCTATTGCTTGCGTCACAATTGGGTAAACAACAAAAGCATGTTGTGAGAACACCACTTCGTGCTCGCTGCTCACAAATACTCTAGCAATTAAGTCCAGTACATCATTTGAGCCATTGCCTAAGGTAAATTGCTCAGCAGCCAAACTGTATTTATCAGCCAGCGCTTGTTTTAAATAAAAGCCATTTGAATCTGGATAACGAGTTAGTTCACTGGTGGCTTTTTCAATTGCAGCCAAGGCCAGTGGGCTCATGCCCAGAGGGTTTTCGTTAGAGGCAAGCTTAACAATGTTACTAATGCCCAACTCACGTTCTAGCTCGTCGGTCGGTTTACCTGCTTGATAAGGGTGTAAACCTTGTATGCCTTGATTGGCTAAAGCATGAAAATCACACGTCATGAAAATTCCTTAGCGATTACGCTGGGCAAAGTCAGCCATAAAGTCTACTAAGGCTTGCACGCCTTCAATTGGCATTGCATTGTAAATACTTGCACGCATCCCACCAACAATTCGGTGACCTTTTAAAGTCACCAATCCAGCGGCTGCAGACTCGGCTAGAAAGGCGGCATCCAGCTCGCTATTCGCTAACTGAAAAGGCACATTCATTTTAGAACGGTTTTCAGGAGCAACGTTATTCTGGTAGAAATCACTACTATCAATGTATGAGTAAAGTAACTCGGCTTTAGCTGCATTTTTCTCAGCCATTGCAGTTAATCCACCCTGTTGCTTTAACCATTTAAACACCAAGCCAGCTAAATACCATGAATAGGTAGGCGGGGTATTAAACATGGAATCACTGCCCGCTAATAAGCTGTAGTTAAAGATATTTGGTGTTAATGGGTGAGCGTTATCGAGTAAATCGTCACGCACAATAGCAATCGCTAAACCCGAAGGGCCAATATTCTTTTGCGCACCAGCGTAAATTAAACCGAACTTACTCACATCAATAGGTTGCGACAAAATCGTTGAAGAGAAGTCGCCGACTAATACCATGTCTCCCACATCGGGGATGTCATCAATGGCAATGCCCTCGATGGTTTCATTTGGGCAGTAATGAACATAAGCAGCGTCTTTATCTAATTGCCACTCAGCGCTTGGCTTTACGCTGATTTGTCCTTGTTCATTGCTACTTAGCGCGTCAAATACACTCGCTTGGGCGTGCTTTTCACCCTCAGCTACTGCACCTTTAGACCACTGGCCAGTAGTAATAAAGCTGATTGACTTTTTATCACCCAACAGGTTTAGCGGCGCCGCAGCAAATTGACCACGTCCACCACCTTGGCAAAACAGCACTTTGTAGTTATCTGGAATATTTAATAAATCGCGGAGATCTTGCTCGGCCTCGGCGGCCATAGCGATATATTCTTTACCACGGTGACTAACTTCCATCACCGATACACCTAGACCTTGCCAGTTACAAAACTCGGCTTGCGCCTGCTTCATTACCGCTTCAGGTAACATCGCAGGACCAGCACAAAAGTTATAGATTTTGTCCATGCTACATCTCTTACTCTATGTTGTGTGCGACCACTTAAGTGGTTCATATAATCTTTTTAAACTAAAACGAGCGGCTAAAAGCCGCCCGTTGTTTTTATATTTTTAGCTTACTGCTGATCGGGCTCTGCCTCACCAGCATCGTCTGCACTTGGTGCATCCTCGCTTGGTGCTGCATCACTTACCTCAGCCGCCTGCTCGCCTTCGGCTAGCTCTTCTAACTCGTCTTCTTCAATTTCATCGATACGCTGAAGGCCTACCACTTTCTCATCTTCAGAAGTACGGATTAAAGTAACACCTTGAGTATTACGACCCACTAGAGATACTTCATTTACTCGAGTACGCACCAAGGTGCCACCGTTAGTAATTAGCATCATTTCTTGCGCTTCGGTTACCTGAACCGCACCAACCACTAGGCCGTTACGCTCACTCACCTTAATAGAAACAACACCTTTAGTTGCACGGCTCTTAGCTGGGTACTCATCAAGCTTGGTACGCTTACCGTAACCATTTTCTGTAGCGGTAAGAATATCACCGTCACCGGTTGGCACAATCAACGATACCACTTTCTGGCCAGCATCAAGTGAAATACCTCGAACACCAGCAGCGGTACGACCCATTGGACGCAATGCTAATAGCTCTTCGCCAGTTTCTGGGTCTAGCTTCACTGCGCCCGTTTCACTATCACGTTGCTTCTCGTTAAAGCGAACCACTTTACCTGCATCAGAGAACAGCATGATTTCGTTATTACCGTTGGTAATATCTACGCCAATTAGTTTGTCATCATCATTAAGGTTAATAGCACGAATACCACTTGATAGCGGACGTTTAAATGCTGTTAGCGGTGTTTTCTTAACCGTACCGTTAGCGGTAGCAAACAAGATGAACTTGTCTTCTTCGTACTCACGTACCGGCAAGATAGCAGTGATGCGCTCATCTTCGGTTAACGGAAGTAAGTTAACAATTGGCTTACCACGTGCTTGGCGACTCGCCAGCGGCAGCTGGTAAACCTTCATCCAGTAAACTTTACCCACCGTTGAGAAACACAGTACGGTGTCGTGAGTATTGGCAACCAGCAATTTCTCGATGAAATCTTCATTCTTCATCTTAGTTGCTGCTTTACCTTTACCACCACGGCGCTGAGATTCGTACTCTGTCAACGGCTGGTACTTAACGTAGCCTTCGTGAGATAGGGTTACTACCACGTCTTCTTCGTTAATTAAGTCTTCTAGAGAAATATCAGCACTGTTGGCAGAAATCTCGGTGCGACGCTCATCACCAAACTGCTCACGCACTTCGATAAGTTCGTCACGAATTACTTCCATCAAACGCTCAGGGCTATTTAAAATGTGCAGTAATTCGGCGATAAGTTCCAACAGGTCTTTGTATTCGCCAATGATTTTTTCATGTTCTAGACCGGTTAACTTGTGTAAACGTAAGTCTAGAATTGCTTGAGCTTGAATTGGTGTGATGAAGTATTGGCCATCACGAATACCAAATTCAGCTTCTAACCAATCTGGGCGAGCCGCGTCATCACCAGCACGCTCTAACATTGCTGATACTGCGCCTAAATCCCAACCTTTAGCCACTAATGCAGCTTTTGCTTCAGCAGGCGTTGGTGAGGTTTTGATTAGCTCAATAATCTCATCGATATTAGCTAACGCAATGGCTAAGCCTTCAAGGATGTGGGCGCGATCGCGCGCTTTGCGCAATTCAAATACGGTACGACGTGTAACCACTTCGCGGCGGTGGCGAATGAAACACTCGATCATTTCTTGCAGGTTGAATATCTTAGGCTGGCCGTTATCCAAGGCCACCATATTCATACCAAAAGATACCTGCATTTGCGTTTGTGAGTACAAGTTGTTTAGTACAACTTCACCCACTGCATCACGCTTAAGCTCGACCACAATACGCATACCGTCTTTATCAGACTCATCACGTAGAGCAGAAATACCTTCTAGTTTTTTATCTTTAACCAGCTCGGCCATCTTCTCGATTAAACGAGCTTTGTTCACCTGGTAAGGGATCTCGTGAACAATAATGGTTTCTTTACCGTTTTTCTCGGTAACCACTTCGGCTTTAGCACGAATAGAAACTTTGCCACGACCGGTTCGGTAAGCTTGAATAACACCAGCGCGGCCGTTAATGATACCGGCGGTTGGAAAATCTGGCGCTGGAATAAATTCCATCAGCTCATCAATAGTGATGTCTGGGTTTTCAATCATTGCCAAACAACCGTTAACCACTTCGGTTAAGTTGTGTGGTGGAATGTTGGTCGCCATACCTACCGCAATACCAGAAGAACCATTAACCAATAGGTTAGGAACTCGAGTTGGCAGTACTTCAGGGATTTGCTCTGTACCATCGTAGTTAGGTACGAAGTCTACGGTTTCTTTTTCTAAGTCGGCCAGTAAAGAGTGGGCTAACTTATCCATACGGATTTCGGTATAACGCATGGCCGCCGCAGAATCGCCGTCCACCGAACCAAAGTTACCTTGACCGTCTACCAACATGTAACGCAGCGAAAATGGCTGCGCCATGCGAACAATCGTATCGTAAACAGCACTATCACCATGCGGGTGATATTTACCAATTACGTCACCTACCACACGGGCAGATTTTTTATAGGGTTTATTCCAGTCGTTACCCAAAACATTCATTGCGTAAAGCACCCGGCGATGTACTGGTTTTAAACCATCACGTACATCTGGCAAGGCGCGCCCCACAATAACGCTCATGGCGTAATCAAGATATGAGCTCTTTAGCTCATCCTCAATATTGACCGGCGTAATCTCTTTTGCAAGATCGCTCATAGACGACAAAATCCTTCGTTTTTATTGCTTTTTACAATTACTCAGCGTAATCGCAAACTTTACCATAAAATAACGGCCTTAACAGGCTTGATGTCGCTCTTTTCAGTTAGAAAAATGAAAAAACTCAAGAATTGAACAAAAGCTAGTGACTGCAATGAACAAGTTCTTATAATGCCTACAAATACTGACGTGGATTGACAAGTTTATGGAACACCCTCAAAGCAACGAAAATGTTGACCATCAAGAAATTGCACATTTTGCAGGCTTAGCCTCACGTTGGTGGGATAAACAAGGGGAATTCAAAACCCTTCACCAAATCAATCCACTGCGTTTAGATTATATTGAGCGCGGCGCGGCAGGCTTATTTGGCAAAAAAGTACTTGATGTAGGCTGCGGTGGCGGCATTTTAGCCGAAAGCATGGCAGTACGCGGTGCCGACGTTACTGCTATTGATATGGGCAAAGAACAAATTGAAGTCGCCAAACTACATGCTTTAGAAACCGGTAGCCAACTTAACTACTTGCAAACCACCGCAGAAGCGCATGCCGAAGCCCATCAGGCGCACTACGATGTAGTAACCTGCATGGAGATGATAGAACACGTACCGGACCCAGGCTCAGTGATTGCCGCTTGTGCCAGCATGGTTAAACCCGGCGGTAAAGTATTTGTCTCTACCATTAACCGAACGCCAAAAGCCTACCTTTATATGATTCTGGCTGCCGAGAAGTTACTAAAAATTGTTCCCGATGGCACTCACCAACATGACAAATTCATCCGCCCTTCGGAGCTACTAGCATGGGCCGACCAAAGCAACTTACGTAGCGAAGCCATTAGTGGTGTGCAATTTACCCCTATTATTGAAAGCTTTCGCTTAAGTCGAAACGTAGATGTTAACTACATGGTGCAATTAGCTAAACCGGAGCAATAATGAATAAGCAAGCGGCGGTACTGTTCGACCTTGATGGTACCTTACTTGACACTGCACCAGACTTAGGCGCTGCTGCTAACTATGTGCTAGAGCAACACCAACAGGCGCCACTCAGCTTAGCCCAAGCGCGTCAGCTTAGCTCTCACGGCGCTATCGGTTTGCTAAAAGCTGGCTTTGGCAGCCTTTGGGAGCAACAGCCCCAAGCTGAATTACGCCAACAATTACTTGACTACTACGAGCAAAACATCTGCCAAGGCACCGATTTTTTCCCCGGAATTAAACAAGCTTTACAATGGCTTAACCAACACCAGATTCCTTGGGGTGTAATTACTAATAAACCCGAGGGTTTAAGTAAGCAGTTACTTCGCTTCTTCCCCGAGTTTGAACAGTCTGGCGTATTGGTTGGCGGTGATACTCTGCCACTACGTAAGCCCGACCCTACACCCATGCTTTTGGCTTGCCAAATCATAAAGGTTAAGCCTGAGAACTGCTTATATGTGGGCGATGCTGAGCGCGATATTCAGGCGGGCAATAATACCAATATGACTACTCTATTGGCCCTTTGGGGTTATCTCTCTGAAGAAGACGAAGTTGAGCAATGGGCTGCAAATATTCACTGCCAAAAAAGTGAACAGCTCGAACAAACAATAATCGACTGGCTGGGCGATTTGTAAGCAAGTTCAAGTTTTATAAAAATAAATTTTTTGAGTAAAATTTTACGAAAAAAAACTTGCATTAATGCAAGCTTAGTCAGCTTATATAGATAGCTAGTTAGTAACTACTAACATAGCCGAGTTATTTGCAAGTTATACACAATATCTTCAACTTTGCCAAGACTTGCGAAAAAGCCAAAACCTCATTATCTTGTATCCATAAAATTTGAAAACACTATATCTAGTGGCTAAGGAAAAATAGCAGTACTAGATCAGCAGTAGCGAAATTAGGATAACAGGGCCTCCCCTTCATGAATAAAGATCTTCTGATAACCAAACGCAGCGGTAAACAAGAAGCGATCAACTTAGACAAGATTCACCGAGTGATAACTTGGGCCGCTAAAGGCCTTAAAAATGTCTCGGTATCGCAGGTAGAACTTAAGTCTCATATCCAGTTCTACGATGGCATGGCCACTAAAGATATTCATGAAACCATTATTAAGGCTGCGGCAGATTTAATTTCTCAAGAAACGCCAGATTACCAATTTTTGGCCGCTCGCTTAGCAGTATTCCATTTACGCAAAAAAGCCTATGGTCAATTTGAACCACCTAAGCTTTACGACCACGTAGTAAAACAGTGTGAAGCTGGCCGCTACGACATGCATTTGCTTAAAGACTACAGCCCTGAAGAATTTGCCCAAATGGACGACTTTATCGACCATTGGCGCGACATGGACTTCTCATACGGCGCAGTTAAGCAACTTGAAGGAAAATACCTAGTACAAAACCGCGTTACAGGTGAGATTTTCGAGAGTGCCCAGTTCTTGTATATTTTGGTAGCAGCATGTTTATTTGCTCACTACGACAAATCGGTTCGTCTTGATTACATTCGTCGCTTTTATGATGCGACGTCTAAATTTAAGATCTCTTTACCTACGCCAATCATGTCGGGTGTGCGTACCCCAACTCGCCAGTTTAGCTCTTGTGTATTGATTGAGTGTGGCGACAGCTTAGAATCAATTAATGCCACTGCTTCTTCAATTGTAACTTACGTTTCTCAACGTGCGGGCATTGGTATTAACGCAGGTCGTATTCGCGCCTTAGGCAGTGAAATTCGCGGTGGTGAAGCCTTCCACACGGGTTGTATTCCGTTTTATAAGTATTTCCAAACAGCGGTTAAATGTTGCTCGCAAGGCGGCGTTCGCGGAGGTGCAGCCACTATTTTCTATCCGTTTTGGCACTTAGAAGTAGAATCACTTTTAGTTCTTAAAAACAACCGTGGTGTAGACGATAACCGAGTTCGTCACATGGACTACGGTGTGCAGCTTAACAAACTGATGTACCAACGCTTGGTAAAAGGTGAAAACATCACCCTATTCTCGCCAAGTGATGCTCCTGGGCTTTACGATGCCTTCTTTGAAGACCAAGACAAGTTTGAAAGCTTGTATGTAAAATACGAGCAAGACCCAAGCATCCGTAAAGAGCAAATTAAGGCTGTAGACTTGTTCTCGTTGCTAATGCAAGAGCGCGCCTCAACGGGTCGGATCTACATTCAAAACGTAGACCACTGTAATACTCACAGCCCATTTGACCCAGCACAAGCACCGGTTCGCCAATCTAACCTTTGCTTAGAAATTGCCTTACCAACTAAGCCGCTACAACACGTACATGATGAAAATGGCGAAATTGCCCTTTGTACGCTTTCGGCCTTTAACTTAGGCGCTATTGAAGACTTAAATGAATTAGAAGAGCTGTCTGACCTTGCTGTTCGTGCTCTAGATAGCCTGCTAGATTATCAAGACTATCCAATCAAAGCCGCTAAGAAGGGCTCTGATGGCCGTCGTACCTTAGGAATAGGTGTTATCAACTACGCCTACTACCTTGCTAAAAATGGCACTAAGTACAGCGATGGCAGTGCCAACAACCTGACTCACCGCACCTTTGAAGCAATTCAATACTGGTTGCTTAAGGCCTCTATGCGCTTAGCCAAAGAGCAAGGCGCTTGCCCAATGTTTAACGAGACGACCTACTCGAAAGGTATATTGCCTATCGATACTTACAAACAGTCGTTAGACAAGCTTAGCGATGAGCCTTTGCATTACGACTGGGAAGAGCTTCGCGAAGAGATTACTACCCACGGTTTACGTAACTCAACGCTGTCTGCCTTAATGCCGTCAGAGACTTCTAGTCAAATTTCAAATGCCACTAACGGTATTGAGCCACCTCGCGGTTTTATTAGCGTTAAGGCCAGTAAAGACGGTATTTTGAAACAAGTAGTGCCAGAGTTTGAAGCACTTAAAGACAACTACGAATTGCTGTGGGACATTCCTAGCAACGAAGGTTACTTACAGCTAGTTGGCCTAATGCAGAAGTTTGTTGACCAAAGTATCTCGGCCAACACTAACTACGACCCAAGCCGTTATGAAGGTAACCGCGTACCAATGAAAGCATTAATTGCCGACTTGCTAACCGCCTACAAATATGGGGTTAAAACGCTGTACTACCATAATACCCGTGACGGTGCTAGCGACCAACAAGATGACCTGAAGCCAGAGCCAGAAGATGATGATTGCGCTGGCGGAGCATGTAAGATTTAAGCCAAGTTTACGCGCTAAAGCGCATTAAGAAATTTTTAGGAAAAATGTAGATGAGCTACTCAATTTTTACTCAAAATGCCAACGATGCTACCAAAGAACCCATGTTCTTTGGTCAGCCTGTAAACGTGGCCCGTTATGACCAACAGCGTCATGAGATTTTTGAAAAACTAATCGAAAAACAACTGTCTTTCTTCTGGCGACCAGAAGAAGTAGACGTAAGCCGTGACCGCATTGACTACAACAAGCTGCCGGCTCACGAACAGCATATTTTTATTAGTAACCTTAAATACCAAACACTGCTTGATAGCATTCAAGGCCGCTCGCCTAACGTAGCTTTATTGCCACTAGTTAGTTTGCCAGAGTTAGAAACCTGGATTGAAACTTGGGCCTTTAGTGAAACCATTCACTCTCGCTCATACACCCACATTATTCGTAATGTAATGGGCAATCCTGGTGAAGTATTTGATGACATCATGGAAAATGAAGAGATCATCAAACGCGCTAACGACATTGCCGGTTACTACGACGATCTGATTCAAGCCACCTCTATTTACCACCTGCATGGTGAAGGAGAGCATGAGGTTGATGGTGTTGTTCATAACATCACCGTGCGAGAGCTTAAGAAAAAGCTATATCTTTGCTTAATGTCGGTGAACGTACTTGAAGCGATTCGTTTCTACGTAAGCTTTGCCTGTTCATTTGCCTTTGCAGAGCGCGAGTTAATGGAAGGTAACGCCAAAATCATTAAGCTAATTGCCCGTGACGAAGCACTGCATTTAACCGGTACTCAGCACATGATTAACCTAATGCGCGAAGGCAAAGACGATCCAGAAATGGCCGAAATTGCTGCCGAGTGTGAAGTAGACGCATGGCGCATGTTTACCGATGCCGCAGAGCAAGAAAAAGAATGGGCAAAATACCTATTCAAAGATGGCTCGATGATTGGGTTAAATGAAGACATTCTTTGCCAATACGTTGAATACATTACCAATACACGCATGCAAGCGGTGGGCTTGTTACCTTGCTTTGAAGATCGCAGCAACCCTATCCCTTGGATTAACTCTTGGTTGGTATCAGACAACGTGCAGGTGGCACCACAAGAAGCAGAGATTAGCTCTTACTTAGTAGGGCAAATTGACTCTAGTATTGATATCGACGACTTCGAGGACTTTGAGCTGTAATGTCTCAGAAAGAAGGCCGCGTTATTGCAGGCGGAATAGAAGTGGTGGTTGATAGCCACCACAAAAGCATCTTAGAAGCGTATGAACAAGCAGGTTTTACGCCGGAGTATCATTGCCGCGAAGGTGTGTGCGGCGCTTGCAGAACTACCCTAGTAAAAGGCGAAGTGGAATATAGCCACACGCCTTTAGCTAACATTCCTAAAGGGCAAATCCTTAGCTGTTGCAGCAAACCCAAAGGCACTGTTGAGCTGGCCGAACAACCTCCGTTCAAGCGCCAAATCGCCTAACACCTTTTTATTAAACCATTAGTGCTAATTCTGCAGCCACTCATCTTAAGGCCGCTAGCCACACATGGCTAATCGTCAAACCGTACCGTTAAAACGAGAATCAACACAAACACAACAAAAAGATAAAACGGATACAGAGGACTTATCGGCGTAAAATAATATTCTTTGACTAAGGATTTGTTTAGTAACTCTTTACCATCAAAAAGAATATTAACAACAAATTTGTTACTTCGAGAGCTATATTGAATCGGTATATATTCAATACATATCGGCGAATCAATGTGCTCTCTAAAGTCAGGGATATATGGCAATATAAAAGGACGGTCAACATTAAATTGAAATCTACCTTCATCGTTATCAACAATCAGATACCAAGCTGAGAATGTTTTCCCAGAACCAGTATAAAAATATGACTCCACCGTTCCACAAATTTCACTAGTATTCTCAAACGAATCATCACTTCTAAAAAAACCATTATACTCCGGTAGCATTCCCACAATAAGCATACAAACCAGTACCAAAAGAGTCTTTCTCTGCCAACTTTTATGAGGCAATTCCAAACGCATAATAAATCCAATAGCTATAAGCTGCTTTAGACAAGAGATTTTAAATGGAATGCTATACTAGAGCACCGAACAAAGCGTTCAATAACCCAATTGAGTGAAACTCCACTTTATTGATAAGTAACTAAGATTCCGTCTGTTTTCAAACCCCGTCAGTAAATGCGTTTACATTCCCCCAGGCATGACTAATTGTCCGAGGTGTACTCAAAAAAACATTATCGCTTTCGTTAATACTGCCCCTGCGGTCCGCTTTTGGTGGACTATACTTTCAATAATCTCTTTAGTTTTTCGGCAAGTAACAGATAACTTAACTATCTGTGTTTTTCTTTGTCTTGTGAGGCCAACATGATCATTCGGCGTCAACCCTTAATAGCAATTAGTAGCAGCTTGTTGCTGCTTACCGTTGTGCTGATTGGCTGGAAGGTATTGAATCCGCCTGCGATTGGTGAAAACGCGATATGTCGCGCAGCTATCGCAACTCACTTTATGCAGCGCCAACTAGGACAAATTCAAGCACTACCCGACTACCCGCATCAATACGTAAGTGCCAGCCATTTAGGTGATGTTCCTAAATCAGTGGGCTGCCAAATTAGCGGCCAGCTCATCAGCATTAGTGAGCAACAACATGCAATAGCCAATTTGTACTTTGAGCAAAAACGAAATCAAATTGCGATTATTGTGCCGCGACCAGCAGCACCTAGCCGAGTTAGGTTATTTACCCGCGAGCAACTCACCTTTCACAAAGTACGTTTAGCTAAGCACGATTTAGCCACTGGCATTCATGAGATGTATGGCGAAGGTTTTGATACCAACCAAATTATTCAGCAAACTGTGGCGCTGCTTAAAGCCAACCATATTTGCGGCCAGCTGGAGCGCCAACAAAACTTAAGGTTATCACCGATACCAGTGAACGATAGCTACATGAAGCAAGCGAGTATACTTACGCCTTATCTAATAAATATGGTGCAACGCTCGCGGCTTAATGTTGAAGAAATGCTTAAAACCAAGCAACAAATTGCTGGCTTAGAACAGGGCTTCCAACAAAATACTCAAAGCTTGGTACAGTGGTTACAACAAACCGAAAGCAATACACCAATAGATAAACGCCTATTAGATTATCATTTGCGCGACTTACGCCGTGCCAATCCACGCTTATATTTGCCAAGTAACTGCTTGCAGGCTTACATTCACTCAGCGGAGCTAACCCAAACCTTATAAGTGTTAACAAATGTGTCTTAGCGCATGTTGTATTCGAGCATATTCGTTATACACTAGGGCTAATACTTTTGAGAGAGGATACATGCACGATGGTAACTGATAGTGAAGGTTACATTCAGTTAATTGGATTTTTAACAGATAACTTAGCGCTGTTTGAGCATACGCAAGCTCAGCAAAATCCCTTAACTATTTGCGACTATGTCTCTGAGCAACTATCAGAAAGCGTGATGCTAGTTTGTCGTCAACATGAGCATTTAGACAGTGAACATCGCTTTACCGTGATTCGCGAGATAGACGCAATAGTTAACGACTTAGAACAAGTTCTCTCTGGCGTGTGGATGTCTAGTCCCACCCAACAGCAACAGCAATTCATTGATGAGTTTGTTGGCTTAATCAAAAACATGTTTGATAACCAACTAATTGCAGTCGATCCTATTTAGCCCTTGGTTATTTATCACCGATAGCTTTAATACCATCAAGATGACTAAAACAATGCTCCCGGGCGATATCTAAAAACGCTTCGATATAGGCGCTGTCTTGATGACTTTCATGACGCGCCGCATATAAGTTTTGCCACAGTTTCCCGTCTCCTAGCTCACGCGTCACAATGTAGCCTTTATTTACATATTCAGTTAATGCCCAATTTGGCAATACAGCTACCCCGCGGCCACTGGCTACCAGCTGCATCATCATAATCGTCATATCCACTTTACGTACTGCTAAGGGTTCAACGCCGGCTGGGTCTAAAAACAGATTAAACAGATCTAAACGATGAGTATCTACTGGGTAAGAAATGAGCACTTGATTGGCAAAATCTTCTGCTTCTATTACCGGCTTGTCTACCAAAGGATGACTAGGGCTTAAAGCTAGGGTCGGCTGATAAGAGAACAGTGGCGAAAATACAATGCCTTCAAAGGGCTGAGGGTCTGAAGTAATAACTAAATCTAACTGACCTTGGGCAAGTTCAGGTAAAGGTTCAAAACTAAAGCCGCTGCTAAAATCTAACTCAACATCTGGCCACAAACCTCGGTAATTATCGATAGCAGGCATCAACCAGTTAAAGCAACTATGACACTCAATGGCTAGGTGCAAACGTCCCGCTTGCCCACCAACTAAACGGGCCAGTTCGCGCTCGGTATGTTGAACTTGCTCTAGCACATTATCTGCTAACTCTAACACCCGTAAGCCTGCCATAGTAAAACGCAAAGGCTTGGTTTTACGCACAAACAGCTTCGCCCCAATGCGCGACTCTAACTCTTTAAGCTGATGCGAAAGAGCCGATTGGGTTAAGCATAAACGCTGCGCAGCTACCACCAAAGAGCCGGTTTCTCTTAAGGCTTGTAGGGTTTTTAAGTGTTTGAGTTCTAACATAGTCTCGCAGTAGTCAATTATGTTGCGCCGTCAGTTTATCACCATCTAACGCGGTTCTGCGCTTTCATAATAAAAAATCCTGAAAAAGCGCAATTAGCTTGCCTAAACACTTGCATGCTACCGCAAAAAATAAGTTAATACGTTTATTGTAAAGGGACCCATTATCATCATGTATCAAATAGAGAAGTCACATAAGCTAGACAACGTATGTTACGACATTCGTGGTCCAGTGCTGAAACAAGCAAAACGCCTCGAAGAAGACGGCCACCGTGTTATCAAATTAAATATTGGCAACACTGCCGAATTTAATTTTGAAGCCCCTGAAGAAATTCTGGTAGATGTTATTCATAACCTACCTACCGCCCAAGGCTACTGTGACTCAAAAGGTTTATTCTCTGCCCGCAAAGCGGTGATGCATCATTATCAATTGCAAGGCTTACGCACTACTACCCTAGAAGATATCTATTTAGGGAACGGTGTGAGTGAGCTAATCGTAATGGCCATGCAAGCGCTACTTAATAATGGCGATGAAATGTTAGTGCCAGCTCCCGACTACCCATTGTGGACAGCCGCTGTAACGCTATCTGGCGGTAACCCAGTACATTACGAATGTGATGAACAAGCAGGTTGGTTCCCAGACATTGAAGATATTCGCAGCAAAATTACTCCTCGTACCAAAGGCTTAGTGGTAATTAACCCTAACAACCCTACTGGTGCAGTATATAGTAAAGAGTTGCTTCTAGAGTTAGTGGAATTAGCGCGTCAGCATAATCTGATTTTATTTGCCGACGAGATCTATTCGAAAGTCATTTATGATGAAGCCCTGCACGTACCTTTATCTACTTTATCAGACGACGTATTAACCCTCACTTTTAACGGTTTATCTAAGGCTTATCGAGTCTGTGGTTTCCGCTCGGGCTGGATGCTGGTAAGCGGACCTAAACATCGCGCTAAAGATTACATAGATGGTTTAGACATGTTGGCCTCAATGCGCTTGTGTGCCAATGTGCCAGTTCAGCATGCCATTCAAACCGCCTTAGGTGGTTACCAAAGTATTAATGAGTTAATCGTACCAGGGGGTCGCTTGTATGAGCAGCGCAATCTAGCCTGGCAATTACTCAATGATATTCCCGGTGTAAGTTGTGTAAAACCGCAGGGAGCAATGTACTTGTTCCCTAAACTTGATGTGAAGAAATTCAACATTAAAGACGACCAACAATTCGCCTTAGATTTACTGCAACAAGAGAAAATTTTGGTAGTTCAAGGTACTGGCTTCAACTGGACCAAACCAGATCACTTCCGCATTGTATTTTTGCCTCGCGAAGAAGAATTACGTGAAGCGATTGGCCGCATCGCCACTTTCTTAGATGGTTATCGCCAAGCCGACTAATCGCAGCTCACATGCAAAAACTAAACAAGGGTGCGTTAAGCACCCTTTTTTATTGTGTTTAATTCAGCCAGATGCATTAGCTTAAGGTCATGTTATTTTTAGAAAATCTGTTGTAGTGTAGAGCTTGTACCAATCACATTAAGTAAGTGATCAGAAATAACGCAGGAAAAATACTCGTGAATAAGGCAGAGTTTTTCGATAAGTAGTTATTCTACAATCAAAAATTCTAACGCAGTTATCGAACATTTTAACCAGATAGAATGAACAGTTACTTAGTACGATTGGTATTAAGCAATGTGGGAGCGTGCAATGAGTGAACTAAGCAAACAAGCTGGAACAGCAAGATACGCCGAAGAGCAAAACCAACGACGTAACGATCATCGCAGCGTTTGGCAGCGAGACAGAGCGCGAATTTTACATTCAGCAGCCTTTCGTCGCCTGCAAAACAAAACCCAAGTCCTCAGCATAGGCAACAATGATTTCTACCGTACTCGCCTCACCCACTCCTTAGAAGTGGCACAAATTGGTACTGGTATTGTTGGCCACATTAGCGCTAACAATCAGCCACAAAATTGCGTATTGCCCGAGCTTAATCTTATCGAGAGCCTTTGCTTAGCTCATGACATAGGCCATCCGCCCTTTGGCCACGGCGGCGAGGTGGCGCTCAACTACATGATGCGTGACGACGGCGGTTTTGAGGGCAACGCACAAACTTTTCGAATTCTCACCAAGCTTGAACCGTATACTCGCGCAAATGGTATGAACCTTACTCGGCGAACCCTGTTAGGCATAATGAAGTACCCCTGCCTGCTCAGCCAATTGCAAAGAAACCCGCTACCACCAGTAGCTAAAAGCTTTCGTCAGTTAAAAGTAGCGGATTGGGCGCCAGCTAAAGGTATTTATGATGATGACAAGCACCTTTACAACTGGGTGCTTGAAAGCTTAAGCGAAGCTGATAGAACCACCTTTGTTGGTAGCCGCAGCCTAGGCGACGTACATCACCGTAAAAGTAACTACAAATCCCTAGATTGCTCGATAATGGAGCTAGCTGATGACATTGCTTATGGCGTCCATGATTTAGAAGACGCCATTGTGATGGGCATAGTTAGCCGACACGACTGGCAAGAACAGGTAGCGTCGGCCATTGCCGACATAAAGGATTGCTGGCTAGCAGATGAAATAGGCGGGCTGTCGGTGAAGTTATTTAGCCGACATCACTACGATCAAAAAGATGCTATTGGCAGCCTTGTAAACGGTTTTATCACCGCTATAAGCTTACAAGCGCAAACAAAATTTGAGGAACTTCAGCTAGACTATCAGGCTAAAATGGATCCTCCCATGGCGCAAGCCTTAGATGTATTAAAACGTTTTGTATTGCACTATGTGATTCAAACACCTGAGATAGAAATGGTTCGCTTTAAAGGCCAGCAAGTGGTTATGGAGTTATTTCAAGCTTTTGCCAGCGATCCAGAGCGTTTACTGCCCATCAATACTCGCAGCCGTTGGTTGCAAGCAGGTGAAGACAACAAAAGCCAAGCTAGGGTGATTGCAGACTACATCGCGGGCATGACAGACGACTATGCAAACCGTTTATTCCAAACACTTTTTTAGCAATAACCTAGACAAATTGAAATAGCGCCATCACGCCCAGTATATCTAGCATGTCATTAGTAACACTTGCAGCAGAAGATCGCTTATTTTGCAAAAAATACAGCGATTTTTTGTTAGTTTTTCTAGCTAGACAACAACTTTAATAAACCGTTTACGAAGCCGTTGATTAGCTTGATTTCCATCAAGCTCTTTTTTGGCTAACACACTAAATTTAAAGGAGAGAAAACAACAAGAGGTATCGTTATGATTAAAGTAGCCGACATCATGACCACTAACCCGCATACTGCTTTTGAGCAGACCACGCTTGAAGAAGCTATTAGCCTGTGTAATGAACACAAAATTCGCCATCTCCCTATAGTGGATAGTCAGCAACACCTTATTGGTTTAGTGAGCGAGCGAACCCTACTAGCCGCACAAGAATCCAACCTTAGCAAAACTTCCGAAGCTCAGCGCCGCGCACATGAACAGCAAATTATGCTCAAACACATTATGTTGACCAAGTTGCATACCGTAGATGCAGCGGCAGGGGTTGGACAAGCCGCTAAGCACATCGAACGGCATCGCATTGGCTGCCTGCCAGTGGTAGAAGGTAAGAAGCTGATCGGAATAATTACCGATACTGACTTTGTAGGTGTTGCAATATCATTGCTAGAAATGCTGGCAGAACAAGAGCCTTTAAGCCCTGACGTATAAGGTAATATTACAACAGTATTTCAGTATTAGCGTGACACACTGCTAAGTAAATTAGAAAAAACCTGTATATTTTAGTAAAAAAATTACAAAAACAGGTTGTTTTGTGAGCTTTGTCACGCTAAGATTAATCCATAAATTGCTTGGCGCTCTCATCCTATGGCGTCGCATTCAGCCGATACTGAATTTGTCGATTTATGGGGCCACTAATCGCCCCTGCTATTGTGCTCTTAGCGATAGCACGTATTAGTCATTCCTTATGTTTTTTTGTCCAGCCTTGAGCTGGATTTTTTTTGTCTATAATTCTTCCCACAGTCAATTTCACTTCACTTTTTAACAAAAGCCAAACTAAGCCCACCGCAGCAGTGGTAAGCTATTGATTGCTACTACTCTCTCCAATCAAGCTTGTTAAGGATTTTAAAGCTATGATGTTTCGCCTCGCACCGCTGTTACTCACCTTGCTAGCAACTACCGCCCAAGCTTTCGAACAGGGAGAAACCATAAACATACCAATGACCGAGCAAGGTCTGCTGTGGGATAAGCAAATACAGTTAGAAGCAACCTTATATAAACCCGCAGGCGAAGGCCCTTTTCCACTGGTCATCTTTAACCATGGTTCTACTGGACCCGGCGTAATAGCCAACACGCTAACCATTAAGCCATGGGGATTTGGCGCTTACTTAAACAAGCACAACATTGCTTTGCTAATACCAATGCGACGAGGCAGAGGCGCATCACAAGGCCGTTATAAAGAATCTTACAATTGCAGTGTAAACAGCGTTGAGTCGGGCATTAACTACGCTTCGCAAAGCCTAGATGCCACCATGCAATACCTGCAGCAACAAACTTGGCTAGACCAAGAAAAGATTGTCATTAGTGGTCATTCCCGAGGAGGATTATTATCGGTAGTTTACGCTGCGAAACACCCTCAAAAGTTTAAAGGCGTAGTTAATTTTTCCGGCGGTTGGATGGGTGGCCAATGCCAAATCAAAACCCCACTTGCGAGTAACCAAGGCTTGTTTAGCCAGGCAGCTAACAACAACCCACTCCCCCACTTATTTTTGTATGGCCGCAACGATCCTTATTACTCAGATAGTGAAATAGAAAGCTACGCTCAAGCTTTTGAGGAAGCCGGCGGGCAGATAGATTTTCAGTTTTACTCTTTAGGCTCATCAGCAAACGGCCACGCACTTTTTTATGAACATAGTGATTTCTGGATTGAAGGTTTTAAGCAATACATGCAACAACTGAATTTAATGTAGCTAAAGCTGCCTAAGTGCCGCTGCCTATTATATGCTTAGTGAATGAACTATTTAGCTCACTTTCAGATTGCACAGCATACTAACACGTCTATTGTGGGCGCTTTTCTGGGCGACTTTGTAAAAGGACAAAACTGGCAGAGTTACCACAGCGAGGTACAACTCGGCGTAAAGCTACACCGTAAAATAGATAGCTTTACCGATCAGCAAGTCAATCAACTGGGTTTAGCTCACTGTTTTCAAGCCAGTTTAAGGCGCTACTCTGGTATAGCCCTAGACGTGTATTTCGACTACTTGCTGAGTTTGCACTGGCAGCGGTTTTCTACCACCTCGCGTTCTGAGTTTATAAGCCAGTGTTATGCAGAACTCCAACATTTCCCATTAACAGATAAAGCCAAACATACCGCCAGCCATATGCGTGAATATGATTGGTTAGAACAATACCAGCATCAAGATAGTGTTGCCGGCACCTTACGCGCTATTAGCCGACGACTGCGCCGCCCGGCAAAGCTAGAGCTGCTGTACGAGGATATTCTTTGTCACACTGCAGAACTTGATGCAGCATTTTTAGCGCTTTACCCCAAGGTACTTCTACACGCTCAAGAATTTGTGAGCAACTATCAGCCGAACTAAGTAAAACTATCTCGCCAGAAACATGAAGCTAGATTAAGTACTGGCTAGCAGAGTTATCGTCACCTCCTTATCCCGAGTTCAGGTTAAGTAGAAAAAGAGCAGCCCTTAGGCTGCTCAAATCGGTGTTACATAGCGTTTTTATTATTAGTGTCTAAATAGTAAACCTTAGCTAAATTGCTCTTCTTCGGTAGAACCGGTTAACGCGGTTACTGAAGATTGACCACCTTGAATCACGTTGGTTACTTGATCAAAGTAGCCCGTACCCACTTCTTGTTGGTGAGCTACGAAAGTGTAGCCTCGGTCAGCAGCTTGGAACTCTTTCTCTTGAACCATGTTCACGTAGTGCTTCATGCCCTCGCCCTGCGCATAGTTGTGGGCAAGATCAAACATGTTGTACCACATGTTATGAATACCAGCTAAGGTGATGAACTGGTACTTATAACCCATGTCGCTAAGCTCTTGCTGGAACTTAGCAATGGTTTCATCATCTAGATTCTTACGCCAGTTAAATGATGGTGAACAGTTGTACGCTAACAGCTGACCTGGGTGCTTAGCATGAATAGCTTCGGCAAATTTGCGAGCTTCTTCCAAGCAAGGTGTTGCAGTTTCACACCAAATTAAATCGGCGTACTCAGCATAAGCTAGGCCTCGGCTAATCGCTTGGTCGATACCCGCACGTACTTTGTAGAAGCCTTCAGCAGTGCGTTCGCCTTCTACGAATTCGGCATCGTAAGGGTCTACATCTGAGGTAAGCAAGTCCGCGGCATTAGCATCGGTACGAGCAATCACCAAAGTAGGAACACCGGCAACGTCAGCTGCAAAGCGTGCTGCAACCAGTTTTTGAACCGCTTCTTGGGTTGGAACCAATACTTTTCCGCCCATGTGACCACATTTTTTAACTGAAGCAAGTTGATCTTCAAAGTGAACACCAGCAGCACCCGCTTTAATCATGTTCTTCATTAATTCAAAGGCGTTTAGCACCCCGCCAAAACCCGCTTCTGCGTCGGCAACAATTGGTAAGAAGTAATCTAAGCCACCATTTGCAGGAGACAGACCATTGGCCCATTGAATTTGGTCGGCACGTTGGAAAGAGTTGTTAATGCGCTCAACCACTTTAGGCACGGAATCTACTGGGTATAGCGATTGATCAGGGTACATACTAGAGGCAGAGTTATTATCGGCGGCAACCTGCCAACCCGACAAGTAGATAGCTTCGATGCCCGCTTTAGCTTGCTGAACGGCTTGGCCACCGGTTAAAGCGCCTAAACAGTTAACATAACCTTTTTTAGCTTGGCCGTTTACTAAGGTCCATAGCTTCTCGGCGCCACGTCGAGCAATGGTATTTTCAGGGATAATAGAACCACGCAGTTTCACTACTTCTTCAGCAGTATAAGGACGCTTAACGCCTTTCCAGCGAGGGTTCTCTGCCCAGTCTTTTTCTAATGCTTGAATTTGCTGTTCTCTTGTTAATGTCATGTTCAATCCCTCTTAGACTCTATTCCTCGATACAAGTAGCTTGTATCACTCATTCACGTAGTTTTTTGGTACCGCTATTTGTGCGGTTACTCTTTAATTAATGCCAAGCAACACAGGCTTGGAAAATACAACTCGATACTTTTAACTTTTGCTTTTTTTGTCTAAAAGTACCGAGCTAAGTTTGGAGCGCCGTATCAGCATTATTGTTGCTTTTGACTGTGGCTTTTGCTCCTTGTCTAGCCTTGTTATTAAGACAGTTGGCCACTGCTTATTAACCTGGTCGGCTTTATTTAGCTAAGTGCTCACCTGTTTGTAAATTGCCACTGTATCTCACGTAAATTGCGACCCAAACATGTAGCTTTTACGTAGTTGTAATTACAGTTACAAAAATAAAACAGCCTCAATGATAAGCACCTAACCTTGTCTTAAATCGAGAAATAAATTAAACAACTGTTTAAAAACCTCCCCAAGACCCTGTTTTTTATAACACCCAAGAAAACAAAAGCAAAGCTTTATTTAAAGTATTAACTCTATTTTATTAACAAATAGTCAACCTTTCATTTACTACCTTTGTCGAAAAAAGAAATTTAATTACGTAATATAAAAACAAGTTGACGAACAAGTAACCCAAAACCCCGAACCTAATTGACGCTTACGTAAAGGTAAATAACTTGACTAGCTCTCATAGAAGGACAATTAGACGAAAGTTACATTATATTTAATAAGCACTTACAAGCTGTTTTAAACAACAGTTTAAAATTATATTAACGGTGTTGTTTTCGCCAACTAAGCAACTAATGATACATAAGCGGGAAAAGTTGTTATTAAACAGAAATGGATTTTTGAAGAGATCAGACCAGAGAAACGAAAAAAAATTAAATATTTTTCTCTAAAAACTAAAAAAGCTGGCCAATCGCCAGCTTTTTTATCACTTAAACCTTAGCCTTAAAGCAGCTTTTCCACTTCATCTCCGGCTAAATGGCGAATATCTTTACCTCTTACGAAGTAGATAATGTACTCAGCAATGTTTTGACAACGGTCGCCTACTCGCTCAATAGCACGTGCAGCGTTTAAGGCATCTAGCACTTGAGGAATAGAACGAGGGTCTTCCATCATATAAGTCATCAACTCACGAATAAGGCGCTCGTATTCTTTATCCACCTTTTTATCTTCTTGGTGAACACTCCACGCCATTTCTACATCCATACGTGCGAAACCATCTAACACGTCATGCAGCATTTTGGCGGTGTGCTGGCCCAAGTGCTCTAAGCTACTTAGAGACGCCTTAAGCGGTTTATCCATGTTTCGCTCAACCATACGGGCAATGCTTTCTGCTGCATCACCAATACGCTCTAAATCAGCAATGGTTTTAATAATCGCCATTACAATACGTAAGTCACTAGCTGCAGGTTGGCGCTTAGCAATAATGCGAGTGCACTCTTCATCAATAGCAACTTCAAAAGAGTTTACTTTGCTGTCGGTACTAATCACCTTGCTCACTAACTCTGCGTCAGGTCGGCTTAACAGGCTAAGGGCGTCAATCAGTTGCTGTTCAACTAAGCCACCCATTGCCATAATTTGGTTGCGCACATGATCCAGTTCAGCATTAAACTGACCAGATATGTGTTTGTTCATGTTTAACTTATCCATATCTTTTCCTCAGCGACGGTTGGGTTAACCGTAACGGCCTGTAATGTAATCTTCGGTTTGCTTCTTCGCTGGTGTTGTAAACAAGGTATTGGTATCAGCATATTCCACCATGTCGCCCATATACATAAAGGCTGTTTGGTCTGATACTCGCGCAGCTTGTTGCATGTTGTGAGTTACAATCACCACGGTGTAACGACTCTTAAGGTCGTTAATCAACTCTTCAATCGTCAATGTAGAAATTGGGTCAAGTGCTGATGTAGGTTCATCCAATAATAGCACTTCAGGCTCAATTGCAATGGCGCGGGCAATCACCAAACGCTGTTGCTGACCACCAGATAAACCAAAAGCATTCTCGTGTAAGCGGTCTTTTACCTCTTCCCACAAGGCTGCACCACGTAGTGAGCGTTCTACGGCTTCATCTAATACGCGGCGATCTTTAATACCTTGCAGGCGTAAACCATATACTACATTCTCGTAAATAGACTTTGGGAATGGGTTTGGACGCTGAAACACCATACCAACGTTACGACGTAGCGCAGCTACGTCTACGCTTTTATCGTAAATGTTTTGTCCGTGTAGCAAGATCTCTCCGCTAATTTTACAAATATCAACCAAGTCATTCATACGGTTAATACAGCGCAATAAGGTTGATTTACCGCAGCCCGATGGGCCAATAAAGGCGGTAACTTGCCCTTTAGGGATCTTCATCGACACATCGAACAAAGCTTGTTTGTTGCCGTAGTAAAGATCCAGGTTCTTTACTTCCAATGCAGTTTGCTCTGCAGTTAAGTTAGCCAAATCTAATTTAGTATCTCGACTATTTTCTGTATTCAAAGAAATCATTTTTTTTCCTACAAATTGCCGTTAGCTTATTGGTCTAACGTTTTAAACTTTTCGCGTAAACGGTTACGGATTTGGATGGCTGCTAAGTTTAAGCCAATAATAACCGTTACCAATAAAAATGCCGTGGCGTACACCAAAGGTCGAGCTGCTTCTACGTTCGGGCTTTGGAAACCCACATCATAAATGTGGAAGCCTAAGTGCATGAACTTGCGCTCAAGGTGAATGAACGGGAAGTTGCCATCAAGCGGTAATGTTGGTGCTAGTTTCACTACACCTACTAACATCAATGGTGCTACTTCACCGGCTGCACGGGCTACCGCCAAAATAAGGCCAGTCATAATCGCCGGGCTCGCCATAGGAATAACAATACGCCACAGCGTTTCTGCTTTGGTAGCACCTAAAGCTAGTGAGCCTTGACGCACCGCACTAGGAATACGCGACAAACCTTCTTCGGTAGATACAATCACCACTGGCAAGGTAAGAATAGCTAAGGTTAGGGCTGCCCAAATTACACCAGGTGAGCCAAAAGTTGGCGTAGGTAGTGACTCTTGATAGAACAAGGAGTCAATACTGCCACCTAGCATATAAACAAAGAAACCTAAGCCAAATACACCGTAAACAATAGAAGGTACACCAGCTAAGTTAATTACCGCGATTCGTATTAAGCGAGTAAAGCTGTTATTGCCGGCATATTCGTGCAAGTAAATGGCGGCTACAACCCCTAAAGGCGTAACAATAACGGCCATCAACATCACCATGAATACCGTACCAAAGATAGCTGGGAATACCCCGCCCTCGGTATTAGCTTCACGTGGCTCAGACACAATAAATTTAACCGCTTGATGCCCCCAATGTGCTAGTTTTTGGAACCAGTTCATCTCATTTGGGAAGAACACATCCAATACATTATCCATTGGAATTGTCACCAACTCACCGCGCATATCACGGATAATTAATTGGTCACGGCGTGCTTCATCACGGTAAGCAAATAGTTGCTTCTCGAGTACCAAGTAGTCTTGATGCAATTGCTCGGCGTCGGCTTCAATACCGGCTAAGCGTTCAGGCGTTAGCTCATCTGCCAGTTCATACTTGCGCTGCTTTAAACGTAAACGCTCTAGGCTGTAGTTAATGCCACCAATATCATGACGCTGCAGCGAGTCGGCTTGACCAATAATGCCATTAGAGCGTTCTAACAACTTAAACAGCTTTTCGTGGTCAGCATCATCAGCAGCATTAATGGTGGTGTCACCTTTAACAATACCTTCAACGTAACCGTAAAAGTTACCGTTAGTGCGACGCTCAACTACCGCAATGCCTTCAGGCTGCTTTTTCGATAAGATTTCATTCTCGGTTAACCAACGAAAATCTAAGTTTACGTATTCACGGTTACCAGTCTTAATCAAAAAGCGTTCTACAAAGTCGCCATCTAAGCCTTCTAAATTTGCACCAGAGGCTTTTAAGCGCTCAATAGGCACAAGCTCGGTGTCATACAACTCGCCAATCACAGTTTGAGTTTCACCAAACTGTTTGACTTCCATTTCAAGTACAGGACTTGGCCAGAAATAGACCAGACCGCGTGCGGCAATTAATAGCAGCAATCCAATCACTGCCACTAAACTTATGCTTACCGCACCCGCTGTCATCCATATCCACGGGTTACCTGATTTAAACCACTTATTCATCGGTTAGTTCCCATATCCCTATTTACAGCGAGCTGTATTTGTCGCGCAGACGTTGGCGCACAAATTCAGCAATGGTGTTAAATGCAAAGGTAAATACAAACAATACAAAGGCTGCTAAGAACAGCACTCGGTAGTGAGAGCTTCCCACTTCTGACTCTGGCATCTCTACCGCAATGTTTGCCGACAAAGTACGCATGCCTTGGAAGATACTCCAATCCATTACTGGTGTATTACCGGTAGCCATAAGTACAATCATGGTTTCACCCACTGCGCGACCAAGGCCCATCATTACTGCCGAGAAAATACCCGGGCTAGCAGTTAAAATCACCACTTTAGTAAGGGTTTGCCAAGGTGTGGCACCCAATGCTAAAGAGCCATTACTCAAATGCTTTGGCACCGAGAAAATCGCGTCTTCTGCAATAGAGAAAATCGTAGGAATAACCGCAAAGCCCATGGCTAAACCCACCACCATAGAGTTACGTTGGTCGAAGTTAATGCCTAGCTCGTTGGTTAGGTATAAACGAGCATCGCCGTCGAACATCCATTGCTCAAGCGCTGGGCTAATTTGGATACAGCCCCAGCCAATAAACAAAACAACTGGAATAAGTACGATTGCATCCCAACCTTCTGGTAGCAACTGGCGTACTTTCTTCGGCATTTTTGACCAAGCAAAAGCAGTGAGCAAAAAACCTACCGGTAGCAGCAACATAATGGCAATTACGCCAGGCAAGTTGTCTTCAATTAATGGCGCTAACCATAAACCCGCCAAAAAGCCCAAAATTACCGTAGGTAAAGCTTCCATAATTTCTACGGTAGGCTTAACCACTTTGCGCAGTGGCGCTGACATAAAGTAAGCAGTGTAGATAGCCCCAGCTAAAGCAATAGGCGCTGCAAACAACATCGCGTAAAAAGCGGCTTTAATGGTACCAAAAGAAATTGGCACTAAGCTGAGCTTAGGCTCAAAGTCATCACTGGCTGAAGTTGATTGCCATACATATTGCGGCTCAGGGTAACCTTCGTACCAAATTTTGCTCCACAAGGCGCGCCACGTTACTTCTGGGTGCTCGTTATCTACGTGATAAAACTCAAGACCGTTTTCGGTCTCAGTAAGTAGACCACTGGCTCGCGGAGAGAAAGCTAAACTAAAGGCTTTAGCATCGGTCATTTCACGAACTAAACGGCCACCGCCGGTTGTGTGGAATAAGGTAATAGAACCATCTTCCCCACTTACCGCAAAGCCCTTACGGAAGTACTCAACGCCAATTTCGTTTACTTTAGCGCCTGCATCAAACTCACGAATTTGTGTAAGCTTACGTACTCCATCTTTTGCAACATCAAACCACTGGCTTACTTTGCCATTGTCGTTTGCAACAATTAATGAACTTGCACCGGTTAGTAAGGCAATATCAGTGACATTGCTGTCTGTGCTATTAATAAAGTCCACTGAATTTAAGCGCACGTTATCAATATCTGAGATATTGTAGTTAGCCAACTGATTGCCGTTACGAATGTATAAACGGCGTAAGTCTGGCGTTACCAAAATTTGATCGATGTTACTTGGCAAGCTAGGAATATCGGCCTTTTCGGGCAGCCATTCCAAAGACTCACTAAACATGTCTTCTTCGGCTTCGTAACGAACCAACAAGCCTCGGCCATCGGCGGTAACTGCTGCCACCACTGCCGACTCTTCTTGACGCTCAAAAGCCAACTGCTCAATGGCTTGGCCTTGTGGGTCAATAACTAGCGCTTGCTCGCCCATCGGGTAAGCTATGCTTGGCGTAATTAAACGCTTGTCGTTAGGGTAACTAATACCAAATTTAGGTGAAACTATATAAGCCAAGCCATCACTGGTACCGTAAGCCACCAAACCTTGGTTTGGCACTGTGCGGTCTGACGCAGTAATGTCTGCTTCAACTTGATAGTCTTGAAACTCGCGCTGGCTATCGATTAGGTTAAAAAAGCTTAACTGCCCGTCTTCATTAAAGCGGTAGGCAATTTCGTTTTGCTCCTCAACACCAATAGCCACTGTGGCACTGCTATCTTGTAACGGAATCGTTTTAGATTTTTCTAAACTCGCGCCGTAGAAGATAGGTGCAACTACATATAATAAATAGAAGAAAATTAAGATCAGTGCTAATAGAACAACAATCCCGCCAGCACTTACGCTGTAGCGGGTTAGTCGGTCCTTAATTAGCCGCTGAGCACTACTATTAAATGACACTGACTGCGTCATATATCCCTCACAATTTAATAGGTCTGGCGAAAGTATATGGCAGTTTTATGACAGTATTGTTACAGGGTGAAATACTAAAAAAAAAGTCACAATTGGGTGGGATAAAAAACGTTCACCAACTATGATTAACAAGTGTATGTTACATTTGTATGTACCTAATATTACAAAGAAATTATATTGCATGCTTGGCTGGCTTTTTACCCAAGCGCAGCTTTTAGTAGCTTCCTAATTACTTAAAAGCTATGCATACTTTAAACCCTCGGAAACATCGCTAATAGTTTGCAGTTATAAAACTATTGTGCGCTAGGCTATGGAGTAACAAGATGAAACAACTCGTGGTAAGTGTAATTGGCAAAGACCGACCTGGTATCGTTGATCAATTATCCTCATTAGTCGTTGAGCACAAAGGTAACTGGCTAGCCAGCAGCCTAACCGAACTTGCTGGTCAATTTGCCGGAATATTGCACTTAGAAGTTGATGAACAGCACCTCGACGCACTTAGCCATGATCTACTTAACCAAGAAAACCTTTTGGTAAATATTGCAGAGGGCGATAGCAGTAATAGTGAAGAGCAACAGCAAGTAGCAATAACCGTTACCGCGAATGACCGTGTGGGCATTGTGCAAGAGGTGACTCAAGCCCTAAATACACTGGGCGTAAGCTTAAGCGAGATTAATACTCACGTTGCCAGTGCTCCCAACTGGGGAGGCCTAATATTTACCGCTAATCTCACAGTGCCATGCGCCGACGATGAACAACTGGGAGTAATTCAAGAGTCTTTAGAGTCACTAGCCGATGACCTGATGGTAGATATTGAACAAGACTAATCCCTTTTTAAGAAGTAAGTACTAAAGGTGAACAATGAGCGACAGTCTATATATAGAAAAAGAGTTAAGTTGGCTTTCGTTTAACCAACGGGTCTTGCAAGAAGCCCAAGACCATTCAGTACCGATTATCGAACGCGTTCGATTCTTAGGTATTTTTTCCAACAACCAAGATGAGTTTTATAAAGTAAGGGTTGCCGCCTTAAAGCGCCGTATCATCCTTAACGAACTTAAATCTAAAGATGATGGTTCAATCCAACTACTCAGTGATGTACAAGCCAAGCTGGCAGAATTACAGCAAGATTTTGACGATACCTATCGCGAAATCATTCTCACTCTTGCTCGTCGAAACATCTTCTTAATTAATGAAGACCAGCTTAGCGACAACCACCAAAACTGGGTAAGAAAATACTTTAAAGACAAGGTACTGCGTCATATTACACCGATCGTATTAACTAAACGTACCGACTTGGTTCGCTTTTTAAAAGACGAATATACCTACCTTGCGGTAGAAGTAAAAAAGGCAGATAAAGAAAGCCACCTATTGATTGAGATCCCAACCGACAGCTTACCGCGTTTTGTGGTACTGCCGCCCGATGGCTCAAAAACACGTAAAACCTTAATCATTTTGGATAACATCATCCGCTTCTGTTTAGATGATTTGTTACGAGGGTTTTACGAATATGATTCCGTTGCGGCCTACTCAATCAAAATGACTCGAGATGCCGAGTACGATCTTACAGACGAAGTAGACCAAGGCCTGCTAGAAAAAATGTCTGAGGGTATTAAGCAGCGTTTAACCGCCGAACCGGTGCGCTTTGTTTACGATAGAGAAATGCCCAACAGCATGGTGAAACGTTTAAGTAAAATGCTGCACATTTCTAAACTTGACCACAGCGTAAGTGGTAGCCGTTACCATAACTTTAAAGACTTCATTGGTTTCCCAAATGTGGGCAGAAAGTACTTAGAAAATCCTAAGCTGCCTGCTCTGAACTGCCGTGACTTCGACAGCTTTGATACGGTATTTAACGCCATTAGCGCGCGAGATATTCTACTCTACTACCCGTATCATAAATTCCGTTATATTTCGGAGTTTGTGCGCCAAGCGTCTTTTGATCCCAAAGTCACCAGCATCAAAATCAATATCTACCGTGTGGCGAAAAAGTCTCACTTAATGAACTCGCTGATTGATGCCGCTAACAACGGCAAACGAGTTACTGTGGTTATTGAACTACGCGCTCGTTTTGATGAGGGAGCCAACATTGGCTGGGCACAAATGCTCACCGATGCTGGTGTAAAAGTTGTCTTTGGTGTTCCTTCGCTAAAAGTACATTCAAAGTTATTATTGGTAACCCGCAAAGAAGACGACCAACGGGTGTATTACAGCCATATTGGTACCGGAAACTTCCACGAAAAAACGGCCAAAATTTACACCGACTTTGCGCTGTTCACCAAAAACCAAGAAATTGGCCAAGAGGTGGAAAACGTATTTCGCTTTATTCAACAGCCCTATCGTCGTTTTAAATTCCAGCACCTTATTGTATCGCCCAACGATACACGCCGACGCTTGTTTAGCTTAATAGATTACGAAATCAATCAAGCTAACGCCGGAAACCCTGCGGCAATCACGATTAAAGTGAACAACTTAGTCGACAAAGGCGTGGTCACTCGCTTGTATGCGGCCAGTAAAGCTGGGGTTAAAATTCGTATGATTATTCGGGGCATGTGTTCATTAGTGCCGGGGCTTGAAGGCAACAATGACAACATAAAAATCATCAGTATTGTTGACCGCTTCCTTGAACATCCGCGAGTATTCCACTTCCATCATAGCGGCGAAGATCAGGTTTATATTGCCTCTTTTGACTGGATGACCCGTAACATTGAAGAGCGTGTTGAAGTTGGCGTGCCAATCTACAACGATGAGCTAAAACAGCGGGTGATTGACCTGTTAGACCTACAGTTTGCTGACACCACCAAAGCGCGCATAATCGATGCCAAGCAGCAAAACCAGTATGTACAACGTGGTAACCGCCGTAAGATCCGCTCCCAAGTTTGGACTCACGATTACCTAAAGGCGATTGAATCTAAACCTCGCCGTAAAGTTGTAGAAGAAGATAATCCCTAAGCTTCTCACTAAGCAAAAGGCCGCTAATTAGCGGCCTTTTTTATTTAGGGCGGATCAGGCAAGCTTAGCGAGTTGGCTCTAATTCGTGGCTCAATTGGGCTAAATACGCCTTCATAAACTGGCTGCGTTGCTCCGCTTCACGTTTAGCCGCGTCGGTATGCACAGTATCCGCAATATTTAGCAACTTAGTAAAAAAGTGGTCAATGGTATATTGGCTGTCATCCGGCTGCCGTGCCTCACACATTGGGTCTACATCACAATAAAGTGTACGTTGAAGGCTAGCACCTACTTGAATACAGCGACTAATACCTATGGCACCTAGTGCGTCTATACGGTCTGCATCTTGGACAATCTTTGCTTCAAGGCTTGTTGGCTTAATATCTGCGCTGTAACTATGGGCTTCTATTGCATGATGAATTTCACTTAAGTAATGAGTTGGGTAAGCAATTGACTTAAGAAAATCAACTGCCTTATTTGCCGCTAAACTAGAAGCCTGCCTGCGCTGAGGGTGGTTTTTAGGCAGTGATACACAATCGTGTAACCAAGCTGCTGGAACCACTACTTCAAGATTGCCCTCTTCTTGTTTACACAGGTAGGTAGCCAATTTAACGACTCGCTCAATATGGTCGATATCGTGGGCAGTATCACTGGTCTGCAGCCCCTGTAAAAACTGTCTGCAATGAGTCTCTAATTGCTTAATCATAAAGCTCAGAATAAGAGGTTAGTTAATGGGCGTAAACTACCCAAAAGCCCATTTCGAGTCAAAGCTACTAGATCAATTCTTCTCGGTTTCATCATAACTAAAGCAAGTAAAAGCCCGCTCAACTTTACGCGATTAAAGCTAGAAAAAGTGTTTACACAAATAATTTTATCATTCATTATTTAATGATAATCGATAAATAAATATCTTTTATCAGGAAAACTGCCTATATGGAGAAGCAAGGGTATGCAATCACTAGAAGCAATTAGTATCGTTGGTAAACGGATGCGACTAATGCTATGGGGCTTAGTTGCCTTAATTTTAATTTGTTTGGTAGGCTTCCCTAGTGAACTGGGCTTAGATATTGAACCAATGAAACACAGCCCTTGGGTATTTAGTTTTCACACGGTTATGGAAATGCTGTTTGGTTATCCCGAACTTATCTTAGAGAACGGTCAAATCATCGACAATGACCTGCATTTTGCTCCCGCTGAACCACTGTCACTCACTATGCGCCTTGTTGCAGTGGCTATATTTTTCACCACTAGCCTCATTATGGCTTGTTTGATTTGGCAAATTGACCGTTTGTTCTTAGCCTACAGTAAAGGCAAGGTTTTCACTCAAGAAACCACTCGCAGTTTTCAATATATTGGCTGGGCATTGGTTGCGCTGTTTACAGTAAACAGTATTGCGAGCTATCTCATCGAGCAATTAGTGTTTCCTATGGAAATGCCGATTGGCTTGCCTTTCCCACCACCTCCAGAAGATGTATTTGGCTTTATGCCACCGCCGCCTCCAGAACACCTATTTGGCCTTATTCCACCGCCTCATGAATGGGTAAGCTTGGAGTATATACAGTTAGACTTCCCATTACTTCTAGCAGGCTTGTTTATGATTATGGTCGCCCACGTGATGAAGTTGGGCATGCAAATTCAAGCCGATGTTGACGCAACCATTTAGCAGGAGCGAGCAATGACGATAGTAATTAATCTAGACGTAATGCTAGCCAAAAGAAAAATGCGTTTGAACGATCTGTCAGACGCTGTGGGCATATCCGTTCAAAACTTATCGATTTTGAAAACAGGCCGCGCCAAAGCCATTAGGTTTTCAACACTAAGCGCAATTTGTCAGGTTTTAGAATGCCAACCTGGCGATTTACTCGAGTATCAGCCGGAGCAAGATGCTCGCTAATTCGATAAGACCAAACAGCAGAATTCAATAAAGTCACAAGGAACTAAACATGAACTACCGACTTAAACAAAACCTAAGACTGTTCGCACCTGTTCTTGCTTTTGCATTCTATTTTTCGGGTTTGCACGCAGAAGAAGTTCGCAATCTAGAAAGCTTAAGCGACCCGTTTGTAGTAGTAGATTATGATGCTTCGATCGCTAACCTACCGAGCGATAAACAAGCTCTTGCAAGAGACTGGCGAAAGCAAATGCTCGCGTTAGAACAGCAATTAGAAAGTGCTGAAAACAGCGATAAACTCAAAGTAAACGTCACCTTCAATACACTTTATCAGCAGTTAGATCAGCTATTCGCTGATAACCAAACTGATTTGATAAAGGTAAATGTCCTAGCAAACTTAAGTAACGAAGAACAATTACAAGCTTTGGAGCTATGGCGAGATATCCAACTTAAAGAGATAGATCTGCTAAGTCACAATTATAGTGAAACCGAAGAACAAGAATTGTACAAAAAATACGCGAAGCTAGACGCAATTTTAGCTTCTATTGATTAGTTAAACTATGATATTGCAATAGAAGGAATGTTCGATTACACATCTTCTATTAGCCTCTAGCCAGCGTGAAATATAGCGATTGCTAAGATACCCAAGCAATCGCTTATAAAGCTGCATGTCATTGTCCAAGCCCTCTTTTCACAAAGCCTTTACACTTTCTCACAAGTCAATTTCGTTATCTCACAAGACGTTGAATTTCTTCGCTTAGTTTGACCAGTTCTTGAGTTTTTACTATTCGATTTGACCTTAAAATTATATCAATCCAATACTAAGGCGTAACAAAAAATACACATTAGAATCACGTTGATAAACGTGCTCTTTAACGAGTGGTATGGTCACGCTACAGGAAATCATGTGTGGCTAGTTCGTTGGTAACTTTAACGGAATAGGGACACCTAAATGAAAACTCCAATGTTAGCGCTAACATTAACCCTTAGCTCTTTACTCTTAACCGCTCCAAGCACGGTAAGTGCGGCAAGCATAGGCAAAACCATCTGCGATCCAGCAGCGGATTCCGGCAACGGGTATGGCTCTGGTTACTACGGCGGCCACTTTTATTCATGGTTTGAATTAAGCCAAAACAACATTAAAACCTGTGATGTAAAAATTGGTTTTTATAACGATGCCGGCCGCCACTATCGCGCTGAATGGAATATGGCAAAATCTTGGGGTGAAGATGCCATTGGCGGACTTGGCTGGGATAAAGGGGCGAGATATCGCAAGATTGGTTACAACGTTGGCGAGCTAACCAGTAACTCCAATATTCAAAAAGCCTTAGTAGCCCTATATGGTTGGTCATGTAGTGGCAGTACCTCGCAAGAATACTATGTTGTAGATACTTGGAAGGGGCCTGGGCAATTTGTACCTTGGGATGAAAATGCTGGCGCGCCGGCAAAAAGCAAAGGCACTGTTTACGCCAATAATGCCACTTACGATGTATACCTTGTAGACCGCAACGGCGCACAATATTGTGGCAGCGGAGAAAACCGAAGCTTCAAACAGTTTTGGAGCGTACGCCGTTCACCCACTGCCCACGGAAACAACCAAGAGCTAAATTTTGGCCCACATGCCAACCGCTGGGATAATTCTGATCTAGGCTTTAAAACAGATGGATTAGCCAACGGTTACCAAATCTTAGCCATTGAGGTGTTTGGCGATGCAAACATCAATCACAAGGGTGCTGTAGACCTATCGCTTTGGTTGCGATAGTGCCTAACTAAACCTAATACGAAGCTAAGTGTTGTGTAACGCTTAGCTTCGAAACGCATGGCAGGAAGCAATTATGAAGACTTATGGATGGATACTCTCTTTAGCTGGCACCTTTATCGCGGGCTACCTCGTTGCTGTTATCTACCATCCAAAGCCGAGCGCTGGGGCTTTCTCTCATGAAAACTCACAAACTGATTTAGCAACACTGGAAAATCCTGTAAATAGCAGTGCTAAAAATACAGATTTATTATTTAGAAATAGTAACTTAGAAGATAATTTCGCCAATCAGCCTGTTAGCAAACCAGCGCAGGTTCACGTTAAACACACTCCAGATAACATAGCGCTAAGCAACAAAGCACAGAATGAAGCTAAACCAAATAAAGCAACCCAGTTTGATGCACTAAAGCACGCTATACAAAATAACCCTGCAAGCTTAGCGAGCTCAATTGAGCAACTAGCCGTGCTTAACGTAGATAACCCTGACTTTGATTTACTACTCTCTGCTATTCAAAGCAGCGCTATCCCAAACAGTAAGCAAGCCTTGCAGGGCTTAGCAGAGCAGTACGCCATGCTAAATGATGCCCAGTCTCAGCAGAAGTTTCTTTCGCTGCTAAGCAGCGCTTCGGAAATTAAGTCTCCGCTGCTGGTAAAAGGCTTGGTAGACCTAGCAACACTAGAGCAAACCGATACCAATACACGAGTAGAAGCCTTAAGTTTGTTAAAGCCTTATCAAATCTCAGATCCAGAACGACAAGTAATTACGAGTGAATTGGCACAGCAAGTGTTAACAGCCAATGCTGATGAAGCAGAAATGTTGCTATCTCAGCTCATGCGCTTTAGCCACAATCAACAGCGCACTGTTATTGCCAGTGACATGCTTTATAACAGTTCACAAGCAATCCAACTAGCAGTACTAAACAACATTAATAGCGGCAGCATTCCTGCAGCGGAAGACTTGAAAACCAAGCTATTAGATATGGCCAGCGCTCAACAAGATTCCTTGTGGTTTGAAGCACAACAAACCCTACTCACCTCTTTTGATTTAAGCCAACAAGAATACGCACGCCTTAGCGCTAACTAACTTAGCTTAAGCTTGGCGCGTTACTTTAATCAACATCGCGGTTTCTGGATCCATAATGGGTAACTGTAAGCCTAAGTTCATTAAACTCTCACCGCTAAGCAAACATGTTTTCTCAAGCCAGTTAGGAAATTTTTTCATAATGTGTTTAAAGTCTGGTTTATCCAATACTTCAACTTTATAAAGGGCTTGAGGCTGTAAGTTGATTAGCTTTAGTCTGCCCGGCAAAGTGTAAGCTGGCATAGACAACTGCACCGCCCAGTAAACGCCTTCGCCTTTATCTTGGTCTAACACGCCATAAGCTTGCCAGCTATCATCACTAGCATTTAACTGATGAAAAGTGCCGGAATGCAGCAAGGGCCTCAGTGATTTATGTAAGGCAATATAGTGCGCAAACTGCTCTCGCTCTTTGGCATCAACTGCTACTGGATCTAACTCTACGCCCATATGGCCAACCAATGCGGTTACCCCCCTAAACCCAATGCTATGTTGTCGATAGGTGGTGTGGCTATGGGCAGGGCCAATATGTGAGCCCATCACTTCTGGTGGGAAAAAGTACAACATCGCTGGCTGCATAATTTGTCGCTCTAGCGCGTCATTGCTATCCGAAAGCCAGAATCGATGGCTGCGTTTCAGTACTTCGTAGTCAATGCGACCGCCGCCCGAGGAGCAGCTTTCGATTTCCAGCTCGGGGTGGCGTTTAGCCAATTCGTCCACCAAGGCATAAAAGGCTTGTGTTTGACCATGCACCGCCGCTTCTCCTAAGTGGCTTGGTTGAACTAGCTCGCGGTTCATGTCCCACTTAATATAGGCAATAGCATACTCACTTAACAGGCTATCTAAGCGCTCAAGCAAATAGGCAAACACCTGAGGATTTTGCAAATCGAGTACATATTGGTAACGACCCGTTTTTTGTTGATAACCGGCCTGCCCCAATACCCATTCAGGGTGTTTACGGTACAAATTTGAGTCAGGGTTAACCATCTCTGGCTCAAACCATAAACCAAACTCCATGCCCAATGCATGCACATGGTTTATCACTTCGTCTAAGCCTTGCGGATATTTTTGGCTATCTAAAAACCAATCCCCCAAGCCTGCTTTATCGTGCTCTCGACCAATAAACCAGCCATCATCAATAATAAAGCGCTCTACACCAATATCTGCTGCTAAGCTGGCCATTTGCTTAATGTAAGCGGGATCGTGGTCAAAATAGATCCCTTCCCAGGTGTTAAGGTGCACCGGTCTTGCTTTATCTGCTTCAGGAAAGCGAAGGATGTGACTACGCACATAATGGTGAAAGTTAGCGCTCATTGCGTTTAAGCCAGTGCTGGCGTAAGTCGCCATCAACTCTGGGGTTTGGTAACTTTCGCCTTTAGCCAAACGAACTTCACCACTAAGCAATAACTCTTCGGCTTGTAACCAACGTCGCCCATCGGTTTTAACACCACTTTGTATACGGTGATTACCACTCCAAGCGAAATGAAAGCCAAACACTTCTCCCACTTGGTGAGAAAAACCTTTGCTGCCAATAATCGCTCCCGGAAAATACTGGTGTGAAGTACGCCCACGACGGTTTTCTTGACTAATTATTCCCCGCTCCAAGGGCTGACGGTGTTGCTGAAACTCTTTAGTCCAGCGGCCATGTAATGATAACAGTTCATCACAATAGGCTGGCAAAGGCAGGGTAAGCGCCAAACGCTGTAAGTTATAAGCTTGTTCGCCATGGTTAGTTACCTTACTTTGCAAGGTAAGCACATCACTCGCCTCATCAAGGCTTACACTCAAACTAAGCGCTAATTCTGCACGGCTATCTACGGCTTCTACAATTAACTTGCTATGACCTTCAAGGGTAGCGTTAGCGGTAAAGCTTGGGCACCAATCTTTACCGGCGCGGTTTCCCTCTAAGCCTGGGCTAGAGAACCACCCTTCACTGGCCTCTGGGCAAAGGGTTAACGGCACGTCTTCGTCTAGGCTTGCTTCAGGCACCGGCCGGCTAATGGCATCCAGCAAGGCTTCATCGATTGGGCCATTAAGCTTTGCGCCCCAATAAATGACTTCTGGTAGGCTGTTGGTCTGCTTTAACAGCAAGCTACTGCTTCGCCCGAATAAATGAAACAAGCTCATAGCAACTATCCTTGTGCGGTAAAATCAATGTGGTAGCTAAAGTAGTTCTCTAGTACCTGATGTTTAGGGTGTACCGAAGGACTCCAAGAGTCATCTCCCCCCACTCCTTGATGGGCAACATCTAAATGTACAAACACACTACCACTGTCTTTAAGCTGATAATTATGTGTTGCGTCGCTTAAGTCTTGCTGGCTAAAACGACTCGCTGTCATTTGCAAATTTGGTTGGCAGTGCAGCTCTACATTCAACTGCTGTTCATCCTTAAGAGACAACTGCCTGACCTCTCCCCTTCCGCCATTTTCGCTGGGGAAAATATAGGGGGTATGCAAGTTATCGATAGTTTCACTATAGCGGCTGACAGTAGCTGCGGCTAAACGGTCTCGATAATTTTCATGTGGACCCAAACCAAACCACGACAACTCACTAAATTGTTTGTCTAGGCTTAAGCTAAGCCCTACCCTTGGCAGAGGCGGCAAGTAAGCTGCAGCGTTCACCTCACAATCAAAAGCCACCTTATCGGCGCTAATCACATAACGGTGTAACACCTTAAAAGCGGTTTTCTGCTGATGGCGATACTCGCTGCTGCATTCCACAAGCCAGCATCCGTTGCTAAGTTGAGAGAAATTAAAATCTAAAGCTTCACGTTTTAATTGATGAAGACCAGCGCTTTGCCAACGGGCAATCCACGAGTTGGGATCCATTTGGCTGGCTTCGCTTACTCCAATATCATTATCGAGCGGAGCACGGTAAAAATTATCAACCGGTGCGGCGGTAAACAACTGCTTTTCATTTACCGTCCAAGCTAGCCATTGCGCGCTAACACAATCAAATTCAAGCAGCTGCTTTGAGCTCTCAAAGCGTATTCTGCGATCTTGCTGAGTGCATTTAACTTCAGCTTTATTTAATGGTTTAGGGCTATTTAAACCGCCAAAGGCTAACTTAAATTGTTGTTTTGCCAAACTATGGCCAGCCGGTGCCCAAGCAGTAGCCTGTTTCAGTTTAATGTTTATAGTTAGCCAGAACTCACCACTAGTTTGGGTAGTTAAATCTTGCATGGCTGCCTTTGGCAAACACATTATTTGCTGCTCACCAGCTTGTAAGCTTAAGCTAAACTCGCCTTGACTAAATAGCTCGCCATTGCGCTCTATTCGCCACTCCCCTGCGGTGTTACTACTATCATTTACTAAATGTTCATTGCTGATTAACACCTCGCCCTTGGCTAGGTTTTCTGCATTTATCTGCCAGTATTGCTGTAAATACTTAATTTCATACAAACTAGGATGTGGGCTGCGATCTGGGAAAATCAGCCCGTTAATACAAAACTGGCGATCATTAGGTTGGTCGCCAAAATCGCCCCCGTAGGCCCAGTAAGTTTCTCCAGAATCAGTTTGCTTGGTTATACCTTGGTCAACCCAGTCCCAAATAAAACCGCCCTGCAAGCGAGGATGCAAACGAAATGCTCGCCAGTACTCTTCAATACTTCCCAGGCTGTTGCCCATTGCATGGGCATACTCACACAAAATAAGCGGACGCTGTTCGTTAGGATCGGCAATATGTGCGGTAATCGCTCGCTTGGGGATCCCCTCTCCTGCGGTATCCCAATCTACCCGGGCATACATTGGGCACAAAATATCAGTAGCGGGAGTATCGGCCCCACCCCCTTCGTATTGAATCGGGCGACTTGGATCTGCTTGTTTCAACCAGCCATACATAGCATCGTGATTACAACCATAGCCAGACTCATTGCCTAAAGACCAAATAATGATCGACGGATGGTTTTTATCACGCGCTACCATGCGGGTTACTCGCTGCATGTAAGCATGCATCCACTGCGGATCGTCCGACAAACGTTTCATCGGAAACATGCCATGGGTTTCTAGGTTGGTTTCATCAACTAACAATAATCCGTATTCATCACAGAGCTCATACCAACGTGGGTGATTAGGGTAATGCGCGGTGCGCACAGCATTAAAGTTGTTCTGCTTTAGCAACTTTATGTCTTGCAACATGCTGGCTTCGGTCATTACGTGGCCAAGCTCTGGGTCATGTTCGTGGCGGTTTACCCCTCGAATTAGCACCGGCTTGCCGTTGAGTTTTAATAAACCATCGCTAATTTCTACGCAGCGAAAGCCCACCGAGCTTTGTTCCACTTCCAGTAAGTTTCCTTTAGCATCCAATAAACTCAAGACCGCTCGGTACAAATTAGGTTGTTCGTCACTCCACAGCTTAGGTTCAATAACATCGCTGCTTAAAAAAATGCGATCGGCAAAGCCGCCTTTTTCATCTACAGACAAATTGTTGGTGGATTCTCGCACTGGGGTAGCGAATACCGCGCCATCACCGTCATAAAGCTGCAACTCAATTTGGTAGCCGTCTAACTGCGCTAAACTAGCCCCAGCCAGTTGAACCTCTACTTGCAACTGCGCATCTCGATAACAAGCGTCTAGTTGGGTATTGATGCTAAAGTCTGCAATATGAACTTGCGGCTTAGCGTAAATGCTCACGTCACGAAAAATGCCGCTTAACCACCACATATCTTGATCTTCTAGGTAGCTTCCGTCACTCCAGCGATAAACAATCACACACAGTTGGTTGGTCCCTTCTTGTAAAAAAGGCCCTATATCAAATTCGCTGGCTAAACGGCTATCTTGTCCGTAACCCACTTGTTGGCCATTTATAACTACGTGAAAGGCAGAGTTAACCCCTTCAAAACGCAAACGCACTTGTTTATTAGCCCAAGCAGCTTGGTAGTTAAATTCTGTACGATAAACCCCCGTAGGGTTATCACTAGGCACATAGGGAGGATTTACTTCGAAGGGGTAAATGACATTGGTATAAATGGCTTTATCAAAGCCCTGTAACTGCCAATTACCAGGCACAGCTATACTTTTCCAACTACCCTTGCTGCCAGCAATTAGCGCATCACTCAATTGCTCAGGCTGTTTGAGCAAACAAAAATTCCACTGCCCATTTAAACTGAGCTGATGCTCTGCCTGTTGCAGATTTAAGGCTGTATCTAAGCCACTATATGAAGCTAAAGGTACATGTGAGGGTAAGCGATTACGCTCAGTAACAGAGGGATTTTCCCAATCTTTTTGGGCTAACAGTGTGGCGCTTACTCGCGTCATTCTTATCTCCATAAACCAAGTAGTACAATGTAGGCGCTTGTTATCTAACTGCTAAGCCCTAACGGGCGGATATACCAATTACAGTGATAACAGTTTATTGGCTGATTTTAGTTGGCCTATCTCCGCAAAAATGAGAGCGTACTCACGAAAGCAGGAAAACGTTTACACAAAAGTAAATGAAATGTAACTACTAGCGAGTAGTTACATTTGGTTTAGTAGAAAAACAAAGCGTAAAGCGCTTAGGAAATCTGGGGATTTTTGCGTGCTAGTCGCGCACTCATCACCCCAAGAACAGCAAGTATGAATATGCCAAAGGTACTTGGCTCATTGATACGCGTGATAGAAGGATCGGAAGGGTCTCGCGCCCAAACATTTAAGTGCGATATAGCCTGGGCACTATTCCCATTCGGATTAAGAAAATCCCCAGTATTTAAACTACCAGATAGCTTATACGGGGTATTAAAGTTTAAACTTGAAGCGGGGTAGTCACTTAGCTCCTGAGCAAAAATATCGATAAAGTCAAAGTCGTAAAGTATAAAACCATTACCCGCTTTTATAGAGAACACAAGGTGGTCGAAAGTCGCCTCACCTAACAACTGAGATACTTGGTCGATAATATTTGGATCGGTTTCTATAACCCAATCTACTGCCTTGCACTCGCCGTTATCATCATCCACACAAGTAAACGTCATGTTTAGTAGAGCGTCGATATCAAGGAATAGTCCACCACTGGTAATAGGCCCTGCCTGATCATAGTTCACCGCTAATTGGTCATTCTGCCCTATCGCGCCACCTACACTAGCCAAGTGAATCCAGCCGGGGTCATCGGCAATGCCTGCAGGAAAGTCATCCAAATTTTGCAGCTCTTCTGGTTCAATAAAAAACAAAGAATCATCAGGCCCATACTTAGTATTGAGCAAGCCATCGTCTTTTTGACCAATATTCACCTGGGGATCGTTGGCGTTGCCGTCATCATTTCCATCAAACACCAAACAAGCACTGGCAGAATAAGATGGATTGACGCCTCCTAACAATTCACTTGCCTCTCCTGATTCCATAATAGAATTTAAGGTAGCACGAGAGGGGTCACACACTCCGCCCACCACGAAGCTTGTTACTGGTGTAGCCCAAAGGTTGAAGGAAGATAGAATGACAAAGAAGCCGGCCACAATAGGCAAAGTTTTCATAAAACTAACGCTCTTTTTGGTATAGCCGATACTGATAACGATACCAATAAAGTCCCATTATTAGTGATATCAAAGTAAAAGCATAAACTAAGCCACCAGTTATAAGTAACCTCATTTCAATAACTTGAATTGTCCAATAAAAAATCAAATTATCAGCATGTAAAAAACTTGGACAGTTGTAACAACTATTTTACACTGATAATTTTATCTAATAATCAGTTACTTACTAATAAGATTTAGATAGAGCGAACACACTGCAATTGCTACACTGCGGCAAAGAATTGCAATAGGAAAAACAATGACCACCGTATACTACCTACAACAAACTCAGCTTGAGCAACTCAACGCTAAGCCCCTTCCAGAACATGTAAGAATTGAAGAAATAAAAACCAATCAGGCTGAGCTTAGTCGCCAGTTTTATAGCGAAGTAGGAAAACACTGGCAATGGAACGATAAGCTTGTGTGGACAGAGCAACAGTGGGTCGACTATACCCAGCCAGCAAACCTACGAACCTTTGGCGCCTATTCAGATGAGCAATTTGTTGGTTACTTTGAACTAAATAAACACCAAGATAACAGCGTAGAAATCATCTACTTTGGTCTAGATAAAGCATTCTTTGGCCAAGGCCTAGGCGGCGGTTTACTCAGCCAGTGCATTAAAACAGCATGGCAATGGCAAGCAACACGTGTATGGGTACACACCTGTGATTTAGACCACCCGGCAGCACTTGCCAACTATAAAGCTCGAGGTATGGCGCTTTATAAAACCGAGCTTGAAGAATAAAATTGGCGTTCATCTTAAATCGATGAACGCCAACTAATAAGCTTTGTTAAACTAAAGCTGTAGGTAGCTTAAATCTAGCTGTTCACCATCTACTGGTGGGCACCAGTAATAAGCGGTGCTTAATGGGCGGCTAAATTCAAACAAGCCATCTTCAATACCATCTTCACAACCCAGCATACGTTTTAGCTGCGCCTCAAAAGGGTAAAAGCTGTTAGCAAAACACACAAAGTTTAAACCACAATCTTGCTGCTCTATCCAAGGTAAACTGCGGCGTAACATAAAGGCTTCTGGAGTAAAGCTCTCTTGAGCCGTGCGACGTACGTGAGCTGAAGGTGGCGACTCAGGAAACTCCACATTATCACTTTTGCGGCGACCGATAATATCATCTTGATGTTTGCTAGGTAGGCTATTGAAATGTTTGAGTTGATGTTGCCACTTTTGCACCGCTAGCATGCTTGAACCAGCAATGCCCTTCTCGCCAGTTAAGGCTACCACTTGCTCAGCGTTGTCTTCTGGATTTTCTGTGCCATCTACGTAACCCGATAGATCTCGCCCTTCTCGGTGACAAAAGCCATCTACTTGTTCGTTTAAACTAAAGCTTGGCAATAAAACATCTAACCACTCTTGCACACGCAGCATCACTTCACCAGGATCGCTGCCACTTACTCGCAGCCATAAATCATCTTGGTTAGCTGGACTGGTGCGTTTTGGCCCTTGAATACTCTCGGCACTCTTTACACCTTCTACTACAGTGTTATTCATAGCGAGCAATGGCTGGCCAAAACCAATCACCGAATCTTCTGCTCGGTAAAGCGCTTGAATTTGACTTAAACAATCAGCTAGGGCCTCACGGTCAACGAGACTAAAGCGTAAAAAACTAGCATGATGCTGTTGAGACTTAAGAATAAGAGGTTGAACTAACGACATAAAAATTTCTCATTTAACAATCACTGGCTAGCAGTATAAGTAATTTTGTCGGGAAGTAATTTGATACGGGGTAAAAAAGTTTTTAAAACGAAAAATGCCTGATGCTTTTAAGCTATCAGGCATTTTAGAACATTTGACTCATAGTGTATTCTCGCTCAGTTGACTGTCACTCTCTCGGCATTGCGAAAGGCTAAGTGCTAAGCCCACATGTTCAAATGTGAGGATTAACGGTGTAGGTTGTTAGAATCTGTTGCTTTGTAATCCGCAGCTTTAGTGAAATAGTAAGTTGTATATAAAGAACCAAAGTAATCAAACATAGTGTTTCTCCTAGAAATCAAAAAGTGTGAACCAGCTCACGGAAAGAATAATAATGTGACACGCATCACATTGCAAGCTTGTTTTAGAGTTTTTGCTGAAATAATTTGTTCAGGAAACGAACAAGACGGTAAGCGCGGGGAAAAGAATAAAAAATGCCTGAAGGAGCGAGCTCGTTTCAGGCACTGGGGTTAACTTGATTCATTACAATTATCTCTGCTGTCGTTTATCTTGCTCTAAGCACCCGAAACGAACATAAGTTGATAATGCTGAACCAATGATCGGATGAAGAACCATATATCCACCTTTAACGAGTCTTAACGGTGAATATCTTTGCGAGTTTCGCAATAAAAGTTGTAATCATCAGCTTTAGTAAAATAATACGACGAGTAAAGTGCGCCAAAGTAATCAAACATAATCTTTCTCCTAAGTATTTAATATCATTAGTGTCTCAAATCAAACGTGATCCAAGTCACATCTATAATTTAGTGTGACACGAATCACATTTCAAGTGACAATTTCATTAAAACCTAAGTTCACCTAGATATGTTGCTGAAAGGATTTTCACCGCTACCCAATCACTATAAATCACTAAATAAACTCTATTCTCAAAATTTACCACCAAAGCTAAAACGTCGCCGATTAGCGACAAAATCTATATTATTCAGCAAGATAGCGATAAATTGCCGATTCTAGCTGTTGCTGTTCTTGGCAATTACCACAATATTGTTCCAATCGTGCTAAATTTTGCTCTGCTCGCGCTAACTCTTGCAGACTCAAGTACAGCTCTCCCGAATACTCTAAAGCGCCAAGATGAGAAGGTTTGATAGACAAGGCTTGCTGATAAGCATACAAAGCTTGCTGGTAGTGGCCTTGCTTACGCAAGCTAAAGCCTAGTAGGTTCCAAGCGTCGGCTGAACGGCGACCCTTTTTACTTTGCAGGTAGTCACTGAGCCATTCGCTAGCTTGAAGATAGTTTTGTTCACTAAGCATGGCCTCAGCAGCACTAAGCGGCTTACTGCTCTTTTGAGATTCATATCGACCACTTCCTGCAGCGTTCACTTGTGAAGCCAAAAACAGACCAAGCAGCAAAGTAACAAGTTTCATGGTTATTTCCTTATTTGTAGCAATCGAACTAAATAACTGGTCATTCAATCTGCTTAGAAAACTCGATAACTGCGTTAGAATTTTTGATTGTAGAATAACTACTTATCGAAAAATCCTGTCTTATTCTCGAGTATTTTTCCTGCGCTATTTCTGATCACTTACTTAGTGTGATTGGTATTAGAGATGTATCTAGAGTACGGCGGCAAGGCCTGAGAAGTTCAACAGGGTTGCTTGAAGGTAGCGCTGATGGCGAGTTTTGGTGGAGACTTAAAAGCAAAAAACCCCGCCGCAGCGAGGTTTTATTATTAGCTACTCTCAGATTATAGAGAGATACCTAATTTTTCTAGGTCAGCCATAACTACTTTTGAAGGTAGTGGTACGTAACCGTCTTTAGCAACAATTGTTTGACCTGTTTTAGACAGAATCATTTTTAGGAACTCACGCTCCATTGGTGCTAATGGCTTGTTAGGGTGCTTGTTAACGTAAACGTATAAGAAGCGAGATAGTGGGTACTTACCAGTAGCGGCGTTGTCTAAAGTAGCTTCAATGTAGTCGTTACCTTTCTTGGCAAGAGCAACAGCTTTAACACCAGACGTTTTGTAACCGATACCTGAGTAACCGATAGCGTTCAAAGAAGAAGATACAGACTGAACAACTGAAGCAGAACCAGGCTGTTCGTTTACAGTGTTCTTGAAGTCACCCTTACAAAGTGCTTTTTTCTTGAAGTAACCGTAAGTACCAGATACTGAGTTACGGCCGAACAATTGAATGTCTTTATCAGCCCAAGAACCTTCTAGGCCAACTTGGCTCCAACGGTCAGCAACAGCGTTCTCACCACACTTAAGAGTAGAAGAGAAGATAGCGTCAACTTGAGCAAGGTTTAAACCTTCGATTGGGTTGTCTTTATGAACAAATACAGCCAATGCGTCGATAGCTACGCGAACTGGAGTTGGCTTGTAACCGAAGCGCTTTTCGAAAGCTTCTACTTCTTTGCTCTTCATTTGACGGCTCATTGGGCCGAACTGAGAAGTACCTTCAGTTAGAGCTGGAGGAGCAGTAGAAGAACCAGCAGCTTGAATTTGTACGTTTACGTTAGGGTATTCACGCTTAAACTCTTCAGCCCACAAAGTCATCATGTTGGCTAAAGTATCAGAACCTACAGATGAAAGGTTACCTGAAACACCAGTTGTTTTCTTGTATTCAGGAAGAGTGGCATCCAGGCCAGCTGCAAGTACGGTAGTTGTTACCAATGAGGCAGAAATAGCTACTGCACTAAGCAATTTTTTAAATGTCATCTTTATCTCCATAAATGACGCGTTGAGTTATTTTCGTCATGTAGTATTGGTGAATTCGATGACAATTATATTTCTGCAGTGTGACAGTTATATGTCAGTCTATTATTTTCGTAAAAAAACTGTCTTTTTTGCCAAGCAATGAAAATAACTAATTGAATTAGCAGACAATTAACCACAGAAAATAATAGTGTTTTTTTGATAAAGCAGCTGGAAAAGCTCGGTAGATAGTCTACCGAGCTTTTAATTTTAAGGATTATAACCTTGGTGAGTATTACTCAAAGCATAAAAAGTGGCTTGCACGTAGTCGTCAACATCGCCAGATTTATTTTGATTGTATACCCCAGCTTTAAAGTACATATATTGGTCTGGGTCGTCGTAAGCGCTGTCGCTCATATCGTAGCTTGCAGAAACGTCAGCTTTACCCTCACGAATAATGGTAACGCTTAGGGTATTAGCGACAACTTTAATCCGATAGCTAAATTTCTCATCTAGCGCGATACCATCGGAGGGATTGCTCGCAGTATTACTTCTGCTACCTATCATCTCCACCCAATCATCATCAGATTGATTTCGCGACTCGTGAGCAAAATAGATAGCCCCTTTATCGTTGTTAGGCAACTTACGGTAATAAAGGCGGATCGGCTCATCATCATTGGCATGAATTTGACCAATAATTACTCGACCAATTTGATAATCTTCCCCGGTAGTTGTGACATGGTTTACCGCCAATGTGGCAAACAGTTCACCGTTCACTCCACCCGCATTATTTTGCGCGCTGCTAGGCGCACTAGAAAATACCCAGTTGTTTTTATTTACACCTTGGGTACTTATGCTGGTATCACCACGTCGTAGCATTTCTCGTAACTCGGTACGAACATAAGTAGTATTTGCGGAGGTTTTATAACCATAGATAGGGGTTTTGAATACCATGCCACCATCGGCTCCGGTATAAAAATACTCGCTGTTCTCATACCCATCGTTTAGCTCAGACTCTTTAATCGAGTCTGCAGTACCGGAACTATCTGTATCAGTAGGAATGCTTAAATACCAGTCTTGTAAATCAAAATTGCCTGATGGTGGTAAAGAGGGGTTAAGATCTTCAACCGGTTCGGTAACCACTTCGTCGTTACAACCTTCTGCAGTCACTTCAATGACACTGTTCCAATTACTTTCTGAGTTGCCGTTGCCGGTTAAGCGCAGGTATTGAACGTTTTCAATTAACTCATCTGTTAGCGTAATCACTTCTGCACTGCCGGTAGCTTTGTCTGACATTCCGCCAGTCACTACATCCTGCCACTGCAGATTATCGGTAGAAATCGCTAAATCATAATAGGCAAACCGACTAGTATTGTTCAGCCAATAAAGGTTAATACTCGTAACAATTGAAGGACTACTTAGGCTGTAGGTTATTTGCTTGCCAATCCCTTCCGACGACCAACGCGATTCGCTGTCATAGCTACCGTCGATAGAATTCTCTGGCCCATAGCCCACTTTATGGTTTCCATCATCACTGGCTTGGCTAATACTCAGCACTTTAGGGCTAAGGCAACTTGGATCTATTGGGTCTGTAGGTGGCTCAGGAGTCGTTGGCTCTTCCGGCGTACTTGGCTCGTTGCCAGGATCAGCCACTCCTGCGGTTTCAGAAGAACCGCCACACCCCGCCAAAGATAACAGCAACACCAAGCCAAGGGGCTTTCCAATCAACTTCATATTAAGTATTGTCCATAACAACTTTAAATGTATTACAATACTATATTTATGAAATGGGATTGGCAATCTACTCGCTAAAGCAATTATCCAGCTTGTGAACCAGCTAAAAAAAGCGAGCAGAAATGCTCGCTTTTCGATTAACTCTCTCACCCATATCAGGCAAAAGCAGGCGCTAATCCTCTTCTCTGTCGCCCTCTAAATCTAAGGCTAAGGTATAGGCGATGTAATACTTGTAAACGTTAGAGACATAACGCACTGTTTCTCTACCAATAATACGCCCTGCTGCTATTTCCACATTGCCAAACCACAAGTTGGGATCTAAATTCATTTCTTTAGTGAGTCTGCGCATTTTGTTCATTTTAGTGGGCCCAGCATTGTAGGCCGCCCAAATGAGAGCCATGCGTTCACTGTCTTCAATGCCTTCTTCATTAATATAATGTGTACGCAACCAGGCCAAGTATTTAATTCCAGCCGCGATATTTTGTTCAGGATCGCTTAAATCGCTGTAGCCCATTTGTTTAGCCGTTGAAGGCAATAACTGCATAATACCGCGCGCACCGCGATGGCTAACTTTGGTATTATCTAAGCCCGACTCCTGATAACCCTGGGCAACAATCGCTAGGTAATCAAAGTCGTATTCATTGGCATACTTTTTAAAGAAAGGCACATAACGGTTAAAACGCATTCGGTCTTCAGAGTTGGCTAAACGATTAATCCACGCGGTATGGTCGAAATAGCGATTAAGCAAAGTATTGCCTAGTAGACTTCCTTGTTTAACTTGCTTATTTACAAACTCTTGTAAGTTTTCTTGTAGCTTAGGATTAGTTTTACGCACCGCCCAGCCTAGGCTTTGATTGCGACTGGTAGTTAGTTGCTCATTGATCCGAATATCTTTAAACACTTTTTCCCACAAGTGGGCTTTGTAATCATCAATAATGGTATAAGGCATCACTCCCGCGTTCACCAGCTCCAAAATATCTTCAGACAACAAGTTACCATCGGCTTCTATTACTTTAATCGGTTTAACGCCGCGCATTTTTAAGGTGAAATTTAGGGCTTTTAAGTGCTCGGCATAACTGCTGCCATCCATCACGTAGACCTTTTTACCCGACAGCTCTTCCCAGCTGTTTACCTTAGGTGCATCTTTATTGCTCACTAATACTTCACTCACCCCTTCTGCATTGCCTAAGGCGAAACGCAGTTGTTTCTTCCGCTCGGGCGTTGCGGTTAAAAAGGCGGCTACCACATCTCCTCTGCCCGCTTCTAAAGCGGGAATAAGCTGATCAAAATGCACCGGCACGATTTTCACTTTGGTTTTTTCTACGTCACGCCTAATGCCTTGATTGAGAAACTTCTCGTACAAATGAAGCAACTCGATTTGAATGCCAAGCGGCCGCCCATCTGCCAAATGGAAATCTGATTTTCCGTAAGTCACCAAGGCACGAATAATTTTGCGCTCTTTAATTTCAGGTAGGTCACCAACAAAAGGTTCGCGGATATAAAAAGGAAATTGCAGTAAATCGCTACTCTCTGGAAGCTCCACCTCGTCTTCCACCGCTGCACTAGGCAAGGCGAATAATACAAGCCAAGCCATGCTCAGCATTAAGATAAAATTGCGTAAAAGACCCTGTAATTTCAAAGGAATACCATTACAAATCAAACTTATACTTCAGTATAAGCTCAATTGTTCAAAAAGTATCAGCAGAATTGAAAGCTGTGAAGCCAAACGTTTTGCTGGCTTCACCAAGTAAATTATTGCTGGATAAACAGTTTACGAGGAATGATAAAACTAAAGGTACTGCCCTTGCTCACGCTGCTCTTAATTTTAAGCTGGCTATCATGATGTTGCAGCGCATGTTTAACAATAGATAAACCAAGGCCAGCACCACCAGTGTCACGAGAACGCGCTTTATCTACGCGATAGAAACGCTCGGTAAGACGTTGTAGGTGTTTACGTTCAATACCCGGGCCAGAGTCCTTAACCAAAAACAGCGCGCCCTGCGGATTCAGCGATAAACTCACATGGATCTCGCCGGGTTGCCCGCAGTACTTAATGGCATTACTCACTAGGTTGCCGCAAGCACTACGCAACTGTTCACGATCACCTTTTATTTCTATATCTGGGGCGATGTCAAAACTAAAACTTAACTGTTTACCTTTTGCTAAGCCGGCTACTTCGGCCTCTAGATTACCCACCATGCTCGAGAAGTTGATGGTCTCTTGATTATCTTCCACTGAGGCTGATTCAATTTTGGCCAGAGTAAGTAGCTGATTAACCAAGTTCTCCATGCGGCTACTTTGGTCCAACATGGTATTACGCGCTTTGCCCCAAATCATTGGGTCAACTTCATCTTGGTCGAGCATTTCTAAATAACCGCGCATTACCGTTAAAGGTGTGCGCAGTTCATGGCTAACGTTAGATACAAAGCGTTTGCGCATCTTTTCCAGTTTACGTAGCTGGCTCACATCACGAATCACTAATAGCAACTGTTGTTGGCTATATGGCATGGCACGAAATTCTAACCACACATTACTTTGCACAGGGCTAACTATTTCAAGAGGTTGATCGAAACGGGCTTTACGCAGGTAATTTACAAACTTGGGGGTACGAACAAGATTGGTTAGGTGCTGCCCAGCATCGGCTGGCCACTTTAAACCAAGCATGCCTTGCGCCAACTGATTACACCACAAAATGGCGCCATCTTGGTTAATCACTACAATAGCATCGGGTAAAGCTTCGGCGCCCAAACGAAAGTACTTCATCAATTGGGCTAGCTCTCGCTCACGGCCTAAACGGCGTTTAAGCATGTTATAAATGCCGTGGAAAACCGGCTCCCAGCTGCCAGAACCATGCGGAGGGGACAACTTTCGTTGGTTATATAACCAATCAAGCAATTTATGTTGTTGGGTGTACATCCATACAATATGTATGACCGCTGCCAACAAACACATTTCTAGGGTATAACCGGTAAACATACCCAGAACAAATAAAGGCGAGTACACCAAGGCCACTCGCCACAATACTCGTTGCCAAGAGAAAGGCACAAACATCCGTATTTACTTCACCCTAGTTGAAAAACGGTAACCGGAGCCTCGTACAGTTTGAATTAAACGGTCATATCCTTGAAGGCCAATCGCTTTACGTAAGCGACGAATATGCACATCCACTGTTCGGTCTTCCACATACACGTTAGTACCCCAAACGTTGTTGAGCAACTGCTCACGACTATAAACACGCTCAGGGTGAGTCATAAAGAAGTGCAGTAGCTTAAACTCTGTTGGCCCCATATCCAAGGGTTCATTTTCAACGCTAACACGGTGAGAAACCGGATCAAGGCGTAAGCCTTGTACTTCAATGGTTTCTTCTAATGAAGTAGGTGATATACGGCGAATTACCGCTTTAACACGTGCCATTAACTCTTTAGGTGAGAAAGGCTTAGTTAAGTAATCATCTGCACCGGCTTCTAAACCTTGAACCTTGTCTTCTTCTTCGCCTTTCGCGGTCAACATAATAACCGGAATCTGACGAGTAAGATCGTGGCGACGCATGTGCTTAATAATTGAAATCCCACTGCCACCAGGCAACATCCAATCTAACAGAGCTAACTCTGGGTAAGGTTCTGTTAGTTTAGCTAAAGCTTGGTCATAGTCGGCGGCTTCAATCGGCTCATAACCATGCTGCTCTAATACAAAACATAGCATTTCGCGGATTGGAGCTTCATCTTCTACAACGAGTATCTTCCTGGGCATCTCATTCATCTCAATCTAAGAAACTGTGGCAATTATGCGACGTATTAATGACAGATTTATGACAAGCCCCAGTGTAAATCAAAGGCTTAAGTAAATATAGCACTTGCCATTTTGGTGCAAAGCAAGAGTATATCGTTCAGCCTGCACCACTTAGGTTCAAAGCTTCCGTCTCTAGAAGCTAAACCAATGAATATTAAACCCTTAACAAACTATTGATAAATATGAGATTTACTAAGTCTTGATAAAAGTTTTTTGCCTTTGTGGCATTGCTCGTGCTTCGTCTTGTAGAAACTCATTCAGTTAAATTTAGGGGCAGCATGCAGTATTTCGCTAAGCAACTATCATCAACAGAGCTATACACCACCGCCAGTAGCTTACTGGTATTTACGGATTTAGATGGCACCTTGTTAGATCATGATAGTTATAGTTTTGAGGCTGCCGTACCCAGTTTAAACCAGTTAAAGCTTCTGAAAGTGCCGGTTATCTTTAATACCAGTAAAACCTTTATGGAAGTATTAGAGCTTCAGAAAAAGATGGCCTTACAACAGCCTTTTGCCATCGAAAACGGCTCAGCCGTTTGTATTCCAGCCGACAGCCCTATTCAACATGAGCAGCTCAGCCCTATTAATGTTGGCAAACAGCATTGGAAAATTAAGACTTTTGGTCCTAGCTACCCCGACATTTGCCAATACCTTAGTGTTTTGCGCCAACAGCACCATTTTCGCTTCCAAGGGTTTAACGACATGAACCTAAGCGAAGTACAGCTTAATACCGGTTTAGCAAAATACGATGCGCAATTGGCCAAGCAAAGAATGGCCTCAGAGCCACTACTTTGGAATGACAGCGATGCGCAACTAAAGGTGTTTACCGAGAAGCTTGCCGAACACAACTTAGCGGTAATAAAAGGGGGTCGCTTTTATCACGTAAAAGCCAAGTTTGATAAAGCTGACGCCATGCACTGGTTTAACAAAATATATAAAGACCATTTTCAGCGCAATTTTACCAACATAGCCCTAGGTGATAGCGATAACGATCTAAGTATGCTGGAACAAGCCGACATTCCAGTAGTGATTCCTCGCAAACACTCGCAAGCACTGGTAATTAACCACCCTAATTCTTGCCAAGCACCCCACCCCGGGCCGCATGGCTGGCATCAATCGATGCAACAAATTTTACATTCCTTACTTAATGGAGCATAACCATGGCTGATTTTTATCAAAACGGTATTGTGACTACCTTACATAACTTAACTGATCGTCCACTAGAAGAGTTAGAACAGGAGCTCATAGCGTTTTCAAAAGTTAGACCTATGAGTTTGGTTCTACCTTCGCTATTTTCGGAGCTAGAGCGCCCGGCATTGGCAACCATTGTTGAAGAGTTAGCTAAGGTGCCTTACCTAAGCGAAATCATCATTGGTTTAGATTGTGCCACCGAAGAACAATTTGCTTACGCAAAAGAATACTTCTCGGGCTTACCGCAGCACGTACGTATTTTGTGGAACGACGGCCCTCGCCTGCGCGCCTTAGATGCCCAACTCGCCGAGCACAACTTAGCCCCTAAAGAACCCGGTAAAGGCAGAAACGTTTGGTATTGTTTTGGTTACGCGCTTGCGTCTGGAAAAAGCAAAGCAGTGGGTCTGCACGACTGTGACATTATTACCTACGACCGAAGCATGTTAGCTCGCCTAATGTACCCGGTAGCCAACCCTCTATTTAACTACGAGTTCTGTAAAGGTTTTTACGCCCGCCATGCCGACGGAAAACTAAATGGCCGTGTGGCTCGCTTACTAGTAACGCCACTATTAAAAGCCTTGAAGAAAATTGAAGGTTATGACGATTACTTAGAATACCTAGATAGCTTCCGTTACTCTTTAGCGGGTGAGTTTTCAATGCAGTCAGACGTACTAAATGACTTGCGCATTCCCTCAGACTGGGGTTTAGAGATAGGCGTATTATCTGAAATTTACCGCAATCACTCCACCAACCGAATTTGTCAGGTAGACATTGCGGATGTTTACGACCATAAACACCAAGACTTAAGCCTAGACAACTTAGACGCTGGTTTAGCTAAAATGGCCACCGATATTAGTAAGGCGGTCATTCGTAAGTTAGCAACCCAAGGACATACATTCAGCCCCGGCAAACTACGTACACTAAAAGCAACTTACTACCGTATGGCCTTAGATTTCATTGAAAACTACCATGCAGACGCATTAATCAATGGTTTAACCCTAGATCGCCACTCTGAAGAAGATGCTGTAGAGCTGTTTTCTAAAGCAGTAATGCAAGCAGGTGAAACCTTCTTAGAAAATCCTTCAGCTACACCATTCATTCCAAGTTGGAACCGGGTACAAAGTGCAGCGCCAGACTTTTTAGAGCGTTTGTACGAAGCTGTTGAAGCTGATAACTGCTAGATTTTCAGATTAACTCTCACTAAAAGCTTGTTCTTTGAACAAGCTTTTTTATTGCCCCGCATTCGTAAAAAGTCAATTTAACATCCTATCCCTTCTTACAATCGCCACAGATAAGCACAACGGAAGTAATGAACATGAATCGTAAACGAATGGCAGCAATGATCTTTTTTTTAGCCACCGTATTAGCGCTAGATTTTGAGATTATGGCTGAAGAATTATTAGACTCGCGCAGTAGCCAAAGCTCGCAATTTGATCAGTAAAGTATAACGCCGCAGGGCAATAACAAGAGGGTTCGCAACTTGAGTAAACATCAAATCACCAGTGATAGAACAACCATTGTAAATACCCTAACTAAGTTAAGCCCTGGCGCAATGGTAGACATGCAGTTTTCGGCGAGTAAGCAACAACGTATCAAAGCAAAGTTGGTGGGTTATCAAGAAGGGGCTTACTTTGCCTTTTCTTTGCCTCAACACATTTATGCGCAACAGCAAGACCATATGTTTGAAGGTAAAAGCTGTGTGATAAGAATGATCGTTGAGGGTGATGCAGGCTTATGTGTGGCCTTTAAAACCAAGCTCATCACCATAAACAAAAAGCCACAAATTATGCTATTTGTTGAATACCCAGAGCAGATCGAGTTTATTCAGCTTCGCCATAAAAGCCGTATTAATACTCACCTACCAGTAGCAATTAGTGAGCAGCAAGCAGCCAGCGTTTCGGCTGAGCAAGCATCCAGCAATATGTTGAAAGGCGTAGTACTAGATTTGTCGGAGGGTGGCTGTCGCATAGAATTAGCAGCGCCATCTCAAAGCTTAAGTATGGTGTTTGTACAAATAATCTTACGTTTCCCACTCAACCCAGAAAAGCCAATAGTGTTAAACGGCACCATTAAAAGCCAGCAGCAAACCAGCGACAAATTGAGAGTGGGCATTCAATTTGATGCCAACAAACAGCTCAAAGCAGTATTCAACAAGCTTAATATGTTTAACCATCCTAGTTTGGCGGCCTAAAAAGCAGCATTGAACAGAGCTGCTAACTTAGCCTTTTTTATCGTGAAGCAATTTATCTATTTGATAGATAACTTCTAATTGCTCTGCATTTCTCGACAATAGAGCATCCCACATTTTTAACATAGAAGCTTTTGCCGGAGGCTTAACGCCAGCCTCTCTCTCTGCCGCAGTAAGCGGCAATAGTTGCACCACACTAATATCCATGGCTTTTGCAATAGCACACATGTCTAACATGGTTAGTTGGCTGGTGCCTTCGCGATCTAATTTTGCATAAACCGAGCTGGTAGGTAAATTCGCTTTATTTGCTAAGGTTTTTTTAGACCAAGCCAAGTTGGCCATTAAAAACTCTAAACGCTCTATTTGCATCCCACGTATTTGCGCATCCTTAAGCCCAAAAAACTCATACCCTTCGCTGTCTAAATCTGGCATTCCAAAATCCGTAATTTAGTTCTCTCAGCCTTCCAATATATAGAAAGTCCCTTTGTTAAGCTAACACCAAGCTACAACACCAAAGCGCAGTAATGCTATCAATTATGAGGATAACAAAATGAGTGGACCAACAAAGTGTGGATTCAAACAAGGTTATTTATTCGCTTTTCATCCAGAACTAAAAGCTTCACTAATCATTAAACTACTATTTGCAGTAAGTGCATTACTATTGCTTAGCGCCTGTGAACCTAAAGGAGGCGTAGATTTGCGCAGTAAATGCAGCAGCAATTGCGATAGAAACGGCAATAACGGCCACATTCCCGCTCCACCAAAGGGAGCCACGTTAACCACTGCTGGAATCTATCGTGACCAAGCGAATGACCATGTAGCCACCATCGACCAAAATGGCAGAGTGTTGTTTTGGGATGACTACTCCCAAGACCGAGAACTCGAACAACGAGCGTTAGTACAACGAGTGGTGAGTCTTGAAACAGCTTACCTAGAAAACAAATCCTGCATGCTAGCTTATAACGGCAGCTTATCAGATCATCACTATAGCTTTAGCCAAGTAGACAACAGCTTGCAATTTTCAAGTTCTTGCGGAGATGCAAGGTTCTACCGAAAAGCACTGTCACCGAGCCCTAAAACTAGCACTCAAATGTTCTCTGACTCACCACAAATGCTGTTTCACATTTCCGGTGAAAGCCTAGAGTTAAGCCAAACATTTGTTAGCAATATAGAAGATGAAAAAGCCGAGTTATCAGCCAATGGTTTCCTAAGCCTCCCTGCTCCCAATAACCATTGTGTTCAAGAGTTCTTAATAGATCATCTAGCACTTATTTTGCTGAGTAGCCCAAATTGCCAAGATACAGGTTTCGAATCAGGTATTTATAGCTATTAGTCGCTCATTTCTTCATAAGGCCAAGCCATAAAAACGCGCTTTAACAAGGCAAAGGCGCACCACATTGAGACATGAGCACCACTAAAGGCCACAAAGCAAGTACACAAAACAACCAAAGCGAACAACAAATAAACAAAAGCATCAAAAATAAGCCCCATTTTAATGCAAGGCATTAATTTTGCTTAAAAAAGGCAAAAAAATAATATAAATGGACTTAGACTCTATGCAATTAACACAACAAGAAAAACACTGGTTACCTATTTTTGGTAACAGCGGAAAGCTAGCTATGCGTAAAGCGAGCTGGTTAAACCGAAAACGAAAGCCACAACTAAAACAAACCTTTGAAAGCATCTCGAGTACACGAGTAAAACTATTACAAGGCTGGGCTAATACCCAATGGGATTTTCTTCAAGATGCTATGTTTTATCTCGCCACCAAACCCTTAGAACAACAACCGGAAGTTCTGTCTCAGTTGCTTAGTCGCAATAGTGACTTCTCTGAACTGTTCATTGTTGATTCTCAAGGCAAGGTTAGCGCCAGTAGCTATAAACCACATACCGGACAAATAGCCGCTAGCAAACAAGCCCTAGAGCAAGGCCTTAGCCAGCAATTTTTGCACGGCCCTTATCAAGATCCCCGCACCATGGCCCCTGGCCCGTCTAGCTCAAAATTTCATGACCAAGTTACCTTAATGTTCTACCAGCCTTTGGAGGTTAACGGTGACGTGGTGGGCTGCTTGTGTGGCCGAGTGCCTAACGACGTATTAGGTGACTTAATTCAGCGTGAAGCAGGTCACATATATAGTGAGTCGGGTGACAATTACATCTTCATGGTGGATGCCAATTTTGACCCGAGCATTAAGCCAGGTACCGCATTGTCTCGTTCACGCTTTGAAGACAATACCTTTTCTCATGGAGAAAACTTAAAATCTGGAGTGAGCACCGATTGGGGCACAGTAAAAGTAGCCAAACATACCGAGTTTGAAATTAGATTTACTGATCCAGCCACAAATGAGCTACACCCGGGCGTGAGAGAAACCATAAAAAATGGCAGTAATCTGTTTATCGATTACCCCGGTTATTCGGATTACCGACACATTCCGGTGATTGGTAAAGGCATTACCTTTCAGCTGCGCGGTTCGCTTGATCGTTGGGGAATGATGTGTGAAGCCGACCTTGAAGAAGTATATCGCCACCGTTCACTAAGCCATAAGTTAAGCAACAAATACTTAATAAGCTCACTGTTTAGCCTTGTACCTCCTCTATTGATTGCTCAACAATTCGCCCTTAGCATTAATCAACTAGCTGGGCTACTGGTGTTATTTTCTGCCCTTAGCTTCTTTGGTTTTAAACAAATCGTAGCCAAACCCTTGGCTAGACGTTTAGAAAACATGAGTGGGGTGATTCAAACCATTGCCGAAGGTGATGGCGACTTAAAACGTCGCTTAGATGCTAGTAAGTTTAAGCCCGACGAAACCGGTGATTTAGGCCGTTGGATTAACAGCTTTATTGATAACCTTGAAGGCGTTGTCGGCGGAATTATTTACGCCTCTAATGAGGTTAAACAAGTAAGCAGCTCTATGCTGCGTCGCTGTGGAGTGGTTGATAATTGTACTCAACAAACCTCTAATTCCATCGATTCGCTGCTTAACTTAGCGCAACACCAACAAACCGACATTGTTAAAGCCACTCAGTCAGCAGAAAACCTACAGCAAGTAATGACCGACATGGTTGAAAATGCCGAAACCGAATACCAACATGCCGTAGAAAATACTCAAGAAATCAAACGCATTGTTGAGGCTTCAGCCAAAAGCGTTAACCAAGTTAACGATGAAATGAAGCAAATCGAAGACATTGTGAAGCTAATTACCGAGATCACCGAGCAAACCAACTTACTGGCGCTAAATGCCGCCATTGAAGCTGCACGCGCGGGTGAACATGGTCGTGGCTTTTCGGTCGTGGCCGACGAGGTAAGAAACCTCGCCACGCGAACCTCTGAAGCTGCCAAGCACATTGGCAACACCATGGGTAAACTGCGTGTTAAAACCGAAACGGCTGTCGATTACATGGAGCAAGGTGTTAAAAATGTAGACCAAAGCTCTGCCCTGCTGGACTCTGGCAGCCGTAGCGACGAACTACAACAAGCGGTCGAAAGTATGTTCACCACCATTAATATGATTGCTGGCAACAGTGAACGTCATAGCGAAACTGCCGAGCAGGCTCAAGTGACGACCTCTTCCTTAGAGCTATCATCTCAGCAACTAACTCGCCGAACCACGCTAGTGAAAAACTCAATTATTCGCCTGCATCAACTGGTTGAGCGCTTTGAAGTAACCAAAGCCGCATAAGCAACCATCATCCCTAAACTAAAAAACCAGCGCTTGGCGCTGGTTTTTTATTTAGCTAAATATTTTAAACTAAGCCCAAGCCTAGAACTTGTATTTAGCGCCAAAATAAAAGCTAGAGTAATCAACTGATAGACTATCTATATCTGCAGCAACATTTTTATAGCCTAGCGCTAAACCGAATCTGTTTGCATCGTAACCCGCTTCAAGACCGTAGGTAAAACCTAATCCATCATCTTCAGCTTTAATAGAGCCTTGATCGTCTCTAACTTCAAGTTCTACGCTATATGAGCCTACACCGACCAATCCAGCTAGGTACAAGCCACTATCTGAAAACTTGTAAGTAGGTTTTACATTTAACGACAAGCCTGAACCAGTTGTTTCCATGCTAAGACCATTATTACTCATCGTGTTGCTTCCCATATATAGGTATTCGATTTCGCCGTCGATAAGCCAACCGCCATCCAAATCGAAGCGCTTACCGAAAGCGAACGACGCCCCTAAATCAAGATCTTGACTCAGAGCGTCAATGTCAATTGTACCAGTAGGAAGTAAGTTTAGACCTACGTAAAAATCTCGAGGAGCATCAGATGCATTGGCGCCAAATGCCAACAAACTTAGGCCAATTAATGCTGCTTTTTTCATTGCATATCCTTATACATAAATTGCAGAAATCGTTTTGCGAAGTCTTAGGCCTTTCATACTTTAAAAGTAAAATAAGGCAAAAGAACAACGGCGGATTAAACAGCAAATTGGTGAACCAATCAAGAGTGAGATTTATCTTTTTGTAGACAAACCTCTCATCTTTGATAAAAGATTCAATAAAGTATAAAAACCATACAAAACAAACAAAAGGACTGAAAACATTAAGCAACACAATAGTAAAGAAACAACTATTGGTATACCAATTTACAAATCTGGAACTAACCACAGCACCTGATAAGGTTTGAGCTTATACTCAGCCAGTATCACTTTTTCATCACTCAGTAAGTCTTCACATTCAGCTTGATAAGCCTGCGGCAGCTGGGCGTAGTGCTCTACTTGTTGTGGGTATTTGGTCAAGTTAAACACGGCCAACAAGCCATTGCGCTTGGCGCCGTCGTCTGCAGTTCTTGGGGCATCGCCTCGCTGTAATACAAACAGGGCGTCACCACAGTCGTAAATCCGCTGGGCAGCTTCAGGATGAAAAGCAGCAATGGTTTTGCGTAAAGCCAGTAAATCGCGGTAGCGCTGAAAAACCAGCGCTTGCGAGCTATGCTCTTGTGCCAATAGTTTCTCAAAATCTTGGCGATCCCAGCGATGACGGTTGATTGAACGAGTGCGGCCTGTTTGCTCAACCAACGATTGGTCATTTTCAGTGGCGGTTAAGCTATGAATGTAAATGCCGGGAATGCCTTGCAAGCTCAATAGCAATTTTTGGCTACATAAAAAGCGCTCGACTTGCCATTGATCAGACCCGGTACGTGTTCCTTGTAAAGCGTCAAATAAGGAGATGTTTAGCTCGTAAGGGTTTTGAGTACCATCTCCGTTAGACTTCATGCTTACAAAGCCACCAAAATTGTGTACCGACTCAGCTAAATCTGCAATTTCGTGTTTGGGAATAATCTGTTCAACCGCCCTCACCCCTATACCATCGTGCGACGCAACAAAGTTGAAGTAGTTACAGCCTTTTGGCAAAGCCACTAAATCCCTCGCCCATGCTGTTAAGTAATGGCCGTTACCGCGGTTTAAAGCATGCAGCAGCAAAGGCGGTAGTGCAAACTGGTAGACCATGTGGGCTTCGTCACCTTCACCAAAATAGCTAATGTTTTCTTGGTGAGGCACGTTCGTTTCGGTGATTAACACCATATTAGGGTCCAGCTGCTCCATCACCCAGCGCAGCAATTTAACAATGGCGTGGGTTTGTGGCAGGTGAATACAGTTAGTGCCGAGAATCTTCCATACAAAGGCCACAGCATCTAAACGAATAAAACGGGCACCATGCTTTAAATAGAACAAGAAAATATCCACAAAGGCTAACAGCACTTTAGGATTAGCAAAATTTAAATCTATTTGATCATCACTAAAGGTGGCCCAAACATGTTTTAAGCCTTGGCGGGTATAAACATCAACAATTAGCGGGCTAGTTCGTGGGCGGGTTACAGCACTGTAATCAAGCGTTGGATCCGATTCAACAAAGTAGTCCTGCCCCTCACCTGAGCCATTTACAAAATCATTAAACCATAAGCTTTGGCGGGAGCAGTGGTTCATTACCAAATCAAACATCAACTCAAAATCTTGATTTAACTTGGCTACATCGTTCCAATCACCAAGGCTGTAGTTAACTTGATAGTAGTCGATCACCGAAAAGCCATCATCGGAGCTAAAGGGGAAAAAAGGTAGAATATGCACCGAACTCACTAAGCCCGATAAGTACTCGCGTAAAAACTGATGCAAGCTTTGTATAGGCATTAACTCATTGCTTAATACACTGTCACCATAGGTTATTAATATCACGTCTTGTTCAGACCAAGCTTGATAGCGAGGAAAGCCGGCTTTGCTTTGTTCAATCTTTTGGATGATGTCTTGGCTTAAATTGGGGTCTAAGGATGTTCCATATACTTGCTTAAGTAATAACTCGAGTTCTTCCATAAAGGCTCCCACCATGGCTTGCTTAGCGTTCTATTAATAAAGTATTTCCAATAACTATGCCAAGGCTAGCTAACTGGGTCGCTCGAGCACATTTAAAATTAAGCAATTGTTTTATATGAATAAATTGTGAAATAAATACCACCTACTTTTTCTAGCTAGGAATAGACAGCCTAAATAGCGCAATAGCAATGTGCCATTTTAACGCAGCATTTAGCTTGGCCCTCTTGATTTGCACCACCAAGGTGCATGGCCAATCATGCTCAAACTCAGTTAAATCAAAAATAAACCGATTATTTATAAACAAAACAATAATTTAGCTACTTTGTATCTATTCACGGCATCGCTCTTGCTCTAGTAATTACAGATACTAACCAACCAACATTCAACAAGATTGTACGGTTACAAGGAGTTCCAATGACCATGATTAAGAAATGTTTATTTCCCGTTGCAGGCTATGGCACCCGCTTTTTACCCGCTACCAAGTCTATGCCTAAAGAAATGTTGCCCATAGTAAACAAGCCTTTGGTTCAATACGGTGTAGAAGAAGCGGTAGCTGCAGACATGAGCGACATGGCCTTTATTACTGGCCGGGGTAAGCGCGCAATTGCCGACCACTTTGATATTAGTTATGAACTGGAAAACGAAATTGCTGGCACCAGCAAAGAAGAATACTTAAAAGAAATTCGTCACTTGGTCGATCACGTAGACTGTACCTTTACTCGCCAGAAGAAAATGATGGGCCTTGGCCACGCAGTATTGTGTGGTGAAACCTTAATTGGCCAAGAACCCTTTGGCGTTGTGCTAGCTGATGACTTGTGTTTTGGTGATGATGGCGGCGTACTGGCGCAAATGACCAAACTTTACGAGCAATTCCGCTGCTCGATTATTGCAGTGATGGAAGTACCACGAGAAGAAGCGCACAAATACGGGGTTATTGAAGGCGAAGCACTGCGTGATGACTTATTCCGAGTCACCTCAATGGTAGAAAAACCAGCTAAAGGTGAAGAGCCATCAAACCTCGCGGTAATTGGCCGTTACATTCTAACGCCGGATATTTTCAGCCTAATTCGTGATACTAAACCAGGTAAAAATGGCGAAATTCAACTTACCGACGCACTCCTTACTCAGGCCCAAAATGGCTGCGTAATGGCTTACAAATTTAAAGGTAAGCGATTTGACTGCGGTAGTGTTGAAGGTTTTGTTGAAGCTACCAATTACTGCTTCGAGAACCTTTACGGCAAGTAAGTGACTCACTCACTGCGTCAGTTAAGCGACTGGCGCAGTATTTTCTACAAACATCGGCTGCGGGTTAAAACCCATATGTACTAAAGGGTAACCGGTGTAACGCTCTGGCCGCTTCCACAATACTTCAAAACGATGCCTTAAATAAAAGCTAAAGGCTTCAGCATTATCGGCAAATAAATGTAACTCTAATCGCGAACGTAAGCTCTTGGCCAACTCTAATAACTGCGAGCCAATTCCCCTGCGCTGCCAGCACGGCGCAACAAACAGAGCAATAAGTTTGCTTTCTACCAAGGCTAAAAATCCACATACTTGGCCTTCTACTTCAGCCACCCACACTTCCGCTTTATATTGATACAAGCGCTGCAAAGCATCTTGGCGCTCCCACCAATACTTGCTAGGTAGAAAATCGTGGGCACGTAAACTGGCAGACAGCCAAATCTCGCCTATATCTTCGTAATCGTTCTGCTCTGCTGTTCGCAGGGTTAAACCTGCAGCATTAGTAAAAGAGTTCAACGAGTAAAACCATTACTGTTCATCCAGACCAACAGTATGGTAACTAACAAAAGATCTCGGTGTGAATTAGATCGAATTTTGTACGCTTGAAAACGATGAAGATCACAGCCTACTAACAAAAATGGCGCATTAACTAATCAAAAATTCTTAGCAAGACAATTACAGCAGACTAAAGCTCTAGCGACACAATATTCGTAGAATCTCTGTTCAACTAGGATGATAATCAATAAATATCAATCACTTATTAAAAAGCTAACCATTAAACCTTAAATGTTTTTGTTTAAGAACCGAGGTTTTCTGGTATCGACTTCGATGAATAATGAGAGCCAAAAATCAGCAACTCAGAGTTATTGCGCTCGTTTAAAACTGCACACGCCTGTCGCACTTTGCGAGACTTGGCACTCGGTCACTAAGATCTGTTTTAGCTCGACACGAGCTCTTCGGAGCCGCGCTTTGGTCGCCGCTAAACTCAAGCCATTCTCTTTGGAGTATTGAGCTTGCGTCATGCCATTTAAATCGCAGAACTCAATAACATGCCGATGATGGCTGGAGAGTTTAGGTAAAACTCGAGGCAAGCAGCTTTGCAGCTGTTCCATTACCGGCAAGATCTTATCTACCGTTTCTAAGTCATCAATGTCTTCAATTTCAATCTTGCGGCGCCAATGATCGATAAACTGATTTTTGGTCACTTTAAACAGCCAAGATTTGCCATCTTTTAGTGAGCAAAAGCGCTCACTATTACGCATTGCTTTAAGAAAAACCTCTTGCATTATATCTTCTGTTTCATGCTGACTTTGTGTCTGCTTTAACAGCCAGTTATAAAGCAGAGATTCAGATTGTTGCCACGCTTTCATTAAGCATTTCATTATCAAACCTTAGAGGAAAATTACGCAAGCAAACGCTTAAAGCAAAGTTCTTTAGAGCTGAGTGCTAGCCCAGCATCTGTTGAACCTGCTCAATTGTAGGAACAGAGCCTGCGTGTTGTATAATACCATCCACTGCCACCGCCGGAGTAGTCATTACTCCTGCCTTCATGATATCTTCAAATCCCGTCACCTTCTCAACCTCAATTAGTAAGCCAAACTCTTGAGCGACTTGAGTAATTCGTTCCGCAGTAACTACACAGTTTTTACAACCTGAACCATACACTTGAACTGTTTTCATTTATTTCACCATTTTGTTGTTAGTAATATGCATTGAATAGCCATCCCACTATTGAGATAGCAACAAATAGATAGCCGGTTATCCAAGCCAATAAGCGGTATTGCATCACTTGTTTGAGCATCATGTATTCAGGCAAACTCACCGCGACAGCCCCCATGCAAAATGCCAAAGTCGTTCCTAATGGCATGCCTTTGTCTATCAACGAGGCCATTATGGGCACTACTCCAGAAGCATTGGTATAAATAGGAATTGCACTGAGTGTTGCCAACGGCACTGTCCACCACTGCCCATCGGACAGGTTTAGCTCAAACCACTGAGCGGGTATAAAGCCGTGAATAAATGCGCCAATGCCCACACCTATAATTACCCACTTCCAAATGCGTTTTACAATTGTGCTTGTTTCATTCACTGCATATTGATGGCGCTGCTGATAGCTCGATGCAACATAACTATTTTGGGTATTGGCTGAACAACCGCTTTCATCTTGTAAATAAGCTTTAGCCAGAAACGGCTGAAGCCAACGATGGGCTTTCAATATGTCTAACAATAGGCCAGCCAAAACCCCCAAACTTAATCCTATAACGATATACATGACCGTAAATCTTAGCCCAAGAATGCTTCCTAGCATGATGACTACAACCTCATTGATTAAAGGAGAAGTGATCAAAAAAGCTAAGGTGATGCCAATAGGAATTCGCGCAGACACAAATCCCATAAAAAGCGGAATAGAACTACAAGAACAAAAAGGCGTAATAGCGCCAAACACGGCTCCGAGAACGTAACCAACTCCCCGATTTTTGCCCTGTAGGTAATCTCGAACTTTCTCGGTACTCAGTGCTGCGCGGATAAAGGAGATGAAATAAATTAACACCACTAGTAGGCTCAGAATTTTTGTGGTGTCTTCAATGAAGAAATGCAAACCGATAGCTAGCGAAGAGTCAGCTTCCAAGCCCATAAGTGAAAATACTAAGTAATCCGCCAATCGTGTGAAAACGTCAAACATTCCTCTCCCCTAACAAAAATAAAGTACCTCTATTAACGACACGAGTGAGTCAGCAAAAGGATACTTATTAATGTTAAGGAAGGGCTGTAACATCCCATTGGAGGGCAAAAGCTTATATCTCAAACGGGCAAGCAACTGGACTTGTATTTAGACTATATCTATCGGTTTACCGGGATATAGCGGCCAAATATAGTTGGCCACTAACAACAAAGAATAAAGCTCTCTATACCTCTAATATCTAATTAAAAAACACCATTTGAGTTAGCGATATCGCCGCCGCTAATAAGGGAGTATACCCGCATGGAAAAATCGAGTGCTTGAATTGAATCCCAATGTTCAACGATTCGGCCCTCTTCGATGCGCCAAGTGTCGATTATATTCATTCCTTTTTGGTCATTTCCCCTGTCTTCCTTCTCTAAGGTGGCATGAGAGTGAAAAATCACATAATCACCATCAACGTAAATATGTTTAACATCGTATGTGTAGTCTGGGTAATCTTCGACAAACTCTTCTAAGAAGCTGACCAGACCGGTTACTTTGTCAGGTAAATTTCTGTTGTGCTGCACATAGGCACTATCGTTGTAGTGCTGCATAACGTAGTCAAAATTATGGTTATTCATAAGGTTTTGCACAAAATCGCTTATTAACTCTGCATTGGCTAACTCTTGTTCTGTCCAACTGGCTTTCTTAAGTGAAGGTAAATCGATAATCAAAGTGTCTTTTGACTGGGCAAGTGCCATTGTGCTCACGAACAAAAGAATAAACGAACTAAGTACTTTAAACATGGCTGACTCCATTAGTTGCTGCGCTAAATAAGTATACATTGATAACCATGGTAATTATTAGTAACCTACAAAACAAGAAGGCACTAAATGCTTAGTTAGGCAGTTTTTGGTAACCAGTACCTAGGTTGTGTAAATGGAAGGAGTGATTAAAGTGGTAGAAAAAGCAAAATCAACAAGACGCACTTTTTACAACGATGCGAGCTGCCCGGTGCGTAATGTTGTGGCACAAATCGGTGATAAATGGTCTCTGCTTATTCTCTTTGCCTTAGTAGATGGAGCAGATCGATTCAATGCGCTTAAATCTAGAGTAGAAGGTATTTCTCAACGAATGTTAACCCAAACTCTGCGAGATCTAGAGCGAGAAGGTTACGTGAATAGAACGGTATACCCTGAAGTACCAGTAAGAGTTGAATATGCACTAACAACAATGGGTAAGGATCTGGTTAAGCCCTTATACAAGTTGGTATCTTGGGCTGACGAGCATCAAGAAGAAATTAATCGCGCCAGAAAAGAATATGATGAAAACCGATAGCGATTCACACCGCTGTTAGCAGCTAAACCTAGCTGCTAAACCGGCCAGCGCTAAGCACGCTGGCAAGTTTAAACTCTACTGATGAATAAGGGCTAGTTAACTTGGTATCTCAATAAAACTTGATTATCGAGAACCACGTTTGTTGACCAAATAAAGCTCGCTCCCGCGCCACTAAACTTGTCGATAAAGTTCATATACGCTTTTTTGTTGTTTACCCCAATTTCATCTTCTGAATACAAACTCGCCTGTGGCCACGCACTCGCGTCAAACTCTTTAGCCATCCAGTTACTTGGCGCTTCCCAATGCACGGCAAAAGCATCTTGCCCATCATCAGTGCCTTGCGTTGTGCAACTATCAGACAAGCGCTTGCCTGCAACTTCATTTAAGCAGCTAAGGTCATATATTGGCGATGTGTAATAAGTTTGAGCTTGCCAGTCTGCATTGGTGACAGTTCCATCGCTAAAGCTAGCAATAAAGCCACCATCGCCAGGATGGAACGCTTTACCTCGATTATTCTCGGAGCCTAGCCCTAGGTTCTCTTCCCAATCAATCACTTTAACGGCAATAGTGTAGGGTTTACTGACCTTAAATTTCACGATACTGGAGTTAAATGGTGTGAAAGGCACTGTATCAACGGCGATCAGCGTGCCATTAATATAAAGTTCAAAGTAGTTGTCAGCAAAGATATAACCGGTTACTTCTTCTCCTTCTGGATCAACCACTACCACTGGAACAGAGTCTTGATCTATTTCAGCGATGCTATTAGGAGTAATATTCGCGCACTCTTCATATAAATCAACGGCCTTCGTTGCAGTAGCATAGTTATTGCTCGCCGGGACCGTCCAAGATTTACCCGTCGAATCAGTCACTTCACCTATACCAGCAACTCGACTGCGACCGTTTTTGCACGCAAAAATATTAGCTTCTACGGTTTTTGCAAAGCCTTGAGTAATGCTACCCGAGCCTCTGTAGTTGCTAGTGTCTTTAGCAATGGCGAAGGATGATATTAAAAGCAGCGTGATGAGCAGTGTTGCTGATGAAAACCTTGTATCTCGTTGAGCTCTATTGTTCATATTTCCTGCCACGGTAGTGCATTGTGTTCATAAGCTTAGCCGCGAAATGATTACTACACAAAGGGATAAAAACTAAAGGTAGAATATGAATAGAGAAACAACTTAATCTGTAAGTAACCAATGCAATCCAAAGTAACAGCTTGTTTGTTGGTGTAGAACCAAAGCCTCAAATAGATTGGATACAGTCGATACCTCGCCTATTAACAAGGTATCGACATGGAAAACTTGCTTTAAAGAAGCAACCAGCGAATAAGTTTGCGATTAAAACTTAAGGTAAGACGGTTATTGATGTGATATCGCAAAAGCTTTCATATTGGCGAGTTTGTGCTTTTATTTTCACCTTATCATCACTACCCGTTAACTGTTCTAGCAATGCAGCGTACTCATTATATTTAGGGTGTTCACTCAATAGATAAAGACCACCTTGACTTGCAGGGCAACTATTAATGCTTGGGGCTGGTAATACCGCCACCAGCAAACCTTGCTTTACTTCTTCTACACCAGCTATTCGCATTTGAGAGGGCAAATTAGCCAGCTCAGCCTGCGCCAGCGATGCCCATAATAGTGAGGCAACCACCATAACTTTTTTTATCATTTCACTCTCTCACAGTAAGGGGCTTGAATAATCTTGTTGAACCTTAGTTTACGCTTCGTTAGCCGAGAAAAGCTAAGTATTAACTGCGATTTTGCTAATAACTTCACAGCAAGCTCATTAAATGACAAATTTGTTCGTGAACTTCATTCAACACAAACACACTCAATCATTCTTTAACTATGTGGTTAGCATCAAAGCCCTCAAAAAAAACCGAAATCCCCACTGACAAGATAAGCAGTTTTGGTAGAATAGCGCCCCAAATTTATTAAAGAGCTATTCCGTTATGTGGTTTAAAAATCTAATGTTGTTTCGCATTACCAAAGAGCTAGAGCTCGAGCCAGAGAAGCTAGACGCTACTTTAGGCGAGCTAAGCTTTACCCCTTGCGGAAGCCAAGACTTAAGCAAATTTGGCTGGGTGACCCCCATGGGTAAATTTGGCCAAAGCTTAACTCACGTTATCGGTAACGAATATCTAGTCTGCGCTAAAAAAGAAGAAAAGATGCTACCTGCATCGGTTATTCGCGACACCTTAGCCGACAAAATTGAGCTTATCGAACAAGAGCAACAGCGCCCGTTAAAGAAAGCCGAGAAAGATGCCCTTAAAGAAGAAATCGTGATGACTCTTCTACCTCGCGCATTCTCACGTACCAGCCTAACCTACGCTTGGGTAAGCCCAGACAACAACTTAATTGCGGTTGATGCCGGCAGTGCTAAAAAGGCTGAAGAAGTGATTTCTTTATTACGTAAATCTTTAGGCAGCCTGCCTGTTACACCCATTAAATTGGCTAATCAGGCTGACGTAACCATGACCGACTGGTTAAACGAAAAAGCCATTCCAGCCAACTTTGAACTAGGTGAAGAAGCCGAGCTACGCAGCGCCTTAGAAGGTGGCGGTATTATTCGTTGTAAAGAACAAGATTTGTTTAGCGACGAAATCAAAGTGCACTTAGATGCCGATAAGTTTGTGACCAAGCTAGAGCTTACCTGGGCTGACTCAATTCGCTTTTTAATTAGCGAAGACATGAGCATTAAAGGGGTTAAGTTCACCGATACCATCACCGAACAAAATGAAGACATCGATAAAAGTGATGTAGCGGCACGCTTTGATGCTGACTTTGCCCTAGCCAGTGGCGAGCTCACTAAGATGATCCCTGATTTAATCGCAGCCTTAGGCGGCGAATTAACCAGCTAAGTCCTCACAGTTACTTACCTATTTCACCAACCATTAACATAGTTTCAGATACTTGCTAAAGGTTGGTGATTTTTTAAGCAAAACCATTGCAAGCCCCGCTCGCTAAGCGTAAAATGCGCGCCCTTATTGTGCTGCTCGCAGCCTTCCTCAATGATTCGACTAAGACCCGGAGCTTTGATGTTTACACCTGAACTACTGTCACCTGCTGGCACCCTAAAAAACATGCGTTATGCCTTTGCCTATGGCGCCGACGCGGTATACGCGGGCCAACCTCGTTACTCGTTACGTGTACGTAATAACGAGTTTAACCACGAGAATCTTGCCCTAGCGATTAACGAAGCGCATGCGCAAGACAAAAAACTCTACGTGGTAAGCAATATTGCCCCGCATAACGCTAAGTTAAAAACTTACCTGCGCGATATTGAGCCAGTAATCGCCATGAAGCCAGACGCCTTGATTATGTCTGATCCAGGCATGATTATGATGGTGCGCGAAGCCTTCCCCGATCAAACTATTCACTTATCGGTTCAAGCCAACGCAATTAACTGGGCTACGGTTAAATTTTGGCAGCAACAAGGTGTAGAGCGAGTGATTTTGTCACGCGAACTATCGCTAGACGAAATCGAAGAAATTCGTATGCAAGTGCCAGAAATGGAACTTGAAGTATTTGTACATGGCGCATTATGCATGGCCTACTCTGGCCGCTGTTTGCTGTCGGGTTACATTAATAAGCGCGATCCAAACCAAGGGACTTGCACTAACTCGTGCCGCTGGAAGTACAACGCCCACGAAGCCAAAGAAAACGAAGTAGGCGATATTATCGCTGCCCAACCGCAAGTGGTTGAACCTACCTTGGGTGCAGGCGCGCCAAGCGACCAAGTATTCTTACTGCAAGAGCAAGGCCGCCCTAACGAGTACATGCCAGCCTTTGAAGATGAGCACGGCACTTACATCATGAACTCAAAAGACTTACGTGCTATTCAACACGTAGAGCGCTTAACTAAAATGGGTGTGCACTCACTTAAGATTGAAGGCCGTACTAAGTCTTTCTACTACTGTGCGCGTACAGCCCAAGTGTATCGCCAAGCGATTAACGATGCTGTAGCTGGCAAGCCCTTCGACCCAAGCCTAATGGGCACGCTAGAAAACCTAGCCCACCGCGGTTATACTGAAGGCTTCTTACGCCGCCATACGCATGATGAGTACCAAAACTACGACTATGGTTATTCGGTAAGCGATACCCAACAATTTGTGGGTGAAGTGGCAGGTCGCAACCAAGCAGGCCTTGCCGAAATCACCGTTAAAAACAAATTTGTACTGGGTGATACGCTGGAGCTAATGACCCCGCAAGGTAACCTTAACTTCAAACTAGAGCACCTAGAGAACAAAAAAGGTGAGCTAATTGACGATGCTAAAGGCAGCGGCCATACGGTATTTTTACCGGTGCCAGAAAATGTAGATTTAGAGCACGCACTTATAATGCGCAACCTTCAATCTGGCCAAGATACCCGCAACCCGCATCAAGCTGCAGAAGTTAAGGCTTAAACATGGCCTTGCTAATCAGCAAAAAATGCATCAACTGTGATATGTGCGAGCCAGAGTGCCCCAACCAGGCTATCTCTTACGACGGCATTATCACAGTGATTGATCCAGAGCGCTGCACCGAATGCAAAGGCCATTACGATCGCCCTACTTGCATAGATGTCTGCCCTATTGACTGCATTGCCGTAGACCCAGCGCATAAAGAAAGCGAAGAGCAACTTTACGATAAGTTTGTAGCCTTGCATGGCGACATGCTAATTGCCAAAGGCTCTGCTTAGCGCTTTAAAGCTCGATGCTCAAACTAACAAGCCGCAGCCACAAACTGCGGCTTTTATTTATCAACTACACATGGCAGACAATAGACTCACTTCCACGTTTCTAACCCTTTACGTATTAAAAAGCTGAACTAACCCACCTATCTGCCCATGATTTTTCTATCTTTGGCTGGGCAAAAAACACTGTAATGATATACAGGAACCTGTGATTGCATACTTTCATGCTGATGTTTTTGTTATTTTTCGAGCTAGGTGGCTGATGTAGCCTAGGAAAGGTGATAGCCTTGGTTTTATCAAATGTATGATAAGAGGAAAAATTCCGTGTTTAAACAAGGAAATTTTCCTATTAATAAGCAGTTATGTGTCAAAGGGGATTTAGTGCCACGGAAAGAAGAATCTCTAGCTTCCAGAATCAAGGAGCATCAAAAGTTCAGGAAGCAAAGTGAAGCCCGGGTTACTTCTGGCAAGAAGCTGCTAATGGTGATCCTGGTTCTCTCCTGTTTACTTACTTGGTACGCCTACGAGTTCTGGAAACTTGGGTTGGGTCTAGCTGTGATAAGTAGTGGCAGTACCTTGATTGAATACTGGAGCTATAAAAAGCATGACAGGGCTCTCTCTGAACTCTCCAAGCATCAAGACACATAACAAGCCGCACAACAAAAACGCCCACGAACAGCGTGGGCTCGGACTCGCTGCCGCTCGCCTGTTTGCGGAGCGTTAGGGTAATTATGAACCGAAGCACTATATACATTATCACCGTACTTATATTTGGAGTTGGCAAAGGAATGGCTCAAGAAGAATCAAGGATCGATGTAAATCAGGCAGTTGAAAATCCGGCGTTGGTTGCGGCATTGGATCGTGTTGCTCGAGAAAGTTCAGATGCTGCCAAAGATGAGTTACTAAAACAGCTTTTGAAGGCAAATTATCTAGCTGCAGTGTTTACTGATGGTCTCAAGTTATCATCTGATGGCGGCAATTATCAATCAGTAGAAAAAGGCAGTACCTTAGGGTTTTTATCTACTGAAAGTGAGGGCAAGAATTACTTGGTTTTATTCACAGACTGGAAGGCTCTAAGTCAATATACAGATAAGAAGGTCTCTGGGTGGGCATTACATAGCAACAATGTATGGTTATTTGCTCTTCAGGGCAGTACATATGATGGCGTGGTAATTAACCCTGCACATAATGCACTTCCTCTAGAGCGCCCCATGCTCGAATATTTGTCACAACATGCGAATCAATTACCCTAACAAAGCGTTTAAGAGCGACTCCGTAACGCAGCGTTATTTGAAATGAAACGTACAGAAGCTATAAAAAAGATAAAGCATTCTTTAGCTACTTGTGAACCGCAGATAGTCACTCCAGCGGGTACAACATATGAAGAGCATGTTGAACGCCTATCAAAAAAATTACTCACCGAGGTCATTGATCCTGTGCGCGTAAAAGTGGCTTCCACAATCATCCGGGGCGGTGATTTCGAAAGGTATCGCGACTCTGAGGTGTGGGCAATTTCTAAAGGTGCTGGTGGCTGGTTATTAACCATTGCAGGCTCAGATGATTTTGCTCTTGGCTTTGGTGAAGATATTCAATCAATTAAGATGCACGGTTGCTCCTCAAATGATGCGTTAGGAGAGTGGTGTGCTTAGAACTGCACATATCAAGCGTGTGTTGTCGCCCTTCGGACTGGGAATGCTTCCGCTTCGCTTCAGCATCCCCAAACACGGGCGTTAACTGTATTACGGAGAAAGTACGATGATTACAATTAGAGAGTATGTTGAGTCGGATGCTCAAGTACTCTGGGATATTCACTTTTACACGATCCGCAATGTTAATCTTCGTGATTACTCCCAAGAGCAAGTAGAGGCTTGGGCTCCAAAGCGTCTTGATTTATCAGTTTGGAAAAAGCGGATGACGGGATTAGCCCCATTTGTTGCTGAGATAGATAACGTTATTGTTGGTTATACTGATTTACAACCAAATGGGTTAATTGACCACTTCTTTTGTCATCATGAATATCAAGGACAGGGTGTGGGTAAAGCTTTAATGTCTCATGTATTTAGCGTGGCAGAGCAACGTGGTATTCAGCGTCTATATTCTGAAGTGAGTATTACAGCCAGACCGTTTTATGAATACTTTGGTTTTAAAGTTGTTCAAGCTCAAGAAATGGAAGTTCGTGGTCAAAAACTAAGAAATTTCATTATGGAAAAATACCGTTAACAAAACATTTTAGAGTGAATCGCAACGCTTGCCGTTTTCGCTTCGCTCAAAGTATAGACAAGCGCCACTCACACCTTATTGGGGCGTGACTACCAGGTAAAATCATGTCGAAACCAATAGAAGTTCGTACAGCCAAATCAGGCGATGCCAATGACACGGCTACTATTTATCTTGAGTCTCGTAAAGAACGGGTTGCTTTTGCGCCAGTGGTCCACTCTGACGAAGAAGTACATTCTTGGATTAAGGAACACCTGATACCCAGTGGTAGAGTGCTTGTGGCTGAATTAGAGGGTAAATTAGTTGGTATGTGTTCCCTATCAGAAGCAGAGGAAGTTGACTGGATTGACAACTTGTACCTCAAGCCATCTGAGGTTAGAAAAGGGATCGGCACGGCTCTTTTACGAGAAGCATTAGCTCGAGTTGGTAGACCATGCAGACTATATACTTTTCAGGAAAATCGAGCAGCGAGACAATTTTATGAAAAGCAAGGGTTTGAAGCGATTGAATTTAGTGATGGCTCGGCGAACGAAGAGAGCGTTCCCGATGTTTTATATGAACTTGTTTAAGACGGTACACATCAAATAAAAAGGGCTCCACAAGGAGCCCTTTGGTTAGTTATAGCTTGCGCTTATACATCGAAGCGATCGGCATTCATTACTTTAGTCCAAGCGGCAATAAAGTCTTTGGCGAACCTTTCTTTATTGTCGTCTTGAGCATAGAACTCTGCATAAGAACGCAGTACTGAGTTAGAACCGAACACCAAATCAACTCGTGTTGCTGTCCATTTAACTTCTCCACTAACACGCTCACAAATGTCGTAAGAGTTTCTACCCGTTGGCTTCCAAGTGTTAGCCATATCGGTAAGGTTTACGAAGAAATCATTGCTTAGTGTGCCAACTTTGTCGGTAAACACTCCCGCTTCAGAACCCGCATAATTGGTGCCTAATACTCGCAAACCACCAATTAGCACGGTCATTTCTGGCGCAGTTAAGCCCATTAACTGAGCGCGGTCGAGCAGTAACTCTTCTGCGGTAACCACATAGTGCTTCGGCAAGTAGTTACGAAAACCGTCAGCTTGTGGCTCCAATACTTCAAAAGACTCCACATCGGTCATCTCTTGGCTTGCGTCGCCTCGGCCAGCCGTAAACGGTACAGTCAAATTTAAACTCGCTGCTTTAACAGCTTGTTCAACACCCACATTACCAGCAAGTACAATTACATCGGCAAGGCTTGCACCAGTATCTGCAGCAATTGCTTCCAATACAGTTAATACTTTAGCCAATTTTTCTGGCTCGTTAGCTTGCCAATCCTTTTGCGGAGCTAGGCGGATCCGCGCCCCATTGGCTCCACCACGTTTATCAGAGCCACGATAAGTACGGGCGCTATCCCATGCTGTAGCCACCAATTCAGCTACGCTTAGGCCGCTATCAGCAATGCGTTGTTTTACTGCATCTACATCATAAGATGTTGAACCTGCAGGAATAGGATCTTGCCAAATAAGGTCTTCGGCTGGAATATCTGGCCCTACATAAACAGACTTAGGCCCCATGTCACGATGGGTTAATTTGAACCAAGCTCGCGCAAAGGTTTTAGAGAAGTACTCTGGGTCATTCTTAAAGCGCTCAGAAATCTTGCGATACTCTGGGTCTACTTTAAGCGCCATATCCGCGTCGGTCATTACCGGGTTATAGCGAACACTTGGGTCTTCAACATCGGTAGGTTTGTCTTGCTCTTTTATATCTACAGGCTCCCATTGAACAGCTCCTGCAGGGCTTTTTGATAACTGCCATTCATAACCAAACAGCAACTCAAAATAGCCATTATCCCATTGGGTTGGATGGGTAGTCCATGCTCCTTCGATACCACTAGTAACGGTATCTCTGCCGATGCCACGCTTGCTATGGTTATTCCAGCCTAAGCCTTGTTCTTCAATGCCCGCGCCTTCTGGCTCTGCACCCAATAAAGAAGCGTCGCCATTACCATGACACTTACCTACGGTATGACCACCAGCAGTTAAGGCAACAGTTTCTTCGTCGTTCATCGCCATACGTGCAAAAGTAGTACGCATATCTTGAGCTGTTTTAAGTGGGTCTGGCTTGCCATCTACGCCTTCTGGGTTTACATAGATCAAACCCATCATTACTGCAGCCAATGGGTTTTCCAAATCACGTTCACCAGAGTAACGCGACCCTTCTCCGCCACTTTCTGCTAGCCATTCTTTTTCAGCCCCCCAATAAATGTCTTTTTCTGGGTGCCAAACATCTTCGCGTCCGAAAGCAAAACCAAAGGTTTCTAAGCCCATTGATTCATAAGCCATATTACCCGCTAGCAGCATTAAATCGGCCCAGCTAAGCTTGTTGCCGTATTTCTTCTTAATTGGCCATAATAGGCGACGTGCCTTATCTAAGTTGGCATTATCTGGCCAAGAATTTAACGGTGCAAAACGCTGGCTACCACTAGCACCGCCCCCGCGGCCATCTGCAACACGATAGGTACCAGCCGAGTGCCAAGCCATACGAATCATCAAACCACCATAATGCCCCCAATCTGCTGGCCACCAGTCTTGGCTGTCGGTCATTAAGGCTTTTAAGTCTTTTTTTAAGGCTTCTACATCAAGGGTTTTGAGCGCTTCGCGATAACTAAACGCCTCACCAAAAGGGTTGGTTTTAGTATCATGCTGATGAAGAATATCTAGGTTTAGTGACTTGGGCCACCAACTCATATTTGCCGCTTGTGGTGTGGTTGCCCCACCATGCATTACTGGGCACTTTCCAGCAGAACTATCGTTGCTCATATTCATTCCTTAATTATCGCGTTTACACTGTTTTTGTATCGGCTTTACCAAAAGCCGTGGACTAATTTTCGACTCAAGATAAAGCGTATAACCTTATCGTTGAGCTAGCCAATTTGTATAAACTATCGCAGCAATAAGCGACAGTAACCTTACAATAAACATGGTTATTAATTGTTTTAACTCAAAACAATTATGGAGAACTAAGAACTTTACAAAACTTTACTTTGTGATGAGCAATTAGAGCGCAGAAACAACAATTGTTAGACCAAAACTTGTGCAACTGAGGTAGTTTAGAATATGCCTAAACTTGCTACCACGCTGGGTAAACTTAGCGCTAATAAATTAACGCTAGAAACTAGGCGAGTGACTGGAAGTTAGGCTGAAACAACAGGGCTATCAGGCTTCAACTTATGGCTAATAGTAGATCAAGCAACGTAGCTATGTTGCTTAATAGAGAAGAAAGGTATTCATTGAGCTAGTGTACTCTTCAAGTTAATACATCAAGCTTTAAGGGTTGAGAAAGATTGAACTCAGGCAAACAACGGCACAATTAGTGGACAAAGCATCGCACTAAAAGTAGCACTGAGCACTAAAGCTAAGGCGCCATAAGCTCCTTGTTGATGCCCCTCTTCAGCAATACGGGCAGTCCCTAAAGCGTGACAGGCCGTGCCCATGGCAATGCCTTGTGCTTTGCTCGAGTGCACACCACATAATTTAAGTACCGGTATCCCAACCACCGCTCCCACTAAGCCAGTTATCAGTACAGCAATAGCCGTCAATGCAGGCTCACCAGCCACTTGTTCGCTAATTAGCACCGCAATAGGCGTAGTGACTGATTTGGGTGCTAAAGACGCCGCGATTTCTGGCGGTGCCCCAACCACCAGCGCCAAGCCAACTGTAGTAGCAATAGCCACAACTGCCGCTACAACAATGGTAATAGCAATACGTGGTAGTTCTGCTTTTATATCGTATAACTGCTTATATAAGGGAACACCTAAGGCAACCACTGCCGGCTCTAGTAGCTTACTTAGCCACCCACTATATTGATTGTAATCGTCAAAAGAGATGTCTAATGCCAACAAACTAACCACCAATATGCTCAAGGTAATTAGAACGGGATTAAGCCAGGTAACCGAAAAACGTTGCTGTAGATGTTTTGCAGCAATGAACAATCCAATGGTTAGCGGCAGGTAAAGAAAATTCACCATTATTTTGCCTCCCCGTCTACAGCTTGTGGCTGGGTAGCCTTAAGCTCATGCTTGTGCTCCCAGTGTTGGTAAGCTTTACCAACCACTACCAGTAAAATCAGCGTCGCCAAAGCACAAGTAAGCAACATTGCAGGTAAAGCCTGTAATAAAGTTTCAATATGCTCTACTAAGCCAATACTAATAGGTACAAACAAAAGTGACATCCAGCGGACAAATTGATTAGCAGTTCGCTCTACCCAAGCCAGTTTAATCCAGCGAAACTGTAAGGCTATAGTTAACAGCAGCATACCCACAATGCTTGCAGGGAGAAGGTTTCCGCTAAGATCGCTTAACCAACGACCAGCCCACAACGCAGCGTAAATCACCGCTAATCCAGAGGCCATTTCTAGAACAACTGATTTCTGAAACTTTCTCATAACTCTTGTCGACTTTTGTTATTCAATGACGCTATTATGTAATAAAATTACAAAACAAGCTATCATTAGCTAACATTGTTTTAGGAGACGCTATGAAGATTAGTTTTTTCAGCGCTAAGCGCTACGACCGCGAACATTTTGATGCCCAAAATACATCTTCAGCTTTTAGCATCGAGTATTTCGATACCGCCCTCTCGGCAAAAACTGCCCGCTTAGCCCATGGCGCTGATGCGGTATGCGCCTTTGTAAATGACGACTTGTCTGCTGCAACTTTGGAAGCCTTAGCCGAACACGGGATCCAACTTATACTGTTGCGCTGTGCTGGCTTTAACAATGTTGATCTCGCCAAAGCAGAGCAACTAGGCATTACCGTTTCACGCGTACCGGCTTACTCGCCGGAAGCGGTGGCCGAACATGCCATCGCGTTGATGATGACCTTAAACCGTCGTATTCACAAAGCCTACCAACGTACCCGCGATGCCAACTTCTCTTTAGAAGGTTTAACCGGCATGAACATTTTTGGTAAAACTGCTGGAGTAATAGGCACCGGGAAAATCGGCTTAGCTACCGCGCGCATACTCAAGGGTTTTGGTTGCCGAGTCATTGCTTTTGACCCTTACCCAAATGACGCAGCTAAAGAGCTAGGCATAGAGTACGTAAGCATGGCAGAGCTACTGGCGCAATCAAACATTATTACCTTGCACTGCCCGCTTACCCCTGAGAATACTTACTTAATTGGTAAATCGGCCTTTAGCCAGATGAAAAAAGGCACGTTGCTGATCAACACGAGTCGCGGCAAACTGGTAGATTCCACGGCCTGTATTGAAGCACTAAAAGATGGGACATTAGGCGGCTTAGCTTTGGATGTGTATGAACATGAGAAAGAATTGTTCTTTGAAGATTTATCCGCCGAAGTCATTTTAGATGACGTATTCCGCCGCTTGTCAGCTTGTCACAACGTTATCTTTACTGGTCACCAAGCCTTTTTAACCCAAGAAGCCTTGCAAAGCATTGCCGACACCACCTTGCTAAACGCCAACGCATTTAGCCAAGGGCAACGTAACGGCAATGAAGTAACCGCTGAAGTGATAGATAACAGCTAATCTAGATTTTGGTGAAATACCAAAACAAACCATAAACTAAAGGCAGCATAAAGATGCTGCCTTTTTAGACTTTGAGTGGAATAGCTAGATCTTAACCTGCCGTGCGCTCACTTTTACGTTTTCCGCTATATATACACATGGCCGAGTTGTAGTCGTTGTAAGCCACTGCATAGTTAAAATCGCAATAGTAAGCCGGCTCTTTAGTAGCAATAGCGTCACCCGCCTTACATTGCCCGTCTAAACCTTCTACAAGGGAGCTACCACGTGCTCCCATGCAAGCCTGCCTGGTAGGCGTAGCTTGAGAATTGCATCCGCTCATTGCCAAAATACTAATGATTAATAGTACTGCTTGTTTCATTAAAATCCCTATTTATCAAATAAAAGCAAAGCTACTTTAGCAACAAAAAAGAGCTACAAATAGGAGCTAAATCAATAAGTTAATTTAGTGATTAAAGGGTGTTCAATTCTCTTATTAATGTCCTGACAACAAACACTGCTCCCTTAGCCAACTATGAGCAGGATCATTTGTACGCGAGGGGTGCCAATACATTTTCACCACGATTTGCTTAGGTAAAAAATCAGCGTCAAGAGATTTCAGGCCAAAGTGGCGGCAATGCTGCGAGGCTAAACGTTCGGGTAAAATCCCCATGCAATCACTTTGGGCAATTAGCGGCAGCATATCCATAATACCACTAGCCTGCCAAGCTACTCTCCTTTCAGATAGGCCCACTATCCCCATATCTCCCAAGTAACCAAGTTTTTGTTCTGGTTGGGAGTGAATCACATGTTGTTCACGCAAGTATTTTTCAAGATTAATCTCGTTAGCCCCAACCCTTGGGTGTTGGGCTCGACATACCACAACCAGCTTGTCTTGCATCACAATTTGCGAGCGCAAATTGGGGTAGCGATTTGATTCAGCTTCAATCAGCAGATCACATTGATGAGTGCGTAACAGGCTGACCATATCTTGCCCAAACAAAGGTTCGGTCTTTACCGAGGCCAAAGGAGCTTGCTCAAATAACCGTTTTGATAACTGCGGAAATAGGGTAAAGCTAAATACACTTAAAGCAGCAATAGTAAACTGACGTTGGCAATTCGCCGGATTAAAATGGCGTTGCTCTGGCAACATGTGAGCAATGCTTTCTACCGAATTAGCTAAAGCAGGGTATATATCCATGGCATAGGGTGTGGGCTCTACTCCGTGGCTACCGCGAGTAAATAAATTGTCTTTAAAAATATCACGCAAGCGAATCACACTTTGACTTACCGCCGATTGGCTAATGCCCAAACGTTTTGCAGCTTTACTGTAATTTCGCTCTTCCACTATTGCCACAAAAGTAGGAATTAAGCTGTAATCTGAATGCTTCATAAATTAATAAACTTAGTTTTTAACTGCCAGATATTAGATAGCTTATATCACATATCAGCAAAGCGATAATGCTTTGGCGTAGCCTAGTTGCAATTTTAATGTAATCAAGGCCTCGCTTCGATATGAAAAAAACAAGTATTGCTTTATCTGTACTTCTTGCCTCAGGCTTAGCTAATCTAGCGCTAGCTGGCGACAACCATAGCCACCGTTTTGAAGGCATAGACCTTACCATCCCTACTCTTTCTCACGATTACTACCTCGGTGAGAACTCGGGTGCTACCCACTATTGGCATGGTGAAAACCAAGACATGAAGTGGACTCCTACCGGTGGCAACGACGCTTATGATGCGAAGTCAGACAAAGTTCACCCACAGCTAACTGCTCACTCGCAGAAAATGAACAAGGGTGTATTTGCTTATAAAGAAAAATACTTCCAAGTTTACGGTTACGGCTTAACCTCTCCAATGATCGTTGATGGCAATAATGGCCTAATTATTCTTGATCCCGTTGAGTCAGTAGACAAAATGCGAGATGTAATGGCTGATTTTCGCAAAGTAACCGGTAATAACAAGCCTGTTGCAGCGGTAATGTACTCGCATTGGCACCCTGACCACTACGCTGGCGTGCGCGGCATTGAGGGCGCTGAAGATGCCTTAATTATTGCTCACGATACGTTTATGACAAACGTTGTTAAAGGCTCTATGGGCGGCACTGGACCAGCACTTGGTTTTCGAGTTGATTACTCTTTAGGTACCCTGCTTAGTGTTGAAGAAGATGGCCGTATTAATGGTGGTTTAGGCCCAGATTTTGAAATTCGCGAGCACAGTTTAATTGCCCCAAATACGCTGGTTGAAGGCCTCAACGGTGTATTAGAAATGGACATTGCAGGAGTTAAAGTTGAGTTCAAACACGTTCCTTCTGAAGCGTCTGATGAAATCACCGCCTACTTCCCGGAGGCTAACTTATTATTTGGTTCTGAAGTTATCCAAGGTGAAAGCTTCCCTAACTTGCATACCATTCGTGGCACTAAGTACCGCGACCCTAGTATTTGGTTCCCTGGTGTAGACGTTCTTCGTGAGTACCAAGCAGAAGCGATGATGCTATCTCATGGTCGCCCTGTGGTAGGTGCTAAACATGTAGATAACACCCTAACTGCATACCGTGACGCGATCCAGTTTACCTACGACCAATCGATTAAAGCGATTAACAATGGCTCTACCCAAGAAGATCTTATTCGCGAAATTAAGTTACCTAAGCACCTAGAAAGCCACCCATGGCTGGGTGATTTCTATGGCTCTATTCGCCACGCGGCTAAGCAGATTTTTGTTGGTGAAATGGGCTGGTTTGATGGAGACCCAACAACACTAAACGCGACTTATTCCGTAGAAGCTTCAAAACGCTACGTAGAAATGGTGGGCGGTAAGGGCAAAATGATGACTTATGCCACAATGGCCTGCGATACAGGTGATTACCAATGGTGTGCAGAGCTTACTACTCACATTATTCGTGTTGATTTTAACGATATGCAGCCACGCTTACTTAAAGCGAAAGCTTTACGTGAATTAGGCTTCCGCGAAACCAACAACAACTGGCGAAACTGGTACTTAACCTCAGCAAAAGAGCTTGATGGCACCATTGATTACTCTAAAAAAATCAATCTACAAGCACCTGACTTAATGGCTGAGTTTGAACCTTCTCAATTGGTTAACGCCCTACGCTTTAGCCTAAATGCTGAGCGCAGTGCAAACCAGCACTTTACTATTGCATTTAACTTTACGGATACCAATGAAGCACATGCCTTAGAGGTTCGCCGCTCGGTTGCACAATTCCACAAAAACTTTAGTGGTGAAGCTAAAGCAACGGTTAACCTAACTAAACCGGTATTCCTTGGTTTGCTGGTCAACAAGATTGACTTTGCAACAGCTGTAAAAGAAGGATTCATCACTCTAGATGGAGACGCTGCAACAGTTCCAGCGTTCTTTGCTTTGCTAGACAAGCCAGCAGAAAATCCAAAAATCACTTTGCGTTAGTCGCTAAGCTGAACATATAAAGAGCGTTTTTGACGCTCTTTATTCCTTTAAGTTGAACCTATAAGGGCTGAATATGAAAAAGCATTTGCTAACTGTATTACTGGCTTGTCTCCCAACAACTAGCTACGCGTGCAGCCACGATATGTTGTTTTCAGCACCTCATCTTCATAATCACGATGAAGTTGTAAAAGCTTTAAATGCATCCAAGGGGAAAAAGCCCAAGCCATTTGATTTAAACGCTCTATCTGCTAAATCCAAACGCTCTGCGTTTCAAGCCGGTAAGCTGCGCACACTTCCCGGTTATAAGGTGCCAAAAACCAAGATTTAGCGCCATACCAAGAGTTTATTCCCTTAGAGGGAAATAGCGCACCACATTGCTTAAACTCACCCATTCTGGTACAAAGCTCCACCAAAATAAAACTTGCAACTTTTTAATCTAAAAACAATGTCTTAGCTTCGTTTATTCTCTATATCGCTTGTTATTTGGACTATATTATTAGGCCAAGCAACAAGCTTTATCTCGCTCGCAGAAGCGCTACACGAAGCTGGTCATCATTCGCATTATTCCAGCACCGATACAGAGCAACACCAAAATGGTGAATGCCAATCACAATCGCTGCTGCATCAATGTGCGGTAGCCGCTGTAACAACACTTTTTACTACTAGCTTTGTTCCCGCTGCAACTACCTATGTAGCGCCGCCATTTAGTGCTTTTCATTCTTTGTTTAAGCAACAGCAAACCATTCGCGCCCCGCCCAAATTATTAAACAAAACAACCATCTCTTTAACCTAGAGCCTCAATCAAATACTTAAATAAACCAAACTGCCAACTACACTTCACTATATGTAGCTTTGGCTGTTTGCTAGTGAACAGAAAAGATAAATGAACAAATCTGAAACATTAAGCCCTAAGCTGACTAAAACAAATAGACTGGCATCTATCGACATACTGCGTGGCTTAGTCATGCTGCTGATGCTGCTCGACCATGTGCGCGAGCGTTTTTACTATCAGCATCGCATTACCGATCCCATCACCATTGAAGATACCGACACAGAGTTGTTTTTCACCCGTATTTTGGCCCATTTTTGCGCTCCCATATTTGTATTTTTAACCGGAGTTTCGGCCTGGCTTTACGCTAACCCAAATAACAAAGCACCACGCTCTGCTGCAGAATTTCTGCTAAAGCGTGGGTTATTTTTGGTGCTACTTGAAGTAACGCTGGTTAACTTCTCTTGGTTTGGCAATTACAACGCACTCTACCTTCAAGTTATTTGGGCGATAGGCATTAGCATGATTGCTTTAGCGCTGTTATCTGCACTTCCGCAATTTTGGATTGCGGCACTCGGTTTAACCATTGTCTTTGGACACAATGCCCTAACCGCAATTGAATTTTCACCTAATGAGTGGGGCTACAGTTTATGGACCATTTTGCATGACCGAGGCCCGCTTTACAGCAGCGATGCATTCAGTGTTTTTGCTTCATACCCAGTATTGCCTTGGATTGGCGTTATTTTGCTAGGGTTTGCCTTAGGCCCAATATTCAGCGCTAAGGTCGAATCGAAAAAACGCAAACAAGTGCTATTTGGCTTTTCTGCCGCTGCGTTATCACTACTTGTTCTGCTACGAGGGTTTAACATTTATGGGGAAACCTTACCTTGGCAAGTAGGTACCAACGGTATTGAAACCATAATGTCGTTTTTAAACTTCACCAAATACCCGCCGTCTTTGCACTTTATTCTGCTTACTGTAGGTATTGCTTTGGCCTTGCTAGCTTTGTTTGATACCTGGCAAAACAAGCTTAGCGATTACCTCAAAACTTATGGCTCGGCACCGATGTTCTTTTACCTATTGCACTTATACCTGCTACTCATTGGTTATAAGTTGGTTATGTGGACCATTGGTCCCAATGTAGACGGTTTGTTTGGCTTCGCCGCGCTTTGGCAAGTATGGTTATTAACTGCTGTGTTATACCTGCCTACTCGCGCGTTCTCGCGCTATAAGCACAGTAGCAACAAAGCTTGGATAAAGTACTTTTAATTCTTCTGCTCCCATAAACAATAAAGCCGACTTTTAGTCGGCTTTATCCCCAATGCAGCTCCTTTTTGATTAAAACATACTATTGCCATTAGCACTGCCTTCTGGCACTTCTTGTATGCTGTCCCAATGCTCTACAATTTTACCATTCTCATCAAAACGGAAAAAATCCATGGTGACATATTGATCATTTCCCGGCCAAATTTGGTGAGTATGTAACGCCACCATGTCACCTTCGGCGATACAGCGTAGAAACTTAATTTGTTTGTTGGGATAGTCGCGCTGCATTTCGTCGAAATAATTAATAAAACCTTGTTTGCCATTTGCGACCACGGGGTTATGTTGAATGTATTCGTCACCAACAAACATCTCTACGGCTTTGGCTGGCTCACCCAAATAAGCCATTTGATAAAATGCCACGGCGTTAGCTTTATTCTGCTTTAACTGGCTGCCCATATTTTCTCCCAAGCAATCAAGTGATGTTATCTCAATAGTAGAACAAACCAGACAGCATTAGCTTAACGCTTGGCTTGGATAAGACACTTCTAACACCAAACACTCTTGCTCACACTTAAATGGGCCATGCATCTCGCCCGGGGGACGGCTAGCGTAGTGCCCTGCTTCTAACCACAGGTCAAAAGCCGCGTCATACAAACGGCCAGAGATAATGTAGATCTCCTCTGGATAGGTATGCGATTTAGCGCCAAAGGCGTCGGTATTTGCTCCAGCTTTAAACCGAGTTAAGCGTGTATAATCACCGGTGCTATTATCTATGGCTAGGGTAAGCTGATGTAACTGCCCATCACTGCCCTCTATCTCTTCCCATTGGTTAGCACTGTTTGTAGCTAATACATTCCAGTATTGCGCGGTGGTTTTCATTAGCATCCTTAACAACTAAGTACTTAATGTACATAAGCTAAAAGATAGCGAGCTAATGCAATTTCGCAATCAACATTTAGTGAATAACCGCCACCAAAACCAAATATTTAATTGAGGGTATATCAAGGATGTAGCTAGGGTCTGTAGATCTTTGCTGATGGTTTTTGCAGCAATTTATTAGCCATTTAGGCAAGGCAGTGAGTGTGCAGTTAAGTGGGCTTAATAATCACTCGCTAACGCTGAATAAATGGCTAAGAAATGCTGCCCGAACGGTTCGGATAAGCGAACTTTACTCTTTGTTAAGCCCTTCTTGCTTAGCCCACTAGGCTTCTAAGTGCTCGCCGCGATTAAAGCCCGCTTATCTCGAACAAAATTTCAACACCAAAAATCAACAGACCCTAACTACTAATCCTCAAATACAGCCAATAAAAAAGCCTCTTTAAGAGGCTTTTTTATATCGTGCAACTACTGATAGCTAATCTCACCTTTATCATCATAATCGGCGGCATTAACTGGGCTTTGCTGCTCTAAGTAAGCCTTAAGCACTTCGGCATCTACAAAGCCAGTGTCCACAAAGCCACTATGGTCTGTGATTTTAGGATAACCATCACCGCCAGTAGCATTAAAGTTTGGAACAGTGAAACGGTAGATGCTGGCTTCATCTAAAGGTTTGCCTGCAATCACTACATCGCTCACCTCGCCATTAATTACTTTCATGCTAATGCCAGCAAATTGCGCGTAAGCACCGGTATCCACAGGCATAGCCGCAACTACCGATAAGTACTCCATCACTTCTGCACCATTCATATCTACATAGGTAATGGTGTTAGAAAAAGGCTGTACGGTAAGCACGTCTTTATAGCTGATATCACCTGCCTCAATCGAGGCTCGAACACCACCAGAGTTCATTACTGCAAAATCAGCATTTACACGTTCTTTATGGGCAGAGGCAATTAATCGGCCTAGATTGGTTTGGCCAAAGCGTACTTTGTCTCGGTCACCCACTAAGCGGCCGCTTAGTTCAGCAATCTTAACATTAAGCTGCGCTTGGCCTTGTTCTTGGTAAGGAGTTAACAAAGCCAGTACTTCGGGATTGTGGGCAATTTCCTCTTGCACAAACACCCGCTGCTTTTTACCGTCTACTTTGATTTTTTTCTTTAAGTTAACTGGGATGAGTTTGTAGCTGTCTAAAGTAAACTCGCCGTTTTTAAACGTGTAATCGGCGCGCCCTACATATTTACCCCATTCATAGGCTTGGACAATCCAAGTGCCATTTTGTTGATCGGGTTTACATTCATCACCTGGCTTAAAGGTTTGGGTGTACATGTTAGGGCCTTCCATACACACCGGTTCTTGCGAGTGGCCACCTACAATTAAATCTAACTCACCTTCGTTAAGTGACCGCGCTAAACTTACATCTCCCGGCGCATTAACGCCATGTTTAGCATTGGCATAGTGGCCCATATGAGTAACCGCAAACACTAAGTCGGGTTGGTGTTGCTGGTTAATCTCGGCTATCACTTTTTTAGCTTCTACTTTAGGATCTTCAAAGGCTAAATCCGCAACAGTATCTGGCAGTACCAGTTTATAGGTATCTTCGGTGGTGAAACCGATCACCGCCACTTTCACGCCTTGCAAGTCAAACATTTGATAGGCTTGAAACTTACGTTCTCCAGTGGATTTTGAATAAATGTTGGCGGATAAGAATGGAAAGTTAGCCCACTGTTGCTGTTTAGCTAACACTTCTAGGCTGTTATCAAACTCGTGATTACCTATCGCCATGGCATCGTAACCCAACAAATTCATGCCTTTGAAGTCTGGCTCGGCGTCTAATAAGTCTGACTCAGGCACGCCGGTGTTAATGTCACCACCCGATAACAACAACACACTGCCCCCTTGGGCGGCCACTTCCTCTCGAATACTATCAATTAAGGTCTTCCGCGCTGCTAAGCCATACTCACCATATTTGTTGTGCCAAAAGCGGCCATGATGATCGTTAGTATGTAATACGGTGATTTTATAGCTTTGATCGACTTGCCAAGTTTGCTCAGGGCTAGAGCTACAGGCTGCGAGTAGGCCAGCCAACACAGAGGGAATAAATACGCGATAAATGAAAGGCTTCATCTTTCTTCCTTGATTCGATGGTTAGTAGGCTAATCATAGTTCAATAACAATCACTTACAAGCATAACAACCAGCATAAAAAGGCCTAATTAGTGGCCTTGTTTTGCATCTTAGCCAAAGGTGTTGATAACAAACATTTAAAAGATGATAAACGCAAACTTGGCTTAGATCAAACAAACGCAAATGATAATGATTTACATTAAGGTTAAATAGTTATTTGAGTACAGCATGTCTACCATTGATCTCGCACCACCACAGCAATTGCCCGAAGCATTAACCGGCCAAGCCAGCCCTTCTCCATTACAATTTGCCTTCACCAAAAAAACTAGCGCTCATGCAAACCATGGCAAGCGTGAGTCTTTAAATGGCGAGCAAGCACACCAGATGCTAAGCAAGCAACTAAGCCAAAGCAAAGCGAGTCAGTTACCTCGCGCAATTTACATTCACATCCCGTTTTGTCGAGTTCGTTGCACCTTTTGTAACTTCTTCCAATACGCCAGCAATCAACAAATGATAGATGATTATTTTACGCTGTTGGAACAAGAGCTGATTGCTAAATCTCGCTATCCTTGGACACAAGCGAGAAGCTTTGATGCGGTCTATGTAGGTGGTGGAACACCCACTGATTTAAGCCCAGATCAACTTAACCAGCTTGGGCAGCTTATTCATCGTTATTTTCCCTTAAGCGACAGCTGTGAAGTAACCCTAGAGGGCAGATTAAATCGCTTTGACGATAACAAGTTTGAGGCAGCACTTGCCGGTGGTTTCAATCGTTTTTCTTTTGGTGTACAAAGCTTTAACTCCAAAGTTCGCCGTGCTGCTAAACGCCTTGATAAGCGAGACTACATCGTAGAGCGCTTAAGCCAACTAACAGCCAGTAATCGCGCAACCATTGCGATAGACCTTATCTATGGCCTCCCCCACCAAACACCAGAGAACTGGCAACAAGACTTACAAGATGTATTAGATACAGGCGTGCACGGAGTAGATTTATATCAATTGCTTACCTTTGGTGGCAGCGGCTTACAACGTAATATTGATGCGGGCCGTGAAGCCGTTCCATTGAGCACCAGCGAGAAAGCGTTAATGTACCAACAAGGGCATCAGTTCTTCGCCCAAAACGCTTTCCGACAGCTTAGTTATTGCCATTGGGCAAATGGAGAACAAGAGCAGAGCCGCTATAACTCCTTAGCCAAACAGGGAGCCGAAATTTTGCCGATTGGCGCAGGAGCCGGTGGCAATATCAACGGTTACGCCTTAATGCAAACTCGAGATATAGATACTTGGCGCGCAGGCATAACAGAAAATAACTGGGCTTTTGAGCAGCTAAGTTTGCCGGCTAACAATGCTCAGCTAAAAGCAGCAATCACCAGTGCTTGTGATCAGGGGCTGATTGATGCAGATAAACTTCCCCATGGAAGAACGCTTTTTGAACATTGCCAACCCTTGTTTAAAGCTTGGCAAACAAATGGTTTAGTCAGTTTAACTGGCCAACAAGCCGCATTAACCATGGCGGGGCAATTTTGGTCGGTGAATTTAGCCAATGCCATGACCCAGTATTTGCAGATGTACCCTTTATCTAACAGCCAGTAAACTATTAATTTGTTACTAGCTTGTTATTACCCAATTAGGCTGCCAAGCTGATTATTCTAGTTTTCTACGAGTAACAATATGTTTGGCACGGTAAGGACACTGTGGGCGTTAATGGTAGTATTTGGACACTTGTTTTGGCTTAGCGACTTCGGTCGCTTTGCAGTGTTTGGCTTCTACATTCTTAGTGGATATTTGATGACCTATGTAATGCAGCAGCGTTACGGTTATCAAGCTTCAGGAAAAAAGCGATTTGCCCTTAATCGATTTTTACGCCTTTATCCGGGGTATTGGTTTGCTTGCCTGTTAAGTTTGCTTTTGCTGCTGGCCTTTAATCGCTACTTTCCTCTAGCGGGCTTTTCAACCATTGCGATACCGAGCAATGCCGCTAGTTTGTTGGGTAACTTCACCATGGTTTACCCAAGTTGGCTACCCCACTCTATAACGCCACGTTTATCTCCAGCGGCATGGGCACTTACTGTAGAAATATTCTTCTATTGCGCCATTTGCTTGGGCATATCTAAAACCTTGCAACGCAGCCTTGTTTGGTTAGCCTTATCTGTGCTTTATGTTGTTGCTAGCTACATCGGCGACCTATACTGGCATGCCCGTTACTTTTCCATTCCTGCAGGCTCACTGCCATTTTCCATTGGGGCCGTTATCTATTTTGTCGTACAGCAAAATAAAGTGCCGATTAGCTGGCAAGTTATACTAAAAAAACCAGCATTAATACTGCTGGTTATGGTCACTATTTCTGGTTTTACCGCATGGCAAATTAATCAAGGTTTGCACTTAATTACCGCGGAGATACTGTTTTATACAAATATGCTAATTAGTGCGATGCTAGTATTGAGTTTAGCCTTGGGGCATAGCCTACATAACAAAATATCTGCTGGCTTCGATAAGTTTGTTGGCGACTTTTCCTACCCAATTTACCTACTTCATTACCAAGCGAGCATCATCGCAAGTGTGCTGCTGTTAGGCGAAGTAAGTAAATTTAAACAACACTTCAGTTCAGCGGCCTTGCTGCTGGTAGGCCTAATACTGGTAGTGCTTTCGCTATTGGTTATCAAATGTATCGACCTACCCGTTGAGCGCTTACGCAAGTCAATTCGCGATAAAGCCAGCGGTCAATATAAAGCCGCTAGCTAAACCACTTGATAGCCTTGTTTAGGCATTTTGCTGGCAATTAGAGCGAGGCTTAACACCACCACAAACGTGGCTGCGTTAGCGGGCGCTTGCAAGTTAAAATCAACACTAATGTGTATTAGCATGGCGGTAATGGCCATAAAGCAGCCTAAGGCAGTGCCTTTCATTAAGGGGTCGTTACGTTTTCGCAAGGTACGTAAGCAGCGATAGGCTACCCATAAAACCGCTGCTCCTAAAAGCAAAGTAACAGGCAAGCCAGACTCAATTGCGAACTGCAAATAGTCGTTATGGGTATGGTCGAAAAAAGCACTGATAGGCTGAGGTAAATAGGCTTGAAACACCGAATAAAAACTGCCAGCACCACTGCCCCAAATCGGGAAATCTTTGAGCATATTCAGCGCCCAATCAAAGATATAAATACGCCCTTCGTCTACCAATACCGTAGAGCTCAAACGCTCTCTTACCTTACTTAAGCCAAACAGTGAACTCACAATCAACATGTCGATAATAAGAATACTCACCATTAATATGGTAAGGCTTTTTGGTCGCTGCTTATAAAGCAACAACGCCAATATGCCGCCAATAACAGTAGTTGCAAAAAACGCACTATTGCCCATGCGTGAACGCGACATAACCAAGCCAATAACCATAATAATCATGCACATGCGCACTAGCATTTTGGGGCTTAGGGCAGCTTCTAGCAAGCCGGAGAGACGTGCTTGCCAAGTCTCTGCACCGGTTAGTTTTAAGTCGGCGACAATCAGTGCTAAGCCCATCATCAAGCTGAGTAACAAGTAATTAGCAAAGTGGTTTTTATAGATGTAAGAGCCTGTCGCCACTGGGCCAATATCGGTGCCAAACACAGGGCTTTGCTCAACATTAGTCAATAACAGCATCGCCCCATAAAAGGCCTGAAAAGTACCACTTACCACAATAGCAATTAACACTGCACGAATACGTTCTGGGCGGTTCACCAGCAGCAAGGTATTCACTGCCAGCAACAAATAACTCACACCTTTCAATAAGCTAATTTTACTTTGCTCCGGATCTAACGAAAGCGGAGCGAAGCCTTTGACGGCTTCACCAGATAAACTGGCAACGGCGCGCAACTCAGCATTTTGCGGTGCAAGCCAAGCCAGTAAACCGGCAGGTAACGGCACTAACTGCAGCAAAGTAAAAAATTGAAATATTGCCAACGCTGCTAATAACCACCAGCCAGGACGCAGATACTGCCAAGGGATTTTTGCTCTAAAACAGTACACCAAGCCAATACTTTGTAAGGCAATGATCAATTCCATTATTGACCATGCCCAAGGGCGATTACTGCCTAAAGGGATGGGTAACCAAACTAGTAAAAAGATAAAGCTGGCAAAGATTATCGCTTCTAATCTTCCCGTCGATACTCGCATAGTCGGCGCTTCCTTGTCATCTCTGGGCAAAGCCCGGAAAAATCTAGTGATTAAATTGCTGCTTGTTAGTGTTTGCCTAGCATTTGCGCTGGGTTATCCCATAGCAAACGTTTTGCGTGCTGCTCGCTGCTTAGTAGGCTTATCTGTTCAAAGGCTTCACGTAAATCGGGGGGACGTTTTTCCAAGTCATGGGCATCACTAGCCACAATATGAATCGAATCTGCCTTAAGTAAACTCTCTGCTATGTTCTGTGCTTGTTGGCGAAAGTGCCCTAAAAAAGAACCAGCGGTCACTTGAAACAAACACCCTAATTTGAGTAACTGAGAGAGCTGGTAAGGATTCTTCCAAATACCATGGTTACGCTCTGGATGAGCAATCATGACTTGAATATTGTTGTTGTGTAGCCAGCGCACTAAACTGGTTGTTCCCTGAGGGACACTGCCATGTGGTAACTCAAGTAACAACAAAGACTTATGTTTATACTCACCGATAAAAGGCAGCAAACCTTTTTGAGCCCACAGCATCACCTCTGGGCATAAATGCACCTCAGCTGCACTGCGAAGCTCGATGTCTAGTTCGCGCTGAGTGATAGCATGTTTAAGCGTGTTATACGCGGCTTCAATGGTGGCTGGATTATTGTTGTAAATTCCTGGGTGCATATGTGGCGTAGCCACCATCACTTTGGTTCCGCTGGCTATGGCCATCTCTACCATTGCAATAGCTTGCTTTAGGTTCTGTGCGCCATCATCAATCCCCGGCAATATATGACAATGCAAATCAATGAACATTTTCTTCTCCTGCTACTTGCCATACATGTGGTCGCCGCAAGCGCCAAACTAGAACGCCTGCGCAGATTAACCCTGCATAGTTAAAGCCTAAGTCGCCCCAGGAAAACTGTCGATGGGCAGAAAACAGTTGTAGCCCTTCATCAACCGCAAACACTACGCACAACATTACAAATACCAATGGCAACTTAACTAGCTTTAAGCGGTACAACTTGTCACTCACCGCCATCATTACCAAGGTGCTAACAATAAATGCAGCACTAAAGTGCACCACGCTATCGCCACCTAACAAAATTTCTAACTCAACAAAAAACACACGATTGTTGCCTAGGCTCTTTAAGCTACTCGCCAGCAATAGCAACAGCGCAACGATGCAGCAAGCAATACGCCAATATCGCTGTTTAGGTATTGGCACAAGCGACATAATCTATCCCGGCTAACAAATACAAAGCACAGGCGCGTTGTTTAAACTGCGGTTGCTTCATTGCTTGGCTTAAACCTTTATGCATAAAGGTGTGCTGTTCAATTTTAAGTAAGGCTTTAGCCACCGTTGTACGCTGCTCGATACTTAGCTCGGGCCACAAGCTTAAACCAATCTCTACATAGGCAAATAAAGTAACGGGCGCGTTCTCGCCCACCTTTGCGGCAAGCTCCAAATATGCCATCGCCTCTTGGCTACTGGCTTGGCGATAAAGGGCATTTTTAGCTAAATCAACATAGGTGTTTGGCCAAGTTGGCCTAAGTTCAGCAGAGCGTAAATAGAACTGCTGAGCTTTAAGCAAGTTCTGCTTTTTTAACAGGGACTTATTCGCAGTATCGGGGCTAATAACTAAGCTGTAAAAGTTACTCCACTCTACTTGTTTGGCAGCCAATACCTGATAATGAGGGTGATTGGCCTGCCAAGCGAGCATGTCACGAGTGACGTGTTCGGCTACCTCTAAATTAGTTTGTGTGAGTTGCTGATTAAGATCTTTCTGCCAACGTTGATGCCAAGCGCCAACCGCATAGCTGTTTGCATTGGCTAAACCATATTGCACTGCAACAACAGCCACCCATAGAGCGGTGCCTAATAGCCCAAATAAAAACAACTTATGCTTAACTTGGCTCATCAATGATGCCCTCCCGCACATTTATACATGGGCTAATCGGCCGCTGCATATAGATCGGTTAATTGGGTATTTAAACGTTTAGCCTCAAAGCGGCTTACAAATACTTCACGACATTGTTGAGACATTGCGCTAAGCGTTGTTCTATCGAGTTGGCCAATAACTTTGGCAAGTGCATTGCTGTTACTGTTTTCAAACACGTAACCGGTGCTTCCCTCGGCAACTAGACTTGGCAAAGCACCTGCATCACTAACAACAACCGGCAAACCTTGGCGGAACGCTTCTATCACCACCAAGCCAAAACCTTCCCAGCGCGAAGGCACAACTAGCGCATCAACACTGGCATACAGCTCACGAAGTTGCTCTTGGCTACACCAACCATGTTGAATCACTCGACAATCGGAAACATTAAGCTGTTGTTTCGACACAACACTCGCGCCAGCAATATGCAGCTCTACTTCGCTATCTACTTGGCGAATGGCTTCTATTAGCAGATCTACGCCTTTTTGTTTGTCTAAACGCCCGACAAACAATAGCTTTAACATGCCTTGGTTTTCGCTTCGCTGTATGTCTTGTTCCAAATCATCTAAAGCATTCTCAAACACCACCATTTTATGCTCAGGAATCTTTTGCTGGCGGGCACTTTCAAAATCATGATGAGAAATATTAATCACCGAGCTAACTCGGTAGGCCAATACCTTTTCGATTTGTGAGAACACCTTAGCTTTAATGCCGCTGTAACCATCAAAGCACCAACCATGGGAACAATACACCACCTTCCGCTGACTACGTTTAGTTATTAGACCCGGTATGCGACAAACCACACCAGCAAAAGTACTGTGGATATGAATCACATCGGGGTCAAAATCGATAACCGCTTGCTTAAACAACTTAGCTAAACTTGCACACGAACCTAGGCTGCGGCTTGGCCGGTCAAAGCAGCGATAATAGGCCTTTAAGGGCGCGTCTTCCGCTACGTGTTGCTGCGGCGCTAACACCAAAATATTGTCTGTGCCATAGCACTCTGCTTGGTAAGGGATAATGGTGTTTAAGTAAGTTTCTACGCCGCCTACCAAGGTTTCGGTTACATGTAATATCTTCATGATAACTGGCTCTCCGCTTGATACTGCTCTAAGCGTTGCAGCATATCTCTAAACTCTACATCCCAAGCGTTTACTACCTTGTGACGAGCTTGAACAACTTGTTGCTGCAGCTCGGACATGTCGGCTAATTGAATGGTTTCGCTGTGTTGTTGCATGCCTTCGCGGCTAAAATCAAACAACATTGAAGTGGGTAGCTTGACCGCTTCAACAAAGGCGCTCACTTTGCTGTCCCAGCTCATTACGGTAAACGGTACTGAAAAAGAAAAGGCACTAATTGCCGAATGAAGCCTAGTAGCAAATACACATTGCGCTTGGCTAACTACTTTAACCAAATCATCGACTTGCTCTACGCTTACTACCTTTGCATCGGGCAAGCTGCTGGCAATGTCTTGCATATATTGCTGGTCTTCTTGGGCACCATTGGTATACAGCACCGGTAACAAACCAGCAGCCTTAACCTTAGCCACACACTGGCTGATCCATTGCTGGTAGTCTTGCTCGTTAAAACTCACATCGTTGTCAGAATTAACCATTAATACCACCGGATTCACAATGTTAATGGCGGCGTATGCTTGTTTACTAAGATCTGAGTGTGGCGCTTCACTGTAACTAAGGTTCAAGTTCACAGCGGGGTCTATGCTCACCACCACCTTGTCGGCAATCTGCGCGCCAAACAAGTAAGCGATATTGTCTTTACTGGCAGCATCGCGTACCGAAATATACAAACACTGCTTAGCCGCAAACAGTCGCTTGAACAGCCAGCGCCCTGGCCCAGACATCCGCTTAGCCACCCCAACATACACTACCGCGTAGTTGGTATTAGCGAAGTAGCAAAACAGTGATAGAAAATAAAGCTTAAGCGGGAAGTTAAGATAAACATCGCTAATTAGGTTACCGCCGCCCATCAACACCACATCAGCGGCCTTCACTTTACTCATCCAATTACGGTAGTTTTTAACCGCCACCAGCATACTATTGAGAGGGATAAATAGCTGGCGTACCCATTCGAAACGGCTCTTCAAGATCTTGTCTTTAATTGCATTTTGCTGAGCACTGCGTTCAAAGTTATGCCTTCCGGCAATATCTAAGGCCTCACTGGAGATATCATAATTTTCTAGCTTCCATGCCAGCGAATTATGAATTAATGCATCACCAAAATTATCACTATAAGGAACTGCAGCAATAAGGTAATGGGTGTCCTTTTTAGTCATCTAAGACTCCTTGTCGAGAACTACCAAAAATAAGTGAATAAGCGGGGAGTAAATAAATAGCTGCCGATAAAATATGCCTAAAATAACTTCCCTGATCGGGCTCAAATAGCAGCAGTACAAACATGTGAGAACAAAACAAGGTAAGTAACAAGTCTCCCTGTTTACGCTTAATCATTTTTCCACAAATCATCAACACGCCCACGCTAAACAACAGCAATAACAGTTGATTGAGTCCTTGGGCAAAAATCAGCGGCAAGCTCAGCTGCAACAAGGCCCAGCCAAAATTAATAATAAAGGGCAAGCCACGTGCTACATCCACTAAATTGTCGAAAGCAGTTACGTTAAAACTCCCCTCTAACTTGGCGTAGTTATTGGAAATATCTCGCTGGCCTTGAGACATTTGATAAAAGGCATCAGGTAACAAAAAGGCTAAGCAAACAAAAAAGGCAAGAAAATACCAAGCAGGTTTAAAGCTTGCGAGCTTAAATGCTGTTCGATTAAGGCTATTGCGCATAGGAAAGCCTTTATCACTAAAATACTGCATGACATAGCCAGCGAGAAATACCCCTAGAATAAGAAAATAGTAGGAGCGAACTTGCAGGGCGTAACTCACATAAAGCACCACAACGCTAAAAATAAAGGCTTTACGGCTAAAATAAGTGGAGTAAAACACCAGCAGACAAAGCGCCATTACTATGGTTTCTTTGGCTGGCCAAATAACATTGAGCAGCATACTAGGCAGGGTAAATAAGCTCACTACCAGTAAATCTTTAAGTGTTACTACATACTTTGAAATAACCAGAAGCCACAAAAAACCTATGGTAGCGGTGCTCAGCACTGCGCTTTCACGTCCTAAAAAATAGAGTAATTCACGGGTAGCTAGGAAGGAGCCGTCTAGTTCAAAAAAAACAAAGCGGCCTTCTATCTTCATTGCATCGTAGCCCCATTTCCAGGGCAAAAAATCTTTACCAACGGTCATCAGCAATAACAGCATCAGCGACCAAAACAGTAGGTAGCAAACACCGAGTTTAGTGCGTTTAAACTCGACCATAGTGTCCACCTAAAGACTGACTATCGGCATAAACTAGAGAGACTAGCCAAGTAACTAGGTAACACGCTGCTAAACCAAGAGCACCAGTAGATAAGGACAAAGCAAGGCCGGAACAAAGCACACAAACCAACACCGTTAGCACACAGTTGGTATATACCTGCTTGTCGGCCGAGAATTTTACAAAGATGTGGTAAACCGGACCAAAATACAAACGAACGCAGGCCGCTAAAGCAAACAGCGACCAAATTACCAAGGTGTTGGAATCTAAATCTGCAACAACATACACCCCAACAACGGCCAGTGAAGAAACAATCAAGCCAGCCACGCTTAAGGGCACGCCGTCTTTACGGACTTTGAGATAGCTTTGTTTGATATCGTCTGAGGCTAAAATCTCCGGTACTTGCACGCTGTTGCGAATCGCCAAGATAAATACAAACAACTGGAAGATCCGCCCCCCCCATGCAATAACGCCGGTATCGTATTCGCTAAGGGTATAACCACTGATTAAGATAATGCCCCAAAACAACACGTATTCACTCAAAGTAAAAGCTAAAAACTTAGAGTCTTGCTTTAAACTTTGGCTAAGTTTTATGCCTTCGCTTTCATCTGATAGCTTAAAACCCTGCAGCAGCTTTTTATTACCGAACAGGCTAAATAAACAAAAGTAAGCGAGTAAACATGCGCTTAAAACCACAAATACATCGTTAGTATTGCCCGACAAGGCCAACAAAAAGAAAATCAGCGAGCTGAAGACAAAAAACACCCCCGCTTCAAACAAATAAGACCGGTAAAACTCTTTGATCACTCGGTGAGACAAAGACACCATTTGAATAATCGCAAAGCCAACAATATACAAAAAACAAAATACGATTATCTCGATGCGACTAAAGCTTAAGGGCACTACCACAATGGCTAGGCTTAAACTTAAAATAAGTGACAAGCGACATTTTTCAAACAACACTCGCGCCGCTTTATCAGTTTCGCCTTGACTTGATAAGTCGAAATAGCGGCCAAAAAATGAATACTCAGATCCGTAACGGCCAATCACCAAAATTAAGTTAGCAATTGAAATAGCAAAGGAAACCTGACCAAAGCTGTCCATGCCATAAAGCCAAGTGATTACCGACGAAAACAAAATTAAGCCGGTCGCACTAAAAGCTCGCAGCAGGGTAATACTGCCAAAGCGCTTAACTAAAGACTCTATGCGCTTTAGCCCACTCATGCGCTTACTCCGTATTCACGGTAGTAACCATAACGTGTTTCGTTTTTGGCGTTTACTCGGTTCAAGATAACCCCATCTACCACTACTTTGTGATTGATCATCTGCTGCAAGGTATGTTCAATTTGATTCACCTTGGTGCGCCCAGCATTTACCACCACAATGCTTGATTTGGTGATTTGACCAATAATCAAGGCATCACTTACCGCCGCAATTGGCGGGGTATCGATAATAATCTTGTCGTAATGCTCGCTGAGTTCTTCGATAAGCGCTTTAAATTTCGAACCCGCCAATAGCTCTTGAGGATTAGCGGTTTGCATTCCCGCGGGCAATAAATCAAGGCCAGAGCGCTCGTGATGAACAACACAATCATCTAACTCTGCATCCATCACTAACAAGTTACTTAAGCCCGGGTGAGCGCGGTTAAGATTAAAGCGTTCACCCATCGAGGGTTTACGTAAGTCACCATCAATCAACAGGGTTTTTTCCATACCAGCCATCGCGATAGCTAAGTTTAAGGCGGTGGTGGTTTTGCCTTCATTAGGTACCGATGATGTCACCGACAAAAGCTTACGCTGTTGGCTCATCATGTTCAGCATTACTGAAGTGCGAATACTGCGTACCGCTTCACTAAAGTTGAGCTGTTTCTCATCAAAGAACTGCTCTAGCGGCAAATTATCTTTGTTAAAGCGAGAGCGTTTAACCAAAGGAATAACCCCAAGCGGAGTAAGACGTAGCTTGTCTTCAATGCCGCTGGCGCTTTCAATAGTATTGTTAAGTGATTGACTAAGCAGCGCCAGCACTATGGCAACAGCCAAACCAAAAGCCGCAGCCAGCACTATGATGATGCCTTTCTTTGGTTTAGCGGGAAATAATGGCGTAACAGCCCTGTCGGCAAAGCGCGCTACTGCAGCTTGAAAATCACTAGTAGCATTGGTTTCTTTTTGGCGCGTAACAAACAAATCATAGAGGTTTTGGTTGCTGTCAACTTCACGCTTCAAGGCATCATAAGTTGCCCGCTTAAGCGCAATATCTTGAAACTCGGCTTTTTTGTTTTCCATCTCGGTGCGGATCGCATTTTCTTGAGCACGAGCACTACGCAACTCCTTTTCAACACCGGAAGCGAGCACTCTAAGCAGCACTTCGGAGCGTTCTTTCACCGAAGCCAACTGAGCTTGAGCACGAATCATCTTGTCGTGTTTAGGGCCATAGCGTTTGCTAAGCTCAGAAACCAATCGCTCTGCTTCAATTTGCGCTAACCGTACATCACGTAGCTGCGGGTGGTTAGAGATTGCCGTTACCGAAGAGAGCTCTGAGATAGCGGTATTTTTATTATCTTGCAGTAAGTAGTAAATAGACTCCGAAGCGGTGCGGCGATCTTGCGCATCGGCTAAACGGCGGCTTAAGTTGCCCAGCTCTGAGCTAGCTAAACTGTCAATACCGCTTACATCTACTAGTTGCTCACGCTGCAAAAAATCACTCAAACGGCTCTGTGATTCTATCACCGCAGCTTGTAACACACCGATTCGGTCAGCCAACCAGTTGGTGGCTTCTTGATTAGCAATAATGCGACTTTCACGGTTAGAGTTGATGTAAGTCTCCCCTACCGCGTTGGCAATTTTGGCGGCTAGTTTAGGATCCCTAGAGTCAAAACTAATATTTACTAACTGGGTCTTTTTAACCGGATTAATGTGTAGATTGCGCTGGAAGGTTTTCATTACTTTCTGGCGCGCAATTTCTTGCTGCTGTTCTAAATCTGGAAGCTCTTCTTCAGGCATAAAGCTTTGTATAAGTGGCACCGAGCGCAACAAACTTTTAAGGCCAGCGGCATTAAAGCCCTTACCATCGTTTGCGCCGTTAAACTCAGGGTTGTCATAGAGCTGAAATTCATCAATCACTCGTTGAGCAATGCTTCGTGATTTAAGTAATTCGAACTGCGTGAGGTAATACTCTTGCTTGGAGGTGTCGATGCCAATCACATCATCAATCGACACCGCTTTACGCTGCTCAGCTTCAATCAGTAATACTGCGGTTGCCTGATAGGTTGGCTTAATCGCAAAAACCAACAATATGGCCAGCAAAACACTGATAAATGTAAAACCCAAAATCATCAGCCAACGCGACTTCAAAATCGACAAATATTGCATGATATTAATGAACTCATCATCTGCATTATTGCCGTTGCGCATTAGAGCTGCATTATTCACTGTTGTTGTCATTAACTAAACACTTCCCTGTTAGCAAACTTACGGAGTATTACTGTTGGCACCCTTGCCGTAAAAGAAGCTAGGCCTTAAAAGAAACTGGCCTTAACCACAATAATGTCTCCCGGAGCGATGCGGTGCTTTAACGCTGCTTTCACTAAGTCATTAGTGCCATTTCCGGGAGTAATATTGATATTTGTTTTCGACGCTCGCTCTGTAAAACCACCCGCTAAGGCTATCGCTTTTTCAACCGTGAGACCGGGTTGGTAAGCGTAACCACCAGGGTGTTCTACCTCACCGTTAATAAAGATTTGTCGGTAGCCAATAATGTTTACCGCTACCTTAGGGTTAATCAGGTAATCACCGCGCAAACCCTGCTCAATGTTATCTCTAAGTTGCTGGGCAGTAAGCTTATTAACTGGAATTCGCCCCAAGTAGGGATAGTCGATTTTGCCACTATTGGTCACTAGCAACTCCATCGACAAATCACTCTCGCCGTATACCACTATTTGGATGCGGTCACCTGCGCCTAAGCGGTAGCTTTGCTCTAGATCATTGGCCAGAGAAGCAGCACTAAATCCGCCCCACATCAACACCGTTATTAGCAAATACCAGGCGTGTTTGGTGTTACACAATCTAGCCAAGAGAGAACTATCCCTATTCATCACAACTCCTTGAACAGCTTTACTTAGTAGGCAGTTTTACCTACAAATCCTTTAAAGATAGTGAGGAATACAATTTTGATATCCATCCAAAGCGTCCACACACGAATGTACTCAAGATCGTATTGCACCCGCTTTTCCATTTTTTCTAAGGTGTCAGTTTCACCACGGTAACCGTTGATCTGCGCCCAGCCGGTAATACCAGGCTTCACTTTATGACGCAGCATGTAACGGTTAACAATTTGACGATATTCTTCATTGTGAGATACCGCATGAGGACGCGGCCCAACAATAGACATGCTGCCCATCAACACATTGAAGAATTGAGGTAACTCGTCTAAAGAAGTACGGCGAATAAAAGCACCAAACTTAGTGACTCGGGGATCGTTTTTAGTTGCTTGCTTCACAACAGCACCATTATCTTGGGTGCTCATTGAGCGAAACTTCCAAACACGGATTTTCTTACCGTCTAAGCCATAGCGATCTTGCTTAAACAAGATGGGACCTGGAGAAGAACGCTTAACGCCAATAGCCACCGCCAATAAAATCGGGCTAATCAACATGATGATGATCGACGCCAATACAATATCTTGAATGCGTTTCACCAACATACTGCCGCCACGGAATGGGCTATCAAATACACTTACGGTTTGAATATCACCCAGCGAACTCCATCGTGAATGCAGTAAGTTGTAGGTAAAGAAATCTGGCACGATAAAGGTGGTTGTAGTGGTATCTGATAGTTGTTGTAAATAACCAGTAATGCGGTCTTTGGCATGCATAGGCAACGCAATATACACGTGGTCGACTTCACCACGTTTAGCCATTTCCAGCGCGGTATCAACCTTAGCTACAGGCCCTGTATAGCCACTGCTTTCTAAACGAGAAACATCCCTATCATCAAAAAAGCCAACAAATTGAATACCTAGCTCTTCTGAGTTTTCGAAGGTTTCCTTGAGTTGCACACCGTTTTGCGACACCCCGATAATGGCAGCGCGGCGAGTGTTATAACCAAAGCGACGCATTACCGCTAAACTCTCACGAAATACTAGGCGCCAAGCTATCAGCAACATTGGCGTGGCCACTACCCATGAACCCACCACCACTCGCGAATAGGTAGCCGAGATTTTTAGGAAGTAATTAACCGCGAACAACAAGGCAATACTGATAATCCAAACCCATAGGTTAACCATGGCTTGTTCCTTAAGAGAAGAAACCCGCCACGAACGGTATAAGTTGAAGGATTCCGCTACGACCAAGTAGATGGCTGAGAGGCCAACACCCATTAGCTGAAAGGCCAAATCGAAGGAACCATTTTTAAGCCAAGACAAGCCAGCTAAAACGGCAATAATGATAAAAACATCTGAAATTCGGTAAACAACAGCGAGTTCAAATTCGTTAGAACGAACTACGCCATTTTGTTTCTGCATATCCATTGCACACCCCTAGTATCAAGCTTAAAAATTCCATGTATTGCTTGTATATCTCTGTATCTTACGGGTGGTTACTAAACCAAAATTTGGCGTTTACCGCTCTTAATTTTGATTCTTCATAAACAAAAAACTAACCTGACAAATATCACAAAATTTAATTGGTAATATAAATTAAAGGTGATACAAGCCTCAAAACAAGAAAAAACATTACTCATTTATAAGTAGCTGAATAGTGTTTGTCAACACAAAACAATGAACAAACTCAACTATTTTTCAGCTGAAAAGTTGACAGATTTTTTAGCAAAAACTGAGCTTAAGTAGAACCAATTTCATTTGTATTACGCTGGCGTTTCAATAAAAAGATCTAAGATCAGAAACAGAAGAATAACGTGGAGAGCTTAAGAAATTGACATTTTAGTTATTAATATCAGTAACTTAAGTTTTGAATATTGACTAGGATATAAAACGAAAAAAGCCACGCTAAGCGTGGCTTTAAAAATGGCGGAGGAGGAGAGATTTGAACTCTCGAAGGGCTATTAACCCTTGCCGGTTTTCAAGACCGGTGCATTCGACCACTCTGCCACCCCTCCGCAGGGGTGTTGCTGCGATTAAAAAAACCATGCAGTGCATGGCTAAGTTAATATGGCGGAGGAGGAGAGATTTGAACTCTCGAAGGGCTATTAACCCTTGCCGGTTTTCAAGACCGGTGCATTCGACCACTCTGCCACCCCTCCGCAGCGGTGTGAATATTACGTTTATGATTTTCGAATGTAAAGACCCATTAAGTTTAACCGCTCGCAAATCAGACAATTATCCACAACTTTTTTAAGGCAAGATGATAAATTGTCCAAATCTATAAGATTTGAGGAAAGTGATTACGCACTAGTAGCCCTTTTTACAGCAAAAAAACAATAACTTTACTCACCTAAGAAAGGATATCTCACACCTATTTGAGAGCGAATCTCATCCATAATCTGCATGGTTTCAATACTCTCTTGCCAGCTCATCACTTCACTTTGTAATTTACCAGCAGCAACACAACTCATTACTTCTTCTATTTGATACTCAAAGCCCGATGCTCGAAATGGAAAGTCTTCAACTATATCTGGCTCACCATGCACACTCAGACAAGCTTGAGTCCCAACCCAGAACATACTCGGCACGCGGATATGCCCATTTGAACCAAAAATGGTGAAGCTGTTTTCTGTATTAGCCAAAAAGTTACAGGTAAATTGGCTGGCACAACGGCCATAACTCATAATCACACTGCTGCGCTCGTCTACACCGGTGCTACCAACAAGGCCATCAGCTACAATTTTATTAGGTTGGCATTGGGTAACAAACTGAGACATAGATACGTTATACACTCCCATGTCTAATAGGCTACCACCGGCTAACTCGCGGTTAAGCAAACGATCATCTTCATCACGTGGGATGTTAAAACCAAAACTGGAACTGATAAGTTTAATCTCACCAATTTTTTGCTGCTCAAGCCAAGACTTAACCTGTTGCCATGCAGGCTGAAAGCGAGTCCATAATGCTTCCATTAGGAACACATTATTGGCCTTTGCTAAGACAACTAGCTCTTTAGTTTGCGCCGCATTTACAGTGAGTGGTTTTTCACACAATACTGGCTTGCCTGCTTCTAGACACATTTTAATACTGTCGAAATGAAACCGATGGGGGTTGGCAATATAGATGGCATCAACCTTGGGATCGTTTGCTAACTGTTGATAATCATCTAGCGCTAATTGGCCATCAAACTCATCAACAAAGTCCTGCGCACGTTGAAGATTAGAACTAGCAACAGCATATAAAGTAGCTTGAGGAATAACCGCTAAGGCTTCAGCAAAGTTGCGCGCAATGCGACCAGGAGCAATGACTCCCCAATTAAACTGTTCTGTCATTATATTTCTCTAAGGCGTTATCAATTGATTCATAGTAACCAGATTGAAAGGACATTCTAGTGAGATATTCAGAGACAATTCACTTCCAATTCAAACTGTGACCTGGCTCTAAACCTCGTTGATAACAATGAAATTATTCATAATGCACGACTAAAAATCACAAAGCTAACTCACTGGTTTGCTTACTGCTATGTCCAATATAAAACACTGCTGCCAACAAGCTAACTAAGGCCACTACCTGCCAAGCCATGGGCACGGGGCTTAACAATACAAGTGCTATTGCCGCTAGAGCTGCCCGCTCCCAATGCTTAAGCTGGCGTTTTTGCCAACCCTGCATAACCAAAGTAAAGGCATATAAACCCGGTAAAGCAAAAATAAACACCTGAAAAGCAGCTAGCCAGTCTCCTTGAGCAAGCGGCGTATAAGCAAACAATATCGGGATGATGTACAGGCCTTTGGCAATCTTCCATGAGGTAAATCCCGTTGCCATTGGAGGAGATTTAGCAATAGCTGCAGCGGTAAAGGTACACAAACAAACTGGCGGGGTAACGTTACTGTCTTGAGAGAGCCAGAAAATGACTAAATGTGCCGCTAATAGCAACATAGATAACTGATTCTCATCAAGTAGCATTGGCCGCAGTAAGGCCATCATTTCATCAGGCATATCATTTATTAATGCTTGGGCTTGTGCAACACTCATCACACCTTGCTCTGGACTAACCCCAACCAACATTAGAATAGCTTGCACATCTGCACTCAGAGCACCAGAGCTTAAAGCATTCACTAGCTCAACATTCGCCATTAATTGTAATAGCGCCGGAGCAGACAAAGTAGCCAACACAATATAAGAAGCGGTTACTGGCAGCCCCATGCCTAGCACTAAAGATGCGACAGCAACCAGCAGCAGCGCCACGAGCAAACTCCCACCAGACCATTCGGTAATCATCAAAGAAAAAGTATTGCCGATACCAGCAGTGGCAATCACATTAACAATCAAACCTACGGAACATAACAGTACTGCGGTTACCACCATATTGCGCGAACCGAGCGCGAAGGCATCAGTAATTGCCGTTAGCCCCATTTTGTTTGGGGTAAACCATGAGCTCACAATCACCGCGATAATTGCGATAACAGCTGCGTAAGTGGGTGTGTAGCCCATTACCAGTAATACAATCAACAATGTCACCGGCACAATAAACGACAAGCCCTCACGTATCACCATCGGTAGTAAAGGAGGAGCTTGTTCCATAGTTCGGGTTAACCCCGCTTTATAAGATTCTGTTCTCACATAAAAAACCAGCGATGCAAAATACAAAATAGCCGGAAGAATACTCACCATCACAATGGTGCTATAAGGAATTTGCGTATAACTAGCCATGACAAAAGCCCCTGCCCCCATTATTGGCGGCACAATTTGCCCACCAGTAGAAGCCGACGCTTCTACCGCAGCGGCAAATCGCGGGCTAAAGCCTGCGTTTTTCATCAAGGGAATAGTCACTACGCCAGTAGACGCAGTGTTGGCAACAGCGCTGCCAGAAATAGTGCCAGTAAGCCCAGATGCAATAATGGCCACTATTCCTGGGCCACCAACCAAGCGGCTAGCAATGCTTTTAGACAAATGAATAACAAAATCACCCGCGCCAGAGCGCAGCAAAAAAGCGCCGAACAGGATAAACATGAAGACAAAACTTGCAGAAATTCGTGCGATATTGCCAAAAATAGCATCATCGCCATAAATGCTTCTAAACAGCAGTGTCTCTAAGCTCAGCCCCTTGAACTGAAAGACCCCCGGCACAAAATTCCCCCACCAGGCGAGATAGGAGATGGCCGTTACAATCAAAATAGGAATCACCCAGCCAGTGGCGCGGCGAGTCATATCAATTGCCCCCAAAATCACCAACGAGCCACATAACCAGTCTAAAGGGGCTAAGCGCACACCTCGTTCATAAATGAGGTCTTCCGCGAACAGTAGATATATCGCCGAGAAGGCAATAGCCAGCACCCACAATTTGTCCAGAATGGCCAAATGGCGTTGCGAACTTAATGGTTTTAATAAGCCACACAACAAAATAAAACCAGCAAAATGAAGAATGTTTTGCTGTAGCACGGCAATATCCGCAAAAACATTGAAGTAGACATGCGCCAAACTAATAACAATGCCTAAAACGTATATAAGAGGTATAGCACGAGTGTCTTCAATTTCTTGGCGAATACTGTCAGGTACGGCATTCCATTGCATAGTGATGAATCCTGAGGAGAATAAAGGAGACCTAGACCCGAAGGCCTAGGTAAAAAAACTATTGTGCAACTAAGTTATCGGGAATGTTTAAACCTGCTTCACGGTAGTAACGTGCAGCACCGGGATGCAATGGAGCAGGTAAACCCGCTAATGCCTTATCTAAGGCCATTGCATTGGTCGCTTTATGAATAGCTTGTAAAAAGCCTAAGTTTTCATAAATGGTTTTAGTAAGTAAATAGACAAACTCCTCGTCTACATCTGCATGCACAGCCAAAAAGTTAGGCTGAGCCATGGTGTTCCAATCTTTATCAAGATTTGGATAAGTACCCGCAGGGATAACATAACGCGTCCACAGACCTAAGCCACCATTAGCTTTTTCCATTTGCTCATCGGTTACATCTAATGGGCTCACATCCTTTGCCGCTGCGGCAAACAGTTTGGTTACAGCCCCTGTTGGTGCGCCGGCAGGCGTATTAATAGCTTCTACTTGCCCATTTTGTAGCGCTTCTGCAGATGGTCCATAACCAGCAGAAAACAACTCCATTTGCTTATCAATGTCTACGCCTAAGTTACCCAACAAAAAGCGGTTAGAGCCAATGGTGCCAGAGTTCTTTTTACCTAAAGCGACTTTTTTACCCGCTAAGGCCATTAAGTCACTTAGGTCACCATTTTTAGCATGCTCATTTTTAACCACAAACTGCTCTACGTTTTGCCACAACATGGTGATTGAACGTAAATGAGTTTGCTTGCCTTCTTTCTCTAAGGGGCCACTGCCATTCACCGCATAAGAACCATATAAACCTTGAAGAATGGCAAATTGAGCTTCTTTATCACGTAGCAATTTAATATTTTCGCCCGAACCAGCTGAGTTTATAGCAGACACACTCACCTTGTGTTTTGGCTGAATTTTCACCTTAGTTAATGTTGCCAGCGCAACACCAACCGGATAGTAAGTACCGCCAGTACTGGCGGTAGCCAAAAGGTAGTTTGTCCCCGTGTCGGCCTGTACTGAAAAAGATAAAGCACTAGTGATTAGCGCAACCTTGCATAACCAATGACGCATGATGTTACTCTCCTTAGTAAACAGCCCTGCTAGCGCTAGAGCCAAACAAATAGCTAATTAGTCAATCATAATGATTTTATTGAATTTTCATCCTAGACACAGTTGCAAGCATTAACAAGTTATTAACAAGCCTAGTAAGACTAAAGTTGCAGCCTTAAGGCTTAATAGAAGTATTTTTGATAGAGCTGTTGAAAAGCTTCGGTTTCTCTTACCTGGGTAAGTGCTTGTTGAAACCGGGTTAATTGTTGCTGGCTAATTGAGCGATTGAAAGCAAAGCAGTAATCATTTTCAAACAGAGTGTATAAAGGTTTAAAGCTAGACTGATGCCCTTCCAAGCTTTGTTCAGTTAACGCCATCAAATCCACTCTTCGCAGCGCTAACAATTTAAAAGCTTGCTCAACACTCTTCACCGGCACCAGCTCGGCGGCAAAATCAGATTTAGTTAAAAATCCGTCAATAGCTTGTCCCTTCATAATCGCAATTTTTAAGTTTTCAGCATCCTTTAAAGACCTGATCTCAAGCTTGCTATCACTTAAACCATAAAACTTTCCTCGGCTCACGTTGATCGGGCACGCCCATTCAAACTTATTTTTGCGCGGCTCAGTTTTAATTGTTGAAAATAAAACGGTATAGGCTTGTTGTTGCAAGGTGGCGTAACCTCGCGTCCAAGGTACAATTTTCACCTTTGGTGCAGGACTATTTAGCTGGGCAAATATAAGTGCCAGTAATTCAACAGAAAAGCCAGCCGCTTGTTCGTCTTCAACATAGTTATAAGGGAAAAATTCTTCACTGTAATAGTCTAATTGCTCAAGCGTGCGAGCGCTCAGTTGGCTACAACAAAGCAGGCTAACGGTGAATACAACAAGTTTAAAACCTAGCAAATAAGGTCCTCCTCTTGAGATAAAGATTGAGTAAGTATCACGGCTTTCATTCACATTAAAGCGTCAACTATGGCGCTCACCAGCAACTACAAGTACACTTCTCTCTCACTTAATCGATAGAGTATTAACTTTGCGTTTTTATCGACTGTGCTGCGCGGCGCTTATGGCTTGCTGCAGCTTTTCACTGTTTGCCAGCAATTGGTCTGAGTCGTCTTCACTACCAGCGAGTAAACGGTCGATTAAACAAGTAATTAACACTTACCATAACGATAGTCTAAAGCGACTATTGCCGCTATTTGTAGCTGCAAAAGTGGATTACCCACCACAAAAAATCACCTTATTGGCCAGCAAGCGCTCACGCAGATTAGAGTTATGGGCCGATTCTGGGGAGGGATATAAGTACATTCATACCTATTGGATACGCCATGCAAGCGGAACCGCGGGCCCCAAATTACGTGAAGGTGATTTACAGGTTCCAGAAGGTATCTATAAAATTGAAGGCTTAAACCCTAACAGCAAATTCCATTTGTCAATGAAGCTGAACTATCCCAATAGCTTTGATTTAGCCATGGCCAAAAAAGAGCAACGTCATCAACCCGGTTCCAATATATTTATTCACGGTAAAACATCCTCGGTTGGCTGTTTAGCTATGGGGGATCAAGCTATAGAAGATTTGTTTGTATTGGTTGAACGCATTGGACCGGGCAACAGCCAGGTTGTTATTGCCCCGCATGACCCAAGACTATTACCGCTCTTCCCGGTACCAGATCATCTTCCAGAGTGGACCGCCGAGCTATATCAACAAATTCAACAACAATTTGAACAATTTAAGTAATGCGTTAGGCTAGAGGAAAGTAATAACAACCAAGTGGGAGAAGCTGTAAATGCCAATCGTGCATATTCGCTCCTTAGCCTTACCCAACGCCATTGATATGCCTAGCCTACTAGATAAGCTGGCCAATGCTTTTGCTCAACAAGCCAAGATTCAACTAGAGCATATAAGCATAGAATGGAATTACATTCAGCCGGGCCACTACTTTGTAAACCAACAAGTTCACCACCAGCAACAAGCTAATCAGCCGCCACTCATGGTTGAGCTGTTTATCCCCGATGTACATAGCGATAAGCGCCAACAACAACTTGTTAGTGTTTTAGCTAAGGTAATCCATCAACATAGCCATGTTGCCTTAGATAACATTTTTGTCTCTCTGAGGGTGGCTCAATCTGGCAGCATTTTTGATAATGGACGCATTGTTACTTGGCCTAAGAAAGGCTAAGCAGCGTGATGTTGGCCATACTCGCGCGGTAAGCGAATAGTAAAACCCAAACCTTGAGGTTCAGCATTAAAGGTTTCTACGCTACCTAGCAAGTGTTGATGAACCAAGTTGTATACTTGGTTTAGGCCTAAACCCACATTTCCAGAACTGCGGCCGGTGGTATAAAAAGGATTGAAAATAAGGTTTATATCTTCGTTAGATACTCCGCTGCCATTATCTTGATAGTTAATTTCTACCATTTCTTGGTTAGCATCAATATCCACCTTCACATGTGGATAAGCATGACTAGCAAAACCATGTTGAATGGAGTTATCAATAAGACAAGACAACACCAGCTCTAGCGCCCGTTGATTCACCAGCATACTTGGATTACTGCCAGAAACACTTAGTTGAACATGTAAATCGGTAAAGGGCTGCAAGAACATCTGCAACTGCTGCTCAAGCCAGGTTTTCAAGTTAAGTCGTTGCAGGCTTGAATCTATATCACTGCCCGCTAAGGCTTTAAAGGTGTTCACTAGGGCCGCTGAGCGCTGTAAGCTACTCTCAAGTAACTGCCCTCCTTCAATACCTTGATCCAGCATAGCTTCCAGCTCTGAACGTGCTAAGGAACCATCTTTAAGTTGCTGCCCTATGCTCTGATAGTTGCTGATTAACTGAGATGCTGCTGTAATGCCCACACCTAAAGGCGTATTAAGTTCATGAGCCATGCCCGCAACTAAGCCACCTAATGCGGCCATTTTTTCTTTTTCAACAAGCTCTAGCTGGGTATCGTTCAATTTCGCTAAAGTATGTTGCAAAGTATGATTAGCCTGCTCCAACTCTTGGGTTCGCTCTGCTACCCGTTGCTCTAACTGCTCCTGATCGCTAATAACTTTTGCCGCCATGCTTTTAAGCAAGCCCCCAACCTGATTAAACTCATCATAGGCCAACGAGGGAACCTTAGTATCATAGCGCCCTTTTGAGTAATTGCTTACCAAGCGGCTTAAATGCTCTAAGGGCTCAATAATTCTGCGCGTCATCGCTAAAGCAATAACGGCCACCAATACAAACACAACCAACAACACAATTACCACATTTGACTGGCGCTCCACCAACAGCCCCCAAAGTGAGCGACTTTGTGCACTCAACGATAGTGAGAGGGGTTCTGCCATTTGGCTTAAATCCAAATCGACATCTATGTAAAATCGTCTTTTAGGTGGCTCTCCCTTAGAGCCTTTAAACAGTAAGCGCTGTGAATGAAATAACTCTAAGGAGCCTTGCTGAGAAATTCGTGAAGCCGCTTCGCGCCAAATCGACTGCATAGGTACAAACACAACTAAAGCACCAACTTGCTGGCTATCTTGAATGGCGTTTAGGTTTTTCTGCAGCAGTGGCTGCATAAATAGCAGACCCGAATCGCTATCGATATCATCAATACCAGTCACTAGCTGAGCGAACTCGGAATCTTGATAAACTTCAATTAATGCTTCTTTGCTGCCTGCTTTTACTTGTTGATTTAAACGTTGAATCGCTGCGTAATGCACCTGTAAGTCCAGTATCTCAGCCTGCAAAGGCGCGCCTTCAATAATTTGTCCTTCTAAATCGACAATATAAATCGCGGAAGCCCAGCTATTTTGCTGAAGCACCTCACTAATAAGTTGGTTAGAGTGGAAGCCAAAAATGGCAGAGGTTGGTGTGAGCACTACATCGTTAACTTGGGCTAGGCTTTGTAAATCCAGTAGCAACTGCCTTACTTGATACTGAATATTTTGCGCGATATTGTTGGCTTTTAGATACAAAGTTTGCGTAACAGCTTGTTGATCTTGTTCTGAGATTTGCTTAAGAAGAAAAGAACCAATGAGTATACTGGGCAATAGAGCCCCTAACAGAATACTAAGCGCTAATGTTGTTCTCAGCTGATTGGCTTTTATCATCATTGCTTTTGAGTCTGCCTATAATCTCTTTCAGCAAATTGCTGCATATACTCTCTAGCTTTAGCGGCATCCAGCACCCCTTTACTAAATAACTCAAAGCCTTTACGCAGGCCAAGCCAAGCACTAGCTTGCGCTGCCTCTGCCGACATAGGAACCGCTTGCTCTAACTGCGCTAACATCGCTGCCTGATTGGGGTTTGATTGCTGTTTTATTTGATTAATTAATTCGGCGTTTACTGGCAGGAATCGAGCCTCTTGGTATAAACGCTTTTGCACTTTTTCACTTTGTAAAAACTCACTCAGTTCTTTCAGCGCAGCGGCTTTGTTAGAGCTCAAGCTTTTATCAGGAAAAACCAATACCAGACTAGAAGAAAGTGGCTTAAAGGCGCTATTGCCAATGTTCGGAATTAAAGCAATACCTAAATCATCTCCTAAGTGGTGCTCAAAGTCGGCCACTGCCCACTCGCCATTAATGGCGTACGCAACCTTACCTTCAATAAAATCTTTGTAACCACAGTCGTAGGTACATTCAGCACTCACTAAACTGCGTTTAGCCAAGCTCTTATAAAAATTAAGCGCGTCTTCCATAGGGGGCTCATCAAGCGTTACTTGCTTTCCACGCGTCATTCGGCCACCAAAAGTATTGTAGAACCCAGCGAACCAATACATCTCCGAGTAATTCCAACCGATGGTGGCAATGCCTTGTTCATCTAGATGTTTTTTCTGCTCTAACAACTCTTGCCAAGAATTGGCGGGCTTCTCAACCAAACTGCGATTATAAAAAAGCATCAGGTGGTTGCCCTGCAAAATCGGGATCCCATGCAGTTGCTCATCGATAGTGGCTGTAAGTAATAGGGTGTCGGGTGTATTGGCTTCGATAAATTCGCGAGGAACAGCCGACAATTTAGCTTGCTCTGCAATGCCAATAATATCGGAAGGAGCAAAAGCAACATCGGCAGCAGTACCCTGCAAGACCGATTTAATCAGTGCCGGTTTTAAGCTTTCAGAAGTGATCTGATAAAGACTAACTTGATGCTGGCTTTGCGCTGAAAACTCATCCAGCAGCTCTTGAAAAATAGCTTTGCCTTGCTCTCTGTAATAAAGAAAGCTTAATTGCTCGGCGCTAGCGCTTCCCCACACTATTGCTAGCAACAGCAGCACAACTCGCATGCAACCCCCTTCTTCATCCACCCTGTTTTCAGTGTAGTTCAAAAGAACTAAGTTGCGCTGAAAACGCGTTTAGTATTCGGGAGATAGCATGCATTTAAGCCATTGAATTTTTAAAAATAAGGTCTACGCTACACGATATTCAGATACCATCGCTGCACCGTGCTTTAGTGGCTCGCTCATCCAGCTTGGTAAATCATCAATATCAAGGTTATCCAAGAGGTTTTTTAACTCTAAACCCAGCTCGGTGTCACCTTCAATTTTTAAGCGGCGCTGAAAAAACAGCGTATCGGGATCTTCTTGACGCCCCATCATCAGCACAAAGTCATTGAGCTCGCCAGAGAAACTTACATCAACTTGCGGAGCATTGGCTTGCACTTTTAATCGCTCTTCATCAAAAGTGATATACCAGCTTGCGGCTAAATCACTCACGTTAAGTTTTAACCAACGCTGTTCTAAAAAATCTAAATCACCCTCTTCAATCGCTTCAGCAAAACTTAATGCCAGTGCTTTTTCCATGGCTTTACCTTGCAGCGAAAAAGGACACATTTTAACTGGCAAACTTAACAAACGTGGCATGTCTTTGACTAAAGATTGTTTTAAGCGAGTAAGCACTAAAGACCTCATAAAATTAACAAACAAAGCTGATAAGTGGCTCAGTTTACGCAGTTTTCCCTAGTGCAAAGCTGCGCTGAGTCAATATCCCATCTAACTAAGCCCAGTAGAATGACAAAAAATCTCGCGTTGAGGGAAATATGGAATTACTTTGCCCTGCTGGCTCCTTGCCTGCAGTTAAGGCGGCGGTGGATCATGGTGCCGATGCTATCTATATTGGCTTTAAAGATGCCACTAATGCCCGTCATTTTGCTGGTCTCAATTTTGATGGGAAAAAGCTCGATAAAGCAGTAGATTATTTAAAGCAACACCAACGTCAGCTACACATTGCAATTAATACCTTTGCTCACCCAGAGCAGCATCAATTGTGGTACTCGGCTATTGATAGGGCGGTAGAAATTGGTGCTGATGTGGTTATTTTGGCGGATATTGCTTTGTTAGAGTACGCCAAAAATACCTACCCCAATTTAACCGTTCATTTATCGGTTCAGGCTTCTGCCACCAATGCTTCGGCAATCGCATTTTATCAGCGAAACTTTAATGTTAAGCGAGTGGTATTACCGCGCGTTCTCTCTATTCATCAAGTTAAACAATTATCACGCGCTTGCCCAGATATGGAACTAGAAGTATTTGCCTTTGGTAGCCTATGTGTAATGGCTGAGGGGCGCTGCTACTTATCTTCCTATCTCACCGGCGAATCCCCCAACACTGTAGGTGCTTGTTCGCCCGCCTCATTTGTTCGCTGGCAAGAAACCGAACAAGGCTTGGAATCTCGTTTAAACGATATACTTATCGACCGCTATGGGCCAAATGAAACAGCCGGTTACCCGACCCTATGTAAAGGCCGTTTTGATGTTGATGGGCAGCGCTATCACGCGCTCGAAGAACCTACTAGTTTAAATACCCTTGAATTACTGCCCGAGTTATTTGCCGCCAATATTTCTGCGGTAAAAATTGAAGGTCGCCAACGCAGTCCAGCCTACGTAGCTCAAGTCACCCAAGTATGGCGCGAAGCAATCGATAGCTACCAAGCGCAACCCGAACAGTACGCCGCCAAACAACAATGGATGAGCCAACTCGCTAAATTGTCAGAAGGTAGCCAAACTACATTGGGTGCTTATCACAAAGCTTGGCAATAACTATAGGTAGATTATGAAGTACTCACTTGGGCCAATCTTATATTATTGGCCAAACCAACAAATTGAAGAGTTTTACCATTTAGCCAAAGCCAGCAGTGCCGACATTGTCTATTTGGGCGAAACAGTGTGCAGTAAGCGCCGCAATATGAAAGCGCAAGATTGGATAGACCTAGGGCAACAACTGTCTCAAGCAGGCAAGCAAGTGGTTATTTCCACTATGGCTTTGCTAGAGGCACCCTCAGAGATCCGCAACTTAAAGAAACTCATCGACAATGGTGACTTTACCATTGAAGCCAACGACTTTAGTGCAGTAGAAGAAGCCCATAAAGCGAAGCTGCCTTTTGTGTGCGGCCCAGCAATTAACATATATAACGCTTATGCCCTTAAAGTATTGCTCGACCAAGGCATGCAACGCTGGGTAATGCCAGTAGAGCTGTCTCGCGATTGGCTGCAAAAGTTGAGTAATGAATGTTTAGAGATGGGCATAAGAGAGCGCTTTGAAATAGAAGTATTTGCTTACGGCCACCTACCACTCGCCTACTCTGCTCGCTGCTTTACTGCGCAATCAGAAGGTAAGAGTAAGGACAACTGCGAAACCTGTTGTATTAACTATCCAACAGGGCGAGTGGTAAATAGCCAAGAAGGACAGCCATTATTTGTACTAAATGGTATTCAAACGCTTTCTGGTGAATGCTACGACTTAATTAATGACCAACAAAGCATGAAAGGGCTGGTAGATATTGTAAGAATAAGCCCTTTAGGTGAAGAGAGTATTGAACACTTAGAAGCATTTCGCTTGAGAAGTAACACTAACGAGCATTTTCCAACGCCCGATAGCGTGAATGGATATTGGCATCAAATTGCTGGCATTCGCCAGCAAGATTAACTCAACTTGCGAGAGCTAATTAAATTTGGCTCTCGTAACGATTTAGTTCAAACAAAGCCAAACGGTGCTCAACAAAGTCATACACGTTATTGGCCAATGAAAGCTTAAAGTAACTGCTGGCTAATTGTGGGTCGCCAGCACGCTGCGCTAACTTCGCCATATAGAAATACGCTTCACATAGTCGCTCGGCCAAGGCGCGGTTATCCCCTTGCACATCCATAGTGGTACCTAGGAAAGTTTGCTGGTCAATCTCGCCAGCGTATAAACGCACAATTTGCCAACCCCAATCTTCATTGCGGTAGGTTTTTAAAGCTTCAACCAGTTCATTCTGGGCTTCAGGCTCACCCGCCTCTAGCTGAATAAGGTAGCGCCACAGTACTCGGTATGGGTCGTTAGGCGCTTGGTCGGCATAATGATTTACATCGGCCATAGCAAGCTGAGGTTTGTTGGCGTAATTAAGCGCTATACCGCGGTAGAAATAAGCAAAGCTATAATCAGGCGCCAGTTCTACGGCGGAGTCAAAGGCTTCAAAAGCGCTATCGAATTCTTCCGCTAGGGTAAAATACACACCCAAAAAGTTGTAGGCTTCAACAAAATCTGGCTTTAACTGAATTGCTCGATTAAAGTCAAAACGCGCTAAGGCGCGCAGGCCTACTCGGTCAAAAACAATACCGCGCTCATAATACAATTGGGCCATTTGCTCTTGATTGTACTCACCAGAGTTAAGCATTTGCCCAAGGCGAGCCAAAGCGACTTCGGATTGATAATTAACTTGCAAAGGTTTTGCCAACACCACGGTTTGCGGAGCTTGACTCGAAGTGCTAGCACAAGCGCTAAGGTAACCAAACGTTACTAACATGCACCCTGTGCGCAAGGCTTTTATTAACATATCACTTCCATTTTTCTTCTAGCTTGAGCCAAAGCAAGGCTCACTTTGGCTCATCATTGTTATTAACCCTAACAAGAGTGCTGGCTTAGGGAAACCTAAACTTAGCATTATCGATAAAATTCTTATTTTGAGTGGGTATCTAGCTCAGCAAAGGACTTAACCAAATCATCCAAGGCTTTAATTTGGGTTAGGAATGGTTCTAACTTAGATAAAGGCAAGGCACTTGGACCATCACACTGCGCGTTTTCTGGATCTGGATGAGCTTCCAAGAACAGACCAGCAAGGCCAGTTGCCATGCCAGCTTTTGCTAACTCACCAACTTGCTCACGGCGGCCACCCGATGCAGCACCCAATGGATCACGGCATTGCAGAGCATGAGTAACATCAAAAATAACCGGTGAACCCTTGCTGACTTTTTTCATGGTGCCAAAACCTAAGGTATCTACCACAAGGTTATCGTAACCAAAGTTACTACCACGCTCACATAAGATGATTTTTTCGTTGCCACATTCAGCAAACTTATCAACGATATTGCCCATTTGCGAAGGGCTTAAAAACTGAGGTTTCTTAACGTTAACTACCGCACCGGTTTTTGCCATTGCTTCCACTAAGTCAGTTTGGCGCGCCAAAAATGCAGGTAGTTGAATAACATCGGCAACTTCAGCCACGGGTGCAGCTTGCGCAACTTCATGCACATCGGTGATAACAGGAATAGAGAATTGTTGTTTAATCTCTTCTAATAAACGCAGGCCTTGCTCCAAGCCTGGACCACGATAAGAATGAATAGAAGAGCGATTGGCTTTATCAAAAGACGCTTTAAAAACGTAGGGAATGCCTAGCTTGTTGGTCACTTCTACAAAGTGCTCGGCAATGCGCATTGCCAAGTCACGAGATTCCAATACATTCATACCAGCGAACAAGGTAAATGGCGCATCGTTAGCCACATTTATTTTGCCGATATTAACGATTTTTTGCTGCATGCTATTCCTCTTAATGCAAAATTGCGGGTTGCGAATCCATCGAGTGGATCTGCACCTTTAGTATCTTCGATAAGGGGTCATCGGGACACTGTTCAATAAAATATTCAAAGTCGTTAATTGCAACGTTGTTGCAATCCAACTGTTGATAAATAAAACCACGGTCGCGCATTTCATGCGGGTCGCCAGGCTTTAAGCGTAGTAATACTTGAGAAACCCGCAACGCTATTTCAAAGTCATCTTCACGTAAACAAGCACTTTTAAGCTCTGCTAACCAACGCTCGGTCATTTGTGCTGAAGAAATAGGTTCTAAGTCATCTTGCGATAAACGAGCCAGATTACCTTTGTGACCTCGATGAATAACTTCTAGCTGCGCTAAGCTGCACTCTTCACCATTACAGGCATCAAAATAAACAAAGCGCTGCGACATTTTAAAAGCGAGAATAGTTTGGGCGGGAAACTCAATAGCGTGGCATTCAATATCCAATTTACGGGCAAAGTAATGCAATAACATCGCAAGGCTAGTTGCATTGCCGCAGCGTCGACTAAGCGACTCACCAATCAACAAATTCTGACTGTGATAGTAAGCTTGCCAATCACTGGTAAAGCCTAAGTCGACATAAAACAGCTTTTTAAGCTGTTCAAAGCGCAGCTCAACCTTCTCTTCGAGAGGATTAAGTTTGAGCCAATCTAACCATAGTCGATGCAAGGTTTTACGCACCAGCACCATAGGCTGCCCAGAGATTTCTTCTTCAATACCTAAAATTCGAAAAATCACTCAAGCTTTTCCTTTACAATCTTGTACTAACAACACACCACGTGTATTGCCTTATTCTTTAATACGACCACCGGTAACGCGATCCATACCGCCATAGTCTTGCTCGGTAAACACCTCTACAAATCCCTTGGCAGTGAGCAGCTGTTGTACCGCTTCCTTTTGATCGAAACCGTGCTCTAGCAATAACCAACCACCAGCTTTTAAATAGCTTGGCGCATGACTCGCAATATGGTCGATATCAGCTAAGCCATGCTGCTCTGCCGTTAATGCTGAGCTTGGCTCAAAGCGCACATCGCCCTGCGACAAATGTGGATCAGCCGGGTCAATATAAGGCGGATTACTCACCACTAAATCAAACTTCTGCCCAGCAAAAGGACTAAACCAAGATCCTTGTTTAACCTGAACCCTCGATAAACCTAACTCACTAGCATTGTACTTAGCCAAGTTTACTGCATCTTCATGCAGGTCGCTGGCAAATACTTCCGCTTTTGGTAGTTCGCTAGCTAAGGCCAGCGCTATTGCTCCAGTGCCGGTTCCTAGGTCAACTATATGGGTATCGGCGTGGTTAAGCACTTTCTTTAGTGCTTGCTCAACTAAAACTTCGGTATCTGGGCGCGGGATCAAAGTTGCAGGTGACACTTTTAATGATAAAGACCAAAACTCTCGCTCACCAATAATGTAAGCCACAGGTTCCCCAGCCACGCGTTTAGTCACTAGCGTTTGGTAAAGCTGCCATTGCTCTGCACTTAAGGCCCTTTCGGGCCAAGTGAGCAAATAGGTTTGGTTGCATTGCAATACATGTTGCAGAATAACCTTGGCATCAACCTTAGGGGATTCACCACCTGCAAGTTGCTGCTTGGCCCATTGCTGAGCCTCAATAATGCTGGGCAACTTAGCCTTCACCTTCTGCTAAGGCAGCAAGTTGGTCGGCTTGGTATTCTTGCAAAATTGGGTCAAGCAAGGCCAATAGCTCACCTTCAAGAATGTCGTTTAAGCGGTACAACGTTAAGTTGATGCGGTGGTCGCTCACGCGCCCTTGCGGGTAGTTATAGGTACGAATACGCTCACTACGGTCACCACTGGCTACTAACTCGCGGCGCATACCGGTTTCTTCTGCGCGGCGTTTTTCGTCTTCTGCAGCTTGTAAACGAGATGATAATACCGACATCGCTTTAGCGCGGTTTTTATGCTGTGAACGTTCTTCCTGACATTCCACAACTACGCCACTTGGAATGTGGGTAATACGAATTGCAGAGTCAGTTTTGTTTACGTGCTGACCACCCGCGCCCGATGCACGGAAAGTATCAACCCGCAGATCACCGGGGTTAATCTCAATTTGTTCAGCTTCTGGAATTTCTGGCATGATTACCACGGTACAAGCCGAGGTATGAATACGCCCTTGCGATTCAGTTTCAGGTACGCGTTGTACGCGGTGACCACCTGACTCAAACTTCATCAAACGGTATACGTCTTCACCGTCAATCTTAGCAATAAGCTCTTTGTAGCCGCCCTGTTCGCTTTCGTTACACGACATAATAGTCATGCGCCAGCCTTGGCTCTCAGAGAACTTGCTGTACATTCTAAATAGGTTACCAGCAAAAATGGCAGCTTCATCGCCACCGGCACCGGCACGAATTTCTAAGAAAACACTGCGAGAATCGTTAGGGTCACGAGGTAACAACAATAGCTGAAGCTCTTCCGATAAGGTCTCCATGCTTTGTTTAGCTTCGTCAATTTCCATCTCAGCCATTTCACGCATTTCAGGATCGTCGTCCTGTAGCATTTCATTTGCTGACTCTAAATTCTCTTGAGCTTGTTGGTAGGCAGTAAAACAATTTACCACTTCTTCAAGCTGAGAGTATTCCTTGGTTAATCCGCGAAACTTGTCTTGGTCAGAAATAATGTCTGGCTCGCCCAGCAAAACCTGAACTTCTTGATAACGCTCTTGCAAGGTTTCAAGTTTGGATAAAATTGACGCTTTCATGCTTTCTCTCTGTTAAACGCAATACCTCGCTTGCTAATGTTAGCAACGAAGTATCGACCACAATCGGGTTATTTTCTTAGGCCAATGGCCTCTCGTATTACCGCAAGCTCTTCAAGTCGGCCATCACGGCCTGCTTTATTAATGGCTTCGGTAGGAGCGTGAATAAGTTTGTTGGTTAGCTGAAACGCAGTTTCGCGGATCACCGTTGTGGGATCTTTACCATTTGCCAAAGACTCAAGGGCCTTTTCAACAGCAGCGTCGCGAACGCGTTCGCTATGGCTACGATAATCTCGAATGGTGGTAACCGACTCTAACGAGCGCAACCAGCCCATAAAGTCTTCACTTTGCGTTTCTACTATAAACTCAGCTTGCTCAGCTGCTTCTCGGCGTGACGCAATGTTTTGTTCAACAATACCTTGCAAGTCATCCACCGTATAAAGGTAAGCATCGCGCAGCTCACCCACTTGTTCTTCTATATCTCTTGGTACCGCTATATCCACCAAAAACATCGGTTGAAAGCGACGTTTCTTAAGTGCTGTTTCAACCATGCCTTTACCAATAATCGGTAACGGGCTAGCGGTGGAGCTAATCACAATATCGGATTCGGCTAAGTGATTAGGTATTTCATTTAAGGTTATCACTTCGGCGCCAAACCGGTCGGCCAAAGTTTTTGCCCGCGAGACCGTGCGGTTAGCCACCATTAGTTTGTTTACGCCTTGGTCTACAAGGTGTTTAGCAACCAGTTCTATGGTTTCACCCGCTCCCACTAACAATACTTTTGAGTCACTTAAATCATCAAAAATCTGTTTGGCTAAACTTACCGCGGCAAAAGCAACCGATACCGCATTTACCCCAATATCGGTATCTGTTCTCACTTGCTTAGCAACCGAAAAAGCGCGTTGGAAAAAACGCTCCAATACGCTCCCTACGGAGCCGGCCTCGCGTGATTCGGTATAGGCTTGTTTTATTTGCCCCAGAATTTGCGGCTCGCCTAAAATCAACGAATCCAAACCACTTGCCACCCTCATTAAATGAGCCACAGCTTGCTGCTGTTGGTATTTATAAAGGCAAGGTAATACTTCTTGCTGATTTAAGCCCTTATAGCTAATCAACCATTGCACAACATCATCGCAACTTACTTCACCTAAGTTGCAATAAAGCTCGGTACGATTACAGGTTGATACGATCACCATCTCCACACCAAGCTGAGTACCAGCATGGCTTAAAGCTTGGTTAACCTGTTCTGGACTAAACGCGACTTTTTCACGCAGGCCAACGGGAGCCGATTTGTGATTGATTCCTAAGACTTGCAGAGTCATCGTAGTGGGGCTTTGTTGCGCCTTTTCCTAATGGGGTAAAAAAGCAAATTGTACGGGAATATAGGGCTAAATAAAAGAAACTCGCACGTTAAGCCGCGCCTGATTAGCTAAAATTTATCGCCTAAAGCGACACATCTTTGCTTTTAAGCAATTTACAGCCGCTACCTTGAACTTTTATACTGCAAAAAAACAATCGGAATTGCTGTGCGTCATCTAGCTGCTCTATTCATTTTGGTACTTGGCCTTAGCGCATGTACTTCTCCCCCGCCCATTACTACGCAAAACAGTGAATGGGGCCAGCACCTAAGCGAACTTCAACAGATAAAAAATTGGCAACTTAGCGGCAAAATAGCCTTTATTAATGACAATGAAAGACAAGCCGCCAACCTATTCTGGCAACAAAACAACAATAAAAGTGTACTGCGTATTAATGGGCCACTTGGCATGCAAGGTATCGAGTTGCACTACCAGCCAGGCAAAGTATGGGTAAAAACCAAAGATGAAGAGTACCAAGGCAGCGATGCGCAATTGTTAGTTTACCGTTTAACCGGTTGGCAAGTACCGGTAGAACAACTGCCCTCTTGGTTGCTTGGCATTCCAACTCAAAATGATTACCAGCTTAATGCTCAAAACCGTTTAGCCGAATTCACCACCAAAGAGCAATGGCAGATTGATTACTTAAACTATGGGCAATATAACCAACATACCCTGCCCCGTCAGTTAACACTTCGCTCGGCCGACAACCTACTAAAATTGAATATTCACAAATGGCAAATTAATGACTCAACACCCCATTAGCGGTCCGTGGCTCTCTCCGGCCAAGTTAAACCTGTTTCTATACATCACAGGTCAGCGCGACAATGGCTACCATGACTTGCAAACCCTGTTTCAGTTTATCGACTGTTGTGACCAGCTTTATTTTCAGCTAACAGACGACGGCGTAATTAATTTAGAAAGCCAACTAGATTTCCCAGCCGAAGATAACTTAATTGTAAAAGCTGCGCGTTTGCTACAGCAACACTGCGCTGTTAGCCGAGGCGCCAATATTAAACTAGACAAACAACTGCCCATGGGCGGTGGTATTGGTGGTGGCTCTTCAAATGCTGCAACGGCTCTATTGGTGCTAAACCGCTTATGGCAATGCGAATTGAGCTTAACCGAGTTAGCCCAGCTAGGTTTGCAACTTGGCGCCGATGTGCCTATTTTTATTCATGGCCATAGTGCATTTGCCGAAGGTATAGGAGAGCAAGTTCAAGCAGTAGACATTGATGAGCCTTGGTACGTTGTTTTGCATCCCGAAGTACATGTTTCTACGCAAAGTGTTTTTGGCCACCCAGAGTTGCCAAGAAACACGCCTAAAAGAACATGGCAGCAGCTTTTGAACGATAATTGGCAAAATGATTGCCAAGAAATTGTGGCTAAAGTTTATCCGGAGGTTGCACAAGCTCTTAGCTGGTTGGTAGAATACGCGCCGTCGAGGATGACAGGAACAGGTTCATGTGTTTTTGCCGCCTTTGCAACAGAGCGTGAAGCCTTGTCAGTGCTGAATAAACGCCCTAAAAACATTTCTGGTTTTGTGTGTAAAGCCTGTAACCAATCGCCGCTTCATCGGCAGTTGGCTAACGAAAAAACACTCTTAAACACAGCAGGTTTTTAAGAAATTTCATTCTTTCAAACTTAAAAAACGTAACGCTCTTTTGACCCGATAAATCTGAGGTTTCCATCGTGCCAGACATGAAACTCTTCGCCGGTAACGCCACGCCCGAACTTGCCCAGCGTATTGCTGACCGCCTCTATACCACCCTAGGTGATATTTCAGTAGGTAGATTCAGTGATGGCGAGATTAGTGTACAAATCAATGAAAACGTTCGTGGTGGAGACATCTTTGTTGTCCAATCCACTTGCGCTCCAACAAACGACAACGTGATGGAGCTGATTGTTATCGTTGATGCTCTACGTCGTGCCTCTGCGGGTCGTATTACTGCAGTAATTCCTTACTTTGGCTACGCTCGTCAAGACCGTCGCCCACGCAGCGCGCGTGTGCCAATTACCGCAAAAGTAGTGGCAGATTTCCTATCAAGTGTAGGTGTTGACCGCGTACTAACTGTTGACCTTCATGCTGAGCAAATTCAAGGCTTTTTCGACGTACCAGTTGATAACGCTTTTGGTAGCCCAGTATTACTACAAGACATGCTAGACAAGAACCTAGAGTCTCCAGTAGTTGTATCACCAGACATCGGTGGTGTTGTACGTGCGCGTGCAGTAGCTAAAATGCTAAACGACAGCGACTTAGCGATTATCGACAAACGTCGTCCTCGCGCTAACGTGGCTCAAGTTATGAACATTATTGGCGATGTTGATGGCCGTGACTGCATCATGGTTGATGACATGATCGATACTGGTGGCACACTTTGTCAGGCAGCAGCAGCACTTAAAGCAAAAGGCGCTAAGCGCGTATTTGCTTATGCTACTCACCCAGTATTTTCTGGTAATGCTGCAAACAATATTACCGAATCAGCACTAGATGAAGTGATTATCACTGACTCTATTCCGCTAACTGAAGAAATGCGTAATGTTGAGAAAGTTCGTCAATTGTCGCTTGCACCAATGCTAGCAGAAGCTATTCGTCGCGTAAGTAACGAAGAGTCTATCTCTGCAATGTTCTAAGTAGCATTAGACAAAGAATCTTAAAAAGCGCGGTAATGTGAATTACCGCGCTTTTTTATTGGCTTTCAAAAACGCCAATGGTAGAATGCCGCGCCTTTTGAATTGAAGTGGCCAAGTGTTACTCACTTTAACGCTGATTCAACGAGGTACTGGTTAGAGTTTGGTCGCGAAACTTTAGCCTCATTTTATTATTTGGAGAAACACAATGTCTAACATTAAACTTGACGCTGAACTGCGTACAGACCTAGGGAAAGGTGCGAGCCGCCGCCTACGTCACGAAGAAAAAGTTCCTGCTATCGTTTACGGTGCTGGTCAACAACCTGTATCAATCACTCTTGAGCAACGTCACGTGATGAAAGCTCAAGAAGCTGAAGCATTTTACTCAAGCATCATTACTTTAAGTGTTGCTGGTGAAGCAGTAGACGTATTAGTAAAAGACATGCAGCGTCATGCATACAAGCCACGTGTTCAACACATCGATTTCCAACGTGTTGATAACACTAAAGCTATCCACAAAGCTGTACCTCTGCACTTCCTAAACGAAGATTCTGCAGAAGCAGTTAAAAACGGTGGTAAAGTACATCACTTAGCTACTGAGATCGAAGTTAGCTGTCTAGCTAAAGATCTACCTGAGTACATTGAAGTGGACGTAGCTAACCTAGAACTGGGTAGCTCACTACACATTTCAGATATCGCTCTACCTGAAGGCGTTACCTCTGTTGAGTTAGCTAAAGGTGAAGATCACGACCAAGCAGTAGTATCTATTACTACTCCTAAGGGTACATCTGAAGAAGCTTCTGATTCTGAAGAAGAAGCTACTGAAGAATAGTGATAAACGATATTCGTTTACTCGTGGGCCTGGGTAATCCAGGCCCCGAATATGCAGCCACCCGCCATAACGCTGGCGCATGGTTAGTCACTCAGCTAGCCAACAATCATCACGTCCAACTAAAACCAGATAGCAAACATTTCGGATTAACCGGCCGCATTCAAATGGCGGGTCAAGAAATGCGTTTGTTAATTCCTACAACGTTTATGAATCTTAGTGGCAAATCTGTCGCTTCTTTAGCCAAATTTTATCGCATTGAACTTGAGCAGATTATGGTTGCTCATGATGAACTCGATTTACCACCTGGCGTAGCTCGCTTTAAAAAAGGTGGTGGGCATGGCGGCCACAATGGCCTGCGCGATATCATCAGCAAATTTGGCAACAATAAAGATTTTCATCGTTTACGGATAGGTATTGGGCACCCCGGTCATAAAGACCGTGTTTCTGGGTTTGTTCTAGGTAAAGCGCCTAAAAACGAACAACTACTGATTGATGATGCAATTGATGAGGCGGTACGCAGTACCGATGTTTTGCTTAAAGATGGTTTAAGCAAAGCAATGAATCGATTACACAGTTACAAAGCGGGCTAAGCCCCTTACACAAATAGGTATTATTATGGGATTTAAATGTGGCATCGTTGGTTTGCCAAACGTAGGCAAGTCGACCCTTTTTAACGCTCTGACGCAAGCCGGCATTGAAGCTGCTAACTTTCCATTTTGTACTATTGAGCCAAACACCGGCGTAGTACCGGTTCCTGATGAGCGCCTAGACGCCCTAGCAGCCATTGTTAACCCACAGCGTATTCTTCCAACCACCATGGAATTTGTGGACATTGCAGGTTTGGTTGCCGGCGCTTCTAAAGGTGAAGGCTTAGGTAATAAATTCTTAGCTAATATTCGTGAAACCGACGCGATTGGCCATGTTGTTCGTTGTTTTGAAAACGACAACATCGTTCACGTATCTGGCAAGGTTGATCCTGCAGAAGACATCGACACCATTAACACCGAGTTAGCGCTATCTGATTTAGATACCTGTGAAAAAGCGCAAGTCCGCGTTGCTAAGAAAGCCAAAGGTGGCGATAAAGATGCCAAATTTGAAGCAGAAGTATTAGTAAAAGTACAAGCGCATTTAGAAGCAGACTTAATGCTACGTAGCTTAGAGTTAAGCAAAGAAGAAAAAGCGGCCATTGCTTACATGAACTTCTTAACTGCTAAGCCAACCATGTACATTGCAAACGTAAATGACGATGGTTTCGAGAACAATCCTTACTTAGACAAAGTAAAAGAGATTGCAGCAAGCGAGAACGCAGTAGTAGTAGCCGTTTGTGCTGAAATTGAAGGCGAAATTGCCGAGCTAGACGCCGAAGAAAAAGCCGAATTCATGGAAGAAATGGGCCTAGAAGAACCAGGTCTAAACCGGGTAATTCGCGCAGGTTACGAACTACTAGACTTACAAACCTACTTTACTGCGGGTGTAAAAGAAGTTCGCGCTTGGACCGTACCCGTTGGTGCTACAGGCCCGCAAGCAGCCGGTAAAATCCATACCGATTTTGAGAAAGGTTATATTCGTGCAGAAGTGGTTGGTTACGACGACTACATTGAGCACCAAGGTGAAGCTGGCGCTAAAACAGCCGGTAAATGGCGCCAAGAAGGTAAAACTTACGTAGTAAAAGACGGTGATGTGATTCACTTCTTATTTAACGTATAAACCTTATCTGTAAACCCCAAAAGCCAACGTTAAGTTGGCTTTTTTGTATCTGCAATTCAGGTTTAGCAAAAACGCTTTTAACAGTTTAACCGCCACTCGCACCAAATTAAGTTCTAAACAACAGCGTTAAAGCATCTCCAAAAGATACTTTTAAGGCTTATTCACTCTATTGTTAGCAACAGCTTATTAGCGCGCCCTAAAAACCCATTAGGCCAAAGCGAGCAAGTAACAGTCAATTGCGCACAAAGCAAACAGCAGAAATGAGCAAACTAAGTGCATCGCGTACACAAACTGCGCAAACAAACTTTTTTGCCGTTTTTTGGCAAAAAAACGGTTGACGCTGTTGGGTCTCATCAGCATAATACGCCCCGTTCTCAACGCAAAGCGTAGAAAACAAGGCTATGTAGCTCAGCTGGTTAGAGCACAGCACTCATAATGCTGGGGTCGCAGGTTCAAGTCCCGCCATAGCCACCATTACTGTATACTGCTAAAGTTACAGTAATAAATTTGCGGAAGTGGCGGAATTGGTAGACGCGCTAGATTTAGGTTCTAGTATCGCAAGGTGTGAGAGTTCAAGTCTCTCCTTCCGCACCATTCTTCTTTTAAGAAGAAACCAATAGTAAGACCCTGCAGGGATATCGCCAAGCGGTAAGGCAGCGGCTTTTGATGCCGCCATTCGTTGGTTCAAATCCAGCTATCCCTGCCACATTTTAAGGCTTGAGTTTAGTAACTTGAGTTAAGCAGCAAGAACCATGATTCTTGATTGCAGTCTAAACCTTAGGTTTAGACAATCGAAACATCGGTAAGCTTGTTTCGAAAAGTTTCTGCAGGGATATCGCCAAGCGGTAAGGCAGCGGCTTTTGATGCCGCCATTCGTTGGTTCAAATCCAGCTATCCCTGCCACTTTTATTGTGCTCAGGTTTACCTGAGAATGCAGTAACTGAATAGGGCAATGTGCCCAGGTAAGACAGTAAAAGCTATGTTGTTGACTAGTATTTGCTTGCCCTGCCGATAAGTTTGTAAGTTCACATTGTGAAATTGCAGATGGCTATGTAGCTCAGCTGGTTAGAGCACAGCACTCATAATGCTGGGGTCGCAGGTTCAAGTCCCGCCATAGCCACCATTAGTTTTAAGAAGTATTTCGTGCGGAAGTGGCGGAATTGGTAGACGCGCTAGATTTAGGTTCTAGTATCGCAAGGTGTGAGAGTTCAAGTCTCTCCTTCCGCACCATTCTTCTCTAATGAAGAATCCAGTTCAAAGAGTTTTGTAGGGATATCGCCAAGCGGTAAGGCAGCGGCTTTTGATGCCGCCATTCGTTGGTTCAAATCCAGCTATCCCTGCCACCTTAAAAGGCCTGCTTTTTAGCAGGCCTTTTTTCTTTCTGCCTTTCAAACAATAAAAAAACCTGCTTATACCAATTACACTAAGTAAGTGATCAGAAATAACGCAGGCTCATTAAATGTTAGCGAATAAACAGTAGCGCTACTGCAAATCTCCTAAAGCATATTTAAGTGCCCAGTCTTTTACTGGGCCCGCCTGTTGTACGCTTTTAATCGCAAGCTTTCGAATAGCCTGTAGCGGCGGCAAACTGTTTGAGAACATTAAGTAAAACAAATCCATGCCGCTTTGCATAAGGTGATTATCGGGCTTACGGCGTACTTCAAAGCGACGTAATGCCTTTTGTTTATCCGCCATACCATAGCGCTCGAATTGTTCCAACAAGCACTTCACGTCGCGGTAACCAAGGTTTACCCCCTGCCCTGCTAATGGGTTAATAGTATGAGCGGCATCGCCAATCACCACTGCGCTATGTTTTACATAACGATCTACGTGGCGTCGAGTTAACGGAAAACTGGCGCTATCTAATATTTCAATATCACCCGGTAAAGCAGGAAACTCTGATTCTATGCGTTGCTTTAGCTGCGATTTGTTTAGCTGCTTGAGGCCTTGAATAGTGACTTTAGCGTCATACCAAATAAGGGCAGCATGTTGGTCTGCCAGTGGTAACAACGCTCGAGGGCCAGTAGGATAAAACTGTTGCCAAGTAGCCGTTTGCTGAGGCGCATCTAACTTAACGTTAATGGCAAAGCAATCATGGCGATAATCCCAAGCGCTAATGCCTAAACCTAGCTGCTGGCGCATTTGAGAATTTGCACCGTCTGCGACTACCATCAAGCCAGCACTCACCGCTTTCCCATCAACATTAAGCTCTACACCTTGCGCGGTATTACTAACAAGTTGTACTTGCTTAACGATATTAGGTGTTACGCCGACCTGCTCGTTGGCTTGCCATAAACCTAACTGGATAATGCGATTTTCTAGCATAAAACCTAATTCGGGCAAATCGAGTTGGGCTGAATCAAAAATCAGCTTATCTTTGGGGTCTTCCCACACTTGCAGTTGTTGGTAGGGGCACAAGCGCATAGCGCTAATGTGCGGCCAAGCTTGCAAGTGCTTAAGTAAATTAACGCTGGCTTGGCTAATTGCGCTTACGCGCAAGTCTATCGGCTGATTGGTGTCAAAAGCGTTAGGCTCAAAAGACTCTAACATCAATACCGATAAGCCCTGCAAGGCAAAACCTTGCGCACTAGCCGCGCCAATCATACCGCCGCCAATTACCACAACATCAAATTTTTCCATGGTATTTCAATTTGTTCTCACTATTTTCTGCAGTGTAACCTGAAGCGATAAATGGATGCGAATCTTGAAATAAAAATTTGAGCGACAAAGCCCACACAACAGCACGCGGATGTTTTTTGACCTTTTTCCGGCAAACACCGTTATTGTTACTAGCAAGGCTTGCTATAAACCAGTAAAATACGCCTCCTTTTTTAACGATGTAATGATGAGTAAAACGATGGGAAATAAGCTGCATATAAAAACTTGGGGCTGCCAAATGAACGAGTACGATTCCTCGAAAATGGCCGACCTACTCGATGCAACCCATGGTTTTCAGCTTACTGAAGAAGCTGACGATGCCGACGTACTGTTGCTAAACACTTGTTCTATTCGCGAAAAAGCGCAGGAAAAAGTATTTCACCAGTTAGGTCGCTGGAAAACTCTCAAGAATAAGAAACCAAACTTAGTGATTGGTGTAGGCGGCTGTGTAGCCTCACAAGAAGGCAAAGCCATTCGTGAGCGCGCACCTTACGTAGATATAGTGTTTGGCCCGCAAACCCTGCACCGCTTGCCGGAAATGATCAAACAAGTGAAAGGCGGCGAGAAATCGGTAGTAGACGTAAGCTTCCCAGAAATCGAAAAGTTTGACCGTTTACCAGAACCTAGAGCCGAAGGCGCAACCGCTTTTGTATCAATTATGGAAGGCTGTAGTAAATATTGTACCTTCTGTGTTGTGCCGTATACCCGTGGCGAAGAAGTAAGCCGCCCGCTTGACGATGTTCTATACGAAATTGCCTCGTTAGCCGAACAAGGGGTACGTGAAGTAAACCTGCTTGGGCAAAACGTAAATGCCTACCGCGGCCTTACTCACGACGACAATATTTGTACTTTTGCCGAACTACTACGTTACGTTGCTAGCATCAATGGCATCGACCGTATTCGCTTTACCACAAGCCACCCTATCGAATTTACCGACGATATTGTTGAGGTATATGCTGATACTCCTGAGCTAGTGAGCTTTTTACACCTACCTGTACAAAGTGGTGCCGACCGCATTCTTAACTTAATGAAGCGCGGCCACACTGCCATTGAGTACAAATCGATTATTCGCAAGCTACGTAAAGCGCGCCCAGACATCGAAATTAGCTCTGACTTCATTGTTGGCTACCCTGGCGAAACCCAAGATGATTTTGCCGATACCATGAAGCTTATCGAGCAAGTTAACTTTGATATGAGCTTTAGTTTTGTTTACAGCGCACGCCCAGGTACGCCAGCGGCAGACTTACCAGACGATGTAAGTGAAGAAGAAAAGAAACAACGCTTATATATTTTGCAAGAGCGCATTAACCAACAAGCGATGCAAGTTAGCCGCCGTATGCTAGATACCGAGCAACGCATTTTAGTTGAAGGCCCTTCGAAGAAAAACCCAATGGAATTGCGTGGTCGCACTGAAAATAACCGCGTAGTGAACTTTGAAGGCAGCCATGACGTTATAGGTCAATTCGTTGATGTGAAAATTGTTGATGTGTTTGCTCACTCTTTACGTGGTGAATTGCTAAGAACAGAACAACAAATGGAGTTGCGTAATGACGTTGCCCCTGCCACTATTATCGACAAAACCGATGGGCAAGCTGACCACCTAGGTGTGGCGAGCTTTACGCCTTAGTCGCCGATACGCTTTTAAGGAGTTGAGGCTGGCTACCATAGCCAGCCCGAAAACAATTTGAGTAATAAAATCAATTCTATTGAAATACATCTAGAGCCAGCCTCTAGCCCTCGCCTTGCCCAACTTTGCGGCCCACTTGATGACAACTTAAAGCAACTTGAACGCCGTTTAGGTGTAGAAATTAGTTACCGCAGTAACAACTTTCAAATTACTGGCCGCCATGGCATGTGTTTGATTGCCGGTAGCATTTTGCGTTCGCTATATGTAGAAACGGCACCGCTAAAAGGTGGCGATATTCCAGAGCTAAGCCCAGAAAAAGTCCACTTAGCTATTCAAGAGAGCCACGCTCTCGAGCAAGACGAAGAAAATACTCAGCACTACGGTAAAGAATTAAACATTAAAACCAAACGGGGTGTAATTAAGCCGCGAACGCCAAACCAAGCAAGCTATATCGGTAACATGCTTGGCCACGACGTAACCTTTGGTATTGGCCCTGCAGGTACCGGTAAAACCTATTTAGCTGTAGCTTGTGCAGTTGACGCCTTAGAGCGCCAAGAAGTACGCCGTATTTTGCTTACTCGCCCAGCGGTAGAAGCCGGTGAAAAACTGGGTTTTTTACCCGGTGACTTAAGCCAAAAAGTCGACCCTTACCTACGCCCACTTTACGACGCCCTATTTGAAATGCTCGGCTTTGAAAAAGTAGAGCGCTTAATAGAACGCAATGTTATTGAAGTTGCTCCTTTAGCTTACATGCGTGGCCGTACTCTAAATGATGCCTACATCATTCTCGATGAAAGCCAGAATACCACGGTAGAACAAATGAAAATGTTCTTAACCCGTATTGGCTTTAACTCGCGTGCGGTGATTACCGGTGATATCACCCAAATTGACTTACCACGCCATCAAAAGTCTGGCCTACGCCATGCCATTGAAGTACTGAGTGAGGTGCCAGCACTAAGCTTTAATTTCTTCCAAGCCGCTGACGTGGTTCGCCACCCCATTGTCGCCGCCATTGTAGAAGCTTACGAAGATCAAGATGAGCGCGACCGCATTGCCGAAGAAAAACAAAAGCAACGCCGCGAAGCTGCGCAAAAACTTAGCCAAAGTGGCGGAGAATAAACATGGCGGTTGTTGATTTACAAATCGCCACTGGTGATGAAGAAAACCTGCCAAGCATCAGCGCATTTGAAGCGTGGTTGCATGCAACTTTGGTAGAACAAGACCATGATAGCGAAATTACCGTTCGCATTGTTGACGAAGCCGAAAGCCAAGCGTTAAATTCTCAATACCGTCATAAAGATAAACCAACCAACGTGTTATCTTTCCCATTTGAAGCGCCTCCGGGCGTAAGTTTGCCACTATTAGGTGACTTAGTGATATGCCGCCAAGTGGTAGAACGTGAAGCCGAAGAACAGGGAAAACCGGTGTTTGATCACTGGGCACACATGGTTGTACATGGAAGCCTTCATCTGCTAGGTTATGATCATATCGAGGATCAAGAAGCAGAAGAAATGGAAGCACTAGAAATCGCAGTGCTTACCAAATTAGGTATTAGTAACCCTTACTAATACCTGTTGAATAACTAACTAGGTAAAAAAGAAAGATATGAGCGACGACAACCCTCACTCTAGCAACGGTTCTGCTAAGAAAGGCTGGATAGATAAAATTGTTCAGCTGGTACAAGGAGAGCCGAAAAGCAAAGAGGAATTGGTAGAAGTAATACAAGACGCCAATCAACGAGAACTGATCGACCAAAATACCCGAGAGATGATTGAAGGTGTGCTTGATGTATCAAGCCAACGTGTAAGAGACATCATGATCCCTCGCTCGCAAATGGTAACCTTAGATGTTAGCCAAACCATTGCACAGATTTTACCCACGCTAACCGAAGCGCGTCACTCTCGCTTTCCGGTTATCAACGAAGACAAAGACCACATTGAAGGCGTACTTCTCGCCAAAGATCTGCTCAAATTCGCTTTTACCGAAGAAGCATCAACCACGCCCCTTAGCGAAGTGATTCGCCCAGCAGTTGTAGTGCCAGAAAGTAAACGCATCGACAAACTGCTAAAAGAGTTTCGCAGCGAACGCTACCACATGGCTATTGTAGTTGATGAGTTTGGTGGTGTATCCGGTCTGGTGACCATTGAAGACATACTCGAAATTATTGTGGGTGATATCGAAGACGAGTTTGCTAACGAAGAAGCCCTACAAGATGATATTCGCCGCATCAATGATAAAACCTTTGCGGTAAATGCCCTCACCGACATCGAAGATTTTAACCAATACTTTGGTTGCGAATTTAGCGACGAAGAAGTGGATACGATTGGTGGAATGGTGACTCATGCCTTTGGCCATTTACCTGGTCGGGGGGAATCAATTGAAATTGAAGGCTACCGCTTTAAGGTTCGCACCGCCGACCGCCGCCGCTTAGTGCAGCTACAGGTGAGCATACCGGAAGAGAAAGCCTTGCAATTAAGCATTCAAGAATAAATGAAACAAGTATTAACACCGCGGCTACGTTTGTTAGTCGCTTTTGTTTGTGGCCTTATCGCCCCCTTCGCCTTTGCTCCTTATGGCCTCTGGCCACTGATGCCTCTCTCACTATTAGGTTTATTGCTACTGTTAAAGCCAGAGCAGTCAGGCTTTAAACTGGGCTTTTGCTATGGCTTAGGCTGGTTTGGCTATGGCATTCACTGGGTGCACGTAAGCATGGCCGAGTTTGGCGGCATGCCTTTGATAGTTAGCCTTGCACTTATGGCGCTATTGGTTGCCTACCTTGCCCTGTACCCTGCCTTTTCCTGTTGGCTTGCAAACAAATGGCAAGGGCCGCGCCGGCTTGCATTTTTCTTGCTGTGGTTTCCTGCCTGCTGGTTACTAGGTGAATGGTTGCGCAGCTGGGTGTTAACTGGCTTTCCTTGGTTACAACCTGGTTACAGTCAAATAGATTCGCCATTATCAACTATTGCACCAGTGTTTGGTCTTTATGGTGTTACTTGGCTAGTGTTGTTAATTGCAGCATCAGCTGCACTTATCTTGGTTAACAAGGAAAAGGTTCGCTGGGTCGCTTGCCTAACAATTGCCTTACCGCTGGTACTGGGATTAACCTTTAAAGGTGTAAGCTGGACCCAAGCTCAGGACTCACTAAAAGTCGCATTGGTACAAGGCAATGTGCCTCTAGATATAAAATGGTTACCACAACATCGTGCAGCAAGCCTTGTTATGTACCAACAAGAAACCGCCGCGATAGAAGATGCCGATGTAATAGTCTGGCCCGAGTCCGCTATCGCAGCCTTAGAATATGAAGTCATTGATTTCTTACATGACTTAGACGGCCAATTACTTAATAAACAACAAGCCTTAATTACTGGTGTTATTGCTCACAACTTACAAAACAACCAGTATTACAACGCACTAATAACACTGGGTCAGCAAACGGAAGAAGCGGGTGCAAGCTCTGCCTATTACTACGAAAACCCTAATCGCTACTATAAAAATCACTTATTACCGATAGGTGAGTTTGTGCCTTTTGAACAATTGCTGCGCCCCTTAGCGCCGTTTTTCAATTTGCCAATGTCTTCGTTTAATCGCGGGGATACTATGCAGCAGAACTTGGAAGTAAAAGGACACCAATGGCTAGCAGCAATTTGCTATGAAATCGCCTTTGGTGAATTACTAAGACCGCAATTTACGCCAGAAACCGACGCGATTATAACGGTCAGCAACGATGCTTGGTTTGGCACCTCTATAGGGCCACAGCAGCATTTAGAGATTGCCCAAATGCGCGCCTTAGAATTTGGCCGGCCAGTAGTGCGCTCTACCAATACTGGGGTAACCGCAATAATCGACCGCTTTGGCAATATTCAGCAGCGTGCGCCTGAGTATCAACAGCTAACACTCACCGATGATGTTACCCCTGCTACGGGGATAACACCTTATCAACGCTTTGGCCTATGGCCTGTCGCGTTAATCGTGTTACTAGGTTTAGCCTCTGGCTTGGTACAACGGATCCGCCAGCGAAAGCTGCAACCTGCTGCCAACGATTAAACTAAGAATCAAAGCGCTGGCGTGATACCAATCACACTAAGTAAGTGAACATAAATAACGCAGGAAAAATACTCGAGAATAAGGCAGAATTTTTCGATAAGTAGTTATTCTACAATCAAAAATTCTAACGCAGTTATCGAGTATTTTAACCAGATAGAATGAACCGTTACTTAGTACGATTGGTATAACAAGCGCTTTGAGTTATCTCAAGCCTGCTGCTCACTAATAGGATGACGATAAAATCGCTTACCTTGGCAATGTTCGCAGCTACTAATAATGGTTGGGTGCCACAGTGCGGTTTTATCACCACATTCAGCGCATTCTATCACCCCCAAACCAATTAGCTCGCCGCTTTGATACACGCCTTGATGTTGCAGATCACCAATCAACTCATGCCACTCAACTTGGCTCTGGTCACTTAACTTGGCCAGCCAATACCATATGCTTTCTTTAAGCAGTGCCATTCCAGGGCTTTCGTCATAAGCGCGCTGGTAATCGGTTTTCCAGTCGCTTAAATCTCGACGAACGTAGTTAGCAATAAGCTGCCATTCATCTTGGCTTAAATCACTAGCAGCTTGTAAATACTCTTGCGTAGTATCAATTAGCTTAGACAGCTCTTCTTGACCCACTTCCCCACTTTCTTGAATGCGTTTTTCAAGGTCTTCCACAAAGGCTTGATAGGCTTTTACTCGCTTTGGCATAACTCACCCACAGTCTAAAGTGCATTTACATTATTAAGCATAGACCTTTTGTTTCACTGCAAATGTGCGCTAGCTATTGTTGTCGGCAGGCGGACTCGGTATCCTATGCGGATCGAGTATGGTAGCAATAGGCTGCCTAATCCAAATTTGGTTCATTCTGGAAGATTCCATCAATGCAAGAGCAATACAATCCGCGTGATATTGAAACCAAAGTGCAACAGCACTGGGAGCAAGCGCAAACCTTTAAAGTTGTTGAACAGCCGGGTAAAGAGAAGTTTTACTGTCTGTCTATGTTCCCATACCCAAGCGGCCGCCTGCATATGGGTCACGTGCGCAACTACACCATTGGTGATGTAGTCTCTCGCTACCAGCGCATGCAAGGTAAAAACGTCATGCAACCAATGGGTTGGGATGCATTTGGTCTTCCAGCAGAAAACGCAGCAATTAACAACAATACTGCGCCAGCTAAATGGACCTACGAGAATATCGAATATATGAAAACTCAGCTAAAGCAGTTGGGTTTTGGCTACGACTGGGACCGTGAACTGGCAACCTGTAAGCCAGATTACTACCGTTGGGAGCAGTGGTTCTTCACTAAGCTTTACGAAAAAGGCTTAGTTTACAAAAAAATGGCCACGGTAAACTGGGATCCAGTAGACCAAACAGTATTAGCCAACGAACAAGTTATTGATGGCCGAGGCTGGCGCTCTGGTGCTTTAGTAGAGCAAAAAGAAATCCCTCAGTGGTTTATTAAAATCACCGATTACGCACAAGAGTTACTTGATGATCTCGACCAACTAGATGATTGGCCTGAGCAAGTAAAAACTATGCAGCGTAACTGGATTGGCCGTTCTGAAGGCGTAGAAATGCAGTTTGGTTTAGAGAACAGCAACGAGCAGTTCTCTATTTACACCACCCGCCCAGACACCGTAATGGGTGTAACCTACGTTGGCGTAGCTGCGCAACATCCACTTGCTTTAGAAGCCGCTAAAACTAACCCAGAATTAGCCGCCTTCATCGAAGAGTGCAAAAACAACAAAGTGGCCGAAGCCGACATGGCAACCATGGAGAAGAAAGGCATGGCCACTGGCCTAAATGCCGTTCATCCTCTAACGGGTAAACTAGTACCAATTTGGGTCGCTAACTTTGTATTAATGGGTTACGGCTCTGGTGCTGTAATGGCCGTTCCAGCACACGACCAACGTGATTTCGAATTTGCTCAAGCTTACGGTTTAGACATTGTAGGTGTGATTAAGCCAAGCGATGCTGAGCTAGACTTATCAGAGCAGGCATTCACCGAGAAAGGCGTATTGTTTAACTCGGGTGAATTTGACGGCTTAGAATTTAAAGCCGCCTTTGATGCCGTAGCAGCCAAACTTGAATCCATTGGCAAAGGTAACAAACAAGTTAACTTCCGCCTACGCGATTGGGGCGTAAGCCGCCAGCGTTACTGGGGTACGCCAATCCCAATGCTAAACCTAGCTAACGGTGATGTTGTGCCAGTGCCAGAAGACCAACTACCGGTTGTTCTTCCAGAAGATGTGGTAATGAATGGCGTAACCTCGCCAATTAAAGCCGATCCGGAGTGGGCAAAAACTGAATATGAAGGTCAAGAAGCCTTCCACGAAACCGATACTTTCGACACCTTCATGGAATCTAGCTGGTACTACGCGCGTTACTGTAGTGCTAACAACGAAGACATGATGCTAGACCCAGAGCAAGCTAACTACTGGTTGCCGGTTGATCAATACATTGGTGGTATCGAGCACGCGATTTTGCACCTACTTTACGCACGTTTCTTCCACAAACTGTTGCGCGATACAGGCTTAGTGGATTCAGACGAACCGTTTAAACGCTTGCTTACTCAAGGCATGGTATTAGCCGACGCCTTCTACTACGAAGACGAGAAAGGCGGTAAGGTTTGGGTCTCTCCAGTAGATGCTATCACCGAGAAAGACGAAAAAGGCCGTATTACCAGTGCTAAAACTGCCGATGGCAAAGCACTTGTTTACGCTGGCATGAGTAAAATGTCGAAGTCGAAAAACAACGGTATCGACCCACAGGTAATGGTAGACAAATACGGTGCCGACACTGTGCGCTTGTTTATGATGTTTGCCGCTCCAGCCGAGCAAACACTTGAGTGGCAAGACAGCGCAGTAGAAGGCTCATTACGCTTCTTACGTCGTGTTTGGAAACTCGCCTACGACCACGTTAATGCTGGCGAAACACCAGAGCTTGATGTTGCAAGCTTGAGCGAAGCACAAAAAGATCTACGTCGTGAAGTGCATAAAACCATCGCTAAAGTGAGTGATGATGTTGGTCGTCGTCAAACCTTTAACACTGCTATTGCAGCGATTATGGAGTTGATGAACAAACTGACTAAAGCTGATCAAAGTGATGCCAATAACCGCGCAGTAACCCGTGAAGCGATTAATGCAGTAGTACTAATGCTATCGCCTATTACGCCGCACATCTGTGACCAGTTATGGACACTACTTGGCAACAAAGGTGACATTGATACAGCGGCTTGGCCAAGTGCAGATGAAAAAGCCATGGTAGAAGACAGCAAACTCATTGTTGTGCAAGTAAACGGCAAGCTACGCGCTAAACTTACTGTGGCTGCAGATGCAGACCAAGAGGCAGTTCAAGCGCTGGCAATGGGCGACGAAAATGTCGCTAAGTTTGTTGACGGAAAAACCGTACGCAAAGTGATTTATGTTGCAGGTAAACTGCTTAACATTGTTGCTAACTAAGTTATACGGCGGGCTAACACCCGCCGTTTTTTACTGCGAGAAAGCATGACTTTAACAACCATTCGTTTCGCCGTTATTGCCTTAGCCATTAGCCTAATTTCGGCCTGTGGTTTTGCACCACGTGGCAGCTATTTGTTAGATGAGAAACTCACTCAAATCTACGTATCTTCAAGTGATGAATTTAGCCCTCTAGTTCGTGAGCTAAAACGTCAACTAGCGCAAAACAATGTGGCAGTATTTGAATTTCCTGAAAGTGGCATTCCAACCCTGCACCTAAGAGGCGAAGATATTAGCAAGCGCACGCTATCGTTATTCGAAAACGGTCAGGTCGCAGAATACGAGTTAAGTTATCAAGTGGGCGGTTACTTGCAAATTGCCGACCAAGGCAACTTCCCGATTAATGTGCAACTCCACCGAGACTTCCAAGATAACCCCTTAGCAGCACTAGCAAAACAACGAGAGCGGGAGCTATTGTACGACGAGTTACGGGTAATGGCTGCCGACCAAATTATGCGTCAATTGGCTACGGTTAGTTGGTAATATGCGCATCTACGCTGACCGCTTGTCACAGCAAAGTGCCGCAAACTACAGCTGCTATTTAATAGCAGGTGAAGAACCGCTGATTAAGATTGAAACTATCGACAGCATTCGCCAACAATTACAACAACAAGGTTTGGCTGAAGAACGCTTAAAGTTCACCTTTGATGCAGACTTTCAATGGCCAGATATTTTTGATGCAATGTCTGAGCTGTCGCTGTTTAGCCAATATCGTTTAATTGAACTGCAACTTGATCGGGTACCCGACAAAGCCATTCAAAATCAGCTTGATGAACTACTACAGTTGCTCAACCCTGAGACTCGATTTTTACTCAGCGTGCCTAAGTTAACCAAAGCCAATGAAAAGCAAAATTGGTACAAGCTTTTTGACCAACAAGGCTTAGTGGTAATGATTTATCCACCAGAAGGTGGACAATTGCACGCTTGGGTAAGGCAACGTTTAAGCCAACAACACCTGCCCGCCGATAACGACCTAATAGCCTTATTACTGCATTATTATGAAGGGAACTTACTCGCGCTTAGCCAGGCAATATCAACCATTGCATTACGCTGGGGGCAGCAACTTCCTTCGTTAAAAGAAATTGAAGCGGGCTTGTCACATGCCAATCATTTCTCGAGTTTTCAATTGGTCGATGCCCTATTAGGTGGTGACTTTCAGCGCAGCTTATTAATCATTAAGCAGCTGCAACTTGAGGGCGAAGAGCCAACCTTAATCAACTGGGGGCTAGACAAAGAGTTTAAGTTGCTACAGCTTTTGCAAGAGCAGCCCTCTAGCCACCATTCCAGCTTATTTAAGCAACATGGCGTTTGGAATAAGCGCCAAGGCTTAGTCAGTAGCGCAGCAAAACGCTATAGCCCTCAACAAGTTAACGCTGTGCGTATGCAAGTTGCTGAAATAGACAAAGCCATTAAGCAATTTACCGGTGACCATGCTTGGCACCAATTAGAACGCTTAGTATTTGAATTGGCATCACCTACGGTTAAACATGCTTAAGCTGTTTTTTGGCGGTTCATTTGACCCTATTCATCTTGGACACGTTATCAGTGCCCAGCAATTGCTAGCTGCCACCAAAGCTACCGACATAACACTGCTGCCTAATGCCTTATCACCGCTTAAAGAAAAGCAATTTAGCACCGCACAACATCGCCAACAATTGCTAGAGCTAGCACTCAGTGATTATCCTCAGCTTAAGCTAGACTGGCGTGAAGTTGCTAGAGGCGGCCACTCTTATACCTGCGATACCCTTAAACAACTCGCTAATGAATACCCAAATCAGCCGCTTGGCTTTGTGATGGGTTTAGATTCATTCAATCATTTAGATAAATGGCGTGAATGGCAAACGCTTTGCGACTACGCTCATCTGATCGTGATTGCGCGCCCCGGTTACCACTTACAAGTCTCAGAGCAGCTAAGTCAATGGCTTGAAACTAAATTATGCAAAGATGTTAGTGAGCTAAGCGCTCACAACAATGGCAAAGTATACTTTTGTCAGCTGCAAAAAATGGATATGTCTTCGAGCGAGATCCGCCAGCACTTGCAAAACCAAGCAAACCCAGACTTGCTGAAAAATCAGTTATCTGAAAAAGTCCTTAGCTATATTCTTCAACATAAGCTTTACGGCTCTTAACCTAGCCAGACAGAGCGTGATATACTTATCTTTTAATCCAAATTTGGGGTTCTTTTGTTGCAAAACCAACAACTGATCGATTTTGTAGTAGACAAAATTGAAGATATGAAAGGTCGAGATATTCAAAATCTAGACGTAAGCCAACTCTCTAACGTGACCGATACCATGATAATTTGTAGTGGTAATTCTAAGCGTCATGTTAAATCCATCGCCGACAATGTCGTTAAAGAAGCCAAGCAAGTTGAACTTGAAGTTATTGGCATCGAAGGCATGGACGAATCAGAGTGGGTATTGGTTGATCTAGGTGATGTGGTATTGCACGTAATGCAAGACAGCGCTCGCGACTTTTACCAACTTGAAAAACTATGGGCACCCGCTGTTTCTGAGTCTAAAGCCGGATGAAAATACAGTTAGTGGCTGTAGGCACTAAAATGCCTGCTTGGGTTGAGACGGCCTATCAAGAGTATGCGCGTCGCTTTCCTAAAGATATGCCACTAGAGCTGGTTGAAGTAAAAGCCGGGAACCGCGGTAAAAATGCCGACATAAAGCGCATTCTTGATAAAGAAGGTGAGGCCACCTTAGCGGTTATTCCTAAAGGCAACCGTGTTGTAACTCTAGAGGTTACCGGTAAAGCTTGGACCACCCCGCAGCTCGCGAAGCAACTAGACAACTGGAAAATGGACGGCCGCGATGTAAGCCTGTTAATTGGTGGCCCGGAAGGTTTAGCCCCAAGTTGCACCAACATTGCCGAACAACGCTGGTCGCTATCGGCACTCACTTTGCCCCACCCAATGGTGAGAGTTATCGTTGCCGAGACTCTCTATCGCGCGTGGAGTGTTACGGCTAACCACCCTTATCACAGAGAATAAACGCTAAAGTATGGCAAGACAGCGCGTCGCAATGCGAGACCACTCGGCTGAATCACGGTTGTTTAACCGTCGTTCATTGGTGGCTATTTTAGGTACCTTCGCGCTTATTTGTGTATTGCTGGGCAACCTTTATTACCTGCAATTTGAACAGCACGAAACCTACACTACTCGCTCTAACGACAACCGCATTAAAGTTTTACCTATCGCCCCTCCCCGCGGCTTGGTTTACGATAGGAATGGGGTATTACTGGCAGAAAACCGCCCCAACTTTAGTTTAGAGATCATCCCAGAGAATGTAGATGACCTCGACCAAATGATCGCCGAGTTAAGTGAATTATTAGCGCTCAGCGAAAACGATGTTGAGCGATTCCAGCAAAACCGCAAACACACCCGTCGCTTTAAACCAGTAGTGCTTAAGTCGCAACTTACTGAACAACAAGTGGCCATGTTTAGCGTGCAACAGCACAAATTTCATGGCGCCAGCATCGATGCCAGCTTAATTCGCTTTTATCCCTATGGCGACAGCCTCACCCACTTATTGGGCTATGTAGCGCGCATTAACGCAAAAGACTTAGAGCGGTTAGAAAAAGAGAACAAACTGGCCGAGTACGATGCAACGCGCACTATCGGCAAACAAGGTATCGAGCGCTACTACGAAGAGATTCTGCACGGCAGTGTCGGCTATCAAGAAGTTGAAGTGAATAACCGTGGCCGAATTATTCGTACCATGAAGATTGTTCCACCTATTCCAGGTAAAGATCTCTACCTCAACGTAGACATTCGCTTGCAACTAGAAGCTCAAAGGTTGCTGGCAGGGCGCCGTGGTTCAGCGGTTCTTCTTGATGCCAAAACCAGTGGCGTACTAGCCATGGTATCTAGCCCAAGTTATGACCCTAACCTGTTTGTAAATGGCATTAGCAGCAAAAATTACAACAAGCTGCTTAACTCTACCGATCGCCCGCTGATTAATCGAGCCACCAAAGGCGTTTACCCTCCAGCTTCTACGGTTAAACCACAGTTAGCTGTAATGGGTTTAGAGCTGGGTAAAATCACTGTTGAGCAACGCATGTGGGATCCTGGTTGGTTCCAAATTCCTAATACCAAACGCCGCTTCCGAGACTGGAAACGCTGGGGACATGGTTGGGTTGATGTTTATAAAGCTATTGAACAAAGTGTAGATACTTACTTTTACAAACTGGCTTACGAAACCGGCATCGATGAAATGCATGCCTACATGAGCAAGTTTGGTTTTGGTAAATACACTGGCATAGATATTCATGAAGAAAGCCGGGCCAATATGCCTAGCCGAGAATGGAAACGTGCTCGCTACCGCCAACCGTGGTGGCAAGGTGACACCATTTCTGTTGGCATTGGACAAGGCTATTGGACCACCACCCCTATACAGCTCGCTCAGGCCACCAATATTTTGGTAAACAAAGGTAAAATTATTACCCCACGTATTTTAAAAAGCGTCGGCGATGCCAACTCACACATTGGCTTGCCGCCGCAAATTCAAGCTCCTATTGCCTTAAACAGTGATAAAAACTGGCAGGTCGCTTTAGATGGCATGTACGGCGTAATCAACAAAAGTAACGGTACCGCGCGTAAAGCTTTTGAAGACACTACTTATGTCGCTGCTGGTAAATCGGGCACTGCGCAAGTTGTAGGCATCGCTGAAGATGCAGAATACGATGCCGAAAGCCTTAAAGAACAACACCGCGATAACGCGATGTTTGTCGCCTATGCACCCTTCGAAAAACCCGAGATTGTTGCCTCAGTGGTTGTAGAAAATGCCGGTGGTGGTAGCTCCAATGCAGCGCCAGTAATTCGCGAGTTATTTGATAGTTATTTTGAAACCAAGGAAACCTTTTAAGCATGGGCAACTATAGCCAAGAGCAGAAAAACTCTTTGTGGTGGCGACTGCACCTAGATTGGCCTTTATTGCTTGGTTTAGTGTTATTAATGGGCTTGGGCATGTTTGTTTTATACAGCGCCAGCGGCGAGAGCATGGCGATGCTAAATCGCCAACTGGTGCGCATTGCCTTAGCGACTGTAGTGATGTTTGTACTGGCGCAAGTTCCCCCCGACGTATATTTGCGCTGGGCGCCCTTCTTCTTTTTCTCCGGTTTGTTGATGCTATTGGCGGTGCTGATAGTGGGCGATGTGGGTAAAGGTGCCCAGCGCTGGTTAGATCTCGGTTTTATTCGTTTCCAACCATCTGAAATTATGAAGCTCGCAGTGCCACTCATGGTTGCGCGTTATATTAGCCAGCACCCTCTCCCACCCAGCTTCAAACACTTACTGATTGGTGCCACCATTGCAATTGCGCCAACCTTGCTTATCGCTAAGCAGCCCGATTTAGGGACATCTTTACTGGTCGCGGCCTCTGGGATTTTTGCCTTGTTCTTAGCCGGAATGAGTTGGCGATTAGTGGGCGCTGCAGGTGCTGCTATTGCCGCCTTTATCCCTTTGCTATGGTTCTTCTTAATGCGCGACTATCAGCGCCAGCGAGTACTCACTTTACTTAATCCAGAAAGTGATCCCCTAGGCGCGGGATACCACATTATTCAATCTAAAATTGCTATTGGCTCTGGTGGCTTCGCCGGTAAAGGCTGGCTGCAAGGCACTCAATCTCAATTAGACTTTTTGCCGGAGCGGCATACCGATTTTATTTTTGCCGTATTTGCCGAAGAGTTTGGCTTTTTAGGCGTAGTGCTGCTGATGTGTTTGTATTTCTACATCATTGGTCGTGGCTTGTTTATTGCCACTCAAGCGCAAACAGCCTTTGGCCGCTTGTTAGCTGGTTGCATTATTTTAACCTTCTTCGTTTATATCTTTGTAAACATTGGCATGGTGAGCGGTTTACTACCTGTGGTAGGTGTTCCGCTTCCTTTAGTGAGCTATGGCGGCACATCGATAGTGACACTGATGGCAGGTTTTGGCATTCTGATGTCTGTTCATACTCACAAACGGCTTTATGCCCAATAAGGATTGCTATGCGCTTATGTTGTTGCTTATTACTTGCTCTGTCTCAAATCTGGTCATTTTCTGCCTTGGCCAACACCGAACAGCAGCAACGTATTGAAGCATTAAGCCAAGAACTTGATATTCCGCTCGAGAGCTTAGAAAAAGCCGCCGAGCAAGCCACCTATCAGCAAGCGGTAATCGATGCGATTACTCGCCCATGGGAAGCCAAACCTTGGCACCTTTACCGCGATTTATTCCTTACCGAAGAACGTTTAGCAGCTGGCTTAGCCTTTTGGCAAGAGCACCAAGAAACCATAGAGCGCGCTGAAAAAGAGTTTAAGGTTCCAGCACAAATAATAGTTGCCATTATTGGCGTAGAGACCTACTACGGGCGACACAAGGGAACTTACCCAGTCATTGATGCCTTGTATACTTTAGGTTTCCATTACCCTAAACGCGGCCAGTTTTTTAGCAAAGAGTTCGCGTATTACATTCGTTTAGCAGAACAACAAGGCTGGGCCTTAGACGAAGTTAAAGGTTCGTACGCTGGCGCAATGGGCTTTGGCCAATTCATCCCTTCTAGCTATATTCATTACGGCGTAGATTTTGATAACGATGGCAAAGTAGATATGCTAACCAATCCCGTTGATGCCATAGGCAGCGTAGCTAACTACTTTGCTAAACACCGTTGGCAATTAGGCAAACCCGTAGTGCATGCCGCAGAGTCAAACACTACACAGGCCAAACCATGGTTAAGCAAAAAGTTAGAAATTAACAATACTTGGCAAGAGCTGTCTCAAGCGGGAATAAAAACCGAAGCAAGCTTAACAGATAACACCTCCGTTAAACTGCTAGAGCTGGAAGAAGCTGAAGGCCACAGTTATTGGTTAGCGGAACATAACTTCTATGTGATTACTCGCTATAACCGCAGCCCGCTTTATGCCATGGCCGTGTATCAATTTAGTGAGCAACTACGAAAGGCTCAGGCGCAAACTAATGCCAATTAAGTTTAAACGCCTTGTCACCGTTTACTTGAGCAGTGCTGCCTTAGCGGCACTGCTTAGTGCTTGTAGCTCTTCACCAAGCGATCAGCGCTATGGGATGAGTAATGACAAGGCACCCGATTCAGCTCCAGAGCTAGATCATATTGAAAACCCCATCCCTCGTTTTGAACCATACAGCCGCCAAGGTAATCGTGACTACACAGTACGTGGGAAAAGCTATCAAGTATGGCGCGATATAGAGCAGCACGAAGTTGAAGGGGAAGCGTCTTGGTACGGCAAAAAGTTTCATGGTCACCTCACGTCCAACGGTGAGATTTACGACATGTATAGTATGTCGGCTGCCCACAAAAACTTGCCACTGCCTAGCTATGTAGAAGTTACCAACTTAAGCAATAACAAAACCGTTATTGTGCGAGTGAACGACCGCGGTCCATTTCACCAAAAACGCATCATCGATTTATCCTACGCGGCGGCTTACAAGCTCGATATGCTGAAATCAGGTACTGCCAAAGTAAAAATCAAGCTGTTGCGTTTTGATAACGATAATGCCGCCACAAAGCCTCAGCCGGGTGCTCAACAATACTATGTTCAACTGCTCGCCAGTAAAAATCAGCAAGTATTAGAGCAACACCAGCAACAGTTACAAGCTGAAGGCTTAAGCACTCAATTAGTTACCGAGAATGGCTGGCAGAAACTGCGATTGGGCCCCTATTACGATGTATTAAGCGCCGAGAAGTACCTGGCAAACATGCGTAAAGGTCCCTATAAAGACGCTTATATCATTAATCTAAAAGCAAACTAGTGGATTTAGAGCAGGATACTAACAAACTGCCGAAAAGTTTTGTTATAGTGTTTGCCGTCCGTGTTTATTGACTAACAAGCCAAAGAGCCAACCATGATAAAAAATGTATTTCAGCGTGTTAGCTGCGCCTCTGCGCTTCTGATTGCAAGTAGCATGAGCGTAGCTTATGCCGCTCCTCAAGTTATCCCTAATGCTCCTATTGTTTCAGCCAAAGCCTACTACTTAGTAGATTTTGACTCAGGCCGAGTGCTCGCTGCCGAAAATGAAGAAGACAGCCTAGCGCCAGCCAGCTTAACCAAAATCATGACCAGCTACATCATTGGTAAAGAAATCAAATCGGGCAAGCTTGACCCTAATGGCATGGTAACCATTAGCGAAAAAGCTTGGTCGAAGAACTTCCCAGATTCTTCAAAAATGTTTATCGAAGTAGGCAAACAAGTCAAAGTTGCTGACTTAAACCGCGGCATCATTATTCAATCAGGTAACGACGCCTGCGTAGCCATGGCAGAACATATCGCCGGCAGCGAAGACTCATTCACCAGCTTAATGAATTCTTGGGCTGGCCACTTAGGCATGGTAAATACTCACTTCGCTAACAGCCACGGTCTAGATAGCACCGAGCAATATACCACTGCTAAAGATATGGCAATTTTGGCCACAGCGATGATCCGCGATGTGCCAGATGAGTACGCCATTTACAAAGAGAAATCATTCACTTTTAACGGCATTACTCAGCACAACCGCAACACACTACTATGGGATAAAAGCCTAAATGTAGATGGCATGAAAACTGGCCATACTAGCAAGGCCGGTTATAGCTTAGTTTCTTCAGCTACCAACCAAGACATGCGTCTAGTAGCAGTGGTTATGGGAACTAACTCTGCTAAAGCCCGTGCAGCCGAGAGTAAAAAGCTACTTAATTGGGGCTTTAGATTTTTCGAAACCGTTAAACCTTATAAAGCTGGCGACAGCTTTGTAGAACAAACGGTATGGATGGCCGACCAAGACACAGTATCTTTAGGTGTTAACCAAGATATCGCCCTTACCCTACCACGCGGCCAAGCCAGTCAGCTTCAAGCGAGCTTTGAGCTAAAAGAAGAGCTAAAAGCGCCATTGAGCCAAGGTCAAACTGTAGGCTCAGTGTATTTCCAAGTAGGTGAAGAAGATGTTGCCGAGTACCCATTAGTTGTTCTGCAAGAAGTAGAACAAGGTGGGATCTTCAAACGTTTACTGGATTACATTAAGTTGTTCTTTGCGTCTTTATTTAGTTAAGCAATAAGACCAATGCATAAACTCTAAGCCAATTGGCGGAAATTTTAGGCAAAGCTCACAAAAACGCGTTAGAATAACGCGTTTTTTATTTCTAGCTCGACCAAAAATCGCGGCTTAAATCAGTATTCTTAGGTCAGAAATGCAAACTAAATTTGATGAATATTTAGAGTTCCCATGTGATTTTACTTTTAAAATCATGGGCGTAAACAACAACACTTTAGAAGATGAAGTATTAAGTGTTATTCAAGGTTTAGCGCCGGGTGATTACAGCCCTAAAACGCGTCCAAGCAGTAAAGGCAATTACAAATCAATTACCTTGGTGGTTAAAGTTACCAGCAAACAACACATTGAGAGCCTTTACACCCAAATTGGTGCCATTGAAGACGTACGCCACGTACTATAATGCCTGAGCAAAACCGCTTAATCATTCGCCAACTAGGTCTTCAAGACTATTCAAGCATCTTGCAAGCTATGCGTGATTTTACTGATCAACGCAGCGCTGAGCAGGATGACGAGTTGTGGCTGGTAGAACACCAGCCAGTGTTTACTCAAGGTCAGGCGGGTAAAGCGGAACACCTACTAGCCAGTAGCGACATTCCGGTGGTGCAAGCAGATAGAGGCGGTCAGGTCACTTACCATGGTCCTGGCCAACTAGTGGCTTACCCCTTGCTCAACTTGCGTCGCCGTAAACTTGGTGTTCGCGACTTAGTCACCATTATCGAACAAAGCATCATCGAAACCCTTAATCATTATAAGATTGAGGCTTTTGCCAAAAAAGACGCACCTGGAGTGTATGTAGACCAAAAGAAAATAGCCTCTTTAGGTTTACGTATTCGCAAAGGCTGCTCTTTCCACGGTTTAGCATTAAACGTAGACATGGACCTAAGTCCGTTTTTGCAAATTAACCCTTGTGGTTATGCCGGTTTAGAAATGGCACAAATTAGCGACTATGTTGCTAGCCCAAACATTAGTCAGGTTGCCGAACTCCTTAGCAAGGTGTTAGTGAAGCAGCTGGCTTATAGCAGTACAGAACATCAACAAGGACTACCCACACTATGAGTGCAAAAAAAGTGCGTATGGAGCCCGGAGTAAAACTTCGCGATGCCGACAAAATGGCATTTATTCCAGTGAAGGTAATACCCTCGGAAAAGGAAACCATGTTACGTAAGCCCGATTGGATGCGTATTAAACTTCCTTCTGATAGCACTCGAATCAATGAAATTAAAAGTGCTATGCGCAAGCATAATTTGCACTCGGTATGTGAAGAAGCATCTTGCCCTAACTTGGCAGAGTGTTTTAACCACGGTACTGCTACCTTTATGATTATGGGTGACATTTGTACTCGTCGTTGCCCATTCTGCGATGTTGGCCACGGTAAGCCCTTAGCACTAGATGCCGAAGAACCCGCCAAGTTAGCCGCCACCATTGCCGACATGAAGCTAAAATATGTGGTAATTACCTCGGTAGACCGCGACGACTTACGTGATGGCGGTGCCGCCCACTTTGCTGAGTGTGTAAGTGAAATTCGCCAACGCAGCCCACATATTCAAATAGAAACCTTGGTACCTGATTTTAAAGGCCGTATGGATCGCGCTTTAGAAATCTTAGACAAAAACCCGCCAGATGTTTTTAACCATAACTTAGAAACAGCTCCAGGTTTATATAAGCAAGTTCGCCCTGGTTCAGATTACCAATGGTCATTAACGCTGCTAAAGCGTTTCAAAGAACTACACCCCAATGTACCGACTAAATCTGGCTTAATGATGGGGCTTGGAGAAACCAATGAAGAGATCCTGCAGGTTATGCAAGATTTACGCGAACACGGCGTAACCATGCTAACGCTTGGCCAATACTTGCAACCTAGCCGTCATCACCTACCGGTAGCGCGTTACGTGCCGCCAGAAGAGTTTGATGAACTAAAAGAAAAAGCAGAGGCCATGGGCTTTACTCACGCAGCTTGTGGTCCTTTAGTACGCTCAAGCTACCACGCTGACTTACAAGCCAAAGGCGAAGAAGTGAAGTAAGCTTAGTTAAACCAGTTCCCTCTTCACTAAAAAACCAGCAATTACATGCTGGTTTTTTTATTGCCTTGCGCTTAATACAACAAACTAGAACTGGTAGTTAAACAATACACCAAAGAAATGAACTGCCGCCTCATAATCACCTTTTAACGAGCTTTCCGCAGCTGAGCCTTCGAATAAGGTGTAATCAATACTTGGGGTGCCGCCGTAGTAGTACTCGTAATACATTTGCATTCGCCAGTTTTGGTTAATCTCGTAGCTAGCACCAAGCCCAAGTTTCCATAACTCTCCGGTGGGTACATCTGGGTATTGTAAGCTTGGATCATCTTGCGGTGAGGTTTCGTAGTAAACACCACTTTCTAAACGCCACTGCTGGTTTAAGGGGTAATGCATACCAACGCTGGCAGAAAAGGTGTCTTGCCATTCTCGCGCGATGCCCGCTTCACGATTAGCCAGCGAAATAGCTGTTTCAGACACTTTGCTAAAATCACTCCAGCCTAAACTCCATAATAAAGCGGGTTTGCTTTCAAGTTGATGATAACCACTAACAATGGCCACTGCTGGCATAATAATGTTAATTGATGAAGAACCGCTGCGATTGTCAGAGCTAATATCGCCATCCATATCGTGGTTTAACTCAGAGCGATAAGTAAAGCCGATACGATTGTCGTCATTGAATTTATAAAGGCTGCTAAGGGTGTAACCAAACTCGATACTGCTACCTTCTGCCGAAACTGAGGGTAACAAGGAATCGGAGTGACCTGCAAAGTTTTGTTCTAATAGGCCATATTCAGCGACTAAGCCTAAACCTATCGACCAGTCATCTTTCACTTGGTAAGCAATGCTAGGATTAAACTGTACAGTAGTTAACTGTGCATCTTGTAGCAATAGTGAACCAGCGAAATTCGGCCCATAATCAATAATGGAACCGCCGGCAGATGCTATAGCTAAACCAACAGACCAACTATCGTTAAGCGGAGTAACGGCATATATAGATCCCACTGGCATCGCAGTACCAGCTTTCGAAGATGATTCCCCACCCGCAAACACGCCAGTTGAACCATTGTCGGTATAGTTAATGTTAGACACCATACCCTGCACATTAAATGCAAGCGTGGTGGTGTTAAGTTCAGTCATTGCAGCAGGGTTAGCAAAAGCAGTTTCAGCGCCTTCGGCAACGGCTTGAGCCCCTGCACCAGCGGTGCTAATGCTCATCATGCCAAGTTCAGGGAACATGTAGGCGCCGGCATAAGCTTTTCCAAATAAGAAGGAAGCACTTACTAGCAGTAGCATTTTGATTGTATTCATGAATAACCTAAGTTCAGCACTAAACAAAATTAGTGCTGTAAAAAATAATAAGTGGGGAATGGAACGTGTGTTGTACGCCCTCACAATGGGCGTACTTTTAAACAGCTATTACATCGCGTTTAAGTAAGACTTGTAAGAATGCAGGCGCACCGTAGCGGCACCAATAACATCAATAAAGCCAAAGAATGGATGCGGTTTATTAGCCGAAATCCACGCCGAACCCGTAGCGCCAATAGGAATGACTTTACCTTCGGGTTCAACAATTTCTAATATCACCGTTCGGCCATGCGAGCTGGCGTTTGCTCCCACATGTTGGCGAACACTTTGCGGGCCCTGCATTGGAGAGACCGCTGACTCACCAGTACCTGCAGTAAGGCTGTGAACTCTAGCTCGGAAAATCTCGCCTGGATAAGCATCCACATAAAACTCGGCAAACTGCCCTACCTCAACGTAACGATAGGTCTGATCCGGAATACGCATTTCCATAAACTTACGTCCAGTATCGTATATATGCATGTTGCCCACGCGGCTTCCGTCGGCCACATTAACCACTGCAACTTGGCCATCAAATGGCGCACGAATTGTTTTCCTTTCCTGTTCAAACTCAGTTTTTTTAGCGTCTGCATGTAGCGAAGCGAGGGCCGAATTAGCAATACGTAATTGCGAATGGTAGTACTCAACCTCACGCTGTTTGAAAATTTCTGGTGATTTATTAGCCCTAGCCACATCACGCTTTAACTGGGCAATAGCCTCTTCTTGTTTAACAATAGACGCCTTAATCTTCTCTAACTCGGCACTCGAGGTTGTGTCGATAAGGGTGTAAATCACCTCACCTTGTTTAACGTATTGATTATGCTCTACATGGATCTTATCGATTTGTTCGCGCAATAGCGGCGACAATACCGAATGCGGAGCTTTAACCGTTGATGAGTAACTTAAATCTACCGGCGCCCATAGGCGAGAAAGCACGCCTAGCAATACCAAGATCATCAGTCCACCAGATACAATCCAAAACGCGCTTTTTAATGTCCATTTAATCGCCCCAGTAGAAACTAAAATCCACATAATTAGGATGTAAGGAATCATTACCTCTTTCATTGCTTAGGCCTCTGAATGTTCGGATGGACGACGAGGAGAATGCGCTTTTTGTCTGCCATTACTAATAATCTTGCTAATCGACGCGCCAATATGTGCCCAGTTAGCAAAAGCGATAATAATAGCCAATACCCACCAAGCCTTATGCAGAAATAGGCCACATAACGACAAAGCAAAAACTAATTGAATATGTGCACTTTTTTTCTCATGCGCTTTATGCACTGCTACTTCGTGTAATTCCCATAGCAAATAAGCAACAAAACCCACTAAGGCGATAGTGACTGCAAACAGGTACCCACTAAAATACTCAGAGTTAAATAACACCATCATGGTTTGATTAGGTGTGTTGCTGTAGATGCTCATGTCGATGTCTTTAGAATTGATCGTTCCCATTGGGGCTAACAAATAAGCACCACCCAGCATCACCAACATGAAACAGGTAAATTTAACTAACACCATGAAGATGATGCGGATCTTAGAAATAATCGTGCGAAGTAGGCGCATAAAGCCCTCCTCAAAATAAAGTTGAAAGCCGCTAGCAATGTTCAAAAATCTTGCCTGCGCCTTAATGTTTAAGCCCTAGCTAAAAACAGCGATGCAAACCAACGCTCTAGTTGCGCCACATCCTCGGCGTTGCCATTTATGGCAATCAAACCTTGAGCGTGCGCCTGCTGCCAACTTAGCGCTCCTGATGCAAGTGCGTCTAATACATCCAGCTCGGTGATCACCAGCAACTCTTGTTGACTAGGCCGGGTATCACGCCCTACTATTTTCAGCTTTGGCTCAAGCAAAATTTGTCGATAGTGCCCTTTAATTGCTTCAAATAAGCTAAAACTAATTTTGTCTGGATTAGCTTTAGCTAAGCGACGCATAAACAAATAAAGCCGAAATTGCTCAGGCTTATTCGCATTACCTAAAGCGTCACGCATTCTCGCGTTTACTACACTTTCAACGACCGCTAAAGAGCCAGGTTCGGTCTGTAAATACAAACCGGTACTCTGGTGAAGGCCACATGCAGATACTGCGATTGGAATAATGACCAAAAGATAACTAAACAATCTAAACATCTGAGTCCCCTCAAAAGAGGGGCCGCAAAGGCCCCTTACCAGCTTTGCTTAGCGTACAATTAGCATTAAGTCTTGTGGGCGAGTTGCTTGGTCAAAGTAGCTCATGAATAAACCGAAGTCTTTAATGCTGCCTTCTGCAAAACTAAAGCTGCCTGTTTCCATATTGCGGGCGATAACTTGCAGTGCATTTGGTCCAGCCATGAGTATTTGGTTAAGCACTGCACGAGATGTATTGATCTGCACATTGGCACCTGTTAACACTTCTTCATGTAACTGAGCAATACCATTGCGGATCTCAATAGTGAAAGACTCACCAGTATCAGCAAAGCTGTAGCTCATAGACATATTCACATCTATGGTTTTTTCAGCAATTAAGGTAGCGGTCATCATGTCGAAGATTTGCTTGCTTGGTAGCGCCGTTAATACGTCAACCGAGGCAAAACTAATTAGGTTAGAGAAATCACGCTCTCCCTCTAGCTCAGCTGCAGCATTAAGAGCCCAGTTACGCCAATTAATGTTTACTTGCTCAGCAGACCAGGCTTTATAAGCATCAGCCTTAAGCTGGCGAGCCTGCATATCATCTTTATTCACGGTAATTGGGTACGATAGGATCTCTGCGGCAAAAGTGTAGTTTTTGGCTTCAATTGCCGCTTTTGCTGTGTTGATAATGTTGTCACGTCCGCCCATTAGCTCAACAAAAGCCTTAGCGCGTTGCTGATAAGCCATCGGTTCTAGTTGCCATGGATCAGCTTCAAAGAAGCCCACATAGCCAACGTAAATCTGACGAACAGCATGCGCAACGGTGCCGTAGTGTTCGCCTAACCAAGGATGCTCTGCTAGATGCTTAGGTAATTTCACCACTTCAACTAATTCGTCAGGTGTTAAACCTTTATTCATATAACGAATAGTTTGGTCATGGGTATATTGAATTGCATCTCGGTAAGCCGTTAAAACGTTAGCTACTGCTGCTTTACCTTCAACTGGGCGCCCATGTGAGTTGATCATGATTTCAGTATCAAACTGACGCATCACATCAATACCTTTAAACCACATTGCTGGGTCGCGGAACTTAGTGCCACGAATAGTGTGTAAGTTAGGGAAGTTCTCGCCTTGTAGTACTTCTGCAGCATGGAGGATTTTTTGCTCGGGTAGGTAAACAACCACTTCGTCTTTAGTCTCAGAAGGTACGTTTACAATTTGCATGTGCACGCCAGCAATAGTGATATCTAAGGTAGCGTTGGCCGCAATTAGTGTATTAGGCTCAATAAAAGAAATAGCGCCCTGCATAAAGCGCGGACCAAGACCATCGTTTACGGTACCGTGTTCGCCCTCTTCAACATGCTTTGCGCCAGTGTATGAAGTACGGTGACCAAACAAGGTACCAAGGTTAGATGACCAGTTTGCTACCGCATCGGTTAGGCCGTCTTGAGCAATAATTTTAACTGAACCAGAGCTTACCTCTTCATCGCTAACCCAAGCTCGCACACCAGAGATGTGGTCAATATGATTGTGCGAGTAAATTATTGCTTTCACAGGCTTAGTGGTGATTTTTCTAAATTGCTGTTTAACCGACTCAGCCATCTCTACAGACTCACCTGGATCAACAATGATGATGCCATCATCACCTTCAATCATAACTGGTGTATCAATACCAAATCCGTAGCCTAGGTAAACATTGTGATCTACCTGAATGATAGCTTGATCCATTTTGCGGCTATGTTTGGTTAACGTTGGGTGAACATGCTCAGATTCTGCCGTGTAAGCTAAAGTTTCACCGGTTTTAGACAATACCTTGATTCGCTCACCTTTGCCCCAGAACAGGTTTGATGAATGCTCAATCAACACGCCGTCGTTATAGCGAGCATCTAAATCAATATTTTGGTATTGGTTTGCTGCACTCGTTTGCAGTTCTTGTCCTACGCTAGAGCTAGCTTCGATTACGGGTGTTGCTTGGGTATATCCCGCTACAAACAAAGTACTAGAAATGGCTAGTGGCAATAACACCTGCTTACATCGATTTGTCATAGTTCAACCTTAAAGCCTTACAATTATGAAATTGCAGCCACTTTATTTATATCTAGAGCATTAAAAAATAGGCTGATATGATTTAAAACTATCGTAAATACGATAATTACTTATAAGAGCTTTAGCACTAGCGTTAAATACGGTGAGCAAAATGCAAAACGATATCCCTAAATACAATTTGCTGGCAGCATTTGCAGCGGTAATGGAGCATGGCAGTTTGAGCAAGGCCGCAGAGCACCTAAATACAAATCAGTCGACCATTTCTACGATGCTAGGGCGCCTAAAAAATGAGGTACAGCAGGAACTGTTTATTCGCAGTGGTCGCGGCGTAGCCCCCACCAATTATTCGGTAAACCTTTACGCGCAAATTCAAGAGCCGCTGCAGCAACTTAATTCGGTGTTCCACTCCTTTGGACAGTTTGACGCTGCTCACTCAAAACGAAATTTTGTGATAACCGCTCCCGAGCACTTACAGTGGGTATTACTCGATCAGTTTGCCAAGCTGCCCAATAAAAACATCAGCCTCGAAGTGTTCGACCAACCGGTATACGAAGAAAACATATACGACGCTTTAATCACGCAAGAATACGACCTAATGATTGATATTCTGCCGCCCAAAGAGCCAAGCTTGAATAGCCAAAAACTCTATGACGGCGACTTTGTGGTGGTATGTAGCCAAGACCATCCTAGGATTCAAGGCAGCTTATCTGAAGCGCAGTATATGCAAGAAGAGCACGCAGTATTAGAAAGAAAAAGACAACACCTTTACACCATGAGCCACTATACCAATATTGATTTAAGCAAACGGCGAGTGGCTTACCACGGTGGTTCGCTGTTTAGCAATATTATGATGTGTAGCCAATCACACTACCTGTCTGCTGTGCCTCTATCCATGGCGTTACAGTTTGAAGAACGGCTACAGCTGCAGGTTTTTAGACCACCATTCGAATTTAAACCTGTGTCCAATTACCTTATTTGGCCGAAAAAGGTTACTCAAGATCCCGCAAATACTTGGCTAAGAAATGAGTTGATTAACATAGCTAATAAAATTGAAGAATATATGCAGGAAAATTTTCAATAAGTGCCCAAGACGTAGTTTATGAACTGACGCTTGGCAAAAGATAAATCTATTAGCAGCACAATAAAAAAGAGAGCCTTAAGGCTCTCTTTTTAAATACTTATTCAACTAGTTTGGTGAAGCCGTTAAACCACCACCACCAGCACCGCCGCCGTTACCCGGCAAGCTAGGCACAAAGTCTGGCAAACCAGCACTAGCTAACAAGTTAGCTGTAGTAATAGGCGTTCCAGCACTAATCGCTGCAAACAAATCGTTTGGAGACAGCGTTGGTGCTGCAGGCGCATCGGCCGCAACGGCATAGGTACTAGAAAGCAACAAAGCTGCTGTCAAAGTCCGTTTTACGTAAACCATAATTGGCTCCTTCTGTTACAACGTCGAACAAAATATAAACTACATATAAAAACAGCTATTAACAAGATTAATTAAATGAAAATTCAATGACCTTGTAAGCCGCTATAGTTTATTTAGCGAATAATGAACCGCGCATTCTTCTGCCCACAATGGCAAGTAAACCAAATAGCACTAAGGCATAACTTGCTGGTTCTGGAACTGAAAATTGCTTACCGCCAATTACACTTCCTTCAACTGCAGCAACCACTGTCCAAGCGCCACTTTCTACTAAGCCGTCGTCAAACAAACTGCTATCACTCCATACTGCAAGCACATCAAAGGTAGGCTGCCAAGCTTCGATTTGATCCCAAGAGTAAGGATTATAGTTTTGCCACACTAAATTAGCGCCATTAAACCAGTAAAACTCAAGGTCCAATAGGCCATTTAAGTAGCCGCCAGTGCCTTCATCGGTAGTTTCATCTAACATATCAAGATCAAGCATAAATGCCGCTCGAATGTCAGAACCTGCGTCAAACACGCTTTGAGCAACAGGAACGTTAGGAAAAGCAGTCGGATCACTAAAAGGTGTTGGAAAATCACCTAAATAGGTTTCCACTCCCGGTGCTTGCGCTGGGTTGTCGCTAGTTAACATTACCGTTGCATTTGCCGACATAGCCATAAACAATGTCGTTAAGGTTAATAGTAGTGCTTTCATTGCTCAGATCCTTTGCTGTTATTAAAAGGTATTCCTTTAACGCACTAGATTCTTCGCAAGTACTAAGCCAAATCTATAGAAAGACTTATAAAATAATTAAGACTATGTTTTATAAAGATTTTATTTTTAGTACCCCAAAACCACAAGGTGATACAGATCACACAAAGTGTAAGCTATATCGACAAAGCAAACCTTTATCAAAGCGCTTCCAGCCTAGGTTTATATGACAATTTGTGGTGGTAGCAGCTAGGCGAGGCGCTATATGTCTATACATCCGCTGTTTCTAAAAGTTCTGGTATTTGTCTTTAAGCAAGTAAAAAACACCAGCATTTAAAATGATGAAATTTTTCTACAGAATAATACGTCGAAAATTTAATCAACCGCAAAATACCACTCAATAAATGATGTTTTTATGATGTTTTGATGAAAGCGCTATTCATCATAAATATGGTCATTACAGCGCTAGATCCTAACCAAAGAATAAAGTGTAAAGAAATCCGACACCGAAAAACATCAGCAAAAACAAACGGAATTAGTGCTCATCGGCATTTAAAGCGAGCGGCTTTAATCAGAAAACAAAAGGTAAAAGCCGAATTAATGTAGTTAAGGTACTTTGGTAGTAGTGTTTCTTGAGGAAATAAAAAGGCAGCCAACGAGGCTGCCTTGTAGCTAAACCAGATTGCATTTATCTCGTTTAATTACCAATTAAAGCTGGAATGCCAGGAAGCTGCCCCACCATCGCTAGCGAACCCACACAAATCACAAAGGCTACGCCCGGAATAAGGTACTTGTCTTTAGCCGATAGTTCTTTAGCGCGCTCATGGTCGCCAATTAACCCCATGTTATCCAGCAGCATGGTAGTGGCCCAGCCAAACACAGGATTAACAAAGGCACAGGCAAAAATACAAATACCGGCACTTAAAGAATCTTTGTGCTTGTGAATCATTTGCATGCCAGCTTCAAGCAAAGGTAAGAATACCCCTACAATTAAAGCAACACGTAGCACTGGTTCCCACATGGCCAAGTCCATTGGATAACCAAGTACCGAAGCCAATACACATAAGATACCGGTTAGCAAAGCGCCACCCGGAATCGGACGCTTAGCAATAGCAGCAGGGATCATGTAGGTTCCCCACGATGAGGCTAAATTACCTCCGCCCAATAATGCACCAACACCTTGACGCACAGATGCACCCACCATGGTGTCATCCACATCCATTAACACGCCTTTAGCTTCTTTCGGGTAGTTAAGCTCTTGGAATACACGGTGCCCTAAATAATCTGGTGACCACATAGCGACCGCAAGCAAGGCAAAAGGAATAACCGCAATGAAGTGCTGAAGATTCGGCCAACCTAATTGCCAACCAGTATCTTCACCCCACCAGTAAAACGGACTGAAATGCGGTAGGCCAGGTGCGGTAGTAAAGGCAAAATCTGCTCCACATACATAGGCAACAATGCCCGCTAAAGCCGAACATAAAGGAATAGCCAACCAACGTTTACCTACTTTTGCTAAATAGGCATACACTAAAACCGTAACGCCAATCACCGCAAATGATATATAGCCTTGGTCACCGGCAGATGCCCAGGCTTCTGTTTTGTTAATTTGACCAATTAAACCCACAGCCCCCAGGTAAATCAGCAAGCCCCCTCTTACCCCTACCCCGGTTAGCGTCATTAACTTTGAGCCCCCCTTGGTATAAGCCAAAATCAAACCAAATACACACACCATTAAACCCAGCGCTAGCGGGTGTCCTCCTGCAGCAGCAATCAAGGGAATTAAGGGGATCATTGGCCCATGGGTGCCGGCCAAATTAGCATTAGGGTTTAAAATAGCAGAGAACAGAATTACAAATAACGCACCTGCAATAAGCAGCTCGTAACGTACGTTTTCGGCAACAAACTCTGGTGATAAACCAAACTGTGCGGCAAACGCGGCAACCATTGCGGTTACCATTACAACTTTACCAATGGTGGCGGCTAGCGCTGGTACCCAATCTTCAATTTCAATACTGTAATCTCGAAGCGGTAAATGGATCCCCCAACGGCGAAAACTCATAATTTTGAGATCGTGATTCAAAAATTCTTCACGGTTGTCGAATTCCTGCGCTTTTCGGCGCATATCTCTATAGAATGTCTTGTTCTTACTAGACATGTTTTTACTTCCTATGTAATTGCGGGGGCCATTGCGCATTAACTTCCATTTATGCTCTGTATGTTAACCTTCGGCTAACACGAGACGACATCCCAGACGCTACAGAACACCTAGTAAGCAGGTGCCTAAAAGCTGGGAGCTAAAGCCACATATTTTCCCGCAGGCTGAAAAAAGGGTACGATACGCGCCCTTAGTAACTGGTACTGGAAAATTTGTCTTAGTATAAGACAATAAAGTTTGATGACTTTTTGATTTAGATTACTTTTCATGCAAGTTAACTGCTTTTTATTTTACCCTTTCATCGATATGCTAATTCTCTACTAATTGTTATGCTGAACTTAGTTCAACCAACTGATTACGATGAAAATTTCCGAGCACGCCCAGCGCACAGAACAGCTATTTGGCATACGAGCAGAAGACATCCATAAATGGATTGACGGCTTTTTCGACCACGACGGATTTGATCACTACTTGCGTGAAGGCAAGCTAGACCAATACGACCCCTACGACCATCGCCGGTTTAGGCACTGCAAAGAAGCACTTCAAGAAGCCTACCAAGAGTTCGATGGCAAATACTCTCGCCAACAAATTAAGAACGTTGTCGAAACTCATATTAAAGATGATTACGACGGCTACCTGCCTTCTCGAGCTGATTTTGAGAACGGTACGTTTACCGCCAAATACCACGACGCCACCCACAATGAGGAACTGAGCGCAGTATTAGACGCCAAAGAGCTAGCCGAATATTTTGATGGCCTACGTGATAACGAAGCTAATCAACAAGGTTTTATTGGCAGCTTTGCTTTTCGCATTGTACTGCCCACCATTTTGGCCATTATATTATTTGTAAGTGCGGTTGCTTTGGTGATTATCCCGCTGGTAGAAAACTCGATGATGGGTCAAAAGCAGCAAATGATAAAAGAGCTCACTTCCTCTGCCATTAGCATTGTCGATAGTTACGTAGCGCGAGAACAAAGCGGAGAACTAAGCCTAAGCCAAGCCCAAGCTAAAGCGGCTAACGAACTAAAAGCGATGCGCTATGGTGATGAAAACAAAGATTACTTTTTCATCACCGACATGCATCCACGAATGATCATGCACCCCTACCGTAAAGACTTAACAGGCCTAGATCTCACGCACTACTCAGACAATGAAAACAAAAGCGGCAAACACATTTTTGTTGAGTTCACCAAGCTGGTTAAAGCCAACCATGAAGGCTACTTAGAATACCTCTGGCAATGGAAGGATGATGCCAACAAAACAGCGCCCAAACTTAGCTACGTACAAGCAGTAGAAGAGTGGCAATGGATAGTGGGAACCGGTGTCTATTTTGACGATGTGCAAAAAGAAATCGATAAGCTAGAACAAACGCTGTTTACCACCTTCTTCCTCATTACCTTGGGGCTTAGCGCCATAATGAGCTACATCATTGGCCAAAGCCGAACCATCGAGAACCGGAAAAAGCGCGCCGAAGTTGCTCTGCACGAAGCCAAAGATCGTTACCGCGCCTTGGTTGAATCATCCAACGAAGGTTACATTCTAGAAGCCGACGGCGATATTCTTTACTCAAACAACCGGCTACATCGCATGTTAGGTTACAGCGACTCCGAGCTTCAAAGCCCCACTATTTGGCAGCAGTTATTTCCTGCCAACGCGAAAAACACACCTTTGCTGCAACATTTGGCTTACCTGTTTAAACACAGCGCAGAGCCTGCAGAATTTGAAGCTTGTTTAAGCACCAAAAGCGGCAAACAGCTGGACATTATTGTTAGCTCCTCAAAAATATTCTTTTCCGAAAAGCATGGCCATATAATTTCATTTCGCCCAATAACCCGAAAGATTTATGGCGGCGCCTATGGCCTTGTAAAACAAGTCAACGATTACCAAGTGCTAAGCAGTCGCGTGGTCGAAGATATTGCACTTAGCGATAGCCAAGGTGGCGTGGTAGAAACCCTTAATCAACTGCCAGACTTAGTGCGCGAGATGATTGATGCAGGCTCTCGCCCTGATAATCTTCGCCGAGCTATTGGCAGTGCCTACGATGCGGCCATCTGCCGATTTATAGAGCTAAGTATTCAAGAGTTGGGAAAGCCGCCGGTCTCCTTTTCCTTTATTTCCTTTGGCAGCAATGCTCGTCACGACATGACGCTGTTTTCAGACCAAGACAATGCCATTGTATTTGAGACACCCAAAGATCCAAGCAAACTTAAACAAACCAGACGTTACTTTTTGCATCTAGCCGAGCGGGTTTGTGGCCTGCTCAACCAAGCCGGTTACCCCTATTGCGATGGTTTGATTATGGCCACCAACCACCAATGGTGCCTAAGCCTAGATGAGTGGACCGCAAACTTTAGCGCTTGGATTAATCACGCCAAGCCCGATTCGATATTAGAACTAAATGTATTTTTTGATATACGCGCGACTTATGGAAAAAAACAGCTGGTCGATAGTATCCAACAGCATATTCAAACAACGGTGCAAAACCAGCCGCAATTTCTAGCCACCTACGCGAAAAATTGCCTGTCTTACAAAGTGCCACTCACTAGCTTTAAACAAATCAAAACCGAGAATATCGACGGCGTAGAGTCAGTTAATCTAAAAGCCTGTTTACGCCCCATGGAAATTTTTTGCCGAATTTACGCACTTAAGCACGATATTCGCGAAGCGAACACCATGACAAGGCTTAAGCAGCTAGCCGCCAAACAGGAAATCGACGCCATGAGCTTTCGCGAAATGGTCTACATTTTCGACCATATTTGGCAGCTGCGCTTTATGAATCAAATAGTGGAATACACCGATTTGCGTAAGGTAAATGATGTGCTGGCCTTGGCAGATTTAACCGAGCTAGAGCAACAAAATCTACGCAACGTATTGAAAAGAATTAGCTTATTTCACGACAAAATTAGCCATGATTTCCTCAATGCTAAATCTAGCTAAAGGAAAATTTATAAATGAACAATAATACCCCTCCGGTAATTATTAAATTTACACAGCTGCTTTTACCATATTTGTTTGCCTTGGCCAGACTAAGCCGATGCAACGCAAACTATCCAGATTTCACAGTCTTTTGCGGAAAATCACAGTATAAGCCCCCAGCCCTTTGCACTAGCCTGAATACATCGTTTGGCTTAGCACGTATTTAAAAGCCCTATGAACATTGATTACAATTAGAACAAAGGTAACAAAGCATATTATGACTATGAATATTTTTACCACCCACCGTAACACCATAATGAAAACGGTGAAAACCTTGGCGTTTTGCGCCTTGCCTTTAGGTTTAGCCTCTTGCGCGGCTCCCGTTGAGCAATCATCTGCTCCAGCAACTAAGCAAAGCAACACTAGCACCAGCAATATTAGTGCTCCTGGGGCTTTTTATTCTGGTGAATACCGCAATGCCTTTGTTGAGCTAGGTATCGCTTCACCAGAACAAGTGAATAAGAAAGTACAAGATACTTACCAGCAGCTGTTTTACTCTGATTCTCGCAGTGAAAGCGGCGAAGCGGTGTTTTTCCCGGTTGGTGACGACATGGGCTTCATTAAAGATATTGGTAGCAACGATATTCGCTCGGAAGGTATGTCTTACGGCATGATGATCGCCGTGCAAATGGACGACCAAGAGATGTTCAATAAGCTTTGGAAGTTCTCTAAAACTTATATGCAACACCATGAAGGCTGGTACAAAGATTACTTTGCTTGGCATCTAAGACCAGAAGCACCGTTTGCCAAAATGGATAACAACCCTGCGCCAGATGGCGAGCTATACTTTGCTATGGCCTTATTCTTTGCAGAAAACCGCTGGGGGGCCGGCGAAGGTATTTTCCAATATAGCGATGAAGCAAACGTAATTCTGCAAGCCATGGTTAATAAAGAAGAGACTGACTCGCAGGTTCCGATGTTTAGCCGCGACGAGAAGCAAATCTTATTTGTTACTGAAAAAAGCTTAGGTTTATACACCGACCCGTCTTACCACGTTGCTGCTTTTTATGAGCTACTGGGCCGTTGGGCAGATGAAGACCAACAACTATGGCTTGATGCCGCACAAGTAAGCCGCGATTACTTGTACAACGCAGCCCACCCAGAAACAGGCTTGTATTCTGAATACGCAGCTTTTGATGGAACTCCACAAAAGACCTCGTTTAACGATATTAGCCATAAATCTGGTTACGATGCGTTCCGCGTAATTGGTAACATTGCCATGGACTACCACTGGTTTAACGATGACCCTCGCCAAACTGAGTTAGCTGACCGTTTAATTTCGTTCTATGCCGACGAATACAAACGTAAAGGTCAAAACTTTGCGGTACATGAAATGGGCGGAAAGATTGCATCTGAATGGGGCAGCTCTGGCCAAAATGCCATGAACGGCACCGCTGCTTTAATTACCGATAGCCAAGAAGCCAAAGAGTTCACCGAACGTTTGTGGAAGCAAGCTACGCCAACCGGAAAATGGCGTTACTACGACGGCTTATTGCACATGTTTGCAGTACTGCAAATGTCGGGTGAATATAAGATTTACGGCCCAACAGACGCGAATCAGTAAAAAACTATCTTAATAACAAAAGAGAGCCTAGGCTCTCTTTTTTAATGTTTAAGTTTTAGTTGGCGTAACTTGCGATACAAGGTGTTGCGGCTAATGCCTAGCAGTTTGGCACTTTTAGTCACGTTACCTTGGCAATGCTGATAAACCTGCGCGATGTTTTGCTCAATGGTTTGCTGCAGCTCTGTTTGTTCACAGTTTTGCTCTAGCGGGCTAGTTAAGGCCAGTTGTTGTTGCAAGGATTCGGGTAAATCAGTACTGCGTAGCATGGCTTGCTGCTCGGTCATTAAACAAGCCACTTGCATAAAATTGTCCAACTCACGCAAGTTACCCGGCCAAGTATAAGCCAGCATTTTGCTAAACAGACGCTGCTCTATATCTTGTTTATGCTCGCAATAACGTTGGTGAAGCTTATTGATGAGCAAACCAATGTCGCTGCGCTCTCGCAGGGCTGGCAGGCTTATCTGCAAACCTTTTAAGCGATAGTAAAGATCTTCTCTAAACAAGCCTTCACTCACCCTTTGCTGCAAATTAACATGCGTTGCTGCAACCACTTGAATGTCTACCTTATAGGCCTGATTGCCACCCACCGGCACCACTTCTCGCTCTTGCAGCACCCGTAGTAAACGTGCTTGGGCAGCCAAAGGCATTTCACCAATTTCATCTAAAAACAAAAAGCCACCATCGGCTTGACGAATTTTCCCCACAAAACCCTTAGGGTTAGCCCCAGTAAATGCGCCTGCTTGATACCCAAACAGCTCTGCTTCCACCAGCTCGTTTGGCAAGGCTGCACAATTTACGGCTTGTAAGGCCTTGCTCGCTCGTTGGCTTTGTTGGTGCAGCTGTTTTACAAAACGCTCTTTACCTACACCAGTTTCACCTAAGATAAGCAGCGGAATAGATTTACTCACCACCTTGCAAGCTTGCCACCAAGCGGTATTAACCCGAGGGTCACGGGATTCACTCTTGCTAGAAATGCTTTTGCTAACGATTGGCCTTGCTTTTAAAGCCTTAGTTTGCAGATGAAGCTTTGCCTTATCTGCCAAGTGAGCTTGCTGCCAATCCTCACCAAAGTGACTAGCCAAGGCTTCACCTACATGTAACTTATCCACCAACTGACGCGCCATTGGGTTTAAGCCTAATACTTTGCCTTCGCTGTCGGCCACCACAATGCCTTGCCAACCAGAGTTGAGCAAATGCGGCTGCGCGGCAAGATCAACCCGATAATGGCTCTCGGGCAACTGGCATAACAAGGCTGTTTCAACTTGCTGGGCCAGGCTAGCAGCAAGCAACATGGTTTGTTGAGTATGCCGCTGCTGCTCACTGGTGATGTCTAATATGGCAAGCATTTCGCCCTTCGGACTAAAGATTGGGCAAGCGCTGCAACTCATAAAGCGATGCTGTTGAATAAAGTGCTGCTCACCAATTACCGATACTGCTTGCCCAGTGGCAATAGCGGTACCAATCGCATTAGTGCCTTTATATTGCTCTAACCAATTCACTCCAGTCTCTAGCGCAATAGTTGCCAACTTATCGTTGTAGCGTTTCACTCCCCAATGGTGAATAAGGTAACCGTCTACATCCGACAAAATGAGCCTGCTAGAACTAAGGGCCATTACCTGCTCAAACAAGGGATAGGCGTAGCGCTCTACCAATGCAATCAACGATTGTTGTCGATGGTGACGCTCTGCCAACTCGGTTTTTGCCAAGCGTAAAACCTGAGGAGCGACTTGCTCTTGCAGGCCGGCATCTTGGCTGCGCAACCAAGATGCATTAATAGAGCTAGGAAGTTGTAGCTTGTTGGTCATTGCAGTGTTCCATAGTGAGACAATGTAACTGTGCCAAAAAGTAACAGTGTGACAAGCCTATTAAGCTGGCTAGTTTTCGCTACTCACACTGTGCAAAATTGTTTGTGTGAATAATCATAGTTTTACATTTTGTTAACAACAAGTTTCTGTGCAATGGCTTAGCACTTGCTATGTAAAGCGCAGGCGTGTCACGAAACGCGCTCACAAGAAACATATTGATAACAAAACAAAAAGGAATTGACTATGGTTTACGCACAGCCAGGTACCGAAGGTTCGTTAATCACTTTTAAAGAGCAATACAACAACTTTATTGGCGGCGAATGGGTAGCGCCAGTAAACGGCCAGTACTTTGATAACCCTTCTCCGGTTAATGGTGAGGTTTATTGCCAAGTGGCCCGCTCAGACGCTGACGATATCGGTCTTGCTTTAGACGCTGCCCATGCAGCCAAAGAAAGCTGGGGAAGTACTTCAGTTACCGAGCGTTCAAATATGTTGCTGCGCATTGCCGATAGAATTGAACAGAACCTTGAGTATTTGGCCGTGGCCGAAGCTTGGGAAAATGGCAAAGCGATCCGCGAAACGCTCAATGCCGATCTACCTCTTGTGGTTGATCACTTCCGCTATTTTGCTGGCTGTATTCGAGCTCAAGAAGGCGGTGCAGCCGACTTAGATGCCAGCACTGTAAGTTATCACTTCCCCGAGCCACTAGGCGTTGTGGGTCAAATTATTCCTTGGAATTTCCCAATGCTAATGGCAGCCTGGAAACTCGGCCCAGCCTTAGCAGCGGGTAATTGTGTGGTGCTTAAACCCGCCGAACAAACTCCTGCCTCCATTATGGTACTAATGGAGTTAATCGAAGACCTTATTCCAAAAGGTGTGGTGAATATAGTAAACGGATTTGGTGAAGAGGCTGGCCAAGCCTTAGCCATTAGCCCTCGCATTGCCAAACTAGCGTTTACTGGCTCTACCGAAATTGGCCAACACATTCTTAAATGCGCGGCAGATTCACTGATTCCTTCCACCGTAGAGCTAGGCGGTAAATCGCCCAATGTAATATTTGCCGATGTCATGGACCACGAAGATGAGTATTTGGATAAAGTGATTGAAGGCCTACTTCTAGCCTTTTTCAACCAAGGCGAAGTATGTACTTGCCCATCACGCGCACTAATTCAGGAATCTATTTACGATAAGTTTATGCAGCGGGTATTAGAGCGAGTGAAAACCATTAAGCAAGGTGACCCCTTAGATGTTAATACCCAAGTTGGCGCTCAGGTTTCTAAAGGGCAGTTAGACAGAATTATGAGTTATTTAGAGATAGGCAAAAACGAAGGCGCCGAGGTATTAACTGGTGGCGTCACCGCAGCCTTACCGGGTGAGCACAATAACGGATATTACGTAAGCCCGACTATCTTAAAAGGCACTAATGACATGCGAGTATTTCAGGAAGAAATATTCGGCCCGGTCATCTCTGTTACCACCTTTAAAGATGAAGCAGAAGCACTGGCCATTGCTAACGATAGCGAATATGGCCTAGGCGCAGGAGTATGGACACGCGACATGAACTTAGCACAGCGTATGGGGCGTAAAATCGAAGCAGGTCGAGTATGGATAAACTGTTACCATGCCTACCCTGCCCACGCTGCATTTGGCGGCTACAAGCGCTCGGGCATTGGCAGAGAAACCCACCAAGTGGCGATTTCTCATTATCAAAACACCAAAAACCTACTGGTGAGTTACGACGTTAACCCACTCGGCTTCTTTTAAGCTTTAACGGTCAGTCATAAAAAAGAGAGCTTAGGCTCTCTTTTTTATTTGCTATCTTAATGACTAACAATACCTAAGCTGGCTGGCCAGTGGCGGCTAGTACCACTTCACGAATACACACATTTTGCGGCTGGCCATAAGCGTAAGCGACAGCATCTGCAATGTTTTGGGTATTAAGCACACCGCCCATTTCTTCTTTCCATACTTCATAACCATCTTTAATCTCTTGGCTGGTTGTATGGCTAAGTAATTCGGTTTCTACTGCGCCAGGGGCAATTACGGTTACCCGTACATTATCTCCTGCCACTTCTTCGCGAATGTTCTCACTTACCGCATGAACCGCAAATTTGGTACCGCAATACGCAGCATGACTAGGAAAGGTTTTACGCCCAGCAATTGAGCTAACATTAATGATAGTGCCTTGCTGGCGCTGCTTCATACCTGCTAATACCAAGTGAATACCATTAAGTAAGCCCATAACGTTTACGTCCAACATGGTTTTCCACTCGCTAGGTGCTTGCTCGTGAGCCGCTCCTAATAACATGACTCCGGCATTGTTTAACAACATATCTACTGGGCCATACAAGGCTTCGGCATCTTTAATTGCTTGTTCAAAGTCGGCAAGCTCGGTCACATCAACTTTACGACAAAGGGTATTTGGCAAGTTTAGCGCTTCCAATCGCTCAATACGACGCGCTACCAATAACAACGGATGACCCGCAGCCGATAAGGTTTTTGCACATGCTTCGCCAATTCCAGAACTGGCACCAGTAATAACAACTAAAGGCTTAGACATAAGATTCTCCAATACATAAATAACCCACCACAAGGCGCTACATTTGCGCTTGCTGCTTTATTGGCGCTAACTATAGTTCTGCTATATATAGGTGTAAAATATCGATTTCCTTTGGTTGTTATAGGCAATAATTATGGATGCGCGTTTACTAAGATCCTTTGTGGCAGTTTTTGAAGAGCGTTCGATGACAGCCGCCGCCGAGCGTTGTTATGTTTCTCAGCCATCGCTATCTTCGGCCATTAAACAACTTGAGTCAGAGTTAGGGGTTCAGCTGTTTATTCGCCACAAGCGCGGGGTTGATTTAACCGACCAAGCTCATCACCTTTACCCGATGGCCGTTCAAACGCTAGGTCAACTCAAGCGCATGTCTAATCTGTTTGCTGAACAACCGGCCAGCCTGCCGATTAAACTGGCCAATTTTGACGACCTAAGCCCTAGCTTGCTGGCGGAGTTTATTCAGCACTGTAAAAGCCAACAGCCATTGTTTAACTTTGAGCTACTCGATCACCAAGATAAAAGCGCTCAGGCCAGGCTAACTCTTGATGTGTTTAAACAAGAAGACGAGCTATTCATTCCACTTTGGCAAGAAGATTACGTACTGTGCGTACCTCGCCAACACCCGCTGGCGCAGCAAAACCAGGTAGAGATTGCGGCTTTAAACAATTACAACTTTATTGAATGTGTAGTGTGTGAAGCCCACCAACAAACCTTGAGTTTGCTGGCTTCACAAGGCTTTGCTGTTAACTTGGTCGCCAAAGCGCAACACAAAACCCAAGTTAAACACTTGGTAAATGCAGGCATCGGCATCTCTTTTTTACCTACTGGCGTGCTCGAAACAGCGCCGCAACTACAGCAAGTAAAGCTGCTAGCACCTCGTATGTACCGCAGCATTGGTTTATGCATAAAAGCCAGTGCCAGTGCTAAACCTGCGCTAGCCGCATTAATTGATGCGGCAAACTCATGGCCAAACAACAACTAAACGAGCTAATAGCTATCCGCCAACTGGTAAACCCGCAAACTACTCACCATGGATGTAAAGTCATCACCCAAATATTTGATAGTTTGCGGCTGATTAGCCAACAAAGTAATGCTTGAATCGGAAAAGCGTCCCGGAGCATCACTTTCTAAATGAACAAAAAATGCCGGTTTATCTGCTAATAAAATAATGGTTCTAGTACTTTCATCCACCGCGCAAGAGACCTTAGCCTTGGCTAAAGGTAAGTTTTTGTAGCTATCCCCTACCCAAGTATTTTGAACGCGAGAACCTTCACATGTGAGTGAAACAATCAAAAAGCCTTGCGTACGCCACTCATCAAGTTGCGCTTTAGCACATTGCCACGCTGATACATTGGCATCTGGCTCAAGGCTTAAGGCCAACTGCTCGCTAAATTCCACCTTGCCTTGCCAGTTCACTCGCTGTAGGTACACCTTAATAGATTTGGTTTTGGGGCTGTCGTTCATTATCCGCAGTTCTAAACCCTGCTCATCCTCAATAAAACTCGGGTATTGCGGAGCAAAAAAGCGCTTGGCGTGATAGTGCAACTGCTTCCAGCGGCCGCTATATTCGATGCTCGACCACGAGCTTACCGGCCAATTATCATTAAGCTGCCAATACAGCATTCCTCTACATTGGGGGCTATTAGCTCGCCAGAAATCACAAGCCGTTTTTATCGCAAGAGCTTGTTGCACTTGGCTCAAATAAAGCATTTGTTCAAAGCTTGCCGGAAAGCGGAACATCCGCGTAAACATCTCGGTAATAATGCTATTACCACTAGGGTTCTTTTGATGCGCTTCAAAAGTGGGTGAGCAAATATTCCAGTCATCTTCCGGTACAAAGCTTTTCACCTCCGCTAATGACGGCCAAGACTGATAACCAAACTCAGAGCAAAAACGTGGCTTAATTTGTTGGTAAGCAGAGAAGGATTTACCCGAATGCCAAACATCCCAAAAGTGCATATCGCCTTTACTATCATCATGCCATGCATCGCCATAATCTAATGCGCCATTACAGGGCGAACTGGGCCAGAATACCCGGCTAGCATCGTGCTGCTCCACCGTCTGTTGAATAGCACAATTAAGCCTGTCGTAATTCACCACATAACGTTCTCGATTAGCTTTGGATTCTGGGTACCAGTTAATTGCACCAATCACTTCGTTGTCGCCGCACCACAGCACAATACAGCTATGGTCACGTAAACGTTGAATTTGGTCGCTTAATTCAAGCTGCACGTTTGCCACAAACTCATCGGTACTGGGATACAATGAACAGGCAAACATCATGTCTTGCCACACCATTAAGCCTAACTCATCACACAGTTGATAAAACTCATCAGCCTCGTACTGGCCGCCGCCCCAAACCCGCAGCATGTTCATGTTGGCGGTTTTAGCATCAGTTAATAGCTGGCGATAACGCTCGGCTGTTTGCCTCGATGGCATCGCATCAAGCGGGATCCAGTTAGCGCCTTTGGCGGTAATGGGGCAATCGTTAATCACAAAGGTCATCGCAGAACCATGGCTATCGGCTCGCGTATCTAGTTCTAGCTTTCGCAAGCCAATCTTCTTCTCAATAAGCTGCTCAGCCAATTTAACTTGCAGCAAATACAAAGGCTGTTCACCATAACCTGCTGGCCACCAAAGCTGTGGCTCCGCAATGTGGAATCGAGCCTCAGTAATGGATGATTCAGTTGCGGGCTGTATTTGCAAGGCATGCTCTGCAAATTGAATATCAATTGGTGAGCGGCAAGATGAGTCATGACTAACCTTAACCAACACATCCACACTGTTGCCATGCCACTGCTGCTCAACTTGCACAGCTAACAATCGAGCTTGGTTGGTGAACTTAATTTCCACTGGGTCGTAGATACCATTCACCATCAAGCAAATTCCCCAATCCCAGCCAGCGTGGCACTGCGACTTGCGTAAACTGTTCATATAAGGAATTTGGTTGTTGCCAATGGAAGATGGGACGGCAAAGGGTAAAGTACTAGCTCGTTGCTTTGCGGCTAAATCAGAACGGGAAAACCGCACTTGCAGCTGATTACTGCCAGCCTTTAAATAAGGCTTAATATTGAAAGACCACAAACGAAACATATTGTCGCATTGCGCGACTAAATGCTGATTAATATAGATATCAGCAATGGTATCGACACGACCTAAATGTAAATCGATAAAGTCACTGTCGAGCTGCTCAGCATTTACCTCAAAGCGGCTAGTTAGCACCCAGTTAACCTGGCCCACCCACTGAACATCTGCTTCATTGCTGGCTTGATAAGGATCGGCGATTAACCCCGCCTCAAGCAAGGCCGAATGGTTATCTCCGGGAATCTGGCAAGCCACCTTAATCTCTGGGTATTCTGGAGAACTTAACAGCCAAGCTTGGTTTAGGAATATCTGCGTCATTTAAGCACTCACTAAGCATTACAACATAAGATTTATAAGCAGCCTACGTAGTGCAGATATCAGGAACAAGAGATAGAGAAATGCTTTGTGGTAGGTATCAAAAATTACCGGTGTTGGCTGATAGAGTTTCAAGAGCGCTAGCACGGATTTCTAGCTTGCTTCTCGCTCTTTACATGTTTCAGCACTCATAAAAACACCGAGCTTATACAACAGCTTGCAGCTACTGCTTTCTAAAGGTACTTGCACCCTTTAATATTGACTATTTTGTTATTTTATCGCTAAGAAGCTGATATAGATAATAAAAAATGATAGCCTAATTAACATAAAGTTTATAAACAGAAGAAATAATGGAAAACGAAACAAACTGTAAGGCCTGTTATGGGCTTGTAAATACTAAAGCCAAGTACTGCCCTCATTGTAGAACACCACAAAACAGGCTTTCTGCATTCAAACAATACTTACCATTAATTATTATACTTTTAATAATCTTTTTCAGTGTAACGTTTGTTAAATCAACAAATAATAATGAGTATCAACCACCAGTCTCCTTTGTAGACCATAAAGATGAAATTATAGTTAAATCATCAGAGTTAAGTTTCAGTGATTGTGGAGACTGCAAAAAGAAAATAAATACTGTGACAATAGGCATGATTGAAAATTCATCGCAATACGGATGGGAAAACTTTCAAATTGAAGTTCGCTTTTTCAATACTGAAGGAAAATTAATAGATTCTGTCTCTGATTCAATTTATGGGCTAGCTGTTCAACCCAATAGTGAAGTGAGTTTTCGTGTATTTGAGCGAGCAGCAAAGCCTCAAGAAGAGTATTCATCACATAAAGTGTATATCAATGATGCCAGCAATATTTCAGATTACTACTAATGCATCCAACAAAGCCAAGCAGCCGCTGTTGGCGGCATTAATGCTTTATTCCAAACAGAGAGAAATCCAAAGCGCTTATTGATGAGTGATAAACTACAACTTCGCCGCCAACTTCTTGGGTGTATCAAACAAACTTAAATAAGCGCTCTGCTCACTCCAATCTTGCCACTCTATATCCGCCTCAATCACCGCTAGGCTTGCGGTAGGAAACTTGATTAAGTCTTCACCCGTTAAGTAGTTAACGAGATCTTCAAAGGCTGGGTTATGCCCTACTAGCGCAATTTTGTTTATTTGCTTGGGCAAGCTTTGAATATGTACCAATAAATCTGCCCAGCGAAATGTATATAGGCTGTTTTCACAAGTGATTTGAAGGTCGACTTCTACCTCACTGCCTTTAAGGTATTGGCTGCGCTGTGCTAACCAATATTCGCAGGTTTGCTGGGCACGCAGAGCTGGTGAGTAATGTACTAATTCAAGCTGAGAAAACTGGCTAGCGTAGTGACTTGCCATAAGCTGTGCAGCTTTGTGGCCGCGCTCTGCTAAAGGGCGTTGTCTATCACCTAAACTTGGATCGTCCCAACTGGATTTAGCATGGCGAATTAACCAAAGTTGGCGAGACATACGCATACTCCTGCATCCCAAAAACAAAAAAGCCTGCAAAGCAGGCTTTTAGCATAAGTGAATTAAAACTTAAGGGCGAGCTAACATGTCGCCAATACCTATCCACTTGTAAGAGGTTAACTCCTCTAAGCCCATTGGGCCGCGAGCATGCAGCTTTTGGGTAGATACTGCCACTTCGGCACCTAAGCCAAATTGCGCGCCATCGGTGAAACGGGTTGAAGCATTTACATAAACGGCGGCAGATCCAGCAGCATTCACAAAACGCTCTACAGCATTTAAGTTATTCGACAAAATTGCGTCAGAATGGCTCGCGTTGTGCGTACGCATGTGAGCGATTGCTTCTTCTACATCGGCAACCACTTTTACACCCAAGGTATAGCTTAGCCATTCTGTATCAAAATCACCTTCGCCTGCAGCTTGTAAGTCTTGCGCATTTGCCAAGCCAGCCATGGCGTTTTCGGTAGCGACTAACTTAACCGAGGCTTTGTTCATGCGTTCCGCTAACATTGGCAGTAACTCGGCTGCTACGTTTTGGTCAACTAACAGGCTGTCTAAGGCATTACATGCCGATGGACGTTGCACTTTAGAGTTTTCAATTACATCTAATGCTGCTGCTAAATCTACCGAGTTATCAACGTAAATATGGCTAATGCCAAAGCCGCCGATAATCACCGGAATAGTGCTATTCTCCTGACACATCTTGTGCAGGCCAGCGCCGCCACGAGGAATAATCATATCCACGTATTCGTCTAAACGAAGCAGCTCTGCCACCAGTTCACGATCAGGCTTTTCGATGTATTGAACCGCAGCCGCTGGTAATCCACTTTGCTCCAAAGCAGATTGAATAACTGCTACCAAGGCCATGTTTGAATGAAAGGTCTCTTTACCGCCACGCAAAATACTGGCATTGCCGGTTTTTAAACATAGCGCTGCGATATCAATAGTTACGTTAGGGCGAGCTTCATAAATAACCCCTACTACCCCAAGCGGCACACGGCGGCGAGATAGGCGCAGGCCATTTTCTAATACGCGGCAATCCATTTCGCTACCTATAGGATCGTTAAGCGAAATAACGTTGCGAACATCGCTAGCAATACCTGCTAGTCGCTCACTGTTTAGCATTAAGCGATCGAGTAAAGCTTCAGATAAACCCGATTGGCGAGCTGCATCCAAATCAATTTTATTAGCCGCTAAAATGCTTTCTTGCTGAGCTTCAAGCTGATCAGCAATTGCCGCCAAGGCTGCGTTTTTTTGGCTAGTACTTAAGGTGGCCAAATCAAAGCTGGCTTGTTTAGCCTGTTGACCAAGTGTTTGTAAGCTCATCTAACAATTCCTATTTTAAAACTAAATCGTCACGGTGCACCGCAACTGATCCGTAGCCATAACCCAGAGTCTTATCAATTTGCTCTGAATGTAGCCCTTTAATTAAATTCATATCTTTGGCCGGATAACGGCATATACCACGGGCAATTTCAACACCTTGCGGATTTACAATGCGTACTACATCGCCGCGGTTAAACTCGCCGTTAATAGCGGTAATCCCTTTGGGCAGCAAACTAGAACCACGCTCTACTACTGCTTTACATGCGCCGTCATCCAATACTAACTCGCCATGTGGAGGAGGCCCAGCCAAAATCCATTGTTTGCGATTTTCCAGTGGGCTATTGGTTGGCGGGAAACGAGTGCCAACACTTTTTCCTTCACTTAAGCGGGTAATTACGTTCTCACTGTGGCCTGCGGCTATTACTACTTCAATGCCTGCTCTACCGGCTATTTCGGCGGCTTGCAGTTTAGTTGCCATGCCACCAGTCCCCAAACCGCTTACACTATCGCCCGCTAAAGAGCGAATAGAGGCATCAATCTCGGCCACTTCTTCAATGAGTTTTGCATCCGGGTTATTACGCGGATCGGCAGTAAACAGACCTGGTTGGTCGGTTAGCAATAATAGTTTGTCTGCTTCGCCTAAAATAGCCGCTAGCGCCGACAAATTATCGTTATCACCAACTTTAATTTCTGCAGTGGCTACTGCGTCATTTTCGTTGATGATAGGCACAATACCGTGATTAAGTAGCGCTTTAAGCATGTCTTTAGCGTTAAGAAAACGCTCGCGGTCCTCTAAATCGGCGCGAGTTAACAGCATTTGGCCTACATGAATATCGTAGATGCTAAATAGGCTTTCCCATACTTGAATGAGCCGGCTTTGCCCCACTGCAGCAAGCATTTGCTTATTAGCAATGGTAGGCGCGATATTGCCATGGGTTAGCGATAAGTGCTCGCGACCAGCGGCAATGGCTCCAGAAGTAACCACAATAAATTGATGACCCGCCTTTCGGAGCAGCGCGCATTGGCGTACCAGCTCTATCATATGAGCGCGATCAAGTTTAGACGTGCCGCTGGTTAACACACTGGTGCCTAACTTAACGACGATGGTTTGCTTCGACATGCTATTTTACTATTCCAACTCGGCTAAAATGCAAAGCGAGTATTCTACCTGATATTAAACCGACGCACAGAGCCTGTGCGCCATTTTTTTGCGGAACTCTTCGGCTTACGCTGCCGGGAGAGCTAAATTGGGGGACAAAGAGGGGGCAGCGCTTAGGTCTAACTCCAACTTTTGCAGTGTATCCAGCAGCTTTTGATAAAACACCTCTAGTGACTGTTGCACTTCTGTTTGGTGTTTACTCGGAATGGTACCTTCTTGCCATTCGCCTTGCTTGTCGTATAAACCAAACCAGTAGTGGTATTCAAAACTGTCTTCGTTTACCCGTAATTCAAACCACCAGCCATAAAACTCGCGTTCATCAGCTGCAGGTTTAGAGCTTACACAAGAGGCAAGGCAATCAAAAAAGTACATTTCTTTGCTGCTGTGTTCTTTACGAAAATACGGACCCATGGCCGTAAATCTCGATGTTAACTTTCCATGGCTTGGCCAAGTCACTTCCATGCGCTTAATCTCTCCACAGTAGGACAATAGTTTGTATAACGTACCGTATGTCCATAATGACCACAATTAAGCTAAATCACAATTGCTTTTGTAGCCAATGCGTGACCTTAGTGAAGATCTGATTGTAATTTTGTAGTGAATCAAGCTCTTTCAGCACTTCAACCTTGCAATTTGGCGAAGCCATACTAAGCAAAGAAACATCGGTTTCTGGACATATTGCGTCATTTTTACGGCCAACCACAAACATTGGCAACTTTGTTCTTGGCCCACCAAGTATACCTTGAGTTTTCAAGGACAAAGGCATACAGCGATAATAGAGTCCTTCAGTATTTGAGGCATTCACGCCACTGCGATTAGCTAAACAATCTTGATACATTTGCGGTAAGTTATTAAATCGCTGGATATCACTAAATAACCTATCTACTGGCGCACCGATGGTGACTACTGCGCGCAAGCGCTCGGCGGCAACAAAAGCTAAGCGAGCAGCTACGTTACCTGCAAAGCGATAACCCAGCATGGCAACACGCGCATCATCGACCCAGGGCACCTTTGGCAAGTGATCTAATATAGCCAAATGAATTCGGCTGCTATCTTGTTGCAGCTTCCAGTTAAGGCAATGCCCCGCTCCTGGCATGTCTACGGTTAACATGGCAATACCTGCAGGCGCTAAGAAACGTTCAAAAAACGGGTAAAGCTCAGTTTGAATAGTATCTAAGCCGCCACTCACCATCACCACTGGTTTTACAGAGTCGGTATCTGGAAGGTGCAAGTAACAAGCAACTTGTTTACCGTCTATCGGTACGTTTATGGTTTTACACTCATATTTACTTTGCTCTGTAGCGGCCATTAAATTGCTGTGAGCTAAAGCATGAGCAGAAGCAACTAAATCATCGCCCTTAAAATGTGGGTAGGCAGCAATAGTGGCGCTATAACTGGCCAGCAAAAACTCTTGGTAGGCTTTATCTCGCTGACCACTTTGCTCGGCATCTTTAGCAGTAATTTGGTGTTTTACAGCACGTTGCATCCATTCGTAGTTCCAGTTGCCCGGCTGGTAACCGCCAATGGTATCGAGCAACTCGCTAGTGCGCGGCTTATCGCACATTGCGATATCTGCAAACAGGCTTTCGGTTTCGATAGGGTCCAATCCTAGCCAAGCCCAGTATTCTCTGCGCAAGATACGGTACCAGTTGCGACCTTCTTCTTGGCCTACAGCACTTAATTGAGCCGCGTTCGAGTTAGACACGGTGGATGTTTCCACCACATTAATACGAGGTTTAAACAATACTTCCGACAGATTTTCTTTCAAAACAACCTACTCACTTGCTTATCAACTTATAAAATATATCACAAAAAAAGCCGCCACTATGTGACGGCTTAGGATGCTTTCTAAATGACTAAGCTTTAAAAGAACGCAAACTTTAGTAAAAATACAGCAGCCAGTACCCAAACACTCAGCGGTACTTCTTTGTAACGGCCAGCTAGTAACTTAATAACCGCGTAAGAGATAAAGCCTAATGCAATACCGTCTGCGATAGAGAACGACAATGGCATTAAGATAGCCACAATCGCTGCTGGAGCAGCTTCTGTAAGGTCGGTCCAATCTACATTAATTAAGCCCGACAGCATTAAAGTACACACATAGAACAGTGCACCAGCTGTAGCGTAAGCTGGGATCATGCCCGCCAGCGGCGAGAACAATAGAGCAAGAATAAACAAAATGCCCACAACCACAGCAGTTAAGCCAGTACGGCCACCAGCTTCCACACCTGCGCCACTTTCGATGTAAGAAGTCGTGCTAGAAGTACCTAATAGCGAACCGGCGATAGTGGCACTAGAGTCAGCCATCAAGGCTTTTTTAAGGTTAGGTAAACGGCCTTTTTCATCAAGCAAGTTTCCGCGCTGTGCTACAGCAGTTAAGGTACCTGCAGTATCGAACAAATCGACAAACAAGAAGGCAAAAATAACGCTAATCATGGTGACATCTAAGGCCCCCATAATATCTAACTGCAAGAAGGTAGGCGCTGGGTTTGGTGGCATAGAAATAATGCCGCCATATTGGGTATAACCCAATACAATAGACAGTACCGTAATTGCCAAAATAGAAATTAATACACCGCCTTTTACTTTGCGGTATTCAAGACCAATGATTAAAAAGAAACCTAAAGCAGCCAGAATCATCTGGTGCGGGTTTTCGCTGCCTAAACTTACTAAGGTAGCTGGGTTATCAACTACAATACCTGCGTTCTTAAGCGCAATAAAACCAAGGAATAAACCAATACCTGCAGCAATACCTACACGTAACGTTTGTGGAATCGAGTTAATAATCCACTCACGCACTTTAAATAGGCTTAGCAAAATGAAGATAACACCCGACAAGAACACCGCACCTAAAGCAACCTGCCATGTATGGCCCATGCCTAGTACAACACCATAGGTGAAAAAGGCATTTAAGCCCATGCCTGGCGCTTGAGCAATTGGGTAGTTAGCGTACAAGCCCATAATGAAACAGCCAATGGCCGCAGCCAAACAGGTTGCAACAAATACTGCACCTTGATCCATCTCGGTGGCAGCAAGCATGCTAGGGTTAACAAAGATAATGTAGGCCATGGTTAAGAAGGTGGTTAAACCTGCAATGACCTCTGTGCGCACATTGGTTCCGTGCTCTTTTAGCTTAAATAGTTTCTCTAACATAACGGCGTATGTTCCTTGGACAGACAGTTGGTTATTTTGGGCCACTAACAGGCATTCCATTATGCTGCTAGCAGAAATCGCGAGGCATTATATTCATCCCAAATCTAAGAAGCTACCTGATGATGCAACCAACCTGCGCTAGATCAGCAAAAAAAGCTAAAATCACCAACTCATAACGTTAATATGCTTTGAAATGCGGTAATTATTTAGTTTATATGGGAATTTTGATGCTTTCTTGATAGTGATTATCATGCTAGCCACTAGTAACAACACTATTAGTTAAAAAGATGATTTATTGCGCCCAAACAATTATTCCACCAAAAAGCACATTAACAGGCTTATATTCACAGTTTTGAGCTGCTAGAGTTCTATTAATTCTAGTAATACAGTTTAAAAGGTGGCTTTGTGTCTACACTATCTTCTCTACATCCCCAGGGTTTATGGCAACACTTCGAAACAATGTGTTCTATCCCTCACCCCTCTAAGCACGAACAAGCAATGATTGACTGGGTAATGGGTTTAGCTGCCGAACACCAACTTGAACATTTTCAAGATGAAGTGGGCAACGTAATTATTAAAAAACCTGCCACTGCAGGCATGGAAGACCGCCAAGGCGTAATACTACAAGCTCACCTAGACATGGTGCCGCAAGCCAATAATGATACCCAACACGACTTCACCAAAGATCCTATTCGCCCTTATATCGATGGCGAATGGGTTACCGCTGAAGGCACAACGCTGGGCGCAGATAACGGCATTGGCGGCTCATCTATATTGGCCATTTTAACCAGTAACGACATCCCTCACGGCCCTATTGAAGCCTTATTTACCATTGATGAAGAAGCAGGCATGACTGGCGCCTTTGGTCTGCAAGCTGGTGTGCTTGAAGGTAAACTGCTAATCAACACCGACTCAGAACAAGAAGGTGAAGTTTACATGGGCTGTGCCGGTGGCGGCGATACCAACGTGAGCTTCCCTCTTGAGTACCAAGCAACTCAAAGCAATCAATTAGCCATTGAATTAAGCGTTAAAGGCCTAAAGGGCGGTCACTCGGGCTGCGACATTGATACTGGCCGCGCCAATGCCAACAAATTATTAGTGCGTTTACTGGCAGCCATGCAACAGCAAGGTATTGAGCCAATCATTTGCGAAATACAAGGCGGAAGCCTACGCAATGCAATTCCTCGCGAAGCCAGCTGTAAATTGGTGTTTAACGCAGCAAAACACCCAGAGCTTGAGCAAGTTATCGAAGCGCAAACCCTTGAGATAGTTGACGAGTTTGGCCTAGTAGAAACAGCTTTAAGCATTACCAGCCAGCAGGTTGCTACTCCAGAGACAAGCTTGAACACCAGCTTATCTCAACAAATTATCGCCAGCTTAAATGCCTGCACCAACGGTGTGGTAAGCATGAGTCAAACGGTAACCGGTGTAGTAGAAACCTCACTTAACCTTGGCGTAATTAGCCAAACAGAATCAACCATTGATGCAAAAATATTAGTGCGTTCGCTCATCGATTCAAGCCGTTTACAAGTTGAAGCGAGCTTGGCGTCATTGTTCAGCTTAACCAACGCTGAGATTAGCCACACTGGCGCCTACCCAGGCTGGAAACCAGAAGCTAACTCTGTAATGAAAAACGTCGTTCAGCAAAGTTACCAAGAGCTATTTGGCAAGTGCCCAAATGTGATGGTTATTCATGCGGGCTTAGAGTGTGGTTTATTTAAAAGTGCTTACCCAGAATGGGACATGGCTTCTTTTGGCCCTACCATTAAGTTCCCACATAGCCCTGATGAGAAAGTAGAAATTGCCGCTGTAGAAAAATACTGGCAACTATTACTCAGTGTGCTGAAAAACATCCCAACTAAATAGTAAATCCTGTTTAAGAAGGCAAACTGGTTTCTGTGCCAGTTTGCCTTATATATCAAAGCTCTCCGCCAGCTAGTTATAGTTCCAAAACTCTGTTTATTAAATTATTAATATTGCCCTCAACAAGACGGCGAGCTGTGCTAATATCGCAGCCTTTAATTTTTAGTATAAACATTGATTTAGAAGGAACTAACAATGGCTGAAACCAATGCCAGTGCAGAAAAAGCCCTAGATAGCCTAAACAAGCTTAAAAAAGGTGGATTTCAATTTAACTTTAAGTTTGTTTTCATTTTGCTAGCCCTCGCGGGATTAGGCTACACCTTAAGCAACTCATTTTTCTATGCAGAACCGGGTTACATATACCACGTTAGAACTGTTACCGGTAATGAAGCGGTAGTCACTGAAGTTGGTTATAAGTTTTATCCTTTTGGCCGTTACAACTCATGGAAGAGAGCAATGACCGTGCAGTCTTTATCGGGTGCTGCTACAAACTCTATCCGCGCAGAAAAAGACTCTGACAACTCCTCAGCTAGCCTACCGCCAATGAGCATTATGTTCTTAGACCAAGTAGACGCTCATGCCGAAGCCACCGTGCGTTTTTCGATTCCTGCCGACCATGAATCTTTCTTAAAACTGGCCCATGAGTTTAGATCGCCGGAAAACTTATTACGTACCGCACTGATACCAGCCTTTAAAGAAACCTTGCAAGCAAATGCTTCATTAATGGCAGCCGAAGAATACTATGCAGGCGGAAGAACTGAATTCAACTCAGAGTTTGAAAACCAAATGAGTAGCGGTATTTTCTTAGTTAAACGTGAAGAAATCACCATACACTCAAAACAGTCTACAGGCACTGCCAACGCAGCTTTGGGCACCGACCAAGAAGAATATGGTGACGATAGCAAAACAGTATTTGTAGTGAACAAAGTACTAGATACAAACGGCTTACCGATGCGTAAGTCCCAGCGCTTCACCGATTTTGGCGTAACGGTAGTATCAGCATTAGTGACCGATATGCGCCCGAATGCCAAGTTTATTGAGCGTATGCAGCTCAAACAAAAAGCCTCAGCAGACCGAGCCATTGCTCGCGAGCAGCGAGTTCAAGAGGAAGAGCAACGACTACTCGCCATTGCTCGTGGTGAACGTGAAGTCGCAGAGCGTCAAGCTCAAGCAAAGGTTGAGCAGATTCAAAAAACCACCGAAGCGCAAACCGACAAACAGCTTGCTATCACCAATGCAGAGAAGTTAAAGGCTCAGGCAGAGATCTCTAAAGAAACGGCTGAAATCGACCTAGAAAAAGCCCGTATCGAAGCTGAAACCAAACGCACCTTGGCAGAAGCAGAAGCCTATCAAAAACGGGTAATTCTTGAAGCGGATAACGCCTTAGCTCAGAAACTAGAAGCGGAAGTAAAGATTCAAGCGCTTTGGGCAGAAGCCTTTGCTAAACGTAACGTACCCACAAACGTTTTTGGTGCAGGTAGTCAATCAGGAACGCCCTCAGGCAGCGACGCTGAAACGCGAGCGTTTATGCAAATGCTAACTTTAGATGCAGCTAAACGACTTAGTTATGACCGAGACCTTACTAAATAACCTAAGCTCGGGATAATAAACTGGTTTCTAGCGGCTATTTTTACTTATTTCGGTGTTGAAGATGCTTCCAATAGGCTAGCTATTGACGCTCAGCTTCGCCTTGAACTAAGCAAAACTATCTCGACAGAAACATGACACTAGATTAAGTACTTGGTTGAAAAACTATCGTTACTTCCTTATCCCGAGTTCAGGTTAAGTAGTTAACGATTCAAACGGCAAAACCAGTTGTGGTGACTGGTTTTGCTGCTCATAAGCCAAACCAATATGCAAACCAATTAGCCGCACCGCCTTTCCCTTCCCTCTAGCAAGAGCCTCTTCAAACAACTCCAATAATGCCGACTCATCAATATGCTGACACTGTTGCTCTTTAGTAGTTTGTTGAAAATCTGCAAATTTTACTTTCACCCCAAGCTTATTCATCTTGGCTTGCTTTAAGTGCTTTTCACTCCGACGCCTAAGCTCAGGCAGCAAGGCTAACAAGCGCTCTACCAAAATAGCTTGGTTACCTTCGTCTTTAGCAAAGGTGCGCTCTACTGCCACCGATTTTCGCTTACGGTCGTTGCTTACAGCGCGCTCGTCTACCCCCTGACAACGCAGCCACAACATCTCGCCAAACTTACCAAATAGCTGCTTTAACTTGTCTTTATCTGCACGGCGTACATCACCGCCAGTATACAAACCTTGATGATGCAGCTTCTCAATACTCACCTTGCCAACACCTGAGATTTTTTCGAGCGCTAGGGTCTCGATAAACTCACTGACTTGCTGCGGTTTAATAACATATACACCATTGGGTTTATTTAAATCTGAAGCGATTTTGGCTAAAAACTTCACAGGCGCCACACCAGCAGAAGCTGTTAGACCTGTTTTAGCAAAAATATCTTGGCGGATTTGTTCAGCGATGAGTGTGGCCGAGCCTCTGCAGGCCTCACTATTACTTACATCTAGGTAAGCTTCATCCAAAGACAGCGGCTCTATAGCATCGGCGTATTCATGAAAAATGCCTTGTACTTGTTTACTCACTTCTTGGTAAACCTGCATGCGTGGAGGCACCAATACTAAATGCGGACAAAGCTGCAAGGCTTTATGGGTTGGCATAGCTGAGCGAACACCATATTCACGCGCAAGGTAGTTACAAGTAGTCAACACCCCGCGACCGCTGCGCATGCCACCTACAGCCAAAGGAACATTGGCTAGCTCTGGTTGGTCTCGCATTTCAACAGCCGCATAAAAACAGTCCATATCAACATGGATTATTTTACGTTGTATTGGCTGTAAATCTGCCACAGCTATCGCCTCAAAACTGTATATAAACACAGTATGCGATATTTTACTAAAAATTCAAAGTAACAGAGCCACTTTGCTTTAAAGCAAAGTGGCTCTGTTTGGTAAACAATTGAGTTGTGTTATTGCGGCTTTTTAAGGAATAAATTAGACAAGGTAAACTGATCGGGAATACCCGTTTGCGGAATGCCGATGTCTTTTTGATACTTAACAAATACTTCCACATCCAATGGGGTAAATACTGAGCCATCAACCGCAGTATTGTAATACCCTAAAAACTTTAAACGCTGCTTAGCTCGCTGCAAAATCTCTACATAATAATAAGAGTTTGCATCGGCCACAGAGACCTGCACTAACGGGCTCTCTTTTTCTAAGCGAATTGGAAACACCGTTTTAATTAAGCTATTTACTGCATCTAAGTACTTAATATCGGGGTTAGCTTTACAATGACGCTGCAGTAATGCCAACAACAACTCGGTAGTTTGCCAAGGCACAACATCATAGTTTGAGGGCTGAAATTGATTGTAAGAAGTCACGTAACCTTCTAACCAACCACCATAAAGTAAGTAATCAGAATTTTTCTGTTGAGCGCTTTGAGTAAAATCACTACAGCTTTTTCTTGCGGCGCCTTTTGCCGCAAATTTACCAGAATCGTCAGCAGCCAATGCACTGCCACTAATAAACACCGCAATCGACCAAACAACTATCAGTATATGTTTCATGACACCCCAAAAAGATTAAAGCCTAAGTTTTCACTTAGGCTTTTAAAAACAATACTATTTATAATAAGCACTGAGCTTTTTTCGTCCAGCCCAAAATGCCATAACTAGACCAAACATAAATAAAGTTGGCGACTCTGGCACGCTGTTGTTATCTGGCACAAATACCGTAACGGGTAACTGCGACACTTGGAAGCTGCCCGTTTCGACAAAAGACAAACCGGTAACAAATGCCAGCGGACTGGTAGGATCCAAGCCAAGATCTAAGTTAATGCCGCTTAAGGTGAAGGTACTTACAGGGTCAAAGTTGATACCAAACTCAAACGTTTCTCCTGCTGCTAATGCAATTTGCTGCAATACTCCTTCAAACAAAAACTCAATCACGTAACCGTCCGGGTCATTCACCGAAGCTAATGAAGGCGCGGTAACTGAAGCAAACATACCATCAGTAGAGTAGACATAACCAGCCGCTACATCAGGGTCGATCCAAATCGTTTCACCACTTTGTACCTCGGGTAGGTCAAATACAAAGGCACCATTTTCATCAGTAGGGTTACTCGGATCCGGCAAAATCGGCACAAATTCAGATTCGCCTAATTCACCAAAGCTACTTAAGAAGATAGTCGTGTCTAACACGCTATCGCCGGCATCAGCCAAAATGAAAGTAAAGGTGTTTACCCCTGGTTGAACTGGCGCATCAAAACGCAACTGCGGATTGCCGTTTGGTGCGAGTACGCCATCAAGTTCAGTACCTCGAATGTCACTCATATCTGGATGGTCAATATTGATAGGTAACAAAGGGTCACCTGCGCTAGAACCGGTAGGTAAGGCTCCTGCGATATTCTCACCATTTAGAAATAAGCCAAAGCCATCGGTGACAGTACCACCAACATACTCCGGCCACTCTTCAGAGCCAAATACCCCGAAAAAAGTCAATGTGGTAGGATCGACTGAATTTACAGTGAAGCTAATATCTAACTGCACCGGATCAAAATGGCCTTGAATACCCGTTAAAGGGGTTAACATTGCGTTTTGCTCAGCAGTTGCTGCAGTGTCAAAACTTCCGGTAAACCCACTGTCAGTATTTGGCCCATCCTCATACGATTTAACTAAACCAGAGCTAAGAACCACTCCGCCTTCCGAGGGAATACCATATACGCCAGACTCATTGGTGAAAGTACCAGCTTGCCCAAGACCAGATTGAGACAAAGTCGCCGAATTGATAACAATACTTGAATCAGGAACTAACAAAGATTCAGCTAGCTCCATTGCATCAAAACTTTCGGTAATAACGATAGCAGAGGCCATAGGCGCGTAGAGCGTTCCAATCGCTAACGAAACCAGCGAGGCCTGCAAAACTTTTTTGTTCATGACAGCTTCCCTTCCTTAAATAACGAGTGAACTTAAAAGTCTATTTAGTGAGCAAAAAGCACGCCAGCTGAAAACATAAAGATAAGGCAATGATAAATATATAAATAGTTTTTATAGCAGCTAAGTTTTTGGGTTGATTGTAAATAAAACTGACAGATTCATTTATAATATAATTACACTTTAACTCATGACTCGGTGGTTAAGGTCAGGTAGCGAAAACCTAGCCCGTTTTTTGCTGAACACCCTAGCTACCAAGCCTTTGCTTGAGTACTATTGCTAGATTAAATAGGCAAAAGGAAGCTCAAGCAGTGAATGATGCTCGTGTTAGTCAATTAAGTGTTTATCCGATTAAATCAACCGCAGGTATTCATCTAAATCATGCCTTTGTTGAAGAGCATGGCTTAGCCTTTGACCGGCGCTTTGTGGTTTGCCAACCGGATGGCAAACAAATTACCGCACGTACTCACCCAAAATTGGCTCAAGTTCATGCTGCGCTTACCCAAACCGGTTTGCAGCTAAGAGCCAAAAACATGCCAAACTTGGCGATACAATATGCCGAGTTCTCTAGTCACTACCAAGAGATAATGATTTGGAAAGATACAGTGCAAGCCCAGCATTGCAGTGAATCTTACGACCAATGGTTTAGTCGCTATTTGGGGGAAAAATGCCATTTAGTATTTTTTGGTGAACATTCATCTCGTTTGGTAAAACAGCGTGAAAGCCAAGTCGCCTTTGCCGATGGTTACCCACTGTTACTGATCTCAGAAGCATCACTCGAAGACTTGAACCTGCGCTCTACCACCAAGCACAGCATGGAACAATTTCGCCCTAACTTAGTGGTTAAAAATACTGAAGCCTTTGCCGAAGACGGCTGGAAGCGCTTTAAGATTGGTGAAGTAGAATTTGAAGTGCAAAACCCTTGCTCACGTTGTGTATTTACCACTCTTGACCAGCGCACAGGTGAGTTTGATGCCAACAAAGAACCACTTAGTACTCTAGCTAAGTATCGCCAAGGTGAAGACGGCAATCTTTATTTTGGGCAGAATGTCATCGCGCTTAACAGCGGAAATATTAGCTTATACGACCCAGTAGAAGTGCTTGAAACTCGCACACCAGAGCGTTACCCGGAAAACGTAAATAAACGAAGCCAAACTTCCCCAGACAAACAGCAGTGGCAACAAGGAGAGGCACTTGAATTACGTTGTTTAGCTGTAAAACAAGAAACTCACGATGTAAAAACCTTTATCTTTGAGGCCCCCGAGCTAACCTTGAGTGAATACTTGCCAGGCCAATATTTAGGCTTCGAGTTTGAAGTTGACGGAAAGCCACTGCGTCGCAACTACACGCTTTCTAGCTCTCCTACTCGCCCACAACGCTTAGCCATTACCGTTAAACGGGTGCTTAATGGCAAAGTGTCTAACTGGCTTCATGATACCCTCAAGCCAAATATGAGCTTAAAAGCCCATGCTCCCGATGGCGATTTTCATGTTAAGCAAAGCAGCAACGCCAAATTACTTTTACTCTCCGCCGGTAGCGGTATTACCCCGATGTTGTCGATGCTACGCTATTTAAGTGATTTGAATATCGATCGCGACATCGTGTTTTTGCATAGTGCTCATAGTGAAAATGACCTCATTGCTGAGCAAGAACTAGCGCTACTTAGCCAAAGCTTTAGTCACTGTAGTATCCGCTATACACTCACCCAACAAGCCCCTGAAAACTGGCAAGGCTATCAAGGTCGTCTAAACCGAGGCATGTTGATGGATGTAGCTGATTTAGAACAACGCGCTGTTTATGTATGTGGCCCACAAACCTTTATGCAAAGCGCTAAAGAACAACTGTTAGCCTTAGGTTTACATGAAGACGATTATTACGAAGAGAGCTTTGGTCATCACCCTACCACGAGTTCAGAGACTAAAGCGCTGAATATTTTATTCGACTCTTGGGATACCTACCTTCAAGGCAACAATCAGCAAAACTTATTAGAGCAAGCGGAACAAGCAGGCCTAAACTTACCTTACTCTTGTCGTGGCGGCTTTTGTGGCAGCTGCAAGGTTAAGCTGCAAAGTGGTGAAGTTGAAGTATTAGAAGATAGCGGATTAACCGACGATGAAAAACAACAAGGCTATATCTTGAGTTGTAGCTGCATTCCCAAAGAAGATGTATGCATTACTCAGGATTAGCAAAAATCTAATCATTATTAAACTAACAGGAAGACAATATGAAGTTTCTTCACACCATGGTTCGAGTTAAAGATCTCGACGAGTCCATGCGATTTTACTGCGATTTACTTGGCATGAGCGAAGTGCGTCGTTACGAAAGCGAACAAGGGCGATTTTCTCTCATCTATTTGGCTGCCGATGAAGACATTGAGCGAGTAAAAGCCGAAAACGCACCTTGCTTAGAGTTAACTTACAACTGGCCAGATGAAGATGGCCAACAGGAAAGCTACACCGGCGGTCGTAACTTTGGTCACATTGCGGTGTCGGTAGAAGACATTTACGGCTTGTGCCAAAAACTGCAAGATGCCGGTGTAACCATTAACCGCCCACCAAGAGACGGCCACATGGCATTTATCGTTTCTCCAGATGGGATCTCTGTAGAACTCTTGCAACAAGGTGAATCTCTACCGCCACAAGAGCCTTGGGCATCTATGCCAAGCACTGGTTCTTGGTAAGAATTAAGGCCTTAAATAACAACTTGTAAACTTGGCGATACGGAATAAAAAACTGTATCGCCCTTTAGATTTGACCAGAGAGTCAAATAATTATAGGAAAGCGAGAGTAAAATTTGATAAACTGCTTACAATTGTAAACACATTGTGAAGCCGCATTAATGGATGAAAGCGACAAGATAATCGCCGAACTGCGCGAGCAAAATCGGCATCTACAATCCCAACTCGATGACACTAAAAACCTTCTTAATATTGCCCTAAACGACAGCGGACTTGTGCTTTGGGAGCAGGATATTCCTAGTGGTAGGCTTAGTCTTTACAATTGTGAATACGGAAAAATTTGTGGCATTTCAGCTTCTGAGCAAGAAGCACTCTACGAAAATTGGAAATCTAACCTTCACCCCGAAGACAAAGAGCTAGCTATTAATGCTTTTGAGTCAATGATCCACGGGCATAGCAATGAATACAATATTGAATATCGCATGGTGCATCAAGATGGCAGTACTCGCTGGATTAAAGACCGCGGCACCATACAAGAGTATGATCACGACAATAACCCACTTCGAGTGATTGGCACGCATATCGATGTCACGCAACTACGCGTAGATCAACACCGCTTATCTAAGTTGGCCCACCATGACACCTTAACGGGTTTACTAAACCGCCATGCATTTGAAACGGAGTTCAACCGATTTTGCCAAACCATAGATGCCAACGGCGGCACCTTAATGTTTGTCGATTTAGATCAATTCAAGCCAATTAACGACCAGTATGGCCATACTGCGGGCGATCACATACTAAAAGCTTGTGCTAAACGTATCCAAGATAGCTGTCCTGAAAAGGCAAAGGCAGGGCGCATTGGCGGTGATGAGTTTGCCATATTGCTGCCCTTTAGTGATACCGAGCAGCTAGAGCAACAGGCTAAAACATTACTCGATAGTTTCAACCAAACTCATAGTTTTAATCATATTGAAGTTTCGGTGAGCCTAAGCATTGGCATGTGCAGTTTTCATCGTCACAACGAAGAATTTAACCAAATTCTCCATCGTGCAGACCAAGCCATGTACCAAGTTAAACATAATGGCAAAAACAACTACGCACTGTGGAAGGCCCCCACTCCGAAGTAGCTATTTATACCAATCGTACTAAGTAACTGTTCATTCTATCTGGTCAAAATACTCGATAACTGCGTTAGAACTTTTGATTGTAGAATAACTACTTATAGAAAAATCCTGCCTTATTCTCGAGCATTTTTCCTGCGTTATTTCTGATCACTTACTTAGTGTGATTGGTATTATTAAAACTACCGAACCAACGCTGAATTTGCAGCTTTCGCAGTGAAAACAAGCCAGCAACCACTACTAAGTAAAGCACCGGTTCTAACCACCCCGACTTTAATGACCACCAAAAGTGAACCAGAACAAGCAAGGTTATAGGATAAACTAAGCCATGCAATTGCAACCAACGACGCCCTAGTTTTTGTTGTAAGGCTTTAAGCGAAGTAATGCTCATTGCTAGCAATACCACAAAGGCAACCATGCCCAACCAAATGTAAGGTCGTTGGATATTCTCCTGCCAAAATAGCTGCCAATCTAAACCTAAATCAATCACCAAGTAAGCCGCTAAATGCAACAGTGCATAAACGAACACATAAAGGCCAATTAAGCGCCGATAGCCTAGTAAGCTAGGCAATTTAAACTTGCGTGACACAGGCGCTAAACACAGCGTAATGACTAAAATGTTTAATGCACTGTTCGCTAGGTAATGAATAATAGCCTGAACGGGGTCTCCTCCCCACCAGCCATTAACGACCGCTAAAACACAATAAAACAACGGGCATAATAACAGCAGATGCAACAGGCCTTTTAGTTGCCAACGATAGCTAGCAAGCGTTTTGTTTATAGCTTTACTCACCTAAGCACCATTAGAAGTAGCGGGTTAAATCCATATTTTTGTATAAGTGGGCGACCTGCTCACCATAACCATTGAACATTTCGGTATCGATACGCTTGCGTCCCAATAAACCCGCGTCATCAATTCTACGTTCAGAAGCTTGGCTCCATCGAGGATGGTCGACCTTGGGATTAACATTGGCATAAAAGCCATACTCATGGGGTGAAAGGATATTCCAAGTGGTGGGCGGCTCTACATCAGTAAAGCGAATTCGTACTATCGATTTAATGCTCTTAAACCCGTACTTCCAAGGCAGAACTAAGCGCAATGGCGCACCGTTTTGCGCAGGTAAGGTTTTGCCATACATGCCCACTGCCATAAAGCTTAAAGGGTTCATCGCTTCATCTAAGCGCAAGCCTTCTACATAGGGATAATTAATGCCGCCACCTACAAACCGGCTTTTCTGCCCTGGCATTTGTTCTGGATCGTACAGCGTTTCAAAAGCAACATAACGCGCCGATGACAAAGGTTTTACTTGTTTGAGCAAATCACTCAAAGAAAAGCCTACCCAAGGAATAACCATCGACCAAGCTTCTACACAACGTAAACGGTAAATACGTTGCTCTAAAGCCATTTTAGCCATTACGTCATCTAAATCTAAGGTCAGTGGTTTTTCCACCAAACCATCGATGGTGAAAGACCAAGGGTTAGGATTAAACTGGCGACTGTTCTTAACGGGGTCATCTTTTGCGGTGCCAAACTCATAAAAGTTATTATGGCTAATGGCTTTTGCCTCTGGTGTTAAGGCATCGTTATGCAAAGGGGGAATATCGGTTTTATTGAGAGCGCGCCGCACTATTGCTGCTGGCTCTTCGTCGTCACCACCAAACCAAGACGCAGCCTGCCCCGTAGCTGGAAGCAAACTAGCAGCTCCTGCAACGCCAAAGCCTTTGATAATATTGCGGCGCTGCTTAAACAGCGCTTCTGGGGTAACAGCCGACTCGGGCTCTTCCCAATCACGTTTAAATTTCAACCACATAGCATCTCCTTTTTATAACAGACCACACTAGTGCCAAATAAATTTCGTGAAACTAGCTGCAGTTAAACGAATTCAGCTACAGGATTCTATCGGCGCTATGAATGCGTTTTAAGTGCTGATACTCACCTAATACTGGCGAGCCGGTTAAGTACCGACGCAACATATCCATAGCAACGGCGGTAGACATAATACGTACTACCGAGCGACTTCGATTACTGAGTAATAGCTGCTGACTAATACATTTATCGCCTTCTGCTAAAGTAAAACAAACAGTACCTACCGGTTTATCCTCACTACCGCCACTTGGCCCTGCGATGCCAGTGACCGACAAAGCAATATCTGCCTCGCTATGTTTAAGCGCGCCTAGAGCCATTGCTTGGCTAGTTTCAATTGATACTGCGCCGTATTTCTCAATTGTGGCTAAGGGTACCCCTATGCTTTGCTGCTTTGCCTGATTACTGTAAGTAACAAAGCCGCGATCCAAGTAGGCAGAGCTGCCCGCAACCGCAATCAGTTCTGCAGCTAACATCCCGCCAGTGCAAGATTCAGCTAAGGCCAGCTTTTTGCCCTGCGCTATCATCAACTGTTGCAGGTGCAAGGCCCAATTACCTTGGTCTTCGGTAAATACATGGTCAGCTAACTCGTTGCGAACAACTTGGCTTAATTGGTCATATTGAGGAGCTTCTCGCGGATAAAACAGCTTAACTTCAATACTTGGACGCGCCGAGCGATACCCTAGATGAACACCTTCTGGTAGCGCTAAATCGTTAAAGCGATCACTAAGTGAGGACTCAGACAAGCCAAAGGTGTAAAAGCGCTTAACTTTGGCTTGCGCATTGGGTGCAGCGGCGATTAGCTGTGGAAACCACTGTTCTTTGAGCATTCGCTTAAACTCGCTAGGCACGCCCGGGGTAAAGATAAGTTTTGCCCCAGCGTGTTCCACTATAAAACCGCATGCAGTTCCTATAGGGTTATCCACTACCACGGCGCCCTTGGGTAACATAGCTTGCTTGATATTACTCTCAGGCATTTTAGTGTTTTGTGCCACATACCAAGCTTTAAGCTGCTTTAGCCAACCTTGGTTAAGCTCTAGCTCACAAGCGGTTAACCGCGCTGCGGCTTCAGCACTCAAGTCGTCGCTGGTAGGGCCCAAGCCACCATTAACTAATACCCAATCACTGCGCTCAGCCGCTTGCTGCAGCGCATCAACAATATCATCCATATTATCTGCCACCGTTTGGCGACGACTAAAGCTTAAACCCAGCTCATTTAACTCTTGGCCACACCAAGCAGCATTGGTATCGGCGATATCACCTTGTAACACTTCATCACCGGTACTCAGCATTTCAATTTTCATAGCATTGGGGCCCTTATTGTCCTGCATAAAACTGCTTAATTGCGGCTATCAGAGTATCTATATCTTGTTTGTTCACGTTTAAATGGGTAACAAATCGCATTGGCGTGCCAGCGGTCATCAAAATCCCTTGCTCAGCTAGTGCAGCGGCCAATGCGCTAGACTGCTGCTTTAAACACGTGGCATACACAATATTGGTTTGCACAAGGCTTGGCTCACAACTTAGCTCCTCAATAGTTGCAAGCTGCTCGGCTAGATAAAGCGCGTTGCTATGATCATCGGCCAAACGCTGTACATTGTTTTCCAATACATATTGGCCAGCAGCTGCAATAATGCCCGCTTGACGCATTCCGCCACCCAACATTTTTCTTATTCGAGTTGCACGAGCAATAAGCTCTTCGCTCCCCAACAATAATGAGCCAATAGGTGCACCAAGTCCTTTGGATAAACAAATAGTAAAGCTGTCGAAAGGGTCAACAAGTTTTCGTTCATCTTCGCCGCTTTTAACTATCGCATTAAAGATGCGTGCGCCATCCAAATGCAAAGCCAAGTTATTTTGCTCAACAAAAGGACGTAGCGTAGCTAAATAGTCCATTGGCAATACTTTTCCACCAATGGTGTTTTCCAGAGATAACAAACGACTTTTAGCAAAGTGGAAATCATCGGATTTAATAGCGGCTTTTACTTTATCTAAATTAAGGCTGCCATCGACTTCATTTTCAATAGGCTGAGGCTGAACACTGCCAAGTACCGCCGCACCGCCACCTTCGTATTTATAATTGTGAGCATTTTGCCCACAAATATACTCATCTCCGCGTTGGCAATGGGCCATTATGGCCAGTAAATTGGCCTGAGTACCAGAACTACAAAATAACGCAGCCTGCTTGCCCATGCGCTCAGCAGCGTAGCTTTGCAGGCGATTTACTGTTGGGTCATCCCCATAAACATCGTCACCTACCGGAGCACTACTCATTAATTGGCGCATCGCTTGGTTAGGCTGGGTTACAGTATCACTTCTAAAATCGCTCATTATTCTGCCTCTTCGATATTGTCCTGCAACCATGCCATAGGGTCAGGATAGGTAAATTGAAAATTTAGGCTGGCTTTAAGTTTGTTATTGGCAATAACCTTGTTACTTGCAGTTCCTTCAACAAAGTTGGGAGCCGCTAAGCCTAACTGCTCTGCTGCAAGTTGGTAAAAGGTTTGCTTAGTGGGATGAAGATCTGCGCTGGCATTAAAGGTCTCTCCCCAACAATCGCGCTTAATGATTTGACAGATGATCTCAATACAATCACTGCGATGGATAATATTAATCGGGCTACTAGGGCCACTTACCGTTTTACCTGAGAGAAAGCGTCCTGGTTTACGTTGCCCGCCCACTAAACCTGAAAACCGCAATATCGAAGCATCAAAATCAGCATCATTGATTAGCTCATCTTCAATCTGCTTTAAAGCCTTACCGGAGCTAGTTTCTGGTAGCCGCGGGCTGGATTCATCCACCACGCCCTGCATCGGGCCATATACAGAAGTAGACGAAACAAACAGCACCTTTTTCAGCCCTTGGCGTTTGGCGGCTGCGAGCAAATTAGTTATTTGCGCAATATGAAATTCAGCAGTATTGGTTTTACGCCCAGGTGGAATATTGATGATCAGCAAATCGCTATTCAGTAAAGCGTCAATGTTGTTTGAATCAAGCTGTGGGTTTAGTTCTAAGCGGTAAGCTTCTATGCCTGCGGCACTAAGCTCTGCCAGCTCTTCATTGTGTCGCTTAGAGCCAAGCACATAATAGCCTTGCTCTAACAATGACTTTGCCAACGGCATCCCTAACCAACCACAACCTACAATACTTATTCGCTTAATCACTGGGCTTCCTTCTATGCCTTAGGTTTGCATAGTATACCTATCTAGCTATGTGGCTGTTCACTATTAAAAATAAAAATATGGCGGTAAGCCAATTGGCTATAAAAACGGGAGAGTTCAGCATTAATTGTTTGCATCTTCGAATAGAGGGAGCATTAACTGGCGGCTGTTATGGAAGGCTTGAAAATCAGCTTCGTCACAACGCAGACAAAAAAAACGACCTAATAAATTAGGTCGTAACAGCAAGTTTTTAGAATTGTTGATACCTAGAAAAGGCTAAGTAATTCAAACAACCCTATACAGCGGGAAAGTTTCAATTAAGTCATCTCAAACTCAATCTTCAAATGCGGCTAACAGTTGCACTCGATGTGAAAACGATACCAGAAAACCTTTTCAAGACAAGTCATAAAAAAGGCTGCAAGCAGCCTTAATTATTATTTTTTGAATTGGATCACGATTTATCGCTAGCGGAGTCGCGAACGATCAATTCTGGATGGAATTTTAGATCCATAACATTTGGTCCCATTTCGTCGTCTTTCGACTCCAAAATGTCAATCGCTAACTGAGCAGCACGTTTGCCCATGTCTTCAATTGGGTAACGAACCGTGGTTAGTTTAGGGTGAACAAAACGCGCGTAGTGGTTATCGTCGTAACCCACTACAGAGATTTGCCCTGGAATATCATACCCCTTGTCACGCAGTGCTGATAAGGCACCTGCCACCATAGAGTCGTTGTAACCCACAATGGCGCTAAACTCTACGCCGCGCTCTAGCAACTTATCAACAGCTTGACTGCCACCCACTTCGTCGGGATAAGCACGCGCAATTAATTGCTCGTTAAGCGGACCAGAGCTCTCTTCCATTGCTTGACGATAGCCAGATAAACGCTCTACACCATCAGCAAATGACAAGTCATCGGTGGTGATAAACGCAATATCTTTATGGCCTTTTTCTAACAAGAATGACGTCGCTTTGTAACAGCCTTCATGGTTGTCTAAATACACACAACGGTTTTCAAAACCAGGCACTAAACGGTTAATGAAAATAAATGGCGTATCACAATCCGCTACTTCGCGTAGCTCTTCATCACTTAATGCCATTGAGTGAACAATTACTGCATCACATTGGCGTTGCAATAAAATATCGATGGCATGGCGTTCTTTTTCTGCACTATGGTGACCAGACATCACAATAGTGTATTTATCAGACTCATCAACAACTTCTTCAATGCCTTTCATCATTTGCACGAAGAATGGACCACCACCTAAATCACCAACAATCAAGCCAATGCAATCTGAGCGTTTGCTCACTAAAGCCTGGGCAAAGCTGTTAGGGCGATAATGCAGTTCTTCCATCGCTCTGAGTACGGCCTCTCGTTTCTCCGGGGCAACCTGGGCAGTATTGTTAATAACACGGGATACTGTCGAAATAGATACATTCGCCAACTGAGAAACGTCTTTAATTGTGGCCATATTGCCTACCTTGTTTTAAAGCCTTACGTGGCGCGGCTTCGCGCCCATGAATTTTTACTAAGAGCTTAATTTGTTGCTTTCCGCTCGGTGTGGGTAATTCTTTGAGTTTTTGCGACCGTCCGAGGGGTTAGCTATGCACTCATGCGGCTTCAAAACTTTAGCCTCGTTGCGCGCAAATTCCTCAAAATTCACAACCCGCGGTGCGCCACCTTTGCTATCAAAGATTGTCACATCCTCGTAAGCTTCGGCGGGGTGCAAACTCTTTGTAGGGTGGTTCACCTCAAGCCAATACTTGCAGCGCCGCATGACGTTATAACGTGATTTTGGTAAACGGTGATCGTCGTTCATGTTAGTCCTATATATCTGGTCGGTTTGTTGTTCTGTTACCTTCGACCGTTCAGCTAAAGGTAACATTTTAAGTTTATGGCTATCAAGCAAATTTAAGCTTGTGAGCGCCCAAAAAAACCACCTGAGTGGGCTTTGTATTTTTACTGCTCAGCTTGGCCTTGGCTTAGCTTCTCAATAGCCACATTTAGCATAGCTTTAGTATGTTCGGCCGCTTCCATTAGCTTGGCGTGGTCACCATAACTCTCAGTGAAAGCGTTAATCGAAACTTTATCAGCGGCCTTAGCTGCGTTTTTTCCAGCTTTGTTGCGCTGCAGTAGGAGGCACAATTGACGCTGCTTCCACATGCAAGCGCTAAAGGCTGCTAGCTCATCGATAAGGTTAAGCTCGGTTTCCAGCGGCCCTCCTTTCCGATCGGCGCTTTCGGCCTCGTGTTCCTTCTTGCTTGAGATCAGATCATCGTAGGTTGCGCCAGCTAGTTCAATTAACGCCTGAATATCTGTCGGGGCTGGTTGTGTCGCGTCAAGCTCAGCAAGTTTTAGGCTAAAGTCTTTCATGTTCGTTACTCCAAATCGCCGCAGTATCGCGGCACTGAGAAAGCCCACCAGTGCGGGCTATTTTTATGGCCTCGCCCTACCACTTTATGCTTTCAATTTCGCTCACAACAACACCGCAGCTTTTGCCGTAGCTAGTAGCCCCGTGATCGTCAAACCACCAGCCACCAATATCGCTCTGAATCTCCGACCAAGTATACAAGCCGTCTTTCACGTCGCGTTCGTTTAGCTGCATTTGATAATCGGTAGACTCCTGCATACCTCGCGCCATTTCGCGCGCTTTTTCAGCGGGCACCATCTTATTTATTGCACTGGTAAGCGTCGCTATATTGGCCTGCGTCAATTCGCTGACCGGGCTACGCATGCGCTCGTCAACTGCCTGCATAAAGTAGGCATCGCGCAAGCAGTAAACCGCGCTCTCGCCGAGGGCGGCAGCGGTGCCGGGTTCAAACTTACTGCTTTCAGGATAGCCTTGCGCGGCCTGTGTGGCGCTGGTGGTTAGGATCGCTGTTAGCGCCAATAGTTTAAATACTTTCATGATCTCGCCTTTTTCAAGAGCCCGCCAGTGCGGGTCGTGGTGGTTACTAGCGCCAAGCTTGGTTTATCTCATACATGGCTAAATCTTCGCTTTCGTAGTAGTACCATTCTCGGCCGTCCACCGCGTATACTTCAAAGTCTGCGCGCATTTCCTCGCCGCCATATTTAAATTCAACGCCGCATTGCATGGCATCATAATATCCACCGCGGTGCTCGATTGTGGTGATTCCACGTTCTTTGAATCCAGAGATCGAAAACTCGCCTTTTAGATTTGCCTTATAAAGCATTTGCTCTAGCCCGTTAGTAAAATAGCCGCTATCGCTTGCCTCTTGGCAGTTCGGTGGCGTGTTATCTTCGCACCCGGCAAGAGCCACCAGCAACGCGGCTAATAGTGTTAATTTTTTCATTGTTCTTTTCTCTAGTTAACGGCCGCGCACTAGCGCGGGCCGGGTTAAATTAAAGGTATCGCTTAAGCTTCCATAGGAACTCAAATAATACGATCCGGCCGCCTCCATTGGCTTGCACTGTTATTGAGTCGTTGCTTGTGCCTTGGGTTAGTCGTAGCTTTGCGTTGCTGGCAATTTCGGGAACGTAAACCGCGCAAGTTATAACGCCGTCGCCCTGCTCGCATTCTTCTATCATATAAGTTGCAGTGTTCGTCCCTGCCGCTCTTACTGCATCAAGCACGCGCTGTGCTTCATCTTGTGGGCTTAGGTCGCTAGCTTGTATTGTGAAGGCCGCCAATAAGACTGTTTTTTTCATGGTGTTGCCCTTATTTGCAATCGTGATCGATTTTGAACGATCGGCCATTTACGTCAATATAAGTGAACTTAAGCGCCGTGCGTTTTACTTCGTTAGGTATTAGCGTTTTAAACCCGCTAATGGTGCCGCACATGCCGTTAATAGTGCCCTTCATCATCGGGTCGGACATTTGCAACCTTACTAAATCGGCGTTTGTGTACTCGTCGTGAAACTCCATCGCGTTCATTGCGTACATGGCCGAGAATATAAACGTGCCAGAAGCGATAAACCCGTTGCCAGCTATTTGAACGTCGTCAGTGCTCATTTGTTCAAGCGCACGGCCCATTTCTAGGTTGAAGGCCTGCACCGCTTCTTTAGCCTCTTGTGAAACCGGGGCTGCTTGCGCTGCCGCGGTTACTAATAAGCACGCCGCAATACAGATCGAAAATAGCAATTTTGCTGATTTGTTTTTCATCTTATAAACCCGCCAATACGAACGCTAACACCGTGATCACTGCGACCCAAAAAACAACCATTGCAGGCTCAATTCTTGCGGGTGTTGCGCGGTGCGCTTTGTTCCAAATCCAGCGGCAAATAAAAAAGCTTAAGGCGTAAAACACCGCGTTGATAAATGCCAATACACCGATCGCAATGTCGCCGCTTAAGTCCTCGCCAGCTAGCTCGCGCATTAGCGCAAAGTTAACCCCTATTTTAATAACCATCCAAACCAGCGCTTGAAGCGCTAAAACCGCGGGTGTTTTGGCCCAGTGTTTATTCGGTGTGTTTTTTAGTTGTGTTGCGCCATAACATAGCGCCGCTATTTCAATTAACATTTTGTTGCCCTTGAGTGCTGGTGGTTATGCTTCATCAATGGTCACGCCGATGATCTCGACAATTTTTTCTAGCGCTTCCGACCCTTCCGTTGTACTGCTTGAAATAGCCAGCAAAACCTCGCCCGGTTGGGTTTCAAAGTTGTCAGCGTGGGTTATTAAAAAAGGGTAATCGCTAATTAAATTAGTTAGCGCAAGCTTGCCCGCGTCAGCATCGTTAAGAGTGGTTAATATTTCCAGCTCGCCCGATTCTAGGCGCGTGACCCCGTAGTCGCCCGATGCGTGAAGTGCGGCGGCTAAAGCAAGTGTTAAGTTTCGTACTGATGTGTCCATGTTGTTGCCCTTCGTTTGTTTGTTGTTTCGTTGGCTTGTTACGTTGTCAGCACAGTAACTCTGGCCAATTCACGATGCAAGCGTATTTTTGCACTATTCTTGGGTGAGGCTATGTGAGGGGGTATTAGTTGAACTGTTAGGTCGGGTGTTTGTCGGGGTGTTGAGTTGCCGCAAACTCTAAAGGGCTTTAATTGAGGACTTTAGGGTGCGACTGACGCCCAATCCAATAAGCGCCAGTCGCGTGCTTCAATACTCTATGGACTTCGAATTAAACAACGACGGATTTGTTGTTAAAAGTTAAGTAATTTAAAAGCGATTCAATTAAACCACGTAAACGGGCGCACCACAAAACTTGCGTAGCAGTCGCCAGTATTCTTGGCCGTATGATGATTTGGCCCAATAGGCCGCAGCGTTAGACGACGGCGCAGCGTCGCTTTGAAAGCTTACCGATACATCACCAACCGACCGAGAGGATAAAGCGCCGCTAGGCGCTGCACCTTTGGTCTTGATGGCATCGTTCGATCGCTTAAGTAAATGAGCGACCATATATGCCACCAGCAGTTTTCGCTTGTTTTCATCGGTAGGGCAAGCGCCAAGCTGTAACTCGGCATCGTCGATAAATACTTGAACGCGTGGATCGGTTACTTCGTTAAATTCTGGAAAGCGCGCCTTTATATCGGCGACGGTAATTAAAGCCATGGTTTACCTTGTTAATTAATTGAGCCAGCCACCTTACTAGCTCTTTGTTGTTATTCATCCACCAGCGTCGCGACCTACTTAATCAGTCGCTAATTAAACTGGAATCACGCAACGTTCGATATATGCCTTAATCTCGCTTAGCTTGTAGCGCACCTGTCGATTTCCGAGTTTTACGTATGGGATCCGAGGTTGCGATTTTTGCGTGGCGTCATTTCGCGCTAAATTTAATTGCTCCACTCTGACCCCAAGTAGGGCGGCAGTGTCCTTCGGGGTTAATAGGCGCAATTCTTCTAAATCTTGATTTTTGTTCATTTGGGGCTGTCTCCACCTGTTTAAGTGTCGCACAGCATAGCTCGGTATAATTCTTTGTAAACTTGTTTACTTTTTTCTGAAAAAAGCCACCAGCTTTGGTTTTTTTGAGAAAAACAATAACTTAAACAAAGACTCAACCAAGAACCCGACCCAATAGTAAACGAACAAAAAAAGCCCGGCACTTGCTATAATGGCGGGCGTAAGCAACTAGAAGTTAAATTTAAACTCTAGCTGTTTTGTGGGTTTGCCGCTTGTGGCGCTCCAACGCCGCGGCTTGATAATAACGGGCACCTTATCCGGTGCCTTTCGTTTTTCACCTCCTATACTTAGCGCCTTTTACGTTGTTGCTCCGGTCGCTTATATAAAGGGGTGTTAAACGATTAAAAAAAGTCCCGCGCTTGTTAAAGTGGCCGGGCACAAACAAATTAGAAGCTTAATTTAAATTCTAGCTGTTTGTTGATAATGGTTGTGCCGCGTTTGGCGCTGTAACGCCCCGGCTGTAATTTAAAAAGGAACGTTGTCGCGTTCCTTTTTTTTGCCTAAGCCTCGAAGCTGATCCAGTTCGCCAGCCTTTCTATTGCCGCCTTGCTCACCGACTTACTAAAACCGCATTGTATTAGCTTATCAAACGCCCCGGCTTTGGTTGTTGGCTTGGTGTTGCTTAAAAATATGTAGGCACGCCGCTCTAAGTGCAAAGGCAGCTCGGCTGGTAGCGTTGTGAAAAAAGGGTGTAAATCTGTGTTTAACATTATTTTGCCCGGTTGAATGGTTGTGAGTTGGCGCTAGTTTAGCAATTTCGCAAACTAGCGCTAGCGCTTACTGAAGCTCAGCCACCAGCGCTGCTCGCTCCTCACTGGTCAATTCCATTAATGCCCGCTTAGCGTTCTCGATAACCCGCGCTCGATCGTTGTTGTCGTACATTGCTGCAACAGCCTCGCTCAAGTGACTTTGTGTTAAATGGCCGTAATGCTTGTGGGTTAGCGATACATTGGCATGACCCAAGATCCGGGAGGCGGTTTCGAGGGACGAGCTCATTGTTAACACCGAACCCGCAGTCCTGCGTAGGTCATGTGCGTTTATGCGCTTTTCACGCGGGATTTCAGGATCAGATTTTCGCCCGGCGTTACCCGCCTCAACTTTAACCAGCGCCCTTTGCCATGCGCAATTGGTGCCATAGCCATCGAGAGTAACCTTGCCGAAAATAAGCCCGTCAGGCGCATTCATGGCTTTTGGTAGCGCCCGCGATCGACGTTCGAGCATTTGCACCACCGCAGGCGACAACGGCACTGTGTGGGCCTTGCTTGCTTTCATTTCGCTACTGGGTATCGTGATAGTCAACGCTTTTCGATCAACCCACGACCAGCGCGCTTTTAAGGCATTTGATTTCCGCAGGCCCGTCCAAAGGATCATTAATACCACATCGTGCAAATCCCGCGACTCGCTTTTGCAGGCCACCAGCAAGCTTCGGATCTCGTCCTCGTCCAATATCCTAGTGCGCACATGATCGCGGCTGACCGTTTTGGCATGCTCCCATGCGTTTTTTAAGACCTCCATTTCGTCGGCTATAAGCCCGTCCGTCGCCGCCACGTTAAACGCCGCTCGAAGCTTCATGCGTATACTCGCTGCAACGCTAGGGGCGGCTGTCGCTTCTAGGTGGTTCAGGTAAGCCTTTGCTTGGCCCACGGTTACGTCGCGCGCTATGGCTTCGCTAATAGGGTGTGAAGCAACGTGCTTGTGAACTTGCGCCACTAGGTTGTTAATGTAGCCCTCTTTTTTGCTTCCCTGCTTTTCAAGTTCGCTCTGGTAATATCCCAAAACCTCGCTAATTGTTTTATTAAACTTCGTGGCCTCTTCCTTTTCAGCCTTTTCGACGCTGGGTTTTGTAAACGGTTCAAGCCCGCGGCCTATATTCTGATTAAACCCGCTAACCACGTGGCCCGCTTCTAATAGTGAAATGTCGCCAATTCTACCAAGACTCTTTTTATAGACTTTGCTTTTGTCGCTTCCGGTTTTTTTCCAACGGCGCTCGTACTAGTAGGCCTGCTGCTTCTCGCTTACGACCAAAACAAGGTTTTTATAGTTTCCTGCGCTGTCGCGATATTGGCCGTGGGGTCGCGGTTTGGCTATAGCCGCTGGTGTGAATTTGAATTTACTCATTGTTAGCTGCCCGCTATATAACTATGTGCTTTCTTTGTAGCTCTTGTCGCGATATTTAGCAATATCTAGATAAACCTAAAAATACAAGAGCAAGCATTAAAAATGCTTGGTTAAGTTATTGTATTTAAAAGCAAAAATTAGCTTGAAGGTAGGCAGAAAGGGGGGTAAAAAAGAGTTTAAAAAAACCACTCCTTAATCGTGGCCAAATTACTTACCCTCTTTTCGTCTGCTAAGCAGAATTAAACCTGAAACTCGAACAAGGCAAAACTATATCAAGCCAAAGCAAAACTTGATAGTGAAACCGTGCTACAGAGTGTAAACTATGATCTTTAGTCAGTTATGCTATTTTCACCCTTTTATGCAAATTTTGTTTGTTGCATCAATTAATTAAGCAAATCAATTATGTCACTCTTAAGTAAAATACGCTGCGCGCTAACCTTAGGCCAAGGGGTGCTGCTTTCCCCACCAGAACCAAAAGGAAATGAAGATCCTTTTGAGCTATTTGGCGATTGGTTTAAACAAGCTGAGAAGTCGGGCATTGTATTGCCTGAATCTATGACCATTTCTTCGGTAGGTCCCGATGGCCGCCCTTCAGCCAGAGTAGTGTTACTCAAAGATTTTAACGAGCAGGGCTTTGTTTTTTATACAAATTATGGCAGTAGAAAAGGCCAAGAGTTAGAAAACCACCCACTTGCTTGCCTTACTTTTCATTGGAATATCTTACAGCGCCAAGTACGAATAGAAGGCCGCGTGGAACGCGTTAGCCCTAAAGAGTCAGAAGAATACTTTCATAGTCGTGGCCGAGGTAGTCAAATTGGCGCTTGGGCAAGTCATCAAAGCCAAGTTATCGCAAACCGCGAAGTGCTAGAGCAACAAGTAACGCAATACAAACAGCAGTTTGCTGACAAAACGGTGCCATTGCCCGAGTTTTGGGGTGGTTATCGAGTCATCCCCGACACTATCGAGTTCTGGCAAGGAAAAGCCGACCGTCTACACGATCGCTTTCGCTATACCAGTGATGCCAAAGGCTGGAAGATAGACCGCCTTAGCCCTTAGATTTTCCATATTGGTAGCCCAGTTCATTTGGCGTAAGAAACGGCGTAAGTTGCTGCTTACGCCGATACTGGTATACCACCTGATAAGCCAGCACACTTTGTACGTAGTGGCGGGTTTCTTTAAATGGAATAGACTCTACCCATACGTCGGCAGGCACATCGCCGCGCTCCTTCAACCAGCGATTTACCCGGTGTGGCCCTGCGTTGTAGGCTGCTGCAGCAAGTATTCGATTACCTTGATAGCGGTTAAGTAATCCATCAAAGTAAGCACTGCCTAAGCGTATATTATCTTCGGGTTCGAACAATTGGCTTCGCGAGCGATAACGGAATCCTATTTTTCGTGCGGTTTCTTTGGCTGTGGCTGGCATTAGCTGCATTAAACCGCGCGCGCCTACCGAGCTTTGTGCCAAGGGATACATAGCACTCTCTTGACGAGCGACTGCATAAAGCAGGCTTGCCTCAACCTGTCGTTTATTAGCAAAGTACTCAAACTCTTTAGCAAAGCTTAGCGGAAAACGCATTTCCAACTGATCCCATTGCTTCGCAACAATAGAGGCTTGAACCGCTAGGTCTTGCCAATCGTTATTAAGGGCTAATACGCCTAAATCAAGCTGGCGCAATAAACTTGAACGGCGCAACAAGGTATCCCACTCGGTTCGGGCAGAGTAATACTCGCCTAAGGCAAGTAGCTCGGTGACTTTAAGCACCACGGGATGTTGGTTGAGCTGCTTCAGAGTATCGTCGCTAGTGATATGACGCTGCTCTCCCAGTTGATAGGGTTGCTGTAAAAACTGCGCAGATAAAAAGCCATGATAGCTTCTTTCTTTAGCCAGCAGCTCTAAGGTAGGTTGCGCGCGTTCTTTCTGCCCTAAAGCCACCAATGAACGAGCTTGCCAGTAGGTCCATCGTTCTTGTTTTTGCTTTGCTTCAGGAAGACGGGCAATCCACAAGCCAATTTGGTCCCATTGCTGCTCTGCTATAGCTAGGCGAATTCGACGCTCAATTGTCGCCGTATCAGGATTAAGGCGTAACTGCCGATCTGACCATTTCAATAACTCTGGGCTTTTGTCACTAATCACTTTGCGGATCAGATAGCGTTCAACATTAAGGTACAAGGCGTCTGATTTGGCCAGTACTTTCGACCAACGCTCAATATGCTCAACGGCTGACTCTAAGTCTGAGCGAGCTAAACGCTTAATTGCTAGTAAAGCGACTTCTTGATGTCGGCTAGATTGGTTTAATTTTAACTTACCGGAACTTAGTACCGCCATAGGCTTAACATAAGCATCCGCTAATAACTTGGCATCAGCTTTTTTAGAATCAGATAAGGACTTAGCAACATATTTCATTAAACCAGGCTTACTGGCTTGAAAACTCAACAGCATTCGTTGCCAACGTAATTGGTCGCTAATATTTCCAGCTTTCTGCCAACTGTCAAATAAGGGGTCGCAGGCTTTGGGGCGAGAACGCCCATGTACCCATAGTTTCTCGGCGCCTTGCCAAGCTTGACTAGCATCGCCCACTTTAAGTTGAGCGAAATAGTGGTGGCACTGCAAATCAATACTATTGGGTAGCTTTGGATAAAACTCCAGGTAACTTTGCCACTGTTTACGCCTCGCTAATTCCAACAAAAAGCGGCGCTGCAAAGCATTGCTTAAGTAAGATTGAGGATTGTCTAAAATAAACTGTTCTACTTGCTGACGTGAAGCCTTACGCAATTGACCACGCAACTGGTAGTACTGCAAATGATCCACCAAGGGGTAAGCGCCAAGCTTTTCAATAGACTTTTCTGCCTGCGCCCATTTATCGGCACGTTGCAGTTTTCTTATATCTTTATAAGACTGCTGTTGGGGGCTTAACTCTGCAGCATGAGCCATGCCCAAGCTGCCACACACCAAACAAACCAGTACTCGCCAAAACCGCTTGAGCATTACTAGTGGCGCCCTATTAAAAGAAACTACTGATATTTAGATTAACGCAGCATTGATTAATCGGCGAGTATAATCTTGCTTTGCATCAGAAAAAATTTGCTCGGTTTCGCCCTGCTCCACCAACTGGCCGTGTTGCATCACCATCACCCGATGACACAAGGCGCGGATAACCGCTAAATCGTGGCTAATGAACAGGTAGCTAAGGTTATATTTTACTTGAAGTTTTTTAAGCAACTCCAGTAACTGCTTTTGTACCGTACTGTCTAAAGCTGAAGTAGGCTCGTCTAAAATGAGCACTTCAGGCTTCAATACCAATGCTCGCGCCAATGAGATCCGCTGACGTTGCCCGCCAGAGAATTCGTGTGGATAACGATGCATAGTTTCGGGCTCTAGGCCAACATCTTGCAAAGCTTCAGAAACGCGTTGCTTAAGCTGCTGCTCGTTAAGCGAAAAGTGCAAACTTAAACCTTCGCCGATAATTTGTAACACCGACATACGAGGACTTAAACTGGAGAAGGGATCTTGAAATACAATTTGCATAAAACGACGCAACGGCCGCATCTGTTTTACCCCATAGTCATGAATAAACTCACGCTTAAAAGCAATTTCACCTTCGCTATCAATTAGCCTTAGTACCGCTTGGGCCAAGGTACTTTTACCTGAGCCACTTTCACCTACAATCCCCAGTGTTTCACCGCGTTTTAGATGAAAATCGATACTGTTAACTGCTTTTATATGATCAACCGTACGCTGCAAAAAGCCGCGCTTAATCGGAAACCATACTTTTAGCTTACTGGCTTCAAGTAACAGCTCTTGTTTAGCGGCTGGAAGCTGCTCACGTACGGGTTCAGAATCTAACAATACCTTTGTATACGCATGTTGCGGAGCGGCAAAGAGTTGCTGGCAAGCGTTTAGCTCTACCAACTCACCAGCCTTCATGACCGCGACTCGGTCGGCATAGTTTCGCACAACATTTAAATCGTGAGTAATAAGCAAAATTGCCATGCCTAGTTTTTGCTGTAACTCTTTAAGCAACTCCAAAATTTGTAATTGAATTGTGACATCTAAGGCAGTGGTGGGCTCGTCGGCAATGAGTAGCTTTGGCTCAGTGGCTAAGGCCATAGCAATCATCACCCGTTGCCTTTGCCCACCAGAAAGCTCATGAGGAAAGCTGTTTAATCGTTTTTCTGGCTCAACAATGCCCACCAAGTTTAACAACTCTAACACCCGTTCGCGTGCCTGCTGTTTATGCATGCCTCGGTGTACACACAATACTTCGCTTATTTGTTTTTCAACACTATGAAGAGGATTAAGCGAGGTAAGAGGCTCTTGGAATATCATTGCGATTTGGTCGCCACGTAAGGCCTGCAGCAGTTTTTTTGGTTGATTTAGCACCGACTTCTGCTGCAGTAAAATCTCGCCCTTAACCTCGGCTTTATCGCCCAGCAAAGACAATACCGACAGCGCAGTCACCGATTTCCCGGAACCACTCTCCCCCACCAAGGCCAAGATCTCACCAGCATAGACATCAAAACTAACTTGCTTTACTACCGGCTCTGGCAAACCAAAACAAACAGATAGCTGTTTTACTTCTAATAACTTGTTCATTGTCAGCTACCTACACTCGTTTTCTAGGGTCGAAAGCATCACGGGCTGCTTCACCAATAAAGACCAACAACACTAAGATAATCGACATGGAAAAGAATGCAGTTATGCCTAACCAAGGCGCTTGCAGATTATTCTTTCCTTGCGCCACCATTTCACCTAACGAAGGCGAGCCCGGCGGCAAACCAAAGCCTAGATAATCCAAACCGGTTAGCGCAGTAAGCCCGCCAATAAAGATAAATGGCATAAAGGTTAACGTAGCAATCATCGCATTGGGCAGTATGTGCCGGGCCATTATCGCTCGGTCGCCTACCCCTAAGGCACGAGCCGCTTTTACATACTCTAAATTACGGCCTCGTAAAAACTCTGCACGCACTACATCAACCAAACTCATCCAACTAAATAGCAGTAGAATGCCGAGTAGCCACCAAAAGTTTGGCTGTACCAAACTGGACAATATAATTAGCAAAAACATTTGCGGCATGCCCGACCAAATCTCAATGAAGCGCTGACCAAACAGATCGACACGTCCGCCAAAGTAGCCTTGCATAGCACCTACCGCTACACCAATCACCGAGCTACTAATCGCCAGAACTAAAGCAAACAATACCGACAAACGAAAACCATATAATAAACGCGAAAAAACATCTCGGCCTTGGTCATCGGTACCTAACCAGTTAACACCAGTAGGCGGAGAAGGTGATGGCACATTAAGGTTGTAATTTATGGTTCCGTAAGAAAAACGCACCGGTGGCCACAACATCCACCCACCTTGTTCTGTAATCAGGTCTTGAATGTAAGGGTCCGAATAATCAGCCGCTAAATCAAAGTCTCCCCCAAAATCTAGCTCAGTGTATTCACTCACTACCGGCATCATCCATTGCTGCTGATAGCGAATTAACACGGGTTTGTCATTAGCAATAAATTCAGCAAATAAGCTAGTGAAAAACAGCAAAATAAATAGCCAAAAACTCCAGTAACCACGACGGTTAGCTTTAAACTGCAACCAACGACGCTGGTTAAGCGGGCTGGCTTTGGCGCGTTTCCATTGAGCGACAACTCCCATGCTATTGCCTCCCCTCAAAGTTAATCCGAGGATCAATCATGGTATAGGTGATGTCACTTATCAGCTTTAGAACTAAACCAATTAACGTAGACATATACAAGGTACCAAACACCACAGGGTAATCACGATTAACCACCGCCTCAAAACCCAGCAACCCCAAGCCATCGAGAGAGAAAATAACTTCAATCATAAATGAGCCAGTTAAGAAGATACTGATTAAGGTTGCAGGTAAACTCGAGATAACCAGTAACATCGCATTACGAAAAACATGGCCGTAAAGTACCCGATTTTCGGTTAAGCCCTTAGCCCTAGCGGTAAGCACATATTGCTTATTAATCTCGTCCAAGAAAGAGTTTTTAGTCAGCATCGTTAAGGTAGCAAAACTACTAATTACCATGGCTGTTACAGGTAGCGTGAGGTGCCAAAAGTAATCACCCACTTTGCCTAGCAAGCTTAGTTCGTCCCAGTTGCTGGACGTTAAACCACGCAACGGGAACCAATCCCAATAACTGCCACCAGCAAAAAGCACAATCAGCATAATCGCGAATAAGAAATTGGGAATAGCAAAACCAATGGTAACCGCTGTTGAACTCCAAATATCAAAGCGGCTGCCGTGTTGCACCGCTTTGCGGATGCCTAATGGAATGGAGATACCGTAGACTAATAGAGTGGTCCATAAGCCCAAGGAAATAGACACCGGCATCTTTTCTAGAATTAAATCAACGACAGAGCTGTCACGATAAAAACTGTCACCAAAATCGAAACGAAGGTAGTTGCCTACCATCTCAAAATAGCGCTCGTGTAAGGGTTTATCAAAACCATACAGTTGCTCTAGCTCCTCAACCAGCTCTGGTGGTAAACCCTGTGCTCCGCGATACTGGCTAGAGTTCCCGCCATTGTTAGATTGAATAATTTCGGTATCTACACCGGAATCAACGCGGCGGGTAGCTGAGGTATCAATGCCCTGTATCTTAGCAATGGCTTGCTCAACCGGCCCACCCGGCGCAGATTGAATAATAATGAAATTAAGAGTCATGATCCCCAGCAAAGTGGGGATCATCAATAATAAACGTCGAAGAATGTAGCTAGTCATTGGGTAACTATTCAACCCACCAGCTATCTAAACCCAGCGCATATTTAGGGTTACGCTCAGGTCGTTTAAGTTTATCCCAATAGGCCACTCGCCAAGCATTTAAGTGCCATTGCGGCACTACGTAATACGACCACAACAATACTCGGTCTAAAGCACGGGTTGCATCAATCAGGGCCTGACGATCCTCGGCAGCAATTACCGCTTCAATCAAGGAGTCGATAACCGGGCTATTTACACCGATTATATTGCGAGACCCAGTATGCTCAGCCGCTTTACTTCCCCAAAAATCACGTTGTTCATTACCCGGAGATGACGACTGACCAAAACTGCCAACCACCATATCAAAATCAAAATTCTGCACCCGATTCACATACTGAGATACATCAACTACGCGCACTTCGGTGCTAATGCCAATTTTTTGTAAGTTGCGCGTGTAAGGTAATACGATGCGCTCAAAACTCTTTTGGTATAGCAAAAATTCAATGTGCATTTGCTTGCCGTTGGCATCTACTAGCTTTCCTTTGTTTAAGCTCCACCCTGCTCCTTTTAGCAGCGCTAAAGCTTCACGCATTTGCGGCCTAATATTACCGTCGCCACGGGTTTTCTCTAAAGTAAATTCTTTAGTGAACACCTCTTGCGGTAGCTGCTTTTTGAAAGGCTCCAACAACTCCAACTCACCACCCTCTGGTAAGCCAGTTGATGCCAGCTCGGAAGCAGCAAAATAGCTATTCGTGCGTTTGTACGCCCCGTAAAAAAGTTGCTCGTTAGTCCATTCAAAATCAAACAATAAACCAATCGCTTTACGCACTTCGGTTTGCTTGAACAAATCGCGACGGGTATTAAATACAAAGCCCTGCATGCCTTGTGGATTTTCGTTGCTTAAGGTGTCGGTATGTACTTTGCCGCTATCAAACATTGGGCCGGTATATGCGGTAGCCCAGTCTTTAGCACTGGTTTCGATGCGGTAATCAATTCGGCCCGATTTAAAAGCTTCTAGCGCCACTGACGAATCTCGGTAGTACTCATATTTAATCTCAGCAAAATTATGGCGCCCTCGATTAATCGGTAAATCCTTAGCCCAATAATCTTTAACCAACTGATAACTCACCGAACGGCCAGTATCAAACTCACCCAATTTATATGGGCCAGAGCCCAGCGGGATGGTTAAATCGGCTTTAGAAAAGTCATGATTTTGCCAAAAGTGCTTAGGCAAAATTGGCAGTTGCCCCAAGATAAGTGGCAACTCGCGATTGGTGCCATCGGCAAAGGTAAAACGCACACTCGATGCTGACTCGGCTTTTACCTCTTTAATGCTGCCATAATAAGCGCGGTAAAATGGCGCACCTTTTTCTATCAATAAATTAAAGGTGAATACAACATCTTCTGCAGTGACAGGTTTGCCATCATGAAAACGCGCTTCTGGGCGAAGGTTAAAGCGAACCCAAGAGCGATCTTCTGGTAAATCAATACTCTCGGCCAGCAAACCGTATTGAGCGAATGCTTCGTCATCATTGCTGGTTAACAAAGTGTCGTATATTTGGCCAACGCCTGCAGCAGAATTGCCTTTAACGATGAAGGGGTTAAACGTATCGAAGGTGCCTTGTGCTTCATGGGTCACACTGCCCTGCTTGGGCGCATTAACATTCACATAAGGAAGGTGACTAAAATCTGCGGCTAAGGCAGGTTCACCGTGCATCACTAGGGCGTGGGAGCGAACAAAATCTTCGGCATGAGCTACGTTTAAAACCAAAAGTGCAAAAGCCGATAACAGCCATTTCATGATACGCGGTTCCTTATTGAGTGAGTCGAATCATCGACTTAACTAATATCTAGCTCTAGTTATAACCGACTCGAAAGCAAAAGATAAAGGGCTATTAGCCAAATTTGCTCTGAAAACGCTGAATATATCTCTCTAAGGCTTCTGCAGTAATCGCTTTGCTGGATAAATAACCTTGATAGAAGGTACACCCTTGCTGTTTAAGAAAGGCTAATTGCTGACGCGTTTCAACGCCTTCAGCGGTAACAGTAAAGCCTAAATGGTTGGCCATCGCCAATACTGCATCAACAATGGCCATGTCTCGGCTATCACGTGGAATATCGCGAATAAATGAGCGATCAATTTTTAGTTCATCCACTGGCAAGCGCTTCAAATAACTTAAAGACGAGTACCCGGCACCAAAGTCATCAATGGAAAAACGCAGCCCCATTTCCTTTAGCTGCTCCATTTTTCGAATGGTGTCCTCTGCATGCCCTAGCACCACTGACTCAGTAATTTCTAAATTAAGCATCGCGCCATCAATGCTGTAGCGCGTCATGAGCTCTTCTACTCGGTCGACAAATTCAGGATGATGAAACTGCTTAGCACTAACATTCACTGATAATTCTGGCAACAGTAAACCATTTTGCTGCCACTGCGCCATGTGTTTACAGCTTTGCTCTAGTACCCACATACCAATATCAATGATCAAATCGGACTCTTCGGCAATGGGGATAAACTCAGTGGGTGAAACCAAACCTTTACCTTCAGGTTTCCAGCGCACTAAGGCCTCTGCGCCGACTAACTCACCAGTAGACACCATATGCTGCGGCTGGTAATAAAGCAGCAACTCGTCGTTGGCCAAGGCTCCACGTAAGGCGTTATGTAGCTTTAAACGTTTATCGGCCTGTTTTTGCATACCATCATCAAAAAAGATAACGGTACGTCGACCGGCTGACTTTGCTTGATACATCGCTGTATCAGCCTGTTTCAATAAGTCTTCAGCAGTTTGCCCCTTACCAGGAAACAAGGTAATGCCCACGCTGGCACCAATATGCAGCGACTGGCCATCAAAGGGATAAGGAGAGGAAATAGTTTGAATTAAGCGTTTACCCACAATATTGGCTTGTTGCTCGGCGTGAGGAGGGCTTTCTCCTAAATCTGCCAGCAGCAAAACAAATTCATCACCACCTAAGCGAGCCAGCACGTCTCCCTCACGAATAAGCTCTTGCAAACGCTTGGCTACCTGCTGCAATACCCAGTCGCCTGCAGCATGCCCTAATGAGTCGTTAATGTTTTTAAAATGATCTAAGTCGATAAACAGCAAAGCGCCAATGGCATGTTGCTTTTTAGCACGTGAAAAACAAAGGCTAAGTTCTTCACGCAGCTTTCGACGATTAGGCAAACCAGTAAGTTCATCAAAATAAGCCAAATGTTGAATTTGCTGCTCTGTGGCTTTGTTTGCCGATATGTCTTGAAGACACACTACATAATGGGTTAACGAATCTAAATCATTGTGAACAGCAGTGATGGTTTCTTGCTGGGTGTAACGTTGGCCATTTTTACGCTGGCGCTCTACCTCGCCTTTACGCCTAACCGTGCCATCTACTTCTTCAATAAATACCGGGCTTGGATTGCCCAGTACTTCTGTGAGTTCCTGTCCCAATACTTCATGTTGTTGATAACCGGTAATTTGGCTAAACGCCTTATTAACTTTAACGATGCGATAATTTACATCGGTAATAATAAGCCCTTCATTACTCTCAAAGGCTATCGCCGACAGGCTCAAGGCTTCTCGTTGTTGTTGAACCTCAAATTCGCTACTTAAACGTTCAAAGAAAGGGGCTAACAGTTGTTCGAGCAAAGCATGATCAAACGTTGCCTGGCTAAAACTAAACGCAATATAGCCAATAACCCGCTGCTGCTGAACTATTTGCTGTGCCCAAAAACCTTGTAACGGTTGCTGGATCTCAGGTTGGGTGCTCGCATAATCAGGATGAGCTTGTTGTAGGTTATCAATATTTACAACCCGCCTAGCGCGTATTTCAGCCAGCAGGTTAGCTGAGGCAGGGCTTAGCTTTCCACCAATAAACTGGCCTTCTCGCCAATAGCGAATACAAGGAAGGCTGGGGGTTCGAGAATCGAAGTGAGCAATATAGCCTTCGCAAGCACCAACTTGCTGCGCCAATCTGCTAATGATCTCGTCAAAAAAGCCTTCGCTAGGCTTAGCTGCTAAGGCAAGCGCGAGCTCGGTAAGTGCAGTGGAGGTTTCAGAAGACGACGCGGGGGAATTCACAACGCTGATTGTAGGTTGAATATTGTCCATAGTGGTCAACAATGAAGCAAGGCATCCTTTGGCTTATGACTAATTAAAAACTAATTGCTAACACCAAGCGCTTGTTATTCACTCCAATGTGCCCAAGTTCGCCATAACATTCAAGCGATTTTCGGTAATTTATAGTACTTTTCGCTAAGCAATCACATTCACAAGCTCAGCCAATTTAACCCTTAAGAAATAGTGATCTAGATCTGGTTTTTTATTTATGAAAGTCGTATTCTGGAGTTGAAATAATTACTAGATAGTCTTTGGGAGGCTTATGATTATTGATATTACCAGCAAGACAATTTCTATTACCCCAACCATTCGCGAGCACATTGCCGCGCGCTTTAAGAAACTGGAAAAAAATCAAATTCCGCTCATATCACCAAAAGTGATTATCACCACCGACAATAAAAAGGTAAAAGTAGAAGCGAAGATCAATCTGCCAAACGGACAACTGTTTGCCAGCGATGAACATCAAGATCTGAGCGTTGCCATTAACAATTTAGGGCAAAAACTTGAACGCCAGTTACACCGCTTCCAAGATAAGCCTAATGCGCACCGCGCTAGCCGCTCTGGAAAAGATTTCTTACGTTCGCCGAGTGAAGTAGACGACGGCGAGCCTAGCTCCGAGGATGAACAAGCCGCATAAAGGCTAAATAAAGAGTAATACCAAGCAACTAATCGCTTGGTATTACTTGACTTTCCCCTGATTGCTTTTTAGTCTGACGTCATGAAAATATTCAACACCCGATTTTTGTTTGGTTTCTTTTTTACTCCACCCTTTTAGGGAGGCGGACGGAATTGGTGTAAAAACGAAAACACACAGAATCCATAAAGCCTCCTTCTTAGGAGGCTTTTTTGTTAACAGGGAATACAACAGATGGCAGACTTAGAGCAGATCCGAACAAAAATAACAGCGCTCGACCAATCATTATTAACACTGCTGACTGAGCGTCGCCAACTCAGTGTTGAAGTCGCAAAAAGTAAAATAGAAAACCCCAAAGCGATTCGCGACCAAGAACGTGAACAGTTGCTGCTGGTTAAGCTAATAAATAAAGGCAGAGAGTTAGGCTTAGACGCCCACTATGTAACTCAGCTTTATCACACCATCATCGAAGACTCGGTGTTATCGCAACAAGCATTTCTGCAAGGCATTACTAATCCAGATATTCATGCGCAAGCGGTAAGAGTGGCATTTTTAGGTAACAAAGGCTCTTACAGCAACATTGCAACTCATCAATACTTCTCGCGTTATAAAAAGCAAATTGTTGAATTTGGCTGCAGTGCTTTCCAAGACATTGTTGATACCGTGGAATCTGGTCAAGCTGACTACGGCATGTTGCCTATAGAAAACACCAGTTCTGGCAGTATTAATGAAGTATACGATGTATTGCAGCACACCAGTTTGTCGATTGTTGGTGAACTATCAATACCTATTGATCACTGTATTTTGGCTCATCCAAAAGCCAAACTAGAGCAAATAACTACCTTGTATGCTCACCCTCAACCTTATGCTCAGTGCAGCCTTTATTTGCGCACCCTAGCCAATACCCGGGTAGATTTTGTAGATAGCTCTTCCAAAGCAATGGAAGTAGTTGCCGGAGGCGACGATTTAACCGTTGGTGCCATTGGCAGCAAAGTGGGCGGTGAAATGTATGGTTTGCAAGCCTTGAAAACCGATATTGCCAATCAGCAACAAAACTACACTCGCTTCATTGTTGTTTCTCGCAAACCAGTGGAGGTTGCTGAGCAGGTGCCAGCGAGAACAACTTTTATTATGTCAACGGCACAGCAAGCAGGTTCGTTGGTAGAAGCACTGTTGGTATTGCGCGAGCACGATATAAACATGAGCAAACTGGAATCTCGCCCAGTACAAGGCAATCCTTGGGAAGAAATGTTTTATGTGGATGTTTCCGCCAATGTTAAGTCTAGTCAAATGCAATCGGCACTGGCAGAGCTAACGCGCCTTACTCGCTACATTAAAGTGCTTGGCTGCTATCCTAGTGAAAATGTTGACCCTACGCTTATTCCACTAGAAGCCTTAGCCAACAAAGACAAAAATAAAGGTGGCGAACCAAGCTTAATTAGCACCGTACAAGAAGATGGTGCGCTCTCTAGCCGTTCGCACAAGGCCAGTGCCACGGTAGTGCGCGTTGGCGATGTTAAAATTGGTGATGGTGGCTTTGTTACCTTTGCCGGCCCTAGTGCGGTAGAGTCTGAACAACAAATCATAAACTGTGCAGGTGCGGCCAAAGAAAGTGGTGCTGCAGTACTTGCCGCAGGTTGCTTTAAACCACGCAGTTCGCCTTATAGCTTCCAAGGTTTAGGTGAAGAAGGCCTAAGTTATTTAAACGCTGCGGGTAAAAAGTACAAGCTTCCAACTATGACTGAAGTAAGCTCGGTTGATCAGGTTGTCACTTTAGCGGCTAAAGCAGACATACTGCATGTTCGCTCGCGTCACATGAAAAACTTTAACCTGTTAAAAGAACTGGGTAAGTCTACTCGCCCTATTCTTTTAGAGCGCAACAACATGGCCTCTATTGATGAGTGGTTGCATGCCGCAGACTACATTTTGGCACAAGGCAACCAACAGGTGATTTTATGTGAAGCAGGCGTTAGAACGCTTGAAGGCAAGAATAAAATCACCTTGGACTTAGGCGCGATTAGCTTGTTGCGCCAACGAACCCACCTACCGATTGTAGTAAACCCAGGTGAAGCAGTAGACGAGCTAAGCGCAGTGGCTCCCATGGCCAAAGCAGCCAAGTTATTAGGTGCCGACGGTATTGTACTTTGTGCTCATCCATCACCAAGTGATGCCAGTGTAGATGCTGATAAATCTTTAGACTTTAAACAACTACAACACTTGATGAGCGAACTATACTAATAGCTAGTCATTAAAGATTTTACCCAACAAAAAAGCCCAGCAAATCGCTGGGCTTTTTTTACATTAAATAAGTGTTTAGAAACGTCCTGGTCCGCGACCGCCGCCAAATCCGCCCATACCACCTGGAGGCATCATGCCTTTCATTTGGCTCATCATTTTACGCATGCCGCCTTTACCCGACATTTTCTTCATCATTTTTTGCATCTGAGTGAACTGCTTCAGCAACTTGTTCACATCTTGGATCTGGGTACCAGAACCAGCAGCAATACGACGCTTACGTGAGCCTTTAATAATATCGGGGCGTTGGCGCTCACCCGGCGTCATAGAGTTGATAATCGCTTCCATTTGGTTAGTAAGCTTATCATTCATTTGGTCTTTAACACTGTCGGGAACTTGCCCCATGCCAGGCAACTTGTCCATCATGCCCATCATGCCGCCCATGCTTTTCATCTGCACTAATTGCTCACGGAAGTCTTCTAAATCGAAGCCTTTACCTTTTTGAACTTTCTTAGCCAGCTTCTGCGCTTGGTCTTTATCAACTTTTCGCTCTACCTCTTCGATAAGAGAAAGCACGTCGCCCATACCTAAGATACGTGAAGCTATGCGGTCTGGGTGGAAAGGTTCTAGAGCATCGGTTTTCTCACCAACACCCATAAACTTAATTGGCTTACCAGTAATGTGACGAATCGATAAAGCGGCACCGCCACGCGCGTCACCATCGGTTTTAGTTAAAATCACGCCAGTAAGTGGCAGAGCTTCGTTAAAGGCCTGAGCGGTATTTGCCGCATCTTGACCAGTCATCGCATCTACGACAAACAAGGTTTCTACTGGCTCAACCGCCTGATGAAGCGCTTTAATTTCGTCCATCATGTCTTCATCAACATGTAAACGACCCGCGGTATCTACAAGTAGTACGTCCGCAAATTGAGTTCTGGCTTCGGCGATAGCACCGTTAACGATATCAACCGGATTTTGCTTTTCGTTACTTGGGAAGAAAATAGCGTCAACTTCTGTTGCTAGAGTCTCTAGCTGTTTAATCGCAGCGGGACGATAAATATCGGCGCTCACTACCATTACTTTTTTCTTTTCGCGCTCTTTAAGGTATTTAGCTAACTTAGCAACAGAGGTGGTTTTACCTGCACCTTGCAAACCAGCCATCATCACTACTGCTGGAGGCTGAGCTGCCAAATTTAGACTTTCGTTAGATTCGCCCATGGCTGATTCCAGCTCTTGCTGAACAATCTTAACGAATACTTGACCAGGGCTAAGGCTCTTATTTACTTCTTGGCCTAGGGCACGTTCTTTTACTTTTTTAACAAACTCGCGAACTACGGGTAAGGCAACATCCGCTTCCAACAAGGCCATACGCACTTCGCGCAAGGTATCTTTAATGTTGTCATCGGTCAGTCGGCCGCGGCCGCTGATATTTTTTAACGTTTTCGAGAGTCGATCAGATAAGTTTTCAAACATGCTTTTTCCTGTTGATCATATAGCGAGCACTGTTTAGCCGCCACATTATACCGAAGCGCCGATATTCTAAAAGCTAATTCTAGCCCTGACTGTTTAGGGCGAGTATACTGAACCCAAACAATCATATAGTTAGCTTCAAATCATGAATGTATTGGTACTTCCTACCACCGTTTTTTATCTGTTAGCCGCTTACGTATGTATAAGTGGTTTGCTGAATAAACAAAGCGGAGCCAACAAATGGCTATGGCTCAGCGCTGGCTGCGCAATGCTACTGCATGGCATTTGGGAAGTAGAGCATTTATTTTTGGCGCAAGGCCAAGATTTAAGCATCTTTAATGTAGCGGGTTTAGTCAGCTTGCTGATTGCTCTCACCGTTACCGCTTTAGTTAAACCATTCAAACTATGGTTTATTTTGCCAGTGGTATACCTATTTTCCATTGTGAGCATGTTATTAGCGGTAATGATCCCAAGTGACTACATCATTCATCTGGAGTTAAAACCGCAAGTGCTGATCCACATCAGCGTTGCCTTAGCCGCCTTTACCGTTCTCATGATTGCAAGCTTGTATGCCTTGCAGATGGCTTACTTAGACTGGACCTTAAAACGCCACAAGCCTGGGGCAATTCACCCTGCAATGCCCTCTTTAATGAGCATTGAAAAACAGTTATTCACCTTGATTCGGGTTGGGCTCATCCTGCTTAGCGTATCGTTATTAAGCGGCTTTGTATTTTTAACCGACTTTTTTGCCAATGGCCGTGGCCATAAAGCAATATTTAGCTTAATTGCTTGGTTTATCTACTCAAGCCTTCTTTGGGGACACCACTACCGAGGCTGGCGTGGGAAAATGGTCGTGATCATGACGGTAATTGGTTCAATCTTGCTTAGTTTGGCCTATTTTGGCTCACGCTTTGTTAAGGAAATCATCCTCAACTAAAATGAGACCTTGACAGCCCTTTGGGGCTGCATATAAATTAGCCCTGTTATATTAATCAAGGACTCTCCTGTTTGGACGACATATCTACGAGTAGCTTACTGCTACTTCTCGTGTTCCTCATAATTTGCTCTGCTTTCTTTTCTAGCTCCGAAACTGGCATGATGTCGCTTAACCGCTACCGCCTGCGGCATTTAGTTAATACTAAACATAAAGCAGCTAGCCGAGTAGACAAACTGCTGGATCGCCCTGACCGATTAATTGGATTAATCTTAATTGGCAATAATCTCGTTAATATTTTTGCCTCGGCCATCGCCACCATTATTGGTTTGCGACTGTTCGGCGATGTAGGGGTAGCTATAGCTACACTTGCACTTACTTTTGTCATCTTGATTTTTGCTGAAGTAACGCCCAAAACCATGGCTGCACTTTATCCGGAAAAGATTGCCTTCCCCGCTTCAATATTGCTACGCCCATTAATGAAATTATTGTTCCCATTTATTTGGGCCACCAATGGCGTCACTAATGGTCTGTTGCGTTTATTAGGGGTAAACCCCACAAACAAAGATGATGAAGCGCTAAATCCTGAAGAACTGCGTACCGTAGTTGACCAAGCTGGCACACTTATCCCTAAGCGTCACCAAGACATGCTGCTAAGCATTTTGGACCTAGAGAAAGTGACGGTTGACGACATCATGATCCCGCGTAACGAAATTGCCGCTATCGATATCAACGATGATTGGGACAGTATTCTTCGCCAGCTCACTCAAAGCACTCACACCAAAATTTTGTTATTTCGCGACACCATTGATGATTCGGTAGGCTTTGTCCACTCTCGTGATTCGCTGCGACTATTATCTCGAGAGCAGTTTGATAAAACCTCGATGCTGCGTGCCGCCAAAGAAATTTACTTCATCCCCGAGGGCACCCCGTTAAATGTGCAGCTATTGAAGTTTCAGCGCCGTAAAGAGCGTATTGGACTTATCGTGGATGAATATGGCGACATTCAAGGCTTGGTGACGTTAGAGGATATTCTTGAGGAAATTGTTGGTGACTTTACCACTAGCATTGCCCCCGACCCTAGTGATGAAATCCATCCACAAATTGATGGCAGCTATTTGATCGATGGTGCTGTAAATATTCGAGACTTGAATAAAGAAATGAGCTGGAGTTTACCCATCGATGGCCCTAAAACGCTAAATGGCTTGATTGTGGAACACTTAGAAGACATTCCCGAAGCTAACTTATGTTTACGTTTAGCGGGTTACCCCATCGAAATAGTCGAGATAGAAAACAACACTGTAAGCTTGGCCCGAGTCATTCCAGCGTTTTACAGCAAGCCTAAAAAATAAATTCATCCTATTAGAGATACAAAAAAGCCAGCTTAATGCTGGCTTTTTTAGCGACCAAATACGACTTAAAGCTTACCAAGAATCTCGTCAGACAATCCCAGTTCATCATTTTTGTTTACGCTAATACCACGTTCAATGATGCTAGTAGCAATGCTCTTAGCTTCGTCTAAAGAGTGCATAGCATAAGTACCACATTGGTATTCATTGAGCTCTGGAATGTCATTTTGATTAGCTACAGCGAGTACATCATGCATAGAGGCTAACCAAGCGTCGGCAACTTGTTGCTCGCTAGGGCTGCCAATTAAGCTCATGTAAAAACCAGTGCGGCAACCCATTGGCGAAATATCGATGATTTCAACGTCGGCAGAATTTAAGTGCTCACGCATAAAGCCGGCATAAAGGTGCTCTAAGGTATGAATACCTTTCTCAGACAAAATCTCTTCGTTAGGCACGCAGTAACGTAAATCAAATACAGTAATAGTGTCTTTGCTAGGCGTAGACATGGTTTTGGCTACGCGAACCGCTGGCGCATGCATGCGGGTGTGGTCTACGGTAAAACTATCTAATAAAGGCATGATTTTCTCTCTTCATATCTCAGCGTAGCTGAGACTCATTATTTGGGTGTATTTAAGCAAAGAATAGTCGCCATAGCCAGCTACTATCTAGATCGTCTTTACACTTATTATACTGAGCAGCATAGCGTTTCGATCGCTGGTCTACTGTACCCGCTACCTTCACCAACCATTGTTTCTGGTGATAAGTACCACGTTTATAACCGCCCCAGCCTTCGTGATAGTTTAAGTACTGATTGCGCGCATCCCACTTCGATACCCCGTTTATTTTATGGGTTTTGTTGGTAAACCAGCCCATAAAGTCGATAGCATCGTCGAAGTTAGTTCGTGACGACCAAGAGTTGCCAGTTTCACGCACGTAGTCATCCCAGGTCATGGTTTTAGCTTGGCTATAGCCATAAGCGCTACTAGCACGGCCTACAGGAATAAACCCAAACCAATATTGCATTGGGGGACGAGCATTATGCTTGAAGCTGGATTCTTGATACATCATCGCCATAGGAACATGCACTGGCGTGCCCCATTTCTTGTTCATCTTCTTCGCTGATTTATACCAATCGCGTTTTTCTTCAAAAATGCTACACAGGTTCTCAGGATCTTTGGGCGGCGCACTGCTGCATCCCGCCAATACACCTAAACCCAAAACTACCATGGCTACTTTAGCCCACTGAACAAGCGATACATCCCTACTTATTGGCATTCTCAAAATACTTCGTTAAAAAGTGATCAAAATCGAGGTCATCACTAGCTTCTATTGCTTGTTGCTCAGCAAAGCTTTGTTCAGCCATCGCGCTAAAGTCTTGATCTTGCCAGTTATTAGGCTTATGACCAAGCATCTCTTCGCGATATTGTGCAGCCCATTGCAAGCCCAAGCTGCTGTTGTCTACCGATTGTGATTTTAACAAACGCAAAAAACGTGAAGAGTATGTATTGTCATTAGCAACATCGGCTATAGCCTGCTCTAGCGATACACTAAAGTCTGGCTCAGCGCGCTGAGTATCAAGCAGTTGTGCGGCCTGTTGCATCTTAGCTAGCAAACTTTCGATATGTGCTGGCAAGCTTTGTTCTTCACCGGCAATGGTGAGTGACAGTTCAGGGTTACGCCCTTCAATAGCTACAGCATTAAAGTTGTCACGACACGCTTGCAACTCCTCCTTGCACATTTCAGGTGAGTCCATCAAAACGCAAGCCAGCAACAAACTATCTATCACTCGCACCTGTGCCTCGGTTACACCTACAGCATCAAAAGGGTTAACATCTAGGGCTCTAATTTCGATGTATTCAATACCATCTTCAGCTAGAGCTTGAGAAGGAGTTTGACCAGACTTAGCAACACGCTTAGCCCGAATAGGCGCATACAACTCATTTTCTATCTGCAATATGTTGGCGTTTAGCTGACGATATTCACCATCAACTTTAACCCCAATCTTGGCAAACTCTTCAGAATGAGAACTCACCGCTTTGCGAACGCTTTGTACGTACTCACTAACGCTGTTGTAGTTAATATCTAGCTCATGTTGGGCCGAACTGGTGTAACCCAAGTCACTCAAACGCAATGAAGTGGCGTAAGGTAAATAAAGTGTACCTTTAGCCATTTTCTCAAAAGCGAGTTGGCTCTCGCCGGCATTCATGAATGAACCACATAGCGCCGGTGAGGCTCCATAAAGATAAGCCACCATCCAACCATAGCGATAAAAGTTACGAATCAAAGCCATGTAACGTTGCGAGATGTACTCAGAAAGCGGCTGTTGGTCGCCATCAACTTTTTGTAGTTGCTGCCAAAAGCTTTGCGGCAAAGAGAAGTTATAGTGCACACCAGAGATCACCTGCATAGCGCTGCCATAACGATGACGTAGCCCCTGGCGATAAGCATGTTTCATCTTACCAATGTTTGATTGGCCGTAATCCGCTAACACAATGTCTTGCTCGTCACCAATGTAACAAGGCATGCTTAAAGGCCACAAGCGTTGCCCTTCAAGCTGCTTTAGTGTTTCATGGTGAATATCGGTGAGTCGAGACAACACCTGTTCAACGCTGTCTGAAACCGGAGTGATAAACTCCAACAAGGTTTCTGCGTAATCGGTGGTAATTAGAGGATGAGTAAGCGCTGAGCCTAATGCTTTAGGATGGCCATTAGGTGCTAACTTTCCCTGTTCGCAAATGCGTAAAGCTTCACGTTCAATACCGCGTTTAATGCCGAGCACACCGGTATCTGCCATTGCTGCGCTCAATTGCGTCAGCCGAGTAGTAAACTGTTGAGTCAAGTTGAACTCACTATCATGTTAAAACGCGTAATGTGGCAAAGCATAGCGAGATCGCCCATGTTTTGCCACCACTGTGCGTTGCTACGTTACAATGCAAGTTCTTGAACTGGCATACCTATTTTCTTTAGCTCTGGTAGTAGCTGCTGTTTATCACCCACTACCACCACTATCATTTCTTCTGGTGAGAAGTACTTTGCCGCCAATTGCTGTAATTCAGCTTGGCTTATATTGGCGGTAATTTGATTCTGAGTGGCTACAAATTCTGGCCCCAAATCAAAGGCCAACATTTGCATCAAAAATGAGGCTTTCTGCGATGGTGTTGCGTAGGCTAAGGCCTCTTGCTGAGAGACTGCGCTGCGCATGTATGAGAGTTCTTCATCGCTTGGGCCACTTTTTGAGTAAGCTTCTAGCTCGGCCAACAACTCTTGAATGGCCGATGCTGTGGCATCTTGTCGCACATCGGTTGAGATAACAAAACTACCGCTATCTTTAAAACCGCCAAATCCACTACTTACGCCATAGGTATAACCTTTGTCTTCACGTAAGTTCATGTTAATTCGACTATTAAAGTTGCCGCCAAAATTAAAGTTCATCAAGTTAGCTTTAAAGTACTCACCGGTAGCATCGTAAGGCATCGCTAAACGGCCAATCCGAATCACCGACTGCACCGCACCCGGCTTATCGAGCAGGTAAATGGTGTTGTTGTCTGCAGAAGGTTTCGCTGTTAATTGAGCAGCCTTGCTCGCCTCGCCTTGCCATTTTTGTTGTAAAGGCTGCAATGCCTGTTCAATCTGTGCTTGCTTGAGGTTGCTCACAGCAACCAGCTGGCTGCCGTTTGGTTGGTAATGCTGTTGCCAAAACTGCTTCACATCTTCTAAAGTGAGCGCAGCAACGCTATCGCGGCTTCCCCAGCTAGAGGTTGCGAGACGACTTCCTTCACCAAAAAACAAACTTTGACTGGCAATACTGGCTAGCCAATTTGGCTGATTAAATTTCTGCTCAATACTTTGCAGGTGGCGTGCTTTTTCACGCTCGAACTCGGCACTATTAAACGCGGGGGTTAATAAGCGCTGCTGTAAAATATCCAGCACCTGAGGCAAGTTCTCGGTTAACGAAGACAGACTAATATTTTGGCTGTATAACCCGCCACTAAAGCTAACTGACGCCCCCAGCTCTGTAAGTTGATCTGATATCTCAGCGGCAGTGGTTTGCTGGGTGCTTTGCATTAACATTTGCGCAGTGAGCTTAGCCAAACCTTCTTTGCCTTTGGGCTCTGAAATACTGCCGCCGGGTAATCTGAACTGCAAGGTAACCGTAGGTGTTGGTTGCTCTGAGGTACCTAATACCTGCAAGCCATTGGTTAACTCTGCATGCCATAATTCCGGTAACTTAACGGCCACAGCTGGGCCAGAAGGCGGCTCTATACTGCGGTCAAAATTATCTTTTACTTCGCGCAGTGCTAGCTCACTGTCATCAATGTGCTGCTGCTCGGGCAGAGTGTGCGGAGCGGGTGTAAAGTTGTCTTTGCCAGCAATTAATTGAGTTTGCCCTCGTGGTACCACACTCATCACCACCCTAGGTTTACCTATGATGTAATGCTGATAAGCCTCTTGAACCTGTTGATCGTTTACATTTTGAAACTGTTGCAGTACTTCACTGATATATAAAGGCTGTTCAAAGAAGGTTTCACCAAAGGCAAGCTGAGTGACCACATCGGAGACACTTTCTAAGCTGTAAATAGTTGACGCTTTAAGCGATGAGCGAACGCGTTGTAAATCTTCTGCGCTTACTCCGCGCTCTGCAAAATCGTTAATGGCTTGGTCAACATCTTGCTCCAGCTGGGCCAAAGTTAAGCCAGCTTGCGGATTAGCACGCACATAAATCGACAATGTACAGGCCATTTCGCGGCAATAATGCGAGCTGCCCGCAGACAAGGCTTTACCTGATTCAACCAATGATTGATGCAGCAGTGAGCTTTTGCCCCCACCTAAAATCTCAGAAAACATGTCTAAGGCGACTTCGTCTTCAGCACCGGCATACACCGTGGGATAGCTGATATAGAGCAAAGGGATATGGATACGATCTTCTAAAGAAATATAGCGAGTTTCACTAAGCTTGGCTGGGCTTGGAGTAATTTGGGGAATTTCGGGGCCACTGGGGATACCACCAAAATACTTGTTTATCCACTCTAAGGTTTGCAACTCATCAATATCACCACCTATGCTTAACACGGCATTATTTGGCCCGTACCAGCGAAGGAAGAATGCCTTTAAGTCATTTACATCTACCCGATTTAAATCTTCTATATAACCGATGGGTTGCCATGAGTATGGGTGTTCTCGAGGATAAAGCGCTTCGTCTACCCGCTCTGATAGTAAACCGTAGGGAGCATTGTCGACGCGCTGTGCACGTTCATTTTTAACTGTATCGCGCTGGATTTCGAATTTTTTCTGGCTTACCGCTTCGAGCAAAAAACCCATTCGATCGGCCTCTAACCACAGTACTTTTTCAAGCTGATTAGCTGGAACAGTTTGGTAGTAATTGGTGCGATCTTTTGTAGTAGAACCATTCATGGTTCCGCCCGCTTCGTTAATAATGCGAAAGTGCTCTTGGTCTCCAACATGCTTGGAGCCCTGGAACATCATGTGTTCAAAGAAGTGGGCAAAGCCCGATTTACCCGGTTCTTCGCGATTAGAGCCAACATGATAAGTAATATCTACATGGGCTAAAGGCGCATTATCATCTTGGTAGAGCAATACCGTTAGGCCATTAGCTAAGCGATACTTTTTGTAAGCTATCTGGATATCGCTATTATTGGCCTGTGAGGTTTCGACTAACTCCACCCCTTTGGGTAGCTCAACTGAAGAGTTAGGGTCTATCTGAGTACAAGCAGCTAACCACAGAATGCTAAGCACACTTAACCATCTAAGCACTATATTGACCTCTCTAATCATTTATTAAATATTCACAACTGCGTTGCCTAATGCCAACAGCAAAGCGTAACGAATCGCTTTGCCAATAAGCATGGCAATAGTGCTTTGCCAAACCGGAAGCTTAGCCGCGCCCGCAATAAAACAAAGCGCATCGCCAATTACTGGAGCCCAGCTCATGAGTAAACTCCAGGCTCCATATTTGACCAACCAAGGCTTAGCCTTGGCTTGTTCGTTCAAGTTAGGTAACCAACTAAAATGCCTATTACCAAAGTAAAAAGCGCCCCAGCCCATCGCAAAGGTGACCAAGCCACCTAGGGTATTGCCTAAGGTAGCTACCACTAACAAGCTGAGCCACTGTTCAGGAATTTGGCTAGCTAAACCCAACAACACAACTTCTGAGCTACCGGGTAACAAGGTAGCCGATACAAAGGCGCTAAAAAATAAAACAACTAACAATAGAACCGCCTAATCAACAAAATAATTCGCTGGCCACAAGTTTCTTACGTCAACCACCGCCATCCCGGCGGCTTTTGCAGCCTCTATGCCAGCATCAGCGTCTTCAAATACCAAGCATGCTTGCGGTTCTACCTGCATCAATTCTGCACACTTTAAGAAGGTGTCAGGAGCAGGTTTATGGGCGGCTACGAGATCAGCACCAACAATCGCCTGCAACTTATCAGCTATACCTAATTTACTGAGTATCATCTCGGCTTGCTGCTGGCTTGCTCCTGTCCCCACAGCCATCAGTTTTTCACCTAAAAAATGCTCATACACTTTAATTAAAGGTGTTGGCAGTATTTCACTATTCACTAGTTGGTGATAACACTGCTCTTTAGCATCCACCACTTGGTGAACATCTATCCCCTCTATATGGGCATCCGCAAGCAAGTTTTCAACTGTTTGTAAGGTTGGCATACCGCTCATCGCCAGCATTTGCTCAGAGGTAAAAGGAATGGAAAACTGATCGAGAGCAGACTGCCACGCGTTTTGATGATGTTGCATGGAGTCAATTAAGGTTCCATCCATGTCAAAAATGAAAGCGGCATAGTTTTGGTAATCTTGGAAGTTCATAATCTACTCTGTATGCGGTCGGACTGAACAGCAGCCGATGTAGCCTGCATCATACCAATTAGCGGCGATTTAACTAGAATAATTTGTTAAGCGTGGTAACACAGGAAACCTGCAATGAAAGTTAGTTGAGAGAAAACAAGTAATCTGTGAGAAGCGTAGCGAAGTTAATGATTTGCTTATAGCAATCGTACTAAGTAGCTGTTCATTCTATCTGGTTAAAATGCTCGATAACTACGTTAGGATTTTTGATTGTAGAATAACTACTTATCAAAAAATCCTGCCTTATTCTCGAGTATTTTTCCTGCGTTATTTCTGATCACTTACTTAGTGTGATTGGTATTACTTCAATTTGTAAGTAATGAAGGTAAACTAAAAGTTCTTCAATTACTTAAGTGACCCAGTAGGTACAATTATGGTGCGATTTTTCTTGTTGCCCTTGTTATTAACCATTTTATGGACACTGTTTCTATTCCACTACGGCTTAAGCTTTAAACAAGGTTTAAAAGGCTACTATTGGATTATTGGAATTAGCAGCGCATTGATCGGTTTTTTCTCATTAATGATTTGGCTAACCCATTAGCTAGACATAAAAAAAGCTTGCCGAGGCAAGCTTTTTATTTAACTGTTGAGTATTAACCAACTAAAGACAGCAATACACCCGCAGCTACAGCACTACCTAGTACCCCAGCAACGTTTGGCCCCATTGCATGCATCAACAAGAAGTTATGAGGGTTTGACTCTAAACCAACCTTGTTTACTACACGTGCAGCCATTGGCACCGCAGATACACCTGCAGCACCAATTAGTGGGTTAATTTTACCGCCACTTAAACGGCTCATTAGCTTAGCCATTAATACGCCTGAAGCAGTACCAATACCAAATGCCACAGCTCCTAAACCAAGAATACCTAAGGTTTCTACGGTTAAGAACTTATCTGCAGATAACTTAGAACCTACCGCTAAACCTAAGAAAATAGTTACTACATTGATTAGCTCGTTTTGCGCAGTTTTGCTTAAACGGTCAACTACCCCACTTTCACGCATTAGGTTACCTAAACAGAACATACCTACTAAAGGTGTTGCTGCTGGCAAGAACAAAATGGTTAAGCCAAGTACTGCGATAGGGAAAACGATCTTTTCTCGCACACTTACTGGACGCAATTGCTCCATTTGAATTTCGCGTTCTTCTTTAGAGGTTAAGGCCTTCATAATCGGCGGCTGAATAATTGGAACCAGCGCCATGTATGAATAAGCAGCTACCGCAATCGCACCTAATAAATCGGGTGCAAGTTTAGAGGCAAGGAAGATAGCCGTCGGACCATCTGCACCACCAATAATGGCAATCGCAGAAGCATCAGCCAGCGTGAAATCAAAACCTGGGATCATGTTTAATAAAATTGCGCCAAATAGCGTTGCAAAAATACCAAACTGAGCCGCAGCGCCTAGCAACAACATCCTTGGGTTTGCGATAAGCGCACCAAAGTCAGTTAATGCCCCTACTCCCATAAAGATAAGTAGCGGGAACACGCCAGTTTCAATTCCTACATGGTAAACGTAGTAAAGCAAACCACCTTCATCGTTAAACCCGGCATTTGGAATATTGGCCAGCACCGCACCAAAACCAATGGGTAACAATAATAAAGGCTCAAATTTACGCACAATTGCCAAATACAGCAGTAGTAAACCTACTGCCATCATTACTAATTGTGCAGGTTCGAAGTTAGCTAGGCCGGTTTCCAGCCATAGCTTAGTAATTCCTTCCACGTTCTCGCTCCCTTACGCGATGCTAAGCAGGACTTCACCCACTGCAACCGCATCACCTTCTCTAACTAATACCTCGTCAACAACCCCGGTTTTAGCGGAACGGATTTCGGTTTCCATTTTCATTGCTTCCATAATCAGCAATACATCGCCCTCTTGCACATTGGCACCAGGCTTAGCGAGAACTTTAAAAATGTTACCCGCTAAAGGAGCTGGTAGCGCTTCGCCTTTGCCACTGGCAGCGGGTGCTACTGGAGTGGCCGCAGCTGGCGCTGAGCTTGCTACTGGTGTTACGCCATCAATAGAACCCTCTGGGCCAACATCTACGGTGTACAGCTGACCGTCTACTCGCACCGAGTAAGTTTCTACTGCGCCAGGTTTAGCAGGAGCCGCTACTTTAACGTCATCCGCGCTTGGTACCGGCTCGAAGGCATCAGGATTGCCACGATTTTCTAGGAACTTAAGGCCAATTTGTGGGAACAATGCGTAGGTTAAGGCATCGTCAATTTTGTCTTCAGCTAGAGCAAAGCCTTTTTCTTTGGCTAGTTGCTCAACTTCTGTTTCAAGACGCTCCATCTCCGCTTGCAGCAAATCAGCAGGACGACAGGTAATGGCTTCGGCGCCATCAAGAACACGCGCTTGTAACTCTGCATTCAGCTCGCCAGGCGCTTTACCATATTGACCACTTAAGATACCTGCGGTCTCTTTAGTAATCGTTTTGTAACGCTCACCAGTTAAAACGTTGAGCACTGCCTGGCTGCCTACAATTTGCGAAGTAGGTGTTACTAGTGGAATGTAACCTAAGTCTTTACGTACTTTAGGTATCTCTAACAATACTTCATCAAGTTTATCTGCAGCGCCTTGCTCTTTAAGCTGACCTTCCATGTTGGTTAACATGCCACCAGGTACTTGCGCGATAAGAATGCGTGAATCAACACCTTTAAGGCTGCCTTCGAACTTAGCGTACTTTTTACGTACTTCACGGAAGTAAGCGGCAATAGATTCCAGTTTAGTTAGGTCTAAGCCAGTATCGCGCTCGGTGCCTTCTAGCATTGCTACAATGGTCTCTGTTGGGCTGTGACCATAAGTACAGCTCATTGAAGAGATGGCGGTATCAATAATGTCTACGCCTGCTTCAATGGCCTTTATGTGGGTTGGTAAGCTTAAACCGGTAGTTGCATGACAGTGCAGCGCAATTTCCACATCTGTTTCAGCTTTAAGACGCTTAATCAAGGTTTCAGCTTCATAGGGCTTTAATAAGCCTGACATATCCTTAATTGCAATTGAGTGACAACCAATGTCTTCTAAACGTTTAGCTAAGTCTACCCAGTTATCCGTGGTGTGAATTGGGCTAGTAGTATAAGAAATAGTACCTTGAGCGTGCGCGCCGCAATCTAGGGCAGCTTTTACCGCCGTTTGGAAGTTTCGTGGATCGTTCATCGCATCGAAGATACGGAATACGTCCATACCGTTTTTAACCGCTCGCTCAACAAAGCGTTCAACTACGTCATCGGCGTAGTGACGGTAGCCTAGCAGATTTTGGCCACGCAAAAGCATTTGCTGTTTAGTATTAGGCATGGCTTTTTTCAGCTCACGCAAACGCTCCCATGGATCCTCACCAAGGTAACGAATACAAGCGTCAAAGGTAGCGCCGCCCCATGTTTCTAAAGACCAATAACCAATTTGGTCGAGTTGCTCAGCAATAGGCAACATATCTTCAATGCGAAGACGGGTTGCTAATAATGATTGATGCGCGTCGCGCAATACAACATCGGTTAATGCAAGTGGTTTAGACATTGCGTTAAATCCTCTTTTAGTTATTGGGCCTTCCGGTACTGTTGAACAGCAGCTGATATAGCGGCTACTACAGTGGCGTTATTGGCAGGTTGGGGAGTTGGAGACGAGGTTTGCGTTGGTTCCGCTACTTCAGCTAGCGGTGGCGCGAGCTTAGCTAAGCCATTTACCGCAACAATAAGTAGCGATAAAAAAGCGAATACGGCGATCATCCCGACCCCCATTAACGTTGCTGCTTCCACTAACAGCTCAGTCAAATCCATCATATTATTAATCCACATCCTTTGAGATTGGCGTAAGAATTACATGCTAAACAACAAAAATCAAACTTGATTTTTGAATAATTATTCAAAACCTTGGTATTGTTAACTTTATTTTGCCAATGACAAAATTCGCAATTATACGCCACATCGCTCATTACACAGCTTAAACCGCCAAACGATAACATTTGGTTAACAACTGATTTACAGCTGTACGACAGCATAATTCATTAACTAATCTAGCAGCTTAGCTACCTCAAAAGTAGTAATGCCGATCACAAGAGATGCAATTTTAAGATGAATAAGAGGTGAATAGTGATCTAGGGCGTGAAAGAGAATAAATAGAAAGAGAGAAAATGGCGCGCGTGGAAGGATTCGAACCTCCGACCGCCTGGTTCGTAGCCAGGTACTCTATCCAGCTGAGCTACACGCGCGTGGGTTATGAAACAAAGCCTAGAAGAGAATGGGCAATGCATCAAATAAAAACAGAAAATGGCGCGCGTGGAAGGATTCGAACCTCCGACCGCCTGGTTCGTAGCCAGGTACTCTATCCAGCTGAGCTACACGCGCGTTGAAATCGATGGCGGTGAGGGAGGGATTCGAACCCTCGATAGGGCTACAAACCCTATACTCCCTTAGCAGGGGAGCGCCTTCGGCCACTCGGCCACCTCACCGCGATTTCGGATGCAGATATTACTGCTTCCAAAAATATAGTCAAACCTTTTTTGTCACTTTTCTTTTGTTCGTTCAGCTTTCGAACAGTTGGCTATGTATTTGTTTAGCAACTGACTACAAAGCAAACGTTCTGGCTATTGAGAGGTGAAATTGTGGCCGCAGCTCATCAACATCAAAAGCCTAAAAAAACAAAAGGAAGCCAGAGGCTTCCTAAAGATAAATCTTGGCAATGTAAGGCTTGCTTAGGCGCCGGCACTTTTCTCTGCTTGAATGCGCATGTAGATTTCTTCACGGTGCACAGATACTTCTTTTGGTGCGTTTACGCCGATACGTACTTGGTTACCTTTAACACCTAATACAGTTACGGTTACTTCATCCCCAATCATTAACGTTTCGCCTACACGGCGCGTCAAAATTAGCATTCATTATCTCCTTAAATTCATATTCTTGTTCTTTAGCGACTTATCTAAGCTGTTATTTTTCTGCTATTAAGCGTATAGACTAGCTTGTTTAAGCCAAAGAGTCATTATTATTGCTCTAGGTTATATGCACTATGCAAAGCACGTACAGCCAACTCTAAATACTTTTCGTCTACTACAACCGACACTTTGATTTCAGAAGTCGAGATAAGTTGCATATTAATGCCCTCGTCTCCTAAGGTTTCAAACATGGTTTTAGCAACACCAGGGTGGTTCATCATACCCACCCCAACGATAGAAATTTTTGCCAAGGAATCTTTACCTTGAACTTCGCGAGCGCCTAGCTTGCTAGAGGTTTCTTCTAGTAACTCTTTTGCTCGCTTGTAATCATTACGGTGAACCGTAAAGGTAAAATCTGCCGTATTATCGCCCATCGAGTTCTGAATGATCATATCAACATCAATATTAGCATCACCAATGGGTGCCAAAATTGATGCGGCAACGGAAGGTTTATCTGGTACACCCAAAATAGTTAAACTTGCTTCATCACGATTAAATGCGATGCCTGATATTACGGGTGACTCCATTTTATTTCCCTCATAACTAATTAAGGTGCCATTACCTTCAGTAAAACTCGATAGAACACGCAACGGCACATTATATTTGCCGGCAAACTCAACAGCGCGGATCTGTAAAACTTTTGCGCCTAAACTGGCCATTTCCAGCATTTCTTCAAAAGTAATGCTCTCTAAACGGCGGGCTTTAGGCTCTACCCGTGGGTCAGTGGTGTAAACACCATCTACATCGGTGTATATCTGACACTCATCGGCTTTAAGCGCCGCGGCAATAGCCACTGCGGTAGTGTCTGAACCACCACGACCCAAAGTAGTAATGTAGTTGTCTGGGCTCCTACCTTGGAAGCCAGCAATCACCACTACTTTATTGTCTTTCAAGTGTGCGTGAATATTGTGATCGTCAATATCAGTAATACGCGCTTTACCATGCGCATTATCTGTATGCATGCGGATCTGGTCGCCAGTCATAGAAATCGCATCACAACCTTTCTTCTGCAGTGCGATACTCAGCAAGGCAATAGTGACTTGCTCGCCGGTAGATACCAATACGTCTTTTTCACGCTCACTGGCGTTTTCATCAATCTCTTGAGCCAAGCCTAATAAACGGTTGGTTTCACCAGACATTGCTGAAAGGACAACCACGATGTCATCGCCCGCTTCTTTACAGCGAATAACGCGATCAGCGACGGCTTGGATACGCTCTAAAGTACCCACCGAAGTGCCGCCATATTTTTGAACAATTAGTGCCACTTGCTTTCCTTTTTCTCTAACACTTAATGCATAACTATTTAAAGCTTCTCAACAAGCCACTCTTTCACTTCAGCTAATGCTTTAGGTAAACCATCAGGATTTGAACCGCCAGCTTGTGCCATATCTGGACGGCCGCCACCCTTACCACCAACACATTGTGCAGCGATATTCACCATCTCACCCGCTTTCACGCGACCAGTAAGATCTTTAGTTACACCAGCAACCAAGCTAACTTTTCCGTCGTTTACAGTGCCTAGTAAAATTACGCCGCTTTCAAGCTTAACTTTGAGCTCATCAACGCTACTACGCAGTGCTTTACCTTCTGCGCCATCGATTAAAGCAATCAATACTTTCACACCATTAATGGTTTGTATTTGATCTGCAGCATCATTACTGGCGGCACTAGCTAACTTAGCTTTTAGCTGAGTCACTTCTTTCTCGAGCATTTTGTTGCGATCAACTAACTGAATCACTTTCTCACCAATATTAAATTGGTCGCCTTTAACTAAATTAGCAGCTTTTTCTGTTTCTTCGGCTAGGCGGTGAATCAAGTCGATAGCAAATTGACCGGTTACCGCTTCAATACGACGAACCCCAGCAGCAATACCTGCTTCACTGGTGATTTTAAAGAAACCTATATCACCAGTGTGGTTTACGTGAGTTCCCCCACATAGCTCAGTTGAGAAATCTCCCATGCTAACAACACGCACGTCGTCATCATATTTCTCACCAAACAAGGCCATCGCACCAGCCTGCTTAGCTTCATCAAGGTTCATTACCTTGGTTTCAACTGGCAGGTTGCGACGAATTTGTTGGTTTACTAGGTGCTCAACTTGGCGTAACGAGCGCATAGACACACCTTCAAAGTGTGAAAAATCGAAACGTAAACGCGCCGCTTCTACCAAAGAACCTTTCTGGGTAACGTGCTCACCTAAGGTTTGGCGCAATGCAGCGTGCAATAGGTGTGTTACCGAGTGGTTTAACGCAGTATTCCAGCGACGACGAGAATCAACTTTAGCTTGCACCTGCTGCTGAACATTTAAGTCACCACCTTGTAGGTAACCTTTATGTACAAAAGCCTTGCCCACTTTTAAAGTGTCTTGCACAACAAAACTTCCGCCTTCATACATTAACTCGCCAGCATCGCCAGCTTGTCCACCTGACTCGGCGTAAAACGGTGTTTTATCTAACACGATAATAGCTTGGTCACCGCCGGTGAGAGACGATTGAGGCTCGCCATCTTTATACATTTCAACAATCTTAACGTCTGCTTCTAAGTGTTGGTAACCAAGGAACTCAGTTGCGCTGTCAATAATTAGATTGTCGTTATAGTCGGTACCAAAATTACTGGCTTGCTTCGCTCGCTCACGTTGAGCTTGCATGGCCGCTTCAAACTCGGCCTCATCTACACTTAACTCTCGCTCACGGGCGATATCAGCGGTTAAATCTGCGGGAAAGCCATAAGTGTCATAAAGCTTAAACACCAAGTCACCTGGAATAACCGAACCTTCCAATTCGCTAAGAGCTTCGTCCAAAATTAGCAAACCACGGTCAAGGGTTTTGGCAAACTGTTCTTCTTCTAGCTTAAGAACACGCTCAATAACTGGTAATTGAGTTTGCAACTCAGGGTAGGCTTCACCCATTTCAGCGATTAGTGCTGGTAATAATTTATAAAAGAATGCATCAGTAGCACCCAGCTTATTACCATGTCGAACCGCCCGACGAATAATACGGCGAAGTACGTAACCGCGACCTTCATTAGCAGGCATAACGCCATCAGCGATTAAGAAACCACATGAACGAATATGGTCGGCAATTACTCGCAATGATTTGTTTTCCAAATCATTGGTGCCAATAATTTTCGCAGCTGCTGCAATCAGGTTCTGGAAAATATCAATTTCATAGTTAGAGTGTACGCCTTGCAAGATGGCAGCGATTCGCTCTAAGCCCATACCGGTATCAACCGATGGGTTTGGTAAGGGATCCATTGTTCCGTCGGCTTGACGGTTGAACTGCATGAATACTACGTTCCAAATCTCAATGAAACGGTCGCCGTCTTCTTCAGGACTTCCCGGAGGACCGCCCCAGATATGTTCACCGTGGTCATAAAAGATTTCGGTACAAGGACCACAAGGCCCAGTGTCACCCATTTGCCAAAAGTTATCTGACTCAAACTTTTTCTCTGGAGACTTATCGCCGATACGAATGATGCGATCTTTAGGCACACCAATTTTGTTAGCCCACAAATCAAAGGCTTCATCATCGGTTTGGTAAACGGTGACTAAAAGCTTCTCTTTAGGTAACTTAACAACTTCAGTTAAGAACTCCCATGCATAGCCAATGGCTTCTTCTTTGAAGTAATCACCAAAGCTGAAGTTGCCTAGCATTTCAAAGAAAGTATGGTGACGCGCCGTATAGCCTACGTTTTCTAAATCATTGTGCTTACCGCCTGCTCGCACACAACGTTGTGAGCTAGTGGCTCGGCTGTAATTACGCTTATCAATGCCAAGAAATACGTCTTTGAACTGATTCATACCCGCATTGGTAAATAGTAAGGTAGGATCGTCGTGAGGGACTAATGAACTACTGGCAACTACTTGGTGATTTTTGCTGTTAAAGAAGCTTAAAAATGCATTTCTTACTTCAGCTGAAGTCATCTTCATGAAACTCTTTCCTGGGGGTTTGTAGCAACTCGACATAGCGGTGAAACCTAAAGTTTCCCGTCGATAAGCGCTAAAAAAGGTGAAACCGTTATTAATCGCGACAATATATCACGCAGACCTTTGCAGGCAAAGTGTTCGAGGCTTATTGCTGTTGTAGTTCGCTATACAAGATATTGATTAGTTCGAAATCGAAGCCTCGTCGAAACAAGTAGGCTGTACATTTTTGCTTTTGCATTCGGTCGCTGGGTAAACCTTGCTTAAATCTCTTGTTAAAACAAAGTTCGATGGCTTGGTACCAATCCCAGTCATCCTGTTCCAAAACTTCAATCGCTAAATCACCGCTAATACCCTTGGTTTGCAAATACTGCTTAATATAGTTTTTGCCGTAGCCTCTGCTAACCCTAGCGCGGGTTAACGATGCAGCATAACTTCTATCATCTAACCAAGCATTTTGTTGCGCGTACTCTAGAGCATCACTAACTTCGTCATCTTGGTAGCCTTTTTGCCGCAGTTTTTGCAACAGCTGCTGTTGGCTATAAGAGCGTCTTGATAGCAAATCGATGGTGGTATGTAAGGCACTACGATTAGTCATAACAAAAAGGAGCCCTTAGGCTCCTTTATCTCGCTTATGCTTCTTGATCTACTGGAGCTTCAGCGGCAGGCTCTTGCTCTTCGAGCTCAACCTTATTTAACAGGTTGTTACGAATCGTCATCTCAATTTCTTGAGCAACTTCTGGATGCTCTTTTAAGTAGGTAGAAGCGTTTGCTTTACCTTGACCAATTTTATTACCTTTGTAAGAGAACCAAGCACCGGCTTTATCAACCAGCTTCTCTTTAACACCTAGGTCAACCAGCTCACCGTAGCGGTTAAAGCCTTCACCATACATAATCTGGAATTCAGCCTGCTTAAACGGTGGTGCAATTTTGTTTTTAACCACTTTAACGCGAGTTTCGTTACCAACAACTTCATCACCAGCTTTTACTGCGCCAATGCGGCGAATGTCTAAGCGAACCGAGGCGTAGAATTTAAGTGCGTTACCACCAGTAGTAGTTTCAGGGTTACCAAACATTACACCAATCTTCATACGAATTTGGTTAATGAAGATACACATACAGTTAGTTTGCTTAAGGGTACCAGTTAGCTTACGTAATGCTTGAGACATCAAACGTGCTTGCAGGCCAACGTGGCTATCGCCCATGTCACCTTCAATTTCTGCTTTTGGTGTTAAGGCTGCCACCGAGTCAATAACAATCATGTCTACAGCGCCTGAGCGGGCTAACATATCGGTAATTTCTAGAGCTTGCTCACCAGTATCAGGTTGAGATACCAATAAGTTGTCTACGTCTACACCTAGTTTTTTTGCATAGATAGGGTCTAAAGCATGCTCCGCGTCAACAAAGGCACATACCTTACCCACTTTTTGGGCTTGCGCGATGGCTTCTAAAGTCAGTGTGGTTTTACCAGAACTTTCAGGACCATAGATTTCAATCACTCGGCCCATTGGCAAGCCACCCGCACCCAAAGCAATATCAATTGATAAAGAACCGGTAGAAATGGTTTCAATATCCATGGTACGGTTATCACCGAGCTTCATGATTGAGCCTTTACCAAATTGCTTCTCAATTTGGCCTAGGGCCGCAGCTAATGCCTTTTGTTTGTTCTGATCCATATCGCCCTCGTTAGGTGCTTTTAACTATCTTGTTGAACAGTAGTATACTGGGTATTCATACAGTATCAAGTTTATTCCATAAAATTCCTAAAAGAGTTTTGCCTAATTAGCTGGCAGCTTTTATCCTTGCAGCTTCGTTCAACTAAATAGCCAATAATTCGATTACGCTGATGACTGAAACAAACCTAGAAAAACATACGCCAATGATGCGCCAGTACCTTAATCTAAAGGCGCAACACCCTGATATTCTTCTGTTCTATCGGATGGGCGATTTCTATGAGTTGTTTTATGAGGATGCAAAACGCGCATCTGAACTAATGGATATTTCTCTAACCAAACGTGGACAATCTGCCGGTACGCCGATTCCCATGGCAGGCATTCCCTATCACGCGGCCGAGAACTATCTTTCACGACTTGTACAACTAGGCGAGTCAGTCGCAATTTGTGAACAGATTGGCGACCCAGCTACCAGTAAGGGGCCGGTCGAACGAAAAGTAGTTAGAATCATCACCCCTGGTACAGTAAGTGATGAAGCGCTACTAGAGGAAAAGCAAGACAACTTATTGGTTAGCGTAGTAAATCAACAGGAACAAATTGGTCTTGCTTATCTGGATATTGCCAGTGGTCGCTTCGTTATCAATCAGTTTAATGGCGAGGATCAGCTACAAGCCGAACTACAGAGACTAAGCCCAGCCGAGTTGCTCTACCCCGACGATTTTGAATTTTACCCAAGTTTGCAAAGCTACAAGGGTTTGCGCCGACGCGGTGAGTGGGAATTTGATTTAGCCACTGCAGAAAAAGTACTGAACCAACAATTTGGTACTCGTCACCTAGATGGTTTTGGCGTGAGTGAATATCCCCTCGCCCTGTCGGCAGCGGGCTGCTTGTTGCAATACGTGCAAGATACCCAGCGCACTGCATTGCCACATATCAACGCAATTATTATCGAAAGCCAAAGCCAGTTTATTCAGTTAGATGCAGCTAGTCGAAAGAACTTAGAGCTTACTCGAAACTTGGCCGGCACTTATGACAATACTCTCAGCGCCATTTTAGATCGCAGCGCCACCGCCATGGGTAGCCGTTTGCTCAACCGCTGGATCCATCAACCGTTGAGCAATCAGCAAGAAGTTGTCGCTCGCCAAGATTGTATTGCCGAGATCTTAAGTGCTGACCTCTATCCACAACTTCAAAGCATTCTTAAATCCATAGGTGACATTGAGCGTATTTTAGCGCGTTTAGCATTGCGCTCTGCTCGTCCTCGGGATCTTGCTCGCTTACGCAATGCTTTTGACCAACTGCCCGAGCTGCAAAGTTATTTACTTAACTGCCAGGCTTTAGCCCCTTTAGCTAAAAACATCGGTGAGTTCCCAGATACCCTCACACTGCTACAAAATGCAATTATTGATAATCCTCCAGTACTCATTCGAGATGGTGGGGTTATTGCGCCAGACTACAATCAAGAACTGGATGAGTGGCGTAACTTAAGTGACGGGGCTACTCAGTTCTTAAGTGATATAGAGCAGCGTGAGCGCGAGCAAACAGGCATCGCTAATCTAAAAATTGGCTATAACAAAGTGCATGGTTTTTATATCGAAGTTAGCAGAGCCCATGCAGAACAAGTTCCTGAGCACTATATTCGCCGTCAAACTTTAAAGAATATGGAGCGCTACATCATCCCTGAGCTTAAAGAGCACGAAGAAAAAGTGCTTTCTAGTCAAGGTAAAGCGCTAGCCCTTGAAAAACAGTTATACGAGCAACTACTCGACCTGTTAATGCCAGAGCTAAGCAAAATGCAACAAAGTGCTCAAGCCATTGCTCAACTAGATGTTCTAGCTTGTTTGGCAGAAAGAGCGGAAAGCCTAAACTATTCTCGCCCAAGCTTTGTGAAAAACTCAGGTATTAGTATCCAAGGCGGCCGTCACCCGGTTGTAGAGCATGTAAATGAAACACCATTTATTGCCAACCCAGTTCAGCTAAACAAACAGCGCCAGCTATTAATAGTTACAGGCCCTAACATGGGTGGTAAATCGACTTATATGCGCCAAACAGCACTTATCTGTTTGATGGCTTACATGGGAAGTTATGTTCCGGCTGATAGCGCAGAGCTTGGACCAATAGATAAGATTTTCACTCGTATTGGTGCGTCCGATGATCTGGCAAGTGGTCGTTCTACCTTTATGGTTGAGATGACTGAAACTGCAAATATATTGCATAACGCCACTGCCAATAGCCTAGTACTGATGGACGAAATTGGCCGAGGAACAAGCACTTATGATGGTATGTCATTGGCTTGGGCTGTCGCGCAGGCATTAGCTAAAATTAAATCGCAAACTCTTTTTGCTACTCACTATTTTGAGTTAACGCAGCTTCCAGAATTGTTGGAAGGGGTAGCTAATGTGCATTTAGACGCGGTTGAACATCAAGACACCATCGCATTCATGCATCAAGTACAAGATGGCGCGGCGAGTAAAAGCTATGGCTTGCAAGTTGCTGCTCTTGCCGGCATTCCAAAAGCAGTCATCAACCAAGCGAAACGAAAGCTCAAACAACTTGAGGCGATTGAGCCTGTTGGCTCAAATGCATTAAATGGAGACTTAGCTGCTCAGTTAAACATGGACTTAGGCGAACCAGAACCTCACCCGGTTGTTGAGCAGCTTAAACAGCTCGACCCCAACGAACTAACTCCTAAAGCAGCTTTAGATTTATTGTATAAACTAAAACAGCAAAGTCATTAAATTACCTGTTCAGTCAGCAACTAAAAAAGGAAGCCTAAGCTTCCTTTTTATTATCTAATATTTCTTTAACTACACTTTAAACAGCGAATCTATAGATAAATTCTGTAGAGAAAGTATATCACGTAAGCGACGTAGCGCTTCAACCTGAATTTGTCTAACACGCTCGCGTGTTAAGCCTATCTCACGGCCCACATCTTCCAGCGTAGATGCTTCATAACCTAGTAAACCAAAGCGACGTGCTAATACTTCGCGTTGTTTGCTATTTAGCTCGCCTAACCAACCAACGATACTATTTTTCATATCGTCGTCTTGGGTGCGGTGTTCCGGTCCGTGGTCATTCTCATCTGAAATGATATCAAGCAAGGCTTTGTCATTATCCCCACCGATAGGTGTATCAACTGAGCTGATGCGTTCGTTTAGACGTAACATCTTAGTGACATCTTCAACCGGACGATCTAGCGTTTCAGCAATCTCCTCGGCGGTTGGTTCATGGTCCAAACGGTGGGCTAATTCACGTGCTGTACGTAAATATACATTTAGTTCTTTCACCACATGAATCGGTAATCGAATAGTTCGAGTTTGATTCATGATTGCTCGTTCAATGGTTTGGCGAATCCACCATGTAGCATAGGTAGAAAACCGGAAACCACGCTCGGGGTCAAATTTTTCCACTGCTCGAATCAAACCAAGGTTCCCTTCCTCGATTAAATCTAGCAGTGCTAAACCACGATTATTATAGCGGCGAGCAATTTTTACTACCAAGCGAAGATTACTTTCAATCATTCTTTTACGCGCGGCTTCGTCACCTCTAAGGGCGCGGCGGGCATATAGGACTTCTTCTTCGGCGGTAAGTAATGGAGAGAAACCAATTTCGCCAAGATAGAGCTGAGTAGCATCTAAACTCTTGGAAACATCGGCTTGCATGATGTCATCTTTATCAGATTTTTTATCAACAGTTTGATTCTTTGAATTTTCTGTTGAAACGCTTTTAAGTTTTACAGCAGTTTTTACTTGGGTCATAGCATAACCTCCCTGAACAAGACCTGATTGCTGTTATTGTTATATGCAATCTAGGCTAGAGTGCCGGTAGATACTTAGCTGGATCTACTGACTTTCCTTTGAAACGGATCTCAAAATGTAATCGCGTATCTGTTGTTCCTGTATCGCCCATATCGGCGATATGTTGCCCTACTACTACTTGCTGTTTTTCTTTGACACGTAAACGACTGTTATGAGCGTAAGCACTTAAATAATCATCATTGTGTTTTATTATTATTAGTTTTCCGTAACCCCGTAATGCACTACCTGCATACACCACTCGACCCGGTGCTGAAGCTACGATTTTTTGGCCTTGCTTACCGCGAATATCTAGGCCTTTATTACCATTCTCTTTGTTAGAGAAACCCTTGATAATCTTGCCTTTTGTTGGCCAAACCCAGCCTTTGACGGGACCGGTTTGAGCCTTCACGGTAACTTTCGGCGAGTTTTTAGCGTATGCCTTTGTTGACGTTGATTCAAGTTCTTTTGACGATTTATTAACATCTTTAACTTGCGGCTTCACAGTTTTATGCTTATTGGTTTTAGCTTTACTGGTTTTAACACTGCTAGCTTTCAGATTTATAGTTTGACCAACATATATTGTGTAGGGAGGCGGAATATTATTTCTTTTTGCTAATTGTTCGGGGTCGATCCCAGCCCGCCAAGCAATCGAGTACAGTGTTTCGCCCTTTTTTACTTTATAACTGGAGCTATTTAGGACACCTCGAGTCTCTTCGTTATAAGTTCCAGCATTAGTAACTGGCGCGGGGCCGCCTTCTCGACTACACCCTTGTAGCAAGCAAACGAGAAACACTAAGCCCAAATAACGCCAGTAATTCATAGTGTTAACGAAGCAATAAGTACGCTACCACAGCTAAAGCCACAACTAACCAACCTAAAATTTCTACATATTTACGAAGTTGAGCTTCCATTTTTTCGCCGCCCCACATCATCAAGCCAGCCACTAGGTAAAAGCGCATACCGCGACCAACTAAAGAGATAAGCAAAAACGGAATAAATGCCATATTCAGAATACCGGCAGTTAAGGTGAAGACCTTGTATGGAACTGGGGTGAAGCTAGCCACAAAAATTACTAATACACCCCACTTTTCAAACCATTCAAAGGCCACATCCATTTTATGTTGGTAGCCCACCGATTTTATCAGCGGCTCCACAAGAGGCTCGTAGAAAAACTGACCTAAGGCATAACCCAAAGCCGCCCCTAATACTGAAAAAATAGTCGCCAACATAGCAAAGCGTAATGCTTTATTAGGGCGAGAAAGCGCCATAGGCGCCAGCATGACATCGACAGGAATAGGCCAAAAGATAGATTCTATAAAACTCATCCCTGAAAGATAACGTACCGCATGGCGGTGCTCAGACCACGTCATCACTCTATCGTATAAGGCACTAAAAATTTTCACGCTAATTCACCATTAATTAAAGGAACAAAACGAACGGGTTCAAGATTACGTTGGGTAAAACCTTGGGTTTGTTTTTCTACTAAGATAAGCGACTGTTGCTGCTGTTGCTCACCTACTGGAATAATCATTTGGCCACCTACACTCAGTTGCTCAACTAACGCTTGAGGAATAGCTACTGCAGCGGCAGTTACAATAATTGCGTCGAATGGCCCTTTGCTTGCCCAGCCTTGCCAACCATCGCCGTGTTTTGTTGCAACATTATGTAAATCGAGCATTTTTAAGCGGCGTTTGGCTTGAAACTGCAAGGTTTTAATCCGTTCAACTGAGTAAACCTGGTCGACTAAAGAAGCTAAAACCGCAGTTTGATAACCCGAGCCGGTGCCAATTTCGAGCACTTTTTTTGGCTGTGTTTGCAGCAATATTTCAGTCATTTTGGCCACAATATAAGGTTGAGATAAGGTTTGCCCTTGACCAATTGGCAGGGCGGTATTATCCCAAGCTTGATGTGCAAGCGCTTCATCAATGAAATACTGTCGGGGTAGTTTAGCGATAGCGTTCAAAACGGCTTGATTTTGTATACCGTGCTGACGTAGTTGATTCACCAATTTCACACTATTTGGGCTTTCGCCAAATTGCATTACCTTGCCTCCCAATCCTTGATCCATGTGTCTAGTTTGCCAATAAAGCTGTGGGCTGTCATATCTATTGTTAAAGGTGTTATTGATACATAGCCCTGAGCAACAGCGTGAAAGTCGGTGCCTTCACCTGCATCTTGCTTTTCTCCAGGTGGACCAAGCCAATAAATGTCGTGGCCACGTGGATCTTGTTGTTTAACCATCACTTCTGCACGATGCCGGCTGCCAGCCCGAGTTACCTTTACGCCCTTAATCTGCTCCATTGGCAAATCAGGAACGTTCACATTAAGAATTTGATTACTCGGTAAGGCATGCTCGCGCAGTTGCTTAATCAACTTTAAAGTTACTTCTGCAGCGGTTTGATAGTGCTTCCCTTCACTGCCTACTAACGATACAGCAATTGCTGGTAAACCCAAGTTTCTTCCTTCCATTGCTGCAGCAACGGTACCAGAATATAGTACGTCATCACCAAGGTTGGCTCCTGCGTTAATACCCGCCACCACGAGTTCTGGTAGCTCATCCACTAACTCGTTAATCGCCAGATGCACGCAATCTGTGGGCGTCCCCTTAACAGAGATAGTTTGTTCATCTAAGTGCACAATGCGTAAGGGATTTTCTAGAGTTAAAGAGTTACTGGCACCGCTACAATTGCGGTCTGGGGCAACCGTTAACACCGGCGCTAGTTGCTTTAAGCACTGCGCTAAGCATTGAATGCCAGGTGCATTAATACCATCATCATTACTCACTAATATGGTCATGACCTTCACCTTGGCAATTTACTATTTCACGCAATATGCTTGTTGCGTAGTTTCCTGCACTTAGGTAGAAGCTCAGTACTAAGTCATTACCATCAAGCTTCGCGCTAAACTGTTGTGGTTTAAGAGCCAAAGCCCTGCGCTCCATCTTCAAACCTGCTTCATTTAAGCCTGCAATAATTTGAGGGTAGAGACTCAGTACGCTTTGCTCAAAACGCAAAGCATCCTCTAAGCAAGCTAACTCCCCCTTCCCAACCATAGGTGCAGAAAGCTCAATTTCGCCTTGCTGGAAACGCTCAACAATATCTGCATCAACTTGCTCAGCGACAAAATAAGCATTGCTGCTAGCAAATTTCATCACATCACCAGTTAGTACTTCAGAAAAATGCTGCTGGGCGATTCGTTCACTCACAGCTCGGTTGAACACTAAGCTACGCGCAGCTGAGAGGTAAATACTGCGTTTATCGCGGTTTTTAATGCGCTTACCGGCAAACATAGCTAAAGCACTGTCTATATTGCTGGCGCTTCGTCCAAAACGCTGCGCGCCGAAGTAATTTGGCACTCCCGCTTTTGCAACTAAATCTGCGCGGATTAACGCATCGTTCGCATCTGATACATCACGCAAACGGATCTTAAAATTGTTTCCAGACAAGGCCCCGCGTTTTAGCTTTCGGTTATGCCGTTCAACGGCAACAACTTTTACCCCATCGCCCAACAGCTCGGGTAACTCAACATTAGGCTTTCCCGGCAACTGAATACTAAACCATTGAGTTGTTACCGCGTGGCGATCCTTTAAACCCGCGTAGCTAACCACTTTAGGGCTGACTTGGCAGGCTTCGGCCAGCATTTTTACCACCCATGAAGTATTTTCACCGGTTTTTTCCACCTTCACCATCATGTGTTCGCCATCGCCACTAAATTCAAAGGGCAATACTTCATCCACACAAAAATCAGCGGCTTGTTGTTTTAAAATACCGCTACTCTGGGGCTGGCCATGGAGATAACTGAGCTGGTTAATTTGCTTTAAATAATCACTCACTTAGTTTTCTCCAGTAATACAACGGCATGACTAGAAATACCCTCTTTACGCCCTTCAAAACCAAGTTTTTCTGTTGTTGTGGCTTTTACATTAATTTGGCTTATATCGGCCTGCAAGTCTTCTGCGATATTTAGCCGCATGGCTTCTATGTGCGGCGCCATCTTAGGTGCTTGGGCCACAATGGTTAAATCAAGATTTGCCAGTTTAAAGCCGCGCTCAAATATTTGCGCGACCACTTGGCGTAATAAAATTCGCGAGTCGATGCCGGCATATGCCTGATCATTGTCGGGGAAATGGTGACCGATATCGCCCAAGGCTAGTGCGCCTAACAAAGCATCACATAAAGCATGAAGAGCAACATCGCCATCAGAGTGAGCAACAAATCCTTGCTCGTAAGGAATGGCGACACCAGCAACCATTAATGGGCCTTCTCCACCAAACTTGTGAACGTCAAAACCGTGGCCAATGCGAATACTCACTTATACTTCCTCTTCATTCTGTTGCTGGCTGATAAACCATTTTGCTAAGGCCAAATCTTCTGGGCAAGTCACTTTAATGTTATCGCTACGCCCTGTCACTAAGCTCACCGGGCAGTTCGCCCACTCCATAGCAGACGCTTCATCGGTAATCACTACGCCAGTTAACAAGGCATTTAGTATATTGTCTTTAAGCTGCTTAACCTTAAACATTTGCGGGGTTAATGCATGCCAAAGCTGTTCTCTCGACACCGTTTGGGCAATTTTGCCATCGGCACCGCGTTTCATCGTATCGCGAACTTGAGTGGCTAAAATACCACCACATTGCTGTTGTTCTACGGCGCTAATTAATTTGCTAATGTCACTTTGGGTAATGCAAGGCCTAGCCGCATCATGCACTAAAACCCATTCATCTTGCTTAGCCGCCTTGAGCCCAGCTAATACAGAGTCTGCCCGTTCATCGCCACCAATCACTGTATTAATGCGTACGTCTTTGGCTAAGGGTAATTGGTTAAACCAAGTGTCCTTGGGGTGCAATACAATGATTAAGTTTTTAATAGCAGGGTGTGATAAAAAGACCTTGGCGGTAGTTTCTAAAATGGTCTGCTCACCTAAACGCAAATACTGTTTAGGAAGAGAGGCTTGCATACGACTACCAATACCTGCGGCAGGTAACAGCGCAGTATATTGCTTGCATTCAGATTTCATGAAATGTTGATACTCGGAGCCACTTATTGTTCTATTTCGGAGGACGGAATTATGCGATAAAAAGTTTCACCCTGCTTAATCATGCCAAGTTCATTACGCGCATGCTCTTCTACCGCATCTAAACCGCTGCGTAGATCAGCAATTTCGGCAACTAACACCGAGTTTCTCTGCGCTAATTCTTGATTTGCTAAGTCATGCTTGGTGACCTCTTCACGTAGCGCGAAGTAGTCATTAAGCGAGTTTTTGCCAAACCACAGTTGATACTGCAACAGCAAAACAATCAATATCAGTAAAATCTTAAACGAACGCATGGTTCCTCCCTAAAAGAGATAATCCCATAAAGCCGTTTGTTACTCCATAAGCAGCGTGTTATTTATCTAAATCCTAGGCAAAAAAAATCCCCGCTAGTGCGAGGATTTTTAAAGCTATCGGCTTAATTCAAAAGAATTACTGGCCTTTAACTTCTTTAAGACCGTTGTAAGGTGCTTTTGAACCTAGAGCTTCTTCGATACGTAGAAGTTGGTTGTACTTAGCAACACGGTCAGAACGGCTTAGTGAACCAGTTTTGATTTGGCCAGCTGCAGTACCAACAGCTAGGTCAGCGATAGTTGCATCTTCAGTCTCGCCTGAACGGTGAGAGATAACAGCAGTGAAGCCAGCGTCTTTAGCCATTTTAATTGCAGCCAAAGTTTCAGTTAAAGAACCGATTTGGTTGAATTTAATTAGGATAGAGTTAGCGATGCCGTTGTCGATACCACGCTTAAGGATCTTAGTGTTAGTTACGAACAAATCGTCACCAACTAATTGGATTTTGTCACCTAGAAGTTTAGTTTGGTGAGCAAAACCGTCCCAATCAGACTCGTCTAAGCCGTCTTCAATAGAAACGATTGGGTACTGTTCAGTAAGATCTTTAAGGAAGAAGTTGAACTCTTCTGAAGTGAATTTCTTACCTTCGCCTTTAAGGTCGTAGATGTTAGCTTCTTTGTCGTAGAATTCAGAAGCAGCACAATCCATAGCAAGAGTGATGTCTTTACCTAGCTCGTAACCCGCGCCAGCAACAGCTTCTTTAATTGCAGCAAGTGCAGCTTCGTTTGACTCTAGGTTTGGAGCGAAACCACCTTCGTCACCAACAGCAGTAGAGTGACCACCAGCTTTAAGAACTTTAGCTAGGCTGTGGAATACTTCAGCGCCCATACGTAGGCCTTCACGGAAGTTAGCAGCGCCAACTGGCTGAATCATAAATTCTTGGATGTCTACGCTGTTATCTGCGTGCTCACCACCGTTGATGATGTTCATCATTGGAAGAGGCATAGAGTAAACACCTGAAGTACCGTTTAGGTCAGCGATGTGAGCGTATAGTGGTACTTTCTTAGAAGCAGCAGCAGCTTTAGCAGCAGCTAGAGATACAGCTAGGATAGCGTTAGCACCAAAGTTAGCTTTGTTGTCAGTGCCGTCTAGGTCGATCATGATTTGGTCAAGCTCAGCTTGAGCCAATGCGTCTTTACCAGCAAGTGCTTCTGCGATTGGGCCGTTTACAGCTTCAACTGCTTTTAATACACCTTTGCCTAAGTAACGAGCTTTATCGCCGTCACGTAATTCTAGGGCTTCACGTGAACCAGTTGATGCGCCAGATGGAGCAGCAGCCATACCGATAGAACCGTCAGCTAGGTGTACTTCAGCTTCTACAGTTGGGTTACCGCGTGAATCCATGATTTCGCGACCAAGTACTTTTACGATATTAGACATTACTAATTTCCTCTATATAAATGAACTTCTAACTCTCTAAAAAACATTACTCGCTAATTGAGTCTAGCGAGCTTTATTAAATTCACCAGCTGCCTTTACAAAACCTGCAAACAACGGATGTCCATCGCGAGGCGTAGACGTGAATTCAGGGTGGAATTGTGCTGCCACAAACCAAGGGTGAGCTGGGTTTTCAATGATTTCTACTAACTTTTTATCCGAAGAAAGACCCGTTACCTGTAAGCCTTTCGCGGTAATTTTTGGCAATAAAGTATTGTTAACTTCATAACGATGGCGATGGCGCTCATAAATCTCTACGCTGCCATACAACTCTGCCACCTTAGACCCTTTGGTTAGATGACAAAGCTGCGAGCCAAGACGCATTGTACCGCCTAGGTCAGAATCTACATCGCGAGTTTCTACTTTACCGTCTTCATCAATCCACTCGGTAATTAAACCAACTACAGGGTGTTTTGATTTAGGGTCAAACTCACTTGAGTGGGCACCTTTTAGGCCAGCTACGTTACGTGCGTATTCAATTAACGCTACTTGCATGCCTAAACAAATACCCAAGTAAGGAACATTATTCTCACGAGCATATTGTGCGGCTAAAATCTTGCCTTCTACGCCACGCTCGCCAAAACCGCCAGGTACTAAAATCGCATCTAAGTCTTTTAGTACATCGGTGCCTTTTACTTCAAGATCTTGAGAATCTACATATTGAATCTTCACACTTAAACGGTTTTTAAGCCCGCCGTGTTTTAGCGCTTCATTAACTGATTTATAAGCGTCAGGTAATTCAACATACTTACCCACCATACCAATAACAATCTCATTGGTTGGGTTAGCTTCTTCGTAAATAACTTGTTCCCATTCGCTCAAATCAGCTTCTTCGCACTCTATACCGAAACGTTCGGTCACTAGAGCATCTAAGCCTTGAGACTTAAGCAATGCTGGAATTTTGTAGATGCTATCAACATCTTTTAAGGAGATTACCGCGCGATCTGGTACGTTAGTGAACAAGGCGATCTTAGCGCGCTCGTTAGCAGGAATTGCACGGTCACTACGACAAATAAGAATATCAGGCTGAATACCAATTGAGCGCAACTCTTTAACCGAGTGCTGAGTAGGCTTAGTTTTCACTTCGCCAGCCGCCCCCAAATATGGAACTAAGGTGAGGTGCATGTACATGGCGCGTTCGCGGCCAATCTCGGTACCTAATTGACGAATAGCTTCTAAGAAAGGTTGCGATTCGATGTCACCCACGGTGCCACCAATTTCAACAATGGCTACATCTACACCTTCGCCGCCCGCCACAACACGCTCTTTAATTGCGTTAGTGATATGAGGGATCACCTGGATAGTCGCGCCTAAGTAATCACCACGACGTTCTTTAGCCAGTACATCAGAATAAACACGACCCGTAGTGAAGTTATTGCGCTTAGTCATTTTGTTACGAATGAAACGCTCGTAGTGACCCAAATCTAAGTCAGTTTCAGCGCCATCTTCGGTTACAAATACTTCGCCGTGTTGGATCGGGCTCATTGTGCCGGGATCAACGTTAATGTAAGGGTCAAGCTTCATAATGGTCACTTTAAGACCGCGAGCTTCGAGGATCGCAGCTAATGATGCAGCGGCAATACCTTTACCCAAGGAGGATACTACGCCTCCAGTGACGAAAATGTACTTTGTTGTCATGTCTAACCTGAGAAGTTGGATGTGTTAAGGGCGTATCTGCGATACTTGGACGGGGGCATAGTATAGCAAAGCCTCTTTAACACCACAATCAATGTCACTCTATCAAGACTAAGATTTAGTGGTTTTGTTGTAAATCAATTTTTGTAATTTTCTTTCACTTTATCCCACAGCGCATCCATCTCTGAAAGGCTCATACTTGCTAAGTTTTTCCCCGAATCCCTTGCCAGCGCTTCAACGCCTTGGAATCTACGGGTAAACTTTTGGTTAGCAGAACGTAGTAAGTCTTCTGCATCAAAATCACAAGCTCGGGCTAAATTTACGCAAGAAAACAACAAATCACCGATTTCTTCAGCAATATCTTGCTGGTTCTTCTCGGCAATGGCTTGCTTAACTTCCACTAACTCTTCTTCTACCTTATCGATAACAGGAGCCACATCTGGCCAATCAAAACCCACACTAGCACAACGCTTTTGTAGTTTTTGCGCTCGGCTTAAAGCCGGAAGCGCCAAGGGCACATCGTCTAATACACTCACGCTGCTAGATTGCGCTTTACTGGCGCGCTCTTTGGCTTTTTCTGCTTCCCAATTAGCTTTAATGGCCGCTTCATTCTTAAAAGCTTGTTCAGTGAAAACATGGGGATGACGGCGAATAAGCTTTTCACAAATACCATCCACCACATCGGCAAAATCAAAATCGCCTTGCTCTTTAGCAAACTGTGCGTAGAACACCACTTGGAACAACACATCACCCAGTTCCAGCTTCACTTCTGAAAAGTCTGCTTGCTCTAAAGCTTGGTTAATTGCATCTGCCAGCTCGTAGGTTTCCTCTATGGTATAAGGAACTATACTTTGCCAATCTTGCTTTTGGTCCCAAGGGCAACCCGTTTCTGGGTCGCGTAGCTGCGTCATAATGCTTAACAGCGTCTCTATGCTATAAGGGCGTTGTGACATTGAAATGAAAATTCCTGACTAGTTAGCGTAAACGGCGCGCTTCGATAATATGGTTAAGCTGATTTATTTTGGCTAATACCCGCGATAAGGTTTCCAAGTTATAAATCTCTATTTCCATATCAATGGTAGCGGTTTGGCTTTTTACATCTGAGTGGCTCTGCATGCCCATCACATTCACTTTGTCGTTAGCCAACACAGTGGTGACATCACGTAACAAACCGCTTCTATCATTAGCAATAATGCGAATGGTTAAACTATAACTGCTGGCAGTATTGTCGCCCCATACCGCATCAATCACTCGCTCTGGCGTACGACTCACTAACTCAGCAAGCTGTTCACAGTCGTGACTATGAATAGAAATGCCACGCCCTTGGGTAATAAAGCCTTTAATACTGTCACCCGGTATAGGCTGACAACATTTAGCGATATGGGTCATCAGGTTGCCAACGCCATCTACCACGATGGAATCTTTAGCCCGTTTTTTCTTTTGACCGTGATGCTCTGCCTTTTTGGCAATGGTTTCTAATGCTTGGCGATCTTCTTCTTCTGCGGTTGGTTTATTGAGCGTGGCCTGCAAATGATGAATTAATTGGCTCAGCTTTACATCGCCCGCGCCAACAGCGGCCAGCAAATCATCGAGGTTTTTAACATTGAAACGCTCTACACACAGCTCAGCATCACTCAGTTTAAAACCATGTTTATGTAGCTCTGCTTCAAGCAGCTCTTTACCGGCAACTTGGTTCTTGTCTTTGTCTTGTTTTTTAAACCAGGTAGCTATTTTATTTCGGGCACGCGAGGACTTCACATAGCCCAAATTAGGATTGAGCCAATCGCGGCTGGGGCTAGATTCTTTTTGAGTAATAATCTCAACTTGCTCACCAGTGTGTAACTGGTATGTAAAGGGCACAATTCTGCCGCCAATTTTGGCGCCGATACAGCGGTGCCCCACTTGGCTATGCACATAGTAGGCAAAGTCTAAAGGCGTAGAGCCCGCGGGCAAATCAATCACTTCACCGCTTGGGGTGAATACATATACCCGGTCGTCAAATACTTGAGAGCGCAGCTCCTCAAGCATGGCACCATTTTCGGCAATATCGTCTTGCCATGCTAATAGCTTACGCAACCACGCAATTTTGTCTTCGAAGTCATTTCGACCACCGCTGCCACCCTCTTTATACTTCCAGTGAGCGGCCACGCCAAGCTCAGACTCTTCATGCATTTGCTTGGTTCTGATTTGAACCTCTATCGACTTGCCTTCTGGTCCAATTACCACGGTGTGAATAGATTGATAACCGTTCGGTTTTGGATTGGCAACATAGTCGTCAAATTCGCTAGGGATATGGTGCCACGAGGTATGTACTATGCCTAATATGGCGTAACAATCTTGCAGTTTTTCAGCCACAATCCTAATTGCACGCACGTCAAACAACTTATCGAAAGATAAGTCTTTTTTCTGCATTTTTCGCCAAATGCTGTAGATATGTTTTGGGCGACCATAAACTTGCGCATCAATGCCTGCAGCTTCAATATCCTGCTGCAACTTAGCCACAAAATCATCGATATACTGGGTTCTTGCGAGGCGTTTTTCATCTAGCTGCTTAGCAATTTGTTTGTAGGTGACCGGATGCAAGTAGCGAAAGGTAAAATCTTCCAACTCCCACTTTAATTGGCCTATCCCCAAACGGTTCGCTAGCGGAGCATAAATATCTTGGCTTTCTTTGGCTGCTAATACGCGGATCTCTTCCTCTTCATTTTTTACTTCTCGCAAAAAGCAAATACGCTCGGCCAGCTTGATCACAATAGCGCGAACATCCCCCACCATGGCCAGTAGCATCCGTCGCACATTATCTATTTGTCCAGATGACAGGCTTTTGTTTTGACCGGTTCTTAGCGCCTTCATTGCGTCCATTTGCGCTGCATCGTGACGCAACTTGATCACTTCATCACTAAATTGTGGGCTAAGTTTTTCTTCTGCGAGCAAACCAGCATCAACAAAAGGAAATAACAACGCAGCTTCTAGGGTCGGCAAATCCATGTTAAGGGTAACTAAGATTTCCACCATTTCCTTACCCTTGGTTAAACAACGATGGACTTGGTCTTTATCTGCTTCTAAAGCACGAAAGTAGTTGCTGGCGGCAAACAAGTGCTGTTGATCTTCTACCGCAATATCAAGGCTAGCAACCCACTGATTCTCATCAAATAAAAGTCGTTCATTTAGATGTGTTTCTCGTACCGAAACCATACAACAAAAATTCCTATATCAATGCTACCAACACTGGTTGCTCATCAACCATTAACGTTCAAATAAAGCCATTGTTTCTACGTGTTCAGTGTGTGCGAACATGTCTACTAACGCCAAATTACTTAAGCGATAACCCGCCTGTTTAAGCACTTTGGCATCTCTGGCTAAGGTAGCAGGATTACATGAGACATATACTACGGTGCTTGGACTAAGCTTGGCAACCTGTGAAATAGCTAGTTTTGCTCCTGCTCGAGCAGGGTCGAGTAATACTTTATTAACCTTGGTTTTCTGCCAGGCATTAGCGGTTTCAACTTGCTCTAAATCACCGCTAAATGCACTAACGTTGCTTAAACCATTTGCCTCAGCATTAGCTAGCACTTGCTTAGTCATTGCTGTAACCCCTTCAACCGCAATCACTTGCTGCGCTTTTTGCCCCAGGGCTAAGCTAAAATTACCAATGCCGGCATACAAATCCAATATTTGGTCCTCTGCGCAAGGCTGTAACCACTCTAAAGCTTTAGAAACCAGAGCTTGATTCATGGCTTCATTCACTTGAATGAAATCACCGGGCGTGAAAGCTAAGCGCAAATCCTGTTCAGCCAAATCGTAGTAAGCCTGCTCCCCCATCAAATAGCTCGATTGCTCATCGGTAGCGATGACTAGTGCTATGGAATGTTGCTGAGCAAAGCTGCGTAATTGCGCTGCAATTTTATCGGAAGGCTGGTTACGAACACGGATCCGGCAAACAATTTGTGGCTGGCAGTCAATAAGCTCGACATGACCTAAATTGATAGACTTTGGCCATGTTTTTAATAATTGCTGAAGGGGCACCAGTAGAGCCGACAGTTGCGGTTTAAGCACAATGCACTCTGATATAGCCACAATGTCTTTACTGGATTTTTGACGAAAACCAAGCTGCCAACCACGCTGCTTATCAAACCAAGTGCTCAAACGTGTAGCGCGTCGGTAATGCCAATCATCTCCACTTAATATTTCAAACTCAGGTAAGTCTTGATAACCAGACTGGCGGCTGATGAGCTCAGCTACCGCTTTTAGTTTGTAATCTCGCTGAGCCTGCGCCGACAAATACTGGGCACTACATCCGCCACACTCTTGGTAGAACTGACAAGCTGGCTCGATGCGCTGGGGCGCATCATTTAAACGTTTAAGTAACTTAGCAGGGCCCGATTTAGCACTAGGCAATACATCAACCCGCTCTCCAGGCAACACCCCGTCAACAAAATAGGTTTTGCCTTGGTGTTTTACCACTCCGTTTAAATGGTGATCAAGCGCTAGAACCTGAGCGTCTCTAATTGCCTTTATCGAAGTAGATTTTGCTTTTGCTTTAAAAAATTGGGCCATAGAAGAGACTTATTTACTCGGTGAATACAAAAAGGGACGGGCTTATGTCATCATAAGCGATTGGAACCATGTCATTTTCCCATAAGAAACGTTTATGACCAAGTATGGCTTACGCGCCCGCGTATATATTCTCACTATTATACCTACACTTTTTGTCGGTATCTTGTTGGCGAGCTACTTCACCTTTAATCGAAATCAGCAATTGGATAACTTTGTTATCGAGCAAGGTGTTAATGTTATTGAGCCTCTCGCCATCGCCAGTGAAGTTGGTCTAAGCCGCTATAATCGGGAAAAAGTAAAATCGCTGATTAGCGTTACTCATCGAAAAATGTCACCGTTAATTAAAAGTATTGCGGTGTACGATAAACACAACCAACTTTTTGTAACCAGTAACTACCACCGCAATATTCGCTTGCTACAAAGCGATCCAGAATTACCGCTGCCACAATCAACTCAGGTAGAAATTTACCCCAATCGAATTATTTTGCGTGCGCCAATCTGGGCCGAAGCCGAAGGTAGTTTTGCCGCCTTTAGTAACGGAAAACCAGAGCTGCTGGGTTATATCTCAATGCAGTACAACAAAGACCGCGCCTTACTGCTCCAGTTTAGAGATACCACGGTAGCGCTGTTTATTGTGTTATTTGGCGTACTCATTAGTGTGCTATTCGCCTTCCAATTAAGTAAACAAGTGACCCAACCCATTACCAACATGGTGAACATTGTTGACCGGATCCGCCAAGGTCGCTTAGATGCCCGTGTTGATGGCAGTTACACCGGCGAGTTGGGGTTGCTGAAACACGGTATTAACTCCATGGCTAAATCGCTAGCCGAATATCATGAGGAAATGCACCAAAGCATTGACCAAGCAACGAGTGATTTGCGCGAAACGCTTGAACAGATTGAAATTCAAAACATTGAGTTAGATATTGCCAAAAAAGAGGCGCAACAAGGCGCTAAGGCGAAATCGGAATTCTTAGCCAACATGAGCCACGAGTTACGAACTCCGTTAAATGGTGTCATTGGCTTTGCTCGTCAACTGCTTAAAACTCAGCTAAACAGTAATCAAGCCGACTACCTACTCACCATTGAAAAATCAGCCAACAATCTACTTGCCATCATTAATGACATTCTTGATTTCTCTAAATTAGAAGCAGGAAAACTCAAGCTCGAGCGCATTGATTTTAACTTCCGAGATACCATCAACGACGTGGTGACACTGCTAGCACCAAGTGCTCAAGATAAAAACTTAGAACTTAACTTGCTGATAGAACCTAATGTGCCAGAAGGTTTGCGTGGCGACCCGCTGCGTTTACAGCAAGTTTTCACTAACCTACTAGGCAATGCCATTAAGTTCACCCACCAGGGTGAAATTACCGTTGCGATTAGTTTAATCAAGCAACAAGGCCAGCAAGTAGTGCTAAATGCTGCGGTGAAAGATACCGGCATTGGCATTTCTAAAGAGCAACAATCGCAATTGTTCCAGGCCTTTAAACAAGCAGATACCAGTATTAACCGCGAGTACGGCGGCACCGGTTTAGGCTTAGTCATTACTCAGAAGCTGGTTCAACATATGGGTGGCGACATCAAACTAAGCTCCGAGCCAGAAAAAGGTGCAGTGTTTAGTTTCGATATTCACCTAGAACAAGCCAACATGGTACTGGGAGCCCCGCTGCCATTAACCGCGCTAAGTCAGCTATCTGTGTTGCTATATGAACCGCACCAAGTCAGCCAGTCTGTGATTAGCGGTTTAGCCCAACAGTGGCAATTGCCACTGCAAACCGCAACTGACGATGCTCAGTGGCAAAGCGCGATTAAAGACTTCTCGGGCACGGTAATCATTGGTCATAGTGACTGGCAAACACTCGAGCCCTTACAAAAGAAAATAGCCGAAGCACTAGAGCGTAGCTCGGAAGTGATTGTATTAATCAACTCCAGCGATCCTGATATTCACCAACGGGTTATAGAAGCAGGCGCTAAACACTGCATGAGTAAGCCAATTAACCATCGCAAACTGGCGCAAGCATTAGTTGATGAGAAGATTGCCGTAAATGATGTTGTTACGCCAATGGCAAAAGTTTCCCGCTCGAAACTGGTGTTAAAGGTGCTAGCGGTAGATGACAACGCGGCAAACTTAAAACTTATATCAGCAATGCTGCATGAACTGGTTACCCAAGTTGATACCTGTACTAATGGCTTAGAAGCCATCACTAAAGCTGAAGAAGAAAGTTACGATCTCATCTTAATGGATATCCAAATGCCGATTTTAGATGGCATTAGCGCTACCCAAAAAATTCGCCAGAACAGTAAAAATGAACAAACCCCAATTATCGCGGTTACTGCGCATGCTCTAGCCGGCGAAAAAGAGCAGCTATTGGGGCAAGGCGTTGATGATTACCTAGCAAAACCCATAGATGAATCGTCACTAGAGAAGCTTATCCACCGCTGGCAACCCAATGCTAAATTGCTTAGCCGAGAAGACTTTGCCGCCACCTTGGATCAACCTAAAACTATTGAATTTGAAAATGCTAGCCTGTCTTGGCAACTCGCCATGCAACGCGCTAACAACAACCAAGCCTTAGCCGTAGATATGTTTGTTATGTTGCAAGACAGCTTTGTAGAGATAGAAGAAGCGATTGAGCAGATACTCAATCAGCAAATAAATGCGGACGAGTTTGTGCTACTCGTTCATCGCTTCCGCGGAGGTTGTGCATATAGTGGCTGTAAGCGCTTAGAGTCACTTACAACCACCATCGAAGATAGCCTACGTCAGCACAGTGATGTCGCTCAAGTTGAGCCAGAGTTGCTGGAACTAAGTGATGAAATTGAAAAGGTCAAACAGGCTGCCAAGCAGTTAAATCAGCAGCTAAGCTAAACTTCCAAGGTATTTGGAGCAAAATAAAAGCCGCTATTATGCGGCTTTTTCTTTAGCAATCGATGTAAGCAAGCTAACTAAATATCTTGATTAGCTTCTTGCTCTTTAAGGAAGCGACCGGTTAATACTTGACCGCGATTACGATTGCAGTACCAGTTATAAAATGGGTAGCTAACTAAACCAAATAAGGCTGTTACTAACGCATTACTAAACGGCGAAATAATCATAGGCAATATCGCCTGAATAATGTTGCCACCGTTCATTACCGTATAAATAAGTAATGCTAAACCAGCAATCACACCCACACCAAAACCTACCAAGGCCAATAATTTCATTAGACCAAATAGGTCTAACTGAACGCGATATCGTTCAACCAATGTTCTTCTCCTAATTAGCGCTCTAGTACTACGGTAGCTACCGCGTAGTCACGCTCATCACTAATACTAATAAACTGGCTGCTTACCTCAAGCTTCTCGCACAAGGCCATTGCAGCGCCGCTAAATACCAACTCAGGTTTTCCAAATTGGTTATTGGACACTTCTATTTGTTGAAAACCAACACCTTTGGCAATTCCTGTTCCCAGCGCTTTTGCAGCTGCTTCTTTAGCAGCAAATCGTTTTGCTAAAAAACGCGCTGGGGCAGCATGTTGCTCAAACCGCGCAAATTCAGCTTCGGTTAATACCCGCTTAGCCAATGCATGCATTTGCTTGCTATTGGCTATTCGTTCTACTTGAACGATATCGGTACCTAAGCCTACTATCGCCACAGTTTATGCTTCACCTTGGCGAGCTTGAACCATCAAGGTTTTCATTTCACGCACCGCTGCATCCATGCCAACCATTACTGCACGCGCAATAATCGCATGGCCAATGTTAAGCTCAATAATTTCTGGCATAGCTGCAATTGGCAATACATTATGGTAATGCAAACCATGGCCAGCATTTACTTTTAAGCCTTTATCTGCAGCATAACTGGCCGCAGCGGCAATTTTTTTCAGCTCAGCTTGCTGCTCGGCTTCATCTTCTGCATCAGCATAATGACCAGTATGCAGCTCAATGAATGGCGCGCCAGATGCAATAGAAGCATCAATCTGCTCATCATCGGCATCGATAAATAGCGAAACTAAAATGCCCGCGTCAGTCAGCTTAGTAACAGCTTCAGTGATCTTCTCAAGATTGCCAACAACATCCAGACCACCTTCGGTCGTTAACTCTTCACGCTTTTCTGGCACCAAACACACAAAGTGAGGTTTGTGCTCGCAAGCAATGGCTACCATCTCGTCGGTAACAGCCATTTCTAGGTTTAAGCGGGTTTGCACCGTTTGACTCATGATAGCAACATCACGGTCAACAATATGACGACGGTCTTCTCTTAAATGAATGGTAATACCATCAGCGCCTGCCATCTCGGCAATACCAGCAGCAAGCACAGGATCTGGGTATGTCGTGCCGCGTGCTTGGCGAAGTGTGGCGATATGATCAACATTTACGCCTAATAAAATCTCACTCACAAATATTCCTTTTTCAACAAGGCCTTAATTGAAGGCTCTATTGGTAGTTTTAATTTGACTGAACAATTTGCGACTGGTCAACTCTCTGCCATTGAGCAGTTGAGCAATCACAATTCGACAAAATCTTTTGGCACATAATAAGTGTTGTGCTTGCTGTGGGTCAAAAGCTAATAACATAAGTATTTCCTGATAGCTAAATTCCACCTGCGAAAAGCGGCTGTTGCTAACCACAAAACCCTCATGTAATCGGTATTGATAGCTAAGACCTTGAGCGAATTCTTGCGGCTCGGCTAGGGCAAAACCCAATTCAGCCACCAACAACAGCTCAAACTCGCGCAAACATCCCTCTAAAGGTTGCTGTTTGGCTAAGGCCATTAAGCTGTCTTGATAATGATGATACAAGCTTGGATAAGCGGTATTTTCTTCCAGCAAATAATAAAGCAGCTCATTAAGGTAAAGGGTGCTATAGAGATATTGCCCAAACAGCGGTAGCGCTAAGTTACTGGCTTCTACCTGTTTAAAATTACGCAAACTGCCTTTGCCACTAAGCTCTACTAATAGTGGAACGCCGGGTTGCAATATGCCTCGCCACTTAGAGCGTTTAGCTCTAGCTCCGCGAGCCACAGCACTCACTTTGCCATATTCGAGGGTAAACAGCTGAACTAACAAACTGGTTTCTCGATATGGCCGCGTATGAATAACAAACGCAGGTGTGAGCGCCTGTTCAGGCAAGCTTATTCGTCTCCGTAACCTAGACTACGCAAAGCGCGTTCGTCGTCAGCCCAACCAGATTTAACTTTAACCCACATCTCTAAGAACACTTTGTTATCAAACAAACGCTCCATATCTAGGCGGGCTTCTTTACCGATGGTTTTTAACTTATCGCCTTTACTGCCAATAATCATGCGCTTTTGGCTAGGGCGTTCTACCAAAATAAGTGCGTTAATTTGGTAAACACCGTTTTCTTGCATTTTGAACTGCTCAATTTCTACGGTGGTAGAATATGGCAGTTCTTGGCCAGTAAATCGCATCAACTTTTCACGTACTATTTCTGCCGCCATAAAGCGTGAAGAACGGTCGGTAATGTAATCTTCTGGGAAGAAGTGCACGTTCTCTGGCAAGGTTTGCTGTGCCCACTCACGCAGCTGTTCAACATTTTTTCCCTGCTTAGCAGAAATAGGCAGAATATGAGAAAAGTCGAATTTCTCCTGCATCATTTGCATGTGCGGAAACAGCTCTTCTTTTTCTTGCACGTTATCCACTTTGTTAATTGCCAAAACAACTGGCACTTTTAAGTGGCGCAACTTGCCTAAAACCAACTCATCATCGGGGTTCCACTTGGTCCCTTCAACCACAAAGATCACCATCGAAACATCGCCCAGCGAACTGGTAGCAGCTCGGTTCATTAAGCGGTTAATTGCCCGCTGCTCTTCAATGTGTAATCCCGGCGTATCAACAAAAATTGTTTGATAAATATCATCGGTATCAATGCCCAAAATACGGTGGCGCGTAGTTTGTGGCTTTTTAGATGTAATGCTTACCTTTTGGCCTAAAAGAGCATTCAGTAAGGTCGATTTACCCACATTTGGACGACCAACAATGGCTACAAAGCCACAACGGGTATCATAGTTCATACTAAACGCTCCAATACCAGTTCAGCCGCCACTTGCTCGGCCTTGCGGCGACTAGTGCTAATCCCAATAACCGGCTTCTCCAAACCTTCTACTGAGCAGCTTACGGTAAATTGCTGATTATGAGCTTCGCCTTTAATTTCAACGACTTGATAATCAGGTAAGGCTTGCTTTCTCGACTGCAGTATTTCTTGCAATCTAGTTTTAGGATCTTTCTGGCTAAGGCCCGGCTCTATAGTATTTAAGCGATCTTTATACCAACGCAAAAGCATTTCTTTGGCGCTATCGTTACCGCTATCTAAATATACTGCGCCGATAATAGCTTCTACTGCATCGGCCAAAATTGACTCCCGGCGAAAACCACCGCTTTTCAGTTCACCAGGACCAAGCTTAATATACTCGCCTAATTCAAAACTGCGCGCTAACTCAGCTAGGGTTTTCCCCTTTACTAAGGTTGAGCGCATAGGGCTTAAATCGCCTTCCGACACATCAGGAAAGCGGTGATACAGTTCGTCGGCAATTACCCAACTAAGCACTGCATCCCCTAAAAACTCAAGACGCTCGTTATGTACGCCACCAGCACTACGGTGAGTAAGTGCTAGGTGCAATAAACTGTCATCTTTAAATGTATACCCTATAGCACGCTGCAAGCGTTCTGGGTTTGAGCTAATCATCATCTACCTACTTGATCGCGCCAATGCGATTAAATCGAACACCTGTGGGTATCCATCCCGGTAATACTGAATCTTCAGCACGCTCAAATTCAAAGCTAATCCATATTGCTACCGCTTTGCCCACTAAGTGGTCGTCTGATACAAAACCCCAGTAGCGACTATCGGTACTGTTATCGCGGTTGTCACCGAAGGCTAAATAGTGGCCTTCTGGTACAATCCACTCATCTTTAGCCGTGCCCGGCTGTTGATAAAAGTATTGCACACGATCTGGTGCTGCAGGATTTATCAAAATCTCGTGCTCAACTTCTGCTAGGCTCTCTCGATAATTCTCTAGAGCCATTGGACCTTGCTTAAAACGCCCCGAAACTTCAAAATCCAAGGGTACAGGTTTTAGCTCAGGGCAAGGTTTAGCTTCACACTTAGGTTGAATAAACAGCTGCTTACCACGATATATCACTCTGTCGCCAGGCAGGCCAACAATGCGCTTAATGTAATCAATACGGGTATCTTGAGGGTACTTGAATACCGCAATATCACCACGTTCAGGCGAACCAGTTTCAACAATAGTGCTACGAGTAACAGGATCTTTTAAGCCGTAAGCAAACTTTTCAACCAAGATAAAGTCACCCACTAACAGTGTCGGCATCATCGAGCCAGAAGGAATTTGGAAAGGCTCGTAAATAAATGAACGCAGCACCATCACAATCGCAATAACCGGAAACACCGAGCGACCATTCTCAATCCAGCTTGGCGGTGTGGTTATCTTTTCTTCTGCATCGTTAGGTAACTCGCCACCTGCAGCGGTGCGAGCATCTTGCAATTTAAGTTCGCGCTGCTTTTCCCAGTGAAACTTATCTAAGGCCCAAATAATGCCCGTAACAAACGTAGCAATTACCAGAATTAGCGGAAATATTGTGGCCATGTTAATCCTTACCAATATGAAGTACGGCTAAAAACGCTTCTTGAGGCACTTCCACGTTGCCTACTTGCTTCATACGTTTTTTACCTTCTTTCTGCTTCGCTAGCAGCTTCTTCTTACGACTTACGTCACCGCCATAACACTTGGCAATTACGTTTTTACGAAGTTGTTTAACCGTAGAACGAGCAATAATGTGCATACCAATAGATGCTTGAATCGCGATATCAAACATTTGGCGCGGAATAAGCTCTTTCATTTTATCAACTACCTGACGCCCACGAGATTCAGAGTGATCTTTGTGAGTAATCAAGGCTAGCGCATCAACCCTATCGCCGTTAATCATGATATCTACACGCACCATGTTAGCAGCATTAAAGTACTTGAAGTTGTAATCCAAAGACGCATAGCCACGGCTGGTAGACTTAAGTTTATCGAAGAAATCCAACACGACTTCAGCCATAGGTATTTCGTAAGTTAAGGCAACTTGCTTACCGTGGTAAGCCATGTTCTTTTGGATGCCGCGCTTTTCTACACACAGGGTGATTACATTCCCTAAGTATTCTTGAGGAACCAGAATATTTACTTCGGCAATGGGCTCGCGAATCTCTGCAATATTGTTAGTAGGTGGTAACTTAGCTGGGCTATCTACATAGATAACTTCGCCTTTGTTCATCTCTACTTCGTAAATTACGGTTGGCGCTGTAGTGATTAAATCAAGATCGTATTCACGCTCTAAACGCTCTTGAATGATTTCCATGTGCAACATGCCTAAGAAACCACAACGGAAACCAAAACCTAGAGCGGTAGAGTTTTCTGGCTCATAAAATAACGAAGAATCGTTAAGGCTTAACTTAGCTAGCGCATCACGGAAGTTTTCATACTCATCAGAACTGGTAGGAAACAAACCCGCATATACCTGGGGCTTTACTTTTTTAAATCCAGGCAAGGCTTCGGTAGAACCATTTTTTTGGGTAGTTAAGGTATCACCAACAGGTGCGCCCAAAATCTCTTTAATACCGGCGATTACGTAACCTACTTCACCGGTTTTTAATACTCCGGTATTGGTTTGTTTAGGGGTAAAAATACCCACTTCGTTAATCACATGTGCTTGGCCAGTAGACATTACTGTCATGCGCTCGCCTGCTCTTAACTCACCGCTTTTAATACGTACCAGTGATACAACGCCTTGGTAGTTATCGAACCATGAATCAATAATTAGCGCCTGTAGCGGAGCTGTATCATCACCTTCAGGTGGTGGTACGTCACGTACAATGGTTTCTAATACATCTTCAATACCTAGGCCTGTTTTAGCTGAACAAACCGTTGCATCGGTGGCATCAATGCCTACGATATCTTCAATTTCTTCCGCTACGCGGTCTGGATCTGCCTGTGGTAAATCAATTTTGTTCAGCACTGGAATAACTTCTAAGTCCATTTCCATAGCGGTATAACAGTTCGCTAAGGTTTGGGCTTCTACGCCTTGCGCAGCGTCAACAACCAGTAAAGCACCTTCACACGCCGCCAGTGAACGAGATACTTCATAAGTGAAGTCTACGTGTCCTGGGGTATCAATAAAGTTAAGCTGGTAGGTTTCACCGTCTTTGGCGGTGTAATCCAAGGTTACACTTTGTGCTTTAATGGTAATTCCGCGTTCGCGCTCTAAGTCCATAGAGTCAAGAACCTGCGCTTCCATTTCGCGCGCGCTCAATCCACCACAGTGTTGAATCAGGCGATCAGACAAGGTCGATTTGCCATGGTCGATATGGGCAATAATCGAAAAGTTGCGAATATTCTTATTTATCAAGAGCTTACCTATAAAAAGTCATCTGTACGCGAATTAAGATTCGCTTTTCTTAAAAATGCAGCAATCGCGCATTATATCGTTGACGCGGATACTACCACAATCCACTCAGAACCAAAAAAAATGCAGGCTTAAATTAGTAATTGTTTTGTATTCCCTAAAATCAAAAAACGCCCATTACAGGGCGTTTTCTAAAAGAAGTTTATTGCTTAGTATGCATTTGGGGGCGATATCGTGGCTGCCGAGCAAAGTAACGAGTAAAGCCACGAACCAATAAAAAGCCTAAGGCTAAACCTAGTAAGGTGCAGATGGCAATAGCCCATTCACCAGCAAAGCCTTGCATAGTGATAAATTTACCGAGTGCTGCGCCTATAATCAGCATGGCAATGGGAACAAGATAAACAAGCAATGCACTTTGCAGCATGTTTTTGGCGTTCAAGGCTAACTCTATCTGGTCCCCCACCTCAACCGTTTCAGTAAGCTTTACCCGAAGCTGATGAATCCGAGTAGGAAAGGCTTTAGCTATGGCACTATTTCCGCAATTGTCTGCACTGGCGCAACTGCCACATGCACTTTTACTTACGCACTCAACTTTTGCGTAACCGTCACTTACCTCAACAACCTTGGCTGTTTCAATGATTAATGCGGAATTACTGGGCCGGCTCAATGGGCTTCTCGAAGTAAGGACCAATGGTTACTGAATCGGCCATTTTTGAGGCGGTTTCTGGTGGAATTTCACCAACAACAGTGATTTCAATACCTTTACGTACAACGGTATGTAAGCTGGTCGCACCTTGGCGAACCAGTTGTTCACGTAAGGGGTTAGTCTTGCCAACGGCATTGGCATAAACCGAAATATCAAACAGGCCATCGCTAAGTTTAATGTAATCAACCGATTCTGATATAGCCGCCAAGGAATGCTGCTCTTTTTGAGCAACTTTCATCCCTTTGGGTGACCAACCCAAGCGCCAATTAATTTGGTGCTCTTGTTTATCTACCGACTCTTTACCCATTACGGTGCTTGGCAACTCTAAGCTGGCCAATTCTGTCATCCATTCACTGGGCTTTTCATATTCAGCCAACGTCACAGCCATATGCTGTTCGATCAACTCACCTGTTTGATCAACCACATCTAAACGCAAGGGTAAGTGAGATGCGTAATCAATCCATAGGTATAAACCGTACAAATCGGAAGACTTAGGCACTATGCGCATCACCTGTGCGGGTCGACCGGCAACGCGGCTTTTACCTGCAATCACTAAGTCAAAATTGCTTTGTAAATCTTCCAGTTTTACTGCCGCTAAATTGCCAAACATGCCGGGTAAACGACTTGAGGCCAAACTGTAAGGTGATTGCCCTGGTTCAAAAAAGGCTACGGTACCTTCACGGTATACCGCTTCATTAGCAGGGCCGTTTAAGTACACGCGGTGGGCAACTTCTACCCCATTAACCACTCCGTGAATTAAGCGCACTGGCTCGATGTGCCCTTGGCGAACCACAATATAAGAGAGCTCATACTGACGCTGATGAAAAGCCTGTTGGTAATCGTGTAATAAACTCACCGCAGGGCTGGTTTGGCTAACTGAGGTAGCCGAGGCATCAGAGGTGGTTACGGGGGACTCTGCTGAAACAGAAAAAGATGCCAGTAATAAGATTACTGGCATCGAGATAGTCTTTAAGCGCATAGGCTAATTATTTACTCTACAATTCGTTGCTGGAAGCGATGGTCCTGTAAGTAGGCGCTAATACGCTTACGCTGTTCCATAATTTCAGCTTCACTTAGCTCACGAGGCTGAGGGTTAGACTGTAAGCTAACTGGTGCTACAGCTCCACCTACCGGTACTGTGCTAAATACGGGTAAAGGTTGGTCAGCATCGTTGGCTTGATATGAATATTGCTGAACACCAATAATAGCGGCTACCGCTACCGATGCAGCAATTGCATATTGCCCAGCATATTTGAAGAATCGAACAACACGTACTGACGATTCTTTTTGTTCGGCCGCCTGAGGTTTAGGGGCTACAATCGCTGGCTCTTGCTCCAAGGCAGCGGCTACACCACTAGCAATATCAATATCGATTTGCTTGGGGGTTTCTCCGCGAAGTACATCACCAATTAAATGATAATTACTCCACTGCTCTGCATGCTCCGGCTCATTGGCTAACAGATCTAACAGTGCTGCGTCGGTTAATTCGTTATCAACCAGTGCGGATAACTGTTCTTTATTTGCCATATTAGTCATCAATCCCCAAAGTTACCTACTTAAAAGCGGTTGTATTCGCTTTTCAATTGCATCCCTTGCTCGGAAAATCCGTGATCTCACGGTCCCGACAGGACAATCCATTACATTGGCAATCTCTTCGTAGCTTAAACCATCTATCTCTCGAAGAGTAATTGCAGTGCGCAAATCATCAGGTAGTCCTTCCATTGTAGCAAAAACTACCTCTTTTATTTCTTCGGATAACAACAAAGTTTCTGGAGTGTCCGCTTCTTTCAAAGCATCTGCGCCATCATAGAACTCTGCTTCATCAGCATCCACATCATTTGCAGGCGGTCTACGACCTTGAGCAACAATGTGGTTTTTAGCAGTATTTACTGCAATTCGGTATAACCATGTATAAAACGCACTTTCTCCTCGAAAGTTTGGTAGTGCACGGTAAGCCTTAATAAACGCATCTTGCGTTACATCGGCCACATCCCCGTGATTCACAATATAGCGTGATATAAGGTTTGCTACCTTATGCTGATACTTTTGTACCAACAAATTAAATGCCGCCTTATCGCCACGTTGCGTTCTTTCGACCAACGTTTGATCTGTCCACTGTTCTGACATTTGTAACTACCGTCCTCCTAATGCTTGAGATTCGGTAGCTTTTTTGGCGGCACATCTCTTCAGACTGCTTGTTTTCAAAAAAGTTCTCTTCCAACCAAATAAAATTTTTGCGCCTCTGTGAGACACTGCAAACTTGCGTAAGTTTCAGTTAAACTAGCTTATACTCCAATTTTTCTTTTAACTACGTATAAGAGCGCATCTAATGGAATACACTAGCGATGTTCTAATAATAGGCGGTGGCGCTGCAGGCTTAACTATGGCCTTAAACTTAGCTGATTATGCCAAAGTCCACGTACTGAGCAAAGGACCTCTCAAAGAAGGTTCTACTTATTATGCTCAAGGAGGCATCGCTGCTGTATTTGATAAGAATGACAGCGTAGAAGAACATGTCAATGACACCTTGATCGCGGGTGATGGCTTATGTGACGAAGATGCGGTTAAATTTACCGCAGAAAACAGCAAGCAATGTATTGACTGGCTAATTAATCTAGGCGTTCCTTTTGACCAAGAAACCGCCACCAATGGCGAGGCCAAGTACCACCTAACCCGTGAAGGTGGACACAGCCGCCGCCGTATTTTGCATGCCGCCGATGCCACCGGTAAAGCGGTACAAAAAACCTTAGTACGTGCGGTATTAAGCCACCCTAACATTACTTTGCTAGAGCGTTTCAACGCCGTTGATTTAATCACCGAAACTGACAACGAGCAGAAAAAAGTGGTTGGCGCGTATGTTTGGAACCGCAATAAAGAGCGAGTAGAGGTAGTTAAAGCCAAGTTTGTGGCAATGGCCACTGGCGGCGCAAGTAAGGTTTACCAATACACCAGTAACCCAGACGTAAGTAGCGGCGATGGCATTGCCATGGCATGGCGTGCGGGCTGCCGGGTAGGCAATATGGAATTTAACCAGTTCCACCCAACCTGTTTATTTCACCCAGAAGCGCGAAACTTTTTGCTTACCGAAGCACTGCGCGGCGAAGGTGCGTTACTAAAACGCCCTGATGGCAGCCGCTTTATGCCAGACTTTGACTCTCGTGAAGAGCTAGCTCCCCGAGATGTAGTAGCACGCGCTATCGATTATGAAATGAAACGACTAGGTGCAGATTGTGTCTACTTAGACATTAGTCACCGCGATGATGAGTTTATTGAGCTGCATTTCCCTACTATCTTAAAGCGCTGTTTGGAGCTGGGGATCGACATCCGCAAACAAGCTATTCCGGTGGTTCCTGCAGCTCACTACACCTGTGGTGGAGTAGTCACCAACCTACAAGGCGAAACCGACTTAGCCAACTTATACGCCATTGGTGAAGTGGCCTACACTGGCCTGCATGGCGCTAACCGCATGGCCAGCAACTCGCTGTTGGAATGTGTGGTATTCGCCCACGCGGCTAGTGAGCACATCAAGCAGCACTTAAACGAAGTACAGCTATGTAACAGCATTCAGCCTTGGGATGACAGCCAAGTAAGTGACTCTGACGAAGAGGTCATCATTAACCACAACTGGCATGAACTGCGCTTATTTATGTGGGACTACGTAGGCATTGTTCGCACCAACAAACGCCTGCAGCGAGCAATGCGCCGCATTCACTTACTGCAGCAAGAAATTTTTGAGTATTACTCAAACTTTAAAGTGGGTAATAACTTGTTGGAGCTGCGTAATTTGCTGCAAGTAGCAGAATTAATTGTTGGCTGTGCGATGCGCCGTCATGAGAGCCGCGGCCTTCATTACAACTTAGATTACCCAGATAAGTTGGATAAGATCAAACCAACCATTCTCGACCCCAATACCTTCTATCAAGAAGAAGATAGCGAAAGGTAATTAAAAAAGGCTTACATAGGTAAGCCTTTTTTGTAGCCATAAGTTTGCTTAGTTAAAGGCTTGCTTCCGCCTTAGGGAAATTAATTACAAAGCATAATTTGCGATAAATGTGCTCTGGCAAGCTGTCGGCAAAAATCAGTTTACATTTAGGTACATCTTGCTCAAATACAATCACCAGACAACAGCCAAATGCGACTCGAGAATAGTTTGACCATGTGCATTCAAGCTGTTCATCTTGTTGTTCAAAAACCATTTTGTCAGGGCTGAAGTAGCCACTAGGCTGATAATGCCACCAATGAGAGACAAGCACGGCACTGGTTAAAATACAAAAAACTATAAGCGGTATTAACTGAGGAAAGAGGCTTAAAACCAAGCCTTGGAACAGCACACTCGCAGCTATCAAGTACAAGTAGCTGCGCGAGCGATGAGCCGAAAAGTTACACTTTGACACGCTTAAGGATATGCTCAACCATGGCCGCTAAAGGTGCATCTTCACATTCTTTATGGCCCATAAACCAAGCGAATAAATCAGGATCGTCACAAGCAAGCAAGCGTTTAAAGGTAAGCTTTTGCTCGTCGCTTAGTTCATCGTAGGCTTCATCAACAAAGGGCATAAACAAAACATCTAGCTCTAACATCCCACGACGACAAGCCCATTTTAAACGTGATTTATTTTCCTGCATGTTGTTCCTTGTAGACATGAGTTACACTGGTCAGCATCAACTTATTTCGACTAAAAGCCTTATAAGTAGTGCTGTAAAAGTATTGACGAAGATACCATTTCAACAACAAAATTACACCCTTATAAGCTTGACTTAGCTCTCAACGGAAGCCGACTATGTCTCAACAAACTTTATGTACTCTTCCTCCATTATTGGTTCAACCTTTGGATCAGTGGCACCTAGTTAGAGTAAGTGGCGAAGACGCCCAAAGTTATTTACAAGGCCAACTTAGCTGCGATGTAAATAGCCTATTACCAGGCCAACAAAGCTTGGCTGCTCACTGTGATCCTACTGGAAAAATGTGGTCGGTATTACGTCTACTGCGCTTGGAGCAAGACTACCTTTACTTGCAACCAGCATCTTTAGCAGAGTCGCAATTAAAAGAACTAAAAAAGTATGCGGTGTTTTCGAAGGTAAATATCGAAACCGAATCCACGCTACATACAGTAGCGGTAATGGGAGCCGAAGCGCCTCACTATATTGCTGAGCAATTTGGTGAAGAAATTGCCAGCCATGGCGGCCTAATTGAGCAAGGTATTTGTGTACATATTGATGGCCCGAAACGCCGCTACTTGGTGATCACAGAAGATAACAATTGGGGGGCAGATGCTCCTAACAGTGATCTTGATGCCAATGAGCTTTGGCGTGCCCTGCAGATTGTTTCTGGTTTACCCACCATTGAACAGGCAACTCAGCAGCAATTTATTCCTCAAGCGCTTAACTTGCAGCATTTAAACGCCTTAAGCTTTTCTAAAGGCTGTTATACCGGCCAAGAAACCATTGCTCGAGCCAAGTATCGCGGCGCAAATAAACGCGCTTCGTTACGTTTAGCGGGTCACGGTGCTACTTTGCCTAAAGCTGGAGATAGACTAGAACAGCAAATGGGTGACAACTGGCGCGGCAAAGGTACAGTATTGCAAGCAGTTCAGTTAGAACCGGGTTACGTAGAGCTATTGGCAGTGCTAAACAACGATACCGATGCAGAAGCTAAGTTTCGCTTAGCAGGCGATGAGCAAAGCTTGTATACCATCGCTCAACTACCCTACAGCTTAGTAGACTAAACTAGTATTAAGCGCCTGAAGAGATTGCCTAACCATGGAATTACACAAACTTATTGATTCGCCCTGTATTAGGCAATGCACCCTTGACGGTGATGATGTTTGTGTTGGCTGCTTTCGTCACCTAGATGAAATTTGCGCTTGGAGTGGTTCTGACAATGCATCTCGAAAAGCGATTTTGCGGCGCTGCGAACAACGACGCAAATTGGCGCCGCAATGGCAATTTAATCACAGTATTGTTAAGCGCTAGAAAGCCAAACTATAAATACAAAAAAGCCGCAGAACATAGCTCTGCGGCTTTTATTTAACTATCTAAGATTTAACCAAAATCGCCATTCACGTAACCGCGAGTTCGCTCATCCACTGGCGCATTAAATACTTGCTCGGTATCGCCATGCTCAACCAACTCGCCCATCCAAAAGAAGGCGGTTTTATCTGAAATACGCTTAGCTTGAGCCATTGAGTGCGTCACAATCACAATAGTGAACTTTTTGCGCAACTCGTCCATCAACTCTTCAATCTTGTGAGTAGCAATAGGATCTAAAGCACTGGTTGGCTCATCCATCAAAATCACGTCTGGTTGAATCGCAATAGTGCGCGCAATACACAAGCGCTGTTGTTGTCCACCAGATAAACCAAATGCAGGGCTATTTAAGCGGTCACTTACTTCATCCCATAAAGCTGCACTGCGTAGCGCTGTCTCTACCGTTTCATCTAGAATTTTTTTATTGCGAATACCTTGGGCTTTCAAGCCGTAGGCTACATTTTCATAAATGCTCATTGGGAAAGGGTTCGCTTTTTGGAATACCATGCCCACCTTCATCCGAAGCGCTGCTACATTGCGGTCTTGATAAATGTCTTTGCCTTCGAGCTTTACGTCACCTTTAATGGTTACGTTCTCAATTAAATCGTTCATACGATTTAACGTTCGCAACAAAGTAGATTTACCACAGCCAGAAGGGCCAATTAACGCGGTAACTTTCTTTTCAGGGATCGGTAAGTTAATCCCTTTCAGGGCGTGAGTGTCACCGTAATGTAGGTCTAGTTGGTTAACGTCAAACTTATTCATATCAATCTCTTAGTAAGAAGCTTTGTTGAATCGGCTAGCGATCAGCTTAGTTGTTAGGTTAATAAGCAGTACTAAAACAATCAGTACTGTTGCAGTTGCATAAGCCTGATTCCATTCATGAACAGTGAACAATTCTTGAGTTAATTTGTATAAATGAACCGTTAAAGTTCGACCTGAATCCATCACTGATTCAGGGATGCGAGTAACCATACCCGCGGTTAAGAATACCGGAGCAGATTCACCAATAATTCGACCAGTACTTAAGATAACTGCGGTAACAATGCCTGGCATTGCCGACGGTAGTACTACACGCCAAATTGTGTAAATACGTGAGCTTCCCAAACCATAAGACGCTTCGCGATAAGCTTGAGGCACCGCAATTAACGCTTCTTCGGTGGTACGAATAATCACTGGCAAAATCAAAATAGCTAGAGTTAAGGCGCCCGACAAAATAGAGAAACCCAAACCTAAAGTAACCACAAAGAAGGTCATACCAAACAAACCGTAAATGATCGACGGTATGCCCGCTAACGACTCAGTACAGAAGCGAATAACCTTAACTAATTTACTACCTGGCTTTGCATATTCGGTCAGGTATAAAGCGGTCATAATGCCAATAGGTGCGGCAATTGCGATAGACAATCCAACCATGTAAATGGTTGAAACAATCATCGAGAAAATACCCGAAGTTTTGCCAACGGTTGTATAAGCAGAGCTAACAAACTCCCAGCTAACATGGCTTAAACCGTTGCTTAAAATATGCCAAAGCATCCATACCAAGAATAAAATGGTCATGCCGGCTCCGCCCCAAATTAGGCTAAGCGCAATTCTGTCTTCAATACGGCGGCGCATTACTTCACCCTCTTACGGTTTAATACCACTAAGCTGGTATTCAAAATCATCACAAATACCAATAAAACAATACCCGTTGAATACAAAGAGCTAGCGTGAATGCCAGTAGCATACGACATCTCTAATGCAATGTTGGCGGTAAGCGAACGGGCTGAATCTAACAATGAACCAGGCATAGCCGTTGAGTTACCCATAACCATAATAATTGCCATGGTCTCCCCAACTGCGCGAGCCACACCCAGCACTACGCCTGCCAAAATCCCCGAGCGAGCTGCTGGCAACATCACCTTAAAAATGGTGAACATAGGTGAAGCACCCAATGCGTATGAGCCTTCTTTATAGGTACGAGGAATAGCGCGAATAGACGTTTCTGCAATAGTGATTACGGTAGGTAAAATCATCACCGCCAAAACAATGATGGCAGCTAACAAAGTACTACCAGCAGGAACATTAAACGTTGATTCAATTGCCGGAACAATAATAACCAAACCAAAGAAACCATATACTACCGACGGAATGCCAGCTAGCAGCTCAACGGCAGGGCGAATGATATTTGCCAACCATTTCGGCGCAACTTCAGCTAAGAATATTGCCGTTAGTAAGGCTACTGGCACGCCAATAACTACCGCACCTAAGGCCGATACCACCGACGCAACAATCATCGCGCCAATGCCATATAAAGCTGGCGGATACCAATCTACACCAAGTAAGAAGTTGGTTAATCCAGCAAACTGAATGGCCGGTAAGCCCTCAAGCACTAAGAAGTAGCCAATAGTCGCTACCGATAGCACACCAATCAGAGCGCTCAGCAAAAACAGCAAGTTAAAGAAACGACCAACCCAGTCGACCTTTTGGGAAGACTGGCTAAGCGCTTCTAATAGCGCAGAATTTTTCAACTCAAATTCTTGAGTTGGAGCAGCAATCGTTTGATTCATTTTAAAATTATTCCAAAATCAACGTACAACAAAGAGGCATTAAACAATGCCTCTTTTCTTCGTTCCAAATGGGAAGCTTAATTAACTTCGATGTAGCCTTCTTCAGCAACAATCGCTTGACCATCAGTACCCATAATGAAATCTAGGAACTGTTGAGCTTCAGGAGCAGGCTGGTTGTTCACCAACAATACGAATGGACGCGCAATACCGTAAGAGCCAGATTTGATGTTGTCTTTAGTCGCTGCGGCACCTTCAATAGATACAGCTGCTAAAGAGTCATCAACCGAACCCAAAGAGATGAAGCCAATAGCGTAAGGGTTGTTAGCCACTAAAGTTTTAATTGCACCATTACCACTAGCAACCTGTGCACGTGGAGAGATAGCCGTAACAGTTACATCGTTGATTTTACGAGTTAGACCCATAATGTCTTCAAATGCACCACGAGTACCCGAACCTACTTCGCGAGTAACTGCAACGATAGGTTGGTCAGCACCACCTACTTCTTTCCAGTTATTAATCTCACCCATGTAGATTTTTTTAACCTGCTCAATGCTTAAATCTTTTATTTCATTAGCATTGTTTACAGCTACTGCAATGCCGTCCATTGCCATAACAATTTCTTGAGTTACTTCATTCTTTTCAGAATCTTTAACATCACGAGAAGACATACCAATCATGCTAGTGCCTTCTTTAGCAGCTCGAATACCTGCAGAAGAACCAGTACTTTGAACTTCAACAACGTCATGCTGAGTTGCTTGGTATTTTTCAGCTAATACTTCCATGATTCCTGATACCGAAGTAGAACCAGAAACGGTAACAGTGTTACTTGCAAACGCGCTAGTAGCAAACAACATAGAAGCAGCACTTAATGCCGTGATTAACTTGGTTTTCATAACATTTCTCTTTGCAATTAAAAATAACAATCAATTTGTCTAAGTCGGAATGCATTGAAACAATCAAATATGACAGATAGATTACAAAAAGAATTAATAGGAGATTTTTTGGGTTTATTCTGGAGTTTTTATTTGGATTTTATATTTAAATCGGTTTTTATGACTAAAATTTAACAAAGAAAAGGGCGAACACAGCATTAGCAGTTCGCCCTAAGTATTAAGACCCGCGCCAGCTGCGCACCCTTCCGGTATCTAAGTGGATAAAACCACTAGCAGGGTAATAGCCCACACCACCTAGTTTTAAATCAAGCGCATGTTGGTGAACCTTAGCTAGAGATTGCCCCTTAACTCGCAGATCCACAGCTTGTCCGGTCATATGAAAGCTTTTTCTGGCAACCCCACCACCATTTTTACGCAACATCTCATTGGTTGCTGGTGAACGATAGCCAGAAATAATGTCAAAATGCACCTTTCCGCCCAAGCGATCTTGCAGCAAGGCCATTTGCATATATAAGGCCTTATCCATTTCGGTGGCTTCATTACGTCTAAAATCACGTAACAATTGGTCCAACTGCCCTACTTCCTTGTCTTGAAACTCACCACTTTTCCAAAAACACACCTCACAGCTTTCGTTGGTATGTAAATTGGTCATGCTTAGAAAACGCTCTCCTGGCAATTCCCTCGCAATACTAGAACTCGCATAGCTTTTTGGTATTCCAAGACCGACTAACCCAGCGCCTAACCCTAACAACAACGACCGCCGTTTTATATTTCGGTCTAACATCAACACTCACTCCAAATGGATCAAAAAACAACCAATTCGGAGAAAAATACCGACAAACAGCCTAAAAAGCAAACAAAGCTCTAGGTCTTAGTAATACAATTTGGAAAAGGATCGTTTACAGATACCAGCTAGTAGTTTGTTTAAACTAGATTTTCTAGCTCGCTAAAAAAGAATCAACAGAGGCAAAATTATAAATATCTTTTCGATAATGTAGCCCACCACTACCATCAAACCACGAAGTAAAATACACCAAGTAAACCGGTACTTTTTGTTTCAATGGAACCCATTTAGGCTCACCTTTAGCAATCAAACGCTGTTTATACTGTTCGCTATAACCCGCCTGTTTGAGCAAAGTCTCTGCTAGGTAATCAGCCGCCTCAACCCGCACGCAGCCGGAGCTAAAAGCCCGCTGTTGTTCAGAGAACAATTCCGGTGAAGAAGTATCATGTAAATAAACCGCAAACTGATTGTCAAAATGAAACTTGTAAGCACCTAGTGCGTTACCAGGCCCTGGGCGCTGGCGCATACGATAAGGAAAAGAGCCAGTGTCTTTAACTCGTGTCCAATCAATTTGCTCACTGGGCACGGCTTGTCCCTGATAGTCAAACAACTCAAAACGTTGCTGGTCAACGTAACCAGGGTCACGACGCAGTTTGGGGATAATGTCTTTACGAACAATGGTTCTTGGCACGTTCCAATAAGGGTTTATCACCACACTACTTATTTCACTCACCAATAAAGGCGTAGCTCGTGAAGCTCTGCCAACTACCACTTTAGATTGGAAGACCTCGCTGTCTTTATCTAGATAAGTCATCTGATAAGCTGGCACATTAACCATAATACGCTGCTGATTAGAACTGAGCATAAAGCGCTCGAGTAACTGCTTACGCAGTAAATTTCTGGCCAACATTTTAGAGCGATTCACTGGCTTAAAATTTAGCCAATACAGGGTATCGCTCCCTACTATGCCATCAGCCTTTAAACCATGCTGCGTTTGGAAACGCTTTAACGCAATTACAGTGTCTGCGTCCATAGTATCTAATTGCAAATCAACAAACTGATTAGCGATATCAAACTCAGCAAGGCGCTGGCGAATTAGGGGCACCCGCCAATCGCGGCTGTTTAAACTAATCAGCGGTCCACTTGCAATATTCACTTGTTGTTTTCGCTGCTGTTGCACATTTAACCAATGCAAAATCTGCTGACGATAACGCAAACGCTCAATGTTAAGTTCACCGCGCATACTACTTAACTGCTGATACAAATCTGCTCGGCTTAAGTGAGCCAACCACGGTTCATCAATTAGTATCACCAGGGGCGTAGCTGTAATGTTGTTTAAGGCCATACTTTGGGCATAATCTAAACGCATTAACTGCTGGCAAAAAGCCATTAAGCCCAAAAAGGCATCGGTATATAAGGCTTCCCACTGTGGGTTATCGTTGTTTATCGCATTTATTTGCGCCAGCCAATCACTTAACTGTTTTGGCCCCCCCGCTAAACTAAATTCCAACAACATCCACTGCAGTTGGTCGCGAGTATTTCTCGCCTGAGGGTAGCCATACCAAAGTGAATCGGGATGAAAATATTGAATGGATTGTTGAAGATCTGGATAACGAACTTGGTAGTCTTCTGCCTTAAGTACCAAGGCTGACTCTCTACCGGCTTGAACTGGCCAACTTAAGCGACTTAATAAGCGCTCTCCTACACCTAATTCACTATTTGGAGAAGTATCTAAACCCTTAATAGCCGATTGCGAATTGTCAGTATCAAGATGAGTTTGATTGGCTTGTTTAAACACATTACTGGCTTGCTCGTTAGGCCCAAGCAAGCTTACCGCTGCATGAAGATGCAAACTAAAACAACTTACAAAAATGCCCAACAACAACCTGCTCACTGGCTACTCCAACACCAAACAACACCCTTTAAGCTTAGTGTCTAACTGGTATTGGCAGCACAAAAAAACATGACAATTTTATGTCACAATTTTAAGTTATTGAGATCATTTAGAAAGAAGAGTCGGGCCCTGCTAAAAAGGCGATTTCTTCAGGGCTAGACTCTCTACCAAGTATTTGATTACGATGTGGGTAGCGTCCAAAGCGCTCAATAATCACTTTATGCTTTAGCTCAAACTGATAGTTATTTTCTAGCCCTGTCGCTTTAAACAACTGCTCAGCCTGCTGGTGAATAACTAGGGATTCGCTATGCATATATGGCATGTATAAAAAGCTTCGCTGGCTTAGATTAAGCTGCTGATCAAACCCTTTTGCTACAGCTTGCTGCGCAAGGCATAGTGCTAATGAATCGTTAGCAAAAGCACTAGCTTGACCACGATGAATATTTCTTGAGAACTGATCCAATATTATGATTTCTGCTAAGCTTGCTTGCGCTTGCTCGCGCCAAGTAAATAACTCGCTACTAGCAGCTTGTTGCAACAAAGCAGAGAACTGATTACTTATGATCTCATCAAGCTTAGCGTCTACACTAAACCACTGTTGTGGGTTTAGCTGTTCAAACCAAAAATCTAAAACATCTTGATAAGCCATACTTGCCTCTTTGGTCATTGGCTAACAGCCGCAGTCGCCTTGTAAGTTCCACTGGCATTGCTGGTAGTTTTCAAAAATAGAAATTTGACTTATATACCCTACAACTTCGCAGCCTTGTTCTCCCCAAGTACAGCCAGGGCGAACTTGATTTTCTACTGTTATGGCTGTCGCTTGGTAACGAAAATTTTGAGCTAAACTCAATCCAGCTTGGGTTAACAAAGGGCTCTCTTTAGCTCCCCATAAACTCACTAATTTGCCTTCGCGCATCATAATGGGATGAGTTCCATCAAGAGCGGTTTGCAACACAATGTCTGGACGAATCGGAAGATTGGAAGGAAAATAGTAACTGCAACCACATCCCCACCGCTGCTCTGCCACTGGAATAGCTTGCAACTCACAGGCATAAGTAACACTACTTAGCATTGTTAATAACGCGGTGCAGAATCCAACCACAAACTTATTCATAACCATCCAAAGGCCTTAAGGTATAAGCGCAGCGACGCGAGCCAGCAACAATGTGTTCGGTGCGCTCTACCTCGCATTCGCTAAACAGCTTCTGCAGCATATCAAGTTCAGAGCGGCATAAACCTTGGCATTCGGTAGCAGCAATACAAATAGGGCAATGATCTTCAACAAACAGGTAAGCACTTTGCTGGCGCTGCCAATTAGCCATATAACCTTCTTGACTACGCTTATTGCTCAAAAGCTCCAACTTGTCGGCAATACTGGTAATGCCTTCCATCACTTGCTGATAAGCACTAAAACTTTGTTGCTCACGATGACTAACCAATTGCTCTAAGCCAGATTCACCGAATACTTGCTTCACCGCGCCAATTAGCTGAACGCTTAAGTCGCTGTGGCAATCAGGAAAGCGTCCATGGCCTTTATCGGTTAACTGCCAATATCGAGTAGGCCTACCTACTTTTACTTTTTTGTCGAAATGTTCAATTAGGCCATCACTTTCCAAACTTTGTAGATGCTGGCGAACGCCCATGGTTGTGATATCAAGCTGCTCGGCTAACATCTTTACCGTAAGCCCACCTTGGCTTTTTATTCGATACAAGATGTTATCTGTGGTTTTCATGCAATTGTCCTGCGCCTTTATTAAGCACATTATTGTCATTGCTACCGGCTTTGTAAAGCTAGCACTTTATTAAGCTAACAAGCCACTTAGTGAATACTTTTAAAAACTTTAATTCTCAGAGCTTCTAATTGCTCAAGAGCTTCAGAAGCAGTAACTCTACCTTCCAAAAACTCCACCATTATATCCATAGCAGGCAATGCAAATTGTTTAGGGCTATCACGATCAAAAAACTGAGACACTCCTTTGGCGCTATTTAACAGCTGAGTGCCAGCTTGAATAAACCGATCTTCACTGCCCTTACTGTTAGACAAGGGGTTAATTTTCCCCAATTGCAGATTAAGCTCGACTAAGGCGTCGCCCTTGGACAAGAAATCTAAAAACCAATAAGCGGCGATATTAGTTTTCGCTTGTGGGTGCGCCACAATGACATCAATAGGCGCTTCTTCATATTGCTTTTGCCCTTCAAGCACCGGGGGAAACGCCGCAAAGCCTAAGTCATTACGCACTCTATCGGGCACGGTCGCGAGAAAGAAGTTCCCCATTAATACTGCCGCGGCTTTTTCACGATACATTGCTGGTAGCGCTTGTTTCCAGCCCATTTCATCACTATTTGGTACAAAACACTGAGCATCGATAGCTTGTTGCCAATAATTAAAGACCTGCACCACTCGCTTATCGGTGAACGCGATGTTCCCAGCCAGCAACTGTTGATGAAATGCCAAGCCATTAATGCGCAAATTAAGGTAGTCAAACCAAGCAGCCACCGGCCATGCCTCTTTGCTACCAATGGTGACTAAGTGTTGTTGTTTGTTGGCAAAGCTTTGGCAACTCATCAGAAATTGCTGCCAGCTAGTAAAGGTATCGGGTTGGTAGCGAATCATCGACTGCCGATAATAAAAACCCCACTGGTAGTAATTTATTGGCAGTGCGTAATAGTGTTGCTGATACTGGGAGGCGTGTTTAGCAGCCGAGCTGAAAGTATTATCCCAATTGGCTTGTTGCCACCACGATGAAATATCGAGAATTAGATCATTTTTAGCTAGTGCTCTAAGCCGCTCACCACCAAACCAAAAAAACAGATCACCTTCGCCATCATTGCTCTTCATGATGTCTTCAATGTTCTTTTTGTAGTATTCGTTTTCGTAAACCTGTGTCCCCACCTCAACATGTGGGTAGGCAGTACTAAAACGTTCAATAAGCTGCTTGTAGGCTTGTCGCTGTTTGCCGCTACTGGGCATTAGTACCAAGGTGAGCGAGTATTGTTTATCTAGTTCATGCTTTGCTTTAACTTGCCAAGAGCCAATGAGTAAACACAAGAGCAAAAATAACTTTAGCCACTTAGACGAATGTTTCAAGGCGCCAATACTCCTTAAGCCTGCTAGTTCAAACAATCTAATCATTAAGCAAAAGCAAGCGCGTTAGGCAGCACCAATTGTTAGCTTATTGCCATGGAAAATATTGATTTAACTATAGTTATAGCAGCTCTTTGGCACACAACAAGTTGCAAAAATAAACAACTGCAACTTTATCCAGTGTTGAACTAGTTACAGTATTCTTTGATTTTTTCTTCAACCTGCTGCTGGCAGGTTTGCTTATAGCGAATATCTATTTCATTAATTAAGTTGGTGTAAACCTCAAAGCTTTCTTCATAGCCTTTAAAGGCTAGATCTGCATTACTTTTATTGCCTTCACTAACGCAGGCCTCATGCACCGAATACCACTGTTCTGCGGCTTTCTCGGCATTATCTAATACTGTGTTAAGAGGCACTTGGTTAATTAAAGCGAGTTGGCTTCGCTTATCAGTAAACAATTTACATACCTTGTCGCGAGGCATGTCATAGTCCCAAGAACATATTGCCACATACTGTTTACTCAAAGTTTGAATGTCTTGGTGTATACGCTGGTTGCTGCTGGAAGCTTCGGCAAAACCTTCTTTAGAACACACACTGGCAAAAGCTAATGTCGGTAAGCAGCTTACGGCAATAGCAACAAGTAAATTTCTCATTTTCATCCTTAAAGCAGAGCTTCATTTCACACTTATATTTATTAGCAATAAACTAAAACTACGCAGCACTCCAATCAAAATGCCTAGGGCACCTTTCTAAGCATTCTATACCTTTGATTTGATAATGCTTTTCTTACAAGTGCAATAATTGCTTAAGATCGCATGTTCAATCGAGAAAAACATCAGTACAGCTCCAAAAAAATACTTTTTATCAAAAATATGCGCTGTATCTGCTGCTTACCTCAACACTACGATAACAAATATAAAAACTAGCTAAACTAAAAACCAAGTTCAGAGATACTAGGTTTAACGGTAGTATTTCCCGACCTTTCATGAACACAACAAGCAGAGTATTGAACTAGGTTAAAAGCATTAGTTAAAAATTATCGACCTGCCTTTGTATATTTTACAATTCATTATCTGGTCAACCAATATCACTTATGATACTAATTAGTCATACGAACGAATCGTAATAATTATTCCTAAAAATCAGTAAATTAGTGAACCATACTAATAACTATGGCTAGCTTTATAGTAACTGATTTGGCTTGGGAGCAGCAGGAATACTAACAGGGATCTGTATCATGAAACTCAAAGTTGTAACCCGCACACTACTTGGTTTTGCTGTGCTACTTGCGTTGTTGTTGATTGTTGCGCTAATTGGCCAAATTAATATGCGACAACTAGAAAGCCAACTGGATCAAACCGTCAGCCGCTTAGCGCCAATGGCAGAGCAAGTGAATCAACTATCAGGATTATTGCTTAACTCGGCGCGCAAAGTTGGCTTACACAGCAATAGCCAAAACCGGCAACAAGCAGAGCAACTAGAACAGGAAGTCACCAGCCTATTTAGCAGCTACAGCCAACGTATCGAGTCCCTCTCTCAGTTAGCCCAACCTTACCCGCAAATAGTGAGCGGTTTAAGTCAATTAGATCAAGACCTTAATGGCATTAAAACCACCAGCCAAACGCAGTTAACCTTGGCCAACCAAGCGCAACAAGCACAGCAGTTGTTAACCAATCAGCGCCAAAGCTTTAATCAAAAGTGGAAAAACTTTGCGGGTGATATGGAGTTTATGATTGAAATGGTAGAAGAGAGTGCCGAATGGCTAGTAACCGGTATGCAAGCCGACATAGCGGCGTTTTCAGGCTCTCTCGAGAAACTGTTTTATGCTCAAAATGCCCAGCAGTTTGACTCCCAATTTAGTGTTGTATCTAGTTATTACAAATCTCTTCAGCAAAAGCAGGAACAATTGCTCAAGCTAGATCCAGCCAGTGGTGAGGAGTTAACCAGCTATTTCGAGTTACTCAAACAAGCCTTTGCTAACAACGGCTTATTTAGCAATCTAAAAAATCAGCAATTAGTTCTGAGTCGTCAAAACGAGCAATTAGTAACACTAAACCAACAAACAGACCAAGCCCTAAACTTGCTCGACAATATCTCTGAGCAGCTAAGCCAAATCATTGCAGCCGCTCACCTACAAGCTCAACAAAGCTCAAGTTCTGCGCTATTGCAAACAGGGCTAGTGCTGCTTTTGTCAATTGCTATAACCCTCTTTGTAGCTTGGAACGTAAGCAGGCAAATTCGCTTACCGCTAGCAAATACCCTGGCTCAAATTAAACGCATGGTAGATGGTGACTTTAGAACAGTTGAAGGTGTAAATGCCCACGATGAATTTGGTCAAATAGCCACTCATTTACATGAGCTTAGTGCCCAAATGAATCAGGTAATTAGCCAAATGAGCAATAACGCAAAGCAACTTGCTGCCAGCGCCAAGAGCGGCTTAGCAACCAGTGAGCATTCACATAAAGTGATTCAAGAGCAACAAGATCAAAGCCAGCTCGTTGCCGTTGCGGTAAGCCAAATGGAAGTGGGTGTTAACGAAGTATCTGAGCAAGCCCAACAAAGCCGTGACGACATTGGCCAAGTAAATCAACTTACTGGGCAAAGCCACCAAGCCGCGCAATCGACTTTAGCCACAACAAATCAACTACAAACCACCGTGGTAGATGCCAGCCAACAAGTGAGCGAGCTTAAACAACAAAGTGATGACATTAACCGTATCGTTGATGTTATCCAAGGCATAGCCGAACAAACCAACTTATTAGCCTTAAACGCCGCTATCGAAGCTGCCCGCGCAGGCGAACAAGGAAGAGGTTTTGCGGTCGTTGCCGATGAGGTTAGAGGATTAGCTACTCGCAGCCGCGAAGCCACGCAAGAAATTCTAACAATGATAGAGCAACTACAGAGCCGCGCTCAACACGCTATGGACATGATGGTACAAGGCGAAACCATGGTGGGAAGCTGTATCAACGAAGCCGAGCAAAGCTCTCAACAGCTAGAGCAAGTTGCACAACTGCTAAGCGCTATTCAACAGCGTAGCGAGAACATTGCTAATAACGCCCAGGATAAACACACTGTAGCGGTACAAGTAGCAAACAACGTTGAGAAAATTGTCGAACTGAGCGAGCTGGCCAACCGAGATGCTAACCAAACCCAGCAAATTAGCGATGCTCTGCAGCAGCAGTCTCAGCAACAGCTAAGCGAACTATCTAGGTTTAAGCTGGGATAAACAAACGGCTTTTACATAAACATAAAGCGGTAATCACACCGCTTTATGTTTAGCCTTATAGACCGAGTAGAACAGCGCCAAAAACAAACATACTCCAGCTGGTATCAATAAAGAGTAAAACGCCAAGTTAGCAAAGCCAAGTGCCCCTAAAGTGCCGCCGAGTATAAAACCTAGCACAATGAGTGAGAACAACAGTGCCCGCCGTTTATCAAATGGGTCACCACGAAGAACAGCCCCCAACATAATCCCCAAATCAGTAAATATACCGGTAACGTGAGTGGTGCGGACAACCGCACCACTGTAGGTAGTTGCCAAGGCATTTTGTAAGCCACACGCGGCGGATGCTAAGTAGATCCCATAAGAAAAGTCACCGATTAGTAGATAGCTAGCACCACAAAGAAACATTGCCTCTAAGCAAAGTAGAGCGCTGTAATTACGCCCCAACTTTAACGCTTCACCCCGTAAAAAGTAGCCAGAAATTGCAGCGCCCATAACAAAGCTAAACAACACGCCAAACAAATATAATAAGTCATTAAAGCCAGCACTCATTGCTCCCGTGCCCAGTAAAGTGGCCGTTCCAGACAAATGGGAAACCGACTGGTGCTTAAATCCCAATAAGCCCACTGCATTAATAAAACCCGCGTTCAACGCTAGCAAAAACGTTCCATATTCAACCCAGCGAGGTAACTTAGAGATCACAACAATTCCTTGAACTTATGCGTGTTTTTAATCCTAGCGATCAAAAGTTTACCAAACAACCAGGCCTTACCGAAGTAAGTAATATGCGCTAGAGTAGTGACACCATAAACAACACAAGCAAAACACTTTTGGTAACTCAGGGCTTGGCAAAAATAACGCTCTTAAAATCGACGAAGGTTAAAGAACCCCCTTCGCCAAATTAGCCTTAAACGATAATTCAAAGAGCCGAACAATCCAGTAGCGAACATTCATGGCTTTGATTGTTTCGACTAAAATCCCAACTTAACTATGCGCGATGCTTTTTGATGCCTTAACCTCAATACTGCCTCAGCTGTATTTTAGCTTTAACTAAAAAAACTGTCTCAAATTTATGACAACGCAAGTCTTCCACATTTATGAACTAAGCAATTTATTCGCTTGCAGCCTTTATTCACAAACCCACGCCTCACTTTAAAAAACACTGTCTCAAATTGGGGACATAACAATTGACAAAAATGAATATTTACCATTTAATATTCATCATCATTTATTTAAACAACAACACAAAGAAATGCAGAACTTGGTAAAAACCCCTCATTGAGACAGGCACAAGAACACATATAAATCATTAATAATAATGAAATAAAACTATAAAAACAGCCAGTATAAGTCATAAGTTAATATCTATAACAAAGCTGAAATTGGTATAAATCCGTTAAAAAATCAATATCATCTCAAACACCTCTCGCGATCAAAATCACATATTTATGCAATAATACATGAAACAAACTCTAAATGTAGATTGTTTTTTATCCATTCAATGTTTTACATCACGCTGCCAGATTTGTTCATCAAAACAGCTATAGATATTTCTATTAATAAGTTTGATTCTTTAGCCCGAATTTATCGTTCGATCTGTTGGCTAGGTGTTAACTCCCCTTGTAAAAAAACAACACGCTCAAACTAGCCAAGAGCTTGGCGATAGATTCCGTTTTTTTAGGCTGTATAAAAATCTGTAGCTAGGTGATGCGGCTAGAAAGCCACACACGGCAACAGTGACCAATGTGTTTTAAAGGTGACAGCAATACCCTGTCGTTAGGGTTTATTTTTTGAAATGGAGTTTACAATGCAATTTGCTAAACGTTTAGGTTCGAACCATTTACGCGGTTCAAATCAAGCTACTGGGTTAATACGACGCTCTAAACTTACCGCCGCAATTGTTAGTGCCCTTGTTGGGGTTAGCTTTTCTGGTATCGCTAATGCGTCGGTATATGAAGATCGTTTTGCTGAAATTCGCGGTGAAATTTACGCACCAGAAAATGGTTATTTAAGTGCCGACGGTGGCCCTTATCACTCTATCGAAACTTTTATTATTGAAGCGCCAGATCACGGGCATGAATCAACCTCTGAAGCGTATTCTTACATTCTTTGGTTAGAAGCTGTTCACGGTAAACTAACCGGTGATTGGCAACCGCTTATAGACGCCTGGACTCTTATTGAAGACCACATTATTCCTACTTCGGAAATGCAGCCTACGGCCGATAAATACGCTAACGCTAAAGCGACTTATGTACCAGAAGGCCCATTACCTTCTAGCTATCCCCTTCCACTAACTAACGGCGCAGCTGTAGGTGAAGACCCAATCAGTGCCGACCTAGCTTCAACCTACGGTACCTGGGACGTTTACGGCATGCACTGGTTGTTAGACATGGACAATGTCTACCAGTACGGTAATTTGGGAGACGGAACGTCTACACCTTCATACATCAACACCTTCCAACGTGGCGAACAAGAGTCGGTATGGGAAACCGTGCCACACCCTTCTTGGGAAGATTTTAGTTGGGGCGGCGAGTACGGCTTTTTAGACTTGTTTGTTAAAGAATCTCAAGCGCCTGCTAAGCAATGGCGTTACACCAATGCGCCAGATGCCGATGCTCGTGCAGTACAAGTTATGTACTGGGCATTGCAGTGGATGAAAGAACGAGGACAAGATCCAGAAGTTGTTGCACCAGGTCTAATGGCTAAAGCAGCCAAAATGGGTGATTACCTGCGTTTGGCCATGTTTGACAAATACTTCAAGAAAATTGGTTCGCAAGATGCGCAGGGAAGCGCTGGCCAGGGTTACGACTCTGCTCACTACCTAATGTCTTGGTACTACTCTTGGGGTGGTCCTATTGACCCTTCAGCAAACTGGGCTTGGCGTATTGGTTCTAGCCACGTTCACTTTGCCTACCAAAACCCAATGGCGGCTTATGCACTCTCGCAAATTGCCGAGCTACAACCTAAAGCACCAAACTCAGTTCGCGACTGGGATATTGGCCTAGAGCGTTCTTTAGAATTTTTCCAATGGACACAGTCAGCTGAGGGCGCATTCTCGGGTGGTGCCACCAACAGTTGGAACGGAAAATACGATACCTACCCAGCAGACCGCGCTAACAATACCTTCTATGGTTTAGCCTACGACGAAAACCCAGTTTATGAAGATCCAGGTTCAGGCACTTGGTTCGGTTGGCAAACTTGGGGGGTTGAGCGGGTAGCTGAATACTACTTCATTACTGGCGAGGCACGCGCTAAAGCTATCTTAGATAAATGGATTAGCTGGGTGCTAAACGCTACGCCAGAAAAGGGCCTACCAGTTCTCGATTTTAGTGACAACGACGTAAAACTCGCTGCTACTTTAGCCTTTACGGGTGTTCCAGAGAAATGGGATCCTGCTAACCCTAAAGCCAATACAAACCTTCATGTTGAAGTAATAGACCACGGGCAAGATGTGGGTGTTGCGCACAACTTAGCTAAAACCCTTATGTACTACGCTGCAGCAGAACAGAAACACCAAGGTGAAGTTCATCAAGGTGCTAAAGATGCTGCACAAATGATTTTGGATCGTTTTTGGGCTAACCATCGCACAGATAAAGGTGTCTCGGCTCCGGAAACACGCAGCGACTACGCAGAGCGCATCAACGAGCCAGTATTCTTCCCAGCAGGATGGAGCGGTAAAAATGCGGTTGGCGCAGACTTAAATGCCGACACCACATTCTCTAGCATGCGTCCTTTCTACAATGAATCAGATCCAGGATATCAAGAGCTGCAAAATGCTTTAGCTGAAGGTCGCGATCCAACATACACTTACCACCGTTACTGGGCCCAAGTAGATGTTGCAACTGCAAACGCCTTGTATGCTGAATTGTTCCCTGAAGCTGATTGTGCAGACGGATGCGCCCCAAGCGCTAAAGACATTGCAGTTAAAACTTCGGTAAACACTGCAACTAGCATTACCCTAGAAGGCAGTGACAGCAATGGCACGGTAGAGTCTTACAACTACAGCCAAGCGAGCAACGGCACAGTAAGTGGCTCAGGTAAACAAGTTACTTACACTCCGCAAAATGGTTTTGTAGGTGTTGATAGCTTTACTTACACAGTCACCGACAACGAGCAACTAAGCTCTGCTCCCGCTACGGTAACTATTACCGTTGAAGATCTAAACAGTAACTTGCCACCAGAAGCGTGTTTTACTGCTACACCAACTAGTGCAATGGTAGGCGATATCATTAGCTTTGACGCAAGCTGTGCAACAGATACTGATGGCGACACCTTAAGCTACAGCTGGGCCTTTGGCGACAACAGCAACGGCAGCGGTGCAAGCATTAAGCACAGTTATGCAGCCGCTGGCAGCTACGATGCAGTGTTAACAGTTAGTGATGGCAAAGGTGGCGTAGATACTTCAAACGTAACTATCACCATTGAAGAGCCTGCTGGCAACCTGCCTCCGGAAGCGTGTTTTACCGCTACCCCAACCAGCGCTAATGTTGGCGACGCGATTAGCTTTAACGCTAACTGCTCAAACGATGCAGACGGCGATAACTTAAGCTATAGCTGGGCCTTTGGCGACAACAGCAATGGCAGCGGAGCTTCAACTCAACATAGCTACTCACAAGCGGGTAGCTACAATGCAGTACTAACAGTAGACGATGGTAAAGGTGGTGTAGATACCTCTAGCACTACTATCACTATTAGCGAGGCGCCGGTTTCTAGCGCTAGCTGTAAGTACGAAGTGCAAAACCACTGGAACGCTGGCTTTGTTGCAACCATAACCATTACTAACAACGGTAACGAAGTGATTGATGGTTGGGATGTTAACTGGAACTACGCCGACGGTTCGGTAATGAGCAACGGTTGGAACGCTAACTTTAGTGGTAGCAATCCATACTCTGCTAGCTCATTAAGCTGGAACTCACGCATCCAGCCAGGCCAATCAGTAAGTTTTGGTCTGCAAGGCAATAAAGCGGTATTTAACGGCCCTGCTCCTGTGGCAACCGTTACTGGCGCTGTGTGTAACTAAGATCCAATGTTCGTTTCATAATCCGTAAGTAAAGGAGGCCTAGGCCTCCTTTTTTCATGTTTAAAACCAACAGCATTAGCATTTCCTCCAAACTAGAACCCATTTCGCAATCAACCCACCTCGCTAAGCAACAGGCGATAAATCCAGATCTCATTTTGAGCCGCTCACCTTCTGAAACATCGGCCTAATATTTCTTAACACTCACTAAGTTTGTGCTGCTCTCACACATTCGATCATTATTATCAAATCACATAATAAAAATCAAAAAGCTGACTTATACCTTTATTCGCATGAGGGAATTATGTGATTAGTCAATACCGTAAGGGCAAGATTGCCGCAAAGACATTGCCAAAGAGCAAACGCTAGCAATTCTTACAAATAAATTGAATGAACATACATGCAAAGCAAAAGGTAAATAGCTAGCGAACGGAAAATTAGCTTACAGCACCAAGCTATGCGGTAACGAATCGTCGGCTATTGATGATACTCGCTCATCGTAATGATGAGTTTTCATACGAAACGGAGATTCACATGTTTTTATCTAAAACATCCTGGACAAAGCCACAACAAACCACCGGCTTCTCAGGAAAAATCAAACACCACTCATTACGTTTATCTGTTATTGCCGCCCTTGCCAGTGCTGGTTTAAGTAGCATGGCTAATGCTGGTGTATATCAAGACCGCTTTACTGAACTACGTAATGAAATTTATAACCCTGCTAATGGTTATTTAAGTGCTGATGGAGGTCCTTACCACTCGGTAGAAACCTTTATTATTGAGGCCCCCGATCACGGCCACGAATCAACCTCGGAAGCTTATTCCTATATTCTTTGGTTAGAAGCAGTGCACGGTAAAATCACCGGTGATTGGCAACCCTTAATTGAAGCTTGGAGAATAATTGAAGAGCAGATTATTCCTACTTCAGAAATGCAGCCCACCGCAGCGAACTATGCCTCGGGTAAGGCAACTTATGTTCCGGAAGGACCGCTACCTTCTAGCTATCCTCTAGCGCTAGACTCTGGTGCAGCAGTGGGTGAAGACCCAATTAGCGCAGGGCTAGCTGCAACTTATGGCACCTGGGATGTGTACGGTATGCACTGGTTGCTAGACATGGATAATACCTACAAATACGGCAACCTTGGCGATGGTGTTTCTACTCCTTCTTACATCAATACCTTCCAGCGAGGGGAACAAGAATCGGTGTGGGAAACTGTGCCTCACCCATCTTGGGAAGAATTTAAATGGGGTGGAGAATATGGCTTTTTAGACCTATTTGTTTCTGAGCCGCAAGCCCCAGCCGCACAATGGCGCTACACCAATGCGCCCGACGCCGACGCGCGCGTAGTACAAGTGATGTACTGGGCCCTACAATGGATGAAGGATCAAGGCGTAGATCCAGAAGTAGTTGCTCCAGGTTTAATGGCTAAAACCTCCAAAATGGGTGACTACTTGCGTTTGGCCATGTTTGACAAATACTTCAAAAAAATTGGCTCACAGGATGAACAAGGTAGCGCAGGTGTAGGCTACGAGTCTGCGCACTATTTAATGTCTTGGTATTACTCTTGGGGCGGACCAATTGATACTACTCAAAACTGGGGCTGGCGCATAGGCTCAAGCCATATTCACTACGCATACCAAAACCCGATGGCTGCGTATGCGCTATCGCAAATTCCTGAGCTAAAACCGCTGGCGCCTAACTCAGTAGAAGACTGGACTGTTGGTTTAGAGCGTTCTTTAGAATTTTTCCAATGGACCCAATCTGCAGAAGGTGCATTTTCTGGGGGAGCCACCAATAGTTGGAACGGCACGTATTCCACTTACCCAGTAGATCGCCAAAATGCCACTTTCTATGGCATGGTTTACGATGAAAACCCCGTTTATGAAGACCCAGGTTCGGGCACATGGTTTGGTTGGCAAGCTTGGGGCACCGAGCGAGTAGCCGAGTATTACTACATAACTGGCGAAGCGCGTTCTAAAGCGATAATGGATAAATGGATAGGCTGGATTTTAGACAGCAATCCGGCCACTGGTTTAGCCGTGCTAGATTTTAGTAATGACGATGTAAAACTCGCTGCAGGCCTAGAGTTTAGTGGCTTACCAGAGAAATGGGACCCCGCTAACCCGGTAGCTAACAACAACTTACACGTTACAGTTACTTCGCAAAACCAAGATGTTGGTGTAGCACACAGTTTGGCTAAAGCCTTAATGTACTACGCAGCTGCTGAAGAGAAACACCAAGGCCAAGTACACCAAGGAGCGAAAGACGCCGCGCAAATGATCTTAGATCGTTTCTGGGCTAACCATCGCACCGATAAAGGTGTAGCAGCTCCAGAAAGTCGTGGCGATTACCGAGAAAGAATTAACGATTCGGTATACTTTCCTCCCGGTTGGAGCGGTGTAAACGGTGTAGGAGCAGAGTTAAATGCAGATACTACCTTTACTAGCATGCGTCCTTTCTACAACGAGTCAGATCCTGGCTATGTAGAATTACAAACGGCCATTAGCGAAGACCGCGACCCAAGCTATACCTACCACCGTTACTGGGCTCAAGTAGATGTTGCTACCGCCAACGCGCTCTACGAAGATTTGTTCCCCATCATCTGTGATGCCAACTGCCCACCAACAGCCAAAGACCTAGAAGTTAACGGCAATTTGGATACTCCACTTAGCATTACCCTTGAGGGTAGCGACAGTAACGGCAGCATTGTTAGCTATGCCTATACCCAGGCAGCTAATGGCTCGGTTACTGGAAACGGTCCACAAGTGACCTATACGCCAAATGCTGGATACATCGGCGTAGATAGCTTCACCTATACCGTTACCGACGATGAACAGCTAACTTCAGAGCCAGCAACGGTAACCATTACGGTAGAAGATCCCAATAGCAATCTTCCTCCAGAAGCATGCTTTTCTGCTTCACCAAGCAGTGCATATGTTGGTGACCCAGTTGCCTTTGACGCAGGTTGCTCAAGCGATGCAGACGGCGATACGCTTAGTTATGCTTGGGCCTTTGGTGATACCGCAACGGCCACCGGCGAAACCACTAGCCATAGCTATACAACTGCAGGTACTTATACTGCCGAGCTAAGTGTTGAGGATGGTAAAGGCGGAGTAGATACTAGCAGTAAAGTCATTACCGTAACCGAAGCTCCAGTAATCGCTAACTGTAGTTACTCTGTTGAAAACGAGTGGAACTCTGGCTTTGTAGCTAGTATTACCATAAGCAACAATACTAACGCAGTCATTAACTCTTGGGATGTAAGCTGGAGTTATAACGATGGTTCAAGCATGACCAGCGCTTGGAACGCCACTGTTAGTGGTGCCAACCCTTACAGCGCAAGCTCACTGGCTTGGAATGGTCAAATTCAACCTGGCCAATCGGTAAGCTTTGGCTTGCAAGGTAGCAAAGGAGCAGCGAACCAACCAGCGCCAATCCCAGTGGTAAGCGGCGCAGTATGTAACTAACCCGCAGCTAGCTCGTAGCTTGATCTAAAAAGGAGGCTAGCGCCTCCTTTTTTGTAACTAAAATCCAATCTTGCTCAAGCTTTCTCGCATCGTTTCACCTGATTTCTGCAGAGCAGCTAACTCATCACTTTCAAGTGGTAGCTCAATCAACTTCTCAACCCCTTTTAAACCAATACACGCCGGTAAACTAAGGGCTACATTGCTAAGTTGGTATTCGCCACTTAAACGCACCGAAACTGGCAACACGGTTTTACTGTCATCCAATATCGCTTCGACCAAACGTGCAATCACTACTCCTATTGCCAAGTTGGTATAGCCCTTCCCTTCAATAATTTTGTAAGCTGCTTGTTTAACACTCTCGGCTAGCTCTTCTAAACGGCTTGCAGAATAGCTTACGCCAAATACCGCTTGTCCTTGAATAGCTAAGCCTCCGATGCTCACCGTTGACCATGCCGCTAACTCTGAATCGCCATGCTCACCCAAAATGTAACCATGCACCGATTGCGGATCTACTTGATACATTTCGCCCAACAATGTTTTTAAACGCGAAGTATCTAACATAGTGCCGGTGCCAATAATCCGATGTTTAGGGCGCTGGCTCAGCTCCTGCAACATAAACGTTAATACGTCTACCGGATTACTGGCCACCACCACAATGGCGCTAGGTGCATAGCGGTCGAGTTGATCAGCAATAGATTTAAATACTTTGGCATTGTTTTCTAATAGCTCTAAGCGGCTCTCGCCCGATTTTTGTCCCACTCCAGCGGTAACAACAATAACTTGGCAACGGGCCAAATCGGAGAACTCACCCGCACTAATTTGCATCCTGCCGGTTAAACCCTGCCCATGCATTAAATCTAAGGCTTCCCCTTCGGCCCTAGCCTTATTCATATCCACCAAAACCAGCTCTTCACAAGCTTCACGTAAATACAGAGCGTAAGCCCCTGCCACACCAACATTGCCTACACCTACAATGCCCACACTGCGCGTTCGATGTTCCATTAGTCATCCTTTACTGATTTTGGCGACCGCTAGCCGCATAATATGAAATGCATTAATAATGAATTAGTGATAGTGCTAAGTGTTACTTTTAGCAAGCCTTTAAACCAATCACTTGCGTGATAAAAGGTAACTGGGTAAGGTCGGCCTACGCCATGTTTGAGAGTTAGTTATGTCCACTATTTTGTATTCTTTTCGCCGCTGCCCCTACGCCATGCGAGCGCGGTTAGCTATTGCAGTTAGCCAAACACCAGTAAAACTACGCGAAATAGTCCTCAAACATAAGCCGCCAGAAATGCTGGAAATATCCCCCAAAGGCACGGTTCCTGTTTTGCAATTAGCCAATGGCCAAGTCATCGAAGAAAGCTTTGAGATAATGCTTTGGGCACTCAAACAAAACGATCCCAAGGCTTGGCTCTCCCCTAATTACCAGAAGATGCTAGATTGGGTGCAGCGCAATGATGAACAATTTAAGCCTTTATTAGATAAGTATAAATACGCAGTGCGTTTTCCGGAGCAAAGCCCTGAAGACTACCGCCAACAAGGTGAGGCATTTTTGCAAGAGCTTGAACAACAGCTTAGCCGCACCCCTTATCTAATGGGCGAACAGCAGAGCCTAGCAGATATGGCATTGCTGCCTTTTATTCGTCAATTTGCTTCAGTCGATCTAAGGTGGTTTGAGCAAGCCCCCTATCCACATTTGCAAGCGTGGTTAAAACAGTTTATCGACTCAGCATTGTTTCGCTCAATTATGCAAAAACATCCCACCTGGTTAGAGAGCGCCAGTGAAATCGATTTTCCTTAACCACAACTAAAAGTTCGATAATTACCCCGTGATAGGGCGCCTATACTTGAAGTAAACCTAGTTGCTGTAAACTCAGCAGTTAGTTTTTAGCAAGTGCATTTCAGCAAGTAAACTGGAGAACACACCATGTCGAATATCGTATATATCGCCCTAAGCCTTGATGGCTATATCGCCGACAAAGAAGGGGATATAGCTTGGCTAGAAAGTGTTGCGAACCCCGATGGCGGAGACTTAGGCTTCGGCGAGTTTATGGCGGGTATCGACGCTTTAGTTATGGGGCGAAATACCTTTGAAAAGGTTGTAAGCTTTGGCATTGATTGGCCCTACAACAAACCAGTAATGCTGCTGAGTAACAGCCTAAAGCAATTACCAGAAGGCTTTACTGGCGATGTACGCATTGTAAATGGCGAGCTTAAGCAACTGGTAACGTCGCTCAACCAACAGGGCTACCATAATCTATACATTGATGGTGGCATTACCATTCAACAGTTTTTGGCAAAAGAGCTGATTGATGAACTTATTCTTACTCGTTTCCCCATTTTGTTGGGCGGCGGAGCGCCGTTATTCGGGGAACTACTGCACAGCCAAAGCTTTAAGCACAAGCAAACCAAGGTCTTGCTAAACGAGCTAGTACAAAGCCACTATGTGCGCGCTTAAGGCACCAAAAGGCATAAAACTATCAGTAAGCTGTAAAAAGACCGCAATAACTGCTTTAATTAGAACGACACGGGTGATTAAAAAGCAAACAAATATGGAGTAAATGTGCGCAGCTATTTTTATTACTTTGTTTATGTTTGCAAAACCATCACAGTGTTTGCATTGCTAGCCCTGCCTACAAAAGCTGCCGAGCTCGTTACCCTTTCTAGTGGAGAGTGGCCCCCTTTTACGTCTAAGTCTTTAGCGCATCAAGGCTTTTATTCAGAAATAGTTCGTCAAGCTTTTGCCCTAGAAGATTATGAAGTGCAATATCAGTTCTTACCTTGGGCTAGAGCCTATATGTATGTTGAACAGGGCAAGGTAGATGGCTCTTTAACATGGGCAAAAACCACCAGTAAAGAAAAAGCAGTGCTATTTAGTGAGCCGGTCTTTTGGCACAACAAAGTGTTTTTTCACTTAAGCCAGCAGCCCTTTAATTGGCACAATATAGACAGTTTAAAACAGCTAACAATAGGTGCAACAGAGCAATATACTTACGGCTATGCCTTTGATCTAGCAGCTGAAAAAAGTGAATTAAAAATAGAGTATGTTTCTTCTGATTTACTAAACCTTAAGAAGCTGCTCGTCGGTAGAATTGACATATTTCCTTCCGATATTCATGTTGGCTATCAATTAATCAAGCAGCACTTTCCTGCAGACAAAGCAGCTCTATTCACCCATCATCCTCAATCGGTGCAACAAACTTATACTCATGTGATTTTTTCAAAGAATAACCAACAACGTAGTAAACAATTGTTGGCTGCATTTAATCGTGGACTACAGAAACTAAAGCAATCTGGTGCTTATCAACAAATTATTGATGATGCTGCCTTACTTGAGCACAACTAACACGCTAAGCAGAGCAGCTTAGTTTCAATATCGGGGCTTATGCCATTAGCATACGCCACCACATACCCGGTAAGGTGGTAAAACCCGCGGTATAGTGTTTTAGCTCTCCATTTTTAACCACCATCAAGGTTGGCGTTACCGAAATCCCCCATTGCCCGCCCAAGTTAGCTTGCGGATCGTTAATCACTGGGAACTGGTATTCATGATGTGTTAAATAAGCCTGTACCTTGGCTTGCTCGCCAGAACGTAATGCAACTGTCACTACATTGAAGTGCTTAGCCATGGTGTTTACCGCTGGGCTCACAAAATTACATACGCCACACCAAGATCCCCAAAAATAAACCAATACTGGTTCATCTTTGCTTAGCTCCTTTAGATCTATTGCCTCACCGCCTAGAGTAACTGCGCTTAAGTTGGGCAACTCACCTTCTGGTAAATCTTGTGAGCGCCAGAAATCCACAACAATGCCTACCACAGTGACAAAAAGCACCATAGTGATGAGTTGCTTAAAAACAGACCATAACTTACTTAACATGAGCGTTCCCCCGCAAAAAAGGTAGGCTTGTTAACACTTAACAGCAAGCTAGATAGCGCTGGTTTTGCGATGATAAAAATTACAGAGTTCATAAATTCAATCCTGAAAAAGAGATGCATCACCGGCAGCTTGAGCAAGTGCTTGCTCAATTACCTGGTGGCTTAAAATAACGGGGAGAGCGATACCATTTGGCGCAGCAGGGCCATAGACAATATTAAACGGCACGCCAAAACGTTGGTAACGTTGTAAGAAGGCACTTACCTCACTAGAGGGCTTAGTCCAATCACCTTTAACTAAATGCACGGTGTCTAGCTTTAGCCGGCTGTATGTTGGGTCTTGAAGCAGCACCCCCACCTTATTTGCCTTACAGGTAATGCACCAATCAGCAGTCACATCAACCAACACGACTTTGCCTTGCGCCACTTGCTCGGCAATGTTGCTTTGTTGGAGAGGCTGCCAAACTAAGTCACTAGGCAATACTTTTGCCCAGCGTTCACTCGTCATAGCACCCACTAATGCAACGCCGCCACCAATCAACATCAAGGCACTAAAACTTATCAGCAATGCTTTAGCGCCGTATTGTTTAAGCAGTACCCAAACAAAGGTCAGCACTACCACGGCAGTTACAAGTAACAACCCAACACCAGATAAAAAATTGGCCAGTAAACTTAACAGCCATAAGCAAGTTGCCAACAACATCAAAGCAAAAACCAGCTTTACTTGCTTCATCCATTTACCGGGTTTGGGTAAAGCTTTTGCTAAGCTTGGAAATGCCGCTACTAACAGCCAAGGCAACGCCATGCCAAGCGCTAATGCGCTAAAAATGATGATTAGAGATAAGGGTTCCGCCCCCAGAGCAAACGCCACCGCGGTTCCCAAAAATGGCGCACTACAGGGCGTCGCTAATAGAGTGGCGAACATCCCCTGTAAAAAGTGCCCGCCATAGCTATTTCCACCGCTGGTTGCTAACCGCGTTTGCCAAGAAGCCGGCAGGCTTATTTCAAACGCTCCCAACATATTTAGTGCAAACAACCCAGTTACCAGCGCCATAAAGCCGATAAACCAAGGTTGTTGAAATTGAATCCCCCACCCTACAGCCTGGCCACTAACTTTAAGCAACATAACAAAGCCAGCCAAGATCCAAAATGACACAACAATGCCTGCAGCTGATGCTAAAAATTGGCGGCGAATTCGCCCTTGGTCGTGACTAGCGGCAGCAATCACCGAGCTAAGCTTCATGCCTAATACAGGAAGTACACAAGGCATAATATTGAGGATTAAACCACCCAATAGTGCAAACACTAATAGCTTAGGCCAAGCGATTGCCTCTACACTTACCTGCCCAGCAACAACCTTACTTTGGTACTCAACAGCCTGCTGCTTATCAAATATAGTTAAGTGCAATACCTTGTCGGTGAGCATGGGGGGCGCTAACCAGTTTTCAGCGCTAAAAACCGCGCTTACTTGCTTAGGCTGTAGGCTCAAATTAAGCAGTTTAAAGATAGTTTCCGGGTCACCATCTACCACTAGTTGCGGCAACTGCCATTGATATTCACCACGTAAGGTTACCTGCAATTGCTGCTTGGTGTCATCCCATACGAAGTCACTAGAACCAGCCTCAGCGAGGGGCGGTACCGCCATTTTTGCTTTGTTGTATAAATACATCGCTTCACTGTCTGGGCGCAGCGCTTTTAAGTCCACATCAACGGCAAAAGGGTAATCAGTGAGAACACAAACATTGGTGCAAGTAGATAGGGTTAATACCCCGCTTATTCGGCCTGCCTGAGAGCTAGAATCAACTCTTAACAACAGTGGAAAATCGACCGCTTGTTGGTAGCCAAAGGTTTGCAAACCCAACAATGAAAAGCGCTCGGGCCGCGGCCACAACCATTCAAGTGATTGAACACTGCTTGCCTCATCCCAACGAATACTGGGCGCAACGCCGCCTTCTCCTGGCGAGCGCCAGTAGGTTTTCCAATCGCCTTCTAACTTCACTTGCAACACTGCAGGCAAGAGCTTGGTTTGCTGATTGAACTCACCAGTAAGCATAAGCCGAACTTGCGCAGGCGGGTGTTGTTGATGAGTTAACCAACCCGTGCTTTGGCTAAACGCCAAGCTCGGCGTTAAGCTCAATAACAACAGCCAAGGTAATAAAATTTTCAATATCATCTCCAATAAATAAACATTAACGCAAAAGGTTGCCGTTAGTTTTTATTCTCGAAAATGACACACCGAGCGATACATTCGCCGAGGAGGCGGAATAGTAGGTTTAAGAAAGGTTTGAAAAGCGCTTAAGTGTGGCAGCATTACCAGCGCTAAAGCGGCAAATAGCACCACCACAAATACTTGCTCTAAGGTTTGAACGTATTGCTTAAGTAAATGTTCAGTAAAATGACAGCTTTGCTCGTTTAATACCTGGCTGGAAAAGCTTTGTTCATCCGCTAAATGCGCACTGGGGCATGTGACACTCAAGCCAAGGTTTTTTGCTAAACAGGTAGCCAATAGCACTGCTAGAAGCAGTAAAGTAATTTTAGCTTTAAAAGTAGTGTGCTTAAAAAACATGGCTTGGGATTAACAAAATGATGTTCATCTTTTACTGATACTCGCTATAAATTACAAGTAATACCACCAAAAATCGATCAACAAAATGTAAGTGGGATAAGGGCTAAAGTCAGAAATTTTCGCAGTAGAACAAAATGTTATACAAGGGTGCAACTTAGCAAAACTTTTTAGGTCGAAGCTTAACAACAAAAATACCTTGTAGTCACTTTTATGACACCAACTACCGCTATTACTATTGTTCGCTACCCTGGCGCCTCTCAGGCCGCCATATTTGGCTTACAAGAAATGTTTTGGTTAGCCAACAGTACCTCTCAACAGCAGCAATATAACCATCATTTTGAATGTAACATTGTTGAACATTACGATGTAATGGCGCAAGCATCCTGCTTACAGGTGGTAATCGTGCCACCCAGCATTAATCATGATTATTATCTCTCGCCAACACCAGAGCTTTTGCTATGGTTAAAGCTGCAGCATAAACAAGGTTGTGTAGTAAGCTCGGCCTGTGCTGGCGCATTTATATTAGCTAAGGCAAATTTACTAAACCAACGCCCGGTAACTACTCATTGGGCCTTAGCTGAAGACTTTGCTAAGCGCTTCCCTGATTGCCTGCTGCGGTGTGAACAAATTCTCATTAACGATGGCGATATTATTACCGCTGGCGGTTTAATGTCGTGGGTTGATTTGGGTTTGGAGTTGGTCGCGCAATACACTCGGCCAAGCATCATGCGCCAATTGGGGAAAAGCCTAGTTGTGGATACCGGGCCGCGTGAACAACGTTACTACCAAAGCTTTAACCCAAACTTTGAACATGGCGACAACGACATCATTAAAGTGCAGCACTTTATACAAAGCCACTATCAGCAAAACATCAACGTGGCACTACTGTGTGAACAATGCTTTCTTACAGAGCGAACTTTATTAAGGCGTTTTGTTAAAGCTACTGGCCTAAAGCCTATTCAGTATTTGCAAAAATTGCGGGTTCAGAAAGCCTGTGAGTTACTTGAGACAAGCCCCCAAAGTACCGAAGCCATTGCCCAACAAGTAGGTTATGAAGACGCCGGAGCGTTTAGAAAAGTATTTATAAAAATCATCGGCTTAAGCCCAAGGGACTTTCGCCGACGATTTACCAAGTAGTGATATTAGGCTAGCTAAATTGGGCCACCTGTTGCTGCAGCTCTTGCGACAGAGTTTGCAGTTGGGTGGCGCTACTGGCTGTTTGCGCCGCAGTATTTCGGCTATCACTAGTAAGGTTGCTAATTTGTGAGGCATTGGCAGCAATTTCTTGAGACACCTGCGCTTGTTGCTCGGTAGTAGCAGCAATGGTTTCCGACTGGCTAGCAATACTGGTAACTTGCTCGGTAATGCCATTTAAGGCTTCACCAGTTTGCGCAGCATGCTCGGTAAAAAACTCACCGCGTTTCTGGCTCTCGCTCATCATGCTCACCGCATTGCTAGTGCTTGATTGCAACTTGGCGATAATAGTTTCCACTTCTTTAACCGATTCTTGAGTGCGCTGGGCCAGCGTTCTTACCTCATCTGCAACTACTGCAAATCCGCGCCCTTGCTCACCGGCACGCGCCGCTTCAATAGCTGCATTAAGCGCTAATAAGTTGGTTTGATCGGCAATATCGTTGATCATTTTGGTGACATCTTGAATGTTGTTACTTTCTTTACCTACTAACTCAATGGCCTCGGCCGAGGATTTTAATTGGTCATTAAGTAAATCAATCTCACCCACCATTCGAGCGACCAGTTTTGCCCCTTGCTGGGTATTACCGTCAGCAGCGCGCACACTGCTAGCAATGTCTTCAACCTGTTCCGCTACCGACGCCGCAGAGGATGACATTTCTTCAATAGCCGCTGCTACTTGGTCAACCTGCGCTTGCTGATTATCCAACTGGCCTAGGCTATGCTCCGCATCTTGGTAAACACCGCTGGAGCGCTCTTGCAGAGCACTACTGGTATTTCGAATACTTCCAACCAAGTCGTTTAGTTTACTGGCCATCTCTTTCGCGCCAGCACTTAACTGCTCAACTTCGTTGCTTGATTCTGCACGGCCATCTTGAAAACTAACGCTAATTTCACCATTACCCATGCGCTGCATGTTTTCGCTTAATACTTCTAAGGGTTTAGTCATTTGTTTTAGTAACAAAGCCAAACCCAGTAATACAACTACCGCTACCGAAACCGATACTAAAGCAATTAACACCAATAAATCGCGGCTAGCTTTAGTGATTTCACTAACAAAGGTGCCACCTAGTATTTTCCAATTCCAACCTGGTACTTCGGCAAATACCAAGTATTTCTCACCCATTACACCATTGTATTCATAAGGGTAAAACAAACGACCAGAAGGCTGCTTAAAGATTTCTTTAAATGGCTGATTACCGTCGTAGTCACGGCGATCAATAATCGATTCACCTGGTTTAATTTCTGGGTGTAATAAGTAGTTACCGAGTAAATGGCTAGCATCGTTGTCTACCACAATAGTGTAACCGGTATCGCCCCATTTAATTTGTGAAAGATTATCGAAGATTTCTTCTGTGGCTTGGTCGATAGGTACCCCAATAAAACTTAAGGCGGCTACTTTGCCCTGCTGGTTTTTTATCGGCTTATAGTAAGTGAGATAATCTTTTCCAAATAAGGTAACTTTTGCATGAAAGGCTTGGCCACTTACCAAAGTGCTATAGCCAGGGTGATTTAAACCCAACTTAGTGCCAACTGCGCGCTGGGCTTGGCTATTTTTTAATGAGGTACTCACCCGCACAAAATCGTCGCCAGAGGCACTAAACAAAGTAGCAACCGCGCCGGTATCGGCAGTAAAACGGTCCACATAACGACTGTTATCAATCAGTGAGGCACCACGAATATGAACATCTTTAACGCTAAACTGCTCAAATTGAACAGTGCGTTCAGCCACTTCTACGCCACTCAAGTAGCCATTTCGAAACGTAGCTTCTAAATCCTGAGCTCGCTGTAAATAAGACGCAAATTGCCCTTCAACCATAGAAGCAACCGCTTTTACTTTTGATTCATGATCAGCCATCGCTTGTTCAAACAGCGCTTTAGAGGCTTTGTTGTATACCAGCGCCGCCATTAAACCCAACCCTAACAAAATGATCAGGCCAATAACTAACTGCAACTGCAATGAGATACTGCGACTTTTAAACCCACTAATCATGCCAAACTCCCTTTCTTAAAATTGACTAAAAAGTCAACAATTCACTTACTAAAGCTAATTTAAGCAAAACAACCGGTCAAGTAAATATCACAAAGGCATCACAAGAGCTTTCCTTGTTTTATATCAACAAGCGCTCTACACGGGCATTTTTTGTCAATAAGTGCAATATTTTATCGGCGAGAATGCTCACAAAAACGTTTATATGACAATTGCATCACATAACGTTTTATTAACATATTTAAGGGAGTAAGAACCAAAGCAGCTGGATGCTACTTTGGCTAAGTAAGATAAAAGAATTAGTTGGCGGCTGCCTTGCTAATGCCCGCTAACGCACCAGCGATTTTACCAAATACCGGATCGCAACCAGTTACCTGGTGACGCTTAGCGAGATACTGAGGATCGTTATAAGAAATCCACACTTTACCGGCTTCATCTTGCCAAATAAGTGCTTTTTGCGGCAAATCTAAGGCAATCAGCTGTTGGCACTTCATTAGAGGTGAACCGACTTTAGGGTTACCAAATATAATCAATTGAGTATCTCTAAGCTCAATACCCACTTTCTCTGCGCCATCAGAATGCTTAACTTGGTTAAACACTGTCATGCCTTTTTGCTCGAGTATGCTCAGCATACGCTCTGCGGTTTGGTTTACATCATGCTGGCTGGCCACACTGATTACGCCATCACTAGCAGCATTTACCACACTCGACACCATCAACAAGGTCGCACTAACAAGCCCTCGTTTTATCGCTCTAACACTCAGCATAAAAACTCCTATTTTTCAGCAGAATAAGTAACTTACTATCTAACTAAGTTATCGCTTTCTAGCCAAGTCTAGTTCAATTATTAGCTTTATCACACTTGCTCTGTTGGTTGCTGCTAACTCAGGCTTTGAAGGCAAGATAAGATAATAAGTTGCTAGCTTAACGATCCATCTCATTTAGATTCCCCACCATAAGCTTTGCTAGCTTCTCAAATTCCTCAATTTGCTGATCGCTCAGGTTTTGACACATTTGGCTTTGCACTTTGCTTTGGGTCTCTTCAATTAAGCTTGCCAGCGCTTGTCCCTCGTTGGTGAGAGACAAGAGCTGGCTGCGTTTATCTTCTGGGTTGGCGGTTTTTCTCAGCCAATCTTTTTCAATCATTTCTTTTAGCAAACGGGCGATTTGCGCTTTATCGCGAGAAAAGTGATTAACAATGTCGTTAGCCGTGCAATGGTGGCTTGCGGCAATAAAACTTAAACAACTCACATGCATGGCATTTAAGCCTAGCTGTTGGGCTTTTAAGCCAGAGCGCATAGCGATTCGATATGCTTGAACCAGAGCAAAAACCGAATCAGAAATTGATTGCTGTTTCATAAGACCTCAAATATTAGTTGACTAAGTCTACCTTTAAAAATATAGTTGATTTTATCAACCTATTAAACAATGTACAAGTCATTAGGAGTAACGATGAAGCCAAAAATGTATCCCGTTCAGGTATCACAGCTTATCCCACTCTCTCCTCACCTACTGCGGATTGTAGTGAAAGGCAGCAGTCTTAAACGCTTTCCTGAATCTAAGGAAGGGGCGCACGTGAAGGTGATATTGCCAAACAGCGATGGTTCAAAACCTAAAATGCGCTCCTACACCATTCGTTGGTTTAACTCGGCGAGCCAAGAGCTTGCTTTAGATTTTGTAATAAATCGGCACAGCGGGCCAGCGACTAACTGGGCGAGCCAAGCAAAGCTAGGTGACCAATTAAGCATTGCTGGTCCTGGGCAACTAAAGCTGAGCCAGTTTAATCATCACAGTTATTTGCTACTGGGGGATATTACCTCGGTTAACGCCATTAATGGTTATGTGCCAAGGCTTAATCCACAAGCTGAATTAAGGGTAGTAATCGCCGTTCCCTCTCGCGCCGACATTATAGAGCTAGACTATCACGCTGCTGACAACACCCACTGGTATGTTGAGGATGAAGCAAATATTAGCTTTGCAGAGCAAGTGCAAACAATCGCCGCAGGTATGGCTAGCGATAGTCATATATTTATGGGCTTAGAAGCCTCACAGATCCGCTCTTTACGGCCAATGTTGCAGCAACACCTAGGTTTTGATCGCCTAAATACCTTTGCAGTAGGTTATTGGAAACAAGGCGTAGATGCTGATCGCTTTGGCGCACAAAAAAAAGCGGCTCCCTTGTAGCCGCTTCCTTTTACTCTATTGACATTATTCACTGAGCCTGTAAATCAATAACTAGCGCTTAGGGCGATTTACAGCTTTCTTCTAAGGTATTTGGCAAGCGGTAGATACGTGATGAATCAACGTCGAGCCCATCCCCCACTATCAGCCAGCCACTTTCAACAGTCACTAACTTCCATTGTATTTGTTGCCAACTTAACCAGCGTGGTGGCTGCGCAAGTGCTTGCTTGGCATCTTCTGGCAAGGTTTGGGCGAGTTGTAATTCCAACTGCTCAAATGAGTAAGCGCTTAGCGCCTGCTCCACACACTGCAGAACAGCATCGCTTGCGGCAATAGCAACAGCATCAGACATCTCATCACTCGGCAAAGATGAAAATGCAGCTAGCTGCTCCTCAAGAGCGTAATGCTGCTCAGCAGACTTGGCAGCAATCTCTGTTTGCCTTTGTATTGTTTCAGCCTGCATAGTTGGTTTTTGCATAGCCTTCTGTTTGGCTAACTCTCTGCGCTCTCGCTCAATTGCTTGGGTATCTAGTTCTCGCTTACGCAATAGCTTTTCTGCTAGCTGCCGTTTTTGCTGGTCGAGCTCTTCGGTCGCCGGGTCATTAGCCTGTTGCGACGGGCTAATTAACTGCACATTGCTTTGATAACTTATTTCACTTGGTGGCACACTAATTTCGGTAACTAACCACCAGCCTAGCACTCCCACACAAGCCAAAGACGCAGCACTCGCCCACCAAGGCGCAGCCGCCCAAGAGTAAGATTTAGCTTTACTATTTTGCTTTGCCTGCTGCTTAGCCAGATTTTGAATACGTTTATCTAGCAGTTCCGAGGGTTCAAATTGGTTTAGCGCTTGCTGATAAGCGTGATCAATTTGCTGATCGCTGGGCGCATTACCTTTAGGTGTATCAACCATGATGTTTCTCCCAGCACTCTCGCAATTGTTGATAAGCAACCCGTATACGACTTTTTATGGCATCAAAAGATGCATCAAGTACTTGGCTCATCTCGGCCACAGCTAGGCCCGATTGTTTTAGCATAAATACATCTTGTTGCTTACTAGGCAGTAACTCCACACAGCGTAATATCACTTGCTTATCAAGGCCTTGCTGATGCTCTTTCTCGGGGTTTGAAAGAGATTCCAATTCATCTACTTCTTGTTCGTCGTTATGGCTTTGCTTGCCTTGCGAGCGCCAGTAATCGGCAATTCGGCGGCGTGTAATGGTATAAAGATAGCCTCGAAAGTGCGCGATATTTTGCTCGTCATCACTAGGTACCTGGTATTGGCTAGCTTGACTAATTATCGATTCCCAAACTTCTTGAAATACTTCGTTACAGGCAGCCTCTGCCATCTTTTGCCGAATAAAACCAAACAAGGGTTTGCGATAGCGTTGATAAAGCTGGTCAAACGCGGCTACGTCACCACGCTGACCATAATCAAGCATCAGTTGTTCATCACTGACTAAGCTCTTCATTGTTCGCATCAATCCTTGCGGGTAAGGTTACCGGTAATGGTTGCACTGCATACTCTAACTCTGGCAATTGCTGCGGCTGTGGCATAACCGGCGATTGCAAGGCTAAGGTATTGGTTAATCGCGCTAATTTAACAAACTCTGCGCGATAACCAAACTTATCTTGACCTTTTGCAGCATTAGCCCAATCAATAATTTGCTGATAAGCAAGCTCATCCAACTGCTCATTGGCACGTAATTTTTGGCCAAAAGCTGCTACAGCAATCGCAAAGCGGTCGTCATTGTTAGCTAGCTCAAAATCAACCAAATCTTGGCTAAATACCCGCTGCACGTACTTTTCGGAAGCTTGCGATTGCGCTTTTTTGTAACGCACTCGCACTTCGGCTAGCGCTTCATTCACCTGTGGCTTAGCCATTTTGTTTTGCTTCTGCTGCTGAAATACCAAAGGGTCAATTAAACCCGGTTTACCCACTGGGGTTATCTCATAAATAGCCGTTACACTGTGCCCCGCTCCCATGTCGCCAGCATCTTTTTTGTCATTGTTAAAATCGGCGCGCTCAAGTTGGCGATTCTCGTAACCCAGTAAACGGTATTCCGACACCATACGAGGATTAAACTCTACTTGAAACTTCACATCATGCGCCACCGTATGCAAGCTGCTACCTAATTGATCCACCAGCAGTTTTTGCGCTTCGTGCAAGGTATCAATGTAACCCGCTACACCATTGCCGTTATCGGCCAGTTGCTCCATTAAATGGTCATTATAATTGCCTGTTCCAAAGCCAATGGTAGAGAACTGCACCCCTGCTTTACGCTTTTGAGTAATGCGATGTTTAAGCTCATCAATGTCGGTGATGCCTACATTAAGATCACCGTCTGACATTAAATAAACATGGTTAATGCCGCCTTCAATAAAACCTTGCTGCGCTTGGTTGTAGGCCAACTCTATGCCAGCAGAACCATTAGTTGAACCACCCGCTTGCAAGCCGTTAATGGCCGCTACAATTTTGTGTTTATCTTTTACGCTAGTGGCAGGTAAAGCCACTCCAGTACCACTGGCATAAGTCACAATCGCCACATTGTCGCTGGTTTTTAGGTTATTAAGCATCAATAACATTGATTGCTTTAACAGAGGCAGCTTTTCTTGCGATTGCATCGAGCCAGATACATCCACCAAAAACACTACATTAGCAGCTGGGCGAATGCTGGTATCCGCTTTGTATGCGCTCACGCCAATGCGAATTAGTTGATTATTGCTGTTCCAAGGAGAAGCGGTAAGTAAAGTATCAATCGCAATAGGCTGCTCAATGCTCAAAGCTGCATCGTTGCCAGTCGCGTAATCGTAAGAAAAGTAGTTAATAAGCTCCTCTACACGCACAGCATCTTTTGGTGGAAGTTGGCCATTGTTGATAAAACGGCGCATGTTGGCGTAACTGGCACTGTCGACATCGGCACTAAAAGTAGAAACCGGTTGCTCTGCTACGGCCACTACCGATAAATCGGAAAACTTTTGGTAGTTTTCGTTATTGCCCTGCTCGTAGTAATACGAAGAGTCGGCAAGCCCCTGCGCCGCCGCAAAGTTAGATGTTCTTGCCATTTGCATTTGGCTAACTGCGCGCTTTTCTCGCTGATGCTTAGCGATGGGGTGTACCGCCTTAATAGATTGGTCTTGCTGCGGTCGTTGGGCTGGCTTGGTTTGCTTAACAGACTCATTCTGTTGTTGCGGTTCTACTCGATCAACATTGGCCTGCTCATCAGCACTATATTGGCCACAGGCAACTAACGAAGAAAGGGTTAAGCCCACAAGCACTGCACGAGCAATAGGTGAATATGAAACATGTAACTTTTGCATTTTGAATACCTTGTTTAAATCAATCTCACACAGGTAATCGCAGCTAATAAAAAAACGAGGCTAAATTAACTGAAAAATTTTCAATTTAACGTAACTCGCCTAAATTTATGAAGTAAATGGGTTTCCATCATTCAATCGGCTACCGCACCAATAACAGCTTTCTCGGCGCTTTTTGACTTTGTGCCCACAGTCTGGGCAATCGGTGCTGTATTCAGGATTTAGCTTCCCATCTTTAATTCCATCACGTAGATCAATCTCTTCCATTTTCAGCATAAGCTCTTGCTCACTAACACCATATTTAGTTTGCAAAATTTCCCACATAGCCTGACTAGCTAAAGACAAAGTGTCGAGCCTCTTCTCTAAATGGTCAAGGTCTCCAGAATGGCTTCGCGTTTTTATCTGAGCTTCTGAGGCAATAGTATTGTTTCTATTGATCTGATCTGACTGAAACATATTCCAGAAAAAGGCCATACAATCTCCCTATTATTTACGCCTAAAATCAAAACATTACAGCTTATCAACTAAGCTATCAATTCATAATATATTTTCGAACAACTTACTAACGCAAACCAGCCCTATTCTTTTGGCTTAGCAACAAAGCTATATATTTGCTCACCAGAATCGCGAAGGGCATCTAGCGCTACATCACTGGCCCAAAACTCACCAACCTTGCCTGCGGGTATCCAACCCGTAAACAGCTGGTAGGCTTTAAGGCTTTTACCATCGTGTACGTATGACGATGGGATATGAACCTCTAAGTCTTCAGCTAAATCGTTATTCAGCACAAACACGCTTTCTAGCTCCAGCATATTTAGCTCTTCGGTACGGGCTTTTAGCCGCTTACGTAAGTTGTCGTCTAGCTGTAAACTAATATAACCCTGTTCGTTATTAGCAATAATCACCATGCCGGTTTTAGACTCAGGAGACTTCTTGTCTTGTATTGTATCTAGCACCACATCAACCTTGTAGTTGGCAGTATATTCCAAACCTAGATCATCATTCGCCTGACACGACACCAGCTCATGGTTCTGCTTAAACAAATTGAACATCAATCCATTAGCTTCGGCCAAACCATCGCTTTCCACGCCCGTTTCGGGATGAAAACACCCATCCATTAAAGTGACATACATATTGGCACTCAGTACCTTGCCGTTGGAATCTGGGTTATTAATATCTGATGCGTTTAATTGAGTCACCAGCTCAGCCTTACAGCCAACTAACATTAATATTGGTAGCACTAGCAAGCATTTTAGATTCATGATTTGTCACTCTTTACTTAGGGTGCGCGCAGTGTAAGCAAGCACTATGAGCAAAATAGACAATTTACGAACTACCTACCTATTACCGCCACTAAAACACTACAACTCCTTAAGACAGAGAAACAGTAACCACCTAGTGAAATACCCTAGTAAATTAGCTATTTACCAAAATTTGTAGGGCTTAAGTGACTACTTTCTATGACTGACATTGAATTGTCTTATTAATGTCGCATATTTATCCGCGATCAAATATCAACAAAACATAAAAATATAGTATTCAGCAAAGTAGTGGCTAGGGTGTTGAAAAGTCTGGTTATTGAGACGAAGTGAATATGCCAATCACACCAAGTAAGTGACCATCAATAACGCTGTGAAAATACTCGAGAACAAAGCAGAGTTTTTCGATAAGTAGTTATTCTACAATCAAAAATTCTAACGCAGTTATCGAGTATTTTAACCAGATAGTATGAACAGTTACTCAGTACGATTGGTATTCGTTCAGGCAAGACAATCAAACACTAGCAACAAGTTATGGATGTTTAGGAGTAATAACTTAGATGACGGATCAACGCGTTAGGTTTGCCGACAGCGACAACCTTATATCAACCACCACAGCCGACAGCCACATTACCTATTGTAACGACAGCTTCTGCAAAGTAGCAGGTTACCAACAAGACGAATTGCTAGATAAGCCACACAATGTAATTCGCCATGCCGACATGCCCAAGCCCGCTTTTGCTCAGTTGTGGCAACATATTCAAGCAGGTTCTAGCTGGATGGGATTAGTAAAAAACCGTTGCAAAGAGTCTGGACACTACTGGGTATCGGCATTTGTTACTCCCATAATGGATAAAAATGGCGAAGTATTTGAATACCAATCAGTACGTACCCAGCCTAACGATGAGCAAATATCTCGGGCCAGCAAGCTTTACCAAAAACTCCAGCAAGGCGAAGCAAAAGTAAGGCGACTGGCGCTGTGCAGCTGGCAGCAACTTGGCATCTTAGCCACCCTAGGCTGCTTGGTATTAACTGCTTTGGAGGTGATTAGCTCGGCCACTTTACTCGCCACCGCCATTCCACTTTTGGTGATTAGTTTACTGCTTAGTATTAAGTTTAAAGCTAGGTTATCTGCGCTTAAGCAAATTGCCCAACAAAACTACCACAACCCCTTGATGGAAATGCCCTACACCGGCCACTGCGACGATTTATCTTCCATCGAGCTAGCCATGCTAATGAAAAAGGCAGAACTGCGCGCCGTAACTGCCCGCGCTAACGAAACCTCCGAGAGCATTCTAGATTCCGCCAAACAAGAAGTCGCCAACAGCCAAGCCATAGACAAAGAGCTAAGCGAACAGAGCAATGCCACCGACGCCATGGCGGTATCGGCCGAGGAAATGCTTGCCTCAATCGATGAAGTCTCGCAACAAGCCAAACAGAGCAGCGAGTTTACTCAAGATGCCAGTATTACCGCGATGCAAGGGGCAAAAACCATTGATGAAGCGGTTGCCACCGTTAACTCACTAAGCCAAAAATTAGACGACTCTCGGCAAGCCCTTGGCCAGCTATATAACGATGTAGAAAGCATCGAAACCATTTTGGGGATGATTCAAGGCATCGCCGAGCAAACCAATTTGCTGGCGCTAAATGCAGCCATTGAAGCTGCTCGAGCGGGTGAACACGGCCGAGGTTTTGCTGTGGTGGCCGACGAAGTGCGTGCGCTATCGGGTAAAACCAGCAGCTCGGTAGACGATATTCGAAGCAAAATAGAAGTACTACAAGCCACAGTAAACAAAACCGGAAACTTAATGGAGCAAGGCATAGCCGCTTCGGATTCCAGCGTAGCTAAATCGCAACAAAGCAAACAGGCTTTTCAAGCCATTGTTAACGATTTACATGCCATTGGTGAGCAAAGTACTAGCACATCACAAGCAATCACCGAGCAAGTTCAGGTTACCCAAGGCATGACCGAACACGTACACCGAATGAAAGAAGCGGTGGACTCCACCAAGCTACTGTCCGACAGCTCGGTGGGCCGCACTCAAAAACTGGTGAATAGCTTAGAAAGCTTAAAGCGCTTGGTTAACCAGTTCAGCCAATCCTAAGCTCGCTAAAGTGCCAAATACCTAAACGCTAAAACAAAACAGCCCGCAAAAGCGGGCTGTTTAACATCAATCTACTGTTTAGCTTAAATACTCGTTAACCAGTTATGCTGGTCTTGGGCTTTACCCCATTGAATATCGTTAAGCGCTTGGCGCAACTTCAAGGTGGTTTCACCGGCTTCGCCATTACCAACGGTGTGTTCTTTACCGTTGTGAATAAGCGTACCTACTGGCGTTAATACCGCAGCAGTACCCGATAAAGCCGCTTCACAACCTGGCTTAGCTGCACGCTCTAATAGCTCGTCAACAGTAAGCTCACGCTCACTTACTTTCAAGCCCAAGTCGCGCGCCAAGGTTAGAATAGAGTTACGAGTAACCCCATGTAAAAAGCTGCTGTCGAGCGCTTTAGTAATTAGCTCATCGCCGTCAATTAAAATAAAGTTGGCAGCACCCGTTTCTTGTACGTCGCCACCTGGGCAAAACAGAACTTGGTCGGCGTCAACTTCGGTGCGCGCTTGGCTAATTGGCCCTAAAGCACTGGCGTAATTACCGCCCGATTTAACCATACCCATGTGTGGTGCACAGCGCATGCCGTTTTCTTCTAGCAATAAGCGTAGTGGCTTAGCACCTACCGCAAAGTAATCGCCCACTGGCGACAGCAATACGTAAAGCAATGCCGAGCTAGTTGGCGCGGCCGCTTTGCCAATGGCAGGCTCGGTGCCAATAAAGGTTGGGCGAATATACATAGACCCCGGAGCAGCTGGCACTTCATCTGCAAATTTTGCCACAATGTCTTTAACCATTTGCTCTAATAATTCGGGTTTAAAAGCAGGTAAGCTTAATAACTCAGCAGATTGCGCCATACGCTTAATGTTGGCGTCCATGCGGAAAATATGCACGCTGCCATCTTCATGACGAAAGGCTTTAAGCCCTTCAAAACAAGTGCTTGAGTAATGAAGTACGTGCGCGCCAGGGTGCAAGCTAATACTGTCAGACGAGACAATTTCACTATCACCCCATTGCTGATCTTCGTATTTTGCTAATGCCATTTGTGGCATAAAAACCGTACCAAAAGCTGCCATGTTGTGTTCCTACTTATGTTGGGGCTTTAAGCCCTATTCTTTATTTTGATTGTCTGTTCTTTAGCGAAGTAGAAAACTGGTGGGACTGAACGAGTTCGCGCTTTTATCAAACCGAGGTACCTGAACGACCAATGCCAATTTTTCCATAAACTGGATTCGCAGAATGGTAAAAGAGTATGTGGTCTTATGGCACTGCGATCAAGCTTAAGAAACCCTCAATCTGCAAATATTCTGCAATAAATGTGTATGCAAAGGGATTTTGGCAACCAACAAAGCAAATTTGTAAACTGGCTTTGCTTAAACTTACCCATAGCCCGCCAGCAATCAGTAGAAAGAAAAAAGGCAAGGCATAGCATTAGATAAGGGCTTCATTTTGCTTGTAGCTGTACTTGGGCTATCACAACTACCGCGAAACCGCTTGTGATTCAGGCATCACCAAAAAATAGGCGATGCACTTTTTTGGTAACGCTTCAATAATGGGCAAGTGTAGCGGCATCACCGCGTCTTGGCACTTGTCCCCATGACGAGCGCATGATTATGTTGCATGTTAAGCATCGCTAGGTTTGCGCAGATGTTTTGCTACAAAGTAATACGCCCAGGATATGACGAGTAGTAACACACTCAAGAAACCTACGGTTTCAGGGATCAGAAAATAGTAGCGCTCTTTGCTACTTGGCCCTTCAAGCAAACAGACTCCCCATGAAACGAAGGACAGGATCAGCGACACATAAGTCACTCGCCAGTAGAGGCCAATTCCAACATTCTTTGGAGTCAGCTTTTTAGCTGCGAGCATGCACAAGAGGCTCGGTATCGCTGAAGCAACCGCAACGATTGATATGAACAAAGCTATCTCTGCCGGAGCAGCACTAGAGGTTCCAATATCCTGCCATACGTCAGTCCCTGCCATAAGCGCTACTACTAGTGCGCAGATATAAACTTTATTCATTGGGCTCCTATGAACTACGTATGCTTAACGCCCCAATAAGGGGCTGATAAATGCTTGGCTATAATGTGCAGCGAAGCGGAACTGAGCCAAGCTTTAGCAATTCCGCACTTGATTGGTTTGTTAGGTGCCAGCTACTCCGAACTAGTAAATAGTTTAACGTGCGCATACGCTAGCCAAAGTAATAATCCAACTACCAATAATGATAAGCCTAAACTCATCCAGTATGAAAATGGGCTATCTACAACATCAACTGTATTTCCAAATCTTAAATTAGTTATACCTGTTTCGTAATCATTTAAAATAACTTTAAAAATAGCTAACGAAAGTATGAAACAACCTGAAGAAATGGAAATATCCTTTAGTTTTTTCACCATTTTTCCTTAGGCACCTAACGCTTCACGAATGGGCTGGCCAAGCCAGTCCCCTGGAGGCAGCGCTTTTCAGCGGCCGGAGCGAAATTACGTGACTTGTTAGGTGCCATAGATGCTCACTTTGCTATACAAGCGCAATGTGACAACAGCTAAAACGGAAACTAAGACCGTCATAAACAAGCCAATATAGATAAATATTTCGAAAATGCTTTCTAGGTAGTTGCCAGCATCGACATGCGCTTCTCTCATACCCTGCACAAGAATTAAGCCCAACTCTTTGTCGACTTCCAACTCTCCCGATTTAACTTTTTCGGAAAGCTCTAAGTAAATAGGACTGCTATCTATGCTTTTAATTTTTTGAGCGTTTAGGTTGATACCTAAATTGCCGCCGACAACTATACCTAAAGCAGTCAGGAGCAAAAGTGCTATTAGTACAAAATTTAACGATTTAATCGGACTACTCCTTTGGGAATCTAACGCCAAGCTAAGCGGCGCATTCGATTAGCATGCGTCCTTGCTTGAACGCCTGGTTATATTTCTTTGCCATAAGCTTGATTATAAACATCAATAGCCTTTCGATACCCTCTATCGCGGGCTTTTTCTAAGTACATTACACCCTCAACTTTCTCTTCATGAGTTGTAGCCTCGTACATGTACAAATTAGATATAAGGAATACCATTAGTTGTGCATGCAAGTGGTCTTGTTTAGCTGCTTTTAAATAGAGCTCATGAGCTTTAGCTAGATCTTTGCTTGTACCGTTACCCATTAGATAAAGCTCTGCTAGCAACGTTACTGAGCTTGGCTCATTAAATTCGGCTGCGATGGTGCACCACTTAAAAGCCTTATCGTAATCTTTTTCGAAGTCACGCTCACCATAGCTATAGTTGTAACAAGAACTATGCGCTACATTGAGATCATTGGAAAGTTGCTTATTACTGCAACCGAAAACAAAAAAAGTTACCAAGAGGATCATAATCCTTTGCATCCTAGTACTGCTTCCTTTTTGAAATATAACGCCCCAACAAGGGGCTGATAAATGCCTGGCTAAACGGTGTAAAAAAGTGGAACTGAGCCAAGCTTTAGCAGTCCCGCACTTAATTGGCTTGTTAGGCATACTTTACTATTTAGCTCTAATACGATGAACTATTTTTTCTTCACTAATATTTTCATACAGGATGTAGCCGGGTCTAACTAAACCACTTTGCCCTGATACAACGTGACCATTTGTAAAAGTAGCCGTTAACTCATACTTTGAAGGAAAATCGATTGGAATCTTGATAACTTTTTCGCCTTCTTCATCAAAGTCAGTAAAAGAAATATCTAAGCCATTGATCGCTATATTAACTTTAACAACATCAAGTTTTTCAAGAGGCGGAAATATTTTTATCAGGATATATGATGGGCTATTTATAATAAAAAAATAGATTACTGAGAGAATAAACCCAAGTAGCAATCCTGCTACGAAATTTGTTTTTTTGCTCGGTTCCATAGGTATGCCTAACGTCGCAAGCAGCGGCACGCGTTAGCGCGTCCAGCCCGCAGGGCGATGCTGCCTTGACTCGTTAAATGCTGGCCGTTACTGAGGAATATCAATGCTGGCAAGCTCCATTTGTTTCTTGGGGTTCCAGTTTTCTGGAATAGATTTCTTATCTCCCCACCACCTACAAATATTTTCGACAACCCACTCTCTACGGATCTTTTCAAGATGCTCGGACGTGGAATCCTGATCATACTCCAAACCAGACTCATAGCCGCAGCATTCGCAAATTTCAAATGTGGTGCAATTAAACTCATCTAGAGCTACAACATCAGCGAAACCACAAATTGGACACCCTTGCTTATTCATACCCATGGCATTTAACGCCGCCGTATGGGCGGCAACAGCGGCGAAGCCGCGCAGTAGTTGCCGCCCCAGGGCGCGCAGCGCCCATAACGGCATTGTTAGGTGATTTCGATACAAAGGCGCCACTCAGGCGAATAGCGGGAATAGCGGTACTCTGGGGAGAATTCGCTGATATAACTGTACCCTTCACCGCGCTCTGCAAGTTCAATGAAGAACGCCTGAAGACTTGATAGCACAATGTCACTACCATAAACCCTTAAGATATCCCGGCTATTCCACTCCTCCATTGACGAATACTCATTCGCCCTGTTCTGGAGAGATGTGAAAAGCTCGTCAGCGGTGTCGTCACAATAAATCTCAATCGAAATACCAGACGCACAAGGCAATGACACCCGGCTTTGGCATTTGACCGCGTTACCAACAGATTCGGCGAGCAGCAAGTACTCCGCACGCGTAGCGTAAACAACCAAATCATCGATTAGCCCGTTCGAGCGGAACATTTGCCGTGCTTCGATTTCCATTACTTGATTTCCATTACTTGTTCACCTAACGCCCCATTAAGGGGAGATTTATTGTTGGCTAAAATGTTGAACGGAGTGAAAACAGCCAACTGTAAATTTTCCCCCTTGAATGGCTTGCTATATGCCAATACCTAACCAATTGAAAAGTATAAATAAACACACACTGTAACCCGGTAAACAGAAAAATAAGGGAACTCCCCAATGGTAAACTTTGCTATCTGGTAGCTTGTCATCAAATGCAAACGCGATTCCAAAAGCAAATGTTCCAAAAATTGTTGTAATCAGAAGCCCAAGCACTCCAAAGATTAAAAACAATGCTGCTAGAAATGAGCCTCCATTTACCGATGTTGATTCCATTTTTTGGATGTAACCTAAATAGAACGAAGCGAAAATAGTTACGCTAAGCAAGGCTAGGAACATCAATATTTGATACGAAAGCTTCATGTTGATTTTGGCATATAACGCCCGCATAACGGGCTAATAACGCTTGGCTAAAATTGGTGAGGCACGAACCAAGCCAAGCGTTACTAGTCCAATGCGTTGATGCGTTTGTTATAACTTCTGCACCTGAAATCCCATATATTTTATGCTTTTATCCACCAAGTTATTAGTTAGTGTAAATACATCACTTTTATAGTTTTCAACTATTTCATTTAGTTGCTCAAGGTTTGATATGTCTTTTGAAATAGTAATATTCTTGTGAGTGATCCAAACAGAGTCACCGCCATTATGACCAGTATCTCCATTAGATGCTAAAAACTTTCCTGTATTTACATCAAATAATGTGAAACTGATTTGTGAGTAAACAATTTTATTGTCTGAACCAAAGAAACTACGATTATAAATACCATAGCCTTCTACATACTGGTTTGTTTGATAATATGCATCTTGAAAATCAATAGGTGCAATGAATAAAACGTAGTCAAAACCTTGGTCTTTAAGAATATTTAAACCATTTTTACTTGTCATTGCATTGGAGTAACCAGTTAGATAATTGTCCGAAGGGATAGTTAGCTGGTCGTTTATTTGGTTATCAGTTTGAGGACTGTAAACACCTTTTAATTGATTTACAACTCTATTTTCAACGTGAGAGTTTAATTCCCAGTGCTCAACATTGGCTGCGAACTTTTTATTTTGAAATGCAGTTATTCCTGTTTCTTGGAAATTGAATTCATTATTTAGTTGGCTTGCTATAAATATCTTACTTTTTGCAGCCACTTCTTTTGAAGCAATTCCCTGTGTTGAGGCGCACCCTTGAATTAACATGATAAATACGCAAAAAACTAAAATTCTCATACGATACTCCCTGAAGTTATAACGCCTCGTTAAGAGGCAATAAAATAGTTGGCTAAAATTAGCGACGAAGGAGCAAAAACCAACTGTTTTTTGTCCTTTTGAACGACTTGTTATAACTTGACTGGCACCTTAAATAAATCTGATAAGCTAGCCCAACCAGCCATTTGCATTACATTACTTGATTGCAGATAAATAATTTCAAAGATAATGACTATTGAAATTGCATAAATTGCAGTTGTTATAAAAGCCCAAAATAGATTTCTTCCTGCCCAATGGAGGTATTCAGCTCTAGCCCCTTTTTCGATGATGGTCATATTTTTCTGCTTTTCAATGTCACGACCACCGACCTTTTCACTCTTAATATCATAAGCATTTTTTACTAGCTCCAAAATTTTTAAAGAATCGTTATGAGATACAGGGTCTTGCGTAATGAAATTTTGTATAGCGACTAGCTGAGTAAGGCTTAAATTGGTAGCTATATCTATAGGAGGAATTGCATTTACCCTATTTTCGTTTTCTTTCAGTTCAGAAATTAACTTTTCGTAGGATCTTATGGCCCTATGTCTTTCAATTTCACTTTCTTTCTCGCCTTCTTTAGTCGATAGATAGCCTTGCGCTCTTTTTAACGACTCTTCTGAAGGGTGATTTGAATAATCTTCTTTTTTGTCTTTAACAAATTCCTCAAAAGTAAAATTTCGCAATATTTCAGGTGATGCCAACTGATATATCAAATGGGCAATGACTGCAAATAAGGATGCAAAAAAAGCAGCAGCCCATGTCCATGGTAGAGATGACTTTTCTATTGTTTTAGGTAAAAAATCACTTGTGAAGTTACGAATATCTTTCAAAAAGCTTTCTGATTCACTATTTAATTCTTCAATTGTCTTAGTAAGAATCTTATTTTCCGCTAGATTGGTATTAACGTATTTTTCCAATAACTTTCTGGAATCATTAAATTCGATAGCACTTATTTCTAATATTTCAGTCGCTTCGACAACCGCTTTATTGTGGCTATTTACATAAAGCTTAACAGCTGGCCAAGTGCCTGCCAGTATAGGAACAAAAACAAGCATGAAGTAAGTAGCTTTAGTTAATATTTGAAGTTCAGCAACACCCCGAACAAGCCTCCAGTTCAGTGTTCTTTTAAGAAATATTGAAAAGTTGAATAGTAAATCCATTTAATTGGAACTCTTTAGGTTAGATGAAAGTTATAACGCCCCGCTAAGGGGAAATTTATAGTTGGCTAAAATGTTGAACAGAGTGAAAACAGCCAACTGTAAATTTTCCCTCTTGAGCGACTTGTTATGTACCGTATACAGCCAATACTGCATATGATACCCCTAAAAACAAAATTAGCGGCGAAAAGTACTTTGTGTCTAGTTTTGCAAATGAACTGTTATAAACCTTTTTAAAAAAGCCTACATATTTAAAGTCGCCAATAGCTCTAACTACGAAGACAAATGCAATAAAATAGCCAAAGTATTTAACATTATCTTCGAATATCTCTAGTGGATTAATCAATTGTATAGCTAAAGCTGAAAGCCCAAGTAATAAGCAAGCAACCATAAAAATAATGTAACCACTTGGAACAAAGTCTTCTTTATTTTCTAAGCGTGGGCCAGCAGACTTTAGCCCATACTTCCCACCAAAAGCCCAATAAAAATGGAGAATAGAAACGAAAAGCATAATTAAACTGACAAGTATAGATAATGTAACCATAACTTCCCTCAGGTACATAACGCCGGCAGCAGCGGCCGCAGAACCTAGCGCGTAATTGCATAGCAATTTAAGTGACAGGTTTTGCGGTCCGTTGCCTGCCCTTGTTATGTGCATTAATTTAATTTTTCCAGATTTACAGGAAATGTATGGATATTTTCGCAATTTAAACAAATGAATATATGCTCTCCATTAAAATCACTCTCAATTCCTTTAAATCTGGCAAGCATTGATCCTTTGGCAGTATATTTAGGATCGTTACTTTCGTATTTAACTAAAACTGAACGATCTAAACCAACCGTTCCACTTAACGGAAACCGATGTTTTAAATCATCATTATCATAAATTTCTAAACTCCCCCGGATAGACTTTCCATATTGTTTTAAATCCATTATCTGTTTCTCACCTGGGTACCAAGGTTGAACATAATTAGAAGGAACATTCTCTCTTATCCTATAACGTCCTCCAATTTGCGGATAATTTTTTGATAGCAATAAATGCCACCAATTTGCCCACGTGTTTCTAGTCACATATACAATTAAAGTCGCAAATATCGACGCCCCAGCGCCTTGTAAAAATTCCATCAAATATTTCCATTCTCATTTATTTACACGATATAAAGCACATAACGCCACAATTACCGGCGAGCGCTGCAACGCAGCGTGAGTCCCTGCTGGCGTAGCCAGCAGCTTGGGTAGATTGTTTTGTTATGGCTTTTTATGTAAGCCGTAGGATGTATGTACATAATTCGGTTCTCCACGGCTCTGAATTAATTGAGTACCCACATGGTATTTTACATATTTATAAGGGTGCTCATCATTTGGATTACTAAAAATTGCGTAATACCAACGATTTTCTTTATATTTTTCGGGTTTGCCACAACTGGTTTCTGGGCGAATATATTTGATATATTTTTTCTTAGCGCTCCCCCAGCCATACGCCACCTCAAGTTCAGTGTGCGCATCGAAGGGATAACTAGACCGATGATAATCTATATAGAGATTTACTAGAGCCACATCCTTCGTATTAAATTCTTCGGCAAGCTTCTCTTCGTCGGTTTTTGGATAAATATACCTAAACTCCCCCTTTGCATTGGCTGGAGGAACAACAATTACTTCATCCTCATATTGAGGCGAGCAAGCCCACGCAGAAAAGGAGCAAAACATAGCTAATGTTAAAAATAGCTTCTTCATCTCGATTTAGCCATAACGCCTCAATAACCGGCGCAGCTTTTCTGCGTCCGGCGCCGTAGGCGCGTAGTTAATTGACTTGTTAGAGTGCAAATGCACGAGTAATCACGTTTTCATATTCTGTAGCGCTAAATTTAAAAGGGCCTATCCCGTGAATAGGTTCCGGTTCTTCGTACCCATTCTCGTATGCAAAGTCAATCCAGATATACTCATTGTCAGTTTTAGTGATTTTGCACCCGTAAGCACCACAACCTATATCAGCGCACTCTGGGCAAACATAAATTAGGTTTCGACCCGATTCAGTTTCAGGTGGTGCTTGTAGTAAAAGTTGTTTTAAGCTGTGATCATTCAAATTATCCCAGCCTCTTGCAAAACAGCCAAGGAAATCACCTCGCCCGCCCGCGTTTCTTACTATATCAGCTAAAAGTGATTGTCCATTTATCATGAAGTCAGAAGAATAACTTTCACGAGTATTATCACTTCCCTTTCTATGGAGGATATTCAAATCTAATTTCTTAGGGCTTATGTCAATTTCAATAGTTTCACCACACGCAGGGCATACGAAATACTCAATTTCATCAATAGTTGATGATTCTTTAATGAATTCGCAGCAACTTCTACACTTCATCATTGCACTCTAACGCCGCGCTCTGCGGAAATTTAGGAGCGCTAGCGAGTAAATTTTCCGCAGCAGCGCCTTGTTAAGTTTTATTCGTACCATGATGACGTATCAACATCCAACTCTTCTGCTTCAATTTTAAAGTCATCGGGGTTTCCAACATGTGATTTCATTTCAAGTGAGAATGGATAACTTTCATTCATAGTGCATAAGTCATCTTTTGGCCCGTATTCTTGGGTTACGTGCACTGTGCCTCTCGCTGTAACATAAATATATTCATGATCGATTTTTGTACATTCTATTTCTTCGACTTCTGAATAATCAACGAATACATGATTGGCAATAATAGATAGACTATCGGGTATAGCACCAACAGCAGTGGTTACCACGGAATCATGAACTTTCTCTTCGAGCGCATCAATAACTATACGCTCTAAATCAACTAGCTGACTTAACGAGTCACTTGCAATTTTTATAACTTGTCTAGCATCCTCAAAGAACTTTTTTGGGCATGCCGCAAAATACTTCTCTGTGATATGAGTATATTTATTGAAAAAGTGAAACTCGTCCAAGAACTCAGAGATACACTCATTCAAGTGCTCTAGTATATCCTCTCCGAGATACTCATCTGATATGTTTGTTTGACCGCAATATTTTAACTGCTGGCGCCTAGTAACTTCGTGCTTATCGCTTTCACGTACATACCAAGAGACTTTCTTTATTTTTTTTACGGGAGCCTTTCTCTTAAGTACATGAAGCACAAGCTCGCGCATTGAGAACGCAAAATTGTGAAATCTTAGAGGATTACCATGAGATGCATAGTTCCTTAGACTTGCAATGAAAAGCTTATGCTCAAATTCAGTCTCCAAAAGAGATTGAAATTCTTGCATAAAATCTAGGTTTTGTAGTTTCTTTAGCTTCATGACTTCCTGTTGAGCTTAAATTCGCGCAATCGCCCGTTAAGTTTGAACGCAAAGGACTTAGGGCAGGACCCTGGATACAGCCAGAATGATTAGTTTTCCCAAAGGGTCCGTAACTACATAAATGCCGATAGCAAAAGCTATCCATCCTACTATTATCAGGGCGGTCTCCAATGTGCAGAAACCTCGTAATTGCGTTGCTGTATTTTTCACTGTTTTTTGAATTTTATTTCTCATGATTCTTACCTCTCTTCTTCGCGCTAGGCGTGGTTGATTGGCTCGTATCCAGTGACCCTGCTCCGCGGACTATGCGTCCAGCCCTAAATCCTCTATGCTCAAAACATTAAATCCTCAGGTTCTTTACTGTCGGCTTTGCCATGTGCTGACCAAAAAAATTGCCATAGAGCCAGCAAGATTCACAGCAAGTTCTGCATGCCTCGGGGATGGCTTGGCGCTAACCTTCCCCTGCCCATGAGCATCACCAAGTCGATTCCTTAGCGTACCTAGCCCACTAACTATTGCCGAACAGCCTCCAAGTATTTGCTTAAAAACAGCTTCATTATGCTGATCAGGTGACAAGTTCAACTCTTTTGCTACCAACTTATATAGTTCGTGAATCTCGATTTTCTTGGAGTTATACGCAACTTTTTGAAGATCAAGAATATGCTTACATACAGTTTCTAGTAGAGTTCTAGCCGCTGTAATTGCACCATCTGGATCATCAACTCTACGATCTAAGGCTTTTTCCCAAGCGGCATGTACTCCTGCCTCATCAAAAGACTTCAAGGCTTCAGAAATTGAGGTATCTGCTGGTGCTTGATTCTTCCCTTCTAGCATATCTAGCAACGGTTGAAATTCGCTATAAATATAATCTCGACGCTGCTGATACTTTTCAAATTCATATTTGATGAATTGCCAAAACTGGTTAAGATCACGGTTAGTTCGGACAAACGAAGGCATAAGCTGTTTGAGCGCTGCCTTTTCCATGAGAATCTGGCGGAGTAATTGATAATCACCTGTGCTTGGCGTCTCTCCGGTAGCCCTCGCTATGAGAATATTCTGTAAACAGACCGCTCGCTCATAATCTGTTTCAAGTTCTTGCATTACATCCATAGTTGAATATTTCTCGATTTAGAAACTTAACAGTTTATTAATAGGAAAATTTCCTTGTTTAAACACGGAATTTTTCCTCTTATCATACATTTGATAAAAACAAGGTTATCACCTTTCCTAAGCTACATCAGCCACCTAGCTCGAAAAATAACAAAAACATCAGCATGAAAGTATGCAATCACTTGTAGAAAGTAGGAATCGCACCAATACTGTATAAAAAAACAGCACAAGGGATTGCTATGAGCTCGCCTTACCTCAGCTACATAGAAGAAAAAATGCGAACCAAACGTTTTAGGGAGTCCACTATTCGCAGCTACCGACAGTGGATAAAACGCTTTATTTTATTTAATCACAAAAAACACCCTAGCGACTTACACAATCATGAAGTTGAGCAATTCCTCAGCCACTTAGCCAATCAACGAAACTTGGCTCCGCAAAGCCAAGCAGTGGCACTAAACGCTTTAGTTTTTCTTTATAACGAGGTTGTTAATAAGCCTTTATCACTGCAGTTAGACTTTCGCCACAGCAAGCGCCAAGCCAAACTGCCTGTTGTACTTACTCGTCAAGAGGTTACCGCATTAATAGATGCGCTCTCCCCACCACATGAATTAATGGCACAGCTAATGTACGGTAGCGGCCTGCGAAAAACCGAAATGTTACGTTTACGCATTAAAGATATTGATTTTGACTATTTCGGTATTGAAGTATGGGACGCCAAAGGGGGGAAGCACAGGCGTGTGACACTGGCAAAGTCACTGGTTACGGCAATACAAAAGCAAATTACTGTTGCCTATCAGTACTATCAGAGTGACAAGCTAAAAAATGAATATGCCGGCGTATATTTACCTTATGCTCTTGCTAAGAAGTACCCAGCTGCCCCACACGACTTTGCTTGGCATTATTTGTTTCCTTCGCACTCGTTAAGTAAAGATCCCAACGATGGCTGCATTCGCCGCCATCATCTAGATCCAAGCGGTATTCAAAAAGCCCTTAAGGCTGCCAGAACAAAAACGCATATTGGTAAACCCATCACTTGCCATACCTTGCGCCACTCTTTTGCTACGCATTTATTGCAACGAGGTACAGATATTCGCACCATTCAAGCGCAGTTAGGTCACAGTGATATTAGAACCACTCAGATTTATACCCATGTACTTAATATGGGTGCCGATGGCGTGGCTAGCCCACTAGACATGGTTTAAGGCTAATTATGCAAAGCCGGTGAAAACTCTACATCTGAATGTTGTACTAAGGTAGGCGTGCTTAAACTTAAGCATTGCTCAATGCTGACTTGCACAAAACGTTGAGCGCCCGGATAAGGTTTTACCTGCGACAGATCCCAAATGATAGATGCCTTACCTTTAATCCAGAAACTACAGCCGGTTTCAAAGTCTGGTATGTACAAACCCACTCTTGGGTCGGCCACTATGTTGCCTAGGGTGTTGAATAAATTGTTACCCGAAAAATCGGGGAACACCAAGCTTGGCATTTTACTGGTTTTGCCCTTAAGCACATCAATAAAACCCGGCTTACCGCCGCGGTGAGAGATATCGACTCCATCGCTGTCTTCACTATTTAGCGCGGCAGCTCTAGAGGCAATAAAAAAGGTATCGCAATGCCTTAATACCTGCTCAAGCACTACATCATTTGCTGCCAGCTCGAGAACGTCTGCCGCCTTGGGTACAAAAGCATGGTTAAACACACTTGGCTTTAACTCGCGCTTTTGAATGTACTTGGGACAATTGCCAAAGCTTTGCTGTACCTCAAAACGCAGCGCTTGCTCATTTGAGTATGCAAGCAAACCATTTACGCGGTTACGCCTACGGGTAGTAAACTCCAAGCCCAACAAGCCTATGCTGTCGCCCACCGACAACTGAGCAACTTGTGCGTATTCGATTAGCGCTCTGGCCTCGATAGACAAGGTGGTTGCATTGGGCGAGCTAACAAAACCTTGCTCGCCCAAAATAGGCGTAGCCCAGGGGTGCCCTTGATTGTCTAGCACGCCGGCATACAATAAAGCTTGTTGGCTAAAAAACTCACGGTGCTGCTCGGGCATATAGTTTCGAATGGCTTTATCACCAATGGTTTTAGCGATATCGGCCACTCCAACCTGTTGCTGTACGCTTAACTCACCTTTGTGAAAAACAGCCATAAACTCTCCCTCTCAAGCTTTGGGCTTTAGCTACCACAGCCAAAGCCCCCTTTGCAACACCACCAACTCACCCGATAACCAACATCATTACACCGGAGCAATACACTTCGCCCCTGCTTTGTTATAAACCCAAGTCACTCAAGCTTGGGTGGTCGTCTGGCCTGCGCCCTTGCGGCCAATGAAACAGCCGTTCTTCTTCGCTTATTGCTAGGTCATTAATGCTGGCATGACGACTTTGCATTAAGCCATTTTCATCAAACTCCCAGTTTTCGTTGCCGTAAGCGCGATACCATTGGCCAGCTTTGTCTTGCCATTCGTAGGCAAATCGCACCGCAATACGATTACCGCTATAGGCCCATAATTCTTTAATCAAACGGTAAGCTTGTTCTTTTTCCCACTTTTCGCTTAAAAACTGTTGAATTTTCTCGCGGCCCTTAATAAAGCTATCGCGGTTTCGCCACTGGCTATCTTTGGTATAGGCTAAAGCCACTTTTTCTGGATTGCGTGAATTCCAACCATCTTCAGCCATGCGCACTTTTAGTGCAGCTGTGTCGGCATTAAACGGCGGTAATGGAATGCGTTGCTCTATGGTCATACTGTTTTCCTGTGTTTGAGTCGTAATTCATTGAATGCGTTCTGTTTAAGCAATTTTTAGGCTAGCTCGGCGTTTGCATCGCTAAACGCCGAGCTATTTGCGTTAACTTAAACGGCTTCTTTTAAGGGTGTTTTTTGCATTGCAACAAATCCATCAAGCGCTTCTACATTCGCTAACCAGCGCAAAATATTTGGGTATGCATCTAACTCAACCTTGCCTTCTGGTGCATGAGCGATGTAGGAGTAACATGCTACGTCGGCAATACTGGCTCGCTCTCCCACCATCCACGCTTTGCCTTCAAGCAAATCATCAATAATCGACAGCATTTGGTGGCTGGCTTCAATTACTGCCTCTTGATCAAACTTGGCGCCAAACACAGTAATTAAACGAGCGCGAGCTGGCCCTTCGGCGAGGTTGCGCGCAGCTAGCGCTAACCATTGTTGAATTTGCGCTTGTTGTTCGCTGTTTTTCGGGTTCCAGCTCGGCGCATAGGTGTTGGCAAGATGAATGATAATGGCGATGGAATCTCGAATCACCAGGCCATCATCGTCCAGCACCGGTACTTGAGTAAAAGGGTTAATCGAGCGGAAAGCGTCTTGTTTGTGCTCTCCTTGCGCTAAGTTAACTGGAATTTTTTGATACTGCAGTTTTAGCAAAGCCAGCATCAATCTCACTCGATGGGCGTGACCAGATAACTCGAAATCGTAAAGCTTTAACATAACCTTATCCTTAGTTGATTGAACATTCTTGGCTCAAAACCTGATGACTTTGCCTTTGCAAAGTAAACAAGTCTGTCTACTTGCCATTTAAATTAGGAGACAGGTCTGTCTATGTCAATAAAAATATCACCCCAAGAGCAGCTAAAAACTTGGATAGCCAGCTAATAATTTGTTTTAAAAAGAGAATTTAAATTTGAAAAATTTGTGAGCCAGAGAGTTTGCCGAATCAGGAGACAGAGCGGTATACTTAACACGAAGCAATCAGGAAACATTATGGCCAGTACTAAACGCGATTTACTTATCGACACCGCCCAAGGGCTGTTTTACCAACACGGTTTTAGAGCTACGGGTATTGATACCATTTTGGCCGAATCTGGCGTGGCAAAAAAAACCTTGTATAACCATTTTAAGTCGAAAGAAGATCTTATCGTTGCTTGCCTATATCGGCGTGATCAGCAGCTGTTAGCGCTTTTAGAAAACAGCATTGAACAGCTTGCTCCCCAGCAACAGTGCCAACCACAGTTTGCCCGCATCATGGCCTTTTTTGATGCCCTTGATAGTTGGATTAACTCAGATAACTTTTTTGGCTGCATGTTTATTAATGCCTCTGCCGAATACCACCAAGCGGATAATCCGGTACATATTGCCTGCACCGAACACAAAAATTTGGTGATTAAACTTATCGAAAAGCAGTTATGTGAGTTAGCACTTACCCAACCTTTAGAGACTGCCAAACAGCTCGCTATTTTAGCCGACGGCGCGATAGTAGGCGCTCACACCACTAACGATTCGGCATCAGCAAAACACGCTAAAGCAGTGGCTGAAGTACTGTTAAACAGCTATGCCGAAGCGGCATAGCTATAGCGCAGGGCTAAGCTTGTAGATATTGCCGCTATCACCACTAAAATAGATGTTTCCTTGGCTATCGCTAAGTAGTGCGCGCACTCGTTCATTCAAGTCTTCAAGTAAACGCTCTTCGCCAACGGGCATACCGTTTTCATCCATAATGATGCGGTTAATATGCTGTAGCTTTAATGCACCGCTTAGTAAGTCACCTTGCCAAGCCGGAAAAGCAGCACCGGAGTAAAGCATTAATGAGCCAGGCGCAATAGAAGGAACGTACACTTTTAAGGGTGAATTTATGCCTTCTTTTATTTCTGCTTCGCCTACCTTTAGCGGCCCCCAATATTCTTTGCCATGAGAGGTAATCGGCCAACCATAGTTAGCGGCTGCTTCAATTAGATTAAGCTCATCACCACCACGCGGGCCGTGCTCTATAGCCCATAGGCGCTGGTGCTTTGTATCATAAGCGAGACCTTGAGGATTACGGTGACCGTAACTATATATAGCGTCGGCTACTTTATTATTAGCTACAAAAGGGTTGTTGCTTGGCAGACTACCATCAAGGTTTAGTCGAATAATGCTGGCCGCATGGTTAGCAGTATTCTGGCCATTGTCACGCTCTCCCCTATCACCAACAGAGAAATACAGATAAGAGTCATCGAACGCAATTCGACTGCCGTAATGGCGATTAGTAGAACCCGCAGAGTCGGTAACGAGTACATCTTGCCAGTTACTCATCATCACTTGGCCAAATTCATTTTGCTTAATTTGCGCTTTAGCTAGGGTTGTTACGCCGCTGCCATTAAGTGGCTTACTGTAGGTAAAATAGAAGCTTCCATCGGGTCCACGTACAACATCTAATAATCCACCTTGACCCTGCGCCCAAATTGCCGGTAAACCTGCAATGCTCTTCCAGGCTTTCTTCCCTTGTTTAGCTTGAGTAAGGTTAACACTTACTAACTCACCATGGCGCAAAGTAACAACCAATGTATCGGCATTAAGCCAAGCCATGCCCCAAGGCACTCCTGGCAGTTGAGTGAGAGCCTCTATGTGTAAGTTGTAATCTTGGCTTGGATGCAGAGTAGGCTTGCTGTAAGCAAATGAAGAAATGGTAAGACCGAACATTAAACAAGCTAAGCCAATTGAACGATAAACAACAGTAACTAATTTACACATTTACTTCCCCTTTCCACTTTAGCAATTCTCGCAGAGTAACTTGACTATAAGTAAGTTTGAAGAGATAAGGTAGTTAAGTTATTAACAGGTTTAATTTTAATACCAAGGATGACAATGCTTAACCCCGTTTGGCTCAAACAAATATTCGCGACATTAGAAAGCGACCACCCTCAGCAGTTTTTTGAACATGTGAGTGATTCAGTCATCTGGGAAGTAACCGGCTCCCATCCACTTGCTGGCATCTATCATTCGAAACAGGCGTTTATCAACGGGACAATCGCTAAGTTAAATGAGGTACTTAATGCTCCTTTAAAGCTTAAATACTTATCGAGTATTTGTGGTGAAAATAGCGCGGCGGTGGAACTAATTGCTAGTTCAACCACCAAGGCAGGCGAGCCGTTTAACAACCGCTATTGCTGGGTATGCGAGTTTGAAGATAAGCAAATCGTTAAAGTTCGAGCCTATTTAGATTCAGCATTAGTGGCTAATACCATCAAGCAATAAAAAACCGACTTTAGTCGGTTTTTTATTGCTACATTATTCGCGCTTCATGCGTTTACAAAAACACACTTGGGATTTCGTTTGGATAGCGCTCTTGAGCTGGCTGGTTGTAATCGATGTCAGACACGCCCAATAAGTTAAGCACTTGGTACAGCGTTTTAGCTACATGACCAAAAGCGATACCAGCGTGGTGCGGATAGCGTTTCTCAACCAATACATGGCGATAAAAACGCTGCATTTCAGGAATGCCAAAGGCGGCGATTGCACCAAACGATTGCGGATCGATATCTAAGATATCACCTTGAGCCACATAAGCACGAAGCTTGGTATCGGCGGTGGATTGCAAACGAAATAGGGTTACTTCACCCGGTTTAATTTGCCCTTCCAAGGTGCCACGAGTGATATCAGGTTCTTTGCCCGGCTCCATTAAGCTATGCATAATTTTTTGAAAACGAAGTTGCGAATTTTTCATGCAGCTGGGTGCGGTGTTACCACAGTGAAAGCCCATGAATAAATCTTTAGCAGTGTAGTTACCCATTACCGCAGCGTTAGCCTCAACCATGTCTTGTGGCACAGTGTTGTTAATGTCTAACAAAGTGGCTGGGTGGTTAGTGGCACAGGTGATCATGTACTCAGACAAGGCACCATAAATATCCACTTCACAAGCAACCGGAATACCGCGCTGTGCTAAACGTGCATTTACGTAACATGGCACAAAACCAAAGAACTTCTCAAACGACGGCCAGCACTTATTGGCAAACACCCCAAAAGTAGACGCGCCCATATTAGCCGCATGAAAATCTAGCAAGGCAGCTTCATACTGAGCAAGCTTTGGTAACAAATCTGGGTATGGGTTGTTATCACCAAGTTCTGCTTCCATTTCGGCAACAATTTTAGGAATGTCGGCATGGCCTTCGGCAGCTTGATAGATATCCAGTAAATCAAGCTCACTGTTTTCCATGATCTCTACGCCAAGATCAAACAAGGCTTTAATAGGCGCATTACAAGCCACAAAATCTTGTGGACGCGGGCCAAACGAGAAAATCTTTAGCCCTTGCAAACCCAAAATTGTGCGAGAAACCGGTACAAAATCGCCAATCATTTTGGCTACTTCACATGGCGTGCCAACTGGGTATTCTGGAATATGCACAGCCAAGTTACGCAAACCAGCACTGTAAGAGGCATTTAATACGCCGCAGTATGCATCGCCGCGTGCATCTTTAAGCCCCGCAGTGGCTTCTTCGGCGGCAGCTACAAACATGGTTGGGCCAGCAAATCGCTGCGCCATAATGCTTAGTGGTCCTTCTGGGCCAAAGTTGCCTAAGTAAATAACCAGTGAATTAATGCCTGTTTGCTCGGCTTCAGCTAAGGCGTTCACTACGTCGTTTTCATTTTCGATAATGGTTTGTAGCTCAACTACTTCAATGTCTTTTTCAGTGCACGCTGCAGCCACTGCTTTGCGGCGCTGTTCAGACAATGAAAGTGGGAAACAATCGCGGCTAACCGCAACAATACCTAATTTTACTTGTGGGATATTTATCATCACTCGCTCCACGGGTGTTTGGTCTTTGACCTTGGTTTTAGCTTTTGTTTTATAGTTGCCCTAGTGTGAATGAGAGCGGTGCAGTAGATGAATTGATACGGATCAACAAAGGTTTCGCTTGCGAAATAACGAAATACTCATATTAAAAAGCGTTAGTGAGGAAAGTGGTTTACGACATACCAGCAACAAATTTGTTAAGGCCAATTACGACGCCTAGCCACCTAAAAAATAAGCCTAACCCAAAGACGATACTTATCTCTAATAGCAGTTTATTTGCTAATATTGGCGGGTAAAAAGTACGGTTATTTTAGCCGTCCAAATTGATTCAAGTACTCTGAGAAAAATAATGATTGTAGAAAATGTGCGTGCTGAAGATTACCCAGAAATGCTTAGTCTTTGGGAAGACTCGGTGAGAGTAACTCACGACTTTATTACAGAAGATGATATTGAGTTCTTTAAACCTATCATCCTTGAGCAGGCTTTTCCTGCTGTAGCCCTGCGCTGCGTTAAAAATGCCAACGGTGCTATTATTGGCTTTATTGGCGCGAACGATGAAAAAATAGAAATGCTGTTTATTGCCAACTCTGCACGTGAGCAAGGCATTGGTAAACTGTTGCTGCAATATGCTATCGACACCTTAAACTGCACTAAAGTAGATGTGAATGAGCAAAACCCAGCTGCGGTAGGTTTCTATCAACACATGGGATTTAAGCTTGTATCTCGCTCTCCGCTTGATGACATGGGAAAGCCTTTCCCCATTTTGCACTTAAGCCTTTAACTCATTAACTCAGAAGCTAGTAACGCTCTGCAGATCCGAAAAGCCCCGAAGCAACTTTCCTTCAGGGCTTTTTAATTAAGCGCTTTGTTTAATAGAAAAACAAGATGTGTAGCGCGTAGCTTGCTACATCGTTAGCACAATTTTACCTAAGAATTTTTTCTCTAAGAAGGTGGTTTGCGCAGCCACTATCTCTTTTAATGGATAGGTATGCGCAACTAGCGGCGCGATATCTTCCCGCTCGATGTGAGTAATTAAATTACCAAAAACCTCCGGCTCTATCACCGTACAACCAAAGAAACTTAAGTCTTTTAAGTACAAGGTGCGAACGTCTAATTCCACCATGGCTCCGCCAATCGCGCCCGATACTGCGTAGCGGCCTTTTGGCCTTAGAACCTCAAGCAACTGAGGAAATAAACTACCGGCAACTAGGTCAATGACTACGTCGACACTGTTCGCGGACATCACATCGCTAAGCTTGTCACTGCGCAGTACCACTTCATCAACGCCAAGTTCTTCAATCATTTGCTGCTTGCTTGGGCTAGTGAGCGCAAGCACATACGCGCCACGAGCTTTAGCCAATTGAATGGCCGCCGAGCCAACACCGCCGGAAGCTCCAGTAATTAATACCTTGTCACCCTGTTTAACCTTAGCGCGGGTCAGTAAGTTTTCTGCGGTAGAGTAAGAGCAAGGAAAAGACGCGAGCTCTGCATCACTATATTTACTGGTTATTTTGTAGGCATGGCTAGCCGCCACTTTAGTGTATTCGGCAAAGCCGCCATCACACTCCGAGCCAAAGTACCATGCTTGCTCTAGCGCTTTGCCATTCACCTCCGTTAAACAAGGCTCAATAAGTACCCGCTCTCCTACTCTACTCGGATCAACCTGCTCACCTACCGCCACAATGTAGCCACAAACATCGGCACCTTGAATACGCGGAAACTGCAAAGCCTCACTCGACCAAGAGGCGTCATCGGCCTTGTCACTTTTAGAATACCAACCAATGCGGGTATTAATATCGGTGTTGTTTACCCCGGCGGCCGCTACTTTAATTAATACATCACGCCCGCCAATAACCGGCATTGCTACATCGCTGCGATAGCTCAGTTTATCGGTATCTCCGTGACCGGTCATATGCACGGCACACATTACTTTTGGAAGAGTTGTCATTACGAATTACCTAAAAGTTGTTCTAAAGTGAGTTGAGCAGCTTCAAAGCTGGGAGCACCAATTACCGGCCAAGCAGCGCTTACGCCCTCGTGCAGCAAAAAGATCTGCATGGCTAGCGCTTCATCGCCACAGCGCGTTTCAAACAGGGCTAACAAATCTTGCTTATGTTGCTTTACCGCCTCGCTAATCAAGCTGTTATCGGGGTATGCTGCCAATGCGCTCATCGACATGCACCCGCTGGGTGCTTGAGATTGCATCCACTGTTCTAGTTGCCTAAATATTGCTAACAGATTGTCTTTTCGCGAGTGTGTTTGCTCAGCTGAAAGCAGCTCAATATAACGAGCATGTCTATGCTGCAAAGCGCCAATTACCATCGATTCTTTAGAAGGGTAATAACGGTATAAGGTTCGCAAGCTTACCCCAGAGGCTTTTTGCAACTTAGCCACACTAGGCTCAGTAAACCCATAGTCACTAAATGCCCGCTCAAGTTGTTCGGCAATTTGTTGTTCAAGCATTGATGCTCTCAAGTAGAGTGTTCATTCTACCAGCAATGGTAGAATAAACACTCTACCTAGGTCAACTGATCGTTCGCAAAGCAATGACAAAAGAGCAATTAAAGCGTAACAATCACGGTTCTAAACATTAAAAAATCACATAAAAACAAGTAATTGAGAAGAAACACGGAAGTGAAATAAAGCACTAAAAAGCTTAAAAATGAGCTGCAACTTAGGGTTTGATTTTAAGAAGGTAAATGCTGGTTAAGTAGGAAATATAAGCCACAGTGCTAGTTACGCTGTGGCTTGAGGCAACAAAGGCTTATTTATAAAACGCTTCCACTTCGCCTTTAAGTTTAATGAGCATTGGCTGGCCAAAACGGTCTTTAGCTTTAGGTGAAGGGATTTTTACCCAACCTTCGCTAATGCAGTATTCTTCAACATCGGTGCGCTCTTTGCCATTAAGTTTAATGCCAATATCGTGCTCAAAACACTCGGCAACATGGAAAGGGCTGCGAGGGTTGCCCGCAAGATGATCTGGCAAAGCAGGTTTAGCGTTATTTTCGCTCATGTTAACTACCTGAAATACGTAAAAAGTGCGTCATTGTAGACAATGCCAGCGCTAGACTCAATAAATGCCACAAGCTAACGCGCAGAGTAGTCACTTACTTAACAACTGCCTATCCTAATTGGCCCTGGCAGCCTTTAATCCAACACGTCTGCCCTTTAACTTGCTAAGCAAATACCACTAGTGAGTTGTTTGCCAACGGCTTACTGGGCGTAACTCAAACCGTGTATTGGCATTGTAGCTATTACACGAATAAAGATGATACTGGGTGAGTAAACCACCGTTGTTGGTATCCATGCAAAAGCCATTACCACCGTTGCCGCCATTGCTACTATGTTTGTTGGTAAAGCTGCCATTTTGTTTAAGTAACCAACGCTCGCTGTCGCCACCATCACAAGTCCACAAGTGTAACTTGGCGCCATTTCTTGCACGTCCGCCGTCAACGTCTACGCAGTAACTGGCATTTCCTTTAGGCCGTAACTGTGACTCGGCCGTATAAACGAACTGCTGGCTAGCGGTGTTACGGCAGGTTTCGTTCACCAAGGCTGCACCTTTGCGATAACTTCCGTCTTTAACCGCTAAACAGCGTTGTGACTGAGCGTTATAAAGCTGAAAAAAACCAGGAATAGATCGTCTAACACCCACTAGAGGAATGCTATTGTTCCAAGTTGTGTGCTGCTGCGGAGTATTTTTCTCTCGATTGATAAACTGAACCCCATGCGCCACTGCGGCGTAGTTGTATTCAAAACTATAGGGTGCGGCTGGCGAGGTGCCCCACAAATGCATCATTTGTTTGTTATTTGCTACCTCGTTAGCTACCTCTTGGTAATGCTTGGTTTGAGCCATGTTGTTACAAATAAAACGTTGCGAATCATCACGAGAAATTCCGCTCAAACTACCACCTACTTTTACATGGTCAACGGTGCTGCCTTCGGGGCACATAAAACTTGCAGGGTAAACGCCGCGATTATTCCACAGCCAATCCCAGCCAGAGCGAAAGTTTTGATTTTTGCTACCAATTTTTCCGCCAGTTAACACCACTACAATTTTGCCACGCATATCTTTAATGAGTGGCCACCCATAGGCTTTGCTTAATGCTCTAACATTTTTGGCAGGCGAATTAGCAAGACTAGAATTAGCTTGCCTAGCCTTAGGCACTAGGTAGTTTTGTAAGTAATTAGAAAAGCGATATTGGTAAGATCCAAGATGGTTAGACATCCATTCATCTAACAATGCTACTTCGTCATGGTTCCAGGCGTTGGCAGGATCCCAGCTCACCTTCATGTCCACTAAAACAACTACCGGAAAGTTAGGGTTATTTCTATCAATCCATTGCTTTATATCGTTAAAACAATCACCTAGGCGGGTATTACTGCCGCCAGAACAATTGCGTTTACCTGGGCTACTAGAGTGAGAAACATAAGGGCCTAGAGCCTCATTTTCCCACTGCCCTCGATCGATGACATCCAGCTCTACCGCACCGAAACCGTAGTTCAACCAATCAGTTAACTGATTGCTGTAGTCTTGAGTATTGTGCTGTTGCATGTAGTAAATATCATTAAAGCGATCTCGATTAGGATCGATTTGCGTCACTGAGGGCGCCGCCGCTAATAACCAAGAGCTGCTCAGCAAAAGCGCTAAACCAGTAATAGATTTAATCATGTGTTCATCCTTGCACTCGCGTTCAAAAAAGGAACACTAAATTACCTCTCAGATCATGACTGTTCGGTGAAGGCTAACCGAAACTTTTTTTACCAATCGATGATGTTTTTCTTACCAAGCATATAAAAACAGCGTGTACCGCCCAGCAAATAAGATATAGCAAGGCTCATAGCCCTCAACATTTCCTCATGCTTTAATCTAGAAAAACCAAGCCAGACCATAAGTTTCACATTGCTGTCATGCAATTGACATTTTCGCTGACTAATTTGGATAGCGAAAAATGAACGCGCGTGCAATCACACTATTTATTTTCAAAGGACGAGGAATACAGCATGTTTCAACGCTTACTTGTGGCTACAGCCCTAGCCAGTGCCACCTTTTGCGGTGCCGCTACAGAATTAGTTATTGCCGGTCGCGATAGTAGTTATGGGCAGGCCATGCAACACATTGTGGATGAATATCAAAAAGCCCACCCTAACACCAATATCAAACTGGTTAAGCGCCCAAGCAAAGGTTTATACGAAAGCATTAGTTTGTCGATGCGCGAAAAAACCGGCAACTACGATGTGATTTTGATGGACGATACCTGGGCTCCAGAGTTCTTATCAAACAATTGGCTTACCGCTTTACCTAAAGAAGTTGAAGATAAAGACTTTATTCAAGCGCCCTTTGATATTGGCCGCTACCCTAACGCAAACAGCGCAGCGTACGCCATGCCTATGGTAGGCAATGTAGCTATGTTTGCCTGGAACAAAGCGGTATTTGATGCCAACAACATTGAGAAACCAAGCTCGTGGTCAGAAGTATTAGCCGCAGCAAAAAAAATAAACGCCAACAGCGCCAAAGATACTAACGGCATTGTATTTAGAGGGGTGAAAGGCAACCCAATTGTAACTGGCTTTTTACCTATTTTATGGGGATACGGCGCTGATGTAGTAGACGCTAACGGCCAAGCCAGCTTGAATACTCCTGAAGCCAAACAAGCTCTAACTGCCTTTTTAGCCATGAAACAATATGCACCACGTGGGGTTGACGTATACAACGCCGATGAGGTGCGCGACTCGCTACAAAAAGGCAGCGCCGCCATGGCAATTGAAGTATGGCCAGCATGGGTGCCTAATTTAGATAACCCAGAAATGTCTAATGTGGTGGGCGATATGGAAATTATGGCCCCACCAGCAGAAGTAGGTGCACCGGCTCCTATGTTAGGAATTTGGCAACTGGCAATCCCAGCTGACGCCGAAAACAAAACCGAAGCGGCAGCGTTCTTAAAATTTGCCACCAGCCCAGCAATTCAAAAAACCTTGGCGCTAGATTATGGCATTCCACCTACACGCGAAAGTATCTACAACGATGCTGAGGTTGTAAGCAAGTACCGTTGGTACCCGCAACAAGCTAAAGCACTAACTACCGGCAAGGCTCGCCCACGTATTCATAACTGGGCAGAAGTAGAAAGCATCCTAGGTGACTTTTTACAAATGACCATGTTAGGCCAAATGACGCCAGAGCAAGCTTTAGAGCAAGCTCAACGCCGCATTAGCCGTGTCATTAAAGTGTAAAACCCATCCATGATGTTTGGCTCTACCTTAGTAGAGCCAAGTTGGAGTGATTGAATGTTATTTGAGAATCGTAAACAGCTGACCGCACTGTTATTGCCATCCCTAACAATACTGGGGCTGTTGGCTGTTTACCCTATTGGCTCGGTAATGATTAACGCCTTTGGCAGCGTAGATTATCTAAGCAAACAATATCAGTTTGTTGGCTTAGCTAACTTTGTAGAATTGTTTGAAGATTTCTTTTTCATCGCCGCCATGAAAAACACCCTAGTTTTTACGCTTGTAGCTTCTTCTGCTCAGGTACTACTTGGTTTATGGCTGGCGCTGCTATTTAACCAAAAGTTCTCTGGCCGCCGCTTTGCTCTGCCCATTATCATTTACCCGATGATGATTTCTACGCTGGTATGTTCATCAATCTGGCGTTCCTGGTATCACTACGATTTTGGTCTTTTAAACAGAGCACTTGTAGCCATTGGCTTGCCAGCCCAAGAGTGGTTATTTAACCCTGATTTAGCGCTGTACGCCATAGCGCTAGTAGACACCTGGCAATGGACCCCCATGGCCTTTTTAATCATATTGGCAGGCTTGCAATCTATCCCCAAAGACATTGGCGAAGCAGCGATGGTAGACGGTGCTAAAGGCTGGCGTGCCTTTACCTTTATCACACTACCGCTGATTCAAAAGCAGCTAATGTTGGCGTTTTTATTGCGCTCTATCGACGCTTTCAAACTCTTCGATAAAGTATATGTCATGACGGGAGGAGGCCCAGGCAACGCCACCGAAACCCTTTCGATGTTTGTTTATAAATATGGTTTTCGTTTCTTTAACTTAGGTATGGCCAGTGCGGCAGCATTAGTCATGCTAGCCATCTCGTTATTAATGACCTTGTTTTACGCCCGCCGAGTAATGAAGGGAGGCAAACAATGAGCCGCTATTTACACCGTTTTTTTGTTTGGTCTGCGGTAGCTCTATTTATTCTGCCCATTGTTTGGATGTTTAGCACTGCCTTTAAATCGCCTGGCGAGATCTTCCATGCTGGAGCTAACTTAATTCCACAGCAAATCAGTCTTGCTTCTTTTCAAGCACTACTAAATGGAGAGCTGCCAATACTGGTGGCCAATACAGTATTCATTGCGCTTTCTGCCACCATGGTGTCGCTGTGCATTGCCTTTTTTGCAGCCTACGCGCTAGTACGTTATCGATTCCCCGCAAAGTTAGACAACCTATTTTTGCTGGCGGTGTTAGTAGTAAAAATGATGCCACCAATTGTAGTTGCAGTGCCGCTTTACTCTTTAATGAATACCCTTGGGCTACTAAATAGTCAGTTAGGTTTGGTATTGGCTTATCAGGTTTATACCCTGCCATTTTGTATTTGGATGTTGCTGAGCTTTATTCGCGACATTCCCCTAGAAATTGAAGAAGCAGCCGCAATGGACGGAGCTCACCTACTCAAACGTTTAGCCTTTGTGGTATTTCCCCTATGCGCACCCGGATTAGTTGCTACGGCTATTTTTGCCATGATTTTAGGCTGGAACGAGTTTCTCTTCTCGTTACTGTTTATTCATACCCCCGACAAATTCACCATCCCTTTGTTTATCTCAAACTTTATGACCGAAGACGGAACCGCTTGGGGAGAACTAATGGCCATAGGCATTGTATCGTCGTTACCCATGCTGGCACTAGCAGGCTACATGCAGCGCTATTTGTTACGCGGTTTTTCCATGGGATTGAAATAGGACATCTACAAATGAAAACTCTAGAAATAAAACAAGTTGCTAAAGCCTATAACGGCCACACGGTTATCCCAGAGATAAACTTAAGCATTAATGATGGTGAATTTGTGGTGTTTGTTGGCCCCTCGGGCTGCGGAAAATCTACCCTGCTGCGCATGATTGCCGGCTTAGAGTCGATCACTAAAGGCAGCATTGCCCTTAATGGCAAAACCCTAAATGGCGTGCATCCATCCGCCAGAGAAGTGGCCATGGTGTTTCAATCCTATGCACTTTATCCACACTTGTCGGTAGAAAAAAACATGGCTTTTCCATTGCGTATGGCAGGCGTAAGCAAAAGTAAAACCAAGCAGTTGGTAAACGAAACTGCCGAAAAACTGCAACTAACGCCGCTGCTAAAACGCTTGCCGGGGGCATTATCTGGTGGGCAACGCCAGCGGGTGGCAATTGGTCGCGCCATTGTGCGTGAGCCAGCTTTGTTTTTGTTTGATGAACCCTTGTCTAACTTAGATGCCAAACTTCGCAGCGAAATGCGGGTTTATTTAAAGCAGCTGCATCAGCAACTAAAAACCACCATGATTTATGTTACTCACGATCAAGTAGAAGCGATGACTCTCGCCGATAAAATAGTGGTGCTTAACCAAGGTGAGATTGCCCAAATTGGCGCACCAGAAACACTCTATAACCAACCGGCGAATAAATTTGTCGCAGCTTTTATTGGCTCACCGGTGATGAACTTTATTCCACAAGATGCGTTTAGCTCGCTGCTTAATCACATTAGCTTGCCTAGTAATACTCAATCGGTAGGTCTAAGGCCAAACCAAGTAACAGTGGATAAACTGCACCCCGATTGCCATATGACAATTTCGGTTGTTGAACCATTAGGCCACGCTCGGCTTTATTACGGCGAGCTAGCAGGTAGCCAGTTTGTAGTGGAAAGCAGCGAACTCTATAACTGTGGCCAACTGCTGCCACTAAAACTAAGCGATTCAACACTGCACTTTTTTGATCACAATGAGCAACGTATTAACGCACTAGAGGTATCGAATGCCGCATAAGTTTAGTGCCGAAGTGATTGGCTGTGGAGACGCTTACGACGGCCAGCATACCAATGCTAGTTTGTTACTCAAACAAGACTGTTTTAGTTTGCTAATAGACTGTGGACCGTCGGTACCCAAAGCGCTATTTGCCAAGCAGATAACGCCTGAACTAATTGACGCAGTGTATATAACCCATAGTCACCCAGATCACTGCTTGGGCTTAACCAGTTTAATAAATTGGATGGATGCTCAAGGCCGCAAAAAGCCCATTTACATCATTGCCCAGCAAGCCCAATGGGCAGTGCTAAAACCTTTAATTGAATTTGCTTATTGGCCGCAAACGCAGTTGGGTTTTCAAGTTATTTGGCAAGACAGCGCAACCACATCAACCATTGGTCATTGGAGCATAAAAACTGCCGCGACTCGCCACGCAGTCAGCAATTTGAGTTTGCAACTAAGTAATACCGACCAACACCGCTTGTTTTATTCTGGCGATGGCCTGTTATCTGAGCAAGGCGAACAACTAGCGGCTCAATCAGACTGGGTGTTTTTGGAATGTGAAACCTTAGAACACCACTCTAGCCATGGCTCTTGGCAAGATATTAAAGGTTTATCTCGTAAAGCAAATAGCCTGTGGCGGCTTTATCACATAGACCCAAGCGTACGAGCTAGGTTAGCCAAATTAGTCCAAACAACCGCAAACATCCGTTTGGCCGAAGAGGGAACAGTGTTATGCAGCATCGAGCATCCAACAAATCAAGGAACTAGCCATGTCGCCTAACTCACTAGACCGAATACTAGCCAGCGCCTTACCCATAGCAAAACACGCCGGTGAATTAGCTATAGATTGGTTTAAGCGACGCGACGCATTACTTATAACCAGCAAAGGCCACCAAGACTGGGTAAGCCAAGCTGATCAAGAGGTAGAATGCTACCTTCGCCAAGCCTTGCTTAACGCTTTTCCCCAGCATCAATTTTTAGGTGAAGAAAATGGTGGCCGCTACCAGCCCCCTTGTTGGGTGGTTGACCCCATCGACGGCACGACCAACTTTCTTTATGGCCAAGCCGACTTCGTAGTTAGCCTAGCCTTCGCCGATGGACAAGGGCCTGCTTTAGGCATTATTGTCGCCCCTGCCCTGCAGCGACTACTTTACGCAGTGCGTGGCAAAGGTGCATTTGAAATAGTGGATGGAAAAGCTAAGGCACTAAAGCCGCGGGCAGCGGCCAAAGAACAATTGGTGGTTGGCTTAAATCTTAACTATCAATCAGGCATTCCCCAGCAATATATGGCGCATAGCCAAGCACTAATTAATGCAGGCCACCAAGTTAGGGTAAATGGTTCAGCCGCTTGGGGCTTAACTCAAGTTGCCACTGGCGAGTTAGATGCCTGCTACATGGGGGAAGTAAATGTCTGGGATGCCATGGCTGCCCAAATTATCTGCCAAGAAGCCAAGCTAAGCACCGCTCCTCATCTTATTGAACAGCTGCATGGACCTGTTTGGGCCTGGCCTAAAGATGCTGCGATTAGCGATTTACTAAGTATCGACAATCACAAGGAGCAAGCTCATCAATCAGTTAAATAAAAAAGTGACCGCATCTGATGTTGCCGCCCATTTGGGCCTATCACGTTCCGCGGTATCACGCGCTTTTACCGAAGGGGCCAGCATCAATCCAGCTAAGCGGGAAAAGATTTTGGCCGCAGCCGAAGAACTAGGTTACCAGCCTAACTTTTTGGCCCGTACCTTAAGCACCCCAGCAACCCGTTCACGCTCCCATTTAGTTGCGATTTTGATAAGCGATTTCTCCAACCCTTTTCAATCGTTTCTATTTGAGGAGCTTTCCACTACCTTGCAGCTTAATGGCAAACAACCCATGCTGTTAAATGTGAAACAAGCAGAAGACCTAGACGCCGCAATTTTACGTCTGTCAGGCTACCAAGTAGACGCCGTTATTGCGGTAATGGGCTCCCTACCAGCCGAAAGCTTTGCGCAATGCCAAAAGCTCTCTTTACCATTAATTACACTAGGCCGAGCCGACCAACGAGGTCTTATTCCTTCGGTACAAACCGACAACGTAGAGGCTGGTCGATTAGCTGCCCAGCACTTATTAGCCCAAGGCTTAAACAAACTTGGTTTTGTGGCTGGGCGTAGCGACGGACAGGCCTCGATTGAACGTTACCAAGGCTTTTGTGAAATCCTCAGCCAACGAGGTGCAACGCCACCTATTCGTTTAGATGCAGGGCGCTATGGCTACAGTGCAGGTTTTGAGTTAGGCGTACGCTCTATAGACACACTACGAGAATTAGAAGGTATTTTCTGCGCCTCTGATGCGCTGGCAATGGGCTTAATCGACAGTTGCCGTGAAGTAAGTAAAGTTGCGATTCCAGAAATGCTGCGAGTGGTAGGTTGTGACGATGTACCACAGGCTTCTTGGCAAGGTTACCAGCTAAGCTCAATTGCTCAGCCGGTGCCAGAAATAGCCCAACAGGTTATGCAGCTATTGGAGAAAATGTGGCAGAAAGACGGAGATATCCCAATAATGACGAGGTTGGCGCCAAGCTTAAAAGTACGTAGAACCTAGCCATAAGGTAAAATGGGTCTTTGCGCTATTCCATGCTCTGCTGAGAAAACGCAGCGGAGTTACCTAATGATGCTTTGGGCGCAAAAAAATCGCAGGCTTGACGATCAGCCATGGTTGGCTGTTCCCATGCTCCGCAAAGATCTTTTTGGTTTTCACGTGTTCGGGTAAATTGCCTGCATTGTCCGCACTTGTTCATACTCTATTCCTTGAGGTTAAAACACCCCAAGAGGCTAAGTAATAAAGCGTTATAAGCTTTTGATATAAATCAATATACCCTTACTCAAGCAAGAGCGATTTAAGCGCCTTGCGAATAAGTGTGTCGGTTATTTCGCTACTCACTACACGTGCAGCTAACAAACCCAGAACACCGGCTAAGGCTAAGATCCAAATGGTTAAACCAAAGAGTAAATAGCTGCCACCAAGCAATAGCAACAATAAACCTAAACGCACTAAATGAGTAATCAGCGGAAATACTGGTAAAGGACTGGAAGCGTTAATCTGCTCACAAGCCTGCTCTAACAAGTCAAACTGCTTATCTCTTTCTAGATGAGCAATTTCTTCGAAATAATCTATGTAAGGTTTAACGTCCATGTTTACTCTAGCGATAGGGGTATAGAACCTATCTTACAATAAACGACTAGGTTTATCGTCGCCTACGATTAATGATTAAAAAGCAGTGTAGATGGTTGCACTTGAGTAAATTGTTTTACCAGCCTGTTGGTATCCAATCGCAGCCCCAACCAAGGCAAACAAGGCAAAGGACTAAGCTTTGCCCCCTGCCATAAAATCACTTCTGAGTTTGATACAAGGCAACTCGCTGCTCCAGCGAAAGCATGGTATTAGCGACTTTTTCTGCGGTATCGGCAAGCAACTGGCTTTGCTCAATTAACACGGTGTTTTTGTCTCTTATCTCATTAATACTTTGTTCTATCTGATTACAAGCATCGGTTTGCTCGGTGGTGCTATTAGCTATTTGGGTATTCACATCGCGCATATCACTTACGCTCTGATTAATCTGAGAAAGGGTACTACCACCAGACTCAATTTTGGCTTTAGACTCATCGGAATACACCAGCCCTTTTTGCATTGAATCCACCACCTGCGAAGCGTTGGTTTGCAAGGTATCGATGATTTGATTAACCTCGCCAGTCGATTGCTGGGTTCTGGCTGCCAATGCCCGCACTTCATCAGCCACTACCGCAAAACCGCGCCCTAACTCGCCTGCACGGGCGGCTTCAATGGCTGCATTTAAGGCCAGCAAATTAGTTTGTTCCGATATCGCTTTAATCACTTCAATAACCGCATTAATTCCCTGCACATTTTCATTAAGTTGGCTGGTATAAACTTCTGAATCACTAAGCAAGCTATTTAATGTTTGCGTAGCAGCTACCGATTCATCTACATCTTTTGAGCCAGACTGAATTTGCGTCTCTACAGATTCCGCCGCATTTGCCGCATTGCTGGCATTATCAGACACGTTACGCGCCGAATGAGATAACTGCACAGAGGCGCTAGCGACAGAATCACTTTGCTGCATTTGCTGCATAACAATTTCTTTGGTTTCGCTACTTTGCTGGTTTAGCCCACTCACTAAATCATTTATATCCACAATAGATTGTTTTAAGTCGCTAAACAGCTCATTGAATTCGGTTATTAAAGTATTGAATGCAATCACCGTGGGGTGCTCAGTATTGCTGGTAACAGTAGCGGTAAGGTCTTTATTTTCGGCCAACTTATCGACGGCCAAAATAACCGAATTCGATACCTTCGCATCCTTAGCCATGTTGATCGCGTAAAAAATCAGTACCCCGCTTTCTACCACCACAAAAGCTGCGTGAACAAAAGCCGTTCCCCATGAACAACCGGTGCTATATAAAATCACTGGTATACCGCCTAAGCTCGCATCATTTAGCTGTAAAGCAGTAAACACCAAGTGATGCACTGCAATTAATCCCGCTGCAGCCACCACCGGTAACCAATCTTTGTAGATCAATACAAACGCCAAGGCGGCAAAGATATGAAAATGCATTTCTAATCGACCCAATTGGGCCTGAATCATTACCATGGAGTACACCATCAGCAACATGGCATTTATGCAAGAAGACAAGCGAGTTCCGCGCATATAGGTGTAGTTAAGCAAGGCAACAATAGAGATGAGCACCGACATGGTTATCGCAAAAGAATGGCTTGCGTAACCAATAGGTACCAGCAGCCCTACTACCGGTAAATGAGCCAACAGAATATACAGCACCTGCTTGTCGGCTAGCTGTGCGGAGTTAGAAATCATAATAAATCACCTTGTTGCAATAACTTAAAATCGGTAACTACTTGGCTAATATCAAGGTTTTGCTGGGTATACACCAAGCTCACTTCACCTAAAGGATTAAGCAGGTACAAGTATGCTGAGTGATCAACAACTTGCTGGTCGAAACTGGTTGAGACGTAACCTGGAAAGCGTTGTGAGACCTCGATAGATTGCTGAAAATCAGCAACCTGACGAAACTCCACCTTGTTTAACATCGCAGAGCTAAAGGCCTGTTGAGGGGCAGACATCACCAAATCAATATACAAAAACTGGGCGCCCTGTAATGCCGCATCATCGGCTAAGGCTGCTAGATTGAGTAACTGGCGAGGGCACGCCTGACTACACCCCTGGAAGCCCAAAAACAAATAGGTATATTTGCCTTGGTAATCATTCAGCTCACCTTGCTGATTTAGCAAAATATTGTAAGCCTGAGCTTGGCTAAGTTGCCCATAAAAATCGCCAGTTTGGGAAACTGGTTTTACAAATGGCAACGCAAAAGCAAACATAGCTGGGCAAACAAACAGTAAAAGTGCCCTAAATTTAACGAGATACTTGTTCATCATTTCAGCTTAGTTGCAGCCAGACTAGTGACCCAGTTATCAGTAAGCAAGTTTTTGAACTGTCTCTCATTTTTTAGCAAGGCAATAGTCATGCGAATAAAGACCATAGAGAAAAGAAAAAGCGAATGCCCAGCACTCGCTTGTTAATGGAGACGTTGATTTAAACTATAGCTGCCAAGCACCTGCTGCATGAGCTTCTGCTGCATAGCTAGAGAATGATTTAGGTTTGCGCCCCAAAGCTTGCTCTACCCCCTTGCATAAATGGCTATTTCGACCATCCATTACCGACCCGAATAACTCCTTCATTAGCCATAGCATCTCTGCTGGCATGCCTTGGTTTTTTAGCGCTTCAACAAACTGGCTTACGCTAATTTCGATAAACTCAATGGGCTTATTTTGCGCTTGAGCAACTTGCGTCACGCAGTCGCGCAGGGTTAATAATTCGGGGCCAGTTACTTCAAACAAAGTATTTGCTAAAGCAGGTTTAGTTAAACAAGCTACTGCCACTTCGGCAATGTCGTCTACATCAACAAAAGGTTCGAGCACGTCTGCGGCGGGTAAAGCTACTTGCCCTGCTAAAACAGACTCTATTAGAAAGCCCTCGCTAAAGTTTTGCGAAAACCAACTGGCTCGCACTACATTCCACTTTAAACCGCTATTAATGAGTTGCTGCTCTGCCTGCTCGGCGCCTTGCTCACCTCTGCCCGATAGCAACACTAGGTGTTTTATGCCGGCTTTTTTAGCCTGTACGATAAACTCCGCAATATGTTGTTTGGCGGCGGGAACCGCCAGATCGGGTTGGTAAGTTACGTAAGCAGACTCACACCCCTGCATTGCCTCTAGCCAAGTATCTGGTTTGAGCCAATCAAAAGCTGGAGAGCTTGAGCGGGAAACACCGCGAGTACTTATGCCTTTAGCTTGCAGTAGTGATTCTACGCGGTGTCCGGTTTTACCTTTTGCGCCAATAATTAAGGTGGTTGCTGTCATCTTGTGCTCCTAAATACTTGTTGAAGACCTAGTGTGTTAATCACCTATTTAGTATTTGATAAAGCAACTGGATGTTTAATGCCCTTAAAGCTACAATTTTTAACTATTCGTCCAAATTAGCGAGATTAAGGGCTATGTCCATCAATCCGGTATTTTTTCCTACTGCTAACGACCCTTTGGGAGAAACGCTGCATCAACTGCGGGTAGATGGCGGTTTATATTGTCGCTCGGTGTTGCGCGGGGACTGGTCTATCTCTATGCCGCTTTTGCCAGGCAAGTTGATGTTTCACATAGTGACTAAAGGCCAGTGCTGGTTGTGTATTAACAATCAAGCTCCGCAACAACTAAAACAAGGCAGTTTGGTATTAATACCGCATACTCTTGGTCATACCCTAACGAGCAATCCTCAACTAAGCCCCACACCACTGTTTGAGTCTGGAGTAAAACGCCTAAGTGAGAGATACGAAACCTTAGAAATTAACCAAAGCGGCGAGTTAACAGAGGTAACCTGTGGTGTGCTCGGCTTCGACCAGCTGGCGGCGCAACAACTCATTCAGCAATTGCCACCAGTATTAAGCCTGCACCAAAGTGAGTTAGAACACCCGCAATGGCTTACCAGTACCCTTGACCTTATTACCGCTGAAGCGCAGCAACTTAAGCCTGGCGGGGAAACCATCATTACCCACTTGGCCGATATTCTGGTGATACAACTCATTCGCCATTGGCTTGAACAAGCGCCACAGGCCAGTGAAGGTTGGTTGGGAGCATTACGCGATAAACAAATAGGCATCGCCTTACGGGCGATTCACCACCAGCCAGAAAAAAGCTGGACAGTGACAAGCCTAGCTCAAGAATGTGGGATGTCGCGCTCGGGGTTTTCTGCCCGCTTTAGCCAACTCATTGGCAACAGCGTTAAAAACTACCTCACTCAATGGCGAATGAACCTCGCTCATCAGCGTTTACAGCAACAGCATGTTCCTTTAATTGAACTGGCCGAAGAGCTCGGCTATAACTCTGAAGCGGCATTTTCTCGGGCGTTTAAGCGGGTAATTGGTGTCTCTCCCGGTAAAGTGCTTTAACTAAGTTAGGGTTTGTTGACTCTAGTATTACGTCACACTATCGCCAGAGATTAGGCAGGTTTACACATCTTTACACTGCAGCTGTTAGTTTAAAAAAAGGAATTTTTAAGGTACACGTCAGTGATGATAAAACAGTTTACAACTCAACTTGGTTTGGTGCTTTTGCTCAGTGCTTGTGGTGGCGGAGGTGAAACAAGCTCAAGTGGTGACAATACAGAAGTTGTCCCTCCTATCACCGAGCCAGAATCAGCGCTAAACTTACCCGAAGCGCATTTTAATTACGCCAATATTGCCCTGCCCACTCACTACACTGAAAACAACTTTCCGGCGCAATCTCAGTTTCAACATGCCGCCATCGAGTTTGACAATACACCAGTAGACAACCCCGTTACCGATGCTGGCGCCACCTTAGGCCGAGTACTGTTCTACGATAAAAAGCTAAGTGCCAACGGCACCACAGCCTGCGCATCTTGTCACTTAGCGGAACATGGCTTCTCAGACCCGCGAGTGCAAAGCATTGGTTTTGATGGCGAACTAACCCGCCGTCATTCAATGAGTATTGTTAACGCGCGTTTTTACTTTAGTGGCACGTTCTTTTGGGACGAGCGAGCAGCAACTTTAGAAGAACAAGTGCTTATGCCATTTCAAGATCCGATAGAAATGGGGCTGATCCTCGCAGAACTAGAAGAAATAGTCTCCAACCAAACTTACTACCCTGCACTGTTTAACGATGCCTTTGGTGATGAGAGCATTTCCAGTGACCGCATTGCTAAAGCCTTAGCCCAATTTGTAAGAAGTATGGTAAGTACTACTGCCAAATACGATGTAGCCAGAAGTGAGGTGCTATCACCACGTGTTGATTTCCCGGGTTTTAGCGCCCAAGAAAACCTGGGTAAAGATCTCTTCTTGTTACCAAGAGAAAATGAAAATGGCGATAGTGCCAATTGCGCGGGTTGCCATGTTAGCGAAGCATTTGTAGGCCCAATACCCAATGGCCCAGTACTTAGAACTACCGCCACGGTAAATGGACTAGATGCGATATCCACTGATGATCTAGGCATTGCAGAAACAACCGACAATAGCAACGACAGCGGAAAATTTAAAGCGCCTTCACTGCGAAACATCGCTATTCGTCCGCCCTATATGCACGACGGCCGTTTTGCCAACTTAGAGCAAGTGATAGATCATTACAGCAACGGTATTCAACTACACCCAAACCTAAGAGCACCACTGTTAGACTCAAATGGCCAAGCCTTCCAATTCAACTTTAATGAAGAGGAGAAGCAAGCTCTCATCGCCTTCTTAAACACCCTTACCGACCATGAGATGTTGGCCGATGAAAAATACAGTGACCCTTTTAATTAGGCACTAAATGTTTACATGGTGCGCATTGTTGATATACGCATATTGGTATTCCCTTTAGCGAAAGCTAATGTATACTGCGCGCCCAAATTAACCCTTCACTCAGCTGGCAAACTATAAGCCTGTCAGCCAGAGTACTTGGAGCTCTACCTTGAAAAAGATTATTTCTGCTTTAACCTTAAGCGCCTTAATGTCTGCGCCTGCGTTGGCTAGCTCGCCAGTGATGTTCTCTAGCTTAAACGGCTACAATGCGCCAGATTCAGACGCTGTTGGTGGCGTACGTTTATCGGTACTTCATGGCCAAGTAGATGAAGTAAAAGGTGTAGATTTTTCGGTATTAGGCATGTCTGAAACCAAACGCACTACTGGTGTTAACTTTGGTTTATTCTTTGGTGGCGCAAAGGTAACCGAAGAAATGAAAGGAGCCTCTTTAGGCTTGTTTAACTGGAACACTGGTTCAACTACTGGGGTAAACCTAGCAGCAGTAAACATTACCAATGACGTAAACGGCTTAAACTGGAGTGCGGTAAACGTATCTGAGGGTTACACCAATGCCGATATTGGCGTAGCTAGCATTTCAGAAAAATCTAACTTCCAGTTAGGTATTTTCAACATGACCAAAGAAATTGACGGCGTACAAATTGGTCTACTTAATTGTGCCGACAACGGCTTCTTTAAGTGTTTTCCAATAGTTAACTTCGCTAAATAAACCCCGTGAAGCTTAATAGCCAAGGTTAATCCAAGGCCAGCCTATTTACTGGCCTTTCTATTTCCGCAAACCTCGCATCACATAATCCAATAATATTCTGTATTACTTGTATTTCAATCAGTAACATACACGCTTATGTAAATTAGAAATAAACCCCACTTGCCTAAGCACTAAGCGCCTTAGGCTCGGATAACGGCTAGCATGTACTTACACTTAGGGATTAAGAAACGGAACGCCAAACGGATTGGCTACAGCCGAGATTACTGTAATTACTGTGAGAAACCGGTGATTGCCGAGCTGTGGCGTTATCGTGCTTGGTTAGGTTTGTTTTGGATCCCCATTTTACCGTTAAACAAAAGGCAGCATTGGCTTTGTAGCGAATGTAATAATCAAACCGATAGCCGCTACACCAATGGTTTAGTCTCAAAAGTGGTGATTTTGTTATTTTCGCTGATCGTAACCGGCTTACTATTTGACCTAGAAGCACCGCAATATAGTGACTATATTTGGTGGCTGCGTGGCTTAAGCTTTACCATCAACATCTTATGCTTTGTTTGGTTGCTTAAACACAAAAAGCGCCCTAGCCACAAACAACGGCGAGCCAAGCTAGCACCGCTTAAAGATGCCCATTGCCACTTTTGCCAAAGCCCTTTGTACATTGGTTTAGAAACCCGCTGTGATGCCTGCCAACTAAAGGTTTACAAAACAATTAAAGACGCCACAAAGTAAAGAGCCAAGCGCCCCTAATAAACCTGCTTAACAAGGCTTACAAAGTGACAATTGCTACACACTTCAAAGACTAAGCTTTGCTATTCTAAGCACTTGAAGTCATCGTTATATGAGCAGCACTATCAAGCTTATATTGGGCTTAATTACGCAGTACAAAATAGTTAGCGAAACGCTGGCTACAACAAAGGCTCAGCAATGCAAACGCAAACAAACAACCATGCGCACAACGCCAATCCAAGCTCAGCGCAGCCACGAAAAAAAGCTAAAAACCTACGCATTTTATTTGAGTTAATTGCTTTTATTCGCCCCTATAAAGCGAAAGTAGCGGCTGCATTGCTAGCACTGATTTTTACTGCGTCACTCACCCTCTCGGTGGGCTACGGGGTGCGCATTTTAATTGATGAAGGTTTCGCCCAGCAGTCGCAACAAGAGCTGGCTAATGCCATTCAATTTATTCTTATGGTCACCCTGCTCATTTCTATTGGCACCTTTTTTCGTTTTTACTTAGTGTCTTCGGTGGGAGAGCGAGTAAGTGCCGACATAAGGCTAGTCGTGTTTAACCACGTAATTACGCTGCATCCAAGTTACTTTGAAACCAACGGCAGCGGCGACATTATGTCGCGTATCACCACCGACACCACCTTACTGCAAAGCATTATTGGCTCGTCATTTTCTATGGCTATGCGCAGTGCCTTAATGTGTGTGGGCGCAATAATCATGCTGTTTGCCACCAATATAAAGCTCACCCTTATTGTATTAGCCTCGGTGCCCTTTATCCTGGTTCCTATCCTGATTTACGGCCGACGTGTTAGAGCGCTCTCACGCCAAAGCCAAGACTCAATGGCCGATGTAGGCAGCTACGCAGGCGAAGCCATTGAGCAAATAAAAACGGTACAGAGTTACAGTAACGAAGCCCAAGAAAGCGCGCTGTTTTCAACAGAAGTAGAAAAGGCCTTTGAAGTAGGCAGACAGCGAGTTAAACAACGTGCCATCTTAATCTCTGGCGTCATCGTGATTGTATTTAGTGCCATTGCCGGCATGTTGTGGGTAGGCGGAAGCGATGTAATAAACGGCGTGATGTCGGCCGGCGATTTAGCCGCCTTTGTGTTTTATGCTATTATGGTTGCCTCTTCCTTAGCGACCATTTCAGAAGTATTAGGCGAATTACAACGCGCCGCGGGTGCCACCGAACGCTTAATCGAAATTCTGCAAGTAAAAAGCCACATTACCGCACCTAGCCAAGACCTTGCCTCAGCAAACGAGTTAAGCGCCGAAGTGGCCTTTAAAGATGTCACATTTCACTACCCTTCTAAGCCCGATATTGCAGCAACAGAGCAACTCACATTAAAGGCAGATAAAGGCAAAGTACTGGCACTAGTTGGGCCATCGGGAGCTGGTAAAACCACTCTGTTCGAATTGCTGCAACGCTTTTACGACCCGCAAATAGGCGAGGTAAGTTTAGGTGGCGTAAACATTCGCCAACTAGAACCTGCAGCGCTGCGCCAACACATGGCTCTAGTGCCACAACACCCTGCCCTGTTTAGCAGCGATGTATTCCACAACATTAGGTATGGCAATCCCGAAGCCAGCAACGAACAAGTAATAGAGGCAGCAAAAAAAGCCCACGCCCATGAATTTATTAGCCAATTACCACAAGGCTATAACAGCTTTTTGGGCGAGCGAGGCGTGCGATTATCTGGCGGACAACGCCAGCGCATTGCTATCGCCAGAGCCATATTAAAGAACCCGAGGATATTGTTACTGGACGAAGCCACCAGCGCCCTGGACAGCGAAAGCGAACACCACGTTCAACAAGCCCTGCAAGAGTTAATGAATAAGCGAACTACCTTAATTATTGCTCATCGCCTCTCAACCATTCAGCACGCCGACAAAATCGCAGTAATGGACCAAGGCCGCCTAATTGATGTTGGCGATCACCTATCTTTGCTGCAAAGCTGCCCGCTATATCAACGCTTAGTAGAGTTGCAGTTTAAGCATCATCGGTAGAAGCCTGAGAAGGCAACTTCCAGAACTTAACTTTAACAAGGCTATTTCTGTAACTAGCCTGATCAATCAGTAAGCACCAAGACTTAATTGACAATAACATCAAATAAAGGCATGTTTGTTTTTTGACAGATTGCAGGAATGAATAAGCGTATTTTATGGATAAAAAATTCACCCAAGATGTTACCAATAATCATCAACTTGTTTACGTCTTAGAAAGTAATCAAGTTAAAGAATTTTATGAACAAGCAATCAAGAATCAGATGGTATCAGGGACTCGCACAGCTGCAGGGCTAACCGCTACAGGTAATGATATAGTTACGCTTACAAAGCTAATTAGAGATCTTGGCTTCTCAGGTAAAGTTTATGAAAAAATAGTGAACGGAAAAACCTACATTATTTTTAAAGGCAGACCTGGTCAACGGCATATCTTTACCGCTGCTAGATATTTATCAACAAACACAAAAGTGGTTGACATGGCTGTCGGTAAAGCAGCTATTAAATCCTCTGCTAGAGCCGGGGCAAGACTAACATTCATTTTGACCGTACCTATTATTATTTTAGAACACCTACTAAAAGACCAATTTCTATTAAGTGAATTAGTTGCAGACTTAGCGGTTTCATTAGTCAAAGTTGGTATTTCGGCAATTGTGGGTGCAATCGGGGCTACTGCTGTTGGCACTGTAACGACTTTAGCTGCTGCTCCGTTAGCAATTGCCATTTTTGTAGGTTTACTTGTTGGCTGGGGACTTGATAAGTTAGATAGCAAATATGGAGTTACTCAAAAGCTAGCGGCTTTGTTACAAGAAATTGAAGACAAAACTCTGGGTGAAGTGAATAGGTCGATGTGGAAGCTCGAGAAAATATTACGTTGGCAAATTCTAAATAATCAACCGGTTGGTAAGGGAATTTTTTATTAATACACTCATGAAAAATACAAGAGCACTAAAAAGAAGCTTAGCTTTGTTGTTCGCTGCGTTGGCTTCTTTCAATATAAATACTGTTATAGCGGCTAACTCTAGCGAGGTACATATTGGTTGCATGTTAATCAATGAAGCTTTTATTGATGGAGAACCCGCGGTTATACCTATACCAACCATAAGCTTATTAGCCAAAGCTGCGGGTGACTCTCAGTCAATTCTGCGTAACAAAGCGCTAAGCATCGAGATTAAAACTGCAGGGATATTAGAAACCAGCTTAAACAAGCCATTTGTAAGCCAGTTCCTTGCAGAAATAAATCACCAAGGCTTAATCACCACTGTTAAAAGTGCGCCAAGAAACAAAACAGATGATGATTTTTCGATTCATTTAAATCTAAGAAACGCTAAAGGAGAGCTTACTTTAGAGTGTTTAAGCCAATAAAAGTAAAAGCGAATAAGCCTCAACTTATTCGCTTACTAACACTCGTCTCTCTACAAACTCACTTCATCTACCAAATACAATATCGATTGATACACCACACCGCTGTGTTGTGATAAGCCTATTTCGCAGGTTCGGCTGTTGCTGTAGCCGCGGCTGCAACCTTCTGGTACTTGCGCTTTTAGTGGGGCTAGCGCGGCTTGATTTAACTCGGGAGTGGTAAAGCCTTTGTCGCCTGCCCAGCCGCAGCAATAGATATGCTCAGGCAATATCGCTTGCTTAGCACAGCGCTTAGCAATGCTTAACAAGGGGTCGTGCATGTCCATTCGCCGTGAACTACAAGTTAGGTGCAGCATAACCGGTTCATCAAGTTGGGCAATTTCTAACTTGTCTAGCGCGTGTTGGTGAATAAAACCGATCGGTTCGTGAATATCCAGATCACGCTCAAACTGTTCTTTACTGCGTTTAGCACAAGGGCTAGTGTCCATAAGTACTGGCCAACGGCCATGTTCACTTAACTGCCATATCGCGTCTTCTAATTGCTGTGATTTACTGCTAGCAAGATCAAACATGCCTTTACTGTGATAAGGCATGCCGCAACATAGCTCGTCACCATTACTGGGAATAAGCACTTCGTAGCCAGCTTTTTCTAGCACACTGCAAGTCACTTCCAGTAAGGGGCGTGGGTCGATAGCATCGGTGGGCGGTGCCATAGTGCGCGAGGCACAAGACGGAATATACACCACCTTTTGTTTATGAAAGCGTGCTTGAGGTGGTTGATACTTGGCCCGACGCGGAAAACTAGGGTTCCAAGTAGGCACTTTACCCGCCGATACCTTAGTAATGCCTTTGCTAATGGCACCTAGGGCTTTGTCGCCCAGTATTTTATGGCCAAGCTCTGCCGTGCCTAAACCCAAGCGTGTCATTGTAGCTACACTAGAAAAATGCTCCGCTGTCCAGCGAGCGATATTTTGATGTTTGGCATAGTGTTTTTCGCGCAGTTTACGCACTAAATCGCCGGTGTTAATGCCAACAGGACAACGGTCAGCACACAAACCTACTGCAGCACAGGTATCGACGCCTTGGTACTTAAAGTCTTTTTCTAGCTCAGCCAAACGCAACGGCTTATCGCCAGTTCGGCGTAATTCGCTTAATTCTCGGTATAAAACGATGCGTTGCCGCGGGCTTAAACTTAGGCTGCGCGAGGGACAAACCGGTTCACAAAAGCCGCATTCAATACATTTATCCACTAAGTCATCGGCGGCTGGCATCGGTTTTAAGTTTGCTAAGTGGGCTTGGCTATCATCATTAAGAATAACACCGGGGTTAAGCAAACCTTGTGGGTCAAACAATTGCTTAATTTGTTGCATGAGCGCAATGCCCTCGGCGCCCCACTCTAGCTCAACAAAGGGCGCCATGTTGCGGCCAGTGCCATGCTCGGCTTTTAGCGAGCCTTGATATTTAACCGCCACCAGCTGGCTGACTTCATCCATAAAGCGGCCATACCGCGCAACTTCATCCGGGTCTTCGAAGCCTTGTGTGAATACAAAATGCAGGTTACCAGCTAGCGCGTGGCCAAAAATAATCGCTTCGTGATAACCGTGTTTGGTGAACAATGCTTGCAGCTCGTTCACGCCATTGGCTAGGCGCTCTACAGGAAAAGCCACATCTTCGATAATTACCGTTGTGCCGGTTTCTCGCACGGCGCCCACAGCAGGAAACATGCCTTTACGAATGGCCCACAAGGCAGCCGTTTCTGAAGATTTAGTGGTAAACGCAACCTCACCGATGCGGGGGAAATCAAGCAAACTGTCCATCACTTGTTGGCATAATTGGCTTAATTCATCGGCTTGGCTACCACGCGTTTCCACTAGTAAAGCACAGGCTTGATTATCTAGGTCGGCGATAAACTTGGGCATACCCGCTTGGTTAGCCACTGATGCTAGCGCGCGGCCATCCATTAACTCCACTGCAGCAACCGCTTGCTTGGCGAGTACTTCTACTGCTTTACAGGCCACATCACTATTTTCAAACACCAACAACGTTGAGGCTTTATGTGGATGCTCCACTACTGTGTTGTAGGTAAGCTCGGCGATAAAGGCCAAGGTACCCTCTGAGCCAATCATCAAGTGCTGCAAAATATCGAAGGGGTCGGTAAAGTCCACCAGCGCGTTTAAGCTATAACCCGTGGTGTTTTTTAGTCGATATTTATGGCAAATTTTGTCGGCTAAAGCGGTATTTTGTTGGGTGGTTTGAGCCAACTCGCTCAGCTGTTCTAACAAGCTAGCATGGCTTTGCTTAAAGGCCGCTACACTTTGTGGGTCACCGGTATTAAGCACCGTTCCGTCGGTAAGTACCAAAGTAATTGATGCCATAGTGTGATAAGAGTTTTGAGCGGTGCCGCAACACATGCCCGAGGCATTATTGGCCGCAATGCCGCCAATTTTACAGGCGTTAATCGAGGCCGGATCAGGGCCAATTTTTCGCTGAAAAGGCGCTAAATAACGGTTGGCATCGGCGCCTATCACCCCTGGTTGCAGGCTAATTTTGTTGCCGTTATCTAATATTTGATGAGAGCGCCAATCATCACTAAGAAGAATAAGCACTGAATCACTGATCGCTTGCCCCGACAAACTGGTGCCTGCAGCACGAAAAGTATAAGGCAGCTGCAAATTAGCACAGCTGGCCATTACTAGTTGCAGTTGCTCTAAGGTGTTAACTTTAACCACCAGCTGCGGAATTAGGCGGTAAAAACTAGCGTCGGTTCCATAAGCTAAAGTTTGCGCTTCACTGGTCATTAGCTGCTCGGGAGCAAGCGTAAGTGACAAGTGCTCAAACAATTGTTGGTAAGGTCCGTCTAACTCGTTATGTGTTTGAGGCATATTTTTGGCTGCTCCACTGCTTCTGCTTGGTGTTAAAAATTGGTTTAATCTCGGCTACTCGCCACTTATCACAATCACAATTAGCTGGCTGGGGCCGTGTGCACCATAAGCTAAGGTTTGCTGAATATCGGCGGTTTTAGACGGCCCCGATATCAGCACTACGTTAGTTGGCAATCCTTTATGCCAATGTTGCTCGCTGATTAATTGGCTAAGATTATCGACAATTTGGCTGGCTTTAATCACGGCCACATGACACGGCGCAATCAGCGATAAACTACGGGGCTCATCGGCACTGGGTTTAAGCACTAAAGTGCCGGTATCGGCAATACCGGCGGCACAGCCAGTCAAAGTGACATCGGTACTATCAAACAAGGCAGTTTTAAGCTGCTCAAAAGGCTGCAAAAAGTGGTTTAGTTGTAAGTGTTCTGCAAGCGCTAAACTAAAAGCTTTGCTCCATTCGCCGTCTTCCCCACATAGCGCAGTTTGCCATTGGTGCTGTTGCTGTAACTCCGGCAAACAAACTGATAATTGCTTGGAATTTTCTAGAATAATTACATCAGCATGGGCGGCCATTAAGCTTTGTTCAAAACGGGCTAAAGCCTGCTCTGGTGAAGAAGCCTGCCAGGCATTAGCACTGGTTTGGTTTGTCGGTGCTAAGGCCGAAACTGCAGCCAAGCGCTGCATAATGTTTTGCTTGGCATTTGAGTTACTCACCGCCATTAGCGTGCTCCTCCAGTTGCTGAACGAGTTACCGACTTGCTAGCACGGCGCTTCATTGTTTGGTGAAAGGTTTGGCTGGCTAACTCAGGTTTATTACGACAACGCGTCCACTCTCCCGTTGGTATAGGCAAATACTTGGCAAGCTTTACACCAACAGCCATAGCCCAATTGTAGATACTAGGATGAGTACTCAACCAAGCCCACATCCGCCACGCGGTGTGCTCTGCCCAACTAGCGGCGCTCGCTTGCCCTTTCAGACTTGGAGTCTGCTCGGCAGCAGGCAGCTTTGCATCATGACGCAAACGCTGCAATAAACTAGGAATAGGGATCTTAACCGGACACACTTCTTCACAGGCGCCACACAAGCTTGAGGCGGTTACCAAGTCACTGGTTTGCCCTAAGCCCTGTAAATGGGGCGAAATTATTTTCCCAATAGGGCCTGGGTAAGTGGTGCCGTAGGCATGGCCACCAACACGGGTATAAACTGGACAATGGTTCATACAGGCACCACAGCGAATACATTGCAGGGTTTTACGCAAGGCTTCGTCGGCGTAGGCTTGTGAGCGACCATTATCGAGCAATACCAAATGTACTTCGCTTGGCCCGTCTCGCTCTGGCGCACGTCGCGGACCAGAGATCATATTGAAGTAAGTGGTAATATGCTGGCCAGTCGCCGAGCGAGTTAAAATGCTAAATAGTGGTGGCACATCACTTAAAAACTCCACCACCTTCTCAATACCAGTAACCGCAATATGTACTGGTGGCACGGTAGTGGTCATACGGCCATTACCTTCATTTTCAACCAAACATAAGGTGCCGGTTTCTGCCACCGCAAAGTTCACCCCAGATATGCCCACTTCTGCTTGCTTAAACTTGGTGCGCAAGGCTTCGCGGCCGGTTTGGATTAACTTGTCTACCGATAAGGTGTAATCGAAGTCTTTAATATGTTGCTGAAATAAATCGGCTACTTGCTGCTTATTTTTATGAATGGCCGGCATGATAATGTGAGAGGGCGTTTCTTTGGCCAGCTGCACAATGTATTCACCCATATCGCTTTCTACACATTCAATGCCTAGGCCTTCTAGATGTTGGTTAAGCTCGATTTCCTCGGTCACCATGGATTTGCCTTTAACGACCTTAGTAGCGCCATGGCTTTGAATTAACTCGGCAATTAACTGTTGAGCTTGTTTGGCATCCTCGGCCCAATGCACTTGTATGCCATTGGCTTGGCAGTTTTTCTCTAACTGCTCTAGTAGCTGCGGTAACTTGCTTAAACAGCGTTGGCGAATGTTCTCGGCGTGTTCACGCAATTGTGCGAGCTCTTGCGGGTCGCTAAACGCGTCTTTGCGCTTTTGTTGCAAATAATCCATGGCGCCGCGAAAGTTGCTGCGTAAGGTTTGATTGGCTAAGGCATCGCTAGCTTGTTGTTTAAACTGGCTCGCTTGGTAATGCTGTACACTCATGCTTTAGCTTCCTTGGTACGTAGCCATAAAAAGCTCGCGAGGTGCTGGCCGTTAAAGCGACTGGCTTCTCCTCGATAGGCCAAATGTCCATTAATGTTAGCTAAGCAGCCCCAATCGGCACTCACTAAATAACTGGCACCAGAGCCTTGCAAATGCTTGGCTTTGTCTTCCACCATGGCTTGACTTATCTCGCTATGGCGCAGTGAGAAGCTGCCGCCAAAACCACAACATTCGCTTTCGTATTCGGCTTTTTTAAGTTCTACTTTATCTAGCTGAGATAGCAAAGCTTGCGAGCTGGCATGGATCCCCAACTCTCTTCGCCCGCTGCATGAGGTGTGTAACACAACCGAGGTTAAGGGCCCTTGGTCGTGTAATTTTGCCCGGCAAATATGGGCTAAAAATTCGCTAAACTCAAAAACCCGTTCAGCAAATGCTTCCGCTTGGTCGGCGTAAATATCATCATTAGCAAATAAGTGGGGATAGTGTTTAAACATCATTCCGGCACAAGAACCCGACATCACGACTATTGGATAATCTTCCGGAAATAGCCCCATTTGGCTTAAGGCAACGGTTTTTGCTTGTTCTTGGTAGCCAGAGGTATAGGCAGGTTGGCCACAGCAGCTTTGTTTTTCTACCCAAATAACCTCTACCCCTTCTCGTTCAATTAGTTCTATGGCGGCAATGCCTCCATCGGGATCAAGCAGGTCTAGCAAGCAAGTTGCGTAAAAATACACCTTACTGGGTTTGCTGGGGTATATCCTTAATCCCGTTTCACTCATCCCTTTCCCTTACTAATAAACAACCAGCTATAAAACAAGGTTTAGCATTTCAGCTTTGATTTTAGTTAATCCTGCTCCGGCGGAAATCAGACCTTAGTGCAACTAAACCGTGAAGTACCAAGCAAGCCTTAGCTAAAACCACACTTTTAATTAACATTTACTTTACACCTTGGTGATTTATCCATATATAGAAACAAAGAAATTAATTATTTCCAAAAAATGCCAAATGTAGATGATTTGATTTTATTTGCCGACGTGGTTGAGCAAGGCTCGTTCTCTCGGGTTGCAGAACAGCGTGAGTTAACCAATTCGGTAGTGAGCAAGCGCGTGGCTCGTTTAGAACAACAACTGGCGGTACAACTGCTCTATCGCACTACCCGTAAACTCACGCTCACCGAGGCTGGCCAAGCACTATATAGACAAGCCAAACACATTGCGCTTAGTGCACAAGAAGCCTTTGCCGAAGTAGGCGAATATGGCGAAAGCCTAAGCGGCAAGATCCGCATTAGTGTGCCAACTATCTCGGGGGAACTGCTGCTTGCCGAAGCCTTAGCAGCATTTAGCGAACAACACCCAGAAATTAGCATTGAGATGTCGATGGATAATCGCTTTGTAGACTTGCTAGAAGATGGATTTGATTTGGTGATTCGCACCGGTAGCTTGCCTGACTCATCGTTAATTGCCAGGCATATTATCGACTCGCATTGGGTGGTGGTAGCCAGCCCAGCTTACTTAAAAAAGCATGGCACTCCTAAAGCCCCAGATGAGCTTAAACAACATCGCTGCCTAAGTTATAGCTATCAGGAAGGTGGCGCGGAAGATTGGTTGTTTAAAGTGAATGAGACCACTCAAGCCATTCGCATTAACAGTGGCTTTAGCACCAACAACGCACGAGCATTACGCAAAACCGCGTTAGCTGGGCATGGTTTAATTTATGTGCCACGCTGTTTGGTGTACCAAGATTTAGCCAAACAAGACTTACACGAAGTACTAACAGGGCAAGCCGCAAAGGTGTTAGGCATTTACGCCATGTATCCTTTTACCCGCCAGCAACCTAAAAAAATCAAATTGCTGATTGAACATATTCGGCAGCACTACCTAGCCATTTCGGAGTATTTTTAGGCTCTCAACACAAAATGACTAAATTATGAGCAGCGTTACTAAAATGCCCTCTATACTTTGCTTAAGCCAATAAAACGCTTGAGTAATAATGCCAACTCGATTGTTAATACTAAGCTTTTTGTTCACGCCTTTTTTCATTAATGCAGCGGCATTGATGAAAGTAGCCGTGCTCGACTACGACCTAGACTCCGGCGAAGATGAGCCAGGTTTAGATTATTTAGTAGAAGCCGCCGCGCAAATAGATATTGAGCTGGAACTTATCCCTCTGCCGGAAGCGCGCGCCCACCGCTTAGTGCAAAATGGTGAGTTAGACGGCGAGGCTTTCCCCTACGAAATTCCTACTCGTGATTCCAGCCACATGATAAAAATAGATGTGCCCATCGAGAGCTCATCATTATGGATTTGGGTTCCGCACGACCAAAACTGCGTGAATGACCCAAACCAGCTAAGTAACTTTAAACCGGTAGGTTTAAATGGAATACCCTACTTTGATATCTTTTATCAATTGTCAGAAATGGGGTTTGAGAAAGTAGCTACCCCACACATAATGGTGGAGATGCTTCGCCGCGGCCGCGCAGATTACTTCCCAGCAACCAAACGCTCCATAGAGTTCTTACTTGATGAAACCGAGCAGGCGCTAATTAAACCTTGCTTTAATGAGCCCTTCATTACCATAACCAGCTACTTTTACTTGAATGAAAAACATCACGCTATTGCCGATTTGTTTCAACAAGAACTCGCCGAAGTAGTAAGCCTTCACCCCGACGATGACGACGATTAAACACTTAAGCTAAAGCGCTAATTCCTTTTAGAAAAACAAGTAAATACCGCGCAAGACTAGAGCCTAAGCAAAAGTACTGGTAGTGTTCGTTTAAGCAATCACTTAACCATGCAGGAGCTTAGGTTTTGAGCCGTTCTTCATTCCAACAGTTTCATTGGCAGTCTCAGCAGTTTGGCTGTGCCAGCAATGACATCGATAGATTCTATTCATTACTTCATGAACAAATGCAGCGTTTAGGCATGCAACAGCAAACACTTGGTAAAATTGAAAGCTACCCTGTTGATTTATATAGCTCTGCGGCGCCCAAGCAACATTTACCTAATATTCTTATTAGCGCGGGCTTTCATGGAGAAGAAGCAGCTGGACCATGGGGAATGCTAAAGTTTCTTAGCCAGCTTAACGATGATGTATTTCTATCTGTAAACCTAAGCTTATTGCCGCTAGTGAACCCTACTGGATTTAAAGCCGGACATCGCTTTAATCAATATGGCGAAAACCCCAATCGCGGTTTTGGAGTAGCCGATGGCACTGCGCTTGAAACTGAAGAAAGCTCTAAAGAAGGCAAGCTGCTTATTAAGCAACAAGCGCTGCTAAAGGCATTAAGCAGTGACGGCATACTGACCTGTCATGAAGATGTATTACAGCACCACTGCTATGTGTATTCTTTTGAGCCAGAGCAAGACGCAGGGCCTTTTAGCCTAGGTTTGCGAGATAGTTTGGCGCAGTACTTTAAGGTGGCTGAAGACAACAGCATTGACGGTTGCCCACTGGACAATGGTTTGATTCACAACCATTACGACAGTTCCTTTGAATCTTGCTTAGTACGCATTGGCGCTAAACGCGGCGCGTGCAGCGAAACCCCTGCACTAGAAGACTTTGACCAGCGCATTAATGCTAACTGCGCTGTGATGCAACAATTTGTTAGTGCAAACCAATAACTAATAAGCTGCTAACTAGGGTCTGCTGGGGGATTGTTTTGTAGCTCAAGCTGCATTTCAATTACCCCATCTTCCAATTCAAACTTCACTTTAAAACCAAGGTGTTTGGCTAAACCCGCCATGCCGCGGTTTTGGATCATGGTCATGCCACTTAAGGTTTGGGTGCCCATTTGTTGATAGTAGCGAATCATCTTTTGCAGCAAGTGTTTACCTAAACCTTGGCCTTGCAAGTCGCTTCTCACCACCATTGCAAACTCGGCATCTAAGTTGTCGGGGTCGATGCTGGCGCGCACTACCCCTAGTATCATCCGGTCGTCTTCGGCTTGCTCATCTACCGCAATAAAGGCCATTTCTCGGGCGTAATCAATTTGAGTGAGCAAAGCCATTTCTTCATGGGTCATTTGCCCACGTGCGCCAAAGTAACGCTTGTAGCGATCTTCTTCGGTAAGTGATGAATCGAAAGCTAAGTGGTTAGGCTCGTCTTCTGGCAAAATCGGGCGAAGCAATACCTTTGTGCCACTTTTAGTCTGGCAATATTCTTCCAGCTCTTTGGGATAAGGGCGAATAGCAAGGCGCTGGCTTGAACGCTGATCGGATTTTTGCAAACGCATATTCACGTCAAGCAAGGTTATGTTATCGCCAGCAGCCAGCACCGGATTAAGATCTAAGCGAGCAATCTCTGGGCAATCGATAATCAAGTTTGATAGCCGAGTTAACATGCTGCAGAGCGCCTGCATTTTCAATCCGTTAGGCAAGCGCCTGTCTCGTATTTTTTCAGCTTTAAGTGCCGAAATAACTAAATAACGCGCCAAACTCATATTGAGTGGCGGAAGCGCCACCGCTGCATCTTGGGTTTCGTCCCACTCGGAGCCACCTTCGCCCAAGAAAATAGCAGGGCCAAATACTGGGTCATTAATTACTGCCACACGCAGCTCTTGTGCGCCAGCAGTTAAGGCCATTCGTTGCAGGATCATGCCTTCAACCTTGGCTTGTGGATAGGCTTGCTTGACCCGGTCGAGCATCGATTCTGCGGCTATTTCTAGCTCATGCTGGTTATTAATATTTAAGCTCACCCCATGCACATCAGATTTGTGCAGTATATCGGGCGACTGAATTTTTAAGGCTACCGGGTAGCCAATGGTGTCGGCGCAACTAATGGCTTCTTCAACATTGTGCACAAACCAAGTGTCAATGGTTTGCAAGCCATAGGCATGCAACAAGGGCTTGGCATCATGAGTTTCCAGCACAAAAATATCTTTAGCAATGGCTTGCTGGAGCAACTGTTTAGCACCTTGATCAACTAAGGTTTTGTCGGTAGTGCTGGGGGTTTCTGACAACAACTTTTGGTTACGGCGAAACTCAACCATATGCATGAATGCTCCCACAGCCCCTTCGGGGGTGCGGTAGGTAGGAATGCCTGCTTTAGTGAAGGCCAACCGACCAGAATAGGCGGTTTCTTCCCCCATCCAATTGGTAAGTATATTGAGGCGACGCGCCTTGCTATCTTGCTTAATCACATTAATTAAGGCATCGGCGGTGGACTCTGCCCCCGCCAGCGCCGAAGGTGCATGCATTAACAGCAATGCATCTGCTTCGCCTGAGCTTGCAACAATATCTAAAGCTTTGGCATAGCGACTTGGGTCGGCGTCGCCAACAATATCTAAGGGATTCTGCCCCGACCATGCGCTGGGTAGCACCTCAGACAACTTAGCCAAAGTATCCTCTGAGAACTCAGCCAGCTTCCCCCCGCGCTCCATCAAGGCATCAACCGCCAGCACTGCTGGCCCGCCGCCGTTACTCAAAATGGCCAAACGCTCACCTTGTAAAGGATTGGCGTAAGTCAGCGTTTCTACCGCAGCAAACAGTTCATGTAGATCTTTTACTCGTAACATACCAGCACGCTTAAATGCCGCGTCGTAAACCGCGTCGTTACCCACTAATCCACCGGTATGCAAGGCTGCCGCTTGCGCGCCTAGGCGGCTGCGGCCGGACTTAATCACCAATATGGCTTTGTTGCGTGAGGCTGCTCGAGCCGCCGACATAAAGCGCTGAGTATCCTTCACCGAATCGATGTACAGCATAATCACTTGGGTTTTGGCATCTCTGGCTAAGAAGTCGAGTAGTTCGCCAAAGTCGATATCTAAGGCATCTCCCAAAGAAATAAACGATGAGAAACCAATGCCCTTATTATTTGCCCAATCGAGCACGGTTGTGCACACAGCAGCAGATTGCGACACAAAGGCTATCTTGCCAGGCTGGCTATTGGCGTGAGCGAATGAGGCATTTAATCCAATATTAGGTAGCATTAAACCCAAGCTGTTTGGCCCTAAAATACGCATGCCGTAACGCTGGCCAAAGGCCAGAACTTGTTCGGCAATGGTTTGCTCTTGGCCGTCTAATTTAATATCTAAACCGCCGGCTGTAATAATCGCGGCTTTGCAGCCAAACTGGCCAAGCTTTTCCACAACCTCTGGCAAACGGCTAGCGTTTACACAAACAATGGCGAGGTCTGGGCGCTGAGGGAGCTTCTCTATACTGGGATAAGCCAGTACACCTAACACCGCTTTATATTTAGGGCTCACCGGCATAACGGGACCATTAAAGCCGGCGCTCATTAGGTTTTTCATTACCACATTGCCAGGTCGTGAGGCACGATTAGATGCACCAATAACCGCGATAGACTTTGGCGAAAACAAATCATGCAGCTTGCGTTGACTCATTAGCGGGATCTCTTTGGCTGAACTTAAGCAATTATGCTCAAGTGTAACGTGTATCGACTAAGACTAAAGTATTCATTGTTCACACAATTTACATCGCTAGACCAAGGTAGTAGTAAGCGTGAGCTGAATAATAGAGTAACTAGAGACCTTATAATCTAATTACCCACAAAAAATACGACTATTGAGCAACATTACAACTACAATTAATTCAAAGTCACCTTGGTTTTTTTAAGTTGCACCAGTTTTTTATACAAACAACTGGACAAAAAGCATTTTTTTTATTCATATCTTAAAGAAACCCTGCAATTTTAAGGAAGAAAGCATGCCGTTAACCTCTATTCGAGCAATTGACTACATGACCAAAAACCCGGTTACGGTTACCCCTTCAAACTCACTATTTGAAGCCATTGATATCATGATTACCGCCAAGGTTTCTGGCGCAACCGTCATCAACGAGCGACGTGAAGTAGTTGGTGTTATTTCTGAAATTGACTGCTTACAGGCCATTTTAAAAGGCACTTATCATGGAGAGATTGGTGGTTCAGTCGCTGATTACATGAGTGAAGAAGTAGATATTATTGGCACCGACATGGATATTCTTGCTGTTGCAGAAAAGTTGATTAAAGAGAAACGTCGTAGAATGCCAGTGGTGCAAAATGGCAAATTTATTGGTCAATACAGTATTCGAAGTATTCTTAATGCAGTAAAAGAGTTTAATCTTAAATAACGAGTTTACTGTCTTTACTCACTAAAAAGGGCAGTTAAACTGCCCTTTTTTGCTTTTGGTAACATACCGATTAGTGAACTTGATTAACCACCATCTGAGATTGCAAACCTTCTATCTCGGCAATAATTCCAGCAGTGTTTTCACTGTCTGGCACCATGAGATCAAGCTCGGCGGTAAATACACTCCCCCCAGCTTCAGGTACACTCATTCTATGGCATTCAAGCTTGTTAACATTAACGCCATGCCCGACTAGCAAACGCGTAATATCGTTAATTAGGCCGGGGCGATCTTCTGCATCAATGACCAAACTTAATGATTCACTTTGAGATAAGTGGGCGGGTTTGCAGGCGTTAATGCTTAGGTGTAAATCATCTACAGCTAGCAAGGCTTGCTGCAAGGCCTGAGTATTTTTTTGCGGAACCTGCACTTTGAAGATACAAGCCACTTGACCATCTAAATTGACAACCCTACTACTTAACCACTTTCCTTGATGAGAGTGGGTAATATCGGCCAAGCGATTTAGTGTACCTGGCTTATCTTCACCGGTGGCAGTAACTAAAAATAGATCGCTCATACATCTACCCCTTTATGCTAAAACCTAGTTTAAGTTTATACCACCCAGCGGCAAAGGGTGTGACAAGACGCAGGATTTGAGCGGGTCATTAGTAAAAGCTTGTAAAAATGCTAAGTGGGCAGAAAAATGCCTATTTTTTAATGAGTTTGCTTGGAACATCCAATAAAAAAGCCGACTTTCGTCGGCTCTATTTCATGCTTATTTATTGCTATAAACACCGACATTTTTAAAGCCAGCATCTTGCAAATACAAAGCCTGTAATTTGCTCATGACGCCACGGTCACAATACAGCATGTAATGCTTAGATTGGTCTAAATCGCCAAACTGAGTGGCTAACTTAAAGAATGGGATATGCTTTACTTCCACTTCTTCTAAGCTAAAAGGCTGTTGCTCTTGTTCTTCTATGGAGCGAATATCTAAAACAACCGCTTCTTTATCTTGTGCTAGCTCTTCTTCACTAAGCACTTCGGTCACTTGCTCGTCGGCTTCTTTGGTCACATCACGAATATCGGTTATGCGACACTCTTCTACTACCTTATCCAAAATCGCAAAGTCGAAGTTTTCTTCTTCGGCCAGTAGCTTAGACTCAACCGCTTTTACCGTTGGCTTGTTAGAAATAACACCACAGTACTCTGGCATGGTTTCAGCAAAATCGTTGGTACCAATATGCTTAGCCGTATCAATAATATCTTGTTTATCGGTGGCAATTAGCGGTCGAAGAATCAAGGTTTCTGACACTCGGTCAATCATGCTTAAGTTAACCAAGGTTTGGCTAGATACTTGGCCAACAGCTTCTCCAGTGACCAGTGCTGGAATATCTAAATGCTGAGCCACTTTAGACGCTGCTCGCACCATCATACGTTTGAGTACTACGCCCATTTGGCCGTTGTCTACTTTTTCAAGTATCTCGTTCACCACTGGATCAAAGTCTACCGCAACAAACTTAACCCGATGCGACGAACCGAAGCGCTTCCAGAGGTGATGTGCAACCTGCTTAACGCCTAGCTCATGAGCGCGACCACCTAAATTAAAGAAACAGTAGTGTACTTTTGCGCCACGCTTGATGAGCTGATAGCTCGACACGCCCGAGTCAAAACCGCCAGAAATAAGCGACAATACACTTTCTTGTGTTGCGATCGGGAAACCGCCTAAACCTGGGTGTTTATCTTGCACCAAATACATTACGTCATCGGCAATCTCGATTTTCACCGTAACATCAGGATTTTTTAAACGCACCCCATTGCTCTCGCAATGTTGGTTTAAACCACCACCAACATACCGCTCTACTTCAATAGATGAGAAATCGTGTTTGCCACTGCGCTTAACCCGCACACAAAAGGTTTTGTCTTTTAAACGATCTTTCCAAGCGTCAAAAGTTAACTCATAAATATTGTGTAAATCGGTGTAGCTATGTTGTTTCACTTCCAAGAAGTGAACGATACCCGGCGTAGAAGAAAGCGCTTGAATTACCGCTTCGCGGTTATCTTCGCTGTCGTTACGCGAAGTAACAACCATGCGGTCCCAATCTAAACGCACTCGAATAGTTTCATCTATTGGACTAATCACATTGCGAATATTGCTTTGAAGAATTTTACTGAAGCGCTTACGAACCGGCTTACTCTTCATGGCAATTTCTGGAAATAGTTTAACGATGAACTTCATAACTCAAGGGCCTTGATAAATTTGGGCGCGAATTATACCGCGAGTTAAGGCAGCGAGCCAATATTGTTTAGTTTAGCTCGCCTTGGTAGGAATTTTGGGGAAAGTATAAGTTGAGAAAGTACAAAACTCGCTTAGCTCAGCTAAGCGAGTTGGCTGGTTTACTCTTCTCCAGAAACGGCTATCTCACCAGATTGAGAAGCCTTACCTTGCATAATACCGATTTCTACGCGGCGGTTACGGCGGCGGTTCTCGATAGTATTATTTTTCATTAAGGGTTGAGTATCCGCTAATCCGCTCACGATTAAGCGCTCTTCGGCAAAACCACGCACTTTAATGAGCTCATGAGCCACCGACACAGCACGCTGGCTAGATAAATCCCAGTTTGAGCGGTACAACTCTGACTCTGCTTGCTGATTATCGGTATGGCCAGACACGGTGACAATACCAGGAATGTCTTTAATCACCTCACCCACACGGCGAATAACCGGGCGAAACTTAGGTTGTAAAAAAGCAGATCCTGAAGGGAAAGCGCCCTTCTCTCGCACCCGAATAATAATTTGCTGGCCAAGCGATTCCACCTCAATGGCGCCATCTTCAATTTGGTCACGCAACTGCTGAGCGATTCGTTTAGCCGTTTCATTTTGTTGGGCTTGGGTTTCGGACTGGCTTTGTGAAGACTGAGCTTGGGTTGCTGAAGCTCGGCCACCGGTTTGCTGGCCAGCAGCTTTTTGCTGACCACCGGCATCAGCTTCTTCACCATCATGAAACTCAAGCTTGGCCTGAGTCATATCAATGGTTTGCTGCATGATGGTTTCGATAGGTGTTGGCTCAGGGCGGCCCGGCCTAAACTCTTGCGCAATTACCGAGGTTCCTTTTGGAATGTCTTTTACTTCCAGTAGATTTTGCACACCAAAAGCATACTTCATTGAACCGGCAATTTGCTTAAACTTTAGTACGTCCATTTCCGAGAAGGCCAACAGCAATACAAAGAAGCACATCAACAGAGACATGAGATCGGCGAAGGTGCCCATCCATGCGGGCAGTCCTTCGGGGGGGCACTTGCAAGGTTCTTCCATACTGCGCTACCTACTCGTCTGTTGTGCCTAGTGAGCGCTTGCCTTCTGGCAAGTAGTTTTTCAAAACCCCCTCAATCACTCGCGGGTTCTGGCCATCTTGAATACCCAATACAGCATCCAAAATCAAACTACGGTTAAGCTTTTCTTCACCCGCACGCAATAGCAGTTTTTCGCTAATAGGAATGGCCACCATGTTGGCAAGAATGGCTCCATACAAAGTCGTTAACAAGGCTACCGCCATAGCAGGACCAATGGATTTAGGGTCATCCATGTTAGATAACATAGCTACCAGGCCAATCAGGGTACCAATCATTCCCATGGCTGGTGCTACATCACCTAAGGCTTTAAAAATACCGGCTCCAAATTCATGGCGCTCCGAGGTAAGCAAGATATCCTTTTCCATGGTGGCGCGCACGACGTCGGCATCATGGCCATCCACCAGCATATCGATACCTTTTTGCATAAAGGGGTTGGTGATCTCGGCTTCTTCTAGCGCCAAAAAGCCGCCTTTACGGGCTGCGTCAGCCATTTCTACAGAGCGCTCGATAAGATCGTCGGGCTTGTCAGCTTTAAACATAAAAGCCTTAGCCGCAATTTTAATCGCTCCCAAAAACTGACCTAGGTTGTATTTCATCAATACAACAAACAAGGAGCCACAAAAAACAATTAGTACCGAGGGAATGTCGATAAAAATCTCAATTCCGCCACCCATCACCATCGCCATAACAACAAAGGCGAAGGCGCCGATAATCCCAATCAGCGTTGCTAAATCCACTGCTTTTTCCTTTTAACCTGTAGCCTAGAGATTCTAATTAAACTAATACTAGTCTACTCGCAAAACAGAATCGAAGGTAATTTTGTGTTCTCATTTCAATATCTTGACCTACCAAGCTCTTCTATATTTATCGGCCAATATTAAAATACTTGAGTCGCAAGTTTGACCTACCCATACGGCTAAGGTAACTTTGCGCCAGAATACGCTTGATAGAGGCTCTAGCATGGTTGCAAAAAAACCAGAAAAGATGAAGTTTGAAGAAACCTTAAATGAACTTGAAGACATTGTTCAGCAGCTTGAACAAGGTGAGCTAAGCCTAGAAGATTCTCTTAAGCAATTTGAACGCGGCATCAGTTTAGCCAATGCTGGCCAAACTAAGTTGCAACAGGCTCAACAGCAAGTTGAGATACTTCGCCAAGGGCCAAATGGCGATTCACTAGAACCTTTAGTGCAGGAGCCTTCTGAGTGAATTCTAGTTTAGCTAGCACCATTGCTGACTACCAATCCCAAATAAACACCCATTTAGACAGTGTTTTAGCCAATCAAGTTGTTAATGACCCAAAGCTACTGGCAGCCATGCGTCACGGCCTACTGCTAGGCGGTAAGCGAGTGCGCCCTCTGTTAGTTTATTTGGTTGGGCAATTAAACGATGCGCCCAAAGACATACTTAATGCTGCAGCGGCGGCTGTAGAGTGCATTCACGCCTATTCATTGATTCATGATGATTTACCAGCCATGGATGATGATGAACTGCGCCGTGGCCAACCTACTTGTCATATTGCTTATGATGAAGCCACAGCAATACTAGCGGGAGACGCCTTACAAAGCCTCGCCTTTAGCTTAATTGCTGAAGCACCAGCCAGCGATGCCCAAAAGGTGGCAATGCTTAAAATACTAAGCCAAGCGGCTGGTTATAACGGTATGTGTGGTGGTCAGGCACTAGATATTGCGGCAACCAACCAACAGGTTAGCCTAGAGCAGCTAGAAAGAGTGCACCAACACAAAACGGGTGCCATTATCAAAGCAGCGGTAATGTTAGGCGCAGTTTGTGGCAAGATTGAACAAGCAAATGAGCAGCAGGCTTTAGCTCGTTATGCAGATGCGTTAGGCTTAGCCTTTCAAGTTCGTGATGACATTTTAGATATAATTAGTGATACCGACACTTTAGGTAAACCACAGGGCTCAGATCAGGCCCTAAATAAGAGCACTTACCCAAGTTTACTGGGCCTTGAAGGCGCCGTAGAAAAAGCTGAAAACCTAGGTAAAGAAGCGCTTCAAGCCTTAGAGAGTTTGCCTTACAATAGTGAGTTGCTAGCCTTATTAGCTGATTATGTCGTACATCGAAACAACTAGTCGTCAACAATAAGAATAATGATAAGCATTTTATATGACACTGAATATTAAAGATTACCCTACACTTGCTCTGGCTGACTTGCCTCCGCAACTTCGCCAGCTTGAGCAACAACAGCTACCTGAGCTGTGTGATGAACTTCGCCAATACCTTCTTAACAGTGTCAGCCAATCGAGTGGCCATTTAGCATCAGGTTTAGGTGCTGTTGAGCTAACGGTAGCCTTGCATTACGTATATAACACCCCGTTCGATAAACTGGTTTGGGACGTAGGCCACCAAGCTTATCCGCACAAAATTTTAACTGGTCGCCGTGAAAAAATGTCGACCATTCGCCAATTTAAAGGCTTGCACCCTTTCCCATGGCGCGGCGAAAGTGAATACGATGTACTCAGCGTAGGCCATTCAAGCACTTCTATTGGTGCCGCCTTAGGTATGGCTATTGCGGCTGAAAAAGAACAGCAAGGCCGTAAAGTGGTTGCTGTAATTGGTGATGGCGCAATGACCGCAGGCATGGCTTTTGAAGCACTAAACCATGCTGGTGCTATTCATAACGACATGTTAGTGATTCTTAATGACAACGAGATGTCGATTTCTGAGAACGTTGGCGCACTGAATAATTCTTTAGCCAATATTCTTTCTGGCTCTTTGTACTCGTCGCTACGTGAAGGCGGCAAAAAAGTACTGAGTGGTATGCCGCCGATTAAAGAGCTCGCTCGCAGAGCGGAAGAACACCTTAAAGGCATGGTAGTGCCGGGTACTTTGTTTGAAGAATTTGGTTTTAATTACATTGGCCCAATTGATGGCCATGATGTGAAAGGCTTGGTGCGCACCTTAAGCAATATGCGCGACTTAAAAGGCCCGCAAATTCTGCATGTAATGACCAAAAAAGGTAAAGGTTACCTACCCGCAGAGCAAGATCCAATTGGTTATCACGGGGTGCCTAAATTTGACCCTAGCCAAGACAACTTGCCTAAAAGCAAAGGCGCAGCCCCTACATTTTCTAAAGTTTTTGGTGACTGGTTATGCGACATGGCAGCCAAAGATAAAAAGCTGATGGGAATTACACCTGCCATGCGTGAAGGTTCAGGCATGGTGCGCTTTTCTAAAGAGTTTCCAGAACAATACTTTGATGTGGCCATTGCCGAGCAGCATGCTGTAACCTTTGCTGCAGGCTTAGCAATTGCCGGTTACCAACCGGTTGTTGCGATTTACAGTACCTTTTTACAGCGCGCCTATGATCAACTAATTCACGATGTAGCAATTCAAAATTTACCGGTTTTGTTTGCCATTGACCGTGCTGGCATTGTTGGAGCCGATGGCCCAACTCACCAAGGTGCTTTTGATTTAAGCTACCTACGCACCGTGCCTAACTTAGTGATTATGGCACCAGCTAACGAAGATGAATGTAGGCAGATGCTCTACACCGGCCACTTGCACCAAGGCCCAGCAGCGGTGCGCTACCCGCGTGGTGGTGCCGATAATACACCGGTAAATAGCGAAATGACCGCTATGGAAATTGGTAAAGCTCGGGTCATTAGAGAAGGCAAGAAAATCGCCATTCTTAACTTTGGTAGTTTACTGTGCAAAGCCGCTCCAGTGGCAGAGCAACTAGATGCAACCTTGGTTGATATGCGCTTTGTTAAGCCCTTAGACGAAGCGTGCATTAAAGCCTTGCTTGCCGAGCATGATGTGCTAGTGACAGTGGAAGAAAATGCAATACAAGGCGGCGCAGGCTCTGCAGTAAACGAGTTCTTATTTGCTCAGCAACTTAACCAAGTAAAAGTGCTAAACATTGGCTTACCCGACAATTTTGTTGAGCAAGGTAGCCAAGAACAAATTTATGACTTACTCGGTTTAGATAGCAAAGGCATTCAACAGAAAATTGAACGCTTCTGCCAAGCTTAAGCGATTAATCGAGCACCTGTAGCTGCTCAAACAATGGGAATGGACTAGCCCGATTCATATTCTTTATATCAATCCGCTGGTTCAAGGCCCAAATTTTTCGCTGCCAGTATAAGGGAACAAATACTGCTTCCTGATAGATTTGCTGCTCTAAGTACTGAATAATTTTAGCGCGTTTCTCCTCATCTAACTCTTGCTCACCGGCCAGAATAAGTTGGCTAATTTTATCGTTTTGATAGGCTTTACAAGGTCCACCCTCATCGGTAATCGGTTCTCCCTCACTGAGAAACATCGCCCGCGCAATAGACAACACATTGCCCGCATCTCCCTGCCTACGTGTTAACACTAAGTCACTTGAACAACTATCCACTGCCAACTGGTAGTCTTGATCACTTAACCATTGCGGCTGCAAAGAAATATTCACCCGATCCAACATCGATACCAACTGAGAAACCACTTTAGATTGATCTCCAAATAATGACTCCGGTACAGCCATGGTTAGTTTAAAGCCTTTTTCATAACCCGCTTGCTGTAACAATTGATGTGCCAACAACAAGTTATAACGTGGCAACAGCTCGGCATTGTAACCGGCTTGCCCTGGTATGCTTAGCTGAGTAGAAGCCAAAGCATAAGGCCCTAACACCTCGGCCAAGCGAATATTATCGATGGCTAAATTTAGCGCTTGGCGGACTCTACGATTATCTAAGGCTGGGTTACGCTGGTTTAATTCAATAGCTAACCACTTTAACCCTTCGGTTTGAATCACCGACAATTGCTTATCTTTATTGAGTAGCTCTACGTAGGTCTCTGGCACGTGATCTACGATATCAACATCGCGAGAAAACAAACTAGCCATGCGCATTTCGGCTTGTTTAATCGGCACCACTTTAATCCGTTGTACATTGCTACGATTAGTACGCCAGTAGCTTGAATGAATTTCAAATTCGGTAACAATGCCCGGCACATAACGGCTCACTTTAAAAGGGCCTGTACCCGATACAGCAAAAGATGAATTGGTGTTTTCTTCAGCGGTGTAAAACTGCTTATCTGCCGGAAAAATAAAACTTAAACGTTGAATCAACTCAGAAAAAGGCCGATAAGTACGAACTTCAAATTGCAGGGTATTAAGCGCCTTTAAGCTCTTAATAGGTGCAAACAACGCATGTAAATGAGCTTGCTGAGAAAGTTGTTGGAAGGTCCACTCTACGTCTTCGGCTGTGAGTGGATTACCAGAGTGAAACACTACGCCACTGCGTAATTCAAACTGAATCTGTGTGGGAGAAATAATTTTCCACTTGGTGATTAAACGTGGCGCAATACGCCCTTGTTGATCGAGTAAAAATAAGGGGTCGAACAACAAGTGATTTATAAAGTTACTATTGGCATCCAGTTCATCAACAAGTTGCTGTGGCTCGGCGTGAAAAGCGGTTCCCCAAACCAGAGTATTGGCCTTAGCTTGTTGCCAAGCGCCAAGGCTTACAAGCAACAACAAAGTAATAGGCAGGGATTTGATTTTCAACTTTGCTAACAACGCCAACGTCTTGAACCTTAAAACGATTAATGCTGCTAACTTACACGTGATGACGCAATAAAAAAAGCGGGACAAGCCCGCTTTTTGATTGGATAGCGTGCAAGTTAAGCGATTCGCCCTTCTTCTCGAGCAAAACACGCAACTTGCGCATTAGCTTCGCTTACCAAACTTGGCTGCTCTTTATTGCATCGCTCATTGGCATAACGACAACGTGCGTGGAAAGCACAACCTTTAGGTGGGTTAAGTGGCGAAGGCAGTTCACCTTCTAGCTTAATTTTCTCGCGGCGATGGCTAGGATCTAAGCGTGGCGTACTTGATAACAGCGCTTGAGTATAAGGGTGCTTAGGATTAGCAAACAGCTCCTCACAAGAAGCATATTCTACCGCCTTGCCTAAATACATCACCATCACTTCATCTGCAATGTGCTCTACAACCGATAAATCATGCGAAATGAAGATATAGCTTAAGCCCATTTCATCTTGCAAATCCATCATCAGGTTTAGCACCTGCGCCTGCACAGACACGTCTAGCGCCGATACGGGCTCATCGGCTACCACAACCTTAGGGTCAAGCATTAAACCGCGTGCAATAGCGATACGTTGACGCTGACCACCAGAGAACATGTGTGGGTAACGATCGTAATGCTCAGGGCGTAAGCCCACTTTGGCTAACATAGCTAAAGCTTTTTGCTTTCGCTCAGCCTTGCTCATATCGCTGTTAATCACCAAAGGTTCTTCGAGAATGGTCCCTACTTTTTTGCGCGGATTCAGCGAACCATAAGGGTTTTGGAAGATGATTTGGATTTTTTGACGCAAGGCTTTTGCGGCATCCTTACCCAAGCTAAGAATATCTTTGCCATCAAAGCAAAGCTCACCTGCAGTGGGCGTTTCAATCATGGTTAGAACCCGAGCTAAGGTCGACTTACCGCAACCTGACTCACCAACCACTGCCAACGTTTTACCCTTCTCTAACTTAAAGCTCACACCATCTAAGGCTTTAACAGTCGCGTCTGGTTTAAACATACCGGCTTTTACGTGGTAATGCTTCTTAACCCCGTTTACCGCCAATACCGATTCTAGGGTAGTTTCTTCTACTGGAGCAGCATCTAAAGCCGCTGCTTTCATAATGCTATCACTCATGCGCTTGGTCTCCCGCTTTCATCCAGTGGTGTAAAGCATCGCACTTGACGCATTCCTTCTCCCTGCATTGCAGGCTGTTCGTTTTGACAACGCTCGGTGGCATAAGGGCAACGCGGGTTTAACAAGCAACCGATTGGTCGGTCAAACGCACCGGGCACCACACCAGGTAGTGCGTCTAAACGCTCTTTACCTGCCGATGATTCAGGCAGTGAACGGAGCAAGGCTTGGGTATAAGGATGTTTCGGCGTTGAGAAAATCTCTTCAGCTGGTCCGGTTTCTACCACTTGTCCTGCATACATCACAATCACTCGGTGAGCAGACTCAGCCACTAGTGCTAAGTCGTGAGTAATCAGCACCAAGCCCATATTTTTCTGCTTTTGTAAGTCCAGCAACAAATCAACGATTTGCGCTTGAATGGTTACATCCAAAGCGGTGGTTGGTTCATCGGCAATCAACAGTTTTGGATCACAGGCTATCGCCATGGCAATCATCACCCGCTGGCTCATACCGCCCGACAACTGATGCGGATAGGTTTTTAAGCGCGATTCGGGATCTGGAATACCCACTTGCTCAAGTAATTCGATTACCCGTTTACGACGCCACTTTTTGTCACCGCTTTGATGAATTTTAAGCGCTTCGCTAATTTGGTATTCAACGGTGTAACACGGGTTTAAGCTCGACATTGGCTCTTGGAAAATCATCGCGATTTCAGCACCGGTAATCGCGCGACGTTTATCCTCTGGCATGGCCAATAGATCTTGCCCTTCGAAATTAAGGGTGTCGGCAGTCACTTTTCCCGGGTAGTCAATCAAACCCATGATGGACAAAGAACTGACACTTTTACCCGAGCCAGATTCGCCAACAATACCTACAATTTCACCCTTTTCTACGCTGTAACCTACTTGGTCCACCGCACGAAATGGATTATCTCCATCACCAAACTCAACAGTAAGGTTATTCACTTCTAATAAAGACACAAGGCTTCTCCTACTGCTTCAACTTGGGATCAAGGGCATCACGTAAACCATCGCCCATTAAGTTAAAGGCTAATACCGTTAACAGAATCACTAAGCCAGGGAAGGTAACTACCCACCAAGCACGTTGTACAAACTGCAAGGCATCGGCCAGCATGCTTCCCCACTCTGGTGTTGGCGGTTGAGCACCTAAACCTAGGAAGCCCAGTGCAGCCATATCCAAAATAGCGTTAGAGAAGCCCAAAGTAGCCTGCACGATAAGCGGTGCAGTACAGTTAGGTAGAATTGTAATAAACATTAAACGCAGTGAGCCAGCACCAGCAACCCGTGAAGAAATCACGTAATCTTTGTTCAACTCTGCGATGGTTGAGGCTCGGGTTAAACGCACATAGTGCGGCATAGATACAATGGCAATTGCCATCGCTGCGTTGAAAATGCTTGGACCTAAGATAGCCACAATTGCAATTGCCAATAACAAGCTTGGCATGGCCAACATAATGTCTACCGCGCGCATGATGATGGTTTCAACATAGCCGCGGAAGAATCCAGCAATTAGCCCCAGAATAACGCCAATACCTAAGGACAGCGTTACCACTAAGCAACCAATAAACAATGATAGTTGCGCACCATGAATTAGACGCGACAAGATATCGCGACCAACATCATCAGTTCCCAATAGGTGAGCGGTGGTACCACCCTCTACCCAAAACGGTGGTAGCAGCAAGGCATCACGATATTGTTCGATGGGAGAATGCGGCGCAATCACACTGGCTAATAAAGCCACCACAATCATTGTTGCGATAAATACCAAGCCAATTACAGCTCCGGTATTTTGACTAAAGTAGCCCCAAAATTCTTGTAACGGCGTTTGTACTTGTGGTCCAGTGGTGGCTGGAGTCGTTGTTTGTTCAGACATAATACACTCCTCCTTATTTGCCGTGACGGATCCGTGGGTTTACCACGCCGTAAAGAATATCGACAATCAAATTCACCACAATAATAATGGTAGCCACGATCAGAATGCCCCCTTGTACAACTGGGTAGTCGCGTCGGCCAATCGATTCAATCAACCATTTACCAATGCCCGGCCAAGCAAAAATTGTCTCGGTAAGAATCGCACCCGATAACAAAATGCCCACCTGCAAACCAATTACTGTAATTACTGGAATAAGAGCGTTACGCAACGCGTGCACTACAATTACTCGCATTGGCGCCATGCCTTTTGAGCGAGCGGTACGAATGTAGTCTTCGCCTAATACTTCAAGCATTGATGAGCGGGTCATACGGGCGATTACAGCCATTGGAATGGTGCCCAATACTATACTTGGCAAAACTAGGTGATGTAGTGCAGATAGAAATGCGCCGTCTTCGTCGGAGAGCAGCGTGTCAATCAACATAAAACCGGTGACCTCATCTATCCAGAAGGTCACATCGAGCCGCCCGGACACGGGGGTTATCCCCAAGTTCACCGAGAACACCAGCATTAACAGCAAGGCCCACCAGAATATGGGCATGGAATAGCCGGTGAGAGAAAAGGTCATGACCGAGTGGTCAAATAAGGAACCCCGTTTCACAGCAGCAATAATCCCGCAGGGCAAGCCTACTAATATCGCAAAGATTGCTGCGCAGGTAGCCAACTCTACGGTGGCAGGAAACAAGGTCATAAATTCTTCGGTTACAGGCGTCTTGGTGATTAATGAACGTCCAAGATCGCCACTCGCAATATTCTTCACATAATCAAAGTATTGGACCAACAACGGTTGGTCTAAGCCCAACTCGGCACGCAAGGCTGCGTGACGTTCAGGAGACACGCCCCTTTCACCTGCCATCACTTCTATTGGGTCGCCAGGAATCAAGCGAATCAAAGTAAAGGTTAAAAGAGTAATGCCGATGAAGGTGGGTATCACCAACATCAATTTTTTTATAATAAACTGGAACATAACTACAGCTCTGTGTCTGAAGGAAGGAAAGGGGCTGTTGCCAGCCCCTTAAGTATATTTATTTTAGCGACACGCCATAGAAGTGGTGACCACCTAATGGATCAATCTTAAAGCCTTGAACTTCTTTACGAACTGGCTTGTAAGCCACTGAGTGAGCAATAGTTACCCACGGAGCTTGTTCTTTAAAGATTAACTGTGCTTCTTCGTACAGTGGTGCACGTTCAGCTTGAACAGAAATCTGTTTAGCTTTAGTGATTACGTCGTTAAATGGCTTATGACACCACATAGCACGGTTACCACCACCAACAGCATCACAGCCTAGTAATACGCTTAGGAAGTTATCTGGGTCACCATTATCACCGGTCCAACCAAGTAACACGGTATCGTGCTCACCTTGCTTAGAACGCTTAAGGTATTCACCCCATTCGTAGCTAACGATTTCAGCTTGTACGCCTACTTTTGCCCAGTCAGCTTGAATCACTTCCGCCATACGACGTGCGTTAGGGTTGTAAGGACGCTGTACTGGCATTGCCCAAATGTTAGTCTTAAGATCGGTCACACCCGCTTCGGCCAATAAAGCTTTTGCTTTAACCGGATCGTAAGGGTAATCAACGGTATCTTCGTTGTAAGACCACATTGTTGGTGGGATTGGGTTTTTAGCAATTTTACCGCTACCCTGGAATACCGCATCAATAATCGCTTGCTTGTTAACCGCTAGGCTAAGTGCTTGGCGAACTTTAACGTTATCAAATGGTGCTTTTTGGGTATTAAATGCCAAGTAACCTACGTTTAAGCCTTCTTGGCTCATTAGGTTGATGTCAGCATCTTTTTGCATTTGCTCAACATCAGCCGGGTTTGGATAAGGCATTACGTGACACTCGCCTGCTTTAAGCTTGGCGTAACGTACTGATGCGTCTGGTGTAATAGAGAATACCAAACGGTCAATCTTAGGCGCGCCTTGCCAGTAATCAGCATTACCTACGTAGCGAATAATTGAATCTTTTTGGTATTGTACTTTTTGGAAAGGACCAGTACCTACAGGGTCTAGGTCTAGTTTCTCAGGTGTACCAGCAGCTAACATCGCATCAGCTTGCTCAGCAGAGAAGATAGATGCAAAGTCCATCGCCATATTTGCAATAAACGGAGCTTCAGGCTTGCTTAGTACAAACTTAACCGTGTAATCGTCAACTTTAACGATCTCTTTAACCAAGTCGTTCATACCCATACCGCTGTAGTACTCGTAAGAACCACCCGATACTTTATGGTAAGGATGCTCTGGGTCATCTTGGCGTTCAAACGTGAACACTACGTCGTCAGCATTAAATTCGCGAGAAGGTTTGAAACCTTTTTTCTGACTGTGAAATTTTACGCCTTTGCGTAAATGAAAGGTGTACTCTAGGCCATCTTCAGAAACGTCCCAAGACTCTGCCAACCCTGGAACAACATTGGTTGTACCTACTTCAAATTCAACCAAACGGTTAAAGATGGTCTTAGAAGACGCATCAAAAGTGGTTCCTGCTGTATATAAACTTGGGTTAAAACCTTCTGGACTGCCTTCTGAACAGAAGACAAATGTTTGCGCTTGAACGCCCACAGCTACCGCACTAGCTACAAGTGCAAGTGACAGCTTCGCCAATCCTTTCTTCATTATGATTCTCCGTGTGACATCTTGTCATGTATGCAACCGTTATGGCTGCATTTCCGGTGTGTTTGCGAATAGACTAATAATTATTGTTCTTGATAAATCTAGACCCTGCACTAGCAAATGTCGCTATTCAAACAACAATTGTGAACTGAGCAAGACTTAATCAAGCCTGATCCGCTTTTTGCCCGTAATAAATTAGTATTTTTATCTGCCACTGTAAATAGCATAAACAGGATTTTATAATCCAAAAATCACAGAAGGCAGTGATAGTGATTAAGGATTCGATATAATGTCATATTTATGCAATAAAGAATAAGCTTATGCAAGGTTTGCATAAGCAGATTTAACTAAATTTAGGGGAGAACAAATTTGGCAAGCAGAGAGAATGCTCAGTTAAGCGAGGACAAACAGCACAACTTGCAAAGAAATAGCTGCAAACACACCGGCTAATACGTCATCTATCATTATACCAAAGCCACCGTGCACTTTTTTGTCCAAAATTTTGATGGGCCAAGGCTTCAAAACATCAAAAAAGCGAAATAGTATAAAACCGAGTAGCACATTAAGGGGAGATAGCGGCACCATGAACATGGTAATCCAGTAGCCAACAAACTCATCCCACACAATCGCCCCGTGATCATGCACGCCCATTGCATCACTCGCTTTTTGACAGCACCAAACACCAAAAACAAAGCTTACTAGCAGTACTGCCAGGTAGGCCCAAATAGGTAATGGCGCTAGCAGTAAATACAAAGGAATGGCAGCTATGGTACCAAAAGTACCCGGTGCTTTGGGGGCTAAGCCACTACCTAAGCCAAGTGCGCATAAGTGTAAAGGGTTACGTAAGCTTAATTTGGCTAAAGCTTTATCCATTGCAGTTCTCGCTACTCGCTAGGATTAGTTGAAGTGATCCCACCCAGTGGGTTCGATTTGATAAGGTTTATCTTGATATTTTAGCTTTATCTCGCCATGCCCAGGCGCTAACTGCCCGATACAAGTAAACTGTATTCCGCTAAAGGATAAAGAAGTATCGACTGAGCCTTTATTAGATTCAGGCACAGTAAAGCATAGCTCGTAATCTTCGCCACCATTTAGTGCTAAAGCAATACTTTGATCTACACCAACGGCTTCATTCATGGTCTCTGAAAGTGGCAGGCTATCTAGGTTTAGTACCGCCGAGCAATGACTCTTTCTGAGGATATGCTGTAAATCGTTGTATAAACCGTCTGAGATATCAATGGTTGCAGAGGCTATATCACGCAAACCATAGCCAGCAAGCACTCGAGGTTGCGGGTAATAGTGCTGTTTTAGGCTTAGCTCTAACTGTTGAGGGTTTAAGCTGATTTTGTCTTGAAGATGCGCTAGCGCAAGGCCAGAGTCACCAATATTGCCAGTAACATATACCCAGTCACCAGGCTTGGCTCCGTCTCTGCGCAAGGCTTTACCTTCAGGTACTACGCCATGAACCGTCACGGTAATACTTAAGGGACCTTTGGTGGTGTCTCCACCAATTAAAGCGACATTGAAGTATTCAGCTAAGTCATAAAAGCCTTTGCTGAACTGGGCTAACCACGCTTCGTCAATTTCCGGCAAGGTGATCGCTAAGGTCACCCAACGCGGCTCTGCCCCCATGGCTGCCATGTCACTTAAATTAACAGCAAGCGCTTTATGGCCAAGCGCACGAGGTGGAATATCTGAGAAAAAATGTACGCCTTCTACCAAGGTGTCGGTAGAAATAGCAATTTGATTATTCTCGGGAACAGTTACCAGCGCTGCGTCATCACCGACACCCAATAAAACATCGGGGCGTGAAGCACTGCGCTGGAAGAACTTTTCGATGATATCAAATTCACCCAAAGGAGGCTGAGAAGACATGCAACTAAGACTTAAACTGCTGTAAACGTAGTACTTTATCTAGCACGCCATTAACAAACTTGTGGCTATCTTCAGCGGCAAATGACTTAGCTAATTCAATCGCTTCGTTAATTACAACTTTAGGTGGCACATCGCTCACCATTAATAGCTCGTAAACACCAATCAACAAAATCGCGTGTTCAACAATATCTAATTCTTCTAACTTACGAGAAAGCGAAGAGCTCATCGCTTCATCTAACTTTTCGCTGTTAGCTACTACGCCAGTCAGCAGAGTAGAAAAATATGGAACATCGGCCTTACTCATGTCTTGTTCGGTTAGGAACTGATGTTCGATGTTAGCAACGCTGTCCTTGGTCACCTGCCATTGATAAATTGCTTGAGTAGCAAATTGCCTAGCTTTACGACGTGCAGCTGGTTTCACAGAGAATTCCTCAAATTAAACTTCTATCTGATCAACTAAGTTGATCATTTCCAAAGCGCTTAGGGCAGCTTCGGTACCTTTATTACCCATTTTAGTGCCAGCGCGTTCAATCGCTTGCTCGATAGACTCAGTAGTAAGCACGCCAAAAGTTACTGGAATATCAAATTCCATCATAACTTGAGCTAAACCTTTGTGGCATTCATTAGCCACTAATTCAAAGTGGTAAGTGCCACCACGAATTACTGTACCTAAAGCAATAATAGCATCGTACTTTTTGCTTGCTGCAATGCGTTTAGCAGCCAGTGGTATCTCTACTGCGCCCGGTACACGAACGACAGTAATGTTGTCATCGCTAATTCCGCCTTGACGAGTTAGCGTATCCACAGCGCCTGATAACAAGCTCTCGTTAATAAAGCTGTTAAAACGAGCGATAACAATAGCCACTTTAGCGTTTGGTGTAGCTAAATTTGCTTCAATTACTTTCATACTTAATTCTGCCTTTTCTTTGAGTCCATCAAAAAAATCGCGCTATTCTAGCACAACTAATCTGCTAGGCCCTTAATAAAATAATTTCTCACTAATACTCGAGTTATTCTTGGTCGATATACTCAACCACTTCTAAACCAAAGCCAGATAATGCGTGATAACGCTTAGGTGAACTTAATAAACGCATTTTGCTTACACCGAGGTCGGCCAAAATCTGAGAGCCTACACCAACAGTACGTGAAGCACTGTGCGCTTGCTTTTGGGCTGGAGTCTCACCGCGATCTTGCAGAGCAAAGGCTTTAACTTGGTCAATCAAATTATCGGCCTTATCATCGGTACTAAGTAGCACCAGCACGCCATTTTCTTGAGCAATTTTTTCTAGCGCTTTATCCAGCGGCCAGCTCATCTTTCCAGCCCGGTCACTGCCTAATAAATCACTAAAGGTATTGTGCAAGTGTACGCGTACCAGTGTGGCTTCATTTTCTTTTATCTCGCCGGCTTGCATAACAAAGTGAACTTTTTCATCGATGGTATCGCGGTAGGTAATCAGCTTGAAATCACCGTGGCGGCTAGGCATTTTACATTCTGCCACTCGCTCAATAGTGGTTTCGTTGTTATTACGGTATTCGATGAGATCGGCGATAGTGCCCATCTTTAACCCATGTTCTTTACAAAACACCTCAAGATCTGGGCGACGCGCCATGGTGCCGTCTTGATTAAGGATCTCAACAATCACAGCTGCTGGTTCTCGACCAGCTAACCTTGCCAAATCAGTTCCCGCTTCAGTATGTCCAGCGCGAGTAAGTACCCCACCCTCTTGCGCCATTAGCGGGAAGATATGGCCAGGCATAACAATGTCACTAGGCTTAGCATCACGGGCAACGGCTGCTTGCACAGTGCGCGAGCGATCTGCTGCAGAAATTCCGGTAGTCACGCCTTGCGATGCTTCAATAGATACCGTGAAATTAGTAGCAAACTGCTCGGTATTAACATCTACCATCAGTGGCAACTTTAGTTGCTGACAGCGCTGTTTAGTCATGGGTAAACAAATCAATCCACGCCCATAGGTAGCCATAAAGTTAATGGCCTCTGGTGTTACCATATCGGCTGCCATGATGAGATCGCCTTCATTCTCTCGATCTTCATCATCCATTAGCACCACCATTTTTCCATGGCGTAAATCTTCAATAATTTCTTCGATACTGCTTAGTGACATAGCAAAACCTTTCTTACCTTTGGGGATAGTATTTATTGTTATTAGCGCATCTTGATGGGGCGAGCTATTTCATAAAGCCGTGCTGCGCCAAAAATGCAGTATTTATTTTTGAATCGTTAATGTTCTCATCAGCATAGCCGATTAAACGCTCCACATAGCGAGCGATAACATCAACTTCTAAGTTAATTTTTTGCCCAGGCGACCAAGCACCAATGGTTGTTTGCTCAGCGGTATGGGGAATAATGGTTAAACGTAGCTGTTGCTGCTGTACTTCGTTCACCGTTAAGCTAATGCCATCTACGGTTACGGATCCCTTATGGGCTATGTAACGCGCCAGATCATTAGGAACCTTTAGCCAAATATTAATCGCACGTGCGCTGGGGCTAATGCTTACTACCTCTGCTAAGCCATCAACATGACCACTGACAATATGACCACCAAAGCGATTAGTCGCGAGCATGGCTTTTTCAAGGTTAACCTTGTCACCTTGTTTGCATTTAGCCAGTGAAGTTAAACTTAACGTTTCGGTAGAAACATCGGCGCAAAAGTGCTCATTGCTAAAATCGACCACCGTTAAACATATACCATTTACCGCGATGCTATCGCCAAGCCTTACATCCGACATATCTAAACCAGCGCTGGCGATGTTTAATCGTACGTCACCACTGCGTTTTTCAATCCGAGAAATCTTGCCTAGGGCTTCAATTATTCCAGTAAACATTAATGTGTGCCCTGTGCTTGCGGGATCCAGATAGTTTTAATGTCGGGGCCAATTCGGCGAGTTTCAAGGCATTGCCAAGAATTTAACGCACTCATCGACTGATATCCCTCAAGCCCCACTAAACTGTGAGCATCGGCTCCCATCAATAAACCGGCTTGGTAACAAATAAGTTGATCAACCAAGTTAGCTTGAATCAGGGCTGCAGCAAAATTAGCCCCAGCTTCAACCCAGATATCATTTACTTCTGCTTCAGCTAGCTGCTGCATTAATTGCGGCAAAAAATTTGGCGAGTCTTCAATCACCAGCTGTTTTGCGGCTGGCAGTTGCGTTTGTGATTGATGGCCAGCCAACCACAAAGACTCACTATTTTTAAAAATATTAAGGTCTTGAGCTGCTTCTGCTAAACGTTGTTTACGGTCAATAACCACCCGCAATGGCTGACGTAGCAGTGTTTCATCAAGTTGCTCTGCAAGGCTACCCAGCTCATTAAATCTCACGTTTAGGCTGGCATTATCGCGAATAACCGTAGTAGCGGTGGATAAAATAGCATGGCTAGCGGCCCGTTCTCGTTGCACGTCGCTGCGAGAATGAGCCGAGGTGATCCACTTGCTTTCGCCATTGGCTAAGGCTGTTTTAGCGTCGATAGAACCAGCAAGTTTCAAGCGAACAAAAGGACGTTTACGCTCAACGCGGCTCAAAAATCCGGGGTTAAGCGCACGCGCTGAATGCTCCATTAGACCGGTACGAACTTTAATGCCAGCCTCTTCAAGGCGCTTAATCCCGCGCCCAGCAACCTGTGGGTTAGGGTCAACCATGGCAATCACTACTTCGGCCACTTGTTGTTCTACTAACATTGTGGCGCAAGCTGGCGTTCTACCTACATGGCTGCAGGGCTCAAGAGTGACATAACAGCTTGCCCCCTTTAGGCTAAAACCACGTTGTTTAGCATCCGCCGCGGCATTCACTTCGGCGTGCCCTTCACCGGCTTTACGGTGATAACCTTCACCAATAATCTGACCATCTTTTACTAATACGCAGCCCACATTAGGATTGGGTGCCGTGGTATATTTTCCGCGCTTGGCAAGCGCAATGGCCTTTGCCATACACTGGCAATCTTGAACGCTAAAACTCACTTACTTTTCCAACTTAGCAATTTCGTCACTAAATTCTTTGATATCTTCAAAAGAGTGATAAACCGAAGCAAAACGCACGTAGGCCACTTTATCTAGGCCAATCAACTGTTCCATAACAATCTTGCCAATAAACTTAGTGGCAACTTCACGTTCGCCAGTCGCCCGCAGCTGCGACTTAATTTTGTTTACCGCTTGCTCTACTTGGTCAACGCTTACTGGGCGTTTTTCCAATGCACGCATCATACCTGCACGCATTTTCTCTTCGTTAAAAGGCTCTCTAATGCCATTACCTTTAATCACTCGTGGCATTACCAACTCGGCCACTTCAAAAGAAGTGAAGCGCTCATGGCATTCTAAGCATTCACGACGCCTTCTTACTTGGTGGCCATCGGCAACCAAACGCGAGTCAATAACCTTAGTTTCATGAGCAGAACAAAATGGACAATGCATGGGCGATCCCTTATTCGAGTATCCGGCAATTTTATCTGCTAAACCGTCAGAGGTACAGGTTAGCTAAAGCGTAACTATCGAAAATGCCCACAATTCCTTTATTTAGATAAGGCTTTGTCTAAAGAGAATGGCGCTAACTTAGTAAAGGAAGAAAAAATGAGAAATAGCTCTCAGTTTAATCACTGAAGCAACTACTTACTGTTTAGTCCTTCGCTTGTTAAGAGTCTGATTAGCTTAAAGTTAAGCTTCATATATAAGCAAATAGCGCTTGCGTAGTAACCAATTACTACCGCTTAGCGTACCGCTCAAGTTAGGCTGCACTAGAAATGTAAACAACTTGTTAAGGAAAGCGTCATGGCGAAGATACTGATTATTGCAGGTGATTTTGTTGAAGATTATGAGTTAATGGTGCCATTTCAAGCACTGCAAATGGTAGGTCACGAAGTTATCGCAACTTGCCCAGAGAAACGCATTGGCGAACAAATTAAAACCGCCATCCATGACTTTGAAGGCGATCAAACCTATACCGAAAAACCGGGGCACAACTTCACTCTCAACGGCAATTTTGCTGACACCGATACCGAGGAGTTTGACGCGCTATTATTGCCCGGCGGACGGGCCCCGGAATACTTACGCTTAAATGCTAAGGTATTAGAAATAATTCAAGCCTTTGCCGCTAAGCAACAGCCGATAGCGGCAATATGCCATGGTGCACAGCTATTAACAGCGGCAGGTATTGCCTCAGGCAGACACATTTCTGCCTACCCGGCTTGTGCGCCTGAAGTGACAGCGGCTGGCGGCGACTATGCCGATATAGCCGTTGACCAAGCCCTTACCGATGGGAACTTGGTCACCGCACCAGCCTGGCCAGCTCACCCGCAATGGCTAGCGCAATTTAATAAGCTATTGGCTTAATACTAAATTGAAACGGCAAAAGTTGATTTTGTATACCATGATTAGACTTCGGTTTGATCATGGTGGGATTGCCAATGTGTGAAATTTATTCTGGCGCCGAAGCAGAACTGTTTGAATTGAAGTCTCGGTCGGTGCGTTTAGATGGCGTAGTAACCAGTATTCGTTTGGAAGCGATATTTTGGCAACTACTGGAGCAAATAGCCGAAGAGGCTAACCTTAGTTTGGCGGGCTTTTTAACGCAAATTTACCATGAGGTATTACAACGAGAAGAAAAGGTAGGTAATTTTACATCTTTACTTAGAGTGGCCTGTACTACTCACCTTAATCAAGGCAAGCGCTTAACGCTCACTAACCCTTCGCTTAAACAAGCGGAATCAGGCAATTCCATTGCCAAGGGATATCTTTAATGTGCAAATATTAAGAAATGATGAACAACATAAAGCTGCCCCAAATTACAAACTGCATAATCATTAATCGTTTTGCACTAGCCACAGGATTCATGTCCATGGTGATTCTCTCTCTTCTGCAATTACCCTTTAGCGCTGGTAATTTGACTTATCAATTAGGTCTTAAAAACTGAGCAATTTCAGTACCAACTGTCTAATTCTCAGGCTAAAACCCAGCCTATCCCTCCTTGGTTTGTGTTCCTATTCACATTTAATCTTAATAATCCGTAGTTTTACTAGGGTCTGTTGATCTTTGGTGTTGAAGTTTTGTTCGAGATAAGCGGGCTTTAATCGCGGCGAGCACTTATAAGCCTAGTGGGCTAAGCAAGAAGTGCTCAACAAAGAGTAAAGTTCGCTTATCCGAACCCTTCGGGCACCATTTCTAAGCCATTTATTCAGCGTTAGCGAGTGATTATTAAGCCCACTTAACTGCACACTCACTGCCTTGCCTAAATGGCGAATAAATTGCTGCAAAAACCATCAGCAAAAATCAACAGACCCTAACAAACAAATACAAAAAAGGAGGCATAAAGCCTCCTTTCTTTTATCTCGTCAATCCCTGACGTTTACATGCTTACTTAAGCGTAGACCGGGAAACGCTGGCAAAGTTCTAACACTTGGCCTTTAACGCGCTCAATTACCGCTTCGTCTTGTAAATTATCTAATACATCACAAATCCAACCAGCTAACTCTTTAGAAGCAGCTACATCTAAGCCACGACGAGTAATTGCTGGAGTACCAATACGTAAACCACTGGTTACGAATGGAGAACGCGGATCGTTTGGAACCGAGTTTTTATTTACTGTGATGTTGGCACGGCCTAGTGCCGCGTCGGCATCTTTACCAGTAATGTCTTTGTCGATGAGATCAACCAAGAACAAGTGGTTTTCTGTACCGTTAGACACAATCTTGTAACCGCGCTCTTGCAGTACAGCTACCATAGCTTTGGCATTATCTAATACGTTTTGCTGGTATTGCTTGAACTCTGGCTCCATCGCTTCTTTGAACGCTACCGCTTTTGCAGCAATAACATGCATCAAAGGACCGCCTTGACCACCAGGGAATACTGCAGAGTTAAGCTTCTTCTCTACTTCTTCGTTGGCACGCGCCAAAATCAAACCACCACGTGGGCCAGCGAGTGTTTTGTGAGTAGTCGTTGTTACTACATCAGCAACTGGCACTGGGTTTGGATACAAGCCAGCAGCTACTAAACCAGCAATGTGCGCCATATCTACGAATAGGTAAGCACCTACTTCGTCTGCGATATCGCGGAAACGCTGCCAATCAACCACACCTGAGTATGCTGAGAAGCCAGCAATAATCATTTTAGGTTTGTGTTCTTTAGCTAAACGCTCAACTTCTGCATAGTCTAACTCGCCAGTTTCTGGGTTAATCCCGTACTGAACGGCGTTGTAGATTTTACCCGAGAAGCTAACGCTTGCACCGTGAGTTAAGTGACCACCATGAGCCAAGCTCATGCCTAGTACTGTGTCACCTGCTTTAAGCAAAGCCATAAATACAGCTGAGTTAGCCTGTGAACCAGCATGTGGTTGCACGTTTGCGTAGTCGGCACCAAATAGTTGCTTGGCGCGCTCAATGGCTAGCACTTCTGCTTTATCTACATACTCACAACCACCATAGTAACGCTTACCAGGGTATCCTTCGGCGTACTTATTAGTAAGGTAAGAGCCTTGCGCTTCCATTACTCGTGGGCTGGCATAGTTCTCAGAAGCAATCAGCTCAATGTGCTCTTCTTGACGAACTTCTTCTTTAGTAATGGCTTGCCATAATTCGGCATCGTAATCGGCGATATTCATATCACGCTTTAACATCAGTATCTCCTGACTCTTTTGTTACATGTTGGTGGGTGATTTTTCGAAGGCGCATTCTAACCTGAGTCCTTTTCAGATCACAGCAAAATTTTTTACCATTAACGCTATTCAAATGAACAAATGTAACAATAAAACGCTAGCTGCCTTGGAAGCTGTAGTGTGCGTTTAGCCTATTGAATTTGCAATTTTCTCACTAGCTGCTTTGATCTTTATGAAATAAATTCACGTTAATTTAAGCATTACATCTCAGCCCAACAAAGGTTAAGATGATAATGATTATCATCTACAATTAGAGTTTATATTATGTCACTTCGCCTCTCAGGCCTCATTTTGTCACTTTTCTTTCTATCGGCTTGCAGCGCTACTCCACCTGTAGAGCAAGCAACGCCATCTGCAAATATTCAATTGCAGACTTACTATGACTACGCATTGTACAACCCAAACGACCAACAAATTGTTGAAAACACCCAATCACTTGCCAAGCAACTGGCTGATTCTCAGGTGATATTATTTGGCGAATACCATAGTCATCCCGCTATCCACTTAGCTCAACTACGTTTATTGGAAGCTCTATATCAGCAACAAAACCAAATTAGTTTATCGATGGAGCAATTTAATCGCAGCCAACAAGCTTTATTAGATAGCTACTTAGCCGACGAAATAGGTGAAGAATGGCTTATCAAACAAACCAAAGCCTGGGATAACTACCGCTCTGATTATCGGCCGCTAGTTGAATTCGCCAAAGATAAACAACTCAAGGTAGTTGCAGCCAATGCGCCTCGCGAGCATGTTCGCTGTATTGGTCAGCAAGGCTTAGGATATTTAGAGGGCTTAGAAGAATCTGAACGCAGCAAACTTGCCCAAGACTTTACAACCAACGATCCGGCCTACCAACAGCGACTGTTTGGCAACGCCCACCATGGCGATAGCGAACAAAGCAAAAATCACTTTTTTGCTATGTTAGCTTGGGACGAAACAATGGCAGAATCTATCGCTCTACAACTGCAGTCTCAAACTACTCAACAAGTGATGCACACGGTGGGCAACTTTCATATTGAACAACGGCAAGGCACCTACTCAAGAGTAGAACAACGCCTCGAAGGTAAAAAAGTTAGTTCTTTAGTGGCGATAAACCACAGTGAGTTTGTTGAGTTAAGCGAGCAACAAAAACAAGCATTAGGTGACTACTTAATTGTGGTAAAAAGCCTGCCTGTGCGATATCAAAACAAAGCCAATCAGCAAGCAGAATTTAAGCATATTAAGAAACAATCTAGTAAGCAGTGTAAAAGCGCTAACTAACAATTAGCTAGCTGTTATTTAAAATGTCTCTAGGCGGCGACGCTCTTTGTTAAATAAATGTTAACAAATCAACTTAAATAACTGTATTCGCCTTATTTTTTTTTGGTTTTACTAACAAACGCTTGCAGCTTGCTCATATTGAGCCATAATCATACCAGCGGCTCACTCAATTGCAGTGAATAGCTTTGCTTAAACGAATCAACGATTGCTAACAATCGTTAGAATTGAATATAAAGGACGGACTTACCATGAATAAGTTTTTAGTTGCAGGCGCTATTGCTTCTACCATTTTACTAGCGGGTTGTTCTTCAAACACTACCGCTTTAGAAAACAACGTACAATCTCTAAGCGACAAAGTTGATGCACTATCAAACGAAGTTGCAGCTCTTCGTGCAGAGCAAAGCTCTTTGAGTGGCGACATTAAGTCAGCTCAAATGAGTGCTGACCAAGCTAAAGCTGAAGCGATGCGCGCTAACGAACGTATCGACAACATCGCATCTTCTTACACTAAGTAAGTTTAAAGCGATGTAAAAAAAGGTGATGCTAAGCATCACCTTTTTTTTATCCTCGATTTTCTCCTACCGACAAAGCAATGCCTTGCTGGTTTTTCAGCGCTTGATTCACCACCGACGAGTCAACTCCTGCTTGCGTAATAAACTTAATATCATCACGACTCAATTGTAAGGTAGTTGCTTGGGTCACTTCTTCTTCAGAGCGATTAAGCGGCTGGTGCACTTCTAATAAGTACTCGCCACTAGGTTCGAGTGAATGTTTAATCGATTGATTAATGATCCTCACCGGCGTTTTCAGATTAACCTGCGAAAACAGATATTCGATATCGTCGGGAAACAAGCGTATGCATCCAGAGCTAACACGCAGGCCAACACCAAACTCTTTATTGGTGCCATGAATTAAATACTCACCATTACCGTAAGCCAAACGCAAAGCATATTCACCCAGTGGATTTTCTGGCCCTGCCTGTACAACCGGTGGCAAAATAATCCCCTTAGCTGCATATTCATTACGAATATTTTGAGTAGGTGTCCAAGTAGGTTGCTCTCGTTTTTGACTAATATAAGTGCTCATCTCTGGCGTTTCGCGGCCAATTCGGCCAATGCCAATGGGTAACACATCTACTTCGGTGCTATTTGGTCGGAAGTAGTACAAACGCAATTCCGCAAGATTTACCACCACCCCCTTGCGCTCCACATCGGGCAACAAAATTTGAGTGGGAATAAGAAGCTCGGTATCTTCTTCTGGTAAGAAAGGGTCTACCCCTTTATTCGCCGCCATTACCGCTAAAAAACCTACACCATAACGCTCGGCGATAAGCGCAATAGTTTCGCCTTTTTGCACTCTGTGCCATTGGTTTCCGCCCAGCAGGCGACTACCATCTTCGGGTAAATCATAAGTTAAGGCTGAAACTGAAAATGCCATACATAGGGCAACACAGGCCAATAAAATCTGTTTCATTTAATCTGCAGTGTCAAATTGTGATGATTCCAACATACCACTATTACTTTCGAAATTCGACAAGCCCTGCTGGCTATCTCTGTTAAAAACAAGCAGATAGTACCTCTTTATGCTGCTTTACTATGCAACATCAAAAAACCGCCGCATAAAGTGACTTACAAAGCTAGCTTCCATCTACGAAGCCAGTATCATAGCGGAAGATAAAATTAGCGAATTTGGGTGTATGCTTTAGCGACACAAAAATTCGAGTATAGACCCTTAAAGGAACGGCAAATGGCCCAATTTATTTATACGATGAACCGCGTTGGTAAAATCGTTCCCCCTAAAAAACATATTCTTAAAAACATTTCTTTAAGCTTTTTCCCTGGCGCTAAAATTGGCGTACTCGGTTTAAACGGCTCAGGTAAATCTACCCTACTACGTATTATGGCGGGTATTGATACCGATATTGAGGGTGAAGCGCGTGCTAACCCAGGAACCAAAATTGGTTACCTTGCTCAAGAACCTCAAATGGACTTGGACAAAACGGTTCGCGAAGTGGTTGAAGAAGCAGTAGCAGTGGTAAAAAATGCCCAAACTCGCTTAGACCAAGTTTATGCCGAATACGCAGAACCCGATGCAGACTTTGACGCCTTAGCTAAAGAGCAAGGTGAACTAGAAGCGATTTTAGCTACTCATGATGCACATAGTTTAGAGAATCAACTAGAGCGTGCAGCCGATGCCTTGCGCCTACCAGAGTGGGACCAAAAAATTGAGAAGCTTTCTGGGGGTGAACGTCGCCGCGTAGCGCTGTGTCGCTTGTTGCTTGAAAAACCAGACATGCTGCTACTTGACGAACCTACCAACCACTTAGATGCAGAGTCTGTAGCTTGGTTAGAACGCTTCTTACATGATTATGAAGGTACTGTTGTGGCGGTAACCCACGACCGTTACTTCCTTGATAACGTAGCAGGCTGGATTTTAGAACTAGACCGCGGTGAAGGTATTCCATGGGAAGGTAACTACTCTTCTTGGCTTGAACAAAAAGAAGACCGCTTGAACCAAGAAGCCTCTCAAGAAAAAGCTCGAATGAAATCAATTCAGAAAGAGCTGGAATGGGTTCGTTCAAATGCGAAAGGCCGTCAGAGTAAAAGTAAGTCTCGTATGGCTCGCTTTGAAGAACTTAATACTCAAAGTTTCCAAAGCCGAAATGAAACCAACGAGTTATTCATTCCAGCTGCGCAACGCCTAGGTGATAAGGTTATTGATGTTAACAACCTAAGCAAGGCTTATGATGGACGAGTACTAATTAATGACTTGTCATTTAGCATTCCTAAGGGAGCGATTGTAGGTATTATTGGTCCTAACGGCGCGGGTAAATCGACTCTATTTAAGATGATTACTGGTGCGGAAAAAGCAGACTCTGGTAGCGTAGAAGTTGGCGAAAGTGTTCAAATAGCTAGCGTTGATCAGTTCCGTGATGCGATGGATGATAAAGCCACCGTATGGCAAGAAGTGTCTGGCGGTTCCGATATTCTAAAAATTGGTAATATCGAAGTACCAAGTCGCGCTTATGTTGGTCGATTCAACTTTAGAGGTGGTGACCAACAAAAACGTGTTGGAGAGCTATCGGGTGGTGAACGTGGCCGTTTGCATTTGGCTAAGTTACTTCAAACTGGTGGCAACGTGCTGCTACTAGATGAACCAACCAACGACTTAGATGTTGAAACACTACGCGCGCTAGAAAATGCACTCTTGGAATTTGCTGGCTGTGCTATGGTTATCTCGCATGACCGCTGGTTCTTAGACCGTATCGCAACTCACATTCTAGATTACCGCGACGAAGGGCAAGTAAACTTCCATGCAGGTAACTTTACCGAGTACGAAGCCTGGTTAAAAGAAACCATTGGTGAAGAAGCCGCTCAGCCTCACCGCATAAAATACAAACGTATTAGCTAAGTAAGAGCAACAAAAAAGGCCACTTAAGTGGCCTTTTTTATTCCTCCAAGGAGCTTAGCCTAAGCTCTCCAATAATGCTTTAGCGTCTTCATACTCAGAGAACTGCTGATCTAATTCCACTGCTGCTTCTGCTTCCGCTTTAGCCTCGGCCTTGCGCCCCAACTTACTAAGAGCGAATGCCAAGTGATAGCGAATCGCGGCATCTGATGCATTCATTGTGTAGGCTTCTCGTAAGTAAACTAAACCCTGGTCAACATTGCCACGCTGTACTTCAATCCACCCAATAGTGTCCAAAATAGCTGCGTTTTTAGCGCCTTGTTCTACTACCTGTGCAACGGTTTGATAAGCTTTATCTAAGTCTTGGCCAGAGTAGATATTTGCTAAGTTATTCAAAATACCGGGATCTTGCTTTAGTGCTGGCAAGGCGAGCAAGTCTTCATAGTGTTGTTGAGCTTTAACAAGCTGCTTATGGTGTAAATAGCTATCGGCCAAAATACGTTTATGCCAAGCCAACTCTGCAGCAGTAGTAACTAAACCTTCCATTTGTTGATGAAAAGCATCATCGGCAATGCCTTGTTTAGCCAATTGATACAAACGCACTACCGCCTCTCGATTAAATGTATTCAACTCTACAGCTTTACTGTATTTTTGCTGCGCTTGTTCCTTTTGGCTTTTGCGCATTTGAATATCGCCTTGCAAGAGAAACAGCTGGCTACTTTCACCAAATTTGTTGGCTAAATCTTCAACTGTCTTTTCCGCAGCTTCCAAGTCATTTTGTTCCAGTTCTACTTTAGTTAACAGGATCAAAGTTGACATATTTTTCGGTGCCAACTGATGAGACTTTAATAAAGAGCTCTTGGCATTTGCTAACTGCTTGGCTTGGGCTTGCATTCTGGCTAAGCCTATTAACTTATTTGGCTGCTCTTTCCAAATACTGTCCAATAAACCTAAGGGGTAGTCTGCGTCTTCGTATCGCTCTAATCGAATAAGAATTTCTGCATAAGCACTTAAGTAACGCTCATTCAAAATATACTCTCGATTTAGCTTCTCAACTTCGGCTAAGGCATTCGACCATTGTGCTGTCTGCATATACGTATCAAGTTTTAGCTCGCGCGCCTGGCGATTGTCTTGTTCGTATAGCAAAACTTTATCGAGCTGTTCAGTCGCTTCTAGATAGTTTTTTTGCTCAAGGTGAATGCGAGCAGCCAAAAGGTGACTTGGCGTGTGTTGTTTGTTTACTGCTAACAAGGTGTCTAAGATTTGTAGTGCTTCGTCAGTGCTGCCCTGCGCTCTCAAGACCACCGCTTTGTTAAAGCTAGCACCTACATTATTGGGGTTGGTTGCTAACACTTCATCAAGATAACGCAGTGCCAATTCTGCTTGTTCAGTTTTAATGTAATAAGCAGCAATTAAATTTTGCGCATTAGCATTGTTTATGTTTCTGGCAATTAAACTCTCAATTACCGGGCTAGCTTGGTCAAACTTGTTCAGTTCTAAAGCTAATTCGCCTTTTAACTGTAACCACTTTATCGGCCCGTTATCCTCGGTAAAAGGAAGCTCTTCCAACAAACTTAAGGCCCGCTCGGATTCACCACTTGCCCGAGCCAATTCAGCATCCAAAATCACCATGTAATTTGAATCGCTATGGTAGGCTCTAATTTGCTCAAAAGCTTGTTGAGCGACACGTAGTCTTCCAGCGTCGATGTACAAATACACCAATTGCACCGATAAGCCTAAATCTCGAATAATGTAATCGAAGTTATCTTGCAAAAGTAACTGCAGCTTGTAAGGCTCATTATTACGAAGGTAGAGTTTAGAAAGCATTCGGGTAGCCCCGAGATCACTAGGCTTTTGACGCAAGTACTGGCTCAAGTACTGTTGGGCTTTCTCGTCGTTTTCCAAAATAAACTCCGATGCGCCTTGAATAAACAGCAAAGTATTTGCATCGGTGAGTTCCTGAGTTTCTGCCGCAGAAACCTTTTGAGATAAATCCGCTAAGGCTCGCTCGGCCATTTCGGTATTGTCTTCACCGGCAAACAAAGTAGCACCAATCAGTATCGCTGTGGGATCGTTGGGTGTTTGTTCTTGGATTATCTTTAAGTAGCGTTTAGCTTGCTCAGTCTGATTAAGTTTAAGGTGAGTCATCACTAGGCTTCGCAAGATTTTTGGGTCTTGAGGATCAAGTCGATAAGCAGTTTGATAATGTTCCAAGGCAAGGGGTAAGTTGTTCTGACTCGCTGCTAAATCCCCTTTCAACAACCATGTTCTCTCATTATTTTTGGCTATTTGTAATGAGCGGTCTATCCACTGTTCTGCAAGTACATATTCTTTTCGCCTTAAATATAAGGTTGCCAAGGTATTCATCGCACTTGGCTTATTCGGCATAAGTTTAGTCGCTTGCTCAAATTCATTGCGTGCTAATTCTGGTTGAGCACTTTTCAAATAGATTCGACCACGCAATAACTTCCACTCAAACAAACTCGGCTTAGAGAACTCATTAATTCGCTCTTCAAACGCAAGCAGTTCGTTAGTTTTCCCCTGCAACAGTAGGATATTGCCAAGCAGTGGTAATACCAGATTGATGTCAGCTCCCAAGGCTAAGGCTTCTTCTAATTGTTTCTCAGCAGAACCTAAGTTATTTGCGTTAAAGTAAACTTTGGCGAGCAGTAGCTTTGAGGAAAGGTGTTCAGGATTAGCTTTTAGTGCATTTTTTAAATGGATGAAGGCTTCATTCTCTTCTCCACTATGAAAGGCTTTAACGGCGAGTTCGTACTCGTTAGCCTGCTGATCAGCAAAGCTAAGATTTGTTACACACAGTAAACACAGAGCTACTAAAAATTTGTTCATTATCAAAGCTAATTCCTTGTTGCTTCAAGGGCTAGTCAATTAAGCCTTAAACAGTATCTAATGAACAGGTAGTAAAAAAAAGACAAAAAAATACGAAATACAGAGTATTTCGTATTTTTGATTAAACAGGAAAAGGAAGTATTGGTTTAAGCTTGGCGCTTTCTGCTACGTAATGCGATGCCAAATAAGCCAGCTGCAAACATTAGTATTGTGCCAGGCTCTGGTACGCTGGTTACGGGTACTTGAGGGCTATTAGCTTTAACACCGGCCAACTTAAATGCATCGTTAGCGGTTGAGAAACCCATATCTCCAAAGATTGGGTTATATGCACCAATTAGCCAATACTTAGAAGAAGCACTAGAGCTGATTGATTGATATGCGTATGAGTTAGCATCGTCGACCTGAGCTTCAGTTGACCAAGCACTTGCCACATCTCCCCAGTTACTACCAGCTAAAGTAGGAGTATCGTTACCAGAGTATGCTAATACAGTTACATCAGCCTCCCTGTTACGACCCTCTTTAGCCCAGCCCAACGAGAAACCAGCAAGGTTTACTGCTTCATCGAAGCTAAGTAAAACCATGTCATAATCTTTCTTCCAATCGCGATTGTTGTAGCTGTCGATTGCATGGTCTGGAGAGCCATCACCTTCATCACGGTTTTGTAAGGTTAAACCATAACCGTTTGCGTAATCTAGCTCGCCACTTTCGATATTCTGAGCACCACCGTCGGTATTAGACCAGCCAGAAAGAGTAAGACCGTTACCACTGAAGGTATTACCATCACCGCTTCCGCTTTCGGTAAATGTGCTAAAGTCCCATGTTTGCGTTGAGCCAAAAGCAGACAACGAAACCGCGCAACTTGCTACTAATAAAATTTGTTTAAACACAGTGCCCCCAAAATAGCAGTATGTATATCTTTAATATCACTAAGCAGATTAAAGCAAAAAGCAAGCCAAGATAAATAACTCTTTATATACAGCAACTTAAATAATAGATTTAAATTATTATTGTCATATTGTAAAAAATACCGACAACAATTGCTGAGTTTTTGTGCTTATTACTAATCAATGCATCAAATAAGTGACAAAACTTCTATCCGAAAGAGTAACATTTACGCTCAAAAAACACACTACCAATAGCGTTCTACCGTTACTTGCCCTGGCTTTCGTCGAAGGTTTTTCTTTAAGCCTTTATTCTCAAGTATGCTTTGAGCATCAGTGATCATTTGCGGATTACCACACATGATCACCTGAGAGTCTTGTGCATTAAGACTAAGCCCTACTGCATCCTCTAGTTGATCCGCTTCCAGTGCAGCTGGGATCCTGGCCCTGAGTGCGTCGACGCAATCTTCTCTGGTTACCATGGCTTGAAAGACAAATTTATCCGCTTGCTCATTTAAGTACTTATCAATCAGCTCTTGATAAGCAATATCCTTAGCTTTTCGTACACCGTAAACCAGCACAATTTTTTCAAACCGCTCCCAAGGCTCTGGAGTTTCTAACATTGAGAAAAATGGGCCTATTCCAGTGCCCGTTCCAATCAACCAAAGGTGCTTAGCGGGAGGGACTTCGTCTAGTACCATAAACCCTGCCGCTGCAGTTGAAACTTCGATGCTATCGCCAGCTTGCAATAAGTGTAAATTGGGTGACAACAGCCCATCTTCCACCTTAATAGCCAGTATTTCTAAATAGTCTGTGTTGGGAGGGTTAACCAGCGAGTAAGCACGGGCAATACGCTTGTCGTCTCGCATTTCAGACAACTTGATAAACTGCCCCGCCACAAAAGGATCTATCTCTGCTTTAATGCGCAAGGAAAACAGTTCATCGTTCCAATCAATACGTTGAATTACTTTACCTTCAGTCCACATAGTTGCTCCTGTTGTAAAACGTCTTCACTCTTTTGACGCTATCACGTCACCGTGGTGCTCTACAAAAATCAGTTCGCTAGTATCAAATCCAAGCTCTTTAGCTTGATGTACTAAATCGGTACGAATGGCGTGAGATAGCTCGGGGCTTCTAGCCAACAACCACAAATAATCTCGGTTTGGTCCTGCCACTAGAGCATATTGATAGTCTTTTTCGTCTAAAGCAAACACCACGTAAGCGCCGTAAAATGGCCTAAAAAATGACACTTTCAAGTGTGCAACATCAGGCTCACTAACAAACTGTGCTACACCCTCTGCTTCAAACCACTGGTGGTCTTGCTCAGAAAAGCCTTTATTAAGAACAGATACCTTGCCGTCATCACGCAGAGTATAAGTCGCAGTAACGTGACTCATGCCGCGCTCAAATGAATGATCCAAGCGGGCGATTTCGTACCAAGTGCCTAAGTACTTATCTAGATTGAAATTCTGAACAGGTTCAATACCTTCAGGCTTAGAACTGCAAGCACTCAATGCTAGCATAGCAATGATAATTAACACTTTTTGCATACTACCTTCCTATTAATTTGCCGCTATAAGATCTAAAACCACAATGCGGCTATGCAGCCTACTAAGGTCATCACAAACAAAAACCATTTAAGCGTATTAGCGGCGGCTTTTATGGCAAATTTAACCGCGTAATGTGCGCCAATAATGTAACCTATGGCCAATACCAACCCCGGTAGCCATAACACTTGGTTCCGTGCAATAAACACCACCAAGGCCACACTAGTAAAAGCAATGGTACATACTAACTTAAGCGCATTAGCCCTGACTAAATCGTAGCGCAAACTCCCAGCCAACGCGGCAACCAAAATAAATCCGACCCCAGCTTGTACAAAACCGCCGTAAAAACCGGCAATAGCCAAGCTCCATTTAGCCGAGGGAGTATCTTTCATTTTACGCGCTTCAGTTCCTGCCTCGGGAGCAACAACACTAGGTTTAATTAGCATTAATGCCGCCATCGCCAGCATAGCGCCAAGCAACAAATATTTAATGATCCACGAAGGAGCATAAGAGGCCGCTACTGCGCCAACCAAACCACCCACTAAGGTTGGCCATAAAATCGGGGCGACATCATCAGTATCCAATTTACCGTGTTTTTTAAAGCCCAGTACCCCGGTTAAACACTGCAAAAAAATACCCACCCTATTAGTTGCATTTGCAACCTCTGCTGGCATCCCCATTACCATTAACGCAGGAAGTGTTAGATTCGATCCCCCTCCCGCCAAGGTATTGATAACTCCAGCAAATAACCCTACTGTGAGTAACAACAATCCATGATAAATTGTGAAATCCATTTAGCGCCTCATTAGCCCTTTGGTAAGTTTGACCTTATCACTGACGCAAGCTTTATTCAGTAGCAGATTTTTATCTTTAGTCTAAGCTGAGATTTTTCTATGCCAGAATAAACTTAACGTTATATGGATATCAGTAGTAAAAGGAATGGTTCAGTGAACTACGATTACAGCATTATTGGTGGAGGCATCGTAGGCCTTGCCAGCGCTTTAGAACTGATTAAGCGAAAACCTAGCGCCAAAGTAGTGCTACTAGATAAAGAATCTTCACTCGCCTTTCATCAAACAGGCCATAACAGCGGCGTAATTCATGCTGGCGTTTACTACCAGCCAGGCAGCCTAAAAGCCGAATTCTGTAAGCAGGGTTTAATAGACACCATCAGCTTTTGCCAACAGCACGACATTCCCTACTTGCAATGCGGCAAGCTACTCGTGGCCACTAATCAACAAGAATTGAGTGATATGCAGGCGCTCGCCACACGCTGTGAGCAGAATGGCATTAAGGTAAAACCGCTTAACGCCAAACAACTGCAGGAAATAGAACCTAACATCGTTGGCTTAGGTGCTTTGCAAGTAAAAGACACCGGCATCGTTAGTTATCCTCAAATCTGCCAAAAACTGGCCGAGTTATTTCAACAAGCGGGCGGCGAAATTTTGCTGTCTCACCAAGTAACAGGATTGAGCGAACAAACCGATAAGATATTGATTGATACGCAGCATGGTCAAATCAGTAGCCAATACCTTATTGCCTGCGGAGGGCTGATGGCCGACCGCCTATGCAACATGCTTAAGCTAGATATCGACTTTCAAATTGTTCCTTATCGAGGCGAATACTATCAATTACAACCTCGTCATAACCAACTGATTAAACACCTTATTTACCCCATCCCTAACCCTGATTTACCATTTTTAGGTGTTCATCTTACTAAGATGATAGATGGCAGTGTGACGGTTGGTCCCAACGCCGTACAAGGTTGGTCCAGAGAGGGTTACAACAAGGGGTCCTTTAGCCTTGCCGATACCAAGGAAATGCTCGGTTTCAAGGGTTTTTGGAAAGTGGCTAAACAGCATTTTCGTAGCGGTCTCAGCGAAACCAAAGACTCCATGTTTAAATCAGGATATCTACAGCGGGTAAGAAAATATTGCCCTAGCTTAAACATACATGACCTTCGCCCTTATCCTAGCGGCATTCGGGCTCAAGCAGTGTTAAGAGATGGAACCTTGGTTCACGACTTTTTATTTGCAAGCAGCCCGCGTAGCTTACACGTATGTAATGCGCCCTCACCCGCGGCCACTTCCGCTTTCCCAATTGGTAGGTATATTTGCGATAAGCTAGAGCAAGATTTAAGTCCATCGAAGTAAGTCACTAAGCTTAGCTATTAACAAGGGTAGCCAATCGGCTGCTCTTTTTAGTTTAAGCGGCATTAAGCTTGGCTATCTCTTATCAACAAACTGAGCTTAAACACCTTATTGCGAAGCTTATAATTGTTATTTGCAACGCCACTTGCACTAAGCTCTTTTCCCCCCTAGGCTAAAACGTCTAAGCAAGCAACAGCTTGATTTCACTACTTACTAGGAAGTGCAAGATGATAGAACTAGGGCAAGTTATTCCAGACACCCCATTAGCAGAACTTAATCAACAAGGTATGCAGAATCACACCAGCCATGAGCTGTTTGCGGGCAAAAAGGTGGTTCTATTTGCAGTACCCGGTGCGTTTACCCCCACTTGTTCTGAAGCCCACCTCCCCGGATACGTGGTACTGGCTGACGAAATAAAAGCCAAAGGCGTAGATCTTATTGCCTGTGTTTCAGTGAATGATGCCTTTGTTATGCAAGCCTGGGGCGTAGCGCAAAACGCAGAAAATATACTGATGTTGGGCGATGGCGATGCCAGTTTTACTAAAGCACTAGGCTTAGATATGGACACCGCCAGTTTTGGCGGGGTTCGTTCGCAGCGCTACGCAATGATAATTGATAACTTAACGGTTACTCAGCTAAATGTAGAACCACCTAAATCCTTTGAGGTGAGCAAGGCCGAACATGTTCTTAGTCAACTATAAACATCAATAAACTAGCAATGCTAAGTCGTCTAAATGCTCAACATCTAATGGCAGTGCGATTTAGTATTGTTTTTATCTGCTTATTGTCACTGTCTCAAAGTTGTTTAGCTTTTGGCATGAAAGGGCATCAACTAATCGCTTATATTGCCCAGCAACAACTCGACCCGCAAAGCCAAAAACACATCGAACAAATACTTGATGGCAAGAGCATGGTGGTACTTGCGACATGGGCAGACTATGCGAGAAAACAAAAAGCTTGGAAGCACACAGGCCCCTGGCACTACATTAATATTCCCAAAGGGCAGTCACTTGAGCAAAGCCAGCGAAACCCCAAAGGAGATGTACTCAGCCAACTGGAGTATTTTGAACAGCAGCTCAAGCAGCCGAATATAAGTAATTTAGAGCGCCAACAAGCCCTAAAGTTTTATATTCACTTTGTCGGTGACATTCATCAACCCTTGCATGTAGGCTACGCAAGCGATCGGGGCGGTAATAAGGTTTCAGTTAGGTGGTATGGAAAAAACTCAAATCTACATCGGGTGTGGGATAGCCAACTACTTGATAGTAACAAGCTGTCTTTGGGCAAATATGCCGAGCAACTTCAGCGCCAATATCCTAGCAACGACCCGCTTTTTCACTATGAAGAATGGCTAAATCAAAGCCGTGAACTATTACCGGCTGTTTATCAATTTGGCGATAAAAACTTATCCGATAACTACGCAAACCAACATCGCCCCACTTTAGAGCTACAAATTGTTCGTGCCGGCAAACGCTTAGCCGGCAAGCTAAATCATATATTTAATAACAAGCTATAGAAATGCTATGTTCTAAGTGATCCTAATTGTTTGAGCAACGTTATACTCAATATAATGTGAAGGAGCTGACAGCATGAATAAATTTTCTAGCGACAAAATTTCTGTAGGTATTAGTAGCTGCTTATTAGGTGAAGAAGTGCGCTACGATGGCGGACACAAACAATCGCGCTTTTGTCGCATCGAATTAGCCAAGTATTTTGATTTTGAACCCACTTGCCCAGAAATGGCTATAGGCATGGGCACCCCAAGAAAAACCATTCGTTTAGTTCAGCAAGAAGACGTTATAAGCATTCAAGCCAGTGACGGCAGCTTTGATGTTACCGAAAAAATGCAACAATACGCTAAACGCCGCTTACCACAGCTTAGCCATCATAGCGGTTACGTTGTATGTGCAAAGTCTCCTAGCTGCGGTATGGAACGAGTCAGCGTTTATTCACCGGCCAAAAACAACGCTACCAAAGATGGTGTTGGTATATTTACGGCCGAATTAATGAAAGCTTATCCATTATTGCCAGTTGAAGAAGACGGTCGTTTAAATGACCCCGTGCTGCGCGAAAACTTTGTTAATCGCGTGTTTGCTTATCACCAATGGAAAACGCTTGAGCACGAAGGTTTTACCGTCGCTAAAGTGCAGGATTTTCATGCTAAATATAAATACTTATTGATGGCGCACCACCCTGCCAAATACCGCGAACTGGGCCCCTTATTAGCCAACATTGGCAGCAATCAAGACCTAGAAGGTTTCGCTAGTTATATCAAAGGTTTTATGGAGATTTTGAAACATAACTGCAGCCGTAAAAACCACTGTAATGTATTACAACACTTGCAGGGTTACTTTAAGCGAGAAATCACTGCCCAACAACGTGAAGAACTGGCCGAACGTATTCATGAATATCGCGAAGGTTTATTGCCTTTGCTGGTGCCAATTAGCCTTATTCAGCACTACTTACGAGAACATCCGAACCACTACGTTGCTAAGCAAGCTTACCTAGCCCCTCATCCCAATGAGCTAAAGCTACGTTACAGTTTATAAGGCTACGACTTCCAGCTACTTAGAAACAAAGTCTTCTAGCTGCTGATGGCTTAAAAAGCCTGAAGCAGCGCCCGCTTCTCCAATTTTGTAAGATGCAAACACCATCGCCCGGCTGAGCGCTTTTTCTGGGTTACTCTCTAACAAGTAGTAATGTAAAAAACATGAAAATAACGCATCACCAGCACCAATAGTATTAAGCACGGGTCGCGTTGTTGTAGCGGGAAAATGTTGAATGGAATTTGCCTGTTGGGTATACAGCAAAGCACCGTTGCTGCCTAATCCCATCACAATAACCGAGTTGTGATAGCGCTCCACCAACTGCCAAATAAACTGATGATAGTCACCACTGACCTGCTCGTCACTCAAAAACAGTACATCGGCCAAGGCAAGAAATTGCTGGTTATATTCGTCTTCAATGTTACCTAGGGTATGTACATCGGTGGCGATCAGTTTGCCAGCTTGCTTAGCCAGCTCTAGCATTGGCCGGGCAAAATTAATGTTACAAGCAACAACTGCGTCGCTATGTAAAAGCTGTTTCTTAAAGCCTTGTTCCGAGTATCTGCGTTGCTGAATATCTTTCAGGTCTACATGAATTTGCCGCCGCCCCTCTGGGTCATACAAAATGACCGACTGTGGAGTGTCTTGCATAGTTAACTCAAAACAAGGCTTCACTTTCGGTACTTGAGCTATGGCTTGTTGCACTTGCTCTCCTGCCATATCTGGTGCCAGCAGCGTGCATAAGTCAACCTCATCACCCAAGGTGGCAAGCGCTTTAGCCACATTATATGCCACTCCAGACACACTGCTTTGAATACCGCCGAAAGGGTAAGTCACTGGATAATAGTGTTGAGGAAATCCTTCAATTTTTAAGGTGGTCTCAATATTGACTAAACCCGCAACCAAAATACGTGTCATAAAACTAACTCATTGAATATGCGTGACGAATAACGCTAACACATCAATAAGTAACAACAAGCTTAAATGCTCGATAGAGCGACCCAAGTAATTTTTTGTTGCCTGCAGACTTAATAAAAACCAGAAAGTTTTGCGTCTTTTAGTGAATTGCTTAGTCTTACTAAAAGTAATCAAAGATTCTTAACCTTGAGATCCAGTTTGTATGATATCTGAATGGCAAAACCACAAAGCCCAGCTTAGAAGCTATGTTAGCAAGCGGATAAATGACACCCACGCTGTCGATGACATCTTGCAAGATGTTTACATCAAGGCCAGTAGCAATTTGCATCAACTTAAGTCAAAGGGCAGCCTAAAAAGCTGGTTATACCGTATCGCCCATAACACTATTATGGATTTTTATCGCCAGCAGAAACCTTATGAAGAATTGCCTGAAGACTTGGTCGCAGAAGATCACGATAGTGGTAACCTCGCTCGTAAAGAGTTAGCAGAGTGCCTGCGCCCTCTCATTGATGAACTGCCCGAAAAATACGGTACGCCGCTTCGTTTAGCCGAGTTAGAAGGTTACTCACAACAACGTATCGCCGAACAGCTTGGTTTATCGCTCTCTGGCGCTAAAAGCCGAGTACAAAGAAGCCGAGTGAAATTTAGAGAACAAATGATGGCTTGCTGTGACTTTGAAGTAGGAGAAGAGGGCATCACCGACTACTCCCCCAAAAAGACAAGCTCATCAAGTAAATGTTAAATGCTGTTTGTCTGCAACAAAGCGGTTAACAAACAAATAAATGCTCGTTCCCACGAGTACTTTGGAGAATACATGCCCAATACAACTCGCCCTATTATTTCATCTCAAATAATCCAAGAAATAACTGAATGGGCCATTATGCATGGCGTAGCTTTTCGTCAAACCGATCACTCAGCCAGGCATTGTCCGTTTAGTATTGCGCCAATAACCATGCCGCGTGAAGTATTCGAACACCTACGTAGAGCCACATCTCTTATTACAAGGCTAATTAACAATGTGTCAGAAGATCACGACTTTCTTCAATCGTCGCTCGCTAAAGTGGCAAAAGCAGAGCCCTTTTTTGAACGTTTATTAGCCCTGCACCAACAAGCCCATGGTGACGCAACGCATCGCTTATCACCTGCTAGAAAACCGCTGCTAATAATGCGTACCGATTTCATGGACGACCGACAACATGGCCCAAAAGTTATCGAGTTTAATGGTATTGCTGCAGGCATGGCGCCGTTTGGCCAACGCGCAACAGAGCTGCATGCTTTTATACAAAATCAATGGCCTCAGCTTTACCAAACCTACCTAGAAAATAAGCACGCCACGCCGGCAGAAAACCAAGCCATTGAGCAGCTCGCCCTTGCGATCGCTAAAGCTGCCAACAGCATAAAAGCAAGCTTTGAATCAAACGCTCAAGCACCTTTAGACGGTTTAGCGAGTAAACCAACTTTCTTAATGGTGATACAAGAAAATGAAGACAATGTGTACGACCAACACCTTCTGGATTTAGCTTTACAGAAACAAGGGGTTCGCACCGTAAGGCGCACCTTCGAGCAACTTAGTACCCAATTATCCAGCGGCGATAATCAACGCCTACTGTTGAACGACGTAGGCGCTATTGATGTGGTATATCTTAGAGCTGGTTACCAATACGCTGACTACTACTCAACAACACGCAGCGAGAGTGTTTGCTGCCAAACCCTTAGCCAAACGAGGCTATTTATCGAGCAACACAAAGTAGCCGTAAACGCCACGTTTAGCCAGCAACTTGCCACCAGTAAAACCATGCAAATGCTCCTAACAGCCATGCCAGCAGAAGACTATGCGCGCTGGGGGTTAAACCTAGAAGATGCCAAGCTAATCAAATGTGTCTTGGCAGATATGAAGCCAATAAATCAAGCAACCATCGGCTGGTTTAATAGGCAGGCAAATAAGCAACAATGGGTACTAAAAAATCAAGGAGAAGGTGGTGGACATTGCGTTTTTGGTGAAGAAATAACTAATAAACTTCAACAGTTAGTCCCTCATGAGTATGACGCTTGGGCTTTAATGCAGCGCTTATATCCACACGAACGCGAAGTCCCCACCATCGCAGTGCGTAATGGCACTCAAACCCAAGTCGACGATCTGGTGAGCGAGATAGGCTTATTTAGTGCTTATTACGATGAAGAACCAGCAACACCACTAAACGGATATGCTGGCTATCTTATTCGTAGTAAACCCGCGAGTGAGAACGAAGGCGGGATCCACAGCGGTAAAGGTATTTTAGATTCCTTGGTATTAAGTGACGCATAAGCTAAAAACTTGCGTCTTTTTGGTTAAGGCTGCGTCCTAACACTATCAACCTAAATCGATGGAAAACTTAATGTTTCAAACCACCCCGAGCCACCAAGGTATTAGCAACAAATTCATTAAGCATGATAGTAAAATGCAAAAGCAAATTTATGGCACCGACCAGCTGACACCTTACTGGATAGCCGATATGGATTTCCCCATTGCCTCTCCAATTAGCCAAGCTATGCAGCAATTAGTAAACCGCGAGCAATACTCTTACGAATTTGATTCACAAACCGTATTTAAGGCGATTGCTCATTGGAATCAACAGCGCCACCAGCTTGACCTAAATCCTAATCATTTTGTGCAAGTTCCTGGGTTACTCAGTGCAATAGCATTGCTAATTCGCGACTTTACTCAAGAAGACGACGGCGTATTAATTCAAACTCCGGTGTACCACCAATTTCGCCGTTTAATTGAATCTGCCGGGCGCAAAGCTGTGACTAGCCCGCTTAAGCTAAAGGGAGATCGTTACCTATTTGATTACCAAGATTTTGAGCGGCAGCTAAGCAGCGGCAAAGTACGCATGGTGTTGTTATGTAACCCTCATAATCCGGTAGGTAGAGTGTGGACTAAACAAGAGTTGCAACAATTAGTTATCATTGCCCAAAAGTACCAGGTAATAATTATAAGTGATGAAGTTCATGCCGATATCGTGTTTGAAGGTGCAAAGTTCACCAGCATGGCCTCGTTAAACTACGACAACAGCCTCACCATTATTGGCTCCCCTGCTAAAAACTTTGGCTTAAATAGCATTGCTAATGGCTATATCTATAGTGATAACCAAGCCTTACGAGAAACAATCAAAGCAAGCTCGGTGTCTATGTCACTCGACCACGGCAATGCATTTAGCATGTATGCCACCATTGCCGCCTACCGGCATGGCAAAGAGTGGTTCGAAGAGTTTTTGGCTTATACCCAAGAAGTAAGAAACTGGATTATGGCATTTATGGCCAAGGAACTCCCCCAAGTTAAAGCCTTTCTACCCGAAGGTACCAATCAAATATGGTTTGATTTCTCCGGCTTAAACTTAACCCCTGAGCAATTAAAAGAGCTATTAAGCCAGCATGCTAAACTCGCGCTAACACCCGGCACCTGGTTTGGTGAAATGAACGAAAATTATTATCGGATGAACTTTGCCTCACAGTTAGAAAAAGTCCAAGCGTCACTGCAGCAACTCAAAACATCAATTAGCCAATATCGCTAATCATTTAGATAAAGGCAGAGGCCGGCGATTAAAATTACCAAGCTCTGCCTTTATGATGACTAAATAGCCAAGCTGGCAAACAGCTAGAGAGGAAAGCTCTGAGCGTTTAAATAGTATTTTCTTTTTTAATTAATAGCTTAGTGGTAGCTTTATTCACATAAAAAAGACGCTAGCTCACTTAGGAATGAAGATGGAAGAAAGCAAACTCTTCAAAAAAATATGGCGATTTAATGCCATCGTAATTATGTTAGTTGGAATTGTAGGTCTAGCGCTAAGCCTATTCGCTGCCATTACAATCTACCAAGACATTACACGTGATAGAAACGTAAGAAACATTGTTAATATTGAAGAAACACAGGAAGATAAAGAAAAGTGGCGGCTAGGAAATCTAATAAGCATTAATGGATCTAGCGTAATAATGGTCCCACTCTATTCAGAGCAAAATATAAGCACAGCGTCATACAGCAAGTCGGCATCGTCAACCAGAAACTACCTCTTCATTAATGTAGAAACAAATAGTAAGTATTGGTTATTTGATAAAAATGACTACTTAATTACAAGCATTCATCAGTTACCAAATACCTCTAATTCCGAGCAAACCAAAGAAACTAAAGCCATTCTTTACTACGTGGTTAAGTCGGACACGAATAACAATAATTCGTTAACATCATCTGATCTAAAAACCGTAGCTATATCGAAGCCAAGTGGCCAAGAATACCTTGAATTACTAAAAGACATCGACTTTGTAAATGGATACAAAACTGTCGGCAAGGACTCTGTAATAATCGTATTTCAACGCGACAATATTCCTTATTCGGCAACTATTAATTTAGACAGTTTAACAATCTCTAACGAGGAGCCATTGCCTAGCATGGAGCCCAAATAATACCCATCTTCGTATAAAAATTACGGTTGCTCAACGCTATATGCCAGCTACAAAAAAGCCCGCTAAGTTGCGGGCTAATCTGGCTAATGAAAAACGCTCACTATTCTTTGTCGTTTAACACTATGCCAGTTTTACTAATGGTGATTAAACCTTCTTTATAAAGCTTACCAATCGCTTTTTTAAAGGTACCTTTACTTACACCAAAAATAGCAGAAATGGCTTGAGGAGTACTTTTATCACTCAAAGCCAAGTAGCCTTGCTCTTCGCGAAGCTTAGCTAAAATGGTGTCGCCAATATCAATGGCTTTTTGTATGCCAATAGGCTCTAAACTTACGTCTAGCTTTTGGTCTTCTCGTACTTTTTGAATATAACCAGTACCTGCATAACCCGCGCGAATACGCTTAAACACTTGATCGTAATACAGTACGCCCCAGTGCTTGTTATTTACCACTGCTTTGTAACCTAGCTCGGTACGCCCAGCGACCAATAACTCAACTTTGTCGCCACGCTTATATTTGTGGTCTGACTTATCGATGTAACGATCGAGCTTATTGCTGGCGGTAATGCGTTGCTCATTGTCTAAGTAGACATACACTACGTAATGACGATCAACTTCCATTGGCTGCTGTTGCTCACCAAAAGGTAAGAACAAATCTTTGTCTAGGCCCCAATCGAGGAAGATGCCAACATCGTTAATGTCCTTCACCTGCAAGTTAGCGCATTCGCCTACTTGCACCAAAGGCTTCTGTAATGTCGCTAATAGGTTACCTTGGCTATCTCGGTAAACAAATACCTCTATTTGCTGACCAATGCTTAAGTCAGCAGGCAGCTCTTTGCTTGGTAGCAAAACATCACCGAACTCGCCACCTTCTAGGTAGGCACCTAAGTCAGCCATTTCAATCACGGCTAGTTGATTAAGGCGTCCAATTTCTAGCATTTTATCTCTCTTTTCACATTCGATAAGCTCAGTATGAGCCAATGCGCGAGTATAGCATGCAAAGGCCAAGATGCACTTGGCTTAATTGGCTTAGGCTGGTTTTAAGGCGTTAACAATAGTAGAGACTTGCTGGCTTACATCCGATTCAATTTTAGTCGCTAATTTGTAGGCCGACTCTACTTGCGTTTTCACCGTGCTCATTTTGGAAGTGAAGCTACCTACATGCTCACTTTGTTCACGAATATACTCACTGGCTTGATGTGCCACTTGGGCAGAGGTTTCTGCTTGCTCACGCACCTGATGAGTGGTTTCCATTAGCTTAGATGAAATAGCCTGCTGATGTTCACTGGCTTCTTCAATTCCACCAATGTTTGACTCTAGGCTAGTCGAAGACTGTTTTAGCTGATTCAAAATACCGGTTATTTCTTCTAGTGAAGTTTGGGTGCGCATTGATAGCGTTCTAACTTCATCAGCCACCACGGCAAAACCACGGCCATGTTCACCGGCTCGGGCTGACTCAATAGCAGCATTAAGGGCGAGCAAGTTAGTTTGTTCGGCAATGCTACGAATCACATCCAAAATTGCACTTACATCAGTTACCGCTTTAACCAAGGTAGCCAGAGATTCTCGCCCTTCGGTGACCGCGGTACTGGTGCGCTTACTGGCATTCATCACCTGCTCTACATTTTGCTGCGATTCATTCATCGCGCTCTGGGTAGCGTTGGCATTGTGCTCTACGTCACTAGATACCTGATTAAGCTGCTCTGTTAATGAACGCAGTTGTTCCATCAACAATTGAGATTCGGCTACTTGGTGATCGGTTTGCTCTGAGGTTAAGTACACTTCACGTACCTGTTTAGTCACCGAATCGAGTGAATTAGATACAACAGATAGCTGCTTGTTCTTAAGCTCTTCTAAGTCTTCTTGCTTGGTCAATAGCTGGTTGAAAAAGGTAGCAATTTCGCCAATCTCGGTATTATTTCGGCGTACTTTTAATCGCTCGATACTGCCGTTCTCAACCAGTGAGGCAAAGCCATTTCGCAGTTCACGAAGCGGTTTTAATACGGTACTTTGCATCACAACTTGCATTACGATGGCAATTAGCAAAATTAAGCCCGCAACACTGTATAGTGTGATTTTAACTGTTTGAGTAACCCCATCTCGTTGCTTAATAACGCCCTGCTCTGCTTGAGATATTTGCTGGGTAAGTAACTCAATGTCGGCCACTAATGCGCTGCGTAATACCATCCGTTGTTCGATTAAAGCATTAGTCGATTGCAGCTCTCTTGGGTAGCGCTGAGTTAAACTTACTAGCTCGCTCTTTATCTCTTCGGCTAAATCGACAGCTTCTTCGGGGTCGCCTAAGGCAAACTCATCAACTTCAACTTCGCTCATCCCCCCCAACAATGGTAAAGCATCAATTGCTTTTGCATGCCTGTTTACCCGCAAAAACGCATCGTCGTAAGCAGATTTACTGTTAGCACTAGGGTCTGCAAAATAGCGGCTTCGCTGCATCGACAAGTTAACTAAAGCATTAAGTAGTTCTGTACCTTGTTGAATATAGTCACGTGAACTGGCTGCTTGCGCGCTTAAGCCGTAGTCAACGGTACTGTCTGCCCAACCAAGCATTTCACGCTCTGCATTTATCAACAAGCCTTGCTCATTACCGCTGAGTTTGCCCAGTGCTAAATAACGGTCTTGCAAGGCGCTATGTAGCTGATTTAGCAGCTCAGCCAAGCCTGGCAAATGCTGCTGATCGGAGCGCTCAACCAGTTCCAGCAGCAAACGCTCAGCTTCACTAAGCTCTAATGCGTTACCGGTATTTAAGTAATTGTTTACCTTAGCCACCAGCTGGCTATTAAATTGAGATTTAAGAGATTGATAATTTTGTAGCTGCTGATTGGAGCTCGACAACTCAACTAAAGAAAAATATAAGGCTGCAATTAACACCGCACTTACGGCAAATAATGCTATCGCAGATAGTCTAGAGAATCGTGATACTCGCATAAAAACTCCATTCGCAGATTGGCTAAAACTAGCTCTGCGGCAATCCCTAACAGGCCTATTAGGCGCTAATTTGGGCGAAGATTTTATGACTAAAATATGACAATAATATTACATTGATAACTGTGTTAAAAGTAGCAAAGCATTTGATATATAAATGAAAACCAACAATTACAGCAACTTAACTACAATGTTATCGGTATACAAAGCTGTAACTCAAAGCATTCATTTGGATCCAGAAATTGACATCGAGAGTAGCGCACATAAGCAGGCGTATCACCTAAACGGTAACCACTATTGGGCAGCCATTGCATATAAAATTTATGCAATATTGGTAACAAATCCCCATATTCTCCAGCGGCATGTAAGGTTGCATGCATGCCTTCGGGAATCGTTAAGGCACTAACTCCACCTCGGCGTACTATTGGGCCATCTACCGCTAAACAAGCGACATAGTGGCAAAGCGGCGCCGGAACAATATCAGGATTAGAATGATACAAACCCAATAGCTTATTTACTTGCCACTCCACGCCTTGACTATCAGCCCAAACTTGCAGTTTTTCATAGGCTTGGCGAATTGAACGATCGTAGCCTTGGTGCCTAACATAAGCGACTGGTTGGGCAGGCAAGCGCTGCACCTTAACCTCAGGCATTTGCAGCGCCTTGGCATTAAGGATTCGCTGTTGTAAGTCATCGCTCCAATACTGCTGGTAATTGGCTTGGCTAAACTTACTATAACCATGACTTCGCCATTGTGTAGGTGAGCAGGCAAAGTGCTTTTTAAAAGCTTGAGAAAACGACGCTGGTGACAAAAAACCACAACATTGTGATGCTTCTTGTATGGTGAGGCCTGGCGAAAACATTAATAAATTTGCACAACGCTCCAACCGCGCACGCCGAATATACTCATTGACATTTTCGCCAGTCACTTGCTTAAAACAACGATGAAAATGATAGGGGGAATACGCTGCTACCTTAGCCAGTTGCTTCGCATCTAAGGGCTCAGCGATATGTTGGTGAATATAGTACAAGGCATCGTTGATTCGATTTACCCGCATTCCATCTGTGCTTAAAGACATTCGATACCTAAAAGACCCATCACCAATTCCTCAAAATAGCACATATGGACAAGTCATTGCACATAAACGCTAAAGCATTGCCACAGCAGCTTCTGCAATGATAGTCAGCAGTTTTTATAAAGTAGGTTAATGGCCATGTTAGCGGTGAGCAAACGAGTTAAACAAACTAAACCCTCGTATATACGCAACATTTTAAAGGTGACTCAGCAAGCTGATATGCTCTCTCTTGCTGGCGGTTTACCCGATGCAGAATTGTTTCCGCTAGATATTTTAACGCAAGCAGCTGATGAGTTGGCTCAATCACCTAGCATCTTTCAATATGGTGCTACCGAAGGCTTAACTGAGCTTCGCCAATGGCTACTTGAAGAAAATGGCGCTGCAGAGGACGTATTAATTACCACAGGCTCACAACAAGCCTTGGATTTAATCGCTCGTAGTTACTTAAACCCAGGGGATAAAGTCTTGTGTGAAGCCCCTAGTTATTTAGGCGCCTTGCAGGTTTTTGATTTAGCAGAAGCCGAGATACATACCGTGATAGCAGAAGCTGACGGCCCCAATTTAGCCCAGCTAGAGCAACAGCTAGCTAACTACAAAATAAAGCTTTTTTATGCTGTGCCAGATTTTCAAAACCCTAGTGGCCAATGTTGGAGCCTTAGCAAACGAAAGGCCGTTGTTAGCCTACTAGCTAAATATAATGTCGCACTTATTGAAGATGCCCCTTACCGCCAACTTCGCTACCAAGGTCAGCCACTTCCCACGGTAAGCGAGCTGTCTAGTTATGCAGCATTTCACCTCGGCTCTTTTTCAAAAATAGCCACACCAGGCATGCGCGTGGGCTATGTAAGGGCCAAACAAACATTACTAGCACCGCTAATTAAAGTGAAACAAGCAAGCGATTTACATTCCGCTCAGCCCATGCAATTGATGCTATTAGCCACGGTTCGTCACCCTTCTTTTGCTGAGCACTTGGATAAGTTGACCAATACTTACCGAACTCGGCGAGACGACTTAGCAGAGCTTTTGCAGCAGCAACTTAGCGATGATTTAGAATTTAATGTCCCTCAAGGAGGCATGTTTATCTGGGCAAGGCTCCCCCACCACAATGCAATGTCCTTAGCAGAGGCGGCATTAAGACAAAAGGTAGCAATAGTGCCGGGTGATGAGTTTTGGCCAAGTAATCATACACCAGACTACCAAGCAATTAGACTAAACTTCACAGGCCTAACAGAGCCTCAACTGGAGCAGGCAGTATGCCGCTTAAAAAAGGCACTGCAACAGTGTTCGCCTTTCAAATAGAGCGCCTTTATTTCGCTTCAACCAACATCAACTCTTCACTAATGTGGGTGTCGATATAGCGGGCTTTTTTCTTTTCTTTTAGCTGATGTAAGTCAACCAATACCAAGCCATCAATACACTGGTTGAATTCTGGATCGACATTGAAATCGATGAACTGAACCCCACCGGCGTGACATAACTCGGTGTATTGCTTATAAAGCGTTGGCACTGCGGTACCCATTGCTGCCAACGCACTTTTTAACTGAGCAAAATCAGCTTTATAATCATCACCGCTGAAGGACATATGAATGCTGTTTTTTATTTGCTTTGCCAGCTGGTAAGGCTGACGCGAACGCGCATAGCTTTTGTTCGAAGGAAAGTAAGTTTGATAAAAGTGAATCAGCAAGTCTCTGCCAGCCTCTGGCATTGCGGCGCTAATGCTCACAGGACCAAACAAGTATCGGTAGTGAGGATTGCGCGCTAAAAATGCGCCAATACCCAGCCACAAGTAGTCTAAGCTGCGTTTGCCCCAATATTTGGGTTGCACAAAGCTGCGCCCTAACTCAATACCTGAAGCTAAAAAGTCACAGTTTTTCTCATCGTATTCGAATAGTGATTGGCTATATAGCGCGCCAATTCCCTTATCTTCGATTAAGCGTTTAGTATCGGCAAAACGATAAGCTCCGGCAATTTCAAGTTGCTCTGCGTCCCACAATATAAGATGCATATAGTTTGCGTCGTACTTATCAGTATCGGTGCGTCGACCGGTGCCTTCACCTACTGCGCGAAAGGCTAGCTCTCGGAGGCGGCCAAGTTCAGATAAAACTAAAGGTTGAGAGTTTCCATAACAAATGCAAATCTGCTTTCCATCTGGCGTCTCGCCTATTTTCTCTAACTGCTTAATCGCCTTTTTTAAGGCAAGGCGCTGCTCTGGATGAGCAATCGCAGCCTCTGTTTGGAACAGGCCTTTTTTGTTACTGCCAATACGATAAAGGTGCTTTTTGATTAACTGAGCTTGGGTGGATCGATCTAGGCCACTTAAACCAAAACTCTTTACTGGGATCTGCTCACCCACCACCATCGAGAACACTTTATTGCGATGAAAGAACAGCTCTTTTACCAATAACAAAGTGGATAAAGGTCTATACACAAAAGAGCAAAAGTAAAACAACTTGCTGTTTTTAGCCTTTACGCAAATAGGCAATAAGGGAGTGTTGGTTTTCTTGGCTATGCTCACAAAGCCCTTGGTCCACTTTCCGTCTTTTACCTTAACGCCCTTTAAACGAGAGACCTCACCGGCAGGAAAAATAATCACTGCCCCCTCTTCATCTAATAGCGCTTTAATGGCATTAAGCTGCTTACGCTGGCTATTGCCTCGCATGTTATCTACTGGCAGTAATAAATCGTCAAGTGGCTTAATGGCGGAGAGAATTTCATTGGCAACAATTTTAACGTCTTTACGTACCTGACTAACCAAGTGCAGCAAAGCAAGGCCATCTATCGAACCTATTGGATGGTTAGCTACAATAATAACTCGTCCTTCGCTAGGAATGCGCTCTCGCTCATTCTGACTAACGCGATAGCTAACATTAAGCTCGGTGAATACTTGGTCGATAAAAGCCACCCCTTTTAAGTGAGGGTGCTTTTCGCCAAAGGCTTGGAATTCTTCTTCAAACAACACTTTAGAAAAAAACCATTTAGCCAAGGAATAACGACGCGGATGCTGTGCTAGGCTGGGGTAATGTTGATTGAGTACCTGCTGTGCTGAAATCATTGCTCTCTCCCTGTATTCGCCGTTAGGCTAGAAGCAGAAGATGACAAAGAAGCAACAATTTTGTGTCAGTTGCATGACACTCCCACACGTAAAAAGTGGATAAATAACAAGGACTGTTAAGTGCAATTAGGTAGCGAAAATCCGCAAATCGTACTCTATCTCAATACCCAAATTCCCTCTCTGCCAAAGAATCATCATGATTTAAAGGGTGCTGAACTAAGCCAGGCAATTCTAGAAAACAACAATAATAATTGGCGTAAAGTGCTAACTATCTTTGCCAAGCTTTGTGCACCTGATGAAGATTGGCGAAGTTATTTGCATCAAGATTTACTGCTTAAACAGCAAATTAACTTTAAGCAGGTTTTAGTCAAATCTGCGCAAATGCACGTGGTGGCGGGAAAAGCTAACTGGCAACGATTTGACACGGCAGTTGTAGAAAAAAGTGCCATAAATCAAAAAAAATGGATTTATTTAAAGCCAAATATTTTGTTTACCCCTTACCCAGACTACCGACAATTCCCTAATAGCATGATTAGCGAATGTAGGGCGCATCTTCATCAAAGTTAAATAAAAATTTAGCTAGTCAACTGAATTATAATAAGTTTATTTTTTGAGCAGCGATATCAGAACTAAAACTAAGAGTCAATTGATAAATCCAACAAAAACAAAGCCATAGCTGATTATTACGTCCTTAGCTAGCTGTTAGGTTTAACAGTTTAAAAACAGTGCGCACTGGATTGTACTCATAGCATCATCACTAAGGGAGAGATGCTAATGGACTTTGTTAACGGCGTTGCAGAACAACTTTCACCAACTACATTTCAACACCTAAACAACTACCGTCATCAAGTGTTTGTAGAAATGCTTGGCTGGGAACTCGATACCCCTGATGGCATAGAGCAAGACCAATTTGATCGCGATGACACCGTTTATGTTATCGCTAAAAACGAACAAGACCATATTAGCGGTTGCGCTCGTTTATTGCCGACCACCAAACCTTACCTACTGGAAGAAGTATTTCCAGAGCTATTGAATGGCCTTCCCTGTCCCAAGCAACACGACGTTTGGGAACTTTCGCGCTTTGCTGCAGTAGACTTTGATAATCATAATCAAGCACCAACTCAACTTATGTCGAGTGAAGCTTTAGCCTTGCTCACCGCCTCTATTGAGTGCGCCAAAAAACAAGGTGCTAAGCGCTTAATTTCTGTCTCTCCGCTAGGTATAGAGCGAATGTTACGCAATGCAGGTTTTCGCTACCACCGTGCCGGTCCACCTAAAATTGTGAATGGCTACGCGCTATTTGCCTGCTACATAGATATTGCTTAATTCATTACCATTGGCGACTCGCGGTAGCGATTTTTTATCGCTTCCGCCGTTGTTGCTTGCCAAGCCATCACTTCAATAGCCTCTAGCAACAACTCATCATTGCGACGCGGGCTCACATCAAAGCCCTCTTCTTGCAACTGAATATTACTGCGTGGTAGGCCTTTTACTCGGCATTGCATCCGACCATTGTGCCATTGCCAATGCCAGTCCCACCCTAGGGTGATAGCGCACACATTTTCAAATAGCCATTCGGTATAGCCACTGAAAATAGCCTGTTCACTATTAAATTCTTCACTACTAATATTGTCTAAGCCAGAAATAATATGGCTAAAAGCGAGCACATTAAGCTGCTCAATTGACAACCTCACTAAACCATCACTACAGGGAACAACCTGATAGCGATGTGATTCGATTACATTCTGTACACTTGCCTGTGTTTTCATAATTTTATTTTTTAATTATTTGAGCTTCCCCTCAATGAAAGCATTGTGAGGTCTAAGCATCAATTGTCAACATTAACAGTTGCGTTATACTGGTAATTCTACGGGAAAAATGATTATGCGCAGTATTTGCATAACTAGGAGAAGATAAAGCTGTCATGGAAGCTTGGTTAGAAGAACAGTTCTGTTTGTTGGAAACCCAAGGCTCTAGTGAGGCCTTTTTCCAAGAATTATCTAAAATCACCAACGCTTTAGGGTTTGACTTTTGTGCTTATGGCTTGCGAGTTCCTTATCCCTTGTCTGCTCCTCGCACCGAAATGCTCAATAACTACCCCACCATTTGGCAACATACCTACCAAGAGAAAAACTACTTGGCGGTTGATCCTACGGTGCACCATGGGATGACGTCCCAACTACCGATTGTGTGGAGTGACCAAGTGTTCTCCCAAACGCCAGAGCTAATGGAAGACGCTCGCGCCTTTGGCCTTGAGTATGGCTGGGCGCAATCGTCTCGCCAAGCCAATGGCACAGTAGGTATGCTAACCCTAGCCCGCTCTTCTGAAATGCTCACGCCAGCCGAGCTAGTGCGTTATCGCTACCAGTTACTGTGGTTAACCCAAGTAACTCACCACGGTCTTGCATCTCGAATTACCGAAGAGAAGCTTGAGATGCCAGAATTAAGTTTACGAGAGCTAGAAATGTTGAAATGGACAGCCGACGGCAAAACTGCCGATGAAATAGCTACCATTCTCAATATCACCGCGCGTACAGTAAACTTTCACATCAGCCAGGCGATGCGTAAGTTAGACGTGGTGAATAAAACTGCCGCTACCGTAAAAGCAGCACTTATGGGGCTAATCTAAGCCCCAAAAAAAGCAGCTCAAACGTTAGAAATCAAAGTCTCAGGGCTAATATGCACTATAATCTAGCTGTCTCTCACCAGCCTTAACTAGCATGACTCTTGATTTAGATTTCCACTCTACCTTATACCTAATAGGCTTAATCGCAGTATTTGTTTTTGCGCTAACTGGCGCGCTGGCTGCGGCTAAGCGCGAGTTAGACATCCTTGCTTTTGTATTTGTTGGCATTGTCACTGGCATAGGTGGCGGAACAATTCGCGATTTATTGCTGAGAACTGATCAAATCTTCTGGATTGCCGATCCCAACTACCTCACTGTGTGTATTGTCGCTTCAGTGATGACCTACTTCTTTGCTCATTGGGTGATCAAAATTGACCGAATCTTGTTGTGGATGGATGCTGCGGGCATCGCCTTGTTTGCCGTGTTAGGTACCAGTAAGGCCTTAAGTTACGAGGTAGCGCCGCTTGTTGCTATTTTAATGGGGGTAATCAGCTCCACTCTAGGTTCTGCAATTCGCGATTTAATGATACAAGTGAAGCTGGTGATTTTTGAGCCTGAAATATACGTAACAGCGTGTTTATTGGGAAGCTTATCTTACGTAGTGCTAAGTCATTTTGGCATTAACGAGGTCTACAATATCTTGTTATCTAGTGGCGCGGCTTTTCTATTGCGAGTCCTAGCAATAGAGCTCGACTTAAGGTTTCCCAGCTTCACACTTAGTAAGCTACAAAACCGGGAAATTCGTAAACAACAACATAAGTCTTAAGCGTGTTCACCAATAGCATTCACATGGAATACATGCTCTACATTGGCAATCGCCTCTAGCAACTCGGTGGTGGCTGGTGTTGCAATGTCCATCAAGGTGTAAGCAATATCATTGCGACTCTTGTTCAGCATATCAATCACGTTGATATCCATGTCTGAGAGCAAGGCTAATACATTACTTAATACCTTGGGCACGTTATCGTTGGCAAAGGCAATACGGTAGCCCTCTGTTCTGCTTAACTTAATGTTAGGAAAGTTAACCGAATTATGAATGTTGCCATTTTCCAAGAAATCAATTAATTGGCGTGCTGCCATAACGGCGCAGTTTTGCTCGGCTTCGTTAGTGCTTGCGCCTAGGTGTGGCAAACTAAGTACCTTTGGATGTTTTAGTAAAGCAAGGCTCGGGAAATCACTAACGTATTGAGATAACTGCTGTTTGGCTAAGGCGGTAAGCAAGGCATCTTCGTCTACAATGCTGCCTCGCGCAAAGTTGAGTAACACTGCACCTTGTTTAATAGATGCTAAGTTATCGCTATTAATTAAGCCTTGGGTATGTTTGTTAGCAGGCACATGAATAGTGACATAATCACTCGCAGCTAAAAGATCTTTTAGCTCATCAGCACACTCAACTTCTGAAGATAAGCGCCAAGCTGCTTGCACACTCAGTGCAGGGTCAAAACCAACCACCTTCATGCCTAAACCAAGAGCAGCATGAGCCACCTCGGCACCAATAGCACCTAAGCCAACTACTCCTAGCGTTTTACCGGTAAGTTCAGAGCCAACAAACCCTTTTTTCTCGGCTTCAACTTTAAGCTGCAGTGCTTTTGCGTCCATATCTTCGCTCAAGCCTTCAATAAAGCTTAAACCGGCGGCGATGTTACGCGCACTTAGTAGCATTCCCCCCAAGACTAACTCTTTTACGGCATTGGCATTGGCGCCAGGCGTATTAAACACAACGATGCCCTGCTCACTGCAACGCTGGATGGGAATATTATTTACCCCCGCACCACAACGCGCTAAGGCTTTAACTTCACTTGGAAAATCGTAGTCATGCAAATTAGCGCTGCGGAGCATAATGGCATCTGGTGCCTCCTGCCCTTCAGCTACTTGGTAGCGCTCCTTAAAACATGCCAAGCCTTGTTGGTGAATATTATTAATGGTCCGAATATTCGGCATACAGCTTCTCCCTAAACAACAATTACGGTGTTTTCGTGACAAACTGCAGCACGAAAATAGAATATTAAAATCTTTACAAACTTATAGGCACACCTGCTTATAAGCCCAAGCTAACCAAGGCATAAAGCGCTCTAGATCTTCTTTCTCAACAGTGGCGCCACACCAAATGCGCAAGCCTGCAGGAGCATCTCGGTAAGCACCTATGTCAAAAGCAACCTGCTCTTGGTCTAACAGACCGATAATGGTTTTAACCTGTTCAGCTGACGCATCTAGAGTTAAACAAACACTGGTATTTGATAAGGTTTCAGGCTGCTTAGCCAAGAAGTTGATCCACGCGTTATCGGCAACAAACTGTTTTATGACTTCGAGGTTTTGTTGGGATTTGCTGATGCTTGCCGAGACTCCGCCCAACGATTGAACCCATTTGAGGGCGTCGATATAGTCCGCCACACATAACATCGACGGCGTGTTAATCGTTTCGCCTTTGAATATACCTTCAATGAGTTTCCCTCCTTGGGTTAATCGAAATACTTTAGGCATTGGCCAGCTTGGTTGGTGGCTCTCTAATCGTGCTACTGCTCGTGGGCTAAGAATAATCACCCCGTGAGCACCCTCACCGCCCAGAGCCTTTTGCCAGCTGTAAGTCACAACATCAAGCTTTTCCCAAGGCATGGGCATGGCAAATACTGCGGAAGTGGCATCACAAATAGTTAAACCACTGCGTTGCGAGCTTATCCAATCACCATTTGGCACAGCTACACCAGAGGTGGTGCCGTTCCAAGTAAAAATACAATCATTATCAGGGTTAGCTTGGTTCATGTCTGGTAGCAGGCCGTAATCACTGCTGTAGTGATTAACCTGCTCAAGCTTTAGCTGCTTGCTCACGTCGGTGAACCACCCTTTGCCAAACGACTCCCAACTAAAAATATCTAAAGGCTTAGGGCCTAATAGCGACCACATCACCATTTCCATAGCCCCCGTGTCAGAGCCTGGAACAATGCCCACTCGGTAACCTTCCGGTAACTCCAATAATTGCTCGGTAAGTTGAATCGCTTCGCCTAGTTGAGCTTTACCAATTTTACTGCGATGAGAGCGACCAAGCGCATCAATGTTCAGCTGGCTAAGCGCGTAGCCCGGACGTTTTGCACAAGGCCCAGATGAAAAGTTTGGGCAATTGGGTTTTAACTGCGGTTTCATTAACGATCCTTGTAAGTAGCTGCCTAACTAGGCAATTGAATAATAACTAAAAGCAGTATATGCGAGAGAGCTAGACCATAAAATGACCTGACACCAATTTTAAACGCAGGCGAAAACTTCAATACAAACAAAGGTAAATAGTCTAATTATCAAGATAATTGCAGAGCATATATAGTGGTGAGCAACGCTTAAAACTAAATAGAGATACTAATCCACCATATAACACTAAGGCCCAAATCCTTGACTTCATTTAAGACCTAAAGCTGGGTAGTATTTAACTAAGTCTCAATCTCAAAAAGCGAACATAGCTTGCCAGCCCTTACTTATTGCCCTCAATGTTCCAGTACTACATTCAAGCAAGTCGATGTTAAACAATGGGCTTGCGAACAATGCCAATTTAGCTACTTTCACAATATGGCCTCTACTGCTGGCGCCTTACTCATTTATAAAGGAGAACTATTACTGGTAGAGCGCGCCATTGATCCGCAAAAAGGCTACTGGGACTTACCGGGTGGATTCATCGAATATGGTGAAAGCTTAGAGCAGGGCTTACAACGAGAGTTAAATGAAGAACTTGGGCTTGAACTAGCCACCGAAAAATTTAGCTACTTTGGCTCATTTGCTAATCAATATACCTACAACCAAGTGCTTTATCATACTTGCGACAGCTTTTTTGTTTACTTGCTAGACAGCAAAATATCACCACAAGCAAGAGATGATGTGGCAGGCTGGCAATGGCACAATCTAAAAAACCTTCCTTTAGACAAAATAGCTTTTACCTCCGTAAAGCAAGGACTTAAACAGCTTTCTCAACAAACCATCAACCCTATTTACAAATAAATCACATAAAGTTGATGTAGAACATACCCTCTTAACCATAATTTTACTATGGTTAATTTGCTCAAAAAGCGAACAACAAGAACTTCTAGCAGGAAGCAAAAAGAGGGTACAAATATGGATAACCATCCCCGTAGTTCTAGTGTTATTACCGCAATACTCACCTTGGCAGCGGCGCTGTGTTTAATACTGTCATTTTCAAGTAATGCGGAACCCAAAGCCTTAGTGCTAAAACCATTCAAGCAGCTCAGCCAAGAAAGCGCCGAGTGTGCCGGATGTCACAAAGACAAAAACCCATCAATTTATGCACAATGGGGCCGTTCGAAACACTACGGGGCCAACGTAGGGTGCTACGAATGTCACCAAGCAAACCCTGAAGACAAAGACGCCATCACTCACGAAGGCCACACCATTTCGGTGATTGTTTCACCTACCGATTGTGCTAATTGCCATACTCAAGAAGTTGACGAGTTCGCTAAAAGCCACCACGCAAAAGCTGGGCAGATCATTGGTTCGCTAGATAACTTCCTCGCAGAGGTAGTGGAAGGAGCACTCACCTTTAATGGCCAGTCTCCCGCTGCGGTTAATGGCTGCTGGCAGTGTCACGGTTCAGAGGTGAAAGTGCTTGAAAACGGTGATTTAGACCCCACTACGTGGCCCAACACCGGCATTGGACGAATTAACCCAGATGGCTCGGTTGGCGCTTGTACAGCTTGTCACCAACGCCACGAATTCTCGATGGTGCAAGCTCGCAGACCAGAAGCCTGTGGTAAGTGTCACCTAGGTCCAGACCACCCTCAAAAAGAGGTTTACGAAGAGTCTAAACACGGCATTAACTTCTACGCCAACGTTGATCGGATGAATCTGGACTCGGCCAAGTGGATTGTTGGTGAAGATTACGACGCCGCGCCAACCTGTGCCACTTGTCATATGTCAGCTACTCGCGAGCTGCCTGTTACCCATGATGTTGGCAACCGCATTTCATGGACATTGCGCCCAGCAATCTCGGAAAAAATTGATGCTAAAGCAAAGGCTCAAGGTAAAGAAGTTAAGTCTTGGGAAGCGCGCCGCAACGACATGAAGAACGTCTGTGAGTCTTGCCATACTAAGTCGATGATCGACAATTTCTACCAGCAATTTGATTCACTGGTTGTTTTATACAACGACAAATTTGCCCGTCCAGGTAAAGACTTAATGGATGTGTTAAAGAGTGAAAAAATGCTAACCGAAACAGGCTTTGATGAAGAGATAGAATGGACCTGGTTCTACTTATGGCACCACGAAGGACGCAGAGCTCGTCACGGCGCTGCCATGCAAGCACCAGACTACGTGCAGTGGCACGGCATGTATGAAGTCGCAGAACGCTTCTACATAGAGTTAGTTCCACAGTTCCTAGAAGTGGTAGAAAAAGCCGAACACAACGGCAATATCGAAGGTGCAGAAAAAGCCCGCGCTGTTCTTGCCGAAATACTCGATCGCCCAGAGCACGCTTGGTTTAGTGGCAACGAACCAGAAGAAGTGAAAAAAGCCAGAAAAGAAGCACAAGCGGCCTTTAAAGCCCGTTACTTAAGCGAAAGCAAATAGCCACCGATGGGAGCTGTAATGCTCCCCTCTTTTAAAAGAGGATGCTGATATGACAAATAACCAGCAGAAGACTCGGTGGCAAAAGCTATGGGCTTGGCTTAAAAAGCCACTCATTGTTGGAATACCCATTGGTGTATTTGTATTAGTGTTAGGCTTAGCAACAGTGCAAGGCAGCTTAGTACTATCCAGTACTAACGAGTTTTGTTTTAGTTGCCACCTTAAAATGGACACTATTGTGCAAGAGTACAAGGCATCGAGTCACTACGGCGACGGCAGCAACATCGCCGCCACCTGTGCCGACTGCCACGTACCACACCCATACTTTGAAATGCTACAGGTAAAAATTGCCGCCACCGCCGATATTTATCACATGATGGTAGGCACCATAACCAAGGAGAATTTCGAAGAGCACCGGCCAGCCCTTGCTGAAACCGTTTGGCGTGATATGCAAGCCAATGACTCGGCCAACTGCCGACACTGCCACCAAGGTGACAACTTTGATTTAAGCAAACAACCACAGCGTGCGCGATTAAATCACCAGCAAATAGCCGCCCGTGGAGAAACCTGCGTAGACTGCCACCAAGGCTTAACCCACAAGCGGATAGTAATCGAATAAGACCTTTACTATTAAATATAAAGTCTTCAAAGTAACTGCTTTGAAGACTTTTGTTTTTCTACCCTTTACTCATCCGACCTCTCATGTTAAAAACTTGTAAAAAACCACTAAGTAAATTATGAATCACTACTTTCGCCTATTAAGCATGTTTATCCGCCATTGGTTTAGTGCCAAAACTCACCTAGATCCCACGGGAGATTTTGTTATTAAGCTACGTGCCTTACCCTTTGATTGCGATGCCAACATGCACCTTACTAACTCTCGCTATTTTAGCTTTGGTGATTTAGGGCGCATCGATATGATGTTAAAAACCAAACTGGGCTCGGTGGCACTTAAAAAGCGCTGGTTAGGCGTAGTGAATGCACAGTCGGTAACTTATATTCGCCCGATTAAGCCTATGGCCAAAGTGGAGTTACACAGCAAGCTATTAGGCTGGGATGAAAAATATTGGTATTTTGAACACCGCTTTATTGGTAACAATACGTTGTACGCCACCATCTTAGTGCGCGGAGTATTTTTAAAAGGTAAAAAGCCAGTGCCAATGAGCGAGCTACTGTCGTTGGTGGACCATGACCATCCTTCTCCAGAGTTACCAATGCGGGTAGCTCACTGGAAGCAACTACTGTCGACTAAAAAGCAAGAATCTCCAGTGCTAAGCTAAATGTCTTGCTTTGCTGGAAATCTGTAAGCGATAAAATATCCGCTAGTGGGTAATCAAAAAGTCGTTCTATCTGCCATAATTTAGATAGAACGGCGGCTTGGTATACCCATGAATAAACACCCAAAGCCTATTTGGCTTACTGCTTTATTAATTCTCTTTGTTAGCTACATGGGCTTCACCCAAGCCCAAACCATTACCTTGGCCACCAGCAAATCCATTCCGCCTTACATCATCAAAGATCAACAGTCTGGCATTCAGCTAGATATTATTAAGCAAGCTTTTAGCAATGCTGGCTATCAAGTAAAGCAGGTTATTTTCACTTCTAATTTACGCGCAGAACGGATGCTAGAACAAAATGCCGTAGACGCCATTGTAAATGCCCCCAACAACGGCACACACGCTCACCTATCAGAACCTGTTATCTTCTATCAAAATGTTGCTATTAGCCTGTCTGTTCGTCAGCTAGACATCCAATCCATTGATGACTTAACTAAGTTTCGCTTAATGGCTTTTCAAAATGCCAAAAAGTACCTTGGTGAACACTTTGCCAAAGCAACTGAGCAAGCTAAATTCTATACCGAGGTGGCTAACCAAAGTGCCCAATTAGAGCGTTTATACCGCGGACAAGTGGATGTGATTGTTTTAGATAAGCGGATATTCCACTATTTAAATCAGCAACTTATTGCCAAGCAACGTCCTACAGCGCCAGTGACCAAGCACCTTATTTTTCCAGAATCACCGCGGCTATTGGGCTTTCATGACCCGGAGCTTCGCGACAAATTTAACGCAGGTCTAAAACAGTTAAACGATCAAAAAGTAAAGCATTCGGAATGAACTAACTGGCTAAACCAGTGAAAACAGCCATTTTGTGTTACAAATTAGATCAAGCAGCTATTTTTGATAGTTTTTACAAGAATAACTGGGCTTAACACTGATAACAAAAAATTAACAGCCCACTAATTGAGCAGCTTTAAAATAGTAGCAATGCCCACTTATTCAGGCCTACTTGCTGTTTAAGATCACTTTTTAGAAAAATCATCTTTTTTTTACTTAGCGAATAAAAGATTTAAGCCAAAACTGTCATAAATGACAGTTACATTCAGCATGAAAACGCTATCATAGACTTTCTATTACGCCCACGAGGAAATTTTCGATATGTCCGAAAACCGCTATTCCCACACTTCCAGTAATCGCTTAGTGAGACGTTCAGTTGCTTTGGTTCTTGCTGGAGGAAAAGGCACTCGTTTAAAAGAGTTAACCAACAAGGTTGCCAAGCCAGCTGTTTCTTTTGGTGGCAAATATAGAATTATTGATTTCACCCTATCAAACTGTATCAATTCAGGGGTGCGAAACATTGGGGTACTTACGCAATACATGGCGCATGATTTGATAATGCACCTACAGTCAGGCTGGCAAATTCTTAATCCCGCCTTAAATGAGCGAGTATCAATTATTCCTGCTCAACAACGAACTGGCGAAAACTGGTATCGTGGAACGGCTGACGCGGTATATCAAAACCTCGATATCATTGACCATGAACATTATGACCGGGTGCTGATTCTAGGTGGCGACCATATCTACAAAATGGACTACTCTCGCATGATTAACTTCCATGCAGAGAACGATGCCGATGTTACCGTAGCTTGTATTCGTAAACCCTTATCTCAAGCCTCCTCTTTTGGCGTAATGGGCTTGGATGACCAAGGTAGAATCGTCGACTTTGAAGAAAAACCCGACCACCCTAAATCTGACCCCAACAACCCTGAAAAAGCGCTCGTGTCTATGGGCATATACATCTTCAACATGGACGTATTAGACGATGAGCTGCGTAAGGGTTTATTAAAACCAGGCTACTCTCACGACTTTGGCCACAATGTTATTCCTAGTATGCTAAAAAACCGCAAGGTTTACGGCTACGTGTTTGCTGACAAAGGCCACCCAGGACGTACCGCTTACTGGCGTGATGTGGGTGATATTGATGAGTACTTTGCAGCAAACATGGACTTGGTTGACCCTAACCCAGAGCTAGACTTATACGATCGTGATTGGCCAATTATTACCGATCAAAAACAACGCCCCGGCGCTAAGTTTGTATTTAATGAAGAAAACCGCAGAGGCTATGCCACCGACTCTTTGCTTTCAGCAGGCACCATAGTATCGGGGGCTAAAGTGCATCGCTCGTTGTTATCTTTAGATGTGCGGGTCGAAGAGCACTCTGAGCTAGAGCAGGTAATTGCGCTTAATGGCTGCAGTATTGGCAAAAAATGTAAGATTCGAAAGGCAATTATTGCTGAAGACTGTGTCGTACCAGATGGCACCGTAATTGGCTATGATGAAGCCGAAGATAAGCGCCGTTTTACCGTATCGGCCGGCGGCGTTATTTTAGTCTCTTGTGAAATGCTAAGTTGATTCAAAAGGGGCTAGCTTGCTAGCCCTTTATTCTACCAACAAAGTATCGTCTGCCACCTTACAATCCACTAACAACACCAAGTCTTTAGTTAAGTAGGTACTAAAGGTTTTACACATTTCTTTACTGCTAGAATCTCGATAGATTTTCGACAAAATTAGTTGTTGTGGCTTTACCGAATCCAAGGCGATTAAGGCGTGAAAATAGGGTCTAAAGCTCCAGTTAAAGCCGACAAAGTTGTCATCCTCTTCGATACCTAAGCCGGTCACTTCAAAGTTAGGAGAGACTTGAGTGCCATCAATACGGCACAAAAAGTATCGCAATATGCCCACACTCGCTAGCTGCTGCTCAAGACTTAAGGCATTGCCGCCATTTTGCAATTGGTGTTTAAGTGCCAGCACCGTGGTTTTTACCGAAACATTGTGTTTTACCGTTGCTAAAGAGCGCTGACTCTTACGCTTTAAATAACTGGCTAATAGGGTTTTAACTTTAGCTTGGCTAGATTGGGCAGATAGAAACTCCTTCTCGGCTTTATAAAACAACCAGCCCTGCATGTATCGCGCTCCGCACTCTACACCAAAGTGAAATTCCTGCTCGGTTTCCACGCCTTCACAAATCAGTTCACAGCCCGCACGCTGTACTAGCTCAGAAATAGACAACACCACATCTGCGGGCAAGCCTCCTTTGGTGGCGTCTTTAAACAAACGCATATCTAACTTAATGATATCTGGTTCGAGTGCGATAATTCGATCGATTTGTGAAGCCCCAGCGCCAAAGTCGTCAATCGCCACTTTTAAGCCAGCTTGATGGTACTCTTTCACCACTCGCTGCAAATTATCGATGTTGCCGCTGGCCTCGGTGATTTCCATCACTACCCTGCTAGGGTCAATGCCAATTTTTTCGATCATCGAAATGGTGGGGGTGCAAATATCTTCAGTTAGCATGTCGACCCAGTCGGGCACAATGTTTAAGGTAAGAAAACCCTCTTGCTGAGATTTTGCAAACTGCTCTAAAGCCTGCTGTCTAACATAACGGTCTACTTGGCGACGGTTGCTCAAAGAATACTGATGATCGGCAAACAGCTCTCCTGCGCTGGTAGGCTCTCCTGCGGGATTATTTCGGCGCGCCAAAGCTTCGTAACCGGCTATTTCCCCAGTAGGTAAATAAACAATCGGTTGATAATGTGGAAAGTAGCTAAGCGGGTTGAGTTGTGTCCGCTTAGCTGCCAATAAAGCTTGATGTAAGCTCACCACTTTTGAAGGGTTCTTAGTCAACGCTTGTGTTGTCCATATCAATACTACCAGTACATAGCCTAAAATTAATCACTAGCTTAATGCACAAAGTACGCCATAAAAACCTTAGCTACTCTATGGTTACAGTTTTAATCATTCGTTTTATCTCAGGAACACAAGATCCACAGTTGGTTCCGGCTTTACAGTGCTTGCCCACTTGCTCTGCACTTTCGCAAGCATGTTCGCTAATCACATCACTAATGGTCTGCTCCCGAACCTGATGGCAAGAACAGACTATTTTACCTAGATCAGGAGCTGGACTGGTGCCAGCCAGCACGCCGCGGCGAATGTTGTCAGACATTGGTTGCTGCAACAACGACTCCAACCAAGAGCTTGCATTAAGCTCACCTCTAGCCGCCACGCTAAAGCTAGAGAACAGCTCGCCCTCAATCACCAAAGCGCTGCGGAAATTCTGTTTGATAGGATCCGCAAAATCTAAGCTTTGCAGCTTGGTTTGCGACATTAAAAAGCCCTTTAGCTTGGCTGCTAGTTCAACTGGGCTACTGCCATCGGCCAAACGATATAAAAGGCCATCTGCCAAACCTTGTTTCACCCAATAATCCGCAGGTAAGGCTTGGCATTGCGCTTTAGTTAAAGGCTTAGCTGTAAGCAAAACCGCCTCACTGGCATATTCCCAAGCCGCCAATTTAACTGGCGTATACTTTGACTCAGGCTGACCAGAAAGAGGATCCACAGAGCTATCAACCACTTGGCTCACTAAACCATCACTTGAATATTGTTCGGTCCAATGAATAGGCATAAATACGTGGCCGGCTTTTTGCCCTTCACTGACTTGAATTCGCACTTTTAGCTGACCAACATTGCTAGATAAGCTCACTATGCTGTTATCACACAAACCTTGGTTAGCTGCATCTTGTGGGTTCACTTCTAATAAAGGCTCAGAGCTATGACTCGTTAACTGCGCAGCCAAACCGGTGCGTGTCATGGTGTGCCACTGATCTCGCATACGGCCAGTGTTTAATACCAAAGGAAAAGCATCGCTAGTAAGCTGCTTAGTTGCTTGGTTTGTCACCGCAATAAGTTGTGCCTTACCAGAGGCGGTAGAGAAACGCCCATCACTGAACAAACTACGATTATCGCTACCCTGTTTACTTACCGGCCAACGCTGCGGCTCAATGGCATCAAAGGCTTGCTGGTCTTTGCCCGACAACTCACTAATGTTAAATAAACGCTCACCACTTTCTGCTAACAGGCCAGATAACGCTGCGTGCTCACTAAATATCTCGGCAGAGCTGGTATAAGAAAATGCTTCAGCAAACCCCATTTTTTGCGCTACTTGGCTTAATAAATACCAATCCGGCTTAGTATCACCTTGCGCCTCTACAAAGGCGCGCTGGCGAGACAACATTCGCTCCGAGTTAGTCACTGTGCCATCACGCTCTCCCCAGCCAGCTGCCGGTAACAGTACATCGGCATAACGGGTTGTATCGGTTTCGGCAATACAGTCTGACACCACTACCATTGGGCAAGACAACAACGCTTCGCGTATTTTTGCAGACTCAGGCAAACTCACCGCCGGGTTGGTGCCCATAATCCAAATAGCTTTAATCTCGCCTTTGGCAACTTTATCAAATAAATCAACGGCTTTATGGCCAGGCTTTTGGCTTAAGTTAGAAGTATTCCAAAAGCCCGCTAAGGCTTCTAAATGCTCCGGTTTGTAGTCTAAATGGCCGGCTAATAGGTTAGATAAAGCGCCCACTTCGCGCCCACCCATAGCATTAGGCTGACCGGTAATAGAAAATGCGCTAGCACCAAGCTTACCTAACTTACCTGTAGCTAAGTGGCTGTTAATAATCGCATTAACCTTGTCTACACCTTGGCTACTTTGATTTACGCCTTGGCTAAACACGGTCACACAACGCTCGTTATTAGCAAACAACTGGAAGAAACGAAGTAGCGCTTCAGGCTCTAAGCCACAGGTTTTGGCTAAGGCAGCTAAATCACCAGCGTCTTCTACAGCACTTGCCACTGCAGCTTCAAAGCCCTCGGTAAACTGGGCGATGTAATCACTATCTAATTTTCCATGCTCACTTAGATAAGCTAATAAACCATTGAATAAGGCTACATCGCTACCGCCATTCAGTGGCAGATGTAAATCTGCAATATCGCAGCTATCGGTTCTACGTGGATCAATCACTACGACTTTTAAGTTTGGATTGGCTTGCTTAGCGCGCTTTAAACGTTGGTAAACAATTGGGTGACACCACGCCAGGTTAGACCCAACCAAGGTCACCAGCTGGGCATGTTCTAAATCTTCATAGCTACCCGGTACAATGTCTTCACCAAAGGCGCGTTTATGTCCAGCAACCGCAGACGACATACATAAACGAGAATTCGAATCGATGTTTGAACAACCAATAAAGCCTTTAATTAGTTTGTTAGCAACATAGTAGTCTTCAGTTAATAGCTGGCCCGAAACATAAAATGCTACCGACTCAGGGCCATGTTCAGCAATGGTTTGGCTGAAGCGAGAGGCTACATAACTTAATGCTTTATCTAAAGATTCTTGATGGCCTTTAATATAGGCATGCTCTAAACGGCCTTGTTTAATCACCGTTTCACCCAGCGCTGAGCCTTTAGAACATAACAAGCCTCGGTTGGCCGGATGGCTCGCATCACCGCGCACTTCTACCGCTCCATTACTTGCTACTTTTGCTTCAACGCCACAGCCCGTTCCACAATATGGGCAGGTGGTCTTAATCCATTGTTGTTGAGACACCACGTAAACTCCTCACCTTATTCTTTGCTGGGCTTTTATTGCCCGCATTTATGCTTAGATACAAAGCAAAAGGCGAACCAATAAAATCCCGCAAAAACCTATTACTTAAGGAGTATAAAAAATCGATAAATTGGCAGAAAAAGCCTAATTTTGAATGCTGAAACAAAATGGCGCACAAGCATGGTGCAAGATGTCCCGAAATTGGGCTTTATTGGAATAGCAGCAAGCATCTCTTTCCAGCTGTTTAAACCTCAATTCTTAAACGAACAGATGCAAAGCGCGAAATGGGGAAGCAATTAAACCAAGCGCCTTATTTACAACAATGGCTAACAAGATATAAAACACAAAACCAGAGCCTTAGCTCTGGTTTCTATGCTTAGTTTACAGCTGGAGAAAAGTAAGATTTTATCCAATCGTAAAGTACTTGTTGGTTAAACTCGGCAAAAGCGATTTGGCTAAAATCACCCGCAGGGTCTTGCTCTTTAAAAGCAAATTTATACAGCACTTGCTCTGGATTTTGATCATGTAAAATCACAATAATTCGCTTGCTGGTTTTTAAGCAATCGATGGTCATCACATCAGCCGGCACGCCATTTTTACGCATGTTACGACTAATGCCTATCACCGGATCGATTTGCGCAAAATCTTGCTGAATTCTTAAATGAGCGCCGTTTGCGATATCAGACAATTTTATTAAGCGCTGTTCACTTGGGCTATTTTCTGCGGTTTGATTTTCCATTTACTAACCTGCCCGTAGCGCCAAAATAGCGGGAATATTTAAGGCCTTGCTGTAAGCAACAAAAGCTTGTTTCTTCTCGGCAATGGCGACTATCGACATCCGATCAGCTAGTTCGTTACCCTCTACTCCAACATGGCCATTTACATGCAATATTTGCAGTGTGTCTTTAAGCTGTTGGTAGCGTTCAAACATTTCCTGAATTAACTGCAGATTCTTAATCTCACCACCAGATTTCTTCCACCCCTTCTTCTGCCACCCTGCAGCCCATTGAGTAATACATTGAATGGAGTATTTAGAGTCACACAAAATCGCCACTCGTAAGCCTTTTGCCAGCTCTTTCTGGGCCATAATCATTGCTTGATTAAGGGCATTTAACTCTGCGGTATTGTTAGTGCCCATGGGGTTATATAAGCCATACCAAAGCTCGGCTAAACGCTCATTGCGGTACAAAGCTAAGCCCGAGCCGGCCTCACCCGGGTTCGGCTCGCAGCCACCGTCGGTATAAATTTTCACTTCTGCGGCTAATTTATTAATTTCCGCAGCAGTATAGGTTTTCACCGTTTGCCCCGACGCTCGTTTACGCGCTGGCGTTGCACCGGAAGCTTTTACGCTAGCACTGGCCTTACCGCCAAAAGCAGCTTCAGCCTCAGCTAAAGTAGGGAAAGACTTGTAACGCGCACCAGCAAACTTATCAATGCTGCGCTTACAGGTGGGCCAATCGTTAAAAATGCCGGTGTCTCGCCCTTGCCATACCACGTAGTACTTTTTAGCCATGTTTGATTCTCTTACTTATTTGCTGGCTAATATAACCAAGCAAGCGGCTGAACACGAAGGAAAACTTAGAATTTATCTAAGCACGAATACTTAACTCAAACTGATTGCAAGTTATCTAGCAAAAACTGACTAAATACCGCCACCTTGTTTGGCATAAAAGCACGAGATGGATAAAGCAACCATATTGCACTATCGCTATTCGCTCCTGTCACTTGCCAATCGCTAAGTACCTGAACTAATTTGCCAGACTTAAGATCCTCGCGAACCGTCCAATCGGCCAACAACGCTAAGCCCATGTCATGGTTCACACACTCTTTGATTGCGGCAGCACTCGATAAACTAAGCGAAGGGGTAATTGCAATCTTTTCGCTAGTTTTACCTCGGCTAAATAACCACTGCTTATTTAGCTCGCGATAAGTAAAACCTACAAGGTTATGGTCGCTAACATCGCAAGGCTGTTGAATCTTAGCGCTCTGCTTGAGGTAAGCCGAACTCGCCACCAGTAAATAATTAACATCCAGTAATTTACGAGCCACCAAGCTACTATCGTTAAGTGCCCCGTGGCGCAACACCAGATCGAATTGCTGAGCAATAAGATCAACTCTGGAGTCGGACAAATCCAACTCTAATTGTATCTTGGGATAGGCTTGCTGAAACTTACCCAGTAGAGGTGCTAATACCAATTGGCCAAAGGAGCTGGATGCGCTCACTCGCAGTAACCCCGAGGGCTGCAAAGTTTCGCCTAAGGCCTCTTGCTGAGCTAAATCAAACTCTTCTAACAAGGGTTCCATACGCAAATAATAACGCTCGGCAGCTTGGGTTGGATTAAGTGTTCGAGTGGTTCGCTGGAACAAACGCAAGCCCAATTCCTCTTCTAAACCGGCAATGGTTCGAGAAATAGAAGACGCTGCTACATTGCGCTGCTTTGCCACTACAACAAAGCTTTTAGCCCGATAAACCGCCACAAAAATTTTCAGCTTAGCAATGTCCATTGGTGCAAAATCCGCATTAATGATTTGCATACAGCCTAGTTTATTGTGCATTTAGATCAACTTAATCTCACTAACTAGAAGCTTAAGGAGATTGGTTGATGCAAAACACTACACACTTTTCAGGGAAAACCGCCCTCATCATGGGCGCGAGCCGTGGCATAGGCCTAGCGACAGCTCAAGTACTCGCAAGCCTTGGTGCCAAAGTGGTACTGGCAGCACGCAATGAGCAAGAAATTGAAAAACAAGCGCGACTCATAAAGCAACAGGGCAAAATTGCCGATGCCATCGCCTGCGATGTAAGCCAATATAGCTCGGTGCTTAATGCGGTCGACTACTGCTTGTCACAGCACGGACAAATCGACTTTCTAATTAACAATGCTGGGGTGATAGAGCCTTTAACAACACTAGTAGAAAGCGATCCTAGTTTATGGGGCTTAGCAGCCGACATAAACTACAAAGGGGTTTATCACGGCATGCGAGCAGTATTGCCACACATGATTAAGGCTAAATCTGGAGTCATTGTTAATCTTAGTTCTGGCGCAGCAAATAGCGCTCTATGGGGCTGGAGCCACTATTGCTCGAGCAAAGCAGCCAGTCAAAAACTCACCGAAGTGGCACAACTAGAAGTGGCTGAACACCACATCCGTATAGTAGGTTTGTCACCTGGTACAGTGGCTACCGACATGATGGCAAGCATCCGTGATTCACAGATTAACGCGGTGAGTAAACTCGATTGGAATAGCCATATTCCAGCCCAGTGGGCTGCCAAAGCAGTCGCGTTTTTGTGTGGGCCAGAAGGACAACAGTTTGCGGGCAGCGACTTCTCGCTAAAATCGGAGCAAGCCAAACGCTTAGTGGGTTTAATTGACTAAATAGCAAAAAAAGCCGCGAAAGCGGCCTTCTAAATTTCAACGAAAAAGTTGCTGTGAGACAAACTAAAATGTGCTCACTTAAGGCGGTGATACAGGGAGTCTTTAAGCTCTGCCCTATCATGTTTTAACTGGTGCATCGCCTCGTCATCTATCGGGCCGCCACGCAGCTCCAATACACGAATTTCTTTATCTAAGGCATTGTAGCGCTTGGTGTCTGCGGCAAACTTCTCATCGCTGCCCGTTAAGGCAGTAATCTTATCTAGCAGTTCTGGAAACTCTTTTGCCAAAGAATGATCTTCACCTAACATAAAAACTCCTTCCCATTTAAACCCGATATGTTGTTTTAGCCTTAGCCAAATTTAGCTAGTTCTTAAAACTTAGCAAATCCGTTGTAAAACACCGTGTTAATTTGTCAGTTAAACTAAATTTTTATCATGATGAAAAATTTACTTGCCCAAACCCAATATATGAAATATCGTATATATGTTTTTTCATATATCTGGTTGCTGCGATGTTATCTGTGTTGTTTTTATGTACCGCAAATGCTGCTCGCTCTCAGTTAGCCGAAGCCTTGGTTAACCAGCGTTACGCCGAGCACTTTATGGCTTATAGTGCGGGCACTCAGCCTAAAGGCATCGACCCTCGCACCATTAAACATTTACAGGCTCAAGGTCTATCTAGCAGCGGCCTACGCAGCAAAACCATTACAGAGCTTGAGCAAGATATTCAGCAACAAACTCATCGCCCTGCTTTATTTAACTTCATCATTACTTTGTGTGACAGCGCTAAACAAGAATGCGCCTTACTGCCAAATGGCGAAGCGATTTTGCATTGGAATTTGCCCGATCCCGCTGGCGAACAAGGCATGGCCTTATTCGAACAGGTATTTAGCGAATTAGAACTACGTTTAGCCGAATTTGTGCGTTTTAACCACAACCCGCAAGCCGCACTGCAAATCGAAGCTATCGATGTATTTAAGCAGTTTAGCGACAATACTCGCTTACAAATTTTGATGCTGATAGAAGATGAGCAGCGCTTGAGCGTTAATCAGCTTTGTACTGCTCTAGAAGTAAGTCAGCCTAAGGTATCGCGCCACCTAGCCTTACTGCGCGAATGTCAGTTGCTGTCTACCACACGCCAAGGCCAGCAGGTGTTTTATCACCTAAATCCCTTATTACCAGAATGGGTGGCGCAAACGCTATCAACTACGCGAGTAGCCAACCCCAGTTATATAAACCAGCCGCTAGCACGCATTAGGCAGCAGGCTAATCCCCAATTAGTTAATCAAGATTAAGGTACTTTTATGTCTTCACATCCTATTTTTGCCGTTGATGTTAGTGACACAGCGCAACTACTGTTAACTCCTTGCCCAGGTACTAAAGGGGTAGATCTTTCTACCTCACTACAACAGCTTTGCTACAAAAATAGCCCGGCACTCATCACCTTAATGACCGAGCAAGAGCTGGCCGATAACAACTTAAGTGAATTACCGAAAACGTCTGTCACTCACGATATGCAGTGGTTCCACCTGCCTTTAGCAGACGACACTGTGCCAGACGAAGCCTGGGAAGAGCAATTTCAAAGCGTGCTGCCGCGCTTTTTACAGCTACTAAACAATGGCATGAACTTAACCATTCATTGTAAAGGTGGCAGCGGCCGCACTGGCTTGCTAGCTGCACGCATTATGCTAGCGCTAGGTTTTGAGCTAGACGATGCCATCGCAAAAATTAAAGCAGTGCGCCCTAACGCATTCAGCGTGCCTGCTCAACAAACTTACATTCAACAATTTGCCAAATAAGAGACTTAGCAATGACCATTAAAGTAGGAATTAACGGCTTTGGCCGTATTGGCCGCCTTGCTCTACGCGCAGCTTACGACTGGCCAGAGTTAGAGTTTGTAATGATTAACGATGTGGCCGGCAATGCCGAAACACTAGGCCACTTGCTCGAGTTTGATTCTGTACAGGGGCGCTGGCACCACGGTGTTGAACACAACGCCGATGGCATTGTTATCAACAACAAAACCATTAAGTGCTACCAAGAAAAAGACTTAAGCAAAGTAGATTGGTCGGGCTGTGATGTGGTACTAGAGTCTACCGGTGTTCACCGTTCTAAAGCCAAATTAGCACCTTACCTCGCCCAAGGCGTTAAACGTGTTGTGGTATCTGCGCCAGTTAAAGAAGAAGGCGTAGCCAACATTGTTGTGGGTGTGAACGACGATATTTTTGATGCTAGCCAGCACCAAATTGTTACCGCCGCATCTTGTACCACCAACTGTTTGGCGCCAGTAATTAAGGTGATTCAACAGCACTTGGGCATTGAGTCTGGCTGCATGACCACCATCCATGATTTAACCAATACCCAAACCATTTTGGATGCACCGCATAAAGACTTACGCCGCGCCCGCGCTTGTGGCATGTCGTTAATACCTACCACTACCGGCAGCGCTAAAGCAATTTGCGACATTTTCCCAGAGCTAGACGGCAAGCTAAACGGCCACGCTGTGCGCGTACCCTTAGCCAATGCGTCTCTTACCGACATGGTATTCACTCTAGAGCGTGATACTAGCGCTGAAGAAGTAAACAGCTTATTTAAACAAGCAGCCGAAGGCGAGCTAAAAGGTATTTTGGGTTACGAAGAAAAACCGCTTGTTTCTATTGACTACAAAGGTGACCAACGCTCTAGCATTGTAGATGCACAATCCACCATGATGGTGGGCAAACGCATGCTTAAAGTGTACGCCTGGTACGACAATGAGATGGGCTACGCAACCCGCACCAGCGAGCTTATTCGCAAAGTTGGTTTAGCAGATAAAGGCTAGGACCTGTAGAACTTTGCTGATGGTTTTTGCAGCAAATTATTCGCCATTTAAGCAAGGCAGAGAGTGTGAAGTTAAGTGGGCTTAATAATCACTCGCTAAGGCTGAATAAATGGCTAATAAATGCTGCCCGAAGGGTTCAGATAAGCGAACTTTACTCTTTGTTGAGCACTTCTCGCTTAGCCCACTAGGCTTCAAAGCGCTCGACGCGATTAAAGCCCGCTTATCTCGAACAAAATGTCAACACCAAAGATCAACAGGCCCTAGGCAAACATGATAAAAGCACTACCTCAACAACTTAAACAATACCTATTAGTTACTTTTAACTATTGGAACTTCACCATTACCGACGGTGCATTGCGCATGTTGGTGGTGCTGTATTTTCACCAGCTAGGTTATTCGGCGATTGCGATTGCCATGCTGTTCTTGTTTTACGAGTTTTTTGGGGTAGTGACCAATTTAATTGGTGGCTGGTTAGGGGCGCGTATTGGTCTTAACCACACCATGAACATTGGCTTGGCCATGCAAATTGTTGCCTTGTTGGCATTGGGTTTGCCCTCTGAGTTTTTATCTATTCCCTTAGTTATGGCAGCGCAAGCCTTGTCGGGCATAGCTAAAGATCTAAATAAAATGAGCGCCAAAAGCTCTATTAAGGGTTTGGTGAGCGGCGACCAACAACATAGCCTGTACAAATGGGTGGCCATTCTTACCGGCTCAAAAAACGCCCTAAAAGGCTTTGGCTTTTTTCTAGGTGGTGCGCTGCTTAACTTAATTGGCTTTCAGCTATCGATGCTGGCTATGGCGGCGGTATTGTTTGTGGTGCTGCTATTAAGCTTAAAGCTGCTGGAAAAAGACTTAGGCAAAGCCAAGAGCAAACCTAAGTTTTCGCAAATATTTTCTAAAAGCCCACAAATCAATATTTTGGCAGCAGCCCGTTTATTCTTGTTTGCTGCCCGCGACGTATGGTTTGTAGTTGCCCTGCCAGTGTACTTAGGTGCCAGCTTAAACTGGTCACACATCGAAACCGGCACCTTTATGGCCGCATGGGTCATCGCCTATGGCGTAGTGCAAGGCTTAGCTCCCAAAATCACCGGCAGCCAATCGGGCAAAGTGCCGGGGCGAGGCGCAGCCTTACTCTGGGCATTATTGCTTAGCATTATTACCGGCATCCTCGCCTACTTAGTGCAACTTGGCTGGCAGCCACAGGCCACCATAATCGTCGGTTTAATGCTATTTGGCATCGCCTTTGCCATTAACTCCTCACTGCACTCTTACTTAGTGGTGAGTTACGCCAGCGAAGACGGCGTATCCATGGACGTAGGCTTTTACTACATGGCCAATGCCATGGGCAGATTAGTGGGTACAGTAATGTCGGGCGTAGTATTTCAAATGGCCGGATTAGCCGCCTGTTTATGGGTAAGTTTTGTGATGTTAGCGATATGCTGTGTAATTAGTGTGGCACTGCCAAAAGGTGGCGAGGGGCAAGTGAGTTAAGCTGGTTCCAATATTGGAGGTGTTAGCTTAAACGTATTTGCAAAGGGGCGGAGCTGCAATACATTAGAAATCTGCCTAGAAAGGACGAATTTCAGCAAACTTGTTATAGACCGCCACCAGCTACATTAGGATACTCTTGAACCCATGGATCTTCATTGCCAGTTTCTTTGTACCACTTAATGGTTTCTTTAAACATTTCAATACCGATATAAATAGCTGCTTCCGAATAACCTTTTCGAGATTGCTCTTCATAAGGATATCGAGATTCTACAAACAGATTATTAAACTTTTCGAGCCATAATTCGTGCCTGTTAAAACCTAGCTTGCGATACAACTCAGGGTCAATTTTTTTAGCCAACTCAGTTAGAAGATGTAGCTTTTTTCCTTTAATTTCATACTGTTCTCCTACGGTATTCCTTCTATTGTTTTCAACGGGTTCAGCTATAAAGCTTTTTAAGATGATTTCCATTGCAATGCCAGCATTAACTACAGCTACGCCGCCTAAGTTTGGTTCATTCCAAAGTAATTTTGCTGCTCTCAAGTAATCTGAGGCTGCTTCTAACATATATGGAGACTGATTCTTATTCATTTGAAATTGACCCAATAGTGCTTAGAGATGCGAAGGCTTTTAGCAAAACGATGACGAACCAGAATACGGTTACTTGATTTGCGTTGTTATACATTTGATATGTAATCTGAAAATTTATCTTTATAACTTTCGGGCCACTCCGAGTATTCAACTCCCCAGAGTTTTTTAGCCTCTATAAATTCAGTATCTAATTCAACTTTTTCACCCACAGCTAAACTAGTTTCGTATTGTTCATAATACAATGAGGCCTCTGAAAGAAACCTTAATTCATCAAATCCATTTTTCTCTCTTTTAGCACATAGCGCAAGCTTCATATAAATTTTGTAGACACTTAAATTAACAAATGCGTGCTGTAACTCTTTGCATTTGTGAGAAAAAGTATTTTTAGCAACACGACTATCCATTGGTATTAAAGTTTCAATGCAATATTTCTCCAACTCATTGTAACGACCAGCTTTCTGGTAATAAGGTATAATTTTTTCAGAACATGATATTTGATGTTCCACGCGTAACTCATTTAACAAATTGATCGCTTCATCATACTTTTTTAACTTAGCTAATGCGCTTGCTTGTTTAACTAGCTCATAAGTATCCACCTAAACTCCTTGGGTAAAAAAAATAACATTTAATCACTACTACCTTGCAAGCTCAGCTACTTTGTGAGCTCGCAGACCTGCTAAATAATTACGATTTAGCCCAATTATACGTCAACTAAACACTCGAAAATAACAACAAGCTCAATAAATTGAGTATTCCCATGTTTGCTCTTCTCTCCCTTTCATTATCGCCGAGTCACGCAAGTACCAAGCGATTAAGCCGAGCAATGTTTGAGCGTAGCGAGTTGCGCAGGCACGCTTGGCACTGAGTAACGAGGAAATAAGATAATGCAGGGCAGCCTTTCTTTTGCTTCGTTTTCTTTGGCTGTTCAAAGAAAATGACGTCGCCGACAGGCGAAACTAACCACTGTAGTCTATTGTCAGCTCCCCTTCATTATCGCCGAGTCACGCAAGTGCCAAGCGATTAAGCCGAGCACTGTTTGAGCGTAGCGAGTTGCGCAGGCGCGCTTGGCACTGAGTAACGAGGAAATAAGATAATGTGGGGCGACTTTTCTTTTTGCTTCGTAAGCTTTAGTTGAACAAAGCTTATGACGTCGCCGACAGGTGAAACCATCACCCTTTGTAGACAAACGAAACCAACAAAAAAACGGGCTGCAGCCCGTTATAAGTTAAACCCAGTTGCACAATACTTAATTGCTTAATTCATTGGTAAACGTTGCGTTTGGCATTGGGTTCTCACCTAGCACTACTCGCTTGGCTACACCGGTATCAAACATATCAAAACTGTAGCTTTCTACCGCAAAGGTATGAGCGCGATCTAACATCATAGTTTTGTTAGTGCGGTCGGTGAATACAGTCCAAAGCGTTGGGAAAGTTGCGTTATCGGCATAGGGATCTTGCTGATTGTAGCCAGAGAACGCAGCCGCTTGGGTGGCTTTCATTGAGATAAGCGCTTGCTGGCTATCGGTAACATTACGCTGATATAAATCTTCGGTGCTTAGTTTGGCACGCAAGCGACGGTCGGCAGCACGAATAGTGGCATTAGGTTCTAACTGTTCTTTATCTAGGTTTAAGTGAAAGTCAAAGGCTGGATCGTTGCTCATATAACTGGCACCATGCTCGTTATATATCTTCATTTCGCCGCCAATATACTCTACAACCGCTACATCGCCCGATGCATCTACCAATTGAAAATGTACTGGCGGGTAAATCGCTTCTTCTTCATGGCCTGGTATGCCAGTAATACCGGTAGGTATTACCTCTACAGCTTTTAAGCCTTCTAGCGCTTCGGCTACCGTAGCAAAGTTATCTAAAACATAGTTTGGTACTTCGCCTGCATCGACGTTAGGCACCTCGGCAGTGTCGTCTTGAAACTGCGTTCCGGCTGCCGTACCTAAATACAAGATGCGCGCTTCTAAGCCTTTTTCATTGATGCCTTCGGCAACAGTACCATGAGCAAATGATTCAATTTTAATGGCTGCATATTTTGCTTTGCTGCTTACGCCGTCGGTTTTGCTGTAGCTAGCCTCTATGCCGCGACCTTTGCCTACTACCGTGGCGTTGTCGTAACCGTTCCAGTCCATGGTGCGCATGGTCACTTGTGCTTCACCATTGCGGTAAGCAGCAGTTGTGCATGCCTTAGCAGTTTGCATAATGCCGAAGGTAGAAGCTGCGATAGTAAGTGCGATAAGTGTCTTGTTCATAATGTTCACCTTTCTTAATTAGTATCTGTTGCGTTGATGGGTGTAGATTAACGGCAAAACCAAAAAAGCTTTAACTAGCACCTTTCAGTATTACTTACAGCTTGTTAAGACGAGACAATGAACACTTGGGGAGTAATCAAGCTCAAAAATTGAGCTAAAGCAATGCATCAAAAATAAGGTAGTAATTTGTCAGTAGCCTTTCTCAGTGTTTGCTAAAGTTTAAATGAGTAATCTAATTGTTGTTGGTAATGACAAGTAACCAGTCGCTAGGGGCAATAATGGTCGTTGATGAATCTTCATTCCAAAAAGTTAAAGATTTTGCCCCACAGGCTTGGTCTATTAATTTACAAAACAACGACTTTACTTGCCCTCATCAACTTATTGCGATGCTGGGTTACCCTAACCAATCGGTGCTCACCCTTTCGCAGCTATTTGCAGCCTTTGAGAAAACCCAATTATCTTTACTTAAAAAGCATATTCGCCAAGTCATCGATACGGGTAAGCCAATTATTCAAACTGCTATATTAAATGCCTACCAACATCGCTACATTGCTGAGATTGTCATTAATCCCCTACCAAAAAATGACAAGGTGATTACTGGTACCATTGAGTTAAAACAGTACTTTCTTACCAAACAGCAGGAACTCGCATTTTTAAAACGGGTTTTTGCTCAAGCTCATGAAGGCTTAATGATTGCCGACATCAATCACACCATATTGATGGTGAACGAGGCAATGTGTAATAACACTGGCTACCCAGAACATGAATTGCTGGGCCAACCCGCATCGATACTTAAAAGTGGCCGCTATACCAAACCGTTTTATCAAAAACTGTGGGGCCACGTAGACGAGAAAAAAATTTGGACCGGCGAGCTATTAGCAAAAACCAAACAAGGTGAGGTATACGCTCACGAAGCGCGCATTCAACGTATTGATTTACCTAATGAAGACCATGTTTATGTCTCATCTAGCCACCGCTTAGATACCTCTACCGATTTATGGGACGAAGACGATCCCAACGCTAACTCAAAAGTGCATGTTCCATACAAAAACGCATTTAACAAAAAGCTAAATGCCGACTACAAGCAGCTTAGCAATGAAGTAACCATAGTTGGCTTAGTATTTAGCGTTAGCCTTGCACAAGCCACCAGCACAATAACCCGCCAATGGTTGGTGGCGCAGCGCTTTAGTCAGCTAAGCCAACGTGGGCATTTAGGCATACTTAATGAAAAAATGTTTGCGGCTTATTGGGTTGTGCCCAAGCAAATGGAAGACATTGAACAAACCTTAAAAAGCGCCCTCGCTGCGCTAGAAGGCCACAACAGTTATGAAGATATTGGCCTGTCGGCTACCGTACATGGCGGAGCCTCGGTGTTACAGATAGATGCGTCTTCGCCTTCGCAGATGTTGGCACATGCTAGCCAAGCGCTAATTGCTAACAGCCAAGGCAACGATTCTTCCTTGTATTATTATGACCGGCGCTTGTCTAAGCGCTTTAACCGAAAAGCCACCTTGGCCACCTTACTAAGGCAAGCCCTAGCGGCTAATCAAGTAGAAGCCTATTACCAACCCATTGTTGCATTACCCGAGCTAAAAATAGTTAAATTTGAAGCGCTATGCCGAGTAAAGTTAGACACCAAACTCCCCTACAGTGTGCAAGAGCTAATTGAAATAGCGGAAGAATATAACTGGATTGATCAAATAGACGCCGCGGTTACCAAACAAGCCTTACACGATTTACCACTGCTGCAACGCCACTACCACGACAACAACATTGGCATGTCGATTAATCGCTCGGTAGTTAATGATAGGGTTTCCCATTGTTGCTTGGCAGATACCTTAAATATTTTTGAAGCCAGTGATATTGATTTAAGCCTAATCACTTTAGAGCTTACCGAATCGGCTTATTTTGACGACTCTTATTACCACTCTGAATGGTTAGATAAGCTTAAAGCACATAACATTGCCATTGCCTTAGATGATTTTGGAACAGGCTATTCGTCGTTCTCTTATCTGCGGCAAATTCCGGTAAACATTGTGAAAATTGATCGCTCGTTTGTTTCTGGTTTAACCGAGGAATCTAACGAATTTTCGATGATCGACATGCTGTGCAAGCTTACCCACAAAATGGGAGGTAAGGTGATCGCCGAAGGCGTAGAAACCCAACAAGAGCTCTACCTATTATCCAAGTTAAATGTAGATATGCTGCAAGGTTATATTTTTAGTAAACCACGTAGCCTAGAACAAACCTTAAGCTGCCATAACGACCCGGTTTATATGCCGCTGTCACAGCACTTATATCACGACAACATTGTGAACGCGCAAACCATAATGCGTCGTGACTTCCCCAAAATTGGCCCCGACCAAAAGCTCAGCGTGGCACTAGAAAAATTTGAACGGCATCAAACCAGACATTTACTCGTGATCGAACAAAGCCACTGTTTAGGCGTGCTGCAACAAAGTGATGTAAGCGCCGCCATTAGCCCGTATCTCAATACCAAAGGTGAACAAAACCGCGACCTAATGACCTTAAATAAACGCGTCCATCAGGTAATGAGTAAAGATTTTCTGCAAGTAAGTTTAGAGACTTCATTCGATCAGCTGTTTGAGCAATTTGTTAATCAACCCTACACCGTAGTAGCAGTAACCGGCCCCAACGGCGTGTGTTTAGGTTTAATATTGTTGGAAGACATGTTGCTAAAACACCGCGAGCACCAAAGCAGCCACTAAAACGTCTAGTTTTGTCAGCGAGTACTGCTTTAAGCACACTCTTTGCGGTAAACTTTTAGCCTAGAAATGATAATTGAGCAGTGGCCAACATGGACTATTTAGCGCTAAACAAAGCGGCTTGGGACAAACGTACCGAGCTTCACGTAGATTCTGATTTTTATGATGTAAATGGATTTCTCGCTGGGAACAGTTCGCTCAAGTCTATTGAGCGCGAGCTCATGGGCGATGTTAGTGGTAAAAAGCTGTTACACCTGCAATGCCATTTTGGCTTAGACAGCTTATCTTGGGCGCGCTTGGGCGCCGAGGTTACCGCTGTTGATCTTTCTAGCGAGGCGATTAAGCGCGCTGAAGAACTGGCAGAAAAAACAGGCTTAAAGGCCGAGTTTATTTGTAGCGATGTATATGCTTTTGGCGACAATAATCAAACCACTTATGACTGGGTATTTGTGTCTTACGGCGCGCTATGTTGGCTACCCGACATCACTCGCTGGGCTCAAGTAATTGCAAACAGCTTAAAACCCGGCGGCAAGCTTTGTTTAGCTGAGTTTCATCCGGTTCATGATTTAGTCAGTGGTTATGGTTACTTTCACCGTGATGAAGCAGATTTAGATGAAGAAGGCACTTATACCGAAAACGACGATGGCGAAGAGAGCCCAATGCTAACCTGGGGTCATCCCTTGTCTGATGTAGTAAATGCACTGATTCAGGCTGGCTTAAACATCGAGTTGTTAAACGAATACGATTACAGCCCATATAACTGTTTTGAAGATTTAACCGAGCGCGCGGCCGGCGAGTTTGTTTATGAACTCGAGCACTATAACTCGCCACTTGTTTACGCCATTGTTGCCAGCAAAAAGTAAGTAACCTGAGCTCAGGATAATAAACTGGTTTCTAGCGGCTATTTTTACTTATTTCGGTGTTGAAGCTACTTGCAATAGACTAGCTATTGGCGCGCAGCTTCGTCTTGAACTAAGTAAAACTATCTCGCCAGAAACATGAAGCTAGATTAAGTACAGGCTAGCAGAGTTATCGTCACTTCCTTATCCCGAGTTCAGGTTAAGTATTAAAAACAACAAAGACGAGCCATGCAGCTCGCCTTTTTTATTACAATGTTGGCTTTTAATCGTTGTCGCTAATGTTTACCCAAGTGCTGGTAATGTTACCTAGTTGGGCAGGACGAGCCGAGAATAAGTAAACCTTAAAGCGTTCGTCACCTTCTTTGCGCTTATCATCAACGATTTTTGCGCTCACCGTTTTAACGCCACTTTCACCTTCGCTCCATTGTACACGTTGGAAAAACGGCGCGCGGTAGTCAAACCAATTAGCAGACGATGGCAATACCAATACCCACGCACTAACAGTAGTGCTGGCTTCACCATTTAACACCAGCGGGATGGTAATGTTGCCAGCAGACTCAGCAACGTTCATTTGCTCAAACTGCATGGCTACACTTAATGGCGTGTTGTCTTCAATAATCAGCTCAACTTGCGGCAAGGCTAAACTGGCCGCACCCTGCTCTATGCTTAGCTGCAAATAGGCGCGCTCTGTTCCCTCTACTAGCTCGTCGGTGTACGCAGCGATGTTTAGCTCACGGCTACTCATATCACCATCAAGCCAAGTTAGTTCGCCACTTAGCAATGCTAAATCTTGCTCATAGGCAGAACCCGCAACTACTTGGTACTTAAGCACTACATCGCCAAAATCACCAGCTAAACGCTCTATCGTTAACGAGCCATTGCTGCCTTCGGCAATGGTGAGTTCAGTCGCTGTGCTAATAGTGCCCGCGCTGCGCATATCTAAGGCAATGATGACGGGATCATGATCCGATGCGCGATAAGCATGTGGCGCATAAAAGTTAGTAATTTGCGCGTCAGACTTATACTCGGTGTTGTAATCTAAACCCGTTGGTTCGTCGGCATTAATATGCCAATCGGTGGCATCTAGCACTCGCGATGTTAAGGCCGAATCGGCCAAGGCGTGGTCTAAACTGCCTGCTTCTTCATCGTAGTAGTAGGAGTAACTGTTTGCTTCAAACAGTGGTACTAGGTTAGTAAAGCCGGCCGTTTCAAAGGCTAAAATTGGGTCTTCTTTGGCATACGCGTTAAAGTCTCCCAACAACAATACCTGTTGTTTTTCGGCAAAAAACTGGCTCAGTGTTTGCGCCGCTAAGGTGCGCTGACCATTACAATTGCCCTGACCATCTCCCATGTCTGGGTCGCCTAAGGCATTACAGTTACTGCCCTTAGATTTAAAGTGGTTAACTGCAACATAAAAGCGCTCGCCGCCATCTACCATGCTAAATTGCTGCACTAAAGGAACACGGTGCTTAGCAGTTACGTCGTCAAAGGGATAAGCATTAATTAACTGCGCATCACCATAAACTTGCACAACACTTGGTTGGTAGATTAAACCTACCGTGATCATATCGTTGCCAATACGTTCACTTAAAGGCTTCACTACGGCGTAATGTTGTTGCTCGGGCAGCTGAACATTAACCGCATCCACTAAGTTTTGAATTGCGCTAGCCTCATCAAAACCGTTATTTTGCAGCTCCATTAAGCCTACAACGTTGGCATTCATAGCGACTAAGGCCGACACCAATTTAGCCCGCTGACGTTCAAACTCTTCAGCAGTATCCGCACCACGAAAATCAGTCGCATTGTCGATGTCTAAATCGGTAAAAAAGTTAAGCACGTTAAAGCTTGCAACAGTTAAGTTGCCCAGCTCGTCTAGTTCTGGCTCGGTGGTTCTTGCGTTTGCATCGATAAAGTTAGGTACTACCGTAGGCTGCACCCGAAACTGGCCGAAACTGTAATTAATAACACCTTCAACATTGCTAACTTGCGAACCAGCGCGCAGGCTATTTAAGGCCGAGAAATTAGGGAAGTAGGCTATATCATCGGGATTTTGCGAACTTAAACCATCATCCAATACCAAGCGATTAAGCTGGTTAGCCAAGGCTAAAGCTTCGGCTTCTGGCGTATTAGCAGGGTAAACCTGAGTAGACTTAAAGCGCTTACCTAAGGACAACACCGTTTCGCCATAGCGATTAAAGGTGTAGGCAGGCGTGGCGTGTAAGGTTTGTGGCAGCACCACACGCATGCCTTCTAGGTGATAAAGATCCGCATCCACCAAGGGTAGGTTTAGACTGGTTGCGCTAGGTAGCGCTTCTTCGCCACACACAATTAAGTCGCTTACATCTTTAAGCTGATTACCACCGCTGTAAGTGGCTACAGTTGCTTTTACGCGTACTCGTTGGCCTAGCGAAACGTCATCTGCGTAGTGGTAAACAAATATCCCTTCAGAAGTTTGAGGGTCTGCGTCCCAGTTAGCATCGGCATGCTGTATAAAAAAGCCAGATAATTGATTGTTATTAGCATCGCCTTGGAAGTCACCCACTACAACAGCTTCAACCACCACCTCTTGGTCTAATAAATTGGCTGAGCGAATGCTATTAATTGTAGTGCTTGTATCACCACATTGGCCAATTTCTGAGATTGGAGGGTCAATTGGCCCGCCATCGTCATCGCAAGCATCTTGGCCAATGCAGCCTAGGCCATCAACGGTGTTTGTTGCGTAGTTGAACCAGCGAGAAGAAATCACAAATTCTTGGCTGTTGTCGTTATCAGGGCTGCTTTCATCAAGGCGACGCAAGGTTTGATTTTGCGTTGAAGCGCCGCCATCGGTCCAAGTTTGACGCACGCCAATTTGACCAACACGATCAAGCAATACATCGCTGGCAAACAAGCCAACTGCATCATCACCATTAAAGTTAATCACACTTGACTCAATGCCCACACCAGGGGGAATTAGGGCATTGTCGTTATTGCCAATCACCGCATTGCTGTTCACAAATACTAAGGTTTCGCCTGGCGCTAAGTTGCCACTTAACGCTTGGGTATTTGTGGCAATGCTTGCTCCATTGGAAAACAAGCGCAGCTGATAATCACCAGCGCTTAGATCGACCGTTTGATCACCATAGTTCGCAATTTCAATTGCCTTGTTAAAGCTACTACCTTCTATATATTCACTAATTAGTACATTCGCTTGCGCGCTAGTACCTAAGGCACATAGGCCTACTAACATAAAATTTCTGGGGTTCATATTACTCGTCCCTGAGACCATAAGAATGCCGCACACAGCGGCGCCATTAACTGGTCTAGCCTGACGAAACTTAATGACAAAAAAACATAAAAATGACGAACAAAATGTGACAACTCAGTGACAGTTTTTTGAAGTTAAAGCTCTAAATTTGCCTTAAGCTGAGTGATTAAACACTTTTGTTGTCGCAGAATTAATGAAGAAATTTAGACTTCAAAAACTACATATTGGCTCTAACAAATAGAAACGGCCACACCAGGCAAGGTTTAATAAAGTGGATGAACAGCGATAGCCTTACACCTTAGCAATCTTTAATTCGCCTTCGTCAGCATGCAGGTAACGCTGCGCCATAAATGCCACCGCCGACAGTGAGCAAACACTTACCAACACAATGCCCTGCCAGCCCCAAGCTGCAAAGAAGGGTTGCATTAATGCGCCGCCACTTGCCGCACCAATATAATAACTAATCGTATAAAGAGCTGATGCACTGGCCTTAGCTTGTGTGGCATGTTGGTTTACCCACGCGCTGGCTTGAGCATGGCAGAAAAAGAAGCCCATTGAAGAGACCACCATTGCCAATAACAACATCCTTAGCTCACCAAACAGACTTAATAAACTGGCGATAGTCATCACCAATAAACCCAGCACTATGCAACTTTTACCGCCGTAACGTTGCGCAATTCGCCCCGCCGAGCTGGCAGTAAATGTGCCGCCTAGGTAACTAAGAAACAATAACGACGTAAGGCTAGCTGGCAGCGAAAATGGCGCTTCGGCCAAAATAAAAGTGAGGTAAGAGAACTGGTTTATGAACACCCCAAAACCAATGCCTCCCACTAAGTAAGCACATACTAACTGCGAGTTGCGCATATGCCGTTTATAGTTAGCGAGACTTTGACACAAGCGCCAGCGACCTAAGATTTTAGCTTGTTCTGCTGGCAGTAGCATTACCACTGCTAAGGCCATTAACAAGCTAAGCAAGGCAACTACCATAAACGACATCTGCCAAGAGCCCAGCAAGTCGGCACTCCAGCCCCCAAGTAAACGCCCACCAATTCCACCTAAAGAGTTGGCAGCGATAAAAATACCCACCGCTTTAATCAAGGCTTGCGGATCTAATTGCTCTGCTAAGTAAGCAATCGCTACTGCTGGAACACCAGCCAAACAAACACCCTGCAGAAAACGCAAAGCTACAATGGCATAAAACGATTGGGAATGCGCCAAGCCTATTAATAAACTTAAACAAGGGACTAATGCGATAGAGAACAGCAGAATCTTGCGCCGACCCACAGCATCAGATAAGGAAGCTAACAACAGTAAACCTAATGCCATGCCTAACATGGCTGCAGATAACATAGCACTGGCGGCCAACGCCGATACCTGATATTCGCTGGCAAACATAGGCAACAGCGGTTGCACCAAGTAAAGGTTAAAAAAGGTGACCAATGAAGCCGCAGACACTGCTGCGGTTACTTTCCAAAAGCCCTTACTGTTTTGCTGATACTGCATAGCCAACTCAATCAATAGCGATAAGTTAATGCTATGCCTGCGCTACCAATAAATAAAATATATTAGTATTATCACTGTGATAACTTTTATTTATGGATATGCAAATGGAACTGCGACAACTGCGACAATTTGTAACGGTAGTAGAGTTAGCTAGTTTTACCGCCGCGGCTAAACACTTGGGCATTGCCCAGCCAGCCATTAGCGCTACCATAAAAAAGTTGGAACAGCAGCTCTCCATTCAATTGCTACAACGCAATGAGCGTAAAGTAAGCTTAAGCGCCGAAGGCCAAGTTCTTTATCAGCACGCAATACAATTGCTAAAACAAGCCGAAGATGCCGAACAAGCCATGCAATCTTTAAAAGGCTTAGAGAGCGGTACAGTCACCATTGGCATTCCTAGCATGATGGGCTCTTACTTCTTCCCGCCGTTACTCATGGGCTTTAAAAGCCTCTACCCACAACTAAATTTGTCGGTGATAGATGCAGGTACCGAGTTGGTGAGAAAAAAACTACTGAGTGGCGAATTAGATTTAGGCATTGTAGTCACCCACGATGTACCACCCGAGCTACATTGCGAACCAATTTACAAAGGAGAACTGCTAGCTTGTTGCAGCCAAGATAACCCGCTAAGCCAACAAAACAGCATTAGCCACCAAGAGTTTTTAGACCATGAGTTGGTGCTATTTAGAGAGGGCTACTTTCACCACAAGGTGATTGAGCAAATAAGTCGTGAGCAGCAGCGAGTGCCGCAGGTCTCTTTTCAAACCAACTTAATACCTTTAATTAAATCGATAGTGGCACGAGATTTTGGCATCACCACCCTGCTTAGCATGGTGGTGCAACCGGGCGACGCCCTGCACTCATTAAGCTTTAATCCGCCGTTTTTTCTTGAACTGGGCTTAGCTTGGCGTCGCGACGCCTATATGTCTCGCGCCAATCAGCGCTTCAAAGATTTTGTATTAGAGAACTGCAAACTGACCGAGGCATAATCAAAAATCCAGAAAACGCAGCAACTACCATTGCGAATTTTTACCGATATACTTAAGCCAGAAACCTAATCAAGGATGAATGTGTGCCTAACGAAACAAGCAAACAAAGCCCAATGCAGCAGCGGCTTTATGAGATAATTTTTGGTTATAACTCAAAAGCCGGTAAACGCTTTGATCTGCTGTTAGTCGTCGCCATAATCACCAGCGTAAGTGTGGTTATCTTAGATTCGGTCAGTGAGTTCGAGCAGCTCTACCATACTTGGTTTATCGCTTTAGAGGTGGTATTTACCTTGTTTTTCACCCTTGAATATATCGCTCGCTTGTACTGTTCTCCCCAGCCTAAAGAGTACGCCAAAAGCTTTTATGGCATTGTTGATTTACTGGCTATTCTACCTACCTATTTAGCGCTGCTTTACCCTGCTGCCCAAGTTATGCTGCTATTTCGTTTACTGCGTATATTACGAATTTTGCGGGTACTTAAGTTAGTGCGCTATATGAGTGAGGCCAACGTGCTACTGCGCGCCTTAATGCTGGCAAGGCGTAAGATTTTAGTGTTCTTATTCTGTATTTGCTTAATTACCACCATTTATGGTGCCTTAATGTATGCCATTGAAGGGCCCGAAAACGGCTTTACCAGTATTCCGAAGAGCATCTATTGGGCGATTGTTACCATTACCACCGTGGGTTATGGCGATATCTCCCCTGCCACACCATTAGGACAAGCGCTGGCGGCCTTAGTAATGATAACCGGTTTTGCCATTATCACCGTACCAACCGGCATTGTGGGTGCAGAGTTAGTAAACGAGATGCGCAGAGAGCAGCGCGAACATCGTTGTTTGCATTGTGAGCGCGCAGGTCACGACCATGATGCAGACTACTGTAAACACTGCGGCGCAAGTCTGTTAGAGGAATCATAAAATTGTATTGTTCAGGCATTAGTCTGCTGGGCTAAACTGAATTACATAATTTAATAACGGTAAATCTATAGTGATTATTGTAGGGCATCGCGGCGCAGCAGGCAGCGCACCAGAAAACACTTTAGCAGGTTTAGACCGAGCTGCAGAGCTAGGTTTAAGCTGGGTCGAATTTGATACCTTTTTGGCAAGCGATCACCAAGCTATAGTATTTCACGATGAAAACTTAGACCGCTGCACCCACAGCAGTGGCAAAGTGGCTGAGCACAACTTAGATCAATTGCTAACCATCGATGCTGGAGTTAAGTTTGCACCAGAGTTTATTGGCCAACAAATCCCAAGCTTGCGCCAATATTTAATACACGCCAAACAATTAGGTTTGAAGCTAAATTTAGAGCTTAAGTATCACCAACAGCCCCGCCAACAGCTTGCCGAAGCGGTGCTAGAAGAGATTGAGCACTGTAATTTTCCCTTAAGCGATTTGCTGATATCCAGCTTCGATCATCAAATTTTGTTGTTTTTACATAAACATGCCAAGCAATTAGAGCTCGCCCAGCTTTATGAAGCCCCTCCAGAAAACTGGCGACAACAACTCGCAGACATAAATGCCGTTGCTTGCCATTGCAATTATCAAAAGCTGAGTGTCGCCCAAGCTAAACAAATCAAACTGGCGGGTTATCGTTTGTCTACATACACTGTAAATGAGCCCACCGAAATCACCGCATTGTTACCATGGTTGGATATGGTTATTAGTGACTTTCCTGAGCGATTTTTATAGTCCCTAAGTATGTGGAAAGTTTGCATACTTAATTCGCAGGAAGCGAGCCATGACGCCAGCAAACTTGTCACCTCAGCAGCAACTTAAAGAACGCATTCTCGATCAGGTATTGGCCTTTCTATTAGAGGGTGATTGGCAGCAAATTGAGATGAAGAACATCGCTAGCCAATGCGGTATTAGCGACGCCGAACTTAACGACTGTTTCCCTAACTTGCAATCGATTACTTCGGCGGTAAATAGCCGACTGACTCAAAACTTTATTCAACACCTAGATTTAAGTAGCCGAGAAAGCTTACGCCTCACTTGGTTAGACAGTTTGGAGTCTCCACGTTTTCGGGCGATTGTGCATTTGTTTATTGATGCGTCTCAGCAAAAAAGTGTGGCGTGGCGTTTAGCTAACGTTGGTTGGAATCAGTTCACTAACCATGTGGCTAGCCATTTAGGTTATCAGGCCGTGAATCAAGATCTCCCCTGGCTGCTGGGGAAATCGATGCTCAAATTTATTAACCAACGTGGTCGCACATCACTTAAAAGCGTAGATAGCTAACTTTGCGGTTGTAGTAGGTCATCGCCAATCAGTGAGTAAATTGCCGCATGGCAGGGCTTACCGTAATCCAATACTCGCGCACGAGCTAAGCATTCAAACTGAGCGCCGGCCTTTTCGGCAACGCGGCGGCTGGCAAAATTTTCTTCAGCAATAACCAACTCTAGTCGGTTTAGCTGCAAAGCATTAAAGGCATAATCAGCCATTAAACGCACGGCTTCGGTGGCGATGCCTTTTCCGCTGGCGCTGTCTTTTATCCAATAACCCAAGTTGGCGGCGCGGTAATTCCATTCAATACGATTAATGGCAATAGCGCCCAAAAACTCCCCACCTTGGCTAGCAAATATGCCCATATCAAAGGCGATGTTTTTGGCAATCGCAGCCTGGCTTAGCGCTAACCAAGAGCGGCTTTCCTCTTCAGGGTAATCTTCTTCCATCCAATCTAGCCAACGACACCCGCTAATAGCCGTTTCGCGAACCGCCGCGGCATGGGCAACAGCATCGCTTGGTAGATAAGGGCGAATAAGTACGTGCTTGCCTCGCATGTTTAGCTCCTAATTTGGCGAGTAACTATAAACATAGGCTGCAAAACCTATCCACGACAAACCTAGCAGTACCCAAGGCAAATACTGCGGCTTGTTCGAGCCTGCAGATTGTGAGCTTTCCTGTGCATCAACTTGCTTATCGCTTTGTTGACGAGCTTGTTTTTTACGTGCTTTGTCGGCTTCACGCATTTTAGCTTTATGCTGCTTTTTGTACTGCTCAATTCCTTTTTGAATACCAGCCGATATTAATTTGGTTTGTTCTTTAGTTTGACCGGGCCGCTGATTAGCTTTTGCTATCGCATCTGCCGTTGTCACCGTTTCATCTGAGATTTTTTGTTTCTGCTGCTTTGCCACATTACCTCCTAGCGTAGAGTATTACTTTGAACTATCCCGCTACATAAGTCTAAAAGAACACGCAACTATAATAAAACAAAGACTTTTTTAAAGAGTAACTACCTTGATCATTTTTTTATAACAGCCTTCGGATTACACTAAGCAAATTTTTTTGTTCAGGGAGAAAGACGGATGAACACCCCACTACTTGGGGCACAAATGTTACTTGTTGCATTTGGCGCTACCACCTTAGTACCTCTATTAACCGGAATAAGCCCCAACCTTGCACTGTTGGGTGCGGGTATTGGTACCTTAATCTTTCAGTTTTGCACCAAGCGACAAATTCCTATTTTCTTAGGAAGTTCATTCGCCTTTATTGGTCCAATTATTTTGGGCACGCAACAATTTGGCTTACCCGCTACCTTAAGTGGCCTAATGGCTGCCGGCTTAATGTTCATTATTATTAGTGCCGTGGTAAAAGTACGTGGCGTTAAAGTGATTGAACGCTTTTTACCTCCGGTAGTGGTTGGCCCTGTAATTATGGTAATTGGCTTAGGTTTAGCGCCAGTTGCGGTAAACATGGCACTAGGTAAAACCGGTGATGGCTCAGCGGTATTAGTAGAACAAGACATTGCATTGCTTATCTCTTTAGCCGCCTTGTTCACCACCATTGTGGTATCTATTTTTGCCAAAGGCATGCTTAAACTCATGCCAATTATTAGCGGCGTGGTGGTAGGTTATCTACTGAGCTTATTCTTTGGCTTAGTAGATTTTACTTCTGTAAGCCAAGCCGCTTGGTTCGCGATTCCAGAGTTTGTGACACCAGAGTTTAACTGGCAGGCCATCTTATTCATCGCGCCAATCGGCTTAATTGTTACCATTGAGCACTTTGGTGACATACTGGCAATCTCCAATGTGACTGGCAAAAACTTCGTAGAAAAGCCTGGTATTCACCGCTCATTATTGGGTGACGGTTTAGCTACTATGACAGCTGCCAGCTTTGGTGCTCCACCGGTAGTAAGTTACGGCGAAGTAACCGGTGCAGTAAGCCTACTTAAAACCTACAACCCAGTGATTATGACTTGGGCTGCGGTATTTGCCATTGGCCTTGCTTTTGTGGGTAAAACAGGTGCCTTGTTGTTGTCGATTCCGGTACCGGTAATGGGCGGCATTATGTGTTTGTTATTTGGTGCTATTGCTGCCATTGGTTTAAACACCTTAATTAGCAAACAAGTTGATCTCTCTATTCCACGCAACTTGGTAATTGTATCTGTAACCCTGGTATTTGGTATTGGCGGCATGGCCGTTGGCGTAGGCGAGTTCACCCTTAAAGGTGTTGGTCTATGTGGCATTGTAGCTATTATTCTTAACTTGGTATTACCTCAAGAAGAGAAAGCAACAGAGGCTAAATAAGCTCACACACAAACTAAAAGGCCAGCTTTAAGCTGGCCTTTTTTATTACTTGTTTAAACCCTTAGCTAAACATCGATAAATGGCTTTGGTTAAAGTTGCTAAGGCTTGGGAATAACTCCAGCACCTCACTATCACTTAAACCAAACCAACGGGCTAAACTGGCAAAATATTGCTCATTGGCCACTTGTGGGATCATTCGACCACCGCCCACATCATAAGCGCTGTCTAAGGCTTGTTCGATAACCGAGCCATAAATCTCGCCACCATTTACCGCGCCGCCCATCACAAGTTGGTTACCAGCCCAGCCATGATCAGTGCCGTCGCCATTAGAGCTTAGGGTTCTGCCAAAATCTGACATGGTGAAAGTAGTCACTTGATTAGATAAACCTAAGCTCGTCATCGCGCTGTCAAACTCAGCCATGGCTTGAGAAAGCTGCTGCAATAAAGCGGGGTGATTAACATTTTGATCATCGTGAGTATCAAAACCGCCCATGCCTACAAAATAAACTTGTCGCCCTACCCCAAATTGCGATTGCACAGATAAGGTTTTGGCAACTGCAAGCAATTGCTTAGACAAATTGCTATCACCAAATACATCGGTGAACTCCTCAGCACTGCCAAGCGCTTCGTTTAGCTGTTCGGTATTGCTAATCGAGGTGTCTAATTTATCACTGTAGCTTTTTGCCAAGGGGTGGCTAGCGCGGCTAAACATTTGCTCGAGCTGTTGCCTAAAATCTTGAGTACGTTGCGAAGTACTGTTGTAAGCATTCACTCGGGTAATACCCGATTTATTCATGGCAAAAGGAATTGCATTTGGGCCAGTTTGCCACAGGTTATTTCCCGATAAAGATATGTTTGAACCAAAGCTATCATGTTGATTAAGCAACTCTAAAATTCGCCCTCCCCAACCATAATTAATGCTTTCTTTTTCTCGACCTTGCATCCACGTGGCTTGCTGGTCGTTATGTGAAAACAAATTGTTAGGTATAGCAGCACTTTTGGCTTTGTACTGCTCCAAGGTAATTGGCGCAACTAAACTCCCTACGCCAGAAACTACAGCAAGTTTTTGATTATTAAACAAAGGTGCAATGGGTGATAACGCAGGGTTTAAACCAATTCCCCCATCAACCGCGGTAATCGGGTCAATCGCAATCGCATCACTCACCGCCAGATTTTGGCGACTGTTTAAATAAGCCGCTAAAGGATCACCTTGCTGAGGAATTAGCATATTGAAAGAGTCGTTGCCGCCTTTCAAAAAAATACATACTAAGGCTTTAAATCCATCGGCGCTGGCCGCGGGTGTCGCCAAACTTGTCATCGCTTTTAATTGCATACTACTGAGCGCCGCCATCGACACCCCACCTTTTAAGCACAGCGATAAAAACTCTCGCCTGTTTTTATAAGTCATCTCAGGCTCCTAAAGCTGAACTATGTAGTCGGGAGACACCGACACGGTAAACAACAAAAACGCAACTTGCTGATAAGGGGTCCAACTCGACCAAATATCTTGCACTTCACGCAGAGTTTGGCGCAGGTCACTGCTCATGTTGCCGCTATAAAACAAGGTGTCGTAGTAATCGAGCAAAGCTTCCAAGCCCTGTTGCTCAAGAATATCCACGTGAGCTTGCAGGCTCAGCATAATGCGTTTATCACTTGGCTCAGAAATCAGCTCTTTTATGTTCCATAGAAAGCCGCTGTACTGGTTATTGAACTGACCAATTAGCGCTGCGTCATTAGCAATTTGTAGCTCTGGTGCAACAATATCTAGCTCCAACAAATCGGCGGGTTGATAATCTGGCCTAAAGAAATTAAATACCGATGGCGAGCCCAGCGGGGTTTGTCCGTGGCTGTCGTTTAGTGACCAAGTGAAGTACCAATTAGCAGGGCTAGCGGCATCTAGTTCACGCCAGAACTGAACGGTTCGTAATAAAGGCTCGCGAATCTTCCCGTAATAACTTATTACACCTGAATTTTGCCTAGCTTCATCATCAAGCAAAATAGCGCTTACTACAGCCGCTAAATCACCGCGCTCTCCACTGCCATTGTCATCAAATACATTGGCCACACGCTCTACATATTGTGGCGTTGGGTTAGACGTCACTAAACGTTGAATAAGCTGTTTAGAGATAAATGGCGCCACATTAGGGTGTTCAAAAAGATTATCTAGTGCATCACGCATGTCATCTTCAGCGGTTTGCCCACCTGCTAACACCACACCATTTAACAAGGTTTTGTCTTTTTGCGAGTGATAATCAGGATAAGCTTCCATAGGGATAGTGAAATTACGGCTTGGTCGCTTCCACCGGGCGCTTGCACCAAAGGTCCAACCGGTGAAAACTCTCGCAAAACCTTCAATTTCCTCTTGCCCATAGGTGGCAATGGTATTGCCTTCACCATCGCGTTTAACGCTACCATCTTGATTCAGCTCAGCTAAACCAATGGTAAATAACTGCATCACTTCTCGGGCGTAGTTTTCATCTGGGCGAATATTAAGTTCTTCGTCAGCTTTTTCGTTGCCTAAATGACTCAAATAAGTGCCCATTACTGGTGATAAGGTTACGTCTTCCAACAGCTCACGAAAATTACCAAAGGCATGGGTCAGCAAAATATCTTGATAATGTGCCATGCCTTCTGGCTCGCCGCGAAGGGCATTGTTGCTATCAGATACAACAAAAATCTCACTTAAAGCAAAAGCTACTCGCTGTCGCAGCTGGTCAGGAGCATTAAGAGAGGCCTTCCACCACGCATCGATTCGGTTAATTTGGTTTGGCTCTTCACGGTCTGGGTAATTAGCCACTAAAGGGAGATGCTTGGTTATTGGCAACTGCATTTGTTCTGCTAACCACTCTTGCTCACTAATACCTGTTGCGTCATCAATTTCACTGCCTTTAGGTCCTAAGGTGGCTTGATGCAGCAATCGCGCGGCTTGAGAGCTGCTCATTGCATTTTGCACCTCAAAACTCAAACGCTGGCGAGTCACTACATCTTGGTCGTTAGTAATAGCAACTTCAAAAGTGTAAGTATCAGCGCTAAGGCTGGAGTTGTTATCTGGAACAATTTCCAACTCTAAACTGTCGCTTTGAACAAAGTTAATGCTAGGGCCCGATACTTGGCGCCATTCAATTTTACTAATGGTGCCTAAACCAGTTGCTTTCGCTCTTAGGCTTACAGGTTGCCCCTTGCGGGCGGTTTCAGTTAGCTCTACTTCTACATTGGGCTCTTGAGGCTCTGCAGGTCCGGACTCTGAGCCCCCGCCACCACAAGCAAACAATGACAAAAGCAAAGCAATACTAATTAGACTTCGCATTAACACGTCCATGTTATTAACAATTAAAAAAATAAAGTGTCCAGAAATCGCACATGCAAATCAACAACTTACTAACATCTGGTTTTCATCACCTGTTAGCGCTACTTTACACCAACAATATGATTAATAAGCGCACAAGTCCCGCACTTTGGCCAAACTAGTCTACGGCGTGCTTAAAATGAGGGGAGCAAGCAATCGCTCAAAGAGGACCTTATCCAATAACTGAGCCCAGCTAAGAGTTAAATAAAATCTTGCTGCGCAATTGCCAAGGTTTGCTCGAAGCTAGATCCAGCCAGCTTTTCTGATAATCGGCCTATAGCAACTAACGGGAGCCAACGCGCTAGCTGCTGCTCATCACGCTTGCTTAGCTGAAAATAATGCCGTTTGTAAGCCGCTACAAATTGCTGCTTTAGTTCAACATAAGCCTGTTTCTCAAAGGTGTCTGCCGTGGTTATACTGGTAGCAATTAGCAACTCGGTACGAGCAACATCAGCTAGAGCCGGGCCTTGAGTGGCATCAACCCAATCAATCACCATCAAGCTCTGATTAGATAGAATGACGTTAGCAGGGTGAAAATCGCCATGGCAGAGCATGTTTTCCTGCGGGTAAGTATCTAGTTTCTCCAAGGCCTGTTGTCGCAAACCATGATCAACATTTGCGCGGTTTATTTTATCGCTAAGGCGCTCTTGGCTTAGCGGCAATGGACTAGCATCGTATTGATGAATAGTGGCATGTAGGCTCGCAAACTCGCAGGCCAAGTGAGGAACTTCTTTAGGATGTTGCTGTAAATATGCGGCCAAACTTGGCCCTTCACAACGCTCAAACACAAGCCCTTGGCGCGGGCCTAACTCTAGCAAATCGATGGGTTTAGGAGTGGGTATCCCTAGTAGATAAGCAAACTTTGCCTTGTTAAACTCATTTTCGGCTTCGTCTGGTGGATAGCCATCAAAATACAGTTTTAGTACCTGTTTGTTTGATAAGGCAAATACCTCAGCGGTGTTACCACTGGCAATTTTTTTGAGGCGTTTTAGTGTAAGCACCTTTCCTCACACTATGCTGTTAGTTGTTCAAGCCTTAGTCGGCAAGATTTATTTCGTGAATACAACAGCATAAACATACAACAGCTTAACAGCCCTAAACTTAATGGTTCAGACACTTTAATCACATTAAACGTGAGCTCGTAACTTACTCTTTCTTGGCCTATATATTCGTGCCAGCCAGGAAACACCATTGCGGTTTTACCACTGGCAGTAAGATGTAGAGCTTGGTCGTTAACCGTAACCAAACTTAAATCACTCAACTCAGCTTGTCGCACATCAAATATGTCCACCCAAATATCATCAATTGTGAATCGAGAAACAAAGTGAGTATGCCCATAAACTAAGGCTTCACTGGCTAAAATGGAAAAGCTTACCGATTGGATTTTGTGCTGTTCTTGAAGCTCCAACCACAGATCTAAGATATCGCTATCATCATAAGCGAGGCTGGCATAGTCAAAGCCCTCTGGGCGCAATCGGTCGTAGCCCATAGCCCCTAACTCATCGTCGTAGGCGGCGTTTAGCTTTCGAAGAGGAGAGGTGGTAAACGTGCCTTTAATGGTATTTAAGCCCTTTTTTAGCGTTAAACTAGTAGGGTTCTGTAAGCTAAAATGACCATCAATAGCTTCATCGTAATGCAATAAACCCGCCTGTATTGGTGCTACAACAAGCAGCATTAACAGCCCAAACAAACATTTCATCGTTACTTCCTTGTTGTTCGAAAGCTTATGCCTAGGCACTAACTCTTCGACTTAGTTAATTAGTGCCTAATTGCTATGCACCATTGTTGGCTTATAGATAAAAACCATATCAACTATTTACATAATTATTATTAATCAAGATCAATAATACTTATCTGAATCAAACAACAAGAAATAAAGGCGTTGCTAAGCAACGCTTAATAATTTACACCCACAGCAGCACAACACAGCCAGCCGTTAAAAATGACATGGTGATATTAAAACGCTGCCGAGCGATAGGTGCACTTAACCAACGAGCAATAAACTTTCCAAAGCTCACCCAAATTGAACCAGTAACCGGATTCACCAAGAAAAACGTAAGAACTAAAGCCCAAATAGACTCCCAGTAAGCTTCACCCGGTAAGGCAAAACTGGCCACGGCCGAAGAGGTCATCATCCACGCTTTAGGGTTTAAGTATTGAAAACCAAGTGACTCAAAAAAACTCAGCGGTTTTGCCATCTGCTGCTTAGCTAGCTGACTTTGACGCAAAATACGCAAAGCCAAATACAGCAAATAAGCACTACCTAATATTTTTAAGGTCCACTGCAAGCTTGGATACTGCTGAAATACCCAGCTAAGCCCCAAGCCCATTAATAAGATCATCGTGGCAATGCCAGTGGGTATACCTGCCATTTGCGGCACACTGCGCTTATAGCCAAAATTAGCACCCGAAAATGTTAACAGCATATTGTTGGGCCCAGGAGTACCTGCCATTACAAAAGCAAATAACACCATAGATGAAAACAACGCGATATCCATACCGTCCTCCCAAGTTAAAATTGTATCGATACAATAAGCCAAAATGATTAAAAAATCGTAGTTAAGTCTCATTACTCACGCTAATATAGCAGTAACAAGAGATCAAAAGGTTTATTATCATGATGACAATTTGGCAAGACTTAGATAGTAGCAATAACAAAGCGACTCAAATTGTTGAACAGATCCGCCTTCAAATTGAGCAACAGCAACTTAAGCCTGGCGAAAAATTACCGCCTCAGCGACAACTGGCAGAGCACCTCGCTGTTACGGTAGGTACTATTAGCCGCGCCTACGCCCAAGCAGAACTGCAAGGTTTAATAGAATCGAAAACCGGCAGTGGCAGTTATGTAAAAAGCCCAACTAATTATCAGCAGCAATGGGGGAGCTTAAAGGGCAATAATCAGCATATTGAGCTTTGGCAAAACACCGCCTTTACCCAAGCGAGGGCGCAGCAGTTGGTGCCCTTGCTGCAAAACTATGCTCAAGCAGGAGAGCAGCTCGATCAGTTATTAGACAATGACCACAGCCAAAACTTAGTGGCGCAGCGCGAATCGGTGTGTGCTTGGCTTAATCAGAGCAGCAGCTGCTTTAAACCTGAACAACTTTTTTTTAGTTATGGTGCCCAGCATGGGTTAAATCTATGTTTAATCGCCCTTGAGTTAGTCGGTGAACGGGTACTGTGCGAAGCCTTGTGTTATCCCGGCTTAATCACCCTTGCTAAACAATTAAAGATAGAGCTAAAAGGTGTTGCCTTAGATGAACAAGGCATTTGCCCAGATAGCCTGCTAAGCCATATCGAGAAATATCATCCCAAAGCTTTATACCTCACGCCAACCCTGCAAAACCCTACTACTGCAATAATGTCTGAAGCCCGACGCCAGCAAATCATCGATATTTGTCGTGCGCATCAAGTGATTATTATTGAAGATGATGTATGTGGTTTATTGCCCGACCAACGCCCACCAGCCATGGTTGAAATGGCGCCGCAACAGGTTATTTACTTAAACAGTTTCTCTAAAGGCGCTTTTAAAGGCCTTAGGTTTGCTTACTTACACACACCAGCTCACTTGCAAACCGCCTTTAATAGCGCCATAAGGGGCAGTGTTTGGAATATTAGTCCTTTGCTGGTTGATGTGGCGATCCAGTGGATACAAGCCGGTTTTGCCGATAAAGCCCTAATAGAGCAACGACGCTTAATTGGCCAACGGGCCCAGCTACTTCACCACCATATGGCAGGTATGGATTACAGTTACCAAGAAGGCGGTTTACATTGCTGGCTGCGCTTACCCGCTAACTGGCGCTGCAGCCAGTTTGTTGCTGCAGCGCAGCAACACGGTGTAGAGGTCGCTTCTGCAGAGCATTTTGTGGTAGATAATCAAGCTAGCCCTAACGCAGTGCGTTTATCTTTAGGCCAAGCAGAATCAAATCAACAGCTCGACCAAGGCTTAGCTATTTTAGCCAAACTGCTCAAAGCCACACCCGAGCCCAAACGGCAACTATTCTAAGCGACTAAGCACCGATAAACTTGCATCTGCGCTAGTCTCTACCTAGACTAGCGCAATATTGTCAGCCTTGGCTGAGCCCTCATATTTCTTCAATGTCGAGACAACACTTTGTTAAGCTATCGCCACTCTTATCATGCAGGCAACTTCGCCGATGTACTTAAACACTTAGTGCAGCAACGCATCATTTCTTACCTTACTCAAAAAGATAAACCCTTGTGTTACTTCGACACCCACGCAGGTGCTGGGGCGTATAGCCTTAATAGCCCAGAAGCTAAGAAAAAGAGTGAGTACGAAAATGGCGTAGGTAAACTCTGGGATGCTGAAGACTTGCCCGAGTTGGTTAAAAACTACCTAAAGCTGGTTAATCAAATTCATCCAGAAAAAACTCGCCAGCACTACCCCGGTTCACCGTGGATAGCCAAAATGATGCTACGCCGTGAAGACCGCTTATTTTTGCACGAGTTGCACCCAAGTGAACAAGCGCCGTTAAACAGTTTATTCCAGCGTGACCGCCGCGCCAAAATTCGCCAAGAAAATGGTCATCAAAGCCTTATCGGATTAATGCCTCCCAAAGAGCGCCGTGGCTTAGTATTAATTGATCCATCTTACGAAGTTAAAGACGAATACCAAACGGTGGTTAAAACCTTGAAAGAAGCTCACAAACGCTTTGCCTCTGGTACTTATGCACTTTGGTATCCAGTGGTAGACCGCCACCGCATCGACAAACTAGAAAAGCAGCTGAGCAACAGCGGCATTAGCAATATTCAATTGTTTGAATTAGGTATTCGCCACGACAGTGAAGAGTTTGGCATGACCGCCAGCGGGATGATCGTTATTAACCCACCTTGGACCTTGATGAAAGAAATGCAAGAAGTACTGCCCTATTTAGCAGAAACCTTAGGCGAAGAAGGCGAAGGTAATTGGCGCGCCGAAGTACTGGTAGAAGAGTAAGCTAACACATCCAACTGGCGCGCCTTGCGCCAGTTGGATGTGTTCAATACCGCGCTCTCAAGTTTAGTGAGTTAAAAATGGAATTAGTGTCACTATTATTGGTTTTAGTTCTTCTAAACATCTATGCAACTTACATTTGCGTCACGAGAATCTACTCAGAACCCTCTCAAATAGTCTCACAAGTAGTAATTGTTTGGCTGCTGCCTTTGATCGGCTCTATTGGATTATTGGTATTTCATCGAACAGAAAGCAACACAGATAGTAAACGAGAAGAGTTTGGTGGTGGAGAGCAAGAAAGCATGGATGTATGGCGTGGACATGGCAGTTCAGATAGCAGTGAAAACTAAGCATTCATAAATTCTTCAAGGCAAATTAACCACTCATCTAAAGCTACTACTTCATTCAAGCTAGCTCCCTTCGCTTCAAAGCCATAACTAGCTAACAACAAAACCTTTGTACTTATAATCAAGTCATAACAATTCTTAAATAGCGACTCTTAAATAACGACTCTTTAACACTTCAAGCATAACCAAAAGAACAAACCAATAGTTGACAAAATCAACCAATGTAAATATAGTTGATATATTCAACCAATTCTAATCTGGAAAAAGCCTTGAATGCACAAATGAACCCTGCACTAACTGCAGAACTTCAACCCAAAAGCCCTCCTTTGTTTCAAAAGGTATTGCTAGTAATGGCAATGATGACGGTGATGGGAGGCTCGTTAACTGGCGTAATGACTTACCTGAACCTAGGTTATAGCCCGTTATTTTTTGGCCAATGGCTATCAGCGTTTCTGTTAGCAGCTAGCACGATAATGCCTATTGGTTTCTTGCTGATGGCTGCAATCAGCAAAGCTGCCGAGAAATGCTTACCAAAGATGCAAGTACAGCAACGCAATATTGTGGTGGGTGTGGTAATGGCCGTAATTATGGAGTCTGGGCTGGCCTTTAGCACCACGCTAAACAACCTAGGTTTAAGTAATGCCGCTGACTTTTTAGCGAGTTGGTTACAAACACTATTAACAGCACTGCCCTTTGCACTGGTGTTAATTATCACCGTTTCATTAACCATAAAACCAAGAGTTGAACGCTTCTTAAAAAGCTAACAGCCAGACTCCGTTTGCCATCCGCAGTGCGCTCTGTAAACAAGCTAAACAACATAGGAAACAATATGATGTCTACATTAAGAAAAGATAAACACTACCAAATCACTATTGAAGAATTAGCTAGCGATCAACAAACCGCTAGAACCTTGCAGTTTAACTACCAAGACCGAGAAGACTTATTCAAGGCGGTAGAGCAAATAACTAAAGGTAGCGAGCTGGCAAATAATGATGCGAAAAGACTGGCAGTATCGTTGCGTTTATTAGGTCCGTTAATGATGCAAAACCGAAAACACTCTCTATTCGCTGAGTTTTTTCCACACTTTAAAACCTTTATGCAGCAACTTAAATCAACGGTAAAACAAGCCAATAATGCTCACTAATTGCCATTAGCCATTGCCTAGCGGAAATCTCGTTAAACTATAAATATCTTTTGGTTGCGCGAGTTAAACCAGCAGCTTTTAAATTCTCATCTAGAATTTTTCTAAGCGTCAAGCCATAGCCTACAGAGAGACAAACCATGAAAATAGCCGTAACAGCAGCCAGCGGACAACTTGGAGCCGCCATCGTAAAAGCCACTGTAGCTTTAACATCCAAGCAAGATGTGATTGCCCTAGCACGCACCCCGAGCAAAGCTGAGCATTTAGACGTAGAGGTTCGCGCAGGAGACTACAATCAGCCTGAACAATTGGAACAATCTCTGCAATCTGTAGACGCATTACTGTTAGTGTCTGGCATGGACGCCCCGGATAAACGCATTGGCCAACATCGCAATGTAATTAATGCTGCAAAAAAAGCAGGCGTGAAAAAAATTGTCTATACCAGTGTGCAAGGCGCTGAAGAAAACACCGCGTTTTCTCCCGTAATTCAAAGCAACCGCCAAACCGAGCAAGACCTAAAAGACAGTGGCTTAGCATGGGTTATTGGGCGCAACGGCATCTACATAGAACCAGACATTGAATACATCGAGAATTACAAGAAAGCTGGCACAATAACTAACTGCGCAGGCGATGGAAAATGTGGTTACACAAGCCGTGGCGAGCTAGGTTACGCCTACGCAAAAATGCTAAGCGAAGACAAACATAATGGGCAAACTTACAATTTACACGGACAATCGCTAACGCAGTACCAGCTGGCCGATTATTTAAGCCAAGCCTTTGATACCGATTTAAGCTATCAGCCAATGAGCGTTGAAGACTACCGGAAAGACCGCATTGAAGAACTCGGCGATTTTATCGGAACCGTTATTGCCGGCATCTATCAAGGCATCGCCGAAGGAAAATCGGATAATCCTAGTCATTATGCGCAAGCAGCAGGTAGAGAACACATCAGCTGGCAAGATTATTTTAATAAGTTAAAGCGTTAAACGTGAGCGAGTAACCAGCGCTCTGAGCGCTGATTTAACCCAGCTAAACTGGGTTGATATTGCCAGAACCAAGCCAGATCTAGTAGCTCAACAGCTGCTTCTAACAACGTGAATTCAGCTTCGCTTAATTGAGAGGCGAGCACTAAATCTTGGCGCTGCTGCCTGCTTACTGGGCAACGTACCGCAACACTGGCAGCATCCCAGCCTTGCATAGAGCTGGCAGCATATTCCCAATCCAATACAAACAATTGCTGCTTAGGGCTAAGTAGCAGGTTGTCTAAATGTAGATCATGATGATTAAAGGCGAGACCGCTTGGCCAAAGCTGTTCCTTAAGCCATGTCAAAGCGAGTAGTCGAAAACGCTTCGCTTGAGCTGCGGTAATATCCCCTACATAACGGCTTAGGTAGTGGATCATATCAAACTTGGCTAAGCCTTGGCCTAAACGTGGCAAGCTAATAATTATCGACAATAGCTGTTGCCAAAGCGCGTCAGAAAAACCACTTAAGTCACTAAGCGCTTCACCAGATTGGTAACGATAGAGTAGAAACTGCCCCTTAAAACTTAGCGGGTGCAAATCAATAATCCACGCTTGTCCTTTAAGCTGTTGTAATACTTCTCTTTCGCGTTGATAATCCAAGCCATAACAAGGCTGTTGTTGATTAAGTCGCAATACCAAGCGTTCGTGTTCGGTTGTTAATAACCAAGAATGCTGATGTCCCCCCGCAAAACGGTCTACTGTTAGAATGTTGCCCAAATGCTGTTGTAAATACGTGGCTATCGATTCTGGCAGTGGAGAGTTAGGCAAGATGACGTCCGGCGGTGGTCTTAAATCTATTATCAAGGAGTGTAAGATGAAAAAATTGCTATGGCTAGCTTGCTGTACTGTTGGTGTATTTGGCTTAAATGCCCAAGCAAACAGCGAGCTAACGGTTTATACCTACCAAAGCTTTGTCTCTGATTGGGGGCCAGGCCCGGCCTTAAGTAAAGCCTTTGAAGCAGAATGTAACTGCAGCATTAACTGGGTAGGTTTAGACGATGGCGTAGCTATTTTGAACCGCTTAAAGCTAGAAGGGAAACGCAATAAAGCTGATGTCATTTTAGGTTTAGACACTAACCTTATCCCAGAAGCTGAAGCAATTGGTGCAGTGCAAGCCCACCAATTAACCCTTCCTAAGCTGGCCATAGACTGGCAAGACAACAACTTTGTGCCTTATGACTACGGTTACTTCGCGTTTATTTACAATACCGAGTTGTTAAAGAATAAACCTAGCTCAATGGAAGAGCTGATTAATGAGTTTGATGGCACCATTCTTTACCAAGATCCGCGAACTAGCACTGTAGGCCAAGGTTTAATGCTTTGGCTAAAAGCCCTGTATGGTGATGATACCGAGCAAGCTTGGAGCAAGTTAAAAGATAAAACGGTTACCGTAACCAAAGGCTGGAGCGAAGCTTACGGCATGTTCTTAAAAGGCGAAGCCGATTTAGTGCTTAGTTATACTACTTCCCCGGCTTACCACATGGTAGCCGAGCAAGAAAACCGCTACCAAGCGCTAGGGTTTAGTGAGGGGCACATGAGCCAAGTGGAAGTGGCTGCAATAAGTGCAACCAGCCAACAGGTAGAGCTGGCTCAGCAATTTTTGGCTTTCTTGGTTAGCGCACCTGCTCAACAGGTTATTGCTACCACCAACTGGATGCTGCCAGTAAACCCAGAAGCTGAGCTGCCAGAAGCCTTCTCAACACTTGTAACACCAAAAGCCTTAAGCCTTGACCAAGCTACTGTTAGCCAACAGCGCAAAGCGTGGACGAAAGAATGGCGTAACACGGTTAGCCAATAATAAATGATGAAGAAACTGGCGGCCATTGCGGGTTATACCGCCAGTGCATTTCTTGCCTTGGTAATTTGCGCTGCCTTTTGGGGCCTTGCAGAGCAAACCAAGGAGTTAAGCTGGAGCGCGTTTAACGATCCATATTTATGGCGAGTACTGCGCTTCAGCCTTTGGCAAGCTTTGCTGTCGGCATTGCTCGCCTGTATTGGCGGTATATTGCTCGCTCGCGCTTGGTTTTATCTTCAACCCAGAAGCCTTAACTGGCAATTGCGCCTAGCAAACTTATGTTTTGTATGCCCGGTGATTTTGGTGGTTCTAGGCTGCGTTGGTAGCTTTGGCTTAAATGGTTTTTGGCAACATTTAGCTCCTTTTTCATGGAAGATATACGGCCTATCTGGCATTTTAATCGCACACACCTTTCTAAACATGCCGCTTATAGCGCGCTATTGTTATTTACAATACCAAGCCATTCCTGCCAGCTATTGGCGCCAAGGCAAGCAACTTGGGTTCAGCCAATTTAGTTATTGGCGCTTAATCGAATGGCCAATGTTGCGCTCTCGCTTGGCAGGTTTGTTTGGCTTAGTGTTTTTATTGTGTTTTGGTAGCTTTACGATTGTGCTGGCGCTAGGTGGAGGGCCGCAAAGTACAACTCTTGAGGTGGCCATCTACCAGGCGCTTCGCTACGATTTTGATCCCTTATTCGCACTTCAATGCGCCTTATTGCAACTGCTTATAGCAACTAGCCTTGGCTGGTTATTACTGGGGCGAGAACAACAAGATAGTATTCGCCACCAACAAAGCTTAACTAGCATTCATCAACATTCCACCCTGTCACTTACCTGGCACCGTCTAATTATTACCAGCTACTATTTGTTTATAATCTCAGTTGTCTTAGGCATGTTTAGCCCGCTGTTAGCGCTTAGCTGGCAAGCCTTACCTTGGCAACAGTGGATAGAAAGCAGCTTGTGGTCGTTAAACATTGCGCTGCAAAGTGTGGTTTGGGTATTAATACTGGGCAGCGCTCTTTTGTGGCAATACAGCAGCAACTTAAGCCAAAACAAAGGCGCGAAAAGACACAAAGGCCAAGAGTTACTTGCGTCTGTGATGCTATTAGCACCAGCCATGGTGATTACCACTGGATTGTTTTTTCTACTGCTTAGCCGCACCGACATTAGCCGCTATACAGTGCCCTTAGTTGCGTTAATTAACGCCTTAATGAGCTTACCGTTTTATATGCGTAGCCTAAAACCGGCCCTCAACGACAGCGTAAAGCAATACGCCAAACTTAATCAAAGTTTAGACCTGCCAGCGCTTAGCCAAGTCCGTTTCATTTATTGGCCTTTAATGCGCAAACCCTTAAGTGTGGCGATTAGCTTGTGCATGGTTTTATCTTTGGGTGATATGGGAGTGATAGCTCTAATCGGCAGTGTTGATGTCACCACCCTGCCACTCCTCCTGTTTCAACAACTAAGTAGCTATCAATACGCTTTAGCCAGTGCCACAGGACTAATCATGCTACTACTATGCGGTGTTATATTTTACTTACTCGATATTAGCCTCGGACGAGACAATGCTGAACATATCTAAGCTACAGTGCCAACGCCATAACCAGCACTTTAGTTACTCTCTAGAAGTAAAGCCCGGTGAAGTGGTGGCCTTGTTGGGTGCCAGCGGCAGCGGAAAAAGCACCTTGCTGGAGCTTATCTCCGGGTTTGTTCAGGCTAGCTCGGGCAGTTTAAGCTGGCAAAATGAAGACTTGTTAACACTGCCGATCAATCAACGGCCGGTAACGTCGCTATTTCAGCAGCATAATTTATTTCACCACTTAAGCCTCAAGCAGAACATTGCTTTGGGTATTAGCCAACAGCTAAAGCTAAGCCCTAATCAGCAGCAACAAGTTACAGAAATTGCCAAAAACCTTGGCATCTCAGCAATTTTAGACAAACGCCCAGACCAAGTTTCTGGAGGCCAGCAACAACGCGCCGCACTAGCGCGCTGCTTAATTCGTCATCGCCCTATTCTATTGTTAGATGAACCCTTTAGTGCGCTTGATCCGATGTTACGTTTAGAGTGTTTAGAACTAGTTAAACAACTCGCTGAGCAATACCAGCTAGCGGTGTTGATGGTAACGCATCAATGGCAAGACGCATTGAGAGTTGCCCAGCGAGTGGCGTTTATTGAACAAGGTAAAACCCAGCAGTTTGCCACCGTTGATGAACTGAAACAATCGCCGGCCAATCAACACATTGCTCACTACCTGGCCTGTAGCTAGATTTTTAGCTAGTCAGCCTTCATTACAGTAAAGTTTGTGTTGATTCAGCCGATATAAGTCCAATAGTCATTTATGTACTTGGATTAGAGCTCAGATATGCAGGTTAATTACAATCTACAAGCCGCCTCGCTAGAATCTACCTATCAAGCTCGTCAACGCATCGAGAGCACCGCGCCACGTCAAACCATTACCGAGTATACGGCGCAGCGCCAAATGACTAATCCAGGTACTGCGGTATTTGGTAATAACGATGTTCAACCCGGATTAACCGCCACTCAGCTACGTGACAGTGACGACGCCAAACAAGCTAACCGTAAGGCAATTCGAGAAGCAATGGGGCGCAGTGTGGACCAATCGGCAACCCACATTCGTTTGTACTTTCAATATATGGAAGAAAAAGGCACTCGAGGCCCACAATTACTGGCTCGAGCCTAAACGCTAATTGGCAAGCGCCAACTGATACTTACTCATTATTTTCTGCAATTCTCCCGACAAACTCAACTGCTGCAAATATACATTTAGCTGTTCAATGGTTAGCGATGACTCATCACGCACGAGAGCATGCAAGCTATATACTGGGCTAAAATTATCGACCAACTTAAGTGAAGTTAATAAACTAGGTCTTTGGCGAGTAAGTGGCAGGTAATAGCTTTCGTTAACCATGGCAAAATCTACCCGGCGCTTTAACACCATTTTTATGCAGTTCATCACGTGGGAACAGGTACTAACTGCAAAGCCTTCATCGGATAAATGCTCACGCTGATGTAACTCATCAAACAATACCACGCTGTAATTATGCTCAGGCATAAACAGGCCATCTTGCTCATAATCATGCTGCTGGTGAGTGAGTAATAAGTTTCTGTCTAAAACAAGAGGAAGGCTTTGTTGTACATTGAGCTGCTGCCAACCCCACTCTAGATTTTCAAATAAGATCAGCTCAAAGCGTTGCCGCGAGAATGCGGCATGGCGGTGGTGGCGAGAGGTAGAAACAAAGCGAAACGAATACTCATCTTGAAGATGATTGAGCGCCCTTAGTATATCTAAGGTAACGCCGCTATAACGGTTGGTGGATATGTCGTGAATGACATAGGGAGGATAATCGTAACCGCCAACTTTAATCTCTATAAGTTGCTTAGCACTAGTAAACAGCGGGCACAGTGCTACTAAGCCCCATAGATACATCCTTGTTTGTAACATCTAGCACACCCCAAACAACCATCAAGCAAATATAAAATAAACATGAGAACCACTAAACAATCATCATGCAGAAATGCCTTATCCAACACACTTTTACTTAGCTAAGTACCAAAGTTAGCAGCCATCAACCAGCAACTAATTCTAAAAAATATATAAATAACAGTATTTAAATCCACAAAATAGTCAAAAAGGCTTGATAATTGCTTTGTATACAGCAATATCAATATTTTGACTCGCAGTTTGAGGACTTTTAAGTGAATAAAGCTTTGTTACCCAGTTTGGTTGCCACCCTTGTGTTAAGTGGCTGCGGAGGAGGTGACAGCTCACCTTCTACTCCGAGTACCCCTAAGTACAATTGGCAAATAATCCAATTGCATACTCTAAAAGAGAGCGATGTAAAATCGGGCTGTATTATTTATGGCACTTCTGAAAGCGATGCTAGCCGAGTAATTACCGCATCGGTCGCTAATGCTGGATACAATGTTTTGTTCCACAATGCAGATGGTTCGATTATTGAAGAACACACTATTCCAGCGATAGATGTTCCTAGCAGCGGCATTGTGACTATAGATAGTGGCTTAGTGCCAGATGACGGCTATGTATCTTTAGAAGAGGTTGATAGCAACTTAAGCGGTAACCCTGACGTATACATGTTTAGTGTGGAAAAAGACCTATTAAGCCACAAGGTGTTAAATGTACGCTCAGCACAAACTGGCAGCGAGTGCTACAAGGGCAAAGACTATCGCTCAATCAGTGATACCGCCGATTCGGCAGCATTAACAGTACTTCAAGAAAGTGGCGTAAGTTACTACCAAACTAGCTATTCTGCGGATGCGGTATCGGGCAGAGAGATCGCCTCCCACATTCCGGTAATCTCGCCGCTTCCCGCCGCCCGAGATACCCTAGTTACCGCTTTTTACACCAGCAATAACGACCAACATACAGACCTAGCTTTTTATGGCTTTATTGAGCCTAGCTTTGTTTACGACACTGAAGACTACGATGAAATTGTAGCTGCTAGTTTGAGCAATCAAGATCTCATGCCAATGTATTGGCAAAGTGCCGCTAACCTAGATCTTGACGAAGGCAGCGCCATCTTGGCAATCCACAACAATCAAAGCTATCAATGGCAAACCCTTTATCATGATGTTGATGAGTTTACGATTGCCGCTGACTACAATGAGGTTAGCCACTGGTTAGGTTTATTCTCAGGCATCAGCAATGATAGCTCTTGGCAATTTGAGAGCGTAATGGCGATAGATGAGCAAGATAGTAACCTAGAGGTAAGTTTACCTGAGTTAGCGCCAATAACTGGTGTAGATATTCAGCAGCAATGCCCTACCGCACTCGATAACGCTAAGTTCTGTATCGACAATGCTGGCAGCTTCTCTGAAGAGGACTTTGCCCTGCAACGCAGCCACATAAAAGTACTAACCAATAATAACCGCGCCTTCTATCAAAGTATTTATGCCCAGCCAAAAGCGCAGCAACCACTTTTAGAGAGCAGCGCTATTGAACTATCGATTCAAGATATTGAAGGCCTAGAGCTGGCCTTAATAGATGGCGAATTAGCAAGCTCGCAACAAGATTACTTTATGGCTAAATACCTTGATAGTAGAGGCATCGCAGAAACAGGTCAGGGTGGCACCTTTAGTGATGCCAATGGTTTCATCATCACTCCCGATGACTACCAAGAACTGTATTTAGATATGCTGAAAAGCAGTACTACCGTGGTGCAGAAAGCTAAATAAAGCATTGAGATGTGCTCCTACCGGCGATAAAGCTAGGAGCACTCTTGCCTTGGCCTAAGAAAGACGTAGTGCTTCCACTGCGTCTAATCGATGGGCCAATAACGTGTCAACATTGTCACCGTGCTCTGGGTAATAAGCCCAGCCCATTTTTAAACTGTCTAAGGCCACCCCCTCAAGCTGCTTTTGTAACTCACTACTGAGCTTACTGGCAACGGTACTTACCGCTCCCCTACTGGTGCCATACAACAAAGCAATTAATTCACCCTCTTTAAACTGGGCAATGCTGTCTGAACGGCGCAACTGTTCTTGCAAAACTTTAGCAACAATAGCGCAGACCAAAGAGCTATCGTTGCTGGCGTAATGCAAGGTGAGAATGGCAAAAGGCTCGTGATTACGCTGGCTTAAGCGCATGGCTTGAATCAGCAGTTCTCGAAACAACGGGGCAGAAAGTAAACCGCTTTGCGGATCACGCAGTTTAGCTTCGTCGTTTATCACTGGCATGGTTAAGGGTAATACACTTGCCAATAAATACTGCTGCTGTTGAATTTCAACCGGCATTCCGTGAATACGTAACCACTCATCATCGCTGTGGCAATAGTGACAGAAAAAGGCTTGTTGGCTTTGCAAACTGGTATGTAAGGCTTGTTGAAAGGCAGCGCGACAACGTACGTCAATTCGTTCCAGCCATTGCTCTAGGCTAAGCTGCTCAGAACGACCATCTTGCCAGGGGTAGCGCACCGACACTTGGCCGTTCTCAGGCTGCAGTAACCAATACCCACTATCGGCTTCTACAATGCCATGAAAAAAGCTCACCAGATCTATTTCTGCCACTACTACGTCCCTGAAGTTTGCGTGATTATCAGTATAGCAGAGTTAAATCAGGGGCTTAGCTTAAGCGGGGGAAAGCGGTAGTTGAATAAACGCTAAGTAAATAAAAAGGCCGAGCAAGCTCGGCCTTATCAATAATTATATTATTACTAAATGAGTTCTAAGTTCTGCATCACATTGCGGATACGGGTCTTGGTTGACTCTGACAATTCTGTCACCGGCAAACGGCATTCTGCTTGGCATTTATTCAACAAAGACATCGCGAATTTAGCACCTGCAGGGCTAGGCTCGGCAAACATCGCCTGGTGTAAAGGAATCAACTTATCTTGAATCTCACTAGCTTTAGCATAATCACCGTCTAGGGTGGCTTGCTGCATTTGAGCACACAGTTTTGGCGCTACATTGGCCGTAACCGAAATACAGCCTTGGCCACCACTCACGTTGTAAGATACTGCAGTGGCATCTTCACCACTTAACCAGCAAAAGTCTTGCTCAATTAATTGGCGCTCAAACAATGGGCGAGATAAATCACCAGTTGCATCTTTAACACCAACAATGCGTGGTAACTGCGCCAGCTTAGCAATAGTGCTAGGGCTTAAATCTACCACTGCGCGTGGTGGAATATTGTATAAAACAATTGGGATGTCGGTGGCATCGTGCAGCATTTTAAAGTGTTGGAACAAGCCATCTTGATTTGGACGATTGTAATATCCCGCCACATGCAAGGTAGCATCGGCGCCAGCTTGTTGAGCAGCCTTAGTATATTCGATGGCTTCGATTGGGTTGTTTGAACCAGCACCAGCAATAACAGGCACTCGCCCTTTTGCCTGCTCTACTACCGCTTTAACTACAGCAATATGCTCATCGTGAGTTAAGGTTGGGCTTTCACCAGTTGTACCTACAGGCACAATACCGTGAGTACCTTGGCCAATATGCCACTCAACTAACTCGCGAATCGCCGCATAATCTACTTCACCTTCAATAAAGGGAGTAACCAACGCTACTATCGATCCTTTAAACATGCCCGCTCCATCACTTACTTCAAAAATAAAAAAACCCGGTCACAGTGGCCGGGTTCAAAAACGTTTTTTCGATTTAGTTACACCCAGCCGTTAACCACCCGCGTTTTAATTCGGGCCGTTTATACTTCTTCAATTCTAAAGAAAATGGCAACAAGGTGTTGTCCTTAACAATCAAAATTCTTGCTAGCTAGTTTCCTTAGCACGCGGTAAAAGTCAAGTAACCTGAAAAATAAATCCGCATAAGTTCTCATGAGATAGCCTTTTCCCTTAAAACTTTTTATCATTGCGGGCAACCACGCCCCAACCAAGCCAGATTATGAATACCTCTCCACACGCCACTAGCCAAGTTCTTGCTCGCCATGATGACTTGTTTTCTCAACAACATCTTGTAGTGGCTGGCCAGTTAGCTGATAACTACCCGTTGAACTTGTTGGAGCAGGTGGCTTCGTTGCAGGTATGTTGTAGTCATTTTGGCCACCATCAATATTTTGCTAAGCAAGCAAGCAGCAAGCTCTCCAGTCAATTTAGCGCAGCACCAAGCTTAGCCAGCAACAGCAATGCTTTGCTGCTATTTATGCCTAAGGCCAAACAAGAAGCCGCCTATTTATTTGCCTGCATTTTGCCGCAGCTTGAAGTTGGCGCTGAGATATTTGTAGTGGGCGAAAACCGCGGCGGCGTAAAAAGTTGCGAAAAGCTGCTGGCGGAATTTGGTATTAAAGTAAATAAAATCGACAGTGCACGCCGTTGTGGGCTCTATTTTGGCGTGCTCAATCAAGCTGCACCACAGTTTGATGCTAGCCAATGGCAAAACAGCTTTGAGGTAGCACTTCCTAATGCTTCGCTTAAAGTAAAGTCCCTCCCTGGGGTATTTAATCATGGAAAACTCGATGAAGGCAGCCAATTGTTATTGGAGCACCTGCCCACTTTGCATGGCAGCGTGCTCGACTTTGGGTGCGGAGCGGGCATTATTGGTGCAAGCCAAGCGCTGTTACACAATGTAGACATAAGCCTGCTCGATGTGAGTGCATATGCCATTGCAAGCAGTAAGGCTACTCTGCAAGAAAACCAACTCACTGGAACGGTAATTGCTTCGGATGGTTTAAGCGAGGTGAAACAGCGCTTCGATTTTATTGTAAGCAATCCGCCTTTTCATGCTGGAATTGATACCCAATATGAAACCACCGAGACGTTTCTTGCTCAGGCAAAACAACACTTAAACGCCAACGGTGAACTGTGGTTAGTCGCCAATAGTTTCTTACAATACGAAGCACTAATAAAGCAGCACTTCTCCCGCTTTGAAAATGTACTCGACAACAAAAAATTTAAGATTTTGCGTTGTTGTGTATAGAAAGAACTTTTTTTTAATGTGGAATTACTAAAACCCAGTTTCTGCTATTTACATTAAGGTAAATATCTGGAAACTAAGCCAAGCCACTTTGAAAACGATTTCACGAAACTGACACAATTACAGAGGTACAAAGTCTCATGGCAGGAATTCTTACAATGATCCTCGCTGGTGGTGAAGGTACTCGCCTTTATCCACTCACCGATAGCCGCACCAAGCCAGCGGTTCCGTTTGGAGGAAGTTACAGGCTGATCGACTTTGCCTTAAATAACTTTGTTAACTCTGACTTCTTAAAAATCTACGTGCTAACTCAGTTTAAATCGCAATCGTTAAACATTCACTTGCGCCAAGCTTGGCACTTATCAGGTATTACCGATCGCTTTATTGATGCGGTTCCAGCGCAAATGCGAGTAGGCAAACGTTGGTACGACGGCACAGCGGATGCTATTTACCAAAATGCCCGCTTCATTGAAATTAACGAACCTGAGCATGTATGTATTTTTGGTAGCGACCATATCTACAAAATGGACGTACGCCAAATGGTAGATGAACACCGCCGCAAAGAGGCTGCACTTACTGTAGCGGCGATTAAAGTACCTAAAGAACAAGCCGATCAATTTGGCATTATTGAAGTAGATGAAGAAGGCCGCATGATAGGTTTTGAAGAAAAACCTAAAGTGAACCCTAAAACGATTCCTGGCGACCCTGACCACGTTCTTGCTTCTATGGGTAACTACGTATTCGAACGTAAAACCCTATTAGAAGCCTTATACGACGATGCCAAAGAAGACAGCTCAACCCACGATTTTGGCCACGACATCATTCCAAAGCTTTACCCTAAAGGAAAAGTATTTGCTTATGACTTCACCCAAAATACCATTCCTGGCGAAACGGTAAGTGGCTACTGGCGTGATGTAGGTACCCTAGATGCTTATTGGGCAGCCCACATGGACTTGTTGGATGAAGAGCCACCATTCTCACTATATAACCCCAAGTTTCCACTACATACCCACTACCCACCGCTACCACCGGCCACATTTAAAGATGTTGGCGACAAAAAGGTCAGCGTTAGCCAATCACTAATTTCTGCTGGTAGCTTTATTTTGGGCTCAGAAGTTAACCGCAGCGTGTTTGGATTTAGAAGCCACGTACGTCCAGGTTCGGTAGTTAGCGAATCGGTGCTTATTGGTAATTGTAGAATTGGTGAAGGTTGTCAGATCCGCCGTACTATCATCGATAAAAACGCAGAAATTGCACCGGGCACTATTATTGGTGAGAACCTCGAGGAAGATCGCAAGCGCTTTACGGTATCCCCAGAAGGGATTGTTGTGATACCGAAAAACGCCAAGGTAGGCTTTTAAGCTGCAAATTGCCTTGAAAACAAATAAGCAATTACTCTAATATTGTTTCACATAAGGCACCCTTCGGTGCCTTAATCGTTAAGGAGTGCTCTGTGACAGCCCATCCTGTCAAGATTCTGTTTGTAGCTTCTGAAGTAGAAAGCTTAGCTAAAACAGGTGGCTTAGCCGACGTTGCTAAAGCCTTACCGCTGGCTCTGAAGGAACATGGCCAAGACGTAAGAATTATTATGCCGTTTTATAAAACTATAAATCGTCATGATGAAGCCGAGAAAATTCTCGACCTTAGCCTTCAAACTAGCCATGGTTGCCAAGATATTGATTATGCAGTCTTCAAGCTGATGCTCGAAGATGTGCCCGTTTACTTAATTCAGCAAAATGATTATTTTGAGCGGGACCAATTGTACAGCGAAGGTGAGTTTGCCTACGATGACAACGGCGAACGCTTTACCTTTTTCTCTCGTGCAGTATTCCAAGTGGCCGAAGCCCTTGAGTTTAAACCAGACATTTTCCATTGTAATGACTGGCACACTGCGCTTATACCTTACTTGCTCAAGCAAAAATTTGCTCATCACCCATTTTTCTGTAACAGCAAATCGGTACTTACTATCCATAATGCGGCCTTCCAAGGCATTTTTGAGAAGCACCAGTTCCAGCTTTTAGAAGGTTTAGCCGATGGCTTAGTTGATCAAATACTTGATGGCTACAACTGCATTAACTTGCTTAAAGCTGGCATTCGCTTTGCCGACAAAATCAATGCGGTAAGCCCAAATTACGCTCAGGAATTACTCACCCGTTTAGGCTCACACGGCCTTTGTGACTATTTTGAGCAGCGCCGCGGCGATTTGGTAGGCATATTAAACGGTTGTGAATACTCCGACTGGGACCCAGCAACCGACAAGTATATTCCAACAAACTACTCTGCCGCTGATATGAGTGGTAAAGCTGTTTGTCGCCAAGAACTTCAAGTTGAAACAGATTTAGCCCAGCTAAACGTGCCAATTTTTGGCATGGTATGTCGCTTAACCGAGCAAAAAGGCTTTTACCTGTTGCTACCTGCCCTACAACAGTTTTTACGCCACAATGTACAAGTGGTGATAGTAGGCACTGGTGATAGCGGCATCGTGGCTGAACTTGAGTCAATGCAAAAACAATGGCCAGATAAACTGCGGTTTATTCATGCTTATAGCAATGAGATGGCCCATTTAGTGGAAGCTGGCGCAGACTTCTTCTTAATGCCTTCATTGTTTGAACCATGTGGCCTAAACCAAATGTACAGCCTAGCCTATGGCACCTTGCCAATTGTGCGTGGCGTTGGCGGCCTAAGAGACACGGTAAGCGATTACGATGAAGATGCAGAAAACGCCACCGGGCATATCTTCTATGATCCGGAACCAGCCGATTTACTAAACATTTTGCGCCGGGCCCTGTTACTTTATTTAGAACATCCGGAAGAGTTTCAGGCGATGCGCCATCGCGCAATGCTGTCTCGATTCCATTGGAAGGAGTCAGTTTGGCAATACGAAGCCTTGTATAATGACGCCTTAAATGTGAATCCGGTTCAACATCAATAAGATTAAACAGCTAGAGAGTGGCGACTCTGGCTTTTCTTATATAACCTGAATGTATACATTTACTTGAGGGAAAGATAATGCGCTTATCAGAGGAAATTCATAATTTTACTGAGTTCCTACTAGGTGAACAAATTCATGCCTTAGAGATCCATAAGCGCTGTGACCTAGATACTCTGCAAGATTTATGTTGCTTAGTGCTCAATCGTTTACCACCACGTTATATTCGTCATGACGTGGATGTACTAAGCGCCATTAGCGATGCAGAACGGGAACAATTGGTTGAAAAAACCAAAGTGGCAATTGAAGAAAGCCTAAAATTTCTAGAGCAAGATCGTCGCCAAGCACCACGCGATTAGTTATACCAATCACACTAACTCAGTGATCAGAAATAGCGCAGGAAAAATACTCGAGAATAAGGCAGGATTTTTCGATAAGTAGTTATTCTACAATCAAAAATGCTAACGCAGTTATCGAGTATTTTAACCAGATAGAATGAACGGTTACTTAGTACGATTGGTATTATTTAGGTAAACTTAGCTCTAGTTCGATAGAGGTACAGCCCTTGGCGCAATAAACGCCAGGGGCTTTTTCTTGCCCAGGTAACACTACCGCCAAAGGCTGCTTACAATGCTCACACTGCTTAGTTTTGCCTGCCAATACTTGCTTAATTAAGTTTCGCTGCTGAGCATAGGCATTTGCACTGCGCTTATTGAGTTCTTTAAATTCCGACATAATAAATACTCTTTCTTTACTCCCGCTACTGTAGAGCGTGAGCCCTAGGCTTACAATATCAAATCGACTTGCTTGGGCTATTTGCAATAAACTTATACTAGTTTTGGTTAATTACTCAGCATAGAGCACCTAATTATCGAAAAGTTTACTCCAAATAGACGTGGACGGGTTTCTTGGCAACGATGTAAGAAGGTAGTAGGGCTGCTATGCACGACTTAAAGAATAAAAGGCATCTACATTAACCTGAAGAAAATGGCATTAACAAGCTTGGCTAGTATTGCACTGCCAAGCTTTTGAGTAATACCCTACATCGCGTAGATATAATAAATTTGCGACTTCATTCGAATGATAATGCCGCGAATCACATCTAAAAAGTTCATAAATGCTATGGGCTTTTCACCACTTATCCAGGCCAAACCTACCGCACCAACGGGGATATCGTAGCCTTCTGGCTCATTGATTTTTAAGCGTACGAAGTGATGCTTGTTCTTAACATTCATGCCGGTAGTTTGACGCACCTGATCGTCTCGCCCCATTAAGTTGCCCTGTGATTCGCCCGAGGCTTCAACAATCCCCTCCACTTCTGCTACAAAAATCTGCCCAGGGTATACCGCTGTAGCAAATTCGGCGCTTTGGCCAACTTTAATATTGCGAATTGCTTGGTGATTAACCCTCATCAGTACGTACTTTTCATTGGTATACATTTGCATTCTTGGCACTACCCCTACGTATTGTCCTTCGCGCATAATAAAGTTGGTGACGTAACCATCGGCTGGAGCATATATTTTAGTATTGTCTAAGTTCCACTGTGCTTTTTTCAAAAGCTCCTCAGCTGACATCACTTCAACCTGTTTGCTGTCTACTGCCAGCTCCGCTTTACTCAAAAGTACTTGCGCTTTGCTCACACTTACTTTGGCTTTTTCTCGCTCTGCTTTTAACCGCTCTAACTCCACCTTTGCGAGCTCAACCTCTGTGTCTTGCTCATCTAAACGCGACTCGGTTACCGAGTGGTTTAAGGCTAGGTTTTGCTCCAGGTAACGCTGGTAGGTTGTTTGTTTTAACTTTAAGTTCTCGCGTGCTGCTAAAATTTCCTGCTCGGTAATAGCAATATCTGCGGATTTCTCTGCCAAGTTAGCTTGGTTGATGTTAACTTCTTCGCGAGCCACCTCTAAAGCAACCATTGCTGCAGTTAGATCGGCTTTGGCTTTGTTTCGTTCAATCACGTAAATGTCGTCGTCAATCTCAAACATCAACTGACCACTACGAATCTCTTGATTAGGCTTAATGTGGATACTCTTCACTGCTCCTTTGATTTTGGTAGAAGCGGGACGAACTTGAATATGAGGCGACTGCACCAGAGATCCCCCAGACAAATCCATTGGTGTATAGGTAATTAAGCCAACCCATACAAACAACAACCAAGTGCCGCCCCCCAGATAAGCAAACAGTTTGGAGTACTTATTCCAAGGCATCCCCACCAAGCGAAGCAGATAAATAAACAAAGCCCATACCGCTAAACCCTCAAGCATTATGTTGCTCCTCTACTGTAGCTTCAGCTTCTGTGTTGGCTTGCTGCATGTCGTTTTCTTTCCAAATATCGCGGATACGACATAGGGCTTTTTCACCATCAACAAAGGCAATTATGACAGCGATAACCCACACCCAGTGCCAAATAAACCCTATCCAGGTGAGCGCACTAATAAGCCCTATTTGCTGGTGCTTTTTGCTATGAGCCTTATGCACAGGTAACTCATGAATTTTCCAAAAACCAAAGCCAATAGCGACAATGGTTCCTAGCAAAACAGTAATAGCCACTGCATGTAATGCAGTATCTGCAGCTCCGCCAACAAACGGCATGCTTACTAAACTCATAAAGGAATCTCTTATCGGTAAACTAAAAATCAAAGCATTGTGCGACCGAATATGAGAAGATACTTAACTAAGGATAGATTTAATCTAATTTGAACAATATTTGATTCAAAGTGTGAAAATAAATAGCGAGTGGTGATGAAAGAGTTTGATATTGGTTTTATTCGGCTTAATTTTGTTAAACCCTTACTCGATGGCTTATACCTTGAGTTTTCGATTAAGCCCGATGATCTTGGCATTCCTAAAGCCTTGCTCGAAGAACCACTTTCTCTCATTCCCTTAAACTTCGCCAATCATTGGATTGAACGCGCTGAGCACTTAAGCCAAGACCCCTTATTTATGCTTAAGCTATCTCCTTATATTCGCTTTGAGAATGTTCAACTATTTAACAAATGGGTATATTACACTCCCGATTTTGTAGTGACGTTTCGCCGAGTTAACTATGGCTGTTCACTGCTCCAATCTGGCTGCTCTTTAAGCGGATTACAATCGGGAAATATTGTGAAATGGACCTACAGTAATCCCTATGCAAGCCACCAAGCGCGCCTGCATGATAGCCTGCGTATGGCAATTATGATGGTAAATATGTTGCGCTATTACCTAGGGAATGACTTCTCGCCCCTACAAGTTTCGTTAACCGGGCCCGCTACCGATCGTAATCGCCTAGAAACATTTTTTGGCTGTAAAGTTAAGCTGAGCAGTGCCCAAACCGAAGTATGGGTGAATGCTTCGGTCACTCATTTAGACGATAAAAGCCAATGGCAAAAACATGGGCCTCTACGTTTAAGTGATGCCCAGCTTGATGAATATATTAATATTCCCCAGCCCCACGATATGGTTAAGTCACTGTATTCGCTAATAAACTTTTCCCGCTATTACGGACGCCCAAACGTAGACTTTCTGGCTGATGGTCTAGGCATATCACGTCAGCAATTACAACGCCGCTTATCTGCTCATGGCTGGAATTTTTCAGCCATGACAGCCAACGTATTATGTAACGAAGCGGTACAGTATCTGTTTAAAGGCTATGACATTAGCGATATTTCCCAGCGTTTATCCTACAGCAACGAACAAAGTTTTTGCCGAGCTTTTAAACGCCTTCGCGGCATGACTCCTTACCAATATTTACAGAAAATTAAGGCAAAAATATAAGCGCTATTCACGCCCTTCTTGGTGCTGCGGCAAGTTATCGCAAATATCGAACCAGTTAGCTTTATAAGCTACAAAGATATGTGCGTCTGGTTTTAGCTTTATGTCAGTATCGAGAGTAGCCAAGCTAAACTCTATAAAACGGCCATCATCATTGGCGGGTGCAAAGCTTAAGCTTGAGCCACACTCGCTGCAAAATTGCCTTACAGTGCCATTCTCAGCAGTGAATTTCTTTAAGTATTCCAAACCGCTTGTCCAGCGAAAGTTCTCGGTTTTAGCTTCACCATAGGTTGCAAAGGCAGCCCCATGAAACTTTCTGCACATACTGCAATGACAATGCCCCATTCGAGGCTCAAGTTGCTCAACTTGATAGCTCACTTTTCCACATAAGCAACGCCCTGTCATTTTGCTCATAGCGAATTCCTTAACCAATAGTGGGAATGAATTATCACCTTACACTGATAATCCGCGTTTGTTGAGTCAGCAAAAATATGCCACCATCTGGACTTATAACCATGACTTAATCGAATACGCTCATTTATAGGACTTTAGTTAATGTTGAAGATCATCAACAACAAGGACTTTTCAGACTTTAGCGACAAGGCTAAAGCAGCGCCACGCCAACGCAGCCATCACAATTTACACGAAACCTTAGACGCTGGTGTGCAACGCTTGTTTATTGCTACAGAGCCCAATACCTATATGCGTCCGCACCGCCATAGTGAAGCCCACAAATGGGAGCTATTTTTAGTGCTAAAAGGACAACTCGACTTACTAATATTTAATGAGCAAGGCGAAGTTACCGAGCGCTATAGTTTGTCCCCAGAAACCAACCGAGCTATCGAAGTTCCACCCAATGTTTGGCATGGATATGCTTGTATGCAAGCTGGAACAGTCGGCCTAGAGATAAAAGAAGGTGCCTATGTGCCCACACCCGCAGAAGATTTTGCGCCTTGGTCTCCAGCTGAAGGAGAAGACAGAGCAGATGAGTATCGCGAGTGGATGCGCAGTGCTCAAGTGAAGTAAGCAATTTGCTATGTTTAGCTGAGTATAAAGTGTACTTGGCTAAACAAAACACCTTGTATTCTCAAGCGTTTATTCCGTATTGCTTAAAAAGCCGCTAATATCAAAATACTGTCATTAAATGTCTGATGGAGCAGCCACCACTTAATGCGCCTTTTAGTTGTTGTATTGTTAATAAGCTCTAGCCATAGCCTAGCCTTAGCTGCTGAAACCTCTGCTCCCGAGGCCGAGCAGACGCCCAACTCAATAAGCGAACAATTTCAACAAGACTACTTTAGTGCACTAGATTTGGATGACGACAAAGACTGGATTCAATTAGATTCTGGTGAAGTTATTCAAGGCGATTTAGAAGAGCTTTATCAAAAAGAAGTGCTATTCGATAGCGATGAGTTAGACGATCTAAACATTGATATTGACGATATTCAACGGCTACGCACTGCCAAATGGTTTCAAGTAAATTTGCGCGGCTTAGGGGTAGTACGTGGCCGTTTAATGGTAGATAAAGATGGCGTGACCATCATTGGCAAAGACACTCATTATGCCTCGCGCCAAGACGTTATATCGGTGTATAGAGTAGCCGAACGAGAAGCCGATCGCTGGGAGAACAAAGCGACCTTAAGCGCCAATGTTGCCAGCGGGAATACCAATACCCTAGAGATAAACGGCAAACTAAATAGTGAACGAAAAACGGCACTTAATCGCACAATTATTACTTATCTTGGGGTGATTTCAGAATCAAATGATGAAACCACCGCGCGCAATCACCGCGTTACCCTTTCTCATGATTTATATAAACACCACGATTGGTTCTTTCGCCCTATATTGGCCGATTTCTATCACGCACCATTAAAGAATATAAAACTGCAAAGCCAATTGGCCTCGCAAGTGGGTTATATCGCAGTGGACGATGATGACAAAAAATGGGAGTTGTCTGTTGGTCCTTCATGGCAGCAAACCCGTTTTGAAGAAGTTACCGAAGGCAGTTCTAACAAAGAAAGCAGTATGGGTTTGTCTTTTGGCTCTAATTTCGAAATAGACATCACCAAAGACATTGAATTTACCCATGACTACCAAATGACCTTGTCGCAGAAAAAGACCGGTGGTTACCAACACCACAACCTACTTAATCTAGCCATTGATATTACCGACGATCTAGATTTAGACATCGACTTTATTTGGGATTACACCGAGTCTCCCACAGCAGACTCAGACGACATAACCCCGGAAAAAAATGACTATCGCCTAGTGATTGGTATTGGCCTAGATTTTTAATAAAAAAGCACCTATTAAGGTGCTTGTTAACAATGAAAATTTTTTACCCTATCGGGACTTAAACTCTCGACGCCATGCGTGTAATAGGGGTTCGGTATAACCACTAGGTTGCTCACAACCTTTAAACACCAGATCTAGGGCGGCTTGATAGGCACAACTAGTAGCGACATTTCCTGCCATATTCAGATAGGCTGGGTCGCCACTGTTTTGTTCATCGACCAATGCGGCAATCACTTCAAAACGCTGCTTCACTAGCTCTTCACTCACAATATTGTGTTTTAACCAGTTTGCCACGTGCTGACTAGATATACGCAAGGTAGCGCGATCTTCCATTAAACCTACGCCATTAATATCTGGCACCTTAGAACAGCCAACCCCCTGCTCTACCCAGCGAACAACGTAACCAAGAATACCTTGGATGTTGTTATCTAGTTCTGCAATAAGTTGCTGCTCAGTCCAAGCTGTATCAGCCGCTAATGGCGGCGTTAATAAGTCATCTAAGTAACGCTGATCATCATTACTTAGCGCCTCTAATAGTTGATGTTGAATACTCGATACATTTACCTGGTGATAATGCATCGCATGCAGTGTTGCCGCAGTGGGTGAAGGAACCCAGGCCGTGCTAGCGCCGCTTTCTGGGTGGGCTTGTTTAGCTTGCATCATAGCTGCCATCATCTCGGGCATGGCCCACATGCCTTTACCTATTTGTGCTTTGCCGTGCAAACCACAAGCAAGGCCGGCTTGAACGTTGTTTAGTTCATACGCTTTAATCCACACACTTTCTTTTATATCACCTTTTGGCACCATAGCGCCGGCAGCCATGCTAGTGTGAATTTCATCCCCAGTTCTATCTAAGAAACCAGTGTTAATAAACACCACTCGCTGATGAGCTTCTGCTATACACGCTTTTAAATTAACACTGGTGCGACGTTCTTCATCCATTATGCCCAATTTAATGGTGTTAGCTGTAAGACCGATAAGCTCTTCAACGGCTGCAAAAATTTGATTACTAAAAGCAACCTCTTCGGGGCCATGCATCTTAGGTTTAACAATGTAAATCGACCCTTCGCGGGAGTTGCGATAAGGGCTATTTCCAAGCAAGTCATGTTTAGCGATGAGGCTGGTAAACACAGCGTCAAGTAAACCTTCTGGAACTTCATTGCCCTTGGCGTCCAACATTAGGTTGTTGGTCATCAGATGGCCCACATTGCGCACAAACATTAACGAGCGTCCACTTAAGCTAAAGCCGTGGCCTTGAGTATTAATGTATTGGCGATTAGGCGCTAACTCGCGAGTAATCTGTTTGCCGTTTTTGGTTAAGCTTTCATTCAATGTTCCGCACATTAAACCTAACCAGTTTTTGTAAACTTCCACTTTATCTTCGGCGTCTACTGCGGCAATAGAGTCTTCACAATCCATAATGGTGGTAAGTGCAGACTCCAATACAATGTCTTTTACATTGGCACTGTCTTGCGCGCCAATTTGGTGTTCTTCATCAAACTGGATTTCAATATGTAGCCCATGGTGTTGCAATAAAATCGCCGAAGGCTGCTCAGCATCTCCTTGGTAGCCTGCAAGGTGAGAGGATTCTTCCAAGGTGGTGTTTGAACCGTCTTTAAGACCAACCAATAAACCGCCAGAAAGCACACTGTATTTGGTAGCATCAGCATGGCTGCCATGAGCCAAGGGACAATGTTTATCAAGTAATGTGCGGCCATAAGCAATAACCGCTTCTCCACGCGCAGGGTTATAGGCAGAGCCAGGGGCAAGCTCACCACTTTGCTCAATCACATCGGTACCATAGAGCGCATCATACAAACTACCCCAGCGAGCATTAGCGGCATTTAATGCATAGCGAGCATTCATTACCGGTACCACTAACTGTGGGCCTGCTAATAGAGCTAGCTCACGGTCTACTTTTGATGTAGCAAGGCTAACTTGCTCAGGCGCTTTAACCAGATAATTAATATCTTGTAGAAACTGCTGGTAAGCTTGGGTATCGAAGGGGGCTGGATGCTGCTGATGCCATTGGTCAATTTGGCTTTGTAAGCTATCACGCCTGGCCAACAAATCTTGGTTTTTAGTAATGAAGTGATCTAAATAGGCTTCTAGCCCAGACCAAAAGCCGTCTTGCTCAACACCTGAGTTTGGCAAAACATCCTGATTAATAAACTGATAAAGCAAATTCGATACTTGGTAGTGTTCCAGCTGATGATAGCTAGATGCGTTATTAGTCGGTTTACTCATCAAACGTTCCTTTATTTTATAGTTATTATGTAGTTAACGAAGTTGAAACTTCGCTAATTGGTTCATGTTACCCTTAACAGTGTTGCAAGCCCGACGAGTAACTCGACGCGCAATAGATTTCAGATTAGCATCCCATACTCGGCCCATGAATAACAATTGGCCAAATGTAGCATTTGCAATCATACATCTCTTTGCTAGTATTTTTCAAACACTTGTTTGAATCTGTTTCTAACTTGCGTTTCAATCTGTAAATAACACCGCGCTAGCACAGCGTATAACCAAAATGGGGCAAGGACTTGCTAAGGTTTATCACTCGCTACTCTACTCAGCTATTAGCCAGCTGTGTTTTCATCGGCTTTGCGCTGCCTAACTTCTCTAATGCCTTACTGCCTTTTTTACCGGCGGTACTGTTTGCTTTAATGTTATTTACCATCGTAAGTTTGAACATCAAAACCTTAGTTAAAGACTTAGCGCAAACATCAATTTGGCTTTATGCAATTTGGCATACGCTTGGTTTAACCGCTTTGATCATGCTAATTGCTTGGTTTTTCAATGTTAGTAGCCAACTCTATTTAGCCATTGCAGCCACTTGCGCTACTGGCTCTCTGTTCGCCAGCCCCGCGATTGTTCGCTCGATAGGCTTAGATGCTCAACGCTGTATGGCCATGACAATTGCCTCTACCTTATTAATGCCTGGCGTATTACTGCTTAATAGTCATCTGTTTAGCCACTTTAGTCATAACCAGCAATTACAATTAGACATGCAGGTTTATGGCCAACGTTTAGCAATTTTCATCATATTACCTATTATTATCAGTTTGTTACTGCACAAACTGCTCAAGCAACAACTGATCGACAAGGCACTTATTCAGATCCGGCCGGTAACCATAGTATTGGTGTTTTTTTTCCCTTTGGGTCTAATGGGAGCATTTCGCGAAGTGTATGACACCAGCCCAGCTGTTGCGTTAGAATATTTGGCAATTGCCAGTGCAGCGTGTTTCATTGCCTTTGTCGCCAGCTTTTTGTTGTACCTCAATAAAGGTAAAGAGCTCGCTATAATTAGCGGGGTAACTGCCACTAATCGTAATGTTTTGCTCACCTATAGTATTACCGGTAGCTTTTTAGGGATTGAATACATGATTTATATGGGGGCGATTCAGCTACCCGTGTATTTGTTGCCAATGCTAGTAAAACTGACTTCACGCTCTCGCTAAACTAATCTTATAGGTAATCAAACAAGTTAGAGGTAATTATGAGTGAGCATGCACTAAGCCAACCAGCTATTCACTTAGCCTTAAAACACCTACCGAGTTGGCAGTACCAAAATAACTTTATCGTAAACTCTTATCGGTTTAAAAACTTTGTACAAGCCTTTGAGTTTATGGGAAGAGTAGCTGATTACGCCGAGCAGCAAAACCATCATCCCGATTGGTCCAACTGCTATAACAAGGTAGATATTTCATTAACCACCCACGAATTAGGCGGAGTAAGCGAACGTGACTTTAAGCTGGCCACACTTATCGAAGACTTGTATCAACAATACTATCTCACCAAGTAGGCAGTCCTAATTGATGAGATAGAGATAGATGCAATTAAAGCTTAGCGGCATCTACGGCTTTTATTTCTGGCCAATTCTGGTTGGCGTCCACAATCAATTCACCGGTGTTTTCTAACCAACGCTGTTGAACCTTTTTATCAAGGTTAAGGTAAAGCTTCCCATCAACAATTTTCCATGCTGTTGGGTCAGTATCAAACTTCTTTTCCATGGCTACGCCAAAAGCACAATAACCACCGTATTGAGGTGCGTATTTAGCAGGGTCAGCTTTAAAAGCATCACGATTGTCTGCTGATGCAAAATGGTAGATAGCATTATTATGAGTGGCGGTATAGCTATTGTTACCTTGGGTTGGCTGACCACTGACAAAGTAGGCAACTGGATCATAGCCCTTAATGGCTAAATCATTGGCGTCTACGCTCATACCCACATCGGCAGCAAAGCTAAAGCTACTAACAGCTAGGGAAGTGGCAAGTGCGCTGGTACGAATAATTGCTTTTAGTGTGTTCATTTTCATTCTCCAAATAATAGTGTGCTAAACGACAATGAAACATTAACGGCTAGCTCCGGTCTGTTGGGATACAATCGTTCAGCAATTAGTGCAAAAAGTACGGAATAACTAAAATGGACCAACTTTCTAGCCTACTCAGACAGTTTTCAATCAGCGCTGGTGTTTTTTATTCAGGGCAATTATGTGGCTTATCTGATGTTGCTACAGGTGATGAGCTCGTTGGACACATTCATGTATTGCGATCCGGCAGATTAAGTATTCAAAGCAAGCAGCAACTGTTAAATGTAGTTGCACCAAGTTTAATTTTTTTCCCCCAACCGCAAGCCCATCGACTTATTGTGGATGAGCAACAGCCAGCAGAGCTAGTATGTGCCACTATTCGATATGACAATGCCAATCACAGTGCGCTAGCGAATGCCTTGCCAGAGCAAATTGTGCTATCGCTTAGTCAACATGCTCAATTTGCCCGTACTATAGAGTTGCTCTTTAGCGAAGCCTTTGAGACTGATCAGGGCTCGTTAGTGATAATGGACAAGTTGGTGGAAGTTCTCGTCACCTTATTACTACGCCACAGTATTAACCAACAAAACAAACACTCCGGCTTAATTGCCGGCTTATTGCACCCCAAACTATCGCTAGCCTTAGCAGCTTTACATAAGCAAACGGCTTTCGAGCACTCAGTTGAATGGCTAGCAGAACAAGCTGCTATGTCGCGCACTAGTTTTATTGAAAGCTTTAAGCAGACTATCGGCTGTTCGCCTGGCGACTATTTAGTGGAATGGAAAATCAACCAAGCCAAACAGCTGCTAAAGCGTGGAAAATCAATTACTTGGGTTGCTTCGGAAGTGGGTTATCAAAGTGTATCTGGCTTCACTCGAGCATTTAGAGCCAACACGAATATGTCTCCTAAACAATGGTTAGATGAGCGTAGCTCTAGCAACTAGGTTAATAACTGCTTGATCTGGTTTTGCAGTTTAGGTACTAAGTCTTGCTCAAACCATGGATGCTTAGCAAACCAATGGCGATTGCGCGGTGAAGGATGAGGTAAAGGCCATATACCTTGGGCCGCGTAATCCTGATAATTACCAACATTTTCGCTTAGCGTAGTTTTTGTATCTGTGGGCAAATAAAGAGCTTGGGCGTATTGGCCAATTAACAAAGTAAGCTCAACCTTATTGAGTTGCTCAATGATTTGTTGATGCCAAGTATCAAAACACAGTTTTGGTGGCGGCAAGTCTCCCTGCTTGCCTTTACCAGGGTAACAAAAAGCCGAAGGTACAATAGCCACCGTTTCTGCATCATAAAATGTCTCTGGTTCTAGCCCCAACCATTGTCTTAAACGCTTACCACTGGCGTCATCCCAAGGCACGCCACTTTTGTGCACTTTTATTCCAGGAGCCTGGCCAATAATCAATATCTTTGAGTGAACACTAGCCTGCACCACTGGGCGTGGCTCAAGCTGTTTCTCACACAAACGACAAGCACTTACCTGCTCTAGTAATTGCCTAAAGCTTTCAGAACGATCTTCTTTGATCATAGATTCACGCATTAGGGACAAGGTATCCTAAATTTATCACCCAACTCTTGAATTCGCTGCTCCAACTGATCAGACATTAACACTTTAGTACTACTCAGATTTTCTTTGAGCTGTTCAAGGTTGGTGGCACCAATAATATTGGCTCCCACAAAGCTACGCTGATTGACAAATGCCAAGGCTAACTGGGCAGGACTTAATTCAAATTCACGCGCTAAATCGACATAATGCTGAATCGCTTGTTGAGCTTCTGCGCCATAGCGAGCAAAACGCTTATATAAGGTGAGTCGTGCACCTTCGGGCCATTGATCATTCAAATACTTCCCAGTTAGTGCACCAAATGCTAATGGGGAATAAGCTAATAAAGGAATATTCTCGCGGTGCGACACTTCCGCTAAGGCAACTTCAAAACTACGATTAAGCAAATTGTAAGGGTTCTGGATCGAGACGATCTTCGGCAAGTTATGCTTCTCTGCTAGATGAACATAACGCATTGCTCCCCATGGTGTTTCATTAGAGATCCCCAGGTAGCGAACCTTTCCCGAATTCACAAGATCAGCTAAGGCTTCAAGTGTTTCTATAATAGGTGTTTGATCAGCGCCTTCTTGATGCTGATAGTTTAACTGGCCAAAAAAGTTGGTAGCACGATCTGGCCAATGCACCTGATAAAGATCAAGGTAATCGGTTTGTAATCGATTTAAAGAGTCTTCTAGTGCTTGATGAATACCATTCCATGTAAGCCGCATATCTTGGCGGATGTAACCACCGCGATCTGATTTAGAAGGCGCAGCAACCTTTGAGGCTAATATCAGCTCGTCTCTGCATTTTCGCCGTGTTAAGTAGTCACCAATGATAGTCTCGGTGTCACCTTGGGTACTTTGTTGAGGTGGCACCGGGTACATTTCAGCTGTATCAATAAAATTAACCCCATGCGCCAAAGCGTAATCAAGTTGATCAAAAGCCTGATCACGAGAGTTTTGCTCTCCCCAAGTCATTGTTCCTAAGCAAATTTCGCTTACTCGTAAATTTGACTCTCCTAATTGACGATATTTCATCATGCAATCCTCATAAGGTCAGACAATTTCTTTTTGACGTAAAAAACAATTAGCAGCAAAAACTGGACATTTTTACTGCAAAAACCTGCAGCAATTGGAGCTAAGTCTATTTTTCTTTAAAATTTAACACCATATTGGTGATCTAGTTGCTACTTCTTTAATGTTTTTTTAGTTATTATGGGTTCATGCGACTTAAACAAGTTAATGGAGTAATTGTGCAAAGAGCATCCATATTTATATTACTTTTCTGGTGTATTAGTACAGTTGCCAGTGCAGATAGCGTAACTGTTCACTACAAGAGCATTAATAACAACTATGATGGTTGGGGTTTACATATCTGGGCCGGTGAAGAAATGGTGAATGGCAAACAAGTTGGTGCTAGAACCGACTTCCGTTTGCGTAAAGGCACCACCCCTGGCGACCCGTTAATGCCGAGCAAGTTTGACGACTTCGGTGTAGCCTTTACGATCCCTGTACGTAAAGATGCTAAACAATTCTCATACACGTTAACTAATGGTGAACTTCACCATATGAACGTTGAAGAATGGAAGTGGATCAAAAGCAAGCATGGTTTAGAGATTTGGATTGTAGAAAAAGATCCGAAGATATACACCGGCGTGCCAAGACAGTTTGCTAAAAGCGCTACAACGCAAACGGCAAAAACCACAACTACTTCAGCTAAGCCTAAAGCAGTACTGCCACCGCCAGTGCCTAAAGCTAAAGCAACAACCACTACAGCCAAGGTAGCAGCTAAGCCTAAACCTACGCCAAAACCGGTTGCGAAGAGTACAGGCCCAAGCCCAGAAATGACGCGTACTTTGAATTTGCTTAAGAACGATTTAAGCAAAAAGAATAAGACTATTAACAAGCTTCAGTCTGCGCTAAACGATACTCAAAAAATCAACCAGCGTTTACAAAACGACTTAAACAGCAAGTTGATTGACTACCAAGCCTTACTGCAACTTAACGACAAAATAAGCAACGAAAACCGCACATTAACTGCGTCTAACCAAAGCTTATATGCGCAAGTTGAACAGGCTGGTAGCAGCAATGCCGAAGCTCAGTTGTTAGAGCGAAATCAGCAGCTTGAAAAACAACTTGCTGGCGTTAACGAGCAAGTGCTTGGGTTACAGAAAACCATTGCTGAAAACACCGGTAACTCTGAGCAACAAAAACAGTTGCAAGAGCAGTTTAACCAAATGCAAACGCAACGAGATGAGCTACGAGCAGACAACAACAAGTTAAGTGCTCATATTGTAGAACTTGTACAACGCTCGGAAAATGCCGGCCAAGCCCAAGAATCAGGCATTGCTTGGTGGTTATTCGGCGCGGTAGTTGCGGTGCTAGTGGTATTAATTGGTCTAGTCTTCTTGGCAACCAGCAAGCGTTACAAAGATCTTCAGTTAGATATGGAAGATGCGCTTAAACGTAAAGAAGAAGAAATCAAAACTGAGAAAATTTACGCTGCAGCTGCTAACGAGAAGCTACGCAAGGTACTTCACGGTGAAGCGCAACAACGCAGTTGGGCGCCAGTACCAGATGGCTTACCAGAGAATCTCAAAAAAGATACTGCATAAAATAACAAGGCCAGCTCAGCTGGCCTTTTCTTTACCCTCAATAAAATTTAGCCATTGAGCTATCCTTCAGTTTTCCTTAGCATCGTCTTTAGTCGTTCACTCGTGAAAGAGGCCTTTGTGGAACTACATATATTCGATTTAGATGAAACACTGATCGCTGGCGACAGCGGCGTACTATGGCATCAATTTCTAGTACAGGAAGGAGTGGTTACCCAAGCAGGTTTTCTTGAGCAAGACGCTGCAATGATGCAGCAATATGCTTTAGGCGAGCTAGCCTTAGAGCAATACATATCTTTCAGTTTGACTCCGATAAAACACCTTAGTGGTGAGCAAGTTGACCGTTTAGTAAGTCAGTTTGTTCGCCAGCAGGTTAATCGTATTGTCTACCCACAAGGCCAAGCATTAATCTCTCAGTTAAAGCAAAGCCATGAAGTACTAATAATCTCTGCTACAGTTAGCTTTATCGTTAACCAGGTTGCGCAATTACTAGGTGTTGAACATCATTTAGGCGTTGATTTACATGCCGAGCAGGGAAAGTACACAGAACAAATACAAGGTGTTGCTAGCTTTCGAGAAGGTAAAGTCACACGGCTTGAGCAATGGCTTACTGATCAATCAAGGCAATACTCATCAATCAGCTTTTATTCTGACTCAATTAACGACCAGCCCTTACTAGAGTACGCAGACAACGCATACACGGTTAACCCCTGCCCCAAGCTTAAACAGCTCGCTTTAGAGCGGAATTGGACGCAATTTAGCTGGCAGCTCAACTAATACCAATCGTACTAGGGTCTGTTGATCTTTGCTGATGGTTTTTGCAGTAATTTATTTGCCATTTAGGCAAGGCAGTGAGTGTGCAGTTAAGTGGGCTTAATAATCACTCGCTAACGCTGGATAAATGGCTAAGAAATGCTGCCCGAAAGGTTCGGATAAGCGAACTTTACTCTTTGTTAAGCACTTCTTGCTTAGCCCACTAGGCTTCTAAGTGCTCGCCGCGATTAAAGCCCGCTTATCTCGAACAAAATTTCAACACCAAAGACCAACAGACCCTAAGTAACAGTTCACTCTATCTGGTTAAAATACTCGATAACTGCGTTAGAATTTTTGATTGTAGAATAACTACTTATCGAAAAATCTTGCCTTATTCTCGAGTATTTTTCCTGCGTTTTATTGAACACCTACTTAGTGTGATTGGTATAAAACAAAAAACGAGAGCAATAGCTCTCGTTTTTATATCTGTTGAGCACAACTTTTACATTTGGCTTTGTAGGTAATTCTCTAAGCCAATTTTCTTAATTAAGCCTAACTGCTGCTCTAACCAATAAGCGTGATCCATCTCGGTATCATCAATCAGGGTTTGCAACATGTTACGTGTTACGTAATCTTGCTTAAGCTCGCATAGGGCCATCGCTTCTTTTAGTAAGGCATCAACTTCGTACTCAACTTTTAAGTCATTCTCAAGCATGCTTGGTACATCACTACCAATACGCAAAGGCTCACGTTTACTTAAGTCTGGAGTACCTTCTAAGAACAAAATACGTTGAATAAGCAATGAGGCGTGACCTTTCTCATCATCAAACTCGTGGTCGATGCGCTCGTATAACTTATTTAGGCCCCAGTCTTCATACATGCGTGAATGGATAAAGTACTGATCCATTGCCGTTAGTTCATTCATCAACAGGCGGTTTAGCACATCAATGACTTCATTATTACCTTTCATTAGTCATCTCCTTCGGTAATTTGAGCAGCTAAATAGTTTTCTAGGCCCATTTTTTCAATTTGATATTGTTGAGTTTCAATCCAATCAATGTGATCTTCTTCGTAATCTAAGATTTCTTCTAACAAATCTCGACTAACGAAGTCTTTAGCTAGTTCACACTCGGCAATAGCTTGTTTAATGATTGGCAACTGCTCTAGCTGGAAGTCCATATCACATTGCAGCATTTCCTCGGTCGACTCCCCAATGCGCAATACACCCAACATGTGGGCATGAGGTAAACCTTCTAGGAACAAAACTCGCTCCATTAATTTGTCGGCTTGCTTCATATCCTTAATCGATTTTTTATAGTTACGCTCATTCAGCGCATCAAAACCCCAGTTTTTATACATTCTGGCATGTAAAAAATACTGGTTAATCGAAGTAAGTTCTGAAACTAACACCTTATTTAACAAAGCAATTATATTTGGTTCGGCTTTCATTACTGCGCTCCAAGCTGCCAATTTGAGGTATCGAAAAAGTATACACCCTAACTAAGCTCGCTGCATAATATATTTACATTTCATTAACTTACGATAAAAAGAATGACAACCATTATCATTAATATTTAAATTTAGTGTGCGATTAAGTGACCAAAATTAAAATCGATTTACCGATCACACTCTTTAGTGATTGTTTAAAAAAACAGCAGTCAATATTGATCTAAAACAACTTCTAAAATTCAGTGTTTACTCAACATTTAGTATAATTACATTGAATCAAACTCCAGGGATGGCTAAACACAAGTGAGGTCACTATGTTCTTTGGATTCTTAAAAACACTCTCAAAAGCTAGCCTTATCGCAATCTCTGTATTTGTCATTTTGCTTTGTCTAAAGCTGTCATCTCAATTCGCTATAGACCTTTTCCAAGCAGCACTTTAGTCATGCGTAAACTAATGGCGGCTCAACTCTAAAGATCCTAATTGGCGCATTTGCTGGCGAATCCACGAGATTCGCTGGCTCATAAATGCACTGTTGGGGTTTAGTGAGTAACGATATGGACTTGGCAGCAAGGCTGCCAAGCTTGCCGCTTGATGAGCACTAAGTTGTGATGAAGACAAAGCGAAGTAATGCTGACTAGCGGCCTCTACGCCGTAAATACCAGGACCAAACTCAGCAATATTTAAGTAAATCTCGATGATTCTGGATTTCGGTAGGTTCAACTCCAGCAAACCAGCAAAGCCAGCCTCTACTGCCTTTCGCCAATAACTCTGACTAGGCCACAACCACAGATTTTTGGCTGTTTGTTGTGTAATAGTACTACCGCCCCTTAATCGCCCACCTTGTTGATTGCTCTTATACGCTTTCCAGATAGCTAAAAAGTCTACGCCATAGTGCGACAAAAACCGCTGATCTTCAGCGGCAACCACCGCCAAAGGCATTGATTTGTTGATATTAGCTAACGGTATCCATTGGTGCTGTATTTGCTCAGGGTAAGAAACAGGGGGGAACCAAGCACGGTGTATACGCCAAGACCAAATTGGCGGGTCGATCCAACGTAAAGCTAACACCATTAACTCAGCAAACAGAGCAAGTAGCAGAAAGCCTTTTAGTAAATAGAGCAAAAAACGTTTAATCAACGACGTAAACAATCATATTTGTGATGCTTCAACCTTAAGATAAGCTAGGCTTTATTGCTAGCTTCTCTAGTCTCTTTAACTATTCCGGTGGCTTCATTGCGAGAAAAAAGGTATTGCACGATCAAACCTAAACTTAGGCCCCAAAACGCGCTGGCAATGCCAAACAAGTTGACCGATGAAGCGGTTACCAAAAAAGTAATGGCGGCCGCCTCTCTCCCCTTTGTACAGGTTAAAGCAGTTGATAAACTGTTTGCGATGGTACTAATCAGCGCTAAACCAGCGATAGCCACCACCAACTCTTGAGGAAAAGCGGCAAACAAACTCACCACCGTTGTTCCCATCAAGCCCACCAGTAAATAAAACACTCCGGCCCATATCGAGGCATAGTAGCGTTTTGTGGGATCTTCATCGGCCTCTTTGCCCATGCAAATTGCAGCAGTAATGGCCGCCAAGTTAAAAGCAAAACCTCCAAATGGCGCTAGCAGTATCCCGGCGACGCCTGTCCAAGATATCAGTGGAGAAATTGCAGGCCGATATCCGTTGCCATGCAAGGCAGCAATACCAGGCATATTTTGTGAGGCCATGGTGACCACAAACAAAGGCAAACCTACACCCAAGATTGCTTGCCATGAGAACGCTGGGCTAATCCACACCGGCATAGCTAGCTCTAAAGTCACCGACGATAACTCCAGTAAACCCAAGTAAAAAGCTGCTGTAATGCCTACCAGTAAGGTAATCAGCATAACGTAGCGAGGGACATACAATTTGCCGATTAGGTAGCAAGCCACCATACTGGATACCAATACCAATTGGCTCTCTAGTGATTGAAACAACTGCAAACTAAATTGCAATAGCACTCCAGCTAACATCGCGGAGGCCACTGATTGAGGGATCCAACGGATCAACTTATCCATCAACCCACTTAAACCCACTAAAGTTATTAATAGCGAGCTAAACAAAAACGCACCAATCGCTTGATTAACCGAGAGCCCAGATAAGCTAGTCACTAGTAGCGCTGCGCCAGGCGTAGACCAAGCAGTAAGAATCGGCTTTTTGTGATACCAAGAAAAGCCGATGCTCGTCGCTCCCATCCCAATACCTAAAGCCCACAACCACGAACCAATTTGCTGTTCGCTTGCTCCTGCCGAAGCAGCAGCTTGAAACACAATAACGGCTGAGCTGGTATAGCCTACTAATACTGCGATAAAACCAGCCGACACTCGAGATAAAACAAACCAGTCACGCATAGCTACTCCTTGACTTAACTGTAAACTCCCACTCACACCGTGCGCTATAACGCACGCACTGGACAAGCCTAGCACTTGTGCGCTATAACGTACAAGACTATTTTTTCAACAAGTAGGTTATTTTGCTGGCCTTAAATCAATATCTCGCTGCAGCGCTCAAACAACAGCGTAAAGACAAACAGTGGAGTTTAGACACCGCAGCCAAACAAACCGGTGTGAGTAAAGCCATGTTAGGACAAATAGAACGTGGTGAATCTAGCCCCACTATTGCCACATTGTGGAAAATAGCAGGAGGCTTTAATACTTCCTTATCAACCTTTTTAGAGCCAGAACTTGCAGAACAAGCTCAGCCAGAAATTCGCAGCGCAGATCAACTTCGCCAACAACCCGCCAGCGATGACATGCTCGTAGCAATTTTATTCCCTTACGATGAAAAGTATGGCTTTGAGATGTACGAACTCACCTTGTTAGAGAACTATCAGCGAGTATCTGAGCCCCACGAAGCTGGAGTGAGTGAACATGTCATTGTGACCAGTGGGGAGATGGAAGTTTTAGCTAACGGGCAATGGAATAAACTCAGCCAAGGACAAGCGTTGCGCTTTGCCGGCGATAAACCACACGGCTACAGAAACTTAAACAAGCAAGCGGCGGTGTTTCATTGCTTAATTCACTATTCTCGCAATAAATCTCAGCAGAACTAAACGCAAGGCTTGAAACGAAAAAAGCCTGCTAAATTTAGCAGGCTTTTTAAAGATGGTGCCCGGAGGCGGAATCGAACCACCGACACGAGGATTTTCAATCCTCTGCTCTACCGACTGAGCTATCCGGGCAACGGCGGCTATTAAACGTTTTTAGCCGAAACAAGTCAACCGCTTTTTCGCAATTAAGGTTCGAGTGCTTACAAAGCGAGCAAACTAAATAAAAAATCAGCACTTTTAGTGGAGCCTTTATCTACAGCAGCTTCAGCGCTAATCAATCGCGTTAAATTACTCGTATTTACATGTCTTCACTCTTTTAAGTAAACAGCAATAGCAGACGGCATAATCACTTAAAGCAGCACATTTTAACCTGTCGCCAATCAACGACAGAATTTAGCGCTTTATTTACAATCACTTAAATAAGACATAAAAAACCATGGCAATGTCGATACTTGACCTTGCAAGGCTTGCCTATAAGCAGTGATTGTTATAATGTAACGCTCAAATTTTGTGGGTGTATTTCGCTCATCAGCTAAGTTCTATTTCGGTAAAGCATGTCTACAGCCAATTATATACAACGTGTCAGTGACTACTGTAGCCAAAATAAGCTTAAGTTCACGCCAAATCGTGCAGCAGTGTTGGCTATTCTTCATCAACATCAACAAGCACTTAGCGCTTACGATATTTTGGCTAAGCTGCAACAACAGCAACAAAATACCAAGCCTCCAACGGTATATCGCGCTTTAGATTTTTTACTGCAATATCACTTCATTCAGCATATTGAATCAAGTAGCCGTTACATCATTGGCCACCAGCATGCCCCATTTACTCCACAACCCTTGCTTATTTGCACCGACTGTAAATCTGTCACTCAAATAGGCTTGTCTGAATCATTAAAAATTGAATTGGACCAGTTTGCCGGACAGCAAGGCTTTAAATTGCATTCGCAAAGTTACGAATTCCAAGGGCTTTGCTCTGGTTGCCAACAAGGGCAAGTGTCGTGAATAGCACCACGAACCAGCAAAAGTCGCTCACTAGTATTAATACAATAACAGCTGCGTTAAGACAGCGTTCATTAGGTAAAAGATTGTATGTTTAACAGTAAAACTCGTTTGTTTGGTCGCCCTAGCAGGCTTCCCAACAAACATTGGCAGCTCATTATTGCCTGCGGTGTACTCGTAGGCATTGCCAGTATTTGGCCTAGCTCCAAACAAGTAAGTACCAACAGCCGCCAGCTCATCGAACTGCCGCAAAACGACTTTAAGTCAGAGTCCGATGGCATCACTTTTAGTCTGGCTAGTCGCTCCAATGAAGCCATCGATATAGTAAAGCAGAATACCCAAGATGAGCCCAGTGCCGAGCAGTTTAGACAAGCAGCTGAATCGCCAGTTGTGGCGAAGCAAAACACCAACGAGCCGACACTCACTGCTGCAAAAACAGAGCCTGAACAAGCTGAGGTTGGAGGCGAACGCAGCTATCAATACACTATTGAGAAGGGCGATACTCTAGGTAAAATTTTCACCCGCTTTAACATCGACCAAACCACGATGTATCAAGTACTAGAGGCGGATATTTCGGTACTAGCTTTAGATACCTTAAGTCCTGGTCATGATCTTACCTTTACCATCGACCACGACCAACAACAGTTAATGGCCCTACAACTTGCCTTTAATCCAGCGCAAAAAATCATCTTTAAGCGTGTAGATGCAAGCAGCTTCGAATACGAAACCATTAATATTGAAGGGCAATGGCAGAAGCAAGCCATAGCAGGCACCATTGAAGGTAGCTTTTACGTATCAGCCCGAAAAGCCGGCTTAAGCCCAAGTGAAGTAGAGCAAGTAGCGCAAATGTTTAAAGACAAACTGCGTTTTTCTCGTGACTTTAGAGCGGGCGATGTATTCCAAGTTGTACGTAATCGCCAATACATCGATGACGAACTCACCGGTCAAAGTGAAATTAGTGCAGTGCGTATTTTTAACCGAGGCAACGAATACAGTGCGTATTTGTTTAGCAATGGCAACTACTATGACAAAGATGGCGAAAGCTTAGCGCGCGCCTTTATGCGAGTGCCACTTAAAGGGGCTCACCGGGTCACCTCTGGCTTTAATCCACGTCGTAAGCACCCTATTACCGGACGTATCTCTCCACACAATGGTGCCGATTTTGGCATTGCCATTGGCACCCCGGTATTGGCCGCAGGTGATGGCGTAGTAACACGAGTCGAAAATCACCCTTATGCGGGTAAATACATCGTGATTCAACACGGCGGTAAATATCGCTCACGTTACCTACATTTAAACAAATTTAAAGTTCGCAAAGGGCAACGTGTCACTCGTGGCCAAGTGATAGCAGACTCAGGCAATACCGGCCGCTCAACGGGACCCCACCTGCATTACGAGTTCCACATTAATGGCCGAGCGGTTAACCCAATGACCGCCAAAATCCCCCTCGCCTCTGCCATTGATAAGCAAGAGCGTGCCGAGTTCGACCAGCTGGTTAGCACTATGAATGAATTGATTGCGGCAGGCTAAACCACTTCGCTTCCCCTTTAAAAACGGACCTAAGTTGGTCCGTTTTACTTTTCTTTACGTTTTATTACAAATTGCTGGCAATCAAAAGAGGCTATTCGCGGTCTAATAACATGTACAGCTTGTTAGGGGTATTTTATGAACCGACTTACATTGGTGTTCTTGCTGCTTGTTCCAGTGTTGCTCTCAATCTCTATTGCCAGCCAATTACACAAAGGTGTGGCGCTAAATTCATCATTGTTTTCTTCGCAAACTGATTTGCCAGAAAGCCACAACACCCATCCAATATTAACTAGCAAGGATAATAGCTAGCTCAACACTAAACATGCTAGGTTTTGGTAAAACAGTGGTGCCTACTGTTCCTTATTAACACTTCTCACAATGTCAGTTTTACCCTCATAGTTGTCACTTATGACTCTGTTAGCCAACCAGCACCAATCCGATAATAGCCTCACTGATTAAACGCAATTATATTAAAAGGCTAACAATTATGACCACTGCCCTGTTAATCATTGATCTACAAAATGACTATTTCCCTGAAGGCAAATACCCGCTTTGGAATACCTCAAAATGCTTGCAGAACATTCAATTTGCGATAGCAAAGGCTACAGAACAACAGATGGAGCTTATTCATATTCAACACATTGCCGACCCAGAAATGGGGCTCGCCCCGTTTTTCAATCAAGGCTCAAACGGCTCAGACATTCACCCAGAGATCTTAGCGGCAGCTCCACAAGGCAAAGTGATAGTGAAAAGATTTGCCGACAGTTTCGAGCAAACCGAACTTAATAGTTACCTACAACAACAAGGCATAGATAAGCTGCTAATGTGCGGCATGATGACCCAAAACTGTATTACTCACACAGCCTTATCGAAAGCAACCGAGGCTTATGAAGTATCCATTTTGGCGGACTGCTGCACCACGGTAGATGAAATGCTACACAACATTGCCTTACATGCCTTGTCTACCCGGGTTCCACTATTAAGCCTTGAGCAAGCTTTTTAAGTTGCGGCTACGTGAAGACTTAGTCATCAAATAATATGGTGGCGCCGCTTTCGGCGCTGCCGACCAAACGCCTAAAGGGATTAAATAGCTCTCTGCCACAACCCTCATCTTGTTTGGTTTTGCTGTCGGCGACAGGCTCTCGTTGCAGTAGTTCTTGCTCGCTGACTTGGCAGTCGATGCGTCCTTTAATCGCATCTAAGTAGATCATGTCACCGTCTTGTACTTTGGCCAGCAAACCGCCTTTGGCCGTTTCTGGACTTAGATGCAACGCGGCAGGAATTTTGCCTGATGCGCCCGACAAGCGACCATCGGTAAGCAGTGCCACCTTAAAACCTTGTTTTTGCAAGTTACCCAAAACTGGCATCAATTTATGTAGCTCTGGCATTCCATTGGCTGCTGGCCCGTTGTAACGCACAACTACTACAATGTCTTGGTCAAGCTTACCTTGTTGATACGCTTCTACCACTTTGTGCTGACAATCAAATACTTTAGCTGGCGCACAAATAACTTGATGCTCAGCCTTAACTGCACTGGTTTTTATTACAGCCCGCCCCAAGTTGCCGCTTAATACCTGCAAGCCGCCACTGCGATTAAACTGTTTGCCGTCTGCTGCAATCACATGGTTATTGTTGCTGGCCAGTGCTGGCCCCCACTTTAGCTCTTCGCCTACTAAAACAGGTGACTGTAAGTCATCACTTAGCTTTCCATAGAGAGTAGTGGCATCCATATGCAGCAAATCTCGTTGCGCTAACAAACGCAGCAAACAGGGCACTCCACCAGCTTGCTCAAAGGCATTAATATCTGCTGGGCCATTAGGGTACATACTAGAAAGTTGCGGCACTACCTCGGCAAGCAGCGCAAAATCATCCCAATTAATGATAATGCCGGCACAACGGGCAATCGCTATCATATGTAAGGTGTGATTAGTGCTGCCTCCAGAAGCCAACAAAGCCACTAAACCATTCACAATGGCTCTCTCATCGATAACTTGATAGAGCGGGCGATAAGCTGAGCCTCCGCGAGTAATTCCCACCATGTGACTAAGTAAATGTTGATTAAGCTTGTCTCTAAGTGCGGTATTCACATTAACAAAGGCGCTACCCGGTAGCATTAAACCCATGGTTTCAAATACCAGCTGATTAGTATTGGCAGTACCATAAAAAGTGCAGGTGCCGGGCGCATGGTAGGCTTTGTTTTCCATCTGCTGTAGCGCCGCTTTGTCCACTTCTCCGGCTGCATGCTGTTGGCGAACCGCCACCTTTTCATCATTGCTAATACCACTTGGCATTGGCCCGCTGGGCATAAAAGCAGTTGGCAAATGGCCAAAAGACAAAGCTCCCATTAACTGCCCTGGGGCAATTTTGTCGCAAACCCCTAATAAGACGCAGGCATCAAACCCTTGATGGCTCAAACCAATGGCAGTGCTTTGGGCAATAAGGTCGCGTGAATACAGCGATAAATCCATGCCCTCTTGGCCTTGAGTAACGCCATCACACATCGCAGGCACTCCACCAGCAACTTGCGCGCTATGGCCAAGTTCAGCCATTTTTTGCTGAATCAACTGAGGGTATTGAGCGTAGGGCTGATGAGCACTTAACATATCGTTGTAGGCAGTAATAATAGCCAGATTTACTTTGGTAAAATCTAGCAAACGGTCTTTTTGTTGCTGACCACAGGCAGCAATGGCATGGGCTAAGTTGCCGCAGCTTAGATGCGCCCTTGCGTTCCCCTGCTCTGCTTGCTTCTCCATTCTTTGAACATAAGCGCTGCGTAAGCCTTGGCTGCGTGCAATAATGTTTTGGGTAACGTGTTTGATAGTAGGATTCATTTCAACCTCAATTAAGCGCGGGCTTGCGACTAATGCTATTAATACAACGTGCTAGTACCTGCTCTAGGTTAGCGTCAATTTCAATCGGAATAACATCAGCTTCGGCAGAAGAAGGGGCCTCTAAGGTGGCAAATTGGCTAGCTAATAAGTGCTGCGGCATAAAGTGATTACTGCGCCGCTCTAGCCTTTGCTGAATAAGAGTTTGTTCACCTTTTAAGTAGATAAACACCACTTTGCTGCTTACTTGGCGCAATAGATCTCGGTAAGATTTCTTTAAGGCAGAACAAACAATGACTACCGTATTTCGTTGCTGGCTAATAGCATCAGCTTTAGCCACTATGCTCGCCAGCCAAGGCTTACGATCCTCATCATTTAGTGCAAGACCACTGCGCATCTTTTCTATGTTGCTTTGAGGGTGTAGCGTATCTCCGTCAATAAACTCAGCTTGCAGGTAGTTTGCCAGCCCCTCACCAATGCTAGATTTGCCGCAGCCGGAAACCCCCATAACGTAATAAACCATACCCTGATCAGCATTCATACTAAGGCACTCTCAGCAACGGCTTGGCTGGCCTTGTCTTCTAGCGCCTGTATTACCCTTATCTGATACCGCTCGCCAGCCACAAAACCACTAAGCAGCAATTTACCATCGGCCTGCTGAGTAATGGTGAGCTTAGCTTCATCAGCACTCAATAGCTGTTTTGCACTTATAGGCTTGGCACTGCCTCCTCTAACTTGTTGGTATTGGATTTCAAAGCTTGCCCCTCTAAACTCTCGAACCACCGAGGCTTTTTGCCAATCACTTGGCAGTTGCGGCCGAAGCAGCAAGCCCTGTGGCGTACCACGTAGGCCAAACAGCTGCTCAACCACTAATTGGTAGTACCAAGCGCAAGTACCAGTATTAAACAAGTTACTAGAGCGCCCAGCAGTGCGTGGGTATTGGTAATAAGCGCCGCGATAATAGTTAGGTAAATAAATTGGCAATTGCCCACGCACTTTCAATTCGTCTGCGGCATTGCTTGGCAGCATTTTGCGTAATACATTAAATGCCCGCTCCCCTTCGTCACTGGCATACAAAGAAGCCGCGTAAAACGCTGCTGCATGGTTATACACCGAGCCATTTTCGGCACTGCCCGGCCACTTTTGAGTAACTCGACCAACATCGTCGCGCATTTCGGTAAAGGCAGGCGCACTCATCATTACGCCAAACGGCGTGTCTAACTGTTCATCAATGGCCTGAAGCATCTGTGTTTTTTGCTCACCGCTTGCAGCTCCACATAACATTGCCCAGCTCTGGGCATTAAGAAATATTCGCCCTTCCTTATCGCTGCTTATGCCAAATAACTTGCCAGCATCGGTAATGCCGCGCCCATACCATGCGCCATCCCAAAAATAGTGATTAATGCGCTGATTCAATTGTTCTGCATATTGGCTAAAGGCTTGAGCTAAAGCGGCTTCGCCTAGGTGCTCACACACTGGCACCCACAGTTGCAAAGCATAAGAAATGGCTTCGGCCAACCAACCCGACACGCCCTTGCCTTGATAGCCCACCATGTTCATTGGGTCGCACCAATCCCCCTGGGCGATGTAAGGCAAACCGCGTTCATCTTTGGCCTCACACAAAAATTGCATCGCCTTGCTCACATGCTCAAATACACTTTGCTCGAGTGGGTTATCTGCCCAACAAAGCCTAAGTTTTAGCAAGCTATAGTCGTTGGTTTCTTGAAGATAGGCGTTTAACACAATGGCGAGCCAAACCGGATGGTCGGTATGCGGCACTTGGTTAATGTACTTAAGCTCCGCCTGTTCGCTTAATAAAATGCCGTCGGGCATCTCACCAGAGAACTTTTGCTGTTTAAGTGCGGTTAGCAATGCCTGTTTACAAGCTTCTGGTTTGAGGTAAACCATGCCCATGGCATCTTGCAGGAAGTTACGGGTTTGAGGATCGGTCGTTAAACGCTGACTATCACCATGATAAAACACCTGCCTAGGCAGCCAATGATTAACAAAGTGATTAAACTGCTGATCGGGCGTCTCTATTGCAATACAACCTTTGGCTTGAGCAAAATAGGCGTCGCTAGCTTGGCGTTGGGGCTCTAGCTCGGCGTACAAATACTGCTGATTGAGTCTCTTAATCTCGGCCTTATCTTTAGCCGGCCCAAAACTAAGATTAAGCACATCGCTGCCATTGGCCGGTAAATTGTATTGAAACTGCATAATCGCCGCTGGCAGTTCATAATGCGCTTCGCCATTATTTAAGTTTCCACCTTGCTGCAAAGCACTGGGGTTATGTAAACCACCCTCTCCTTCAAAAGCCTGTTGTGAAACTTCATAAAAATCTGGCAGTCGGCTGGCAGACATAAAGGTAAGATCTTTGAAGTGCTGATTTTTGAAATAATCAGTTACTTTTTGGTAGGGGGTAACACTACTGCAAACAATCGCATTAAGCTCAGCATCGTATTGCCCGCCCATATTCATCCACGAGGCATAACCTACTGGGAAATAAGGTATTAAAGAAATATCTCGGCGTTGCGAGCTTAGGTTTCGCAGAGTTACTTGCCAGCTCTCTAGCACGGCATCAACTGCAAGGCTAAGTCTTATGCTTAGTTCTATATCAAGCTTTTCTACCACCCAGCGAATGTCAGCCAAACCCGGCTCAAAAGCAAAGCGGTCTAAGTCCACTTTCATTGGCTCGTAGGGAGCAGAAAACATCTCTCCAGTTTGATTATCTCGTAAGTAGAAAAAACGCCCAGGATGATGACTAAAATAAGGCTGCTCGGGCTGCATAAAGCTTTGCGCAGCTAAATTGGGCACATGAGCATATTTGCGAGGTTCGGGATCCATATATTGGCTAACCGCAAAGCCACGGCAGTTCATGTGCAACATCATTTTTTTGTTCCACAAATAAGCCGCGCTGTTTGGCGCAATACAAGGGTCTTCTATGTGATAACGTGTTCCATCTTCTATAAACTTCGCCATAAGCTTAGCCTTCTTTAACCTTAAGATACGGGGATGCTTGGGAGCTCGCTCGCGCAATAAAACGCGGCTCAGACACGCTGGGAATAGTGAGTGTTAAGTCGTAAGCTAAATTGAGTACTTGCCTGCTAGCGGCTGTCGCCATTTGTTTGATGGGAATGGCAATCGTGCTAAGAGGTGGTGAGGCAACTGCGGCAAAATCGACATCATCGTAGCCCAATACCGAAACCTGCTGCGGCACCTTTATGCCAGCCCCCTGCAAAATTGATAAAGCCACTAAGGCTACTTTGTCGCTACCACAAAACAGTGCATCAAAAGGCAGTTGTTTATCCAGTAGCTGCTGTACTGCAAACTGGCTAGTGGCAAAATCAAAGCTTCCTTCAATACACAATTCCGGGTTAATCGGCCGGCCTTGGCGAGCCAATTCATCCACAAAACCTTGCTGACGCTGCTGCGCATCTTGGGCACTTAAACGGCCACTTATACAAGCAATATTCTTATGGCCTAGCGCCAACAAGCTGTTTGCCGCCAAACAACCACCTGCATAATGATCAACACTAAAAGACTGCTTCGACAATAAATCGGTGGAGTGATTAATAAATACCAGCGGTGGGTAATTAGCTTGAGCGATTAGCAGATCTGAAATGGCGATTTCTGGGCACACCATCAGCACCCCATCGCAATCACGATTAATTAAATAGTCTAAGTGCTGCAAATATTCTTCATTACTGTTTGCTTCTTCAGCATTGGCAATAATTAGGTGTTTGTCGTGCAGCCGCAGCTCAAACTCTATGGCTTGTAATATGTGCTGATAAAAAGGGCCAGACAATGAGGGTAACCAAACACCAATAATGTTGGAGCGCTGGGTAGATAAAGCCCGAGCAAGGCTGTTAGGCCGGTAGTTAAGCTGCTGCATGGCTTCGCTTACCTTTTGTTCAGCCTTGGCAGACACTCCGCCCTTGCCAGCTAAGCAGCGAGAAACGGTTCCCACACCTACTTGCGCCAACTTAGCCACATCTTTAATCGTTGCCATCGTTTCCAATATTGCTAACCCGCCTTGGAACTAGCATGGTCGCCAAAGCTTAGATGCTCAAGCTTTAAACAAGCAAAACGGAACCGATTCCAAATTACTATGAAACCAAGCTTGAATTGGTTCTTTAGTTTCACAGCCGCTCATCAAAACGCTGACAAATTGCCAACAACAAAAGCTCGCGTAGTCGCGTTCAAACAACTACTTTATACCAATCACACTAAGTAAGTGCTCAGAAATAACGCAGGAAAAGTACTCGAGAATAAGGCAGAATTTTTCGATAAGTAGTTATTCTACAATCAAAAATTCTAACGCAATTATCGAGTATTTAAACCAGATAGTATGAACAGTTATTTAGTACGATTGGTATTTTACAATGCTTGCTAATGCTGAATAGGAACAGTTTGAATGATTACTTTGTATGGCTCGCCACGCACTCGCTCTTTGCGCGTTTCGTGGATGTTGGAAGAGTTACAACTTGAATGGAATTATCACTACCTTAACCTTCAAGCCGGTGAACACCGCAGCGAAGAATACTTAAGCATTAATCCCTGCGGTAAAGTGCCTGCATTAAAAGATGGCGAGCTAGTCTTTAATGAATCTGCCGCTATTTGCCTTTATTTAGCCGAGAAATACGGCCCGCACTTTTTGCCCTCCCCAGGTAGCGACCAAGCTGCCCTGCACCACCGCTGGGTAAGCTTTACCATTTGTGAATTAGAACAAGCCTTGTGGAACATGGGCAAACATCGCTTTGCTTTACCTGAAGAGCTACGCGTGCCAGAGATGCTAGAAACCGCTACTTGGGAATTTAATAAAGCGGCAGCTATTGCTGAGCTTTGGGTTCCTGAAGAAGGTTATTTATTGGGAGAGCAATTTACGGTTGCCGATATACTGCTGTGCCACACCTTAAACTGGGCAATGGCGTTTCAGCAGCAACTTCCCACAAAACTCATGGCCTACCGCAAGCGCACTAGCCAGCGCTCGGCGCTCAACACCGGCCTAGAGAAAGAAATGAATGGCAAAGCCATGAGTAAACTCTAGGGACTGTTTATCTTTCGTGGTTAATTTTGTTCGTGAAAGATAAACAGCCCGTAGCCCACCAGACAAAAATCACTCACTAAAAAGCCAAGCTTCTGCTTGGCTTTTTCATCGCCTAATAAACCGAGTAAACCTGCCAACGAGTAATAAAGCCAAGCTATACTTGGGTTTTGCTAAGCATGGCGCTTATAATGCGCGGCATTAATCATTAGGAAGCAGAACATGAGCGGCATCATTACCCTTAAAGCCAAGCGCGACAAAGCGTTGTTACGTCGTCACCCTTGGATTTTTTCAAACGGCATTCATAAAGTATCGGGCAAGCCACTTTCTGGCGAAACCGTAGAAGTTTACAGTGCCGAAGGGAAATACTTGGCTACTGCTGCCTACTCGCCAGAATCGCAAATTAGAGCGCGAGTTTGGAGCTTTGATCAGCAGCAAGAGATTGATAAGCAGTTTTTTATTGACCGCTTAGAAGATGCCCAAGCGGTTCGACAAATTCTCGGTGAGTTTGCCGATACTAACGCTTATCGTTTAGTTGCTGGTGAAAACGATGGCCTACCAGGCATCACCATTGATCGCTATGCAAATGTATTGGTATTGCAGCTACTAAGTGCTGGTGCAGAGTTTCAGCGTGCCAACCTTATTGAAGCGCTAAAACATAGCTTCCCAGAGGATGTTATCTACGAACGCTCAGACGTAGATGTTCGCAAAAAAGAAGGTTTAGCTCCTCAACAAGGGCTGATTCACGGTGAGCTACCCGCTCAACCAATGGAAATAAATGAAAACGGTTTGCGCCTACTCATTAACGTGGAAACCGGCCATAAAACCGGTTACTACCTTGATCAACGCAATAACCGCAAACTGGTTGGCCAGCTCGCCAAGGGCAAAAAAATACTGAACTGTTTTTGTTACACCGGCGGCTTTGGCACCTATGCCTTGGCTGGCGGCGCTAAAAAGGTGGTAAACGTAGATGTCTCTGACGCCGCTTTAGAGATAGCCGCCAAAAACGTTGAGTTAAACGACTTAGAAGCTAGCAAAATAACCCAGCTAAATGCCGATGTATTTAAGCAACTGCGCGCCTACCGCGATTGTGATGAGCAATTCGACATGATAGTGCTAGACCCACCAAAATTTGTCGATAGTAAAGCCAGCTTAAATCGCGCCAGCCGAGGTTACAAAGACATCAACATGCTTGCTATGCAGATGTTACGTCCTGGTGGAATATTGCTGACTTACTCCTGTTCTGGCCTTATGCCAACTAGCTTGTTCCAAAAAATCGTGGCCGATGCAGCCATTGATGCCAAACGAGAAATGCAGTTTCTTAAAACCCTAGAGCAAGCCGAAGATCACCCAGTTGGTGGCCCCTATCCAGAAGGTCACTACCTAAAAGGCTTTTTGTGTAGAGTTAAATAACTCTAGCCACTTAACGCTTCAAAGGCGCTGCTTCTGCAGCGTTTTTTGATTCTAAAAACATATCTAGCTAAACAAGTCTCACTAGACAAATCTCACTACAAACGCTGACAAACCCGACACGGCTTAAACAAGAAGACGACAGTTCTATACAAAAGATCTAGCGTATTAGTTTCATAATAATAATCACTAACTTAATGTAAGGCAGCTAAGCGCTTAACAAGGGACATTACAGCATGAGCAGATCAACGATTTATCGCTATGGTTTGTTACTCCTCATCGTTGGAGTGGTATTTTCCTACTTAGATGATTCACCTCAAGTTAATGAAAAGAAAATTAGTTTCCCCTCTGGTGAGCTTAAGATAAGTGGCTCACTGATTACTCCCACCGATCTTCCAGGCCCTTACCCAGTTGTTGTGCTAGTACACGGCGACGGTGCGATGCCTTATGATGCCTACGGCTATTACAAACCCATATGGACCGAGTTTGCCAAACGAGGCATTGCTACTTTAAGTTGGGATAAACCCGGTGTTGGTGGCTCAAGTGGAAATTGGTTAGAGCATTCTATGGAAGAGCGAGCAGAGATTGTAAGAAATGCAATAAGCTACCTACGCACGCAAAATGCCGTTATCGACCAGCAACACATCGGTTTATTGGGCTTTAGTCAAGCTGGCTGGGTATTGCCTAAAATAAGCAATCAACAGCATCAAGTTGATTTCGCGGTGTTTGTAGGCACCGCGATTAACTGGTTGCGCCAAGGCCAATACCACCGCAGCATCAGTAATGGTACTGGCAGTAATCCAGAATTCTATAAAACGCTACCTAACTCCTTGCTCACTCAAGCAGTAAAACAAAACTTGTCTTTCGCGGCTTACCAAAGCGCGCACCAAGATATGCTCACAAGCGATCCCAACTTTAATGAGGGCTTGTTTAGCGATGAAGCTCGTTACGGTTTTATCGCAAAAAACTGGATGAATGACGCAAGTTCAGAGTTAAGCCAAATAGACATTCCTATTCTCGCAGCTTTTGGACAAGACGATCTTAATGTAGATATCAACGATAGCATTTACCATTATCGCCAGGCCTTCGCCCATAGCGACCCGGAGCTGCTAAGCATTAAGCAGTTTTCTGGAGCCAGTCATGGGCTATTGCAATCCTGGTTTTGGAATACTCAAAGCCCTGGAATCGCGCATATCTTAATGATTGAGTTTTTTGGCAAAAGCATGTTTGCCGACAACTCGCTTGACCAAATTGCGACTTGGGTGGAGCGCCAAGTCCAACACTAGCGACTTAAGTCACTAGGCCTTAATCGCTGCATACGAAGTCTCAAGATCAGCATTAAATTAAATCACTTTAAATACAACACGCTCATTGTCTTCAATATCTTCTATTTCGAGGATCACCCCAGAACTATCGCGACTCAGCAGCGACGCTTTGAGGGTTGCCAAGCTATCGGCGTCATCGGAGAAATAAGCAGCTAATTTAGGCGGTAAGCATTTAAACAAAGTTTTTGCGATGTATATGGGCAAATTGACCGAGTCAGAAAGGCTTCCGGTATCTAGCTGATAAGTTTCTATTCTTAATTTTTTCATACAGTCGCTTCCTTAGTGACTAACTACCATTGCTAACTAAAGCAATATCCATAAGAGATTTGAAATTAAACCATCCACAAGCCTTAGTGATAAAAAAATCACTAACAACTCTATAATAGTCAAAATTTTTATGAGCAGCTTGAAATGTATGAAACTAATTGCAGTGTTTACCCATAGCTATACAGGCAACAACAAGGATAGGAACTCTCTCAACCATAACTAGAGTAACTAGATAAACTCTGTTTTTAAGAAAGCACTTAATACATCAGAGGCGGAGACAATGCCAACACAGGCCGAACCTTCGGTAACAATAAGGTGATGGATCTTTTCATAACTCATAATTTCTGCGGCTTGCTGAATACTAATATCAGGCGCAACCTCTATCACCCGATGTGTACACAATTCCCAAGCATGTTCCAACTTTGGATTAGCGCGCTGGGTACTAAAGTGCACTAAATCACTCGCACTAATTACGCCAAAAATGGCGCCATCAGGGCTAAAGACTGGAACGCAACAAAGCTTGTTGTCATCTAATACTTGGCATACTTTTTCAATCGAATCGTCCAGCGCAACTCCGATTACATTGGTTTCCATGAAACTGCTAATTTGAGTGCTCATTAGATGCCTCCTTAGCATTTAGTTCTCAAACCTAAAGGTTATTGATACTTTAATCATAGTTGGAATTAGTACATTAAGTGGCCACTCTAGCGCAAATGAGGCTCTAGCTTGTTGAAGATCAATATTGCTTAAACGAGCAAACACTAAGTCTGGCGATTAGACTTGGTTATGCGGGTGAGCAGCCAGTGGTAACTAAGCTCCCTTATTTACCCCAACCACTAGCACCAAAGTGATTTTACTCTGGTAAGTTATTCCAAAGCTTTACGCAGTAATAGATGGGCATGTGATCGGTAAAGCTAATTTTGCTGTCGGCTTGCCACTGTTTAAGGTTATCTCGCCATTCTTTAAATGACTCAAGTAAGTGCTGGTTTATCTCGGTAAGATCAACACTCAAGCTCTTACGCCGTTGTTCTTGAGCTTTAAAAGTATTAACAATAAGCGCTTTGTACTCGGTAGGGCTCTTTTCCGGTCGTTGGTAATCTATTTGCTGATTGCTGTGAATGTAAACCAGCTCGCCAACATCCTCAAAACCAAAGCTTATCGCGGGCAAATTAGGCGGTAACATCGGGATAGGATCTTTAGCATGTTCTACTCGCCAAATAGGCCGGTGATTAATCTGCTCAATAAATTGTTGATTACCGACTCTGGGAGAACCATAAATATATAAACCCGTTGCTTGTGGCACTTTAGCAAAACATAAGCTTGCTAAAGCACCACCCAAGCTATGGCCGGTAAGCCAAATAGGGCGGTCTGGGAAGTCTACTATCTGCTGCTCAATAAACTGCTGTAAGCCTTGCTCGCCACTCCAAACTTCGTCGAGCGCTTTGGCAAAACCTTGATGTACTTTTCCACCCTCTGCAAAAGCTACTGGCATGCTGTCTAAGTCTGTTTTTAACTCGTATAAGGCAGACAAAGATTTAAGCTCTGTGCCGCGAAAGGCAATAATTAAGGCTTCTTGATTACCGGCTGCCATGCATTCTGTGCCGGTGCCCTCAAAAAAAGTAAACTGCTCAAAGCCAGCTAGTTTAAAAGCCATACGAGCAAAACCTGGGTGACAATAAGCAAGCAGTGAACATTCGGCCAACCACCAAGCATTTACCTCTGAGAACTCGGTATTGTTGGGCTGAAACGGATATTGATTAGCGCCTTCAAAATAAAAGTAATTCATATCGGGCGGAACAATGTCGTAGTATTTGGCTTCGGGGATTGGCTTCTTCATGGCTAAAACTGCTACTGTTAAGCGAACGATTAGCTTAACGCATTTACTAGGGGCTGTTGACCTTTCGAGCTGATTTTTGCGGCTTATATACAAGGCAAAAGCTTTAATGTGTAGCGAGCCTACATGACAAGCTGAAAACGCATTAGAAATAAGCCACAAACGCTGCCAGAAGGCTTCGGCTAAAACAGTAACACTCGCCTAGTTTTGAGTTACAAATGCAAGTTAAGCGGTGGCTGTCCGTGTATAAAACCTAGCTAACAATGAAATTGGAGAACAAGTAATGGCAATGATTGCTGGCAAAACTCGCCTTATAGCAACAATGGCTTTGAGCTCATTATTGTTAGCATGTGTACCTACCATTCAAACCGTTTACCTCACACCACAAGTGCAAGGGAAGGTAGTGTTATTTACCTCAGGTGAGAGCGCTAACTTTAGCCCTTTAAGTGGTATTACTGCTTACTACCCTTCTTCACCGGAAGCGGCGACACTATCCAATCAGCAAGGTGAATTTCTACTGGAGGCCAGCAGTACGGTGGAAGCCAGTTTATTGATGCCAGGGCACTCATTAAATTACTACCCAGTAACAGTAGAAACCGAAACATTTAGTTATACAGTATTAGCGCAAGCCTCGACGAAGATGCTAGATCTAGAAACGGTTAAGCTAAGCAGTGTAGTTGTTAGCGATGAACTCGAAGGTAAACTGCTGTTAGCTGATTCTGGCCCAAACGCTCTAAAGTACTGTAATCTGAATTCTGTTAAACAGCTACGCAGAGAACAAGCTGTTTATCAACTACTCAAGCAATACTATCCAGCGCCAGAGCAACTTGAACAGCCAGTGCTTAGCTATATCAAAGACCAACAGCAACAAACCTTAATGTGGTTAGAATATGTAAAGCGCTCATGCAATTGGGAGGATGAAGACGGCTACCCTCGCTACCGTGATATGAAAGACGCCCGTGAGTACTTTGCTAAATTAGAAACAAGCTTGCTCAACTAAAGCGCCAAGTAAAAACAAAAAACGCTGCTTATAGTAAGCAGCGTTTTTATTTAGTTCGGGGGAAAATTAAAGCGCAACATCTACTTGCACAGGGCAATGATCAGAGCCCATAACATCATTCAAAATGTCAGCATCACTAACTTGAGCAGCAAAGGCTTCACTCACCAAGAAGTAATCAATTCTCCAGCCAATGTTTCGGCCACGTGCGCCAGCTCGGTAACTCCACCAGCTGTATTTAACCTCATCCTGTTTCTTTAAGCGGAAGGTATCAACAAAACCAGCGGCGGTTAAATTATCAATACCGTCAATTTCTGCCTGCATATAGCCAGCGCTTTTGTTGTAGTTAGGTTTTGGACGAGCCAAGTCAATGTCTTTATGGGCCACGTTTAAGTCGCCACATACCAACACCGGTTTGCGAGCCTCTAACGCTTTTAGATAAGCGAGGAAATCGGCGTCCCATTGCTGGCGGTAATCAAGACGTTTTAACTCACTACCAGAGTTAGGGGTATATACGGTGACCAAAATAAACTCGGCGTATTCGGCCGCAATTACCCGCCCCTCTTGGTCGTGCTCCTCAATGCCCATGTCGTATTCAACATTTAGCGGCTTCTCTTTAGTTAAAATGGCAGTACCTGAGTAACCTTTTTTAACCGCCGAGTTGCTGTAAATGTGGTATCCCTCTAGCTCACTTAGGGCTTCAAGCACTTGATCATCTTGTGCTTTGGTTTCTTGTAAACACAGCACATCGGTTTGCATTGATTCTAGCGAAGCCATGAAGTCTTTCTTCATCACTGCTCTAATGCCATTTACGTTCCACGATACTAAACGCATTCGCCCTTCCTTAAGAGAGTAAAGTGTAATATTCAAGCTCAAGCCCTGCTCAGGCTGAAGCAAATTAGTGCTTCATTGTAGAGGCTAAAACCAAGGAAAAACACCCTTAAACACTAGGGGCTAAGATTAATACTCAAATACCAAATTGATAGAATTCCGCTTGATTCTTCTCATCTAAATGAAACTTTCATCAATTACTTGTTAACTTACACCTACACTAAGCTATTAGAAGGGCTTACTTTGAGTTAGTTTCTGAAAATTAATGCTTATTAAGGTACAGTAGGCATACAAAATCGCATGGACGTTGTGCTAAATGAGGATGAATGACTACCAACAAAGATAAATACAGTATTGATAATACCGATTACACTGTCGGACAAGATAATGTTCAAAAATGGGGCTTTGATGTACATAACCCAGTTTTTGGCATAAGCGCGTCTTTAATCGGTGTGTTCCTAATAGCCATACTGCTGGTTGATCCAGACGTATCAAAAGCCGCATTAGATGGAATAAAGTGGCAAATTATCGGCGCATTTGATGGCCTATTCATGTGGTCAGCCAACATATTTGTGCTGTTCTGCTTAGCAATGGTGGTATCCCCCTTCGGCAAAATACGCCTAGGTGGTGAAAACGCCAAAACCGATTACTCAATGATGTCGTGGATAGCCATGCTATTTGCCGCAGGCATGGGCATTGGACTTATGTTTTGGGGCGTAGCCGAGCCTGTTGCTTACTTTACAGGCTGGTACGAAACACCACTAAATGTTACCGCCAATACGCCAGAAGCGGCTAAATTAGCCCTTGGCGCCACTATGTTCCACTGGGGATTACACCCTTGGGCCATTTACGGTGTGGTGTCTCTATCACTAGCCTTCTTTGCCTTTAACAAAGGCCTACCGTTGTCTATGCGCTCGGTGTTTTACCCTATCTTGGGTGATCGCACTTGGGGTTGGCCTGGACACGTTGTAGATATTCTTGCAGTACTTGCCACGCTGTTTGGTCTAGCAACCTCTTTAGGTTTAGGCGCGCAACAAGCCGCCAGTGGCTTCCACCATGTATTTGGTGCAGATAACGGCCTACTGCTGCAAATAGGCATCATTTTCTTGGTGACACTATTAGCGGTGGTATCGGTAGTTCGTGGTATTGACGGCGGCGTGAAAGTCATTAGTAACGTAAACATGTTGCTAGCGGCGGCCTTGGTAGTATTTGTTGCCTTAGTCACCTTTGCGGTTTCTATGGGCACGGTGCCAACCACCGTTATGGGCTACATCGAAAACATTATTCCACTAAGTAACCCTGTTGGTCGTGAAGACTCAGCATGGATGCACGGCTGGACAGTGTTCTACTGGGCTTGGTGGATTTCTTGGTCACCATTTGTAGGCATGTTCATTGCGCGTATTTCACGTGGCCGTACTATCCGTGAGTTTATCATTGCCGTGCTAATCGTACCTACGGTAGTAACCACTCTATGGATGTCGGTATTTGGTGGCGTTGCGATTGATCAAATCGTCAACAAAGTGGGAACCTTAGGCGCCGACGGCTTAACCGAAGTGCCTTTAGCTATGTTCCAAATGTTTGATGCCTTGCCAATGGGCAGCATCTTATCTTTACTGGCGATCGTTTTAGTATTGGTATTCTTTGTAACCTCTTCAGACTCTGGTTCATTGGTTATCGATAGCATTACCTCGGGCGGTAAAGTGGATGCTCCGGTTCCTCAGCGCGTATTCTGGGCGACCATTGAAGGCGCAATTGCTGCCGCGCTGGTTTGGGTTGGCGGTACCGAAGCTATTCAAGCATTACAGGCGGGCGCCATTTCTACGGCCTTGCCATTCACCATTATATTGCTGGTGATGTGTGTAAGCTTGTTAATGGGTCTACGTACCGAAAAACGCAGTTAAGACTTTTTAAGCCTTAACAACTAAAAGCCGAGTAAGCCTATGCTACTCGGCTTTTTTTACAACCACAGTTTGTTGATGGGGGTATCGGGACTAAAGTGATAATGGATCTGCGCTTGCAGCAATTCGGCGGTAGCAATGGCGTCGGTAAGTGCGTCATGTGGCGGGTAAACCGGCAAGTTATAACGGCTACGGGTATTAGCCAGCCGAATAGATGTAGGCTTCGGTTTTCTTAGCAAATCTATTAGCTTTTTAGGTTGAGCGGCTAACATGTCGGCTTCAATTTGCATGGTATCCACCAGTGGGAAAATAATGCCTTCATTAATCAAGCTGCGTAACGTGTGATGCAAAAAATCTCGTTCAATTCTGCGATAGTGTACAACCACTACTTTACCCGCTAGCTCATCTAGTAGCTGCTCTAAAATCCGCAGTAAACTGGGCGCGCCCTTTAAATCAGAATGGGTAATGCCGTGAATCACAATAGAGTCTTCTTTAAGTTTATCCTCTGGGGTAACAAACCAATGTTTTGCTTCTCTACAGGCAATCCGTTGCAGCGTAAATGGCACCAAACCAATACTAATAATGCTGTTCTTCTTTGCATCTAAACCGGTGGTTTCAAAATCTAAGGCAACAAATTCAATGTCTTTAAGCTTGGTATCAGCATGATAAGTGCTAGCGTTATAAAAACTGCTCAAACGCTTATCTTTGCTCTCTAAGGCTTTAATCTTAAAGAAGGCTTTCCAGTTGAGAATTTCTTGCTGATTAAGATTCGGCATTAACTGTTCTGCATACTGTTAGCGGTGTAACGAAACTTCAGAAAGTTTTGCGCGCTGCTTAGTACCAAAAAGGCATCTTTAAGATTTCGCCTTTCAAAGTCAGACATGTTTTCCGGCTCAATATTATTATCAGGTTCTTGGTTGGCTTCTATGTCCAAGGCTTGGTGGCGAATCCGCACTAAAGAAATAAACTCCATCGCATGTTGTAAGTCTTTACCTTTTGAGGGCGGCAAAATTCCCGCCTCAATAATGTCCTCTAAGCGGTCAAAAGAATTCTGAGATTGCGAGCCAATAGCCAAGCCATGTACCCGAATAAGATCAGCCAGCGGCGCTGTACCGCGTCGTTTTAAGTTAATTGAGTTTTTATGGCGGCCATCTTTTTCCATCACAAAATCTTTAAAAAAGCCCAAGGGTGGCGTGCGATTTAAGGCGTTTCTGGCTAAACAGGCCAGAAAACGGTTGTTCTTTTTGGCCTTGCGAAGAATAAAGGCATTTAGCTGCTCAGCCCATTTGGGTCTGCCATACACGCCGTTAAGGTCAAAGAAAATAGAACAGTTAAGCAATGCTTGCGGGTTAGGATTATCAATCCAATCGGCGAAACATTCTTCCCATTGGCTTTGCGTTTTGCGGTACTCCGGATTTGTCGCCATTATGTCGCCGCTGCAATAGGTATAACCGCAAGCAGCCAAACCATCACATACGTAGCGCGCAAGCTCTTCAAAATACTTTCCGTGCTCCGCTTCTACATATTGGTTATCAAGAATAATCGCGTTGTCTTGGTCGGTCACAATCAGCTGTTCATCTCTAGCCATCGAACCTAAAGCCAAAAAGCAATAAGGTACGGGCGGAGGCCCTAGCTTTTCTTCCGCTAATTCCAATAAGCGCTGCTTAAAGCTGCGGCCAATTTCCGACATGGCTCGCCCCACCATGTGTGAATTGGCATCTTCGTTAATCATCCTTACAAAACAATCTTTAAGTTGATGCGATAGCAGCACTAAATCATCGATACTGTTTTGCTGAAAAATACTGCTCACAATCAACAAGCTATTTTGCGACTCGTAACGAACAATATCGCTAACTTCAATTAAACCAATCGGTTGCTTGTTCTTAAGAATAGGCAGGTGATGCACGTTATAACGCAGCATCAGCAACATAGCTTCGAATATATAAGCATTGTGATCTAAAGAAATAAGCTCGGTAGACATGACCTCAACGACCTGAGTCTCTACATCTAAACCTTGAGCAATTACTTTGGCGCAAAGATCACGCTGAGTAATAATGCCAACAAAGCTTTCACCACCTTCGTCAGACAAATTGGGGTCATTAATCAAGGCGGCTGAGACATTCTCTTCAGACATAATTTTAGCTACATCTTGAATTGAGGTAGTCGACGCCAACATCACCGGTTCGTTACTAAGAATAGTTTTAACCTTTGATGTGGTTAAGGAGTTGGCGTCATCACTGTTATCTTCAACCGCTTGCTGTAAACGAATAGTACCTTCAACTTCCACAAAGTCGGCAAATACATCGTAACGCTCACAGAACTCTTCAAAGATGTTTTCGGGAATACAATATAGCAGTGTGTCTCTAATCGCCTTGGCAGGGAAACGGACTTTGTTGTTGGTTAACAAGCCCATTTGCCCAAACACCCCGCCTTGATCTAAGCGGTTATATAACTCGCCAGTGCGGCGATAAATTTCCACCACGCCGCTGCGTATCATAAAGAGATCATGAATGTTATCGCCAAACTCGATAATCATATTGCCTGCACGGTAATAAGATATCTCAACACTTTTTGCGACTTCGATAATTGCTTCTTCGGGCAATTGGTCAAAGGGAGGGTATTGGCTAATAAAATTGCGAACTTCGAGTAGCTCTACGTCCATTAATCTCTCGGTGTAGAAGATAGTTTGAGTGGTTGGTGTCTAGTATATGGTATCTACCCGATAGTTGCAGTGCAGCAAAGTAAGCCTGAGTAGCATTATTACTAATTACTCGCTTTTGCCGACCCCAAGCAAGATGGCAAAGCCTTGGTAACAAACGGATTAAAGAAGCGTTGCGGTGAGCCGGTTTCCTCCCCCTCAGCAAGACCGGTGTTAAGCGCCATGCTGACAGTTTAGAGAGCATAAACCTTTATATTTTCGATAAGCTATTACCGAAACAACTCGCCATGGCGTTTTGCTAGAATAAACAAAACGCCGTAGCTTAAGCGCTTATAAAATAATGCCGGCAAACACAAAGCCGAGTATCACCGAACTGGTAATAGTAGCGACACCAGGCACAAAGAAAGGATGGTTAAATACCCATTTCCCAATACGGGTAGAACCGGTGTCATCCATTTCTACAGCCGCTAATAAGGTTGGGTAAGTAGGCAATACAAACAGGGCACTTACTGCTGCAAACGAAGCAATGGCCGCTTCTGGGCTAACTCCTAACATAAAGGCCGAAGGCATTAAGGCTGCCGTGGTTGCCGCTTGTGAGTAAAGCAACATGCTGGCGAAAAAGAGAATAAGCGCCAACATCCACGGATGATCTTCTAACAGACCACCCGACAAGGCTTTAATTTCATCTAAATGGCCTGATACAAAGGTATCGCCCAGCCACGCTACACCTAATACACAAATACAGGCACTCATACCCGATTTAAAGGTTGCGGCATTAAGCACTTCGCCAGTATCAATTTTACAAAACAATGCAATGGCGGTGGCGGCAGTTAGCATAAACACCATGATTGCTTCATTACGTGGCAAACTTGGGTTTTCAATTAAGCCAACCGCATCACTAATCGCCGTTGCGTAAAACACTACCGCTACAATAGCCACTAAGAATATAAGCACTGAGCGCTTAGCACTGGCCGGTAAAGCTTCACCTTGTTTATCTCGCTGACTCACTAAACCGTGGTCTAAACGTTCTTGATAAATAGGGTCGTCTTTAAGCTCTTTACCCATAAATTGGGCAACAAAGGCACCCACCATACAAGCTAAAAACGTGGCCGGAATACAAATAAGTAGCAGGCTAATATAGCCCACGCCTTTGTCTTCTAACATGCCGCTCATCAGTACCACTGCCGCCGAAATAGGCGAAGCAGTAATAGCGATTTGCGAGGCAACAACCGCAATGCTTAAAGGGCGAGATGGGCGAATGCCCTGCTCTTTAGCCACTTCCGCAATCACTGGAAGGGTAGAAAATGCCGTATGCCCGGTACCGGCAAACAAGGTCATAATGTAGGTAACAATCGGCGCAAGAAAGGTAACTTGCTTAGGGTTACTTCTTAGTACCCGCTCTGCAATATTCACCAAATATTGCAAACCACCAGCTACCTGCATTGCAGCAATGGCAGCAATCACCGACATAATAATTAGGATCACTTCAATAGGAATAGTGCCGGGGCTCATACCCAAGCCAAGAGTAAGCACCAATACCCCTAAACCACCCGCAAAACCAATTCCAATGCCACCTAAGCGCGCACCTAAAAATATGGCTGCTAATACCACCAGCAACTCTATCGTGATCATAATTCCTCCCAAGCTCTAATTGCGACGCACTTTACGTGAAAGCCAACGCCAACAATAGATGATTAAATCAAACTAACGGCAAAAATCAGACAAATAAACCCAAAAATACAAAATTGACAGAACTTAAAGCCATTCAAAATGTAAGGGAAATATCATTTGTTTTTAACCTATATGCAGCATTTGTTAGTAAGACTAGCACTAATTATGTCTATGTATTGATTAAATTTTTGACAAAACAATGATAGAAATTTGCCATGAAAATCCTAACAGCGAACAAAGTAAACAACTGTTAAAAGCCCAAGCCGATTCCTTAATGAAATTAACTGGAAACAGCGCGGTTGAATGCTTTAATGAAACTGAATTCTTAGCTGAAAATGCAGTATTTCTATTAGTTAAACATAACGGTGTAGCCCTCGCCTGCGGTGGTTTTAGGTATCTACAACCAGGTATTTGTGAAATGAAGCGAATTTACTCGCATCAGGCTGGATTGGGTAAGGTCATTTTGCAAGCGCTAGAGCAGTACGCAGTAACCCTAGGTTATCAACAAATTAATTTAGCCACCCGTAACTCAAACACTCAAGCCATCCAGTTTTACGCTAAACACGGCTACCGAGCTATCTCGCCTTTTGGTGTTTATTGCCACCATCCTCATTATTTAAGTTTGGCTAAATCACTCGCCAATGCTGAGCAGACGCTAGGCATAAAAAAAGCGCAGCTTAGTCGCTGCGCTTAATCAATATTACTCACCTATCAGCTAATGCGGTTAATCAGCTTTCTTAGCTCACGCATTGGCGTTGGCTCATCATCAAAGAAGTTTTGCATTCTTAACAAGGTTAAACCATCGTAGCCAGGTGCGCGCGTTAACGCCCGCGCCATTTGCTTCCAACCCTGCTCGCCATATAACTCACCAGCAAGGGCATTTTCACCCATCAGTGATACTTGGCATTCGTCTGCAGCATCGGCCATCCAGTCCACTAAATCAGCTGCACGAGAATAACCTTCATAGTCTTTGTTTATCATTTCTAAACAAGTGAAATGAATCGCGGCACGCGCTTGCTTGCCTTCTGGCAACAAGGCTTTAAGCAAACCTAAGTACTCTTGCTGGTTATTGCTGCTTAAGGTTGGGTGCACTGCAATTAAGCCAGCGGTAATCTCGGCAGCACGTGGCAACTCGGGATCGCTTACAACCCAGTGAATCCCAGGTATTTTAATGCCAATAGGCACTTGGCCAAATGAATCATCGTCAAACACACTCAGTGCATTTTCAAAAATGCGTCGACCATGAGCAACCAAGGCTTTGTGATACCAGGTTAAAAACTCCCGTGCCCACGCATTATGAATGTAGCGCTTGTGGCTAAATAACCAATCAGCATCTGGAATTTCGGCTTGCTCGAAGCTTTCCCAAGTAAAACCAAAACTGCCATTAAGCGCTGCAATACTGTGGTACTTCTCTTTTAAATAACGTAACCAGTCTTGTTTTGCTAAGCGGCTGTAACACTGCAAGGTGCCACGGTTAGGGTAATTCCCCCAGTCGTGAGCGTTGTAGCTTGGATAACGCAGCTCCCCTGCAGGACCAAGGCTTACGTTGATTTCATCCATCAAGCCAGCTTGGTTAATATAATGCTGCTTAAAGGCTTCCATAAAGCGCTGGTAATAAGGCATCACAAACTCATCGGCCCATAACGATACATACTCCATAGAAGCATCGCCGGTTTCCGATACATATTGCAGATCTTGCACCGAGTTAAGTTGATCGTTACTTTCCAGCAAACGGCCCCACAACCATAGGGGAATGGCTTGCATAAAGTCATCGTTCACATTGCCGCCCGCCTGGTGGAACGACAAAATAGGTACCCATTGCAAACCTAAACGCTTAAGCAGGCTTACTACACGGTCGTAGTAACTCCAGTCAAACTTGCCAGGTTTATCTCCTTCAACCAAGCCCCACCAAATATCGGTAGAAATAGCGGTAACACCAATACTACGAAGCTGGCGTAATTGCGCCTCGAACTGTTTCCAGTTTTCTTCATCCAGCAGTTGTTTCTGGTTGGCCACTTTAAGATGCAAAGGCCCCATTACTCGGAACTGCTTTTTACCCAATTGCTTAGTTTCGGCAATTTGATACTTAAACTTATTAAGTTGCGACAAACGCCCTTTAACGATGGCCTGCTCATTTAACTGAGACATATCGTTAAAGATCCAGCCTTCAAACCCGCTACCGTGTAATACCGAGTGATAAAGCTGATCCCAGCCAGGATGGCTAGCCAGAGCCTGTGGCTGAGAGTTTTGTACCAAAGCCGGTATTTTTAGCTTACGCATTGCAGTAAGTAAGGCTTGATTAACGCGAGTTGCATGGCTTGATTCAGCGCCGCTGGCCACAATCAACAAACGACCGCCAGCTTGCACATGCCAATACTCTAGCTGAGCGATTTGGTAATCAAGCAATTGGGGGCGGTCTAACCACGGCTGCGGATTAATCCCGGTTAAACAACCCAACCAAGGATGATCGCTTGCGGTAAGCTCTGGCATAGGAATGTTTAAACACAACTGGCTGTGTGACCATGCATCCGTAAACTGCTGCTCAGCGACAGCCAACACATTACCCACATAAGCTTGCCAATTACTGGCATACCATGCATTAAACTCTTTAAAACAGGTATTACTTGTTTTGTTCTTGTAACAACGGCTTAGCGTTTCGGCCAGTTGTTCTTGCCAAGGTGTATCGCCATTTAGCTCCCACAAACTCAACCAAGCTTGTTGCGAGCCATATTGCTGTTGCATGTCTTCGGCTAAAGCAGCCAAGGCAGTTGGGCTAAAGCTTTGATAGATAGGTTGACCATCGCGCTCACCCCAAGGAATACATGCATCACCATTAGGCCCTAAGCCCAGCAGCAAGGCATCACAACGCGGCGCAAACTCAGCCATGTGCTGTGCAAAGCAGCCCATCCAGTGGCTAAACATTTCCACCAAACCAGCCTCAGCCCATAAACTCGGGCTTTGGGTATTATCGCGACCATATTGGTTAACGTACTTAATCGCATCGGCAGTTTGAGTTTTGGGTAATGCCGCCAGCATAGAGCCCCAAAACCAATCAGGAAGACGTTGTTCTGTGCCTTGCTGAGTATCGGAAGAAAAGAACAACTGGTATTGCAGCTTAAAGCCATGCGACACCAAATGCGCAGACAAGCGCTTAAGAGACGCCCAGCACTCTGCCTGATCTAATTGCTCGGCACTAAACGGTGCTATGTAACGCCAATGCACTGGCACTACCAAAGCATCTACACCATTTTGGCGTAAATTACGAAGTTGTGGAGATAAGCTCTGAAGCTGAGCTTGATTACATGAAGCGGCATACTCTGCCAGAGGTAAAGAACCCTTTACCCAAGCTTTGCGTGCTGAAATTGGATTAGCCATGTTTAGCTTACTCTAAAAAAACTGTGCTAGTTATCCCTAGTCCGCGTCTTAACAGCAAGGCTGCAAAGCTTTTCAGCTGAACAAAAGGAGATCGAGATCACATTACATATTGGCTGTAGTGTAGCCTAAGTGCTTAATTTACCAAATTGATCTGGCTTAAAAGTCACTCCGTAAAGTTAAAAAACCTGCACTTTTGCTAAAGCCAACGTCGAACATTGCGGCAATATTGCAGGTATTGTCCATCAAATTGCTGCGTAAGTAGCTTTTCTTCAGGCTTTATTTGTAAACGATTGATAAGCAGCACAAACACTACGCAGCTTAATAAGCTTAACCCCGCCTGCAAATGCAAACACCAGGCCGTTAACAGTAGCAGCAAACTTAAATACATTGGATTACGGCTATAACGATAAAGCCCTTCCACAACTAAATGCTTACTGCGTTCCGGGTGATGAGGATTGATAGTTGTGTGTTTTCGAGCAAAACCAATCAGGCTAGTTACTGCGATAAAGGCCGCCAAAAACACCAAAGGCCACTGCAGCTTTACCAAGCCCAATGGCAGTATTAGCCAACTCCACTGCGTACTTAACTGCGCCAAGCCGTAAGCTATAGCTACACATAACAATAGCCAAAGGGGAGGAGGAACCAACAGTTCTAAGCGTTTAAGCACTAAGCCTCTCTAATTAGTTATCGGCGTTATCGGATTTTTCCACTTGCTGATAAATATAGTGCCCTCGGCCAGTAATTGCAGTATGAAATAGATTCTGGAAAGGAAACAAACGCTTTTTAAGGTAATAAGTAAAACCGGCAAACAGTGCACTTAAGGCTACATTAATCAGCCCTTCTAGCTGAAAAATGTAAGGCAAGCTTTGATAGATCGAATAGCCTGAAAACACCATCAGCAGTAAATAGCCATTGGCAGCATTTTTGTAAATCATAAAGATAATTAACAAGGGAACTAAGGCCGGCATCAATAAGGCCATTAACAACTGGGCACTCACTTGTTCTGCAGCCATTAGGCCAAACACCAATTTGCTCAGCACCATAAACTGCAATACTGCCAACAAAAACGCTTTCTGCTTGGAATATTGCTGCAAAGTACCGGGCTCTGGAATAGACGCCAAGGCTTTAGTTACCTTTCGCAGATTCCACTGCTTCTGCTCTGCATGTTCGTAGACTTGTTGTTTGTTTAGCCCTTGAGCTAGTAATTGATCAACTTGTTTCATTGCACCTCCGTAAAGGCTCACTTTACCTTAGTACGCAAATTAGCGACATCTTCAGGCGCACAAATAGCAATTAGCATAAGCAACAAAACAGATCAGATAATCAGCCAAAGATCCTTAGTATGAATTACCTACAGCTAAGCAAAATTTAGCGCTTTACTCTTGATTATCGCCAAACTTATTCACATAAGCGCAAGTTATTAACATTTAATCGTTCTACGCAACCAAATCATCTAGAAAATCGAAATGCCTTAGATTGAGAAAAAACACAATATGCTATTGAGTTACGACCGTTTTACAGTGCTTGCCTCTTAAACAAGCTGCTGTGATATCGATCAGCTTGCTTACGCTAACAGCATAAAAGTGACAATTATTGAACATTCCTGCGAAAAAACACACTTAGACTAGTTCAGCACTATCAGTAGCTTAGCCTGCATAATCGCGATATAGGTCAATATAGGCTTAGTATTTTAGCCATTACATTCTTAAAACAAGGCTCATGAAACGTTCTATTTTTGTATTTATTTTAACTAACAGAAAAATGTCAACGCCACGAAACAAAGAAGCAGTAAAAAAGAATTTTTTACTAATTTTAGGTGACATTATTGACGCTAAAAGCCGATCCGCTGCAAGCCACTAACTTCACCGGGTAGAGAATTTTATCCACAGCTTTGTGCACTGTTTCTGTGGGAAAAGCTGTTTGGATTATTCTGCTTATTTCAGTGAAATATATTGCGCTGAAGGATATAGGCAGTTGTTACTCTCATTGACAAGTAAAAAATCAACTAAGGCTTCTATTTTTATTTGTTAACTAAGTCTTGTCATCCACATAAATCTAATCTCCCGCGCCAACGCTGGGCTGCGCGTAAGATCTAAAGAGGATCGCAGAAAAATATGATAGATCTTTTTGCTCATTATTTTTTGTCACCAAATTTTCACAATTGAATGAAATAATAAGCAGTCGCCCAAGTTGTTGGCTCACAATCATTAAATTGCTTTGCCACTGAATCAAGTCAACGTAAACTAATCACCACAGACTCATCACATTTGGTTGCCTGTTGTTTAAACCATCTCCGGTACAGTTGGTACATTTTCAGCGTAAGAAAATCTACGTAAAGCGAGATGATTTGCTGCACCCGCAGTTTTCTGGCAACAAAGCACGTAAGTTCTACCACTTCTTAAATCACCCGCAACCGGGCGTAAGCACACTAGTAGGAAGTGGATCTGCGCAAGCTAACTCGCTGTATTCTTTAGCTGCATTAGCACAACTTAAGCAATGGAAATGCGAGTTCTACGTTGACCATATCCCCAGCTGGCTAAAACAAAATCCTTGTGGCAACTATCAAGCAGCGCTAGAGCTAGGCGCACGGATCATTGAGGTAAGTAGTTTACATCGTCAGCAGCAGGCTAACTTAGACAGCTTTATGCAAACCATTGTTAAGCCAAGCTTATCGCCGCAACAACTATTTGTCCCTGAAGGTGGTCGCTGTGAATATGCACGCGAAGGGGTGGTCACACTAGCGGAAGAAATTGAACAGTGGCAGCATCAAAACCAAATTGGCCGTTTAAACATAATGCTGCCAGCGGGCACCGGCACCACGGCCTTATTTTTGAGTGAATACTTTAGCCAAATGAATCCCTGCATAAAAGTGTATAGCTGCGCCTGTGTAGGAGATGAAGACTACTTAAGCCTGCAATTTACCCAACTTAATAGTAATACCGCCACTCACCCAATTATTCTGCCGCGAACCAAGAAGTATCACTTTGGTAAGTTATATCGCGAACACTACCAAACTTGGCTAGCGCTTAAGCAGCAAACTAAGCTTGAGTTTGAGCTTCTCTACGACCCTATTGGCTGGCAATGTTTAATGCGCTTTCTTGAAGAGCAAACGGATGAAACCCCGACCTTATATATTCACCAAGGTGGTTTATTGGGTAATCAAAGCATGCTGCCACGTTACAAACGTAAATACCCCGATTTAACTTAACGCCAATCTAGCCAATAACTGTAAGGAAACTCTTCAGACAAACTCACTGTTTCTTGATAGTGAGGACTAGGGCTATTTAAGCATTCGGTGCCATGAAACTCGGGCTCGGCCCAACCGGTGTTTTCGTCCAAATATTCGCGGCTATAACCCCAGCGGCCACAAGACAAAATGGTGTCGTAGCTTTGGTCTCGTTGGCACACCACGCAGGTTTCAAACTCCACCATTATATCTTGGCCCTCTTTACCCAAAGCATCAGAGACAAACGGGGTGTCGTAAATGGCTAAGGTAGACGCTCTCGTAGGAGGTTCATTCCAAGGCTTATCGAGCGTATCGGCTGGGGTTTGATGTACGCCAGCGCCGTGTTCTAAGGGAAAAGCATCGTAAAAAGGCTCTACAAAGCTTGCTGGCGCATCAATTTGTGCCCTGCGTTCATCACCTAATAAACGTCGATTGGTGGTGCGAATTTGTAACATGCGATATTGATTACACTGGGCTTGGTTAGCTAACTCTAACTCGCCTAAGCGATTAGCAAATAGGTGGATTTCTAGCCCCACCCCAGTGGCATTATCTCGCGGAATATAAGACGCTTGCTGGCGACTGCTGTGATACCAAGCTTCAGAAAAGACCAATACGCCTAGTGTTTGCTGTTGGTAGGTAACTGGACATACTTTACCCACCCATAACTCTTCAGCGACTATAGCTGAACTTAAGCTGCAATAGCTTAATGTTATCCATAAGCAAGCTCGCGTCATAAGCCATCCCCGCTATCACTATCATGCAAATGTCATTTAAGTGTAGTCGCTATGCCACAAGCTAAAAGTAAGGGGCGGGTTTTAAATCGATGCAAGCACTAGAATATAGGGCTTAGTGCTAGCGTTCTTGAATCGCTTTAGGTAGGTAACTCTCTACAATATCTTGAATTTCGCCACTCTCGAGAAGCTGTTGTACGCTCAGTTCAATGTCTTGCAAAATTTGCTCAGCATTGGCTGTATTCGGGGCGATAGAAATAGTGATGTATGATTTCGTAGACGTTAAATAAGCAGGCTGAGCAAGCTCTATTTCCATCTCTTGTGCTAGATTCGAAATGATCCCAAGATTACCCGCAAAGCCATCTATTCTCCCTGCTTCTAACAGCTTAAGTGCCTGTGAGTATGTTTGCGCCGACAATATAGTCACTTGTCCCTGCTCTGCAGCATCATACAACTTTAACCCATAAACCTTGCTAGCTCCCCTTAACGAGGCCACCCTTTTACCCTCAAAGTTATCCCAGGTAAATGGCTTATCCGAAAGGCTAACCACTGCTGTTTGAAAACTGGCTACAGCAATTGGCTGATGAATCGATTGGTCAAACTTTTTGTTAGGAAACAAGCAAGAAATAACCACTCCTTGTTCGTTATGCAGCAGCTCATTAACAATTCGTGGATAAGGAACCACATTCACTTCAGCATCATCTAACTTTAAGCGCTGAGCAACAAGCTTAAGTATATCGACATAATAGCCTTTCGGCTCAGCGCCTTCTTTAAAGCCAGCAGGTTTAGAATTCAAGGCATAAAAACGATAGAACTCGCCTGAATGCTTTGCGCTCAAACAGCTGCTACAGCTAAAAATAATTATGGCTATCATAACCTTAAGTGCCATAGGCTAATTATGTCCGTCACATTTGGGATAAGTAAGTAAAGCGACAGCAAGGCTTATCTGTCAAGTTAGCCTAGGGTAGATATTTTTGACAAATGACTTAGTTTTCCTCAGAAAACAATGGCAAGCTGATGAAATCTCGTAATAGGACTCACTAATGACTCAAATTACCCCGCGTAAATTACAACAAGCCGTTGAAGCTAATATCATCAGCCAGCAACAAGCAGAAAATTTGCTCAGTTTCTTAGAGTTGCCATCAAGCACTACGGCTCAATTCAACTTTAGTCATTTACTTTATTACTTTGGTGGATTAATCGCCATTGGCGCTATGACCCTGTTTATGAACTTAGCTTGGGAAGGTTTTGGAGGCTGGGGCATCGTTAGCATTAGCCTAGTATATGCGGTGTTGGCACTACTTCTTTGCCAACGTTTTAAACGCCAAGGCCATATTATTCCTGCCGGCTTATCTGCCACTTTTGTTATTTGCCTTACACCTTTGGCGGTATATGGCTTGCAACAAGCGATGGGTTGGTGGCCTAGCTCTAGCCAATATCAAGACTATCACCGCTATATTCAATGGCATTGGCTATACATGGAAATCGCCACCCTAATCGTTGGTTTAATTCTATGCTGGCGCTACCGTTATCCCTTTATGTTAATGCCGTTGGCCGTTACCCTTTGGTATATGAGCATGGACATCGCCGCCATGTTAGCAGGCGAGCGACCCGATTTTCAGTTACGAAGTTTAGTTTCACTATATTTTGGTTTAGCCATGATTTTGCTGGCCTTTTGGGTTGATCTACGCAGTCGTCACAGCGCCGATTTCGCATTTTGGTTATATATCTTTGGCGTACTCACATTTTGGTGTGGCTTAAGCTTCCAACAATCCAATAGTGAGTGGGCAAAGTTTTTGTACTTTCTCACTAACCTAGCCATGATGCTGGCTGGGGTTATTCTGGCCCGCCGCGTATTTGTGGTTTTTGCTGCCATGGGCTGCTTTTACTATTTTTACCACCTTGCCGATCAAGTATTTAAAGACAGTTGGCTATTTCCAATTTCACTAACGCTGATTGGATTAGCGATGGTCTACCTGGGTATTCTCTGGCAGAAACATCAAGACACAATTAGCCAGCGATTACGCGGGTATTTACCCTTGGCCATGCAAGAACTGCTGGCCAATAAAATGCACTAAGCGCTGTTAAGGTGGTGGTTTGGCTAAACGTCCTTCGAGCTCTCTAGAGTCTGTTGAACTTTGGTGTTGAAATTTTGTTCGAGATAAGCGGGCTTTAATCGCGGCCAGCACTTTGAAACCTAGTGGGCTAAGTGAAAAGTGTTCAACGAAGAGTAAAGTTCGCTTATCTGAACCCTTCGGGCAGCATTTCTTAGCCATTTATTCAGCGTTAGCGAGAGATAATTAAGCCCACTTAACTGCACACTCACTGCCTTGCCTAAAAGGCTAATAAATTGCTGCATAAACCATCAGCAAAGATCAACAGACCCTAGTCATTATGTATGATCAACTAAGCCGGAAAACATCAAGAAATCTAAAGCCACACTCAAAAACTAAAAATAATTAACATTTATACAAAATTAGCATTGCTTGCCTACAATTAAGGATTATAACTAAGCTTATATCGCTTTGTTTTATATAAGTTAATTATCAGTAAGTTGTTTAATACGGACGGTAACGATGAATGTTAAGAGCTTGAGATTTAAGTATTCGGTAATTTTTGCAGTCAATGCAATGTTATTGATTTTGGTATCGCTGATTGGTTTCAATGTTGGTAAAAGTACCTATAGCAGTTTACTCACCGTAGAAGAAAACATCTTACCCGCTCTGGCTGCGGTACTAAATGCCGATCGAGACCTTTACCAAGCCAGAGTGGCCGAACTAGAAGCACTAGAAGCTCCAAGCTCAGCGCTAGCCGGCTTAATGGATGATTACCAGGAAAATGCTGAGCAAGCGCATCAACGCATGCAAAAATTTAAAGAACTGTTAAGCGACTACCCCGAAGCCACCCAAAGCTTACAAAGCTTTGAACAAAGATTTAATCAATGGAAAAAACCGAGTACCGAAGTATTTGCCTTGGTTAAAAGCGGCAAAAGAAAACAAGCCATTGAGTTAAGTGCAAACCAAAGTGTGCAAAGTTTTGAAAGCCTGCGAGAGCTCTACGATATCGCGACTGAAGCCGCCGAAAAACTGGCCGATGATATTGAGCAGGAGTCTTCTGCCGACGTGACCAGTCAACTAAGTATGCTCGCAGTTGTGGCGAGCATTGCTGTAGTGCTGTCTATTTTGTTGGCTTACTTTGGACCTAAAATTCTAGTTGATTCCATTACTCGTATTACCGCCCGAATTAATGACATTTCTCAAGGCGATGGCGACTTAACTCAACGCCTAGAAGTACAACGTAATGATGAAATAGGCGAGCTAGCCACCAGCTTTAACCAATTTGTAGATTTGCTAGAAGGCTTAATTGGCAATGTAAACAAATTCTCGGTAGAGCTTAACCAGTCTATCGCTGGCATTGCGCAAAAATCTGAGCAAACAACCGAAGTAAGTAAAGAGCAAAACCAATCGGTAGAAATGATTGCTACAGCGGTGACACAAATGGCGGCTGCCATTAGAGAAGTGGCCAATAATGCCAACCACGCTGCCGAAGAAATCAATACAGTGAATAGCCAAACCGAGCAAGGACAAAACGTTACCAAAGAATCGGTAGAACACATTAGTTTACTCTCAAACACTGTTCAAGAAGCCGCCAATGTAGTTGAAAACTTATCGCAAGACTCCGACCGCATCGCCTCGGTATTAGATGTTATTCGTGGAATTGCCGAGCAAACTAACTTACTCGCCTTAAACGCCGCCATTGAAGCAGCGCGAGCGGGTGAACAAGGTCGCGGATTTGCCGTAGTGGCCGACGAAGTAAGAAGCCTCGCCAGTAAAACTCAACAATCTACCGAAGATATTCAAAAAATGATTGAAGCCTTACAAAGCGGTGTAACCCAAGCAGTAGATGCTATTAATAAAGGCTCCACAGTTGCCGAAGGCACCGTTGATTTAGCCGGACAAACCTTAGAAGCGCTTAATCAGATCTTAGAGTCTACTTCTAAGGTGAGCGAGGTTTCGGTCTCAACCGCCACCTCAACCGAAGAGCAAAGCCATGTAACCGAAGACATTGACCGCAACCTTACAGAGCTAGCCGATAAAACCCGCATTAACTTGGAAAACTCCAGCGACTCTTTAGCTGCAGCACAATTAGCAATAGAGAAAGCGGAACAATTAAACCAACAACTTAGTCGCTTTAAAGTATCGGTTTAGTTAAATAAGTAACCGGCGTTATCTATCAAAGAGTAAGCAACAATGCTTACTCTTTTTTATTGTGATTAAACCTGAACTTGGGATAAGTAAGTGACCATAACTCTGCAGGCCAGTACTTAATCTAGCTTCATGTTTCTGGTGAGATAGTTTGGCCTATTTATATAGCTGTTGGTAGTTGGGTAAGTGCTCAAGCCAAAATGGTGGAGTGCCAATATATTGCTGTACAGCACCAATAAACTCTTTCACTAACACCGTTTGCTTGCGATGTGGATACACCGCATAAATGCCTGTATCCATGGTAGAAATTTGGTAGTTGGTAAGCAGTGGCACTAAGCCAAGCTGCTCTGCTGAACACTCAAGATTAAACAAGTCAATCATGCTGTAGCCTAAACCATCACACACCGCGCCCATTAAGGCTCGTACATCACTCACTTTATAATTGCCACGCATGCGATAGCTTTGGTTGGGTTCACCATGCGGGGTTTCGCCCAGCTTGATATGATCGAGCACCCGCTCGCCATTACTATACACAACCGCGGGTAACGCCAATAATTGTTCTGGTGTTTCGGGCAAACCGTGCTGCTCAACAAAGCTTTTAGAAGCAACCAAAGCAAAGTGAGTATTCGCTAACTTTTTTGCAATCAAGTTAGACGCATTTAACTTACCAATGCGAAATGCTAAATCATAATGGTCGGCAATTATGTCTGAGCGGCGATCTTCCAATACCATGCTAATTTTAACCTGTGGGTATTGCTTCATAAACTGCGAGACCACGGGTTGTAAGTATTGCTGGCCAAAAAATATTGGCGCGACAATTCTTAAGGTGCCCTTAGGCTCCAGTTGGTAAGAGTCAGCAATAATCTGAATGTCGCCCAAGGTATCTAACAACTGCAAGGCTTTATCGAAAATCTCTTCACCAGCTGGAGTTAAGGAAAAGGAACGGGTAGAGCGATTAAGTAGCTGCACGCCAAGTTCAGTTTCTAGCTTTTTAATCTGCTTAGAGAGCAAAGAGTTATCCATATTGTGCAAGGCAGCAGCTTTAACAAATGAGCCTTGCTGCACAACATCAACAAACAAAGACAATTGCTTGGTATTCGACATTCCCTCTCCTTAACACAAAATTTTGACTAGACCGCTTACCCACTTACACGCACTCACTTACAAGTACTTACTCAAACAAACAGGCGCTTGCCAACATACCCTATTTGGCCTATTTACCCTAGAGCAACAACTCAGCTAGGCCGCACAATGGCCCAAACACACACCGCAGTACTTGCTCAAAAATAACCTTTGAATAATTCCATCCAGATGCCTTTGTCAGTGTATGTCATTTCAAAAAATACAAAATCGCCAGTAAGTCGCGACAGTACTTACTGCTAGCAATTTTATACTTTGCTCATTGTAAATCATTAAGCGATTAAGCCCCGTTTCAACAATAGATGCCAAGGAGCTTTTGTGAAAAAACTGGCGATTAAACCCATCTTAATGGCGATAGGCTTATTAGTACTCTCGTTAGCCACCATTGTAATTTTAGAGCCGCAAGCAATAGAAGATGCTCCCGCGAAGGTTGATTATCTGCCACTTAGCGCGTTAGTGGTAAGCCCCACTAATTATCAACCCAAACTGTTATTAAGCGGCATTACCAAAACCCGTTGGTTTAACCAACTTAAAGCCCAAAGCAGTGGCCAAATTATTAACTTTGATGAGCAGTTAACCCCCGGCAGTTTAGTCTCAAAACAACAACTGTTGCTTAAAATCGATCCCATTCATTTGCAAGCCGAACTTAGCGCTGCCTTAAGCCAAATAAAGCTAGCCGAACTTAACTACCAGCGAGAAAAGCACGAGCAAACGGTTGCGCTTAGTATGCTATCTAACACCGCCAGTTCAGCCTTTGCTCGACGCGAACCTCAATTGGCGGCAGCCAAAGCCGAGCTAGCCCAAGCAAAAAGCAGCTACCAAAGTATTCAGCAACGCCTGCGCGATAGCCAAGTAGATGCGCCGTTTAACGCCATCATCATCAATAGCTACGTTAGCCCCAAGCAGCAACTAGATGTTGGCGATCCACTGTTTGATATAGCCTCAAGCGAAAGCATCGACATTACCTTGCCAGTGTCAGAGCTGCACTGGTCGCGGATTCAAGCCAGCTTAGCCCAGCCACAAATTACCGTTATCGACCGCCAAAATAAAACTTGGCCCGCCAGCGTGCATTATATTGCGCCACAAGTAGACACCACCACTCGCCAACGGCAAGTGGTGTTAAGTGTGGCTAAGCCCTATCAAAGCAAACCTCGGCTATTGCCCGAGCAGCAAGTAAACATTCAAGTCAGTTTAAGTGTGCAATCTGCGGTGGCCAAACTACCAATGAGCGCATTAACCAAAGATGGCGAAGTATGGACCATCGACAGCAAACAACAATTGCAGCTAGAGCAAGTAACTATTTTGGATGAAAACGAAAGCACAGTATGGCTAAAGTTTGTCAATCAGCCGGAGCAAACTCGCAGCGTTGTAGTTTATCCCCTGCCCTCATTACTACCGGGGTTACGCGTTAAGCCAAACCTTGTGCAGGAGAGCCAATTATGAGACAGCTAAGCCATTGGTTTTTGCATAATAGCGTCGCGGCAAACCTCCTTATGCTGGCAATTATTGTGGCGGGGATGCTCTCGCTTAGCCATTTAAGGGTTGAGTCCTTTCCGCAAATTGCGCCGTCGAGTTTGGTTATTAGCGTTGCCTATCCCGGTGGAACCGCCGAACAAATTGACCAAAGTGTTACCCAGCGTATCGAGCAAGCCATTGGTGATTTAACTGGCATAAAACAAATAGTGAGTGAGTCTTCAGCAGGCTTTTCTCAGGTACACGTGCGGAAAACCTCTGGTACCGATTTAAACCGTCTAATAGAAGATGTTCGCAATCGGGTAAATGCCATTACTAACTTTCCAGTACAGGCAGAAAGCCCGCAAATAAGCCGTGATGAATACACCAACCTTGCGGCATTTGTGATTATCTCCGCCCCTCGGCCCGACCAACAATTGCAGCCGATTGCTCGCCAAGTAGAGCTGGCGTTGAAAAAACACCCCAAAATAGCCAAAGTTAGCAATTGGGGGGCGCGTATGCCCCTAATTGTTATTGAGCCAAAATTAGAGCAGCTAAAAAACTACCGGCTGAGCTTAGAAGAACTGTCGGCACGCATTGAACAAATGTCGATAGAAACCCGCAGCGGTGAACTAAAAAGCGCCCGCGGTCGCATGGTGTTGCGCGGCGATGGCTACGCCGACAACCTACAAGAGCTCAAACAACTCGGTATTTTATCTAGCCCAACCGGCAGCGTAACGCTGGGTGATTTAGCCCATGTTTATCGCGATTACGAAGCCAGCGGTTCAATTGTGCGTAATAACGGCGAGTCTGCCATTGCCCTACTCATTAGCACCAGCCAACAAGACAACTTACTCGAAGTAAGCCAAGCGGTTAAACAAGTACTTGGCCAACAAGCAGAGCGTTTACCTAATGATGTAAGCCTATCCACCATGGCCGACATGGCGCCCTATATTGAAGACCAACTCAGCCGTTTAGCAGACAACGCCTGGCAAGGTTTGCTGATTGTGTTAATTCTGCTAGGCATATTCTTAGAGCTAAAAGTGGCTGTTTGGGTAGCCATGGGCATTCCAGTTGCTATCGCCGGTACCTTTGCCGCCATGGGTTTTATGAATTACAGCATTAACGACATCACCCTATTTGGCATTATTTTGGTATTAGGAATTTTAGTCGACGACGCCGTAGTGGTCGGCGAAAGTATTCACGAACAACGCAGTAAAAGTAAGCAAGCACTAAAAGCTACATGGCGCGGCTTAGAGTCGGTCTCTGTTGCTACGGTATTTGGCGCACTTACCACCATTGCTGCGTTTTCACCCATGTTATGGATAGATAACGAGCTAGCCAAATTACTCGCCAGTTTTTCAGCTGTAGTAATTTTTGCGCTGATCTTTTCCCTAATCGAAAGTAAATTGATTTTGCCGGCTCATTTAGCGGCAATTCGCTACCCTTCAACAACCAATAAGCAATCGGCATCGTGGTTTCGCCGAATACAACAGCTGGCTCAAGCTGGGCTCAATCGCTTTAGCCAAAAAATCTATAGCCCAATATTGAGCAAAGCCATAGATAACAAAACCGCTACCCTTATTGGCTTTTTTGCCTTAGTACTTTTAGCTTACGGCTTTTGGTCTACTGGGCTTATTCGTAGTGCTATTTTCCCAGAAATTCCCGGCCGTTATATTAGTGCCAACGTAAGTTTGGAAGACGGCGCTCCACTGCCCCTGCAACAAAAAACCTTGTTTAAGTTAGAACAAAGCGCACTGCAACTAAACCAGCAAGTTCAAGAGCAATATCAGTTACAGCAACAACCCATTAGCAACCTACTCATCTGGTCAGACGGTTACGGCTCAATAGAAGCCACCTTAGAGATTAGTAATGAAGCGCTTAGCAACTTGCCAAACAACTTATTACTCAATCAGTGGCGCGAACTTAACGGCAGCATAGAAGGAGCTTACTCCAGTGAGTTTACCGCCGACGATGAACCAGCGGGCGGCACCAGCCTTGCCATTAGTGCAGAAGATCGCCAACTTGCTGTATTAGCCGCTACCGCACTAAGCGAACAAATTAGTCGCCTAGCAGGCGCGCAAGATGTGCGCCACGATGCACGTGGCGGTAGCCAGCAATTGCGCATAGAGCTAAACGACTTTGGCCGCCAACTAGGCTTAACTCAACGACAACTAGCGCTATTTGCCGGCGGCGCCTTTGGCGAGCGAGAAATCCACCGTTTATTGCAACAAGGCCAAGAAACCAAAGTTATCGTGCGTTATAACCACAGCCAAAAAACCACTACCCAACAGCTTCTCGCCACGCCGATATTTTTAGAAAACGGCGAATCATTAATGCTGGGCGACGTGGCTAAGCTGCGTTTTGAGCAACACGCAGAAGTGCTCTATCGCCGCAATCAAGAACAAGTGGTTAATTTATACTGGCGCCAAGACCGCAGCGTTCAATCACCCGAAGAGCTACTAGTCAAGCTACAACCTATTTTTAAAGACATTGAACAACGCTACCCAGGGGTGAGCATAAACCCCGATGGCGAGTTTGAAGAACTAGGCGAGGTACAAGCAGGTTTTAAATCGGCCATGATCATGACCTTGCTGTTAATCTACATTTTGTTGGCGGTGCCTTTAAAGTCTTATTGGCAGCCGCTCATCATTATGGCGGTTATCCCTTTTGGTTTTGCTGGCGCTATATTTGGCCACGGCATCATGGACTTACCCCTAAGCATCTTGTCGATGTTTGGCATGATGGCCATGACCGGTATCGTGATTAACGATTCACTGGTGCTAATTACCCGCTTCAACCAATATTACCGCGCTGGCATGCCCTTAAAACAAGCATTAATTACAGCCGGCACTAGCCGCTTACGCGCAATATTTTTAACCACCATTACCACTGTGTGTGGCCTGCTCCCCTTATTATTAGAAAGCGCCGAACAAGCGCAATACTTAAAACCAGCCGCCGTATCTTTGGTATTTGGCGAGCTATTTGCCACAGGGGTAACCTTGGTGATTATTCCCACTTTACTGGGGGTATTTACTCGCCGCGATGTAGTAAAACTCCCAGCAAAAGTGGCAGTGTTTAACTCGTAAATAAAAAGCCAATAAAGGCCGAGCTTTCGGCCTTTATTTGTTTAATGTAACCGCCGCAGCCATTGTACACAAAACCAACAAACAATAGTTCAACTATTAACCACAGGTGACTGATTTATTTACACTTTTTAATTACCAATAAAACCAAATATAGTAAGTAACTGAAATAAAATAGCTTTTTATTTAGGCTCGATTCATGCATAAACAGGCCGTGAAAGAATGAGTCTTTCAAGAATTAAATTACAAAGGAAGTAATATGAAGACCTTAAAGGCTGTTATAGCTGTATTAGCTATCTCATTTAGCGGTTTTGCAAGTGCTGGGGTGATTGAATTTGAGTACACAGGCACAGGCTCAGGCAGTATTGGTGGTCAAGCATTCACCGATAGCTTTTTTACCATAACAGAGTATTCCAATACAGATGATCTTCAATCTTGTAGCGCTACTTGTCGATACATTGATGCCATTAGCACCACGATTACTATTGATAACATTGGCGTGTTCGATTTTGTAAGTGGCACTCGAACTTTCGTTAACAACGGGATCTTAGGCCTTTCTAGAGCAGGGCAATTCGGTTCGGACCTCTATTACGTTTTTGACATTGGCAGCTATGATCTATTATCGGCCCTCGATACTGTTGTGAATAACGTATCATTTCTGCAATGGGACAAAACCCCTAGTGTGATCACAAGCGGGGGCACACTAATATTTAATGATGCTGACGCAACCGGAACGTTCCAAGCTAGATTAAACAGTCCAGCGACGGTTACCGAGCCTAGTACCCTAGCCATCTTCGCCTTTGGTTTAATGGGCTTAGCTGCACGTCGATTCAAAAAAGCTTAATAGAAAAACACCTCTAATAGGCCGAGCCCTCGGCCTTTATTGGCTTAACTTAACGGCAGTGCCAAACACCATAATTTCTGAAGAACCGTCCATAATTGCACTGGTAGTAAAACGGATCCCCACCACTGCATCGGCACCTTTGTTTTTTGCGCTCTCAACCATGCGTTGAATCGCCACGTCACGCGCTTCGCTTAACATCTCGGTGTAACCACGAATCTCGCCACCAACAATGCTTTTAAAGCCCGCCATAATATCGCGCCCAATGTGTTTAGACTGCACCACACTGCCAGTCACCACACCTAATACTTCGCTAGTAGGTTTTCCGGCTATTGATTCTGTCGTTGTAAAGATCATCTTGATTCCTTAGGTGGAGTGACTTGGTTTTCTATTGGCATGATAGCTTAAAAGCATAGCTTCCAGTACTTTCAGCCAATGTTCTACAGACACAACCACTATTGGTCATATTGTTATCTTTTAACGCTAGGTAACTGATGACCAAGAGGAAAAGTGATAAGCTATTTTTGAGAGATGTGTTGACTAAGAGAGAATCATGCACAAGGAAGCTGATTGTAAACTGAGTCAAGAAGCGTTTAGCTTTAAAAAAGACTCATATCCTTTCGAATTTGTACATTGTCATCCCTATATTCGCCAGAGTGTACATAGGTGCCGTTCATAACAACGAGAGACATCGGAAAACAATAAAGTTTGACCATTTACAACAACTGTTCATTTTTTGACCCCCTGCTAAGTTTAGCTTGTCGGAGGTTATTTTATGTTTGGTGAAATTAAGATTAATCTTAAGAAAATTTTTAGGTCTTCAAGATTCCTCAAAAAGCATATTCATTATCAAACATTGGTATTTAGTTCGGAAATCGGAACTATCTAACTCTGTATCTGACAATAGATTACTCAGAATAGTCAAGAGAATAGGTGAGGCAATTAAACCGAGTAACGCGATTAGGAAAGTTTCCTCGTTGTAGATTTCTAGCCGCTTAGACTCTTTCCTTGCGGCTGTGAACAACTTACTAATGTGCTCATGGGTAGGCATCAACGTTTTGGTTAGGTACTGAGCACGTTCATTAGTCGCATCATACTCCATACATATGATTCGAAGCATCTTTGGATGGTCAAACAAGGTTTTGATTAATATAAGTACTGCGCTCTTAAATAGACTTAAACTATCTAAGTCACGGTTTGTTGTTTGCTCTAAAGCTTGATTCAAATCGGTGATATAGGCAGCATTGTGTCGGTCTACAATAGCCAACCAGATATCTAGCTTGGATCCAAAATGATGCTGAATTGTACTGTGGGAGACACCCACATAAGTGCCGATCTGTCGCATGGAGGTGGAATCAAAGCCTTTGGTAGAAAAAAGCTCAAATGCCCCGTTAAGGATTTTGATTTTCGTCTTGTGGGCATCTTCAGCTGTTTGTCGCCCAACCCGAATTGTTTTGTTGCTCACGTCGTTGCTACCTGTTAATCGGATAAAGTCTGAGCAGCCTTTTTTGGCGGCTACTCAGCGAGTTATCAAAGATTAATGGTTAGTCTCTGTTTCGTAAAGCTCAGGTAGGAAACCGGCTAGAATATTCATCTCTCCAATCGCGTGATCCATCAGTGCAAGCGCAGAATGCTTATCAAAGGTTAAGGCTCTAACTATAGCAGTATTACCAAGCAGGCTTTGGATTGACAACACGGTATAGTTTTGATTATCCGGGTCTCTTGTCTCAATATATCCCATCCAAAATACCGAACGCATTTCCGAACCGTACTCTGTCTTTGTGACGATATGACACATCTTATTTGCGTTAATCAGCTCTTCGCGCAAACCTCCGCGAGCACAAATAACAAAACGATCATCAGTCTCCTCATAACCAGTAAGAATTTCTGATGGGTTAACAAACTGAATACGCAGCTTGTTCATCGTGTCACCTATATATTCGTCGACAAGATGGCTAGCTCCAATGTGCTCACCAGGAAGCTTATTCTCCCAATCCATCCATAGGTGCTGAGTAGGATACCAACGCTGATAATGCTCTGTTGTCTGCATGTAGTCAGCGAACCACCAACGCACCATCTCTGGTTCGACATTCGGCATTCGTGTTAATGCCTTCACCACCATGATGCCATTCCCTGCTCGATATACACCAGTCTCTAGTTCAGTATGTGCATAAGATAGGACATCCTTTCCTCGGTTTGATGTAGCCCAAGGGTTAACACCAAATACAGCAACAAATAAGAGGACTGCTCCGACCCTAATCACCCATTTTTTCATCATCTTCCTTCTCCTAGCATGAATCATACGATACAAGTGCATTACACAAGACACCAACTTGCAATACAGTTGTATTGTATAGAGTGCAACTTTGCAATACAACTGTATTGTTAACTAACAATTAACTATCTATGGGCAACTTTAAGTACTAGGTTTATCAATTTAGCTTACGTTTTTTCTTAACAAGGTACTTCGATGTCGAGTACTTATTTTTTGATTACCTCTTTGCTTGCTCATCGAAGTGCGTTCTAGCTACGCATATGGCATTCATGTCACGAGGGTTGAAAAATGATGTTTACTACTGAGAAAAGTGTCCATATTGTCAATGCCATGGTAGAAGCATGTACAATGCGTTTGCGGTCAATAATCATTACCTCACTCGCGTTTGGACTGGTGTGATACAACTCGTAATTAGCACAGGAACCGCAGCGAGCGCTGAGTGTTTTACTTTTGCTTACCAACTCCGTTACCGGGTTTATCACTTATAAACTGGACTTACCAAACAGTTGTCCATAAACGAGTTAGTAACCTGCTTAATCAATGCTATTCTTCGATAAACTCTTGTTTCAAAGACATAAAAAAAGCTGCACCAATACTAGTGCAGCTACAGTCTAATAAGACCCAAGGTTTCAGCTTTCGCTGAGTGTGGAGAGAGTACTTACGTACAAGGGCAGCTAAGCCCCAACGGGTGTAAAACCCACGGGCAATTAAGCCCGCTTTTTATGCCCTTCCTTCAAGTGCACAAAATCGACATCGTCTAAGCCTTTAATATCAAAAGCTTGACCAAATCCTTTTACATAACGTCCTTTAATCGGTTCTAAAGCAAACAGGCTAAAGTCGGCTAGTTGGCGTAAGTTGCCAACAATTTCGCCGTGGCGCTGTTCGAGTAAATCAATCACTTGCTCGCGCGGTTCGTCGTCTACTTGCTTGGCAATAACGTCGTAACTCAAGCGTTTACGGGCATAAATTTGCTTAGTATCGGCTTCGTCGTCAATTAGCATTACGGCGGCTTTGTTGTGAGCGCGCAAGTAATCGGCATGCTTGGAAATATCGCTAATTAAAATGTAAAACGCCCCTTGGTAACAAATAAATGGCGAGTACGAGCTATGTGGGAATTCATCTTCCCCCAGCGAGGCAATCAAAATACTCTGCTTGCTAGCGACAAACTCTGCTATTTCGGGGCCTAGGCGCGATGCCAAGCGTGCTTTTTTATCAATCATTACTGTTGGTTCTCTAGTTCCGTTAGTGCCATGTTTTGCTTTAGCAATTCAAAGCGTTCTACTTGTTCTGGCAACAATACGCGTTTGCGATCTCGCCCTAAATAAATCTTAAATATAGTGCTGCCATTATCATCAAAGAACTGAAAACAGTAACTTTGGGTGCCGCGCAAGGGCTTACTTATTAAGGCAATGCTAGCAATGTTGTCTAGCTTTAAATGGCCATGTAAATGGCTTTGCTTATCCATTAAATTGTAATAACCGTGGCCTGGTTTACCACAAGGAAAGTTATCTTTTATTTCAAATACTGAGCCAGCCACTTGAATGATGGTGGTCATAGGTCCCCAGCTTGGGAGATCGTACATTAGCCATTGCAGCTGCTCGTTAGGTAACCAACAGGCCCATTCTTCCGGCAGAAGTTGTACAATTTCTGCTTCGCTGCATTGCGCTTTTTCTGCCAATTGAGCCACACTTAATTCGCTGTGCTGCTCTACTACTTCGGCTGGCGTTAAGGCCATTTAACTCTCCTATCTTGCTTGCTATTAGCGGCTTGTTTGGACAATAGGCCAAACTGCTTAACTGTTTGCCACCTTAACCTAGCAACAAATCAAATGCAAATCATTATCATTTGTATTTACTTATTTTTTATTTGCCAGTATCCTAGGCCCAATGTCGAGTTAATGGTGTAAGGGTAAAAGATGGGGAAGCTTAGTTTGGCCGTGCTAATTTCAGCGGCTATACATGGCTACTTTATGTATATGCAGCCCAACATTAAAGAGATGACTCAGAGTAGTGGCGGCCAAACGGCAGCGCCAAGTTTAAGTGTTGTGGCTATAAATACCTCGGTGGTGGCAGCAGAACAAACTGAATCACCTTTAGAAAAGGCCCTGCCCGCTGAGACTCCGCCACCAGTTAAGCCCCTAGTAAAACCAGAGCCGGCAAGCCCAAAGGCGCTAACAAACAAGCCTACACCTCGCCCAGTTGAGCAAAAAACAGCGGAAGTAAAACCTGTAGTAAAGGACACACCGAGTGAAAAACAGCCCCCTAAACCTAGAGAGCAAAATCAACTTGCCCAGCATAAACCGCCGCAGCCGGAGCAAGTTAAAAAGACGCCTACAGAACCCCTTAAACCCGCAGCAAAGCCTGATCCTAAGCGCGAGCCTGTTGAAGAGTTAGACACCGCTCAAGCAAGTGCTAGCCAAGTAAATAGTCAGGCGCAAACCGAGCAAGGTTTGTCTAAATTGCCGCGCATTAATACCCAGCCTCGCTTTGCTCAACCACCTACTGCGCCAGTGTATCCACGGGTGGCTAAAAAACGCGGTTTAGAAGGCACAGTAATGGTAGAAGTTTGGTTAGACCCTACAGGTCGACAAACCAAACGTGAAATAAACAGTAGTTCGGGCGTAAAAAGCTTGGACAAAGCGGCATTAAAGGCAGTGAAGCGCTGGCAGTTTAAGGGCCTGATTGTAGATGGCCAAGCTCAAGCTTCGCGCGCGCTTATCCCTATTCGTTTCAATTTGAGTTAAGTTTATGCAAATAATATCTTCTGAACAGCTTGGTGCGCTAAGCAACATTTTAACGTCGGAGCAATTGGGCGACTTACGCTGGCCAATTGTACTTTGCTCGGTATTGGCTTGCGCCATCATCATTGAGCGCATCGCCAGTTTAGCCTTTACTCACATTGCTATTCACCAACGTAACTGGCTTAAACTTGCCACCCATTTACTTACCAGTAAAAAAGCCCCATGCAAAAATCAAAAGCAGTGTTTTTCTAAATCTCGCAGTTTGGCGCGCAAAGCCATTTGCTTGTTATTGGTACATAAAGATCAAGCTAAGAACCTACGCGAAGAAATCGCCGCAGTATGGCTGCGCCAGCAGCAGCAAAAACTGGCTAGAGGTTTAAAAGCCTTGCACATACTGGCCTTAATTAGCCCTTTGTTGGGCTTGCTAGGCACGGTACTCGGCTTAATAGAAATGTTTGATGCGCTGGCAGTAAGCGAGCAAGCTGTTAACCCTGCAATGTTATCGCAAGGTTTAGGCACAGCCATGTATACCACTGCCGCAGGCCTATTAGTTACAGTGCCAGCACTGGCTTTTGCTCATGGTTTAAGCCTTTGGAAAGACAGGATTATTCATGAATTAGAAACCACCATTAACCAGGCAAATCTAATGATTGAAGGGGTAAATACTCTTGCCGATGACGCTCGCACCTTAGCGGCATTTCAGCCTGAAGCGAAGACTAAAGAGTTAGAGCACGCGCCAGCATGATCCGCATCGAACAACAGCACAATAGCTTTAGCATGGTGCCCGACTTAACCGCCCTACTCGATATTATTTTTATTGTATTGGTGTTTTTGCTGCTCACTGCCAATAGCCGGGTTTACCAAATGGATATGGATTTACCCAGCACCAGCCAAGAGCAAAGCAGCGTAGCCAGTGAACCTGCCGAGCTGCAGCTTAGTTTGTTTCAAGATAACCCTATTTGGGGCTTGGATGAGCAGCGTTATCAAACGTTTGCCGACTTTGAACAAGCCATAAAACAACAAACTAGTCAGCAAAGCGATCCCAGCGTGAGCTTAGCTAGCGAGCGCCAAGTGCCCGTTGAAAACCTATTAAAAATGTTAGAGCTGTTGCAACAGCTAGATATTAAAACCACCCAAATACTCATGGATAAGAACAATGATTAAGCGCCATCTCTCCCCGCTGTTTTCTGCCTGTTTAGGGCTAAGCGTTATTGCCAGCACAGCGCTGCAAGCTGAACCACTAAAACGCGTAGTAAGCGCTGGCGCTAACATCACTGAAATCATAATTGCCTTAGATGCCGAGCAACAGATTGTTGCGGTAGATTCTACCAGCCAGTTACCCAGTAACCTTTCGCTGCCTGTAGTGGGCTACCATCGCCAACTTAGCGCCGAAGGTTTGTTAGCTCTTGCGCCCGACGCAGTAATTGGCAGTGATGAAATGGGCCCCGACAGCAGTCTTAATCAGCTGCAGCAAGCTGGCGTGCAGATCCACCGATTAAACAGCCAGTCTACGGTTGCCAGCCTTGAACAGCGTATTGATGCCTTAGCTACACTGCTAGGTCACCCAGCCAAAGCCACGGAGTTGCATCAAAAGCTAAAACAACAGCTAACTCAGCTAGACGAATATTCACAATCGGCCAAGCCAATGAATACTCTGTTTTTTATGAGCCACGATGCGAAAAAACTACTCACTGCGGGCAGCGATACAACTGCCAATAGCATTATGGAGCTAGCAGGTGCGGTAAACCTGGCCAAACCACATTTAAACAGCTACAAGCCGCTATCAGATGAAGCGATACTTTCTATGCAACCAGAGCTCTTGCTGTTTAGCCAACGCAGCTTAGATAAATTAGGTGGTGTACAAGGTGTGTTAAGCAGTTTTCCGGTATTAGCTGCGACTCCTGCTGGAAAAACCAAGGCAATTTATGCGATTGATGGACATGCACTTATTGGTGGCTTAGGCTTGGCAAGCATAGATGAAGCGGTGCGCCTAAGCCAACGCTTGCAGTAAATCGTTAACCCCTTGCTGGCGAAGGCTCAAACCTTCGCCATTGTAATTACTAGGTTGTATTAATGTCTCTATTTTCTCAGCATTCGGCTAACCCCAATGCATTGTTTTCAGGATGGCTACTGCCCGTGGCTTTGCTGGTATTGTTAGCCACCGCGCTGTTGTCTGTCACCCAAGGGCCAATGAGTATTCCAGTTAGTGATGCCTTAAGTGCTTTGCTGCCCTTTAACTTCGAAAACGACGCGCCGGCGCATTATCAATTGGTGGTTACCGGTATTCGTTTACCCCGCACCTTATTATGTATTGCGGTTGGCGCAATATTGGCAATGTGTGGCGCGGTAATGCAAGGGCTATTTCGCAACCCCTTAGCCGACCCCGGCATAATTGGTGTGTCTAGTGGTAGTGCTGCTGGTGCAGCTATCGCTATCGTGTTACTAGGATTAGTAAACTGGCAACTACCCGATTTTATTAGCGCCTTAGCAGTTCCACTGTTTGCCTTTATTGGCGGCTTTGTAACAACGGTATTGGTATATCGTTTAGGCACCACACCTAACGGTACGTCGGTAGTAATGATGCTATTAGCCGGTATCGCTGTTGGCGCATTATCTGGCGCAGGCATTGGCTTATTAAGCTATTTAGCCAATGACCAAATGCTACGTGATTTAAGCTTGTGGCAAATGGGGTCGTTAGCCGGCGCCACCTGGAGCAACATTGTATTAGCCTTTGTCACTTTAGCTATTTTGCTAGTGGTATTTATGCGCAAAGCCCAAGCCTTAAATGCTTTGCTGTTAGGCGAAGCCGAAGCTGGCCACTTGGGTATTCAAGTTCAAAAGCTTAAAAGCCAATTAATTTTCTTTACTGCTTTAGGTGTTGGTATCGCTGTATCGGTATCGGGTTTAATTGGCTTTGTGGGCTTGGTGGTTCCGCACTTAATTCGCATGCTGCTAGGGCCTAATCATCAACGCTTAATTCCTTATAGCGCATTATTGGGCGCAGCCTTATTGTTACTGGCAGATTTGCTTTCTCGCTTAGTGATAAGCCCTGCCGAGCTGCCTGTTGGCATTGTTACAGCCTTGGTTGGCGCTCCGTTTTTCATCTTCTTGCTGTTACAACAGCGCCAGCGAATTGCTTAGGGTTTCTATGTTGTCTTTATCAAACAGTATTCAACTGCAAGGCTTAGATTTTTCGCTAGGCAATAAGCAGCTTTTTAAACAACTTTCATTAAGCTTTGCCGTTGGCCAACACACTGCATTATTGGGTGCGAACGGTGCTGGTAAGAGCTCACTCCTAAAGCTTATTTGTGGAGATCGCCAACAACAAGCCGGTGACATCCAGATTTTAGCTAAGCCGCGCAGCGAATGGGATAAGCCTCAGTTAAGTCGCCATTTAGCCGTGTTGCCACAAAGCTCGGAATTAAGCTTTGCCTTTAGCGTGAGCGAAGTGGTTGGTTTGGGCTTAATTAACAGCCGCTTAAGTTATCAAGATCAACAGGTAATTATTAAGCAACAGCTTGAGTTGATGGATATTTGGCATTACAAAGATACCCCCTACCCGCAGCTTTCTGGCGGCGAAAAACAACGCGTGCATTACGCACGAGTGACTGCGCAGCTAGCCACCACGCCCATCGAACAGCAAATTTTATTGCTCGATGAACCCACCAGCGCTTTAGACTTAAGCCACCAGCAAGTGCTAATGGAACACGCAGAAAAGCTCAGCCAGCAAGGTGCTACAGTCATTAGCGTAGTGCACGACTTAAACCTTGCCTCTCGTTACTGCCAGCGTATTTTGCTATTAAAAGACGGTGAAATTTGCAGTGACGGAAAGCCAAAAGAAGTACTTAATCAAGCCAACATTAAGCATGTATTTGATTACCAAGCCGAGATAATGCGCCACCCAGAACAAGACTTTCCGGTGGTTATTTAGCAGCCCTGCTAACTTTTATTTCGAAAGCTAGCTGGGCTGTTACCAGTTAGCTGCTTAAAGCGAGCACTAAAATGGGCTTGGGAGGAAAACCCGGTTTGATAAGCCACTTCTGCCAAACTTAATTCGCCTGTAAGCAATAAGCTTTTAGCCCGCTCGATACGGCGCTGGCTTAGGTATTGATGAGGGCTTAACCCGCTGCTTTGTTTAAACATACGGGCAAAGTGATAGTCACTTAAATCCACCAACTGGGCTAATTGATTCAAGCTAAGTTTGTCGGCTAAATGTGCCTCTATGAACTCTTGGCAACGGGCAAGCTGAAACGGCGCAAGCCCACCACTTAAGGTTGGTTCAGTTAACTGTTTAGTTAAATAGTGTTTGCTTATATGGCCAAGCAGCAGTTGGCTAAGTTGGTCTAAGGCTAAACGGTCGGCATCGTCTTGCCAATTAAGCTTAAGTAACCACTGCTGAATAAGGCTGCTTACGGCGAGATCGTCTGCAAAAGTAAGATCTTGCACGTCAAAACCAGTACTGCTTTTATCCCAAATGTGCTCAATGCTTTGGCTTAGATCTTTATCGCTAAAATATAAATGCACAAAGGCCAAATCGCCATCCACTTGCCAACGAGATTCATGACCAGCAGGCATTAAACAAAGTTTTCCCGGAGCACCGCCACTTACCAGATCTGAGCCAATCAGCCGCTTAGTTTGATAACCACCAGAAAGGTAAACACTTAAGGTGTGATGCTCTGGGCGATGATAAGAAGTGCGGTCATTTTGATTAGACCAACGGGCAAAGCCTAACTGCTCGCCAAGGCTAACACTATTATGTAACACTGCCCGTGCTTGATAAAGCCGTTCAAATACATGGCTACCTTGAATAAGGCGATGATCGGTTAAATTGCTGCTCATACCACCTCCTTTTGGTGTAGCGCATTAGCTTAGAAAGTATCACCAACATTCCCACTTAAGCAAGCCCACTAACAACAGTAATTGCTTGCCTTAGAGCAGATACTCAAATAAAATTGCCCCGATTACTATAAGCACTGAACCTGAACGCATATCAGGCTATGTAGCGCATTCTTAAAAACTCTTCTAAGCGCTGCCCTCCAAACCACACGGACGTAGACACTCTGCCTTTGCAAGCGGGGTGGTATTGGCGATCGTTGCTTAATTATTTACACGCAAAATTGAGACAAGTTCGTACATGAAACTACCTAATTTTCTGCCGGGATTTAGCGCTTTAACGCTATTGGCTCCCCTATTTAGCTTTGCAGAAAACTCTCCACAGCCCACTGATGACAGTGAGCAATACCAGGCTTTTTTCCCCATTTGGGCGCAAGAGGCCATCGATTTGGGCCACAAACTGCCAAAGCCATATGGCTTTAGCATTAACTACATGAGCATGTCGCAGCCGCTAATTGTGGATAGCGTGGCCTTTTCTGGCCTTGGTAGCGCCATCGACAATCTGGTCGGTGTTAGTGGTAGCCACGCTATTCAAGACTCAGAAACCCTTACTCTGCGCGGAGATGTTTGGGTTTTACCCTTCATGAATGTATATGGGGTACTGGGGCAAACCAAAGGCAGCAGTGTTGCCAATGTTCAAGTAGATCTCGCCGGCATGCCTATCGGAGACCCCTTCGATTTTAGCTTAAACTTTAGCGGTATAACCTACGGTGCAGGCACAACAATAGTGGGCGGCGTGGGGAACTGGTTTGCTTTGCTTGATGTTAACTACACCAATACCGATCTCGATATTTTAGACGGGGAAATCAGCACCATTGTGGTCACCCCACGCGCAGGTTACCGCTGGGAAATGGGCGGGCGTGATATTCAGGTTTGGGGCGGCGCGATGTATCAAAACGTTGAGCAAACCTTTAGCGGCAACCTAAACGACATTGGTATTAATCTTCCACCACCGCTGCCTAGTGGCGGTAAGTTTGTGGTTACACAACACCTAGAAGAAAAGTGGAATGCCTTAGTGGGCGGACAAATGTCGCTTACCGAGCATGTAGATGCTTTGCTGGAAGTAGGCTTTGGCAAACGCAGTAGCTTTATGCTTGGTCTAGGCTACCGCTTCTAATGCGCATAAAGAATGTGTTTCCCCGCTGGTTGCTCGGCTTGGCTTTACTGTTAAGCCTAAGCGGCTGTTCTGCCCTAGCGGTTAAAGAGCAATTAGATGCCAAGCAACTGCAAAAAGCGCAGTTTACCGAAAGTGAACTCAGTTTGGCCGAAGGTGGTCAACTGCGTTACTGGGTGGGCGGCCACGGTGAGCCATTAGTATTGCTGCATGGCTTTGGCGGTACAGCCACCACAACCTGGTTGCCAATGATGCTAGAACTTAGCCGGCACTACCGAGTAATAGCCCCGGATTTAGCGTGGTTTGGTGACTCTTATAGTCAAGGCGATGCCAATATTAGCACCCAACGTGAAGCGGTTAATCAACTCTTGGCGCAATTGCGCGTAGAGCAATTTAATTTGGTAGGCATCTCCTATGGGGGTTTAGTCGCCTACGACATGATGGCCCAGCAAACAGGCATTAAAAAAGCGGTAATACTCTCTAGCCCAGGCACCTTTATCAGTAACCAAGAGCTGCTTGAACTTAGTCAGCGTTTTGAACGAGAACAGCCAGCCGATATTTTTGTACCTGAAAATCGCCAGCAAATGCGCCATTTACTAAAAGGCGTATTTAGTCATTTTCCACCGCTGCCCCATGCAATAGATGAGCAAATCTATCAACGCTACTTTGCTCTTTGGCAGGCTCAGAAACGCCAATTAATAGAAACCTTGCCCGAATATCGAGACCAACTTGCCCCGCAAGTAGAACCACAAAAGATGCCACCTACCCTGGTTATTTGGGGAGAGAACGATCGAGTATTTCCCTTACAGCAAGGCAAACAATTGGCGCGCTATTTAGATGCCCCCATGATGGTGATACCAAACGCCCCGCATAACATTAGCAATGAACATCCCAGCACTGTTAGCCAAGCTATAACGCTTTTTATTGAATGAGAACCATGAACAGACTTTGCACAGCCAATACAACTAACAAACGCCGCTTAATTAACCCGCTGGCTTTGTTAGCTTTATTCGCCCTATTAACTGGCTGTTCAAGCAATAATTGGCAAACTCGCAACCAACCAACAACCGAAGCGGTGCAAAGTGCGCTAAGCGAGCAACCTAATTTACAGCTACTTAGCCAACAAACTCCGCAACAATTTAGCTTAGCCAGAATGCCAGAAGACGTAAGACCTTGCTGTGCTTTTGGCAACGCCCACAAGGTTAAAGTAGGCAGCGTACAGGTACCTTTTTTCCGTTATGCCAATACCTTATCGCTGGATGAAATTGGCCCACACGCCTATGAAGCGGGCACCTGGAGCTTTCAACGTGGCGAGCCTAAAGGTCGCCGCAGCGGCGAAAACAATGGTCAACTTTATACCTTACGTGGCGGCTTTATCGACTTAGCCCATGTTCGTGATACTGCCGACAACACAGTAGCCTTGTTTCAGCGCATTTCCCCACAGTTAGGCCAAGCATTTACCATTGAACTACCCGCGGAAATCGGCCCCAGAGAAATTCGCATTAAAGCCTTTAAGGTTGAGCATTTAAGCCACCAGCAACGCTGGGAGTTAGCCGCGCAATTAGCAGCGAGAATGGCTTACTCAATGGCCGAAGCACACGAAATTGCCCAATGGCATGGTTACCGTAGCTGGCGCCCATGGTCTGAAGAAGTATCGGCCTATTCGCCAGAAGATCTTTACTCAAACATGCTAGGTGCAAAAATTGGCTTAGCTTTGGTGGTAAATAACTTAAGCATGACCAGAGAGCTCTATAACCAGCACATGACCCAATGGTTAAGCGCGTCTATTGCGCAATTGGAGCCAGTATCAAAGCAGCAGACTAATGCCATGTTTGATGCCATAGACGGCCACTGGTGGGATTCAAATCAAGCACTGCCCAGTAAATTTATGCTGCTAAAACGCCATTATCGCTTAGGCAAAGAACAGCATCCGTACTTAGTGCCCGAGCAGCTTGCTCAGCAAGATGCTAACTGGCCATTGCTTGAACCGCTGTTTACCAAAACAGCTAGCCCTATGCCACTTTCGCTGCCCGCGATTGTTCATGGCATCGATATGGGCGGCGTTGCCCAACAGTGGCTAGAAGTAGCCCCCAAGTACCGAGCAAGCTTTAGCCATATACCTAACCACCTTTGGCAAAACGGTTTTAGCAACCGCAAGTTTTTGGCGATATCTGCTTATAACCAGCTGCAAGATGAGTTAGAGCTGCAAGCCCATATCGGTGCCCAATTAAATGATTAAACTGGTTTATTTTATTGCCGCTGTAAGTGGTGGTGCCTTGGCTTCAGCAGATTTAGCCGAACAGCAGCAAAGCCAAGCCGATGGCAGCTTTATCGATAACATTCTAGAAAAGCTTGGTGCCGACGGCGGTTACGATAGCAGTAAAGCCATCGACTTTAGCGTACTGCCCGGTCCATTTTATAATCCAGAGCTGTCATTAGGGGTGGGCATTTCCGCCATTGGTTTGTACCAAATTGATGAAAGCGACCAAGTTAGCCAAACCTCTTCTTTGGTGATTAACGGCTTTGCTTCGATTAATGGCTCAATAGGCATGACCATCGACAACCGCAGCTTTTTCAAAGAAGACCAGTGGCGCCTTTATATTGATGCAGATATCGCCGACGCTCCAGATGTTTTCTACGGGGTAGGATATCAGCAAAACCATCAAGACAATAACCGGGTTGATTTTAATCATCGGGAATTTTCATTACGCCCTATGTTACTTGGTCGTGTGGCTGACTCAGCCTTTATCGGCGCAGGCTTTGACTTTAGCTACGCGAAAGCCAGCGAGATCGACCCATCTCAAAGTGAAGTAGATAGCAGCATTCTTGAATCCAGCTCTAGTGCCGTGGGCCTTACCCTCCAAGCGAACTACGACACCCGAGACGTGGTACGTAACCCCTATGAAGGAAGATTATTGCAACTAGATGCTGGCTGGTATCACCCGCATATTGGTAGCAACGATAGCTTTCAAACTCTTAGCTTTAACTACAGCGAGTATTACCGCTTAGGCCCGCGAGACAGTATTCTTGCTTGGCAATATAAAAGCCGCTTTAGCTATGGTGATGTACCTTGGCACATGCTTTCTACCGTTGGTGGTGGCTCGGCCCTACGTGGCTATACCACAGGCCGATATCGTGACAAACAAATGATGATGAGCCAAATAGAGTATCGCTGGGATTTACCCAGACGGCACGGCTTAGTGTTTTGGCTAGGTGCCGGCGCTGTAGCCCCCACATTGGATGAATTTAGCAGCCAAGAAATACTGCCCAACGCCGGCTTTGGCTACCGCTTTGAAGTAAAAAGCCGAGTGAACTTGCGCTTAGACATGGGCTTTGGTGATGGTGAAAGCGGCTTCTACTTTAATGTAGATGAGGCTTTTTAAACCATAAAGGCATAACCACAAACGATTTACGATTAGGAATTGCTTTGCATTTGGTATAATGAATTTATACACTTCGCCCTCGCCATAAGCTGTAGTAATGGAGCGCTTAAATGAAATCAGCAGAAAAACTAAGTAGTATTCGCACTCGCGTCCCCTTTCAGGTGGGCCGACGTAGCGATATTCCTGCTGAAATGCTCTCATTTACCGACCTAAACAGCGACAAAGAACACGTTGCTTTGGTATTTAAAAATGCCGATAGCCAACAAACTACTCCATTGGTGCGGATCCATTCAGAATGCCTAACCGGCGACGTATTTGGCTCATCTCGCTGTGATTGTGGCGAACAGCTAAACGAAGCTATCGAAAAAATGGCTGAGCAAGGGGGCATTATTTTATATATGCGCCAAGAAGGCCGCGGCATTGGTTTGTACAACAAGCTAGATGCTTACGAATTACAGATTAAAGGCGTAGATACTTATTCGGCGAACAATCAATTGGGCTTTGATGACGATTTACGCGACTTTAGTGAAGCGGCACAAATGCTTAAAGCTATGGGTGTGTCGGAATTAAAGCTACTGAGCAATAACCCCAAAAAACAAGCCGCTTTAGAGCAAAATGGTATTGCAGTAAAAGAGCTGCAAAGCACTGGTGTATATCGAAAAGTAGATAACCACTACTACTTAGAAACCAAAGCCAGCCGTGGCAAACACCGTTTAAAACTTACCAAAGACATGCAACCGTCTTAAAAAGCGCAATAATCTATAAAAACGACTAGCGCTGCGCAATAATCTGAAATACTTCCTAACGACCACCTGAGACACTACGCTTTTAGTGACACCAGCAGGAGGCTGTAATGATAGGCTTTATTTATTTCGCAACCGTATTTATATGGGGCACCACTTGGTTAGCCATTGCCTATCAAATTGGCGACGTGCCGATTGCCAACTCTATCATGTACCGCTTTGCCCTTGCCTCCTTGGTATTGGTGCTGTTTCTGCTTATTACCAAACGCCTGCAAAGGCTTAGCTTAAAACAACACGGCAGCTGCTTATTGCTAGGTTTGTGTTTGTTTAGCTGTAATTTTATGCTGTTTTACCATGCTGCCCAGTACATCCCAAGTGGCTTAATATCAATAGTATTTTCCATCGCGACCATTATGAACATGGGCAATAGCTGGCTGTTTCATGGGCAAAAACCCAGGTTGCGTTTAATCTGCGGAGGCATATTGGGTATAAGCGGCATTATCCTGTTGTTTTACCCTGATATCAGCCATAGCGAAACCGCCAGCCAACAATTGCTTGGTTTAGTAATGGCGCTAGCAGGAACCTACTGCTTCTCGCTAGGTAACATGCTCTCGGCCAAACAACAAAAACAAGGTTTATCGGTACTCTCCGTCAACGCTTATGGCATGGCTTATGGCGCAGCGCTGCTATTAGTTTGGGGCTTGTTAAGCGGCCAAGAGTTTGGTTTTAGCACCGAGCCGCTGTACTTAGGTAGTTTGATATATCTGGCGATAATTGGCTCGGTGTTAGGCTTTAGCTTTTATTTGGTATTAGTGGGGAAATTAGGCCCGCAAAAAGCCGCCTATGCCACTGTGCTTTTCCCAGTAGTGGCGCTAGGTTTATCAACCGTTTTTGAAGGCTACCAATGGACATTAGTAAGCTTAAGCGGCGTTGCAATAGTGTTACTTGGCAACTTACTGGTATTTACCAAAGCCAGCCCATGGCAAAAGTGGCGCTTAAAACTCGCTAAAGTTGAATGAATGGACAACATTTTTGAGCATCCCTGCACTTTAGTAACATACAAATGTGAGCATTAGCAGAATACACCAATAGTATTATTAAATATCACTTACAAGTTGTTCTATACTGATTAAGTTATTAATTTGCAAGGATAGCTTTCATGCTCAAATCTATATCGATTCGTAAAAAACTCTTTGTTCTTCCTTTGCTGCTGGCAGCTGCAATGATGGGTGAAGTAATCCTTGTAACAAGCTCTCTGCAACAAAACCATGACGACGCACAAATAGTTAATATTGCCGGTCGCCAACGCATGCTTACTAAGAAATATTCTGCTGAAGAGCTGCATAGAAGCTACTTAAAAGAACAAGAGTTTCCAGGCATTCTTAGTGCCGACAACACGGTAAAGCTATATGAAGACTCACTCAGTGCGTTAATGAGGGGCGGCCAGACCTACGCTGATTTAGGCCTCAAACAGCCTATTAACTTACCCGCTCCCAGTTACCAACCCTTTATCGACCAACTTCAACTTGTTGAACGTTTATGGAAACAACAGTTAACTGCAGCACATAAACTGGAAAACGACCCTACGGGCGCAAATGCCAACGCTTTTTTAGAAATAAACCACAAGAGTATGGCGGCCATGAACAAAGCGGTACTCATATACGCCGATTACGCCGAACTTAAACTAAACAACCTCGTTAATAACAGTATCGGACTCGCCGTTATAATGGTGATTTTGGCCTCGCTAGTAGCTTGGATTGTCATTAGAGACACTACTCAGCCAATTAATCTATTGGTAGGAATTAGCCGAAAAATTAGCCGTGGTGATTTAAAGTCATCTGCTGAACTCACCCAAATTATCAGCAAAAATGAATTAGGCATGTTGGCGCACCACATCGAGTTAATGCGTGAGTCGCTGCAAGAAGCATTAAACGAAATTCAACAGGCTTCTAGCAGCATTAACTTGTCGTCAAACCAGGTGTCGGAGTTATCCAGTCAAATTAGCCAAGCTAACCGCAACGAGCAACAACGCTTTAGCAATATGTATGAAAACTCTCAAACTCTTGAAGAATCCACCGCTCGTTTAAGCGAGATTGCCGCCGAAACCTTAACCATGGTGACCCAATGTAACGAGCTATCCACTAACGCCTCTGCCTTAGTGGGCGAAAACATCACCATGATGACCACCACCTCGGAAGAAACAGTTAAAGCCAGCAGCTTTATTCAAGATCTAAGCAACACTGCTGAGCAAGTTTATGGCATTGTTGATGCCATTCGCGCCATTTCAGAGCAAACTAACCTACTTGCACTAAATGCCGCCATTGAGGCCGCCAGAGCCGGCGAACAAGGCCGCGGATTTGCCGTAGTTGCCGACGAAGTACGCAGCCTTGCAGCCAGAACAGGAAGTTCCACCGACGAAATTGCCAAGTTAATTACCCAGCTAACCGAAGGGGTACAGCAAGTCGTTAACAGCATGGGAGAGGTAACAGAAAAGGTTGAGCTAAGCCGCGAAACCTCGAAGCAAACCGAACAAGGCATTCTCCAGGTAACAGATAAAATTCAATCTGTGGCGCAAGCGCAACAAAGCATCGACGAACAAGTAGACCGCCAAAATCAGCAATTAGATATATTGAAAGAAACCCAAGCCGAGCTACAGGAAATCATTGAGGAAAGCCATAATAAGTCGGAAACCTCATCACTGGTTGCCGGGCAATTGGCGAGAGTATCTAGCAATGTCACCGACTTACTACAGCGCTTTTCTATCGAAGCGTCGCTTAAAGCAGAAACTAAACACGAAGACGAGAAACGCAGTCATCCACGCGTACCTACTGGCTTACATTTCTCACTAAGCCAAGGGCACTTAAAAACCCAAGGCTTAACCAAAGACATTAGTAAAGGTGGTGTAAAACTGGTTATTCCTGGCAGCATGCATTTAAACAACAAGCAATCAATTGTGCTCAATTTGGCTTACTTATATAAAGGAACCAACAAGCAATTTGATATAGCCGGTAAAGTGATGGATGAAACCAAAGACGAATCTGGAAAACTTCAGTTGCACATCCGTTTTGAACAAGCAAATACAGAGCAAAACAAAGCGTTAGACGAAATTTTTGAAGAGCATGGCCTGCAATCAAACTTCAATAACAATGGAACAAAACAGCGCTACCTAGACCCACACACCGATACAGTGCAATACAGCTCTTAGCTACTGCTAAATTAAAAAAGCCAAGCCTTACTGCAAATAGTAATGGGCTTGGCTTTTTCACATCTTAGGGAGTCTACAACGCTAAAACGCTTAAGTGGTTATCCCACTGCCAAGCAGTTTGTTGGCGCTGCAGTTTATTGCTTGGCTGAATAAGCTGGCCTTGCCCGGTTGAGGCGAACCACGAATGTTGGCTAGCTGCTAAGCCACATACATCGTCAATTTGCATAAGTTGCTCAAGGTCTCGGCTTTGTTCTGACCATACAGCCAACTTAGCACCGCGTGGAGAACTGGCGATAAGCTTGCCATTGCTGCTTACTATGCTGCCAATATATTGATTAAACAAAGCCCAATAATCGGCATCAGCATCCAGCGCTTGGCATTGCTCATTACCTTTGTGCGAGTATATGAGCGAGGTAACTTCTTGCTCAGGGGTTTGTCCTTGGCAAGCTAACCACACGGTATCGCTAGCTTTAGAATAACTTAGATGGCGAATACTTAACTGCGGGTTGTTGAGTTCTCGGCGTTGCAGCAGTTTTCCGCTTCGGCTATCCAAATACAATAGGGCTGGCTGCATACTGTCGAGATTAAGCTTTTCTCGTCCTTGGGTATGAATGCCCCCCACCGCAACCACCAAACGCTGCTGCGGCAATAACAGTAACTGGTGTGGGCCTAATCCGCCCAATGACCACTGAGCACTTAAACTCCACCCGGAATCTTGCTGGTGATACACCAACATCTGCCCTTCACTGCTAGCACTTAGCCCCGCGGTCACGTAAAGCTGTGTAGCATCTTCCGAGAAAACCGCATGCCCAAAAAAGTGCATACCTTGTGGCGGTGAAAGCTGCTGAATCACCTCACCAGACTCTGGCGAAAACAGCATAATGTATTTGCCCGGTCGGCGAGCTACACAAGCGGCTAGAGCCTGCTTAGGTTTAGCTAAAGCTACATAGTGGCCCCGAGCAGGCAAGGCTAACTGGTAACGCAGTTCACCTTGTATATTCATGGCTGCGACATAGTGCTTATTTGCCTGCTTGGCACAAGCAATCAGTAAACTTTGTGTGCTTAGGTCCGGCTCATTGCCTAAGCCTTTTGCTAAGGCGGGTAAGCTTAAGCAACTAGCCGAAGCCCCAAAACCTAGCAGCTGAAATAACACCTGTCGGCGATTAAACTTAGTCGCCATCGTTATTGTTAAAGCCTAGTTCAATCGATAAAGCTTGAGGAATTTGGTTAGCAAACAAGCTATCCAGCTTGGCTAAGTGAGGTTCGGCTTGCTGCCAAACGGCAAGTTCGACTTTTTCATCACTGGGCTCTTGGCCTGGCATAAGTGGTATTAAGGCACTAAATTGCTCACCCACCTGTTTTGCTAACTTACTGTCATTGCTGGCTAAAAACGGCGCTAAATCCTGCTGGTAACGCGTTTGCAACAGGCTTAACTGCTCGGATAATAACTCAGCGCTAATGTTAGCTCGCCATGCCTCGCCTTGGTATGGGCGCAAGCGTTGGTGCTTGGCTGAATACATAGCGCGAAACTTTCGCAGCATAGTACTAGTTTGTAAGCGGTAGCTATTTAGCACATCACTACGCAGCTGCTCTACTTTCAGCTTTTCCAATTCAGCGCTTTGTAGGCCACTACTCACTTGCTCAGTTGCACTCACATAACGATTCACCGCACCCGGCAATAGTGAACAGCGTTGTTGGTCACTTAAAGCTTCAAACAGTAAATACTCTTGAACCCGTAGGTTACTGTGGGTATCGCTTAGTGGCATAGGCGCATTAGATAAAGCCGCCTTTACCTTACGCCCAGTGGTATCTTTTTTGTCGGGCCAATAGCTAATCGCCCAGTTGAGCTTAAGATCAACCAAAGGACCAAGGGCGCTAGATTGCAGCGGCAAATAGGCCAAATAGTTTTGCTTCCATAGCAATTGGCTAGCTAACAAAGCCTCTGGGCTAGGATGGGCACAGTAGCTCTCGATGTGTTGCTGATAACTACGCGCCTGTTCAAGCAGCTGCGCGCTAACCTTAGCAATTGACTGCTTTTCTTGTTCAAGCCATTGCTGTTGAGAGGTTGTGGCGCTGGCATTAGCACAACTTAAGCCCAATACTCCCAGCAAGCCCATGGTTAGGCCACGCAAAAACTGCTTCTTCATACTTCGTCCTTACAATGAATTCACAAAAGCCACTAGCGCTTCGCGCTGCGACTGATTCAAGTTAGCAAAAGCTTGTTTTGCTGCTTCGGCTTCGCCGCCATGCCATACAATCGCTTCGGTAACATTACGCGCACGCCCATCATGTAATAGTTGGCTATGGCCATTTACCGTTTCGGTAAGCCCTACGCCCCATAGTGGAGGGGTTCGCCATTGCTGGCCGCTAGCCAAATACTCGCCACGACCATCGGCCAAGTCTGGCCCCATATCGTGCAACAGCATATCGGTATACGGGTAAATAAGCTGCTCACTTAATGCCGGCAATTGTTCACGTTTTGCCGTGGTAAAACTGCGTTTGTGGCAACTGTCGCAGTTAACTTGGCTAAACAGTTTATCACCTAATTCAACTTGTTCAGCATCCTTAATACGGCGTTTAGGCACCGCTAAATGCTGGGTATAAAACTCAACAAAACCAAGCAGTTTATCACTCACTTCCGAACCATCTGGATCGACTCCAGAGGTGGCGTTTAAACAATCCTGTTGCGCAGCAGTACAATGATCTTTAGTGAACATTAAACTGGTAATGCCAATGTCGCCGTTAAATGCTGCAGCGTTTTGCTGCATCAAGCTAGGTTGTCCTGCTTTCCAACCAAAGCGGCCTAAATTAAAGGTTTGTAGTTGAGCGTCCCACACTTGGTTAGCCACACCTCGAATACCGTCGTTATTGCTATCCTCAGGATCGGCATTGGCTAAAATGTCTTCGGCACTAATGCTTTCAAGTAAACCTAAACCTATCATCGGTGAAGCAATACGCGGAGAAAACATCGTATTGGGGTGCATCTCGCCATAGCCTAGCTGGTCAACAATCAACTGTGGTTGGCGTAATACAATACTGCTGCCGTCGGCAAACTTAAAAGGTTTATCGGTATAGGCAAAGCGAACCCGCGCTTCTGCGGCAACACCGGGTATGGCTTGGTCTTGAATTTGCCCGCCATAAGTAGGCTCTGGCACTACGCCGTTTTGAGCTTCTAGGGCTTTTTGATCCTCTGTTTCTGCAGGAATACTAATCCGCACCAACATCGATACAGCATTACTTGCCCCAACCGGTGCAGGGTGGCCTCGACCATCTTTAATGTGGCAGTTTTGACAACCATTGGTATTAAACAAAGGACCTAAGCCATCTCGGGCGATAGTGGTAGCTGGAGCTACAACCCAAGGGTTACGGAAAAAGCTGTTACCAGTACTAAAGTTAAGCCGACCTTCAAAACCTAAATTCGCAGCCGGCATAGAAAACGCGTTGGCATCAATTTGGGGCGTTGTTGTATCACCGCCCGGCTTTTTGGGGTTGGCTAACACCGCCGAGCAAAACACAGCCGCTACAGTAATTATTATTGTTTTTGTTGGGTTAAATTTCACACTCACTCTCTCCATAGAATGGTACTTCAGAAAGCACAAAAGGGAGCCTAAGCTCCCTTAAATAAACAAGCTCAAATTAGAACTCGTGATCTGCAGTATCTGGGTTTAGGTTGTCTATACCTAATACTTTGGCGCTAGCTTCAATAGCGCGGGTTTGTTCAACCAAGGCTAATATAGTGCCATTAATTAGAGCGTGGCCATCACTATTGCTAGCAGCAATAAGTTGGTCGAAGTATACGCCTTGTTGCTCGGCGCTCGCTACCAATTTGGCTGTTTCTGCCATAGATTGCTCAAACATCTTCTTGTTGCTCTTTGCAACACTTGGGTCTTTTTGGGCAACTAACTCAGCTAAGCTTGGACCAGTTAAGGTTGAACCATCTAAACGCTCAAAGCTGCCAAAGTAAACATTGCTAATACCTTGGTTATTGTAGAAGTGAGAGTTGTGCGTATTGTCGCTGAAACAATCGTGCTCATCTTCGGTTGAATTAGCTTCTAAGGCTACCTTCATACGCTCGCCTGCTAACTCGCCTAAAGACAAGCTGCCCATGCCAAACATCATACGGCGTAGCGCTTGTTCACTTGGTTCTGCCACTAGCTGCTGCTGGTATTCGCCACCTTTAGCCCACTGCTTGCTCATCCAAGCCAAGTCATCAACTAATAGCTGAGTTACAGCGCTTAGATATGCGGCGCGTCGCTCACAGTTCCCATTAGTACAGGCATCGCCTTTAGCAAAATCAGTATAAGCGCGCTCACCCGCTCCCGCTTTGGTGCCATGCAGATCTTGACCCCACAACAAAAATTCTACCGCGTGGTAGCCAGTAGCAACGTTAGCTTCAGAACCCGCTAACTCATTTAAAGAAGCCAATAGCTCTGGAGTGATGTTGCTTAAATCAACTTTGTCTTCACCTACTTGCAGGCTAGTGTTGGCAACAATATTTGCCGTAGCGCCAGGGTTACCAAGCTCGTATTGGTAATCGGCGGCAACGTAATCAATTAAGCCTTCATCTAAAGGCCAAGCATTAAGCTGCCCTTCCCAGTCGTCAACAATTGGGTTACCAAAACGAAATACTTCACTTTGCTGGTAATACACGCGAGCCACTTTCCAAGCGTCTTTCGCTGCTAATAAACTTTTTTCTGAAGGCGCTTCAATAAGCTTCTGCGTTGCTTGCTGTAGCTGTAAAGCACTGGCGTGCGAATCACTAAACACTGCATGAGCTAACTCTGCATAATGCTCTACTACTTGATCTTGTTTTACATCTGCAAATGATGCGTTTGCCAACAATACTGTTGAACCTACTACTACTTTAAATAAGCGCATTGCCATCCCTTTCAAAACACACATGATAATTATTCTCATTATCTTTATCATTGATAATAAGTAAACAAAAATATGTCATTTTGTAAAAATTAATAAAAAGTAGCGCCATTTAACAAAGCACAAAATCACCATATTGATGTAATTAAGTTGTCATATAATTCTCGTTAAATACCCGCGCATGAGAAATTCAGCATCTGGTGAGTAGGAAAGGTTGCTAAGCCTTTATGAACTATTTGGCAACATTTCCCGTTCTAATGATTTATACCAATTACACTAAGAAAGTGTTCAGAAATAACGCAGGGAAAATACTCGAGAATAAGGCAGGATTTTTCGATAAGTAGTTATTCTACAATCAAAAATCCTAACGCAGTTATCGAGAGTTTTAACCAGATAGAATGAACAGTTATTTAGTACGATTGGTATTAGTTCACACACTTAAATGAGGGTAAAAAAGAGTATGAGCACGCTTAATGGAAAGCAGTTTTGGAAAGCATTACGCAAAAAAGGAATCCCACCTTCGGTATTTGCGATGAAAGCCAATTGTTCGTTAAACAGTGTCTATAACTTGAAAGAGCGCAACCAAATCCCAGAAAAATTTGCGCTGGTACTAGATAGAATAAATTAAGACATTCTGGCGAGTTAATCAGTACCCAGATTAACTCGCTTACTAAAATTATTTCAACAGCTATGCCCGTAACAGGCTCACTTCTTTAGGCTCAGCCTTGTTCTCAAAGCTAACTTACCGCTGATTAAACGGCTGCAGTTACCGACATCTCAACCAGTATCTCTTCTCGCGCCATATGGGCTTGCACACATGCTCGTGCTGGCGGAGTAACATCGGCTATCCAAGCGTCCCACACTTTATTCATTTCGGCAAAATCATCCATGGTGCGCACGTAAATAGTCACGCTTAGCAACTTTGACTTATCGGAACCAACCGTTGCCAACAGCTCTTCTACTTTTTCTATAGTGGTACGGGTTTGTTCGGCAATCCCTTGGCTGGTGTCTTTAGCCACTTGGCCACATAGATAAACGGTATTGTTATGCACCACTGCGCGACTCATTCGCGCTTTGCTCTCGAAATGTTGAATAGACATGTTTGCTCCTTATAAAAAAGGCTAGCATCGCTAGCCTTCACATTATTAAATCATAGCGCTTAACGCGCCAAAGACAGTGGATAGTTACGTTGTTCTGCTAACTGTTCCGCTAATGTTAACACCTGTTGATAGGCCAAACCCTGAGTACTCTGTAAGGTATTGAGATCGCCGCAAGCAGCAGGGCTAAGTAGGCCTAGCTCTCGTATGTTTTCAATAATTTGCTCAGCAGCACTTAAGGCCGAAGAGAACTTTACAATCTCGGTACGTGCATAGTGGGCCTTATCAAAGGAAACGCTAGCTGCGCGTAAACTTGGGTCACTACCTGGTATTTGCTGGGCACCAAATAAAGGCCGACCAGCCACCTTGGCATTGCTAAAGCTTGGTAAGTAGCGCGACATATGTTTTACCGCCTCGGCAGTGCGTTGTTCTACTTCTTCAGCTTGCCAACCTTGGGTTAACTTGCGACTTAAGCTTGCATCTAGCTCTGGTTGGGCACTGCTTTCGCTGGAGCTAACCAAGCCGCCTTTAAACAAGGTTACGGTGTCGGTCATGCCATGCAGCTGAAACAAGCCATCTGGATAGGGGGTTAACTGCGCCATACCATTTGGCGTACCGCGCTCTCCATGAACGATTAACTCGGGCCAGCGCCCTTGTGGATTTGGCCAAGTGGCCAAATATGCAGCCTTAAACTCAACCATTCGGCTACGGCTTAGCTTGGCCATATCGTCAATACTGCCACTGCGATATCCACAAGCGTTAATGAGGTAATCCACCTCTATGCTATGGCTACCCTGCGGGCTGCTGTAATCCACCCGCCAACGCGGTGTAGCACCTGGCAGTAGCTCTATGTGCGTGACTTTAGATTGGGTAAACACTTGGCAATTGGGCAAGCGCTCACTGGCTAACTTAACCGTGGCGGCAATACGCAACAGGCTTAAGCCGTATTCCTGCACCTGTACAAAGGGAAACTTAAAGGCCGATAAATCTAAGTTTTTGGCAACCGGAATCATCCACTCGTCTGGGCTTTGTGGCTGAGCGACTAACTCTTGCTTGGCCAGTGCCTCTAATTGTTCACGGCTGTAAAGGCGATAATAATCTTCAGCTGGGCCTAGTTTTTGATTGGCAGGGTCTTGTTCAATAAGTGCAGCGTAATGAGCTTGCACCTTGCGTAAACGGGGGAGTAATGCTTCTGGCTCGCCGGGGTCATTAAGTGGCACACTAATAACCGTAGGGCGCTGGTTAACAGCGTGCGGAAATACCCGCAAGGTATGAATAGATTGCTCAAGTAGCTTTAAACACTGTTCATCGGAGATTTCTCGATACAGGTTACCACCGGCATGTAAATGACAAGCTGGCGGCCCGTTCACTAAACTGGGCCCTGCTTCAAACAGGCTAACCTTGGCGCCAAGCTCAGCCAGCTTGAGGGCTGCTGCGCTGCCGGCAATTCCACCACCTACTACGGCGACTAGAGGCGAAACAGAAGAGGTCGCCGTCACTGGGTGCATTTGCATCACTAAAATTTCATCCGCTAAAGAAAAAAACTATAACGTGAATATTCTAACTGTCGATCAGTAACAATGAAACAGAATTTGCCCTAATAGAGCAGAGCTAAGCTACAGATAAATCGAGTAAAGAGGTTCGCATAGCCAAACAGGAGGTATGAGGTTTGGAGAACTAAGACCATTTTGCTTTAACCAAGTAACATAGGCTCGCATATCTTCGTCATTGGCAACAATAACTTGCCGATTATTATCGCGCTGAATGATGTGCTCCGCCACACCGGGCTAGGAAACACGAAGTTTTCGAGCCATTTCATCACCTAAAGCAATATGTTTACCTTGGTGTAGAAAATATAAAGTAACTCTTACCCTTTTATTTTATTTACTTTAATTCCGGTTAGATTCCCTTCAAACACAAAAATAGTAGCATTATCATTACACTCATAGGACTCCATTTGCTGTTCATAGCCCCCCCAAAAGAAAGAAATAGAAATATCATCATTACAAACTAAAACTTCCTTATCATGACAATTAGCAGGTATTAAATCCCATCGGTAGTCATTACATTCAGGACCAATAAATCCACTTGGGTGTTTAGCAACCATTACGGGATCTATCGCCTCAATCTCTGCGAGTTCACCTTTAGCAGTAATCCAAACACAAGTACTAAACCCAATATTAACAGGAATCAACGAAGTGTATAAATCCTTAGTTTCTACACCATAAACAGGAACGGATAAGTCAACAGTTGTAATATACATAGCCTAGTCTTTAAATGTCCCGGGTTGTATGCCAGTAATCTCATTAGTTTCAGTTTTCACAAAAACCCTAGTTCCGGTTTCAGGATTCGTAAAACGTACCGTTCCAGAAGTTCCTTCTACAGAAATAATTGGACACCCATATAATCATATTATAAAAACTTTTCTGGATCAGCTGCTACAACTTCATCCAAATCAACATTTTCGCTCCATCTTTCAGGAATCCCACCTCTATTTTTATTTAACGAATTTATGGGTGTCCTTTTATTTTTCTGCAGTTTTTTTTGCTGCAGACATTAATTCATCGATATGCAAATCTCGTTTCTTAGCAATATGTCTCGCAATTAACTCTGCTCCGTCAGTACACCCTCTCATTAAAGCAAATGCAAGTGCATCCATGTTTTGCATGGTGTCAGAATTATACCTTACCTCTGAGTCAACTCCCGCATCTAGTAACAATTGTATGCAAGGCAATGATTTACCTAGAATAGCTGAGAACAAAGGGTTACATACAGATAAATGAGTATCTAGGTCTGCACCTCTTGATAACAGGTACTGGACAACCTTTTCATGCCCATCAGAAGCGGCGCGAGCAATAGGTTTGATACCTTCACGATTATCATCACGATTAATACCTATCCCTAATTTCTCCAGTTCCTTTAACGATTCTAATTTCCCAATAAAAGCAGCATACCCCAACCAAGTTTGGCCCCCGAATGGAGTGTTATAGTGAATCTGATTAGGTTCAGCCTCAAACAGCAACCTAATTTGTTTTACATTTTCATTGCGTATCGCATCAACAATTTTTGCCGCTGTACTTTTTCCTGTCATTAACATTACCTCTGTTGTGCATCTTTACCATGAAAATAATAGGACACCCATATAAGTTTATTTTTATGAATAGTAACCCTAAAGCCAAAGCTTTTAACTGACTCTTGGATTAATTGTGATAAAAAGCAAAAAAGGAAGTATGTGAAAGGTAGCTGACAAAAATCGGCCACAACTAAGCCCTTAGTAGCGTTTAATAGATGCCCTGGTGTAGCTTTACGCCTGTGATAAATTCAATATTAGACCCAATATCTAACTTAAGTTTCTCAACGTTCTTGATAACGCAATTTTTTGCAACAAACTCATAATAATAATCATCTAGTTGAAAATCGTTCACAGATAAAGATGACAGTTCATTATAGAAAAATGACGCTAACGTACAGACATCCTTTATAAAACTTATATCAGGAACATCGCCGTTCTTTACATCAACTTCATACTCAACCCTAATAATACTAGTTAGCTCGTCCAGCGACACTAATAACGCATATTTGTCTCGTTCTTTAAGTTTATTGAAAGCAACTTCAATTAGTTCAAGTGTATTCCAATTATTATGTTTCGATAAGCGGAATAATTTGTACAAAACAAGTCTCCGACCGATCTTGCTTGTAGCGGAAATTATCAGCTTTAGTATGGTCTCTATTCATCGAGTAAGGGAAATAGGGTGTACCTTGCAAGTAATCAGCAAGTAAACCATCAGAAAAACGCCTTTCCCATTGCTGTTTTAACTTATTTCTAATTGATGCTCGTTTGTCAATCATCTCTCTTTAAGCCTTCTAGCAAAAATAAGGACACCCATATAATCTTATGTTGATGAATAGTAACCCTAAAGCCAAAGCTTTTAACTGACTCTTAGATTAATTGTGATAAAAAGCAAAAAAGGAAGTATGTGAAAAAAATTGATAGCGGCAGCTTGAGAGAAGCGTATGAACAACGCAGAAACGAAAAAGGCCAGCTAATTAGCTGGCCTTTAAAATTTGGCAGGGGCGGAGAGATTCGAACTCCCAACATTCGGATTTGGAATCCGACGTTCTGCCATTGGAACTACGCCCCTGCAACGGAAGCGAATTATACATAAGCCAGTATAAAGGTAAAGGGTTTATCGTGTGCTTTTGTTCAAGCGCACAAAGAACCAACAATTTGCAGATAAAACCCGCTAAAGTGTCGAAAATTCAAACAAAAATCAGCTTGTTTATTTTTTAACTCACGCACAGTTCTTTTTTTAGCATGTTGCAAAGTTGTTAAGCCAAGGGCAGCATCAAAGTGGACAGACCTGTTAAGGATAACAAGAGCCTAATTATGCTAAACCCAGTTGAGATATTTGCCAGTGTCTTTAAACCTAGAACAAAGGTTAAAGACGAACACCTACAAGCGGTAAAAACCTTGCTGTTTTACTTATTTTTTGGCTTGATAGTGGGAATATATAGCGCATTTAAGTGGCAAAAATATGCCCATAGCGATCTCATAATCAGTTCCTTAGCTTTAATCGCTAGCACCCTACTCGCCAGCACTATGTTACGCATTGGTTGGCACTACCTTATAGTAGCCAATATAGCGTTAGCTGGCATGGCGCTGCATGCCATGAACATTGTTTATCAATCTGGTGGCTTATTGCACTCGCCGCATATCTTTTGGCTGCCTACCCTTTCCTTATTAAGCTATTTGGCAAGTAATCGTTTTTGGGGAAACCTTTGGACCGGCGTTTTATTTAGCATTGGCTTGGTGATGTTATGGGCCGACTACACGGGGATGCAGTTCCCGCAAATGCAATTACCAGCGCGTGCTATGACCATTGAGCTATTCTCTGGTTTCTTGCTGCCCTTGATATTGTTATGGCTAGGACAAAACTATGCGCTAGGTTTACGTGACCATGCCTTTGAGCAAGCAAAGCAAGCGCAATTGAGTAATCAAGATATGATGCAGGCTTCAGAGCAATCCAAACTACAACTTCAACAGGTGGTTGAACACGCTAGTGATAGCTCTACACAATTAGTTAGCTCTGCCAGCGATATGTCGAACACCGTAAAACAGATGAATAATAAAGCAGCTCAAATTGCCCAAAGCTCTGCCCACCAGCATCAATCTATTTCTCAAATTAATCAAAATTTGGCGCACATGGAACAGGTGTTAGCGCAAGCTAATCACTCAACGTCGCAGCTATTGTCGCTCTCGCAACAAGCTTCTGGCAATGCAGAGCAAAGCGCTCTGGCGATTAACCAAACCGAACAGTCGATGCAAAAAATTCTTAGTAGTAACCAGCAAATAAACAGCGTCACCGACTTGATTAGCGACATTGCTAATAAAACTAACCTGTTAGCTTTAAATGCTGCTATTGAGGCTGCTAGAGCGGGTGAGCATGGTAGAGGTTTTTCTGTGGTGGCCGACCAAGTTCGCGAGCTCAGCCAGCGGAGTAGCCAGTCTACCCAACAAATTCGTGGTTTGTTGGAAACCTGTTCTGCCGACGTTCAGCAAGGTTATAAGGTGGTTGAGCAAAGCGGTGAAATTCTGCATAGCATCATTGGCTTGGTGCAGGATATTTTTGATGGAGTGGCTCAGATGGCTGCGGTAATGCAACAACAAGCAGAAACCGTAGCAGAGGTAATTAATGCCAGCTCAGAGGTGTCGAGCTTTAGTCAGCATAATTCACAGAGCAGTTCGGCATTATTAGACAATACCGAACAGCTTACCGGCATTGCCACTCAATTAGAGGGCATGGCAGAGCAGCTTCATCAAACCGTAGCTCGCAGCGAGCTTTAACACTCTATAAAAACTCATACCAACAATAACTAAGTATGAGTTTTTTGGCTTAGTTGAATGCCGCTCTGGGCCGTTAAGCAGAAGGCTGAGCCGACATTTTGGCTTTTAAAAAGTCACTATGGCTAAGGTAGATTAGATCAGACACTTGGCGAATAAGTGCCTCTTCTTGCGGATCGATAACGCCGTCTGCGTAGGCCACCTTCCACAGTGCTTCGGTAAACTGGTAACGCAATTGGTAGTCCAACTCTTTAACATGACGGGTAAAGTCAAATACCGAGATGGCTTGATTTGCTTGAGTTTGCGCCTGCAAAAATAAATTCTCAGCTTCTTTGTCATCTAGCTCAAAAAGCCGCTTTATTTTACGCAGTATCACCGCATTTTCGGCATTACTTTGTTGGTTATCGCTCTGGCTTAACTGCACTAGTAGGGTGGTTGCTGCGAGTTCTACATTGGGTAACTCACCCTCGCTGCTAGTCTCTAGCGTGGCCTGCAAGAACTCTTTAAGGGCTTTAAGCATGCGCCTTCCTCTTTATACTCTTGAAGAAAAGCAGAATAAACTAGCCCAAGCAAAATGCCAAATAACCAACAAGCAAGTGTTAGAAATGAAAAAGCCCCGTCATAAGACGAGGCTTAAAAAGGATGGTGCCGATTGCCGGAGTCGAACTGGCGACCTACTGATTACAAGTCAGTTGCTCTACCAACTGAGCTAAATCGGCACACTGTTGGTACTGCTGATACGCTGTATCGAGCGAGCGCTATTAAACGGATTTTCACAGTGCTTGTCAACGGCCAGAGTGAAAAAATTTTTAATCCGCGCACAACTGCCAATTTAATAACCAATTAAGCTACTTTTTCAGCACTTAGTACTTGAGGCTCAGCAAGGTTAATCGATTCAAGTTCCACTGTTGTTTTTAAACGGTCGTCCCAGCGGCGTAATTGCAGCTGACCATCCATGGTTTCACACAGTAAGGTGCAGTTTTCAATCCAATCACCATCGTTAGCATATACAACGCCCTGTTGCTCACTTAGCTCAGGGTGATGAATGTGCCCACATATCACCACATCTACTCCTTGGCGCACAGCCTCATTCACCACTGCTTGGCGATAGCGAGCGATAGCCTCGGTGGCTTTGGCAATTTTAGACTTGATATACCCCGCCAACGACCAATAGGGATAACCCAGCGCATGGCGAATTTTGCTCGAAGAGCGGTTTAGAAATAGTAAGAAGTCATAAAGGTGATCGCCCAACTTGGCGTAAAAACGGCCAAAACAGACTTCTTCGTCGAACTGATCACCATGCACCATCAAAATTTGTTTACCGGTAATGCTGGTATAGCGGTACTGTTTGCTCACTTTCACATCGGCGAGATCCATGCCGTGATAAGCCTTAAACAGTTGATCATGATTGCCGGGAATGTACACCAGCTCATAACCGGATTTAGCCAAACTCATCAAGTATTGCAGTACTTGGTTGTGAGACTCTGGCCAATATACCCGGCGCTTTAACGCCCATACATCAACAATGTCTCCCACCAAAAAAATTCGCTTGGCTTTAGTTTGTTGTAGTAGCTGCAGTAGCATTTCTGCCTTGCAATCTTTACAACCCAGGTGAATATCTGAGAGCCATAGGCTTTGATAGATCTGTTTTGTTGTCATTACTTACGCCACATCATCCCTGTTATGGCTAATCTAAAAGGCATATTTGACCAAAAAGTGACGCTTTGATGTCAAGACCATGACAGAATTATCATTGCTAAGCTAAGAGGCTTTGTTTAGTGTACTAAACTCAATTAGGCTAGTGAGAGTACTTAGGATTTAGTAGCGCTTAATCTAGTTAATTGGAATGCATAACCATCACGGAGTAGATAGTGAGATCTAATTCCCCACAACGCCCATTATCAATTGCCACCATTGGCGGCGGAAGCGGTCACTTTGTATTGTTATCGGCTCTTAGAGATGCAGATCACCTAGCGATTAGCGCCATTGTATCGATGACCGACAGTGGCGGAAGCACCGGCCGCCTGCGTGATGAACTAGGCATTTTGCCACCTGGGGATATTCTTAAATGTGTATTAGCCCTCTCTCCCTATCGAGAATTAGCCCGTAAGCTTTTGTTAAAACGATTTACCAAAGGCAAGCGTTTGTCTGGTCATAGTGCCGGTAACATGCTGCTTACCATGCTCTCGCAATACAGCGGTTCTTTTTCGGAGGGTATTCAAGGCTTAGCGCAAATGCTTGACGTTGAAGGTGAGATTTTGCCGGTCACCATTGATAAGTCCACCTTAGTGGCGGAACTTACCAGCGGTGAACGTATTTTTGGTGAGAGTGCCATCGATTTGCCTCGCGGCGATCAACGAGAAAAAATAGCCAATGTATTTTTAGTTCCTCATCACGCTGAACAAGTGCGAGTTTATCCACCAGTGATTGAGCGCATCAACACCGTTGAGGCGATTGTATTAGGCCCTGGCGATCTATTTACCAGCATTATTCCTAATTTATTAGTACCGGGCGTTAAGGAAGCGATAAAAAGCAGCAAAGCTAAGCTTGTGTATGTAAGCAATATTATGACTAAGTTTGGTGAGACCGACGGTTATAATCTAGAGCACTTTATTTCGGATTTAGAGCACTACTTAGGTCGCCCTCTAGATGCTGTTGTGGTGAATAACCATATACCCAGTGACGAAATGATAGCTAACTACAACCTGGAGCGCGCGCAAGTAGTAGCGGTTGATGATCTAGAAGCTATTGGTAACAAATATCAGCTAATTTATGCCGACTTAATTGATGAAGACAGCGACATAGTGCGCCACGATTCAGAGAAACTTGCCAACGCCTTGCTGCCCTACCTTAGTAGTTTAGACAGCCAAACCTTGTCGCTGGTAAAGGCTAGCGGAACTGAGGGTTAATATTGGCTCCGCCCGCTAAGGCTGAGTCAGGCATTCTGCGCATCAAATCATCCAGCTGAGTAAATACCGGACGTAATGACGGGTCGTATTTATCCTGCCAACGCCACTGCCATTCATTGTCACCTTGGGTCCAACGTATCAGCTTTTCTGAACGGTGCTCTCCCGAGTATGGCGAAGCCAGTTGCTTAGGTACTTGCTGCAGTAGCGCATAAATATCTGAGCAAACCAACATCGACAGCTGTTGCACCGCTTCACTAGCATTGTCCTGTTTATGGTAGGTTTGACGAATAGAATAATGCAGATTCTCACAATCTACATTCACGGTTGTCATTCCATCAGGGCGATGGAACATGAAGCTTAGCTGATAAGAAGGAGCAGCTTTATCAAACAACGCTACCCAAGTGGTTGCGCCGCTTACTAGAACAATAACTGCGCCTAGTACAATACTTCCCCAATAGCGTGACTTTTTCGCCATAGCTTGCTCGCTCATTCCATGTGCCTATGGTTTATCAACAAAACGCAAAAACGCTTTATTTTGCCACCAATCTTTCTTTTCTCACTTTAAAGGTAGGGCAGATTTAATCGCTTGCAAAGCTCTTTTTTGATAAATAAATCAATTTAAAGGAGGGTGTCCTTGTGGATAAAATTAATTAGTTCAGTGAAAAGAGTTGCTTAGTAAAAAGCACCAGTTTGGGGCTAGAATATTTGCATTCGAAAAAACGTAAAAAAAACTTTTTATACTGATATGACCACCCTTCTATTAATATTTGCTAAAATCGCCGCTCGCCGCATCATGCAAAGAAAGTGAGTTATGAATTTAAACCAATATTTTAGTCGCGAAGATCAACAGTTTGTATTTAGCAGACAACAAGCTTGTGATTTTGCCAAAGGCGTCGCCAACGACTTTAATGCCATTCACGATGCAGACTCTTCGCGTTTCTGTGTCCCTGGTGATTTGTTATTCTCAGTTATGCTAAACGAGCTTGGTTTAAGCCAAGACATGCAATTTACCTTTGCCGGCATGGTTACCGATGGCGTACCACTAAGTATTGAACAACAAGAACAACACTGCTTACTCGTAGATAACAACGGCAAAGAATATCTGCAATTGGAACGCAGCGGTGAAAACCTAAAAGATGCTGAGATTATTGGCGATATTATTGCTGACTATGTGCGTTTCTCTGGGCGTAATTTCCCACACATATTAGTCCCCCTACTCGAAGAACAAGGCTTAATGCTGAATCGTAAGCGCCCGCTAGTGATTTACGAAAACATGAGCCTACATTTCGAGCAATTGCCAACTCGCTCTCCACATTTAGAGTTTGTTGGCGGTGAGTTTATTCCCAATGGTAAACGCGGCGTAGCCTTACTTAAATTTACTATCAGCGAAGATGGTCAAGTTATCGGCAAAGGTCAAAAACGCATGGTACTAGGCAGCTTGCTCCCGTACGAAAAAGCCGAAAGTGACATGCTAATTGATAACTACGAAGGATGCCGCCAGGCCTTCTTAAAACGCCAACAAGCGTAAACAACTAAAGCGCCAATCGGCGCTTTTATTTTATCTGCGATAAAGGCAAGGCTGTGTGGCTAAACACCTGCTGCAGCACAAAGCTAGAGCGCACGCCAGTAACCCCTTCTATCCGAGTTAGTTTGCCCAACAAAAACGCCTGATAATGCTCCATATCTCTTACTACAACTTTAAGCTGGTAATCTGCATCGGTGCCAGTAACTAATGCGCACTCCATCACTTCTTCATAGGCACTAATAATTTTTTGAAAATTTTCGAAGCGCTCTGGAGTATGCCTATCCATAGAGATATGAATATAAGCGGTAAGGTTTAGGTTGAGCTTTTTTTCGTTAAGTAAGGTAACGTGTTTAGCAATGAGCCCAGCATCTTCCAAGGCTTTTACCCGCCGTGAACACGGTGACGGAGATAAACCAACTTGCTCAGCTAACTCTAAATTGCTAATTCGCCCATTGTTCTGCATCAAATCTAAAATCTTTCTATCGGTGCGATCAAGGCGCATTACTTACCTCCAAATTTAAGCATCATTTCAACCTTGGTTTATTTCACCCCAAATAAATCCAAACTACAACAATCATTGCCAACAAACTCTAAAAATACGCAATATAGACAAACACTCACCCTTTTATATTAAATATACTTATCACAGTGAAAAATACTCGGGAACGGCAACAAATATACCCATTTGCTAGCCAATAGTTTGCTCACCACGTTAACTAGCCCCACTCTAATCGGCATTTACCCTTTGCCAGTACAGAGAACAGTGAAACCCATCACTTAAGTATCCAAACTATCTAAAGGTGGCTTAGGCCACCTTTTTGTTTATTCTTTTGCCAGTTATTGTGTGCCATTTAATCGAAGCTCAATTATTTCATTTTTTTTACTGATTTCGGTTGACTTAAACCGGCAAAATTCGTTTAATAGCGCCCGTCGCCCGGATAGCTCAGTCGGTAGAGCAGAGGATTGAAAATCCTCGTGTCGGTGGTTCGATTCCGCCTCCGGGCACCACCTTTAAAAAGCCTGCATTTATGCAGGCTTTTTTCGTTTTAGCTTTCCATACTAAATACCGCAAAAGGCTATCGCTTTAGTTGGCGAATAGCTAAACTCTAACTAAGTGTTTGATATCACATTGCCCACTATTTCAAGGAATGAAATATGCGCCTTTCTTCTTTTGCCCTAGCTTTACCGCTAGTTCTTTCTTCTGGACATAACCAAGCTGATTTTTTCGAACAGTTTGTTGACCCTACCGACGGCCGTATGGATGCTAGCCAATGGCTTATGGATAACGCAGTAGGTTTTCTGCCGGTTCCAATCATTATTACCGACCCCGCAGTGGGTTATGGCGGTGGGTTAGTATTGGCGTTTTTTCATGAAAACGAAGAACTGCAAAATGAACAGCCGGATGATCCCAATGCCCCGCTTAAACTTACGCCTAGTGTGTCAGGTCTATTAGGGCTAGCGACAGAAAACGGCACGCGAGGTGCGGGGGCGTTTCATATGGGCATTTGGAAGCAAGACAGTATTCGCTACATTGGTGCAATTGCGGGTGTAGATGCCAATATTGATAGCTTTCGCTTGCCCAGCGAAGGGGGAATTGGCGACATTCCCATTAGAGTTAATCTAAAAGGTACTTACTTACTGCAACAAATCCGCTTTCGCTTGGGCGATAGCCCGTGGTTTGCTGGAGCCAAATACACCTTTTTAAATAGTGACAGTGAGTTTTCTATTGGCAACCTGCCTGATTACTTAAAGCCTCAGTTGAGCATGAAAGATGGCGGAGTAAGCTTGTTGCTTAACTACGATACTCGAGATAACTCGTTTAGCCCTAACCAAGGTCTGTATGGCAACATTAGTTACGCTAAACACGCTGACTACTTTGGCGGCGACAATGATTATTCAATCGCCTCTGGTGAGTTTTCTGGCTTTAGTTATCTAGGCAATAGCTTCCAAGGCTCTATGCGTTTATCGGCCTCAAGCGCCCATGGCGATACGCCTTATTATGCGCTGCCCTTTATTGATATGCGCGGCATACCGGCTATGCGCTACCAAGGCGAGCGTATGGCGACTTTACAAGGTGAGCTGCGCTACGACTTTGATGCACGCTGGTCTGCGGTTGTATTTGGCGGTGTTGGGCAAGCATTTAGCTCAGAGCAAAATCTAGGTGACACGCCTAACCGCTATGCTAAAGGCCTAGGTTTTCGTTACCTAATGGCTAGGCGCTTTAATTTACGTACCGGGATAGATGTTGCCAGAGGCCCAGAAGATACCACCCTGCACTTTATTGTGGGCGCTGGTTGGTCAGATTTTTAATCCGCCAAACAACAAATGTTGACTTTTTGTTAACAACAAGCTCTACTGGTAAGACCTCTTAAACAAGGAAAAGTTATGCTTCCCAGTGTTCGTAAAGCCAACTTGATGTTGAGTTTGTTTGGTATGTTCAAAGTACCCTTGATTTGGTACTGCCGTCCTAAGATCCTTGAGATGGATGAACAGAAGGTTATTGTTAAAATTCCCCTTAAACGCCGAACCAAAAACCACCTTAACAGTATGTACTTTGGAACCTTAGCGGTTGGCGCAGACGTAGCCGGAGGCTTCTTAGCGATTGCTAAAGCCGAACAATATGGTAAAAAAGTATCGCTAGCGTTTAAGGCGGTTGAAGGGCAGTTTTTAAAGCGCCCGGAAGCAGATGTTATCTTTAGTTGTACCGACGGCAAGCTCATTGACCAGATGCTAGAACAAACCATGCAAAGCGGTGAGCGAGTAAACCAAGCCGTAACGATTAATGCTACCTGCCCCTCTATTAGCGGCGACGAAGTAGTGGCCAAGTTTTCTCTAACCCTCTCTTTAAAAGCCATCCAATAAACCAATAGTCGGCTGTATTCAGCCGGCTTTTGCAATTTGCAAACAGCTAAGTGCAACTCGCTCCATAAAGCTAGAAGCAAGCATTGTTTGGCACTAAGCCTTTGTAATAAAAGGCACTATAAACATTGGCACGAAACTGGATATAACACCTTAACTACGCGCTAAACAGCGCTTAAATTTAGTTGTCGAGGTTTATATGAAATCTATATCGCATGCTTTATTTATCACTGCTTGTATTAGCTTCTCAAGCCATGCTGGCATTATTTACACTATTGAGGCTCCAGGCATCCAAACCTCACAAATAAGTGGGCCTAGCTATACAGAAAACTTCGACAATTTAACTTCATCCCAACTCAGCAATGGCTACCAAAATGCCTTTGGAGAGTACTCGGTAGATAAAGGCCAAGCCAAAGTGGCTGATTTTGGCGTTTATGGTGGAGCACATGGCGAAGGTAAATACTTATTTATTCCAAATAAAAGTGCCGTTCAGCTCATTTTTGACCAGCCTGTAGGCTACTTTGGTTTTTGGTGGAGTGCCGGAGACAATGGAAACCAACTTAGTATTACCACCCAGTCTGAGCAGTTGTCCTTTAAAACCAACCAAATTCTTGATGCTGCTGTGCTAGAACCTGGCCATTACGGTAGCCCTACTAGCGTTAAAGGCAACAAACGTGAACCCTATGGTTACGTTAATCTATTCGCCGAAAGCAATGCTGACAAAATTACCGCTATCCGCTTTTTTGGTCGCAACTTCGAGACAGATAACCACACGGTAAGTATTCAACGCGAAGCACTAACCGGCCGCTCTTTAGCACCTGTAACAGTGCCGGAGCCGAAGACTTGGTGGTTAATTAGCTTAGGGCTTGTATTGCTTTTATTGAGCCAGCGACGCTCAAAGCGAACCGCTTAAGCTTAGAAGATCATTGAACGCCTATTCCCCTCCCCCAGTGGATAACCAATTATTAAGGTAATCTTGCGAGATTTAGTAAAAAAGCGCGGCAAAAACGAGACTTAAGCAGAAACACTTAGGTTAATAACTTGTATTCTTTGAATCACAGCAACAAAATGGAAAACCAATTTAACAAATTAGTTAACCAGAAGTATTTATTGCTCATCATATAAAGGAATACTAAATGAGAACTGCCTTTGTTTTAGCCGCTAGCTTGCTTGCTAGCGCTTGTTCAACTACCTCTGATCAACTCTCCATCGCCGATGCAGAGGAAACAACCGGCTCAATCGAGTTGATTAACCCACAAGCAAAACAATTTATTGCGGCAGACGCCAAGATTAGTATTCGTGGAAAGGGCTATCGCTGGACAGAAGGGCCTGTATGGATTGAACAACATGGTTTTTTACTATTTTCCGACATCCCCAACAACACCATCGTAAAGTATCAACCTAATAAAGGTACTGAGCTTTACCTAGAAAACTCAGGTGCTACTGGCCTACAGGAAGGAGACTACGGGCAAGGCTCTAATGGTTTGCTATTAAACCCACAGGGGCAGCTGGTGCTACTTCAACAAGGTGACCGCCGTGTAGCACTCATGGATGCCCCATTAAACGAACCTCAAAGTAAATTTGTTACGCTGGCTGGCGAGTACCAAGGCAAGCGCTTAAACAGTCCAAATGATGCGGTTTACCACAACGATGGCAGCTTATACTTTACCGATCCTCCTTATGGACTAAATTCAGGCATGAATGACTCGCGCAAAGAATTAGACTTTCAAGGGATCTATCGTCTAAGCCAAGATGGCGAGCTTGAGTTACTAGACAACAGCGTCAACTTCCCAAATGGCATTGCCTTAACGCTTGACCAAAAAACCTTAATTGTGGCGGTGTCTGATGACAAACATCCACGCTGGTTAGCTTATGATGTAAACCTAGACGGTAGTATTAGCAACAAGCGGATATTTCACAACGCTAAAGCGTTACTTGGTGTAGCTGGAGAACAAGGCTTACCAGATGGGATGGCGGTTCATTCTAGCGGTAACATCTTTGCCACAGGGCCAGGTGGAGTGTGGTTGTTCTCCCCTCAAGGGGAAGTACTTGCCAAAATACGTACCGGACGTTTAACCGCTAACTGTACTCTGTCGCCCGATGAAAAATACCTGTTTATTACTGCTCACGACACCCTAATGTCGGTGCCGCTGTTGTAATGAAACTAGCTTGCTTAATGAGGTCTTAAGGCCTCTTTAAGCAAGCGCTTAACTTTATTGCTTTTGCCACTTTTCACCTTTTAAGGCCATGAAGTCACGCCCCATTTTTAGCACCAATATCTTGCTGTCAGTCTCATTATCAATATACGCACCGGCTGGTACCGTAGCTAGCTCGTCTTTAGCAAGCATTAACCCGCCTGGCATCTTTTTACCGCCAACAACATTTCCCCCCTCGAGCACTGCCATTTCAATTACCGACGGAGCTTGAAAGTACCAATACTCATCATCTTCAGCACTAAGTGGATACTCTCCTTTTAGAAAACGTACTCCTCGCTTTCCCTGTTGGGCGCTGTCTAGCCATACTAAGGCATCATTAAACTGAACCTTGCTAGCGGGCTCACTAACCTGGGTAACTGGGCGCTCCTCGAAACCAGAACCCACCCCCACGGATTTACATGCACTAATCAACAACACGCATAAGGCTAAACATACAACACGCTTTATTTGTAACACTTCAATTCCATCCTTAGGTTTAAGTCGCTATACAGAGTTATTTTCACCAATCATCAAAGCTTGGCGAAGTGTGCTTAAAGCTTAGTATATTCTGCCAAATCAAACAGCTATATAAACACCATTATCCAGCTTGGCTGGCTACACAAATTCTTCTAGATAAACTCAATTAGTGGCTAGAGCTTTAATGCCAACTCAAGATATTTCCCATATTCAGCCCTTCCAATTTTAGCTACTTACAAAACTATAATTAAATGCAAATGATTTTAATTCTCATTCGTATTATGTATAGTACCGCCTAATTAAAACTTAACAGGATAAGGAACAAGCCTGAAAACCATGAAAGCATTCAATCGCACTCTAATTGCTAATGCAGTAATTTTTAGCCTTAGCCCTCTCGCTTATGCCGAAACAAATAGCACCATGTTTGACGAAGTGGTGGTATCAGCAACCCGTACCGAGCAATCGGTCAAAGACATCTCTTCTAGCATTAGCTCGGTAAGCTCTGAGCAGCTAGAGCAGCAAATGGCTAATGATTTAAATGACGCTGTTCGTTACGAACCCGGCGTAACCACTACCGGGCAAGGCCGTTTTGGCACTAGTGGCTTTAATATTCGTGGCCTAGATGGCAACCGAATTAAGCTAATGGTAGATGGCATCGAGCAACCCACTGCCTATAACCCTGGTGGCGATGTGATGAACAAGGGGCCAAACGCTTATGAAATTGACACCCTAAGTGCCGTTGAAATTAACAAGGGGCCAGCCTCTAGCCTTTACGGTAGTGACGCCTTAGGCGGCGCAATATTACTAAGAACCAAAAACCCTGAAGATGTACTAGCTGAAGGCGACAGCAACCATGTTGCACTTAAAACTGGCTACGGTAGTTCTAACGAAGCATATAAAGCCACCGTCGAGGTCGCTAAGCGCTATCAAAAATGGGAAGGTTTAGCCATTTACACCTACCGTGATGGCAGCGAAACTAAAACCCATTCTTCAGGTGAAGACATAAATGGCCGAGACCGCGGGCAAGCCGATCCTCTCGACTTTGACTCTCACAACCTGCTCCTAAAAACTAACTACGCCTTAAATGATGCACATACTTTTGGCCTAGTGGCTGAGCTATTCCAGCGCGAATCTAAGTCAACCATCCTTAGTAACGAAGGCTATAGCATATTCCCAGGCTTTACCTACACAAATGTAACTGGCGAGGACAAAGACACTCGCAGCCGTGTAGGCGTAAACCACACATGGCTAGCCAACAATGCCGCATTTGATGATTTGTTCTGGCAACTAAGCCATCAGCAAAGTAAATCAGAGCACAATAACTACGATACTACCGACTTATACGGTAGCCGTAATCGTGAACGTAACGGTGAAGATAGCTCATTGCAGTTTGATGCTCAGTTCAACAAACTACTGGAGTTTGACCACGGCAGCCACGAAATCAGCTACGGTTTAACAGCTATCAATAGTGATTTTGAGCTGGATTACCGCACCCATTATTACGATACAGGAACAGTAGATCCAGGGGCGCCAGAAGTGCCTAAAGCAGAAGCCGAAAAGCGCGGGATCTTTATTCAAGATCACATGTATTTAATGGATGAACGCTTAGTAGTTACCGCTGGTTTACGTTACGACGACTACAAAGCAACACCAGATGCCAGCAGCGGCTTTGAAGAGCATAACAGCGATGCTTTAACCAAACGCTTAGGCGCGGTATATCACTGGAATCAACAAGTTAGTACATTTGTTCAATATAGCGAAGGCTTTAGAGCCCCTACCCTTGAAGAACTTTACTACGCCTTTGATAATAGCGGCCACGGTTATGCCACCTTGTCTAACCCTAACCTTAAACCAGAAGAGAGCCAAAGCTACGAGTTAGGCTTACGTACCAATACTGCAGCATCTAGCATGGAGTTAGTGGGTTTCTTCAATGACTACACCAACTTCATTCAATCAGTAACTGATTACAGTGATCCAAGCTATCCAGCGGGTATCACCATCAATGAAAACATTGGTGAAGCTGAAATCTATGGTGTGGAGTTTAAAGGTAACTACTGGTTAGATGAAGCCTTTGGTGCACCTAAAGGTAGCTACAGCCGCTTAAGCGTTGCCTACGCACAAGGCAAAAATAAAGAAGATGGCAGCGCGCTAGATTCTGTTGCACCGCTTACTGCAGTTTGGGGCTTAGGCTACGACCACCAAGATAAACTTTGGGGTAGCCAACTTAACCTAACCATGGTGTCAGCCAAGAAAGAAGGCGACTGGTCTACCGAAAACAACGCCCACGCACCTGGCCACGCTTTGCTAGATCTAACTGCCTACTACCAACCGGTGAACGACCTAGTATTGCGAGCAGGCTTGTTTAATGCGCTTGACCAAAAATACTGGAGCTACACCGACCTAGACGGCAAACCATCTGACCATCAAGGCCTAGACCGTTACACCCAGCCAGGCCGTAACTGGGGCGTCGACATAGCGTATACGTTCTAAACCTTTCCAAAAGTAAAAAGGCTAGCTTACTCAGCTAGCCTTTTTTATATTCGTTAAAACGCAATTCTTTATGCCTGCGCCTCTAGCACCGCACTTAATGTGTCTTCTAACTGCTGATCTTCCAAATTCAAGAAAGCTAACAAGCCGTCGTAGCTCTCCTGCCAAGCTTCTTCTTCACTGCTTACTCCCAGTTTACGGTAAGCAACAATACGCGCTATTTTTAATATTGCTAACATTAGCAGCGATGATTTACCTAGCTCTTGCGAACTAAATAAGCCATCTGCGTCGTGTTGATAATAAATGGCTTCTATCATCACCTTAGGCAGGCTCCATTGCTGCGCAATAAGTGCAGCCACAGTGGCATGAGTTGTCCCATATTCACTGCGTTCACGTTCCGCGAGATGAGCCCATCCCATGTCATTGGCCTCGGCGAGTAAGCTTTCATATTCAGGGAAAGACTGTAGCAAAGCGGGTACGCCAGCCTGATGAAACAAACCCAGCATATAAGCATTATCTTTGGCCGATTCAAAGCCTAGCTCTTCAGCGGTAGCCGCTGCGCAACTAGCCAGTAAGTTAGCCTCTAACCAAAATTTATCCAATACTTTAGAGGCTGGCATTGCCCCTTTTAAGGCAACCGCTTTAACAATAGGAAATACCCGATTAATGCCTAAAGTCATCACCGCTTGGTGAATCGATTTAATCTCGTTTAAGCGACGAAACGCAGCAGAGTTAACAATTTGCAACACCGCACCAGAGATCCCTACATCACTAGCTATTGCCTCGGCAATAACCGCTACATCGGGCTCGGCTTTTTTTGTTTCTTGAGTAATCGTTAACAAAACTTGAGGCCGAGGGGGAATAGACAAATCCGCCAAAATCGCTTTTTCGGCCGCAGTTATCGTTAAAGACATATCACCTCCTGTAAAATTTGCTGGCAAAGCATAAGCAAATAACTTAGTAATTTCAAAGCGATAAGATAAAATATATACTCTAATCTACAATTTACAGCTCGCCAAAATCTGTTTTAGTGATGAAATCCCCAGTTCTTCAGTAAGCTCAATGTTGTGCTCAGGGATCCCTTCAGGATCAGGATGAAGTCGAGTTAAGCGACTCACCGTTGCTTCACGAATTAAGTGAAATACCGGATAAGGCGAACGATTAGTATAGTTACTTGGCGCTGTATCTGCTTCTCCAGCAAAACAGTAGTCGGGATGAAAACTAGCTAGCTGGTAAACGCCATCATAGCCTTGTTTGCTTATGATCTTCTCCGCCCAATACAAACAATCTAAATAGTCTTCAAAACTGCTTAAGCTGGGGGTGATAAACAAGGTTGTTTCAACGTCGGGTTGATTATCTAAGAACTGGCATTCTACAACTAACTGCTGCAATAACTCTTCAATATCGTCGCTCATCGCTACTTGGTAGCGAATACTACCACGCTCTAATTCGCGCTTTGCAAAAGGACAAATATTGTATTCAACCACAAAATCTTTCACCCAGCGCATCGTGTGCTGCTGATATTCAGCTTCGCTTATATCACTACTGGGGGAGGAATTACTCATGTTTAATCCTTGAATGCTTTAAAGCCCATAGCGTTAATGATGCCAATCGCTAACAAAAGCTAAATGGCTTGCCTTTTGGCATAGTCTACCAGCCAATCAGCTAGCTTAGTTACTCGTTTCGAGCGATAACGTGCCGGAGGAAACACCATCCATAACGGTTGGCTTACTACCTGCCAATCTTCTAACACTGTTTTTAGCTGGCCTGCTTCTAGCGCGTCACGCAAGTACATATCGTGAGTACGAATAAAACCAAAACCCTCAATGGCGGCTTGTTTAAGTACGTGTCCATTAGGACAGGCAAAAGAGCCACTCACCGACACCAACAACTTTTGCCCATTCTTTTGAAAAGGCCACTGCGACACCGTGCCACAAATACACTGATGATGACGCAACTCTTCGGGGTGCTTGGGCAAGCCATTAGCCCCTAAGTACTCAGGGCTAGCGACCACATGCGTATTTAACTGGCTTAACACCCTCACCTGCAAACTCGAATCGGGCAAAGCTCCCATTCGAAATACAATATCAAAAGGAGAGCTTAATAGGTCTTCTCGTTGTGACGACAAATCTAGCTCGATATCAATGTTTGGATGTTCTTGGCGAAACGTAAGCAAAGCCGGCGCCAGCCATTGCTCTGCAAAAATGCCGCCTAAGGAGTTTATTTTTATCTTGCCTTGTAAATGATGTTGCAGCTGTTGGGCTGCTAGAGCTCCATCTTCCAGCAACTCTAGGCCTTGACGACAGCTTTGATAATAACTCTCCCCTGCATCAGTCAAACGTAGCTTGCGGGTCGAACGATATAACAGCTGCACTCCTAAACGATGTTCTAAATCACTCACCCTTTGGCTAATGCTAGCCTTAGAACTATGCAGCTTATCGGCAGCGGCAGTAAAACTGCCGGTTTCAACTACGGTGACAAAATCAACCAGCCCTGCGAACATATTAATCCAAATTTCTGAACAATTATTTTTAATACTAGCCAAATATCAAACAACATAAAACGTTTACACTGTTTTAAAACATAACCAAGCAGGATCAACAATGCAGAACAGAGTGTTAGGTAAAAGCGGCTTAGTATTAAGTGAAATAGGCTTAGGCTGCTGGCAATTAGGCGGTGACTTTGGCCCTGTAAGCGAAGCTCAGTCACTGACCATCCTCGAGCAGGCCTACCAAAGTGGCGTGCATTTTTATGATACAGCCGATGTATATGGCGCGGGCCTTAGCGAACGATTACTGGGGCAGTTTTACCAACAGCATTCAGATATAACCATTGCAACCAAGCTTGGCCGAGATGCAAATTTGTACCCGAATAACTACACTAAACAAACAGTTAAACAAAGCATCGAAGCCAGTTTACAGCGGCTAGGTTTAACCAGCATTCCCTTGATTCAACTGCATTGTGTTCCCACCCAGATGCTTCGTGATGGTGAAATATTCACTTGGTTAGCCGACTTTAAACAACAAGGCTTGATTGAGCACTACGGCGCAAGTGTAGAGTCGATGGAAGAAGCCAAGTTGTGTTTAAAAGACCCGGCTTTAACCAGCTTACAAATTATCATTAACCTATTTAGACAAGACGCTGTAGCTGAAGTGCTCGATTTAGCTCAAGCTCAACAAGTGGGAATAATTGCCCGTTTGCCCTATGCCAGTGGTTTATTAAGTGGCGCTGTCACCGCGCATCGACAATTTGCCGAAACGGATCACCGCCACTACAACCGAGATGGCGCAGCCTTTCATGTAGGGGAAACTTTCGCTGGTTTGCCGCTAGATAAAGCATTGAACTTGCTTGAACAGCTTAAAGCGCTGCTTCCTGAAAACTTAGCTATTGCAGAGTGTGCAATTCGTTGGCTACTTGACCACCCACAAATAACTAGCGTAATTACGGGAGCAAGCAAACCAGAGCAGATTCAGCAAAATACTCATTACTCAGGCCAAACCTCTTTAAGCAAAGACCTTCATGCCAAGCTTGCCGATTTTTATCAGCAAGAGGTTAGTCCTTGGGTTCGTGGTAACCGCTAAAGAACTTTATAGCCAAAAAGGATAATGCTATGCAATTAAGACAGTTAGGTGAATGGAAAGTAAGCCCTCTTGGTTTAGGTTGTTGGGCCATTGGCGGGCCTTTCTTCGACCAAGACAACAAACCTTGTGGCTGGGGGAAAGTAGACGATGCGGTCTCGATTTCAGCCATTCACGCTGCACTTGATGCTGGCATTAACTTTTTCGACACTGCAGCAGTCTATGGTGCAGGTCACAGCGAACGGGTATTGGGTAAAGCCCTGGCTAATAAACGCCAACAAGCCATTATTGGCACTAAGTTTGGCCTAGAGTTTGATGAAGATAGCAAAACCATCAGCGGTATCTTTGATCAACACGATGCTATTATTCGACATTGCGAAAATAGCCTAAAACGCTTAAGTACTGAGTATATTGATTTATACCAGTTACACTTAAATGACTACCCAGCCGAAAATATAGGACAAATGATAGAAACTCTAGAGCACTTAGTTAAGGCAGGGAAAATACGCGCTTACGCTTGGAGTACCGACTTTCTAGACCGTGCAAAGGCCTTTTCTTCAGCTGAACACTGCATTGCCTTTCAGTTTCAAAACAACGTGTTAGACCAAAACAATGATTTGGTAAGCTTCTGTGCCAAGCACAACAAAACGGCGATAAACCGAGGACCACTCGCTATGGGGCTGCTCTCAGGCAAGTACCACCATTCAAGCATTTTAGATAAAGACGATATTCGTTGCATCAATCCAGAGTGGCTAAAATACTTCATAAACGGTAAAGCATCACCTCAACTGCTCAACAAATTAGCTGGCATTCAATCAATTTTGACCAGTAAGGGAAGAACGGTTAATCAAGGAGCACTAGCTTGGATTTGGGGCTTAGGTGAGCACACATTACCAATTCCAGGATTTCGTAATACAGCTCAAGTATTAAGTAATGCAGCTGCTATTGAATATGGACCGCTCAGTAAAGCGCAAATGCAGGAAATTAAGAAACTACTCAATTAAAATAGAGCTAAGCATCTAAATTTAAAGAAAAAAACATTATTCACCCACTTGTCACGATTCTGTAAAGAATAGCTGCTACACCTGTTTAGTAACAGCATAAATGAGGCGACAAGGATGCGAGCCAAGCGACAATTGGAGTTTGACGACCTAATTAGGCAACAAAGCATTAGTACCGCTTTTCAAACTATTTGGGATCATAATAACAATCAAGCTTTAGGCTATGAGGCCTTATCTAGAGGCCCCAAAAATAGTTATTTCCATTCGCCACTAACACTACTTGAGTTTGCCCGCCAATCTAGCCAACAGCATGAGCTTGAGTTACTTTGCGCTCAGCTAGCTCGACAACGCTTTGATAAGCAAAATATAAATGGCCATCTATTCATTAACTTCTCACCTGATACTTTACTGTACATTTATCAGCAACAAGGTACTCAATGCTTTGAACAACTTATTCCTAGCAAAGGCAATCTAGTTATCGAGCTCACCGAGCACCTGCCAATCTGTGTTGATAAGGCGCTTTTAAAGTGTATCCAAGAACTGCGTAAATTAGCGATTTCCTTCGCTTTAGATGATTTTGGCGCAGGCTACGCAGGCATTAAAACATGGTTACAACTCAGCCCTGAGTATTTAAAGCTAGACTGTTTTTTCTGCGAGCAATTACTAGAAGATGGCAAAGTTAGCACTGCCATTGCATCGCTGGTGAACCTTGCTGAACAAATTGGCAGCCAAATCATTGTTGAATGCATTGAAAATGCCGAACAATATCAGCAACTGGTAAACTTAGATATTCCTTACCTTCAAGGTTTTCATATTGCTCGGCCTACTAATCAACCAAAGCTGCGAAAAACTGCGCCAAGTACTCCTGTAGTAACAGAGCCCTACACGGCACTTTCTCTAGCCAGCTCTGCCAATATCGTGTCCCCTAACTTATCTTCTAAAAAGCTTTTAACAACCATTCTCGAAGATAAAACCATTAACTCACTTCCGGTGGTAGATGGACAACAGCGAGTTTTAGGCTTAATAAAGCGCGAAGAGTTACTTGCGCAGTACTCGGGCCCTTACGGTCATTCACTCAATCAGCGTAAAACCGTAGCCGAGTTAATGGATACCAACCCCTTAACCGTAGATGCCAACACCACCTTAAGTGAAATCGGCCGTAAACTTAGCCAACACACAGCTAGTGGCTTAGACGCTGTATTTATTGTTACTCAAAATAGTAAGTACTACGGCGTGGGTTTAGCGGTAGATGTAATGCGAAAGCTCTCTGACTACAAACTTCAATTAGCCCGTTACGCTAACCCCTTAACGGCTTTACCGGGTAACGTGCCTCTGCAACGCAGTCTAAACCACTTAATCGCACGTAAACAGACATTTGACCTTGCTTACTTCGACCTAAATAACTTTAAGCCATTTAATGATATTTGTGGCTATGAGCGCGGTGACAAAATGATCAAATTGGTCGCTGAGCTATTAAGGATGCATTTAAGTAAATATGCACACTTTATTGGCCACCTAGGCGGAGATGACTTTATAGTGATTTTCACCACCCAAAACTGGCAGCCTTCCGTATTACACCTACTCAGCACATTTGATAGCCGCCGAGAAGCCTTGTATCGGCAAAAAGACCTAGACGCTAAAGGCATTGTGGCCAAAGATCGTGACGGCCAACAACGCTTCTTTCATCTGAGTGGATTGGCTGTAGGCGTTACCCGCTGGACTGCAGCCTCACAACTGAGTATCGATGAGTTAAGCGAGCGGGCGAGCCTTGCCAAGAAACACGCCAAACGTAATCACTGGTCGACTTTGTATGTGCAAGAGGGCGATGTCTGTGATGCGCTAGGGTAGTGCTGTTGATGAATCTATAGAGGATTGTGCGATTGGTATGCCTGGGCGACTAAATCGCAGGCAATAAAAAAGCCCTCGTCGTTAGACGAGGGCTTAGTATAGGAGCCTGGCGGTGACCTACTTTCACATGGGGAAGCCCCACACTATCATCGGCGCAGTTGCGTTTCACTTCTGAGTTCGGCATGGAGTCAGGTGGGTCCACAACGCTATTGCCACCAGGCAAAAACTGTTGTCTTTAACATTCGAAAAAGCTGAAACATCTCATGAGCACTAACAAGTATTCATGGTTTCTAAAATAAAGTATCTATAAGCAACACCCTTTAGGTGTTGTATGGTTAAGCCTCACGGGTAATTAGTACAAGTTAGCTCAATGCCTCACAGCACTTACACACCTTGCCTATCAACGTTGTAGTCTCCAACGGCCCTTCAGAGGACTTAAAGTCCTAGTGAGAATTAATCTCGAGGCCTGCTTCCCGCTTAGATGCTTTCAGCGGTTATCAGTTCCGAACGTAGCTACTGGGCAATGCTATTGGCATAACAACCCAAACACCAGCGGTTCGTCCACTCCGGTCCTCTCGTACTAGGAGCAGCTCCCCTCAATTCTCAAACGCCCACGGCAGATAGGGACCGAACTGTCTCACGACGTTCTAAACCCAGCTCGCGTACCACTTTAAATGGCGAACAGCCATACCCTTGGGACCGACTTCAGCCCCAGGATGTGATGAGCCGACATCGAGGTGCCAAACACCGCCGTCGATATGAACTCTTGGGCGGTATCAGCCTGTTATCCCCGGAGTACCTTTTATCCGTTGAGCGATGGCCCTTCCATACAGAACCACCGGATCACTATGACCTACTTTCGTACCTGCTCGACGTGTCTGTCTCGCAGTTAAGCTGGCTTATGCCATTGCACTAACCGTATGATGTCCGACCATACTTAGCCAACCTTCGTGCTCCTCCGTTACTCTTTGGGAGGAGACCGCCCCAGTCAAACTACCCACCAGACACTGTCCGCAATCCCGATAAGGGACCAACGTTAGAACATCAACACTACAAGGGTGGTATTTCAAGGTCGGCTCCACGTCATCTGGCGACAACGCTTCAAAGCCTCCCACCTATCCTACACATGTAGGGTCAATGTTCAGTGTCAAGCTGTAGTAAAGGTTCACGGGGTCTTTCCGTCTAGCCGCGGGTACACCGCATCTTCACGGCAATTTCAATTTCACTGAGTCTCGGGTGGAGACAGCTTGGCCATCATTACGCCATTCGTGCAGGTCGGAACTTACCCGACAAGGAATTTCGCTACCTTAGGACCGTTATAGTTACGGCCGCCGTTTACCGGGGCTTCGATCAATAGCTTCGCTTGCGCTAACCACATCAATTAACCTTCCGGCACCGGGCAGGCGTCACACCGTATACGTCATCTTTCGATTTAGCACAGTGCTGTGTTTTTAATAAACAGTTGCAGCCAACTGGTATCTGCGACTCTCAGCAGCTTAGGGAGCAAGTCCCATCACCATCAAGAGCGTACCTTCTCCCGAAGTTACGGTACCATTTTGCCTAGTTCCTTCACCCGAGTTCTCTCAAGCGCCTTGGTATTCTCTACCCAACCACCTGTGTCGGTTTGGGGTACGGTTTCGTATAATCTGAAGCTTAGAGACTTTTCCTGGAAGCAGGGCATCAACCACTTCGTGTCCGTAGACACTCGTCATCAACTCTCAGCGTAATGTAAACCCGGATTTGCCTAAGTTTACCGCCTACTGCCTTTCACGTGGACAACCATCGCCACGCTGGCCTAGCCTTCTCCGTCCTCCCATCGCAATTATACGAAGTACAGGAATATTAACCTGTTTCCCATCGACTACACTTTTCAGTCTCGCCTTAGGGGCCGACTCACCCTGCCCTGATTAACATTGGACAGGAAACCTTGGTCTTTCGGCGAGGGGGCTTTTCACCCCCTTTATCGTTACTCATGTCAACATTCGCACTTCTGATACCTCCAGCAATCCTTACGAATCACCTTCAACGGCTTACAGAACGCTCCTCTACCGAGCATGCAAGCATGCTCCCGTAGCTTCGGTGGTATGTTTAGCCCCGTTACATCTTCCGCGCAGGCCGACTCGACCAGTGAGCTATTACGCTTTCTTTAAATGATGGCTGCTTCTAAGCCAACATCCTGGCTGTCTAAGCCTTCCCACATCGTTTCCCACTTAACATACACTTTGGGACCTTAGCTGACGGTCTGGGTTGTTTCCCTTTCCACGACGGACGTTAGCACCCGCCGTGTGTCTCCCGAGTAGTACTTGATGGTATTCGGAGTTTGCAAAGGGTTGGTAAGTCGGGATGACCCCCTAGCCTTAACAGTGCTCTACCCCCATCAGTATTCGCTCGAGGCGCTACCTAAATAGCTTTCGAGGAGAACCAGCTATCTCCCGGTTTGATTGGCCTTTCACCCCCAGCCACAAGTCATCCGCTAATTTTTCAACATTAGTCGGTTCGGTCCTCCAATTGGTGTTACCCAATCTTCAACCTGCCCATGGCTAGATCACCGGGTTTCGGGTCTAATCCCAGCAACTATGCGCGCAGTTAACACTCGGTTTCCCTACGGCTCCGCTATTCGCTTAACCTTGCTACTGAAATTAAGTCGTTGACCCATTATACAAAAGGTACGCAGTCACCCCACGAAGGGGCTCCCACTGCTTGTACGTATACGGTTTCAGGTTCTATTTCACTCCCCTCACAGGGGTTCTTTTCGCCTTTCCCTCACGGTACTGGTTCACTATCGGTCAGTCAGGAGTATTTAGCCTTGGAGGATGGTCCCCCCATATTCAGACAACATATCACGTGTGCCGTCCTACTCGATTTCACTTAAAGTAGATTTTCATGTACGGGGCTATCACCCTGTATCGCCATCCTTTCCAGAATGTTCCACTAATCACCTAAAAGCTTAAGGGCTAATCCGGGTTCGCTCGCCGCTACTACCAGAATCTCGGTTGATTTCTTTTCCTCCGGGTACTTAGATGTTTCAGTTCCCCGGGTTCGCCTCGCAACGCTATGTATTCACGTTACGATACTGCATAAAATGCAGTGGGTTTCCCCATTCGGAAATCCATGTCTATAACGTCTTTTATCGACTTAACATGGCTTATCGCAGATTAACACGTCCTTCATCGCCTCTGACTGCCAAGGCATCCACCGTATACGCTTAGTCACTTAACCATACAACACCTAAATGTTGTCGCTTAAATCACTTGAATGGTCAGGCTGTATAAATCCTGCCATTCGAGTACGATCACCTTATTTTTGAATACCAAGAACACTTGTTATTAAACTCATATTCTTGAGATATTTTTTATCAGCTTTTCCAAATTGTTAAAGAGCAATTGGTTCCTTAGAAACCAAAGCTAAGCACTATATAAACAAATGCTTAGCTTTGTATTCTCAAACCAGTGAGAGAAAATGGTATCCCGTAGGGGATTTGAACCCCTGTTACCGCCGTGAAAGGGCGGTGTCCTAGGCCTCTAGACGAACGGGACACTGCAGTAGCTGTTCTCGTTGGTTCTACACCACACTAGAACTTCTCTCTTTTCTTTTTCATCAAGCAATCTGTGTGAACACGTCACAAAACCTAAGCATCATAATAAGGAGGTGATCCAGCCCCAGGTTCCCCTAGGGCTACCTTGTTACGACTTCACCCCAGTCATGAACCACAAAGTGGTGAGCGTCCTCCCGAAGGTTAAACTACCCACTTCTTTTGCAGCCCACTCCCATGGTGTGACGGGCGGTGTGTACAAGGCCCGGGAACGTATTCACCGTAGCATTCTGATCTACGATTACTAGCGATTCCGACTTCACGGAGTCGAGTTGCAGACTCCGATCCGGACTACGACATGCTTTTTGGGGTCCGCTTGCTCTCGCGAGTTCGCATCCCTCTGTACATGCCATTGTAGCACGTGTGTAGCCCTGCCCGTAAGGGCCATGATGACTTGACGTCGTCCCCACCTTCCTCCGGTTTATCACCGGCAGTCTCCCTAGAGTTCCCACCATTACGTGCTGGCAAATAAGGATAGGGGTTGCGCTCGTTGCGGGACTTAACCCAACATCTCACGACACGAGCTGACGACAGCCATGCAGCACCTGTATCTGAGTTCCCGAAGGCACCAAACCATCTCTGGTAAGTTCTCAGTATGTCAAGGGCAGGTAAGGTTCTTCGCGTTGCATCGAATTAAACCACATGCTCCACCGCTTGTGCGGGCCCCCGTCAATTCATTTGAGTTTTAACCTTGCGGCCGTACTCCCCAGGCGGTCTACTTAATGCGTTAGCTGCGTTACCCACGAGTTAAACTCACAGACAACTAGTAGACATCGTTTACGGCGTGGACTACCAGGGTATCTAATCCTGTTTGCTCCCCACGCTTTCGTACATGAGCGTCAGTTTTTGTCCAGGTGGCCGCCTTCGCCACTGGTATTCCTTCAGATCTCTACGCATTTCACCGCTACACCTGAAATTCTACCACCCTCTACAAAACTCTAGCTTGCCAGTTCCAAATGCCATTCCCAGGTTGAGCCCGGGGATTTCACATCTGGCTTAACAAGCCGCCTGCGTACGCTTTACGCCCAGTAATTCCGATTAACGCTCGGACCCTCCGTATTACCGCGGCTGCTGGCACGGAGTTAGCCGGTCCTTCTTCTGTCGCTAACGTCAAAGATAGCAAGTATTAATTACTACCCCTTCCTCACGACTGAAAGTGCTTTACAACCCGAAGGCCTTCTTCACACACGCGGCATGGCTGCATCAGGCTTTCGCCCATTGTGCAATATTCCCCACTGCTGCCTCCCGTAGGAGTCTGGGCCGTGTCTCAGTCCCAGTGTGGCTGATCATCCTCTCAAACCAGCTAGGGATCGTCGCCTTGGTAAGCCATTACCTTACCAACTAGCTAATCCCACTTGGGCTAATCTTTACGCGAAAGGTGCCGAAGCATCCCCTCCTTTGGTCCGAAGACATTATGCGGTATTAGCAGTCGTTTCCAACTGTTGTCCCCCACGTAAAGGCATATTCCCAAGCATTACTCACCCGTCCGCCGCTCGTCATCTTCTAGCAAGCTAGAAATGTTACCGCTCGACTTGCATGTGTTAAGCCTGCCGCCAGCGTTCAATCTGAGCCATGATCAAACTCTTCAATCAAAAGTTTTTTCGCTCAAAGTTAAAAACTGAAATTATTACTGTGTTTTACAGTGCAAGACTCCAGTTCACTTAAGCTTAATTTTTTCGCTTAAGGTCCTGTGAGTGCTCACACAGATTGCTTGATAAATTGTTAAAGAGCGTTGCTTCTCAATCGAAGCGAGGTGCGCATTCTACGCTTTCCTCTGTGGCTGTCAACCGCTTTTTAATATTAATTAAGAAGAAGTTTTTCAACCGGCTAACTCAGCCCTAGGCCTTGATACCCCTGACGTAGCCTTGCTTCGCTTTAGTGCGCTGCGTGCCGTGTCAGTGGAGGTGCATTATAGGGAAGCGATTTAGTAAAGCAACAGTTATTTTGCTTTTTTGCCAATTATTGAAAGATAAAACCAAAACAGCACATTAAATAAGCAAAAAGGCGCCATTTAAGCGCCTTTTTTCTCATTAAGTACTATTTTGTTACTTTTCTACTTTATCTTCAGCTACCGGTTCAACGGATTGCTCATCGCCTTTATGCTGGCTCTCTGTTCGATGACAGTCTAGATCTTCTTCATCACCCACTACGTGTTTAAATTTGAGGTCCTTCACAGTGCGAACAGTGTAGATAGGCCCCGAAACAGCATAGGCGGCAAACAGCGTAAACAAGATGACTGCGGGCTTAACGGCAATAACAATAAACACTAATACAATAAGCAGCACAGCAAAAAATGGTACACGGCCTTTTAAATCGATACCTTTGAAACTGTGATAGCGGAAGTTACTCACCATTAACAGACCACTGATGACAGTAATAAAGCAGGCAACAAATTCTAAACTGTTACCTGAAAACTGAAGGTCTTGAGCAAACCAGACCATCCCAGCTATTAACGCGGCCGCGGCTGGACTAGCTAAACCTTGAAAGAAACGTTTATCCGCAATACCCACTTGAGTGTTAAAGCGGGCAAGGCGCAAGGCTGCACCTACTGTATAAACAAATGCTGCCAACCAGCCTATTTTGCCTAAATCGTGCAGCGCCCAATTATAAACCACCAGAGCAGGGGCAATACCAAAGGAAACCATATCGGCCATCGAGTCATACTCTGCACCAAAGGCACTCTCGGTATTTGTTAACCTAGCAACTCGGCCATCTACTCCATCAAAAATCATTGCAACAAAGATGGCGATAGCCGCTGCCTCAAATTGATCGTTCATTGATGCAACTACCGCATAAAAGCCTGAAAACAGCCCTGCGGTGGTAAACAAATTGGGGAGTAAGAAGATGCCTTTTTGGCGGGCACCTTCGCTAACTTTTTGCTCGGTCATTTAAATACTCTATAAAACAGCCTTAAAACTTTGGCTAAAAATAGCATAAGCCCCTAGTTGATAATAGCAATTCAAAGACAAAAGCAGCGCAATGAACTATATCTTAGACATAAGAAATAAATATTAGGAGGAGTTCATTTTTTAGGTCGACTAAACGCACAAATTGGTAGTAACACTATGGACATAGAAAGATTGACTAAGCATTTGAGTTTAGACCCGCACCAAATTAGCCAATTTACTCAACTTGAACAACGATATAACAGTTTGATGGATGACTTATTTGGTTTTGAAGGCGATAGAAAACAAATGTGGAAAGCAATGCGAGAGTTGTTAAAAGAAAAAGACCAAGAGATTGCCAAGCTGCTTAGCGACAGCCAAACAAAAAGCTATCTCAACCTAAAACAACTCCAAAACCAACAACGTAAGCAAGCTAATTAGCTTGCTTACGCTTTACTTCTATTTAAAGGCTAATTGGCCATCTTCTAATTCGATACGAATGGTTTTCCCTGGTTCGATTTGTCCCGATAAAATGGCTTGCGCTAAGGGGTTTTCTAACTGTTGCTGAATAGCCCGCTTTAAAGGCCTTGCACCATAGACAGGATCAAAGCCAGCTTGTCCTAACTTATCTAACACCGCATCGCTAAACTCCAACTTGTAACCTTTTTCCTCCAAACGTGGCACCAAACGCTGAACTTGTATTCCGGCAATTGTGCGGATTTGTTCGTGTGCTAATGGATGGAAAACCACTGACTCATCAATTCGGTTGATAAACTCAGGCCTAAATTGTTGAGCAAGCACGCCCATCAAGGCCGTTTTTATCTCCTGATGAGTCATCTCACCATGTCGCTCTTGAATAATGTCTGAGCCAAGGTTAGACGTCATGATGATGACTGCGTTGCGAAAATCTACCGTTCGCCCCTGCCCGTCGGTTAAGCGGCCATCGTCTAATACTTGCAGCAAAATGTTAAACACATCTGGATGAGCCTTTTCTACTTCATCAAGTAGAATAACCGAGTAAGGTCTGCGCCTTACCGCTTCAGTTAAATAACCGCCCTCTTCATAACCCACATAACCTGGAGGCGCTCCGACTAGACGAGCAACGGAGTGTTTCTCCATAAATTCCGACATGTCGATACGCACCATTGATTCTTCGGTATCAAACATAAATTCGGCGAGCGCTTTACATAGCTCTGTTTTACCCACACCAGTTGGTCCTAAAAACAAAAACGAGCCAATCGGGCGGTTCGGATCAGATAATCCCGCTCTGCTGCGGCGAATAGCATTGGATACAGCTTCTACGGCCTCGCCTTGGCCAATCACCCTATCATGCAGTTGCTGCTCCATACGCAACAACTTGTCGCGTTCGCCCTCCAGCATTCGATTAACTGGAATACCAGTCCAGCGCGACAAAACATCGGCAATTTCGGCATCGCTCACCTTGTTACGCAACAAACTCATATCTTGCATCTCGGCTTGCGAGGCTAAATCTAACTGACGTTCCAATTCTGGAATTCGACCATATTGCAGCTCAGACATACGATTTAAATCGCCTGCTCGACGCGCAACGTCCATATCTAAACGAGCTTGTTCCAAATCGGCCTTAATATGTTGGGTGCCCGATAAAGCAGCTTTTTCGGCCTTCCAAACCTCGTCTAGCTCTTTAAATTTGCTTTCTTTTTCAGCTAACTCTTCGTCTAATAAAGCTAGTCGTTTAAGGCTGGCGCTATCTGCTTCTTTTTGTAGCGCTTGGCGCTCCAGCTTTAACTGAATGATTTTGCGCTCAAGTTTGTCTAAAGCTTCAGGCTTAGAATCTATTTGCAGACGAATACTTGAAGCTGCTTCGTCTATTAGGTCGATAGCTTTATCAGGTAACTGCCTATCGGAAATATAGCGATGTGACAAACTGGCTGCCGCAACAATTGCGGGATCAGTAATTTCAACCGAGTGGTGCAATTCATAACGCTCTTTTAAACCACGTAAAATCGCTATGGTATCTTCAACATTAGGCTCTTCCACCAGCACTTTTTGGAAGCGACGCTCAAGTGCTGCATCTTTTTCAATATACTGGCGATACTCATTTAACGTTGTTGCGCCTACACAATGCAGTTCACCACGCGCCAAGGCAGGTTTAAGCATATTACCCGCATCCATCGCGCCATCGCCTTTACCGGCGCCAACCATAGTGTGCAACTCATCGATGAAAAGTATCACTTGGCCTTCTTCTTGAGAAAGCTCATTAAGCACTGCTTTTAAGCGCTCTTCAAACTCACCGCGATATTTAGCCCCCGCAACTAGAGACCCCATATCAAGCGATAAAACGCGTTTGTTTTTTAGTCCTTCCGGCACTTCGTGGTTAATGATCCGCTGAGCTAAGCCTTCGGCAATCGCAGTTTTGCCCACTCCGGGCTCACCAATTAATACTGGGTTATTTTTGGTACGACGCTGCAATACCTGCACGGTGCGACGAATCTCGTCGTCACGACCGATCACCGGGTCAAGTTTGCCTTGCTCGGCTCGCTCGGTAAGATCGATGGTGTATTTTTCTAGTGCTTGGCGCTGGTCTTCGGCATTAGGGTCATCAACTTTTTGACCACCTCGAATTTTGATAATGGCTTTTTCTATATTCTCTTTATTTGCGCCTAACTCACGCATAATATCGCCAAGCTTACCTTTGTCTTCGGTAACAGCTAAAAAGAAGATTTCTGATGAAATGAATTTATCTTTACGCTTTTGCGCCAACTTGTCACAAAGGTTAAGTAACACCACTAATTGGTTAGAAAGCTGTACTTCGCCACCAGTGCCTTCAACACGTGGCAACTGCTCTAGGGCTTGAGAAAGCTGAGAACGCAAGGCGCTGCCTTCAATTCCGGCTTCTACTAATAATGGCCGTAGCGAAGCGGCATCTTGATTTAGCATGGCCGACATTAAATGCACCGGTTCAATAAACTGGTGGTCGCGCCCCAATGCTAAAGATTGAGCGTCTGAAATCGCTAATTGAAATTTGCTTGTGAATCTATCTAGGCGCATGTCACACCTCCACATATATTAAGCTATTAATGAATATGTGGGATTAGATGTAAAAAAATTCAAGATAAATGGCATTAAAAAACCATCAAGACGATGGTTTTGTGAGCTTTATTGCTTTAGCTAAGCCAGATGGCAGCAGCCATTCGTCCGGTTTGGCCATCACGCCTGTAAGAAAAGAAACGTGAGGCATTATTTAAAGTACAGCTCGCATCAGCATAAACATCATTCAAACCTAGCGCGCTAAGACGCTGCTTAGCCAGTTGGTGGATATCGGCATAATACTTACCGCTATTTGCGCTAGCCGTAAAAGCGCTGGCCGACTTTGAGTCTTTAGCCACAAATTGCTGATAAACTTCAGCACCTACTTCAAAGGCATCTGGGCCAATCGCAGGACCAAACCAAGCCATGATCTCACTGGGAGCAATGTTCATTGCTGCTACGGTATTTTCTAACACGCCATCGAGCAAACCGCGCCACCCAGCGTGCGCCGCCGCCACTACCGTGCCTTGTTTATCGCAAAAAAGTACTGGTAAACAATCTGCGGTCATGACTACACATACCGCATCTTCTTGCTTCGCAAAGCTTGCATCGGCCTCAGCAAAACGCATGCTAGGCTCACTAGCATCTACCACACGAGTGCTGTGAATTTGCTTTAGCCAACACACTTGCTGTGGCATACCTTGTTGGAAATGCTGCCGATTGGTCTGCACTGCGCTGGCGTCGTCCCCCACATGATCGCCCAGATTGTAGGAATCATAGGGAGCCAAGCTAGCGCCTGCTAAGCGGTCACTGTAAACCGCTTTTACATTTTTTGGGCTGGGCCAATCAATCAGCAATTTAGCCATGCTTAGCCTAAATCAGGATTGAGTTTATGATCGGCGCGCAAGGCATCGGCAATATCTAACATGTCTTGAGGAACCGGAGCGTGCCACTCCATCATTTCGCCCGTAATTGGGTGCTCTAAACGTAACATTACCGCATGCAGAGCTTGGCGCTGAAAACCACGCATAGCAGCAATCAACTCTTCACTAGAGCCTTTAGGTAAACGCAAACGACCGTAGGTTTGGTCACCCAAAAGTGAGTGTCCAATATGCGCCATGTGCACCCGAATTTGGTGAGTACGGCCTGTTTCCAAGCGCAAGCGAATACGCGTATGTTGACGAAACTTCTCCGCTACGCGGTAATGCGTTACTGCAGGTTTACCAGTAGCAACTACTGCCATATGAGTGCGCTTAGTAGGATGACGACCAATCGGCTCTTCCACCAATCCACCAGCAGTCATAACCCCGGTAGCAATCGCTTCGTACTCACGGGTTACATGGCGAGCTTGAAGCGCTTCAACTAAGTGAGTTTGCGCAGGCACGGTTTTAGCCACCACCATAAGCCCAGAGGTATCTTTATCTAAACGGTGCACAATACCGGCGCGAGCCACTTCGGCAATTGATGGATAACGATGCAATAAAGCATTGAGTACAGTGCCGCTGTTATTGCCAGCACCAGGGTGCACTACCATGTTAATAGGCTTATTAATCACCAGAATATCGTCATCTTCATAAACGATATCGAGCTCGATATCTTCAGCTTGGGCTTCAACCACGTCTTCCAACACGGTATTTAATACAATCTCTTCCCCGCCAACTACCTTTTCCCTAGGTTTAACTTTCAGTTCGCCATCTAAACGAACACATTCGCCAAGGATCCATTCTTTGATCCGTGAACGGGAATAATCTGGAAACAGCGCAGCTAACGCCTGATCGAGGCGAGCTCCAGCTAGCTCATCATCAACGATTGCTCGCAACTCTAAAGGTTGACTCATCTTAGGTTTTACCTCTAACAGGAAGGCCAAAACGGGCTATTGTAATCATTCCTAGCTTAAAGCATAGAAGAAAATGGTTTGTTAGATGCACCTCCCACTATATATGTCACTCGGTGATTGACGGTTTAAGTGGCATAGAGGATACTGTTTGCCCATTATTTGAGGTGTTTAACCTAATACTTTTCGACGTTGAGACGAGTATTGTTATTTGGTTATCACAGAAACAACAAAGACGATTTTTAGTCCATGATGCGCGTTTATAAGCAAACAATTTCAGTAATACTGCTCGGCTTGATGCTTGGAGCTTGTTCTTCGAATTCAAAAGAAAAGCCAAAGATCCCTGACAAACCAGCGTCGGAGCTATACGCAGAAGCCCAAACAGCAATCAACAATGGCGCGTTTACCGATGCAGTTGAGAACCTAGAAGCCTTAGATACGCGCTATCCTTTTGGCCCCTATTCTAATCAAGTACAGCTTGACCTTATTTACGTCTACTACAAACGTAGTGATACAGCGATGGCTTTAGCGAGCACCGACCGTTTTATTCGCAATAACCCAACGCACAGTGAGTTAGATTACGTCTATTACATGCGCGGTCTTACCAATATGGCGGCAGACTACAACTTGTTCCAAAGCGTTGTTGGTATTGACCGTTTTGACCGAGACCCAAGCTTTTCTCGCCAAGCTTTCAACGACTTTAAGACCTTGATTAATCGTTATCCGCACAGTGATTATGCTGCAGATGCCAAGCAGCGCATGGTTCACTTAAAAGACAACCTAGCCCGCTACGAAGTATCGGTGGCGCGTTACTACATTAAGCGTGAAGCGTATATTGGTGCGGTAAATCGCGCTCGCTATGTGATTGAGAACTTCTCTGATACACCATCTGCACGCGATGCACTTAAAGTGATGGAAGATGGCTACAAGGCTCTAGGCATTACCGATAAAGCGGAACAAACAGCATTAATACTTAGTGTGAATTAATATTGACTAAGCATAAAAAAGGCGAGCTAAGAGCTCGCCTTTTTTGTATCTGGGTACGCGTTAAATCGCATCTTCGTTTTCTTCACCAGTACGTATACGGATAACGCGGTCTACATCGCGAACAAAGATCTTACCATCGCCAATCTTGCCAGTTTGCGCGGTTTGCACAATGGCTTCAATACAACGCTCTAGATCATCTTTTTGAACGACTAGCTCTAGCTTCATTTTTGGCAAGAAGTCTACTTTGTACTCAGCGCCACGGTAAAGCTCAGTGTGGCCTTTTTGTCGACCAAAGCCTTTTACTTCGGTAACTGTCATACCCGTAATACCAATATCAGCTAAAGCTTCGCGAACATCATCCATTTTAAATGGCTTGATAATTGCCGTGACTTGCTTCATGTGTACTTCCTTTTATTTATCATTTTGTTGAGTATCTATGCCCTTACTTTAAGCCAAGCGCGCGCATGTGACAACGTTATACACTTAGCTTAATCAGGGAATTGGCTAAAAAACACCACTCGGCTCACGCAAAATCAATATCTTAGCTGAATTTCGCCGGCTTAAACGTCATCGCAAGAATCTTCAATTGAATCAATGGCTCACCTTTTTCAATCAGTCCTTGGCTTTATTCATCGAACTTACCACACACTTCGTACAAAAAACCCCTCTGTAGCTGCAGACCCACCATAAGCGTATACACTTACAGTAAAGACTTGAGTTAAGAGTGCCTTAATTGACTAAGCAAACCGGATTCACCTTACTTGAATTAATGATAACCATTGCAATCGCGGTGGTATTACTGGGTATCGGCGTACCCAGTATGAACAGTTTGTTTCAGTCAATGGCGGCGGATGCATCAAGCAACCGGATGATGCGAGAAGTGCGTTTTGCTCGCAGCCAAGCAATAAACCTTAATCAACGTGTAGTTGTTTGTGCCCTAAAGGCCAATGGCAGCGACTGTGGCGGAGAAGTGAATTCTGGTTTAACGGTATTCGCCGACGATAATAGCAACGGGAAACTAGATAGTGGTGAGAAAGTTCTACTGGCAGCGGAACCATTTACTAAGGCAGGCAATATCGACTTTAAAGGAGCAATAGATTCATTTTCTTTTCAGAGCGATGGTTTAATTGCCGGGGCTTCGGGAAGCCTCTACTTTTGTTCAAATGATAATAGCTACATTGATGGCGTAGTTATCTCAAAAGGCGGCAATATTCGTTTTATCACCGATAGTGAAAAAAGCAGCTGCCCTATCTAATCCTGTGACTGAGCTCCTCACTCTAATTAGTATTCAAGTTCTGCAAACCTTACATTGGCAATATCACTACTAAACTCACTGTTAAATTCAACACATTCAATCTGAGAAATACTGCCAAACTTTTGTGCACTAGCGGTGTGATTGGTATACCGCTGTCTAATTTCCGCTGTAATCTCTGCTATTGAATCTAGATCTTTAGGCGAAGCTATTACCACTTGATCATAACCTGTGGAGCCAGCCATGTAGCACTTAACGGTAATCGCCCAGCTTGAAGACATGGGCAAAATCAAACATAAGAAAATAGCTAAACCTTTCATAAGATCACCAACAATCAGCATTTGAATTTCCCGACGAATCCTCAGCAGACTTGCTGCCCTCATCATCGATAGAGAAAATTTTACAGTCGGTATCAGCACTAAGTTGAGTACCTAAAGCAGTCGCCTTAGCTGTAAATGTACTAGCCGCTGCAGAACTACTTAGCGTAATGGCATAATAGCCATTCTCGGTGTTATAAGAGCCAGCACCAGACGCAGCCAAGCTCAAGCTGGCAAGGTTAGCTGCATAACTCGCATTATCGGCATAATACTGTTCTTGTAATACCGCTAAGGTGGCTAGTTCTTTTATGGCCTCACTGCGCCGAGATTCGGCGACAAATGAAGTATAAGCAGGGTAAGCTACCGCCGCCAATATGGCGACAATAGCTACCGCAATCATGAGCTCCATTAAGGTGACACCGCGCATCGAGTGGTTCATTTAGCCCTCATCAAAATAGAAGTAAATTTGTTTTGGACTCATGTCCATATTGGCTTCTCTTGAGCCTTCCTTACACTCGCCAGCATTTTCACAAGTATGATCATTGTTTTCATCTTGATCATCAAACTCTAGCTCTTCACCGGGATCTCCACCAAATACTCTTACCACCGACTCACCTTGCTCATCCTCGCCAGAGTGAATAATCAAATCATCGGGTACTTTATTATCTACATCATAGTAGCGACTGTTATTGATACTGGTACCTATGTGCATATCTACAGCATAAGTGCGACCTTTACCGATGGTGGGAATAGTACATGTTGCCGAGTTAGTGGTTTCTGGAATGAACGAAGTGAAATACAACTCACCACCTAATACCAAAGCCGCTCCCAAGGACTTTTCGCCGTCCTCAACCAAGTTATATACCCAACCTTTGGAAGCACCCAGCGCAATGAGCTGTGTTTCAATGGCGCTTTCATCACTTAATGCACCAATAGGATCACTGGTAATGTTGTATAAATCATTAGAAACAATGGCTACTGGCTGAGCATCGTCGTCAAGCGCGCCAAAATCGGTAACTTGAACATTATAATCACGGAACATATAGAAGCGGTTGTCTACTCCGTTGGGATCTTTATCACTCACCGGTTTAGTTCTGTCACCCGTTCCGATTAATACGGCATCGTAGGGTATTTGCTGAGAGTCAGTAATGGTTACTTGGTCATCCCCTTGTCCGGAAGTGATGCGAGTGAGCTTTTTCAGGTAGGTTCTTACAATAACCGGCTCGGTAAAGAACTTACGTTTATCGGTAACGACTGAGCTATCACTAATGCTCGCTAAAGCGGTCATCTTCCACTTGGATTGGGTGGCTGAAAACAAATCCACTCGCCATACTTGGCCTCCGGTATCGCCAAAGTACAAGCGGTCAATATTTCCATCCCCATCACTATCTAAAGTCGCGACTTTAGCAGGAATGCTGTGAGTCAGGCGGTCATCATCTCCCGGTGTAATGCTCCACACTAAACTGCCATCGAAAGCATCAACAATAAATACTCCACGACCTCGATCATCATCACCAGGAGTGGCTAAATCTTGGTTGGTATCATAACCACCACCAAATATAACTACCGGATTACTATGGCCCGGTACATAACCGACTGTAGGCTGAGACCAACTTTGACCAAGCTCAGACATGCCGGTGCTGGAACTATCAATCCGCCACAACATTTTGGGTAGGTCAGGCTTGGTCAAGTCCATCGCATAATAAGCATCCCCACCGCGGCGCAGCCCGGTAAACACCAGTACTTTGTCACCACTGCTGCTGTACTTGCCATCATTGTCGGCATCTTTGAGGAATACAGTTGGAGTGCCGTCTATCCCATATACATGTTGCGAGCTTGCTATGTTACTGCGCAAGGTAAGCTGCCTGCCTAATAGCTCATAGGGGAAAAATGCCCAGCTTTCTGTAACACTTGATCCGGTATCTTTAAACATATGCATAGCACCACCATTGGTACCTACTATAATTCTTATGTCCATGTCGTCGGGATCTGTGCTGTCGGCAGCTGCGTCACTGCGTAAACCGTAGTTAATGACTAAAGGGCGAGAATGCAGCGGATCGCCCATTAAATCACTGCGAATAGTGGTGCTGGTATCTCCGTCATCATTATCTACATCAGTACCACGGATCCAACTTACATGATCAGCAATATCGTCTTCAACAACACCAAGTTGGTTAGCCAAATCGGCATTGCTACCCGCCTTTGTGACCAAGTTGTTAGTAGTTAAAGTGGTGAAGCTGCCGCTATCAGTTTGATTGAAATACACCATTCGAGAGTCATTGCTGAGTAAGATTTCAGAGACCCCTCCTAGCTCTACGTTGTTGCCATCTTTGACTGAAGACCAAAATGTTTTGGCTTCGTCGATAATAGAACCATCTGCTCCAATAGCAGGATTCCCATTTTGATCCGCCATGTAGCCCTCAGAAGACAGTTCCAGCTTTTTCAAGTTGCCTCGCCAACGTGGATTAAGTGAAGGCTTGAACATGGCGTAATAAACTCTATCTAGAGTACGAGTACGGTCAAAGTTGTTGCTAGTGACAGCGGGAGAAACCAAAGAAGAACTCTCTTCATAGATTCCGATTAAGGCTTGACGAAAAGCTGCCTCTAAAGAGACGCCATCTTCGGCAGGATAAAAGCGCCCCTGCGCATTTTCGGCAGTAGCAGTTAACATTGCCGTGCCGCCTTCGATAACATCTTCACCAAAACCAATAGTAGATATTTTTGCGTACTGCCTACCCGTCATGTTGGGGTTAATATCGTTGGTATTCATCCACTTAGATAACACCGGTAAATACGAGGTTTCGCTGCCAGTGCCAAAACCAACTGGATCCTTCCAAGTACAACCATTAACTGTGGTGGCATTATCACAACCAAATACATTGTCGGTATTAATTGGCAGATTTTTAACATTTTCATTTTCATCGGCATCAACGCTAGGAGTTCCATCGGTGACGTAAATGATGTTGATTGAGCTATCACATCCCACTTCATAGGGTGATAAATACGTATTTGTTCCTCCTGAGGACGTCTCAATAGTTTTATCTCGATCATTTTTCTCGTTGTTATTTCCCTTTTCTCCATAATCGACGGCTTCTCCAGCAAAGTAATGTTTAGCCTCCATCAGCGTCTCTACTAGCGGGGTTCCGCCATCAGCGGTGAGTTCTATAATATCTGATATAAGATCCTGATTATCATCCGAGGCCTGAATCCCCCGAATCACCCTGCCGCCGTCGTTAGAGCGATTAAACACCATCAAACCAAATTTAACCCCATTAATGGTACTTAAAGCATTTTCCATTGCTTCTTGAGCAATTTCGATACGAGGTCGAGTAGTAGTTGCATCTGAATGATGATACCAACGTAGGTAATTTGCAGAATAAAGCGTAATTAAATAACCATCATCAAATGAGTCCTTGGTGGTTTGCTCTGCATCGGTTTTATTTAGGGTATAAAAGTCATCAGTGTTATTTGCCGCACCATTAATTGGGTAGCCCTGGGGAGCATCTACATAAGAGTTATTACTCTCGCGATATTGACCAGGATTAATTGTGGAAACGACTTTATCCACAAAACTCCCGTCGGAAGCCTGCAGTTTTACGGTAAAAGAACGCGGTTCTCCATCATCATCCAGTAAACGACCATCACTCGCATCGCTACTAAGTTCATAGTCATCCATGCAATCAAGAACGGTATAGTTAGCACCGTTATTCAGGCGAACATCGTCCCATGAGCCAGTGCCACCTTGCACCCGGTGCTCACGAAAGTAACCAGTAAAAATACCGTTTTTAGCTAAGGCTTCATAAGATGCTGCGCAATTATTAATGTCCCAAATAAACCGCCGGTCATCATTGGCACCGGTGGGAATATACGAGCCATCAACACCGTTAACCGTGAAATAGATGAAATCATTATCTAGGCTGTTTTGAGAGCTAACCGCAATAGGATAATCTTGGTAACTAACATCGCCATTGCTATCTCGGTTGTAGCCTTGGCGAGTCGTTATATTCCAAGCCATACTGCCAGAGGTATCAAATATAATTAACACCTTCGGGTCAGCCGAACTCAAGCTATTAAAATCAAATAAAAATAGCTCTGTATCATCAGCCCAAACTGGAAGAGTTACTGCTGCGGAACACAACCATGCAAGCAGTCCCGACTTTAACCGACCGTTCATCTGCTCTCTCCTTGTTGCCTTGCCTGCAAACTATGCAAGCGGCTTTACCGTTTTGGCTATAGCATCGGCTGCTCTATACCGGCAGCTATTGACGTTGAAGCTCGATTAGCCTTTCCATATGTTTTTGTTGCATCTACTCGTACATAACGACACTGCGTAATGGCGTTATTGCTACTGGCGGTAAAACTACGCGCACACACGCTGTCTACCGTATGAAGCATGGTACCGTCAGCCCCGGTTACCATGGTTGACACAGCCATCGATGCGGCAGGTGCCATAGCACCAATCACCCCTTGAAGATTAGGCTCAATAATTAACTCATTCATTTCGCCTTCAAGTAAGTGCTCTGCCCCTACCCGGTCCCCCATCGCTGACACCACTTTTAGTCCTTGGTTAGCGCTACTTAACAATACCCCACCTAAAAAGCTTAAAATGAGCAAAAATAACATTGCCACAAACAGAGCTGCCCCTTGCTGGCTTTTAGCTTTATTTTGGCTAAGCAAAACAGTTAGTTGCATCAATACACCATATTTCTTAGTGATACCACCGACTCAAATAAGGCCCGTCGATAATGATCGTTAGCAGCAGCGACACTCAAATCACCTAATTCGTAGCTATTCCCATTAGTATAGTTTTTATCCTCGGTTAAGGAGCGAACCAACAAAAATACTTTAGCGCCAATCACTCTGCCTTCACTCCATTGCTGAGGTGTCACGTTGTCTGAGGAGACAAAGTCATTCACCACACCATCTTGAGTGGTATCGGTATCAACTCCCAGCAATACGCGCATCCGCTCGATGCCTTCCACCAAGGGGCCAGATCCCAAGATTTGCATACCGCTGTTATTATCAAGGTATAGCTGACGAAGCACCGGCAAACCAGACTGAGCGCTCACATCCAGATAGTAAACAATATGCTGGTATTCCCATATTTGCCTGCCAGGCATCACGGTCTCGGTAGGCCAAGGGTCGGCAGAGGTAAATATTTGGGCACTGGCCGCATTTGCGGCAAAGTAGTAGCGGTCAGAATCTAATTCCCCCGCAGATTGAATAGGTGAGCCAATCACTCTTTTGATGCCAATAACATCTGAATCTACAACCAAATTACTGCGGCTACTCACGCAACTATATTGGCCATTAAGAGAGTTTGAGCTATTTATCTGTCCTACAAACAAGGAGCTAAATCGGCCATCCACAGAGGGAAATGAACCTTCTGGAGTGCTACCAATCCAATCTATTGTGCAATCATTAGCTGCGGTAACATCGGTAGCGACTAGCTCAACACCAGAGCCGCGAACCATTGGATTACCGGTATACTCCCCAAAAAAACCCACCATTCTCAAATCACGAGTAATCAAGTGCATGGCAATTCTGCCACTCTCCATCAATTGCTCACTATGGTAGGTTGATTCGGTACTGCGCTGTGAGGCGACCAAAAAACTACTGATCCCTGCGGTTAAAAAAAGTCCGATCACAATGGCAATTAACCATTCAATAAGGGTAAAGCCCTGCTGAGAATGCCTAATCATGAGGCCACCCGCGTCGTTAAGGCCATTTTGCGGCGTTTATCTGACTGTGCTCCACAGTTGGCTGTAACCGTATTACTGCTGGTAATGCCACTAAAAGACTGCCTCGATAACCAAGTAACCACCACGGTAAGCTCTCCATTAGCGCTTAACAATACGCAACCATTTGGCTTAACTAAGCCGCCCTTAGCACCTGCGGCTTTGGCATAGAGGCCATACTCCCAATGATAAAGATCGTAATTCACTACATCGGCAAGACTACAAGCGGTCATCAAACCACTATCCTCGGCGCAAGCGGGTTTTGCTCTGGCGGTTTGACCATCACCTACGGTAACGGTGGCGGGGTTATTGGCTTGCCAAGCAATATGATTAAGGCGAACCCGCTCTACCATGTCTTCAGCTAAAATCATGGCAACGGTACGTTGATGGGTCTCGAAACTTGAGCGCTTGGCAACCGCTTGCATAGCAACAACCGCTAGCAAACCTACCGCCAATATAAAAGAGGTGATAATAACTTCAATCAGAGTAAACCCTCTGATTTTTGAGTATTTTAGTTGCATCCCAACCTACCCATCCTTGATGCTTTGTGGCCTTCGATAGCTGTGCCTTCCGAAGCGAGCAATTAATTAGGGTATAGCGCAAAAAAGAAGGCTATGCCTTCTTTTTTGGTTTAGTTGAGAGATGACTCAGTTAGCTGGTTTGAGTAACTCTAAGCTCTGCGGGGACTTCAAAAATGGTGTTTTCTTCGCGGCCAGGGTTTTCAACAACGGTTACTCCGCCCATTGCTTTAAGTCCAGAAACCACCTCTTGCACCAGCACCTCAGGAGCTGAAGCTCCAGCTGTAACACCAATGCGACTATCGGCTTTAAACCACTGGCAATTAATGTCGCTAACGCCATCAATAAGGTAGGCAGCTGCACCTGACTTCTCAGCTTTTTCACGCAGTCGGTTAGAGTTAGAAGAGTTTTTCGACCCCACTACCAATACCACGTCAGATTTTTCTGCCAAATCTTTCACCGCATCTTGGCGGTTCTGGGTGGCATAACAAATATCGTCTTTACGAGGCCCTTGAATTTCTGGAAAAGTCACACGTAATGCGTCGATGATCGCGGAGGTATCGTCAACCGACAGAGTAGTTTGAGTACAGTAAAACAACTGCTCAGGTTTCTTAACCTGCAGCTTAGCAACATCTTCTACCGTTTCTACCAAGTAAATACCACCGTCAGCGTTGTCATATTGGCCCATAGTGCCATTAACTTCAGGGTGGCCATGGTGACCAATCAAAATACACTCAATGCCTTTACGGCTGGCGCGAGTAACTTCCATGTGCACTTTAGTTACGAGTGGGCAGGTAGCATCGAAGATCTTAAGATCACGTTGTTTGGCTTCTGCACGTACAGCTTGAGACACGCCATGAGCGCTAAAGATACAAATACTGCCTTCGGGCACATCGCTAAGTTCATCAACAAACTCAGCACCACGTTTACGTAAACCGTCTACTACATAGCGGTTGTGAACCACTTCATGGCGAACATAAATAGGCGCACCAAACATTTCTAAAGCACGTTCAACTATAGAAATAGCGCGGTCAACACCAGCGCAAAAACCGCGAGGATTAGCTAACAGTATTTCCACTATCGCTCCTTAATTAACCGCTAAAATTTCTACTTCGAAAATAACCGTTTGGCCAGCCAGCGGATGATTAAAATCTACCGTTACTGAATCACCGGTTACTTCACGCACAATGCCCGGAATTTCACTACCATCAGGCTGAGCAAACGCAATAATACTGCCTTCTTCGGCAGGTGCTTCATCACCAAACTTGCTGCGCTCAAAGTACTTAATGTTATCCGGATTGCTTTGGCCAAAGGCTTGCTCGGCATTAAGTTCAAATTGGCTTTTATCACCCGTTTTCAAACCCAATAAACACGCTTCAAAGCCTTCGGTTAGGCTACCATCACCCATTACCAGTTGAGCTGGCTTTGGATAGTTATAAGTACTTTCGGCAATCGATCCATCGCTTAACTTCAATACAAAATGAAGTTCTACTTTGCTTCCTTGCTGAATCATTTAGGTTCCTTGGCTTGCGGCGACAAAAAGCTATCTAACACTAACAATACCGCACCCACACAAATGGCTGAGTCAGCAACGTTAAAAGATGGCCAATGGTAACTGCCCACGTAAAAATCGAGGAAGTCGATAACATAGCCAAACACTACGCGGTCAAATACGTTACCAATTGCTCCGCCTAATACTAAGGCGTAAGCAATGGCTGGCCACTTTTGCTCGGCGGGTGTTTTTTTCATCCACCACACCAGCAAACCACTCACAAAAAGCGCTATGGCAGTAAAAAACCAACGTTGCCAGCCACCGGCATCACTTAAAAAGCTAAAAGCTGCACCGTAGTTTCGAACCGAAACCAAATTAAAGAATGGCGTTACTGCTACCGATTCATATAAATCGAAGGTTTTAGCAATGGCAAACTTGGTAACTTGGTCAACAATGAATACCACCACACTTAACCACAACCAGCGTAAACCCGTGCTATTTGTTTTACTTACTACAGCGTCGTTATGCATAGCTACGAGACTCACCTTCACCCGCAACGTTAGTTACACAACGACCACACAAGCTTGGGTGCTCAGCGTTTTGACCAACATCTTCACGGTGGTGCCAACAACGGTCACATTTCGCGGCTTCGGCTACTTCTACGGTAACTTTAAGGTTGTCCAACTCAGTAGCAGCGGCATTATCACCCGCTTCACTTAAAGCCTGTAAGCTTACATCTGAAGTTAACAATACAAAGCGTAACTCATCACCCAGCTGGCTTAACACTTGCTCTAACTGACTATCTACAAACAGCGTTACTTTAGCCTCTAAGGTGCCACCAATTTTCTTGTCGCGGCGTGCTTGCTCTAGGTTCTTGTTCACTTCATCACGAATAGTGATCAATTGAGCCCAGAATGCATCATTCATTTTGCTATCTTGTGATAACGCAGCTAAGCCTTCGTACCACGCTTCAGTGAATACAAATTCGCTACGCTCTCCAGGTAATGCCTGCCAAATCTCGTCAGCGGTAAAGCTTAAGATAGGTGCAATCCAGCGGGTTAATGCTTCAGCGATGTGGAATAGTGCCGTTTGACAAGAGCGTCGTGCTAGGCCATCGGCTTTTGCGGTGTACTGACGATCTTTAATGATGTCTAAATAGAAACTACCTAGTTCAATTGAACAGAAGTGCATTAGCTTTTGATAAACAACGTGGAACTGGTATTGCTCGTAAGCTTCTACAACTTCTTGTTGAACAGCGGCTGCTCGACCCACTACCCAGCGGTCAAGCTCTACCATGTCTTCACTTGCCACTAAATGCTGCTCAGGTTCAAACCCGGCTAAGTTAGCCAATAAGAAACGCGAGGTATTACGGATACGACGATAAGCATCGGCGCTGCGTTTGAATACTTCGTCCGATACGCTCATTTCCGCGGTGTAGTTGGTGGATGCAATCCACAAACGTAAGATGTCTGAACCTAGTTTGTTCCAAACATCCTGCGGAGCGATACCATTACCTAATGATTTAGAGAACTTATGACCATTGGCATCTACGGTAAAACCATGAGTAAGTACTTGCTGGTAAGGCGCTTTGCCGTTAATTGCTGTAGCAATCATTAATGATGACTGGAACCAACCGCGGTGTTGGTCAGAGCCTTCTAAGTACATATCTGCAGCTTTACCGTTAAACTCTTCACGTGCAGCAACTACACTTGAGTGAGTTGAACCAGAGTCAAACCATACATCTAGCGTGTCTTCTACTTTGCGGTACTGCTCAGCTTCATCGCCAAGTAGTTCAGTAGCATCTAAATCCCACCAAGCCTGAATGCCGCTTTGTTCAACACGTTTAGCGACGTCTTCCATCAACTCTACCGCACGAGGGTGCAGTTCGTTAGTTTCGCGGTGCACAAACAATGCAATCGGTACGCCCCACGTACGCTGGCGAGAAATACACCAGTCTGGGCGATTCTCTACCATGCTTTCGATACGGCTTTGGCCCCAATCTGGGATCCACTGGGTTTTCTCGATTTCTTGCATCGCTTGCTTACGCAAACCATTTTGGTCCATGCTCACAAACCACTGCGGCGTAGCACGGAAAATAATAGGGGTTTTGTGGCGCCAGCAATGTGGGTAGCTATGACGGTAAGCATGGTGATGCAGAAGCGCGCCTGTTTCTTTAAGTTTTTCAACTACGTTGTCGTTAGCTTTAAATACATGCTGACCACCGAAAAATTCGGTATCGGCAAGGTAAACACCATTATCACCAACCGGGTTAGCCACCTCTAAGTTGTACTTTTGGCCTACCGCGAAATCTTCTTGGCCATGACCAGGAGCAGTGTGAACACAACCTGTACCTGACTCAGTCGTTACGTGGTCACCTAAAATAACCGGCACTTCAAAGTCATAAAATGGGTGCTTAAGTTTAACTAACTCTAAGGCATCACCTTGGCAGTAACCTAAAGCATGGAAGTGAGTTGCACCAAAGCGCTCTACACACTCTTCCATTAGGTCGCGCGCCAGAATTAAACGCTCTTTGCCAGTTTCAGTTTCAATTTGAACCAATACATATTCAAGGTGAGCATTTAAGGCTACCGCTCGGTTAGCAGGTAAAGTCCACGGCGTAGTGGTCCAAATAACTGCAGAGATTGGCCCTTCACCGGTCACGCCTTCTGGGTGATCAAATTTGGCTAATACCTCGGCTTCGTCAACCGCGGTAAAACGCACATCAATGGCAGGAGAGGTTTTATCTTCGTATTCAACTTCAGCTTCAGCAAGAGCACTGCCACAATCGGTACACCAGTGCACAGGTTTAGAACCTTGCAATAGGTGGCCATTATCGATGATTTTTGCCAAGGCACGGATGATGTTTGCTTCAGTATCGAAGTTCATGGTTAGGTAAGGGTTTTGCCAATCACCTAAAATGCCCATGCGGATAAAGTCGTTGCGCTGACCATCAATTTGCTTAGCGGCGTAATCGCGACACTTTTGACGAAATTCAGCAGCGGTTACTTTTTTGCCCGGCTTGCCAACTTTCTTTTCTACTTGTAGCTCGATAGGTAAACCGTGACAGTCCCAACCAGGCACATAAGGAGAATCGTAGTCAGATAAAGTCTTCGACTTAATAATGATGTCTTTAAGCACCTTATTAACCGCATGGCCAAGGTGAATATTGCCGTTGGCGTATGGAGGGCCATCGTGCAAAATAAAGCTCTTCTTACCTTTTTTGGCCTGTCTAATTTGGCCGTACAGATCCTTTTCGCTCCAACGCTTAAGCATTGCAGGTTCGCGGTTGGCTAAATTACCACGCATCGGGAATTCAGTATCAGGTAGATTAAGAGTATCTTTATAGTCGCTCATCGAATCACTTTTCCAGTCAATTACTCTGCAAGGCCATAGTAGGCTTTTGCACGCTTAATATCGAGATTCACCTGAGCTTTAAGCGCATCAAGCGAATCAAATTTTTGTTCATCTCGTATTTTTAACTGCGGTTCAACCACTAATCGTTGGCCATACAGATTGGCGTCAAACTCAAACAAATGAGCTTCTACCAATAAATCCTTTCCTGCGGCGGTTGGCCGCCAGCCTATGTTAGCAATGCCTGAAAAGCGATGCTCTGGCTGATCTTGTATATAGGCTTTAACTGCAAACACCCCATGCAAGGGGCATACATGGCGGGCAACTTTTAAATTTGCCGTAGCAAAGCCCAATTGACGCCCCAACTTTTGGCCATGAATGACTTTGCCATTAAAGCTAAATTTTTTGCCTAGCAATTGAGCCACCGTTGAGAAATCGGCCTCGGCTAAATGCTGACGTAATAAGGTACTGCTCACTCGCTGCTGATTTAAGCAAAACGAATTGGTTGCTGTAAGCTCAAATCCGTACTGTTTTTTGGCCGCTTGTAAGCTTGCGAAATTACCTTCTCGACCTTTACCAAAGTGGAAGTCATCTCCCACTGCTAGGTATTTCACTCCCAGCAATTCAACCAATAACTGGCGAACAAAATAGTCAGCACTTTGTTGAGCAAACTCATGGCTAAAACGCACCACCAACAAGCGGTCTACACCTAAGCTTTTCAGTTGCTGATACTTATCGCGAAATCGGCTAATTCGAGCGGGTGCTTTATCTTTAGCAAACACCTCAAGCGGTTGTGGCTCAAAAATCATCACCACAGCGGGTAAACTCCGCTGGCGAGCCTGTTCAACTAAACGCTTAATTACTTGTTGATGGCCTAAATGCACGCCATCAAAATTACCAATACTTAATGCACAGCCATAGTGACGCGCTTTAATGTTGCGTATTCCGCGAATTAACTCCATTCCCGCGCCTATTTCGTCAAAAACCGACGGATTATAGCTTGTTTAGTCCGCAGTTACAGCCCCGAAACTGCTTTTCAAGTGAGCTAATCTTATCCCCAAGCAAAATAGCAAAACCAAGTAGCTAATCACGGCCGCTGCTACACAGATTAAAAGTTGCCAAACACTGTCTATCCACGACAACGCAAACCATTGTTCAGCAAGGGGAGAAAGCCACACAATGAGCCCCCCCATCAATGTCGATGCCACTAAGATTTTAACAATACATACCAAGGTAGGAGAGCCGAGTTTGTAAACACCTTGTTTGTGTAAACCGCGATAAAGCAGGCTGGCATTAAGCAACGCCGATAAAGCTGTGGCAATAGCTAACCCAATATAACCATAAGGAATCGCGAAGATAAGATTAAAACCCATGTTGCTTGCCATGGCGATGATGCCAATTTTCACCGGCGTTTTGGTATCTTGGCGCGAGTAATATCCTGGCGCTAATACCTTCACTAGCATGAAAAACAATAAGCCACCGCTATAAGCCATTAAGCTGTAGGAGGCGTTTAATACATCTTGTTGATCAAAGGCACCACGCATAAACAAGACTTGTAAAATAGGCTGACCAAGTAAGGCCAAACCTACGGTGGCGGGTATGCCCAAAAAACACACCATGCGCACTGCCCAGTCCATGGTTTGCTGAAACTGCTGCGGGCTTTTATCAACATGACGCTGCGATAAGCTTGGCAAAATCACGGTGGCAATGGCAATGCCAAACAAACCTAGGGGAAATTCCAACAAGCGGTCGGAGTAGTACAGCCACGATATAGAGCCAGTGATTAGGAAACTGGCGATTAAGGTATCCAATAACAAGTTTATTTGACTGACCGATACACCAAACAATGCAGGGATCATTAAGGTGCGAATTTTTACCACACCAGGATGCTTCCAGCCCCAACTTGGCTTTTGCAGCAACTTAAGCCTAAACAAGAAGGGTAATTGAAATAGAAACTGAATTAAGCCGCCGAAGAAAACCCCCATGGCCAAGCCAACCTCAGGTTGCTCTAGGTTAGGGGAAACAAATATCGCAAAACTAATCACTGCTACATTTAGCAATACAGGCGTGAATGCCGCCACGGCAAAACGACCAAATGCGTTAAGAATAGCGCCCGACAATCCGGTAAACGTAACAAACCATAAATAGGGAAAAGTAATTTTAAGTAGAAAGGCCGACAGTTCAAACTTAGCAGCATCGGGGCCGTCGTTTAACCACGATATAAACCATCCCGTGCCAAATAGTGCAGCGATTAAAGGCGAACCAATAATGCCAAACAAGGTAACTATGGTAACGGCTAAGCCCAGCGTGCCGCTAACTTTGGCTATAAGCTCTCTTACTTCGTCTTCAGAACTCTTTTGCTTGTATTCGGTAAGTACCGGTACAAATGCTTGGGCAAACGCGCCCTCGGCGAATAAGCGGCGCAAAAAGTTAGGAATTTTGTTAGCAAAGAAAAATACGTCGGCAGCAACCCCCGCTCCCATTAAATTAGCAATGACTACATCACGAGCCAAACCTAATATGCGGGAAATCAGGGTCATAGCGCTAACAATGGCGCCAGATTTTAACAAGGTTTTACTCAATGCACTGTCCTGTTGCTAAATTACACAAATTCCTCTGCCCTAACATTAAAAATGCTGGTAGAATCGCGGCACAGTTTAACCGCCTATAAAGATCGATGCTACGGTCATGACGTTTAGTTAGGTTTTCCTTGCTTTGATATTTATACTTGGTTAAAAATTGTTTGACATAAACATGAAAAACGGGCATATTCCACGGCCTTTAAATTCATAATTCCAAGACAAAGTTCAGGAGTTACACTTGGCTAATATTAAGTCAGCTAAAAAACGCGCTATCCAAGCTGAAAAGCGTCGTCAACATAACGCTAGCCGTCGCTCTATGATGCGCACTAATTTGAAAAAAGTTATTGCAGCTATCGAAGCAGGCGATAAAGAAGCAGCTACAGCAGCATACCAAGCAGCTCAACCTATCTTAGACCGTTACGCGTCTAAAGGTTTGATCAGCAAAAATAAAGCAGCTCGTCATAAGAGCCGCATTGTTGCAAAAATCAACGCACTTTAATTTAAAGCGCTTGATGAAAAAAACCGGCCTAAGCCGGTTTTTTTATGTCTGCATTTATTGCTAATTACTTACAGTAAAGCTCATGTAGCTTCCCTAGCACCGCTTTAGCCTCTTCACTAGCGATTGAGTAGTAAATGGTTTGAGACTCCTTACGCGTGCTCACAAGCTGATCTTTTCGCAACCATGCTAAATGCTGAGATAACGCAGACTGACTTAAGGTTACCCGTCGGTTCAGTTCTCCTACCGTTAACTCACCTTCCACTAAGTGGCATAAAATCATTAAGCGGCTTTCGTTTGCTAGCGCCTTTAACAATTTTAATGCAGGTTCAGCATTTTTTTGCATGTCTTGAATGTTCATCTTTCTACCTACTAACTCACTTAAGCCAAACTATACGTGAAATGGCTATAGCTCGCTAGGTTAAAGCTGAGCACATGGTTTTTGAGCGACGCACAAAAAAGCCGCAATTAAGCGGCTTTAACGTCACTAAACCAATACCTTACTGAGCAATAATCCGATATTGCATCGTGGCATCATTCACTTCAACAATGTAGCTTCCAACAATACCAGTGAAAATATCGCCACCAGTTTGTTCTAGAGTGCCATCGTTGTTGTTATCGCCATAGTTATTTGACCAGTCACCGTTTACGTCAAACTTAAAACGTTGATTGTTTTGGCCATCAAAGTTCACGCTAACTTGCCAAACATTGTTAGCAACTAAAGTCATAGCAGTAGTTTGCCATCCGTTAGCGGTACCACGAAAATACAACTGCTCAAAGTTAGCTGTAAAGTTAGCATTTGGATCAATCACCTCAACCACTACCGACGCTTGTGCAGTTTTACCACCATCATCAGTCACGGTTAAGCCAATACTATGAGAACCCGCTGTATTATAGGTTACCGTTGTAGTCTCACTCGTATCATCATTGCTCCATAAGTAACTGGCAATAACGCCATCACTATCACTTGAGCCCGCTGCGCTATAGGTGATGCTTTGGCCTATATCCACTTGAGTTGCCGATGCACCAATAATTGCAGTAGGAGCTTGGTTAGCGTTAAGCTCGGTAATGCTGTAAGCCAAAGTTTGGTCATTCACTTCTATCAAGTAAGAACCCACCACATCAGTGAAGATATCCCCACCGGTTTGTTCTAGCACACCATCACTATTAGTATCACCGTAGTTCTGGGTCCAATCACCATTAACATCTAACTTAAAGCGTTGCTCTGCTTGACCATCAAAATCAACCACAACTTGCCAAGTATGATCAGCCACTAAGTCCATGGCAGTTGTCGCCCAACCATTGGCAGTACCACGGAAGTAAAGCTGATTGAAGTTCTTCACTTTTTCATCACTTTCAACACTTAGCACGGCTTCTGCCGTTGCAGTAGCACCTTCGTTGTCGGTAACAGTTAAGCTAATAGTTTGGCTGGCATCCACCACTACAGAGATAGAGCTGGTTGTTTCACCGGTACTCCATAGGTAGCTAGCAATAGAACCATCTTCATCACTAGAACCTGAACCATCTAAGTTTACTGTTGTTCCGGCAGCTACAGTTTGAGTAGCTGGAGAGATGCTTGCTACTGGCGCTTTATTTGGAATAACCGTTAGAGTTACCGAAGTAGTTGCGGTTTTCCCTTGGTTGTCAGTTACCGTTAGGCTAATCGTTTGAGTCTCATTCACTGTAACGGTGATTGACTCACTAGATTCACCGGTACTCCAGCTGTAACTAGCAATAGAGCCATCAGAATCACTTGAACCGGCACCGCTTAGCACAACTTGTGACCCTTTAGCCACAGACTGGCTTCCTGGGCTAACCGCGGCAACGGGTGCGTTGTTTCCGTCTAAACCGTCTGGAATACCGGCAGCAATTGCACCGCCGCTTACATTCCAACTACCCTCATCAATTTGATAGTTTTGACCGCCATTATTATCCCAAGCACCACTACAGTTATTCGTCACAAACTCCAGCTGGTTACCATCTTCTAAATCTACGGTTAAGCTATACCAGTTGTCACCTAGGCTTTGCATTTCTTCACCTGGAGCTGTAGTCCACGTAACTGCGCCGTCTACGGTGTAATGCAAACATACCTTGCCCCAACCGTTGTTATCTTGGTAATACAAGGTACTCAACACGGATTGACCGATAATTCGGTAAGTCACGCTGGTAGAATCTTTCTGACCAACACTGTCAGTAACAGTTACCGATATAGTGGTACGTTCGTTTAAAGTAACCGTAATCGACGGGCTGGTTTCACCAGTGCTCCATAAGTAGCTCGCGATTGGGCCTTCTTCGTCAGTTGAACCAGCAGCACTCAAAGTTACTACAGTACCTAGTTCTACTTCGCCACCTGCGGCATTAATATGTGCCGTTGGTCGCTTATCACCTACTACAACATTGTCGGTGAAGAACATCGCTTCGCCAGCAATTGCGCCGTTCACATCTTCAACGGTTTTACCGCCAACGCTACTAAACTGACCAGCACCTACGTAAACTTGTTGAATCTCAGAACGAGTTACGTTGCCTTTACTATCAGTTGCTTCAATGTAGTAATCCAACAGCTGCTCTTGGTATTGATCAATGTAGGTGAAGTACATATTGCCGATTTTCTCAGCTGGCACTACTTCGAACATTTCTTTACCAGATGGCTGCCAATCTACCCCATTCATGTCACCGTTTAAGTCACGCTCGGTCATGCTAAAGGTTTGCCATTCGCCAACCCGTGAAGGATCTACATCAGGATCGCTAGCATGCGCGCTTGGGTCATAGAGCTTAAAGGTTTTATCGGTAGCGGTTGCCCACTTGTCTTTGTGAACACGTACTTTAACCTGGATATCTTGAATACCGCTTACGTCATAACCGTAGGTATAAATCGCAAACTTGGTATCGGCATATACCGTAGCCCAGCCTTCCGCTTTACTTGAGTTAGCACTACCAGGATTGTATGGGTAACGCTGTGGCCACCAAACCGAAGGACCCGTTTTATCTTGTCCAAGGTTGGCTTCGACATACGGGGTTGTAAAGTGTAATGACTGGTTAAACGAAATAGTAGGTTTTACCCCGTCATCAACGTTTTCATCGTAATAACCAAAACCAGAATCGATTGAGGCCATAAGGAAGTACCAACCTAACTCTGCAGGGTTTGCACCGCCAGCATAGTTGTTGTTCGCATCACCTTTAACCGGGAAAGACATCATCCACGGATTAAGCTGGTTACCCGGGTAAGTTACCTCGTTATCACGCGCGGTAGTTGGGCTCCAGTAATTAGGGTTATTGTCTAACCAAATTTGCTCAGCGGTTTTTGCATAGTTTTCGGCAGCTTGCAATAAAGCAAAGTTACGCTCTAGGTAGTGATAGCCTAACTCAAGCGATACCATGTGCTCACGTGTAGCCACAAAATCGGTGCCATTTACCGTGTTAAAGTCTGCCATCTGACCACGCCAAACGCCCATTGGAATATGCCAGTGGTACCACGTAGGATCAGCCGATGAATCTCGTGTATCAATCCATGAGCCATCTTGTACGTGCACAATGTCGTCTTCTGGAATTGGATAAGCTTTTAGGTACTCGTCCACGCCCATACCACGCACCGAGCTATCGGCATACGTAACATTCCCTGAGTTAGCCCAAGTGCCACCATCACCCGCTCTACCTGACGAGTTATCACCATCATGCGCAATGGTGAAATACTGGGTACGGCCTAAAGATGCAGCGTCGCCTTCAAAAGCTTTTAGTACGTCAGCAGTAATTGAGCCTTGGTAACCTTCTTCCCAAGAGCTAGCTTGCTCAACAGGAATACCGGCAACTTTGTGCTGCTCACCGGTTTCAGGGTCAACGTATTGAACCCAGTGAGGAATCGAAGCAAACGGGAACTTGTTGTAAGTCACCTGTTGCTCGTTGAACATATGTAACTCGGTCCACGCACCTATGTCGCTAACATTTTGTAAATCTGCGCGGTTAGGCGGAGAAATCAAAGTATCTTTGCCGGGGTCATTCAAATAAGGATAATCACGCAAAGTACGTGAATAGTGCACGTTCCCAAGTACCGACCATTCAATACCTAACTTGGTAAGTACTGGAATAATCCGCTCTGAAAAACCAAGCTCTGTTGGGAAGAAACCTTTCGATGATTTAAATGAGTCACCCAAGAAGTAATCTTGAGCCAAAGTAATGTTTTGATAAATCAAATCTTTTAAGAAATAGTCATTACCCACCAATGGCCCCATAGTATGGTGACCAGAAAAGTGAATCGTGTCTAAAGCGTTAAAACCACCGCTGGTTTTTGTGCCGTTTTGCGTATCGCGCCAATAAGCGCCCCACCCTAAATTGTAACCATCCAAATTACCTAACTCGCCAAAACTCTGCACGTTGTTAATAACCGATGCCGACATGGTGACATGCGTTTGGCTCTGTGGATGATTACCATTGTTGTTTCTAGCTGTATCCATTGGCCAGCTTAAGTAAGCGCCTTTTTTGGCATGATGCTGATAATAAGATACCAAGTCATCATGTGGCATCGGCGCACCGCTGCCAGGAATATAGAATGTGTAATTTGCTGGGGGGTTATTTTTAAGGTTAATAACTTGGCCGTCGTAGGTATAACGAATTGGATCACCTACTGCTAGACCTTCGTATTTGCTTACATCGTAGTAAGGCCAAAAGTTTGGCATGTGATTATGATAAATATGAGTTGCCGCAATCTCCGCTTGCGCAGAGATCGACGCAGCCACCATACTTAAGGCGAACACCTTTTTCATGATTGCTTCCTTTCCCGCACTCGTAGCTCTCAAGCCACTAATACGCTTTACTCGCTGATAAAAATGCAGAAGCCAAACATGGGAAGTTTAGTGTTAACCGTATTTATATTGCCCTACTACCGTTTGTTTCTGCGCTCAGATGCTAAATAGCATCACTCGCCAAACACAGTTGAGATGATCTGGTTTAACGAGGCTTCTGTACAACAGCTCGATGAAAGGAGGCTTATTTTTGCTACCGCGACAAAGAGTTACCAGAAACATTTATTAGGTTAGTACTTGCTAACCCTTATTATTGTTTACATGCTGAACTTAAAGATAATTTTTGATATTTGCTTTAGCTCAGAATGATATTCTGTAATCTATGAAAGATAGCGTAGCGCTAACCCGATGAATAATTAAGCAACCAGAGCGGTAAACATGCGTCAGTTCAAACTAAATGCGTGGTCAAACCGTTTTTTTTGATATAAATCACAACAAGAAAGCTGATCTGCGAATAAACATAAAATCTACGCTAAATAGTTAAATATTATGAATCTTACTGCTTAGCCTTAGCGCTTATTTTGAATTAAAATTTAAAATAGCATCAACATTTTGCAGCTGTTGCTCTCCAGAAAACAAAGGGGAAAAATCGCTATTACATAGCTGTTTAACAGAGGGGTGCTGAATCATTCGCTCAGCAAACAATACGTGATACTCCTCGGTTAAGTCGTGAGTAACGCCAAGCAAGCGAGTATTTGGGTTAGCCAAGATTTCTTCGGTATAAATGGCTGGCGCAACGAAAATACCATCAGTATATGCGCCAAACGCTTTCATTAAGGCAGCGTCATCAAACTCCCCGAGTACCGATACTTTTAGCCCCAGCTCATCAAACCAAGTCCATAGCTTTCGCCCTAAGGAGCTGCGTCGTCCTGGTAATAATAAGCTGCGCTGCTCTAAACATGCAGGAAATGGCAACAACGACATTGGCTCATTAGCAAAAAAAGCTATGCCACTCTCGCCTAGCTTTTTACTTAATACGCCATCTTGCTGCGCATTATCTAAACCGCAATCGGACAAAATCATATCAAGCTTATGTTCGGCCAATTGAGATAACAACAGTTCATGCGTTGACTCAACACAACGTAAGCGAATATTCCCGTCGGGTGGTACAGCTGACAACAAAATACGGCTCGCTAAACGCTTAGATAAAGCATCAGCCACCCCAACCTCAAACAGCAGTTTTTCTTGCTGAGAGTAATTTACAATATCTAGCATTTCGTAGCTGAGGCTAAACATTCGGTCAGCATATTTGTAGACCAATTGGCCTAATTCGGTAGGAGTGATCTTTGGGCCACGGCGAATAAACAACTCTCCAGCTAAGCGCTGTTCTAATTGCTTAATTTGGCCTGTCACAGTTTGCGGAGTAAGGAATAATGCTTCTGCTGCAGCGGTTACAGAACCGCGCTTGTAGGTCATCCAGAAGTAGTAAAGGTGGTTGTAGTTTAAGTGTGACATGCCTTACCTAATAGCAAACCCCTTTACGGGGTTTGCTTAAACAGGGTACAGCCTTCACTTAATGGTTAAACCGAAGACGTACTCAATGTATTGGTTTTGCCTTGCTCTTGCTCAGCAATTTTTGCCGCCTCTTCACGGGTAGACCAATGAAGTAAACCATAGCCAATAAGGGCTGCAGTTACCGACCCCGCCAATATAGCTAATCGCGACAAGCCTATCAAATCCGTTTGCCCCGCAAAGGCTAACGATGAGATGAAAATAGACATAGTGAAACCAATACCACATAGCATTGAAGTCGCCAGCAATTGCATGTTGTTGGATCCCTCAGGTAGCTTCGCCCAGCCAGCACGTATAGCTAAACGGCTGCAAGTGTAAATACCTAATGGTTTGCCCACCAATAAACCAAGGATAACACCTAAAGCTAATGGGCTTTGGAAGCTCTCGAAGCTAATGCCGTCTAACGGAACACCAGCATTGGCAAAAGCAAAAATGGGCACAATGATAAAGCTAGAAGCAGGATGCAAAGCATGCTCTAACTTCTTAAGTGGTGACCCACCTACCTTAGCTTTAATAGGGATCATGAATCCTACAATTACGCCGGCCAGAGTAGCATGAACCCCAGATTTAAGTACCGCTACCCAAAGCACTAGGCCAAGTAACATATATGCACTTAAGCCAGCATGGCCTCGACGATTTAGCATCCATAGACCAATGGTGGCGGCAACTGCCCACACCAACGGCATAATCGCAACTTCACTGGTATAGAACAGCGCAATAACAACAATTACACCAAGGTCATCTGCAATAGCAAGAGCCAGTAAGAACACCTTTAAACTAGCTGGAACACGTTTGCCTAGTAAGGCCATAACGCCTAGTGCAAATGCAATATCAGTAGCAGCAGGAATAGCCCAACCTTTGGCTAGCTCACCATCACCGATGTTAAATAGTAGGTAAACAGCAGCAGGCACAACCATGCCACCAATAGCCGCAACTACCGGCAATAACGCTCGCTCTTTAGACGACAACGCGCCTTCTACCATCTCGCGTTTTACTTCTAAGCCAATCACTAAGAAAAAGATGGCCATTAAGCCGTCGTTAATCCACAGCAACAATGGTTTATTAATATCTAGTTCCGCGATACGAACTTGAAACGGCGTATCGAGAAAAGCGAAATATGCAGGAGACAACCACGCACTGTTTGCCATAAACAGTGCCACCACAGCGGCAAGCATTAGCAAGATACCGCCAGCAGCTTCCATTCTTAAAAAACGTTCAAGAAATGATTTCATAACAGCTCACTGAGAAAAATAAAAAGTCATTTTACTGAGAGTGTGAACAAAACATATTCACTTGTAGCTGAACTTACCATCGGAAAAACCGATTATAAATTAGAAAAACAATGGTTTAACCATTGATTAACAGAAGGGTCGAATATTTAACCCTGCTAGAAATCACACTTTCTAGCAGGGTTAATTGGATAACTATACCGAGAATGGGTAAGCGATAGGGTCGTGATATTGGTAACCAGTCACTTCAAAGTCGTCTAAGGTCACCCAGGTTTCAAGATCTTCTAGGCTCTTAATATCTGGATTAATATGTAACTTAGGTGCAGCAAACGGCTCACGCTTAAGCTGAACATCTCTCATCAATTCCAACTGATCTTCATAGATGTGGGCATTAACAATTTTGTGGTAAGCCTTACCCGGTTTATGGCCAGTGATTTGCGCCATCAATGCCAAAAACGTAAACACTTGAATTTGGTTAAAGTTTTGCCCCAGTGGCACATCACAAGAGCGCTGTGACGAAGTAAGGTAAAGCGTATCGCCCAATAAAGAAAAAGTATGAGTATGCATACATGGTCGTAAGCAGCCTAAGTGAAATTCACCCGGGTTATAGAACGACAAAATTTCTCCGCGATCATCAATGCCTTTTGATAGGTCATCTACAATCTTCTTCAGCTGATCAACCGACCCGCCTTCTGGCTTACGCCAAGAACGCCCCTGCACGCCGTAAACCCGACCCATATCGTTGTCGCCTTTACGTGCCGGGTTGTTTAACCACGCTTCGTTCTCATTTGCATTAGCCAACCACGTAGGCGTGCCTAGTGCTTTGAAATCAGCCGCATTATCTAGGCCACGAATGTAACCCAGTAACTCGGCAATGGCGGCTTTCCAATAGCTTTTGCGTGTTGTAACTAATGGGAATTCATTATTGGCAACATCATACTCAAGATCAGCATTAATAATGGTTAAACAACGCTTACCGGTGCGTTCATTTTCAATCCAAGTGCCTTCATCAACAATGCGTTGGCATAGGTCTAAATACTGTTTCATGCGTTACTCTCTTTGGTGTTGCGTCGATAAGCCCAGCGAATAAATAAAACGCCAAATATAATCATAGGCAAAGACAAGATTTGTCCCATGCTCATGCCTAAACTTAACAAGCCTAAGTGGCTGTCGGGCTCTCGGAAAAATTCAATAATAAAACGGAAACTACCGTAGCCTAACAAAAAGGCACCAGAGATAGCGCCCATTGGTGGCTTACGCTTGGCATAAACCAACAAAATAACCAGCAACAATACGCCTTCTAGGGCAAACTCATAAAGCTGTGAAGGGTGTCTTGCTACTAGGCCACCTGTTGGGAACACCATTCCCCAAGGCATGTCCGTTGCGCGCCCCCACAGCTCGCCATTCATAAAATTACCTAAGCGTCCCGTGGCTAAACCAAATGGAATGAGTGGCGCAATAAAATCGGCTACGGTGAAAAAGTGGCGTTTGGTTCGGCGCGCAAACCACATCATCGCCGCAATTACACCTAATAAGCCGCCATGGAACGACATTCCGCCGGTCCAAATTTTAAACAAATATAAAGGATCATCTAAAAACTGTGGGAACTGATAAAACAACACATAACCAATTCGGCCACCAATGATTACCCCTACAAATCCATAAAACAGCAAATCACTTACTTCGGCGCGTGTCCAACCGCTGCCAGGCTTATCGGCCATACGGTTACCCAACCACATCGCAAATAAAAAGCCAAACAAATACATTAAACCGTACCAACGTACGTCCAATGGACCGATGCTAATCGCAATCGGATCAATTTCAGGAAATTGCAAAGGTGTAGACACGATAATTTGCTCTATTTAGGGAATAAAAAGAATGGGCATTTTGCAGTTAAATCAGCCATGAAACAAGCTCTGACTCATGGCAAATTCATTAATGTTTACTAACACGAACCAACTGCGACAAGTTCTGTTGCTGCAAATATTCATACAACAAGCTGTATATCGCTGAACCACTTTGGCTTTGTAGGATTTGCTTACGCAAAGCCGCTAATTCACTCAGGTTCACATGCCGTATTATGTATTTAATTTTAGCTAGGTTAAAACTAGACATACTTAAACGACGGTAACCTAATGCTAATACCAACAAGGCCCCCACCGGTTCACCTGCTAACTCACCACAAAAACTAACGGGAGTATTGTGCAGATTAGCTTGTTCAATAATTTGATTTAATGCACGCACTACAGATGGGTGAAAAGTATCAAACAGCTCTGCAACGCGGGTATTGTTTCGGTCTACGGCTAATAAATACTGGGTTAAGTCATTACTGCCCACCGACCAAAAGTCCACTCGCTGGGCTAATTCTGGTAACAAAAATAATACCGAAGGTACTTCTAGCATCACCCCGTGTTTAGGCCGCTCTGGTGGCTCGGTTAAATCTAATTCATCAACCACTTCCGCCCAAGCTTGCTCGAGCAAGCGCGAGGCTTCATCTACCTCATTAAGGCAACTGATCATCGGCAACATAATACATAAGTTGCCACACTCGATAGCCGAGCGATACATCGCCCTTGCCTGTACCAAAAATATCTCGGGATGATCGAGAGTCAGGCGAATGCCGCGCCAACCCAAAAATGGGTTCTCTTCCACAATAGGAAAATAGGGAAGCTGTTTATCCCCGCCCACATCAAGGGTGCGCATACACACTTCTTTACCGCGATAGCTGTTTAGAATATCGCGATAACGCGTATATTGTTCGTCTTCAGAGGGAAAACGATCCTGCATCAAAAATGGCACTTCGGTACGATACAAACCCACGCCATCGGCACCCGCATTAATCGCAATGTCGCTATCGGCACTAAGGCCAGCATTAATTAACATCTCGACGTTTTCACCGTCGATACTAACAGCGGGTTTATCTAAATCTTGCTGAACTAGACTATTTAGCTCGCTCTCTTGCGCCAATAAAGCGATGTATTCATCACGAACAATTTTGTCAGGCTCAACAAACAGTTCGCCGGAGTAACCATCTAAAATAAGCTCACAGCCGCGCAGTTTATTAACGTTAAAACTTAAGCCCATTAAGGCAGGAATGCCCATGGCACGTGCCAAAATGGCTGCATGTGAGTTTGCGGCCCCACGCTGAGAAATAACCCCAGCCAAAAACTTACGCGGGATTTTTGCGAACATAGTGGCAGTAACTTCCTCAGCAACCACAATCACCGGCTCACTAGGAATAATTTCTGCGCTAGGGCCTAATTCCAAGGTATGCAGCAAACGTAAACCGACATCTTTTACATCCACCGCCCGCTCTTTTAAGTAGGGGTCGTTCATTTCTTCAAACTGCTGCACGTAGTGCTCTATCACTAAACGCAGTGCACCTTCAACCTGATAGCCCTCGCTAATCTTGCGGCGAATATCGCCAGCTAAACTAGCATCAGCCAACATGTGTTGATAAACATCGAAGATAGAAGCGACATCTTTGGGCAACTGTTCAGACAGCTTAATCGCTAAACTATGAAATTCATCTCGAGTAATTTCCAAGGCAACATCGAAGCGCTGTAATTGGTGTTCGCTGTCCTCAGCTTTTTCTACAACTTGCTGCTCTAAGGCACCGGTAGAGCGATTTATCCAAGCTTTGGCAATGGCTATCCCACTAGAGCTAGAGCCTGCTTTTATTGCTTCAGTCCACTTGTGCTTAGTAGGTTCTTGTAGCACCGTTTGAAAATCGGTATTGGCTAATACCCCGGCGAGATGCGCAGCCAGCGTGACCAAAAATGATTCTTCACTTTGATCAAAACTGCGGGTTTCGGACTGTTGTACAACTAACACTCCCAACACCTTTCGTTGGTGAGTAATTGGTGTTCCAAGAAATGAAAAGAAACCGTCTTCTGCGGTTTCGGGCAAATACTTAAAATGAGGATTTAAACGCGCATCAGCTAAATTAATCGGCTCTTCACGAACGGCTACTTGGCCAACAACCCCTTCTCCCAAAGGCATCATTGCTTTACCCACAGCTTCACTGGCAAGGCCATGGGTTGCTCGCAGAACAAGATTTTGTTGCTGCGAGTCCATCACATATACCGAACAACAGTCGGTGTGCATGGTAAGGCGAATCTTTTCGACAAGAATAGCTAAAGCACTGTCGAGAGTATCGGCATTGCTTACCTGTTCAACAATGGCGCGTAACTCTCCTAACACTTACTAAGCTCCTTTTCGCTTTTTATAACGCCGGCGTTTATCTTTGCCTTGGTGTTTCTCCGAGCGGTTAAACGGCATGGCTGCTGTAACAAACTCTTTTAATGCTCGGCGATAAACCTCCCGCTTAAAAGACACTACCTGTCTTACGGGATACCAGTAACTCACCCAACGCCAATCATCAAACTCTGGGTGGCCACAGCGATCAAATTTTATATTAGATTCTTTGCCCACTAAGCGGAGCAAAAACCACTTTTGTTTTTGTCCGATACAAACCGGCGGACTATCCCAACGAATTAAGCGCTTTGGTAATTTATAACGCAGCCAATGTCTGGTTGTTGCTACAATCTTTACATCTTGCGGCAACAAGCCGACCTCTTCATGTAACTCACGATACATCGCTTGTTCAGCAGACTCTCCCTCGTCTACGCCTCCCTGAGGGAACTGCCATGAATGTTGACCATATCTACGTGCCCATAAAACCTGACCACGCTGATTACAAATAACGATGCCTACGTTGGGACGATAACCATCCCCATCAATCACTGAAACAACCTTCAGCTAAAAAACTATAGATAAAGTGATTCTTTCACAGAATCACAAGCGCGGCAAATACGCCTATCACAAAGGGAATAAATTGTAATAATGCAGGCTTAATTAAAGTTATTCGACTTATCTGTGAGAAATCCTGTGCATAACTTGGGTTAAACCCCCTATAGACAAAATCACAGTTCAAGGCCGAACAAAAAACACACCAACAAAAAAACGTATAATCCAACAAAAACAACAAGTTAAGAAAAAGCGATTTGAGTAAGCGTTATTTTTAGCAAGTTAAAACTGTTTATAAGTCATAGCGTTTAAAAAACACACAGTTCTAGATTTCTAGCCAAACGGCAAAAATTTCTGACTAAAAACACACCACTTTTAATTAAATCGTATAATTCTGTGCATAAAATCTAAGTTAATAACAATGGAAGATAGTTATCCCTATTATGTGTGGACAAAGCTGTTAGTAAGTGCGCATTAGTTATGAATAAACCCCACAACTCGCTAACAAAGCCCACAGTTTCTAATAAAAACCTTTTTTAAACATAGCCTTAGCTATATTCACTTAAGCATTTAAGCTTTGCTGCAATTGTTGAACAGCTTCTATACAATAGTGTTTTTGTTGGCGCTAGGCATGCATGACAGCTAAACCACAAAGTGAAACAGAACTCTTCGAACGCGCTCAGTCTTTAGCCGGATTAAGCTTAGGTGAACTTGCACATCGTGAAGGATTTGCCATTCCAAAAGATCTAAAAAGAGAAAAAGGCTGGAGCGGTCAATTGCTCGAATGGTGCTTGGGCGCGAGTGCGGGTAGCAAACCTATCCAAGACTTTCCAGAGCTGGGTATAGAACTTAAAACCATTCCTATTGATGCTTCGGGCAAACCACTAGAAAGTACCTACGTGTGCATAACTCCTCTGTGCAATGTCACCGGATCAACTTGGCACAATAGCAACGTGTATAACAAGCTATCGCGGGTATTGTGGATCCCCATTTTAGCAGAGCGGCATATTCCTTTAGATCAGCGCGTGGTGGCCAACCCCATCCTTTGGAGCCCCAATACCCAGCAAGAACAACTGCTCCGATCAGATTGGGAGGAAATCATGGAAATGATTGCTTTTGGTCAAATAGAACAAATTACCGCGCGCCATGGTCAAGTGTTACAGTTACGCCCTAAAGCCGCTAATAACAAGGCTCGAACCAGCGCAATTGGCCCAAATGGCCAACTAATTCAAACCCTTCCTCGTGGTTATTATCTAAGAACAAAGTTCACCGCAGCCCTGCTTCAAGACTACTTTCAACTGTAAAAAAAATAATCAACTATTGACCAAGCTCTCACTTTTTTGAAAGAATCGATATTGGTCACATAGTATACGGATTTATATTATCTCTCGGAGGAGAAACCATGCCGTTGAAGAAGCAATACCTAAAATCGAAGCCAGAAGTAAAAGTTACCTTTGAAATTGAGAAGGAAGCCACTCAAGAAGCGGAGCAAATTTTCTTGCTAGCTGAGTTTAACGAATGGCAACCTATAGAGCTTACTAAGCTAAAAAACGGTAAGTTCAAAGTAGTGGTAAACGTGCCAACAGATCAACAAAGCAGCTACCAGTTTAAATACAAACTTTGCTTGAGCGACGGTGCAGAAGCCTATGACAATGACTGGGCAGCAGACAGCTACCAGCCAAATGGCGTGGATGGTGACAACTCTGTACTTGAAGTGGCTTAAACCACAAACATAAAAAAAGCCCGCTACTGCGGGCTTTTTTATTCTCGAAGAAAAGGGCTTACTTAGCCAATTTTTCTTTAATACGTGCTTTCTTACCAGAAAGTTCACGCAAGTAGTAAAGCTTAGAACGACGAACGTCACCACGACGCTTAACAGTAATACTCTCAACTAGCGGGCTATGAGTTTGGAATGCACGCTCAACGCCTTCACCGCTTGAAATTTTACGTACAGTAAATGCAGAGTGTAAACCACGGTTACGCTTAGCAATTACTACACCTTCAAACGCCTGTAGACGCTCACGGTTACCTTCTTTTACTTTTACCTGAACTACAACTGTGTCACCAGGTGCGAACGCAGGTACGTCTTGCTTCAATTGCTCTTCTTCGAGCTGTTTAATGATATTGCTCATTACTATTTCCTAGAATTAACTGAATCTTTATTTACTATCCAAGGGCGTTTGCTCTTGGATAAACTCAGCAAGAATCTTTTCTTGCTTGTCAGTCAGAGCTAGATTCTCCAATAACTCCGGTCGCCTCAAGTAAGTTCGCCCAAGTGCCTGTTTGTAGCGCCATTCTTCGATTTTTTTATGGTTACCACTTAACAGTACCTCGGGTACTGTTTGCCCATCCAAAACTTCTGGACGAGTATAGTGTGGACAATCCAACAATCCATCAGAGAATGAATCCTGCTCAGCTGAAGCTTTATCCCCCAGAACTCCCGGAATTAACCGCGAGACGGCGTCTATCATATTCATTGCTGGCAGCTCACCACCACTTAACACATAATCACCAATCGACCATTCTTCATCAACTTCCGCTTGAATCAAGCGTTCGTCAATGCCTTCATAGCGACCAGCAACAATAATCAGCTTTTGCTGTTGAGCTAACTCTATTACTCCATCTTGCTTCAAGGTACGCCCTTGCGGTGACATATAAATCACCTTAACCCCATCACCAGCGGCCTGTTTAGCAGCATGAATCGCATCCCGTAAAGGTTGCACCATCATTAGCATGCCAGGGCCACCGCCGTAAGGTCGGTCGTCCACCGTACGATGTTTGTCATGAGTAAAATCACGAGGATTCCAACACTCAATCTTAATCAGGCCGCGTTTTACCGCACGCCCAGTTACACCGTACTCGCTTATGGCAGAAAACATTTCTGGAAATAGACTTACTATTCCCACCCACAATTGTGGTGTTTGCTCAGCCATAAAGGAACCTAGAAACTAGGGTCCCAATCAACAGTAATAGTTTGAGACTCGCGATCGACGTTATCAATTATCTGAGACTCTATGAACGGGATTAACCGTTCCTTTTTGCCAAAGGCATCTTTTAAATTGGCTTTCACAACCAAAACATCATTAGAGCCTGTTTCCATTAAATCGGTCACATGCCCGAAGTTATAGCCACTGCGATTAACCACTTGCATGCCCATTAGGTCACGCCAGTAATATTCATCTTCAGCAAGCTCCGGTAGAACGTCCGGTAAAGCCGCAATATCCATTCCGGTTAAACTCTGTGCTTGTTCTCTTACATCGTAGCCCTCAAGCTTAACGATGAAAGATTTGCTGTGTCGCCGCCATTCTGTCACTTCAATTGAAGTATATTCGCCAGAACGACCTATCAACCAAGGTTGATAGTTAAATACAGCTTCTGCATCTTCAGTGAATGAGTTAACTTTTAGCCATCCTTTAATACCGTAAACGGCACCGAGGCGACCCAGTACGATGGGCTGTTCTTTATTGCTCATCTTAACTCCACTAAAAAGGCTAAATTAAGCTGCTTTTGAATCTTTGATTAGCTTAGCTACACGGTTAGAAACCGCAGCGCCTTGGCCAACCCAGTGATCAATGCGGTCTTGTTCCAAGCGAATACGCTCTTCTTGACCTTTTGCGATCGGATTGAAAAAACCTAATTTTTCAATGAAGCGACCGTCACGTGAATTACGGCTATCAGTAACAACTACTTGATAGAATGGACGCTTCTTAGCGCCGCCACGTTGCAAACGAATGGTAACCATATCGTCCTCATACTAGTTAAAAAATTTAAGGTCCCAAAATGGGATCCCCGCTAATTGAAGCCGCGGAATTGTACTCCTTTTTTGCTTAATTGCAAGCTATAACCCGCTTTGGCGAGCATCTAAATTGCTAGCGCTTATCGGCGCAAAATGGCCAATACTTTCTATGCTTGTTTTTGCAGCTAAAAAAGCTAAGTGACTCAAGCTACTAATGCACACTTTGACTTAGCTGCAAGCTTCTACCAACATAGGCGTTTAACTTTACTGATCACCGAGCCATTTGTTTATGAAGTACCAATGGATATTGTTTGATGCCGATGAGACCCTGTTTCATTTTGACGCTTTTGCCGGCTTACAGTTAATGTTCTCTCGCTATGGGGTTAAATTTGAGCAACAAGACTATCAGCATTACCAAACCCGCAACCTGCCCTTGTGGGAAGCCTATCAAGCCGGCCAGGTGAATGCAGAGCAGCTTCAACAGCAACGCTTTGAGTATTGGGCTAAGCAGCTTGAACAACACCCGCAAGCGCTCAATGACGCCTTCCTAGAGGCAATGGCAGACATATGCAGCCTATTACCCGGCGCTAAAGACTTGCTAGATGCACTTAAGAGCAAAGTGAAGATGGGCATTATTACTAACGGTTTTACCGCGCTACAAAAAATTCGTTTAGAACGTACCGGTTTGAGCGGCTATTTCTCACCTTTGGTTATCTCAGAGCAAGTGGGCGTTGCAAAACCGCATAAAGATATATTTGAGCATGCCTTTGCTCAAATGCAGCAACCGGAAAAACATCGGGTATTAATGGTGGGAGACAATCCACATTCAGATATACAAGGTGGTATTAATGCGGGGATTAGAACTTGCTGGTTAAATCGCCACGGAGAAGAAAGGCCAGAGGGAATAGAGCCGCACTATGAGGTGAGTTCACTTAAGCAACTGCAAAGCCTGTTAGAAGCCGCTTAGTTTGAGTTAATCCCAAAAAGTCGAAAGGGGCATTGCCCTTCAGCTTATGCCCCTTTCTAGTATATGAACCTTTGCCTTTTTTCGGCCGTTCAACTTTTGCTTTAAATAACTGGCTGGTAACCAGCGCCTTAATTGCATTGTCGTTTATTTGCCCACGACCATGCTCATGCGCTAACAACTTAGCGACTTTTTTCTTAGCCATAATCTTTCTCTCGTTTGCCCAGCGGCTCCAATAGCCACTATAAGGTGGCTAGTGTAAACCAAGTTAAACTAAATACACACTGTATATTATTTAAACATCGCAAATTAATAGCCCTTAGGTAAAGCAGCCTAACCAAGAAGCCAGCCGCCGCCAGCTTCTTGGTTTACCCTATACCAGCTTAATGGCTAATCATCCAAGGCCGCATAGACGGGAACATTTTCTCGCCATTAGCGGTATACAGCAGCTTAGAACCACCGCGCTTAGTATGCTTACAGCCGCAGCCTTTTTTCAGCTTTTCGGCATTTTCGGCCCGCGTATCCACCGTTGAATGCTGCGGCTCATGCCGCGCTTTCTCATTACGCTCAATCGCCTGTTTGGTTTCGGCAGCCATATCCAATATCTCAGGTGGTAACACGATAACCCTAGCGGATAAAGCATCACACTTTGGGCACTTCGCAGGTTTAGCGCTATCGGCCATGGTAGCTAGCTCATAGAACAAACCATGTTCAGCACACTTATAGTCATAAACTGGCATAGCTCATCTCCTATTTATCTAAGTCTGGAGCCAAAGGCATATCGACGCTGCCATCTAAATACTTAGTTGGCCCATCTGCATTCGGCTTAATGTCAAACTCAAAGATATCGGTAGGTAACCACAACGTCGCACAGGAGTTAGGTACGTCCACTACCCCGCTTAAATGGCCTTGTACTGGCGCAGTACCAAGCAATGAATAAGCCTGCGCACCGCTATAACCAAATTTCTTGAGGTACTCAATGGCATTTAAACAGGCTTGGCGATAAGCCACGTTGGCATCCAAGTAGTGTTGCTTGCCATCTTCATCAACCGAGATACCTTCAAAGATTAGGTAGTCATCGTAGCGTGGCGTAATTGGGCTTGGTTTAAAGATCGGGTTTTTAATCGCATATTTAGACATACCGTCTTTAATCAAATTAACCCTTAAATGGATCCAGCCGGCCATTTCAATAGCACCACAGAAGGTGATTTCGCCGTCACCTTGGCTAAAGTGTAAATCGCCTACCGACAAACCCGCGCCTTTTACATACACCGGGAAGTAGATTTTCGAACCACGCGATAAATCTTTAATGTCACAGTTACCGCCGTGTTCACGCGGCGGAACAGTTCTAGCACCTTCTTCGGCCGCTACTTTGGCATCATCGGGCTTCATTTTCCCCATGTGAGCAGTAGGTGCGTAAGGCAATGCCGCTAACATTGGGACCCGCTCAGGGTCGGTATCAAACAGTTCTTTCTCTCGGCGATTCCACTCATCTAGCATCTTTTTGTCTGGCAAGCAGCCAATCAGGCCAGGGTGAATCAGGCCAGCAAACTCAACACCTGGAACATGACGAGATTTAGTGAACATGCCATTAAAGTCCCAAATCGATTTTTGCGCTTCAGGAAAATGCTCAGTTAAAAAGCCGCCACCATTTTGCTTAGAGAAGAAGCCATTAAAGCCCCATTGTGAATCATCAAAGGTGCCAATATCTAAGATATCCACTTCTAACAAATCACCTGGCTCTGCTCCCTCTACCCCAACCGGCCCAGAAAGAAAGTGCACCTGAGATAAATCAACATCACGCACATCAGAAGCATCATCGTCGTTTTTGATTTGTCCGCCAGTCCAATCTACACATTCCAAAATGAAATCGTCCCCTGGTTTTACAGTAGCCGCCATAGGAATATCTGGGTGCCAGCGATTGTGTAGCTTTTCGTTTTCGTAAGCCGATTTGTTTAAGTCAATCTTGATAATTGTTTCTGCCATGGTCTTTCTCCTTGAATGTAAATTCCCCAGCAAGCTATACCGACAAGTACGCGGCCACTTGCTGTTCATCAACGTCATCGCGCTGTACGTCATGCACGATTTGTCCTTTTTCAATCACCAGTATTCGGTCCGCCACATCAAGGGCGAAGCTCAATACCTGTTCCGACACCACTATCGACAAACCACGCTGGTCGCGAATTTGTTTTAGGGTTTTTGCCATATCTTTAATAATTGAAGGTTGAATACCTTCAGTGGGCTCATCCAGTAGCAGTACGCTGGGATTGCTAGCCAAAGCACGAGCAATCGCCAACTGTTGTTGCTGTCCGCCAGAAAGGTTGCCACCTCGGCGGTGGCGCATTTCCCATAACACAGGGAAAATACTGTATAAGTCATCGGGTACTTTATTTTCGCCAGTGCTGGTTAAGCCGGTTTCAATGTTTTCTTGCACCGTCATGGTGGAGAAAATCATCCGGCCCTGCGGCACAAAACCCAAACCAGAAGCCACCCGCTGATGGCTCTTTTTCTCGGCTAAGGGCTCTCCATCTAAATTGGCTTCACCACTTTTGCTCGGAATCATGCCAATCAGCGATTTCATTAAAGTGGTTTTGCCCATGCCATTGCGGCCAAGAATCGCCACAATCTCATTTTCTTTGAGGCTAAAATTCATGCCACTTATTACTTCGCTCTGGCCATAGGCCACGTGGTAATCGCTTAGTTCTAACATCACTTTCTCCTTAATGGCCTAGGTAAACTTCGACCACTTTAGGGTCGTTCTTCACCCGCTGCATCGAGCCCTCAGACAACACCTTTCCTTGGTGTAACACCGTCACTCGGTCGGCGATGTCTTCAACAAACTGCATGTCGTGTTCAATCACTAATACCGAGCGTTGCTTGGTAATGCTTTGCAGCAACTGGGCGGTTTGTTTGCGCTCGGCTACCGACATACCCGCCACCGGTTCGTCTAACATCAGCAGCTCTGGATCTTGAATAAGCAGCATGCCTATCTCTAACCACTGCTTTTGGCCATGGCTAAGCAAGTCGGCTTGGTCGTTAAGTTTGTCGCTAAGAAACACCATTTCGGCAATTTCCATGATCTTGGCGTGCACCGCTTCATCACGCTTAAAGGTCAAGGCTCCCCACACATTGCGACCGCGTGGGTAAGAGATTTCCAAGTTTTCAAAAACACTCAGGTCTTCATAAATGGACGGGTTTTGAAATTTACGCCCTACACCTGCATGCACAATTTGGTGTTCTTTCAGCTTGGTAAGCTCTTTTTGTTTGAACTTAATCGAGCCATTGGTGGCTTTAGTTCGGCCACATATCAAATCCAATACCGTGGTTTTACCGGCGCCATTAGGGCCAATAATCACCCTGATCTCTTGCTCTTCAACGTATAGCGACAAGTCATCAACGGCCTTAAAGCCATCAAAAGACACGGTTAAACCTTCAACGCTGAGTACAAAATCTTTGTTCTTTGATGAATTAGGCTGGGGCATTTGGGCTCTCCTTTATAGATGGCGAAGCACTATCTGCCTCAGGCTCTGCAGCCTGAACCGTCTGCTTTGGCACATCGGGTTTGCTGGCTTTAGGTTTGAACACGCGCTTAAACCAAGGCTGAATGTAAGATTGATAGAGACCGGCTAAACCATCGGGAAAGGCTAACACCACACCAATGAATAGCGCGCCCATGGCAAATAACCACAACTGAGGGAAAGACTCAGAGAAAGTGGTTTTAGCGAGGTTTACCAGCAAAGTGCCATATACCGCACCAAGCAAAGATAAACGCCCACCCACGGCACAAAAAATCACCATTTCGATGGAAGGAACAATGCCCACAAAGGATGGCGACATAAAGCCCACTTGCAGGGTAAACATTGCCCCACCAATGGCAGCAAAGGCTGCACCAACACAAAAGATGAAGATTTTGAAACTGGCAACGTTATAGCCAGAAAAACGCACTCGATCTTCTTTCTCACGCATCGCCACCAGCAAACGGCCTAACTTACAACGCTTGATGTATAAGGCAGCAAACAGACAGCCGAACAGCAACACAGCATTAATAAAGTAGAGAAGGTACTGCGCCGACTCGGTACGTATATCCCAGCCTAAAAAGGTGCGTAAATCAGTAATGCCGTTTACTCCACCGGTATAGCCTTGCTGGCCGATAATCAAGATGGTGAGAATGGCAGCAATGGCCTGGGTAATAATGGCGAAGTACACCCCACCGACCCGGCGGGTAAACATAGCAACACCAATAATAAAGGCGAACAATACCGGCACTGCAATCACCGCCACCAAGGTAAAGGCTAAGCTATCGAAGGGCTGCCAAAACCAGGGCAACTCAGTGAGCTGGTTCCAATCCATAAAATCAGGAATGCCTGGCGTTGATTGAATCGCGGTGGCTTCGGGGCTTGAGGCTTCCAGCTTCAAGAACATCGCCATGCAATAACCACCTAAGCCAAAAAACACGCCTTGGCCTAGGCTTAAAATACCGCCACAACCCCAGCACAGCACTAAGCCAATCGCCACAAAGGCGTAGGTTAAATACTTGCCAATTAAGTTGAGTCGAAAAATATCCAAGGACAAAGGCAACACAATGAAAATAATCGCGGCCAACAGTAGATACTTCCACCAATCAACCTTACTGGTATTTTGTGCTGCAGTAGCACTAAGTTGAGATAACATCATCATTCTCCCTAACGACGAACCTTGAGCGAAAACAGACCTTGAGGACGCAGCATTAAAATGCCTACCACGGTCAATAAGGTGAGAACTTTGGCCATCGAACCACTAAGGAAAAACTCCATGGTTGATTGCGCTTGTGAGATGGTAAAGGCCGATGCAACAGTGCCAAGCAAGCTTGACGCGCCACCAAACACCACCACTAAGAAGGTGTCTACAATGTAGAGTTGCCCTGCTGTTGGGCCGGTTGAGCCCACCATGGTAAAGGCCGAGCCAGCAATACCAGCAATGCCGCAACCTAAGGCAAAGGTGTAACGGTCAACCTTCTCGGTATTAATCCCTACGGCACCTGCCATTGCGCGGTTTTGCACCACTGCTCGGGTTTGTTTACCTAAGCGAGATTTTTGCATTAGCAAGTACACGCCAATGGTAATCATGATGGTTAATGCCATCACAAATATGCCGTTAATCGGCACTTCTATAATGTCGGTTATCGCATAAGAGCCCATTAGCCAATCAGGTAGGCTCACTCCCACTTCTCGAGCGCCAAACACGGTGCGATAGAGCTGCTGTAAAATAAGGCTTAAACCCCAAGTAGCTAGTAAGGTATCTAGTGGACGCTTGTACAAATGGCGAATCATCGCCCACTCCACCAGCGCACCCAGCGCTGCAGTGACAATAAACGCCAGCAGCATTGCCACAAAAAAGTAGCCATCAAATAGACCCGGAAGGTAATTGCTAAATAGCTGCGAAGTAAGGTAAGTAATGTAAGCACCTAGGATCATAAACTCGCCATGGGCCATATTAATTACGCCCATTTGACCGAATATAATGGCTAGACCTAGAGCCATAAGAACAAATACAGAAAACAAAATAAGACCGGCAAATCCCTGCATGGCGAAAATGGCGGTTAGCTCTGAGCTGGTATAATCGGCAAACATATTCAGTCCCTCTTAAAAGCTAGCGAAAGAACAAGTGGCCCAGCGAGCTGAGCCACCTACAGCGGTTACTGATAACCTTTAGGGAATGGGTTTGGTTCAATTAAGTCTGCGGTTTCATAAACGATGTCGTATTGACCATCAGCTTGAGCGTGACCAATTCGCGTTTTAGACCATAGGTGATGGTTTTCGTGAACTTTCACATAACCTTCTGGCGCAGTGGTTAGCTCTAGGTTTGGCGAAGCAGCACGTACTTTGTCGATATCAAACGAGCCGGCTTTTTCTACCGCGGCTTTCCACAACCATGGGCCTAAGTAGGCAGCTTGAGTCACGTCGCCAATTACAATGTCGTCGCCCCAGCGCTTTTTAAAAGCTGCTACAAACTCTTCATTGTTTTGGTTGGTTAAGCTTTGGAAGTACTTCATGGCAGCGTAAGCACCTTGAATGTTTTCACCGCCAATGCCCAAGATCTCGTCTTCAGTCACCGAAATAGTTAATACCAGTGGCTTCTCTTTGTTCATATCGATGCCCGCAGCTTTAAGCTGCTTGTAGAAGGCAACGTTAGACCCACCTACTACAATGGCGTAAATCACATCAGGCTTTTTAAGTTTAATTTTGTTGATAACCGAGTTGAACTGAGTATGACCCAGTGGGTAGTACTCTTCGCCCACTACTTTTAAACCCAGTTTTTCAATATGTTTGCGGGCAATTTTGTTAGAAGTTCGTGGCCAAATGTAATCAGAACCCAGTAAGAAGAAGCTTTTGGCATCTTTGGTATCGGTTACCCAATCAATCCCTGCAATAATTTGCTGAGTAGCTTCTTGGCCGGTGTAAATTACGTTAGGAGATTGCTCTAAACCTTCATAAAACGTTGGGTAGTAAAGCATGCCGTTATATTGCTCAAACACCGGCAATACCGCTTTACGAGAAGCAGAGGTCCAGCAACCAAATACCGCCGCTGCTTTATCTTTAACTAATAACTTCTTCGATTTTTCGGCAAAGGTTGGCCAGTCACTGGCGCCATCTTCTTGAATGTATTCAATTTGGCGCCCTAATACGCCGCCCATTGCGTTAATTTGCTCAATGGCTAGCATCTCGGCTTGCACCGAGCCAGTTTCACTAATGGCCATGGTGCCAGTCACCGAGTGCAGAATACCTACCTTCACCGTGTCGTCGGTTACGGCTAAGCCGGTAGTATTTACTTCAGCGGTGCTAGGCGCCGCAGCAAAGCTTAGTTGTGAAACCAGCATTGCGGCAGGCAAAGCCATCATTCCTTTTAACAGATTACGGCGTAGCGAATTGCTTAAGCCTGTTTTCTTGAGATTTTGCATAGTGGTATCCCTACTGAGTGTGTAAGACAAAGTGTCCGTACTTGGTGAATACCATGATGCGTAATTGCAAGGCTGAGCAAAATTCGCCGTTCACCCTAGCGACCTACGTCATTTGACGCATAGCGGTGAATAAGAGATTGATTTAGGGTCAAGATATTAAAGAGAGTGGCACATCGCTACCAACAAATAACTCAGTTAAACAAGCATAACAGTCTGATTTTAATAACCATTTTAACAAAAGGGTGATAAAGCCACGGCGCGAAAAATGCTTATAAAACCTGTGAATTCGCAAAGGAAGGCGTTTAAGGGATGAAAGACCAGCATGTATTTAAAGCCCGTAGAAACTATAACCGCTGGGTAGCCAACCAAACTTTAGAAGATTATGCGCTAAGGTTTACCTCTAAAAATGCCCGTAAGTGGTCGGTTGCACGCGTCTCCAATACTGCCTTGGGCGCAATATCTTTTTTAGCCCTAGAAGCCATTGGTGGCGCGCTAATTCTTAACTTTGGTTTCAACAATTCTTTAATCGCCATATTGCTGGTTTCGGCAATTATATTTTTCTGCGGGCTGCCTATTTCTTACTATGCTGCACGCTATGGCGTCGATATCGATTTGCTTACGCGCGGCGCGGGCTTTGGCTACATTGGCTCTACCATTACCTCTCTCATTTACGCCTCGTTTACCTTTATCTTTTTTGCCATTGAGGCGGCCATTATGGCCTCGGCTTTAGAGCTGTTATTTAACATTCCCTTAAGCATTGGCTACTTAATTAGTGCCATTGTGGTGATCCCTCTAGTAACACATGGGATCACCTTCATCAGCCGTTTTCAACTGTGGAGCCAACCCATATGGCTGGTACTACAGCTGGCTCCACTCATTTTTATTTTGTGGCATGAGTCCAGTGCAATTAACAACTGGCTACAGTTTGAAGGCAAGCTAGAGAGCGGTAATTCAGGTGAGTTTAACCTGCATTTATTTGGTGCAGCATCGGGGATCCTATTCTCGTTAATGGCGCAAATTGGAGAGCAAGTAGACTTCTTACGTTTTATGCCCGAGGCCAAGAAAAAACACCGGGCCTGTTGGTGGGTAGCCTTGTTATCGGCAGGTCCAGGTTGGATTATTGTTGGTGCACTTAAAATACTATTAGGATCGTTTTTAGTGGTACTAGCCATTAATGCAGGAGTGGCCGAAGATGTGGCCGGAGATCCTATTCAAATGTACCAAGTGGCCTTTTCTTATATGGCCCAATCCCCACTGCTTGCGCTCTCCTTGGCGGGTATTTTTGTTTTGGTTTGTCAGCTTAAAATTAACGTAACTAACGCCTATGCCGGCTCTATCGCATGGTCAAACTTCTTCTCTCGCTTAACCCATAGCCACCCAGGTCGCGTAGTGTGGCTGGTATTTAACGTGATTATTGCCCTGCTGATTATGGAGCTAGGCATCTACGCCGCGTTAGAAGACATACTCGGCATTTACTCGAATGTAGCGGTTGCTTGGGTTGGCGCACTGGTGGCCGATTTAGTGATCAACAAACCCTTGGGTTATAGCCCCAAGCACATCGAGTTTAAACGCGCCCACCTCTACGACATTAACCCTGTTGGGGTCGGTTCCATGGTGATTGCATCTGTTTTAAGTATCTATTGTTATACCGGAAATGCCGGCGACACAGCGCAAGCGCTGGCGCCTTACATCGGCTTAAGCACCGCTTTTGTGTGCTCTCCTATCATCGCCATTTTAACCAAAGGTCGCTACTACCTAGCTAGAGAGCCCAATCTACTGCAGGCTCACCAAGGAGAATGCACGGTTTGCCAAAATCACTTTGAAATTGAAGACCTTGCCAGCTGCCCAGCCTATGGCGGCGCGATATGCTCGCTATGTTGCACCCTAGATGCGCGCTGCCATGATCAATGCAAAGAAAACGCCCGCTTTGGTCAGCAATTAAGTCAATTTGTTAGCCTGGTACTTCCTAAAGCCGTGTCATCCTTAATGAATACTCGGCTGTTGAATTTCTCTGGCTTAATGGCGCTCATTGCCTTGCTCATTGCCAGCTTGTTTTACCTAGTCTATTCGCGGATCCCAGTCGCCGAATTTGCCACTAAAGCGGCAGTTTCAGCAACCTTAAGCCACGTATTTTTCTTATTGATGATTATCGTCGGCGTACTGGTTTGGCTATTTGTTTTAGCCAACGACAGCCGCCAGTTTGCATTAGATGAATCGCAGCGCCAAACCGAGTTACTTAGCCGCGAAATATCTGCCCACGAGGTTACCGACCAAGCCTTGCAGCAGGCCAAAGAAACGGCCGAATCAGCCAACCAAGCTAAAAGCCGCTACCTCACTGGCATTAGTCATGAGCTTCGCACCCCGCTTAACTCGGTGCTGGGTTACGCACAACTCTTAGAAAAATCGCCAAGTTTAGCGCCCGAGCATAGCGCCAAAGTCTCACTTATCAAACGCAGCGGAGAGCACCTCGCCGACATAATTGAAGGCCTATTAGACATCTCGCGCATCGAGGCAGGCCGCATCGAATTACAACGTGACGAAGTGGCCATTGGTGAATTGCTGGGTGACTTGGTAGATATGTTCAGCCTTCAAGCCAAAAGCAAAGGCATTTCCTTCGTTTACAATCCCAGCCCTTACCTGCCCAACTGGGTAACCGCAGACGAAACTCAATTGCGGCAAATACTCATTAACCTGTTGTCCAACGCGGTTAAATTTACCCAACAAGGCTCAGTAACATTAGACGTTTACTACCGTAATCAAGTCGCAGAATTCACCATTACTGACAGCGGCGTAGGCATTAGCGAACAAGATATCGAGCGAATATTCAAACCCTTTGAGAGAGTCGAGAAAAGGGACATACCCAGCTCTCCTGGCACTGGCTTAGGCTTAACCATTACGCAGTTGCTTACCGACATAATGGGTGGAAACATTAGTGTAAGCAGCGAGATTGGCAAAGGTAGCAGCTTTAAGCTCAGCATCATGCTGGCGAGCTTAAACAAAGAGCAGCAGCCGCAATCTGTGCAAGCGCCAGTAAACTCTATCAAAGGCCCTAGCAAAACCGTAATGGTGGTAGACGATGACCCCAATCACCGTAACTTAGTATCAGAAATCCTCTCGCCACTGGGTTTTGTGGTTCATGAAGCCAACGATGCATTAGTTTGTTTAAGCAATACCTACTTAAGTGCCATTGACCTGTTTTTGCTCGACATCTCAATGCCAGATATGAATGGCTGGCAACTGCTTAAAAAACTTCGCAGCAATGGCATTAGTGTACCGATCATCATGGTGTCGGCCGATGCCACAGAAGCGCCTTATTTCAATGCCGCTGAAGAAATTCACGAGCCAGCGTTACACAATGACTACCTAGCTAAGCCCATGCGCGATAACGCGCTACTAGAAAAAGTTGCCAAAGCCTTAGCCATAGATTGGAACTACCAAAACACCAGCACGCAAAGCGCCTCGCCCGAGCCGCAAGCACTAATCATTCAACTAAACCAAAGCCAGCGTGAACAGCTACAAGAAATCGCCGAAATGGCGCAACTAGGCTTTGTACAAGGGATTGATAGGCTAATAAAAAACCTAGAGAAAGACAGCGCGTTACACACTATTACTCGCGCCCTAAGAAAGGAATTAGAACAGTATCAATTTGCCAGCATTACCGCTTATTGTGAAAAGGTCGTAATTTAATGAACGCCACAAACTCAAAGGGACTAATCCTCGTTGTTGACGATGCTACCGAATCGGTGGCGATGCTTAACACCGCTTTAATTGAACAAGGCTACACCGTGTTAATTGCCATGGACGGGCAACAAGCACTCAACATTAGCCAACGCATTACTCCAGACTTAGTACTCATGGATGCATTAATGCCAAATATGGACGGTTTTGAAGCCTGCCAGCAACTTAAACAAAATACTCAACTTAGCGATATTCCAGTAATTTTCATGACTGGATTAAGCAGCAGTGAGTCGGTGGTTAAGGGCCTAGAATCTGGCGGGGTAGACTACATCAATAAACCAGTAAAACTTGATGAACTGTTTGCCCGGATAAAAGTACATATTAGTAATGCTCGCCTCACCCGCAGTGCTCATGGCGCCCTAGATGAAATAGGCCAAGCTAGCTTTACCGCCAATAGCCGAGGCGAAATGATTTGGGTAAGTGCCAAAGCAAGCGAAACACTGGCATCGCAGGAGGATTTACCTGCCACAGCAGCAGAAGTGATTTGCCCTCAACTTAAGCAGTGGTTAGCCCATACCCCAGCTAAACACAGCATGCTGTCGCTTAAAAACCTCAATACGGCGCTGCAAGTTCGCTACTTGGGGCAATCGTCACCGGGTGAGCACTTACTTCGCTTGGTAAATAACGACGACCAAAGCCAGCGCGACTCCTTGCGCCAGCGCTTCAGTTTAACCGAGCGCGAATCAGAAGTAGTGCTGTGGTTAGCACGAGGCAAAACCAATCGAGAAATCGCGCAAATTTTAGACATGAGCCCACGTACCGTAAACAAACACCTTGAAGCGGTGTTTACCAAGCTGGCAGTGGAAAACCGAACCAGTGCAACGGCAGTTTGCTTAGCCCACTTAAACGACAGCTAATTTAAACCTTGCAGCTATTCGAATGCTTTAGCGCGACTTAAAAAAAACTAATTAGCCTTGCGCTTAGGCCCTCTTGCACAGCTTTGTTGTAAACAAATGCAGACTACACACAACAACTCTCTAGCGTCAAAATAGCCATTTTTGTGCACTTGAATTTTTAAAACCTCCTTGCCCGCACTACGCTTACTAGGGTCTGTTGAACTTTCGCGGTTAAATTTTGTTCGAGATAAAATCGTTTTAGGCGCGGCAAGGAGTGTGCTGCCTAGTTATTCTAAGTAAATACTCCTTAACAAAGCATAAAGCGATTTTAGCCGAACCCTTCGGGCAGTGTTTGTGGCTCGTTTCTACTGCGTTATCGGCTACTCATGTAGCTTAGCTATACATCAAAGCGTCTGGCTGAATAAATAAGCCACAAACTGCTGCAAACATCAGCTCGAAAGATCCACAGACCCTAGTCAGCAAGGAGGCTTTATGAAGATTTCCCAAATCCGCATTGAGCAGCAACCCGACCACGCTATTCTTCGGGCCGATTGCGCTGGCTTCGACTTATGGTACAAGTTCCCCGCCCCGCTACAGCCTCGCTTAAGTGCCGACCCATTTATTGCCGCTTGTTTACTGATTTGCATGGCAAAAAGCCAAGACTTGCAGCTAGAAGACAGCGCAACCTACTCCCCTACCTTGCTACGCAACCTCGAACAGCTGCAGGACATTTTTGCTTATTGGCAAGACTACCTTGGCCACAACATGCACCATATTAAGATAAAGGGCGGCACCGCTAAGGAAGAGCCGTTTCCTTGCAATGATAAAGTGTCGTTTTTCTCTGGAGGGGTCGACGGTTACCATACTTACCAACAAAACCAGCAAGACATCGATTACCTTCTATTTGCCAAAGGCATTGATATGCAGCTGTCTAGCGGCGAGCTTTACCAACAGGCCTTTGCGTGCAATCAACAGTATTTGGAAAAACACCACAAGCTACTTTATCCAATCGAAACGAACGTTAGGTTTTTGGGTTACCACAACCAACTAAAATGGGGCGTATGTTTTGGTGGCGGCCTGTCCAGCATTGCGCTCGCCTTGGGGGTAAAGAAGAGTTTTATTGCCGCTGGCTTAACCTACCAAAACAATGTTCCCGAAGGCTCTAACTACATTACCGACCATTTATGGAGTAATCACCACACCCAAATTGTCCATCATGGCGCCGAGGTAAGGCGTATCGACAAACTTAAACAACTCACTAAAGACCAAGACTTTTTAAAAATTTTAAGGGTTTGCTGGCACGACCATGGCTACAACTGCGGAGAATGTGAAAAGTGCCTTCGCACCATGAGCAGCCTGCGTTTATTAGGTATAAAGACCGACTCTTTTCCCCCGCTTAGCGACCAATTAGTAAAACATAAACTACGGGAACAAAAGCTTTATAACATTCACGATGTACAGTTTCTTGAAGAAAACCTCGACCAAGCCATCGCGGTAAACGACACAGTGATGATCGAAGCGCTACAACACATCAAACATGATTTTGATATGCGCGCTTTAATCAAACAAGCCGACGAACTTATCCTGCATGGCTACGCCCACAAGCTAAAACAATTATTCGTGCGGCATTAAAATCGATGAAAATTCACCAGCTCAACTTAGAAAAACATAACAATTACCACAAAATATCGGCCATGCTGGGCCCTTTTCCCTTGTGGTTTAAAACCAGCAGTGAGTGCTTAATAGCCTGTAACGACGCTAGCCCATTTTTATGCTCCGCGCTCATTCCAGCGATGTTCATGGGCGAAGACATCGAGATCGACCGCCGGTATTACGTATCGGCAAGCTTGTTAGAAAAACTGCCGCTTATTCAAACCATGATGCACGCTTGGAACCCCATTTTTAAGCGCATTAAAGTAAACGCTAATACCCAAACCTTTAAGCCATCAGCTAGCCAATTAGGCCACAGCGCCTTTTACTCTGGCGGAGTAGATGGCACCTATAATCTAATTAAACACCAAGAGCAGTTAGACAATTTAGTGCTTATTAATGGCTTCGACTTCTCCATGCCCCAGCCAGCCTGGCAACAGCTAGTCGCCCGCTGCCAAAAAACCGCCAAGCTGTTTAACAAAAGGCTAATTTGCGTAGAAAGTAACTTAAAAGAGTTTACCGGTTGGACAGGCCTAGCCCGCTTTGCCAACTTTGGCGCATCCTTAGCCAGTGTTAGCTTGCTGCTAAACCCCAAAAGCATGGCAATTAGTGGGGCAGTTACCTACGATGCGATTAACCCTTCTAACAGCCACCCGTTGTTAGATCCCTTATGGTCTAGCGAGTCCTGCCAAATTTCACACCTTGGTTTAGAAGCCGATCGAGCCGCCAAAATAGCGCTCATCAAACACTACCCAGAAGCCTTAGACAATCTATGGGTATGCTGGGAAGACCCAAGCAGCAACTGTGGGCGCTGCTCCAAATGCCACCGCACCTACATGGCTCTGCAGCTCAATAACATTTCCCACTTTCAGTTCTCCCAAGAAGTCGAGTTTTCTGCACTAAGCAAACTCAGCCCCAAAAGCGACGAAGACCTCTCATTTTACGAATACCTCTACCAACTGGCGATAAAGCAGCACAACCGCCAATTAAGCCAAGTACTACGTAAGATAATTTGGCGTTATCGCGCCAAAGCCTTTGCACGCGAAACCGACCGCCTGATATTGCATTCTGTTTGCAGCAAGTGGCGACAAAAGAAAATAGCCCACCATCAACTGGCCGACGTAAACGTATTTCCCAAATACAGTGACGCTATCCAACTAGAGCGCTTGCATCAACGCTTAAAGCAAAACCCCCGGTTTATCTCTAGCGCCAATATTGGCAGTGTTTTTGATTAAACGCATACAGCTTCGGCGGCACTAAGCAGTAACCATACTCCTGCTTACTCTTAGCTTTAGTAAGCTCAGACCCCAAAAGTACTGTGATTTTACACATGTAAATTGCTTTTCCTTCTTTCCCCAAATGCATTCCGCCTTTCGTGCTGATATTTTTATTACCTTTAGAGCTAGATGGCTGATGTAGTTTAGGAAAGGTGGTAGTCTGGATTTATCAAATGCGTGAAAAGAGGAAAAATTCCGTGTTTAAACAAGGAAATTTTCCTATTAATAAACTGTTAAATTGATATGGAAGTATCGTGATATTACTAGATAGCCACAATCCAATAACTTCTGACGACCTAAAGATCGTGGAGAGTAAAATTGGTTTTGAATTACCTACGGAATATAAGTCATTTTTATTAGAGAATAATGGTGGCCGTCCTAGCTTAGATGGAGTGCGCCATAATGATGAGCACGTTGATTTTGTAGGTTACTTCTATGCTGTTTTAGATGAATCGAAACATGAGGACTTAGTGAGACAAGTCGCAGAGCATGTCGGGATGATTCCACAAGAATATTTACCTTTCGCTGATAGCCCTGGCGGAGATGCATTTTGTATTTCATTGAAAGCGCATGAATATGGTTACATCTATCATTGGGATCATGAAGAAGCAAACTATGATGGAGAGCCATGGGAATACAACATGACTCTACTAGCTAAGTCACTAAATGAGTTTTTAGGTAACTTGTGTGTTGGCGAATAATCAATTTAACAAGTCATTTAAACGGACGCAAAAACGCTGGCTTTGCTCCTCCGTCGCTAAGTATAGCCAGCAATTTTGCGCCGCTTAATGAGGCGTTAAGTTGCTAAGGAAAGTATGGCATCTCTCAAACCTCTAAAAGGTGTCGCTTATGATATCGCGCACCATGCACAAAGCGGGTTAAGCTTTTTACATCCTCATTTAGGTGAAATGTGCAGAGAAGCAGGTATAACCGAAGCAACAATTGATTTAATGGCTAAGGAGTCTTATCCCTCAGAGCTGAGAGAGTACAAACCTTTAAAGCTAGCTATCGGTGCGCTTAAAGATAAATTTGCCATTATCCTTAGCAAAAGAGAAATGAGTTTGGATTTTATTAGTGAGTTAAAGCTTAAGTTTATTTTTTATTCCGCTGACAACTCACTTTGTGCAGTAGAATCAACCTTGGTAAAAACAAATGGTATAACTCACGTACAAACAGTGAAATAGCAACTTAACAAGTTGCTCAAAAGGACGTAAAACGCTTGGCTTGCGCTCCTTCGTCGCTAATTTTAGCCAAGCATTTTACGCCCATTAGCAAGGCGTTATGTGTATAAGGAAAAATAATGGGGCAGCCTGCCTCTCAAGCAGCAGCCTTTTATAAGGATGTAAGTAAAAGCGGTAAGCTTTGGACATGTAAAGACGATGGAGGCAATCCAGCGCCGAAAACATCTTCCGGAAAAAGAGCAATGCCTTTTTGGTCTAGTTTATCTAGAGTTGAGAAGATCATTAAGAATGTTCCTGCCTATTCCAAGTTTGAGCCACAGGAAGTCTCTTGGGAAGACTTTGAAACTAAATGGGCACCTGACTTACAAGAGCATGGCTTGCTTATCGGAGTTAACTGGAGCGGCGCTAGAGCTACAGGGTATGATCTCGAACCAAATGATGTTTTAGCTAATGTTAATCACCAACGACATCAAAACACATTACAATGGTAGGCAGTCGACGCGAAAAAGCCCGCGCAACTGCTCCAAACGTTATGTGTCTAACTAGCTGGAGAGCTTGTGCCAAAAATTTTGTTCCTATGTAGCAAGAATAAGCTTCGAAGCCCGACGGCAGAGGCTATCTTTTGCGAAGTAGAGGGATGGGATGTATATTCCGCTGGAATCAGCAACGATGCTGAAGTACACGTGGCCTTAGAAGACATCGAGTGGGCTGATTATATTTTTGTAATGGAAAACGCCCACAAGAAGAAGCTATCCAAGAAATTTGGCAACGCCATCAATGGGCAGCCGGTAATATCTTTGGGGATTCCAGATGATTATGAATATATGGACCAGACATTAATCGATATACTGAAATCAAAAGTTCCGGCATATATTGGGTAAACACATAACAAGCCGCATAAACCGAAGCCAAACACTCTAGTTGCCTTGTGATTCGCTTCGCTCATTTTATCACAAAGCAACCTCCGAAATAAAAGCGGTCAGAGTCACTTTAAATACCCTTGCTTCCCTATCTATGCTCTTCTTTCCAAAACAAGCTACTTACTATTCGAACCCAATCACTAACAAAAATACCCAGCCAAGGCTGGGTATTTTGATTTACTGATTTGCTTATTGAGCGATTAAGTCTTTATAAGCGATGGTTTTACCTTGTGGCTTCTCGTTGGCTAACTTGGCTTTAGGTGAGCCAGGTTGGTTTAGCCAGTAAGAGGCGTCTTGCTTAGGATTAAGCTTAGGACCACACTCGCCTTGCGCGCCACTGCGCTCTAAGCGTGTTAACACTTTGTCTTGCGCCGCGGCTAGGCCGTCCATTGCTTGTTGTGGGGTTTTCTCACCACTGGCGGCTTCTGCCACGTATTGCCACCAAAGCTGCGCCAGTTTTGGATAGTCTGGCACGTTGGTACCGGTTGGTGTCCATTGTACCCGCGCATCACTGCGGTAAAACTCGACCAAACCACCGAGCTTAGGTGCAGCATCGGTCATGGCTTGCGAGTTAATATCCGACTCTCGAATAGGCGTTAAGCCCACCAAGGTTTTCTTAAGCGATACTGATTTTGACACCACAAACTGGGCATATAACCAAGCAGCTTGGCGTCTGTCTAGCGGGGTAGAGTTTAAGAACGTCCACGAACCAGTATCTTGATAACCCAGCTTCATGCCCTCTTCCCAGTATGGGCCGCGCGGCGAAGGAGCCATGCGCCATTTTGGCGTGCCATCTTCATTCACTACCGGTAATCCAGGTTTGGTCATATCTGCGGTAAAGGCGGTATACCAGAAGATTTGTTGGGCTACGCTGCCTTGCGCAGGTACTGGACCAGCTTCGCCAAAGGTCATGCCTGGGGCTTCTGGTGGCGCGTATTTTTTAAGCCATTCTACATATTTAGCGGTGGCATAAACGGCCGCTGGGCCATTGGTGGCACCACCACGTTCTACGCTTGAGCCAACAGGGTTACAGCCTTCTACCCGAATGCCCCATTCATCGACCGGCACACCGTTAGGAATGCCTTTGTCGCCCGCACCCGCCATAGATAACCACGCATCGGTAAAGCGCCAACCTAGTGATGGATCTTTTTTGCCGTAATCCATGTGGCCGTATACGCGCTCGCCATCAATGGTTTTTACTTTTTCTGAGAAGAATTCGGCGATGTCTTCATAGGCAGACCAGTTTAGCGGCACACCTAACTCGTAACCGTATTCGGCTTTAAATTTCTCTTTTAGATCGGCGCGTTCAAACCAGTCGGCGCGGAACCAATATAAATTAGCAAACTGTTGGTCTGGCAGCTGGTAGATTTTTCCATCTGGCCCGGTGGTAAAACTTAAACCAATAAAATCTTCTAGATCTAAGGTTGGCAGGGTTACGTCTTTACCCTCGCCTTTTATAAAGTCACTAATGGGTACTACTTTGCCGTAGCGAAAGTGAGTACCAATTAAGTCTGAATCGTTTACGTAGGCATCATAAATATTACGACCCGACTGCATTTGCGTTTGCAGTTTTTCTACTACATCGCCTTCTTGGATCAAATCATGATTAACCTTAATACCGGTTATCTCAAAAAATGCCTTGGCTAAGGTCTTACTTTCATATTCATGGGTGGTAATGGTTTCTGAGGCTACATTAATTTCCATACCACGAAATGGTTTTGCCGCTTCTGTAAACCATGCCATCTCATCCATTTGCTGCTGCTGGCTCAAGGTAGAAGGCGTGAATTCTTCTCCCACCCATTGTTTAGCGGCATCACTGTATTGATCTGCTAAGGCTAAGCTACTACATCCGGCAATGACCATTGCTACACTAAGGCGAGCTAGCTTAAACACTGATTTTTTGTTGTAGGGCATTTCTTCATTCCTTTTGTTTTTTTAAAGTGCATGTTGTTTTTTGAGGCACCTCTTGATGCCTTTGCACATCCATTTTTGCTCTCGAGTTTTGTGTTGCTTACCCCCATCTCATTACGATAAACAGCCACACCACAGCTACCGCAAAGGGCAGCCAAATGCTGAGTTCGGTCATCCCGATAAAGCCAAGATGAATAAACGCACTGCTTAACAAGCCAATAAACAATCGATCGCCACGGGTAGTAGCTATCGGTAAAAAACCTTTTCGTGCCACGCAGGGGCTTTTTAGCTCCCAACAGGTCATCACAAACAAAATGCAGGCGATGCCGGTAAAAAATAATGCTGATGGAGTTGTCCATGCCATCCAGTTCATGTTGTTTCTCCTATACCCGTCCGAGGGCAAAGCCCTTGGCTACGTGGTTTCTAACAAACCAAATTACTAATACGCCCGGCAAAATAGTGAGCACACCCGCTGCCGCTAATACGCCCCAATCGATGCCCGAGGCACTCACTGTTCTGGTCATTACTGCGGCAATCGGTTTGGCGTCTACCGAAGTTAAGGTTCTAGCTAACAGCAGCTCTACCCAACTGAACATGAAGCAGAAGAAGGCGGTTACCCCAATGCCAGAGCGAATAAGCGGAATAAAAATCTTGGCGAAGAAGCGTGGAAAGCTGTAACCGTCGATGTAGGCGGTTTCGTCTATTTCGCGTGGCACGCCCGACATAAAGCCTTCGAGGATCCACACCGCTAACGGCACGTTAAACAAACAATGCGCTAGGGCCACAGCAATGTGGGTATCAAACAAACCTACCGATGAGTAAAGTTGGAAAAACGGCAGCAAAAATACTGCTGGCGGTGCCATTCGGTTAGTGAGCAACCAAAAGAACAGGTGTTTGTCGCCAATAAAACGAAAGCGCGAAAAGGCATAAGCAGCCGGTAGCGCAACCGCCAAGGTAATCACCATATTGAGTGATACGTAGTAAATCGAGTTCACATAACCCATGTACCAGCTGGCGTCGCTAAAAATGGTGGCATAGTTGGCAAAGGTAAAATGCTCTGGCCAAAAACTAAGCCCACCGAGTATTTCTTGATTACTCTTAAACGACATAATCACCAGCCAATAAATCGGTAACAGCAGGAACAAGATATAGGCACTCATCCCTAGTGTTTTTTTCATATTCATAATTGCATCCTTTCGCAGTACTTACTTGCTGTCGTTATGAGTCATAGCGGTGTAAAACAGCCAGCTGACTAACAAAATGATTAAGAAATAAATGATCGAGAACGCCCCTGCTGGTCCAATATCAAATTGGCCTACCGCCATTTTAGTGAGGGTTTGGCTGAGGAAGGTGGTGGAGTTACCCGGCCCGCCGCCAGTAAGCACAAAGGGCTCGGTGTAAATCATGAAGCTGTCCATAAAGCGCAGCAGTACGCCAATTAGCAATACGTTTTTAAGCTTGGGAAGCTGGATAAAACGAAATACAGCCCAGTTAGAAGCGCGGTCTATTCGCGCTGCTTGATAATAGGCATCGGGAATAGCCCGTAAGCCGGAATAACACAGCAAGGCAACCAGCGATGTCCAATGCCATACATCCATCAGCAATACGGTAAACCACGCATCCATAGGGTTGGCGGCATAGTTGTAATCGATGCCGAGGCTATTAAGTGCCCAACCAAATAGGCCAATATCGGCGCGACCAAAAATTTGCCAAATAGTACCCACTACATTTAGTGGTACTAGCAGCGGCAAAGCCAATACCAGTAAACACACCACAGAGCCTGGGCCACGGGAGGGCATCATTAAGGCCACCAAAATACCTAAGGGAATTTCGATTAATAACACCGAACCAGAGAAGATAAATTGGCGAATTAAGGAGTCGTGCAAACGGGTATCGTTAAGGATTTCGCGATACCATTCGGTGCCCACAAAGTAACGGGTATTGGCATCAAAAATATCCTGTATTGAATAGTTCACCACGGTCATTAAGGGCACAATGGCGCTAAAGGCCACCAGCGCAAACACGGGCAGTACCAAGTACCACGCTTTATTGGTATAGGGTTTAATCATGATGTGCTTCCTTGGCGATCAAGTATTCGTCGATATAGAGCATCAACCATTGCTCGGGAAAACTGATATAGGCGGTTTGATGAGGGACTTTTTGGTCTTCTTGCAGGCGCGCTTTAATCACCTGCTCACCCAGTTTTAAACTTAGGATTTTGTAGGTGCCTAGGTCTTCAACAAACAGCACCTCGGCTTGGTAGGCATCGCCATTGGGTTTATCCCATACATGCACAAACTCCGGGCGAATACCCACTTTTAAGTTGGTGGATTGGCTAGCATTAACCGCGTTTAGCTCGTGTTCATTTAAAGCGATACTTTGCTCACCAAAACATACGCCCTGCTCACAGCGTTCTACTTCCATTAAGTTCATGCCTGGGCTGCCAATAAAGTAGCCCACAAAGGTATGATTAGGCTGCTCGAACAGTTCTCGAGGGGTGCCAAACTGCACCACTTGGCCGTTGTACATCACCGCTATTTTGTCGGCAAAAGTAGAAGCCTCTAGCTGATCGTGAGTGACGTACACCATGGTGATATTAAACTGCTCATGAATTTGCTTGAGCTTGCGGCGCAGCTTCCATTTAAGGTGGGGGTCGATAACCGTAAGTGGCTCATCAAACAAAATGGCCGATACGTCGTCACGCACTAAGCCACGACCCATCGAGACTTTTTGTTTTTCGTCGGCGCTTAAGTTGGCGGCCTTTTTATTGAGTACCGCGGTGAGATCGAGGATCTCGGCAATTTCGCCCACTTTAGACTGCACCTTGGCTTTACTAGCGCCCATGTTGCGTAATGGAAAGGCCAAGTTATCGAACACCGTCATGGTGTCGTACACCACCGGAAACTGGAACACTTGGGCAATGTTGCGCTCTTGCGGCGGAATGTCGTTTACTCTTACGCCATCAAACAAGACCTCTCCGTCTGAAGGTTCTAGCAAGCCTGAGATAATGTTTAATAAGGTGGACTTGCCGCAACCAGATGGACCCAGCAAGGCGTATGCACCGCCCTTTTGCCAAACATGGTTCATTTCGCGAATCGCATATTGGGGTTGTTCGGCCTGCTTGTCGTAACAATGCGCTAAAGACTTAAGTTGGATCTCAGCCATGATAATGATCCTCTATACGACGGCTTGACGCTTGAATAAGCTCACCGGCATGGTCAAATACATGCAACTTATGGGTTGGCACATAAATTTTTATTTTTTCGTCAACGTGGTAGGAATGAACGCCAGAGAGATGCAGCACTAATTGGAAGTGCTCGTTACGTACGTGCAAAAAGGTTTCGGAGCCGGAGATTTCTGCTAGCTCAACTTGAACCGAAATCTCTAAATCGTCATCATTTTTGGGCAGTAAACTTAAATGGCTAGGGCGAATACCAAACTGGTAGTTCCCTTCTCCCAAAGCTTTTAAGTCAGCATTAAGCGGGAAGTGCACTTTGTCATCAAAGGTCACTTCGGTAGCGCTCATTTTGCCAGCAATAAGGTTAATCGGCGGCTCGTTAAACAAAGCAGCTGCGGTAACATTGCAAGGCGAATGGTAGGTATCGGCGGTTGGGCCGCTTTGAATCACCCTGCCTTCGTGCAAGATAGTGGTAGTGCCGCCTAATGCTAGCGCTTCGTTAGGTTCGGTGGTGGCATACACCGCAATGGTATTGCGCTGCGCAAATAACTCACGCATTTCCTGGCGCAACTCTTCGCGTAACTTGTAATCTAAGTTCACCAAGGGCTCATCAAATAAAATGATGTCTGCATCTTTAATTAAGGCCCGCGCCATGGCGGTACGTTGCTGCTGTCCACCAGAGAGCTCTAAAGGCAAGCGAGACAAAAATGGCGTAATACGCAGCATTTCGGCCGTTTCCATTACCCGCTTCTTAATGGTGGTTTCCGACTCATTAGCTAAGCGTAAAGGCGAGGCAATGTTGTCGTAAACGCTCATATTGGGGTAGTTAATAAACTGCTGATAGACCATCGATACATTGCGCTCTTGTACAGATACGCCGGTAACATCTAGGCCATTCATTAACACTCGGCCTGTATTAGGTTTATCTAATCCGGCCATTAGCCGCATTAAACTGGTTTTGCCTGATAAGGTGCGGCCCAGTAATACGTTAAACGAGCCGGGCTCAAAACTGAGATTGGCTTGGTTAATGTAATACTGGCCATCGACCATCCTTGTTACGTTTTCCAATGTCAGTGACATGGGCGGGGGCTCTCCTTATTGTTCTGTGCTGAACAATGTTCGCACTCTGTTCAAATTCGCAAATCTACGAAGCTTATTGCCAGAGTTATGCCAAGCTCACCAATAAATCCTAACCCATTGTTTTAATTAAACTTAATAAACACAGCAGCATTTACTTTAATAAAAACATGTTCATTTAGTGTGATCAATGTGAACATTTTGTTAATCGATTTTGACCAATTAATGTTCGTATGCGAAAGTGCCTGCCTAACACTGTTCACTGCTAAACAATGTGATGCTGATTTAAGGATTGAGATGAGCGAGAAATCACAGTGGTATATAGAGCATGAAGCCCTAATTAAGAGTTCTTGGCAGCGCTGTCGAGAATCTGGCTTAACCCATCATAGTGAGCCAAACGTAGTGCATAAATCTGCGGGGGATTTGTCGTGCCTATTGGAACAGCATCATCAATTACTTGAGACAACCCACCATCAAGTACTGCCGTATTACGAGAACTTGCTAAGCAACAGCAATAGCCAAGTTATGCTGGCAGACCATCAAGGCTATGTATTAAAAAGTTGGGGGGAGCAACGCTTTAAACAGCAGCATCAAGAAATCTTTTCACCAGGCACTGGCTGGCAAGAGCCAGTGCTAGGCACCAACGCCATTGGCACCGCCTTAAAAACTGGCAGTGTTGTGCAAATTCATCATGACGAGCACTTTTTAGTGGCCAACCGTTTTATGACCGGTTCTGCAGCGCCCATTTATGGGGTTGATAGAGAGATGGTGGGGGTGATTGATATCTCTAGCGATACTTACCTGCCGGAGTCTCATACCCTAGGCATGGTTAAGATAATGTCGCAAGCGGTTGAAAATCAACTGATTATTTCCCACTTCAATAGCGAGCACTTTTTGCTGCGTTTTAATACTAGCCCCGAAAACATCGATAGCCAGTGGTCGGCACTGATTGTATTTGATGAAACTGGCTTAGTGATTTCGGCCAATCGCCGTGCAGAATTAGTGCTAGCCACCCACTTGAAGTTAGTGAATATAAGCGAGCTATTTGAAGTAAGCGTTAACCAATTGATTAACCAGCCTGAGAGCTTTCAAGTTCCGCTGATTACACGTCAGCAGTTTAGGGTGCATGGGGTTTTACATAAACCTAAGCAAGCAAAACCACGAGTATTAGATTTTAGAACCTTGCTTAAGCCCGAGCAGAACAAGGCGCAACACATTTCTGATAAACAAGCATTTTTGCTCGACGACCTTAATTTAGGTGACCCGGTAATGGCTAAGGCCGTGGCACAAAGCAAACGCATTGTAGATAAAGAGATCCCCATTTTGATCCGCGGAGAAACAGGGGTAGGAAAAGAGGTGTTTGTAAAAGCGCTGCACCACTCAAGCCAACGCAGCAAACAAAATATGGTAACGGTAAACTGTGCGGCGATTCCCCAAGAGTTGGTGGAATCGGAACTGTTTGGTTATGAAAAAGGCGCGTTTACTGGCTCTAGCAACAAAGGTTATATAGGGCTGATCCGCAAAGCAGATAAAGGCACCCTCTTTTTAGATGAAATTGGCGATATGCCCCTAAATGTACAGGCGCGCTTATTAAGAGTATTGCAGGAGCGCAGAGTAAACCCCTTGGGCAGTACCGAGTCTTACCCGGTAGATTTTAAGCTAGTTTCAGCGACTAACCGAAACTTAAAAGATGATGTAGAAGCAGGCAGTTTTCGCCAAGATTTATACTACCGCGTGAGCGGTTTAAACATTGAGCTACCGGCGCTTCGTCACCGGAGTGACCGACAACACCTGATCCAGTTTTTGCTAAATTACTATGCAGAAACACCGCAAGACGCCTTAATTACAGAGCGTGCAATGCATAGCTTTTGCCAGCACCCTTGGCCTGGCAACATTCGCCAGCTAGTAAGTGTTATTCAAATCGCCCAAGCGATGTCGGATAACCAAGCCATCGATTTACAACATCTACCCGACGACTTTTTTGCCGACCTTGATGGCCAAGTCACTAACGTAGAACAGTTTACTCCAAGCTCTTCGCAAACTAGCTCTGGGCCAGAACAAGTTAAACCGCCAAATAGTGATGACATAGTCGCGGTTTATCAGTCACTTTCTTGCAATATATCCAAGACAGCTCAACAGCTTGGTATCAGTCGCAATACGGTTTACAAGCGTTTACGAGAATCGGGTTACAAATAGCGCATACCTCCTGAGAGTGCCGCTCTCACCATATTTTAGCTAAAGCATTAATATATAAAAGATTATATTAATATTATTTAACGCAAAACTAGCTTGTCTGCTAAAGCTTTCCACTTTTCTCTATGTCATATTCACCTCTTTAGAGGTATTCAGTAAATCGGGAACAAGCAATCTCGCACTTTCAAATACCCGCTAAGCCTTTGGCAATTTAACCAGTTCTAAACTCACTGACAATTTAAGGAGTAAATAATGTCAGAAATGCAAAATGCAGTCACCGAAGCACCTCTATCTGCTAGCGATGAAGCCGCTAAAACCAGCGCATTAATAGGCTATGGTTTAATGATTCTAGGTTTGTTTACCGGTCTGTTTTGGATCGTGGGCGCTATTTGGGCCATGGTGAAAAAAGCGGATGCAGCAGGTACCCTGTTTGAGGATCACTACTCAAATATTATTAAAACCTTTTGGTGGGGTTTTGGCCTGTCGATTATTGGCTTTGTATTAGCATTTGTAATCATAGGGTATTTTGTACTGTTAGGTGTTTGGATTTGGTCAATCTACCGAATCATTAAAGGCCTAGCGAAGATAACCTCTAACAAGTCGTACTACTAACATACAAAAAAGGGAGCACAAGGCTCCCTTTTAAATCTGTTCACAACTCTAGTTTAATACATCCAATTGCACTTGATAGTTACAAGTGCCACCCTCTAGATCTAACCTATAACGGTCTTCCTTGTATTCAACCGCATCAATGTCATTCCAGTTAATGATACTAATACTTGGTGTTGCAGGCGCTATTGGGGTGATTTTTAAGTTACCCGCAATAATAGAACCGTCGGCTTGTACAATCGGCTCTTCCGGCAGGTTAATTTGCCAAATAGTAGAAACCGTGTCGGCTACAACACATTGGTCAGTGACCATAACTTGATCGGCACTAAATCGAATCTCACGCTGCCACGAGGTAATTGAATCATAGGCGGGATACACACCGGTTAGGTCCATATTGATGGTAGTAACATCACCATCAACCTGATGAGTCATACTGCCCTCGGTACCGCGCTTCTGCGGAATGATTTCTCCAGCCTCTTCAAAACGTAGGATGTTGTGCTGATCACTAAGTTGATGAATTCCGCTGTGTGACCAAATATTTTGGGTTACCGCTAAAAACTCATTTTTAAACAAGGTGAATGAGCCTTGGTCCTGATGAGCATGCGATTCATCGTAAATACCCGCAACGGCCGATAACCAGCTTGCATCGGCATCCCAAGACGATCGAACAAATAGGTGGCCAGCGCTAGAAGAGTAATACAGTAAATCACTTGGCACTATTTGATTGAGCTCTTGCTGCAACAAAGTAGTATGCAGGTTGAAGCCAAAACGCATTGGGTCAACGGAATTATTAGCTAACCACCAACTGCCACGCTTCGCTGCATCACTACCAATATTTAGCGAAGAAGCACGCTGCATTAAGCTTTCGTGATAATCAAACAGTACCGGGAATGAGACCCGAGATTGGTCGCCAATTGGCGCAAAATGCGTTAAGTCTGGAGTAGTAGCGTGGATCCAGTAATCGATGGTTTGTTTTGTATGCAAAGACTCAAGTGATAGGTCTTCCCCGGTAGAGTCTCGCCAGATGATGTACAGCTCAAATAGCTTACCCTGAGCTACTCCATAGCCAGTCCCCTCACGGCTACCACCACCAGCAAACTGCGCATAATACTCCACTAGCTTTGGCAGTTTGTCATCTCTGAGTAGATTAAGCCAAGTTTCGTTTTCGTCCACTAAACCCCAAGTCATGGTGGCTTTTAAGAAACTGAAGTGATAATTGTTGCCTGGATTAGTGGTTGCCCAGCCGCTCCAAGGGAAACTATTACCGCCCCACTGTGCATCTGCATGGTTCCACACATTCCAAATAGCCTGCTCGGCGTAGTTTTTCCAACGCGTTTTTTGGCTATCGCTAAGCAAGTCATAACCATAGTCGTAAACGTAAGCCAGCTCAGAGATAAAATCGCCTACGTAAAGATAAGAATCAAACGAAGTTTTTGGTTTGTCGTTTGCAGCAATCAGGGCTTCTGCCGCAACGACTTGCTCTTCTACATCTTCAATTGCTAACTCAATGTATTTTTTATCTTGAGTTAGGTAATACATGTAAACCGCATCGGTAGGCGAAAATCCATACCCCGGATTACCATCAACCGCTTGGTCGACCCAACTTGCAAAGCGGCTATAATCTTGCCCGGCAAAGCGTAAGTGTTCTATCGATGCCAGAGACAGTTTGTGGTTAGTGGCAGCTGGCGCCAATACTTCAACTTGAATGTCTGCTTGTTGGCCCTGCCAGCTGGCAGTGCAAATGGCTTGGCCAACCTGATTGGTGACTAGAAGCTGCTGAGCATCTACTGATACTACACTGCTATCGCAAGCCCACTGCACATCGCTTAGTGAAGCTTTCACAGAGCCATCACTATAGCTAGCGTTAACTTGTAAGCTTTGCTTCGAAGCTAAAGGAATATCAATGGGTCCAGCAGGGTTAATGCTAATACTGCTTAAGGTAGCGGGCGCAGACACGACAACCTCAAGATCAGCACTCAGGTTTTGCCAAGTAACGCTGCACGTGGCTTGTCCTGCTTGTTCGGCGGTAAGTTGCTGGGCATTAATACTTACTACATTGCTATCACAAAGCCACTGCGCATCACTGCTCACTGCTTGTTGAGAGCCGTCATTAAAACTGGCGATAACTTCTAAAGCTTGTTGATCGTTAAGCGTTAGAGCAACCGGACTAACTGGGGAAATAGTAAGGCTTTCAGCAATAATCTCATCAGAGCGAACCGTAAAATCCACTACCAAACTCAATGACGACCAAGCAAGGCTGCAGTTTGCTTCACCTTCTGAATTTGCTGTCACATAACTAGATTCACTAATGCTTACTGCTTCAGAGTTACATTGCCAGTTAAGCTTGAATGGGGTGAGATTTCGAGTAACACCATTGTCGTAAACTAAGTCCAATTCCAATTGGCTAGTCGCGCCTTCGGCTAGGTTTGTTTCCCCTGCTCGCAGCACAATAGCTTGTGCCACAGCAGCAGCCCCCGTGTCTGGAGTTTGCTGTTGAGCAGATGGCTCATCTCCACCACCTCCACATGCCAAAAGTAACAGTGGCGAGCAAGCTAACGCAGCAACTCTAATACAATGTGCCAAAGGCTTACTGACTTGAAAAATCATATAACTTCCCTGTTTACCTTTTATAACTAATGCTGTCGCCAACTATGACTCAACAATGTTAAATAATTGCTAACCAAGCCATCATGAATAATATGACTAGAGCTCTCTTGCCGCTCCAATAGCAACATTTAGCGAATCAAACATCAAACTTTGCTAAAAACAAATTATTAACAAAACACTCTAAACGTACCGAACAGTTGACGGAGTTTTTACTAAAAAACTTTCAGATGAACTGATAATCATTAGTGATTGCTTAATACCGCGTAATAACTAATGTTAAGGTGAACAGGGATGATATGAGAGATAAGTCAATAGCGCAAACCAAAGGTTTACGCCAGTGATGAAAATTTGATCTTGGTTATACCATAGCATCTATTGCAGCTTGCGCTAGAGCAGCATCGTCTTGCTCACTCATGCCGCTAATACCAATGGCGCCGATCACATTTCCATCTTGGTAAATCGGCACACCACCCTGAATACCGGTAAAACGAGGATCCGTCCAATAACCCATGTCTTTACCAGTTTCTTTTGCCCATGCTGCTAAGTTGGCTGTAGGCTGGCGATCACGCGCTGCGGTATACGCTTTGTTCTGGGCTAGTACAGCGGCATGAAAAGCCACATTGTTCATTCGAGAAAAGCTTACTAACTCGCCGTGAGCATCAACCACTGCAACTGCAATGCTCACTTGTTTTTCGTCAGCTAAACGTAAGGCTTGCACATTTAAGGCACTGGCGAATTCAAAGGTAATATCCATAAATAATCTCAAAAGTGATAGTTAAGTTATTCCAGAGTCTAGAAAGATTAGTGCTTAAAGCCAACGCTTAGGGCGCAAATTTGTCGCACTATAGTATGGAATATAGTCATTTAATTCGTAACATAAAGGCTTTCTGTAGGCGGGTGATATTGCTAGCATGGTCTTTCTTCACCTAGCAGGGACAACGATGAATAAAGTTGCACTCGTCACCGGTTCTAGTCGTGGCATTGGCGCTGCTACCGCTTTGCTGCTGGCGCAACAAGGCTATGCCGTTTGTATTAACTACAAACAAAACCAAGTAGCTGCTAACACGCTACTGAAGCAAATCCATGCCTTAGGTGTTCCTGCAATGGCTTATGCTGCTGATGTAAGCCAGGAGCAGCAAGTTGATAAACTGTTCGCTGCCATTGACCAACAACTGGGCGCCATTACCGCCTTAGTTAACAATGCTGCCATGTTGCTACCACAAAGCTCGTTGGTGAATATGGATCAGGCCCGCATCAATCAGCTGCTAACTACTAACGTAACCAGTGCCTTTCTGTGCTGTAAATATGCCATTAAGCGCATGGGCAGCAGTTATGGTGGTACTGGAGGGGCCATTGTTAATGTGTCTTCGGCCGCAGCTCGCATAGGCTCTCCCTTCGAATACATCGATTATGCAGCCAGTAAAGGTGCCATAGATACTCTCACTAAAGGGCTTTCCTTAGAATTAGCCGAGCAAAAGATTAGAGTGAATGGGGTGCGGCCAGGCTTTATTGATACCGACATGCATGCCGATGGCGGCGAACCCAACCGAATTGAACGCGTCCGCAGCGCCATTCCCATGCAGCGTGCCGGTCAGCCTAGCGAAGTTGCCGAAGCCATTGCGTGGCTGCTTTCAGAACAAGCTTCTTATATCACGGGTAGCATTGTCGACGTTGCTGGTGGGCGATAAAACACCGAAATGCCAAGTGCTTAATAACACTAACAAGGACCATTAAATGGCCAAAGATCCTCGAATAATCGATAAACGTATTCCCTTTGTAATGGCTTTACTAATTGGCCTTTTTTGTTACTACACCTGGGCGCCTAATAGCCCTTTTAAACAGATAGAAAGCCTTTCTTTAGAACACGCCCTAGCGCATCAACAATCAGCTTTGGTTGAAGGCGATATTCTGGTTATTGGCACCACTAATAACCAGCAAGAGGTCTTAGCTAAAAGTGCTGAAGGCAAATTACTCACAATCAACTTCAATCAACAACCAACACCCAGTATTGGTAGTTTTTGGCAGGTAAAAGGCATGCTTAGCTGGCCCGAGAATGCCCCCTTACTCAAAGTTTCTCAAGCAAGTAACCCAACTAAACAATCAGCAGATTGACGATAAACTGCGCTAACGCAAGGTTGTATATAAGCATGTGCTTAATAATGGCTTAAGTCGTTATTAAAAAGGGCTATATGATGACTCAGCAACAAGGAAAGTACCTATTATATGCCGTTATATGCATAGGTTTATTATTGGTGCTAGTGGGAGTAGCTTTAGCTATGTTCTCTAACATCAGCGTTTCCATGGGCGTAACTGGGGTACAAATAATCGCAGGTATTATTGGCTTAGGCTTGCTGTTAATGGTGCCCAGCAAAATTATCCTCACCCTAATACTGATGAAAGCAAAATCAAAAAGCTAAGCCCAGTTATCTATTATTGATTTATAGGCTAGATCAGCGAGCAAACAGCTCGACCATTGCCCGCAATTTGCCACTTTGTTCAGCCAACAGATGATTAGCTTCGCTAGTATGCTGGCAACGCTGCAAGGTTTGCTGAGTTTGCTGGCTAATGGCAGAAACATTGCCACCAATTTCACTGGCAACCGAAGCCTGCTCCTCAGTCGCATTGGCAATTTGACTAATGCGGCTGCGAATTTCTTCCACTGTTTGGGTAATCTGCATAATTGCATCGCCGGCATGGGCAGCTTGATCAACACTGCCCTGAGCCGCCTTGCTACCTTGCTGCATCACTTTCACCGCTCTTTCTGCCCCGGTTTGTAGCGTTGCTACTATGCTTTGAATTTCTTCGGTAGAACTTTGCGTGCGGCTAGCTAAGGTTCGCACTTCATCAGCCACCACCGCAAACCCTCGCCCCTGTTCGCCCGCTCTAGCTGCTTCGATGGCAGCATTTAAAGCCAGTAAATTGGTTTGTTCGGCAATGCCTTGAATAACCGTTACAAAGGAACCAATTTGCTCACTTTCTTGAGCTAGCGAAGCGATCACTTCGCTGGCGGTATCAATTTCTTTAGCCAGCAGGTTTATTTGGGCGATGGTGTCGTTAACTTCTTGGTGGCCTTGGCGCACCTGCTGATCGGCTTGGCTGGTTTGCTCCACGGTTTGCTGGACGCTCGACGATACCTCTTCAACACTACTCGCCATTTGGCCAATGGCGCTAGCGACTTGCTCAACCTCATTTTGCTGCGAGTCCATATCGGTGTATACACCTTCGGTTGCGCTAGATGCCTGAGCCGCCACCTTATCCAGTTGCTGAGCAGAATCACTGACTCGCCAAATTAAGGTTTGTTGTTGATGATCCAATAAAATATTGGCTAATTGCAATTGCCCTAGTTCATCGCAGCGCCCGGTGTAAATCCATTGCGCCACGGGATCATCAATAGTTTGTTTACTGCTGGCGGCTAAACTGCGGATCGACGCACTTAGCATAGTGGCTAACAACACGCTTAGCCCCATAATTACCAATGCTGCGATGAGCCCACTGCCCAAAGACAATAGCGAGTTAAATAGGCAAAATGCCAACACCAATAATCCAGGTAAGGCGAAACTTAAGCTATAGCGGCTTAATATATTGATCCCGCGCTCCAAGCGGGAAATAGGTGCCTGACCTTGATTGATACGCTGATACAAACGATCAGCGCGTTTTACTGCCTCGGCATTAGGTTTTACTCTCACCGACTGGTAACCCTCTATCTCACCTTTACTAGAGAGCATGGGAGTGACAAATGCATCGACCCAGTAATTATCACCGTTTTTGCAGCGATTATTCACAATCCCCATCCACGGCTTGCCGCTTTCAATTCGATCCCAAAGCATCTTGAAGGCCACTTTTGGCATTGCAGGATGGCGAACAATGTTATGTCCATGAGTCACCAGCTCATCGTTGCTATAACCGCTAATGTCTACAAAGTCTTGATTAGCGTAGGTAATTACGCCTCGAGGATCGGTAGTTGAAACGATGTGTTGATGCTCAACCATCTTGCGCTCGTTTCCAGTAAGAGAGGTTCCCCTAGGCATAAACAATCCTTTAATCACTAGCCGTGTGTTTGGCTTATTTTTAGTTGATGTGTTTATAAATTATTGACAACAAATAGATAACTCGCCAACAACAAACACTTAAAAAACATAACTTTTTGGATTATCTCTATTTGGACAAGCAACACAATATTAGGCTGTAGAAAATGCGAAGGATAGAGCAAAAACTTTAGAGCTAAGAATAAGCCCTAAAGTTTTAAAGATATTGGATTTAGTTAAATGTGCTGTTCAAGCCACTGCTGCATAGCTTGAGCTGGCAATGCACCCGCTTGTTGGCTTAATAATTTGCCATTTTTGAACACCATTAAAGTAGGAATAGAGCGAATTTGATAACGCTGCGCTAGTGCTTGTTGCTCCTCGGTATTCACTTTTAAAAACTGTGCGCGATGAGCAAACTGCTGAGCAGCTTGCTGGTAGGCCGGTGCCATGCTTTTACAAGGGCCACACCACGATGCCCAAAAATCGACAACTACCGGTAACTCGCCACCTAGGTGCTTACTAAAGCTTGTTTCGGTAACATCAATCGGCTCACCACTAAATAAGGCTTGCTTACATTTGCCACATTTGGCTTGCTCAGCAACTCGCGTCACAGGTAAGCGATTGCCTGCTTGGCAACTAGGGCACACCACAATCAGTGATTCAGACATCTATCTACTCCTATAAGGTTTATAAGGGGGCTAAGTGTTCAACCATAAGTTGTACGCTGCGCCGCCCTCTAAATTCATTTACGTCCAGCTTATAAACCAGTTGCACATGCTTGAGGCTGGCATTTGGCCAAATGCTACGATCCACATTAAAAGCAATAGCATCCACTTCTTGGCTCATGCCCGGTAGCTTCACACTCATCTTTAAATGCTTTTCACCCACAACTCGCTGCGCACAGAGCTCAAACTCACCGTCAAACAAAGGTTCGGGAAAACCTTGGCCCCAAGGTCCCGATTCACGCAGCATTTCGGCAAATTCCAACACCAATTGCTCTGGTGCTAACTCTCCGTCACTAAGTAAGGTGTGAGTGAGGCATTCTTCATCTATAAAATCTTTGGCGGTGTTTTCTAAACAAGCTTGAAATTCGCTAAATCGCGATTGCGATAAAGACAAACCCGCAGCCATTGCATGGCCACCAAATTTAGCAATTAAACCTGGGTTTTGGGTATCTATACGTTCCAGTAAATCGCGAAGATGCACTCCAGCCACCGAGCGCCCCGAGCCTTTAACTTCGCCATTATCTCCATCAGCAAAAGCAAACACTGGGCGGTAGTATTTTTCTTTAATACGTGAAGCCACTAGCCCTACTACGCCTTGATGCCAATCGGCCTGATACAAACACAGTGCTTTGGGCAGGCTTTGAGTATCTAAACTCAACTTGCTGACGCTTTGCTGGGCTTCTTGCTGCATGCTGGCTTCAATATCTTTGCGCTCACTATTCAAGCTGTCCATTTCGCTGGCCAATTGACGCGCGTGGTGAATATCGTCACTAAGCAAACAGTGAATGCCTAAGCTCATATCGTCTAAGCGGCCAACCGCGTTGAGGCGCGGACCAATTGCAAAACCTAAGTCACTGGCCACCATACTGGCTTTATTGCGGCCAGACACTTCAATAAGCGCTTGAATGCCGGGCCTACAGGCACCAGCTCGAATACGCTGCAGCCCTTGGTGCACTAAAATTCGGTTATTACTGTCTAGCGGAACTACATCCGCCACAGTGCCTAGTGCAACCAAATCCAATAAACTGGCAATATTGGGCTCTACCAAGCCTTGCTGAACAAATAAATCCTGTTCGCGCATTTTGCTGCGCAGCGCCATAAGCAAGTAAAACGCTACACCTACGCCAGCCAGATTTTTACTTGGAAACGCGCAGGCCGACAGATTTGGATTAACAATAGCCGCCGCTTTGGGTAATTGCTCACCTGGCAGGTGATGATCGGTGATAAGTACCGGAATACCAAGAGACTCCGCCTTATCAACGCCATTGATGCTGGAAATGCCATTATCCACGGTAATAATGAGCTCTGCGCCTTTGGCTGCGGCTAGCTCTACAATCTCAGGGCTTAAGCCATAGCCGTACTCAAAACGGTTAGGCACTAAAAAATCTACAGACCGAAAGCCAAACTGCGGCAAGCCAGCCATTAATAGCGCTGTGCTGGTTGCACCATCGGCATCAAAGTCACCAACAATCAGGATCTTTTTTCGTTGCTGCAGATTGCTTATAAGTAAGTTGACCGCATCATCCATGCCTTGCAAACCTTGAAATGGCAAAAGAGCTTGAGCGCGCCGTTCAACATCGGCCGCGGTTTTTACTCCGCGTCGCACATACACTTGTTTTATTAGCTCTGGCCATTCGGCTGGTAGCGCTTGGGTATCGAGATTTTCGCGGCGGCGTAATAACACGTATTGGTTTCTCTAGGATGGTGAAATAAAAAAGGCTCCCCTTTTTAACAAAAGTAGGAGCCTATTTACAGCAGTGAAAGCTAGCTACGCTCTAAAAACTCTAACAAGGCAGCCGGTGGGCGATATCCCGGCAACATAGTGCCATCTTCTAGCACCATAGCTGGCGTACCACGAACACCGAACGCCTCGCCTAACTGGTACTGTTTAAGCACCGTGTTGTCACAGCTGGCTTTAGCCACAGAGCTGCCGTTTTTAGCTGCACTCATGGCACCGGCTTTATCATCAGCACACCATACGCTTTGCATTTCACCATAAACTGGGGAGTCTACTCCACCACGTGGGAAGGCCAAGTAACGCACAGTAATGCCTAAATCGGTATAACCCGCTAAGGTTTCAACTTTTTGAGTTTGCTGGTTTTTTTCTTTGTAAGTGTACATTTCATTATGCAACTTGCGACAGTAACCACAGCTGGTATCGGTAAACACTGTCACAACGTATTTTTCATCTTTTGCTTTGAATACAATCATGTCGTTTTCAAAACTTGCTAACTGCTTAATTCGCACCTTAGCCATGCTTGCATCCGTTAGGTTCACTCGATTGACTAAATCAAACAAGCTACCTTGAATTAAATAACGACCGTCTTGGCTCACATAAAACATGCCCTGGCTGGTGGCCACTTCATAAATACCAGCTAATGGCGTTTCGGCTACCGCATCTACTTTTACACCCAAACGCGCTTCAATCACCTGTTTGGTTTTTGTAGTATCCAATTTGTTGGTCATGTCTGCTTGAGCCACCTTGGTTTCAGGCTGCTCACTGGCATCGTCACTCCAGGCAGTGTTTAAGCTTAGGCCGAATAAACTCATCGACAACAATAAGGCCTTGGATAATTTCATTAAATTTTCTCCGAATTAGGGGTATACAAGCAGACCGTGCAAAGCTTGCAAAACTTACCGCCTATAGGCGGTAAATGCAAAAAAATTAGTTATAAACTGCTTAGTAGGTCGCCTAAGCGCGCGGGTGATGTTGCTGGTAAACACTGCGTAAACGCTCGTTTGCTACGTGGGTATAGATTTGAGTTGTAGACAAATCACTATGCCCCAATAACATTTGCACCACCCTTAAATCAGCGCCGTGGTTAAGCAAATGAGTGGCAAAAGCATGACGTAAGGTATGCGGTGATAAGTGGTTGTTAATCCCTGCTAAGCTAGCATAGCGCTTAATGCGATGCCAAAAAGTTTGCCGGGTCATTTGGCTACCACGTGAGCTTGGAAATAATACATCGCTCTCTTGTTTTAGTAACAGCGGTCTCGCTTGCTTTAAGTAGCGCTCTAATACATCTACTGCTTGCTCCCCCAAAGGAACTAAGCGCTCTTTACCACCTTTACCCACAACCCTTACCAACCCTTGGCGCAAGCTCACTTGCTCTATTTGCAGGCTCACTAACTCGGTCACTCGCAACCCAGTGGCATATAAAACCTCTAACATGGCTAAGTCACGATGCTGAATGGGATCATCCAGCTGCGGCTCATTTAGCAAGGCATCTACCTCGGCTTCGCTTAGGGTACCCGGTAGCTTTTTCTCTAATTTAGGTTGTGCTAACAGCGCGCAGGGATCATCTTCACGGCTTTTTTCTTGAATTAAAAAGCGGTAAAAACGCTTCAGGGTGGAAAGTTGTCTAGCTGCGCTTGCTGGCTTTTGCCCTTGCTCATAGCGATAAGCGATAAAGCCCTGCAAGTCTAAGGCTTCAGCTTGTTCTAGCGAGATTTTTTTCTGCAACAAAAAACTCGCCAGCTGGTTTAAATCATTGCGATAAGAATTAAGAGTATTCTCTGCAAGGCTGTGCTCAAACCACAGCTGTTCAATAAAGCGATTGATATGTGGATTATCAATCTCGCTGGCTTTTGGTTTGCTTTGCTTGCTTGGCATATTTCTCACTAATTAATCGGGCTAACACTTGGCTTATTGGTGTTAGTTAGCGCTTTTGATAAACTGCCCGCGCACACTGCAACGCTTAAGGAAGTTTTACATGCGCATTGGCCTGTTCTTTGGCTCGTCTACCTGTTACACCGAAATGGCAGCAGAGAAAATTCTCGCTGAATTTGCCGACCATGATATCGACATGTTCAATATTAAAGATTGCGACATAAGCCAAATGCACGACTATTCGCTGCTTATTCTTGGAATTTCTACTTGGGATTATGGCGAATTACAGGAAGATTGGGAAGCCGTATGGGATAACCTTGAAGGGCTTGATTTTAAGAACAAAACCATCGCACTGTTTGGCCTAGGTGACCAAGTGGGTTATAGCGAATGGTTTTTAGATGCTATGGGATTATTGTTTGAGCAACTGGCGCCCTCTGGTGCTAACTTTATTGGCTTTTGGCCAAACCAAGGCTATGAGTTTGAAGCTTCTAAAGCTCTCACCGAAGACGGCGAATTCTTTTATGGCTTAGCGCTAGACGATGAACATCAATACGAAGTAAGCGACCAGCGTATTCAACAATGGTGTGGCCAGTTGAAGCAGGAGCTAAAAGAGTTAGCCTAAACTTCTTTTATCAAAGTTGCTCTTTGGGTTGCATATCCCGAACGGCTAGATAACTTAAGCCAAGTAAAAAGCCACCAACAATCTGTATAAAAAACAACCAAAAAATGGCGAGGTAATTGATGTAAAGAAAATCACTCATACTTAGTAACCAATCAACTATTAAGCGAATACCTTGGAGTATGAAAGCTAAAAGAACCAATTGAAGCATAAGTGCTTTAGATAGATGAAAAATGTTCCTAAACTTAGCGTCACCACTAAAGATATAGTGCGGGATTACCAAAGCCATCCAAAACAACAAGCTACGCGACATCAGCTGACATATTATACTCACCAAGTTAGTCTGTTGTTGAGATTGAACTAAAACAACATTTATCAAGACTCCAATTAGCAAATACTGAAACACAGTTACAACAATCGTCCACACTGCAAATAATGCAAAAACTCTCAGGTATAAGTTCATACCAGAAAAGGCATTTACTGGCGTTTCTCCCATAACCAAGAAACAACAGTTGGTCAGTAGCATCGACAAAGCAAATATTTGAATAATCAACGACAGCCACCCCAACAGAGGGTCTTGTAGAGCTAGCTCAAAACCAACAGCCCAATTGATTGTATAAATAAGAAATGGAATTGTTATTGCGTTAAGTGTTTCTTTGTAATTAAGAAATGGGTATAAGAAACTTGCAGCCAGTATTTTGAGTATAAGCAATTCATTTCCCTATGAATATATTTATTAAAAGGCTAAATCTTAACACGCTAAGCTAATATCGTAACTGGTGTTTATAACGTGACTCCAATATTTAAGAGGTAACTAAGTCTTTAGTAAGCCGCTCTAGCACTTCTACTCGCTCCAGCAGCGATTTAATGGCTTGGTCTGAACCTTGAACTAACTCGGTTACCAGCACGGTTTGGTCTCGCAGCTGGTGTGTATCATCCGAGATACCCGTGGCAACAACCCCTTGCTGTTCCGAGGCCGTGGCAATTTCTGAAATTTTTGCCGAAACCGTATCGGTACGCTGATGAATGTCCGCGATGGTTTGATGCACACCGCCCATCATTTCTTTACTGGTTTCACCACGCTGCACGCTTTCTTTAACCGTTGAGCTTAAACCAAGGCTGGTAGATTGTAGTTCTTCAATCATCGATTGAATCTCTACAGTGGCTTGCTGAGCTCGCCCAGCTAGGCTGCGCACCTCGTCTGCCACAACCGCAAAACCGCGACCTTGCTCACCAGCTCGAGCCGCTTCAATGGCGGCATTTAATGCCAAAAGATTAGTTTGTTCAGAAATGGAGTTAATGGTGGTCACCACTGCACCGATATCTTGAGTGCGCTTTTCCAATTGAGTGACCGCTTGCTCGGCACGCTGTACGTCAGCCATCAAGTGGTCAATCGCCTCTACTGTTAACTCTACCTTTTGCTGCCCTTCACTGGTGGCTAGATTGGCTTGGCCTGTTTGCTCTGCGGTGTCATTAGCATTGGCAGCCACATTACGAATAGTGACCACCATTTGCTCAATGGCACTAGCCAAGGAATCAACCCGATCCTGCTGTTGCACACTTAAGCTATTACATTGCTCGCTGGTTTGGTTGAGTTGATGGCAAAGATCTTTAACCATCGCGTTACTGGCATTGGTTTCGCTCACCAGCTGGTGTTCTCGTTCCGCTACTTTATCGATAATAATGGCGATAGAGCTGAATTCATCTCGCACCGGAAAGTAGTTAAGTCGATTGGTTAAATCGCCCTTGGCTAGCAAGTCCAACGCATTGTGAATTTGATACATTGCCCCGCCAATAAAGGTCATTACGTAGTAAAACAGTAAACCGGCAACAAACAATATCGCTGCGACGCTGGCGTATTGCAGCCCAGAAAACAGCGCAAATATTGACGTTTGCTGATGCTGAGGGCTTACTCGATTGCCACGTAATTCATAACCAGCTTTTGACAATACAGTACGCAATTGCTCGGGCTCAGCTTGAATAATTTGATTTACTAGTTGGGCTTGTTGCTGATCAAGCTGCTGCAAATGGTTCTCTACATTACTAGACACAATCAATAAGATCGCGAGCAACGCCAACATAGGAAAAGCGAACATAAGTAGAAACTTTTCCTGCAAGGTAAGGTGAATATTAAAGCGATCAATCCACCTAAATGGGACTTCTTTCATGACAAACTCCATTTTGCATTGCAACAATCGAACAAATAGCGGGCTATGGTATTGCGCGAGGCAGGGGAATACGAGGGATTGCGCGTCAAGATCTCAATGAGAAAATCAAAAAAAACAGGTATTAACCTGTTATGTTGTTTTTACTAAAGAAAAGCAGCGCCAACCTGTTGTTGGCGCTAAGTAAACTTATGCGGTTTCGGCAACTGTTTGCTTGCTTGAGCGAGCAAACACACTAACCAATACTGCGGCTAGAGTTGGCAATAACCAAGCAAAACCTTGTGAGAAGCCCGGTAATACATTAAAGGCTTCCATATTCACACCAGTTGCTTTGATTGCATCGAGCACACCAAAAATAGCCGCTACACCAATAATTAATCGAGCCGCCATTTGAGGTCGATTAAACCAATCCACTAACAGGTTAAAGGCAATCAATGCCACTGCTACCGGGTAAATACCAATAAGAATTGGAATAGAAACCACCAACAGTTGGTTCAAACCAATGTTAGCCACTAATGCACAACAGGCAGCAGTAGCAATAGCGGTAAGTTTATAAGAGAACTTGCTGTTATCACTCACGTAAGTTGAAAACGACGAGATACCACCAATAGCCGTTGTGAAACAGGCCAAACTTACAATGGTAGATAACAATAGTTGGCCTTTAGCGCCGAACAATACTGCTACGTAGGCAACAATAATTTCGCCACCATTTTGCGCCTCTGGCGCTACGCCGGTTGCAGTAGCACCTAAGTAAAACAGCACTACATAAAATAGGGTTAGGCCAATTGCCGCTATAATGCTGGCCTTAACCAAGTAGCCAAATTGCTCGCCTTTACCGCTTACCCCCTTACCGTTAAGCGCATCAATCATCAACACACCAAACATCAATGCTGCAAGTGCGTCCATAGTGTTGTAGCCGTCAATAAAACCTTGACCAAAAGGCATGTCCGCAAAGCCTTTTTGCGCTTCAGCAATCTCTGCAAAAGGATTACTAAATACACTTACACCGATAACCGCAATACAAATTACCAACAAAGGAGTGATTATTTTGCCAACAGTATCGATTAAGCCGCCACGGCGCAGAATAAAAAACAAAGCCGCCACAAAATAGAACAATGAGTAAGCAATTAAAGTGAGTTGGCTAGCGCTTTCAACCAGCGGTACCAAGCCAAGCTCATAAGCTACCAAACATGTACGGGGAATACCGAACATCGGAACCAATACTAGATAAATGGCGAGCGCAATAAAGTTAGCCACCTTTGAGGGTAAATAACGCCCAAGGTGAACAATACCGCCACCGGCTTTAGCAATCGCTAATAAACCCAGTAAAGGTAAACCTACCGCAGTGGCCAAAAAGCCAAGCATCGACATCGCTAAATTGTCGCCAGCTAACATGCCTGCCATAGGTGGAAAAATTAAATTACCTGCGCCTAAAAAAAAGGCAAAAACCATCATCCCTAAGCTGATTGTATTCCATGATCCAAGAGGTTTGGTCACGTGTTATCCCCGTTGTAGATTGCAATTGATTATATTTTTAAGCAATGAAGTATATAACATGGCCTTAAAACATAAAACCAGTGAATAAATCTACATAAAGGATAATTGATCCAACTCAACAGTAAACAAATCTACATTTTTAAGTACAATTCTCTACACAACTCAACATATTGTTCAGAGTAAGTTCTATCCTCCTGATAGATAAGGATTTGCTCTTGCTTAAGTGACAACGAAGCGTGTTGAGAGAAGCGCATCAAACTACGAATGGCTGGTTTATTGGGAAGTGATTGCACCTCAGCTTGATGTATTAAACACCAATTGTTGCTTAAGGCTTGCTGTTGCCACAACTCTGCTACATCACACGGTAGCACTAACGCTAATTCAGTGTTTGCATGACATAACTTTTTCAAGGCAGCAAAAAACTGCTCGGCATTGAGCGAGCCACTGTGCCTAGCTAGCTGGCGCTTTTCATCGAATTGCTGTCCGGCAGGAAAATACGGCGGGTTAGAAACAATAAGATCATAGGCATAAGTTGGTTGGTGAGTTTGCATACTGCTTAAAGTTACATTGATAGTATTTGCCCACGGAGAGTTCGCCACATTAGATTTGGCTTGCTCACAAGCATCAGCGTCAATATCAATGGCATCAATACTCAGCTTGCCTTCACCGCGTTGAGCCATGATTAAGCTAATCAATCCTGTGCCTGTTCCAACATCCAATATGCGCTTAGCATTTGCCAGATTAAGCCACGCCGCTAATAAGATCCCGTCGGTACCCACCTTCATTGCACATTGATCGTGCGCCACATGAAACCGCTTAAAGGTGAATCCAGGACGATGATTATGATCGATCACTTCTTGCTTGCCTCTGTTTGGCGCTATACTATGCCGCGAATGTAAATGACCCGCGCTTTTGGTTCAAGTCGATGGCGCCTCACAACTTGGTAGATTTATGACCTTCGAAGACCTCGACCTAGACCCGCAGATCCTAGCTGCAGTAAGCGATATGAGCTTACAAAAAGCCACAACTATTCAGCAGCGAACCATTCCGGCAATGCTTGATGGTCGAGACGTACTGGCTTCTGCGCCTACTGGCACAGGTAAAACCCTAGGCTTTTTGCTGCCAGCGATTCAACATTTGTTGGACTATCCTCGCCGTAAAGCCGGGCCCGGTCGAGTATTAATTCTTACGCCTACCCGTGAGCTTGCCATGCAAGTCGCCGAACAGGCTCGTTTAGCAACATCGCACACCAAACTCACAACTATCGATATCACTGGTGGGGTTAAATACGATGTTCACGCTGAACAGCTTAAGGGCAATATTGATATCGTGATCGCCACTCCTGGCCGCTTAATGGAGTACATCACCTATAAGGTGTTTGATACCCAGGCCATTGAGGTACTGATTCTAGACGAAGCCGACCGAATGTTAGACATGGGCTTTATCAAAGACATGGAAACGATTAGCGACGCTACCAGCGAACGCAGCCAAACCGCTTTGTTTTCAGCCACCTTAGAAGGCTCTGGTTTAATGCGTTTTGCCGACAAGGTAATGCAAGATCCGGTACAAATTGAAGTAGAACCACCACGCCGTGAGCGCGCTAAAATTCTACAAATTTTGCACTTCTGTGATGATGCTGCCCATAAATACCAGTTATTGCGCCACTACTTGCTTAACGAAGAGATTGAGCGTTGTGTGGTATTTGTAAAAACCCGTGAGCGTTTATATGCCTTAGCAGAACAGCTACAAAGCGATGATATTAAAGCATCGTACCTGCGTGGTGAAATGGCTCAAGACAAACGCAACCAAGCCATGCAAGCCTTTAGAGAGGGCGAAGTTAAGATTCTCATCGCCACCGATGTGGCTGCTCGTGGCTTAGATGTACCTGAAATTAGTCATGTATTTAACTATGACATGCCACGCACCCCAGATGTTTATGTACACCGTATTGGCCGCACCGCCCGTGCTGGACGCAAAGGCATGGCTGTAAACCTGGTTGAAGCACATGATATGGGAGCGTTGGCCAAAGCAGAGCGTTATACTGAAGAGCCAATTAAACGCCGAGTAATTGATGGCTTACGTCCAACTCACCGTGTTGCAGCACCACCGGCTAAAAAGAAAAAACCTAAAACTGCGGAAGCTAAAAAGGCCGCTAAGAAAAAGGCTAAGGGTCGCGCTAAGAAGCTGGCTAAAAAAGCGAAGAAATAGCCAAGTAATAAAAACGAAAGCCACGCAATGCGTGGCTTTATTGTGACTGTTATAACGTCGTATTAGTTATAAACTCGCACTTCTACCCGGCGGTTATGCGCGCGACCTTCTTCGGTAGCGTTAGAAGCAATTGGCGCAGCAATGCCTTTGCCTTCTTCAACCGCTGCATCTCTGGTTACACCTGCAGCAAGTAAAGCAATTCCAACATTATGTGCACGGCGTTTGCTAAGCTCATAATTGTATTCGTCACTACCAATGTTGTCGGTATGACCCGCTACATCAATTTTTAAGTCATTTGCTATAACGGTTTTAGCGATACAATCAACTTTAGCTTGTTCATCAGCATCGTATTCGTCTTTGTTGAAGCCAAATAAGATATGTTCAAAGCCAACCACTTTGTCATCTTCAACCATGACATATTGTTCGCAAGACTCAGGAATTAGTACTGCAGCTGCTGCAGCAACCACGACCACCTCTTCTACAATCTCTTCCTCAACAACAACCACTTCTTCTACAACAACTTCTTCGACGATTTCGCAACCGCGTTCGTCAACTATTGCGCCTGCTGGTGTATCGGGGCATTCATCAACGCTATTAGCCACACCATCACCGTCTAAATCTGGATTAGAACAAACCAGCGCGCCACCGATAACACCGGCAACCATGCCACCACCGCCAGCAACAGAGCCAAAGGCACCGCCGATAATCGGACACAAAACCCTAATATCTCCTTCAGGAGGAGTTGAACACCCTGATAATGAAGCTGCGCCAACTAGCGCTAATACCACTGCAATCTTATTTTTCATATTATCTCCATATGGCCTAACTCGACTATTCATGTCGATTACCTTGAGTAAAAAATAAGTCACCCATTTACCAATTAAACCTATTCTAGGTAGGCTTTTTTGAGATATTGACAAGGCTGGAGCAAAAACTCAAGTGAATAAAAAGTTAAAAGTTTTACGGGCCTTTACTGTAAATCGCCTAAAACCATCATATAGTTTTACTTTTCACTTACTCTCTATCTGTAGGTGAGCGGTGACGAATGTCATGTGAGAACTCAAACTGTTGATGTGCAAAAAAGAGTTCATTCACGTCCAATGGCGCTTTAACTGATACCGAAGTATAGGGTTCTTCCACAATGAATCTACGGCGGTCCATCGAACGAAGGGCTACAAATTCAACTTCTAAGTTAGCACTTTCTCCGGGGTTGAGATCTCGACGAAAGTTCAAACCCATAGAATCCCAAGCTTCATTATCTGGCCCCCAAGGCGCAGCGTAGTCAGTCTTAATAATCTGTAGGTACGGGTTTAAAAAAACTATTTTAGCTTGGCGGGAGCTTCGAATGGTTGGGGCGGTATTGAGCAAGGTAAATTTAACCGTGAACAGCTCACTCACATTAACATGTTGCCCATTGGTTTTAGTCACTTCAGCGCTTAGATAAAGATACTGTGAATAGTGTTCTAAGATTGCGTCTAACATATTAGCTTTCCTTACTGATAAGTGCAAAGCTAAGCCTAGTAAAGACGGTTTGTTTTAGTGGCTAAAAGCCTTAATCTCCCTCGGTTGCGCCGTAAACAATTATGCGCATAAAAAAGCCCCAACTAAGTGGGGCTTTCTCAGGCTGTAAACCGCCTTAGGTCTTACGCTTCGTCACGTAAAAAGACCAAAGTGCTAGCATCCGAGCTAGCTTCATCAAAATAATAACCTTGATAATCAAACTGGCTCAGTTGCTCTAAGCTGGTGACCTGCTTATCGAACATATAGCGAGCCATTAAGCCACGGGCTTTTTTTGCATAAAAGCTAATGATCTTATACTGACCGTTCTTTTGATCTTTAAACACTGGGGTAATAACCGTGCCATTTAAAAGCTTGGGTTTAACCGCTTTAAAGTACTCATTAGAGGCTAAGTTAACCAGAATGTTGTCGCCCTGTTCGGCTAAGGCTTGATTCAGCTTATCGGTGATAATCTCACCCCAAAACTGATACAAGTTTGCCCCTCTTTCATTGGCAAGCTTAATGCCCATTTCTAAGCGATAAGCCATCATCAAATCCATGGGACGCAACAAACCATAAAGGCCGGACAAGATCCGCAAATGCTGCTGAGCATAGTCTAATTGCTCAGCGCTTAAGCTGGCTGCATCTAAGCCCGTGTATACATCACCTTTAAAGGCAAACACCGCTGGGCGAGCCAAATCTTCTGGTAAGTCCTTGGTCCATTCAGCAAAACGGGCAGCGTTTAAGCCTGCCAACTTATCACTAATTTTCATTAAGCTAGCGATGTCGGCTGGGCTTAACTGCCTAGCCACATCGATTAGCTCGGCACTATGCTCAAGCAGCTCAGGGCGAGAAGATGAGTAACTCGCTAACTCAGAACTAAAATCCAAGGTTTTAGCTGGTGAAATAACCGCTAACATAATGCTCCTTTCAAGAGTTAAAAATCGACGGTAACACCGTCTAACATTCCGCTGTCTAAATTATTCGATTTTTCGGTGCCATGCAATTTAATCATCAAACGAAGATCGTTAGGTGAATCAGCATGGGCAATAGCTTCGGTATAGCCAATTACGCCACTTTCGAACAATTCAAACAAGCTTTGGTCGAAGGTTAACATGCCCTGTTCGCGAGATTTACTCATTAACTCTTTGAGCTTATGCATATCACCTTTACGAATTAAATCGGCAGCTAATGGTGTATTAAGTAAAATTTCAAATACCCCGCGACGGCCGTTACCATCTTTGGTTGGCACTAACTGCTGAGCCACAATCGCACGTAGGTTGAATGATAAGTCAAAACACAACTGGCGATGACGCTCTTCTGGCACCAAGTGCATAATCCGGTCTAGAGCTTGGTTCGCGTTGTTGGCGTGCAAGGTAGCCATACATAAGTGACCCGTTTCAGAGAATTGCAACGCAAACTCCATGGTCTCGCGGGTACGGATCTCACCAATCAAAATCACATCGGGTGCTTGACGCAATGAGTTCTTCAAAGCTTCATCAAACGATGGCGTGTCAATGCCCACTTCACGCTGGTTAACAATACAACCAGCATGTTTGTGCATAAACTCCACCGGGTCTTCAATGGTAAGAATATGCCCACTGGAATTGTGATTACGGTAATCGATCATACTGGCCTGAGTGGTTGACTTACCCGCACCGGTCGCACCAACAAACAAAATCAAACCACGTTTCGACATACCTACTTCTTTGAGAATTTGCGGCAACTGCAGCTGCTCAAAACTTGGAATATCAGTTTCAATACGACGAATTACCATGCTTGGCTGTTCGCGTTGATAAAAAGCACTCACACGGTAACGGCCCAAGCCTTGGCGAGCGATGGCAAAGTTTGCCTCACGACCAGTAACAAAAGCTTCTAGCTGAGCCTCTGTGCGAATGGCGGCTAGCATATCCATTACATGCTCTGGCATTAGCTTTTGCTCATTTAGCGGCATTAAACGGCCACTCACTTTAGCGCTAGGCGGGACCCCAACCGATAGATATAAATCGGATGCTTTACGCTCCGACATATCGCTTAATAGCTCATCGAGTAACATAAACCCTCCTAGAAGTTATTCGGATCTGCAGCTTTAAGTTTAGCGTCTTCATACGACACCATCCCTTGGTTCACCAACTCTTTTAAGTTTTGATCCAAGGTCTGCATGCCGTGCGCCATACCGGTTTGAATAACCGAATACATTTGCGCTACTTTATCTTCACGAATCAAGTTACGAATCGCTGGAATACCGGTCATGATTTCGTGAGCAGCCACTCGTCCGCCACCCAGTTTTTTAAGCAGAGTTTGAGCAATTACCGCACGCAGCGATTCCGACAACATGGAACGTACCATGTCTTTTTCTGCTGCTGGGAATACGTCAATCACACGGTCAATGGTTTTAGCTGCTGAGGTGGTGTGCAAAGTGCCAAATACTAAGTGACCGGTTTCGGCTGCGGTGAGTGCTAAACGAATGGTTTCTAAGTCACGTAATTCACCAACCAGAATAATATCCGGGTCTTCACGAAGCGCTGAACGTAGCGCATTGTTAAAGCTGTGGGTATCGCGGTGCACTTCACGTTGGTTAATCAGACAGTTTTTGTTTTTGTGCACAAATTCTATCGGGTCTTCAATGGTAAGGATGTGCTCGTGACGTTGCTCATTAATGTAGTCGATCATCGCCGCCAATGTGGTTGATTTACCAGAACCGGTTGGGCCAGTTACTAGCACTAAACCACGTGGGTGTTCAGCAATTTGCCTAAAAATGGCCGGTGCACCTAGTTGCTCTAAACTCAATACTTCTGAAGGAATGGTACGAAATACCGCTGCTGCGCCGCGGCTTTGTTGGAAGGCGTTCACACGAAAGCGCGCTACGCCGGGCACCTCAAACGAGAAGTCAATCTCGAGGTTTTCTTCATACTCTTTACGTTGCTTATCGTTCATAATGTCGTAGATCAGACTATGAACTTGTTTGTGCTCTAATGCCGGTACGTTAATTTTACGCACTTCGCCGTCTACCCGAATCATCGGTGGCAATTCTGCAGATAGGTGTAGATCCGACGCGTTATGTTTTACACTAAAGGCCAGTAATTCAGTAACATCCATTTAATTGTTTCCTCAATGTGAGTCTATGAGCAGTATTACCCAAGCACTTCAATTTGTTAACCAAGAAATTCAGCAAGCGTTAGCTAAAGCACATCGCCCCGCAGATGCTGTTGATTTGTTAGCCGTTAGTAAAACCAAACCCTTGAGTGATATTGCCAGCGCCTATCAGGCGGGCCAGCGCAGCTTTGGTGAAAACTATGTGCAAGAAGGCGTAGATAAAATCATCGAAAGCCAACAGCAAAGCTGGTTACAAGAGCCCATAGAATGGCACTTTATTGGCCCCTTGCAGTCCAACAAAACTCGCCTTGTGGCGGAGCACTTTGATTGGATGCAAACCCTAGAGCGGGCCAAAATTGCCGATCGCTTAGCAGCGCAGCGCCCTAGCAATATGGCGCCCTTGCAAGTGTGTATTCAAGTCAATATTAGCCAAGAACCGGCTAAATCAGGAGTGTTACTGGAAGATGTAGATGCATTAGCTGCACACATTGCGAAACAGCCAGCCTTAACCTTGCGCGGTTTAATGGCCATTCCGCAAAAGCTTGAGCAAGGCCAAGAACTGGCAACTCAATTTGCTGCCATGCAACAAAAATTTAGCGAATTACAGCAACAATATTCTAGTGTTGATACTCTTTCCATGGGGATGAGTGGCGACATGCAAATGGCAATCAATAACGGCAGTACCATGGTTAGGGTGGGCAGCGCGATATTTGGCCAACGAAACTAATACCAATCACACTAAGTAAGTGATCAGAAATAGCGCAGGAAAATACTCGAGAATAAGACAGGATTTTTCGATAAGTAGTTATTCTACAATCAAAAATACTAACGCAATTATCGAGTATTTTAACCAGCTAGAATGAACAGTGACTTAGTACGATTGGTATAAGAACAATAATAAGGAAAATTGAACATGACAGCTCGAATTGCGTTTATTGGCGGTGGTAACATGGCCAGCAGTTTGATTGGCGGCTTACTCGCTAATGGCGCAAACCCAAGCAACATTACCGCTAGTGATCCGAATACTGAGCAGCAGCAAAATCTTAAGCAGCAGTTTTCGGTAAATGTAACTGGCGATAACAATCAAGCTATTGCCCAAAGCGATGTGATTGTATTGGCGGTAAAACCGCAACTTATGGCAGTGGTTTGCCAAGCCATTGCCGATGCAGGCAATGACTTAAGCAGCAAACTGTTTGTCTCTATTGCTGCAGGTGTCAGCGTTAAACGCTTGAAAGGTTTACTGGGTGAGCAGGTTGCCATTGTGCGCACCATGCCTAATACTCCTGCATTGGTTGGCCGCGGTATGACGGGTTTATTTGCTCCATCAGATGTAAGCGAAGAGCAAATTGCTAGCGCCGAGCAGCTAATGCAAGCAGTAGGTGAAACCTGCTGGGTGGCAAACGAAGATGATATCAACCATATCATCGCAGCAGCAGGCAGTGCCCCCGCTTACTTTTTCCTATTCATGGAAGCTATGCAGCAGCAGGCAGAGAAACTAGGCTTTAGCCCTGAACAAGCGCGCAGCTTAGTTCAACAATCAGCTTTAGGCAGTGCCGAACTGGTTGCAGCTAATCCAGACCTTGATTTAGCGACACTTCGGGCCAATGTTACTTCTAAGGGAGGAACGACTGCCGAGGCAATTCGTGTTTTTGAAGAACAAGGCTTACGTAAAGTAGTCGCCAATGCCATGGACGCCGCCGTTGAACGCGGACGCGAAATGGAAAGTTTGTTTTAAATTATTCTGAGGACCTTATGCAAGCGCTTAGTTACTTGATTGAAGTTGTATTCAACCTCTACTTGATGGTGGTTTTACTGCGTGTGTGGCTACAAATGGCGCGCGCCGATTTTTACAACCCGCTTAGCCAGTTTGTGGTTAAAGCAACCAACCCCATTGTTGTTCCGCTACGCCGGGTTATCCCAGGATTCGCTGGAGTAGATTGGGCAGCAGTGTTCTTGGCATTAGTCATATCCTTTGCCAAATGGGCTATTTTAATGCAGCTACGTGGTGGTTTTGATTTAACTGCGGTAGCGATTCTGGCCTTGTTTAGCACACTAAAAGAAGCAGGAATGTTGTTGTTCTGGGTATTGTTACTACGCGCTATTTTAAGCTGGGTAAGCCAAGGTCGCAGCCCAATAGAGTATGTATTAGGCCAATTAACTGAACCGCTACTTTCACCGATCCGCCGAATTCTTCCTTCCATGGGAGGATTAGATTTATCTGTATTGGTGCTATTTATTGCGCTTAACTTTCTTAATTTGTTAATCGCTGGCTGGGTACCATTCTGGAGCTCATTGTAATTGCCTAAGCCCGTTAGCTTTGATGACGTAAACCTGCTGTTGCAGGTTTACGTGCAACCTAAGGCGAGCCGCGACGCGATTATTGGCTTGCACGGTGAAGAGCTTAAAATCGCCATTACTGCTCCACCGGTTGATGGAAAAGCCAATCAGCACTTGAGCAAGTTTTTAGCGAAACAATGTAAAGTGGCCAAGTCCCAAATCTCTATCCTGCGCGGAGAACTTGGTCGCCACAAAACCATTAGCATTGCTCAGCCAAAACAAATCCCTGAGATAATCGCTGGTTTGCTGTAACTTTTATCGCACAGAATCTTTCTATACTTAAACCATGCATGTAAAAAAGGTCGCCCTCATGAGTAAGTTTTTCTTGGTCAACTTGATCGCCAGCATAATGCTATTTTCTCTACCCAGCCAGGCGGAACAAAAGGTTCAACTGGGTAACTATGAAGTGCACTATGTGGCTTTTAACTCCACCTTTATTCCAGCAGAAGTCGCCAAAATTTACGGTTTGCAGCGTAGCCGATATAACGGCCTAATTAACATTACCGTGCTCGACAGCAAATCGGCTAACAAGGCTCCAGTTGCAGTTAACATATCAGGAACAGCGCGTAACTTAATTGGTAATCAAAAAAACCTAGAGTTTAAAGAAATTCGCGAAGGCGAGTCGATTTACTACATTGCCGAATTGCGTCACAGCAACGAAGAGACCTTTCGTTTCAAGCTCACTATTGATGATGGCAAAAGCCAACAGCTGCTAGAGTTTCAACAAAAGTTCTACGTAGATTAGACAATTTCAGCTACCCAGCCTTAGCTGTTAGTTAAGGCTGTTTCAGCACAGCCCCTTCGATTAAACTACACCAGCCTCTTGTTACTCTAGGACTCAGTATGCAAAAAGTTGTACTTGCCACCGGCAACCCCGGCAAAGTGGCCGAGCTTTCGGAACTACTTAAACCGCTAAACAAGCAAATTATTGCCCAAAGTGAATTTGCCATAGAAGATGCTGCCGAAACCGGCACCACCTTTGTGGAAAATGCCATTATTAAAGCCCGCCACGCGGCTAAGGTTACTGGGCTCGCTGCCATTGCTGACGATTCAGGTTTAGCCGTAGACTACTTAAACGGAGCCCCCGGTTTATACTCGTCTCGCTACGCTGGCGAAGATGCTAATGACCACGACAACGTGCTCAAGCTATTAGATGCAATGAAACAGGTGCTACCAGCCCAGCGAGGCGCAGAGTTTCACTGCGTATTGGTTTACTTGCGCCACGCCGATGATCCAGCGCCGCTAATTTGCCACGGTAAATGGCGCGGTAGCATTACCGAAGAAATTCATGGTGCTGGCGGCTTTGGCTATGACCCGGTATTTTGGGTTGAACAACATCAAGCAACGTCTGCTCAAATCAGCAAGGCAGAAAAAAACGCCCTTAGCCATCGCGGTATTGCTTTACGCCAGTTGTTAGCGCAAATGGAAGCGCAAGCATGCTAAGGCTTAGCCCAGCACTTAGCCTTTACGTTCACGTGCCTTGGTGCGTGCAAAAATGCCCCTATTGCGATTTTAACTCCCATGGCCTCAAACAAGACTTACCTGAAGCCGACTACATACAAGCCCTGCTGGCCGACTTAGATGCCGACTTAGCCCGCTTTCCCGCCTTACATGGCCGAGCCTTGCACAGTATTTTTATTGGCGGAGGCACTCCTAGCCTGCTATCTGCCCAAGCTATCAGCGATTTATTGCAAGGCATCAAACAGCGCTTGGTTTTAAGCCCTGAGACCGAAGTTACCATGGAAGCCAACCCCGGTACCGCCGAGGCAGAGCGCTTCGCTGGTTATTTTCAAGCAGGGGTAAATCGCTTATCCATTGGCGTACAAAGCTTTCAAGCTGAGCACCTCACCAAGCTTGGCCGCATTCACAGTGGTGACGAGGCTATTAAAGCCTTTGAGTTTGCTCAGCAAGCCGGTTTTAAGCGCATTAACCTTGATTTAATGCACGGCTTGCTAAACCAAAGCCTCGAGCAAGCAATGAGCGACTTACAACAAGCGTTTGCCCTTGGCCCAAGCCATTTATCTTGGTATCAACTAACGATTGAAGCCAATACTGCCTTTGCTTCTCGCCCTCCCAAGCTACCTAACGAAGATCTGTTATGGGATATTTATGAGCAAGGCCACCAGCTGCTGCAACAAGCAGGCTTTGATCAATACGAAGTCTCGGCCTACTGTAAAAATGGCGACCGCTCACAACACAATCTTAATTATTGGCGTTTTGGCGACTACCTAGGCATTGGCTGTGGCGCGCACGGCAAAATAAGCGACCTAACTCAACAAGCCATCATACGAACAGAAAAAGTTAAACACCCCAAGGGGTACCTAGCACCAGAGCGCGAGTTTATGTTTAAGCACTGGGCTGTGGAGCAAGATGATTTAGCCTTTGAGTATTTCTTAAACCGCTTACGTTTGTTTGAAGATATACCCAAGGCTGAGTTTATTAACTTAAGTGGTTTGCCACTTAGCAAGCTTGAGTCACCGCTTAAAGAGGCAAAGCAACAAGAACTATTAGATGAACATGACCAGCATTGGGCGGTGACAAAAAAAGGCCGTTTATTTCTAAACGACCTTCTCAATTGCTTTACCGATTAAGCGGGTAATTAAGACTCACGAGCGAATATCAAATCCCACACACCGTGGCCTAAACGATGGCCGCGGTTTTCAAATTTAGTTAATGGGCGCCATTCTGGACGCGGCACATAATCGTTATTGTCTGAGGTATTGCTATAACCCGGCGCGGCTTGCATGACTTCTAACATGTGCTCGGCGTAGTTTTCCCAGTCTGTCGCCATGTGGAATACACCACCAATCTTTAGCTTCTTGCGCAACACTTCAACAAACTCCAGTTGCACGATACGGCGTTTGTGGTGACGCGCTTTATGCCATGGGTCTGGGAAAAATAATTGAACAGTATCTAAACTATTGTCTGGAATACTGTCATTTAGTATTTCTACAGCGTCGTGTTCAAATACGCGCAAGTTAGCAATGCCCGCTTCAACAGCATCGGCCATGCAAGCGCCAACTCCTGGGCGATGCACTTCAATACCAATAAAGTTGGTTTCTGGGGCGGCTGTGGCCATCTCTACCAAAGACGCTCCCATACCAAAACCAATTTCTAGTACGGTTTTTGCCTCGCGACCAAATACCTCTGCCAGTGAGTAGTTGCTGGCTTGGTGGTCTAAGCCCATTTGCGGCCAAAACTCTGTTAATGCCTTTTCTTGGCGTTTAGTTAAACGGCCTTCGCGCTTAACAAAGCTGCGAATTTTACGAAGACGTTTATCTTCAACTTGCTCTTGAGAAGCCTCAGGTGCTTGGTTTTGGTCTTGCTCGCTCATGATATTTCCAGACTAGATTTTGCAGGGACATTCTAAATGTAGAACAGGGCTGGCATTATCCAAAGTTCTCGCCGTTGTGCAAGCTTTGCACGCTAAAGCTTGCAATGTTTTGCAGCAAAAATCAGCTCGAAAGGTAAACAGCCCCTAGCGTTTATTTGGCGCTAGCGTCCCTACTCGCTCAATCAGACTTTGTTGCTGACTAAGGTTTACCGCTTTAGTCACCACTCGCTTACCCGCTGGATAGTGGCTCAAGTTATTACCATTCACCCAATCAGCTTCTGGCCTAATAGGCCTAGGACAAAACCCGCCACCGCAATTTGGGCAAACATTAGCTAAAACGGTTTCCACACATTCTTTACAAAAAGTGCACTCAAAGGAGCAAATCATCGCATTGGTTGCATTAGCTGCTAAGGGTGTTTCGCAGTGCTCGCAACAAGGTCTAAGTTCTAACATAATCTCTCCTTTATTAGCTAAACTAAGGTAAAATCACAGCTCAAAAAACCAACTAAGCAACCCAGAATCTACCAACTAACTGAGCTTATCAGTCACTGTAGATTACACCGTAATAAAATACCTAGGATACGGCGATGATAACTAAACCCCAAGTTCGGCTGTATAACGAACAAGAGTTTCATGGCGGTGATGCTCCTCTCTACGAGGGCCAAGGCTATAGCTTTAAACAAGCACAGCATATGGCTACCGTAGTCTATCAACCTGCCCACCTTAATCCTTCCGCTCCCGCGGGAATGCAAGGCAAAGGACGTTTAGATGGCACCTGGATTTACAGTGAAGAGCCAGACAAAGCCGAAGGCATTTTAGCCAGTGGTATAGAGCTGGTGATGGATTCAAGCCTAGAAGCCAATGGCAGTATCGGTTTGCATCAGCATACTCATACCGAAGAGGTGTATTATCTGCTCAGTGGCGAGCTTGTTATTACCCTGGTTGAAGGAGAGGAGCAGCAAACCCAAACCCTTAAAGTTGGCGACTCCCACTGTATTCACCCTGGACAAAGTCACTTTGTGCAAGCTGGCTCTACTGGCGCACGCTTTATCGTGGTTGCCGCCAAAGTTAACAATTAGGACTTCGTAAATTGCTTTTCAACAACACGCCCGCCGCCATTAACAGCGCAGCGATTATTGGCTGTAACTGGGGTTTAGTGCACTTAAGCGCTTTGCAGCAAAACCAAGTAGAGGTTAAAGCTTTACTTGATTTAGACATAAACAAAGCCCAGCACCTGGCAAAGCAACATGGCATTGCTGCAGCTTGCAATAACATCGACCAATTGCCACCAGTAGATTTAGTGGTTATTGCCAGCCCAGCAGCCTCGCATTTAACGCTTATCGAGCATTTTAAGAACACCGCGATCATTTGTGAAAAGCCGCTAATGGGCTTAAGTGAAACCCAGCTCTTATCGAGCTGGCCGCAAAACCTATGGGTGAACTATGCCTTTAATTACTTAGCAAGCGCTCAGCTTATCAATAACTTGTTGGAGGCCGAGCAACCAGTTAAGGCGCACTTAAGCTCACAGGTAAACTTGCCGCTTAACTTTACCTTAGAACAGTGGTTTTTAGAGACAGCTAGCCATCCCCTATCTTGGTTACTCCATAAACTCGGCGAACCAAAGCCGCTCTCTTCTACAAAATGCCAGGGGCGGCATGACAATCAGCACTTGAGCTTAGAGCTTGCATGCAAGCAGCATCAGATTGAGGTGGATTTTAGTTTAGGTGGATCTCCGGGCATCTTTCATCAAATACGCTTAACGCAAGGCGACAACAACATTGAGTTGCAAGGCGAATATGTACCCGGACAAGCTTGGCGTTTTGCGCCAGTGTTGTTAAATGGCGTAGCACAAAATCAAGGGGAGTTTCATCCGCAGGATTGTTGGTTACAAGCCAATCATCGCTCTACTTCCTCCATCATCGAGCACTTACGTGGCCACACCAGTAAACAGGAACTACTCGCTGCTGGCGGATTTAGTCCCAGTAAAGCGCTTTGGTTAGAACAAAGCCTAGTAGCCACACAAAGATAGCGGTTGTTTCTTAAGCTTAAGCGCGGGAAAATAGCAGCAACTTTCATTATTTGAGCAAAGTGTGAAAAATGAAACTCGATAGTAAAGACAAGTTAATACTCGATTTGCTGCAACGAGACATAAGCATCCCGCTCAACGACATCGCCGAACGGGTGGGTTTATCGGCAACGCCTTGCTGGCGTAGAGTGCAAAAACTAGAGCAAGCAGGCTTTATTCGCCACAAGGTCGCCTTACTCGATAGGGCTAAACTCAACTTAGGCGTAACCGTGTTTGTAAGTGTGCGCACCTCGCAGCACGACCAACAATGGTTGGATCAGTTCAAGCAAGCCATTCAAGATATTCCAGAGATCATTGAAGCTCACCGCATGAGTGGCAGTATCGACTACTTGTTGCAGGTTGTAGTACCTAGTATCGACGACTACGACAAAGTATATAAGCAACTGATCGAACGCTTAGCCTTTACCGATGTAAGCTCTGCCTTTTCTATGGAAGTCATGAAATCGACAACCTCGCTGCCAACCCACTATTTAAACTAAGCATTTTTAATGACCAACAATCTCGCAAACTTTTCCAGCCGAGTGGTTACTTGGTATCACCAAGCTGGGCGCAAACACCTGCCTTGGCAGCAAGACAAAACACCTTACAAAGTTTGGCTGTCGGAAATCATGCTGCAGCAAACTCAAGTGGCGACGGTTATTCCCTACTTTGAACGTTTTATGCAACGTTTCCCTACGGTGAGTGACTTAGCTAAAGCCGATACCGATGAAGTACTGCACCTATGGACCGGCCTCGGTTATTACGCACGAGCGCGTAATTTACACAAAGCAGCTAAAGAGATTGCCGAGCAACATAATGGGCGATTTCCCGAAGATATCGACCAAGTTATCGCTCTACCGGGCATTGGCCGTTCAACTGCTGGCGCGGTATTGTCTTTATCCTTAGGACAACGCCATGCCATTTTAGATGGCAACGTAAAGCGAGTACTCGCTCGTCACCAAGCGATAGCAGGTTGGCCAGGTAAAAAGCCAGTGGAAAACCAACTATGGGAACTGGCCGAAACCAATACGCCAGAGCAACAAACTACCGAATACAATCAAGCAATGATGGATTTAGGCGCCATGGTCTGCACTCGCAGCAAACCTAGTTGCGAAGTTTGCCCTGTAGCAGAAGATTGCCAAGCGCTTAAGTATCAGCGTCAAGGCGACTTCCCCGGTAAAAAGCCAAAAAAAGTATTGCCAGAAAAACCCACTCAAATGCTGATTTTGCATTGGCAGCAGCAGTTTTTGCTCTATCAACGCCCCATGCAAGGGCTTTGGGGAGGCCTATATTGCTTCCCTGAAATTAACATTGAAGACAGCATTAGTGATTGGTTAAATCAGCATCAAATGAGTGCCGATGCCATTTATGAGCTCTCGCCGCTAAGGCACACCTTTAGCCACTACCATTTAGACATTCAACCTTCGCTCATCGAGCTTAGCGAAGCGCCTAACTTACAAGTCATGGCAGACAATCAACAACTTTGGTATAACATGCAACAAGCACCCAAAGTTGGCTTAGCTGCCGTTACAGAAAAGCTGTTAAAAATAGCGCAACAAGCACTTTAATTTAGCCTTTGCCTCCCTTAGGCAAAGCAAGGAAAAAGGACCTATTATGGCTAGAACCGTATTTTGCCAACGTTTAAAAAAAGAAGCCGAAGGCTTAGATTTTCAACTGATTCCTGGTGATGTGGGCAAGCGCGTTTTTGACAACATCAGCAAAGAAGCCTGGACCGAGTGGCAGAAAAAACAAACCATGTTCATCAATGAGAAAAAGCTTAACTTGATGAATCAAGATGACCGCGAGCTACTGCAAGCAGAGATGGTTAAGTACCTGTTTGAAGACGGTGAAGTGGATATTGAAGGTTACACACCACCCAGCCAATAAACTCCGAGGCAAAACCCAAAAAACAGAGCACCAGCTCTGTTTTTTTATTTCTAGTAATTAGGGTCTGTTGATCTTTGGTGTTGAAATGTTATTCGAGATAAGCGGGCTTTAATCGCGGCGAGCACTTAGAAGCCTAGTGGGCTAAGAAATTGCTGCAAAAAACCATCAGCAAAGATCAACAGACCCTACAGTTTAACGATTAGGCGGCACTTGAAAATAGGCATTTTCAGTGTCTTGGTATGCGCTTAAATCCACTTCTTTACCTTGGTAACTAAGCGCTATCTGCGCCGGCTCACTAACAGTGACAGCAAATGGAGCTTGCCCCTGCCATTGCTGGTAGGTGCCAGCTTCTAAGGTTTGATTAACTAAAGTACGCTGCTGGCTATCCACAATCCGCAACTTAAGCTCACCATTCACCCTCACGCTAATAGTCGCCGGGCGATAGTAATGGCGCGGATAGTCATGTGGATACCAATAGTCCCAAGGATCATCTAACCAATATATCGGTGGTGGCAGCACAATGATAGGTGGCAATATTTCCTCAGGTGGGATCACCTCTTCTGGCGGCGGAGCAATCGGTAGCTCCACCTCTGGCTGATCAACTTCGGGCAATACTTCAGTGATTGGAGGCTCAGGCTCTAACTCAGGCAGTTGTTCTGGTTCCGGAAAGTCCGGCTCAGGGAAATCTGGCTCTGGAAAGTCCATATCCATATCCATGTCCATGTCAAACTCATCTTCGGCAATAGCCGCCGTTGGCATTTGGCCAGCTATAACGAGCAAGATCACAGCGAGGTAGAGCTGTTTCAACATAATTCCCCCAAAACATTAGTGAATTCTTTGTTAGCCTAGCCACTCCAGCCAGTAAAAGCTATTACCACCTTTTGCTAACTAGCCCCCACACACTTTTCTGGTAAGCTTAATTCTCACTCGACGAAGGACTGATGCTGTGGCTTGGCAAATCTTAAGTATTGTTGCACCGCTAATTATTATTGTGGTGTTAGGCCTAATTTATGGCCGTAAACACCGACCCGACATTAGCGCTGCCAATCGCATGAATATGGAGATATTCTGCCCCGCCCTAATCTTCTCGGTGCTAGCAAATACCCAGTTAGAGCTAGCGGATTATAGCGAATTGCTACTAGCATCAATTTGGGTAGTGTTAGGTTCCGGCCTAGTATTGCTTCCTCTGATTAAGCCTTTAGGATTAAAAGCGCGTACCTTTTTGCCACCAATGATGTTCAACAACGCCGGTAACTTGGGGCTACCACTGATTATTTTAGCCTTTGGCGAAGCTGCCATGCCAATTGCTGTGATTCTATTTGTGGTTGAAATGGTCTTACATTTTTCGGTAGGCCTGTACTTTATTGATACCAAAGCAAAATTACTTTCAACACTGCGCATTCCGGTGATTGTTGCTGCCATTGCCGGCATAGTCTGGGGAGCCTTAGACCTCTCGCTACCCAAAGTCATTGCCACGCCAATAGAAATGCTCGGACAAATATCGGTTCCGCTAATGCTATTTACTCTAGGAGTGAGATTAATCGATGTTGATTTAAAAGATTGGCGCATCGGTATGATTGGCGCTATCGCTTGCCCCCTTAGTGGCCTATTGTGTGCTTTCATCGCCATTGCTGTTTTGCCGCTCAACAGCTTGCAGCAATCTTGCTTAATTTTGTTTGCAGCTTTACCGCCCGCCGTACTCAACTTTATTATTGCCGAACAGTATCAAATTGAACCGCAACGGGTAGCCTCCATTGTAATGCTGGGCAACATCGCCAGCTTAGTGTTTATCCCGTTAGCCTTATTGTGGGTATTACCTGCGAGTTAACTGCAAGTTAAGCTGTGTTCTTTACCCCGCATTTACCGCTAAGTTATTCAAGGCAAATTAGAATTCCTGTCTAAGTCCACTATATTTATCTTAATACGCGCTCGCATAGTGGACTTAAAAATGAAAATAAGAACAAAGTTTTTGCTGTTGTTACTCGCAGGAGTGGTTATCCCAGTATTGGTGATTTCCATCATCACTGTTTGGAGCGTGCGCAATAGCGCTGAACTCAACTTTGAACAAAGAAGTACTGCAGAGCTCGGGCACATTGACACCACCTTTTCCATCTACCTGAACGGCCTAGCCGAAGATGCTAAATTTCTCGCTACCTCTAAAGTCATCCGACAACTGGACCATAGTGTGACCACCTACATGGGCAAACCCAGCACCATGATGACTCCTGATAAAGTTGGTGGCGTAGAGCAAGAAGCCTTTCACTTTATGCGTGAATTTGGCGAAGCGCGGCCCGACTTAGCCTATGTCTACTTGGCGATGGACCATGGTGGTTATATTCAATGGCCCTTAGGTAAAAACTCTGCCGACTACGACCCAAGAGTGCGGCCTTGGTACCCTTTATCTATAAACTCGACAACCCCAGTGCGTATTCCCGCCTACCAAGATTTAATCTCTAAAACCCCCTTGGTGGACTACATGGTGCGCTTTGAAGGCGCCAAAGGAGCATTTGGTACTATTGGCGTAGATGTCACCCTAAGTAAACTCACAGACTTAATTAAAAAAGTGAAGTTTGGTGAACAGGGCTACATCATCATGATTGAAGACAGCAATACGATTTTGGCTGACCCATCAAGTGAAAAAAACCTGTTTAAAGCGATTGGCGACGTGGCAAGCTATCAGGCAATTCAAAGCGCATTGCCAGGCTTACACACCATAGAAAAAGACGGTGAAACGTGGTTAGCCAACGTGTATTTATCTCCTGATCTTAACTGGCGCTTTATTGGCTTTATGCCTGCCAGCGAAGTGTATCAACAAGCCAACTCGCTAATCACCCTGATAATAGGCGTTGCCATATTGATGATGGTGGTATTTATCGCGATAGGCTTTACCTTGATGAACGTGATCACCAAACCGATGATTACCATCACCGAAGGCCTAGAGGGCATCGCATCAGGTGAAGGCGACTTAACCCAGCGTTTAGATATCCAATCTAACGATGAATCGGGGCAAATGGCCAATGCCTTCAACCGCTTTGTTGAATCGATTAACTCATTGGTTGCCAGCATTAAAGGTAATAGTGAGCGAGTAGATAACTCCGCGGCGCAAGCCAGTGAGTTGTCCAGCACCATGAAACAAATTGCAGAAGGGCAATTAGCTGCTGTAGAACAAGTTTCAACGGCATTCCATGAAATGGTAGCCACCTCTAATGAAGTGGCGTCAAACTGTAGCCAAGCGGCTTCTAGCGCCGACGACAGCCAGCAACAGGTAGAAGAAGGTCATCAACTTATTCAAGATACGGTGCGCGCCGTTAGCCAACTAGAAACCACCTTGAATGAGTCCAATCAAGCCATGGATGAACTGTCGCAAGAATCAGCCAACATCACTGTAATCTTAGATACCATTCGCGGCATTGCTGAACAAACCAACTTGTTGGCCTTAAATGCCGCCATTGAAGCCGCCCGAGCGGGTGAGCAGGGCAGAGGATTTGCAGTAGTTGCAGACGAAGTGAGAACCCTAGCTGGTCGCACCGCCGAATCCACCGAAGAAATCGACAAGCTATTGAGCAACTTACGCCAACAAACTTCCAATGTAGCCACTAAGCTTTCTAGCAGTATTGAACACTCAACCACCTCGGTAACTGCGACCAACCAAACCAGCACAGTGTTTGAGGCTATATTGCAATCGGTACTTACCATTCGAGACATGGCCACGCAAATTGCAGCCTCAGCAGAAGAGCAGCACTTGGTAGCAGAAGAAATCAATCGCAACATCACCGATATTCATGACGGTTCTAGTCAAGCAAACGAGGTTTCTCAACAACTAGAACAAAGCGCAACCGCTCTTAACTCTCTAGCGGGAAGCTTACAAGAAATGGTATCGCGATTTAAAACAAACTAACAAAACGAAAAATTAAAAAGCCCAAGCACTTTGCTTGGGCTTTATGTTAGATAAATCTAGCGATTCTCTAGGCGACTGTAATCCAACACGCCCGACTCCAAAGGCTCAGCTTGGAGGTAAACTTGATGTAGGCGGTCACTAAATGGCCAAAACTCGTTATTGGTTCTGCGAATGCCATATCGTTTCATAAATGCTTGATAGCCTTGTTCGTTATGCACTTGCACCAAAGTTTGTTGTAATTGTTTCAATTCTGACTTTTCGACTTGCCAAAATGCACCAGGATAAGCCCCTACTAAGCCAGGCAAAACAGATATGGTGTCTTGATCTGGCAAACGGTTATTATCTTCTAAGAACAAGCTAGAAATGTTGGTATGAGCGTTATGCCTCAATAGCGTGTAGTACTCAGGCTCCTCTTTCTCTACGTCGTCAACCTGAATAAACACCACTTGTGGCAACAGCTTAATCGCGCCACCGCGCCAAGCACCTAATTGAATGGCAAAATCAGTCACTTCTCGTGAATATTGCGGCCAGGTAATTTGATGTTTTTGGCTTAATACAGGCGCCAATTTCTCGCCAATCATGTCAAACAACTGCTGTTTGTATGGCCCGTCTCCGCTATATTCCACTGCACTTTTAAAGAAGGCCTCTTGCGGGCGAGACTCAACAAATTCGATAATATTTTTGTCTGCACCTATATACCAGCTACGTAGTTCATCATAACGCATTTCAGCAGGTAAGAATGAGGCAAAGCTGCCTTCACCTTCCATACGTAAAAAGTCCATGTATAAACGGGTTACTAATTGATGACCTAAGTTGCCGTAAGGGTCGAACCCAGCAACTAATAAGTAGTGAATTCGCTCGAACAAGGAGTAATCAATAACCCAAGCGGTTTTTGGCTGCCTGCCTACGGTGCCTTTTACAACGCTGGCACTGTCAAAGTGGCGGAAGATAGTAAGTGCGGCATTTTGGTTTACCCCATCACCATCCCACAGTAAATCTAAATTGAGTATCGAGCTGTCTTTACTCAGCCATTGATTCACATGGTCGATACTGGCATCCATAAATTTGCGGTGACGCTTAGAGTAATTAAGCCAAGCGCTAATTGGCAGCACATTACTTTGCTCAACCGATGGCATTCTTAAGTGGTCGCTCTGTTCAACTAAGAACTCAGCTTGCTCTTGTTCATAGCGATTATCGGGGTTGGCGAAATATACCCAGAAGTGGTCTTGAATAACATTTAAAGCCACCTGACCGCGACAAACAGGCCCTTTCATAAAGCCCATAATAAAGGTTTCGGCATCATCCAACATAAAGCGATAACGACCGTTCACAGTAAGATCCTGAAAAGCCACAAAAGGATTACCCGCCACTCTAGGCTCGTAACTCGGCAAGCTGTCTACGTTAGTATCGTCACCTAAAAACCACTCGTTCCAGCGCTGCTGGCGAGCCTTGTCTAAGCGATAAGGAATATGGGTTTTCACCACAATGGTTTCGCGCTCTGGAGCCAAGCGGTAATACACGCGGCTTACATCTGGGTCATCGTAAGGGCGACGGGTTGCTATTTCATCAATGGGTGTACCTGGGGCGGTTCGAGAACGCACCAGTTTAAAAAAGGCAGGGCGAGTATTTGGGTCATCACCAAAATACAAATGGGTAATGAACAAGTGTTCGTAAATATAACGCGCCATTAATTGCTCTTTGAGCGAGTCACCGTTTAGAAAAGACTCCCAATAAGCAACCTGCTCAGCAAGCTGATTATGTGCGCTTAAGTCATCGGCCATCGGCGCGCCGCTGGCTAGCCAAGCACTTAACGTATCGAACTCGGCATCACTAATTGCCGGCAGCCCATAAGGCATTCCCCATTCAGGATGTGAAGCCTGCACCTTAGCGTAGCCTTCAATACCAACACACTGCTGGGCTCGATCTAAAGCAAAATCAAAGGCCTCGGGATCTAGAATCTCGTTACCAGGGTCTACATAATCGCGCTTTTGTTTTAAGGCTTGGTACATTACCCCCGCTTCTAAATTTGCTTGTTCGCTTTGAATACGCTCATTTAATACCGGGTTAAAACCTTTCTGACGCCACATTTGCGTAGACTTAGCATCAGTATATAGGCGGGTGGTTGGAGCGGCAGTCACTCTGCTGGCATTGTACACGCGCTCAGTAGTTACCCCGCGGTCAATCCCGGCGGCAGAAGTAAGTTTTAACTGGCAAGGCGCGTCGTAACAGGCATGACACATCACACAACGCTGATCTAAAATTGGCTTTACCTCTGAAAGGAACTCTGCAGCAGGAGGATGGCTCTCTGAAAAAACTCGCGTTTGTACCGAGGCTTCGCCAAATTGTTGATCAAACTGATTAACAATTACGCTTGAACAACCTACTACAAACAGCAGCCCCCAAAAAATACTAAAACGTCGAAACATAGCTCATCCCTGATACAGCCTTATCTTTACTATTAGGCGCTTAACAATAGCCTAAGTATATAACAACTAAGCAGCTTAGCGCGCTTTTAGATTGGCCAGCTAACACAAGCAGGCAAGATACAGGTTTGTGGTTTTATTAATGAAAAAACAGTTCAACCGCGCTAATTGCAGCAAGATAAAGCACAACATGTGTCTGTTCATTTTTAGAAGTGACTGGCGCATTTAGCTACTTCCCTAGCCAGCTTTAAATTTTTGCCTTCCAACCTTCCAATCAACTGTCGAATAAAAAAAGCACAAAAATAACTTGCAAAGTAAATGATAATAATTATCATTTAGATATAGAAATAAACGAGGACAACATTATGATTAAAACATTAACTTTTGCCAGCATGCATTTCACTATCGCTTTTTTGGTCACTTGGTTGTTAACTGGTGACATGATGATTGGTGGTTTGGTCGCCATAGTAGAGCCAGCAGTAAACAGTGTGGCTTACTTCTTTCACGAAAAAGCATGGACCAAATGGGGCTTCAACCGCCCTCAACCAGCCAAGGAATATGCATGTTAGACCAACAACGCGTTCAACAAATAGATATCAATATCTTGGTAAGCATTGTAAACATGCAAATTAGAAATGAGTTCTCTAGCTTTACTGAACTATGCAGATTTTACGAGCTAAATCAGAGCCAATTGAGCCAACGCTTAGCATCAGCAGGTTATCAATTGCAAGCTAAGCAACAACAGTTTACCGCGGCCTAATCACCTACCCCGCTCTGCTCAACAAAGCGGATGGCCAATTTACATAAGCGCTTAAAAAGAATAAGCAGCTTGGTAAATAGCTAAACTACTCTGCACTGGCATTCATCGCGCTATAAGCACGGTAGGCAAATACTAAAAAGAAAGCTTCGAGTACTTGCCCAAACACTCGATTGGCAAACACCCATATGCCATTGGCGTTATTGTCTAATAGCCAATGATGCACAGCCCAAACCGGTATCATTGTAACCCCAGCAACCACTATCACACCCGCTAGCAAAGGCCACTTATAGGCTTCGGTTTGCCGCCAACTTGCGCTAATCGCTTCCACGGGATTGCTTTTATTTAGTACACAATGTAAATCTGCCACCAACAACCGACTGGCGATAACAATACCAGGCAACACAAAAAAGCTCAGGCCAAGCATTACCAAAGCAAAACAAATTGCCACTACCGTAAACAACAAAGGCCAAATACTTAATGAAGCTTGAAAGCAGCGAGCAATTGACCAAGGCTGCTGTTTAAACTGGGCGCGCATGTACAAGATGATCGCACCTTGATAAACAGGCTGCATTAACAAACCTATTATCACAAACATCCAATAATTTGCGGTAGAAGGCTCGCTAGGGTTTTGAACATATTGGCTTTGCAGTGCGGCAAAAGGAACAGCAAAGGGCAAAACCATTAATGCCAATTGAGTAAAATGCTGACGGTAAAAACGTAAGCTATCGGCCAACCAGTCCCATAAACCAACTATTGCCATACTGCTTTCACTACTCCTTTAAAACCGCCAACCAACACGTTTATGCTAAACCAATGCACTGATGTAATTGATTTAGTGAGGCTATTGTCCAGTTTACATTTTCCAATGGCTGATATTCAGGTTCACAGCTCTTGCTTCTTTGTAGCCACACACTGCTCATCCCCGCTGCATTGGAGCCTTGAGCATCATTCACCAAGTTGTCTCCTACATAACAACATTGGCTAAGCTCAAGCTTGGCCAATTGCGCGGCTTGCTGAAAAATCTTTGCTTTAGGTTTAGCAACACCAGCCGCTTCTGCGGTTAGAACAAACTCAAAATAATCGAACAAGCCAGCTGCGCGTACTTTTCGCTGTTGCATATCTTCTGGCCCATTAGATACTAACGCTAGGCGCCAGCCTTGTTGCTTAAGCTGATCTAAACAAGCCAAGGTATCGCCGTACAACACCGTTGCATCAATATATTGCTGCATGAAATATTCGAAAGCCTGCTCAGCAGCATCTGCACTTAAACTCTTATCTTGCAAAGCCTCGCGCGCGCGGGCTTGGCGCATTTCAGCGGCGCTAAGTTTACCTTGTAAAAAAGCTGGATAATGAAGTTTTAGCGCACGCTTCCAATGACTTAGGGCGTCATCAGCTTGCGAGGGATTATATTTACCAAACAAAGCTTTAGCGGCGGTTTCGGTAGCAACTCCGTCATCCACTAAGGTGTCGTCTAAATCAAACATTAGCATCTTGGCTTGGATTGGTTTAATCATCGGTATTCCTTTTATTTTCAGTCAGATTAGCGACAGGAAATAAGAAGTCAACGATTGTTTACAGCAAGTCCTTCTGCCTTCCCCCAAAAGCTAGTGATCTAATCGGCCAGTGCTAACGTTATATTGAGGCAAAACACAATTGGAAGGACTCATCATGAAAACTCAATCTGTTGGCCTAAGTGATGTTACCGTGCTTTTTTACCCAAGCGACAACCCTTTTCAGCTGCAATCTATGCTGTTAAAAGATCAAGTTGTGAATTGCCAAGGCAGAGTGGTGATCCCCAGCAAACACAAGCAGGGAAAGATTATTGTTGCCGTGATAGCCGGCCAAGCCGACTTACTAAATTTACTCGGCGACCGATTTGATGTAAGCCCCTTGTCTGTGGCTTAAGGTTTAGCAGCTGCGGTATCTGTAGAAGATACTGTATCCTCCAAATCAGCTTCCGCACACATATAAGCGCGACTAGAACAAAATGGCGTAAGCGGCACACTGGGCTCTAATGGCTGCTCTTGCTCGGCTAATTGACGTTGATGCTTGTTGGTGACTCTAGCCACAATATAAAAAGCCATTCGCAGTGCCAATAATCCAAATACAACGGTTCCTACTGCTTGACCACCCAACACACCCAGCGGGCCAAACCACTGTCCACCTAGATAAACAAAAGGGATTGTGCCTAGAGTTGCTTTACCAAAATTAAGCATGGTAGAGGTGCTTGGGTAACCAAGATTATTAAAGGCAGCGTTAGCCACAAACATCGCCCCATTAAATACAAAGCTAAAGCTTATCCAAGTACAGAAGAAGCCAATAACAGTGGCCGCTTCGCCACCCACACCAAACACATCCACAATGACGTTTTGCCCCAACAGCAAAATTAACGACACAGCAACAACAAACCCACCGTTAAACCAAAGCGCTTTGCTTAAGGCCTCATGTACTCTAGCGTAATTATTTGCACCAAAGTTTTGCCCAACAATAGGGCCAATGGCGCCAGATAACGAGAATATCATGCCAAATGCCACCGGCATTATACGTCCAACCACAGCCCAACCCGCTACGTAGGCATCGCCAAAAATAGCAATAGAAGCAGTAACGTAGGCATTGCCCAAGGGAGTTGCTACATTGGTCATCATCGCAGGAGCAGCCACCTTTAAGATAGCGCGCAGATCTTCCAACCACTTTTGCAAACTAAAGCCAGCAAACAACTGGTGCTTGTAGACCACCCCAGACAAGGCAACACCTGCAACCACAAAGCGCGCGATAACCGAGGCAATAGCGGCACCAGGTAAACCAAGCCCAAGCGCAAATATAAATATCGGGTCTAACACCGCATTTACGCCCCCACCCGCCAAGGTAGACCACATCGCCCGTTTTGCATCACCTACCGAACGCAGTGCAGCGCCACCACTCATGGCCAAACCAAGAATCGGTAGCGAAGGCAGCAAGATTCTTAAATACTGTACTGCAAGTTCATGGGTTCTGGCCTTAGCGCCAATCAAGCTCAATAACTCTGGAGCAAAATACCAAGCCAAAGCGGCAAAAGCAGCGCTAATCAAAAAACCAGTAAATAAGATATTGGTGACTAACTGCTTAGCCCGCGCTTTATCTTGCTGGCCAATCGCTTTTGACACCAAGGCGGTCATTGCAATCGATAAGCCAATAGAAATTGAAGTGGTAAAAAATGCGATAGTTCCGGCGTAGCCTACCGCTGCAGCAAGCTCAGCCTCACCCAGCAAGCTAATAAAAAACAGATCGGCTAAATCAACCAAAAATAAAGCAGTTAAGCCAATGGCATTGGTGGAGGACATAACAACGATGTGGCGAAAAATATCACCAGACACGAACTTTGCCTTTGGCATAGAAACTCTCAAAACAACTGGGTAATTTCTAGTGTAGGCGCTAATTAAAACGAAGTCATTGGCGAAATAGCCCCTTAATTAAAGGGGCTATTGCTGGTTAAGTTTAGCTAAAGCTAGCACGTAGCTCTTTGGTTGCTAAGACCATGTTGTTTAAGGCTGCCTCAGTTTCCTGCCAATTACGGGTTTTTAAGCCACAATCTGGATTTACCCACAAGCGTTGCAATGGGATCCATTGTGCTGCTTTATCAATCAACGACTTAATATCATCGATGCTAGGAATGTTAGGCGAATGAATGTCGTAAACACCTGGGCCAATTTCATTTGGATACTCAAAGTGCTCAAAGGCCTGCAACAAACTCATCGCCGAACGAGAAGTCTCAATGGTTAATACGTCGGCATCCAATGCGGCAACCGCCGGCATAATGTCATTAAACTCGCTGTAACACATATGAGTATGGATCTGCGTTTCTGGCTTGGCGCTAGCTGCTGATAACTTAAAGGCCGATACCGCCCAACTTAAGTAGTCATCCCATTGGCTGCGTTTAAGCGGCATACCTTCGCGAATAGCAGGCTCATCAATTTGAATAACTTGAATACCGGCTTGTTGCAGCTCAGCCACTTCGTCATTAAGCGCGATAGCGATTTGCTCAGCGATTTTGGCGCGGCTAATATCCTCGCGGGCGAAGCTCCACGTCAAAATAGTCACCGGGCCAGTTAACATGCCTTTAACCGGCTTGTTAGTTAAGGATTGCGCATAACTGCTCCACTCAATAGTAAGAGGTTTAGCGCGCTCGATATCATCTACAATAATTGCTGGTTTTACACAACGCGAACCGTAACTTTGCACCCAACCAAAGCGGCTAGCAATAAAGCCATCTAATAGCTCGGCAAAATACTCAACCATGTCGTTACGTTCGGCTTCACCATGCACTAACACATCCAAATCTAAGCGCTCTTGACGCTCAATGGCATCCTTAATGTGTTGCGCAAGCGCAGCATCATAATCGGCTTGGCTTAGTTGCCCTGCTTTATATTCGCGACGCTGACGGCGAATTTCATTGGTTTGTGGAAATGAACCGATGGTAGTGGTTGGCAAGGGTGGCAATTGCAAACTTTGCTGCTGAATCTCTTGGCGCTGTGCAAAGCTTAAAGTACGCTCACGCTCAGCCGGGGTTAAGGCGCTAATTCGCTGCTGCAAGCTGGAGTTGTTTTTCTTGCTAAGGTTTTGCAAAGCAGCACTGTATTGGCGAGATAGCCGCAGGGCGTCAGCTTCACCATTTAGCGCTTCATCAAGTATTTGCAGCTCAGATAGTTTTTGCTCCGCAAAAGCCAAACGATACTTAGCATCACCTAAGTCCGTTTCACTCTCTAGGTCAAGCGGGCTGTGTAACAAAGAACAAGACGAGGCAAGCCACAAGCGCTCGCCTAAACGAACTTTAAGTGAACTGTAGTTCTCGATAATTTCTGGCAAATTTGCTCGCCATACATTTCGACCATTAATCACACCAGCAGACAGTACCCACGATTCAGGTAACCAAGTTAGTACTTGCTCAAGCTGTTGTGGAGCGGCAGATAAATCCAAATGCAGCCCGTCTACCGCCAATTGCTTAATCACCTCAGCATTGTCTAACACATCTGCAAAATAACTGGTCAAAAGCAACTTAGTGGGGCTTAGCTTTGTTTGATAAGCAGCTAACAATGCGTCTTGCCATTGCGAATCGAGCTCTAGGCCCAAGATAGGTTCGTCCACTTGAACCCACTCCACACCTAAATCAGCAATAGCTTGGAAGATCTCGCGGTAAACCGTTAACAACTGTGGCAATAACGACAAACGGTCAAAATCACTGGCTGCTTGGTCGTCATTTTTACCTAGGTACAGGTAAGAAACAGGCCCCAAAATAACCGGCTTAACTGCATGGCCTTGCTCAAATGCTTCGCGAATTTCATCAAACAGTTGCTGCCACTGTAGGCTAAATACACTGTCTTCAGAAAACTCCGGCACAATGTAATGGTAATTAGTGTTAAACCATTTGCTCATGTCTGATGCCGCATGATTACAACCACAGCCCTGTTGGCCTCGAGCAATTGCAAACATGCTATCTAGGTTAATTTGCTCAGACTGATGACGCTTAGGCAGGTTGCCTAACAATAATGAGGTATTTAGTACTTGGTCGTACCAAGCAAAATCGCCGACGGTCACCCAAGCTTGACCGCTGTCTTTTTGCGCTTGCCAGTTTTGTTGGCGAATGTTTTTGCCAACTTGTAATAACTCTTGCTGCGAAAAGCCACCACGCCAGTAGCGTTCTAAAGCAAATTTTAGTTCTCGTTGCTTACCAATTCTTGGGTAACCCAATACGTGAGTAGTGCTCATATCAATATCCTTTTAGCCGTCTAGATGTATAAATCCATATTGACCAGAGCGAGGCCTCAACACAATTGAAAAGCCATCAAGTTAAATTGAATTTCTCTCAACTTTGCTTAATTCAGTGAAAACTTGTCATACAGAATTAAAGCTCCCTATCTATATTGAAAAATATTCATGTTAAGCCATCTACCTTGGCACTTATATGTACAAACAAACCTGAACTGCCTAAGCTGCAAATTCGCCCAAACACTTAAAGGAGCTAGCCAGATAAATGTTAGAGATAAAGCATTTACGTTGCATTCAAGCTATTGCTGCTAGCTCTTCTTTAAAGTCAGCGGCTGCTAAGTTGTTTATTACTGATTCGGCGCTATCTCACCAGCTAAAAGACTTAGAGCAACGCATCAATAGTCACCTAGTATTAAGAAAGCAACAGCCCTTGCAACTCACCCAACACGGCCAGCAACTGCTTAGTTTAGCCCAGCAAGTGCTGCCTTTAATTGAACAAACCGAGCAACAATTTAGCACCGCCCAACAACAGCAAACACGTTTAAACATTAGTGTTGATTGTCATGCTTGTTTTCAATGGCTATTACCGGCTTTGCAGCGGTTTCAGCAAACCTGGCCAGAGGTAAATAGCCATTTTTGCCAAGATAAAGACTATAACGGCCTGCCCTTGTTACAGCGTGGGGAAGCTGACATTCTGCTAACGTCTGAAGTAAGCCCAGAGGAGCAAATCCACTTTGAGCCTTTATTTGAATATGAGATGGTACTTATTTGCCCACCTCAACACCGCTTAACCAGCCAAGCGACAGTAAAAGCCTCCCAGTTAAGCCAAGAGACCATCATTAGCTACCCGGTAACGCCACAACGCTTAGACCTATATCGTTACATTCTTCAGCCCAGCCAAGTAGCTGTAAAACAATGGAAACACGCCGATAACCCAGCCATGTTACTGCAAATGGTCGCAGCAGGAATGGGAGTGGCAGCGATGCCTTATTGGGCTGTAGAGCATTATGCGCAACAACAATTTGTGCACTTGCTGTCGTTTGAACAAGCCTTATGGCGCCCCATGTACGCAGCTTTTAGTAAAAACGCTCAATCAAGTACAGTGCTAAAAGACTTTGTTGAACTTATTTTGCAACAAGCACTCAGCCAACTAAAAGGCAGCAGAGCATTAAGCTTTAAGCAAAAATAAAGCGTCAATTTGATTTGACGGATCCGCCAAAAAGAGTTTACTTTTAATAACATAAGGAAAGCTCCCAGCTCGTATTTTAACTTTTTGGCATAGGTTTTTGCGATGGTGTCTGACTGGTCTCCAGCAGAGTTTACAGAAAGAAAAATGAGCCTTGTCATGCATTTGGCAGGTTTCATTCCTAGTGCTTATTTTTCAATTACTCATTTAGTTAACGGGGTATTTTGGTACGGCTTAGTGGTACTACCCTGCGCCTTGGCCATTTTAGTTTCGCTATTCTTCTTATTCACCAAACCCGAATCCAACCATTACAAAACTGCCGACGTATGGTTCTTATTGCTAGCCATTCCCCCGGTTTTATTAGCGCTAACTCAACCCAATATGCATGGCGAGTTTTTTGTTCCCGCATTAATTTTGGCCTGCTTTATCCACTTACCGCTGCAAATGGCAGAGCGCCTTGTATTGGCTGTAAGCATTCTGGCAATAATTCTTGGTGTTCATCACTTAGGTGTTCATCAAGGTATACGTTTTAGCATTGGCGTAGTGGCCTCACATATTTTTGCTTGGGGCTTAGCGCGGGTACTGGTAAAACAAAATAACGAACTCAAAGAACTCGCTTTTAAAGACTCCCTCACGCGCTGCTACAACCGCAGAGCCTTGTTTGATGAGCTGCTAAAAGCTACCCAACAACATAAACGCAGTGGCATCAAAGCTAGCATTATCCTTTTAGATTTAGACCATTTTAAAGCCATTAATGATCAACATGGCCATAATGTAGGCGATCAAATACTAGTGTGGTTTGCCCACTTTTTGCAACAAAACACCCGCGTTAACGACCGCGTTTTTCGCTACGGAGGCGAAGAGTTTCTTATCATGTTGCATGATGCAGACTTTGATACTGCCTACCAAACTAGCGAGAAGCTCGTAGCTAAAATATCTAGTTTATTAGCGCCTAACCAACTGTCGATTAGCTTTAGTGCAGGTATAGCTAGCATCAAAGAAAGTGAGAGTATTGATGATTGGATTGAACGGGCAGACCAAGGTTTATACCAAGCCAAGCAAGCGGGGAGAAAGCAAACTTGGCCCAGTCAATTTGAGCGTGTAGAAACCAGCTCACCAAAACAGCCTATTTAAACACGTCGTTTAAATAGGCTAATAACGACTAACGTTACTTTATAAGTATAATTTTATTAGCTGATCTTGCTAAAGCGATAAGACTGGATCATTTTCTCTTCACTACCTTGCTGTGAGTAGGTTTCAACAATCCATAGCTGCGGGCTCACCACTCGTAACTCCATGCGCATATTAGCTGTACTAACTTGGCTCAAAGGATAGTAGCTAAAACGATTCATCGCCGCTTGAAATTCCCCGGCATACACAACATCGTTCTCAAGATTTGAAGCACTCACACTTAACTGATGTCCCTGTTGCTGGTTATAACTTATCGTTGTGCTGGCTTGTAGTTCAAGCTGTTCACCTGCAACTTCTAGCTGCTCTAGCTCTACCGTAGCAGCGTCACTTTCCATCATTTTACCGCGAGCAAGCCCCTGCGCTTCGATGGTGCTACCATCAGGCTGAATCGCCCAAACGTTTACCTGCCATTGACCCAGTAATTTGTTCAAATGCTCACCTTGATTGGCCGTTGCATTGTCACCATTCATAATCACTGTGTTTGGCTGGGAGATAGCTTCTGCAGTTACATCGGTTCGACGATTCTCTTGGCTATTCTCGTAGTCGCGCATTGCACCACTGGCACCACCAGCCGCAGCACCAACAGCAGCACCTTTCACTGCCAACTCTGCATCTCCAGTCACCGCGCCCATAACCAAACCTACAACGGCTCCACCTACTGCGCCAGTTTTCATTCCTTGGTTAGGATCTGGCTCACCATCCGTTGAGGCACAGCCAGCAAGCATGCTGCTTGCAAGTAAAACGACACTAATAGAGGTTCCGACTTTGTTCATTCAAGATTCTCGTGGTTGCTAAATAATCGGTCGCTAAGATAAATCAAAGCACCAGCTAGCATCAGAGCATGCAAAAAATATTTTTTTATAATCAATGCCTAGCGAGCCCCTTTGGGCGATTCAACAAGTGCTGCTAAAATAAAGTACATAATAACAATTACTTGAACACTCTATATGGCTAACTACAAGAGCATTGCCGACTACTTGCAGCAAAAACGTAACCAAGCAAACCTAACCCAAGAACAGCTTTGCCAAGTATTAGCGGCCTTTAGCCCAGAGTTTAGTGAGCTTGATGCCTTGGCAGTGAGCCGTTGGGAGCGGGGAAAAGTAGAGCCAAGTTTAAATCGGCAGCTAGAAATTATTCGCTACTTTGGTGATGAAGCTTATAAGATTTTCACTTCCAGTAGCTTTAGCTCGAAAAACCTTCCTAGCAACCAAGCGATGAATAAAGTCCTTGAAGCTCGAGCCAAGTTTAAACACTACTTGGGAGCTCATCCCTATCTCCCTCAAAGAGAACTGAGCTTTGAGCGCATAAGCCCACCCCACCCTTTAGCGGATCATAGTGCTCAACACTTAAGCAATTACATTGATAACCTCACCTTTGGCTATGAGCAGTGGGACAGCGCTTGGCTCGAGACGCTTCAAAACCATCTCGCTGCAGAGGTAAGTTACTATTTCTACCTCGGTCAACTCGCTGGGCATTGTTTTGCTCTCAAGATAAAACAGCCCTACTTTGAGAAGCTACTAGACAAGAGCTTAGATGAAACCGATATATGCGAAGAAATGCTAGCCAGCAACAATGAACCAGCCAGCTTATATATTTACTCCATTTACACAGGGCGAGTAAACGCCATCACTCAAGTTTATGAAAACTTGTTTAAAGCCTTCATTATGAATAAGTCGTTAAGCTATATAGGCATAAGAATTCGCCGCGACATTGCTTTTGTGATGTTAGAAAACGTACCACACTCCATTGAAGCGATAGGCCCACCAAGTGACAACCGTAATGTAGGTATCAAACATAGAGGTAAGCGCTATCAGTACGTAACCTGTAGGATAGAACGACAAGCGCTATTTAATTCACCGGTATTTTTAAATATCTTAAGAGGTGATTGAGGAGTTCTGAAGATGCTATTGAATAGCCAAGCTCTCTTGCTCTTTGCGCCACAAACGATGTCCACAGGCTAGACAAACACACTCACGGCGGTGATCCATCAGGCTTTCCAAACCATACTCCCACGTTTGATCGCTATCGCAATGGATACAACGAATCGTATTAGCATCTTCGGTTTTTTCAGGGTAACGAGTCTGATAGTCGTTTAGCGTGGGTAAACGAGCCCACACTCTTTGACTACTATCGCGGCGATTAAAAAACAGCACTACCGCACCCAGTAATATTAGTAACAGCTGAAACACACCACCTGCCTTGGTTTTTTTTAAGCTTAAGTTCTTAATACCGAACCCAATTTCTGCAACAGATCCTTGCTTAGAAAACATTTGAAATCAACCTACTTGTTAACAAAACCACCATTAACAGCGAAATGCCTGCGGCACAGCTGTTACATATTGTTTACGTTTCCATAACTGCGCATACTACAAGAACTTTGTTACGCTAAAACGACGTGACATGGTAATTTGCCACTTACCGCGTATATACTTATGCCCAGATTTCACAGGGCGCAGAAGGTAACAATAAGCTAATGAATAAGCTAGTAAAATTCTTCTCTATTACTCTTTCTATTTGCTGCCTGCTAGCAGCAGGAGCAATATTGAGCTTGCCGCATCTGCCAGATACCCCTCTAGGAATATCCATAAGCTATTTGAGCCTATTCTCTCCGCGCTGGTGGGCGATTTTACTGGCCCTTACGCCGATTTTGTTTATCCGCCAGCTAGGCAAATGGCAGTATCTAAGCTGGGCACTCTGCGCGGTGGTGTTTGTACAGTTTCAAGATCTTCAACTTAAGTTGCCTCAGCAGCAAGCTAGCGCCATCACTATTTTGTCTTTAAACAACGGCAATGGCGCAAGCTCACTGCAAATTCGCCAGTTGGTGGCACAGCTAAAACCCGACATTGTGTTTATGCAGGAATCAAAGCCTGAGCGGGTGCAGCAAGTCTTTGACGATAGTTGGTATAGCCACTGCGACCACCTTTGCACCGTAAGCAGAACGCCAATAGAACATCAAGGCAGTTTATCGCGTGAAACCTTTGGTGGCTTTGGTAAATTTGCGGTGTTTTATCACACCACAATTGAAGGAAAAGAACTGAGTATCGCCAATATCCATATGGACACCCCAAGGCCAACCATTAACGCCTTAATCCATCGTAGTTTTGAGCCTGAAGCATTCAATAACTTGCACTTTGCTCGCAACATGCAAGCCTCTTTGGTGGCGTCTTGGGCTAAGCAGCAAACCAGCTACATAGTTGCTGGAGACTTCAATATGACGGTCCAAGAAAATCTTTATCAGCGGCATTTGGACGGTCTAAACAATGGCATTGACTTAGTAGGCAGCGGAGTTAACTACACCAAATACACGTCATGGCACGGCGCAAGAATAGACCACGTATTAGCTTCAGAAGATCTTAGTTTTGCCAGCGCCAGGGTACTTGATTCAGTAGGCGGCGATCACCGCCCAATCACTGCAAGTTTAGCGCTACCTTAACAAGCTTTAGGCAGCTTTTTGCGGCTTGCCGTTTGTCGAACACCGCGCCGCAGACCATCTATTGCCAATAACACTAAGGCAAAAATGATCAACATATAAGTTGGCCACTGCTCAGGGCTTAAACGCTCACCAAGTAACCAGCCCACGCTAAATACCAATACAGGTTCTAAATAACCCATTAAGCCAAACAAACTCAGTGGCAAATAGTTAGAAGCAAGTAAAAACAGTAACATAGGAATGGTACCGGCTACCCCCAGTCCGAAGTAATACAGCCAAGGGGCATAGTTGTACAGATTCGAGAGCTGGCTTTGCGCTTCGCTCACGCCATCCCCCATTAGCAAATAAGCGCACGCAAGCGGCAATAGCATTAAGTTATCAATAGTAAAAGCAATATGGCTGGGCAAGGGATACTTACGCCGCAACATAAAATACAAGGGATAACCCAAGGCCACCAACAACACTATCCACGACAATCCATCAGCCATTACGTAAGCGTAAGCAACTCCTACAGCTGCCACTGTTACAGACACCCATTGCAGGCTACTAAGCTGCTCTTTATAAACAAACCGTCCCACTAATACCAATACTAAGGGCAACGAAAAATAACCCAGCGCAACCGGCAGCGTCTGGCCGTTGGCTGGCGCCCAAATAAACAACCAAAACTGCAAGCCAACTAATACAGCAGCCAGCATCAAGCGTGGCCAAGCTCGCCAATTAGCCATCTGCTGAATGAGCAAAGGCAATTGCTTGAAGCAAGCTAACCCTACAAACATCAGCAAACAGCTCCACACAATACGCTGAGCAGCTAGCCAATTGCCGCTGTTTTCATTTAAAGGAAACTGATGGATGTACCAAGGAAGAAAGGCAAACATGCACGATGCCATTACCGAGCAAGCTAAACCAAAATAAAGACGGGAAGAATGAGAGGAAACTAGCGCCACAGCAGCCACTTAATCAATGAGTTAAACCCTGATTAAGCAGCAATTATGCTATGGCTGCAAGTTATTTGCGCAATTTTTAACTAGTGTAAAAGCTTGGTACTAGATGATTGAGCTGATACTTGATGAAATTGTGCTGTGGCAGCCATAGCTTGCCATTGGCTTTGCATTTTTTGATATGGGCTTAGGCCATTTTGACGCTGAGCGTAATCGTTAAGAATTACCCCCCAACGAAACTCATCCATTTGCTGACTAGGTACTTTGCCTTCGCGTTTAGCCATTACTTGAACTAAATTTTTAAGCTTATCTAACTGCGGCGCTACGGGGTGGTTTACCCCATCAGTAACCAATACATTCTGAAAATCAGCCAACATATTCTTTTTCAAGGCATCAATTTCTTCATCTTGTAAATCGGCTACGGCAATGGCCTCGGTCAATAAACGTAGCTGCCAAACTCGAGAAAAGTTTTGGTAATCACGCTTATTTAAATCAAAAAATAGCATTACGTAGCCACTGTTACGCTCCAGTACTGCTAAGCATTCGTGTGAATCTACAGCAAATGCGTGAGCACTCCAGCTATGACGAACAGAGGCATTTTCAAGGGAAGGTAACTCACGAGGAAGCCAAGCTTGCACATCGTTACTAATCTGAATTTCTATCATAATTTGCTCATTACTGATTCTAATAATCTTCAATGAGCAAAAACGATGCCAGCAAATAGCGTCAAATATTTGCTGGCTAGATGAACCCGACTATTTTAGCTCCAGTAAGACCTCACTTAAGGAGGCACGAACCTTGTGTCCCAAGCGCTTGAGCTCGTCACTAGGTTGAATAAGATCCGGGATCTGATAGACCTGCATACCGGCTGCTACTGCAGCTCTAACTCCGTTTTCTGAGTCTTCAAAGGCTAAACACTTACTGGCGTCAATATTTAGCGACTTGGCGGCTTTTAAGAAAATTTCTGGGTGCGGTTTACTATTATTCACCTGACACCCTGTAGAAACACTCTCAAAAAAATGCAGTAAGTCTGCATTGCCCAGCTTAGCTTCAGCGGTAGGTTTACCCGAAGAAGTGGCAACGGCTAATGGAACGCCTTGGCTTGTTAACCACTGCAACAAATCCACCACACCTTGTTTAATTGGTAATGCTTGATCAACAGCCAAGGCATGGTACTTATCCAACCAACAATCACGCAGCCTTGGATAATCCAAGCCCTCGCCGTATCCTTCACAAATGGTCTTTTTTATTTGCTCGGCATTGGTACCAATACAGCTAAGGTAAACCTGTTCTTTAAACGCTAAACCTAGCTCACTACACGCTTGAGAAAAGGTATCGTAAGACACTTGCTCACTGTCGAGCAGCAAGCCGTCCATATCAAACACAGCAGCGCTAAAATGCATACAACTCTCCAGTAAAAGCTAAGCCGCTTAACTCGCACTAAGCGGCTTACATATTAAAAGAATAAATGGGCCATTACCGCAATGATCGGCAAGGTGACTAAAGTACGAATCAAGAAGATAGCAAACAACTGCCACAGCTTAACTGGCAACTGGCTACCCATAATAATCGCGCCTACTTCCGACAAATAAATCAGCTGAGTTACCGATACCGCTGCGATAACAAAACGGGTTATATCGGCTTCAATAGACGCAGCAAGAATTGACGGAATAAACATATCGGCAAAACCTACCACTAAGGTTTCCGACGCTCTGGCGGCCTCAGGAAGCTGCAATAGCTCTAGCAAAGGAATGAATGGCTTACCTAAAAAACTAAAAATGGGAGTGTATTCTGCTACCACTAAGGCTACCGAGCCCACCGCCATAATTACCGGTAATACACCCAGCACCATGTCCAGTACATTATGCACACCTTGCTTAGCTAGTTGTTTAGGGTGACTCGCTCGACCAGCTTGAACAAGTGCCAGCTGCCAAGCCCAAGTGATGGTGTTGTAACCGGCAGGAATAACTTCGTCATCTTGCTTACGCTCACTACCATCAATAAATTGATCTCTAAAACCAGAAAGCGGCGGCAAGCGCGGCACAATAACCGCTGCAGCAAGGCCTGCAATACACACAGTAAGATAGAAAGGTGCAAACATATGCTCAAGGTTAACTTGCGCTAATACCACCAAACTAAAGGTAATAGACACCGCAGAAAAGGTGGTGGCAATTACTACGCCTTCTCGCTGGGTATAGTGTTTATCTTCATACTGCTTGTTGGTTAGCAAAATCCCTACGCTACCATCACCTAACCAAGACGCCATTGAATCTACTGCACTGCGACCTGGTAAACCGAACAGAGGACGCATGATTTTGCTCAGCAAAGTGCCTACAAATTCTAACAAGCCAAAATTAAGCAATAGGGGTAATAACAAACCAGCAAAAATGAACACGCTAAGTAAGGTAGGCAGTAAGTCACCTAAAATGAGGCCACCAGTATCCCCCGACCAAATAGCTTGAGGCCCCAATTCAAAAGCGCATACCAGCACCAGAACCCAACCCAACATTCTTACCACATACCAAGGTAGAGAAACCTGAAACAATGACGTTAGCAAGGCATTTTTGCCAAGCCAATTTGGCTTAGCAATTAGTGTATAAGTAGACATTAGGGCACTAAGGGTGATCAAACCAACCACCAGCCACAAGGCGCTATCACCTAAAGCCGCCACCAAGCTTTTTGCCATAATCGCCACCGGAATGGTAAACGAGCCATCGTAAGGCAACGGCAACATAAACAGGAAAATGCCCAATAATGAAGGTAATACAAACTTCCAAGCAGAACCTACTGCAGGATGGTTTGTTGGGGCATTAGGCATAGATGCTGGCTTGGCGTCTCGCATATAAAATCACTCTATTTGGTATATTCTGTAGTTATATTCACTAAGCATGAATATATTTTCGCGAAAGAATACAAGTAAAAAACCAGCTAATCAAGATTTTTAAGCTACTAAAAGTCAAACCCAAAACATCATTAACTAGTTATCTTGATCATTATCAAAACTTACTACTAGCCAGTCAGTAATAAATTCTTAAACTGCGACGAGCTTATTAGCTTACTTTTAAAAATCTTCGCCACGGTAACGGTACTCAGCTAACTGTGCAGCAGCCAAATAGTGCTTAATAAATAACTGCTTAGCACTGCCATTGTAGTGAAAGCGCACCGTGGTGCTGGTTTGCCACCGGCTATCTTGCGCCCTGCGCCATAACACTTGGTCACCTTCTAGCTGGCAATAGTAGCTGTGGCTTTGGCCATTGTGTCTCACTCGCATTTGCATGAGCGACTGAGCGCTACGGTAATTATCGACCATTTTTACGTCCACGCCTTGCAAGCTGGCTATCGCGGCTTGGCAAACCTGCTCAGGCTTAAAACCTCCCAAGTTTGGTTTAGCCAATACAAAGCCAATAAACGTAGGCCACAACACCAGAGCTAAAAAAAGCTTCTTCAAGCTAGTACCACCTTATCTATGAATGCCTTTAACAAACCATTGCTATGAGGCGTCTCTTGCGCTGCTGTTAACACTTGCTGCAAATGATTATCCCCTTGAGTGTAATGCTCACGGAACTGGCTTAAACGTTGAACTAAGATACTGCGATTTACCTCAGGGTGAAACTGGCTCGCCCAAAATGGTGCTGATGATACTTTTAATGCATGTACACAGTGTTTTGTAAACGCTAAGGAAACACAACCTTCAGGCAGACATAAGGCACTATCTCGATGAACAGATACCGCCATAAAAGGATTGGGCAAACTACCAAACAATACATCCTCTTGAGCGTATTCGCTGAGTGAAATAGCTAAGGTGCCCATTTCAAAGTCACGCGCTTGATGAACAATCTTGCCACCCAGAGCCAGCACCGCAAGTTGAAAACCAAAACACGAAGCAAATGTGGGTAACTGTTGCTCAATACAGCGCAACAGTAACTGCTGAATGGCTGTCACAAAAGGGTAGCCTTCCGGGTCAAGCACACTGGCTTCGCTAGAACCTCCAACCAACACTGCATCGATGCCCTGCAAGGCGTAATCGCTACAATCAGGCGTATCAAAAACATTGAGAATTCTAAACTGCTCTACCGCTACGCCACAAAAGTGGCTAAAACTGGCTAATTCCTCGATGCGGGTATCGGTATCATCGCGGATCTGAATTAACAGAATAGTTAGTTGCTCACGTGACAGTTGCATAATTACCACTTAATATACTGATTAATAAGCTATAAAAACTCAGTCTTTGCCCCAGAACTACAAGGAGCCTAGGTGTTACTCAAGCTTTTATCGTTACTTATTCTTAGTTTTATTGCCCTCAGCTCGATACTGTTTTTCTTTATCGCCTGCATTATTTATGCGCTCACAGCAGCCTTTGATAAACGCCGACTATGGTTACACTACTTCACCTGCGCATGGGCTAGCCTGTATTTAATCATAGTGCCTCATTGGCAAGTACGGCGTTTGGGTTTGCAACATATCGATAAAAAACAAGCTTATGTCATCGTATCCAATCATCAATCTGGATTAGATATTTTGTTATCCTTTGCCCTTTTCATTCCCTTTAAATGGGTCTCAAAAATCGAGATGTTTAAAGTGCCATTTGTTGGTTGGAACATGTGGCTTAATCAATACATTGGACTTAAACGCGGTGATAAACACAGCATCAAGAATATGCTCCAGCAAGCTGAGAAACACCTTAACCAAGGTAGCTCGGTATATTTATTTCCTGAAGGAAGCCGCTCTGCCGACGGCAAGCTAAAACCTTTTAAACTCGGTGCGTTTTCTTTAGCAAAACACGCCGAAGTAGCGATATTGCCCATTGCGATTCACGGCACTGCCGAAGCCTTACCTAAAAAAAGCTTACAGCTTACAGGCCATCACCCTATTTACATTCAGGTGCTACCCGCTATATCGGTTCAGCAAGTGGCACAAATGGATGAACAATCTTTGGCGTCACATACTCAGCAGATAATCGCTAAAGCCTTAACGCAAACACCATCGACTTAGCTGCAAAATTTGCTTATTTACGCTAGGCTTAGGCTAAAGTACCCCGAATAAACAGGAACCCTGACATGCACGAGCGTCGCCAATTTTTGCGAGTTCTTTTTGACCGCCCCGCCTACCTAAACCATGGGGAGCAATCTTGGTCATGCCAACTGTTGGATTTATCGTTACAAGGTGCCTTGGTGACCTTGCCAAATGACTGGGACGAAGAACTCACTCAGCTAACCTTAAGTTTTAGCTTGAGTGATGTTGCAGTAGAAGAACTGAGCATCACCATGGATGTAGAAGTTAAACACACACGCAATCAGCAAATCGGTTTACGTTGTTTGCACATTGATATCGAAAGCGCCAGCCACCTAAAACGATTAATTGAGTTAAACCTAGGTGATGACGACTTATTGCATCGCGAATTAGAGCACTTAGTTGACCAACAGCAAGAAGCGGATTAAACCGCTTCTAAAGCTTCTGCCAACTTACTTACGGCAATCACCTCAAGCCCAGCTATCGCTTGCTTAGGTCGATTGCCCAAAGGCACTATAGCTCGCTTAAAGCCGTGTTTAGCGGCTTCGTTCAAACGTTCTTGGCCATTGCTTACTGGGCGTATCTCTCCCGACAAGCCCACTTCACCAAATACCACCAGCTCTTGCGGCAATATTTGATTTCTAAAGCTAGAGACCATGGCCACCAATAAAGCTAAATCGGCGCCAGTTTCAGCAACCCGTACACCACCCACCACGTTGGTAAATACGTCTTGATCAGACATTTGTACACCAGCATGGCGATGCATTACCGCAAGTAGCATCGCCAAACGGTTTTGCTCAAGGCCTACAGCCACTCGCCTAGGATTCGCCATTTGGCTGTAATCAACCAATGCTTGGATTTCGACCAATAGCGGACGGGTACCTTCCCACACTACCATCACGACCGAGCCAGGCGCTGCTTCTTGTCCACGCGAAAGGAAAATGGCCGAAGGATTAGACACTTCTCGCATACCCTGTTCGGTCATAGCAAATACACCTAGCTCGTTAATCGCACCAAAACGGTTTTTATTGCCACGCAAGGTACGAAAGCGGCCATCGGCATCACCTTCTAGCATGATCGAACAATCAATACAGTGCTCCAGAACTTTAGGCCCAGCTAACGAGCCGTCCTTGGTTACATGGCCCACCATAAACATGGCTATATTATGTTGCTTGGCAAAACGAGTTAACCAAGCCGCACTTTCTCGCACTTGGCTAACACCACCTGGTGCTGATTGAATATCAGCCATGTGCATAACCTGAATAGAGTCAATCACCATCATCTTTGGTTTAACTTCTAAAGCCACCTGGCCAATTTGCTCAACGCTGGTTTCGGCCAGTAACTTTAGCTTGTCTTTAGGCAAACCTAAGCGCTGCGCGCGCAAAGCGATTTGCTGTAGTGATTCCTCACCCGTTACGTATAAGGTATCCATGGTTTGCGCTAAGCCACACATGGTTTGCAACAACAAAGTACTTTTACCTGCGCCGGGGCTACCACCAATCAAAATGGCGCTACCAGGTACTACACCGCCACCTAATACCCGATCAAATTCTTTAAAGCCAGTAGAAAACCGCGGGAGCTCGGCTAGGTCAATGCTCTCTAAGGTTTGGACTTTTCCTGCGGTACTGCCGGCATAACCGGTGAAACGGTCATTGCGTGAGGGCGCGGCACTCAAACGTACTTCGCTAATGGTATTCCACGCTTTACATTCACCACATTGTCCCTGCCAACGAGGGAAATCGGCACCACAGTCGTTACATACATAGGCCGTTTTCGCTTTTGCCATTAACCCTCCAAGCGGTCACATAATGCTAAAATAGTGTTAAAAGTACTTGCCTTGAATCTCTCTCAAGGCACAATCTTTGCTTTGATCTTGAAGATTGTAAAGATTGAGACAGAGTTTTGACAGTAAAACCAATGATTAAGGATTAATACCCAGCAACATGTCGGAAAGCAAGCAATACGCCTTAATAGAACGATTACTACCATTATTGGGAAGCAGCGACTTTAACCAAGTATTTAAGCGCGCAACTCAAGACCTTCCTAATAATGAAAGTTTCTTGCTCAAAATGGAAATGAATCGTCTATCCGCGCCTTGCCAACGATTGGTAGATCTTCGAGGAAAAGTAGACGGCGAATGCCAAGAGTTTCACTACCAAGGTAAAACCCACTACCTCGATGACATCGCCATTAAGGTATTTAAACAGCAGCTAAAACTCTATAAACAACAATACACACTAGGCATATACGAGAAACTGCAAACCACCGAGAACAACTTCAAGGTGATGCAGAAGAAAAATATTAGCCCGCAAGAAGCCGCTGCGCGGCGCCCCAAAAATATCATCGCTAGGGCCGTGCGTTTAGGCCACTATATTGGCAGAAGTGAAGAGCGCATGCACCTCACTGCACCACTGCGAATGGCGGGTGTAGACGGTGTACTATTTGATGCTAAAACCTCTAACATGTCAGTATCAGGCCTGCGTGCTAAGGTCGATAGCCAGCGAGAGTTCTCTGTAGACGAACATTACTTTGTGTATTTCACAGGCTTAGAAAAAGAGTTTGTAAACCGCGTATTAAGCGCTGGCACCGAATACAAAGTGGTCGGAATAGACCGCAAGGGTCAGCAGCAATGGGTAAGAATGATCGTGGTTGACCCAAGCGAAGAGTTTAATAACTTCTTCAAAAACTTTTTACGCTCCTATCGTGGGCGTTACAAAGTCGACGTCGACAACATTACTGCAGCAGTTATCACCAAAGGTTATGAACAATACTTAATGCCGCGTTTAAGCAGCGTGCCTTTGTATTTTAGCGGCCAAACGCCAGCAAGCCTGCGTTATGCCTTAGCCACGCAGAATAATCTCGACCTGCTCTCTTATTGGCGCGATGAAACTAACCACAGTCATTTATCTCAACTGTTTCATCCACCAAGGATGATGCGCTACCAAGCCTTAAGCAGCGGTGAAAGTCTGATCTATTGCTTTACTCATACTGCGAACAATCGCTTATTTTTCTACTCAGCCAGCAGCGAAGAGCTTGCCGAGCATCCAGAACTGCGCGATCTTTACTTCGCCTTTGGCTGTCGCAAACCCAGCTGGAAGGTATTCAAGTTTCAGTATCAACCTGCGCAAGCCAGCGATGCAGAGGTAAGCTCTCCTTTACCCAAAAAAGATTCGCCAATTGAACGAGAGCGTGTCGCCAAAGCTTTAGATGGATTAAGCATGGTTGGCTTGTTAAGTGATGTCACCAACCAGCATATCGATGAAAGCTACCAGCAAAATTACCCCTTGGACGGTAACCCCAACAAGCTGTCGCTGTTTAACCAGAGCAAGCAACCAATCAGCAAGTTTGAGCAGGTAAACTACAAGTATTTACAGCTGCGTAAAGAAAATCGCTACCAATACCGCTCCTTAATAGAAGTGGAACATCAAGGTAGCAACGAAACCGGCTGGACCAGCGATTTCTCCATTAGCGGAATGAAAATAGAAGTAGAAACGCCACTAGAGTATAGCGTTGGAGACACCGTTTACTTGGCACTACCTCAGTTCCAAAAACTGGTGAAGAGTTTCGAGCTGTCTCATTTAGCCTATGAGGTCACCAACTGTAATAACAGCCACACCATTTACAACTTAAAAGTAATCGAAGTAAAAGGCCAACAACACCAAGGCAGTGCCTTTTTCAAACAACTTATCGACAACAACTTAGATAAGTTACCAACGCTTCCCGAAGGCAAAGCCATTGCCGGTTTGTCCGATGCACTACGACAAATCTTCTGTGCGCCGCTATTTTGCCGCGCCATGTTCATCCATAAAGTGCCTGGCGCCTTGGAGGTTAAGTGTGTGAATTACGGAACCTTCGCCCAAGCAAGCGATAACTGGTTAAACATTGATAGCAGTGCCCATACTGCCGACTTAAGTAAGTTTCTAGCCAGCGAAAACCTCGCGTCATTTCTCGCCACTCAATTACGTAGTCATGCGCCTAGTGATAACCCAGAACACATTGAAGTAATTACCGTAACGGCGAGAAAGAACGACAAGTTATTATCGGTACGTTGCAGCAGCAATTTTAATTCTGTTCAGCAGTTGCGTGAATTTGTTAGCTTGAGCTTGGGTCGAGGAAAGGTGCATGCCTTTAACCTGCAATTATCACGGGTTGGCCGCCCAGATACTGAATATATTCAACGCGAACTCGATTACATTAGCCATTATGCAATTCACCGCGCTAAGCAGTTAGAAGACGAGCTTTGGAGTGTTGCAGGGGTAATAGAAGTGACAGATGTAACCGAGGAGTTGATGCAGCGCTTTAACTTAAGCACTGCACCCCAGCCTTTAAAACTAAGCAGCTAGCATTTTAGCGGCGCGAAGAATACACACCGCGCCGTCTAAATCACTGTGTTTAATCGACATCTGCGCTTGTTGCTGCACTAGAGGCTTAGCATGAATGGCGACCCCAAAATCGGCCGCTGCTAGCATTTTAAGATCGTTTGCTCCATCACCAATCGCCATAGTTTGGCTGGCAGAATACTGCTGTTTAAGCTGCATCAAAATATCGGCTTTTGCCTGAGCATCAACCACCGGACCTAATACTTGACCAGTTAAGGTGTCGTTTTCAATTTCTAGAACATTGGCTTGTACGTGGTCAAAACCTAAGTCTTGCTGCAAACGCTCAGCGAAATAAGTAAAGCCGCCCGAGGCAATCGCTACTTTCCAACCAGCAGAGTGGATGGTGTCAATTAAACATTGCAAGCCAGGCATTAGCGGCATGTTATCAGCAACCTGCTTTAAGATGCTTTGTGGCGCATCTTTTAACAGCGCTACTCGGCTACGTAGGCTTTGTTCAAAGTCTAGCTCCCCGCGCATTGCCGCCGCTGTAACAGCGCTAACTTGTTCGCCAATATCGGCCAATACGGCAATCTCATCGATACATTCAATTTGAATAGTGGTGGAATCCATATCCATCAACACTACGCCTGGTTGGCTTAAATCTGGTAGCTGATCTAGTACCACCAAATCAAAATTAAACTCAAGCCCCGCCAGCTTATCCTTGCACCATTGGCTATCTGCTTGGCTTTGCAACAATACGCAAATGTTGCCCGCTTCTGGCATTAGCCCGCAAAAGTTCAAGGCAGTTGATTCATCAACCAAGGGACGCAATACAGCAAAGTCTGGTATCAGCAGTTCTTTGGCCCAAACCAAGATATAGGCACCAGTTAAAGCTTCTCGAGTTTCAACCAACCCTTGTTCAGGACAAACCCGGTAGGGAAACTGCTTTAAAGCCACAGACCATTGGCTTAAAGATTGCGGTAAGCTTTCAAGACTATGTGGAGATTGCAAAACGAGATCCTTGTTTCTAAAAATTGCGGCGCATCAAGATAGCGTATTGCTTTTTGGTTTGGCAAGCACCTACAATGGCTTTAAGCATAAAAAAGAGGTTCGTGTGGCCAAATCTGCAGTAAGACGCTATCGAATTATTCAATTCACCCAATTGCTTCTCGCCATTGCGTGTTGTGTTTGGGTACTTTATTACTATGTGACCCTAAAGCACAATGGTGAGCAGTTAATTGAAAATCAAACCGAGAAACTGGCTCGCTCTCTTACCTCGTTAGCAGCCTTAAATGCCGCAGGTTACATTGGTGAAAATAGCCAAGCTGAGCTGAGCGAATTGGTTAATGCCTTAGTCAAAGAACATTTTGTAAAAGATGCCACTATCTATGACCATCAAGGTTTGCGTTTAGCCGAATCGCAGCAAGCCTTACCACTTTCGCAGCTTTTACCTTTAGCTGGTCAAAGCCATACTCCCTTAGAGGGCTTAGGTCGTAGACCTTACATTGCAGAGATTAGAGGTGAACAAGGTGAAAGCCTAGGCTATTTGCGTATCACCTTAGAACATACAACCCTGCTAGCCGAAGCGAATACTTACATCACCAATGGCCAATCAAAAATCATGATTATGTTTTTGATGTCGATAAGCATTGGTTTTTTGTTAACACGGGTATTATCGAGGAAACGCCACCTTGCCACGCTGTTTAATATTAATAAGCGGGCTGAGCGAAAAGAAGCGAAAAAGGCTAAGAAACTTCTAGCAGACATTGCTGCTAGAAGCGATAACACTAAAGATAAAAGCCCAGCTTAAAGCAGCGACTCCAGGGTTAGAGTGATCATCTCGTTAAAGGTAGTTTGACGCTCTTCTGCGGTAGTTTGCTCACCACTGCGAATATGGTCAGAAATGGTTACAACACACAAAGCAGCTTTACCACACTCGGCAGCTACGCCGTATAAGCCTGCAGCTTCCATTTCTACCGCATAAACATTGTGTTTTTCCATTACATCGAACATATCAGGCTCTGGCGAATAGAAAAGATCGGCAGAGAAGATGTTACCTACTTTAGCGTCAATACCTTGTACTTTAGCGCTATCTACCGCTGCGCGTAACAAGTCATAATTAGCAATAGCGGCAAAGTCGTGGCCTTTAAAACGGCTACGGTTTACTTTTGAGTCGGTACAGGCGCCCATTGCAATCACTACATCGCGTAATTTGATGTCGTTGCTTACAGCACCGGCACTACCTACACGGATAATGTTCTCAACACCGTATTGGGTGTAAAGCTCATGGGCGTAAATAGAACAGCTTGGAATACCCATGCCTGAACCCATTACCGATACACGCTTACCTTTATAAGTACCGGTGTAACCTAGCATGTTACGTACGCCAGTTACTTCAACTACGTCTTCTAAAAATGTCTCTGCAATGTGTTTTGCACGCAAGGGATCGCCCGGCATTAATACGGTTTCTGCAAAATCACCTGGTGCTGCATTGATATGTGGGGTTGCCATATAGTCTCCTAATTAAGTTTGTTCCAAGCAGCTAGCAACTTGCTGCTGCTCGTCATTGTTATTCTTGTAAAAAGCTAGTGCCGTACTCTAAAGCAGGCAGTTTCATGTAATCGGCGATGGTTTGGCCAATGTCGGCAAAGGTATCGCGTTTACCAACATTTTTAGCGGGTAAATTTTTGCCGTAGAAAATGACAGGAATATGTTCACGAGTATGATCACTGCCCGGCCAGGTTGGGTCACAACCGTGGTCTGCGGTAAGAATCACGATATCGTCCTCGCTAAGCTTATCCAGTAGTTCAGGTAAACGTTTATCGAAGTATTCCAGTGCAGCAGCATATCCTGGTACATCACGACGATGCCCATATGCTGAGTCGAAGTCGACAAAGTTAGTGAAGATGATGCTGTTGTCTACTTGGCGATCCATTTCACTCAAGGTTAAATCAAACAAGCCTTCTAGGCCGGTTGCTTTTACCTTGCGAGTGATACCTTGCTGGGCATAAATATCGGCAATTTTACCAATGCTCACTACCTCACCGCCAGCTTCTGCCATGCGGTCTAACAAGGTGGGCGCTGGCGGCAATACCGATAAATCTCTGCGGTTACCGGTGCGGGCAAATTCTTTTGCGCTGTTGCCCACAAATGGACGCGCAATCACTCGGCCAATGTTGTAAGGGTCCACTAGCTCACGAGCAATTTCACACAGCTTAAGCAAACGCTCTAAACCAAATGTTTCTTCATGAGCGGCGATTTGAAATACGCTGTCGGCAGAGGTGTAAAAAATCGGCTTACCGCTAGCCATATGTTCTTCACCTAAACGCTCCAGCACTTCGGTGCCCGATGCATGGCAATTACCAAGGTAACCCGGTAAATCTGCACGCTTAACTAACTCGTCTAGTAAGCTTTGTGGGAAGCTATTTTCAGGCTCGCTAAAGTAGCCCCAATCAAACAAAACTGGTACGCCAGCAATTTCCCAGTGACCACTTGGCGTGTCTTTACCGCTAGACATTTCGGCGGCATAACCATAGTTGCCAATAGGCTGAACCTGAGCGTCTAATCCTGGCGGAAATACTCCGCCACTTTCGCCGCAGGCTTGGCCTAAACCTAATCGATTTAAGTTAGGAATTGTTAGCGGGCCACTACGGCCTTTATCGGCATTTCCTTGGGCACACTGCTCGGCAATGTGCAGCATGGTATTAGCACCTTGATCGCCAAACTTTTCGGCATCATCACTGGCACCAATGCCAAAGGAATCTAGCATTAATATAATTGCACGTTTCATAGGGGTCTCCTTAACAAGGACCAATACGCTGATAAACAGGGTTTACATCGGCCTGCGCTGAGCTAGGTTCGTCGAGTTTTATCGCCTGTTGAATTTGTTTTGCTGCCGCTTGCCAAGCGTCTTCGTCGTTGGCATGCAGCATCAACAAGTTTTGTCCCTTGTCTACCACATCGCCTAACTCTACTAGTTCACTAATGCCCACGCTGTGATCAATGGCGGCTCCCGGCACACTTCTGCCACCACCCAAGCCTACTACCGCCATGCCCAACTCTCGGCAGTCTAGTTGCTTAACCATGCCGCTTTGTTTTGCGGCTACTGGCTTCACAACCTTAGCTTGAGGCAGGTAATGTTCGCTGCGCTCAACAAAATCACTAGGCCCACCTAAAGCACTCACCATTTTGGCAAAACGCTCTAAAGCTGCACCAGAGCTAATGCTAGCGGCAAGTTTATCCTCGGCTTCTTGTTGAGAGCTGGCTAAACCGCTAGATAGCAGCATTTCACTAGCCAAAGCCCTTGTTACTTGATGTAAGCGATGCGCTGAAGTATCCCCTTTTAAATAACGTAAGGTCTCAGCAATTTCCACCGCGTTACCTGCGCTGGGCGCTAAAGGCTGGTTCATATCGGTTAGCAAGGCACAGCATTTAACTCCCGCAGCATTAGCCACTTCTACAATGCTTTCGGCCAAGGCTTTCGACTGGGCAAAGTTAGGCATAAATGCACCACTGCCAGCTTTCACATCCATCACTAATGCTTCTAGGCCCGAGGCAAGTTTTTTGCTCAAGATAGAAGCTGTAATCAAGGGAATAGACTCTACCGTGGCGGTCACATCACGAATGCCATATAAGCGTTTGTCGGCCGGAGCCAACTCACCGGTTTGGCCAATAATCGCAATACCCACATCCTTCACAATGCTTTCAAACTGCTGCGATGTGGGGCTAATAGAGTAATTAGGAATAGCTTCTAATTTGTCTAAGGTACCGCCAGTGTGGCCTAATCCACGCCCCGAAATCATTGGAACATGGCCACCACATGCAGCGACCATTGGCCCCAAGAGTAACGACGTTAAATCACCCACGCCACCAGTAGAATGTTTATCCACCACTGGCCCAGGCAAATTAAGATGATCCCAGTTAAGCACTTGCCCTGAATCACGCATTGCACAGGTTAGCGCGGTAGCCTCGGTACCATTCATACTGTTGAAGTAAACCGCCATGGCAAAAGCGCCAATTTGGCTATCACTTAGTTGGCCGTTGGTAATACCGTCAACCATAAACTGGATTTCTTCCAGCGACAGCGCTTGGCCATCGCGTTTACGTCGAATAATTTCTTGGGGTAACAACATGAGCATTCCTTAACTCTTATTGAAGAATTAACTAATAACCAGCGCCAGCTTGAGCGTTCTCATCACCTGATATAGTGGCTTGCAATGCGGCCAATAAACTTGATGCACCAAAACGGAAATGCGCTTGGCTTAACCAATCGTCGCCAAGTGTTTTAGTCGCAAGATCTAGGTAAACTTTCGCTTGTTCGGCGCTTTTAACTCCACCTGCGGCTTTAAAGCCACAATCTGGGTTAAATTCAGCAATCGCTTTTAGCATGATTTCTGCCGCTTCTGGCGTTGCATTGACCGGCACTTTACCGGTAGAGGTTTTAATAAAGTCTGCGCCCGCTTTAATCGACAACTCACTGGCTTTAGCAATCAGTTCAGGGCTGTTTAATTCGCCACTTTCAATAATCACTTTCAGCTTTATCTCGCCACAGGCAGCTTTACAGGCTTTAACTAGATCAAAGCCCACTTGCTCATTTCCGGCCATTAAGGCGCGCCATGGGAATACAACGTCCACTTCATCTGCGCCATAGGCTACAGCAGCCTTAGTTTCAGCTACAGCCAAGTCCACATCATCTTCACCTAAAGGGAAGTTAGTCACAGTAGCAATTTTCACATCACTCGCATCGTGTTCGGCCAATACCTTACGAGCAAATGGAATGAAGCGTGGATAAATACAAATAGCCGCAACTTGGCCTTGAGCCGATTTAGCTTGAGCACATAAAGCCGCCACACTCTCACGAGTATCGTCATCGTTAAGAGTAGTGAGGTCCATTAAAGAAAGGGCTTGACGCGCCACAGCAGTAAGAGACTGAGACATAACTATTCCTCAAAGTTTAAGATTAAACCTAATGCCAGAGCAGCAATAGATTGAACTGAAATAGAGGCCTCTTGGCATATTGCCAAGAAGCCTTACTAGCTTATAGCAGGCTGAAGAAGAAACCAGCAAGTGCAGCACTCATTAAGTTAGCTAATGAAGCAGCCGCTACAGCTTTAAGACCTAGGCGAGCAATATCACCACGGCGTGATGGCGCCATGCTACCTAAGCCACCTAATAAAATTGCAATTGATGATAGGTTAGCGAAACCACATAGTGCAAAAGTAACAATTACTTGAGTGTGCTCTGACAGTGTTTCGCGAATATCAACAAAGTTAATGTAAGCAACAAATTCGTTAACGATAAGCTTTTGACCAATAAAGCTACCCGCTTGAATGGCTTCTGCCCAAGGCACACCAATAATCCAAGCAACCGGTGCGAAGATGTAACCTAAAATAAGTTCAATGGTTAGGCCTTCAACACCAAACCAGCCACCGATGCCACCAACCATGCCGTTTAGCAACGCAATCAAACCAATGAAGGCAAGTAGCATTGCACCTACGTTAAGCGCTAAGTGCAAACCGGTAGAAGCACCACTTGCTGCAGCGTCGATAACGTTAGCTGGGCGATCTTCTTCGGCTAAAGTAGCGTCCATATCTTGCTCAGAAGCATTAGTTTCAGGCTTGATGATTTTAGCCATCAATAGGCCACCAGGTGCTGCCATAAATGAAGCAGCAATCAAGTACTTAAGCTCTACACCTAAACCCGCATAACCCGCTAATACAGAACCAGCAACCGAAGCCAAACCACCAACCATAATGGCAAATAACTCAGACTCGCTCATTTTTGGAATGAAAGGTTTAACCACAATTGGCGCTTCGGTTTGGCCAACAAAGATATTAGCAGTGGCAGACATAGACTCTGGGCGGCTAGTGCCTAATGCTTTTTGTAGAGCACCACCAATTACCAAGATGATCTTCTGCATAATGCCAAGGTAGTAAAGTACCGCGATTAGTGAAGAGAAGAATACAATAATAGGCAATACACGAATGGCAAATACAAAGCCAACACCGTTACCAAACATTGCATCAGTGCCTAAGCCACCAAACAAAAAGTTAATACCCGCTTGAGCACTGTCAATCACCGATTGAACACCACCTGAAACAGCAGCTAGCACGTCTTGACCAAATGGAAGGTAAAGTACAAAGGCACCAAATCCAGCTTGGATAGCAAAAGCTCCCAAAACGGTACGTTTGTTAATTCGTTTTTTGTTATCGGAAAGCAAGAATGCAATCCCCAGTAGCGCGAGTACGCCGACCAAGCTCATTACTGTACTGTTCATACGTGTCCCTAATGTTTAATTATTTTTTTGTGAAACTTACATCGTTTCTATCTTCTTGCCACCAGCACAAGAAGCCTTCTACAACGTGTCTGTTTAGTATTCCATTACATTCAACTATCTGATCAGGTAACTACCTTAATGCCGGCTGAGCTGCAATGGATTCTACTGCCGGCGATCATACCTAGGGTTTTTGGCCTAAATGATAACTAGATCAAATCTAATCGACTTATTAGCCGTTTCAGAGACCTTACTTACCAAATGTGTTTATGCCATACTTCTTCCTAAGGCGACTATCGATTCACAACCTTACTAAGCAAACTATAGGAAATATCAAATCTTATACCTAAGCGATTAGCCAAGTTGCTTAACGAATTTGTTACGAAAAAAAACGTTCCAAGACATTTTGGTAGGCCATGCCTCCCAAATAGATACCCAAAATACCAATGATGCCCGATAGCACCGGTGGAGCAGGTAGTGGCAGTTTAATAGCACTAAAAACCACGCCAACCACCGCGCCAGTAATTAAGGCAATAATAACTTCGTACATTTTCTTTCGTCCTTTAAATACGTGGGAACTTGCTAAAGGCGCAGCGCTATTGCTGTTTTGCCCCTCAGTTCATGGCTGGCAGTTTAAGTTTCTAAGTTGTTAAAAATCGTGAGACTGATCACGGGATAATAGTCAAAGATTAGTCAAACTAGAGTTAGTTACTAAATATGTTGAAAAGGAATACAAAGTGACAGCAGCACTTGAACCTGAAAAAGAACAAAAATTCGCCTACAGACAACGGTTTAACTGCTGTAAGAACTGTCGCTGCCCCAATTTTGGGTTAACCGAAAGCTCAGACTATTTAGCCGAAAGTCATCAATTGGGTTATCCCGCTTTGCATTGCAAAGCGTGTGGTAGTTACCCGCCTCTCGTTGACAGCCACAGCGTAAACTTGATTGTTGAAGAACGCACCAAACTGCACTTAAGCAAGGCCCCTTGTGGTTGCAGCAATTGCGAACCTGGCTTCTTCCTAGGCCCAACTACCGGCGTTAAACGCTACGGAAAAACCGGTGCTAATAGCCAACGTTACCAATGCCGAAAATGCCAAAGCGTCTTTACCCAAGTACACGTGAAAGGTAGTGAGCAACTGTGTCGTTTATTCAATTCTCTAAGCTTAGGCCACAGCCCACAGAAAATAATGCAGCAGCTGAGCATTGCGCCAAAGATCTATTACCAACTGCTACAGCGCCTATTTCACTGTTTACGGTTTTATTCGCGCCAGCAAGAGGTAATGGCTCTCAAACGCAAGTTTTTAGCGATTCATACCGAAAGCAATGTGCATGAGTTTTCCGAGCAAAAGCGCGTTTGGGCACTGTGCTCTAGTGAGGCTCAATCGGGTTACGTATTGCTGCATACCCATAACCAAACGCAATTGCAGCTTAATGATTCGGTTTACTATCAGCAACAAGCGTCTACGAGGCTACCAGCGCTGCAAGATAGCCCCATTGTAGAGGCCTTAAAGCGCCGTTATCAGCTTACTCTGAACCGTTATCACTTTGAAGATTTACACTACGGTCCCACCTCGCATCTGCGCGGTACTCAAATTATTCAACCGGCAATTTGTGCTTACGCACACTTTCAACTTTTATCCGGATTTACCCACAAAGTCGAACGTTTTCACCACTATATCGAACACGAAAGCAGTATCCGCGGTGCCGCTCTTATGAGCTGTGTTGAACAAATACGAGAGAAATCTGCCGACGTGTATTACATCTATCAGCATCCTCGTACTCAATCAGATATGGGCGCTGCAGGTAACAAAGTAGGTTGGTGGAATGACCGCTGGTATCCAGCGCCTTTTGGTGCGTTTTGTGGCATTAGTTCAGGCCAGCAAGTCCCCGCTCCCATCGACTTACCTCGTCCGCAAGCTTGCCAGAACTTCTTTGAACACCTTGAGCAAAACATGTCGAAGCAGCTGAAAAGCGCCAGCTCGGTTGACGCCTTATTTGAAATTAATCGCGCCCTATTTAACTACGTCATCACCGACCAAAACGGAGAGACTCCCGCCATGCGACTAGGCGCTAGTGAACAGCCACTAAGTGGAACCACTCTAGTAAGTGCAGCCGTAGCCGCCGTTAATGCCGACCATATCGACAAATTTAAGGCATAAACCTGTGTAGGCTTGCTAACTAACTTAAGTGTCTAGGCGACGGCAAAGCCATAGAGCTTTAAGATTCTATTCTTAAAACTTGTAGGCTGTTATCCCATAGGCGCTGCTCAAGCTCTTGAGGTGATTCGCTGCGCAGCGCTGCTAATTGCTCAAAAATAACTGAGAGATTAAGGGGCGTATTGTGCTGTTGTTGCATCTCAAACAAAGGCATATCTGGTGCGTCGGTTTCTAGCACCAAAGCATCTAACGGTAGGCGCTTTAAGGCCTTGCGCGTTTTTTCCGAACGTGGCCAAGTAATGGTTCCGCCTACGCCAATTTTAAAACCCAAATCAACAAAGCGGCTAGCTTGTACATAGCTGCCACTAAAACCGTGAATAATTCCACCTTGGTCAAAGTGAGCATGTTTTAGTAAATGAGCAACGCGATCATGCAGTCGCACCGAATGGATAAGTAAGGGCAAACCTTGTTGTTGGGCCGCCTTTATTTGCCAATTAAAGGCAAACTCTTGATGGGCGTTGGTTTCGGGGAAGCGACCGTCTAAACCACACTCCCCCCATGCACTTAGCCGCTCTCGATACTGTTGGACTATTTGGCCTAAAGCCTCTAATTCGCCGAGCAATAACTCAGGTTCTCCCTGCAAGGCATTTTTATCTAAAAAGCATGGATGGTAACCCAGGGCAATTTTCAACATTTTTAGGGAAGATAGGCCGACTACGGTTTGCCAGTTTTCTGGGCCCACAGCAGGTACTACGCAGCCTTGTATATTGCAGCGTTTGAACTCTGCCAAGTAACTGGGTAAATCCTGCTTAAATGGTGCGAAGTCCAAGTGACAATGGGTATCAAACCAGGCCATTACTCGCCTTTGTCCTGTTTAGGGTGCTCTTGAGGAATGCAACTTCTACAAGGTTTGTCCAAACCATTTTTATGGAGCCAACTATCGTAACAAGCGATATAGTGGCGAAAAAGCCTGATTATTCGAGCTACCATAGACCACCTCTTCTGCTGAGCTTCATGTCACTTATAGTAATTTTACCCACATATATAGGTAATATCTCTTAAATACCCAACAAATTAAGATAAATACTGAGAATAGCTTATTGAATTCAGTAATTCTTAATCCTACTCTACCAATGGATCACTGTATATAAAGAGTGGTTACAGGGAAAATAGTTAATATTCGAAACGCGACACCGACAATATCTAGTAAGTCATGCTCGATGGTGCAACACATTCCCAATAGTAGATTACACTTAGTAAGTTTAAGTAGGTGTTTACTATCCTTGGATAAATGCACTTCATCAACAATGAATACATCGGCTGTGAGCTTCGCCATATACGCAAGTGTACTGCTTGGGCTTGTTCCAGTAACGCTGACCTAACTAGATAAAATATTTCAATAAAAAAACAGGGAGTTTGACGTGAAAACATTCACAACCAACCTTACAGCTGCAGCTTTAGCAGTTGCCTCTTTTAGTGCGTTAGCCGCTAAACCAGCCGTTGTTTATGATACTGCCGGCAAATTTGATAAATCATTCAATGAAGCTGTTTTTCGCAATGGCGTAGAAGTATTTAAAAAAGAAAAAGGCGTTGATGTACGCGAATTTGAACCACAGAATGAAGCGCAACGCGAACAAGGTTTACGCCGTTTAGCAGGTCGCGGATTCAGCCCAATTGTTGCGGTAGGCTTTAACATGGCATCAGCCGTTGAGAAAGTAGCAGCCGAATACCCTGATACTCAGTTCACCATTATCGACATGGTGATTGATAAACCCAACGTTCAATCGGTGGTATTTAAAGAACACGAAGGCTCTTTCTTAGTTGGCGCATTAGCAGCCAAGGTATCTAAAACCAATACCGTTGGTTTTGTAGGCGGTATGGATATCCCGCTTATTCGTAAATTTGCTTGTGGCTATGAGCAAGGTGCGGTTTATGCCAATGCCGACACCAAAGTACTGCAAAACATGACCGGCTCTACGCCAGCTGCTTTTGCCGATCCAGCTAAAGGCTCAGAGCTAGCTAAATCTCAGTTTTCTCAAGGTGCTGACGTTATCTATGCTGCAGCAGGCGGAACCGGTTTAGGTGTTTACCAAGCCGCTAAAGATGCAGGCAAATATGCCATTGGTGTTGATTCAAACCAAAACCACTTACAGCCAGGCACTATGTTGACCTCAATGGTTAAGAAAGTGGGCGCCGTTGCTTACAGCACTTGGGAAGAAGGCATGGACGGCACTTGGCAGCCAGGTATTAAAGCCTTAGGTCTTAAGGAAGATTCTGTTGATTGGGCGCAAGACGAGCATAATGCTTCATTAATCACTCCAGAATTGAAAGCATACGTAGACGGAATTAAAGCCGATATTATTTCTGGCAAAATTACTGTTCATGACTACATGTCGGACAACACCTGTAACTACTAAATGCTAAAAATACGCGCCAACCTCGAGTTGGCGTATTTTTACTTGCTAGAAATGGAAATCGAAATTGATTCACGCAGCTGATTTTGCCATTAAACTGGAAAAAATCGATAAGCGCTTTGGCAGCGTTCATGCCAATCGCAGTATCGACCTTGCCATTCCTAAAGGCACAATTCATGGAATTATTGGCGAAAATGGCGCCGGTAAATCCACCCTAATGAGTATTATTTACGGCTTCTATCATGCCGACTCTGGCTCTATGCAGGTACATGGCCAGCATTACCAACCACATAACTCTCAAGAAGCCATCAAGGCGGGTATTGGCATGGTGCACCAGCACTTCATGTTAGTGGATACCTTTACCGTGCTAGAAAACATCGTTCTGGGTGCAGAAGACGGCTGGAAGCTTGAAGACAGTTTAAGCGCAGCGCGTAAGAAGCTTAAACAACTAGCCAAAGACTACGGTTTAGATGTACCACTAGACGCCATAGTTGGTGAGCTAGCGGTAGGTTTGCAGCAACGTGTAGAGATCTTAAAAGCCTTATATCGTGGCGCTAAAATTCTCATTTTGGATGAACCCACTGGGGTACTCACGCCACAAGAAGCCGATCACTTGTTTACCATTTTAGGTAAGTTACGTGAGCAAGGCACCACCATCATGATTATTACCCATAAGCTTCGTGAAGTATTAGCCATTACCGACAACGTATCGGTGATGCGACAGGGAGCAATGGTTGAACATGTAGTAACAGCAGAAACCAATCAAGAGCAACTTGCAGAGCTAATGGTAGGCCGTAAGGTATTACTGCAAGTAGAGCGCGGTGAAGCGAAACCACAAGCGCCTTTAATTGAAGTAAACAAGCTTAGCTACATAGATAGTGCCGGGGTTAAACGCGTAAAAGATATCTCGTTTAATGTTCGCGCTGGAGAAATCGTGGGTATTGCCGGCGTATCAGGCAATGGTCAGTCAGAAATTCTTAGCTTATTAAGTGGCATTATCACCCCAAGCAGCGGCAGTATGACGTTAAACGGACATACCATTGACGCCGAAAGCCATTACAACCCGCGCAGCATTAGGTCCATTGGCGTAGGCCACATTCCTGAAGACCGACACAAGCAAGGTCTTATCAATAAATTTGCCGCCAAAGAAGCTTATATACTCGGGTATCACCACCTTGCGCAATACAACAAAGGGGTATTGCAAGACAAGCAAGCGATTGAACAGGGCTGTCAACAAAGCATGGAAAAGTGGGACGTTCGCCCAGCAGATACCAGCTTAAAAACCGCCAACTTCTCGGGAGGCAACCAACAAAAATTGGTGATAGCTCGCGAGATGGAACAAGACCCAGACATTCTTCTGGTTGGCCAACCTACCCGTGGCGTAGACATTGGAGCCATTGAATACATTCACCAACAAATCATCCACTCGCGTGACGCAGGTAAAGCAGTATTGCTGGTCTCGGTAGAGTTAGATGAAATTGTAAACTTAGCTGATCGAATCATTGTGGTCTTTGATGGCGCGATTGTAGGTGAAGTAAGCGCAGAACAAGCGGATGAACAAACCTTAGGATTAATGATGGCCAACATTGTGCCAGAACATATAAAAAACACCGCGCAGGGAGGTGAAATATGAGCCAAGCTCAAGTACCTGCATGGGTCAGCGTTGCCCTATTACCTGCAATCAACGTGTTTGCCGCATTTTTAGTGTCGGCCTTGCTGTTTATGTATATCGACATATCACCCATCGATGCAATTAAGGTGATGTGGACCGGCGCGTTTGGCTATGCCGAAGGCATTGGTTATACCTTGTATTACACCACTGGATTCATCTTTACCGGTTTAGCCGTGGCCATCGCCTTTCACGCTGGTTTATTTAATATTGGTGGCGAAGGTCAAGCCTATATTGGTGGCTTAGGGGTTGGTTTAGTCTGCTTAACCTTAGGCGAGTTTGCGCCTTGGTATGTGGTATTCCCTGTCGCCATTGTTGTGGGTGGTTTATTTGGTGCAGCTTGGGCGTTTATCCCTGCCTACTTGCAAGCCAAGCGTGGTTCACACATCGTAATCACCACCATCATGTTCAACTTTATTGCAGCCTCATTAATGGCCTATTTACTGGTTGATATTCTTAAACCTGAGACCACAATGGCCACCGAAAGTCGAGTTTTTGCGGCGTCTTCATGGCTACCCAAAATGCATGAAATGCTTAGCTGGGTGGGTGTGAGCATGTCTGCGAGCCCGCTCAATTTAAGCTTCATTTTCGCCTTACTGTGCTGTTTGTTGCTGTGGTTATTTATTTGGCATACGCGCTGGGGCTACGAAATACGCTCGGTAGGTTCTAACCCTAGCGCCGCCACTTATGCAGGTATTAGCTACGTTAAAATCGTGATTATTGCGATGTTGATATCAGGCATGCTGGCTGGCTTCTTTGGCCTTAACGTTTTGCAAGGTGAACTACACCAAATCAAATTAAATTTTGTTGAGGGTTTTGGCTTTACCGGTATTGCTGTAGCACTGATGGGCCGCAACCACCCTCTTGGTGTTTTGCTCGCCAGCTTACTGTTTGGTTTCCTATACCAAGGTGGCGCAGAGTTAAGTTTTGAGTACGGTGTAGACCGTAACATCGTTGTTGTTCTGCAGGGTTTGGTGATTCTATTCTCAGGCGCTTTAGAGCATATGTTTAAGCCATCGCTTGAACGTACTTACCTCAAGCTTTTTGCTAAAAAAGCAAGCCCATCAGAAGGAGTCGCTTAAGATGTTTGAAACAATTATCTTAATGTTAGACGCCACCATACGGGTTGCGACGCCGCTTATCTTCGCTTCGCTGGCCGGTATGTTCTGTGAGCGCTCGGGCATTGTGAATATTGCCTTAGAAGGCAAGTTGCTCGCTGCGGCGTTTGTTGGTGCAGCAACAGCGCATGTAACGGGCTCGGCTTGGTTAGGTTTACTAGCAGGTATTGGCATCTCGGTACTACTAGCGCTTTTACACGGCTTTGCCACCATCACTCACCGTGGTGATCATGTAGTAAGTGGTATGGCGATTAACATTTTAGCCGCTGGTTTAACGGTGACCTTAGGGCGTCACTGGTTCCACCAAGGCGGTCAAACCCCCGCCTTAAGTGGCGATGCCCGCTTCGCGCCTATTCAACTGCCGGGTGCTGAGGCAATGGCCGATGTACCGGTGATTGGTTTGTTGTATTCAGAGCTAGTTAGCGGCCACTCGGCCTTGGTGTATTTGCTAATCCTAGCCGTGCCTTTAGCCTGGTATGTAATGTTTAAAACCCGCTTTGGTTTACGTTTAAGAGCGGTGGGTGAATCACCAGCAGCGGTTGATACCGCGGGTATCTCAGTAGTGAGAATGCGTTACAGCGCGGTGATTATCTGTGGTTTACTGGTCGGTATTGGCGGCGTGTACTTGTCGGTGGCGCAAACTGCCCAGTTCATTCCGAACATGAGTGCCGGTAAAGGTTATATGGCGTTAGCCGCGTTGATTTTTGGTAAGTGGCGACCATTTACCGCATTGGCTGCATGTTTACTGTTTGGTTTCTTGGATGCCATGGCGATACGTTTACAAGGCGTCTCCATTGGCGACTTCGCGATTCCAGTGCAAGCCATTGAAGCGATACCTTACGTACTTACCGTGTTCTTACTGGCAGGCTTTATCGGTAAAGCTATCGCGCCAAAAGCGATTGGTGTTCCATATACTAAAGAGCGCGAATAGAACCTTACTACTAGCCACAAAAAAGGTCGCTTTATGCGACCTTTTTTATTGCGATTAAACTAGCTAAAAAGCGGCTTAGTGTTCGCGAGTTTGCATAAACTTAACGTCTGGGTAGCGCTCGGTGGCTAAGTTTAAGTTAACCATTGTAGGCGCTAAATAAGTTAAGTTGTCGCCGCCATCTAAAGCTAAATTATCGTGAGCTTTCTTCTTAAACTCTTCAAACTTCTTAGAATCGTCGCTAGCGCACCAACGCGCAGTGGCAAGGCTAATGCCCTCGTAAACAGCTTCTACTTTATATTCGGTGCGTAAGCGATGTACCACCACATCAAACTGCAGCACACCTACTGCGCCAACGATCAGATCGTTGTTACGCATCGGGCGGAATAACTGCACAGCACCTTCTTCAGATAATTGAATCAATCCCTTAAGCAATTGCTTTTGCTTCAAAGGATCTTTTAGTCGAATACGACGGAACATCTCAGGGGCGAAGTTAGGAATACCAGTAAACTTCATGGCTTGGCCTTGAGTAAAAGTATCGCCAATTTGAATGGTACCGTGATTGTGTAAACCGATAATGTCGCCAGCAATCGCTTTTTCAGCAGCTGCACGGTCTCCTGCCATAAAGGTTACTGCATCAGAAATACTTACATCTTTACCTAAGCGTACATGACGCATTTTCATGCCTTTATTGTATTCACCAGACACAATGCGCATAAAGGCAATACGGTCGCGGTGTTTAGGATCCATATTCGCTTGGATCTTAAATACGAAGCCAGAGAAGCTATCATCAGAAGCGGTAACTTCACCTATATCAGTAGCACGAGGTTTTGGCGCAGGTGCCCAGTTGGTTAAACCTTCTAACATATGGTCTACACCAAAGTTACCCAGCGCGGTACCAAAATACACAGGTGTTAGTTCACCGCTCAAAAACAGTTCAAGATCAAACTCGTTAGACGCACCTAATACCAGCTCAAGCTCATCACGCAAGGTTTCGGCAAGCTCGTCGCCTACGGCGGCATCTATTTCGGGGTTATCTAAGCCTTTGATGATTTGTTGGTCTTGAATGGTATGGCCTTTACCAGTTTGGTAAAGAATCACTTCATCTTTAAGAATGTGGTAAACACCTTTAAACAATTTACCGCAGCCAATTGGCCAAGTAATTGGTGCGCACATCATGTTAAGTTCGCTCTCTACCTCATCCATTACTTCCATTGGGTCGCGAATATCGCGGTCCAATTTGTTCATAAAGGTAACAATAGGCGTATCACGCAGGCGAGTTACTTCCATTAATTTACGGGTGCGATCTTCTACACCTTTCGCCGCGTCAATCACCATCAAACAGGAGTCAACTGCAGTTAGGGTACGGTAAGTATCTTCCGAGAAGTCTTCGTGTCCAGGAGTATCTAGCAGGTTAACAATACAATCGTTAAACGGGAACTGCATCACCGAGGTAGTAACCGAGATACCACGCTCTTTCTCCATTTCCATCCAGTCAGATTTAGCGTGGGTAGCGTTACCGCGACCTTTCACTGTACCGGCTTTTTGAATCGCGTTTCCGAATAACAATACTTTTTCAGTAATGGTGGTTTTACCCGCATCCGGGTGAGAGATAATTGCAAAGGTTCTTCGGCTAGCAATATCTTGCAAGAGTGAAGCGTTAGACATCGAATCAATTCTTCTAATTTGGTAACGCGAGGATGCAGCAAAGCGGCAATTTGGCCGAAACAGCACAATCACCCAGCGTTTAGTTAATCGTAATTGGCGGGTATTTTCGCCGATCTAGCTTTGATAAACAATCGGCGCTTTAGTTACTATTGGAAAACCTGAGCTTTCGATAGCGAATCGGTAAGTGTTTTGCGTGTAGCTACTCATTTAAAGGCGGGAATTGCTTAATACAACAACCCCCTCTTTGTTAAGCCAGCAAGCACTTTAGTATTAACTCCACTTATTACCTCAAAAGCAGCGATTAATTCGTCAGTATTCTTTACACCCAGTATTTATTGTTAATAAAAACAGTAAGAAAAGTGTTACTGGCCATGGACTTGCGAGTTTGGTACAGTAATTGCCTAGAGCTGGTCGAACCATTTATATCAAGGAAGATTGTTTTGAACCGCAAGCATGTATTATTCGCCGTTGTAGGCTTACTTAGCACTTTTGTTAGCCAAGCCAGTGTGATTACTTTTGATGAATTGGCCAACGGTGAAATTGTTAATGGTCAATACCAATTAAGTCATGGTGTGAGCATAGATGGAACCAATGTACGTTTAGGCCAAAACAATTTGGCCGTCGCTTTTGATACCAGCCTTATCAATACTCAAGACCCAGATTTAGAGTCGCCTTTTAGCAATATTAACCAACCCAATTTAGGTATTGCTAACCCAGGCAATGTACTCATTATTCATGAGAACCCAAACTCGTGTAATGGCCTTATTTGTAACAACCCAGATGACGAAGGGCGTCGTCCTGCAGGTTACTTCACCATTAACTTCTCAAGTTCGGTATACCTAGAAAGTATCGACTTTTTTGACATTGAGCTGGCAGAGAATGGCTACACAGCACAAAATGCCATTCACTTGTTTGATGCGCAAAACAACGAAATTTTCCCAACTGATTTCTACACTCCGCATACCGGCGGCGACAATACTTGGGACCGCTTGGATTTTGCAGTAGCCGAAGTAGCCTCAATGCGTATTCACTTAAACGGCTCTGGCGCTATCGATAACATTCGCTTCTCGGTTCCCGAACCTGGCAGCATTGCCCTATTTGCACTAGCCTGTTTTGGCTTGGTAGCAAGACGCTTTAAATAAAATCAAAAACGCCGCTTACTCTAAGCGGCGTTTTTGCCGAGCGAGTTACTTAAAATCGATAACCGATAGTCAGTCGCGCTATGTCAGCATCATTTTCATAACCTTTTTTATCAATTACTCTGGTTAAACTACCACCAACAAACCAAGTTTGAGTATTACGCCAATGTGGGTAATAGTTCACCCCAATGGTGACAACTCCTTTTGTGTCAAAAGCACTAGTGTGCTCATATTTGTCTTGGGCGAAGTAAGGTCCGGCACCGAATCGTCCTTCAAGGTGGTTTCCTAGTGGAATAAAGCGCCAAACTTGAGCGGTAATGCCGCGCCGTTCAGTCCACCCACTATCACCACCCTCGTCTAACCAACCTAGTGACACTGCGTAATTGTTTGAGAAACGATGAGCACCTTCAACGCTATAGCCCACAGTGGTTTCTGGACCACCATGATTGATTTTAGTATTTGCTAACGACACCCACACTTCATTAATAATTCCGTTCCCATCTTGCTTAACTTGATTAGTGCCATTATCAATATCAATACCAAAGCCCACTAAAAAGGAGTTACTGGTTGGCCTATCTGGAATGAGATAATTGTTCCATTGCCCCCGTAAGTGGGCACCTGTTCCGATGTAATTGATGGGATATACCAAGGCTACGGTGCTCATCATGCCCAAACGTTTTTCGTTAAGCTCCACACCTTCGGCATTTCTAGTGGTATCAAATGAAAAGTAAGGGCCACTACCAAGTTCTAATCTAGCTGTTTTAGTCAACATAGGGGTGTAAACCAGCTGGGTAGAAAAACCATCTCGATGGTGGTTGTAAGGGTGACCCTCATTAGCATGCACAAAATCTAAGCGCACATCGTCTTTCAAATACTGGCCAAAACGTACATCAAATGAACGGTGATTTTGTTTCTTATCTTCTTTATCCACACCTTCAACGTTGGTGATGCCCGAGCCCATGGTTAAAGCAAAATAGCTATTGCGAGGTTCTACTGACTGATAAGTAGATGACTTGTCTTGGGCCACAACACCTGTGCTAACTAAAGCCACTATTAAGGCTAATACTTGTAAACATTTTACGAGTTGCGCTCGTTGCCATGTTGAAAAAAGTGCTGTGCTGTTGATTGCAACCGCTGCAGTGCTGATAGTCATGAAATGGTTCCTAATTCGCTATTACCAGGCCAAACACCTAGCAACTAAATTTCGGGTAGTTTGTTATCCATGACGCTGCCGATAGCCAGCTTAGCTATCTTCTAAAATCCCTCTCCTAAATTTGCCTAACTCCCCCTTGTTTAATTAATGATTATTCTTCAGGTGATTTATTTGATTGTTTTCTTTCTTCTAAAAACCTTAATAAAGAAACAAACAACATTGAAACCACCCCAGTAAATAAAAACGCAATATAAATACTCATTACCTATCCTCTAAAAAATTCTTAAGCACCACGTCATTAACATGGGAAAAACAAATTAGAGATTAGATAGAAAACAAAATTAAAAAAATGACTTAGAGAAACCCAAATTTGGCGCTCCTCAATGACTTAAAAACCATAAGCCAAATAGCAAAGTTGAATTTCTCTAAACCGTACTAAAACCTACCCAAATAAATAAAATCATTTCCAACTTAAACAGCACACCAACTTGTGCACTTATTTGAAGAGATATAAAAATGAACAAAACTACACTATTAGCACTAGCCATTAGCTCAACGTTTTCGCTCAATGCATTTTCTGCCGAAACATCGCGCTTTAGTGGCGAGATTTTCCTACTTGGCGGCTTCAGCTCTACTAACTCAAACCTGAGCACCGAGAACAACGCTCGCCTGAACAACTTAAACGGTAGCGGCGAAACCCAAGACGAATTTATTGCTGTTCCGCTAGGTAACTTGGCCTACGACCTAGGCCAGCAGCGCAACCAACGCATTTATTTAGGTACTTCACGCGATGACTTGGCGGTGGGTGATTTGGCCTTTGAGCTTGGCTACCAGTATGACTTTGCCAACGGCACGCAAATCGACATTGCTTTTCTACCTACCGTGCTTTCTGGTGAAGTGTGGGCTAACCCTTATGACACAGATAATGCGCGCAGCGAGACTGACGTTGATGGTTACGCCTACCGCGTAAAGCTGAACCAAATCATGGGTTCTGGTTTCTCGTTAGATTTGGCTGTGGGTAAAAACGAAATTGATAACGAGCAAATTGAATACCGTAGCTTGCACCGCGATGCCGACGTTTACTTCGCCAAGGCTAGTTATGCCTTCCAAATTGGCCAAAGATCAGCACTAGTACCGGCATTTAGCTATACCCAGAATGACGCCATAGGCGCAGCAGCAAGTTACGATCGCTATGAAACCGAGTTGACCTACTACATGGTGCACAATGCACACTCGCTAGCCCTAACCGCTGGCTTTGGCAAGACTGAATACGATGCGGTTAATCCGATCTTCGATAAGACACGAAAAGATGACCACTACAAGCTGTTCGTCGCTTATGAGTACGCCAACGTTATGGGATGGGAAAACTGGAACTTCGTATCACTTTCTGGCTTGAACACCACCAGTTCAAATATCGATTTCTATGAATCAGACGAGTATGTGGTAACAGCCGGCCTTAGCTACAAATTCTAAACCTAAATAAAGAACCAGCGCCTTGTGGTTACGCTTTGGCCGGGCCTAGACCCAGACAAAACTTAGCCATGAGTGCGCGACCTCAACACTACCCAACAAATATATTAGAGAAGACTCAATGAAACTACTTAGCAACTTAACTCGCATTCCACTCGCGTTTGGCCTTGTTACCCTGCTGGCAGCCTGCAGCGCTAAGCCGGTACAAGTACAAGACTACCAAGCTGTAGCTGATACCGACGGCCTAGAGTTGGACCACAGCCATGCACCTAGTGTGGTTTACGTTCGCCCCGGTGCTGCTAGCCTAAGCGAGTACGATAACTTTATTATAGAGCCGGTAGTTGTGGTTGATGGCGAACGTTATCTGAACAAAGACAATGCTGAGAGCATTGCTAAGATGCAGCAATATTTAGCTAAGTCAGTCAGTGAGGAGCTTAGCCAAGCTGGCTATCAGGTTGGCGGTGAAGCATCCAACAATGCGCTACGTATCACCTTCAAGATTTCTGGCATCAGCGCGCCTTCGGCTGCAGCCAATGTCGCTACAGTACTTGCACCCTTCGCGCTTAGCGTGGGAGAAGTCACCATAGAGACGGTATTCCGTAACGCAACCAGCGAGCGCATTGATGCAGTAGCGATAATGCAGTCTAGAGGTTCTCGCTTCCTTAATGCGACCCCGTGGTCCACTTGGGCCGATCTAGAACAAACCTTTGATGGCTGGGCCAAATCATTTCGTCAATCTTTAGATAAAGCACATAAAGTATAAATATGTCGAATCATCATAGATTGTCCCCCAGCAGCTAAATTCTGGGGGCTTTCTTTAATACATAAACTTCATAATCAAGGCTTAAAGTAGCAATAAACTTTATTTGCTGAACACTCGCAGCTAGACCCCACCAAACGATTTGATTACACTGAATAAATAACTAAAACTCGCCATAGCCAAGGATGAACATTATGGCTCGTAGCCTGGCCTTAGCCGCTATCTCGGCCCTGTTAGTTGCCTGTAGCTCTCCACCAGAACGGAACGCCCTGCCCTTAAACAAAGCTGCGCTCAGCGGCATACTGGCTGATCCTAGTATTCGTACCTGGGGCGATGTAGAGCCTAATGCCGATGAGCTGCATGAGTATACTGAGAGCTTCGATAAACAGTTGCTAGTGGACGAGCAAGGCGAGCTTCGCGTGCAAAACATGCTAACCATCTCCGGTGGAGGTGCCAACGGAGCTTATGGCGCAGGCTTGCTAAATGGTTTGAGTGCCAGCGGTGAACGCCCTGAGTATCGCTTGGTAACCGGGATTAGCACCGGTGCTATTCTCGGTCTATACGCCTTCCTTGGGCCTGATTACGACCACAAAATCCGCCAGTTCTATACCGAATACTCTGACGATAACATCTACAGTAAGCGCAGCCTGTTTAGTCTATTTTCAAGCTCATCCTTTTTAGACACCCAACCCTTTGTTCAGCTAGTTCGTGACGAGATTAATCAAGACTTAATGGCACAGGTTGCAGCGGAGCATTTGCGTGGCCGTCGTTTCTTGGTGAAGACCACCAACTTAGACGCACAGCGTGCCGTAATTTGGGATATGGGGGCGATAGCGCAATACACCGGAGAAGAAGCAGAAACCTTATTTGAAAACGTGATTATCGCATCCGCTGCCATTCCCGGAGCTTTCGAGCCCGTGCTACTGCCAGTAATGGTTGATGGTGAAGTGTATGATGAGCTACACGTTGATGGTGGCGTAATGGCGCAGGTGTTCTTCATTCCAGAAAACTTAGATATCTCGGTTTATCGTCAGTATGAAAGTCAATATTTAGAATCACTTGGATTTGCTCCTAACCAGAACCTAGAAAGCCGGGTTTGGGTAGTAAGCAATTCTAAACTCGCCTCGGAATGGCAAGAAACTAATCCCGGTATCTTCGGCATTATGGGACGTTCGATCGCCACTATGTTACGTTTTCAAACCCAAACTAATATTTCCTTGATTGAACGTCAGGCCAAACTAACCAGTTCAGAACTCAAGCTTTCGTACATTCACCATACCATACCCGGGTTCCCAACCGACGCCCCTTTTGACAATACCTATATGCGCTGGCTTTATTGCTATGGATACAGTCAAGGCATCAACCCTCAGCATTGGGAAACTCATGCTCCAAACTATGCTGCGCTTTACGAGCAACAGATTGCAGAAGCTGAGAAGCAACAGCTAGCGACAGACATTGCTAGCTTTGATTGGGAGCAATTACAGCCTGGGCTAAGCGCAAGGATGGACCAGTGTCTTAATAGCCTTTGAGGTAAGAGACATAAGCCCTAAACAAAAAAAAGCGCTACTGCGCTTTTTTGCTTTATGGACTTTGGTTTAACCAGTAGTAATAGTTGCTAGCGAGAGAAAGCTCAGTGGGCTTGAATGGTTTTATTTGGTAGTAACAGCACTCAGCATATCGCCAGTACTTAGATAAGCATAAGCTACTCTTAGCCGTTCGAAACTAACCCGGCACAACAACTTGCTCAAAGTGCTTGGTTGTCATTGTTATTACTTCACTACTGGCGGTTTTGGCTTCAAATTTTCTTACCAGCATCATTCCCCCACCGATTCTTACGCCGGTATAGCGCACGCCACTTTTGAATGGGCAACGGCCATGTTTAAAGGCGTTGGTTTCATTTCTTTTAAATATGTTCATGGTTATTTCTCAATGATTATTTTTCTTAGATAAGCCGCAAGACTATTATTTTTCAGCCCTAAGTTAAATGCCTGCTACTAATATATAAAGCAAACCACTTAATAATTACTTACCTTTCAATTTTATTAGGCCAACCAACAAAACAACAGGAATTAGAGAAATTCTAAAATGCGACCGATTAACCAAAAACTTGTTTTACCACCACAGGAAGCAGAATAACCAGAATTAGCATAATGGCAGTAAAGTTAATTTGATTCATAAACAAGCCCTTATAAACAAAAAATAGGGCCTTATTATTTAATATTTAAATATGGGTAAGAAGGGTTTAGAGAAATTCAAATTTGCATCAATAAATCAGCCTCTGTAATTAGAGGCTGATTTACTAAAAGTTTATGTAAATAGACCAATAAGGCCGTTAATGATTAGGGCATTGGCTATATCAATGAAGAAACCACACACCAAAGGAACAATAATAAAGGCTTTGTGCGCTGCGCCATGTTGTTGAGTAACCGCTGTCATATTCACAATCGCAGTAGCCGTTGAGCCCAATGTGATACCACCGAAGCCCGAGCTGATTACTGCAGCTTCATAGTCTTTACCCATCAGCTTGAACACGATAAACACAGTGAAGCTTATCGAAAGCACCAATTGTGCAAACATCACCACGCTGATAAAGCCAATAGAACTCACCAACTGCCAAAGCTGCAAGCCCATCAAGGCCATGGTTAAGAACATGCCCAAACAGATATCTGAGATAAGGCTTAAACCTTTACTGGCGTTCTCATCCATTTTCTTCTTGAGCACCAAGCTCTTAAAGTTGCCAATGGCAATACCCGCGATAAGGCAAGATACAAATAGCGGTACATTAAGCCCAGCTTCTTCTAATCCAAGGTTAATCATATAACCAAAAATCATACTGAGATTGAGGAACAACCATGCATACAGGTAACCAAAGTGGTCCAAATGAACCGACTGTTCATGATGAACACCAATATCTAGCTGATCCCCTTCAACAGCTTTTAATTGATTACGATTGATCAAATACTTGGCAATTGGACCACCAATCAAACACGCGGCAATCAAGCCAACCGTATTGCTGGCAATGCCTAACTCTGCAGCCCCCTCAATACCCATTTCTTCAAAGGTAGGCGCCCAAGCCATGGTTGTCCCTACTCCGCCAATCAATGAGATTGAGCCAGAAAGCAGGCCAACAATAGGCTCTAGGCCGAACATAGTGGCCACGCCTAAACCAATGCCGTTTTGCAGCACGATGTAGATAACCGCCAAAAGGGTTAGTACCAACAAGGGCTTGCCACCAGAGATGAGCGTTTTAAAATCGGCTTTAAGGCCAATGCCAGCAAAAAAGTACAACAGCAGGTAGTCACGTAACTCTAGGTCGAACTGCAGTTGAATATTAGCCAAGTAGTAAAGCAGCGCTACACCCGTAGCGCAGACAAAACCACCAATCACTGGCTCTGGGATGCTGTAATTACGTAACACAGCAAATTTTGCAGTGGCCCATTTACCTACAAATAACAACATAATTGCCAAAGTGAAGGTAAGAAAGCCCTCTATTTCAATAACATTCATTCTTTATTCCTTTCCTTTAACGCCGAGCATTGCTGTAAGGCGCTAAATAAGAAGGCGCACCGCAAAATGCGCCCTACTTTTGTTTATGCCTTATTTTCTAATTGTTCTACTGCTTGCTCAGCTGTCTGAACAGGGGCGGCAGAGTCAGCCTTAATACGGAATATCAAAGCATAGAACAGCGGAATCACCACCAAGGTCAGCAGTGTCGCAAATAACAAACCAAACATAATAGTGACAGCCATACTCTTGAAAAATGGGTCTACTAATAGCGGTGCTACGCCAAGGATCGTGGTACAAGCACCCAGCAATACTGGCCTTGCACGGCTTGTCGCTGCTGCGATAATCGCACTATATGGCGGCATACCTTCTCTAATCTCAACATCAGCTTGGTCTACCAGTACAATCGCGTTCTTCACCATCATGCCCACCAAGCTTAAGAAGCCCAAAGTAGCCATAAATTCGAACGGCGTCTGGAAGCTCACCAAGCCAATCGCTACACCGATGACGGCAAATGGCACAGTCATCCAAATCACCACGGCTTGGCGAATACCATTAAACATAAACACAACTGCCAATACCATGGCGGTGAAGCCATAAGGTGCAGCGGCCATTAAGGCTTCGTTACTTTCTTTGGCCTCTTTGTATTCACCATACCAAGTTAGGCTGTAGCCCGGTGGAAGTTCCATGGCTTCAATCTTGCTGCGAGTAACCTCAAAGGCTTCAGCGGTGAGCATACCTGGCGCAGGATCGGCCTGCGCCATAATGGTTGGCACGCGGTCTACCCTTTTAAGCATAGCGTCTTGCCAAACCACATTAACTTCATCAACCAACTGCGCTAGCGGAATAAACTGACCCAGGTTTTGGCTAAACACTTCGGTGTTTTCCAAGGCACGGGCATGGTTACGTTCGTCTTGAGGCGCACGCACCACGATTGGAATCAGATCGTTACCTTCACGATAAGCACCTACATTACGACCAGTCAGAGTTTGGTTAATCGCCGCATTGATTTCGCGCGACGTTAGGCCGTAACGCTGCGCCTTCTCACCAGAGAACACCGGCTGAACCACTGGCACTTGTTGGCGCCAATCGTCTTGAACGGCAATCAGTTCCGGCGTCTCATTCATCAGCACTTTGGCTTGCTCGGCTAGGCCGCGCAGCACTGCGCTATCAGGACCTTGGAAGGCTGCTTCTATTTTCTTGCCGCCACCAGGACCAAGCATAAACTTCCACACCATGATTGATGCATCTGGATTAGCCTGTTCTAGCTCAGTTTGCAGCTCTGTTACCAATTGCTCAATCACATTGTGGTCAGCAACATCAACCAATAATTGGCCATAAGCAGGGTTACCCGGCTCTGGCGAATAAGTCAGCATAAAGCGCAGACCACCACCACCAATAAAGCTGGTGATATTAGTTACGCCGTCTTTAGCTGCAACGTCTTGCTCAATGCTGTTGATGACCTTATGGGTACGAGAAATATCCGAACCCTGTGGCAAACGTACATCCACCACAAACTGCGGGCGTTGCGATTCCGGCATAAAGCCAGGAGGCACATAACCAAATACTTTAAGGCCAAGCATCAAGGCGCCGGCAATGGCAATCAACGATACCTTGCGGTTTTTTAGTACCCAGTGCAAAACACGAGTGTAAGCAGTCATTGGGCGGCTAACTTGATTAGTGTTCGCTGGCTTAACTTTTAAGTAGTCGTGACACAGCATTGGGGTAACGGTAACCGCGAACAACCAGCTGAGCAGCATTGAGTATAGGATTACCCAGAATAACGAACCGGCGTACTCACCCATGTTTGAAGGTGACAAACCAATTGCACTAAAGGCACAAATACCTACGATGGTGCCGCCCAACAGTGGCCATTTAGTTGCAGCAACAACATCAGATACCACTTGCTCACGGTCAGCATTTGGGTCTTTCTGCAAGCGGGCTAATACGCCATCGGTGACAACAATGGCGTTGTCTACCAACATACCCAAGGCAATGATCAAAGCACCGAGCGAGATACGCTGCATGGCGATGCTGTCAATCAGCATCACAATCAAGGTGCCAGCAACGGTAAGCACCAATACAAAGCCAATAATAAGGCCGGTGCGTAGACCCATAAACAGCAATAGCACCACAAATACAATCGCGACTGCGGCAATGAGGTTGTTAACGAAATCTGAAACTGAAGCGGCTACCGAATCCGACTGCAAAGAGACTTCATTTAGCTCAATACCCAGTGGGCGCTGACTGGCTAGTTCTTCAATACGCGCCTTTACTGCGTCACCCATAGTAACCACGTTACCGCCAGCCACATTAGAGATACCAAAGCCAATGGCACGCTCGCCGTTGTATTGCATCAACATGGAAACTGGCTCTTGGAAGCCACGACTTACCTTAGCCACATCGCCTAAGCGCAGAATGGTGTTGTCACTACCTAAGCCCAAGTGGATGTTGCGAATATCGTCAAAAGAGCGAATGGTAGAGCTTGGAATCACCGGAATGTGCATATCACCACTGTCGATAGCACCGGCCACGGTAATGGTGTTTTGGTTTTCTAAAACTTGATAGATTTGCTCAGCCGAGATGCCGAACTGCGCTAGGCGCTGATTAGAAATCTCAACAAAAATGGTTTCATCTTTTTCCGCCAAAGTTTGAGTACGCGCAACTCCTGGCACCAGCACTAATTCGCGACGCAGCACGTCTACGTAATCTTGCAGCTGCTTGTCGGTATAGCCTTCACCAGTAACCGCGTAGAACTGCGAGTACACATCACCAAAATCATCGTTGACGATGGGCTGCCCAGCACCTGGCGGAAGTTGTCGCTGCACATCATTAATCTTGCGGCGCACCTTATCCCAAATCTGTTGAAGCTCCGCTTCGGTTTTGGCGAACTCCATCTTCATTTCTACGGTGACTTCTGACATGCCCTGCTTCGAGGTAGAAGTAATCTCTTTTACTTCTTGCAAGCTTTGCAATGCACCTTCGATTACGTCGGTCACTTCATCACTGACTTCTTGCGCTGTAGCACCAGAGTAAGGCGTTATAATTAACGCTTGGCGAATTACAAATTCAGGATCTTCAAAGCGACCCAGTTTTTGATAGCTGATGTAGCCACCAATCAAAATCAAGGCAATGATTACCCAAACACTGGTGCGTTTAGCAAGGGTATAACGAGCAATATTCATCTACTTGGCTCCCTCTGCGTCAAGTTGCTGAGCGCGCACAGCCATACCTTCGGTCAATCCAGCTAAACCAGCTACCACCACCTGTTCGCCTTGAGTAAGATTTGCAATGATTTCCACTTGCTCAACGCTTATCCCACCCACTTCAACTTCGCGGCGCTCGAGTTGATTGTCACTATTAACCACCCAAACAAATTGCTGGCCCATGTTGTTTGGCTGCACCGCAGTAACTGGCACCATTACTGATTGAGCTTGATCTTCAAACTTATCGTTTGGAGTGACAGTCACCGCCATACCAGGGAACACTCGCTCATCGCGAATGTCATCGAAGGTCAAGGTGATGGCATAAGTGTGGGTAACAGGATCAGGCTCGGTAGCGTAGCGGCTCAATGAGAGGTCAAATACCTGGCCCGGAATTGTGCGTAAAGTAGCATATGCTTTACCGCTACCACCGCGGGTTTGCATTACACTCGCCGGTATCTGGATAACCACCTCAAGATTATCCAAGTCATGCATGGTCAGCACAGTTTGTTCAGCTTGAACCAGGTCGTAGTCTTCTGCAGTTCGGCGAGCAATTACACCATCAAAGTGAGCATATAAGTTAGTGTGCTTTAATTGACGCTGCGCTTCTTTAACCCGATTTTGTGCTACCAAGTAACTGCTTTCTATTTGATCCAACTCTGCCTTGGCAATCGCACCATTGTTGTCGAACAGTTGCTTGGCGCGAAGATACTCACGGCGGGTGTTCTCTTGGTCTATCTCAGCGCGAGACAGCGTAATTTGCGCATCGGTAGGGTCTAGAGTTGCCAGCAAGTCACCCTTAAGCACTTGGTCACCCTCATCAACGAAAAATGCAGCAATACGGCCACCAGTACGAAAGCCCATCTCTGCGCGATTGGCTGACTGCACTTCACCATAGAACTGATTCTGACTATTTAGCACAACCGTAGCCGCTGGCTCGGTAAACACTGGACGAATAAGCGTTGCGGTTTCTTCAACTGGTTCACTTCCACATCCTACTAGGAACGTAGTTGCAATTAGTGAAGTGAATAGTCGCTTACCTTTTGGCTTAGCAAACGATGTTAATGATGTGGGCTGACACAGGCGCATTACAGGGCTCCAAAGAGTAAAGTTAAACTTCCTTTCAAACGAGTTCAGCGTTTGATTAGTTATATATTCAAAATCACATAGGCTTTCCCTGCCGGTGTTCACTAAATCCATGTTTGTGAAAGTTGCTGCGAAGTTTACCCACTTTAGATAAGCGTGATACGGTTTTGAGAAATTCAGATATGCAAAAGCACTATTCAGCAAATATGAATTTCTTTAAACCATGGTTTGCCACGCTCAGTTACCCATAATCAGCACCTCTTTCAAATAGAGGAACAACCATGAAGTATCAAGTAAATCTTAATGACCGTAGTTACCATATTACAGATTCAGGGGAAGGCGTTTGTGTGCTGCTACTGGTGCACCGCAGTGCACCTGAGCAATTAAAAGAGCTAACCACATCGCTGAGCAGGCTAAATTATCGACTACTAAGCGTCGATCTCTCAGCAGCTTGGCCGCAGTCGCCAGCTCAATTAACTCAGAGTCAATTGAGCGATATCGCCAGTGATTTGCATTTACTGGCAGATATAAATTGGCTAGACGAAATTGTATTTGCTCCTTGTTTACTCGGCCCTAGCTTTTTTATCTTATTGGAGCAAAAGCTTAGAAGCCGTATTCGCCAGCTAGATAGCCGTACAAAAAAGTCCCAATTGTTACCTCAACCTGCTTAGCAACTAATCCTGCAACTCTAGAGGAGGTGTTTCTATATTTTCAAAGTAACTCAACAGTGTTTGATGCAAAGCTTGAGTTAAAGGATAGTCACGCTTTGTTTGTAGATAACCACCACACAAGGTGTAACGAGATACGGCGGCGGGCATATTTGGAGGAGGAGGATAAAATGCCACCCCGTCGTCGAGGTCTCGAAGATAAGTTGTACCGTACATAATCGCATCTGAGGTTCTGACTTTTCTCAAGATTGCCCGTATACAATGTGAGCTAAAAGTGACATTCGCCTGAAAACCCTTTGCTTCATATACCTCATCCATCGCTTCGCGTCGCGTCACTACCCCGTCGGTGACAATTCTGGCAACAGGCAAGTTACCCACGCTATCCCACTCGCTGGTTCGAGAAAGTACTGGATGATGTTTTTTTGCCACTAAACACACTTGATATTCAAGTACCGGAAATAGGTAGATTTCTTGCGGCAAAGGGAAACCTTCAAACTGAACAACTGCATCCACTTCCCCAGATAGCACCTCAAGGGTGGTTCTGTCTTGCCAATATAAAAGCTCAATACGAGCCTTGGGAAAATCTTCGCGTAATGCTTCAAACAAATCGGGGCCATGAACTTCAAGAGCTGCTAAATGTACCGCCACTCTCACACATCCATCAAACTCTAAGGGGTCAAAATCTTGAAAAGACTCCAAGACCTTCACTAGCGGATTCAGCATACTGTTAGCCGCTTCCGCTAATCTCTCAGCAAGCTCCGAAGGCTCTACCCCATGAGCTTTGCGAATAAACAGTCTATCGCCAAAAGTTTCTCTGAGTTTAGCCATACCTCGGCTGACGCTGGTTTGTGAGATGCCCAGCTTATCTGCCGCCGTGTGGGTATTGCGTGTTTCTACCACTGCACACAATAAACGGAGAAGGTTTAAATCTAAGTCATCTAGTTTATTTTTCATCGTTGATAGTTCTTCTTATGCTTCACTAAAACACATATTGCACACTCAAATAGGGGCCTTGAAAAGTGTATTTCAAGGTGACCTCATTCCAATCTACTTCCACCTGATAATAGTCATAGCTTAGATTAACTCGCCAGTGCTGGTTAGCGTGATAACGAAGCCCTGTACTAAAGTCCGTCATGTAACCACTAACTGCCTTTGAATCTAAATAAAAATCATGGTCTGAGCCGGCAAGATCCCGGTCTTCGGCATAGTTCAGGTGTAAACCAATGCTAAGTCCAAGCTCATTACGCCCTTGTTGATAATAGAAGAATCACTATTCGAAGCAAACGCACCAAACCCAATACTCAAATCACCGGCTAAGGCTGATAAGGCGAGTGATTGAAAGCTTAGAAAACTGCAATAAGTAATTGATTAGTCAACGTTGCTTAACCTCATCCATGAAACTAATACATAAGTAATTACTTCTGTTTAGCATACAGGCTTAACCAACAATTAACAGCAGCTAAGTGCTCAAGCATAAAGCTTAAGGAAAAATAGCCTTCACAATCCCTCTTAGTTAGCCAAGACCCCATCCACAAATCCGCTAATTTGAATTTCTCTAAGTCCTATTCGTTAACAACCAGCTCCTTATAATCACTCGCAAATCAGGCTCAACAGCCTTCGTTAGTTATACAACCTGAGAAAATAGCGATGACATTTAGTTCGAAACTTACCAGTAACTCACAAGCGAAGAAAACAGGCAATCGAAGCATAAAAGCTTGTTTACTGTTCGCTGCGCTCTTTACTGGGAGTTTCAATCTACTAGCAGATGAAGACAGAATTGATGTCTACGATGTGCAAGCTGTTGAGAATGTTACAGAAACGGTAGTGATCCCCATCATAGGTGCGATGGATAGCACTGGTTTGCTAGCGGGCTCAGTTGTAACGGTAACCGGAGTTGGTCAACCACAAGCACAAGTTGTTGGTTTTGGTGCTTATTCGGTTAACAACAGCTACATCAGCTACTTAGGTTATTTTAACCTTGGTTTAACAGAGCGTTGGACCATGGATATTTCTGGGCTACAGGCCGAGTTTATGGATACACAAATGTTTATTGGCGAGCGCCCTGATGATCCCATCGATGTGCCTAACGACGCTTCTTACTTACAGCGAGACTGGCTACTTACCTTTCGCTACCTACTGTCTGAAAGCCACCAACAAGCCTATAAAGCTCCGCTGCTTGGTCTACCAACAACACATGAATATACTGCGCGAACAGTGTTTGAAGTAGAACCGTTTTATCGCAGCCGAGATTTTCGTTCCGACTATGTGAGCAATGTTGAAGGTAGAACCGCTGGCGTGCAATTTACCTTAGATCATGATGCACGTAACTATGCCCCTTCACCGAACGCTGGCCATCATAGTTATGCTCGATTAATTCGTGACTGGGGCAATGCCGAGCGAGCCAGCTACACGCGTTTAGAAGCACAACAAGTAAACTACTTTGACCTTGGTAATACTTCTTGGACAAGACAACAGAGTTTATCACTTACTGCTTATATTTCTGATATACCCACTTGGGATAAGAATGATCCCAATAGCCAACCTGCTTGGTTTGCTCAATCTGTGCTTGGCGGTGGCGATCGTATGCGTGGTTATGCCGATGATTACTTTAATGACCGAAGCGCCCTATTTTATGCAGCGGAATATCGCATGATACCGAGTTGGCAGCCACAGACCAGCGCTCCATTTATCCGTAACTATAACTTCCCATGGTGGCAATTTGCGGTATTTGCAGAAATGGGAAAAGTTGAAGACCAGTTAGATATTGCAAAACTGCACCAAAACATGAATTGGAGCGCTGGCTTTGGCGCACGTATTTTCATTGAGAATATTGTTGCGCGAGCAGACCTAGGTTTTAGTAAAGATGACTCAATTTTTCGCTTTACCGTAAATCAGCCTTTTTAATTAATCAGCGGCAACAGGTTCACAATACAAGGTCAGCTATTAGGACTAACTGGCTTAAGCCAAGCCAACTTATGCACTAAGTAAAAACTGCCCACCACATACAAACCCACCATGCTTAACTGGAAGATACGCGCATAAAACTTAGTGGTTGCTAAGCCGCCATCACTGCCAATAGTACTGCCCAATATAATGATATAAGCCGATAGGCCAGCTGCTACTATCGCGCCTTTAGGATGCAGGTAAATAGCTTGGGCGATCAGCATAAAACTAAGGGTAATTAGCAGCGCCATAAAACTAAACTGCGGCGCTGCAACCAATAAATTAAATACCAGCACAGCAATTAACCCACCTACAATGTTGGTGAAAATAATTCCTATACTGGCTTTTGCGCCTTTGGTTAACTCGGGGTTTTGCGCCAAAATAGCCACAAAAATAACCACCAGCAAATCACTGAGTTTATCAAAAGCAAAGAAGTAGATAATAAGTGGCAGTATAACGATGGTGCTAACCACTGCCTGACGGCAGGCATCTTGATGTTTTAGAATCGGCGCTTGCTGCTTTTCTGCTCCTTGATGGAAGTCGTCTTTCACTGGTATCAGCCAATGCACAAAGGCCACTATCAACAAGGCCAAAACAAAGGCCAGCATAAAGTCGACAACAAAACTGGACGCTGCTGCTCTGCTAGCACTGGCCAACATCGGCAATGCGATCAGCGCCACCAACAGAAATAGAACCACTAACTCATTTAAACCAGTACTGGCTCGGTAAAATACAAAAAACAAACACCAAGCAAGAATAATAAACAGCAGCAATGGATAAGGCTGGGCAATAAGCACAACCCCAAGCCCCACCAGAAAACAGCTTAATACCGCTAGCGCTAAGGTTTTAATTAAGGCCAAATTTAGCGGTGGCTTGCCAGGCAACAACAACTGAGCGGTAAAAATAGCAGTAACAAATGACATACTCCACTCTAAACTTACCGCCAGCACCAGTACCAAGGCACTCACTAAGCTAAAGCGCAACATATGCGCTTTTAGAGGATTAGCAAGCCGCGAGCTTAAGGCCTTAGTAGACATAAGAGAACCAGCTTTTAACCCTTAAGGCCAGCTTAGCCAACGCTTTCATAATGAAGGTGCCTTCGGTATATACCGTTACATCTGCTTGTGCACCAATTCGTCGTAAGCCATGGGCAGTATCATCAGAGAATTTGATGATTACCGGAAAGCGCTGCGGATCTCGCAACCAACCAGCCGTTTGCGGAATAGTAGGTAGCGCACCTAGGTTGTTAGATTGACCATAATTAACTGCAAACCCAATTGACACCACCTCGCCTTTGAAGATTTTGCCTGGTGCAATATCTAGAGCAATTTCCACTGGGTCGCCCGCTTGAATATTGGCAATATTGTTTTCTCGCATATAGGCCTCAATCCACACCTCTTTGGTGGTGACAAAAGTCATCAGCGGTTGACCTTTATTGGCGTAATAACCAGCTTCTAGCTGTAAGTTAGTCACCCCTCCCTCAGAAGGCGCAACAATTACGGTTTTAGATAAATCTAAACGGGCTTTGCCCAACTTGGCTAAAGCCGATTGCAGCTTAGGATTTTGCTCGCCACTCACCCCAAGATTTTGTTTAGCTTGCTCCAACTCTGCGTTGGCCTTGGCTACCGAAGCTTTAGCTTTGGCCACATCGCTGCGCGCTCTATCAATATTTTGCTGCGGCACTACGTTTTGGTCTTCTACGGCAAACAAACGATTGGCGTCAGTAAGAATCGCTTGATAAGAGGTGGATGCTTCAAGTAATCGCGCTTGCGCAGCCGAAACGCCAGCGGTTCCTGCGCCAATTTCTTGCCCGGCTAACTCCAATGCAGCTTCCGCTTGAGTGACAGCCAGTACGTATTCTTCTTCGGCTACCTTGGCCAAAGGTTGGCCTTTTTCAACTAACTGGTTGTTCGTAACATTCACTTCAACCAGCTTGCCCGATACCGAGGCGGCAATCGGCACTACAAAACCAAATACTCGAGCATTGTCGGTATTGGGCGTCACTCTATCGCCCACGACATAAATAATAAAAACCAAAATACACAGGGCAAATACCAAAAACGAACTTTTACGTAAAGGGTTGCTTGGCGCAGCTTCTGAGGCTTCATTTTGTTCAGACATCGTGTTTCTCTTATTTCCGTATTTATTTTACTTAAGGCTAATTTTTGTTTTGCTACTTATTCGTTAGCATCTGCCTGCTCTTGAGAATTAAGCTCTAACCATGCTACTAACAAGCGGTAACTAACTGCTAGAACTACTGCTCCTAAGAACAACCCCACAAAGCCAGACATTAGCATTCCCCCTAAAGAACCTAACAAAATCACCAGCATGGGCACATCTACGCCGCGCCCCAGCAATAAAGGTTTGAGCACATTTTCACTAAAGCCCGCCAGTATGCTCCATACAGCAAAAATCCCTGCCACCACCGTAGACTCGTGGTTAAAGACATAAATAACCACCGGCAATACCACTAAAAAAGGCGGTAATTGGGCAATGGCTAAAATCAGTACCAATACCGACCATACAGCCGCCCCCGGTACGCCTACGGCAAAAAAGCCGATTGATAGTAAAGTAGCTTGAATAACCGCAACACCAAGCACGCCTTTTGCCACACTTTGAATAGTATTGCTGGCTAAATTGGTTAAGTAGCTACCATGCTTACCTGCCAAGGCATTTGCTAATGATTGCGCTCCCAGCACCGCTTTTTCACCGTTTGCCATAAATACTCCGGCAATAATTACCGAGAAGCAAAACATCAACAGGCCGCCGATAAGCCCACCAGCAAAACCAATCACCTTGCCGGCCACATCACCCACTTGGCTTGCATAAGTACCTAAATAGCGCTGCAAATCACTGGCAGCCAAGGACCACTGCGCATGAACTTTTTCGCCAATTAAGGGCCAAGATTTGATTGAATTTGAAGGAGGGGGAATTTCAAAGCTGCCCTGCTGAACTTGCTTACCTACAGCAGCTAAACTGTCGATTGCTGCGGTAGTCACCTTAACCCCAGGTACCAAAATTATGGCTAGAAACACCAGCACAATAATGGTGGCTGCTACACCACCTTTACCCACCACATTTTTGAGTTTTAAATACAGGGGGTTAAGCGCTACAGCCAAGATCATCGCCCAAATCACCGGGGTGATAAACGGCCGCACAATGTCGATACACCATGCGGCTAACAAAAATAGTAAACCTATTTTTATGGCGGCTTCCATTGCACCGCGCTCAAAGGTTTTTTGATTCAACATATCCATGTTCTCTAGGTTATTAAAGTGAACTGAAGTTGCTATCCTGCCACTTCAGTGATGCTAAATAGTATAGAGAATAAGCCAAGTAATTGTTTAGTTTATTAAAAACAATCTATAGATAATTTTGCTAATTTAAGCGCCTGCTTGCTGAACAGTTTGCCACTAAACTAGGATCTGTTGACCTTTGGTCTTGAAATTTCGTTCGCTTATACGCCCCTTCTGGGCAGCATCAGCAAAGATAAGCAGCCCCTAGTAACTCCTTTGTTTAAAACTGCAAGTTTTGCTCCTCTCCCACATAAACTAGGGTTTGTCGCTGAATATCAAAAGCGCTAATTAAGTGAACATTAAAAGTACGTTGTTGCAACATACCCGCAAAACTGCCGCTCCGTTTAGCAATATGTAAACAGCGTTTACTGTTATCCCATTCAAACACAATTTCGCTATAGGCCCCTTGCTCATAGCGATAACTGTCTCCCTCATCTTCATACAAGCAAAAGCGCCCATCCTCACCCACGTATACTTCAATGGTGAGTGGGTCGCTCGGTAATTCATCGTGATACTGCACCTCAGGGCCATGTGGAATAATGGCTCCGGCTTTTACCAATAAAGGCATAATGTCGATAGGCGTGCCCATCGCAATAGTTTGTCCTCCCTGATAACAGTGCTTGTTCCAATAGTTATACCAAGCAAGGCCAGCAGGTAGCACCACCTCTCGCTCAGCTGGATATAACTGCGTTTGCTGATGAGCGATGCCTGCATGGGTCCAACTTAGGCTACATTTTGACGAACCTTGCCAATGCGCATATTCAACCACCAGTTGATATTGTTGGTTTGCTTTTAAATGACAACTCGCTTTATGGTTAAGCTGCGCCTGAGTTTGCCAACTATCAATCAACAGCTTACCGTCTAAATAGAAACGCACCCCATCGTTAGCATGAATCAGCCAGTTGTACTCGCCATCGACCGGCGCGGTGAGCAGCCCTTGCCAACGCACGCTATAACCACTTAAAGGCAAACCCGCTGGCGGGCCACCTGCCCAGTTGCCATCTATGCTTTCAACCACTTGCGTAGCAACCAGCTGTTTGAATTGATCATCAGAAAAGTGTTGCTCGCTAATGCCTTGCAAGCCTTCCGTCGTGCGCAAGTGCTCTGGCGCAATCAACTGTTGCTGCAAACTTTGTTGATGGAACATAGCTTGGGTAACTGGGCACACCATCAAACTGTCGCCAAACATAAACTGGTCACTAATGTTATGCAGCTGTGCTTGCTGTCTAAAATCAAAGGCCAACAAACGCATCATGGTGCCGCCATGCTCGGTAATATTCCATGCTTGTGAATAGATATAAGGCAATAGGCGATAACGTAATTTGTTGAACTTTAACAAGGCGTCAAAGGCCCAATCTCCCGGCTCGCCAAACTGATAAATTTCGCGCGGTGTATTGGCGCCGTGAGAGCGAAATAGCGGACAAAAAGCCCCATATTGGAACCAGCGAACATACAGCTCTTTGTAGGCATCATCGTCTACACCTTCTGGGAAATTCGCACCAAAACCACTGGTAAAAAAACCACCAATGTCGGTAGTCCAATAAGGTAAACCCGCGGCACACAAGTTTAAGCCTGCTGGAATTTGCTGACGCAATACTTGCCAAGTAGCACTTATGTCTCCCGACCAACAAGCCGCGGCGTAACGTTGCTGGCCTAAATAACTGGAGCGGCTAAGAGTGAAAACACGTTTGTCTTCTGCTCCTTGCAAGATTTGCTGGCGCTGCGCTTCATAAACCCCACGCGTGGTCATCAAAGAATAACCATTTAGCACCTGCTTCCAAGAGCCCAACTCGGTATCACGTTGCTGATGGCAAAACTCCACGCCATCTTTTGGATTTTGGGTCGAGATAAACTCAGGCTCGGTGCCATCCATCCACAACGCATCGACTCCCAGATCCATTAAACCGGCTTTTAGGTGTTGCCAATAAATATCACGTGCGCCTTGGCTATAAGCATCGTAAATATGGCCATCGGCCCAATGTTCGGTTTCGAATAAATAGCCATTTTCTAACAAGGCCTTAAACACTGGGCTGCCCTTGCCAACAATTGGCCAAATCGACACCATGAGTTTGAAGTGCATATCATGAAGTTGCGTAATGGTAGCGGCTGCATCGCCAAACACTTGCTCGTCAAACTGCATCGCGCTCCAGCCCAAATCTCCCCAGTATTTCCAATCTTGTACGATGTTATCGATGGGAATTTTTTTATCGCGATAATTTTTAGCTGTGGCAACTAGCTCGGCGGCATTTACGTAACGCTCTTTGCTTTGCCAGTAACCATAAGCCCAACGGCCAAACAGCGGCGCAGCGCCAGTAAGCTTTCGATAATGCTGAATAATTTGATCAAACTCGGGACCATAAACAACGTAAAACTCTATGCACTCTCCAGCGGCTGAGCTAAAGCTAAAGCCCTCTCCTTGGCTAGTAAACTGGGTAAAAGCTAGTTGGTTCCATAGCACTGCATAACCTTTGGTAGATAGTAGCAAAGGGGCTGCTATACCTTTATTAGATTGGCAAATCTCGCGGCGTTGATCTTGGTAATTAAAGATCCCATCAGGATATTGGCCTAAGCCATAAAAAGCTTGTTCACCAGAGCTAACAAAGTGCTGACTGAGCGCGCTATCATCACCTTGTTGCTTAAAAGCAGTTTGCGCTACGCGCAGCAGCTCACCTTCGGCAGTGCTAATGCTCAAGCCGTTTTCGCTAAACGCTATCTTCAAGTGCTCGCTGCGCATTTGCTCGGCAGAGCTATACAGCGGGTCAACCGTTAATTGCGGCAACACCACCAACTCACTCAGCATTTGCTGCTTGCTTAAACTCTCAGTATCAGGGGCAATCTTCACTCTAAGCGTATTTGAGTTAAGCAAGCTCAGTTCGGCAAGCCCGTTACTTGGTTTGCCATCTTGAAGAATAGAGAAGGGAAATACTTGGCGCGACATACAATAAACCTAAGGCATACAGAGATATGCTTAAGTGTAAATCACCCAGTAACATTTAGCGGTTTAGTAAAGCAGCAAACAAACTCAAATTAATCAATTTGGAGCACATAGCACAAAAGCGTTCTAAGTTGGCTTAGCTCGAAATACTACGCTAACCATTCGCGCGCCGACTCGGTAATGGCCACTACCGCTGGATTGGCAATTCTGCGCTCGGCAGTAATCGCAAAAAACTGCTCTCGTACATCTTGAGTGCTGCCAATTAATTCCACCCCATATTGATTCACCACTTCATCGGCAATGGCGGTCGGCACAATAAACGCCCCCACGCCAGCTTGGCCAAAGGTTTTCATCAATGCGCTGTCATCAAACTCACCCATAATTTGCGGGTGAATGTTTTGTTTATCAAACCATTGCAATAATCGTACATGCATAAGGTTTATTTCACTTGGAATCAGCAATGGCGAGCCATCTAAGCAGGCCGGAAAGTTAGCTTGCAGTGACTTAGCAATGCTTGGGCTGGCTACAAAACTTACCCCACTTTCCCCTAAAGCATGATTAAAACCACGCACGCCTAAACCAGGAGGCACTGGTCCATCCGCCAACACTAAATCCAAACGGTTTAGGGCTAGCTCTGCCAACAAACTCTCTAGGGTGTTTTCTTTGCACAACATGCGTAAAGGCCCACCCATGTTATAGGCCGGCTCTAACAGACGGTATGCAATGGTTTTGGGAACCACTTCGGCGATGCCCACTTTTAGCAACTGCGGACGTTCTGCTGACCCTTGCCTTAGGGTATCTTCGAGTTCATCACCTAAAGTGAATATTTCGTCGGCGTAACTAAGAGCCAAACGGCCAGTTTCGGTTAGTTCTAAATTTCGACCCACTTTGCTAAATAATGCGCTGCCAAAATGCTGCTCTAACAAGCTTATCTGGCCGCTAATAGTTTGTGGCGTGATATGCAGCAATTCACTGGCTCGAGCAATACCGCCTTGCTTGGCAGCCACCCAAAAATAATGCAGATGTTTATAATTTATCACAGCAAACACTTCGTATTTTTCGAGCTATAAGGAAAGTATATTCGAGTATACCTAAGTATAAAAGCCCATTAAGGTAGTGACTCGTGATTCAAAGTATTGATTCAGCTTAGGAGCAGACCATGCCAGGTAGTATGAAAATTGATATGCATTCACAACACTTTCCACTGAATGAACCACTGCAAGCCTACATCAAAAGACGGATTAACTTTGCACTTGGGTCGCAGTACAACAACATTATGCGCATTGCGGTCAAGCTGTCAGATAGCAAAGAGAGCAGCGGGGCAAACGGCAAGCGCTGCCAAATTTTGGTTAAGTTAGCTGGCCAAGCCGATGTGGTGATAGAAGACATTCAAGCTCAAATATATGTTGCTATAGACCGCGCAGCTAGCCGGGCTAGTCGCTCGGTAACTCGGCGTATAGCACGGGTGCGCAATAAGGCTCTACGGGCTCCCGACATTAGTGTTGCCGACTATTACAGCTTGAGCGATGAAGACGATAACGATCCACTAAATAGCGAATTTGTAGAGTTCACCGAATACCCAACAAACACTGCTGAGGAAGGAGTGACAAGATGAACAATCACCCTATTAGCAATACCTCTAACCACGTTAACGAGAACGTATTAGCCACCAATAAAGTTATTCGCAATACTTATGCCTTGCTCTCTATGACGCTTATGTTTAGTGGTGCTAGCGCGGCATTTTCCATGGCAATGAACCTGCCCCACCCCGGTATCATTATCACTTTGGTGGGCTACTTCGGCTTGCTATTTGCCACCATGAAACTGCGCAATAGTGCTTGGGGCATAGTTTGCATTTTTGCCCTAACTGGCTTTATGGGCTTAACCCTTGGGCCGATCCTTACCGCTTACTTAAGCCTGCCAAATGGCGGCCTGATTGTTAGCCAAGCCATGGTAGCTACCGCAGTGATCTTCCTGTCGCTATCTGCTTATGCCATTACCAGTAAAAAAGACTTTAGCTTTATGGGCGGCTTTTTAATGGTGGGCATTATTGTGGCTTTCCTTGCCGGTTTAGGCGCAATTTTCTTTGCCATTCCGGCGCTATCCTTAGGTGTATCGGCCATGTTCGTTCTGTTGATGTCGGGACTAATTTTGTATGAAACCAGCAACATCATTCATGGCGGAGAAACCAACTACATTATGGCTACAACCTCGTTGTTTGTTGCCATCTTCAATTTGTTCACTAGCTTGCTGCATATTCTTGGTTTTCTTAACGGAGAAGACTAGCTAAGCAAGAGGAGAAACTAGCATGATTAACAATTTACTTAACCAGTTTTTAGGTGCTTCTGGCGATGCTCCCAAAACCGCACAGCAAGGTGGTGGAGTATTGGGGGCAATTCCGGGTGGATTAGCCGGAGGCGCTGCAGCGGGTGGCTTAATGGCCTTATTAGTAAGTAACAAATCTGCACGAAAGTTTGCTGGCAAAGCGGCAACCTATGGCGGTGCAGCGGTACTGGGCGGCTTAGCTTATAGCGCTTTTAGTAACTGGAAAAAGCAATCTAGCTCTTCGCAAAACCACCATACTAGCCAAAAATTAGAGCAAATTGATCAATCCAGCTTTACCAGTACCGCCAATAACAACGATTTTCAACTCACGATACTTAAAGCGATGATCGCATCTGCCAAGGCAGACGGGCACATTGACGAGCAAGAACAACAACGAATTTTTGAAGCGCTAGAGCAAATGGCGCTTAGCGAGCAAGTAAAATCAACCTTATATCAACTAATGCGCCAGCCCATTTCCATTGGCGAGTTGGCCAGTGAAGTAGAAACCATCGAGCAAAAATCTGAGCTCTATTTGGCCTCTTGCTTTGCTATCAACTTAGACAACGCTGCTGAACAAGCGCACTTAGATGGCCTAGCCTACGCACTGCGCCTGCCCTTCGATTTAGCCGAGCAGCTTCAAAAACAAGCCCATCAAGCCATACATGAGGCAGCCTAAGCATTCAATTTAGCAAACCGGCATGGATGCTGGTGCTAACTTATTCCTCAGGCATAAGCTAAAGAACTTATTGCTACAATTTGTTAAACTTGCGCCATTCATTTAGTACAGGCACAAACTCGTGAACCGCAAAAAGAAAATCAACGAAACGCTGAAGAAAAAAGCTAAAAAAGCCAACTCTAAAAAGCAAAATAGCAACAAACCGCGCTATGTTTCAAAAGCTGAGCGCGCCGCTTTAGAAGCTGAGCAAGCAAACAATGAACAGGCTGCAACTCCCCTCTCAGAAGAAAACAACGCCAAGCCTTAGTTCAATCTAAATATCGTTACTAAACAAGCAAATAGTGATGACAGCGTGGAACAAACATTAGCAAGTTTCATCTGCAACTGAGAAATTCATTAATTATCATACAAGCATGAGAGAGCTCACATTAGTGATTTTTCGCAACGAATTTATCAAGTTTCGCAGTGCTCCCTAGATAAAAGGAGGGCTAAGGTAGCCTTAAGCTAAGAACGGTTTAAGGAGTGAGAAACATGCGCCAGCATGCGATTAAGACAGGAATTTTTAAAGTGGCGGCGCTTGCTGCTGCAATTTGCAGCTTACAAGTAAACGCTGCTCCGTTAAGAGATGTAGTAAAAGGTCAAGAAACCTTCATCGGTGCGGCCTTAGAAACACGCCACCTTCAAGATAAGCAATTCGCCGAGACACTGGCTCGTGAATTCAATCAACTTACCCCAGAAAACGAAATGAAGTGGAGCTACTTGCAGCCAGAGCGTGGCAAGTTCACCTTCGATAAAGCTGACAAGCTGGTAGATTTCGCTCAAAAGAATAACATGATGGTTCGTGGCCACGCCTTGGTATGGCACATTCAAAACCCTGATTGGTTAGACAATGGCGATTTCTCTAAAGAAGAAATGCTAAAAATCATGGAAGAGCACATTACTGCTGTAGTAAGTCACTACAAGGGTAAAGTGAAATACTGGGACGTAGTAAACGAGGCCTTAGATGATAACGGCGGCTGGCGTCCAACAATATGGTACAAAGCGCTAGGTGAAGACTATATTGCCAAAGCCTTTGAGTTTGCCCATAAAGCAGACCCTGATGCGATTTTGGTTTACAACGATTACTCTACCGAAGGTAAAACACCAAAAGCGAACGCAGCTTACCGCTTAGTGAAAAAACTGAAAGAGCAAGGTGTGCCTATTCACGGTATTGGAACTCAAGCCCACTTGGTAGTTGGCGTACAACCTCGGGTTGCCGACATTGCTGCCAACATTGAGCGAATTCAAGAGCTTGGTTTAGAGTTCCACTTCACCGAAATTGATATTCGTATGCAAGATCCCGCTACTGACCGGATGTTGCAGCAACAAGCCAACATGTATGAAGACTTAGCCAAGCTAACAGCTTACTACGATGAAGTTAACTTCTTCACTACTTGGGGTATTAGCGATAAATACAGCTGGATCCCGCATTGGTTTAAAGGTTACGACCACGGCTTAATGTTTGATAAGCAATACAAAGAGAAACCAGCTTACACAGCGGTAAATAAAGTATTTGCCGATAAAGCCGCCGGTAAATTTGATTGGGAGCCACCAGCGCCATTAGCTGATACCGGACGCCGCTTCGAAGCCTTTATTAGTAATGAAGCGAAACAAGCAATGCCACTAGACGGTGACATTGCCAAGTGGAATGACGCGGTATTCTACCCCTTTGCCTATAACCAATTAGGTGGTAAAGATTTAACCTTACCAGCAGAGAGCAACATCTCGGGTCGCTTTGCCTTACTTTATGATGACAACACCCTTTATGGGCGTGTAGAACGTAGAGACGACAAAACTGTTACCGGTAACAAAGCGCAGGTTTGGGAAAATGACTCTGTAGAGGTATTCCTAGGTTTTGGTGAAGAGTTTGCACAAATTCGTGCGTTAGTTGGTGAAGAGTTTGCCCCAACAGCATTCGAAGCAGATATTAAAAACTACTGGAATGAAGATGGCACCGTAATGGAGTTCTCTATTACGCCAAAACAAACTGACACCCTATCTGGCACGACCTTAGGCTTTAACATTGCCTTAGCCGATAACGATGCTGGCCCAGAAGCTGGTCGTCACGCGCAGCTTTACCCGGTGCCTGGTACTAACAACGGCTGGCAAGGTCATGATTTTGGTGAAGTATTCTTTACTGCTCAAAACACTGAAATTAGCGATAAATTGAAAGGCCAAGTAGTTAGCTTTAAAGCCGAGCCAATTGAAGGCTTTGACGCCACTAGCGCTTTTGACCTATCAAAATGGGAAAATGTTTACCACTACCCGTTTGCCTTTAACCAGTTAAATACCCAAGACCAAACGCCGCCAAGCCAAGATATTATTCATGGTAGCTGGCGCGTAGCTTACTCTGGTAACACCTTGCATGGTGTTGTTCACCGCCATGACAACAAAACGGTGACCAGTGGCGATGATTGGCAAACCGACAACATTGAAATTTTCATTAAAGTTGGTGAAGAATTTGTGCAACTGCGCAGCATCGTGGGCCAAGATTTCCAAAAGAACACCTTCCCTGGTAAGCGTGTTGCCAAATGGAATGAAGATGGCACTATCATGCAATTCTCTATTGAACTGCCGGTAGACAGCTTAGCGGGTAAAACAATTGACTGGAACATTGCCCTAGCAGACAACGACGATGGACAGTCTCGTAGTTCGCAGCTGTATCCAGTTCCTGGTAACAATACTGCCTACCTAGGTGAGCAACTAACAATTCTAGAATTTGTTAAATAGCTAAGCTCTCCTGCAAAAAGCCTCGCACTCGCGAGGCTTTTTTTTAAGCAAATCTTGCAAGCTAGCCCTAGCTTGATTTATCAACAAACTAAAGCTTACTATTATTAGGCCGATAGCTAACTAAGTACGTTTATAAACAAATGCTTAGTTAATTCACCAAGGGGCAAGCGATGAGCTTTGAGCTATTCAAAAAAGTCTTCTTTACTTTGATATTGATAGCCTTAGGTGGCGCTGCTCTTAGTTACATTTTTATCTACCACGTTCATGGCCGCGGAGTGAGCGCCAAAGATGGCTGGCTATTTGATATCCAGGGCTACCATCAAGGCATTAGAGAATCAAAACTCACTGAAAAACCGCTGTTTTTGTATTTGCGCAGGCAAGCCTGCCAACGCTGTATCGCTTTTGAATATGACTATTTAAACAATCCTCAAATCAAACGTATGCTTGAAGACTATGTGAAGGTGCAGGTGAACATTGATACCGACCGCACCCACGAGCGCTTTGCCGACCAGTTCAACCTTAATACCTACCCATCTTTGTTTGTAATGTTTGATCCTGAGCACCACGTTTCTAGCTATTTGGTTTTAGAAATGAATCAAATTTGGGTGGCGCAAGATACCTTGCAGAAGGGAAATTTCATGCCACTTTCTGAAGCGAGCTTTAGTTTATCTGTGACCCGTGCGACAATATTGGCTCGAAAAGCAGCCAACATGGAAGAATCAAGCGGTGAAACGCCACCTTAACTCGCTACTCTCATATTCTCTTGTCTTAACAATGTGGTGTTTTAGCCTTAGTAGCCAAGCCAGTGAAATGGTTGACGGTTTAATGGATGACGATTGGGGCATCGCTTTTGGATTTAGAAATGCCACTATCCCCTTTCGCTCAGAAACCAATACCGTTGCTGATGTTATGCCGCTGCTATATTACCGAGGCGACCGAGTATATCTAGACGGCTTAGAAGCTGGCTACAAAATATGGAAAGAAGACGACTTTGATATCTCTGTTATGGGCCGATATCGCTTCTTCGACATTCCGTCAGAGTATCAAAACCAAATTCGCGGCGACGGCATTGATTACGGTGTTCGCAGCCAATGGCGCTTCAAGCCTCACTATTCATTTAACACCGAGTTATTAAGTGATGATTCGGGCAATTTTCACGGCAATTTAGGCCTTACTTGGCAGAAGCACTACAAGCGCTGGTATCTAGCGCCCTATGCCACCGCTCACCTTAAAAGCAGCGAGTACAATACCCGCTACTACGGCCTAGAGCTTTTTAAAACCCAAGCCGATGTGGATTTAAAAGCCGGTATTGATATGCGCTACCACGTATGGCGAGACTTCTATCTTGTAGGTCGCTTAGGGGGTACTTATTACGGTAAAGAAGTACAAAACGTAGATATCATCGACAAAGATTTTCAATTCGAAAGCTTTTTGGGCATTAGCTTTTTCAACCAGCAGTATCAAACCACTGAAGGCGACTGGCCAAAAGGTTACTTGAGGGTATCTCATGCTTGGGCAACCCCTTCTAACTTAGGCGATATCATCCACTTTAAAGCCGAAAAAGATGAATATAACAACCAGTTAAGCTCGGTGTTTTATGGTCACTTACTCAGTGAAACCTTGCTCGGCTTCCCGATAGACGTTTACCTAACCCCAGGCTTGGCTTATCACCATAGCTCTGAGGTACAAGACCCGATCCTAGAGTATGTGATTGCCTTTAAAGCGTATTACACCTTTACTTGGCCAATTCGTTGGCGTTTTGGTGTAGCAGAGGGCCTCTCTTATGTCACTAACATTACTTATATCGAAGAAGTTGACTTAGCCGAAGAAGGTAAAGGTTATAATCCAAGCAAGTTGCTCAACTATCTGGACTTTTCTTTAGACATAAACTTAGGTGACTTGTTTAAGAAGCCGGAAATGGAAAAAATGTGGCTGGGTTACAACATTCATCACCGCTCGGGTATTTTCGAGAACTCATCGCTATTTGGCAGAATTAAAGGTGGTAGTAATTATCAGGGTATTCACTTTCAGTGGCACTGGTAATGAAGAGAGCCGCAACATCGGTTGCGGCTAAAAAAGCCTAACAAAAACGTTGCATAATAAGGGCGTCTTCACGCCCTTTTTTATCACAGGGGTAATAGCCCTTGCGGCGATCTATTTGCTCAAACTCAAAACGCAGATAGAGCTTTTGAGCACTTACATTGCTTTCTCTTACTTCCAGCAAAATCTGTTGCCATTGCTGCTCGTCTGCCATCGCTAACATTGCCCGCATAAGCTGGGTGCCTAAGCCCTTACCTTGCTGTTCGGGCGTTACCGCAATATTGATCAATTCAGCCTCGCCAGCCACCACCCGCAAAATAATGTAAGCCAATAAGCAGTCGTCTTGCCAAAGGCCAAGGTTTCGATACAACCCACCAAAGTTACTGGTGAGTAAAGCGCGGCTCCATGGGTGCGAATGCGCTTGTTGCTCTATGTTTAGCATCATCGGCACATCCATCACCGATAGAGGACTTAAGCTTGTTTTAAGATCTGAGCACATATCTGCTGCCATAAAATACGCTTAGCTTGCTTATCGCTTGCTAACTGCTGTGGGTCGCAAAACAAGATTTTAGAATGCTTAGGTGCGGTGCTCAAAGGATCGGCCCATAACACCCAACTATCGATAGCTTCTGGAAAATGTGCAGCGCTACAAATATGAATATCGGCCCACTCTAGCTTCATCGCCGCAACAATGCCTTTAAACAGCGCTAAATGCTGCTCTAAAACTGCAGACTCTATAATTAGCACTAGCGGCCAAGACGGCGACGCTCGCAGAGTTTTGCTTACCGGTGTAGCCCGCTTAAGCCACACATCGATATCCATCTCTTGCAGGTATTGCCGCGCTTGTTTATCTATCATAATGAGCTTCTAAGTTGCTGAATATTAATCCGCTTAAGATTACTTTTTCTTTAGGCTTAAAGTAGCTTTATTTGCCCCTTGGCTACGCGCTTTTTTAAACTTATCACGCGCCTTGTTGCTTGCCGCTTTATTCACAAACACCTTTTTCTCGGTGGCTGCTGTGGTTTCTGGTGCGGTTTTACTTGAATGGGCTACAGCTTGATTAATCTCGGCCATTTCTGCATCTGTTAAGTTGCGCCATTGGCCAGGGCGAAGTTTATCTAAGTGCACATTCATAATACGGGTGCGCTTAAGCTTGGTAACTTCATAACCTAAGTACTCACACATACGACGAATTTGGCGGTTTAAGCCTTGGGTAAGCACAATGGTAAAAACAAACTTGCTGTTTACCTTCACCTTACAGGGCTTAGTCACGGTGTCTAAAATAGGTACACCACGTTGCATTCGCTCAACAAAACGCTCGCTTAGGGGTTTATCTACCGTCACCACGTATTCTTTATCGTGAGCATTCTCGGCACGTAAAATCTTATTCACGATGTCGCCGTCACTAGTTAGAAAAATAAGCCCTTCAGAAGGTTTATCTAAACGGCCGATAGGGAAAATGCGCTGCTTGTGACCAATGGCATCAATAATGTTGCCTTTAACATGGCGCTCTGTAGTACTGGTGATACCAATGGGCTTGTTGTAGGCAATGTAAACACGATCAGATTTATTGCTAGCGATAGCTTTTATCAGTTTACCGTCTACTGCAACTTTATCGCCCGGTTGAACTTTAGTCCCTAACTCAGGCTTTTGACCATTAATGGTTACTCGCTGCTGTTCAATCAATTTATCGGCTTCACGACGGGAACAAAATCCCGAGTCACTGATAAATTTATTTAGACGTTTTTCGTTTGATGCGCTCACTACAAGGATCCACTAGCTAATTAACGCGCCTATTAAACCATAGAATAGCAAGCTCAATAAGCGCTTTTAGTACTAGCTCGCCATTTGCAGCGCCATTTCTCGGCCTTGGCCGCGGATTTTGTCGATAGACACATAAAAAGAGGAAGGCAATACCAGTGCGCCAGAATTTGCATGGCTGGCAAAGTAATCAATTTTGGCAGCTTTGCTTTCCAAATGATCCCAATCTTGATGCAAGCGACAAGCAAAATTAAGCACCAAGGCACGTAGCGGTTCAATTTTAGCGGCATCGGGATTTACATGAAACTCGATGGTATCAACCAAGCGCGGCGCAAATTTCCAAGCGCGTGCTAGTTCGGCGCCCAGTTTTGCGGTGGTAGTGCCAAGGAGTTCTTGCTGCACAGCTTGTCGGTCTTCACCTTCTGCCACTCGAGCGGCCACCTGTTCGGCAACATCGGGGGCTAAAGTAAACACCATTAAATCGCCAATGTTATGCAAGATCCCCGCGGTGAACATTTCATTGGCATCGATACGCACTTTTTCGGCTATTTTGCTGGCAATGCTAGCAATCTCGAAGGTATCACTCCAATAGGTTTGCATATCAAGCTTAGGTACTCGGGGAAACGCACTAGTAAGCCAAGATACCACCACCATAGTTTTAAGCGGCGCAATGCCTAAACGAATCACCGCCTCATTAATCGAGGCAATGGTGCGGCTGCGACCAAAATGAGCAGAGTTAGATAAACGCAATACTCGCGCACTAATCACTTGGTCCATGGATATCTTTTTTGCCAGCATGGCAAAATCACAATCAGGGTCGTTAAGCATGCTAACAAGCTCTTGAACCACACTGGAGACTTTGGGTAATTCATTCACACGGGATAGTAATTCTTGTTCGGTCATCCAACCCTCCTGCTAGAAAATACCGTCACTACGCTCATACCGCATCAAAGCAATGCCTTTTGCTTGTTTACACGCTTAGTTAAGCCAAGCTTAATACATAGTTCAAGCTAAACAAATAAATAACAACAATATCAGTATGATTTATAGGGGTAAAGAAAGGAATTGTCAGCAAACTCGCCAAATAGTGCCAGGCTTAGAACCTTGTTAGTAAACAGAAACTACAGTATTTATCGATAATATAAACCGCTAACTTATTTAGCTCGGTTTAACCCAGAATAATACCTTGCCTTTAATGCGCGAAGCACGCACAGGGCCCATATCAATGGTAGATACACTGCTAGGGTTTTCGCCGCGTAGCCAAATAAAGCCATACTTGTCGATACAACCTATTCGTTTCACAATTAGACCAAACTTAGGGTGCAATACTTTAACTACATCACCCGCTTTAAAGTGCTTAGTCAGGTAATAACGGTGAAACATTACATAGCTGTTTTTAGGTAAAAGAGGAGACATGCTATCTCCTCTAATCTTGTTAATGCTTAAACCAAACAAGACAATTACGCCTTCAAATCCGGGTATACGATCTGTTGCGCTGGCGGATAAGGGCAAGTTGCCTTAAAGGTAGCTACACCTTTGCTTTGCCAAAAGATATCGGCAAATTGATTCACTTTATCAAGTAGCTCTAAGCAAGCACCTTTATCGATATTTTGCTTAGCCTTAGATGCAGCCAGCATAATACTGTGGCTAAGCTCATGTAGTTGCGGGTAAGCATCAAGCTGAGGCTGCTTGATGTAGTCTCCCCAAATCACCCTGATCTCTTCTTTTACTTTTAAACCGTGTTCCTCTTTTTGCGCTACTAGTCTGCCAAATTGAGCTTGTTCGTTAGCACTTAGTTCAGACTTAGCGTTTAGCTCTTCAAGCAAATCAACCATACGGATCATGGTTAATACCGCCAACTGAGCCGAAATAGGATCGTAGATTTTGCACGGAATATCGCAATGTGCAGACACCTTGTTAAAGCTAAACACTTCATCCAATCTAGCGAAAGCATTGTATAACATGCTTATCTCCTTATTTTTTTGATGCTGCTTTTTTACGTGTAATAAACAACAGGCCGGCCGCAACAATAATCGGGGCTAACCATAGAAAGTGAACTAAGTTTGACCAACTAGATTGATGATCGTGACCAGCATGGGCAAACACCATACAAGGCAACAAGGCTGCACTTATTGCCAGTGTTTTTACGGCAAGATTTTTCATAAAAGTCCTTTTACATTTTGGGTTAGTGGTAGGTTCTTTGATCGCCATAAGCTAGCTCAAGTTGAGATTCAAGCTCGGCTAAACAGGCCTCACAGGGTGGATGTTCTTTGGCAAACTCAAGCAAAGGATTAAGCGTAAGTTTGATTGCCTTAAGCGCAATCAGCTGCAGGTCCTCATCACTTTGCTGATCTTGATAAATGCGTAACATCGACTGATGCGGAATAAACAAACAGCGTTGAGCATCTTCAAACTTGCCGGCACGGTTAAACATTTCGGCAAGGTTGTGATAAGCACAAATCCACCCTTGAATGGATTCGACGCAACGTGGATTTTTAACCAATCGCTCTTCGAGCAGAAAAATTGCGTCTTCGTAATAACGTTCAGCTTCAGGCCAATTTTGTTGGTTAAAAAACTGATTGCCGATATTAATCATTCCTTGCCAAGTATTCACATTTCACCGCCAATAAATACAAATGAAAATCATTATCATTAAGATCTTTTAGCTTTGCAAATACTTTGTTTATAAGGGAGTGATTATTTTTTGGGTGAAATGCCACAGGCAATGTTTAGCGAATAGGCAAACGCCAAACATGGCTATTACTTAGCAACATCACTATACAGAAGAGACAAACTGCGGCTAAACAGCAGCGACTGAGAACATCAGCAGGCTTAGTAATACAGCCATTGCAACTAAGACAATCCATTGAAACTCTCGACTAATACCAAACATATATCCTCCAAAACCGCTTGCCTTTCAAATGATATTGATTATCATTCCCAATATAATTCAAGTGAATGTTTTATCTTCTTGATAATTATCAAGCGTGAGGTTTAGTTATGTCAGCGTCGATGATATCCATATTAAAAACCAAAGAAAAACAGCTATTTCTTGAAGGAAGAACAGAACTTTATTGCAAAGCTGGCGATCTGCTATTTAGCCAAGGACAGTCAGCTAACCACATGTATCGCATAGAAAAAGGTAAAGTATCACTGTTTCGACTAATGCCTAATGGCGATGAAAAACTGTTTAAAGTGTTCATGGCCGGCGATATTTTTGCCGAAGTTGCGTTATTTTTAAGCCCAAGAAAATACCCAATGAGTGCTCGTATAGAGCAAGACTCCATTCTCTCCTCTTTCTCCTATGATCATGTCTTTAGTACGCTTCACCAATGCCCTGAGCTGTCACTACGAATATTGGGTTTTATGGGCAACCGCATAGGCGAATTGATGAATACTATCGACATTTTAACCCAGGTAAATGCTAATCAGCGCTTAGTGATGAAACTGGCAGAGATCTACAAGAAACAGTATGTAAAAGAGAACCGAATAGCCCTGCCTTGCAGTAAAAAGCTGCTAGCATCTCAATTAGGCATGACGCCAGAAACCTTATCCAGAACCATGAAAAAACTTAAAACCGAGGGCCTAATTGAAGAAGTAGGCTCAAACCTGTTGCTGCCCGATATCCCATCACTATGTCGCTCGGTAAACTTAACTCAAGAGATGTTTAGTGCAGCTTAACTAAATACCACAACTGCTAGACCTGCTTAGCAGTAAGGAAAACCATGAAGCCGCTACAGTCCGTTGAAATAAAAGCATTTATACCTAGTAAGGATTTTGAAACCTCCATCCAGTTTTACCAAACCATTGGTTTTACCATGGCTTCAAACGAGCAGGGTGTTGCCTACTTCCATCACCAAAATTGTTCTTTTTTACTGCAAAACTTTTACCAAAAGCAGTTATGCGACAACCTGATGTTGCATTTACTGGTTAAAGACCTAGATCACTGGCATCAAACCATTAGCGACAAACTCTCTGGCTCGGGATTGGCTTTTAGCATCACGCCAATTAGTGAGCAACCGTGGGGAATGCGTGATTTTTGCCTCACCGATCCCAGTGGAGTGCTGTGGCGTATTGGAGAAAACCAATAGAACCAAGCAACAAGTTAGGGCCTGTTGATCTTTGCTGATGGTTTTTACAGCAATTTATTAACCATTTAGGCAAGGCAGTGAGTGTGAAGTTAAGTGGGCTTAATAATCACTCGCTAACGCTGAATAAATGGCTAAGAAATGCTGCCCGAAGGGTTCAGATAAGCGAACTTTACTCTTCGTTGAACACTTTTCACTTAGCCCACTAGGTTTCAAAGTGCTCGCCGCGATTAAAGCCCGCTTATCTTGAATAAAATTTCAACACCAAAGATCAACAGGCCCTAGTAAGGAAATAAGGTGAAAATAAACAAAGAGTTAAAAACAGAAGCAGTAAATGAAGCTTTAGCTTGGTTACATTTAATTGATAATAGCCACTATGGAAAAGCCTACAAGGCAACAGCTGACTACTTTCGCTCACAAATTTCCTTAGATGAGCTCAGTAAACGCATTAAACTCGTCAATCAGCAAGTGGGAGAAACTACCCGCCGAACCTTTAAGAGCGCTAATCATATTTGCAAGGTACCAAATGCACCGGTAGGTGACTATGTGGTCATAGAATTTGAGCTCGAAGCCGAACACTTGCAAAAGGTTATAGAAACAGTGACACCGGTGTTTGAGAACGGTCATTGGAAGGTTTGCGGCTATTACGTCTCTGCAGCTTAGCCAGCCTCTAGGTTCAACAAACAGCTTAAGAGCGAGCTTCGCCCTTAAGCATTATGCCAATAGCCAATAAAGCTTGAGAATCAATTCTCAGGGCTAATAGAGCAACACAGAGGATTTGCTATCGGCTCGCCAATTTCCGGTAATGGCCGCTGATCACTATCGCCATACCCAATCTTAAATCGCACCCGATTTACACAAATCTTTTCTATTTCTGGTTTAAATATATCAAACAGCTCAAAGCGTTGTTTTAGCTCTGGGTGACTAGCTTGATAACTAGCAAGCTCTTGGGCAAGCCAGCTATAAAACTGTTGTTCACTCACACCTAAACTGACCAACTTAGGCGAAACAAAGCGCAGCACCGTAACAAAGTGGCCAGTAATCAAATCATGGATCAAATAGTTAGCAGGCAAGCGAGTTAAGTTAGCTCTCACTTCGCTATCTAAGCTTTCAAGCTCGGGAAATGCTTGATCGATTAAGCGCAAATCACCATGAAAGTCTTTAATAATGCAACCAGCAGGTTGGTGTTTATCAAGTACCAAGGTAATGTTTTGCCCGTGGGCGACCAAGGCTACGCCATAGCGACACATTAAGTGATATAAAGGCACTACCACGTGCTTAAACAGCTTACGCAGCCACGTTTCAGCACTAATCTCAGCTAAGCTGATCAGCGCAACAATCGCTGCTTCTCCGCCATTGTCTTGTTGCATTAGCGTAGCCATAGACATCGGCCGCGTCTGCTGTGGAATTACCGCTTCTGCGCGCTCTCGCCATATACAGCCCAGCATTTCTTTATAGCGGTAAGCCCCCGCCTGCAGCTGTTGCTGCTGAGGATGAGGGCAAAATACGCCTGCCACCTCTTGTTGAACATACAGCCCGCGCTCTACAAACAAAGCGTCTTGCTGGCTCAAGCCCGCTAACCATTCAGACAACTGTGGCCCCTGAGCAATAAACTGCCCGGGGATCCCTCGATAACAAGAAGTATTAAGAATGGTTAAGGCGGTTTTCACATCAAAAGCCAAGGCTGGGTTTTCGCTGCTTAGGGTGCGAATAGATTGCTGTGCTAGCCAGCAATCGGCCACTTCGCCCAAGTAAATCATCGAGCCTTCGGCTAAGTATTGCGCATATTGCACCTGAATAAAGCGCTCAAACTGCCATGGATGAACCGCCAAAACATAATAGGTATTCTGCCAATCATTAGGCAGTTTGGAATTCATAGAGCTAAATGCTTGCTCACTCAAGGTTTGTTCAAGTAGGTCTGCTTGGCTTAAGCCGGGTTTAAAGCCTACCTGGCAGAGTGTTTTATCTACGGCTAGGTAATGCAGCTTAATTGCGCTTGCCGATTCTGGCGCATAGCTCGCAAGCTCTTGGCTACCCCAGCCTAAACGCCCTTTGTTAGCAATGGCCTTAGGATGAGCGTCTAAATATGCTTGTCGCTGGGTTTCGTTAAGCAATACTAAATCGGTCGCATTGATGTTTTGTTGCTGCTCCCAACGTAGCACATCACTGTATAAGGTTTGTTGTATCTCCTCTAACAGCCCGGCCAAATTAATATCACTAATCTGAATTTGGCTTTGAATATCCAACAGTAATTCACTAGCAAGCGGGACACTTGCATCACTTAATTCAATACTTGATGGCTCAATAATGAACATGCCCCAGATAGTCTGCTTGGCGTTAAAGCGCCAGTTACGACTTGCCGTAGCCAGAACATATTGCAAAGTATCCGAGGATTTAGCTTGGAGTTTACTAACGTCCGCTAGGCTAAATTGAAGCCGTTCTTCAAACTGTAATTCACTCAAAATTTTTGCGACCAAATGAGTATTGGCCAACTGCCACTGAGCTTCATTGAACATTACTTCTCCTAACCCCTTGTAAAACTAAGTTTATTTTTTGTTGCTATTTTTGTTAGCAATATATTGACATGAGCCACAAAAATAAACAATGATAATGCAAATTATTATCATTTGTATTTAAGTTGTAGTTTTGTTGTATCGCTGCTTACTCATTCTTTTGGGCTTAAACCAAACTCTGGTGCTGGCTTTTTTGCCAGAACTATCGAACTTACTCGGGTTTAGCCAAAGCGAAAAAGACTTAGGATTAGTCACCCTGATCTTAAACCTGAACCTCATCACTTATTGGTTTGGCGTGAAATTTTGGGGAAATAGACTTAGCCAATTAGGCCTTTGGACTAGCACCCGCATTGCTGTGGGCGGCTTCTTGGCAGCCAATGTATTATTTTGGCTAAGCCTTTTTGCCAGTGAGCAAACTTCGCTACTGGTAGTTGGCGCAAGCCGTTTGTTGTTGGGTGTATTTAGCAGCGCTTTTGTTATTTTGGCTCACTGCCACCTTAGCGTGGTAAACAAAACTAACCTTGGGCAACTGGCCAAAACCAGCGGTGCCATCACCATTGGCAGGTTATTAGGGCCTAGTTTGGCCTTACTTCCTCTAGCCACAAATTGGCTTATGTTTAGCCCTATTTTGCTGGTTTTACCTGCCTTGTTGTATTGCCTTAGCACCACCCCGCCATGGTCTAGCGCTAAGCAACAGCAAACCCCAAATCACGCTATAACCTCATCTAAGTCTTGGCATTTCAAAAGTATTTTAAGCTTGGCGGTGCTAACCACTTCGCTAGTTAGCATTGTTCAATATTATATTCTTCCCCAGCTATTTAACTTTGGTTATCAGGGTGAACAAGCCAGCAAAGTATATGCCTCTCTACTGCTGTATTTAAGCTTGGCACTGATTGTTTATCAGTTCTTCTTACTGCCTGTAATCTCCCGCTACGCGCGGCTTATTCCCGGCATGTTTTTACTTTTTCTTGGTAGCGGCGCCATTCTACTTAGCCTCTCGGTTGCCACTTGGTGGCTGTTATTACTGGCATTAGCCCTGTTAGCTTTTGCCATTTCAGGCCTGCCTAGTTGGTATAGCCAACAAGCTTACCAAGCTAATTCATCACTTTCGTTTAGAGCAAAACGAAGTGCCTATTTAGCCAGAGCTCACACCGCTGGCTACCTGCTAGGTACCGCAGTAGCGAGTATCAGTTTATTGCTGAGCATCCCCCTGCTCACCCCGATTTGGTTGTTCAGTTTGGCAATGATCGGATTGATCGTTCACCTAAACCGACAAGATCAACTGCAAGCAACTCTTACGTAACAACAATAACTAAGGTTCAAGGAAGATAATGAACAAACTAAACACTTTAAGCACCAAATTAACACCACTAGCACTCGTGCTGTTTGCCAGTTGTGGCCATGCAGCCAATACCTTGGAAACGGTGGTAGTCACCGCCAACCGGGTGGATACCTCAATCTCAGATATCGCAGCCACCATGTGGGTGATTGAGCAAGACCAATTAAACCGCGAAATAAACACCGGTGCCGACTTAAAAACCGCCTTAGGTCGTCTTATCCCTAGCTTTGATTTTGGTAACGAAGGGCGCACCAATTTTGGCCAAAACCTGCGTGGCCGCTCTGCGCTGGTAATGATTGATGGCGTATCGCTTAACTCAACCCGCGCAATTAGCCGCCAGTTAGATAGCATAGACCCATTCAATATTGCTCACGTAGAAGTGCTATCGGGCGCTACATCGATATATGGCGCAGGCGCAGCCGGCGGTATTATCAACATCATCACCAAAAAAGCGACGCCAGATGAAACTAAAGTTGAGCTAAGAGTTGGCGGTTCTTCTGGTTTTAATAGCAGCGAAGATCTCAACAAGAACCTAGCATTAGCAGTTTCTGGTGGTAGCGAAAAACTACGAGGAAGACTGTCTGCAGCCTACGAAGGGCGCGGCGCATCCTACGACGCCAATGGCCAAATGATTTTGCCAGACATCACCCAAACCGATCTGCAATTTAATCAAAGCATCGATATCATGGGTAATCTTGAATTTGAACCCACCAGCGAACAGCTATTATCGCTTACAGGCCAATACTACAACAGCGAACAAGATACAGAGTACGGCACTTATTTGGGTCCAAACTTAGCCGGTATTTTTGGTGCACCAGAACTAATTAGCATACAAAAAGGCCTGCAACTAGAGGAGCAACCCGCCACCGAGCGTGTGCTTGTAAATGCGCAATACCGCCATAATAATTTGCTAAATCAAACCATGCTGGCCCAAGCGTATTACCGCAGCGAGTCGATGCAGTTTTATCCCTTCCCATCAATTTATCAAGTAACTGGCTCGCCGCTACCCGGTAATAGCTATCCCTTATACGGCGCGTCATTACAAGAAACCGATGTACTTGGCGCAAAACTGCTGTTCACCAAAGACTTTGATAGCCTAGAAATTAGCTACGGTATTGACGCCGAGTCTGAGTCTTTTTCTGCCAAGCAAAAAATCTTTGATACCAACACCGCGCTAGCCTCTGGCGGCATGAACTTTAAGCAAGTACAAAGTCTGCAGCGCTACCCAGATATTGATACCCAGAAGCTGTCGGCTTTTGGCCAAGCGAACTGGGATATCAACCAAGATTGGAGTGTATCTGGCGGCCTACGTTACCAATACATTGAACATGAAGTAGGCGACAACGTAGGCGTATTGCAACAACACTTAGCAGGCATTGGCGCTTACGGCCCGATTTCACCTGATGCCATTAAAGGCGGAAAAACCGACTACAACGAGCTACTGCTTAACCTAGGTGCAATTTATCGCATTAACGACCAACAACAGCTTTGGGCCAACTTTAGCCAAGGTTTCAACTTACCAGATCCAGCCAAATACTACGGCAACGGCACTTACAGTGGCACCTATGGAGACGGCCCAAGCTTGGTTGACAGCATTAACGTTGCCGATAACCGCCTTGAAGGGGTTAAAACTAACTCACTCGAACTAGGTTGGCGTACCGCCCAACAAAACTACGATGTGCAACTAGCGGCTTACTACTCATTGTCGGATAAGACCACCTCTTACGATCGCAGCAACCTAGCAGTAGTTGTGAACGACGATGAACGACGCATCTACGGACTAGAAGGACAAGCTAACTACCTGTTCACCGAAAGTTGGTACGGCGGTGTACAAGCGCATTTAATCAAAAGCCAAACTAAATCAGATGGCTCTTGGAGCGCACTAGCAGCCGAAGAAACCAGCCCATCTAATGCTGTACTGCGCGGTGGTTACGACAACTTTAACTATGGCGCCGAGCTGCAATGGCAAACGCTGGCTGACTACAGCGATGACAACGGCGGAGAGCTTAAGGGTTATTCGTTAGCTAACTTAAGCGCTTACTACGCCTTGCCGGTTGGCCAACTTAACTTTGGTATTCAAAACCTCTTCAACAAAGACTACGAAACCCTATGGTCACAACGCGCGCAGATCCTTTACAGCAGCATTTCGGCACCAGAATTGTTTAGCTTTAAAGGCCAAGGCAGAACCTACGCACTTAGCTACAACGCTGAATTCTAGGGGATAGCGCTTGTTTACTTTTAATAATATTTCCCTCCAACTGGGGGGAAATACCATTCTCAAAAATATGAGTGGAACGATACAACAAGGCGCAGTTACCGCGCTTATTGGTCCTAACGGCTCAGGCAAAAGCACCCTTTTGTCGGTGCTGTGTGGTTTGCAAGCCCCTTCCAGTGGGCAAGTGGAATTTGCTGGCCAAGCTTTACCAAGCTATAGCCGTGCTCAGCTAGCTAAAAAGCTAGCCTTGTTACCACAACGCAACCCCGTGCCTGCCACCTTAAATGTGGCCGACTTAGTGTGTTTTGGTCGTCACCCTCACCGTCCTTGGTACAAAAATATCTCTAACGACGATAAGGAAATCATTGATTGGGCGATGCAAGAAACTGGGGTTAAACATTATGCTCGGCAATTGCTTACCGATTTGTCGGGTGGCGAATTACAGCGTGTTTGGTTAGCGATGGTGCTTGCTCAAGACACCGAAGTATTAATGTTGGATGAACCGACCTCTTGGCTAGATATCTCTCACCAATTAAGCCTGCTTAAAATTGTTCGACGTTTGAACCAGAAATACCGCAAAACCATAGTATGGGTACTCCACGATTTAAACCAAGCCGCACAGTTTAGCGACCACGCCATTTTGATAAATCATGGCCTCATTGTGAATAGTGGTAAGGCAAAACAGGTGATTAACGCCAAGGACGTAAGCGAAGTTTACCAAACACCGGTTACCAGCCACCAACTAGGGCAACAACAAATACTATGGCCAGAGGAACAGCAATGATCCTGCTAGCAACTCGCCTCATGTTTTTAGCCATAACCTTACTAAGCACAACAGCGACTCATGCCGCGGGACAGCAAGTATGTTTAAGCAATTGCGTTAGCCTCGAGCAGCCTGCTGTGCGGGTAGTGGCACTTAATTGGTCTGCAACGGAAATGCTGCTGAGCTTAGATATTGTGCCAGTGGGAGTAACCTTAACTAAAGGCTACAAAAAGTGGCAAACTAACCACCCTGCACTGCCCGACTCGGTCACCGAAATAGGTCGTCGCCAAGAGCCAGATCTGGCCACTATCGCGAGGTTAAAGCCCGACTTAATTATCGGTTATGAATTTCGCCATCGCCGAATTTTAGACGCCTTAGGGCACATAGCGCCTACTTTGCTTTACCAGCAATTTCCCTCAGCTAAGCAAACTGACTTTAGTTACTTTGAGCAGTCGCAACAGGTATTTAGTGGCATTGCTAAGTTAGTGAATAAAACTGAACTCGCCGATGCAACTTTACAGCGTTTAAGCCTGCGCTTAGCCGAGCTAAAACAGCAACTTGCAGACCAAGGTTTAAGCAATAAACCAGTTGCTTACGCCAAGTTTGTTGGCATGGGTTACGGCTTAAGAGTGTTCACCGATAAAAGCCTGGCCGGTGCGATAAGCCAACAGCTAGGGCTTAATTATGTTTGGCAGCAAGGTTTGCCGGGTAAAGACTTTATCCACCTGCAACTTGAGCAGCTGCCAAAGCTAAGCAACAGCCATTTGCTGCTTGCGGGTAACCAAGTAGACGGCGAGCGCATGATGCATTCACCGGTGTGGCCTTTATTGCCTTTTGTTGAGCAGAACCAGTTATCGGAAGTTGAACCTTTATTTAGTTTTGGTGGGCCCCTGTCGTCGATAAAAATGGCTGAATCCTTTGCTAATTCACTACTAGATTGGCAGGAGCAACAAGGTGGTTAAATCTCTTTCTTCAAGCCTAGGTTTATTACTGTTACTGCTAAGCGCATACTATTTTAGCCGCCCCGCCATTGCACCGGTTGGTTTGGCAGACGCAATGCTGACTAACATTTGGCTACCTACCGCGCTGATGGCTTTATGCACTGGCGCATTGCTGGCAAGCTCTGGCTTCTTAATTCAAAACAGCTTAGATAACGACTTTGCCTCCCCATCTACTTTAGGAATTGCGGCTGGTGCATTGCTCGGTGCAGTGCTAGTAAGGGTAATTGTGCCCGAAGCCAATCTACAACTGGTATGGATGGGTGCCTTAGTGGGTGGCCTGTTGCTGTCTTTAGCGGTATTAGCGGTTAGCCAGCTAATTGGCGGTGGCAAACTGCCAGTGGTATTAATTGGCATGGCGCTGGGTTTAAGCGCTGGCGCGCTCTCTTCGCTGTTTATGCTGTACTTCGAAAATCAAACCGATGGCTTGTTTTTATGGGGCAGCGGCCAAGTACTGCAAACCAACCCAGAAGTACTAAAACAAACAGTGCTCCCCATGCTGGCATTTTTGGCCTTAAGCCTCTTGGTCTTGCCTAAGTTAGCGCTATTTTTATTAGGCGATACCAATGCCGCAGCCTTGGGTTTAGCAGTTAAACCTTGGCGCTGGACTATTTTGCTGCTCGCCATTGGCCAAGCTGCCTTAGCCACATCAATCGTTGGCATGATTAGCTTTGTGGGCTTAATGGCGCCTCACCTTACTCGCTTAGTATTAAGACTCGCTAAGGGCGAAAACAATAATGTCGCTTTACAATGGCTAGTCACCGTTATTATTGGTGCAGCCTTAGTATTAGCCGCAGAGTGGTGCTCGCGTAGCTTACTGTTTCTAGGGTATCGCTTACCAACTGGCGCTTTTACTGCCTTGCTTGGCGCGCCTTACTTTGTATTCCTGCTCTTTCAACGCTCGGGTAAAGCGCTTGCAGCCGTGGAAAGCCAAAACATCGGCTTAACGCCAATCATTCATGCCCGACCTCGCGTGGTACTGGCTTCGCTTTGTGCTCTGCTTGGTTTAAGTTTGTTTTTTTGTTTGCGCAGCCCACAAGATGTAGGCGCAATATGGGTAAATCAGCGGGTGCTGCTGGCAGGTTTAGGTGGCTTTGGCTTAGCCTGCGCAGGTACTTTGCTGCAAACCTTATTTAAAAACCCCATGGCCAGCCCAGATATATCTGGTGTAAGTGCGGTGGCAGTATTACTGATTTCCGTGGTATTGGTGTACTTTCCAGCAGCAAATCAATGGCAGTTAACCCTCGCCGCGTTAGTAGGTGGAAGCTTGGTGATTGGCTTACTGTCTTGGGGCTTAAAACAGCAACTCAGTGTTGCCCAGTTAGCCTTATTTGGCATTGTAATTACTGCCTTTGCTGGCACCGCCACCCAGATTTTACTCACCTTTGGCAGCTCCACCGCCTCGGTCACCATGATGTGGTTAGCGGGTACCACCTACGGGGCAACCTTTGATCGCATCATCCCAATAGCCTCGGTTATCGCCCTTTGCTTGGTTGCCATCATCCCGCTGTTAAGGCAGTTAGATTTAATGTCGCTTGGCGAAGTTATTCCTAAAACCTTAGGCCTGGCATTACAGCGCCAACGTTACTTGTTATTGGCTATTTCGGCGGTTCTCACTGCTATTTGTGTATCCAGTATTGGGGCGATTAGCTTTATCGGCTTATTAGCACCGCACTGTGCGCGGCTTTTAGGTTTATACCGCCACAAGCATCTATTACCTGCATCGGGCATTACTGGTGCCATTTTATTGATATGGGCCGACCGCTTAGGCCGCGAATTAATGGCGCCTAACGAAATACCCGCTGGCCTTATGGTATCGGTTATCGGCTCCATCTACTTCATTTTACTCTTGCTTCTTAGCTACAGGAATCGCGTGTGAATACACTCCAACAATTTCTCTCTCAACGTGTGTCTTACCACGTTCATGAGCTGTCTTTGCCGGCGCCTAATACCCAGCAAATGACCGATATATTACAAGCGGCCATGAGCACTCCCGACCACGGAAAGCTAAAGCCATGGCACTTTTTAGTGATTAAGCAAACTCGCATTGAAGAGCTAATCAGCTTGCTACAAACCGCATGGCAACAAAGCAATAGTGAGCTAGATCCACAGCGAGCGAAACGCCTTGCTAGCTACTTAAAACAAGCCCCCAGCATCGTGTTGGTATCAGCCGAAATAAACGAGCCCAGCCCCATCTCCAAACAAGACCAAGTGTTCTCTGCAGCAGCCGCGTGCCAAATGATTTTGTTAGCTGCAGACGCTTTGGGATTTGGCGGAGTTTGGTATAGCACTGATGCGGTCGAGCTACCTAATGTGCGCCAATTATTGGGCTTACAAAGTAAGCACCAACCAGTAGGTTTTTTGGTATTAGGTAGCCCAATAAGTAAAAGAGAAAAAGCCCGCGCGAATGTGAGCGACCACAGCTTCGAGTGGCTTGGCGCGGCAAACGTAAGCCCTTGGGGAGAAACTAAATCAGCCAATCAGGAGCGACTAAAATGAGTACCCATGCACTTTGTCAGCAGGCCTTTTTCAATAGCCTTTTGGCTGAAACCGCCAACAAACATCTCGAGGGAGAGTCGGTCTTTCTTCCTCTTTCTACTAAGGCCAGCTTGGAGTTAAAGCTACGTTACGTATCGCCCAGCTGGCGCCACCGTTATAGCGGCGAAATCATTTTGCATGAGGCGCAAAGCCAAAGCCCAATAAGCTTTAAGCAAGCTACTACGCTGGTTGTAAATGCACTTTACCCTCAGTTAAGCGAAGACAAAAAAGCCTTATTCTTACAGCGGGTGCAAGATTCTAATTGCTACATAAATAGCGCTGAGCAGGCACTAGCAGAGCGCTCTGCGCTTACGCTAGACCAGTTTATTATGTCGGAGCAAAGTTTAACTGGTGGCCACAGCATGCACCCTGCAGGTAAAAGCTGCGAGCCGCTTAACCAGCAAGAGAAAACCCAATATTTGCCAGAGTTTGCTGGCCAATTCTCGATAGAATGGTTTGCGGTACATAGCTCGCACTTAGTAGGCGAAAGTGAAATTGGCGACCTGAGCGAAAAGCTCAAGCAGCTGTATAGCAACAGCGTTAAGATCGCCAAAGAGCCGAGCGAGATTCAATTTATCGATAAACAATGGGTGCCGTTTCCAATGCACCCCTTGCAAGCTAAAGCTTGGCGAGAAAGCCAGCAAGCTTTAAGCCTGAACGAAGTGGTAAAAGACTTAGCACTAAGCTCACCAGGCTGGACAGCCACCTCGTCTAGCCGTGCGATTTACCATCCACAACAAGCTTGGATGTTAAAGGTTTCATTACCGGTTAAGCTCACCAATTCTTTACGCCTATTAAGCAGCAAAGAAGCCAAACGAGGCATTCAATTTTCTCAACTACTTAACAGTGAGAACGGAGCAGAGTTACGCCAACGCTTGCCAAACAGCTATTTTATCGAAGAGCCGCTTTGGGCCAGCATTAACGACATAGATGGAGAGGTGTTAGATCTTCCACTCATTAGTTTTAGAGAAAACCCCTTCCATAAATCCAATCAAGAGAAAAGCCAGTTAAACGCAGCCAATGTGTATTGTTTAGCCAGCATAAACCAAGTTAACGCCAGCCAAACCGAGCCGCAAATAGTGAGTTGGATTAAGCACCATGCACAACAACAGCAACTGTGTTTTGAGCATGCTGCACTGCATTGGATGTCGACTTTTTGGGATAATGTAATCAAGCCACTGTGTATCGCACGTTCAGATTATGGCTTTGTATTGCTGGCCCACCAGCAAAATATCTTGGTCAAGATTGAAGATAATTTACCTACAGGCTCAGCCTTTAGAGATTGCCAAGGTATCGGCTTAACCAGCCAAGCATTAGCATTATTCAAAGAGCAACTTAGCGATGGCGTACCTGAGTACTTTATGGAAGCTGAGCAGGTGAATCCTTATCACGCTTACTATTTGATAGGAAATACCTTACTCAACACCATCGCTGCCATCGGAGCAGGCGAGCTAATTAACGAAACCAAACTGTGGGATTTATGTCGTGACAAAATGAGTGAGCTTAGCGCCAGAAACCCAAAAGATAACTCTTTTTACAGCTACTTACTCAACTCACCAAGCCTTCACTGGAAGCGCAATTTCTATTGCTTTTTAGCCGACCATAACGAGGCAACATTAGCCGACCCGAGCCAGATTTACTGCTCTATTTCAAATCCTTTTAAACAGCAAAAAGCTGAGCAATTAAGCTTTAAAAGCTTAGCCGGAGGCCGAACCCTGTGTTTCGCAGATGAACGCATCTCGGATAATGCCATTAAGTTCGAGATTCGAGAGAACGGGACAAGCCTAAGCCGGGGATTAATAGAAAAAGTAGGTGCTTGGTGCCAACTCAGTTTTGAAGAAGATAATGCGCAGCTAAATGCGACTCATAAAACCGATGACTTACTATGGTGGAGCGCTGCTGAACATGGCTTGTTCCAACTTAACGTAGCTGCCTTGCAAAGTAACTACTACCCCAAAGCAGCCAAAGCATTAGTTGCGGAGTCTCAATATAAGGCTTTGAGTTTAAGTCAGTTTTTGCAAACTGCGCCACTATGGCGAGAGCAACAAGCAGCGCATCAGCCACAAACCTCAGTGGTCACTAACGGCATAAAGCATCCTTCTCGCCCCAACAAACCAACCGGGCAAGTATTTACCCGCTATTTTTATCACCTTAAGCGACAAGTCACCTTTAGGGTGATAGACAAACAGCGAGACTTAAGCTGCTTTAACCGCTGGCACAACCACCCCATTATCTCACCGGTGTGGGAGTTAGAAGGCAGCCTTCAAAGCCACACTGAGTACCTAAGCAAAATGGAAGATGACGCCCATCAATATGCCGTAATTGGTGAATTTGACGGCGTTCCCTTTGGTTATTTTGAGGTGTATTGGACGCCAGAAGACCGTTTAGGTCCGCATTATCAATGCCAAGATTACGATCGAGGAGTACACATACTGGTAGGCAATTTTAGCTTTAGAGGCGGCGTGTACTTTGATACGTGGGGCAGCGCTATTTTGCAGTACTGCTTTTTAGATGAGCCCAACACCCAACGAATCATGGGCGAGCCGCGTGCCGATAATCACCGCGTAGTTAGCATTACCGAAAGACTGGGTTTAGAAAAGCAATTCGAGTTTGATTTTCCTCACAAGCGAGCGGCGCTATTACAGTGCGACCGCGAGCGTTTTTTCACTCAATATGCGATTTAGGGATAGTAATATGAACACTCAAAAAGTAGATCTATTAGGCGTTGGTATTGGCCCCTTTAACCTTAGTATTGCCGCGCTTGCCAGCACTAAATCGGCCCTTTCCACTCTATTTTTGGAACGAAAGAAGGAGTTTGCGTGGCACCCTGGCTTGTTGCTTAACGACGCTAAAATGCAAACCTCTTACTTAAAAGATTTAGTCACTGGTATAGACCCAACCAACCCCTATAGTTTTTTAAACTACTTGGTGGAGCAGCATAAACTCTATCCGTTTATTGCTTCCGGTCAATCGGTAATATCGCGTTTAGAATTTTCCCACTACTTAAGCTGGGCGGCCCACAGCTTGGCTAATACCCGATTTGACCAAAACGTTCAGTCAATCGAGCTTGATGGTGACCTTTTTAGCATCGAGACCGACGATCAGTGTTATCAAAGTAAGCATTTGGTTGTAGGCACCGGCATGCAACCGCAAGTACCTGTGTTTTGCGAACCACACATAAGCAACAGCTGTTTTCATGCCAGTGAATTAGCGCTTAGAAAACCTAATTTAAGCGGTAAACGAGTAGCTATCATTGGTGGCGGACAAACCGGTGCAGACGTATTCCAACACCTCTTCGACAATACCTTTGGTGAGGTAAAAGAGATTAACTGGATATCGCGCCGCTCTAACATAGAAGCCTTAGATGAAAGCTGCTTTACCGACCAGTACTTCATGCCAGATTACGTAGATGGATTTTACCAACTGGCACAGCAAACCAAGAACAGTGAAGTATCGCGACAGAAACTGACCAGCGATGGCATCACCAATGATTGCCTACAAGGCATTTATCAACGTTTATATCACGACCGTTTTGTACTCAATAAACCGAGTTGGTGGTCTATTCAACCCAATCGTACCCTTATGTCTATGGCATATTCAGAGCTTGGTTATAAGCTGCATTTAGAACATGGCCTAACCCACGACAATACTCAAATAAACGCCGATGTAGTGATTTTGTGCACCGGTTATAGCCGCGCCCTGCCGGCCTGTTTAAGTGAACTTGCCAAGCAAATTCCACTTAATCCACAAGGCCTGCCCGAGCTATGCCCAGACTTTAGCGTGAAATGGCCTGGTGCGAGTCGCAACCACATTTACATGGTTAACGCTGGCATACACAGTCACGGTATTGCCGAGCCACAACTAAGCTTAGCCACTTGGCGTGCGGCCAAAATACTTAACCACGCCAGCGGCCAAAATCTCTACGATATTGAGCCCGCCGAGGCAGTCGTTGACTGGGGGTTAAATGCTATAGAGCAAACCGACCAGCGTTTAGCTGCATTAGGTTCATAGTAATTAATTGCGGCTTCGGTCGCTTTATTTCCTTCTAGCTGCCCCTAAGTAATCCACAAAGAAACAAGCCTCCAAAAGATCTGGAGGCTAGTAGTTATGCGCAGAAACTAAGGCACTTATGAAGCATCTTTATAGGGGTTACGCGGGTCTTGCGTCCAGTTCATGTAAGGCTTCTCGGTCTCCTTTTGCTCCATCTTAATACACTGCTCAACTGGGCAGGTGATTTGGCAAAGGTTACAGCCAACACATTTATCTTCAATTACTTCAAACGCAACACTGCCATCGGCGCGCTCTGTTTTATTTATGGCTTGGTGAGAGGTATCTTCACAGGCAATATAGCAGCGGCCGCAGCCAATACATTTGTCTTCGTCAATATCGGCTACAACCTTGTAGTTCATATTGAGGTACTTCCAATCGGTTGTATTGGGAACTGCTAGGCCTTGGAAGTCAGTGATTTTTTCATAACCCTTGCTGTCCATCCAATTAGATAAGCCCGACTTCATCTCTTCAACAATTCTAAATCCGTAGATCATCGCCGCGGTACACACTTGTACTGAGCCCGAACCCAAAGAAATAAACTCTGCTGCATCGCGCCAATTACCGATACCGCCAATCCCCGAGATGGGTAAGCCGGCGGTTTCCGGGTCACGAGCAATTTCGCTCACCATGTTTAAGGCAATCGGCTTAACGGCTGGGCCACAATAGCCGCCATGAGTACTCTTGCCATCTACAATCGGTCTGGCGGCCATTTGGTCCAAATCGATACCAGTAATTGAATTAATGGTGTTAATTAGCGATACCGCGTCGGCACCACCTCGTTTTGCCGCCTGAGCAGAAAAACGGATGTCGGTAATGTTAGGTGTAAGCTTTACGATAACCGGCATGCTACTGTAGATTTTGCACCAGCGAGTCACCATTTCTACGTACTCTGGCACTTGTCCTACCGCTGCGCCCATGCCTCGCTCGGGCATCCCATGAGGACAACCAAAGTTAAGCTCTAAACCATCGGCTCCTGTTTGCTCAACTTGTTTTACAATTTTCTTCCAGGCTTCTTCTTCACAAGGCACCATTAGCGATACCACTAGCGCCCTATCTGGCCAGCTTTTTTTAACCGCTTCAATTTCACGTAAGTTAACCTCTAAGCTGCGATCGGTAATTAACTCGATATTGTTAAAGCCTGCCACTTCGCCATTGTGGTCGTAAATCGCCGAATAACGAGAGGAAACATTTACCGCCGCAGGGTCTTCGCCTAGTGTTTTCCACACCACTCCACCCCAGCCAGCTTCATAGGCTCGTTCCACATTGTAAGCCTTGTCTGTTGGCGGAGCAGACGCTAGCCAAAATGGGTTTGGAGATTTAATTCCTGCAAATTCTATTGATAAGTCAGCCATAATTTCACACCTCTACCGAATTAATATGTTGATGAATCGCTAAGGCTGCTAACTTGCCTTGCTGAACAGCTTCAACAGTAAGATCTTGTCCCTCTGCGGTGCAGTCGCCACCAGCAAACACGCCATCTAGGCTGGTAACCTGCTGGCCTACGGTAGTGATTTTGCCGTTACTTAGAGTGGGAATTAACTGCTCTTTTTCTGGGTAAGCAAATTTTTGCCCCACCGCTTTGAACACAGCAGAGCAAGCAATATCAAAGGTTTGCTCGCTATCTTTTAATTGCCCGTCTTCGCTATAGGTTTTCCTAAAGGTCATACTGCGTAGCACGCCATCATGGTCGAGGTTAATCTTCTCGGGTTTGGCCCAGGTTTTTATTCTCACCTGATGATTTTTAGCAATTTGTTGTTCGTGTTTGGTGGCGCTCATTTGCTCTTCACCACGGCGATAAACTAAGGTAACTTCTTCGGTGCCTAAACGTTTAAGCTGGCATGCCATGTCTATTGCGGTATTGCCCGCCCCAATAACTACTGCGCTTTCCGGTGGGATATCGAGTTGATTTAGGTCACTGGCTTGGCGCAACTCTCTAATAAAATCAACAGCATTAATCACTTGAGGATGAACTTCGTTCACCAACATTAATGACTGCACATCTTGTAGGCCCAGCGCCAAGAACACTGCATCAAACTGGTCTTTTAGTTGCTCTAGGCTGATGTCTTTTCCTAAAGCTGTTTCGGTATGTAAGGTAATACCGCCAATGCTTAATATAAAATCCACTTCTTTTTGCGCAAAGTTGTCGGTGAGCTTATATTTGGCAATGCCATACTCATTTAGGCCACCCGCTTTGGATGCAGCTTCGAAAATTTCCACATCATTACCCAACATCGCTAAACGGTGAGCACAACTTAAACCGGCTGGCCCAGCCCCTACAACAGCTACGGTTTTTCCGGTGGCGGCTTCACGCTTAAAGGGATGACCAACAAATACTGCGTTGTCTGTCGCATGACGTTGCAATAGGCCAATCTTCACCGGAGCCTGTTCTTGTTCTTTGTTTCGAACACATGCTTGTTCACACAGAATTTCCGTTGGACACACCCGCGCACAGCTGCCACCCATAATGTTTTCTTGGTAAATGGTTTTGGCAGCACCAGTTAAGTCATCAGCATGAATACTGGCAATAAAACTAGGAATGTTAATTTTTGAAGGGCAAGCGGTTATGCAAGGCGCGTCGTAGCAATAATAACAACGCGAACTTTCTATTCCGGCTTGGCGGGCACTTAACGCAGGGTTGATGTCCTTGAACATTTGATCAAGCGCTAGCTGCTGTTGCGAATAGCCTTGTGGCTTCTCCATACTCATCACCATGTGATCTCCTTATCTTTTTTATTACTGAGACGTGCATCTCTAGTTGTAAAAAAAAGGCAAAGCTCATGCCATCTCCTGACCACACGGTCAGAAGATTACTTTGAAATAATCAATATCATCATATCCATTTGTTTTATATGGATAATTAAGCCACTTTCCAGCTAAAAATAACCTAGCACTATTACAACTGCTGCAATTACACGGTATGCTTTAGTTAGGCTACTTGCTCACTTTAAAGGCAAACAGCTACATAATAGTGCAATAAGTGCTCTTACATTGAGAAACCAATTAGTATGAAAACTCCGCCGCCAGGCAAAGCAAAACGCCGTAAGCTCGCCGATATTCGCAAAGACAACTTGAAGCAAATCTTAGAGGTAGCAGAAAAGCTATTTGCTCAAAATGGCTATAGCGCCACTACCATTGCAGCCATCGCAGCCGAAGCTAACTTACCCAAAGCAAATGTGCTCTATTACTTCAAAACTAAAGAGGCCTTATATAAGGGTGTTTTAAGCCAACTATTGGTGATTTGGATGAGCCACATGGATGAAATGACAGCTGATAACCACCCCAAGCTGGCGCTACGCCAATACATATTGCAAAAAATGACGCTATCTAAAGAGCACCCAAATGCCTCTCGAATATTTGCTGCCGAAATCCTTCATGGTGCGCCTTACCTGCGTGAGCAATTAGCCACCGAGCTAAAACAACAGTTTGATAAAACCTGTCAGGTATTTAGGGAATGGATCGCCAAGCAGTGGATGGATCCCATCAACCCAGAGCACCTGCTATTTATGATTTGGTCGTCTACTCAGGCTTACGCCGATTATGCAATGCAAAGCAGTATGATGATGGATAAAGAGAAGTTGGAAGAAAGCGACTACGAGGAAGGCGTTGAGTTTCTCACACGCATGGTACTTAAAGGTTGTGGCGTTAAACTATTCTAATAAAACAATAGCTTAACACCACGCGAAACCAACAGAGCAAGCAAGATTACTCAGTACTCTGGCTAGCATTTTTCGTTAATTTAAGTTCAAGCCAAATCACTTGCCAGCATCGTACTATCTTCACTAACTTGTTCTGCCATTGTCAGCATGGCATTTAACAATACCGAACAGCCCGCTTCACACTCTTCTTGGGTCGTGCTCTCAATTTCGTTATGACTAATCCCATCTAGACAAGGGGTAAAAATCATTCCAGTAGGCGCAAAATCGGACACATAACAGGCGTCGTGTCCGGCACCGGCGATAATATCCATATGGCTGTACCCCAGTTTAGCCGTCGCGTTTCTTACTGCTTCGACACACGCTTTGTCAAAGTGGATAGGCTCATAATACCAAAACGGATCCAGCTCAATCGCTACTTCGGTTTGCGCGGCTAACTCAGCAACAAAATCACTCAGCTCTTTATCCATAGCACTTAGCTCTTCATCCAAGGGGTGGCGTAAATCAATACTCATTTCAATTTTACCGGGAATGGTATTTCTAGAGTTGGGCGTAACATTAACAAAGCCTACGGTTCCACATCCCGGGGGGTGAGCTTTGGCAATGTCTTCAACCTTTTGAATGAGCTGAGTACTGGCCAACAGCGCATCCTTACGCAAGTGCATTGGAGTAGTACCAGCGTGTGACTCTCGACCCGTTAACGTAGCATTAAACCAGCGCTGCCCCTGACCTCCGGTCACTACACCAATCTGTTTTTCTTCTGCCTCTAAGTAGGGACCTTGTTCAATATGCGTTTCGAAAAAGGCATGGAACTGTCTGCCGGTTACTGGAACATCTCCGGCAAAGCCTATTCGCTGCAGCTCGTCACCTAAACGCAAACCATCAACATCACGACTGTCCAATATCTCTTGCAGACTAAAGCGGCCAGACACCACCCCAGACCCCATCATTGCTGGTGCGAATCGCGAGCCTTCTTCATTAGTCCACACCGATATTTCAATAGGATATTTGGTTTTAATACCAAGGTCATTGAGTGAGCGCACCACTTCTAAGCCGGATAGTACGCCAAAAACCCCATCAAATTTACCACCCGAAGGTTGAGTATCTAAGTGACTGCCTGTTCCAACAGGCGCTAAACTCATATCCTCACCGGGGCGTACACAAAATATGTTGCCAACCTGATCAACACTTACCGTACACCCGGCTTCTTCAGCCCACTTAATGTAAAGCTCGCGACCTTGCTTATCGAGATCAGTTAAGGCTAAGCGCTTGCACCCCCCTTTGGCTGTGGCACCTATTTTTGCCATTTCCATTAAACTGTCCCACAAGCGGTCACTATTAATTTTAAAGCTACTCATCATGGCCTCCAATAACCAAACTACGCCTAGTACTAAGCAGTGAAGTAACAAATCAGTTCTATACGAGGTGGACACATGCAAACTACTGACCACGCGGACAGGATATAAACCATAAACACATAAATAATTGATTTATTTAAATATAAATAAATCACACACAAATGAAATCAGTTAATTCCCGAGTAAATTGCTCAGTTTTTATGCACTAATATTGGGCTTAACCGCCCAGCCTTGAGGCGTTAGCCTTCTTTGCCAAGCTATATAATCACTGCCACCTTAAGTACCCAAGCCAAGTAAGTACGGGGCTTACAGCATACTCAAATACAACTTCTGTCCACATGGTCAGTAGATTGCATAAGCATAAATACCTCAAAAGAGATAGATGAACACCTCAAGCATGGTGTTGTCTTTAAGCAAGTCGAAATGGAGTTTGTGAGCCATGAGTTTATTAATAAAAGGTGGAAAGGTAGTAAACGCTGATCAAAGCATATTTGCCGACGTTTACTGTGAACACGGTTTGATTAAAGCAATAGGCGAGAACCTAAGCGTTCCCGACGATGCCGAAGTCATCGACGCCAAAGGCAAGCTGGTTATGCCTGGAGGTATCGATCCGCATACTCACATGCAGCTTCCGTTTATGGGAACAGTGGCAAGCGAAGACTTCTATAGCGGCACTGCTGCTGGCTTGGCCGGCGGCACCACCATGATTATCGACTTTGTGATCCCCAATCCTCAGCAACCCTTGATGGAAGCGTTTAATACTTGGAGAGATTGGGCTTCGCGCTCGGTAGCTGACTACTCTTTCCACGTAGCGGTAACCTGGTGGGACGACAGCGTATACCAAGATATGGGCCTGTTAGTTAACGAGCACGGAGTGAACAGCTTTAAACACTTTATGGCGTATAAAAATGCCATTATGGCGGAAGACGAAACCTTGGTGAACAGCTTCAATCGCTGCTTAGAATTAGGCGCTATGCCTACGGTTCATGCGGAAAATGGCGAGCTAGTCTACCACTTGCAACAAAAGCTACTTGAAGCTGGCATGACGGGCCCTGAAGCTCACCCCCTTTCTCGACCTACCGAAGTAGAAGGCGAAGCCGCCAACAGGGCGATCCGTATCGCGCAGTCACTGGGCGTACCGCTGTATTTAGTGCACGTTTCATGTAAAGAAGCGGTAGATGAAATAGCCAGAGCTCGCCATGAAGGCCAGCGGGTTTACGGCGAGTGTTTAGCCGGACATTTAGAGTTAGATGACAGCGTTTATCAAAGCACTGATTGGGCGACTGCCGCAGCTCATGTTATGAGCCCGCCTTTCCGACCTAAAGGTCACCAAGAGGTATTATGGAAAGCACTACAAGGTGGCACATTACAAACTACCGCTACTGACCACTGCTGTTTTTGCGCTGAGCAAAAAGCGGCAGGGAAAGATGACTTTAGCAAAATACCCAATGGCACTGCCGGCGTAGAAGACCGAATGATGGTGCTTTGGGATTCGGGCGTCAATCAAGGCCGTTTAAGCGAGCAAGAGTTTGTCGCGGTCACATCGACTAACTCGGCCCAAATATTCAATATTTACCCACAAAAAGGCTGCATTGCTGCGGGCTCAGATGCCGACATCGTTATCTGGGATCCTCAGAAAAAACATACCCTCTCGGCCGCCACCCATAACCAGAAAATTGATTTTAATATCTTTGAAGGGCGCACTGTAACCGGCGCACCTCACATCACTATTAGCCAAGGTAAGGTGGTATTTAAAGATGGCCAGTTGTTCGTAGAGGAAGGAGCCGGGCGCTACATAAAACGACCCGCTTTCCCTTCTATTTTTGATGCCGTGGAAAAATTTAATAAGGCAAATACTCCAGTGCCAGTAAAGCGCTAATTATTTACCGAGTTAATCGCAAGATAGAGGGACAACAATGCTAGCAATTAAACAAGTCATGGATGAACAGACAATAGACCAAGCTGCTGAACTCAAACGCTCTATGATTTCGGTAGAGGATCTGTCGCTGGTGTTTACTACCAACGACGGCCCAGTAAATGCCCTTTCAAACATTAACTTGAATATTAACGAAGGCGACTTCGTTTCATTTATTGGGCCATCAGGCTGCGGTAAAACCACTCTGTTGCGGGTAATTGCCGACTTAGAACAGGCCACTTCTGGCAGTATCAAAGTAGACGGCACTTCTCCTAAAGACGCCCGACTTAATCGACTTTATGGTTACGTATTTCAAGCGCCTGGCTTACTGCCGTGGCGCACCATTCAACAAAATTGCGCCCTGCCAATGGAGATATCGGGTCAGTCTGGTGCTCATCAACAAAAGCAGATTGATAAAAACCTGAAAATGGTTGGCCTACTAGACTTTCACAACAAGTTTCCTTGGCAGCTATCTGGAGGCATGCAACAACGCGCCTCAATAGCCCGTGCTTTATGCATTAATCCGCAATTACTGCTAATGGATGAGCCCTTTGGAGCTCTAGATGAAATTACCCGTGACCACATGAACATGGAGTTACTACGCATCTGGCAGGAAACACAGAAAACCGTGGTATTTGTTACTCACTCTATCGACGAAGCGGTGCTTCTCTCCACCCATATCGTGGTGATGTCGCCGCGACCAGGGCGAATAGTAAAAGTGATTGAGAGCCCCTTACCTAGGTTAAAAACACTGGCACTACGCGACCAAGCGGCTTTTCATCAATTGGCTGCCGAAATTCGTAGCGCCCTAGCCAACGACCATGCCATTGATTAGATTCATGGGAGAGTAGTGATATGAAAAACCTCAACTTCCGCGCCAATTGGCTACCAGTCGTCAGCATGATTTTAGCCATTATTGGTATTTGGTATATCGCTGCCTTGCTGATGAATGGTAACCAGCTAATCAACCAGCTAGAACGGAAAAAACAACAGTGGACATACAGCCAAGTTATTAGCCAAGCCTATCAAGTAAAGCGCCCCATGCTGCCGGCCCCGCATCAAGTAGCCTTAGAGTTAAAAAAGTCGGTTTTTGATACGGCAATTAGCTCTAAGCGCTCCTTAGTTCACCATAGCTTAATTACCTTAAACTCCACCATGCTTGGTTTTCTTTTGGGCTCTGTTGTAGGCATTGTGATTGCCATTGGCATCGTTCACAACAAGACCTTAGAAGCGAGTTTAATGCCCTGGATTATCGCTTCCCAAACCATTCCAATACTCGCTATTGCCCCGATTATTGTGGTGGTATTAGGCGCGTTAAATATCACCGGGGTATTACCTAAAGCGGTAATCTCCATGTACTTGTCTTTCTTCCCGGTCACCATTGGCATGGTAAAGGGATTGCGCGCCTCAGACACTCTGCATGTAGAACTTATGCACACCTATAATGCCAGCGCTCTACAAACGTTTTGGAAGCTTAGATGGTATTCGGCGCAGCCCTACTTATTTGCCAGTTTAAAAGTTGCTATTGCGGCTGCATTAGTAGGGGCCATTGTTGCCGAACTGCCAACAGGTGCTCAGGGTGGTTTAGGCTCACGCTTGTTAAGTGGCTCTTACTATGGCCAAACGCAACAAATTTGGGCAGCGCTGATCATGGCAGCACTCCTCGGCTCATTACTGGTATGGATAGTTAACCTAGCAGAAACCGCCTTGCTAAAACGTCGCGGAGGGTTGAGCAATGCCTAAGTATGTTTTAACCATAATTTACCTCAGCCTATTGGCAGGCCAACTAGCCTTAGTAAGCTCGAGTGAGCAAGGCTTCTATCAACAATCTCCAGCCTTGCTAATGCTGCTTGCAGTATCCACTTATGCTGTTGCTGCCTTACTCAGTCAACTCACACAACTGGCCGAAACGCGCCCCAGCTACGCTGCCGTTACTAAGGTACTAGTGCCTAGCTTGTTTGCCTTTATGCTACTGCTTACTTGGCAAAGCATAGTGGTAGGTTTTGCCGTCTCAGCCGTGTTGCTGCCAGCACCTAGCGATATTTTTTATAGTTTAACTAACAACTTACCGATGTTTTGGGCCGACTTTAAGCAAACTTATTTAAAGGCGGTTTTGGCGGGTTACTTCCTAGGTTGCAGCGCTGGATTCATAGTTGCTCAAGTGGCAGTAAAAAGCCGGTTTTTGCGAGCAGGTTTAGTGCCATTGGGGAACTTTATGTCGGCGATCCCAATTGTTGGTATCGCCCCCATCATGGTGATGTGGTTTGGCTTTGACTGGCAATCAAAAGCCGCAGTGATTGTAGTGATGACATTTTTCCCAATGTTTATTAATACGCTTGCTGGTTTACAGTCAACCGACGCCATTCACAACGACCTCATGCATACCTACGCTGCCAACAAGTCACAGATTTTTTTAAAAAGCCAACTACCACAGGCTTTGCCGTTCATTTTTAACGCCTTAAAACTCAACTCTACGCTGGCACTCATTGGCGCAATTGTGGCTGAGTTTTTTGGCACACCTATCGTAGGTATGGGCTTTCGGATTTCTACTGAAGTAGGCCGAATGAACATGGATATGGTTTGGGCCACGATTGTTGTTGCAGCAATTGCGGGGTCCTTAAGTTACGGAGCTTTGGCTCTTTTAGAAAGGTCACTACTGTTTTGGCATCCCGCTTTTAGAGGAAGCCATAAGCGCTAATTTACACACTCAAGCATTGTTGCAATAAAGGGAATTAACTATGAATAAGAAACTGATTTCATTGGCATCAGGCGCTGCGTTACTTGCAGCTAGTTTTGGTACATCTGCAGCAGAGAAGCTGACTTTACAGCTAAAGTGGGTAACTCAAGCTCAGTTTGCTGGATACTACGTAGCGTTAAACAAAGGTTTTTACCAAGATCAGGGAATTGATTTAACCATTAAGCCAGGTGGACCCGACATAGCCCCAGCACAAGTACTTGCCGGTGGCGGAGCCGATGTAGTGGTCGACTGGCTACCTTCAGCACTAGCAACACGAGAAAAAGGCTTACCACTGGTTAACATAGGGCAGATTTATGGCAAATCGGGCATGATGTTAACCTGTTTGAAATCTAGCGGAATTTCTAGCCCTGCCGACTTTAAAGGCAAAACGTTAGGGGTGTGGTTTTTTGGTAACGAATACCCGTTCTTGAGCTGGATGTCTAAACTAGGCTATGACACAACGGGTGGCGAAGATGGAGTTACAGTTCTAAAACAAGGATTTAATGTAGACCCCATTTTCCAAGGACAAGCAGATTGTGTTTCAACCATGACTTACAACGAATATGGCCAAGTGTTAGATGGCGGTTTAAGCAATGAAGAACTGATGCTGTTTAAGTATGAAGAAGAAGGCGTTGCTACTTTAGAAGACGGCTTATATGTACTAGAAGACAGCTTAAAAGACAGTAAAAAACTAGCTACTTATGCCAAGTTTTTAAAAGCAACGATTCAAGGCTGGGAATGGGCGGCAGCTAACCCTAAAGAAGCAGGCCTAATAGTATTGGATTACGATGATACTGGCGCTCAAACAGAGGAGCACCAAATTCGTATGGCTAACGAAGTAGCCAAATTGCTGGCCAGCAGTGATAAAGGTATTGGCTACTTAGACCCAGCAGCCTTTGACCGTACAGTGAATGTTTTACTGGATAGTGATTCGACGCCGGTAATCACCAAAAAACCGGAAGGCGCGTATACTCATGCAGTATTCGAAGCCGCGGCAAAACTATAAAGAAATAATCAGACTTGGCTAATCCAAAGGCTGCTTAATGCAGCCTTTAACTTACTTCTGGTAACGGCTTCTCACTTATACCAATCACACCAAGTAAGTGATCAGAAATAACGCAGGAAAAATACTCGAGAATAAGCCAGAATTTTTCGGTAAGCAGTTATTCTACAATCAAAAATTCTAACGCAGTTATCGAGTATTTTAACCAGATAAAATGAACAGTTACTTAGTACGATTGGTATTAAGACTTAAGTGTCCGCCCCGCCCTTCTAATCGGCCACATCAGCAGGCCGCCAAACAACAAAGCGGCCAATCCACTATAGGCTAATAATAATGGCTCTAAAGATATACCAGGTTTGAAGTTAGCGAGTACTTTATCAAGCGTTTCCCAGCGCTGAGGGCTAAACATGTATTTGGCCTTTTGATAATAAGTGCCTTGCTCAAAGATTATAATGGCTTGGTTCAGCTCCTCGTATTCATACATGGTTTGCTGTTTTTGCTCGGCGTCTGTGCGCACCGCCAAGTTAGGATTATTCTTAAAGTCATCAATCATCGCGTCAATGCTTGAGTATTGGTGCAACTCAGCATTCTGTTGAAAGTTGTCCACTTGCTGTTGCAATACATCATGTTGGCCACTGACAAACTGCAAGTAATGATTGCTTAACAGCGGCAACTGCATAAAGCCCAACAACAGAACCGCAAATAAAACCTTGTCTAAGGTATTAACCAACAAACCGCGCCCTCTTAACAACCGATGCTAGACAAGAACAATAAGCGAAGTCAGAGCTTACTTCAAAGCCATTGATTGCTAACGCTCACCAATAAGCACGTGAAACAGGATTGCTTGTTTAAACTATTTGATTGAAGTCCGATTGGGCTAAATGATGGCACATATAGGGAAAACGCTGGCATCAAAACGCAAAAAAGCCGTCACTAGGACGGCTTTTTCTAATTTGGTACCAGAGGCCGGACTTGAACCGGCACGCTATCACTAGCGGGGGATTTTGAATCCCCTATGTCTACCAATTTCATCACTCTGGCATTTGTTTACCCGCCTTGGCGAGTGATTGGCATTATAAGCTGCGTTTTTAGATTGGCAAGCGCTTTTTGTTTTAAAGCCCACTAAGTGTTTAAGAATTGTGCTAGCAGCCTATTAGTGAAAGAAAGTCGATGATTTTGCTGCTCAGATTAATTCTCAGCCAGCGCAGATTTGCTACCATACAAGAAATTTCTTAGAGGCAACAAAACCATGGCTAACGCTAGCGCCACCACTTCACTGCCAACCGCAGGTTTCTTTCGTCGTTTAGGGGCTTATATTTACGATGCTTTAATGGCCATTGCTATAGGCATGGTAGCCACCATGCTTGGTTTAGCTGCAGTAGCCATAGGTACCAGCATAGGGCTTATTACGCTCCCCGAAGGGGTTGAGCACTCTACCTACCTAGTTGGTCAAATTTGGTTTCAGGGCTTAATTTGGGGCAGCATAATCATGTTTTATATTTGGTTTTGGCATAACCATGGCCAAACCATTGGAATGCGAGCTTGGCGTTTACGGGTGCAAAATAAAGACGGCTCGAACATTTCTTACACCCAAGCACTTATTCGTTTATTTACTTCGGCACTTGGGGTAGGAAATTTGATGGTAATAGTCACCAAAGACAACACTGCTTTCCAAGATATTTGGGGCAGATGCCAAGTGGTGACCTTGCCTAAAAAGTAACGCTAGGTTCTACGATTAATCAAAAAGAACGCAATACCTAGTACAAGTACACTAGGTATTGAAGCACTAATGTAAGGATGCACCCCGTAAACTAAGCTCATTGAACCAAGCACCTGATCTAAGATGTAATAGCTAAAGCCAGCCACCACACCCAACATGATTTTTGCTCCCATACTCGAGCTACGAAGTGGGCCAAATACAAACGACAAAGCCAATAGCATCATAATACCGGTAAGTATCGGCATCATTAACTTACGCGCCAATGCTAGCTCGTAACGTGCTGGGTCTTGGCGGTTTTGCTTTAAGTAGCCAATGTAAGAGTACATGCCAGAGATAGACAGATCGTGAGGTTTAACGGTTACTACACTCAGTTTATCGGGAGTTAGCGTACTGCTCCAAGGGTAGTTCTCATAGCGAGTCTCAATAATCCCATCATCACTAAAGTCGATAACTTTGGCGTCTTTAATCAACCACCGGTTGGTATCATATACCGCCTGGTCACCTTCAACCTGTTGGTACAACTCTGCATCGTCATTAAAGCGATAAATGGTGATGTTAAATAGCTCTTTACTCTCTTGTACTTCGCCAATATTTACAAAACTTTCACCATCTTTTGCCCACACACCACGCTGCACAGCAACCATGGCTCCGCCCGACATTTTACTTGAGCGCAACTCTTTAGCGGCCATGTCTGCGCGAGGAGCCACGTATTCACCCAACAACATCATCACAATCATCATTGGTACTGCAGTTTTTAGAACTGCTACCGCAATATTAAACCGTGATAAACCCGAGCTTTGCATGACCACTAATTCACTAGTGCTAGCTAAAGAGCCTAAGCCAATCAACGAGCCAAGCAGCGCCGCCATGGGAAAGAAAATTTCAAGCTCGCGAGGCACACTAAGCAATACATACCAAAGAGCGTCGGCAATTTGGTAATCGCCTTGTCCTACGCTGCCCAGCTGTTCGACAAATTTCACGATCATGCTCAAGCTTTGCAAAGTAACCAGTACTAGCAAGCTAGACATGATGATGGTGCGGCCTATATACCAATCAAGAATCCGAAACACAGGCCTTCCCTTTAACTTTTCCGCGAACTTTCAAATAATACTCACTGCGTATAAACAAATAGCTGAGTGAAATAAACAACATTAAGGCATGTACCGACCACAAGCCTACTTCTGGCGGTATTTTACCTTCTTCCAGCGCACTTCTTGCAGCACTTAGCATCAAGTAATAACTTAGGTACAACAAAATAGCAGGCAACAATTTGGCATAACGGCCTTGGCGTGGATTAACTGCCGCTAAGGGCACCACCATTAAGGTTAAAATAGGAATAGTAAGCGGCAGAGAAATACGCCATTGCAACTCGGCAATTTGGGTTAAATCCTCAGAGCCAATTAACTGTTTTGTAGGTAAAGACCACAAACGGCGCTGCGATTGATTGCCTTCTTGCTCGCGTAAATACACTCGATAACGTTCGAAGTGTAGGATGCTGTAATCCAGTTCCTCCGGTGCTTGCTCATAACGTTTACCATTGCTTAGCACCATCCATTGAGAGCCATCGGTTCGTCGCTCAATGCCACCCTCTTCTGCCATTACCACAGAAGGGCGAGTATCACTGCCCTCGGCAGGCGTATGCGCTACAAATACTTTTTCTAGATGTTGGCCTTTGTTTTCAATTTGCTCCACAAAGGTCACCACCCCGCCACCCAAAGACTCAAAGCGCCCTTGCACCAATACCGATATGCCAGCTTCAGCATCCATTTGGTCAAATAGCTGTTGCTCTAACTCGTTGGTATACGGGCTTAAATACAAGGTGTTAAAACCTGCGGCCGCAGTAGACAGCAAACCCAGCACCATAGTATCGCGCAGCAACTGGGCGGTACTATAACCACACGCTTGCAGCACCACCATTTCACTGTCTGCGTATAAACGGCCATGAGCCACCAAAACGCCGATAAACATACTTATTGGTAGGATAAGAATCAAAAAGGCAGGCATGTTCAATAACATGACCTTGGCGATAATTTCACCCGCAACGTTGCCTTCGGCGGCTTGAGATAAGACTCGAACAAACTTTTGCGAGGTAAAAATTAATAATAAAACAGCCAACACCGCCAGTTGGGTTTTTGCTGTTTCTCTAAATAAGTAACGGAATATTAGCACTCAGTCATTCACTTCAAACATAGAACTTTGCTGGTAATAGCAAAAAATTCAGATAAACTTTCTATTTTTTACAGTTTCACATAGCAATATGTGCCTGTATAGCTCATATTTATTTAAACAGTAGATAGAATCGGCCACCCGTTCTAGCAGGTTAGCTATCTTAACCCAGTTTTGGAGATTGTAGGAGTATTCATGGAGTTTAGCGTAAAAAGCGGTAGCCCGGAGAAGCAACGTAGTGCGTGTATAGTTGTAGGTGTGTACGAACCACGTCGTTTATCGCCCGTTGCCGAACAACTCGACAAAATTAGCGACGGCTATATTAGCGCTTTATTACGTCGCGGCGATTTAGAAGGCAAAGCCGGCCAAGTACTGTTGTTGCATCATGTACCTAACGTATTAAGCGAGCGCGTATTATTAGTTGGCTGTGGTAAAGAGCGCGAACTAAACGAGCGCCAGTACCGCCAAATCATTACTAAAACCATTAATACCCTAAACGAAACGGGTTCTATGGAAGCGGTATGTTTCTTACCAGAGTTGCATGTTAAGTCTCGCAATACCTATTGGAAAGTTCGCCAAGCGGTAGAAACAACTCAAGAAACGCTCTACAGCTTTGATATGCTGAAAAGCAATCGCGAAGAAACTCGTCGCCCACTGCGCAAAATAGTATTTAATGTACCTACCCGTCGTGAGCTCACCATTGGTGAAAGCGCCGTTCAACACGGTTTAGCAGTAGCTCAAGGGGTTAAACACGCTAAAGACCTAGCCAACTTACCACCTAATATTTGTAACCCTGCTTATTTAGCTGAACAAGCTAAAGAGTTACAAAGCAACTACGACAACGTAAAAGTAACCACCTTAGGTGAAGCGCAAATGGCGGCACTTAAAATGGACTCATACTTGGCTGTAGGTCGTGGTTCAGATAACGAATCAATCATGAGTGTGATTGAGTACTGTGCACCAGGCTGCGAAGATCAAAAACCAATTGTATTGGTGGGTAAAGGGCTTACTTTTGACTCAGGTGGTATTTCACTAAAACCAGGCGCTGGCATGGATGAAATGAAATACGACATGGGCGGTGCAGCTGGTGTTTATGGCACCATGAAAGCGCTGGCCGAATTACAGTTACCGCTTAAAGTTACCGGCATTCTTGCAGGTTGTGAAAACATGCCTGGCGGTAACGCCTATCGCCCTGGTGATGTTATCACCACTATGTCGGGCATTACTGTAGAAGTACTAAATACCGACGCTGAAGGCCGCATGGTATTGTGTGATGTGCTCACCTATGTAGAACGTTACGAGCCAGAGCTAGTGATTGATGTAGCCACCCTAACCGGTGCCTGTGTCATTGCGCTAGGCCATCACACTACTGGTTTAATGACGCCGCACAACCCACTTGCACACGACTTACTTAACTGTGCCGAGCAAAGTGGTGACAAAACCTGGCGACTACCTTTAGGCGAAGAGTATCAAGAGCAGCTAAACAGTAACTTTGCCGACATGGCCAATATTGGTGGTAAAACCGCAGGCTCTATTACTGCAGCTTGTTTCTTGTCGCGCTTTACTAAAAAGTACAACTGGGCTCACCTAGATATTGCCGGTACAGCTTGGAAGAGCGGCGGCGAAAAAGGCGCAACTGGTCGCCCAGTGCCATTGCTTACACAATTCTTAATTAGCAAAACTGATCAAGAAATAGAAGAATAAGCCAATCCGCTTATTCACTAGAAGGGAGCATTTGCTCCCTCTTTTCTTTTCAGGGCAAAATTTCTTGCTCAAAGGCCTAAAACTAAGCATTGCCGTGCATATTTCAAACAAGTAGTCTCTAGCGTATGAAAGCGAAATTTTATATCATGCCCGATTCTGTCATCACTGACAGCGAAGCGTTCGATAAAATAGTGTGCGATGTGCTTGCACAATACTATCGAAACGGGGAGCGCATACAGGTGTATACCTCTTCCAAGCAGCATGCAGAGCGGATTGACGAAGTGCTTTGGCAATTTGAAGCCGAGCAATTTGTGCCGCATAACCTCAGTGGTGAAGGCCCCCAAGGAGGGGCGCCTGTCGAAATATCGTGGCAGGCACCTAGGCAACGTCGCCAGTGTTTAGTGAACCTCACTGAAACGGCACCAGATTTTGCTAGAAATTTTCAACATATTATCGATTTTGTGCCAGCAGATGAAACCGGCAAGGCTGCGGCTAGAGAACGTTATCGAGTGTATCGCCAACAGGGTCTACAATTAGACACCGCAGCGTACACAAACCCAGAAATTATATAGAGTCAGTACATCCAATGGAAAAGACCTACAACCCAAGCGCAATTGAACAAGCGCTATATCAAGAATGGGAACAACAAGGCCACTTTAAGCCGCATGGCGATACTTCAAAAGAAGCCTACAGCATTATGATCCCACCGCCAAACGTCACTGGCAGCTTGCATATGGGACATGCGTTTCAAGACACCATTATGGATACCTTGATCCGCTACCAACGCATGCAAGGTAAAAACACCTTGTGGCAAGTAGGTACTGACCACGCCGGCATTGCCACCCAAATGGTGGTGGAGCGTAAAATTGCTGCTGAAGAAGACAAAACCAAACACGACTATGGTCGTGAAGCTTTTATCGACAAAATTTGGGATTGGAAGGCAGAATCTGGCGGCACTATTACTAAGCAACTACGCCGTTTAGGTGCCTCGGTCGATTGGGAGCGAGAGCGCTTCACCATGGACGACGGCATGTCTAAAGCCGTAGAAGAAGCCTTTGTACGCCTTTACGAAGACGATCTTATCTACCGCGGTAAGCGCCTAGTTAACTGGGATCCAAAACTGCACACTGCTATTTCTGATCTTGAAGTTGAAAACAAAGAAAAGAAAGGCCACATGTGGCACCTGCGCTACCCGCTAGCCGATGGTGAAACCACCAGTGAAGGTAAAGATTATTTGGTGGTTGCCACTACCCGTCCAGAAACCATGTTAGGTGATACTGGTGTTGCGGTTAACCCAGAAGATCCTCGTTACAACGCCCTTATTGGCAAGTTCATCGAGCTACCATTAGTCGGTCGCCGTATTCCTATCGTAGGCGACGAACACGCCGATATGGAGAAAGGTACTGGTTGTGTAAAAATCACTCCCGCTCACGACTTTAATGACTGTGAAGTTGGCAAGCGCCACAAACTTCCGATGATCAACATTCTTACCTTGAATGCAGACATTCGCGATGCAGCCGAAGTATTCACTAGCAATGGTGAGCCATCAGAAGTTTATTCAACGGATATTCCGGCGGAGTTCCAAGGTTTAGAGCGCTTTGCAGCGCGTAAAGCCATTGTGGCTAAGTTTGACGAGTTAGGCCTGCTACAAGAAATAGCCGACCACAACAACACTGTACCTTACGGTGACCGAGGCGGCGTAGTAATTGAGCCAATGCTGACCGACCAATGGTATGTACGTGCCGCGCCGCTAGCTAAAACCGCTACCGAAGCAGTAGAAAATGGCGACATCAAATTTGTACCACAACAATACGAAAACATGTACTTCTCTTGGATGCGCGACATTCAAGATTGGTGTATTTCACGCCAACTTTGGTGGGGCCACCGCATTCCCGCTTGGTATGATGAAAGCGGCAAAGTGTATGTTGGTCGTAACGAAGCAGAAGTGCGTAGCAAGCACGGCTTAGGTGACGAAGTAAGCCTACGCCAAGACGACGACGTACTAGATACCTGGTTCTCTTCAGGTCTATGGACATTTGCGACTCAAGGTTGGCCAGAGAAAACGCCAAACCTTGCTACCTTCCACCCAAGCGATGTATTGGTAACCGGTTTTGACATCATCTTCTTCTGGGTAGCCAGAATGATCATGATGACCATGTACTTCATCAAAGACGAAAACAACAAGCCTCAAGTACCTTTTAAAACGGTATACGTAACAGGGCTTATTCGTGATGAAAATGGCGACAAGATGTCGAAGTCTAAAGGCAACGTACTTGACCCTCTAGACATGATCGACGGTATCGATTTAGAAAGCCTAGTGACTAAGCGTTGTGGCAACATGATGCAGCCACAACTTGCTAAAAAGATTGAAAAAGATACTCGTAAAACTTTCGAAAACGGCATTGAAGCCCACGGTACCGACGCCTTACGTTTCACCCTAGCCGCTATGGCGACCACCGGTCGTGATATTAACTGGGACATGAACCGCCTTGAAGGTTACCGAAACTTCTGTAACAAGTTATGGAATGCCAGCCGCTACGTATTAATGAATACCGAAGAGCAAGACTGCGGCCTCTCTTCACAAGAGCAGGGCGGCGAAATGGAATTCTCTCTAGCAGACCGCTGGATCGAAGGCCAATATCAGCAAACCATCAAAGCTTACCGTGAAGCATTAGATACTTACCGCTTCGACATTGCTGCCCAGCTAATCTACGAATTCACCTGGAACCAGTTCTGTGGTTGGTACTTAGAACTAACTAAGCCAGTGCTGTTTAAAGGCAACGAAGTGCAGCAACGTGGTACTCGCTATACCTTGCTAAACATTTTAGAAAGCTTACTGCGTTTAATGCACCCAATCACGCCTTACATTACCGAAACTATTTGGCGTCAAGTTGCGCCATTGGCCGGTAAAGCACAGGCCAGTGATAGCATTATGCTGCAAAGCATTCCAGAGTTTGATGCCTCACGTATTGATGAAGCTGCGGTAGCCGATTTAGAGTGGCTTAAACAATTTATTTTGGCGATTCGAAATATTCGCGGTGAGATGGACATTAGCCCAAACAAACCGCTTAACGTTCTGTTGAAAAACGCCTCAAGTGAAGACTTACGCCGCTTAAACGATAATGCACCGTTTTTGGCTTCTCTAGCTAAACTAGAAAGCACCACCGCATTAGCAGAAGGCGAAGCGGCTCCGGCCTCAGCAACTGCTATTTTAGGCGACATGGAAATACTTATTCCTATGGCTGGCCTAATCGATAAAGATGCAGAGCTAGCGCGTATTGGCAAGCAACTTGAGAAACTAGAAAAAGAGCTAGCAAAAGTGTCTGGCAAGCTATCAAATCAAAAATTTGTAGCCAATGCACCTGAGCAAGTTATTGCTAAAGAACGTGCCAAACTAGACGAAATGGAAAGTGCTAAGGCTAAGTTGGTAGCCCAGCAAGAGACCATTGCCGCCCTTTAGTTTGTAACTTATGACAAAGTCCTCCAGTGGAGGACTTTTTTATTTGTGAAAGGATAAACAATGAACAAGAGTTTACTCACTAACTTAGCCACTTTGCTACTGGTAACTGTAGGCTATTTTACTGCCAATGACTTAATCTTCTCGATTGGTTTGTTTGCTCTATCCGGCGCATTTACCAACTGGATAGCGGTGCATATGTTGTTTGAAAAAGTGCCCGGTTTATATGGCTCTGGGGTTATTCCGGCGCGCTTTGACGACTTTAAAGACGGCATCAAGCAGTTAATGTTGACCCAATTTTTTACTGCAGAAAACATCGACCGTTTTCTTTCTGATGCGAGTGGAAAAGCGGTGCAATTAAATCTGCGCCCAGTGATTGATAAAACTGACTTTAGCCCCGCTTATCATGCTTTGGTAGATACTATCGAAAACTCATCTTTTGGCGGAATGCTAGCAATGGTTGGTGGCAAAGAAGCGCTAACGCCACTTGAGCAGCCTTTTGTAGAAAAACTCAAAGATGCTGTGATTGAAATTAGCCAAGATGAGCAGTTTAGCGAAGCACTCAGAGAAGAATTAGAGCAACCTGAACATCTAGGTGATGTGCAACAAAAAATCACCTTAATTATCGAACAGCGGCTTGCTGAGCTCACTCCTCAATTGGTTAAACAAATCATCCAAGAGATGATTCGCAAGCACCTAGGCTGGCTGGTAGTTTGGGGCGGTGTTTTTGGTGGAGTGTTTGGCCTAATACATGGCCTAGTGTAAGTTGTAATAGCAATCAACCTAAGTAAGTGACCAGAAATAACGCAGGAAAAATACTCGAGAATAAGGGCGGATATTTCAATAAGTAGTTATTCTACAATCAAAAATGCTAACATAGTTATCGAGTATTTTAACCAGATAGAATGAACAGTTACTTAGTACGATTGGTGTATCATCCAGCTAGTTGCTGCCAGCTAGCTGTTTTCCTGCTATCAAGGCGTCTATCTCTCCGCTATCTAACATCGCTTGTAGTAAGTTTGAGATCTCTTGCTGACGCTCAACTAAGGGTGACAGCTTTGAAATAGCTAAATAAACAGGACGCTGTGTTTGCTGGCGATAATCAGCATGTTTAAACCATGAAGCAATACCCTGCTCTTTTAAGAAATAATCCCCTTCCACACAAGACATCACCACGGCATCAACTCGCTGACCTTTGAGTAAACGAAACGCCGACAGGTCATCAATAACCTCATGTTTGCTCAGCCCTTGGTCTTGGTCGAAACGCTTGAAGTAAGCCACCTTGCTTTGTACCGCGATAGTCAAGGAGTACAAATCTTGATAGCTATTTAGATCAAATTGGCTGTCACGCTTCAAGTAAAAGCAATTACTTTGAAAGCTTCGATAAGCAGGCTCCACAAACGTCATATATTGTTCGCGCTCAGCGTTTCTATAAAGCCCGGTCATTACATCGCTTTCGCCCATCAGCATGTGCTTTAAGCAACGCTTCCAGCCACACCCTTTGGTATGTAATTGTAAATCCAGACGCGCACTTAAAACCTTAAGCAGCTCTATTTCTATCCCAGTCAAGCTACCGTCGGATTCGATGGTTCGCCATGGCGGCCAATGCGCATTTGCGGTAGTGAGGGTTTGTTGTGCCCAAGCAGGGTAGCTAAGCAGCAAACACAGAAAAATGCGCAACAAAGTCACAGCTAGTCCTTTAGGCTTATATTGTTAATAGTGTAGTCAAAAAAAAAGGCGCTAAATGCGCCTTTTAATAATGAATAGTTAAAGCTTATTGCTCGTCTTCTTCACCAGATTCGAAGTAGGTGCCCCAACCATCGTAAATCACTTTATGTTTGTCAGCGATTTTAGCTAAGGTTTCTATATCTTCTTTAATCCCATCGGCTTCAAGAGAGGCTTCAACAATCACATCGAAACACCATACTTTTCCGCCATCTTCTAATTCAGCTTCTTCGGCATCACTTACTTCAAAACCTGCTTTAAAAACGTCTACAGCAGCTTTTTCAAGCACTTTAAAGTCTTTACTAGCAATGTGATGCTCAATGGTATATTCAGCGTCAGGATCGCTGCCATCGGCCAACAACTCTTGGATAATCAGATCGGTTTCTTCTTGCCAATCACTGATAATTTGCTGCATGCTCATGCTTGCTCTCCCACCGCGGCTTGATTTAAATCGACTTGTTTTTTATGAACTTCTTGGTAATCGGCGGCTTCGCCACGCGCTTCCATGGTCAGCTCATAGATGCGTTGTTCCATAGTATCGTGCAACTGGCTAATTTCGGTACGTAAATTGTCTTTCCATTGGCTCACATCTATCGGCTTACCCACTTCTACAATCACTTTACCGTTATTCCAGCGGTTAAGCTTTACTTGGCCATGAGTAGACGAGCAGCAAATCGGTAACATTGGAACCTTAGCCTGCATAGCAAGATGAAAAGCGCCGGTTTTAAAGGCTTGTAAACCGCGGCCGTAGCTACGTGTTCCCTCTGGGAACATCCATACCGAAAGGTGGCGTTTATCGATAGCTTCGGCAGCTTGTTTAATCGTATCAGCGGCTTTACTACGGCGATCACGGTCAATAAGAATGTTACCGGTGATCCAGTAAATTTGGCCAAAAAATGGAATTTTAGCCAAACTCTTTTTGCCTATCGACACCACACCTTTGCGCAAAGCAAAAGGTAAGGTGAACATATCGTAGCTGTTTTGATGGTTGGCGATCCACACTGCTTTATCGGGAATATCGTCGCTTAAATACCTAAGCTCCACTTCGATACCCACAAAGCGACCACATTTTGCGATAAGTACACCAATTTGATGCACTAAGTCGGGATGGCGAGGTCGCGTTAAACAGTACAAAATCACAAACGGAAATGCCGTCAGCATTACCAAGGCAATAAACAAAATTCGAATTACGGCTAACATGGCACCCCCATTAAAACAGCCCGCAGTATACGCGCTGTCATTTAGGTGAACAAGTGTAAGCTGAAAAACTTAATCTAAGCGTCATCTGTTGTTGGCTCATCATTTTCTAAGGCAGTGGCCTCAATTTCAATGCCATCAACACGTTGCAAACCGCGCGGCAGTTTATTACCACGACGACCTCGCTCGCCACGGTAGTGATCTAAATCGCTTGGTTTTAGGGTAAGTTTGCGCTTACCGGCAAACAAGGTGACCGATGCATCGGCGGGCACCACTTGCAACAGGGTGACGTATTCTTCGCGATTTTTAACCCGCGCCGTTGGAATGCTTATTAGTTTATTCCCTTTACCTTTTGCCAGCTCTGGCAGGCTGGTAAGTGGGAAGACTAACATGCGCCCTTCGTTGGAAATGGCTAAGCAGCTATCGGTATCGTAACTGCGCACTTCAATCGGCGAGAGTACCTTGCTGCCCGCTGGCAGATTTAGGTAAGCCTTACCATTTTTGTTTTTGCTAAGCATGTCGGCATATTTGCCAATATAGCCATAACCAGCATCCGAGGCAATTAAATAGCGCTGTTCATCATCGGCCATCACCACATGGCTAAACATTTCACCAGGTGCAGGATTAAAGCGTCCAGTTAAAGGCTCGCCCTGGCTACGTGCAGACGGCAGAGTATGCGAGTCTAGTGCGTAACTTCGCCCTGCGGTATCGAAGAATACTGCTTGTTGGTTACTTCGCCCACTAGCACTACCAAGGAAGCTATCGCCCGCTTTGTAGCTTAAGCCCTGCGCATCTACCTCGTGACCTTTTGCAGCTCTTGCCCAGCCTTTTTCCGATAAGACCACGGTAATGGCTTCGTTAGGCATGAGTTCTTTTTCGCTTAAGGCTTTAGCTTCTGAGCGTTCCACTAAAGGTGAACGACGTTCATCACCATAGGTTTCAGCATCGGCTATGAGTTCTTTCTTAAGCAATGTGCTCATGCGACGCTCACTGCCTAATAGCTTTTCAAGCTTATCGCGCTCTTCAGCAAGTTCGGCTTGTTCGCCGCGAATTTTGATTTCTTCAAGTTTGGCAAGCTGGCGTAACTTGATTTCAAGAATCGCTTCAGCTTGTTTATTAGATAAACCAAAGCGTTCCATTAAGGCGGCTTTAGGTTCATCTTCGGTACGAATTATTTCAATCACTTCATCAATATTTAGGAAGGCAATCAACAAGCCATCCAAAATATGTAAGCGTGCCAGCACTTTATCTAGGCGATACTGGAGGCGGCGGCGCACTACATCACGGCGGTAGCGTAGCCACTCACTTAATATTTGCACTAAACCTTTCACTTGAGGGCGATTATCTAAGCCCAGCATGTTGAGGTTAACTCGGTAATTACGCTCGAGATCTGTAGAAGCAAACAGGTGATTCATCAGCTGATCAACGTCTACTCGGTTTGAGCGCGGAACCACTACGATACGAGTAGGATTTTCGTGGTCTGATTCATCACGTAAGTCCACCACCATTGGCAACTTTTTAGCCTGCATTTGCGCGGCGACTTGCTCCAAGACTTTGGCACCAGACACTTGGTGTGGCAGTGCCGTAATCACTACTTCACCATCTTCGGTATGAAATACTGCGCGCATCTTCACCGAACCACGGCCAGTTTCGTAGATTTTACGAATGTCTTTGGCTGGCGTGATAATCTCAGCTTCGGTGGGGTAATCAGGTGCTTGAACGTGTTCTAGTAAGTCTTCAAGTTGCGCTTTGGGATTATCTAGCAAATGCACACAAGCATTAGCGACTTCTTTCACATTATGTGGCGGAATATCGGTAGCCATGCCCACCGCAATGCCAGTAACGCCATTTAGTAGAATGTGTGGCAAGCGCGCTGGCAGCGTCTTAGGCTCATTCATTGTGCCATCAAAGTTAGGGATCCAATCACAAGTTCCCTGACCTAACTCGCTCAGCAATACTTCTGAGAACTTAGATAGCTTGGCTTCGGTATAACGCATTGCAGCGAAGGATTTCGGGTCATCTGGCGCACCCCAGTTACCTTGCCCATCCACCAGAGGGTGGCGATAGGAGAATGGCTGAGCCATTAATACCATGGCTTCGTAACAGGCCGAGTCACCGTGTGGGTGATACTTACCCAGTACGTCACCCACGGTACGTGCCGACTTTTTGTATTTCGCATTGGCCGATAAACCTAGCTCCGACATAGCGTAAATAATGCGTCGTTGCACCGGTTTTAAGCCGTCACCAATATGCGGTAAGGCGCGATCCATGATGACGTACATGGAATAGTTTAAATACGCCTGCTCAGTAAAGTTACTCATTGATAGGCGTTCAACGCCTTCTAAACTGAGTTCATTGGCATCACTCATGCTTTAATAACCTTTTATGTTCCTTGCAAAGCTAGCACTGCTGATGCTTTGTCAAATTGCCAGAAATAGCGTGCGCTAGCTGGTTTACCGATGTAATAGCCTTGCGAGTAATCGACTCCCAAGTTGATAAGTTCGTTGTTTAATGCTTCCGACTCTACAAACTCGGCTACGGTTTTATGGCCAAGCTGATTGGCAATATCAACCAGGGCTTGAATAAATACTTTGTCTTCATTCTGATTAAGAATTTCGCGGACAAATGAGCCGTCGATTTTTAGGTAATCAAAGGGCAAATGTTTCAACGAATGGAACGATGAATAGCCGACACCAAAGTCGTCTAGCGCGATGGCGCAGCCTAAAGCTTTAAGACGACGAATATGCTCCTCTGCTTGCTTCATGTTTGGCAGCGCAGCGGTTTCGGTAATTTCAAAGATAATCATATCACCAGCGATATTACGGCTAACAAACTCGCGAGCAATGCGCGCAATCACTTTTTCGCTACAGAAAGAGCGTGCCGACAAGTTAATTGCAAGCTTGTCGGTAAAGCCGTTACGCAGGTTAGTTTCCATTTGTTGCAGGGCTTGCTGTACTACCCACAAATCAATTTTATCAATTTGACCGTTTTTCTCAGCAGCCAAAATAAGCTGATAAGGCGAATGCAATTGCTCGTTTTCATCACGCACTCGTAATAGCACTTCGTAGTGTTCAACCTTGTTGAGCTTGTTATTCATGATTGGCTGATAGTGTAGCTCTAGGCGATCACGCTCAATGGCGTTTTGTGCTAAGTCTAACCAGTAATGTTTTTTGGCAAGTTCAGTATCACTGTTTTCTGCTTGGAAGGTAACCACACAGTTTTTGCCTAGCTCTTTTGCTTGGTTGTTACAAATATCTGCCTTGGCCATTAAATCTTCAAAGCCGTTGCCGTGCTCAGGGAAGGCAACAATGCCCACACAGGCCGACGCGGTATGAATAATGTTATGTCCTGGTACACTCACCTGCGCCAACATGCTAATGATTCGCTGAGCCACCACTTCGGAATAGGCAAGGCTGGTGCCTTCCAAATAAATTGCAAACTCATCACCGCTAATACGCGCCAATAAAGTATCGTTTGGCAATAAGCGCTCCAAGCTAGAAGATACTTGGCGCAGCATTTCATCACCCGCGCCGTGACCACTGATGTCGTTTACATATTTGAAGTTATCAAGATCCACCATTAGCAAACAGCCGTAGCGCTTCTCTTTAACCATTTGGGTAATGACTCGCTCAAACTTACGGCGGTTAGGTAAATCGGTTAAGTTATCGTAATTGGCTACCCACTCTAGTTCTTCGGCGCGGCTTTTAAGCTGCTGCTCCAAAGCTTCTAGCTGGTAGGAAAGACGAATTAAGGTGTGATTAAGCTCGTCAGATTCGTCTTGCAAGAAACGCTTGCTGTTGCTTTCTAGGTTTCGACGGAACAGGTTATGTGACGAGCGAGCTAATAAGGGCAGGTTATCAATGGTGCGGCGGATCCGCCTAAGTGATGGACTCAGTGCAAAAACAATAATTGCGCCAGCAAAAAACAACGCGCCAATACCAAACAGTAAGTTGTTGTAATCGGCACGCTTAAGCTGATTTAGCTGAGTATTAATGTCGTTCACAATGGCGTAGTAAACAGGTTTTTGCTGACTGGTATTATTTACCTTAAAAGCATGCAGCTCGGTAAGGCCCATCTCAGTATTAAACTGCTCCACCCCATGTATTATATTTTCAGCGTTTAAACCTACTAATAAGTCTTGAACCATTTCACGAAAAGCCGACTCTGCGTAAAGTAATTCAAGGCTGTTATCGTCGTTAAGCTCAACTAAAAAGTGATGGCTACCTTGGCTTGCTGGGAAAAGCTCCAGCAATCGTAAGGAATCAATACTGTAGAAAATTCGATAGCTGCCCTGCTCTTCCATTTTATCGAGGTCAGTTGCGATGATAATGCGACAACTTAAGGGACAATCGAGTATCCATTTTGCTTGCACGTCGTCGGGATCTTTTAGCATCCACTCTAGCGCTTTCTCGCTATGGGCAATGTAACCAAATTCGTATTTTAAACCCTCTAGAGGGTCTACCACTGCAATGCTACGCACTGGTAGTTCGGTATTAGCCCGTAGGTCTTGCCAGAAAGAATCGAATATCGCAGGGAGGTTTTCTTGTTGGTAAGAGTCAAAACGATAAGACTGGCTAGAAGTTACGCCTTGTAAGCGCGCAAACACATCGCGGTAGTATTTTTGCAGTTGGTATTGTTGGTTGTCGATAACTTGCGCGCGGCCAAGCTGAAAAAAGCTTTTTAAGTTGTCATGGTTGAAGCTGATTAAGCCCACCAAGGTCACTAACAAAACACCGCATAACAGCAACAATGCTTTACTAGCTAAACCTAATCGCAAATCGCGCATGCTCAATCTGTTCCCTATACCAAGTCTGAGGCCATATCGCCTTTGGTCTCTAGCCACTGTTTACGATCGCCCGAGCGTTTCTTGGCTAACAACATGTCCATTAGCTGAACGGTGGCTTCTTCCTCTTCAACGGTAAGTTGAACTAGGCGGCGAGTATTTGGATCCATGGTGGTTTCACGCAGTTGCAAAGGGTTCATTTCACCCAAACCTTTAAAGCGCTGTACATTAACTTTACCGCGTTTTTTCTCGGCCTCAATGCGATCTAGTATGCCTTGCTTCTCATCTTCATCGAGTGCATAGAAAACTTCCTTACCCACATCAATTCGGTACAAAGGCGGCATAGCAACGTAAATATGCCCCTGCTCAACCAATGGTCGGAAGTGCATCATAAACAAGGCGCACAACAGCGTGGCAATGTGTAAGCCATCGGAGTCAGCATCTGCCAAAATACAGATTTTTCCGTAACGTAATCCACTTAAGTCATTACTGTCTGGGTCAATACCAATAGCAACTGAGATATCGTGAACTTCTTGTGAACCCAATACTTCTGTCGCATCAACTTCCCAAGTGTTTAGGATTTTTCCGCGCAGTGGCATAACAGCCTGAAATTCACGTTCTCGAGCCTGCTTAGCGCTGCCGCCCGCAGAATCACCCTCCACTAAAAACAGCTCGCCAGTTGACGGGTCTTGACTCGTACAATCGGTGAGCTTGCCGGGTAATGCCGGACCAGAAGTGACCTTTTTACGGGCAATCTTTTTAGTTGAGCGAAGTCGGCGCTGGGCATTACTAATGAATACTTCAGCCAATAGCTCAGCTTGATCGGTATGGGTATTCAGCCACAAACTAAAAGCATCTTTAACAATCCCTGACACAAAGGCTGCTGATTGGCGCGAAGATAATCGCTCTTTAGTTTGTCCGGCAAATTGCGGATCTTGCATTTTTACCGACAAGACATAACAACAACGATCCCATATATCATCAGGCGTTAGTTTTAAGCCTCGCGGTAAGATATTGCGAAACTCGCAGAACTCACGCATGGCATCAAGTAAACCTTGGCGTAAGCCGTTTACATGAGTACCGCCTTGCGCAGTGGGAATAAGGTTTACATAGCTTTCGGTAATGCTTTCGCCACCTTCTGGCAACCAACTTACTGCCCAGTCTACTGCTTCGTCTTTACTCGAAAATGCACCAGTGAAAGGATCTTCTGGCAGGCTTATGTAATCTTTAAATGATTGGCTTAAGTAATCTTTTAGGCCGTCTTCAAAAAACCACTCGTCGTTTTGTTTGTTAACTTTGTCGACAAACTTAATATTTAAGCCAGGACAGAGTACCGCTTTAGCTCGGAGCAAATGACGTAAACGAGAGACTGAAAATTTAGGGCTATCAAAGTAGCTGGCAGTTGGCCAAAAACGTACTCGCGTTCCGGTATTGCGCTTGCCAACCGTACCCGTGACCGTTAGTTCTTGAACCTTATCGCCGTTCTCAAAGGCCATTTCAAATAGCTGGCTATCGCGGCGCACTTGAACTTCAACTCGTGAAGACAAGGCATTCACCACGGAAATACCCACACCATGCAAACCACCAGAGAACTGGTAGTTGTCGTTAGTAAACTTACCACCAGCATGTAATCGGGTGAAAATAAGCTCTACCCCGCTTACCTTTTCTTCTGGGTGAACATCGGTAGGCATACCACGGCCATCATCAATAACTTCGATGGACTGGTCTTCAAATAAGGTAACGGTAATCGCGCGCGCATGGCCAGCTAAGGCTTCATCGACACTGTTGTCGATAACTTCTTGGGCTAAGTGGTTGGGACGAGTGGTATCGGTATACATGCCAGGTCGGCGTTTAACCGGGTCTAAACCACTTAATACTTCAATAGAGTCTGAATTATATTGATCAGCCATGATAGAAATTGTTACCTAAGTGCCAAAAAGTCGAGAATGGCAGCACAGTGATTTTCAAATCCTTGAAAACTGTGGTCGCCGCCTTCTTCAATGGTGAAAGTTGCTCCCTTATATTCTGTGACTGCTAAATTAAAGTCCAGCACTTCATCTGCGGTTTGTAGCATCACCCAAAGTCGCTGCTGACAACTTAATTGGCTTACTTCTAATTGCTTTAACTGCTCGATGTGCTGTTGTTCTAATTGATAATGCTGCTGAGTATAAGGGTTTTGTTGCTCGCCTAAATAGTCTTTTAGCAGTTCATAGGGTTTAACTGCTGGATTAACCAGCACCGCTTTAGCTTTAGTTTGCTGAGCTACTCGAGTCGCTAAAAAGCCGCCCAAAGAACTACCCACTACACCGAGCTTTTTGCCACGGTGTTGATTGAGAATGTCTTCAATCTGCTGCCAAGCATCGTTGGGATAACAAGCAAGTTGCGGGCATACCAGCTGAATTTGATCTTGATATGGTTCAAGATAATGGGCCATTGCTTGCGCTTTAGCCGAATTAGGAGAGCTATTAAATCCGTGTAAATACAATAATACTGAAGGTGGCTCCACTCAATAACCTTTCGATTTAGGATCAGGAAGAAAACTGCGCTCAGATAGACGCCGCAAGCGAGTAGCAATGCGTCCTTCAGCTGTTAATTGCAAGTAGCGCCAACCAGGTTGCTGATGATCTAAGGCAAAATTAGCCGATAAAGGCAGAAACTGAATACAAGTGCTGGGCGTTGCGATAAAAGCAATACCGTCGAACTGGAACTCGTAGTTTTGATGAACATGGCCAAAAATCACCCCACGAACATTTGGAAAATCAGCAATCACCGCAAAAAACTCATCAGCATTTTTAAGATTGTGTTGATCTAACCATTTGCTGCCCACGGGAATCGCTTGATGGTGCATAGCAATCAACACATGTTTGTCGGGATACTCAGCCAAAGCTTCAGCTAGGTTGTCTAACTGACGTTGGCTCATTATTCCGTGAGGCTCACCTTCTAGCTGGGTATCCAACATAATGATTTGCCAATGCTCACTCACCAATTGCTTTGCAGCCAGCACCCCATGCTGCTCAAGTGTCAGCATGTTTTCTTGCATGTCATGATTACCCGGTAACCAGACACAAGGACGTTCTAACTCGGCAATTCGTTCAGCAAAACGTTGATAAGAGCGCTTGGTGTGATCTTGAGATAAGTCACCCGTTGCAAGAATATAATCGAAGGAGATATTGTCACTTTTAATGTTTTCTATGACTGCACTGAAACTGTCGTTGGTATTAACCCCCAACAAGCCAGTTTGCTCATCGGCAAACAAGTGCGTATCGGTAACCTGCAATAAGTGCACACTTCCGTCTGGTGCTGTGTTTATGTTTAATTTATTAAATGCCACAATGTTTTCTTGTAGTTTGCTTAAGCAAACTCAACTTTAATCCGCTGTTTTAAACAAAATACTAACCAGTCATTAAGAAACTGATTTGTTTGATGCTTTTCATCTTGATGATGCATCTTTTTATTCGGGTAATCATACCTTGGTTTAAGCTTATAAATCTGCTGACTAGCACACACTTCCGCCAACCGTGCATCGTGATACAAACGCACCAACAGCTGTGGCTGCAGGTAATTATAGGCTTGAGCACTGGCTTGCCTTATCTCGTAAAGCGCCGTATAGCGAGTAAGTTCTTTGCTTTCCAGTAAATAATCTTCACCCAATTTGGGAGTCAAACGCAGTATTTGTCCCACTTCATGCGGCCCAGGAAACAAACGCGTCATCAAGCTGTAATTGGCAGCATACAGCTGCATCAACTCGTCAAGATTAACTCGATAACGACTAGGACCAGTATTACTGGGCATCACCATCGCCATCATTTTGCCACTGCTGGCGTACCTTCTGCAAATTCAACTGCAACCACTGAATAGCAATAACCGCTGCTGCATTGTCGATAATACCTTGCTGCACCCACTCGAAGGCCTGCTCACGACTAACCACTTTAACCAATATGTCTTCGTTTTCTTTATCTAGACCATGAACACCGCCCGCTTGGCTTGCATCCACTTCACCAATGTACAAATGAATACGTTCACTTAAGCCACCAGCGCCCGGCAAAAAACTGTTGCAAGAAAATACCCGATTTACGCTTAAGCCCGCCTCTTCTTCGGCTTCGCGCACTGCCACCTCCAAAGGAGGCTGGCCACTGTCTAGCATGCCGGCAACAATTTCCAGTAACCAAGGGCTAGCGCCAGTTTCAATAGCGCCAATTCTAAACTGCTCCACCAACACAACTTGGTCTAACTTTGGGTCAAATAACAAAATACCGGCAGCATGACCACGGTCCATCATTTCACGCTGAATCCAGTTACTCCAACCGCCTTGATACAAACGATGGCGCAGAGTATAACGCTGCATCTTGAAGAAGCCTTGATATACATCTTCTACATCTTTGATTTCCACATCTTGATGAGAGAATTGACTACTATTTTGCAACTTTGTCATATTGACCAAGACTCCTTTTTGTAACGGTTGGTATAAAAATTGTCAGAACTTATTGATCAAACACAAGATTGACCGTAAATTTATGCTTTTTCTTTGTTATCTAGGTCTTACTCTAGAAATAAAGCTGGTATAGACTAGCATTAATTAAACTGTGGTAGTTTTAAACTATTAAGATTTAGTCTACACAAAGTAAATATCTATTCCCGAAATAACCTCGCTAACACAGCGACCAAAGGAAAGGCGTAATGAAGCTGAAAATCAAATCGTTAATATTAGCTTGTGGAATGAGCTCTTTAGCATTCCAAGCTCAAGCTGATGATTTATTGCAAATTTATCAACTCGCTCAAGAAAAAGATCCTGTAATTTTGCAAAGTAAAGCTCAGCGTGACATCGCCTTTGAGCAAATTACCGAATCTCGTGCATCACTGCTTCCACAAATTGGTTTTGGTGCCGGTGCTAAATACACTACTACCAGTAACGACACCATCGACAGCATTACCAACACCAATGCATCGGTTGGCCTTAGCCAGTCGCTTTACTCTAAAACCAACTGGACCAGCTTAAGTATCTCTGAAAAGAATGCGACACGTTCTGAAGCCGTATATGGTAATGACGTACAAAGCCTTATTATTCGTGTAAGTAATGCCTACTTCAATGTATTACGCGCCATGGACAACGTAAGCTTTGTAGAAGCTAACAAAACAGCCGTTGGTCGTCAGTTAGAGCAAACTAAACAACGCTTTAACGTTGGTCTTACTGCGATTACCGACGTACACGAAGCCCAAGCTGAATATGACCGTACCCTTGCCCAAGAAATTCAAGCCCGTAACGACTTGTCTAACAGCTACGAAGACTTACGAGAGCTAACCGGTTTAGAGCACCGTGAGCTTAACATTCTTAATACTCAGCGTTTTGAGCCAAACCCACTTGAGCAAGGCTCAGACTTTTGGTTAGCTACTGCGACCGACCGCAACCTAGAGCTAAACGCTCAGCGCATTAGTAAAGAGATTGCTCAAGAGCAAATCGAATTAGCACAAAGTGGTCACTTACCAACCTTAGACCTAACTGCAGGTATTGGTTATGACAATAACCAATACGGTAACGACGCCTATGATTCGCTTCAAGGTGGTAGTTCAAATGCTGGTAATATTGGTCTTGAGTTCAACTGGCCTATCTACTTAGGTGGCAGCATTGATTCACAAGTACGACAAGCGCAGTTTAGCTACATCGCCTCTTCAGAAGCGCTAGAGCAAACCTTCCGCACAGTGCAAAGCACGGTTAACTCGGTAGTGAATAACGTAAGTGCCAGTATTGGTTCGGTTAAAGCCTTTGAGCAGACAGTAGTGTCTTCACAAAGCGCACTAGAAGCCACCGAAGCAGGCTTTGAAGTAGGTACTCGTACCATTGTTGACGTACAAGACGCCACACGTAACCTGTACTCTGCAAAAAGTGATTTAGCTAACGCCCGTTATGATTACATTCTTAACATGCTAGCGCTTAAACAAGCAGCCGGCACCTTAACTGAAGAAGACGTAGCCCTGGTTAACTCTGGCTTAATGCCTCCCCAGTAACACCGTTGGTAAAGATTTGAAATAAAAAAGGCGCCAATTGGCGCCTTTTTTGAATCAACGACAAAACTAGTCGATTTGATTTTGACGAATAGACTTAATGATTTCTGAAGTTGAACAACCATCTTCGAAGTTAAGCACTCGCACTTCACCGCCATTGGCAATCACTTCTTGCCCACCAGCAATCTCTTCTGGCTTGTAATCGCCGCCTTTCACCAATAAGTCTGGCAATAAGTTGGCAATTAAACGCTGTGGCGTGTCTTCACTAAAATCAACCACCCAATCAACCGCGCCTAAACCAGCAAGCACCGCCATACGGCGATCTACACTATTTACTGGGCGCCCTTCACCTTTTAGGCGCTTTACAGAATCATCATTGTTTACTGCAACAATTAAACGGTCACCCAAAGTGCGTGCGTGATTAAGGTAAGACACATGACCGGCATGCAAAATATCGAAACAACCGTTGGTCATCACCACCGTTTCGCCGCGACGCTTAGCAGCCTCCAAAGCAAACTTAAGCTGTTGTTCACTTAACACGCCAAAGCCAGTTTCCTGCGAACCATACACTGCGTTGGCAAGCTCAATGGTAGACACCGTAGAGGTACCTAGTTTTCCAACCACAATGCCTGCAGCGGCATTGGCTAAGGCACAAGCATCGTCTAAGCTCGAGCCAGCCGCTAGTGAGCTAGCTAAAGTAGAAATCACCGTATCACCAGCACCGGTTACATCGTAAACCTCTTGAGCTAGCGCGGCTAAATGCAACTCTGGTTGGCCCTTACGGATAAGCGTCATACCGTGTTCACTGCGTGTCACAAGCAATGCTTCTAGGTCTAACTGCTCGATTAGCGCTTCGCCTTTGCTAATAATTTCGTCTTCATCTTTACAATGACCAACCACCGCTTCAAACTCAGAAAAGTTAGGCGTGAGCAAAGTTGCACCGCGATACTTATCAAAGGCACTGCCTTTTGGGTCAACCAATACAGGAACACCCGCATCGCGTGCCAGAGCAATTAAATCGCCAACTTGGTTTAATGCGCCTTTGTTGTAGTCAGATAAAATAACCACTTGATGTTGCTTCACCTGTTCAGCAAAGCTAGCGCTTAAGTCTTTACTATCTACTTCATGAAAATTTTCTTCAAAATCTAAACGAATTAATTGCTGGTGACGGCTTAGCACCCGTAGTTTGGTAATAGTTGGGTAATCAGCAAACTTAGTAAATTGGCACTCTACACCAACCGCTGCCAACTTGTTTTCTAAGGCAATGCCTGCTTCGTCTTCGCCACTCATACCTAATAACGTAGAGCCTGCGCCTAAGGCCACGGCGTTTAAGGCTACGTTAGCCGCGCCGCCAGGGCGTTCTTCAATTTGTTCAACTTTAACCACTGGAACCGGGGCTTCAGGCGAGATGCGTCCGGTAGGTCCATGCCAATAGCGGTCTAACATTACATCGCCAACTACTAACACCTTAGCTTGGGCAAACTCAGGGAGGGTTATTCTCATTGTTCACTCTCATCGAAAAATAATTATTAACAGTTTATCATAGTTAAACTTATGGTCTGCGGCATAATCTCTTGATATCCAGTAGACTTTACACATTATTACAGTGACAAAGTAAAATATGGCGAAAATTTCATCACCCAAGCTTAACGCACAATCTTTTCACCCAAAGAACTGGGGGGCCTGGGTATTAATTGGCTTTATGTTTAGCATCAGTTTACTGCCTTATCGCGTTCAGCATTACTTGGGTTTAGGCATCGGCCGCTTAGGCCGAGCATTGATGAAATCACGCGTACACATTACCCGCCGCAATTTGGAAATTTGTTTTCCAGACAAAAGTGAAGCAGAGCGAGAGCAACTGGTTGAAGGCTGCTTTCGTCATTTAGGGCATTCGGTAGTGGATACCGCCAATGCTTGGTTTTGGCCACAATGGCGCTTTGCAAAACACTTTAAGGTTGAAGGGCTTGAGCATCTCAAGAAGGCACGCGAACAAAAAGGCGGCATACTATTAGTCAGTGCCCACTTTTGGACCTTAGAAAGCCACGCTCGCGCTTATGGCACGTTGGATCCCGGTGTTGGGATCTACCGTCCTAACAAAAACTCGGTTTATGAGTACTATCAATATCACGGTCGCACCAAGTCCAATAAATACTTAGTAGATCGCACCGATGTGCGCGGCATGATTAAAGCTCTGCGCCAAGACAATGCGGTGTGGTACGCACCTGATCATGACTACGGTACCCATGCTGCGGTGTTTGTACCGTTTTTTGCTCAAGATAAAGCTGCCACTATTACCGGTACCGCCACCTTAGCTAAAGTGAAAAACGTGCAAGTATTGCCTACCTACGCGCTACGTAATGAAGATGGCTCAGGCTTTACTTTGGTGATAGAGCCAGCCCTAGATAACTACCCGCAAGGTGATGATGAACGAGATGCCCACACTATCAACCAAGTGGTAGAAAAAGCTATTCTACGCGCGCCCGAGCAATATATGTGGATCCACCGCCGCTTTAAATCTCGCCCAGAAGGTGAACAAGGCGTTTACTAATAAAAAGGCGCTGACTTTAACTTAAACGCAGCGCCTTTTTTAAGCCTTAAAACTGTTGTTTAGTATTAAGTAAACAGCTGTTGCCAAGTATCGGTCACTACACTTAAATCTTGCTTAAACTCGGCTTTGTTGGCCAAACGTGGCAAACCTTGCAAACCACAGCGGTGACACTCATCGCGAATATCCAAGTAGCTTTGGCTTAGCCCCTGCGCTTGTTCAGGCTTTAATAAATCAAGCTCGGCACAGCTTTCAAATATTCTTACGTTGTCAGTCCATTTACTTAACTGAGGGTACTCTTGGGTATGCAGTAATACTAAGTATTGAGCAATGAATTCAATGTCTACCATACCGCCAGGAGATTGCTTGAGATCCAGAACGTCTTCAGTTTCTCGGCTTAAATGCCCCTGCATTTTACTGCGCATCTCTTGTACTTGTTTGGCTAGCTCTGAAGCTTGGCGTGGCTGAGCCAAAATTTTATGGCGAACTTGGGCGAAACTCTCTGCGAGTTCTGCATCGCCATAAATCACTCTGGCACGCACAAGCGCTTGGTGCTCCCAGGTCCACGCTTCCTTCACTTGATATTGCTCAAAGGCTTCAATGGCGGAAACCAATAAACCAGAAGCACCAGAAGGGCGTAAGCGCATATCTAATTCATACAGTACACCTGAAGCGGTGCGTGTATTAAACAGATGCATAATTCGCTGTGCAAGCTTTAAATAAAACTGCTTACTGTCGATTTGCTTTGGCCCATTGGTATAGGTGCTACTATCGCTATTGTGCAAAAAGACTAAATCTAGATCGGAGCTATAACCAGTTTCGATGCCACCAATTTTGCCATAACCCACTACCGCAAAACCGCGTTGTTGCTCGCCTAAATGCTCTGGGTAACCATGGCGCTCAACCATCTGACTCCAGGCCTGCTCAACCACCGCGTTTACTATTACTTCGGCTACCGCGGTTAAGTGATCGCTCACTTTCATTAGCGGCAATGCACCAGCAATATCGGCCGCTGTAATACGTAGCTGCTGAATTTGTTTGAATTGACGCAGCGCCTCCATTTGCTGTTCCATATCATCAGGCGGAATACGCAACATAAACTCACGAAGCTGCTGAGCGTAGCTGTCTTCGCTAGCTGGATTGTACAGAAGCTTAGGATCGAGTAATTCATCCAAAAGAATAGGAAAGCTAGCCAGCTTTTGCGCCAACATGGCGCTGCCTGCGCAGAGCCTTAATAACTGTTGAAGCGAAGCAGGGTTTTCTGCTAACAGCTCTAAGTAAGCGGTTCTTGATAGAATCCGCTCAAGCAATACCATTACCCGCGGCAATACCAAACTGGTTTGAGGATGCTCAAACAGCTGCTGTAATAAACTTGGCATCATCCGCTCTAGGGTTTGGCGACCGCGCTGACCAATTTGGCGTTTCTCTACGGCGTGCATAAAATGGTACATGGTTTCTACACGGGCTTTTTGTTCTTCCTCGCTACAAACATGTTTACTCATCAAGCTAGCAAGGGCTTCTCTATCAGCGCCGCAATGCCACAAATCATCATATTCTTGGCCTGCTTGGTGCTCTTCTTGTTCCTCTTCACCAATGGCAGATTGGAAGCAGGCGTTCACCTGAGCAAGTCCTTGCTGCAATTGTTGGTAGAAACTCTCCCAATTGTCATGACCCATTACCCAAGCAACGCGCTGTTGGTCACCGCTTGTATCTGGTAGGGTTTGAGTTTGCTGGTCGTCTATTTGCTGCAGAATGTTTTCCACTTGGCGTAGATACAAATAGTGTTCGCGCAGCATCTTGGTTTGAGCTTCACTCAACTCACCGTGCTCACTTAACTGCGACAAAGCCTGTAGTAGTGAACGGGTTTGTAGCACCGGCTCGCGCCCACCACGAATAAGCTGAAAAGTTTGTACAATAAACTCAATTTCACGAATGCCACCCGAGCCCAGTTTGATATTGTCGCGTAAGCCTTTACGACGGATTTCAGAGTTAATCATGGCCTTCATCGAGCGCAGTGCTTGAATAGCACTAAAATCGATGTAGCGACGATAAACATAGGGTTTAAGCATGGCTTGAATATCTTGGTCAAAGCGCAAGTCTTGGTTAATCACTCGCGCCTTAACCATGGCGTAGCGCTCCCAATCTCGGCCATGATGTTGATAATAATCTTCAAAGGCTGCGTAACTAACCGCCAAAGGACCAGATTCTCCAAATGGTCGCAAGCGCATGTCTACCCGAAATACAAAGCCATCTACAGTGGTTTGATCAATGAGTTGAATAAGCCGTTGTCCCATGCGAATAAAAAACTGCTGATTGGCAATACTACGGCGGCCACCTTGGGTTTCTCCGTTCTCGGGAAAACAAAAAATCAAATCGATATCGGATGAAAAATTTAGCTCTCGCCCGCCCAACTTGCCCATGCCAATTACCACTAATGGCTGTGCATTTCCTTCGGCATCACTGGGCGTACCAGACTCACTACAACAGCGTTTGTATAACCATTGATTAGCACAATCTACGCAGCTATCAGCCACAGCCGACACTTGGGCAAAGCTGTCTGTTACAGCTTGCTTAAGAAGCAAATCGCGCCAAGCAATAAGCACCATTTGCATGCGGCGAAACTGACGCAGTACCTTTTTGGCACCGTCGTCGGTAATTTGCTCGGCCAACTCGGCACTTAACTGCTCACGCATTTGTTGTTCGTTTAAGGGCTGCTCTAACAATTGCTGTTGCCAAATATCAGAGAGAAGACTTGGCTGGCTAATGCAGCTTCTGGCGATAAAATCACTCAAAGCAAAGGCGGTTTTACTCTGCAACTGTTGTTGGGGATCTAGTTGCTCTAATAAATTTGGCGCTAACTCGATAAGGCGCTCCCAAGATTGCTCAGCAATAGTAGAAAGCTCGCTAGGGACAGGAAGAGTACTTGGCATGATGAAGAAAATCCGAATCCAAAATTTGGCTTAATATCATCATGATTCATGCTTGAGCACAAGCTGGATCGCAGGGAGTGTAAGCCATATCAACTTGGTGATTAGCTGATAGCAAAAAACCAAGCAAAAATTGACTTCATCTGCCATTTTTAAGCACCAAAAACCGTTGTTTGATAAAATTGGCGTATAGTAAAATCAGCCGTACTTATCCTTCGGAATTAATAAATGAAAACGCACATCAATGCCTTCGACTTAGTGATGCTGTCTCTGTCGCTAATAGCCATTGTGATTGTTAGCAGCTTGTTCTTTTACCCCGCAGATTCTCAACTTAAAGCCTTACTGATCAATCTAGATACGCTTATTTGCGTTGTATTTATTGTGCACTTTATTGTGAGTGCCGCTCGCAGCAAATCTCCACTTGCTTATTGCAAACATCATTGGATAGACCTTCTAGCGAGCATTCCTATGGTGGAGGCGCTGCGCCTATTGCGTTTTTTCCATGCGATAAAACTGATTAAAGCCTTAAGTGAGCAGCGCCACCTGCTGGCTAGCTTAAAACATCGTCGAGTAGAATCCGCTGCGGCAACCGTTTTGTTCAGCTTGCTGGTGATAATCCTGCTGGGTTCTATTGGCATACTGTTGGCAGAGCAAGACCAAGCAGGCAGCCAAATAAGCAGCGCAGGTGAAGCCTTGTGGTGGGCAATAGTGACAATATCTACCGTGGGTTATGGTGATTTTGTGCCGGTTACAGATGCTGGGCGCATTATTGCTGGAGTGATGATATTAACCGGCGTTGGCTTTTTTGGTGCGATATCAGGTTTGATGTCTACTTTTTTACTTCGTGGAAAATCTAATTCAGAGCATCAAATTCAGCAGTTGCTCGTAGAGCAACAAAAAGAACATCAGCAACTAAAACAACAATTGAGCAATATTCAACAACAGTTGAGTGAACTGCAAAAGAAGTCTCATTGAAGCGCGGTTTAATTAACTACCTCGCAGCTTAAGCCAAGCATGGGCTAGCGCTTCGTATGCCGCGGTATCTGCTTTGCTTATATGGCTAAGCCGCGGAATAAAGCTTTGCCAGGTAAAGCCAGCATGCCAGTTTTTCACCTGATAGTAAGTAGGAGCGGCAGTAGGATAAAGCCCCTGCATGGCAAATAGGCGCATCGCTCTTGGCATATGAGAAGCTTGAGTAACTAAGGTTAATTGAGTATTCGGGTAAAGCCTGGCAATGTTGGCGGCTTCTTCAGCAGTATCTTTAAGCTGATAGCTACGAATTAATCGAGACTCAGGCACCCCTAAAGACAAAGCCAGTTTGGCAAGCATATCAGCATGTTGCACTCCACTGCCTTCATTATCACCACCCGATAATAATATTTTCACTTGCGGTTGCTGGCGCCATAAACGAACCGCTTCCACAACTTTAACTGCGCCACAAGGCAGCACCTGACTAGATAGCGGCTGATTTTCATCTTGATAATGCAAACAGCCCAATACCACAATTATTTGCGCATCTGGCGGTAGAGAATGTAAACCGTTGTATTGCTTTTCCCAATGATAAAGAAGTGCGCCACTTACCGGATATAGGCTTAAACAAAACATCAGCAACAAACTAATTATGGCGCAGCTGCGGGCTAGTAGCTTATGACCGCGCAGTCCAAAAAAGAGGGCTAACAACAACAGCAGCCATAGTGAGGTACTAGGCATAGCCAACACGGTGAGTAGTTTCTTTAAGGCGAAACCGTCCACGACTTACCAATACACCGCTTGTTGCAGCGCTTGCTGGCGAGAAAACTCTAAGGCATCCAGTAAGGAGCGCTCTTTACGCTGCACCCATTTTTCAATCGCTTGCTGTAACTCAGCATCCAGCTCTGGCAATAGTTCTCGCATCGGCTTAAACAAACTCAGTTCTTCAATGCCCGATAAAATATCTACCCAAGGCAAGCGGAATTCTTGGCGCAGCTCTTGGTCAAATAACTCACCCACACACATGCCCACCAGCAGGTTACGTCGCAGCTTAGTGGCCTGTTTCATATAAGCATTACAATCAAGCTGAGGTTCAGCCAAAGGCGATTGTTGCAAGTAATCCCAACTAGTTTGCAACATTGCTTTGGCTAAATGCTGAATATTCTCTTGTTGCAGAGCTTGGCTGTGCTGCCATTTAGCTTGATAAAGCCAGCGGGTTATTTTTAACATCAAACTACAATAGCGGGCGCTATGCATTAATTGATAAACATCATCAGGTTGCGGCAAATCATGCTGACGCTGTTGCAAAGTTTTTAATAAAGAGCGCTGCTGAGGTAACTTCTTAATCAATGCACCTCGTTCAGCAGTCAGTTTATTTAAACTGGCTGCTTGGGTTAACCACGCAAACTGTTGGCGCAGCCAACGTAATTCATTAAGCCAAGCGCATTCTACTAAATCGCGCTCACTAAACATTTTGCAGGCTTGAAACAACATTTGCACCGCTAGAGAGACTTGCTCTAAAGCGGCAAAACTTCGCTGCTCCACAAATAGCTGTTCGTGGTATTGCCAATGTTCGAGTGCACCAACAAAAATCCGATTTAAGCATTCACTAGTACTATCGGCATCACTAAGTTTAACTGCGTTTAGGGTTTTAACTTGTTGTACATGAGCGGTAGCCAGCATATATCCACGCTGGGCTTTGCTAATGTTTGCTAAGCGTAAACCTTCTATTGAAGCAATGTCGCTGGCGAGTTCGAAAAGCTGGCTAATGTCGCCTTTCACAAACTCCAGCTCAATTTCGCATATGGCTTCGTGCTCGCTTCCTGCAGTAAGCGAACCTTGATCGAAAGCTACTTCAATTAAGGTATCGTTAGGCAAGTCAACCAACCAAGTTTGTCTATCAAAGGTGGTAGTAAACAACGGGCTTAGCTGATTATTAAGACTGGAAAGTTCTGCGCCGGCTGGCCATTCAACCTCTTCAAATAAGGCTAATTGCGGTTGGTTAGATTGAAGCACACAATTGTATTCAGGACGCTGGTGTAAACCGCCTACACTTAAGCCATCGGTTTTAATGGTTTGAACATTGTCGCCATCGCCACTGCGAATGCGCAGGCCCATGCCCCAACGCATCAGTTGGCGGTCATCAGTATCAAAATAAACACTGGTGAGAGTTTTCACTTCGGTTTGCAGCACACTATACTGATTGAGCCGAGCCAATAACACCGACGCGCATTGCGGTGTAGCTAAGAGCTTGATTTCAATTTCATTGTTCATGGTTTATCCATGTAGGCTGATGCAGCGACCTGCTCCCTCTGTTCAGTTTTCATACAAAACCTTTGATTCAGCTCAAGTAAAAAGCAACAAATTGTAAGATAAATGCTTGCACTTAAGCTCCGCTACGTTACCATGCGCCTCGCAAAAAATATATCCTTTGCATAGCTAATTGGAACAGAGATTATGTCCGGAAATACAATTCTAGGTTTGTTCGCTAAATCGCCGATTAAACCTCTAGAAGAGCATATCAATGTAGTACACGAATGCTGTGAAGGTCTTGTACCTTTTTTTGAAGCAGTACTTAATAAAGATTGGAAAACTGCGGCAAAACGTCGTAGAGACATTTCAAACTTAGAAAAAGAAGCTGATCGCATGAAGCGTGAAATTCGCCTGAATCTACCTGGTGGTATTTTCATGCCAGTTGAACGTTCAGACGTACTCGAGCTGCTTACTCACCAAGATCGAATTGCCAATAAAGCAAAAGACATTTCAGGTCGCATGTTAGGCCGAAAGATGGAGTTACCACCTAAACTTGCTGAAATGTTCATGACTTACTTAGCGCGTTGTTTAGATGCAACTGGTAAAGCTAAAGAAGTAATCAACGAACTGGAAGATCTGCTAGAAACCGGCTTTAAAGGCCGTGAAGTAGACCTAGTGAAAAAAATGGTACACGAACTCGATATTATCGAAGACGATACCGACGCACAGCAAATCAAAATTCGTCGAAAATTACAAAAGCTAGAGAAGAAACTAGACCCTATCGACGCAATGTTCCTATATTTCATCATTGAAGCTATCGGCGAACTAGCCGACCAAGCGCAGCGCGTTGGTGCTCGCTTAGAACTGATGATCTATCGCTAAACAAAGAAAATACTTAGGTAACTCCAATGGAAATTCTTGCAACTTACGGCACTACGCTGATTGTTATTGCGGCCGTTTTTGGCTTTGTTATGGCGTGGGGTATTGGTGCCAACGACGTAGCCAACGCTATGGGTACATCGGTAGGCTCTAACGCTATTACCATTAAACAAGCGATTATTATCGCGATGATCTTTGAATTTGCCGGTGCTTATTTGGCCGGTGGTGCGGTAACCAATACCGTACGTAAAGGCATCATTGATTCTGGCGCGTTTGTTAACACTCCCGAGCTATTAGTATTCGGTATGATTGCCGCGCTGCTTGCTGCTGGTACGTGGCTATTAATTGCCTCTTACAACGGCTGGCCGGTATCAACCACTCACTCTATTATTGGTGCCATTGTTGGTTTCGCCGCAGTAGGTGTAGGCACAGAAGCTGTAGAATGGGCCAAAGTGGGCGGCATTGTAGGTAGTTGGATTATCACTCCGGCTATTTCAGGTGTATTTGCTTACTTAATCTTTGTGAGCGCCCAGAAGCTTATTTTTGAACACGAGAACCCACTAGAAGCCGCTAAGCGCTACGTGCCAGGTTACATGTTCTTAGCAGGCTTTATGATGGCGCTAGTAACCATCAAAAAGGGCCTTAAACACATTGGTTTAGAGCTAAGCAGTGTTGAAGGTTACGTATGGGCTGTAGCCGTTGGCGTATTGGTTGCTGTTGTAGGTAAGGTGATTATTAGCCGCCTAAAAATCGACCCTAAAGCCGACCGTCAAATGCACTACACCAACGTAGAAAAAGTATTTGCAGTACTAATGGTAATTACCGCTTGTTGTATGGCTTTTGCTCACGGTTCAAACGACGTAGCAAATGCTATTGGTCCATTGGCGGCAGTAGTTAGCGTAGTAAACAACAACGGTGAAATTGCCGCTAAAGCCTCACTAGCATGGTGGATTTTACCACTAGGTGGTTTAGGTATTGTGGCCGGTTTAGCCCTATTTGGTCACCGCGTAATTGCTACTATTGGTAAAGGTATTACCCACCTTACACCTAGCCGTGGTTTTGCTGCTGAACTCGCTGCTGCAACAACAGTAGTTGTTGCCTCGGGTACTGGCTTGCCAATCTCTACCACTCAAACCCTAGTAGGTGCGGTGTTAGGCGTGGGTATGGCACGTGGTATTGCCGCTCTTAACCTCGGTGTAGTACGTAGTATTGTAGTATCTTGGGTAGTAACTCTGCCGGCCGGTGCAGCACTATCTATCGTGTTCTACTACATTATGTTGGCTATTTTTAACTAGTATCTCACTAAACTAGTTAACTTTACTCACATTAACAACGTTGCTGGTTGAGACTAGCAACGTTGTTTCGTACACTAACGGCGAAACTATTCTAAATAAAGAGATACGCCGTGATTGTCAGAACATTATCTGCTGCTTTTTTATCGCTTGCCCTCGCCTTCCCTGCTCTTGCTCAAACTCGTTACATCTCTGACGACTTATATGTCTTCATGCATTCTGGTCCTAGCAACCAATTTCGAATTGTGGGTAGCGTTAACGCAGGTACTAAAATCAATCAGGTTGAATTCAACCAAGAAAACAAATACGCCAAAATTGTTTTAGAGAATGGCCGCGAAGGCTGGGTAGAAGCTAAATACCTTAATCGCTCACCAGGCTTAGCTGCTCAATTAGAACAAGTGAAAAGCCAGTTAGAAAAAAGCCAAACTGCGCTTAAGCAGCAACAGCAAGACAGCGGCGCAGCCTCTGCCGAACAAGCTGAGCAAATTGATGCCCAGCAACAGCAAATTGAACAACTTCAGCTTACTAACGATCAATTGAACGAACAGCTTACTCAAATTAGCCAGCAAAATAATGCCATCCAACATGAGCTAGACACCAAAGATGAAGCGGTGCAAATGCAGTGGTTTATGCGAGGCGCAGGTGTAGCGGGTATTGGTTTAATTCTAGGTATATTGCTGCCAATGATCCCTCGTCGTAAAAAGCGCGATAATCAGTGGATGTAATCGCTGTTATTTTTCCATTAAAAAAGGCGCTTAGTGCGCCTTTTTTGTTAGCCCCACTTTTTTGTTAACCCCAATCTGACAAAGCATTCAGTCGACATAAGTTACCTGCAACCCGCAGCACAATGTCATCAAGACGAATCGCCACCAACTCGATGTTCTTGGTAACAAAATCCCCTTCAACCAACTCTTTATCATTAAGGGTGACATAACGACGGTTCGGATCTGACGAAAATACGTGCGAGTTAAAGGTAATGGCTGGTACCAATTTTTGCACCTCTGGGTCGAGCGCCCCAACCATGGGTGCGTCGTCATAAGTACTTGGGTCAAGCTCCGCGTCCCAGCTTAAGGTATTGGTTGCTTGTACAGCCGCAGCAAAGCGTTGCTCTAAGCCCTTTTCTTCTGCCGAGCTAGGCTTGGCAGGTGCCGACTGCTGCACTGGCGCAGGCTTACTGGCCACTACAGTAGAGCGGGCGTTTGGCGTAGCCACTGGCTCTGGCGCTTGATACTGCGGAATAGGTGCATTTAATAAGGTTTCAAACTGCTTTTGGCGTAGCGCTAGCAAATCAACCTTTTCTAGCCCTTCTAATTGAGGTAAAGGCAACAGCTCAATCTCTAACTTAGGCTCAACCACCCGAGAGACCCGCATTATTGGTTTGGTTTCTAACTCTTTAGTTACAGGCTGAACCGCAGCCTCCACTTTAGCCGGCGCGGTATCTTTGTTTGATTGTTGCCACAACCAAAAACCGCCAGCGCCTAAAGATAAGGTGAGAACCGAACTTAGCACTGCGGTTAATACTGGATTAACTGGCGAGGGCGCAACTAAAGCAACCGCTTCGTTTGGCTGACTGCGGCGCTGTGCGTCTAAAATACTGGACATTAGTTCAACTCCTGCAAGCGCGGTTGATCAACGTAAATCTGTTGGTTAAGACGTAATAAAGTAAACACACCAGCTATGCCATCGGCACTTAGGCGATTTTGCTGCTGGAACTGCTGCACTTGGCGGCTTAACTGGGCATCAAAATTAAAGGTTTTGCGTGGACGCTGTCCTTGAATTAACGACAAGCTTTGCTCCAACCAATAAACGGCTTCGCCTTGGTTGCCTTGTTTAAGCACCCCTGTAAAGCCTGGGGGTTGCTTCCAGAGAACTTGAAACTCACCGTTCCAACGTTGGCCAAACCAAGATCGACTAACCATAATTGCGCGGTCACCCATCCATAGTTCTAATTTAGGCCCCCAATGGCGCACCACCGCATAAAAGTAATGACCGTCTTCTTCTAGCTCAACTACCGCGGGAAGGTTCACTTCTCGCAAAGCCCGCTCGCCGCCTGTAAGGTTTAAACAATATAAATCTAAGCTTGTTACTAGGTTGCAGTTTGCTTGCGCATTCGCCACATCGTAACCCCAAGTACGCAACAATAATTGCCAAGAGCGCGCTGGCAAACTGTTGTTCGCTCGTAGTTGCTGCCACTCTTGCTTAATTGCTTGAATGTCATCTTCGCTTTGTTCCAACACTGGAGCAGGTTCTACAGCAACAATCTCGGCTGGGCGCTCAACAACTGGCGCAGCTATCGGCTGGTTGTCTATTTCAACTGCTGGCGTTTGCTGCAAGATAAACCAAGCCGCCACAATCAAGCAGCCTAATAAAGCACCACTCAATACATAGTTAAGGTTAAAGCCTTGAGACTTAGGCTCGCCCAAGGCCACTTCTTCAATCGCTTGGTTAAGCGCTTTTTTGTCTACCTGCATTTGGTCGCGGCCGTAGGCGGCTAACAGCGCACGGTCGCATAACAAGTTAATCACTCGCGGAATACCGTCAGCGGCCTTAAACAACTGCTTAATCACCGAGGGAGCAAATAGAGGGCGCTCACACCCCGCCACCATTAAGCGATGACGCACGTAGGCTTCTACTTCATTTACGGTTAATGGCAGCAAGTGATAGCGAGCGGTAATACGCTGAGCCAATTGGCGTAAAACAGGTTGCTTAAGCTTTTGTTGCAGTTCGGGTTGGCCAATTAATACCACTCGCAACAACTTGCGCGTATCGGTTTCAAAGTTGGTTAATAGCCGTAATTGCTCGAGGACTTCTACCGACAAGTGCTGCGCTTCATCAATCAGCAGCATAGTATTGCCACCTTGGAAGTGGTTCTCTAACAAGCGCTGACGAATCGCGTCACCAAAATCTTTTACGCTAAAAGAGTCACGGTCGTATTCTATGCTCAGTTCGTCACACACTGTGGCTAACAACTCTAGTTCGGTAAGGCTTGGGTTTAACACCAAGGCCACTTGGGTGTTTTCGGGCACTTGTTTAAGCAAGGCGCGCGACACCGTGGTTTTGCCGGTACCAACCTCACCAGTAAGCAATACAAAGCCACCAGTCTCGCCCAAACCAAAGGTAAGGTGAGCCAAGGCTTCTTTATGACGCTCGCTCATAAACAAGAAATCAGGGTTTGGCGCTATCGAAAAGGGACTTTCCTTTAAGCCAAAGTAATCCAAATACATTAAACCGCTATCCTTTCACCGATTATGGCTGCCACTTATATTACAAGTCGCAATCCAAGCCCTATTGAGCATTGATAGGTGTATAATACCCCCACGCAAGGCGTTTGTGGATATTAGTTAACGAGGAGTGATAAGTGGAAACCTATTTAGTCGGCGGAGCAGTACGAGATCAACTACTAGGTTTACAGGTAAAAGACCGCGATCACGTTGTGGTTGGCGCCACTCCCGAGCAAATGCTGCAACTTGGCTACAGCCAAGTTGGCAAAGATTTCCCAGTATTTTTGCATCCTCACAGCCAAGAAGAATATGCATTGGCGCGCACCGAACGCAAACAAGGTACAGGTTATACCGGCTTTAGTTGTGATTTTTCCGATGATATTCGCTTAGAAGACGACCTCTTACGACGCGACCTTACCGTAAATGCCATTGCCCGCGCAGAAAATGGTGAGCTAATTGACCCTTACGGTGGACAACGCGACTTAGATGCGAAGCTACTACGCCATGTATCGCCCGCCTTTGTAGAAGATCCGCTGCGAGTATTGCGAGTAGCCCGCTTTGCCGCGCGTTTTCATCACCTAGGATTTATAGTTGCCGATGAAACCATCGAGTTAATGCGAGAAATTGCTCACTCGGGCGAATTAGCGAGCTTAACCCCAGAGCGTATTTGGCGAGAACTCGAAAAGGCACTTAGCAGCCAATCACCACAAGTATTTTTTGCAGTATTGCGAGAAGCGGACGCACTGGCGGCCTTAATACCAGAACTGGATGATTTATTTGGAGTACCAGCCAGTCCCAAATGGCACCCAGAAATAGACACCGGCATTCACACCTTAATGGTCATTGAGCAAAGTGCTAAGCATGGCTATAGCGACCTAGTGCGCTTTGCAGCCTTGTGCCACGACTTTGGCAAAGCCTTAACCCCCGAAGAAAAGCTGCCTTCTCATCCAGGCCACGGACCTAAGGGGGTAAAGTTAATTAAAGCCTTTTGCCAACGCATCAAAGTACCTAACGAATACCGAGATTTAGCGCTACTTGTCGCTGAGCATCACATTACCATTCACAGCGCTTTGGAACTTCGTCCCGAAACCGTATTAAAGCTGTTTAACCGCTGCGATGCTTGGCGCAAGCCAGAGCGTTTTACCCAAATACTAGAAGCTGGCGTGGCCGATATTCGTGGTCGTTTAGGTTTTGAACAAAACGATTACCCTGCTTACAACTATTTGTTATCGCAACTCGAGGTAGCCAACAGCGTGAATATTCAAGCCATTGTGCAACAAGGCTATAAAGGTGAGGCGATTCGTGAACAGGTGCACCTGGCGCGGCTTAAGCTAATTAAGCAAGAAAAGCAGCGTTATTTACAGCAACTTGAACAATAAACTGATTGAACAGTAACGAAGCCAAGCAGTTTATTACAATAAAAAAGCACGCCCATTGGCGTGCTTTTTTTGTTCGAACTTAAGGTCGTTTAACTTAAGACTAAAAAGGCAAACAAAGTAATTCCCAGTAGCATGCGATAGATAACAAACGGCTTCATACCTACCTTGTTAACCCACTTAATAAACAAGTGAATACAAGAATAAGCACTGATAAACGACACCAATATACCCAGCGACATCGCCGACCAATCGATATCCACCTGATTATCAGCCATATCTTTGCCCATAAGAACACAAGCGCCAACAATTACCGGTATAGACATTAAAAATGAAAAACGCGCCGCGGCTTCACGGGTTAAGCCCAACATTAAGCCTGCTGTAATTGTTATACCACTCCGCGAAGTACCAGGAATAATCGCTATCGCTTGTGCAACACCCACAAACAGCGCTTGTTTCCAGCCAATTTTGTACTCGTCGTGCACTAACTTAGCTTGCGAATCGGCCCACCATAACAAAGCACCAAATACGATGGTGGTAGTTGCAATTACATACGCAGAGCGCAAGTACTCTTCAATCAACGATTTAAACAAGCCGCCAAACAGTACCGCAGGAATAGTGGCTAAGATAATTAACCAAGCAAGCACAGCCTCGGGGCTGCGGTTACCAGTAAACGAGCTTAACCACGCTTTAAGCATGGCCCATACTTCTTTTCTAAAGTAACCCAATACGGCAAACAAACTACCTACGTGCACCGCTACATCAAAGGCAATCCCTTGATCATCCCAACCAAAAATCTGCGAGGGCAAAATTAAATGGGCAGAACTGGAAATAGGTAAAAACTCGGTCAAACCTTGGATCAAAGCCAAAAAAATGGTCTCAAATGTACTCATTCTTGGTTCCTTGCTGCTAAAAAATTAAAAGTTGAAACTCTCTACAAGAGTGAGCACTTGGCTACTATGATCAAAATCTTGCCATAGTTGCGTGTAAGTTTGATGAAGCGTTGGATGTACCAACTCGCCAGCAATATCTGCCAGCGGCTTTAATACAAAAGCACTTTTACTTATCTCGGCTCTGGGTAATACACAGGGTGAATCTACCACTAAGTGGTTATATAAAAGAATATCGATATCTAAGGTACGTGACGAGTACTTTTGCGCATCCATTGCCCGCCCGTGTTCAAATTCAATCCTTTTAATCGCTTCAAACACCGCTTGCAAAGATAAAGGGCTAGTAAATTTAGCCACCAAATTGTAGAACTCGGGTCCATCAAAACCCAAGGCAGGGCTTTCATAAACAGGGCTTAAAGTTAACTCGCCAAACTGTGCGCGTAATGCAGCCACACCTTGTTGGATGTATTGCTCACGCTCAATGTTACTGCCAATGCCTACAAAAATATCGGCCATTACGAAGCGTAATCCTTTTGCTCACGTTCAATCTGCACACCCACGTTGCTAGCAAATGGAACGGCTCCGGGTTTATTGATAGTGACCTTAATCCACGACACAGAAAACTGCTGAATCACTAAGCTCGCCACTTTTTCGGCCACGGTTTCAACTAACTCGTGGGCTTGCCCAGTAACGAGATCACTCACCGCTTGACTCACCGAGGCGTAATCTAGCGCTAGCGATAAATCATCATTTTGGGCGGCAGGTTTGTTATCCCACGCCATTTCTAAATCGATAAGCAACTTTTGCTTAATCTCTTTTTCCCACTCATAAGCACCGATGGTGGCTAATACGGTGAGATCTTTAATAAATACTTTATCCATAGTTCTGGCTGCTGTGCTGCAAACGTGCTTATTAGCCTTAGCTAAAAAAACAGCGTATGATTTGACCTTTGAGAGAGCGCGATAATACCGCAATTCGGCAATTGGTGGAATGCTTCTAAGCTAATGGGTTTACTCGGTTTATTTTTTATTACGGCAGCTTATTTGCTGGGTTCTATATCCAGTGCCGTACTAATATGTCGAATTTTTCGCTTACCCGACCCTCGCCAACATGGCTCAAACAACCCAGGCGCCACCAACGTTTACCGCATCGGCGGCAAAATTCCTGCAGCATTGGTATTAGTATGTGACCTATTAAAAGGTATGGTGCCAGTTTGGGTGGGTTACTACGCAGGGTTAGCACCAGTTGTATTAGGATTTGTGGGTATAGCTGCATGCTTAGGCCACATGTACCCCATCTTCTTTCATTTTGAAGGTGGCAAAGGTGTCGCAACAGCCTTAGGTGGCGTACTGCCAATTGGCTTAGACTTAGCAGCTTTACTGATAGTAACTTGGATTATTACCTTAAAACTGCGCGGCTATTCATCGTTAGCCGCTATAGTGAGTGTGAGTTTAGCGCCTTTATACACTTGGCTAATAAAACCTGAATACACTCTCCCCGTTGCGATGCTAGCCTGCCTTATTATTATTCGCCACCAAGGCAACATTACTCGCCTGCGCAATCACACCGAAAGCAAAGTAGTCAATAAAGACCAATAAAAAAGCGCCTATTTAAGGCGCTTTTTTAACATCTAAATCACTTTAGCAGGCGGTAACTCATCAAGCGGCCAACGAGGCATTGCTTTTACTGATAAACCTTCGGTTTGCCCTGCTTTAAAACGCTGCATACCTGCGTAAGCAATCATAGCGCCATTGTCGGTACAAAATGCTGGCCGCGGGTAATACACTTTACCCCCACGCGACTCTAGTAACTCACCGAGCTGCTCACGCAATGATTTATTGGCGCTTACACCACCGGCAATCACTAAGCGTTTTAAGCCAGTTTGCTTTAAGGCGCGACGGCACTTAATGATTAAGGTTTCAACCAAGGCTTGTTGGAATGCTAAGGCAATATCTGCTTGGGTTTGTTCATCTTTACCTTCAGCATCAATGGTATTTTTAGCAAAGGTTTTAAGGCCTGAAAAGCTCATATCTAAACCAGGACGGTCAGTCATTGGCCTAGGAAAAGTAAAGCGGCCTGGTGTGCCCTTTTCAGCCAAACGGCTTAGAGCTGGGCCACCTGGATAATCTAAACCTAATAACTTGGCGGTTTTATCAAAGGCTTCACCGGCTGCATCATCAATAGATTCACCAAGAATTTGATATTCACCAATGCCGTCCACTTCTACCAATAGAGTGTGGCCACCCGATACTAACAAGGCTAAAAAAGGAAACTCTGGAGGGTTGTCTTCTAGCATTGGAGCTAACAAATGCCCTTCCATATGGTGCACTGGCACAGCAGGTTTGTTCCACGCCATGGCAATACTGCGTGCTGTTAGTGAGCCAACCAATAAAGCTCCTACTAAACCAGGGCCTGCGGTGTAAGTTACTGCATCAATATCATCTGCCGTGCAGTTGGCATTCGCCATCGCTTCTTTTATAAGAGGAATGGTTTTACGAACGTGGTCGCGCGAGGCCAACTCTGGCACTACTCCACCATAATCGGCATGTAATTTAACCTGGCTGTAAAGAACGTCGGCCAATAAACCTTGTTGGTCATCATAAATGGCCACGCCCGTTTCATCACACGACGTTTCAATACCTAGTACACGCATAATCTTGCTTTTCCTGCTTAGTTACTGGCTTAAAAATTGGTGTTTTTAATGCTTAAGCCCGCTTAAAATCGCAGCTATATTACTTGCTAGCGGCTTATTTCACCAGAGGATTACAAATAGGCTTTACATTGCCCCCTAGTTCGGCTTAAAATTCCGCACCATTTTTAAACACTCAGGCTGATTTTTGTTCGGCCGTTAATAAACCGGAAGGTGATAGGCATATGCCAATCGTTAAAGTACGTGAAAACGAACCATTTGACGTAGCTCTACGTCGTTTCAAGCGCTCTTGCGAGAAAGCAGGTATTCTTTCTGAAGTTCGCCGTCGCGAGTTTTATGAAAAACCAACTACAGCTCGTAAACGTGCTAAAGCGTCTGCTGTTAAACGTCACGCTAAGAAATTGGCTCGTGAAAACGCACGTCGCGTTCGCTTGTACTAAGCGCTGTTAATAACCTATGTCATTAAAAGCAACCTTACAAGATGAGCAAAAAGCAGCAATGCGCGCCAAAGACAAGTTTCGTCTTGGCACACTGCGTATGTTGCTTGCGGCTGTTAAACAGGTAGAAATTGACGAGCGCATTACTTTAGATGATGACCAGATCCTGAGCATCATTGTTAAACAAGTAAAACAGCGTAAAGACGCAGCTGAACAATTTACAGCTGCCGAACGTCAAGACTTAGCTGATAAAGAACTTGCCGAGATTGAAATCTTGGAAGCGTTCCTTCCTCAAGCGCTTAGCGAACAAGAAGTAGCCTCATTAATCGAAGCTACTATTGCTCAAACAGGCGCTGCAGGAATGCAAGATATGGGTAAAGTGATGGGCATCCTGAAACCTCAGGTACAAGGCCGTGCAGACATGGGTGCTATTAGCGCCGCTGTCCGCAGTAAACTAGCCTAAGCTCGTCCCTTAGAATACTCGAACAAGCCGTGTTCTCATTGAGTTCACGGCTTGTTTGTTTTTAATTTTCGCTGAAGATGGTAGTGAATGGCTGGAAGAATACCGCAACAGTTTATCGATGATTTATTGGCACGTACCGATATCGTAAGCCTTATCGACCAACGTGTGCGTTTAAAAAAAGCCGGCAAAAACTACTCAGCGTGCTGCCCTTTTCATAATGAAAAATCCCCCTCTTTTACCGTAAGCCAAGATAAACAGTTTTATCACTGCTTTGGTTGTGGTGCCCACGGCAATGCCATCAGCTTTTTAATGGAATACGACAAACTGGAGTTTGTAGATGCCATTGAAGACTTAGCCAGCCAAATGGGTGTGGAAGTAGAGCGTGAAAACAGCAACAACAGTAAATTTGATAAAGAAAAAAGCCAACAACAACGCCAAGCCAGTAAAGACTTATACGAACTGATTGGCCACGTCAGCCGCTTTTTTCAGCAGCAACTACGTACTAACCCTAACAAGCAACAGGTTATCGACTACCTAAAAAGCCGTGGCTTAAGTGGCGAAGTGGTACAACGCTTCTCCATTGGGTATGCGCCCGATGAGTGGGATGCGTTAGGCAAAGCCCTTGGTGGCTCTAAACAGGCCAGCCAACAGCTAGTCGATGCCGGATTATCGATAGAAAACGACAAAGGCCGCCGCTACGATCGTTTTCGCGATAGAGTGATGTTTCCAATTCGTGATAAACGTGGCCGCTATATTGGCTTTGGCGGGCGAGTGTTTGGCGACGGCACACCAAAATATCTAAACTCACCAGAAACTAGCGTATTTCATAAAGGGCGTGAACTCTACGGCCTTTATGAAGTGCGCCAAGCGCATAAGCAAATACCACAAATATTGGTGGTAGAAGGCTATATGGATGTGGTGTCTTTAGCTCAATTTGAGATTGACTATGCGGTTGCCTCACTAGGTACCTCTACCACCCCAGAGCACCTACAAACGCTATTTAGAACCAGCAACCAAATTATTTGTTGCTACGATGGCGACCGTGCAGGCCGCGACGCAGCATGGCGCGCCCTAGAAAATGCCCTACCGCATTTACGCGACAACGTAGAACTAAAATTTATGTTTTTACCCGATGGGGAAGATCCGGATACCCTGGTTCGCCAAGAAGGTAAAGACGGCTTTGAACAACGCATGCGCGACGCCATGCCGCTATCGCGATTCTTATTTGAACGCTTAAGCCAAGAAATAGACGTCACTACAGATGCGGGGAAAAGCCATTTAGCAGCCCGCGCTTCTGAGCTAATTAAGCCGGTTCAAGCTGAATTTTATCGCGAAATGCTCAAGGGCGAATTGGCCAAATGGTTGCGCTGGGATAGTAACCGCTTAACCAAGTTTTTTGCCGCAAGCGACCCGAAGCCCCAAAACACGCAGGCCAACACACTCAAAATAACCCCAATGCGAAAAGCGATTGCGATGATTTTGCAACGGCCTGATATTGCTAATGAGTTGCCGCCTTCAGAGCAACTTAAGCAAGTTAACATTAAAGGCATGCCACTGTTATTGGCGCTCATTGGCGAAATACACAAGAAACCCGAGATAACCACTGGCCAGTTAATCGAACGTTGGCGCGAACAGCCTGAGCAAAAACATTTGAGTGCACTGGCAGGCTATAATTTAGAAATTGACGAATCAGGCTACCCAGACGAGCTGCAAGATATTATTGCCAGTTTTGTGGAGCAACTGCTGTTGCAGCGTTACGAGCAACTCAATGTTAAGTCACTGCAAGGTACACTTAGCGTAGAAGAGAAATACGAAATGCAGCAATTGGTAGTGGAATTAAAGCCTTAATTGGCTTGTTTAAGGAATAAACAAAAAGTTTTTGGTTAAATGCCCTTGATATAGAAATTTTAACCCATACTTGATATAATTCTTCGTTTGCGCTTGCAGCGCTTACGTTTATGGTTTTGCTAGCTTAATCTACTTCGGATGACATCTATGGAACAAACCCCACAGTCTCAACTCAAACTCCTTCTCGCAAAAGGTAAAGAGCAAGGCTACTTAACTTATGCAGAGGTAAACGACCATTTACCTGCTGATATCGTAGATTCCGATCAAGTTGAAGATATCATTCAAATGATCAACGACATGGGTATTCAGGTACATGAAAATGCACCCGATGCCGATGACTTATTGTTGGCCGAAAATACTACCGACGAAGACGCCGCCGAAGCGGCAGCCCAAGCACTTGCTACGGTAGAATCAGAATTAGGCCGCACCACCGACCCAGTGCGCATGTACATGCGTGAAATGGGTACCGTTGAACTACTTACCCGCGAAGGCGAAATCGACATTGCCAAGCGCATTGAAGAAGGTATTAACGAAGTTCAGCGCAGTGTTTCTGAGTATCCAGAAACCATTTCTATCTTGCTTGAAATGTACGACCAGTACCAAGCAGAAGAACTAAAAATTAGCGATATTGTAAACAGCTTCATCGACGAAGACGAAGTAGCCGAAGCCGCACCAACAGCGACACACATCGGCTCAGAGCTTGAAGAAAAAGATCTTGAAGACGAAGACGAAGATGAAGACGAGGAAGAAGAAGACACCGGTCTTGACCCAGAGTTGGTAAAAGAGCGCTTCGACACCTTACGTGAGCAGTACGAAAAAACTCACGCAGCTATCGAAAAGCACGGCCGTATGTCTGCCCGTGCCACCAAAGAAATTTTTGAGCTAAGCGAAATTTTCCATACTTTCCGCCTAGTACCAAAACTGTTCGACAAGCTGGTAGCCAGCATGCGTACCATGATGGAACGTGTGCGCACTCAAGAACGCCTAATTCTTAAGTTGTGTGTAGAGCAAGGCAAAATGCCAAAACAAGCATTTGTAAAAGCCTTCTCTAAAGACGAAACCAGTGAAGAATGGTTTAACGAGCACAAAACCTCTGCTAAAGATTACGCACCTGCGTTAATGGAAGTAGACGAAGAAGTGCGCCGTTGTATCTTCAAACTAAAAAGTGTTGAAGAAGAAACTGGCCTAACCATTAACAACATTAAAGACATCAACCGCCGTATGAGCATTGGTGAAGCAAAAGCTCGCCGTGCTAAGAAAGAAATGGTTGAAGCTAACCTACGTTTGGTAATTTCTATTGCGAAGAAATACACCAACCGTGGTTTGCAGTTCTTAGACCTTATCCAAGAAGGTAACATTGGCCTAATGAAGGCCGTAGATAAATTTGAATACCGTCGTGGTTACAAATTCTCTACTTACGCTACTTGGTGGATCCGTCAGGCAATTACTCGTTCTATTGCGGACCAGGCACGTACTATTCGTATTCCGGTTCACATGATCGAAACCATTAACAAACTAAACCGTATTAGCCGCCAAATGCTTCAGGAAATGGGTCGCGAGCCTACTCCAGAAGAGTTGGCAGAGCGCATGTTAATGCCAGAAGACAAGATCCGTAAGGTACTTAAAATTGCTAAAGAGCCAATCTCCATGGAAACACCAATTGGTGATGATGAAGATTCGCACTTAGGTGACTTTATTGAGGATACCACCCTGTCGATGCCAGTAGACGCAGCAACAGGCGAAAACCTCAAGTTTGCCACACAAGAAGTACTAGCAGGCCTAACCCCGCGTGAAGCTAAAGTACTGCGCATGCGTTTTGGTATTGGTATGAACACCGACCACACGCTAGAAGAAGTTGGCAAACAGTTTGACGTAACCCGTGAACGTATTCGTCAGATTGAAGCCAAAGCATTGCGCAAACTTCGTCACCCTTCTCGTTCTGAGCAGCTACGCAGCTTCTTAGACGAATAGGTGAGCTAAACGGCGAATAAATAAGCGCTTAGTTTCAAACGCATAGACAAGGCTGACATGATTTTTTATAATCCAGCCTCGTTGTTTGAGCTAAGCTCGCAACACCCAATTTGGCCCTTTAGCTCAGCTGGTTAGAGCACACGACTCATAATCGTTAGGTCCACAGTTCAAGTCTGTGAAGGGCCACCATATACAAAGGCGTAGAAGGTTAATACCTTCTACGCCTTTTTTCTGTGCCGGCCCTGTGCCGTACATCACCCGTAAAGACCTATTCTCAATACCAATACCCTAGTGAGATCATAGAGAGATTTTCCTTATTTTTCACTCGAAAAGCTCAAAACAAATACTTTCAACCTCTAGGCTAAAGTGTGATCAAAGTCACACTGTGTGCCAGATGAATTTACCCTTTTCATAAGCAAATCTTAAAAATCTATTGGAGAATTTGTTTTGAAAGAAAAATCATTCGGTACTCAAATATTGGCTAAAGCCGGTTATTCAGCTGGCGAAAAACTAACACCCTCACAGACTGCTGACATCTTATCTTTACAAGTGAGCACATTAGCAACTTGGCGCTGCAACAAACGTTATACGTTGCAGTACATGAAAGTTGGCGGACGCATCTACTACCCTGCAGAAGCGGTCATTGCTTATCTTGATAGCCAAATTAGGTAAGATTAATACCCAGGAGGGCTTATAGAGTTGATACGGCTCTATAAGCTTTATTTGCATTATTCCATTCAAGCCTAGATACACTAACCACCTCAGCAAAAACTAGTTAAGCCTGCGCCTCCACTAAATAAGCCAAAATAGTAAACAAACCAAAATTGTGATCAGTGTCACACCGAAGAACCCAAAACATTACCCCATGAGTTTTGACCTTATAAAAACAACCTAAGGACCACCCATGGAAAATAATACTTTCGGTACAAATGCATTACTCTCGGCAGGCTTTCATTCAGGAGACATTCTCACCCCCGCGCAGGCAGCTAGGGTTTTATCGGTTCGCATAAGCACCTTAGCCAATTGGCGATGTGCAAAACGCTATGACTTGCACTACTTAAAAGTGGGTTCGCGGATCTATTATCCCGCTGATGCATTGATCGCATTTCTGGATAGGCAAACTCGATGAAAGACGCATAAAATCTATCGAGCTTTTAGCTCGATAGATTTTATTCATTGAAGTATCACCCTGAGCACAATCTATCGATTCAAACTGTTTCTTGGCTTAATTCGAATAATTTTTTTTTGGGGCCTTGAAAAAGATAAATTTCCAGCTGAAAAATAGCCCTGCACAATCCCCCTGCACAATCCCCCCCAGGATTTAACTTGAGCACATTTTTCTCATTACTTGGGACTAATTTGACTGTGTTTTTCTCATGGGTGTGCAGGGGGGATTGTGCAAATCGGTTAGAACAGCGATAAAACTGTCGTCTATTTTTGTATCCAAAATCAATAAGGAATTTGCAGACAAAAAAGCTCGTTCAACAGATTAACGCTATTCAACGATTTACATGTGTTAGAGTTTGATTGTTGCTGTAAAAAGCTTTTTACTTAGAACTAAATCGTTCAATCGATATCAGTTCAATTTTCTAAATAATGAGATTTTAGTTAGTAATTGCGCGACTAAAAACTCAACTATTCGTATACCAGAATCAAAGCCTATTAGCGCAAACTGAATCCGTTATACTTTTTAATCTGATTTGCAAAACAGGCATAACATACTTTTGGACAAAAGCTTGTTACGAACTTTATATTACAAAGTTAGCTCGAATAACCTCGGCTACTGTACCCGCCCCCTCAAAATCGGCCCCAAAGCCATGGCAGATATGATTTATCCACTACACTGATAGCGCTTTAAATTTTTCTAACATATCCTTATCAATCTCTTTGATTAGATTAGGTGACAAGCCCAAATGTTTGGCCTCATGACTAAACGAACGTGTTGTTTCAAATATTTCCTCAGCCATAACCATAATTGCTTTCTTTGAAGATAATCCCGACTGAGCAGCTAACTGGTCTAATGCGCTCTTTGGCGTTCGCCCATTACCACCGAATGCCGTCATATGCTCTTTGTAAGAGTTAGGGCTGTAAACAATGTCGTAGAAAGGCGATAGAGTCCAGCTATCGGTGTCACTGGCAAGGAAGCTGAAGTTCTTGCTGTGATCATCTTGGTTAACAGTTAAATAGTTAAACATGCAGCGCTTAATGAGCTTCTGAGATTCAGTGACACTACACATGATGCGCGTAGCTTTAAGTAAATCCACATAGTCCAAAGAAGGCTCTCGAAACGGTGCATCTAACAACCCACACGCAGAAATCATATGGACTCGACCGTCTTGCTCGGTGCAATCAAATCGTTCCTGTTCTAGCCAAAATCGTCCATTACCCACATCTATCAAATCAAAGTTAGGAACTTCAATGCCGACGTCGCGGGCCATCTGCATGTAGCAATATTCGACTAATGATTCAGAGTGCTTCAAGTCAAACTTTTCAGATGTAAGCTTTACGATAAGCTTTGTTCCTGGTGAGTCATCTAATGTTGAATATTGCCCATTGAATAAACGTGTAACGTTCATTTTGGGCCTAGCACCACCCGAACCACCAGTCTTCATCAAGTGTTCAAGCAAAGCAGATTCGGTACCTTCAAACTCTTCAATCGCAGCTCGTCCAAGGGTAATGATATCAATCGACTGCTTTAACTCATCAAGTAAATCTAATTCTGGCTCATAGCTCAACGCCCCCATACATCTGTCCCCTAGGTAAGCCAAACGCTCTAGGGCGGTGACTTCCTTTGGGTTATGATCGTTCTTTCTAAATACACGATCCATGAGATAAAGGCCCCAACCATCAGGAAGACTATCCCCAAAAACTCCATGAATACCGTAATGCGGCCCTCTAGGCGCAACTTGCAGGCTTGTATCAGCCTTTAAATTGAATGGAGCCAAGGAGGTTGAGTGATTACTTAAATAAGACTCATCAAACTGAAAGAAGCTTTGCGTACTATTTTCAACGAGCTTTCCGACCAGTACCTTTTCACCTGTGCTAAGTGTTCGTTTTACGGTTAGGGCAGATTTAAGCATGTCGAAGCACATCCTCAATTGACTTAAATTCAGGCTCGGACGGTTTGGTCAGCTCTTTCACTTTTTTCAAGTCTCCGACTGCCTCATAAAGCATGAGGAACTGACGTAGTGAGATGTTGCCAGATGACTCAAACTTTCGGATCGTCGCGTAAGGTACGCCTGAGAGATCGGCCATCTTTTGAACACTGAGTTTATCTTTCTTCCGAGCAGACTTGATAAACTCTTTTAGCTCCATCTGCAAATCATAAGCGGTATAAAGAGATAACACACACACCTCAAAATTGTCACAATAATAGCAATTATAGCAAAATACATGACTTATTTGCTATCCTTGTAACAAACTAAAAGCACTAGTAGTCATTAATTCAGTAACACGAAGGATAAAAGCCAACAGATGGGCATTTATAGCTACCATAATGACAATTAAACATTGTTTTGGCATTAATTGCTATCATGGTAGCAAATCAATAAAGGCTGACATCCTTCAGATATACGTACTTTCCACAGCACTAATAGACTCCCTAATGATGCAATAGCAGATATGCTACAAGTCCCAGCCTTTCATGTTTACATTTAGTATCAGTCTTTTGGCTTGTATTTATTTAAAGGCGTAAGCAAGGCGTCGCGCAGAACATCCTGATGACGAGGGATAATCCCAACCTGTAGCCCCACCGGCCTAAACACTTTATTAAGGATCGAAAAAGAGAAATTCCCTTTATCATTTTCTATTTGCGATAGCACCTTACGACTCACCCCAACCATACTAGCGTATTGTTCTTGCTTTAGATTAAGCACCCTAAGGCGCAATTCTTTTAAAGCCTGTCCTTGGGTTAGATGTCCCTCTAACAAACCGGAAGTCACTTGTTTGAGAAAAAGATCACGCCCAGCGGCATCAACTTCAGGTCTACCTTTAGTAGGCTTAACACGTTCTGAAGTAATCTTTGCTTTTTTAATCTGAGTGTTTGCCATTACATACTCCTATCAAAAACTAACTTGGAACAATTCAACTGTTAACTCTTCCCCGGTCATATGTAATAAACCACATTAATGAGTCTATATTGGCCACATTAATCAAAAAAACCCACATTAACGTACCTTATATTACACATAAATTAACTCAGGTTTATTTGCAAATTCGCGCGTCTAAAATGCAAAGCGATACATTGGAGAGTACTCCCTCGAATGAAAGTATCAAAAATCAAAGGAGCTATATAAGGCAGCCTATGCAAGTGGCTAAATTATCCGGTAGAACAACATTTGTTTGCTCTAATCTGTTCCTAAACATTCACCTTAAAAGCCTATCACTTGGGCATGGTCTTAGAAGAGAACACCAGAAAGCTATCATATGACTCATTAGTCAGCCTAAAAGATAGGATTATCATATAAGCCCCTAAATGATAGATCTGGAGTACCTGCGATGAAGTACATTTATGCTAGAACCTCTACAAAGGAACAAAATGTTGACCAACAAGCGGAACACTTACTAACACTTCACGGAGATGCTGAAGTATTTAAAGAGAAGACGAGTGGAAAAACTCTCGATAGGCCAATACTCAATAAACTCACTAACAAAGTCTCGGCCGGAGATATCATCATTGTTTTGTCGGTGAGCCGACTTGGTCGTAATACTGAAGAAATGTTGGCTTTCATCTGATTAATGAAAACTAAGAGTGTATCAGTGCTTGTGGAAGACTTAGGCGGTATTGATGTTACCAGCTCAATGGGCAAGCTAGTACTAACTACGCTTGCTGCAGTGGCTGAAATGCAACGTGAAGATACCCTTGATAAACAACGTATCGGTATTGATCGCGCTAAAGCTGAGGGTAAATACAAAGGCAAACAGCAATCATTAGAAACGATTCAAAAGTGTAAAGAAGCAATTACCTATGTTGAAAAAGGACTAAGTAAAGAAAAAGCAGCTAAGGCTGTGGGGATTGGTGTTGCAACGCTGTATAGGCATATTAAACAAGGAAATAGTACTGGAATGAATAACTCTGATTAAATGTACTTAATTCTCACAATGCCCGCGCGGAGACAAATACACGGCCACCTTAATGAACTAAAGTGGAAACTATCTAGTTTTCAAGTAGAGTTATCAGATCTAGTCAAAACCAATAAACTGAAACGATCAGAAGAGGATTAATCTCCTAGCAAAGCGACAATTCTTTGAATATCGTGCTCACTAATGCTATTCATCATCTCTCTCAAGTCATTGTGTTGAAAATCAATACCAAGTGCACTTTTTGCTATATTGCAAGCTTCTTGCTTACAACCATGATGATCATTCTCAAGTGTCAGTATAATTTTTATCAATACTTCCTTTATATTTTGCTCATACATAATGATCTCCTTACCAAGGTTAACTTTCTCCGCCCATTAAATTTAAAAGTCTTTATACTCTATCTATATACACTTATCCGACTAATTAAGGTAGAGACTAACTCAGTAACTTTCTCCGAACAAGGCTATATTGAAATGCTGCCGCTCCCCCAACAATTATATATTTGAAGGTTCCAATTTAAACCTTCCCCCTGACTTCACTGTAGTCGTCAAACTAGTTGAATCTTGTATGCCTCTACTTTTTACACAATAGTGCGTTGCTTTTAATTTCACATAAATATCGTCCACATCGAGTAGCGCTCTTAATGCAACGTGAATTTGGGCTGTTAACCTCTCTTGTACTTGAGGTCTTTGCGCAAAAAACTGTACGAGACGATTTATCTTAGATAACCCAATCACCTTAACCCCCGGTACATAACCAACTGTTGCCATGCCATCGATGACAACCATGTGATGTTCACAGGTACTAGTGAATGAGATGTCTTTCACCACAATTGGTTCGTCGATATTCATCTTATTTTCAATCGTTGTTATTTTGGGAAAGTTCACATAGTTCAAACCAGAAAAAATTTCATCTACGTACATTTTAGCAATTCGGTTTGGCGTCCCAGCGAGGCTGTCATCATTTAAGTCCAGTGACAAAGTAGTCAGTATATCTCTAGTTGCATTGGCTATAGTAGCTAGCTGGTCACTGCGTTTTATATTTTGCGCATTAATAGGCGTTTCGATACCTTGTTCTTTTAGGGCTCGCATAACAGTGCGGGCTTCGTCAGAAAGTGTGACCATAATACTTACTGACCTAACCTAAGTGATTCTAAGTAATGTTCTTTATTGTTTAGGTACTGCGCCAAGCCAGCACTTCTTAGTTTACAAGACGGGCAGTCTCCACAACCGCTGCCAATTACCCCGTTGTAGCAAGTTAGTGTTTTATTCTTAACAAACTCTAACTTACCGTATTGATCCGCAAGGCCCCATGTTTGCGCTTTGTCTAACCACATTAACGGCGTTACTATCTTTTGTTCGCAATCCATACCTAGCTTTACAGCCTCTTGCATAGCTTTAATAAAATCGTTTCTACAATCGGGGTAGCCTGAAAAGTCAGTTTCACACACGCCAGTAATTACCGCGGTTGCGCCGATTTGATAAGCATAGATACTCGCTAGCGTAAGAAACAGAATATTGCGGCCGGGCACGAACGAGTTTGGCAAGCCGTTACTTTGTAGTTGATGTGATACTGGAATTTCATCTCTTGTGAGTGAACTAATGGCTAATTCATTGAGTAAAGAGACGTCCATTACTTTGTGAGTCACAATGCCAAGATCTTTGCAAAGCGATTTTGCCACTTCAATCTCGAGCCTGTGACGCTGGCCGTAATCAAAAGTTATAGCATGTACTTCATTGTACTGAGTTAACGCTTGCACTAAACACGTAGTCGAATCCTGACCTCCACTGAAAACCACAACAGCTTTTTCCATGTTGACTCCTTAAGCAATATGTAAATATTTATGAGTTTGAACTGACAAACGCCAATTATTTTTGATACAGGCGTCTATACACAACTTTGTCGCTCTTTGTTTCTGACTAATAGGTTGAAGACCAACAATAAGACCTTCGCTAGTTGCAAAATCATCTAATAATTCAATGAGGTCAACGATATCTTTTTGAGTTCCCACAGGATGCTTAATTTCATTAGCGCGCACAATAGCTTGTGCCTTCAAACCATATCCACCTTTCATCCCCACTTTAGGAGATACTGTTACCCAGGTATTGTCACTCGCTTTAACTTCGAATGTACCACTTGTTTCAATTTGGCACTTAAACCCTTCTCTTTCTAAAGCAGTCGTCAAAGAAGTTAAATCGTACATACAGGGTTCGCCGCCAGTAATCACAACATGCTTGGCCTTGTATCGATTAAGACACTCCTCTATGACCTCATCCGTCAATGTTGTGCTCCATTGCTCACTATCAGTCAATTTCGCTTTCACTGTTTCGAATGATACCTGATGCTCTAAGTTAATATCCCATGTATGCTTTGTGTCACACCACGCGCAACCAACAGGGCAACCTTGCAATCTCAAAAAGATTGATGGAACTCCTGTAAATACACCTTCACCTTGTATCGTTTCGAAAATCTCATTAATCCTTAACAATCGCTCCTCCCCTTTCTAATTTGTCGTATATTGAGACCAAATAACGAGTCACCATCGATATATCTTGACTTAAGTTCTGCAATTGGTTCCATTTTCGTACCACTCTTTCTCCATCTGAATCGGTCATAAACTCCCAATAACCATTGCTCCATGAGCAGTATGGTTTTATACGGAACAATTGTTTAACGCAATACTCAAAAAACACATCCTGATGCTTGATTCTCTTATAGGAATAATGAATCTCATCAAAGAGTTGCCCCAAAGCAATGATTCCAACACCATGAAATAAACGCGACTCTTTAGGTTTTTTCCCCCAATCATCATAAAAGACCTCTCGAACAGCTCTAAAAAATAGACTCAATAACTCGACTGCTTTTTCGCAATGAATGGTATAGCGTGCATCCTCTTTTATCTCACAAACATCATACAATGCTCCCTCTCTAAGACTATTATCAATCATCTTCATTAGAGAATTATCAGCAATTAATCCTTCTGGATTAGTTGTTAATTTAACTAAGCCATTTAGCGAAGAGCTTGGTTCATAGTTCAGTAGTTGAGTTATCAACGATGGTAAACGTTTCCTTGTGAGCTCTTCATTAAATACGCCGCTTGCATGGGGAAGTAATTCGTAAATAAGGCTACGAGATAGCGGTTTGGCGGAGTTAATCAACAAAAATTGCTGTCGTTCAAACTCTGTATCCCTAGAAGCTAAAATACAGACTGAATAGTAAAAGTCTTGTCGCCCTGATTGCTTCAATGCAGCTACTCGTTGTTGTCCATCAACCAGCACCGCACTATTAGACTCATTGGGAATCATTAATTCATATGAACCATTGCTTTTTAGTTTGACCTCCGTTCTTGACCTAAGGCACATAATAATTGAATTAGGAATCACTGAATTATCAGACTCAATGTACGCGGTTATATTATCTACGTGCTGACTTAGTTCTGGTCGCTGATACCCCCCTAGTGAGTTATCCTCTGTTCGGAATATTCTTGAAATGGTACAAATTGACTCTATTTCAGTTATATTCATAGTCGTAACAAATAAGGATACATCACTGCCTTGCTCTACTTTTAACGCTATCTTCTTGATCATTGAGTATTCCTAAGTAGATTGTTATAAAAGTCATAAAGATTATGAAATCCTCGGCGTTTATTTCTTTCCGCCCCCCTATAGATCATAACTTCAATCCCAAGTGTCTGGCATATAGCACACCTACATAACCTCCAAGGCTTTTCCTTTAATGTTCTTTTGTATTCAGAATAGGACGTTTCTCGGTGGTTCATTAATAGACTTTCATATGTCAATACTCTTTTTAGAGTCGTCTCTATATCAATACTATTCATATCGTAATCACGTAAAGCTTGCATTGCTTGCTTTTCTAGAGCTCTGACCTGTAGTTGATCGAGTCGACCAGATGAAATTGCGCGTTTGACCATCTGGTTGCCACTCGATTGGGGGACACGCAATGCGCTGTATGTTTTAGCGCCCATCCGGTAGTTTTTCTTTCGATTCATAAAGGCTTGCTTAAGTGGTGTTGTGGTATCAATGCTAAACACATTCAATGATTTCAACTTATTTACCAACTCAAGCCTACCGATACCCAATAAATGGATTTTCGTGTCACGCTTTAAGTAGATGTTAATCTGTTCTAACAACATACAGATTTGTGTGGATTCAAGAGTAACTAAACCACCAAGGGTAATGAATTTATAGCCAATTTTTTGCAAACCGATAACGGAACTAACATAACTATTTATGTCCCACCCTTGTGCAACTCCATAAGGTGTAAAGTTTTGCCCTTTGGCATACTTATTAAAAATGTACGCATTTTCTAGGGTCATTTCGACACGCGCTTCCTTATCTTTCGGTAGAGACTTTTTATCCCTACTATTTTCATCGCGATACCCAAATACTACATGGTCAAGGGAAACTCCCTGGCTAACCTCTGCTTTTACATAGAATTCAATCAGATCATCTACCGAGTATGGAGGCTCTGCCTCTTTAAAATAAGAAAATGCTCCGCTATCTCCCATAACTTGGTAACTACTACCCATGCGGAAAAAACTATGTGCACCTTCGCGAAAAAGCCGATACTTTTGGCCCTCGCTATACTTAGCAGTATTAGGCCAGCCAGGTATTCCTTCCACGATAGCTTTTGAAATTAATAATCCATCATAAGGACGTTTAAAAATTTCATGTGCGTACAGGTCATCTCGCTGCCTCACATGACAACTGTTTTTGCTTTCTGAAACAAAATCGAATGTTGGATTTACGAAATCTTGACTATCTGGAAAGAAAAGCTTCATATGAGCACCCCCGAATCTAAAGCATATACGAATTCACCACCATCAGCTAGTCGCGTTAGAGTGGAGAATAGAGCGAGCAGAAGATAGAATTCCGTTTGCTAGTAGGAGAGACTCATGCCAGACATACATTTATTGGTGCCTTGTAGTGCACAAAAAACTAACCCAGCATCGAAGAAGATGTGTATCAGTACCCATAAGACTCCTGATTTAAATCAGTCTCTTAATGCTTGGTCAATAGCATTCAACCAAACTCCTGAGAGGTACTCATCTTCTAGTCTATACACTGGTCAGGCATTCAAGTTTGCCAAAAAACTTGCCAAAGAAAATGAATTCAAGCTAAGTATTTTATCCGCAGGGTTCGGGTTGGTAGAAAGTAACACCAACTTGCCCTGTTATAATGCTACATTCGCATCGAACGTCAACCGAGTTCCTAGCCCTCATCCTGTTTGGTGGTCTTCGGTGTGTGACACCCATTTACCAGGGATATCCATTAGCAAATATGTGGCAGCCCACCCTGAAGAGCGATTTGTGTTTTGTCTCAGTAAAGAGTACATAAATGCGGTTCAAGAAGATTTGAGACATACCTTAGATAGTCAGGCCTTAAATAGTGAAAAAATCATTATTATTACCTCTAGCATACCTAGGACACTACAACCGTTTAAGTCTCAGTTTGTTAAAGTATCTCGAAACATACTGAACCATCCCAAAGCTAAAGAATGTGGTCTAGCATTGACTGACAGAAACATTATTTACATTGCAACCTATTTGTTTGTTGAGCAATTAAGACTTACAAAAGCTTCTTTCAATGGTATTATCCAGACCCTAACTAAAGATTTACGCAGTTTGTCCGCTCCGAAGCGTCCAATTCGAGTCAAACGTGATAATAGCTTCATCCTTACATTTATTGAAAAAGAACTCGATAAGCACCATGACGCCAGTCAAACTCTTCTATTCAAACTCTATAAAGAAGAAGGCAACGCTTGTGCTGATACCCGCTTTCGTTCTCTTTACCACAAAATAAAACTAACAAAGGCTCAACGTGACTAAGTTCCGCTTTTACTTTCCTGACAATAAAGATTTCGTTGACCCAAACTTCGACGGTCGCTCAAACAATCGCACAAAGTATCATCGCCAGTATGATGATGATCACTACCCACATCAGATTCTGGCCGAACTTCCTTATGATGGTATGCTTGTCTCGCTTGCTGGCGTGGGTACAATGCAAAAACGTGGTAAATACTACGATCAAGAATTGACCGAGGACTTCTACTTCAGCGGCGCACGTAAATTCCTTCGTCTCGATTCTTCAGAATATGAAAGGATAAGACTAATGGGCGATTGTGGTGCTTTCGACTACCACAATGAATACGAACCACCTTTTACAGTCGACGAACTTATAGAATTCTATGATAGAGGTGGATTTGATTACGGTATTTCGCTTGACCACATCGTTTTCCCATATTTTAAAGATGAAGAAGCAAAGGATGTTGCGGCTGAGAAATGTGACCTGCACGAGTTGATTGCAGAAAGCGAACGTCGCATTGACATCACCTTGAAAAATGCAAAAGAGTTTTATGTAAAATCCCAAAATTATCAATTTGAGGCTTATGGTGTTGCGCATGGGTATGACAAGAATTCATTTATTCGTTCAGTCAAAGAGTTGCAAGAAATAGGATACCGACGAATAACCATCGGCGGAATGATAAAATCTAAGACAGATGAGTTACTCGAACTCCTTGAGTGCTTAAACAGAATCCGAGAATCTGACACGCAGTTTCACTTACTTGGTATATGCCGTTTTGAAAACATTCCAGCTTACATAAATGCCGGAGTGACAAGTGCGGATAGTACCTCACCGCTTATGCAAGGGCTGAAGGCAGGTAAGTACTATTCAGTCAATCCAAACTCTATTCGTTTTAGTGAATCTTTGATGATCCGAGTCAGACAGTATGATCATGATAATGTCCAAAAGCACATCGATAAGTATAGAGATGAGTTACGTCAGTACATCTCTGAACTTCAAGACAACAACGGTTTTGATATTGACCTATCAAGTGCGGCATTATCGGTGAATGAATGTGTTAAACGATTAGAAATAGACTGCCTTAAAAAACTTCAACAATATGATGAAACCGGGCTTGATCTTGATGTAACCTTAAAAGCATTAATTGCCTACGAAAGAGTAACGAACGAAAATTATCTTCCGTCCAAATCAACAGAATCTAAGCAAACGCAGTTAAAACGCAATGAAGATAAATACCATCAGTTTCTTTTGGCAAGAGAGTGGCGCCAATGCACCTGTGGAATTTGTAAAGGTGGATTGATGAACATCATATTTCGTTCGAACCAATCTAATCGACGCCGAGGTATACACAACTTGGCTATCGTTACTAAACATAAAAACAATGTGCTAAAAAGCATCAACCCTGCAGCTAAGTAGAAACTATGTCAGAAGTTTTAAAAATTAAAGCTATTCAAGAAGTCGTAAATGGTGTGACTGTATACACTGGTTGGGTGGAAGGGAAAAAGGTCCGAGACATAGCAAAGATTGTACACATTACTCGGGATGGTGAATATATTCACGGATACCAACGCAACGAATTACCTAAACACATAGATTCCATAACTGATTATGTTGAATCAAAAAACTCGACAATTTTGGCAAACTTAGTTATTGGATTCAATAAGTCGGTGAGGTTTGAGCCAATAATGCCAGGCTCAGAGTTTGGCTACTTGCAAGTACCCTACGATCCAGAGAAACCATCCAGTGAACTGCCTGGCGCTATTGTAGATGGTCAACAACGTTCAGGAGGTGTAAAGAACTGTCATCATAAGAGTTACCCACTACCTGTTACTGTTTTCATATCGGAAAATCAAGCTGACTATATTCAGCAATTCTTGATCTTGAACTTAGGTAAACCGCTCACATCAGTGCAACTCAATGCTTTAGCCTTATATGATGATATCTATAAGCCTCCAGCTTTGGCCGAGAAAGCCTTCCCTCTTTCAATGTGCGAAGAGTTAGGCTTTCGTAATCCTAACTCCCCCCTATTTGGACTCATCAAATCCAACGGCAATAAAGATGGTATTATTGCTGAGTCATCCATGACAGAATTTGTAACCAACGTACGGCGCCAAATTCTAAGTACCCTCGACGTGCGTGTTTATCAAGACTTGGATGACAAGACAAGGGTAGAGTTTATACAGATCCTTAATAACTTTTGGCAAGCAGTTTCAGAAGTTTTTAAAGTCGATTGGGCGAATAAGTCTCGTGACATGAAACGTTCTTACATTACTCACGGTACCTCTATTATCGGTCTATCTTACTTATGCCGTCACATGTTACGTGTATTTCAAACCGAAACTAGAAAAATAAGGAATAATTCTAATCCTTCAGAAAGACTCCCTTCGCCTGATTTCTTTGTCAACGAGCTGTTGCTTGTTAAAGATCATTGCCACTTCAATAACGGGTATTGGACTCTAGGTCTAGCCCGCAATCCTGATGTCAAAGACTTACCTTACAGTAGGCGTTGGAATGATTTCCAAAACACCACTTCTGAGAAGCAGTTATTTGCTACTAATATATTGCGTCTATATGAAATTCAGAAAGGTTGGCGTAAGGATTACCCAATCTACATTGACTAAATAAAAGAGAAGTCTTTTTCTCTTTTCTTTATTAGATTTTAAACGATATATCAACAAGATGAAGGCTGAATGTGCTTAGCTATGATAATAGACTGATACCCCCAACCGCATCGTGGATAAGCAAATGACTACTGACTTGGTTAGCAACGCCCTGATAAATTTCGAGAGTTAGCCTATTCTTCATGCATGTTTATAAGGTTTGAGTATAATGTCTTTTAAAAATGATAATTAATACCATTAAGGTTTTATTTTGAATCTATTTGTCAAAGCACTAACCGTCATCGATGCTTCGTATCTATCAGATAAACGTGGGATGGTGGGGGAAAGTTGGATTTTAGATGTGGCCCTTTCTGGCCAACTTAATGAAATGAGTATGGTTCTCGATTTTGGTAGGGTTAAATCAAAAATCAAGAATCTTGTTGACCAATTTCTCGACCATCGGTTACTTGTTCCAAAACGCAATCCACAAATCCGCTCAGCAACAACTAAACCTGGCTACACCAGTGTAGATTTGATGCGCGGAGATAAAAGCCTCCACTTAAACTGTCCAGATGAAGCGTACTGTTTTATAAATACCGATGAAGTCACGATACAAAGTGTAACAGAGCATCTTTATCTTCTGCTCAGAGGACATTTACCAGAAAATATCGAAGGGTTAGATCTTACACTTCGCACTGAAAAAATTGACGGCGCGTATTACCACTATTCGCACGGCTTGAAAAAGCATGATGGGAATTGCCAGCGTATAGCTCACGGACACCGCTCATCAATTGAGTTGATTATTGATGGTAAACGAGATCACGTACGTGAACATGCTTTTGCTAAGCGATGGGAAGACATTTATCTCGCTTCATTAGAAGACAAAATAGAAATAGGGAACTTAGCACTGAGTCAACATTCAAACGCAATCACAGATGAAACTCATTGTGGGTTCAGTTATGTTTCGGAACAAGGTAAATTCGAACTCGCTATTGCTCAAGCAGAAACAGAGATCATAGACTCCGATACGACAGTAGAATTGTTGGCAAATCACATAGCAAATGAAGTTCTAAAGACACTTAGCAGTGCACAAACCTTGAAAGTAGTTGCCTATGAAGGTGTTGGAAAAGGTGCGGTAGCCCACCGCACTATGTAAGCGCTAGTTGCAAAATATATAATGAAATTATACACACAGTTCTGTTATTACAGCATCACTATACAAAAAGTGAATTTAAAAACCCTTAAAATCATAAAAAGAGCTCCAGATAATGTAATCAGTGTTTCTGAAACTCATGCATATTGTTGAACTTACCACAATGAGTGGCTTAGTAGACTAACTTTTCACCTATAAACGCAGAGAACACTGCAATTATAAAGAGTAAAGCTTGGTGAGGCCTTGCCAGGTGTACGTAAAAACTACCTTATCTACCCTGCACCTTTTTATAGCTATAACCAGAATCAATATAAACGGACACAATTCCTTGTACCGGCCTAAACAACCGATAAAACAGCATTAACAATGCTAGAAGTACCCTTACCAGTAGGATATATGAACTCAGATCTCTGCTTTTTCACTGCAAAATAGGCCTGATGCTTGGAACTGCCCCATGCGAACACAAAGTGATCTGCTCGTTTCGCTAGGTTGGCCAATGCCGCGGTGTTTTCATGATCGTGATTCAGTTCAATGGTTAACTCACTGAACATCTCTTCCAGGATCTGCTTGGCCCGGCGGGCAGTCCCTTCAGTCAACGAGTAGATGGCAAGCAACTTGCCATTGAGATCCGGCAGATGGGCCTTTTCCTCTTCGCTCTCCTGTTCGTGAACAGGGAAACCTGGTCGCCGGCGTCGCCCAGCAATTGATTGGCTAGCAACCTTGCAAAGTGTTGCTGACGCAGCGTCAATCGACTCCACTTATCTAACGCCTCAGCTTGCAAAAACTGCCAATGTTCCCGGCGAGCATCGGTATCTGGGCACTTGGATTCCAGCAGTAACTCTACAATGTCTAGGGCATAGTCGAAAGTTTTCGACGAGACCCCGTCGGCGATCAGACTGAGGGCGTCCAACGACTTTGCGTAACTCTCTCGGGTGAAGGAGTGCTGTACTAACTGTTCGAGAAGCATATAAGCCAAACGCAGATCTTGATCGGATACGGCATTGTCCAACGCCAGCAATTCAAGCACTGCGCACCAGAACCCGTGGCCACAGCGCAATTCATGCTCTTTTAGCCACTCAAGCAGCGTGGGGAGCGAGTTGCGTAGTACAGTGCCCGCTTCCTCAGGCAACTCTTGGCCTAGCAGTGCCTCGATCGCCTCCGCATCAAAGCTGTCACCATGCCAGCTGGCATTGTGCTCAAGAGATTCGTGATACAATGACTGGTAGTTGCTAGGCGCTTGTTCAAGCGTGAACAGCCGCTCAAACCAGTTGTTCCAGCCCAACTGTTCCACTTTCAGGAACTCCTCTTTCAACACTACCCAAGCTGAATTCAGACGCGGTTGCAGGGCCAATTCGGCAGCGGTCTGCTCCGGCATAGCCAGCAGTGTTTCAACGATCTCGTTAACCTCGGCCGGCTCGACGTCCGTTGTCAAAGTCTTTTGCAGCAGTGCAGCGATATCCTCGAGGGACAGGGCAACCGCCGGCAGCGGTGGTGTTCGTACCGGCACCGGCGGGTCCTGTGCAGGTGTCTTGTCTTCACCGTTTAGACCTGACCACTTCCGGCATGTCTTTTACTGCCGCTTCAAAGGCCATTACCGGTGCATCTTGGTGCTCCTTTAAACGAACGTGCACAAAGGTGGTAATTTGCAGGCCTAGCTTGGCCTTGTTGAGGTGAGCGCGATAAGCCTCAATATAGCCTTGCTGCTCAAGTAAGCGTAAACGCCTAGCTACCGGAGACGCCGACAAGCCTACCTGTTCCGCCAATTCTGCTGTAGTAAGCCGACAGTCACGCTGAATCAAATGTAATAACTCTCTATCAACTTTATTCATCCCACTCCACCAGCATTCAAAACCAATATTTAATTAAAGAATAGCAATCTGAGCTAGCAATAAGGCCAAGCCTCATGAATTAAGCCTCCTTTAACCAGCCATCATTAGCAACAATACCTTATCTCCATAAGGATAGAAATCATGGCTACAACAAGCACCCCAGCAAGCTTAGCTAATTTGCAGGTTATTCCGCTCTCATGCTCCCGCCAGCAAAGGTGCTCAGGCTTTATTGCAGCGATTGCTACCATTGTTATTTGGTCCACTTACTTTCTATCCTTGCGTAGTAGCGCTCTTTCACCGCTTAGCGTGCTTGAAATAAGCCTGTTTCGTTATGTCATTCCAGCAGTCCTACTATGCCCACTGTTGATAAAACGTTGGTCTAAAATCACTGGGGTAGCTTGGCCTTATTTGTTGGGAATGATTGCCGGAGCCGGACTGCCATTTTTCTTGTGCTCCGCCGTTGCGATGTCTTATACGCCAGTAGCTCAAGGCAGCACACTTGTGCCAGGTGTTGCTCCACTTTTTGTTACCGCCATTGCGGTATTGGTATTTAAGCAGCCCTTCGAGCGTTATAAGAAAATGGGTTTAACCGCCATCTTTGTTGGAGTATTGCTGCTGTTAGCTAACAGCTTTAGCCAATCCAGCAGCCAGCAGCTGCTTGGACAAGCAATGTTTTTATGCGCGAGCTTGTTGTGGGCAATTTTTACTTTGTCTGCCCGCCAAAGTGGCCTTAGCCCACTAGAGACAGCAGCGGTAATTACCGTTCCTAATGCCCTCATATTAATTATTTATACCTGGCTAAACCCAAACCATCACTGGGGTGCAGGGCTCGTTCCTATTTCCGAGTTGCTCAGTCACATGCTGATTCAAGGTATTATTGTTGGGCTACTCGCCAGCTGTTGTTATAGCTTTGCCATTAGCCGCTTAGGCGCAGAGTTAAGCTCGGCCTTGGGCTCACTCACCCCGGTATTAGCATCACTGCTGGCCTTTTGGCTGTTTACTGAAAACCTCGACCCTCTAACAATATTCGGTATCATAAGCTCAGTCATTGGCGTTGTGATTGCCAGTGGATATAAGCTAAGCAAAGCGCCTGCTTTACACTTAAAGGAATAACCATGTTTGCTAATCTTCCAGCCGCAAAAGATGACCCTATTTTGTCATTAGGCTTAGCCTTTAAAGATGACCCTCGCAGCGACAAAATTGATCTAGGCATCGGGGTTTACCGTAACGAACACGGCGCTACGCCGGTAATGAAAGCGGTAAGTATTGCTCAACAACGTTTATTGGGTCAGCAAACCACTCAGGCCTATATCGGCTTAGCGGGGAACGCCAGTTACAACCAAGCCATGTTAGGCTTATTGCTCAAGAGCACCGACGCTTTTTCACGATCGATAGCCATGCAAACCCCAGGGGCCAGTGGCGCGTTACGTTTACTGGCCGATCTTATCGCCAGCGCTAAACCGAACGCCAAAGTATGGCTGTCTAACCCCAGCTATGTGAACCACCAACCCATTATGCAAGCGGCAGGTTTGGATGTGGGCTTTTACCCCTATTTCGACCCTGTTAGCAAGCAAGTTGACGAGCCAGCGATGTTAGAGCAAATCGCTAGGCTAGGGCCTAATGACGTATTGCTATTGCATGGCTGCTGTCACAACCCCACTGGCGCTGACATCTCTTTTTCAGCTTGGCAAAGCATTACTGAACTTGCACTCAAAAATGGCTTTTTGCCTTTTGTTGATTTGGCTTACCAAGGCTTTGGCCAAGGTTTAATGGACGATATCCTAGGCTTACAACATCTCGCTCAACAAGTCCCGGAGCTGCTGATTGCCAGCTCAAACTCAAAAAGCTTTGGTTTGTATCGTGAACGCAGTGGTGTAGCCATAGTGGTGGGAGAAACCTTACAACAAGCCACCAATGCCCGCGGAAAACTATTTGAGCTAGCACGTCGCAGCTACACCATGCCACCCAACTGGGGCGCAGCTATTGTGGCCGAGATCCTAAACGATGCTCAGCTAGGCCAACAATGGCAGCAAGAGCTAAATCAAATGAGCCAACGCATGCGTGATTTGCGCCAATGCTTAGCGCAGGAGTTTGCCCTGCAATCCGGCAGCGATCGCTTTAGTTATCTAACCCAGCATCAAGGCATGTTTTCACTCACCGGTTTTAACCAGCTACAACTTGAAGAACTGCGCGAGCAGCACGCTATTTACATAGTGAGTGGTGGCAGAATAAACTTAGCAGGTTTAGCCAAAACCTTTATCCCGCGTTTAGTGGAGTCCTGTTTAGCGGTGGGTGTTTAACCATGGACTCACCACGCTAATAAGCTAGACGACAACTCAGAAGCAAATTAACTACTTCACCAAACTGATCTATCCGTAAGTATCTCGAGTAATTAATACAGAGACTTACGGAGATGATGGTGAGAGCATGAAAAGTTTTCTGATTGTAATTGCAGCTTGTTTAGGCTTAATCGGTTGTAGCCATTCTCCGTACTACAACCCCAAGTTAGGCGGTGAAATTAATCTGCCTGGCAAAGAATATGACAGTTTCTTTATTGAGTCAGACTCGGGTAACCAGCTACATACAGTACTTGTTTCCGCCGACTCATTGAACAGCCAAGGCATTGTTGTTCACTTTCACGGAAACTCTGGCAACCTTAGCGAAACAGTAGAAAAGTACCTTTGGGTAACCGAACAAAACTACGACTTGCTGCTGTTTGATTACTCTGGCTACGGCAACTCAAGCGGAGTACCCAACTTCGATAACCTAAAGTCAGACGCGAAAACTATATTCCGCTTTGTAGAACAACAGTTTTCAGCAATTCAAAATTATCAACTTATCTCAATAGGCACTTCTCTGGGGGGGGCTGTAATGCTTGATGGTTTATTGGACTCTCAACAACGCGAGTTGTTTGACCTCGTAGTTGTTGACTCATCTTTCCACAGCTTTCCTGAAGTGGCTAAGCACGTGGTAGAGCAGAGCAGTTTAGGGTTTCTTGGCTCTTGGTTAATACCATTAGTTATTGATACCTCTCACGACCCATTACCAAGACTTCATCTATTAAGTGATACTCAGATTCTATTTGTGCACTGCGAAAGCGACGCGTTAATTCCCTGGCAGTTTAGTGAAAAGATGTATCAAGGTAGTAAAGTAGAAAAGTCATTCGAGCTGTTAGAAGGCTGCAACCACGCTAGAACATTTACACCGGAATCGGCTTCAAACAGACCACTATTATTGAGTTACTTTGATGAGATATCGGATGTAAACACCCCGTCAGAATCTCTTTCCAAAGTTGAAAACTAAGGGGATATCAATTCCATCGTTAGGTTGATAAAGATTAGCATTGGAGAAGTGCTTGTAAGAGAAAGCCAAGTTCCACTTACTAGGCTGATGACTTAGCCCTAAACCAACCTGAGCTTGAAATGCAAAATGCTTAGCTTGGGTTCGAGTCCCTAAATTCTTCTCACTAAGATAGGTAGGTGCTAGCGCCCTAACAAAAAACCAAGGTTGCCACTCACCATAAGGGGTCGTCAATAAAGTTAACTGAGGATATAAAGAGACTGCATGTAAAGAGCGATCATGTTCATAGTCTGTCCCCACATAGCTGTATCCAACACCTAGGCTTAACCATTGCTTTTCACTACGCTTATAACGATAGAACTCATAGTCTAGCCCGACCGTGTAGTTGCGCTGACTAACTTCTGCACTTGGTTGAGGCCCATAGCCAACATTAACACTCATGAAATTTGTGTCCTTAGCTGTCACTTTCATACTGAAGATTAACAGTAGTACTGCGCGAAAATAGAGCTGTGTCATCCATGATTCTCTTATGGGAAGAGCTAAGGGGTCGACATATTCCTCAACCCCGCTAAGGCTTATTTTTGAATAGAGGCTTTACCTAGTTCTGTTTGAATATCACCGCTAAGGTTTTTTACCCACCCCTTATATTTGCGATGAATATATCCAGAGGCTGGGTTGTATTTCATGTTGTCACTATCACGATATAAAATGTCATACTGCCCATCGTGCAACTTAATATCTACCGCAACGTAGTGCGATCGCACATAAATCTCTGCAAACATTAAATCTGCTTGCTCTTCTTTAATGACCCAATTACGTTTTAGGCCAGCCTTTACCATAAGTGATTTTACTTCATCTTGTGTCAGGTTATCCGGAATAGGCTGATTCAATAAAGGCTTAGGCGCAACAGCCTTTTCGTTAGATTCAGCCATGACAGCTAGAGGGGTGAGTAATAGCGTTGCCACTATAGATAACATACTAATTGCGCGTATCATTTTTCGTCCTTGTTGTAGATCATTTAGGGTTATTCTGTTGGTAACTGGCACTTGATTAAGCTGTGTCCCCAGCCAATATTGTCTATCTGTTCGGCTATCTCTAAACCTGCTTCGTGAATACACTCAACAAAATCTTGTGCTCTATAGAAGCGACTGTTGCCATTGGCTAAACAAGTAAAATAAAGAGAAGTTGCATTTAAACTATGAGCACCGGCCTCATGGCTTTGTCTATCGGGAAATAATTCCAAAATATAGATACTGCTAGAGGTACTCATCGCCGATTTAACCCGGCTCAAAATAGAAACAATTTCCTTTGGTGAGAAGCAATCTAAAAACTGGCTCATCCAATAAACATCTGCATGCTTAGGTAATTCACAGCTAGGATTCAGCATATTGCACGCCACACCTTCTATGCGGTCAGCAAAGCCGTGTTCAGCTGCATTTACTTTTGCCATTGCCAATTGCTGAGGTAAATCAACAATAGTCATAGAGACATCGGCATTGTAATCACAACACTTAATCGCCCACTTACCGGTATTTCCACCGATATCTACTATCTTTGAAGGTTGATTCGCAAACACAATTTCAAGCAACTTAGGGAATGCTTTATCGGAATAAAAGTGATCAAAGTTGAACCAGCTCTGCTTTGCAGGCTCCGGCAAGGTCGATAGGCCTTCGTATATAGTGTCCCATTCGCCAAGTTCTTTTAATCCCGCGGGGGTACCTTCGCTAATGGCTTCAGTAAGGTGTTGTAAGCCGGCATAACAAACATCAGCAGTGAAATCCATGTTTGCCCTAGTCATACCGTCATGCTCGATAAAGTAGCCCATTTTAGTTAGAGCATAAATTTGCTTATCTGCACTCCAGGTCACCAAACCTGCACTTAAGCCCATATCAAGTAAAACCTTAACGCCGTAAGTACTCACACCTGATAGTTGAGTAATATCTTCTGCATTTAAGCCTTTATCCCCAGCATCATCCAGTGCACTAAGAATTCCCAAATCTCGCAGGCTTCGTGCAGTGTGAAAGGCGACAGGAGCAAAAGCCAAGCGCTGCGCCTGCTCAATAGCATCCACTGCTTTTAACTTATCTTTTGTATAAAAATCCACGTACTACTTCCTAATGTTTTCTTAACACATCCAGCGTTTGAATATGAGAGAGGTGTTTATTCCGCCGAAAGCAAAGTTATTACTCATAACAAAGTCGGTCTTTATGTTTCGTCCTGAGCCAGTAATGTAATCCAAGCTGGCACACTCAGGGTCAACGGTATTGAGATTAACGGTGGGGGCAAACCAGCCATTGTTCATCATTTCAATAGCAAACCACGCTTCAAGGGCTCCACAAGCCCCTAAGGTATGCCCAAAAAAGCTTTTCATTGAACTAATGGGTACCTGCTTATTTAAGGCCTGATGCGTTGCATAACTCTCTGCAATATCACCTTTATCAGTTGCTGTACCGTGGGCGCTTACATACCCAATCTGCTCACCACTCACTCCAGCATCTTGCATTGCCATCTCCATCGCAATCTTCATGGTCGCGCTTTGAGGTTGAGTAACATGAGTCCCATCAGAATTAGTACCAAACCCCACCAACTCAGCATATATTTTGGCGCCACGTGCTTTAGCGTGTTCCAAGTTCTCCAAAATTAGTGTTCCTGCACCTTCGCCAATCACTAAACCGTCACGATTTTTTTCAAATGGGCGAGGAGTGTTTTTAGGGCTTTGATTTTGAGTGCTAGTTGCAAAAAGAGTATCAAACACTACTGCTTCTGAGGGGCATAACTCTTCAGCTCCTCCAGCTACCATAAGTTGCTGGGCTCCTGACTTAATGGCTTCGTAGGCATAGCCAATTCCTTGGCTGCCTGAGGTACAAGCACTCGAACTAGTAATAACTCGACCTTTTAGCTCAAAGAACACCCCTAAGTTTACCGGAGCGGTATGACTCATCATTTGGATGTAAGTTGTTGAAGATATTCCCTTGCTGTTACCATTTTTAAGCATATCGCCAAAATGCATAATCGGTGTTGTGCTGCCAATTGACGAACCATAAGAGACGCCCATTCGCCCGTCTTTAATCCTCTCATCATCTAGCAAGCCAGCCTGAGTTAATGCTAACTCTGTCGCTCTTGTTGCCAATAACGAAACACGCCCCATGCTTCTAACTTTCTTTCTTGGGTATTTGGGTAACTCATAGTCGTCAATAGGCGCAGCTAGCTTAGTATGCATATCTGAGAAGCGCTCCCACTCGGGCATATAACGCACTGCATTTTCGCCTAACTTAAGCTTCTCCTGAATGTCATCCCAACTTTCACCAAAAGCAGTAACTCCGCCCATACCAGTAACAACAACTCGATGGCTCACGCGATGCCTCCATTTACTGAAATGACCTGACGAGTAATGTAAGCGGCATCTTTGGACATAAGAAACGCCACGGTACCGGCGACTTCTTCCACATCACCTAGGCGACGCAGAGGAATTTGCTTCTTCAGCTCGTCCAGTGGCAAATCGGCCATCATGTCGGTATCAATTAAGCCTGGAGCCACACAGTTTACGGTGATTTTTCTTTTGGCCACTTCTAAGGCTAAGGCTTTAGTAGCTCCAATAATGCCTGCTTTAGCTGCACTATAATTAACCTGCCCCCGATTACCCACTTCGCCAGACAGTGACGACAAAGTAATGATTCGACCACCTTTTCGAGTTTGAATCATCGGCATAAGCAATGGGTGTAACACGTTATACAAGCCATCTAAGTTGGTATGTATAACACCATCCCACTCTTGCTCGGTCATTGCTGGAAACGCATTGTCTCGAGCAATTCCCGCATTCAGTACTACCCCAAAATAGGCGCCGTTTTCCGCAATATCATCATCGATAGATTGTTTAGATAACTCTCGTTGGCTGATGTCGAAAGGAAGTAAGTAGCTGGTAGCCGAGAACTCGCTAACAGCGCTTAAGGCTTGCTTTGCGGCTTCATGGTTGCCCCGATAGTTGATAACAACTTGGTAGCCCTCTTTAGCCAGTCGCATTGCAATTGCCCTTCCTATACCCCGGCTTGCTCCCGTAACCAATACGCGCGGTTTATCACTCATATTAACTTCCCTTAACAAACTCAACCGCATTTTTGGGTTGATAAACATTCAAATGTGCGCTGGTCAACATTGAGCCATCTTGGTCAATAACTTCGCATGCACAGACCGCTAATCCATCTTCTTCGGCGTATATTCTTTCTGCTGATATGGTCAGCTTTGTACCCAGTAAAAACTCACTACGTTTAAGCTGACATTTTCGAGTACCGATAAGAAACCCAACCTCAACTTCTTGCTGTTTAGCTTTAGCCTCTAAACCAGCCAACGCTGCAACAGCTTGAGCCATATATTCTATTGATACATAGCTAGGAACAGCTTGCTTCAAATCATTGAAAAGGTGACTATTTTCGCCGATCTCAACTTCACAAGAAATTTTATCCGCCTGCCAGCTTACTACTCTATCGAGAAGAATCATCGGTGCTGTGTGAGGTAATACTTCAGCAATGCTTGGTAAGGGTTCACTCATTTTCAATATCCTTAAGACCTAGACATACCACGGCATTGCTCCCACCAAACGCAAACGAATGGCTTAGAGTCGTACTTATTTTTTTGCTTTCTACGGTAAGGGTTTGCTCAAAAACCAAATTAATTGAAGGCAGCTGAGGGTCTATAGCATAATCAGCATGCATTGCTGGTATTTGCGATTTACCATTAAACGTCGAATTTAACAGCAGCCAGCATAAAGCGTTTTCTATAGCGCCCGCAGCTCCCAAGGTGTGACCAGTTTGATGCTTAGTCGAAGAACAATATGTAGCATTGCCAAAAACTCGCTCTACCGCTAAAGACTCCATTCGGTCATTCAACGGAGTCGCTGTGCCATGCAAGTTAATATAATCAATTTGAGAGGGCTCAAGCTCGGCCTCTTGCAATGCCGCCAGCATGGCGCTTTCAGCTCCAAAACCTTCGGGCTGAGGGGCCGACATATGATGAGCATCTGAGCTCTCTCCTACTCCCAATAAATTCACCTTTGCAGCTGCTTTAGTCATGATGAATAATGCCGCACCTTCACCAATGTTAATTCCATCTCTAGCTTCACCAAAGGGTTGAGCATCATTCTTAGCCACTGACTCTAGGGCAAAAAAACCATTCAAGGTTAATTTGCACAAGCTATCAACTCCTCCCAAAATAACCGCGTCGGTCATACCACTAGCTAAAAGGTTTTTAGCTGAAGAAAATACCTTCGCACTTGATGAACAGGCAGTTGAAATACAATAAGCAGGCCCCGTTAAACCAAGCCTCTTGCTTAGATAGAGAGACGGTGTACCCATTTCTTGCTGGGCATAATGAAAGGAGTCAGGAAATTGCCCATTTAATCGCTCAGATAAAGCGCGCTCGCCTTCGGCAACGCCTGAGGTGCTAGTTCCCAATACCACCGCTATTCGTGAGCGGCCATATTGCTCAATAAGTTGTTCTACTTCATCCTCAATCTGCTGCAAGGCAGCTTCAAGTAACTGATTATTTCTACTAGCAAGCTGCGGAAAACGAACATCACAATCTGGCAACTCAGCTTGCACCGCACCAACAAGTACTTGTTCACCCGGAACTAAATCGCTACGCAGTTGGCTTGTATCTTTTTTCCCAGATAACCAATTCTCCCAAACTTGCTGTTTATTGTTACCCAATGCACATATCACTGCCATTGCAGGTAAACCATACGCTTTACTCATGGTGATGCACCTTAAGTGTAGAAATTTCAATCTGATAGTTTGCAGTAAGGTTATTAATACTCACATCGCTATGCCATTGCTTATCACTTTGATAAAGCACTACCGCGACAAGCTCATCATCTAGATACAACTTTCTACAAGATAAACCTTGCTGGCATATTGTTTGCTCAACCATCCAGCCTCCACTAGCAAGTTGTTGGTTTAAACGAGGCACCGGCCAGTAAACCAATTGCATATCTGCCAGTATTCTTTTAGCTATTCCATCATCAACTAAGGGAATGTAGTTCTCTTTTACAAGCTTTTTTCCGTCGTATTCAAGTTTAAATAGAGGTGTAGAGAATCCGTCAAAAGCCAACAGTTCTAGAGCGTATGGCTTTATGTCCATGTGAACTAACATTTGTTGCTTCTTTTCATTAAAAGCGAAGCTCACAAGTTGTTCTACTGCGACTGATTCACCAAGTTCGGCTGGGGCAAGCAAGTCACGAGAGATATTGCTTGTGGGGGGCGTATTGATAGAGCACCCCGTTAGAAATACAAGCAAGCCTAGCAGAACGACTTTTATCATCTTTCTGACTCCTTTGCAGACTCGACAAATAGAGGCGCAAGTAAGTAACTACAGGCGATACCACTCAATACCACCACACCAAAACCCGACAATGCGGGAGTGGTGCTTAAAGCCAGCAGACCAAAAGCCAGTAAGGTTGAACAAGCCGCCAAGCTAGTGGCCATAACAATTCGATAACTAGGTTTAGTACTAAGTTGATAAAATAAGGAATAATCCAAGCCCACTCCAAACACCAACAATAAGGCCAAAATATGAAATAGACTGACTCCCTGCCCTAACCAGCCCACAGTTGATAAAGCAAAGAGTACAGCTAGTGTAGGAGTAGCCAAACAACGTAAAGCTTTTAACTTTGGTAAACGGATAAGTAATAACGTACTAATGACCACTAACACAACCAACAAAAGGGTTGAAGCTTGGCTTCTTAACACATTTAAAGAGAGCGAAATTTCTGCCACAGGGTCGACAAATTCAACTCCCTCAATAGATTGGGCCAGCTCTTCTAATTGACTCAGATTTTGAACATCAAAAAGGCTTACTATTGATGCTTGCTGTTTTCCATCGCTAAGCCAAAAATCTTTAAAAACATGGTTGGCAGGTGCCGCCAAAAATAGCTCAGGCGTTAAAACCATAGCGTCACTTACCTCAAACTTTCCTTGAGCTTTTTCCACTAGCGCTTCGCTATAACCCATTTGTTCAAATAGACTTGGTAGCTGCTGATAAAACTGCTGAACCAGCCGCCAATTTTGCAGCTGCTCATCCACTGCTGGAATAATTTCACTTAAGCCCCACGCCTTACCCAAACCTTTTTGTTCAATCACAGTGCTTAAACGCTCAAGTAACCGCTGTTCTGTTTGTAAAACCTGTTCGGCACTTTGTCCTCTCACCAAGAAAAACTGGTTCGCTTGACCGTTTTGATACATCTCCATTAACTGCTTTTGCTGACGCTCTACCTCAGGAAAGCTTCCTCTTAACTGCCTGAGATCATTTTCGGCTCTAAGCTGAAGTAACCCGCTAGCAATCAAAGCCGCCAATGCAACCCAAAACCACGCTTTAACGCTTAACTGTGTAACATTCCGGGACCATCTAGCCTTTGGCATTTGCGCGCATATCACAGGTGCTAACAAATATAACGATAGAGCAGCACCAAACAAGCCTGCGGCGCAAAACACTGCCATCTGCTGAATACCCTGCATGTTGACAAATAGCATCGATAAATAAGCAAGCACACTACTACAAGCACTTAAGCCTAAAGCAGGTGAGATTCGTGTTAAGGTTGTTAGCGCAGATACTTGCTTACCAGCATGCTCCGCAGAAAAGTGAAAAGAATAATCAATAGCTATACCTATTAAACTGGCGCCAAATACTAAGGTAAGCAAATGTAGCTGCTCAAAGAACAGACTTACCATAGCTAACGCCAACAATAAGCCGCCTAACAGACTTAGACAGGCAAGAGCTAAGGGCTTGATAGAACGAAAAAACATAAGAATGATTAAGCAAATAACAAGCATTGACGACCCGCCAATAGCGCTCATTTCAAATCTTGCTTGTTGAGTTGCTGCATTCGCATGAAATAACAAACCAGCTTTGAGCAACGAGGCACCTTCAAATTCCCTCTCAAGACTTTTACTGCTGTTATCTATCGCACTTATTAACTTATCTTGTTGAGAAGGTGAAAAGACGTTTTTGCTTACCAACAGCTCTATCAAGACCCAATATTCGCCTGCTGATTGAGTAAGTAAATAGCCATTATCATTAGAGAAGGACAAACTGGCAAAACCATCTAATTGTTCGAGGAATAGAAAAAACGGATCTTCAATAATTGTTGAAGAAGTAACCAAGCTTGCGGGAGACCACAACTGGCTCTGCGCTTTTGCAATAAGGGCAGCATAATCACCACCACTCAAAGCTTGCTTTTGCTGCGGACTAAGACGTGAAAACCTATACGGGTATAAGCTTTTGGAGATCTTTGCTCCTTGGTCTAGCCGTTGGAAAATAACCTTATCAAAAGCTTCAGTTTGCTCAACCTTGCTTGAGAATGCCTTGGCAGCTTGTATCGCGGTAGCTTTGTTCTCATGCCCAACAGCAATAAAGTTAAGCCCTTCTAACTTAGTCTCTAGCTGCTGCCTAGCCACCAGACCAAGAGGATCTGCCATAGAGTCTGGCAGCATTGCCCTAATATCACTATTTACGCTAATCCCGTCACTTTGATGAACAATAACCAAAGTACTTACAGCAATAAGAACCAGCCAAATCAGCAAAAACCGTTTATTCATTTAGCCAACTTAGCTCCTGTTCGGAAAGCGATCGCTCTTCCGATTTAACTAAATGAATAGTTAGCTGGTCGTCATTTGCTTGATGCATCTGGATACTATTTAAAAAAGCAGAACCACGTAATTCAATGTCGATTAAAGCACCCTGCATTTTGGAGTCTTTGGGCATCAATTTAATCTGCCAACTACTTACACTTGAGCCTTCTAGCAGCAACACCTCAAACTGCTTAGATACGGCTTGCCATTGACCAAGAATAACTTGTTGCATCATCGGAGCCCAAGCACTGAGCATGTGCTCGGCTGCTTCTGGGAGTTCTATCAGCTCCCCTTCATTATCAAGCTGTTGTACTTTTTTTGGGGTTACAATTAGAGTTTGTTTGATTGGGAAGTGTTGTTGCCAAAGTACACCATTTTGCAAAGTGAGCAATAACTCGCCATGACTTTCTAGCGGCTTGTTCATTATCTTTAGCTGTCTTAACTGGGTGTAACTAGCGCGATACTGCTCGCCACCTGACAGTGATATTTGTTGCAAAAACTCAGAGTCTGAATGAATAGGTAACCAGTTTTTCTCACTAGCCTGAAGGCATGAAATACTAAAACTACACACTACAAGCAGCGTTAAATAACTGTACCTAAGAAGCATTACGAACATATTCCCAACCTAGCCAATCGAGAGAGCAAAGCTTCTGGCGAGACAAAACACATTTCTTGATTGCTTAGATCGACCGCAACTTGAATGGTGTACCCTTTAGTCAATACCGCATTGGTGAGCTTATCTACAATCCGGTACTCTATCTTTAAGCGATTTTCAAATTCTGTAAGCCCCGCTTCTACCACCAATACTTGTTCAAAAGTACTGGTTTTTACATATTTAAGACGTGTATCAACAATAGGCCAAACGTAACCTGAAGCTTCCATCTCACGATAGCTATAGCCAATTTTTTCCAACAAGGCACAACGTGCCTGCTCAAAGTATCTGAGGTAATTCCCATGCCAAGTCACTCCCATGGGATCAGCATCATGAAACGGCACTGTTACTTCCACTTGGGCGCTGATTAACGCTTCCACTAGCAATACAACTCCCACTTACGTTGCTGTAACTGCTCAACAGTCTTGCGAAGTTCTGTTTCTAAAGGTCGATCTTCTTTTACCAAATTGAAGCCTTCCATTACTTGCTGGTAATTGGCACGAACTTCATCGTTCAAACTTTCCAGATCCAGCTCACCTTGTTGCATGCGGATAGTGACAGCTTGGTGCACCGCCAACCAACCGGCTGCAATAACTTGCTCTGTAAGTTCGAGTACTCGTAAGCAATCTCTTGCAGCAATAGTTCCCATACTGACTTTATCTTGATTATGACACTCGGTTGAACGTGAAAAAACACTGGCAGGCATGGTTTGCTTGAGTGCCTCAGCTGTCCATGCAGAAGCGCCGATTTGTACCGCTTTAAAACCATGATTGATACAAGCCCGCTCTTTAGATGCAGCACTTAAATTTCTTGGTAGCCCATTGTTAAATTTCTCATCCATTAACAAGGCAAGCTGGCGGTCAACTAGATCCGCCAAGTTAGCGACAGCATTCTTCATGCTGTCCATGGCAAAAGCTATGTGCCCACCATAAAAGTGGCCACCATGTAGTACATGTTCACCATCGCCATCAATAATCGGGTTGTCATTGGCACTGTTTAGCTCAGTTTCTATAAACTGGCGCATAAAAGGCAGGGCATCCCTTAGCACACCAATAATGTGCGGAGCACAACGTATAGAGTAGCGGTCTTGCAGTCGCTCTGAGTTTCTAGGATGTTCATGATGATTTAAATCATTGCGGATCCATTCAGCCACTTGGTTTTGGCCCGGGTGAGGTTTAACCGCAAACAGTAGCTCATCAAAGTGATTAGAATTACCTTTTAATGCTAGCGATGCCAGCGCGGTTATTCGACTAGAAACTTGGGTAAGGTACTCCGCCCGACGATAAGCCAAACAGGCAAGTCCCGTCATCACCGCTGTACCATTCATAATGGCTAAGCCTTCTTTCGGCCTTAAGCGAATCGCTTCTATACCCAGCTCGGCAAATACTTCATAGCTTGCTCGGCGCTGCCCCTTATAATAAACCTCTCGCTCTCCCATCAAGACAGCGGCGACATAAGATAGAGGAGTAAGATCGCCAGAGGCCCCCACAGAACCTTCAGAAGGAATGACAGGCATTATGTCGTGTTTCATCAACAATTCGAGTTGCTGCAACAAACGATAGCTAACACCGGACTTAGCTAAGGAAAGAGAACTTAAACGGCTAGCCACCACTGCTCTAGCCTCATTAGGTTTTAACTCTTTCCCCATTCCACAACCATGAAAACGGGTTAAATGCAGTGGCAGCTCTTCTACTAAATCCAGTGGAACAACAACGGTACAACTATCGCCATAACCAGTAGTTACGCCGTATATTGCACCATCTTCCTCAAGTAGGCGGTCTAAAAACTCAGCTCCCCGCTCTACTTTTGCGACATAGTCAGGACGAGTGTTTAAGCAAGCCAATCGCGGCCTTCTGCTCAACAACTCTACTTGCTCTATAGTGATGGATTGTTGCCCAAACACCACTTTGGCATCAGAGTTTACTAATTGTTCAGCATGTTGCTGCGACGACGCGATATCAGCCTGAGTCATCGAATTTGTCCTTTAGTCACTGTGTCCTTGGAATCTGGACACCAAAAATCAAAAAAATTAAACCATTGATGGGGGTAACGTGCGGCAAGTGTTTCTAAGCGACTCGCATAAAGCTCACTAGCTTGCTCTATTCGCTGCTTGCGTTCTTTCCTGTTTGCCCCCAAATTATCACTCACTTTGTCAAAGTACATATGGTAGCGACCACTTTGCTGTTGCATGCAAAACAAACTAAATACTGGGCAGCGCAATAGGGCAGCAATAATAAAGGGTCCCTGTGGGAAAGGTGCCAGCTCACCTAGAAACGAATGGTAATTCACTCTGCCGTAACTATCTGCCGGGGTTCTATCTGCTGCGATGGCTACTAGTTCACCATTCTCCACATATTCAACTAAGCGGATACCAAGGTCTGGTGTGAACTCTGAAATATGAATTAAATTCAGTTGAGAATCTGGATTAAGCTCTGAAAGAACCTTGTTAAATTTATTAGCATTTTCTGTAAGCACCACAACATTAATTCGAGTTCGATATTCAGTCTCAGCTAGGGCTCTGCACATTTCTATGTGACCTAAATGAGAAGTTAGTAATACCGCGCCCTGCCGGCTTTGTAATAGCTCTACCAAGATATCTTTATTTGGGAAATCGACTTCAGCTCGCGAGGCTTTTTGCGCCCACGCGTCTAAACGATTTAGAGAGGCATTACCAAAACTTAAAAAGTGAGCAAAGCTATTTACCCAAGTGACTTTATCGCTCATCGCACTATCTTGATGTTTAGCCACTTTTTGCAGAAATGCTTGTGAAGCATTACGTGTCGCCCTGCCACTCACAAAAAAATATGCAATGGCTGGATACAACAATAACTTAGCGAGATAACGTCCACCCAAGCGATAACCTTTAAGCGTTAGCTTTAGCCCCCACAAACTGCCCCTTTCTGCCATAGAGGACCAGTGAGCTTGTTTGCGTTTACGCCAAATAAGCCTAGGTAAACGAAATAACATGCCAAAAAACAACTTGGTATGCATCTTACTAATCAGCCAATTGTCTTCCCAGGGCTTAAAATGACTAAGCCCTTGTTCAGGGTAAATCACTTTAGTTGGCACTTGAATAATTGGTGTTGCTTGCCAGTAATGTCTCACAAGAACTTCAATATCAAAATCCATGCGTTTGCCTAGATTTACCGAGTTAAGTAGCTTAACTGTTGAATCAAGAGGATAAACTCTAAAGCCACACATACTGTCTTGCAGCTCTAGGCTTAAAGTTTCTATCCATACCCATACATGAGTGATATATCTGGCGTAGTAACGTGCTTTAGGCACAGAGGCATCATACTCAGGCACTCCCGTAACCAACGCAAACGGGCTTGACTTAGCTAAGTCTAAAAATCGATTTATGTCTGCCAAGTTATGCTGGCCATCGGCATCAATTTGTAAAGCATGGCTGTAACCCAGATTAGCAGCTTGACGCAAACCAGTCATAACCGCTCCACCTTTACCTTGGTTCTGCTCATGCCTAAACAATTGAACATGTTCAAATTGATTAGCTAATTGAGATAAGTAATCTGCAACGCTTGCATCGCTATAATCATCAACTAAAACAATAGGCAAAGAGATACTAGCGATTGTTTCCGCAATTGCATTGGTGTGGTTGTAGTTTGGGATAACCACACAGGGCTTAAACATCAACAGCCCCTAGAACTACTCTTCCACTGCTATACTTGTTGTCTTCATCAAAGTAGTTAAAGTAAAGTTTACTTTTCTTTTCATCAAAACGAAGAGACAGTTGAATGCTGCGATCTGGTTGCATTACATGTTGATATTTCAGCACTTCTAAGGCAGAAACTTCATTACTAACACCCAAGTAACTTGCAGCGAACTCAACAGCCCAGTGAAGTTGAGCCACGCCAGGAACAACAGGCAGATTGGGGAAATGACCTTGTAAACAAGGTAGCTCAGAAGCAATATTCAAGCTTAAGGTAAAAGTGTCATCAGTTTGCTGAACAAGTTCAACACTCGGCCTACCAAAGTCCTTCATGTAAACAACGACCTCATTTTTGCTAATTGACGCTTACCTTGTGAGTTAACCATCAAATTGTCTATATAACGCCACTTTCTAGGCAATGTCACCGTCTCAAAATAATCAGCTAAATACATACGTAGTGTTTTGTTCACCGCGTGTTTGCTCGCCTTTAATTGCTTTAAACCACAGTTGTTTAGAACAACAACAGCTGCAATACAATCGCGAGAAGAAGATAGTGTTAGTAAATCACACTCTATTACCCATTGGTGTTTTTCCAAGAGTCGAGACATCTGATCCAAACAAACACGCTTTTCAGCAATTTTAACAATTCGGTCTAAGCGCCCTAAGAGCTTAAATCCATCGCCACTTTCTTCAACCGCATCATCCATCTCATACCATCGTTCTAGATCAACTAAGTATGGAGATCTAATTTGCAAAGCATTGTTTGCAGATATTCGCCATTTAATACACTGAAATACCGACCAGTGTTGTTGAATGAGCTGATTTCTATAGGCTACCCCCCCTGTTTCACTGGAACCAAAAACTTCAGTCGGCGCTAGCTGCCATTGTTGAGCAAGCAACTTAACCGTCTCATCTTTTAGAGCACCACCAGAACTGAAACAGTATTTCGGGCTGTTTTCTAATGGCGCTATTTGGCGGCTTAAGTGTTCTAAAAAAGAAGGGCTCGATACAAAGCTAATGTTTTCTTTTACTGCAAAACGGTAGTCTTCGATATATTTAATCGGGCGAACTTGCCATACTCGTTGTGAAAGCAAAGGCCAGAGAACAGTAAATAGTAAGCCGTAAATATGCTGATGGGAAACGCTGCCACAAATGGTGGTTTTATCTACGTCTTCGCCAAAGCAGCTTTCCAGTGTTTCGACCTCAGCTTGCAATTGTCGCCATTTTTTTACCACTAGTTTAGGTTCGCCAGTACTTCCCGAGGTATACAAAAATATCTCTTGCTCAGAGCCTACATCTCTATAGATATCTTTATAATCTTTTGTTTCAGATAGGCTTTTATAGTCGGTATACACATCTGGTTCATGCTGGCCTACATTTCTGTCTGCACATACCGCATCGAGCTCTTGCGCGAGCTTCTTAAGAGTTTCAACTTGAAGATTTGGCGGTAATACTGGTGTTTTACCGGCCAGTAATAAGGCAAAAAAGCAACAAGAAAAATCAAAGCTGTCATCAGCAAACAATAACCAATGTTGATAAGGCAAGGCTTCTATTTGTTTATACTTACTGTAAACCTGTTCCCACCAATCCTGATTCGAGAGTTCAGTATCGCGGATTGCGGTGGTGTAAGTGATAGAAAGAGGAGGGAGGCTAATCTTATTCATTGTATTGTTCTAGTTTCGAAAGCTTTCTATAAAGCCATTCTCCAATTAACAAACAGCCCATCAAAATGTAACTAATGAATCCGTTGTATAAAGTCCATGCCTCGATGCTGCCCATGAAAATAGTCCAAGCACTCACCGTGGCATTTAACATAAAAAATGCCATCCAAAGTTTGGTCAGTTGCATGAAATAAGGCTTAGCCGCAGCTGGAATGTTTTTTCTTCCAAGTCGGGCAAACTTTTCAATCATTGGCTGCTCACTGCGAAGACTAAGAGCAAACACTGCCAACAAAACTAAATTAACCAGTAAAGGGTATAACTTAAACCAAGTTTGCTCTTTTGATAAAAGCGCAACAGCTATGAGAACGATACCCACCATAGCTAACACCTTTTGTTGTTGAAACACTCCTTTAGACCGCCATGTCAGCAGTAGCCTTAAACAAAAAGCGCCGAGTAACAAACCGCCAATCATTTGGAAGGAGTATAAGCTTAAGCCAAAATAAACAATCAGAGGGTAAACCGCTAATGCGATAATAACCAAGGCTCTAACAATGCGACTTACCATCAGTTTTTAAGCAGCATTACTAACTAACTGCTCTAAAGCGTCAATGACATCAGCCACTGTTCTAGCAGACTTAAACTCATTCGGTTGTATTTTCTTACCAGTTAGTTGCTGCAGTTTCACAACTAAGTCGACTGCATCAATACTATCCAAATCTAAATCTTGATAAAGGTTAGCTTCCAAAGAAATATCTTCCTCAGCTACCTCAAACTCGCTGGTCAAGATGTCTTGTAGCGCTTGATAAATTTGTTCTCTATTCATAGTAACTTACGCCGCTTTTTTTTCTTGTTCAATAAACTCAGCCAGAGCCTTTACACTGGAAAAGTGTCTTTTTGTATCTTCAGAGTTGGCATCCAATTTAATTTGGTACTTTTTCTTTATCGCTAGTCCAAGTTCTAAAGCATCTATTGAATCTAAGCCTAAACCCTCTACAAATAGTGGTTCATCGGTTTCAATATCAGAGATCTCAACATCTTCTAGTTCTAGTGCTTCAATAATTAGTTGTTTAAGTTCCTGCTCTAATAAATTCATTGGCAGTTAAGTTCCTTGTAAAAATGTTGCTGTAAGTATCTAGTTAACGCTCTTGCTTTCCGTGAATCACTGTTTTCGTCTTCACAAACATCTTGGGCGAAAATCGTATCCCCTATATCCAACGAAAAATGCGGTTTTTGTGCTGGTATTGAATACCAAGGCTCTGACTTAGTTAAAGTAGTAGGTGACACACGAATCGTCACAGGTAAGAAATCAACGGCACAGCGCAACGCTATATTTGCCGCACCTCGTTGCATATTTAGGTCTTCACCTGGGGTAGTTCGAGTCCCTTCGGGAAAAATAATAAGACTTGCCCCCTTGGCGAAGCTACGTTGACAAGCACTTAAAACTAGTTCGGGCTCGGCTCCATTTTTAATGTAGCCCGCAGCAGAGATAATCATTGACATACATGGATTTCTCCACAAGCTTTGCTTAACAATACAACTAGTCTCTGGTAAATGGGCAATTAACAACACTACGTCGATAAGCGATGGGTGATTAGCAATCACCAGCTTCCCAGCAGAGTGCTTTAGCTTCTCTCTGTTTGAAACCGAAACACTAAGCACTCCCAAAAATTGCATCATTTTTACAAATGACTTAAAAATGAAATGCACGACGAGTTGATTACGAGCTGTTTTATCTTTTGAAGGCAAGATGTACAATAGCGGAAATAAGGTAATAGAGAATAAAACGCCCAAAGCACCAAAGCTGAAGAATGAAAAAGCAGTCATTACTAAACGCCAATAATACCCCACTTGCTTACTCATCCTTCAAATCCCAAATCCACTTTTGAGCTTCTAACTCTAACTCAAAGTAATCTTCTGATTTAGATAGTGCAGCTATAAGCTGACTAGCTAAATGCCTAGGTGATTTTAACGAGCTATCGTCATCCGCAATTAACTTAGCATGCCAGCCAAATTCAGCAGCGGAGAGAATACAAGCAAACGCCGCAAGCTCTTCTTGCTCGTCAGCGTACGCTTTATAAATTTCCGGTAAAGGCTCATCGACATAAACCAACAAAACCTTTTCTTGGTAGCAAATTGATTGACTAATAGCTTCAACAAAAGCCATTGCTAGGGAATTTCGTCCACTAGTGACTACCGTCGATGGCGCAGTATTCTTCTGGTTGATCGAATACAACCCGCTTGAAGTATTATAAACAGACTGACTAAATTTAGCGGGGGACAGGGGTGAGCCTTGAGTTAGCTCTAATAGTAAATCTAAAGTGCGGTGAAGCTCACCATGGCGAGAAGAAAAAACGCTTCGAATCGCTCGGGGATTTGGAAGTATGTCTAAAATAACCCTCAATGCCATTTTACTTAAAAAACTAAAGCGTCTTCTTTGCATAGGGGGGATTTCAGGTAACTGGGGGGTAGCTGCTACACCATCGTTAATAGTGGAATTCCAACTAGTCCAATTTTCAATTTTAAAAACAGCGTCCATACTACAACTTAAAAAATAAAATTAACGACAACGTTAAGTCACTCCATGTGACTTAATATTTACAACTTTTACTTCAATTAAAACCAGTCTAATTATTTCGATTAATTGTATCGTTTAAGCCATAAAAAAGCACTAAGTTTGGATGAAAACCTTAGACGTGAGCGATGGTTAAAGCATAACCTATTGGAGCTATTGAGTTTTTCAACATAAGTCCCTTATACACTCTCTGTTTACAGCAAACCACCGGTAAAGACTTCATATCGGATGGTGTTTGACAGGAGAACACCTTCCAAGCTGCTTCTTTTCTTGTCCACCATTGGTAAAACTCAGCTAAACTTGTCGGCTCAATAGGTTCTATAGAATGGCGTATTTCGAGCCACATTTCAGCATATGGCCGAGGTTTAATTCTTTCAATATCTATTCCACAAGGCACAAGGCAAGCCATAGCAGCAACATACTCACCACTATGACTTAAACTTAAATAAGCCTTTTCGTTTATTTCTTTATCAATAAAAGGCTGCCCGAATTTATTTCTTTTAATACTTCCATAAGAAATAGACTCATCAAGTAACACACTCGCACAGTCAGCCAAGCTCTGATTACAAAATTGTTTAAACTCAATACGCGTTAAATCATTAGGCACTTCGCTAATGATTACTTCATTCATAGTCAAAATAATATTTTTGCATTAACAATTGGCATATATATACCCACCAAGAAACACTCGCGTAACAATTATAAAAACTAAGCAGGAGATTTAGCCTTGGCTTTTAAGGCTAACTCCAACTTATCATTGAGTGTTACGTTCGCTTGGCTTAGTTGACTAATATCTTGATGCGCTTCAGCTATTTCTCGTTGTAGCTGACGATTAGCTAACTCACCGGCTTTTAGCTTGTCTTCCAGCTCGTTTAGTTGCCCCTGCAAGTTACCACTGTCAATTTGAGCATCAAGGATTTGCTCATCTAGCTGGCTCAAGGCTTGCTTAGTTAACGAGTGCCCTTGTTGCTCTTTTCGGTAGTTAGATTCGAGCGTTACCAATTGCTGCTTGAGCTCTTTAAGTTGATGCTCCTTATCCAATAAGCGGCTATCCGTATCTGCCATGCTATTGCTTAATTCAAGCTGAGAGTTAGCTGCTGCAAGTTGCTTACGAATTTGATCTAACTCGGAAGTAGCTTCTAGGTATTTAGATTCTACTTTTTCTACTCGCTCACGCAGCTCTTGTTCTTGTTGCTGCGTTTTCTCTAGTTCTGGGAGTACTTGCTCTAGCTGAGCTTCTGCGCTTCGACTCACAGTATCTAAAGCCTGTTTATCACCACGCAACTCTTCTAGCTCTTGGTTCACAATCTGTTGTTGCTGAGTTAACTCTTGAATTGTTTGGGCATCTTCTAAACAACGCTGCTCTAATGCAATCAGCTTTTGAGAAAGCTCTTCTTCACGTTCCGCTGCGGCTGCTAATTCAGTGCCATCGGCAGCTTGTTCTTGCAGCTCAGAATGAGCTTGCTTAGCTGCGGCTAACTCTTGGCTTAGTTGCTCGACTTGTTCTGCTAGTTGCTGCTGCTCTTCACGCTGTTGGTCACTTTGCTGCTGTAATGTTTGGCTTTGCGTATCCTGCTCTTGCAATTCTTTCTGTTGTTGCTCAAGCCTTGTTTGTAGCTCTTGATTAGTCGCCTCTAAGCCTTGCTTAGTTTTCACCAAGCTAGTCATTCGCTCACTTACATCACAGTGTTCTTCGGTAAGCTGTTTGGTTAGCGCTAACTCTTTGTCTAGAGCTTCACTCATTTCTCCCAATTGCTTGCGCAAAGCCTGTTCCACTTCAGTTTGCTGTTGCTGGGCTTCTTTACCATTTTGCTGGTAAGCCTCTAGCTCTTGTTGATTCTCTTGTAGCTGCTGCTCAAGTTCTAGCTTTGCTACCTGCAAGGTCTGTAAGGTTTGTTGGTCATTTTCGGCTGCTTGTAGCTCAGCTTGAAGGCTTTGAACTTGTTGCTCAAGCTGTTGATACTGCTCCTGGTAGCTTTGAGTGCTTTGTTCACTATCATGTAGGGCTCGCTGCGCGTCTTTAAGCTGCTGAACCTGCTCTTCACTTTGTTGTTTAGATTTATCTAGCTCACCAAAAAGCTCGCTAGTTTTGCCGGCCGCTTGCTCTAATTTTTCACGCAGTTCTTGACACTCTTGCTCGGCACTTTTTTGTAGCTTTGCGGCTTCATCAAGTTGCTGGCGGTGCGCAACAATAAGGGCCTCGCGGCCTTCTTCCCAGCTTTGCTGTTTTTCTTGAGTAAGCCGTTCGATTCTTGCTTCTGTTGATTGCGCCAACTGCACAAACCAATCATTTAGTGAATTAGCGAAACCATTCGGCAATTGCGCAATGGCATGTTGCTGCTGATAAGTTTTAGTGAGCTGTTTTTGAGCACTGGCTTTAGCCTGCTCAATAAGCTGCTGAGAGGGGGGCTCTCCATTATGCTCGGTTAAAAAATCCACCAAGAATGCTTCATCAAATGAGCCGCCTTCAGCGAGCATTTGGTGAACCAAGAAATCTATATTTTCAGCGTCCATGACCTTTCCCTTTGAGCTTGTTCGCAACAAACCCAACACTGCTATGTTGGTGGCAATCATAACCACCTATCACTATTGATTAGCGGCACTATACCAATCAGCCAATCTAAGGTGCAATCAACAGGCATTAAAACAGTTAAGGTAATCATACTATTGTGGTACTAACTGAGCTAAATCATGCTCAACCCGCAAAAAGCACGTCTTCAAAACAACTTAAAAGCGCAGCAATTATTTGTATTTACATATCCATCACCTAATATTTAAGCTGAAAGGTTTATATTGAGTTATTCATTTAGAAATAAGATCAACAGTTAAGCTAAAGGTGACTCTATGGTGTTGGTATGACTGATAAAGATCTCATAAAGCAATTACAGGGCTTTCCTCTCGCCTGGCACTGGATTCGAAACAGCAGCCAAGTACATTGCGATAGACCTTTAATTGATGCCTTAGCTTACCCCAGCGAACAGCAATTAAGCTTAAAACAGCTAATTAGCCGTTTAGAAGCCGAGCAAATCACTTATTTGCAGCGGGCGATTTTTGATTCTCAGAACCAGCAACAAACTTTAGAGCTAAACCTGATTTTTAACATCAAAGGTAAACGCTATATTGGCCAAGTATTAATTTGGCGAGAACAAATAAACCAAGTAAACGGCTCCATCGAATTTATTCTGCCCTTACTGAGTAAAACTGAAGAACGAGAGTTAATTAACGAACACCTAAGTGCAGAATTCATTCCAGCAGTGATCTGCAATCAAAATGATACGATTATTTGGCTCAACCAAGCAGCTTGCACCTCGTTACAACAAACCAGTTACCAATTGCTTGCCAGTAAAGTGGTTCACTCTGATGCCGATGAAAGCGGCGAGGTTAAGCACTACATTAAAAGCCTTGATGGACAACGAGTACCGCTAGATGCTCGTTTAAAAAGCATCCATACTAACGCCCCTAAACGACGCTTTACCCTTTATCAACTGGTTGCCGAATTAGCCCCTCAACAACAGCAGGTTTGGAATAGCGAGGCTAAATTTGCTCAACAACTGGCACTGGCTCAAAAGAAACTATCAAGGCAAGAAACATTAATCGTTTTTGCGCTAAAACTAGAACATCAAAATGAAGAAGCAAGCCTACGCCTTAAACAGCTATTGCTGGGTAATCTAAAAAAACTCAACCAAGCCATATCAATAGGTTTTTTAGGCAAAGGAGCCATTTCTGGCTTCTTAAGTGCGCCCAAAAAGCTACAACTTATTCAACAACGTTTAAATCAAGCTATCACCCAATTGTTGAAACCCAACGACCAAGCCAGCTTGGGGGCTATGCAAAGCCAAATGGGGGTATCGGTAATGGGTATCGATGCCAGCAATAGCCAACAGGCTATCAATCATGCACAAAAAGCAATGATAAACGCTAAGCCAAAACCGCTAGATCAACTTGCCCAACAAGCCAGCTTTTTTGATTCACGCCTAAACCAAGCTCGAGACAAGCTCAATCAATCTGCAATTCCGAAGCATAGTAAGCCAAGTAATAAAGGCGACCTATACATCGATCTTAGTGACTAATCTTAGCCGCACGCACTCTACTTTTGATGATCCTGAACCTACCAAATAGTTTGCTATCTAAATACGGCAACTTATTAAAAAAACTCACTTTATTTGCTACATGGCGCTATGATTAGAGACATTAAGTGCTATAACAAATATATCTTTATTGAAAGAAAGGCCAATGATGAAATTTATTTCCAGAACTCTCATCTCTTTGCTGTGTATATTCGCTGCTCAATCTCACAGCTTAGCTACCTCTCTAGAACAAAGTCCTTTCTACAATAATGGACCGCATTACCATCTAGACGACAAACTAGTAATGGGTCGAATCGAGTTCATTTACTATGCTGATGTGGACTCGCTCAAGGGAGTGGGAGTACCCGCTAAAATTGACACAGGTGCCGATACCACCTCGATTCATGCACTTAACATTAGTATTCAAAGTAGCAACCCCAAATTTGCCGATTTACAAGGCGAAGCCTTACTTAAAAGCATCGCAGAAAGCTTTGGCGATCCAGATAGTGAATGGTGGCTAGACAGTTTTGATACGCCTGAGCGCAATATCAATGCCACAGTAAAGTTTGATTTAATTCACCCGCATACTGGTGAAGCCATTACTTTAGAACGACCACTTGCTAGGCTCAGTGGTATTCAAGGGCGCGGAGACCACGGCATACTCTACCGCCCGGTGATTGAGCTTGCTTTGTCGTCGGGTGATATTACGGTAAACACAGCGGTAAACCTTACCGATCGCAGCGCCTTCTCCTACCCCATCTTAATTGGCAAAACCTTTTTGCGAGAGCAAGCTTGGGTTGACTCGAGTTATGACTACTTGCAGCAAGAACCTGAAGCAAAAATCATCAGCAATAAAGAAACCGCCTATTTAGACGACCTTCCTTTAGCAATAAGTGTATCTTTGGCTAATCGACGCACCAGCCTAAATGCGGCGAATATAAAGGTAGATGAAGACAAGAAGCAAGTGAGCTTTGAGGCAGTAGGCAAAAACAACAAATCCAAAGCATATACGCTACCACTACTTAAAATGTTGAAAATTGGCGATAAACATCACCCAATGGTGAACATGCCTATTAGTATTGGCCAAGAACTAAAACATATAGAGTTACTACTGCGTGATCGTTCTAAACGCTCTACTCAGCTGCGTCTTGGCACCGAAGCACTAAACCAGTACTTCCTCATTGATTTAAGTGCTGAGTTTTTAGCTGATAAAGCGCTTAAATCTGCAATGGACTTTGCAAATAAGCCACCTTTAATGATGAGCCCAGAAGAGCGGATCACCATTGATGATGTTACTTTTAAAGCCGAACCCTCTTTTGCTGTTAATACTTCTCTAATGAGGGTGAAAAGCTTAAAAACGCTAGAACGAAGCGAGCAAAATAAACCAATAGCAGCGTTTTCAGCCACTGACATCTACAACAAGGTTTATGTATTTGAACAGCCCATTGACCGCAACATTGTTGTTGGTGAAGTTACTCGCCCAGTAATCACTCCCAAAATTGCCCTAGCCGGCAAAAACTACCAAACTGATATTGCACTAGAGCTAGCCAGTAAAGACGATCCTGAAGAACTGCTCATCGGCGAGAGTTTTGCTGATGGCCCGGTATGGGTGAATACACGTACCAACAATATTTTTGATAAAAGAGCGGTAATTCGCACCGGTTATGTAGAACAAGCCGAAGTAGAAGGCTTATCGATTTCAGTAAAACTGGATACTGGTGCCGATGTCAGTTCGATGCATGCTGAGCAAATAAAACGCTTTGAAAAAAATAGCAAACCCATGGTGACGTTCACCTATCGCAATAGCGACGGTTTAGAGCAGGAGTTCACCCGAGAAGTAGTTGACGAAATGACCATTAAGGCGCGGGTAGGCGAAAAAGCCAATTCTCGTCCGGTTGTAATGATGGAAGTTAAACTAGGAAACGTAACAGAGACAGTACGGGTTAACTTGCAAAACCGAGAGAACTTCAGCTATAGCATGATTTTAGGTAAGAACTACTTACGTAATGGCTTTGTAGTAAGCAGTGACGGCCGTTTTATTCTTACCAAACCACCATAACTTGCAGATTAAAAACGGCCCTTGGGGCCGTTTTTTTTGTTTCAACTAAAACTGATACTTGAGGCCAGTTTTATCCAAGGTTTTATAAATACCTCGCTGGCCTTTGGTGGTGGTTCCTTTCATGCCACCCTGGTCTCGTAGCTTCTGGCGAATTTCAAGCCATTCACTGCTTCCCCAACGAGAAGACTGCGACTTAAGTAGCTCAAACTCTTGATTTAAACGCTCTATCAGTTCTTCGCCTTGGAAGAAAAAGCCCACTTCGTTATTGTAAAGTAGCGAACGGAAATCAAGATTGGTGGTTCCTACAAAAGCAGACTCATCAACTACAATAAACTTCGCATGCAATTTGCCGTAATAGGTTTCCCCCCCCAACGACACCGCATCAGGTTTACCTAATTGATAAAAGAAAATTCGAGGGTGATTAACTAAGGCTTGCCATTCGGCCGAGGCGATAAATTCTGGGTTATTTTCGTGTAAATCTAAATTAGACTCTAACCAGGTTTGGCGCATCTCTTCACTCATTAAGATAGACGGCACAGTGTGCATATCAATCACTGCTTGAGTGAAGAAATTATCGCTACTTAGAACCGAGTTAGTAATGATTTCAATTTTGCGCTCAGGATCTTTATCCAACCACTCTAAGGCCGTATTTACATCTTCTTCTAACACCCCTTCATCTTTCAACAGATCAGACTGCAAAAACAGGTAGGGGGACACTACACGAATAGTCGTTAAGTCATTATCACCGTAAGCCGCGCGCGCCAAGATACCACTAATTGAATTAGCATTAGCCTTTTTGTTGGTACTGTAGTTGCTCACTAAATCCGTTGAGCTTAAGTTATCAAGTTCATGAGCAAAACGAGTATCAACCGGAGAGAACCCTTCCTGTAAATATTGGTCGATGGTTTGGTAGGCCGCCGCAAACTCGACGTTCCCTTTAAGCTCAGCTAGCGAATCCAAAGACTGCTGCATCCTCGCGCTATAAGGAAATGTAATTGATAGGCGTTTATTGCCAGGCTTTGAGAACAGCACCGAGTAATAATACTCGCTTAGTTGTGCAGGAGAATTCTTTATATGAGCGTCAGCTAACGGACGAATAAGCACTTCTAAATCTTTAAAAGCATTAGGGTCAAGCTCACCATGATGATCTAAACCGTAGTAATGCAGCGAAACATTACGGCCACCGGTCATTACCCAGGCTTTATCTGGATAAGCACCATCAGCAATGAGTAGTTTATCGTGAGAGCGACGATTTGCGTCTGAACCAAACTGGGTGAGAGCATTAAACACTACCGCCTGAACACGTGCTCGATTGGTGGTAACTTCACCATTGCGGGCCTTAACAAAGCCGGCACTTTTAGCACACTCAATAAGGCCTTTTAGATCGCCATGTTCCATACTTAGCGAGCCCAAACTGTCGACCATAATGCGCACATCAACACCGCGCTTTACTGCCTCGCATAACGCTCCCAAAATGGCATCACCAGAAAGGTCGGGAGTAAATATATAGTAAGCAAGATCTACACTATGTTGCGCTTGTTCAATCAGGTGGACTTTAATGGCTAAACTTTGAATGGCCTCTTCGGTCGTAGAGCCAACAACTTTCACTGTTGCCGGTTGGCTAGGTAACTCAGATTCTGAGGCGAGTTTTAAATAGTCTTTTTCTAGTTCATCTGCAGCACGCCAGCGCCTATCTTCTAGTTGTTGGCTTGTCCACGAGTCTTCAATCGCATAATCTGGAGCGGTAATTTGAGCCGAGCAGGCCTGCAGCATAAGTGCTACAAGTACCAAACATCCCTTTTTAGTCATTAGCAACATCCTGTTGTATCAAAACTTCAATTTAGCTAGCAAAAGCCGCGTTAACTTGCTTGGCAAGATTATACCCTAGTCCGGCAACTTAACACTGGCCGCTTCATCGCTTTAAAGAATACATAGAGCCTTAATAACTCGCTGTTTTTAAAAGCATAGGCTATTTTTATAAGAACATTTTTTAATCTTGAGAGACACCAATTAATGCGCCTTATGCTGGCATTGTTGCTATTGTTTAAAATCTTGCAAAGCCACAGCCTGCAGGCCGCTACCTATACTGTTTACAGCATCGATGCCCCACCACTTACCATGCTTGATGCGAAACAAGCTGGCATTGTAGGAGATGTGGTTATCGAAGCATTCACCCGCTTAGGACACCAAGTTTTACTGCAAGAAGTACCCTGGAAACGAGCCCAACGGATTACCCGCGAAGGCGAAAACATATTTATCATGCCTTTGGCTTTGCTACCTAGCCGCGAAGAGCACTTTACTTGGGTAGCTTATATAATGGATTTAGAGCGTAGCTTTGCCACCACTAAGCTGCGTATTAATGACTATCAACAAGCCAAAAAAACACTTAACAAGGTAGGGGTGGGTTTAGGTTCGGCGCAGGCTCAAATACTTAAAAACAAAAATTTTTTAGATAGCCAAATAGTGGAACTTAAAATAGGGCCAAGCACCGCCAAGATGCTGCAATTAGGCCGCATTGATGCTTGGTTTAATGGCACACCCGAGTCTATTTGGTATTGGAACCAGCTATTTCCCGAGCAGCCACTCATTATTGGCGATCCCGTTGTCACTAACTTGTTATTCTTAGCCGCTTCCAAAAATACCGATGTTAAGCTGGTTCAGCAAATCGCCATCCAAATCCAACTTTTACACGACGAAGGTTTTGTTGAAAAAACCAAACAGCGTTACTTAGCCCCGCAGTAAGCAACAGCAATAAATGCTGCGCCACTTAAGGCTCATAAGATTTAGACTTATTGATCAAAGGAACAATGCTAGCTCCTTGTACCAATATAGAAAAAACCACTACTGCATAAGTCATCACCAAAATCATCTCACGTACATCGATGTTCTTTTCCGGTAATACCATCACACCTGCAGGCACAGACATGGCCATAGCCAAAGCCAAACCACCACGTAATCCGCCCCAGGTTAAAATTGGTAGTGACATGGGGTTGTACTTTTTAAACAGTGAAAAGCCTAAATAAGGAAGGGCGACACTCACTAAACGGCTTAGCAATACCAAAGGGATGGCCAATAGCATTAACCACAAATCTTCTAGATGAAAAACAAAGCTGATCAACACTAAGCCAATCATCAAAAACAATAGGTTATTCAAGAACTCTTCAAGTACATGCCATAGGTGGTCAAAGCTTTGTTTACTAGCTTGGGTAAAATGCTGCTCGCGGGTGATATTGCCTATATAGATGCCCGCCACGACCATTGCTAAGGCGCCAGACACGCCCAATTGCTCAGCAAATACAAAGCCAGCGGTGGGAATAGCCAAACTCACCAACAGCTCCAATGAATCATCATTGGTATGTTTAATTAAATAATTGGCAACTAAACCCAAAACAAAACCATAGATTATGCCACCACCGGCTTCTTGCAAAAACAACCAAGATATAGCGGGAACACTCAAGGTATCATGGGAGAAAGCAATACCAAATACCGACACAAACATCACTAAGCCGAAGCCATCGTTAAACAAAGACTCACCCTCTACTTGAATCGCGATTTGCTGAGGTGCATGCATCTTCTTCACAATAGCCAGCACGGCGATGGGATCGGTGGGCGAAATAAGCGCGCCAAACAACAGGCAATAAATAAAATCCAAGGGTAAACCGATGTAAGGCAATAAGCACCAGAGCAAAGCAGCCACTAAGAAACTCGATAACAAGGTTGAAAATAGCGCCAAAACAGCAATCTCCACGCCTTGGCTCGCTAAGTGTTTTAAGTTTATGCCCAAGCCACCAGCAAATAGCAGAAATCCCAACATGCCATGCAACAACAGATTCTGAAAGTTGATCGCATTAATAGACGCTATAAGCTGCGGCAAGTTTTTTAGTACGTCAGTTTCTCCCAGCAACATCATCATCAAAGACAGGACAATAGAAGCAGCGGTTATGGTAATGGTTGATTGCACCGACCCCACTCGGCTATTGATATAAGCAATCAGCATAGCTAAGGCAGCCAAGTAACAAAGACTGTAATAGGTTTCCAAGACTTAAGTCCCTTTAGCGGAGCAGTGAGTACTGCCAAGAAGATGTGCCTTTAGTATAGGCAACACAGCTACTAAACAAGCAACTGTTTCCCCATGCTCACCTACACAAACAAAAGCTCTAACAGACGAAGCAATATTTCGAGAAATGAAAATATCCAGAAGTGAATGCCAATAGCCAACCTAGCGGTGTTGGCTATTGAAGATTGAGCGGATTGCCTAGGGTTAAGCTTGCATGGCACGTAGTACTTCTAAGCAGGCGCCTATGGTGTGGTAGTCAATCTTTGCTCCTGGTCTTGCAACAAGTGGATCTTGCACCTGCCCTTCTCTATTTAATACTCGCCACCATGGCTTATGTTGAGCCTCGCAGAAAAACTGCCAGCTATACTTCCACAGGCTGTCATAAGCGCTCCAATACTCCTGCTGGCCGGTTGCTGTTGCTAACAGTGCGGCGGCAGCAAAAGATTCAGCTTGAACCCAAAAGTATTTTTCATCATCACAAACACTGCCATCTGGGGCTATGCCGTAATATAAACCACCATATTGGTGATCCCAGGCTTTCTCCATGGCAAAGCCAAATAGTTTCTCTGCACAAGGAAGTAACCACGCTGCCTTATGATGACGAGATAACATCACCAACAATTTTGCCCACTCGGTTTGGTGGCCAGGCTGGAAGCCCCAAGGGCGATAAAGGTTTTTAGGATCGTCGCGATTAAAGTCCCAATCCACCTGCCAATCTGCTTGATAGTGCTCCCAAATCAAACCCTCCGTGGTGTAGCCTTGGCGTAAACAAATGTTTTGTGCAATCGTGATAGCGCGATGCAAATAAGGTTGTTCTTGAGTTGCCTCATACGCAGCAATCATCGCTTCACAAGCATGCATATTGGCATTTTGGCCACGATAATCGCTTAATTCGCGCCAATCGGCACTGGCTTCATCGGCGTACAAGCCCCATTCTGCTTGCCAAAAGCGCTGTTCCATCAAATCAAAGGTAGCGGCTAACTGTTCTTTGGCACCTGCTCGTCCCAGCTTCACGGCGGCTGAGTACATCAGCACTACAAATGCCAAACCATAACAAAGGTTACTTTTATCTATTGGGCTATCACCATCAAGTACCCAATTGTAAGCTTGACGTTGTGAGTCAAAATGCTGTTGCTCAACAAACTTAAAGCCATGTTCTGCCAGCTGCAAATACTCGGTATTATTATCCAATAAACCAACATGGGCGAATATGTAAGCGAGTCGTGTTGAGCTCACCAACTGCTTAAGGCCTTTTTCCTGCGCCTCGCCATTAGCGGCAATGGCTTGAAAATATCCGCCTTGCGGGTCAATGGCATGCTGCTGATAAAACTGACTAAGCGCACTTACATGCTGCTCTAAAAACTGAGAACTACGAAAAACCGGAAGCATGACTACTCCTTGCTTTGAATGAATGCGTGAATGTCTGCAGCGCTGGGTAAGGCGCTCCATGCACCGCGTTTGGTAACGGCTAGCGCCCCTGCGACCACTGCCGCTTGTAAGGCATCTAGCAGCGGAGTTTGTGATTCTATGGCCAGGGCTAGCGACTCCCGCTTACAAATGTTTTGCTGCATAAGTGAAGCCAGCCAAGCCCCGGTAAAGGCATCCCCAGCCCCGGTGGTATCAACCACAGTAACCTTGGGTGTAGCAAGGCTTGTCTGCCAATTAGCCGTTAGGAGCTCCACATCTTCGGCACCATCGGTTAACAGGATAAGGCTTACCCCCCGTTCAAAAAGAAATGCTGCTAAATCATCTACCTGGCCAAGTTTGCTAAGGTAATCCCACTCTTCTTGACTGAGCTTAAGCATATCGCTAGCCGCGGCCATATCTATCACCCGCTGAAAAAGCTGCTCGGTGCTTGCCCAAAGCGGTAAGCGTATATTCACATCAAAGCTTATTAGCAAACCAGCTTGTTTAGCTGCAGACAAAATACTAGAGGTGGTTTCTGCGATGTCATTTTCGGTAAGGGTATTAGAGCAAACATGTAAAATACCCTCCTCTTCTAGCACCTGTTGTGGGAAATCATTTAGGCGCACTTTTAGATCTGCAGTCTCACTGCGTTGAAAGCTAAAGCTGCGCTCTCCTTCTGCGTCCAAACTCACAAAGGCCATAGGAGTGGCGTAGAGTTTGCTGCTTAACAGGTAGTCACAATTTACCGCTTGGCGTACTAGGCAATCTCGCAGGTAGTGCCCTGCGGCATCGTCTCCCACTTGCCCTAGCATTAAGGCTTGATGGCCTAAGCCTGCAACGGCCACTGCTACATTGGCTGGCGCGCCACCAGGATATTGCCCATAAATAGGAATATCTATTTTACCTTGGCGTTGAAACTCCAAAGGGATCCAATCCACTAATACTTCACCAAAAGCGAGTAAGCGCGGCATAGTGTGTCCTCGTTGAGAATGGCTAGATAACGTTACACATAAAAACTGCAGACGTCAGCCGCTAAGGAAAAGATTGTGGCAGTTTCCCAAGATTTTCCGAGCGAGGTCACGAGCTGAAAAAACTCACGAAATGAAATAGCAGAAATGCGCGTTTAGTAAGAAATTTTCCCACGTAGCTGCTTGGTTTGGCCACGCTGCGTTTTTTTATCCATGCGGCGACGCTGAGAGCCATAAGTAGCCTTGGTGGGACGACGTTTTTTTTGTACAACCGCCGCGCTTAGGATCAGCTCTTTTAAGCGCTGTAAGGCATCTTCTTTATTTCGTTCTTGAGTACGATGACTTTGCGCCTTAATAATTAATACACCGTCTTTGCTTATGCGCTGATCGTTGAGTTTAAGCAAGCGCTCTTTATAAAACGCAGGCAAGCTTGAATGGGGAATATCAAAGCGCAAATGTACCGCGCTAGAGACTTTATTTACGTTTTGCCCGCCAGCACCTTGAGCACGAATAGCGCTAAGCTCAATTTCCCATTCACCTAAACTAACGGTATTAGATATTTCCAGCATAATTAATTAGTAGCCTGTGCGCCTAGAAGTGGTCATTGTAACAAACTGCAGCAAGGGGCAATACCAAAGTATCAAGCCTTAATGGCCACCAAATGTTGAACGGCTATTAGCGTTTTTGTGGCAGCAAACAAGCGGAGCTTTCACTAAGCATGAGTTCAAACTCATCATGAGGCAAGGGTTTAGCAAACCAGTAACCTTGGGCAAAATCACAACCAGCTTCACGCAGTAAGTTAGCTTGGTGCTCTGTTTCAATGCCTTCTGCAATAACATGAATGCCCAGTTTATGCGCCATCACCACAATCGCTTTACACACAATTAAGTCATCACCGTCTTGCTCAAGGTTATGAATGAACATGCGATCAATCTTGAGATATTCAATATCAAATTTTTGTAGGTAAGCCAGTGAAGAATAGCCGGTACCAAAGTCGTCTAAGGCTACCTCAACGCCAGCCTTGCTAAAGGCTAATAGCTTTTCATTCACTACAGGGCTGTTTTCCATCAGCAAACCTTCGGTAATTTCCATTACCACATCGGCGCTAGATAAACCCGCTTCCGCCAATTCATTTAGCCACTGATTAACATCGCACTCAGCTTCATAATATTGTTTGGGAGAGGTATTAATACTCAATTGAATTGGGCTTAAGCCTCGTTCTTTCCAAGCTTTTAGTTGAGCAACCGCGGTACTAAATACCCAATTGCCGATTTCTACTACCACTCCAGTTTCTTCAGCGACATGAATAAAGTCACTAGGGCTAATCCAGCCTTGGCTAGGGTGTAACCAGCGTACTAGGACTTCAGCCTTAAGCAGTTCTCCGGTATTCAAGTCCACAATTGGTTGGTAGTGTAAGTGCAGCTGCTTTTTAGCTACCGCTTGGCGTAAATCGTTTGCTAACAAACGGCGTACTTGAGCCTGCTCCTGCAAGGATGCAGTGAAGTAACTTAAACGGTTACGCCCTTCTTGTTTGGCCACATACATTGCTTGGTCGGCATGTTTTAGAAGGTCATCAATTTTCTCGCCATCATTTGGCGAAAATGCCACACCGATGCTGGTTGAAATATACACCCGCTCAATGCCCAGCTGGAACGGCGTGCTCAAGGTCTTAAGCACCGCCTCACCCAGTTCCGCTACCCTGCTACCGTCACCGGATTCTTTTAGCAAAATAATAAACTCGTCGCCACCTAAGCGGGCGACATGCTCACCTTGCAATATACAATGTTGAATACGCTGAGCAGCAATTTGCAGCAACATATCGCCCATATCGTGACCCAGAGTATCGTTAATGCCTTTAAATTGGTCTAAATCTAACAACATTAAACTCACGCGCTCAGTTTCTAAACGCGTGGCTAAGGCATCACTAAGAAGCCGATTGAGCATACGCCGATTTGGTAAGCCGGTAAGTGGGTCAAAGTTTGCTTGCTGCCATACTTGTTCTTCGGCCTTTTTACGCACCGCTACTTCTTTACTAAGAGCCGCAGTACGCTGTTTAACCCGCTGCTCCAACAAGGTTCTGCTGGTATAAACCTCACCAGCCATGGCATTAAACTTGGCAATTAACGCGGCAATCTCAACTGGTATAAACCAGCGTTTAGGGTTTACAAATTTGCCCATCTCACCATGAGAAATCCCTTGAGCAGTATCTACTACTTGGCTAATTGGCCGGACAATCATACAGGCCAAATACCAGCTAATTACACCCACTACAAATACACAAAGCAGGCTGACAAAAAATGCATAGCGCTGCAGTTTTAACGAGTAGGCCTGAAGTTCAGTGAGGGGTTGAGGAACAATAATCCCCCAGCCAGTATTTTCGACCTTGGCATAACCTGCGATCATGTCGGCTTGCAATGCGGGTGAATAAAACTCACTCACACCAAAGTTGTTATCTCGCATCAGCACAACTGGCGCTAAGCCAGAAAGATCTTTCGCTCGAATACTCCACTGCTCGTTAGGGTGCGCTAAAACTCGCCCGTATTGATCAAAAATGGCCACATGTCCTAGCTCACCAAATCGCACTTCAGACTGACTTTCTAGCAGGTATTGAGTGCCCAAAGCCCCCATTAAGAAACGATCTTGGCCTTGGTAAACAGCTAAAAAGATGGTCGGCTGAGGCACCCCTTCTACCACTACCCCACTAAAATACACTTGGTTTTTGTTTGCTCGAGCTTGCTCCATAGCTACTTGAACCTGCGCTGGCACACTATTGAAAATGCTTAAGGTTGATTCGCCATAAAAGAAGCGTTGGCCTCGCCCTTGCTGCCACTCAAACAAGGCGTATAAGTTTATTTCTTTAAGTAGTGGTGATAAGTCATTGTGAAAATGTTCAAGGCTGATTTGCTGGTTAGCACTGCTAAAAATAGCTGCTGTATCGTTGGCATAACGAGCCAGTGCAGTACTTAGATTGCGCGCGATAAGTAAGTGCTTTTCATGCACTGTGGCGGTTTCATTTTGTTGAACTTGATGCTGAACCCAAGAGCTAACCATTAAGGTCGGCAGCAAAGCCGCAAACATGCAAATAACAAACAAAATATAACGTAGAGAGATCCGCCGATTCATCCTTGAGCCAGATATGTTAAAAAACAAACGCCGATTTTACATGATATTCATCCATATATGAGTTAATTTTTGCAAAAACAACGCTTAATTGAACAAGCACTTTTAGCGCTATGTATTTACGCTTAACTTAAGTAGCTCACAGCCCAAAGATTTAAGGCACTTATTTAGTCTTTTGCAGATAAAATTTGGCTAAAACTATTCGCTGCTATGTGGCATCAAGCACCTCAAATAGCTTCCTATACTTGAATCAATAAATCTGATACTTATTGAAAACTTAACAAAAGTGCAGTTATTAGCTAATTGAAACCAAGCTAAGTATTTTAAAACTGCTTACATTCAATCAAATTCGCCCCATTCATTGCTTAACAAACCCTTTTGGCAGCTAAGCTAAACCACAATAGCAGCCCTTAGGACAAACCAGCACTTGCTCAAACACTGTGTCAATCAAACATTAGAATACTTAAGCCAAGAGCCCCACCCTTAACAACAGAAAACAATCCTCACAAAAACAAAAACTTAGATAGATCATCACTTTTTATGATACCAACAGGAATAGCTCCATACCGGCAGCACAATCGAAATAATCAGCCTACCTAGTGAACACTGATATCGCCACAAAGCTCGCCAAAGCAAGCTTTACCGGCTAGCCATAAGCTAGTTAAATCCTTGTTTTTATTAATCATAACTTCTGTCCCTTTGTTACCTCTATTGGAAAACAACAAATTCAGTTTTATGGTCTTAATTGTTAGCTAGGCAAGCGATAACTCAGTTTGTAAAAGATAGTTAAAGAAGTAGGCTCTACAAGCAAAGCAGCATGAATATAGGACAGTAGTTACATTAACTATCTGTAAAATGCTGATTAAAGCTTGTTCTAAAAGCTAGATTTGTTGATTTTCGCCCATAAAAAAGCAGCTGCCGTAAGGGCAGCTGCTCATAAGAGTAATTTATATCAAGCTAGCATCACTAGCCTAGCGATAAAGCTTACGCGACTGATTCAGCCACCTCAGCTTGTGGCTCTTCTAACTTTACCGGAGCTCCTAAAGCTGGGCGTAGGGCTTTAAGTACTTGGTGACGTGTAACCACACCAACTAGTTTACCACTATCTACTACTGGGAAAATCTTAGGACGGTAAACACTACTGTTACGTAAACGCTCTTCTAAAGGTTGGTGAGTAGAGCTTAGCAAAACACCTGACTCAGATACTGGGTAAACTTGGGCAACATCAACACTCATGTACTCAGCTAATTTTAATAAGTTGTGATTAGGTGCCACGGTCATAATATCCTTTTGCATAATGCTTGCTACGGTTGTTGTACTTGGTTTGCTGTAATCTTCTAGCCACAGTTTTCTTAAAATTTCTAACTCTGAAACAAAGCCTTGTAGCTCGTTGTTTTCGTTTACCACAACCGCTCCAGATAACTCTTGAGCTACCAGCGCGTCACAAGCACTTGCAATGGTCATGTCAGGGCTAAGTGCATTGTCGGCAGGAGACATGATGTCAGCGACTGTAATTGTTTTTAAGTTTTGCATAGTAGGTTCTCCAACAGGACCAGAATATTGATTTGATAAAACAGAAAATTTAGGACGTACAGGCTCAAGCTGACTACCGCGGCTATATACCGACCAGTAGCCCAAGCCCACAATCACAGCGCCACCAATAATGTTGCCGATAGTGACTGGTATTAAATTGTGTGAGGCAAAATTTGCCCAAGTTAGGTGCTCAAATGCACTTGCTTGAACGCCAACTTGTGCCCAAAAGGCAGGTTCAGCCCAGGCTTTAATTGCAATGCCGAGTGGCACCATGAACATGTTTGCCACTACGTGTTCGAAGCCGGTGCTAACAAACATAGCGACAGGCAATATCACCAAGGCAGCTTTAGCGGCACTGGTTTTAGCACTAAAGGTCATCCATACGGCTAAGCACACCAATAAGTTACATAACATGCCCAGCATCACCGCTTGCATAAAGCCATGTTCCAATTTGTGTTGCGCTATAGATAAGGCATTAAGCCCCCATTGGCCATGATCCAACTGGTAAAGCTTTGCGCCACTCACCACCAGTACTAGCAGTAAGGCGCCAACAAAGTTTCCTAGGTATACTTTGCTCCAGTTAGCTAGCATGGCGCGTGTATTAAGCTGCCCATTGGCCCGCGGAATAATTGACAACACGCTACTAGTGAATAGCTCACCGCCACATACCACCAACATCACTAAACCTAAGCTAAAAGCCAAGCCACCAAGTAGGCGACTAACTCCCCAGCCCACTCCTGAAGATCCAGTAGTTACCGTGATGTAAAAAACAAAAGCTAAACCAATAAACACGCCAGCACTAAGCGCTAAACTCAAGGTTTTAGCAGTAGTATTAGTTGCCTTTTTATAAGCATACTGCTCGGCAAACTGGGTCATTTGATCGGGGCTTAGCGCGGCGGATGAAAGGCTCTCTTTAGGCTTTTCACTGCTTACTACTGTAGGAGCTGGCAATCGCTCCACTTGAATATGATTCATCTACACTAAAACCTGTAATAACAAGCAACTAGAGTCGCTAATGACTGAACGTGTTTTTACAATATCGAGAAAGCGTTGGGCTGGTAAGCGGATAATTTTTATGAGCTATATCAAAACTTCTTATAGCACCTATGTTTACTATACTTAGCAGCTAATAAAGCCTTTTAAAAACATTTCTGGAGTAAGCGATGCGCTATTCTTTAAAGCAACTTACCGTATTTGAAGCCGTTGCAACCCACGGCAGCGTAAGTGCAGCCGCCGACAAGCTCGCGCTCACTCAATCTGCAGCGAGCATGTCGTTGGCTCAGCTTGAAAAACTATTAGGAAAGCCCCTATTTGATAGGCGTGGCAAGCGGATGGTGCTCAGTCAGTGGGGCCTGTGGCTGCGGCCAAAGGCCAAGCAGTTACTGTTAGACGCCATGCAAATTGAAGAAGGGTTTGCCGAACAGCAGCTAGTAAGTGGCGAGCTGCAGCTTTGCGCTAGCCAAACCGCGGCTGAACACTTAATCCCAGATCTTATCAGTAATATTGATAATAACTTCCCGCAGCTACGCATTAGCTTTTCCGTAGAAAATACCGCTGAAGTGATTAATGGCTTAATTAACTACGATTACCAGCTAGGTGTGATTGAAGGGCGCTGTGACGATGACCGAATTGCTCACCAAGTATGGTGTAACGATCACTTGGTGATTGTGGCCGCCGCCCACCATCCTTACGCAAAATTAGAGCGGGTGAGTATTGCCCAGCTCGAACAGGCTCGTTGGGTACTGCGCGAGCAAGGAGCAGGCACCCGAAGAGTATTTGATAGCGCGATTCAAGGCACCATTGACTCACTAAAGGTTCACCGGGAATACGAACATGTGCCGGTGCTGCGCTCCTTAGTGGCCAACAATAGCTATTTAAGCTGCCTGCCTTACCTAGACGTAATAAAAGCTCTAGAGTTAGGAGAGCTGGTTAGGCTAAACGTACCTGAGCTAAACATTGAACGATCTTTATCCTTTGTATGGCGTAACGACACCCCCGAAAACCCACTTCGCGACTTAGTGATTACTGAAGCGAAGCGCATGTTCAAAGTCCACCATCGCGATATGTAACTAAAAGGCTTGCATATAAAAACAAAAGCACCTAGATTAAATGATAATGATTATCATTTAATCTAGGTGCTTTATGAATCGCTTATGTCTTTTATCTAGCTTACTTAGCAGCAGTGCCATAGCAAATACAGTTCCCAGCTCTGAGAGCCTAAATCAATGGGAGTCACTGGCCGTGGCTTTATCACTGCTCGCTACAGCAGTATTTTGCTTATGGGTGATCCGCAAAATAAAAAAGGCGCTAAGCGCGCCCTCACCAAACAGCTTACCTAACCATTGGCCTACAGAGCCAGTTGCTAGAAAAACACCAATAACAATAGTATCGAGTTAGGCCAATAGCTTAAATTAGCCAATGCTATACGCTAGTACCAAAATCCTCATAAATCTTCTGATATTGCTGTTGGGTGCGCTGCAAAGAAAACTCATCCAAAACCCGTTGCCGCCCTGCGCGACCAAATTCAATGAGTCGCTGCGGTTCAGCGAGTGCAGTTTGGATGATCTCTGCTAGCTTTTGGCTATCATCAAAATCAAATAACCAACCATTTTGCTGCTCTTGCACCAGCACTCCGTTTCCGCCCACCTTGCTGGCAACCACTGCCCGCTTGTAGGCCAATGCCTCCATAATGGCCAAAGACATACCTTCGGTTCTTGACGTCATCGCCAGCAATTCGAAACAGTTATAGATTTTGCTGCGATCGCTTACCATTCCATGGAAAACAACTTCGGCATTAGCCAAATGCTGTTGGGTAAACTCTTGCAGCGGAGCCAACTGGTCGCCGGTGCCAAAAAAGTGCACTTCAACCTTTTGTTGTATATCACTAGGCAGTAAACGGATTGCTTCAAGCAAACTAATTTGGTGTTTAAGGCTTACTAAGCGCCCAACTGAGCCAATACGTAAACGCCCATCTTGCGGATGAGGAACAATATCTTTCTCCTCCGGCATCGCAATACCGTTATCAATTACCGAAGAATCTACATGCTCCCAACCGTGCTCTTCGTGAAAGATTTGCTGACCCTCTTCCGAAACGAAACAAATGCTGTCGATAAATCGGCGGGCAAAGCGGTGCACTTTACGCCAACGATTAGTCGCTAATCGCGCTGCGCCATGGCGGGTATAAACAATTTTACGCTCTAAACAAAAAGGCAAGATAGGTAGAGACAACATAACTGCAGAAGGAGAATGCATGTGAATAATTGGGTGACGCCGATAAGCTTGCCACAAGCGCAATTGCACAAGGCCTTTCATACCGCGTATTACCGTCACTTTAATATTAAGCTCTTCAGCAACTGCCACAAGAGGGTCATCATGATGCCCCAGGGATATAATTTCAGGCTCCATTCCCTGAGCACGCTGTTCTACACATAAATCAATAACAAAGCGTTCTGCTCCTCCCACCTGTAAACTACTCACAACATGAGATATCTTTTTACTTAACGCGCTATTCACAATATCATTACTTATTTGACTATCCTTAGTGGCATTATGATAAGCCAGTTAGGGGTGAAGGATCACTCTCTAACTCAAAGAATTTGTTAATTTTTATCAAAGGGTTTAACAGAATGGATTCTTCATTGCGAGTACTTGAGGTGGTACAAAGCCTCGAGCGAGGCGGTCGCACAGTTAGATTCATTACCACCGTAGCTGGATTAAGAGACAACGGTGTGTTTGTGCTGCCGGTAAGTTTTAAAACGCCTCACAGTAGCGATCAACAACCCGACCAGCTAGAAGTGCTGCATACTAAGGCCTTTGACGGTCCTTGTATTTTTTACAACTTAGTCAGATTGATTAAAAAACACCGAATTAACTTAGTTCATTGCCACTGCGACCGCAGTATGATTTGGGCAGGTTTGGCAGCCAAAGTGTGCAATGTGCCTACTGTACTTACTTTCCATCGTTCAATTTTACGCTACTATCAAGAAAATCGAATAAATCGCATTTTAAGGCGCTTAGCCAACTGCTTTGTTGCAGTTTCCGAGCAACGCAGGCAGTTGCTTATGCAAAACCTGGGTTTAAGCGAACAACGCTGCTTAGCGAATCATGCGGGAGTCGATACCCAAATTGCTCCTTTACAACCTGCTCAAGCGCGCAAAAACCTGCAGCTTCCCGAAAATCAAATTATTTTGTTTAGTGCCGGCCACTTAGGGCGAATTAAAGGCCATCAAGATACACTAAAGGCATTTAAACTGTTGCCACAGCAGCAAAACTGCCAGTTATTTATAGCAGGCAGTGGCTCAAAAAAAGAGAGCAAAGCACTGCTGCGCTATCGCGATAAATTAGGACTGCAAGAACGGGTGCATTTCCTTGGGCAAATTAATAACACTGCTGAATGGATGGAGGCTGCAGACATTTTTGTGCAACCTTCGTTAGAAGAAGCCTTTGGTCTAGTATTTATCGAAGCGGGCTTGCGCCATACTCCTGTAGTGGCAACCCAGGTTGGCGGCATCCCCGATATTGTAATAGATGGTGAAACCGGCTTTTTAGTGCCGGCCGCAAAGCCAGAACAATTAGCTGCCACTATTTCTAAGCTAATTGATTCTGAAGCATTGCGCGAAAAGCTTGGTGAGGCAGCGGAGCAGCGTGTTCGCTCACAGTTCGATACCCAGCATATGATCGATAATTATTTAGGTATTTTTAACCAACTTCTCAAGGAAGCTTAAGCGAGAGCAGCATGGACAAGAACTCGATAACCGTTGTAATTACCCCGCGAGACCGTTACTCAGGCATTATTAATTGTATTCGCAATTTATACCTATGCACCGAACAACGCTTTGAGCTAAAAGTCATCGACTTAGATTATCCGTCTTCACTTAAGCAAAAAATCGAAAAAGAGCTAGCTCAACACCACAATGCCGAACTGCTTAGCTATGGTTTAATCTCGCCAATTCAAGCAATGCAAAAAGTGAGACCTCTTATCGAAACAGAGTACGTGATGTTTCTTGATAATGACTCAAACGTAACGGCCAATTGGCTTCCACCGCTATTAGAGATAGCCAACAGCGATCCACAAATTGCGGTGGTAAACCCGGTAACACTCGAGAAAGAAGGTGTGGATAAAGGCGCGGAGTTACGTAATCACCTATTCACAAATGCAGTTCATACCATTGATTATCAAGGTGAAGATTATCTTATTGAACATAAGTCTTTTCGCCGCTCATTACCTGAGGAGCTTCCTCAAGGTGTCCAAGAAAGTGAAATGTTCGAGCTACATGGCGTGCTGTTTAGCACTAAAGCCTTAAAAGACATTGAACTGCCAGATATGGTGATTCGCGAACACATCGATATAGGCATTCAACTTCGTCAAAAGGCTTACAAAATTGTCACTCAGCCTGAATCAATCATTATTTTTGATAATCTAGGCACCAGAATGGCTTGGTACGACATGAAGTTCTTCTTCTTCCGTTGGCACCCAAAATATACCGAAGCCTCCTCACGCCTTTTTGAACAGCGCTGGGGATACCGCTTCTATTCCGAACAAGCGATGTACTTATGGGTATTTAGACGTAAGGTATTTTTATTTGCCCGTTGGTTATACGTTCCGGTGAATGGGGCAAATATGGCAGTGCGTATTGCCGCCAAGCTTCGCTCATATATTAAGCCGGTATGGGATCCCATCAAAGGTGTGGAGCAAAAAGCCTCCCCCGCTCCACTCAGTATGTTTTCTAAAGCCAAATAAAAAAAGCCCGGCATAAACCGGGCTTTTTTCTTTTTTGTAAATTCTTAGTCTAAAGAAACACTACCGTTTATATCCGAAGATTTGGTGTCATACAGTTTATGAGGAAATTGTTTTTCCAAATAGATTTGGTCAGACTGGGCAATGGAAGAAGAAAAGCGCAGCTTCATTTTTCCGTCACTGTTAATACCTTTAACCAAGCCAACAACCTTGCGGCCGCGCATCATTTGACGACAATCGTGAACGAAAGAGCTTGGCACATGACCTTTAACCACGGTGACTTTTCCGGAACGCAATTCACACACAAAGGTATAATGAATATGCCTCAAACGGTACACCAAAACTGCTAAAGCAATAAAGCCAATCACTATGCTGATAGTCAAACGAACACTCCCTGTGTTTAGTTGCTAGCCGAGTAAAATCAAGGCGTTATTGAGCCTTGAAGTGAATAAACTCAACAAGGGTAATATTATGCGCTTCGCTTGACTAGGTTTAAGTTCAAAATTTTGATAGCAATCAGTAATTTATGCTTGTTTTGATAGCTTGATCAACAAAATGTTTACAAACAACAACTTGAAAACATTTTCAATAATTTGACAAAAGCGAACAATAGTTAACTAGATAAATAAGTTAAACGTACAGAAAACCAGCTCATTAAGAGTGAAAAATAGGCGGGAGGAAAAGACTCGCTGCCATAGCTGACAGCGAGAAAGTTAAACTTACTTCTTAATACCTTCGATCACTAAATCCATTGCTACGGTAGTAGATTTAGGACCAAGGTTGGTAGGAATACCAAAGTCTTTCATCACTAATTCTGTTGAGCCAACAAAGCCAGCACGATAACCGCCCCATGGGTCTTTACCTTCACCCACTTTAGTCACATCAATCACGATGTCTTTCGTCACGCCACGCAGCGTAAGCTGACCATAAAGCTTGCCACCTTCGTCACCATTCGCTTCATATTTGCTGCTGGTGAAGCTTGCTTCTGGGTATTGGTCTACCGCCAGAAAGTCTTTACTGCGAATGTGCTTGTCACGCTCAGCGTGATTAGAGTTAACCGAAGTAGCATCAATTTTAACGCTAACGGTAGTCGCCTCTGGCGCCGCTTGGTCGTAGCTAAAGTCACCACTAAAGGTATCAAAGCGGCCTACTACAAAGCTGTAACCTAAATGGTTAACTTTAAAGTTAATTGAAGCATGTGCACCGCGAGTATCAATGGTGTAATCGGCAGCGCTAGCCGGTAAGGCTAAGCCCATAGTACTGGCTAACAATAATGCGGCTTTAAGTTGTGTTTTCATTGTCTGTCCCTTTAGGTTATTTAGTCGACTTAAGCATTCGAACTAAGGTGTTATCTTTATCTATAAAGTGATGTTTTAGAGCAGCAAAGGCATGACCTGCAGCCAATACAATTAGTGCCCAAGCTAAAATCTCATGAATATCACCAGCCAGCTCTTCTTGCTGAGCAATACCGGTAATAGTGGCGGGAACCTCAAACCATTCAAACACTACAATGGCACGTCCATCGGCGGTAGAAATTAGGTAACCCGAAATCATTAAACAAAATAGTAGTGCGTAAAGCAGCCAATGGCCGACTTTAGCTCCCTGCCTTTCCCAAGCTTTATGGTTAGCTGGAGGCTCTGGATGTGGATTCAACATTCTCCAAATCAGCCGGAATAGCATCAACATAAACAACAATATCCCAACACTTTTATGGATCATCGGGGCGGTTTGGTACCAACTAGAGTAATAGTTTAAATCAACCATAAATAACCCTAGCCCAAACAAAGCAAAAACACTTAATGCCACCAACCAATGGATAACAATGGCTACCCATCCATAAGTCTGTTTGGTATTGCGAATACTCACTCGGTCCCCTTAAATATCTTCTGATATTACGTCGATGAAACTAGCATCGCTTAAATCCACAATGAAAAAAATTGAATTTTATGTGAAAAATCATTCGAACAATTAGAAAGAAAACCGCTCAAAGTTTTACTTCTCTCTCAAAAAAGCAACAAAACATCAGCAAAAGATCTTAGTTTATTTGTACTTTTAGTCTTAAAGCATAGTGCTAAATAAAGCTTAAAAGCGCCTTAAAAACCAAGATTTAATCAGCCAAGTGGAAAGTTACCTATGCGCTATGGCATAGCTTGTTTGCGGTAGGCTAACGTCACATTACAGTAATAAAATATTCATTTTACCTACTATACTTTTTACTGCACATTTTGCGTGTCTCGCAGCCGCGAGAAGAAATCACGTTGGGCCCAAAACACTAGGTATATTGGGCCCAATAAAGTAAGGCTTGGAGTAGGCTTATGAAACGATCACGCTTTGATGATATGGACGAATGGGATGAAGAAGACCTGGTCCATAACGCAAAAAGTCATAAAAACCAGCGGGACAAAGCACGTGCTCGTCGCCGCATCGACGAATACAACGAGCGGAAACAATTAGAACGCTACATAGACGAAGACTATAACTAGTTACAGTAATCGCGAAGGGGGGAAGTGTTGGCACTTCCCCCTTTCTATTACCATCACAACAAGGTATTTAGCTATGCAAGCCATTATTCCCTACCTTAATTTTTCAGGTAAAGCCGAACAAGCTTTAGCTTTTTATCAGCACTGCTTTAAAGGCGACGTTATTGCATTAATGCGCTTTGGCGATAATCAAACCGACATGCCAATTCCCGATGAGTTGTTGAATAAAGTGATGCATTGTCACTTCAAAGCCGGAGAACTGGAATTTATGGCATCCGATGGTATGCCCGGCGAACAGCTAAAAAGCGCTGGAAATATCGAGCTCAACTTAAACTTTTCAAACTTGGCCGAACAACAACAGGTGTTCGAAAAACTCTCTGAAAACGGCAGCATCACCATGGGTTTACAAGATACGTTTTGGCAAGCGCGTTTTGCTAGAGTGTGCGACCAGTTTGGCATCAACTGGATGCTAAATTGCCCTCTCAACTAAGAAGTTAATGATGTTACTTACATGCCACGTTTGCGGAAAAACTGGGCTGCATCACCGGGGCTCTCTTGGTACAACTCAAACGACTTCTCAGCAATTATCTCTCCAGTTAATTCAATGGTCATGCGCCAAGTTCCTAGCTTATTGCTAATAGGAGCCCAAATGGTGTCACCTAAGTAAAAATCCCAATCGTTGCTGCGAATGTACTCCTCACCATCAAAAGGCGCCATAACCTCGCCATCTTCATCTGGGATATTGGGGTGGTAGATGCAATAGCGAACCTTCTGGCCTTTGGCTTTCTTAATATTAATAATCAAGCCGAATTCAACATCTATTTGAGCTTCAACTTGAGTGGTAAATTGGCTAACCTGCGGCAGTGCTTTGGCATCGCTATCCCATTTATTGTAAATACCGTAACTGTGTAACTTAACTTGAGGTTTTGCCTTCGCCATTGCTGTAAAACTCGCCTAATTGAATATCTAAACTCTCTATTTTACCTTAGACCTAGCTTTAGCTGCCATTACAATCCTTTCCCCCGCTTTACTTAAGGTGTAGGCTAAAAGCATAAATGAATCATAGCTTGGCCTTTAAGCCACCAGCTAAATTTTCTCAAGGATGAACCTATGAAAAAGCTACTGACAGCAGCCCTTGTTTTTGCCAGTTGTTCACTGCAAGCAGCGCCCATTAATGAATTGTTGGAGCTCAACGACAGTGAATTGCAAATGCAGATAATTCGTAACAATCTCAATCAAGCACTAATTCGTCAAAACCCTCCTTTAGAGAACTTTCGACCAGTACTGGACGAGTGGGCAAACACCTATCTGACTTGGGAAGAGATGAAACCAAAGATTGCTGAGGTTTATCTAAAACACTTTACAGATGAAGAGCTAGAGCAGCTAGTCGCATTTTATAAAACCCCGGTTGGCAAAAAGAGCCAAGAGTTGAATGCTACATTAATTCGTGAAAGCGCGCTGGCTAGCGCTTTGGTGGCTAAGGGGCATCACAAGAAACTTGAGGAAATGTTGCAGCAAGCCGCAGCCAAACAAAAACAGCAAACAGGTGACTAAACGACGGCGTATCTCATTGTAATGCCAGCATCAACAAACTGGCATTACAACAGCAAGCTTTACGCTAGTGCTTTATTAGCTTTTAAACGGCTTTGCAAAAAGTGTAATAACATGCCGTACAGCGGAACAAACAAAGCAAGATTAACCGCAAGTTTAAAGCCATAATCTACCCAGGCAATCTCTACCCAATGTTCAGCCATAAAGGCGTCGCTGCTGGCATAAAAGGCCACCGCAAAGAATAAGAAAGTATCCACCAAGTTGCCAAACACACTTGAGCCCGCAGGCGCTACCCACCAGTGCTTAAGCTGGCGTAAACGGTCAAACACTTTTACATCCAATAATTGACCTACCGAATAAGCCAAAAAGCTCGCCAAAGCTATACGCGCAACAAAGGCGTTCCAGGCTAACAAGCCGGCTAAACCTTGATATTCACCTTGGTAAAACAGTACCGACACAATGTAGCTCACCACTAGGGCAGGCAACATTGCGGTGAAAATAATCTTTCTAGCTCTGCTTGCACCAAACAAGCGAACGGTAAGGTCGGTGGCTAGAAATATAAATGGGAAAGTAAACGCGCCCCAAGTGGTATGAAAACCAAATATAGTGAAGGGCAATTGCACTAAATAATTACTAGCGGCAATAGTAACGATATGAAATAAAGCGAGAATAATAACACTGCGGCGCTCGGCCTCAGTTAATTGTAAAAACCACATTATAGAACTACCTATCTTTTTGTTAATTGGGGGTGAGAGAACCCAAGGGCGGCGGAGTATTCCACAACTATAAGCTAACTGCAATAGCTAAACGATTAGTCAAGAAATCATCGCTATTTGATTTTTTTGGTGATAACTAACAGTTTTTAAGCAAACACACCTCTCAAGGCTTCGCTCGCTGTCCGTTCTTAGTTAAACTGAGCTATTGCCCTGCCCGCGTTCAAGCCCATCTGTGGTTTGTTGTTTGATTATGGCAGCAGCACTTGCTTCAGCGGTGGGTGCTACGTTTAGTTAATTTAAAAGGATGCACTTTGTCTGGCTTATTGCGGATCATCTTGATCGATACTCACCTAAAAGGTGTGGTAGAACTTAAACTCGACCAACACAGCAATATATGTGGAACTAACGCCTCAGGTAAAACCACATTACAGCGTCTTATTCCGGTATTTTATGGCGAATACCCCAGCCGCGTAGTGCCAAGTACCCGCGACAGTTTTGAGCGCTGGTACCTACCACGAGAAGCCAGCTACATTATCTACGAGTACCAGCAATACAATGGCCAAGTTGCCCAAGTAGTCTTGTCATCGGGTCGCGAAGACCAAGGGGTAAAATACCGCTTTATTGGTAAGCCTTTTGAACTAGAAGATTTTATCGACAAACAAGACGAGCAAGGTACTTGGTTTTTGGCTCCCGCTAAACTAGGCCAAAAACTTAAAAAGCAAGAGTTCAACGGCGCTGCCCTAGCCACTACCCGCTTTCTTAATACCAGAGAATTTCGTGCAATTATTCAAAACGATCGCAGCTTACAAAATGCCGGCGACAGCGATTTGAAAGCTTTTGCTCGCCAGTTTTCTATGTGCGATCCAAAGCATGGCCTGCGCCACATTGAAAAACTAGCCAAAGCAGTGCACTCCAAAGAAGGCAAAATGGAAACCATCAAATCGATGATTGCCGCCATTTTGGAAGAAGAAGGCGTAACCTTAAAACCAACTTGGGTAGATGCCAATAAAGCGCAAGCGTGGATCCAAGAAACCCGCTTAATCCAGCAGTTTGAAGCGATTCGCCCTAAGTTCGTAAAACTAGAGCAAATCAACCAACAACTGCTTAGCAGCGAAGCTCAGTTGCACCAGCTAGACAAAAACCTGCAAAGCGATGAAGCGGAGCTATTTTCCCAAAGTGAACATAGCCAACGCCAGCTTAACCAATTAAAACAACAGTTAAGCGAACTAGAGCAAGAGTGGCAGAATCAACGCGAACAGCTTAACCAAGCCATCTCTAGTGCCAATGCCGATGTTTCTAGTTTCGACCAGCAACTTAACCACATCGAAGATGATTACCAAGCTTGGCAAGATAAAAATATCGAGCAAGCACTTAGCGCGGTTGAGCAGCTACCACTTTGGCGTGAGCAAGTGCGAGAAGTTAGCGAACGCCACCAGCTGCTCACCGAGCAACACAGCGATATTGAAGCCCACTTCAACCAACGCAAAAGCGAAATCAACGAGCAGCTAAACTCGGCATTAAACAAACTGCATAAAAACAAAGATCAGCAGCAGCAGCAGCTCAACCAAGAGAAACAACAGCAACAATCTGAGTTAAATAACGAACAACAGCAGCAACAAAAACAAATTAATCAGGTTGAGCAAAGCTTCCAACAACAGCAGCATAAAAATCAGCTAGAACTGGCGCAGCTAGAGGCCGGCACCCTGCAAATGGGCTATACCGAAGAAGAAAGCCGCCAGCTTAATATCATGGATAATCGTCTCGACGAGGCCAACCAGCAGCAACAGTTGTTATCTGCGCAAGTACGCCAACACACCGAACAATTGCACAGCCTAAAGCAGCAGCGCCAACAAGCCGACCAAACCTTAGCCAACGCCAGCCAACAATCTCGCCAGCTAGAACAAAAGCTAAGTGGGCTAAAAGACAGCCTGCAACCGGCCGATGGCAGCCTACTGGCGCACCTACGTAGCGAGCACCCACAGTGGGAGCAAAGCATTGGTAAGTTAATTAACCCTGAGCTGCTCAATCGTCGTGATTTAAAACCTCATAGCGAAACGAACCATCAAAGCGTATTTGGCTTAGCCTTAGACTTAAAAGCCATCGATGCTCCAGAATGTGCCGCCACCGAAGAGCAAATCAAACAGCAAATTGAGCAAATTCAGCAAAGCTTTAACGAAGCGCAGAAACAGCTTAAACAAGCTGAACTTGACTTAAGTGACGCCAACAAAGCCGTGCAGCAGCAAGATTTGTCAGTTGCCGAAGCCACAGCAGCTCACCACAACAGTGAAGATCAACTCAAACGTCTACAAGAAGAAAAACAGCTACTCAAAGAGAGCTTTTCTAGCGCGCTTAAACAGCGCCAAAGCGTGGGACTAGAAAAACAAACTAAGCTGAAAACCTATTTAGACAATGCGCAAACACAGCATCAAGAATACCTAGACGAGTTACGCGAACAACACCAAGAAGCCAAGCTAGAAAAAATGGCCTGGTGGGAAGAAAAGATTGATGCATTAGCCTTGCAACTAAGCCAAGCTCAAGACGCCATTAGCAATCGCCAGAAACAAGCGAAAGAAGCGCTAAAACAGTCGGAACAATGGTATCGCGGCGAGTTGCAGGCACAGGGCTTAGATGACCAGCTAATTGTTGATTTAGCCAAGCAAAAGCGCCAACTTAATCAACAAATTCAAGACGCCGAGCAGTACCGTGATGAAGTAAGCGAATACAAAATTTGGCATCAACAAGTGTGGCTAAACCAAAAACCACAACTTAACGATGCCCTTGCCAATGCTCGCCAAGCACAAAGCAGTGCTAAACAAGCCCTTAACGAGCAACTGGCTCACTTCAAACAGCAGCGCGATAGCCAGCAAGCTGAGCTCAGCAAGCTTAAACAAGAGCTAGAACAGCTACAGCAACAATACAGCCAAACTCAAAACCTGTTGCGAAAAATCAAACAATTGGCTTTACCCAAACAAAACCAAGCAGACCAAACAGCAGAAGCTGCCGGTACACCCGCCGAGCGAGCCCGCCAAGCCGAGCAGCAAATTGTGCAGCGTAACCAGCAGCTTGAGCAAGTTAATGAATCAGTTCGCCATTTTGATAGCTTATTAGCGCAACAAGCTGGCTCAGACTTAAGCGAAACTTGGGAGCGTTCGCGTGCCGCATGCCGGCGCACCAACGAAGAAGGGGAAAGCACCCTCGCCTACCGTGAGTTAGTGCCACACCTATCTGAACTGTTAAACGGTTTAGTGCCGCAAAAAGTACAAGGCCTAATCGACCACGGTCGCAACCTAGGCATGAGCATTAGCAGCTTCTACCAAAACTTAAGCGACATTGACCAACGAATTTTGAGCCAAAGCCGCCGTATTACCCGCGAAATTGGTGAAGACTTAAGCCTAGATGGCGTATCTGATTCAGCAGTAAAAATTCGCTCTAAGATTAGCGAACTAGAGTTTTGGGACGAACTAAAAACCTTTGTAGATAACTTCCAAGCGTGGCAACAGCAAGGCTTTAATCAACTGCCCGACGAAGACTACGCCACCAGCATGCGGGTAGCCCTAGACATTATTGGTCGCAGCGCACTTAAAGAAGGGGTATCTCGGTTATTGCTGATTGAGCTAACCCTGCGCGAAGGCAATAGCGACCTAGTGATCCGCACCGACCGCCAGCTTAATGAATCCAGTAGCCACGGCATGGCCTACTTAATTTTGTGTAAGTTCTTATTGGCCTTTACCCGCCTATTGCGTGGTAATGCCGATACTTACATTCACTGGCCAATTGATGAATTAGGCACCCTGCACCAAAGCAACGTGAAAAAGATCTTTGATGCCTGTGACCATAACCAAATTCGCATACTGGGGGCTTTTCCTAACCCAGAATCTGAGGTATTGGACTTGTTCACCCACCGCTACATCATCAACCGTGACAAGCGCCAACTGCAGGTTGTGCAGCCGCGAATTAATCCTTTACAAGAAAAGCTAAAAGCAGCCCAAGCGGCAAAAGCCAATACTAAACAAGCGGAGGCTGAGCTATGAGTAAGTTAAGCGCCACCGGCATGAGCGAAACCGGGCGGATTTTAGAAGCCCTGTTAAGTGGCCAATTTATCTGCCAAGTGAGTGACGAAGATGGTTTTCACTTTTTAGCCGAAGAAGCTAACCGCGAGCGCATCGACAGCCACTTACATGTGCTTAATCGCCGCCTTGCCAGTGCTTGTGAAGGCGAACTGTATTTTTGCGCCTATCGCGAGTTAGGTGACAATGAACACAAAGTGATAAGCCAGCAATTTAGCGAAATAGCAGGTAGCTTACTGCCGCTCACCGAGTGGTTAATTCTCAGCCAAGAAGCACAAGGCCAAGATAGCCCTATTAGTGCCGGAGTGGCGCTGCGTTTAAGCGAGTTGCAAACCGTGGTGGAAGACACCCCAGCGCTGCGTGAACAACTGGCAAAAATATCTCAATACAAGTTGTTTGGCTCAACCAGTAGCCAAGTAGATGGTCAACTTAAGCAAGTGTTTAAGCGCCTCTGTGAACAAGGCTACTTAGTTCGACCAAACCAAGAAAAACAAATCTACATTGCCACAGCAAAAGTAGATTACATTTTTGAAGTGATTAGCTTTATTGATGAAGCCGAAGGTCTAGGCTTAGAACAACAAGCCATGGATGCCATTGGCCAGCAGGAGCCCTTACTGTGAACCAACATTTGCAACAAGCTGGCTTAAAGCTATTTAAGCTGCTTGCGCGTCATGGCGAAAGCCTGATGCATGCTTACGTTAACGGCAAGCTAGATGAAAGTAAGCTAGACAGTAAACAGATTGATGCCTTACTCAAAGCTGGCGTTATTTGGCGCCCATCAGCCGACGAAGGCTTGCATTTAAGCTCTAACCTGCGCTCATTATTGGAAGAAGCCTTAAGTGATACTCGTAATCGGCAAATTGATTCTAATGTTGGCTCGCGCTTAGAAACCATTAAAACCTTGGCAGCACACTACAAAGAAGCCTTACATATTGGTGATTTAGCCGCAGCCGACGTCTACCTCAGCGATTTAAGCGAACACAGTTACAGCCTCACCGAAAGCCTGCGCCATAGCTCGCGGGTATTGTGGAGCCGAATCAACAATGAGTTTGGTTATGTGCCCAGCTTAAGCGCCAAAATCCGTGAAAATGAACTAGCTCAGCAGCAAGTGAGCGAACTGCTCAATAGCCTTGCCTTATTAAACTTTGATACTTTAAGCCAAATAGCTGGGGATATTCGCGAGCTGCGCCGGATCTTGGTGTTGAACCTAAGCCAAGCGGTTTACGACTGCACCCAAGAGCTGGCCGTTGTGCAAACACGCCTACTCACCTTACTCGGCCGTTTCCGTGAGTTACGTGGTAAGTCTCGCCTGCTTAAAGGTTTGCAGCTATTTCATGCTCAGCATCCCGACTTCAGCCCGAAAGACCCAACGCAACAACTCGATGTAGCGAGCTTATTTAACCAAGCCCCTGCACTACTATCCAAGGCCAGTGTTGATATTCACAACAGCGAACATGAACACGACTTATTGCTATCGCTTAGCCAGCTCAAGTTGCAACGTCACACTAAAGTGAGCGAAACCGACACCGAACATGCGGTATCTCTAGAAGGTGCCGAAGAGTTTGCCCTGCAAGAGCAAAAGATTAAACAAGATGTAGAGAACTACCTGTTGGGCGTAATAGAAAGTGCTGCGGGCCAAACGGCCTTAGAGTACTATCAAGAACAGCACTTAGAATGGGATGCCGAAGCCTGGTTATACCAAGTATGGGGCAGCTACCATGCTCTGCCAGAAGAACAGCGTGACTACTTTGCGCTAGACCCCATTGAAGACCCACACCCAATTTTTAGCGGCAACCGGATTGTTCGCGATTTACAGGTATGGTTACGTTAATTCTGCTAACAAATGTGCTTAGCTAACTAAGCACATTCTTGCCGACTAAATAAGCAGTGCCTATATTTAATTACAAGCACTTACGTTTTACCTATAGAAATATTTGACTGACTAATTCATTATTTTAGAATATGTCAGTTGTTGGGCCGGTACGCATTAGAGAGTAAATATGAAAGTAGTTGATTTTATTAAGAAAAAGCGTGAAATGCTAGCCCAAAACCCATTTGAATTGAAAGATTGGCTGTCGCCTGCAATTCGCGATCACTGGATTGAGTTTCTAAATAAAGCTCATGATAGTCAATTAGTTAACTGGGTAAGAGAACACCAATTAAGCTCCAATGGTGAGCAACAAGCCAGTTTTAAAGAAACCATAGAATTACATCCAAAAGCTGAAGCCTTGTTAGAAGAGCTGTCGATGCAGCTGGGTGAAGAAATCCACATTGGTGATTGGCTCAATGTCACCCAAGAGCGAATTAATCAATTTGCCGATGTCACTAAAGATCACCAGTGGTTACACACCGATCCGCAGCGCGCCGCAGAAGAATCACCGTTTAAAACCACCATTGCTCATGGTTTTTTAACCTTGTCCTTGCTGCCAGCACTTACCGAAAGTGTTGACCCAGATAAACCGCTTTATCCATCAGCAAAAATGATGGTGAATTACGGCATCAACCAAGTTCGTTTTCCTTACCCGGTTAAGGTAAATAACCGGATTAGAGCGCGTACCCGTTTGACCAAGGTTGTACCAATTAAGCGAGGTTTAGAGTTAGTAAAAGAAATTACCGTAGAAATTGAAGGCTGTCGCCGCCCAGCTTGTGTGGTTGAATCGGTAGTTCGTCTCTATTTTTAGTCGCCACAACTCGCTATGATGGTTCACGTTAGGGTTTAGTTAAAGGAGCTTAACGTGAACACAGCGCATTCTCATTCCATCTCTGTTCAACAGCATACTCATCAAAATAAACCTTCCTACCAGTATTTACTGAGTCAGCTTAGCTCGCTAGATAGCGCTAAACATTACCCTTTAGTACTGTTTCTGCATGGTCGTGGGGAAATAGGCGGTGAGATTGAAAAGCTGCTTAATTTTGGCCCCAATAGCTACTTACAACAGCATCACCTAGACGCTATTTGTATTAGCCCACATGTGCCGGAAGGTCGCGACGGTTGGGCCATCGCAGAGCTGATCAGCTTACTTGACCAAATAGAACAGCAGTTTTCCATCGATAAACAGCGAATATATTTAACGGGTTTAAGCATGGGCGGTTTTGGCGTTACCAATTTAGCCTTAGCGCAACCACAGCGCTTTGCTGCCTTAAGTATATTGGCGGCGGGAGATCCTAATCGCTTAGCGCCGTGGTCATTAAACTTGCCAGCTCGCCCCGTTTGCGAAGAGCTATACCAACGACTTAATCAGCTACCAATTTGGTTAGCTCATGGCTTAAAAGACCAAGTAATCCCAGCAGAGTTTTCTGTAGAGCTAGCGCATAAGCTTGGCCAAATGGAGCGCCAAGCTCAGCTACAAAGCACGTGGTACCCGCAGCATGAGCACAATATTTGGGACGATTTTTATGCCACTAATAGTTTTTGGACCTGGCTATTTGAACAAACGAATCCAAACCCAAAAAGTGAACGGCAAAGTTTTCAAGATTTAAGTCATCTTGCTGGTGACTACGGTAATCAGCATGACTATGTCAGCATTAGTTATTGCGAAAAACAGGGGCTTAAGCTGCTTTGTAAAGACCTACAAGACAACGAGCTCAGCTTCACTCTTTATCCGGTGACCAAAGATCTACTGTTTTGTGAAATAGGTTGCTTACGCTTTATCGAGCAAGCCAAGCACACTCAGCTAGCCCTTACTCGCCTCACCCTACTAGATAAATTTGAGTTAGGTTAAACCGCTAACTAATTCGTTTTATGTAGCTCTCGCGCTGAATATCTAACACTTCAGCGCTAATACTTTTTACCATGGGCAATTCTGCACCGAGTCCCTCTACTAGCGCAGTGGTTAAGGCTAGCTTTTGCTCAGTCGTTCTTCCAGAAAGAATGTGCAAACGCAGATGTAAGAAGCTGTGATCGTCTAAACCACTCAATACATCTTGATAAGCAATGGCTCGTAGCTTAATCGCTGTTGGCTCAAACTCACCACTATTTTTGAGTAAATTAAAAGCCTTAGCTAAAACCTCACTAATAGTAATTTGCTCACTCAAGTCTTGAGAATATTCAACAATACAATGCGGCATTTTCGGTACTTCACACATGCTAAAAATTTATGTTTTACGATAGAAAAATTTATTTAGTAATACAATTTATAAAAACCAAGCTTTTGTTGATCTAGATCACACCTATCAAGTATGCTCGCTCAGATAATGCACGGCCCTTGGAGCACTGTGCTTTTTTTAACCTTTTACTTGGAATCATCGACTATGAGCAATACTACTACCGCTAACCCAGCCCCACTTGGATTGATGGGTTTCGGTATGACTACCGTGTTACTAAACATTCACAATGCCGGATTTTTTCCAATTGATGCAATGATTTTGGCTATGGGCATTTTCTACGGTGGTTTATCTCAAGTAATTGTAGGGATTATGTGCTTCAAACGCGGTGATACTTTTGGTACTACTGCCTTTACCTCTTACGGCTTATTCTGGTTAACTCTAGTCGGCTTGTTGGTGTTACCTAAAATGGGCTTAGCCGAGCCTAGCCCTCACACCTTTATGGGTTGGTACTTAGCACTTTGGGGCTTGTTCACTGCGTTCATGTTTGTGGGCTCATTACGTTACCCAACAGCTAAACAAGTAGTATTCGGCAGCTTGACCATTTTGTTTGCGCTATTGGCAATTCGCGATTTCACAGGCAGTGAACTGATTGGCACTATTGCTGGCTACGAAGGCATCTTCTGTGGTCTGTCGGCTATCTATTTTGCAATGGCCCAAGTACTTAATGCTGAATATGGCCGTACTATTTTGCCTGTTGGTCGTCCGATGAAGTTTGAAGACAACAGTGCGCCACTAAAAGTGGCTGCGTAAGCCTTAATTGCTTAACTAGCTTTGCCACCACATCTGGCTTTGCAGGTTGTGGATTGTCTTCTATAAGTGATTGAAGATCTTCAATATAAGCGTCTATCTTAGCTAAGATATGACGCTTTTGTTGTTTATTGGCCAGCGCTAATATTTCGCTCATGCCTTGTGCCCACAATTGCCGATTATGATAGAAACGTTCAGCTAAGCCAGGCGGCCAGAGTGATTCTGAATTCACCATCAATACATAAAATTCTTGCTCAAAATTTTCCGACTTACTTTGCCCACTTAGAGAATAAGCCAAATATTGCTGCCAACGACTTTGCACGTTGTGCCAATCGGCGCGAGTATCAATTAGCTGCTTAGCCAGCTGCTCTATTACCTGTTGTTGTTTGGGAGATACATCGCCAAGCCAGCGCTCAACACTGTTAGAGATGTGTTCAATACGGTAATCATAATGGCTTTGTTGGCGGTCGCTATCTTCGCGTTGCTCGGCTAGCTTAGCCATAAAGTCTGATAGCTGCTGCGAAGAAGCAGTTTGTGCGAGCTGCGCTACATCAAGATACACATGACCAGCCAATACTCGATAATGCTCTTGCCAAGCATCTACTTGCTCTAATAATTGTTGTTGGCTTATACCACTATTGATTTGAGCATGAAACAGCTGAAGCTGAGCCAAGTATACCGGCAACTGTTCATTCCTGTGCCATACCAGCCAGCTTTTTAACATGGGTTTAAAAGCTGCTTTTTGCTCGCTGTTCATTTCGATGTAATCATCGATGTACCAGTAAGCCAGCCAGTTAAGGTTGTTATACACAAAGCGCATACCACAGGCGCTCAGTAAGCCGCTGAGTATCAATATCAGTATCCATCTAAAAGGCTTCGTTTGCATAACACCTCCTTTAATAAACAGACCCAAAGAACCGGAAATAGTTCTCACTCTGCAGCTATTTAATTATTAAGGCTTGTGAGATTAATTCAAGCGGAGTAGATTAGCCCTACTTGCAATGGTGGCGTGAAACCAAGCACGCAATGGATGGTTAATTGGTTGGTTTAACTAAGAAATTATTACTGGTATTAGCAGTTATTGCTGGCGCTTTTGGGCTTGGCATCGGTGTAAGTTATTGGCAGCAACAACAGCTTGAAGCACTAGACTTTGAGCACTGCCAACAATTGCATAATGGTCGCTGTGAGTGGCAAGTTGATGAGCAAACATGGCAATTAACTTTACCTAATGACCAACTTCCCGCCATGTTAAGCCAGCATCTTGAGTTAAACACCAACCAAGAAAACCCTCCAAGCCTAGAACTCCGTTTACAAGGGATAGAAATGTACATGGGGGAAATCAGCCTGCAGCTAGAGCCCAACGAACATGGTCACTATCAATCGGATATTTTGCTGCCGATTTGTAACACTGGAAAAATGCGCTGGCGAGCAGAAATTGTTTCTTTAGACCCCACCCAACCTGTTGCTCTTAGTTTTGAGGTAGATAGCCAATGAAATACCTAGCATGGATCGCTCTAATTATTGTTAGTGGATTAGCCGGAGTTATGAGTTTTCAATGGTTTTCTGCAGACTCTAGCCCTAAACAAGCGGCGGTAAGCAATAAAGTGATTGCTACAGTGCCCACAAACTTGTTCAAAATTACCAGTAGTGACGGGCGCTTTACTGAACTGAATAACGATAAACAACTCTATATTGCTTACTTTGGTTTTACCCACTGCCCAGACGTTTGCCCAACCTCTTTAGCGGTACTTAGCGCTGCGCTGCAGGGAATATCAGAGCCGCAACGCCAGCAATTGCAAAGCTTGTTTGTGAGTGTTGACCCAAAACGTGATGACCCAGAAACGGTTTCCACCTACGCAGGTTATTTTCACCCAGATATCGTTGGCTTAAGCCCACAAGAAGGCCAGCTATTAGGCTTAACCCAAAGCTTGGGAGTGTATTATAAGTATGTAGATATTCCCGACTCACAACTGGAATACAGCGTTGACCACAACTCATTTTTTTATTTCTTAAATGCTCAAGGCGAGTTACTGGCAAAAGTGCCACACACCCTAGACCCAGAGCCTTTAGTCACCAAAATTCAACAATTACTTCCTCAATAAAAAAGGATTAACCATGCGCTCAATCTTGCTCGCTCTCAGTCTTTTATTTAGCGTTCACCTAGCAGCCAATGATGCCGCTATTACCGTTAACGACGCCTATGCGAGAGCCACTCCACCTAATGCACCCACCAGCGCTATTTTCATGCAAATGAACAACAACAGTGAGCAAACGGTTAGCCTAGTATCGGCCAGCACGCCTGCAGCAGGTCGTGTGGAATTACACACCATGTTGATGGACGGTGATGTTATGCAAATGCGTCAAGTGGAAAAAATCGAGGTTCCAGCGGGTAAACAGGTAGAGCTAAAGCCGGGCGGTTTGCACTTAATGCTATTTGATTTAGCGAGCAAATTTGCCGAAGGTGAAGAAGTGGAATTAACGCTGGTGTTTTCCGATGGCAGTCAGCAACAGCTCACAGTGCCAGTTAAAAAGGTGATGCACAAAATGAAGCACCACCACTAAATTTCGACCATATAAAGAGATTTTTGGGATTAAGTCTGCGCTTAATCCCATTTAATATTTGGCTATTCAGACAAGTACCTGTCTAAGGATATTCCGTAGTCACGCGCAGATACCGCACTTTCTATTTCTTCATGCGCATACTTACTTAGGTCTATTAACTTAACCTCAGTGTGGGTGTTGGTTAGAGTATTAAATACTTGCTTAATCACTGGCTGTAGAGGCTTAAGTTCATTACGCTCAACCACTACGCCTAACTTACCTGATTTTAGTTTGACTAAGGTGCCGACTGGGTAGACGCCCATGCAACGGATAAACTTTTCAACCAAGGCTTTATCAAACTGAGTGCCAACTCCCGATAACAAAATTCGGAACGCGGCCGTAGGCGGCATACCACTTTTGTAAACTCGGTCGGCGGTTAGCGCATCGTAACAATCTACAATGTTGGCCATACGGGTATAAGCCGATAACTCATCGCCTTTTAATTTGTTTGGATAACCCAGGCCATCCAAACGTTCGTGGTGATTACTGGCAATTTCAAGCATGATCTTGCTAATGCCTTCTTGCTCTTTAAGAATATTGTGGCTGTGCACCACATGCTCTCGCATAATCACAAACTCGTCGTCAGTTAACCGGCCAGGTTTGTGCAAGATCTCATCGGGAGTATTGATCTTACCGATATCATGTAACATTCCGCCCATTAGCAATTGCTTTTGCTTAGTTCGGTTCATACCAAGCGAACGGCCAAAATATGCCAGTAGCATCCCCACGTTAAGAGAGTGCTCCATCAAATACTTATCTTTGGCGCGAATTTTGGCCAAACACAACATGGCGTTGCTTTGGTTTTCTAGGGAGTCAATTAAACCTTCAGCGGCTTTTTCCATTGGTTCAATATCAATGGGTTCTCCTTGTTGTAGCTGCTTAAAGTATTTGGTTTGTAAGCTTTTAGCTTCGTTAAACAACTTTTTAGCGGCTTGCTTTTCGCTTTCACCGCTACGCTTCTTCGGCTTACTACTTGAGCTGCTTATTTCGGTAGATTTTTGTTCCGATTCCTGTTCTGCAAACACGCTTCTGGACCAATCTACATTTACAACTTTTACCCCTTTATTCTTTAGAACTGTAACTTGCTTAGCCTGAGTAATACGCCCAGATTGAGCAATGCTGGTTTTGCCGGTTTGGCTGGTAATGGATACAACAAACATACCTTCTTTTAGGGCATCAATGTTGATGGTTCTTATATCGGCTTTAGGGCTTGTCATACGGCTTGGCAATCACTCATCCAAATTACGGCTAAAGGTAGAAAAACACTGCTTGAATAATACTAAAGCAATCAAAAAAAATAGCCTTCCTTAGAAGTGTAGAATGTTATCGCTATCAAAAAAGGGAAACGAAATGTAAATTTTTTCGAAAGTTTAATCAACTGCTAAATCTGCCAGTTCTAAGTATTCATTGGCTAGCACTTGAATTTTTTCCATATCTTTATCTGAGAACCCTTGTTTCTTTGGTTCTAAAGAGGAGAAATTAAGTGTTCCTATAATTTCGCCATGCTTGACTAAAGGAATGCCGATATAGCTTTCTAAATGCATAGCCTGATAACAAGGGTGTAAGCACATTTCGGTCATGGCGCCCACTTGGTGATAAGCCAATACCTTCTCCTGGCTTATCACATCAGCGCAATAGGTCATATCTACCGGAAACTCATCGCCAGCACGCACTAAATCAAGGCTAGAATAGGCCGCCAGCACTACGTAACGATTATCTTGGATATTGCTGATAATCCCTAGTTGCATATCAAAGGCTTGAGCTGCATCCTTCAACCACTGTTGCACGTCCATCGCTCACTCCAAACAATTTCAAAAAAAGCTTATTAACAATAAGCTAATCTTAGCTTAGATTTGGTTGTTGTTTTAACAATGCTTAGTATACTTTGGTCCATGCAAACACTCGAGTTTTGGCGTTTAGGTATTTTTGTTGGGCTGTTGGCCCTTTTTATGCTGCTAGAAATAGCTTGGCCACGGCACAAACGCAGTATTCCCCGCTCCCAACGCTGGCCAGCCAACTTAGGGTTAATCCTAGTAAATGGCTTATGTTTAAAGCTGCTATTTCCTATCACCACCTTAGCGCTTGCTAATTGGGCGCAACATCAGCAATGGGGCTTGTTTAATCAGCTAAACCTTAGCGCAGCCATTGCCGTACCTTTGTGTGTAATTTTGCTCGATCTGGCGATTTATTGGCAACATAGGTTATTTCACTCGCTGCCTTGGCTGTGGCGAATTCACCGTATGCATCATGTTGACCCAGACTATGATGTAAGCCTTGGATTACGTTTCCACCCTATCGAAATAGCCTTATCGATGCTGATAAAACTAGGCTTAATTACATTGCTTGGCGTGCCGGTATTGGCGGTGTTTTTATTTGAGGTGATACTAAATGGCATGGCGATGTTCAATCACAGCAATCTAAAGCTACCCTTAAAACTAGATGCATTTTTAAGAAAGTTGCTTGTCACTCCTGATATGCACCGAGTACATCATTCGCAAAGATATCATGAACATAATGCCAACTACGGCTTTAATTTGGCGGTTTGGGATAGACTGTTTCATAGTTATGTCGCTCAACCGCAAGATGGGCATAGCCAACTGAAATTTGGCCTAAGTCACTGGCCTAATGCTAAAGATAACCGCCAACTCAAAGGCTTATTAAGCCTGCCGTTTCGCTCACCGAGCAAATAAGCTAAAGCCAATCTGCAATAGCTTAATCAGCTCAAGTTAACAGCTCCTACATAACCAAAGCGTCACCAAAAAACCTTTTACAAAACTCCACTTGGTGAGAGTCTCAGTTCCTTGCTATATTTCAGCTCCGCGCGAATAAGGAAATAGAGATGTATAGCAGCTTATTGATGATTTTAGGGGCATTAGTTGTCGGTTACATGATTCCCGTAAAACATCCCTCGGCCTTGCTTACTATTCGCCGACTAAGTAGCTGGATGCTATATCTGATTCTATTTTTGATGGGTTATGGCTTGGCCTTTATTGATAACCTTAGCCAAAATATTATTCAACTATTTAGTCAAAGCGCAGTATTAGTGAGTTTATTGCTCACCTTCAACCTGAGTGCCTTGTACTTTGTGGGGCGCTATTTGGCGATGCCAGCCGCGGAACCTATCCACAAAAAAAGCAATAACATGCTTGCGATGTTTAAAGAACCTGCGTTGCTTATCGCGCTGTTGATAATCGGTTTAGTTTCGGGCTTGGCTTACCAGCAACAATTACCCGCTCAGTCAGTATTGGCCGAATACGCACTTATTCTGCTAATTTTTTGTATTGGTATCGAGCTGCGAAGTGCCGGTATTAGTGTTCGCCAGATGCTACTTAATCGACGCGGCTTAATTATTGCGGTGGTGATGGTGCTTAGCTCCTTACCTGCAGGTGCTATTACTGCTTACTTGTTCGACTTACCGCTAAACCTAGGCTTAGCCATGAGCAGTGGCTTTGGTTGGTATTCACTATCGGGCGCTTTGTTAAGTAAAGCAGCAACACCATTAATTGGTAGTACTGCCTTTTTTGCCGATTTAAGCCGCGAGCTAATTATCCTGCTATTAATTCCAGTTTTAATGCAGCGCTCACCCGCCGCCACTATTGGTTATGCCGGTGCAACTGCCATGGACTTCTCCTTGCCTATGCTACAGCGTGCTGGCGGCAACCAACTAGTGCCAGTAGCCATTGCCAGCGGCTTTATTCTTAGCCTACTTTGCCCGGTAATGATTTTACTACTGGTTAACTTTGTCTAAGGGCATTAGGGTCTGTTGATCTTTGCTGATGGTTTTTGCAGCAATTTATTAGCCATTTAGGCAAGGCAGTGAGTGTGCAGTTAAGTGGGCTTAATAATCACTCGCTAACGCTGAATAAATGGCTAAGAAATGCTGCCCGAAGGGTTCGGATAAGCGAACTTTACTCTTTGTTAAGCACTTCTTACTTAGCCCACTAGGCTTCTAAGTGCTCGCCGCGATTAAAGCCCGCTTATCTCGAACAAAATTTCAACACCAAAGAGCAACAGACCCTAATCATTGTTATTAAAGTCGGCAATGGCCTTGTCTAATAGCTTCAAATCTTCTGGGTAATCGTGACTAAGTTGGTGGATCCAGTCTTCAACATTATCCCACCACGCAGGAAGTTCTGGTGATTGAATTTTGTTGGCTAAACGCTGGATTCTCGCTAAACCTATCGAGCCCGCAGCGCCCTTAATTTTATGCGCCTCAGAGGCAATGCCATCCTGGTCTTTTGCAAACAAGTTACTCTCGAGTACTTTCATGTAATCGGGCATCACTTGCTTGAACAAATTGATGCTATCGTTAAGCACTTTTACCCCAATGGTCTCGCAAAACTGCTCAACTAAATCTAAATCTAAGATCGGCATAGAGCTGCGACTTAATGCCTGTTTAGGGTTTACTACAGGCTCTGCTTCTGGCTCTTCACCTATCGCAAACACACCGTTAAAACAATGTACTACCGCATTGCGATTAATCGGTTTATGAATAACATCAACCATGCCCGCTTTAGCAAATTCGCTTTTGCTGTTTACCACATTGGCGGTAAGGGCCACCAACGGTGGTAAGTGCTGTTCGGCGAACTGCTCCTGCCAGCGTTTGGCAATATCAAAGCCAGTCATATCCGGTAGCTGAATGTCTAATAAAACCAGGTCGAAATTATCTGGGTCAAATACTTCTAGCGCCTGCTCACCGCTCATTGCCACCTCAACATAGTGACCCAACTTTTCGAGAAGCGCTTTAGCTATGGTGACGTTTAGCTCTACGTCTTCAACCAGCAGAATATCTAATGGAGGATGATCAATTTGTTCTGCTTCATCAGGAATAGCATCTAAGGTGACCTTTAGGGTAACGGTAAAGCATGAGCCTTCACCCTCTTTGCTGCTCACGCTAATGTCACCACCCATTGCCCGAACTAGCTGGCGAGAGACCGACAAACCAATGCCGGTACCGGTTGCTGATTTACTGCCTTCTACTTGGTAGTACATGGCAAAAATCTCTTCTAACTGGTCTTGAGGAATGCCTGGTCCGGTATCTTCAATCATCAATTCAAGTTGCACTTCTTGCTCAGACAAAGGCTCGGCTTTTATGGTTAAAGCAACTTCGCCCTGCTCGGTAAACTTAACCGCGTTATGGGTTAAATTCCATAGCACTTGGCGCAGGCGCGTTGGGTCGCCCATGATGCTATTGGGAATGGGGCCAATTTGCTCAAAACGAAAATCTAAGCCCTTACTTTGTAACTGCATTTCAGTAAGCGTTTCAATGTCGGTGACTAAGGCTTTAAAATCCATTGGCTCTAGCGATACTGCAAAGCGACGTCGGTCTAACTTATCTAAGTCAATAATATCGTTAAAAATATTACCCAGAGTAGTCGCACTCAATAAGATGGTATTTACGTGTTTGCGCTGGTCATCATTAAGTGGGGTGTCTAATAACATTTGGCTTAAACCCACTACCCCATTAAGCGGAGTGCGCAACTCGTGACTCAGCGTCGAAATAAACTGGGTTTTATCTCGATTGGCTTTCTCAATATTAGCTTGATGGCGCATTCTCTCGGTAATGTCTCGACCAAAACCTAACAGACCTAAACGGTTACCATTACGCCCATAAAATGGCACCTTACGTAGTTCAAAAAACGCTTTGCGCCCATCGGGATACTCTAACCATTGCTCGTAGGTAAGTTGTTCATCGTTATCAAATACCTGGTGATCAGTTTCAACAATTTTATCGGCAATATCTTCCGGGTAAACGTCGTAGGGAGTGAGGCCAATAAGTTGCTTTTCAGAGCGCCCAACCAGCTGCTCTAACGCTAAGTTACAACCGGAAAACTGGCCTTGCTCATTACGGTAATAAACCAAATCAGGAGAGCTATCAATAAAACTACGCAACAAGGCAGAGTGTTCTTCTAGCTCTTGCTGCGCTTGCTGGCGTTGTCTTACTTCTTGTTCTAAGTTGGCCATGGCTTGGCCACGAGCAGCTTCGGCTTTCTCGCGCTCATCAATCTCATTATTTAGCTGGCTGATGTTGGCTTTGAGCTTATTAGTAAGCTGCAGGTCTCGAGAGCGCATTTTTTCAAGCTTACGGATCATCTTGCTTAAGCGCTGGCGCGAGTCTTCAATTTGCTCTACCACCACCGACATAAAAAACACCGCCCACGGGGTAATAATTAAACCAAAAAACACCGAGCGAACTAAATCCACCGACGACACCTGGCCAGTAAGCGCGAAGGTAACACTCATTTGGATTGCCAAAGCCACTAAAATAATGGCGCTAGCTAAGCTTATGGTAAATTTAACTACGCCCAATCGAGATAATAAATGAACGTAATAGGTGGCAAGATTTTTCAGTGGCGTCATTAAGCCAGATTCCTTTTATAGCGCGAAGCAAGCTAAGTAAATGTTAGGGTCTGTTAATCTTTGCTGATGGTTTTTGCAGCAATTTATTAGCCATTTAGGCAAGGCAGTGAGTGTACAGTTAAGTGGGCTTAATAATCACTCGCTAACGCTGAATAAATGGCTAAGAAATGGTGCCCGAAGGGTTCGGATAAGCGAACTTTACTCTTTGTTAAGCACTTCTTGCTTAGCCCACTAGGCTTCTAAGTGCTCGCCGCGATTAAAGCCCGCTTATCTCGAACAAAATTTCAACACCAAAGATCAACAGACCCTAGCTAATCCATAAAATAAAGATGGTTAATATTAACCTAGCTTTTGTGGTATAACAGCCCATCTTTTTGTGTCATATAAATGCAATGAGCCCTAGGGGCTGTTTTTCTTTCGAGCTGATTTTTGCAGCCATTTGTGGCTTATTTATACAAGGCAGAAGCTTTAATGTGTAGTTAGTCTACATGAGAAGCTGATAACGCAGTAGAAATAAGCCACAAACGCTGCCCGAAGGGTTCGGCTAAAATCGTTGTATGCTTTGTTAAGGCATGTTTACCTAGAATGCTAGGCTTCACATTCCTTGCCGCGCCTAAAACGATTTTTTCGCGAACAAAATTTAACCTCGAAAGAAAAACAGCCCCTAGCTCACGCATACTGTTGTGGAGTACTAAGTGCATGTCTACTGCAATGCCTGACGTAGCAAACTCAAGCCGCGCCCAAACCGAAGGAAAGCTCGATTGGGTAGGTATGAGCCAAATTGAAATGCCCATAATGCTGGCATTTGAAGCACAAGCAGCTAGCCGCGTGAGTGCTAAAATTGAGGCCTTTGTCAGCTTAGATGACCCACAAGCCAAAGGCATTCATATGTCTCGTTTATATTTGATATTGGATCAATTATCTAACGAAGGCGTATTGGATTATGCTGGATTACACCGCGTTTTGGATCAGTTTATTGAAAGTCATCAAGATTTAAGTGAGCAAGCGCAGGTTCGCTTTAGCTTCGACTACCATTTGCGCCGTAAATCGCTGTTATCTGGCAAAACCGGTTGGAAGGCTTATCCTGTTGCAATCACGGCCACTCGTCACCAACAACAAACCACTATTGAGCTTGAAGTTGAGGTTCCGTACTCATCCACTTGCCCTTGTTCGGCCGCGCTATCACGCCAGCTTATTCAGCAGGCCTTCAAACAACAATTTGCCGATGAGCAAGTTTCAAGTGAAGCGGTGCATCAATGGCTTGGCAGCAGTGAAGGCATAATTGCTACCCCCCACAGCCAGCGTAGTATCGCTCAGCTAAAAGTTAAAATTGCCACTGAACAGCAAGATATTCCCATTATCAGTTTGATTGATGAAGTGGAAAGCAGTTTAAAAACCCCAGTACAAGCCGCGGTTAAACGTGAGGATGAACAAGAATTTGCTCGCCTCAATGGGCAAAACTTGATGTTCTGTGAAGATGCAGCTCGCCGTTTACAGCACAGCTTAAATAGCCGAGCAGATTTAGTTGATTTTTGGGTAAGGGTAAACCACCTAGAAAGCCTACACGCGCATGATGCTGTAAGTATTGTAACTAAAGGAATTGAGCAAGGTTACAGCGCCTAGCTAGGGCGCTGTTTTTGTATCCTCTATAGCGCTGTCTCCGGCGCTACAGTAACGGGCTTTACCCTGATGCTTAGCACGATAAAGCTGTAAATCTGCCACCCTTACCAATTCGCCATAATCCACACCTTGTTGAGGAATAACGCTGGCCACACCAATACTTACCGATACAAAGTCGCTCACATCTGAAAATTCATGAGGAATCTCTGCTTCTTTCATATTGCGCAACACGGTTTCGGCGATTTGCTTAGCACCTTCACAGCCAGTATTAGGTAGCAAAATAGCAAACTCTTCACCGCCATAACGGGCCACTAAATCGGAACCACGCTTCACCGAGCGGCTGATTAACTTAGCCACTTGGCGCAAGGCTTCGTCACCCTGTTGGTGGCCATAGTTATCGTTATATTGCTTGAAGCAGTCAATATCCAGCAACAACAAACTTAACTCTACCCCTTCACGACGATGGGTTAACCACAGCTGCAATAGTTTTTCGTCGAAGCTACGGCGGTTAGCTACCTGAGTTAGGCTGTCGATAAAGCTGAGTTCCTGTAACTGCATAATCGCATCGGCCAGTTGCTGCTCGGTGGCTTTACGCTCGGTAACATCACGAGTGATGAAGATAATGCCGCGCTCGCCACTCACATCATCAAAATACGGGCCTTTGATCACCTCATACCAAATCTGGTGACCATCATCCAAGTACACTAATTCTTCATACCGGATCGGCTTGCCATCTTCTAAAATTTGGCGATTTTGCAACTGATGCTGTTCTAACTGTTCTTCACTAAGAACCTCGGTAAGGTGTTTGCCTAACAACTCATCACTGGTAAAACCAAACATTTTGGCGAAGGGTTCGTTTCCGCCAACAAAATTACCTTTATCATCAATAAAGCCCAATGGATCGGGGGTTGAGTTAAACACGGTGCGAATAAGGTTATTTTGCCGTCCCAACTCTTTCTCGGAGCTGATTCGGTTTTGGTTTTCATGTTCCAGTTTACGGTTAAGCTCGTGCCACTTGGTTACGTCGTAAGACACATTAAGCACACCTGTCACTTCGTCTTGTTGGTTCTTAAGTGGATAGACATTGTTTTGCAGCAGGATTTGTCGGCTATCTGGGGCACTAAACCATTCGGTATGTTGGCAAGGCTCGCCTGCCAATACTTGGTTGTCATAGGTTTGGCTGCGCTCTAACTCATTTCGGGTTAAAAAATCACTCAGCTTCTTACCAGCAAGCTCACCAGGCTTTAAGCCATGAAAGCCCGCCCATGCCTGATTACAGCCCAGCAAACGCTCATTAGCGTCTTTAAAGTAAATAAATTCTGGAATGGAATTAAGCACGTTAGCGAACAGTTTTTGCTCTTGCTCAATTCGATTTAAATAAGAATAACCTTGGGCGTTTTCGTAAGCATTAATGAACCAAACCTCTCGGCCATTATGCGCAGTTAAGCTAGCGTAAAGAAGCAAAACCCGAGTTTGCTGGGGGAAATTAACCAGCCAGTGAACACCTTCAATACTAGCCGAAGACTGATGCGGTTTTAGTAGTTCTAACAATTGCTCAAGGTGGGAAGAATCGAAGAACTGCCAATGTTTACCATTGTTAGCAAGCTGCAGTAACTCACAAACACGAGGATTAGCAAAAATAACCTGTTTGGCTTCTAGGTCAATCATCAGTTGAGCAGCCGGCGACTTCACCATTGCCGCGCGCTGAGCACGCACCTTTCTGCGAGCTAAGGCCCACATAACAATAACAATGACTAGCAGTATGCTAAGTAATGCTATTGTTGCCTGCATCCAGACTGTTGGATAAAAGTTTTCGTGCATCGATTGTCCATTTTTTCTGCAACCGCTGCTACTTTACCTGATTATATGACATAAGAAAATAATCATTTACTAAACAAGCAATTAGCTCACATTTACTGCATCACATTCTAACTTAATGCGCTGCCTTGGGGGCCATCATTGGCCAACTTTTTAGCAATATCCGTGAGGGCTAACCACTTGTTTTGGCACCAATTTGGCGCCAGCAAAACCGGCGGCCGAGCATGGGCACTTACACGGTGATAAACCACATGTTCAGGGGTATGGCGAATAAGACTTACCGCTTGTTCAACATAGTGCTGCTGGCTCATGGTATCTAGGCGGCCTGCTCGCCACGCTTTAGCCATGGTGCTGCCCTCAACCACATGTAAAGGATGCAGCTTAATACCGGCAATATCTTCGGCCAGTACCGCCTTAAGTGATTGCATATAATGTTCAGGCTCTTCACCCGGTAAACCCAAAATAAGATGGGCGCATACTTTTAAACCGTATTGGTGGGCACGAGCTACAGCCTTTTGAAATGCTGCAAAATCATGACCACGGTTTATTTTCTTTAAAGTCTCATCATGGGCAGTTTGCACACCTAGCTCTAGCCAAACTTCTTTACCTTGAGCCTGATACTCTGCCAGCATTTCTAACACCGCTTCGGGTACGCAATCTGGGCGGGTACCAATGCACAAGCCCACCACAGACTCATCGGCTAAAGCTTGCTGATACATCCCACGTAAATATTCTACCTCGGCATAGGTGCTGGTATAGGCCTGAAAGTAGGCTAAATAGCGGATGTCTTTATGCTTTAGCTCAGCCTTGCGTGCATCCAGCTGCTCGCCAATCGACATCATTTGCTGTTGCGGTTTAACAAAAGCGTCTACGTTGCAAAAGGTACAGCCACCTTTACCAATACTGCCATCGCGATTTGGGCAGGTGAAATCGCCATCCACACTTAGCTTGCGCACTCGCCCGCTAAAATGTTGCTTAATATGACGACCTAAAGTGTTTACATATAAATCTAGCTGCACAGCTTTCACTCTTAAATAAGGTGGGAAAAACCCAAAACGGCGGCTAGTCTACTGGCAGGAGCCAACTAGGTCTTAGTTGTAGATCAAGAGAGCACAAGATTTAAACATTAGATGATCAACAACAGCGCTCTCAATTGCTCTTCAGCAAAGATAAACAGCACCTCTTGAAGCTGCTATACTGCGTGCCGCTAATACAGTCGCACCTAGGAATCAACATGAGCTCTCAAGCATTAATCGACGCAAACGACCGTCTAACCACTAAACAGCGTTATCAAAGCTTTATCGAACAAGCCCGTAAGGCCCAACAGGTTTGGACCTTAAGTGACGAACAGGGTTGTTTGATTATCGAAACCGGTGACGAAAAAGTATTACTGCTGTGGAGCGAGCAAGCACTTGCCGAACACTGGGCCAGTAAAGATCACGCCAACTTTAAAGCCCTCGCCATTAGTTTGAGTGACATGACCGAGAAGTGGCTGCCTGGAATGGCCAACGATGGTTTTGATCTAGCAGTGGCTCCTAGCTTTGCCGGTGAAGGCACAATTGTTGCGCCCTTAGATCTTGCCGACGAGCTTAGCAGCGGAAAAATCAAGTAAGCCGGGTATTTACCGCGCTTAAGTCCACTAAGCAGTTTTTTTAGTAAGGACTTAAGTGTAGAATCTTCGGCTCGAAAATTGTTCATAGCGCCCAAACGGGTACAGAAATACATACAGGTTAAATTATGACGACAACGGTTAATCCATTATTAGAAGATTTGAAGGCGCGCGGCCTAGTTGCTCAATGCACTGCCGACGAAGAACTGGCCGAACACCTTTCTAGTGGAGCCCGCACCCTGTATTGTGGCTTTGACCCAACAGCCGACAGCCTACACATTGGTAGCCTAGTGCCACTGCTTATGCTTAAGCGTTTCCAACAAGCTGGTCACAAGCCCTTAGCCTTGGTGGGTGGTGCAACCGGTTTAATTGGTGACCCAAGTTTTAAAGCCGCAGAGCGTAAACTAAATAGTGATGACGTAGTTACCGGCTGGGTAGGCAAACTGCAGAAGCAAGTTAGCCAGTTTATTGAGTTTGGCGACCAAGCAAATGCAGCCAAGGTAATTAACAACCTTGATTGGATTGGCAAAGTAAACGTGATTGACTTCATGCGTAACGTAGGTAAACACTTTAGCGTTAACGCCATGATCAAAAAAGAATCGGTAAAGCAGCGTATCGACCGTGATGAGTCGGGTATCTCGTTCACCGAGTTCAGCTACATGTTGCTGCAGTCTTACGACTTTGCCGAGCTTAGCGACAAAGAAAACACCACCTTACAAATTGGTGGCTCTGATCAGTGGGGTAACATCACTGGCGGTATCGACCTAGCTCGCCGCATGTACAGCAACAAAGTATATGGCCTAACAATGCCATTAGTGACTAAAGCCGACGGCACCAAGTTTGGTAAAACCGAAACGGGTACCATTTGGTTAGATCCTAAGCGCACCTCGCCTTACGCGTTCTACCAATTCTGGATTAACACGGCTGATGCCGACGTATATTCGTTCTTGCGTTACTTCACCTTTATTGACGTAGCAGAAATTGCCGCCATTGAAGAGCGTGATAAAGCCGCCCAAGGTCGCCCAGAAGCGCAAGGTATTTTAGCCAAAGAAGTAACTCGTTTAGTGCATGGCGAAGAAGGCTTAGCCTCAGCAATGCGAATTACTCAAGCGCTATTCTCTGGCGACTTAGCCTCTCTCAGTGAGTCAGATTTAGAGCAGCTAGCCCAAGATGGTTTGCCTACCACTCAACTTGAACAAAGCGAAGCTGGTTTAGTTGAGCTACTTACAGCGAGTGAGTTAGCTAAATCAAATAAAATGGCGCGCGAATTTATTGGTAACGGCGCAGTGTCTGTAAACGGCGAAAAGCTAAACGACCCTCAGCTAACCTTGCAAGCCAGCGATGCCTTATACGGTAAGTATTCAGTAGTTAAGCGCGGTAAAAAATTATTCAGTTTGATCATTTGGGCTAAATAATTTTGCTGTTAAGAGCAATCAGCCACGCTGATTGCTCGATTTAATCCCTTCAACACATTCTCCACCACCTTTGCTGTTGTTATCTGCCAGAACAACCTTTTCTACGTATTCCGATGTCACTTCTTGTTGGCTTCAATCACCCTTCATAAACTCCTCATTGCACTGGTATTTTCCCTAGAAAGCTTTAATTCAAATCTAGCTGCACGAAATCAAAGTCATCAACCAATTCAAATAAACGTTAACCAGTTTGCAGTTTAAGTTAAAAATGTCTGGCATAATTGGTTTACAAATTTTTACTGTATGAGCCAAAATGCTGTTTAGAAACACTCTATTACTTGCCGCCACTAGCCTGATTTTTTCCCTTCAAGCCAAAGATTGGGCAGACTACGACGTACCTGCAGACCCTGGATTTGGGAATACTTGGGAGTTAATTGACGCCTTTTCTGACGATTTTAACTACCAAGGAAAAAACCAACAGTTTAGTGAAAAATGGAACGACCATTACCACAATGCTTGGACTGGCCCAGGCTTAACCATATGGAGTTCTGACCACTCTGATGTAGTAGATGGAAAACTGGTTATTAAAGCCGCCAGAAAACCAGATACCGATAAGGTTCACCTAGGTGTAGTAACTTCTAAAACGCCAATCATCTACCCAGTTTACATGGAAGCCAAAATTAAAGTGGCTAACCAAGTGTTATCGTCTAACTTTTGGTTATTAAGTGCCGATGACAAGCGCGAGTTAGATATACTGGAGATATACGGCAGCGATCGCGCCAACCACCACAAGCATTCTCGCCATGCTAATACCAACTACCATGTATTTATTCGTGATGAGGAAAGCAACGAAATTATTCGAGACATTGGCTCTCAACAGCATCACTTTTTACCAAACGAAGCGCCATATCGCGATAACTTTCATCGCTTTGGCGCTTACTGGATCGATCCATGGAATGTCGAGTTTTACATTGATGGACGTTTAGTTCGTCGCTTAAACAAAACGTCACTTAAAGACCCAGAAAATCTTGGCCTAGACCGTGAGATGTTCATGATCATCGACATGGAAGATCACGACTGGCGCTCAAGTGTTGGTCACATCGCTAGCGATGAAGATTTAGCTGATGAAACCAGAAACAAGATGCTAGTGGATTGGGTACGTGTTTACGTGCCAGTAAAAGCCGATGCAAGCCAGCAGGAACTTGGCCCGCTAAAACTCCCGACCGATGTAGCCGGTTTAAGCTTGCGCCACAGCACCAAGTGTTTTGAAATTAGAAACCCTCGCTCAGAAAAAGGCGCGCGTTATCGCCAAAGCTACTGCAGCCATCGTGGCCAACAGCAGAAGTTTACTTTTACCGAGCAAGTGAGTGAACAGGGCCAGCAAGTCAGCATCAAAAACACCGCAAATGATTTTTGTGTTGCAGCACGAGAAGGCAAACAAGACTTACGCCAACAACGCTGTGATGAGCAATCGGCTGCCCAGTCTTGGCTATTATCAAACAAAGGCCACAATTGGTTCAGCATTAAAAACCTCGCCACTGGTGAATGCCTAGAAATGGCGAAAGGCTCCAAGAAAAATGGCAAAAACTTGTCATTGGGTGAATGTGATGGCTCAGAACATCAAAGCTTTAAATTCGTAAATTAATGGGAAGGCTAGCCGACCAGCTAGCCATTTACTTCGCTTAAACAATAGGTTGTTCATGAAAAATTATCAGATGTACATCAATGGTAGCTGGCTAGATGCAAAATCAGGAGCACGCGCCGAGGTACTTAACCCTTCAACTGAAGAAGTTATCGCCACTGTCGCTAATGGCGATGAAACCGATGCTGAGCTAGCTATGAGCGCAGCTGTAGCAGCACAAAAGCAATGGCGTAAGCTACCTGCTCGCAAACGTGCTGAAAAACTGTATGAGTTAGTGGCAGAGATTAAAGCTAACCGTGACTTCTTAGCCGAGCTGCTTGTGCAAGAACAAGGTAAGTTACTAAAAGTGGCGCGCATGGAAGTAGACGTAACCTGCTCGTTTATTGAATACGCCTGCGAATGGGCTCGCCACATAGAAGGTGACATTGTTGAGTCAGACAACCCTGACGAGCACATTTGGATCCACAAGGTGCCGCGTGGTGTAGTGGTAGCTATTACTGCATGGAACTTTCCACTAGCGCTAGCTGGTCGCAAAATTGGCCCAGCTTTAGTGGCGGGTAATGCGATTATTGTTAAGCCAACTACCGAAACACCATTAGCAACACTTGAACTAGCAAAATTGGCCGACAAAGTTGGCTTGCCAAAAGGTTTGTTAAACGTAGTCACCGGTCCTGGTCGCTCTTTGGGCGATGCACTGGTTCGCCACCCAAAGACAGCCATGGTATCAATGACTGGCAGTACTCCAGCTGGCCAAGCCATTGTGCGGGCGGCCTCAGACAACCTCGCTCATGTACAACTAGAGCTAGGCGGCAAAGCGCCCTTTATCGTGCTCGACGACGCTAACATAGATGCCGCAGTAGACGCAGCGCTAAACTCCAAGTTCGATAATTGTGGTCAAGTATGTACTTGTAACGAACGTTTATATGTTCACGAAGCCATCTACACCGAGTTTATGGACAAATTGCTTGCCAAGGTGAAAGCCATAAAGGTTGGTGACCCAATGAACGAAGATAGCGACATGGGGCCAAAAGTAAGCGCTAAAGAGCTAGCCAATATGGAAGCCATGGTTGCTAAAGCCATAGAAGAAGGTGCCACCTTAGTCACTGGTGGAAAACGCTTAAGCGGCGAGGAGTTTGAAAAAGGCTACTGGTTTGAACCCACCGTGTTTACCGACGTAACCCAAGAGATGAGCCTCGTTCATGAAGAGATCTTTGGCCCTATTTTGCCCGTAGTTAAATTTACTGAGTTTGATGAAGTGATTAACTATGCCAATGACTCTGAGTACGGTTTGTCGGCGATGATCTTCACTGATCGAATCAAACTAGTGATGGACTTGGTAAACGACCTTGAATGCGGAGAGATTTATGTAAACCGCGGTCATGGCGAGCAACATCAAGGCTTCCACAATGGCTACAAACTAAGTGGTTCCGGCGGTGAAGATGGTAAATATGGTTTTGAGCAATACCTAGAGAAGAAAACCTTCTACGTAGACTTCTCAAAATAACACTCTTTTCTTAGGAAGTGAGCAAGCAACTTATTAGCAGTGAGTTGCTTGCTACCCGCAGTTTTGAAAATGGAGACCGCAATACCCAATAGCAATAATAATTAGACGCAAATACCAAGGGGATACTATGCTCTACATCGGATTCTTTTTAAGCTTAGTAATGATCTATTTAGGCGTGTTAGAAATCATTCAGCGGCAACGTGAACACTCATAATTATGCCTCCGCTGCTTTAGGAACGTAGCCAACAACACCGCTATAAAAAGATTAGTGCGGGTTAAGAGCAAGATACTCACTCAACTAAATATTAAGGATAGTTGGACAAGCATTACCCTTCTCACTAATTTTACTCTAAACCCATGATATGCGATGCTTTAATGCGCTGGCATTACCATGGAAAATGGCTGAATGAATGTGATAGAAAACAACACCCTCGCAGTGATAGTTCCGCAAATTCAGCTACAACTTGGCTACCAAGTTGTTGAACTTGGCCACTCATACTTCACCATCCAAAGCTTGGTCTCAATTGAAGATTTTCATCACCTTGCAGATTTAATGGAAGGAAATATAGAAGGCCCGCTAAGCAGTCGATTTAGCCAAGAATATATGGCTTTAGCCGTATTAGGTGCGATTCACTATTGGCAACAAAGCAAGCAGTTAGAACCTGATGACCTAAATACTGCCAAGCGCTTATCCACTAAGCTAGGCGACTATCTAAACTCGTTAAGCCAAAAACGAAAAGAGAGTGAAAATCTTTCACCACCAGCGCCAAGTCAGGCCAATATAGGCGAATGTTACTGCCTGTTTGAATTTGCCGATGGCTGGCAAATAAAAGTAGGTAAGTGCAGCTCAAAGCAAGCCTTCGGTATTTACTTTGTTTGCCCGCTAGTCTGCGATGTGGAGCCGCCGCTAGCATATATGTTGCAACAGATTAATGCCCACACTCAAGCTCTCTCCATTGCCCCGCTTAACGAAGCTGAAGTTAGACGGCGTTTGCGACAAGTACTTAGCAATTGGCTAGCACAATTTAGCCTGCAGCATCCTCAGGCAGTGCAATCTTATACGGAATGGGAATTTGAAGAGCTGAGTCTCACCGAGCAAGCTTTATGCGAAGTATATTGCCAAGCACAGTCTTTACATGAGGCCCTCATCTAACTCGGTGCGCTTTGGTTTGAACGATGAAGTCAGGCCTATTTTGATAACTTGATTAATATAATCGAACACTTTGTCTTAAAAAAGTCATAAATCTTACCTAAGCTGCTTGCAGTTAACCGCTTAAGTCGGTAACTATGGTTTTTTATCAAACCAGTTGTTAGTTCCACTACGATTAAGGAATGCTATGCAAATTCGCCCTATTCATGAAGAAGACGCGGTTGACGTGGCCATGCTGGCAAAGCAGCTAGGCTACAACCCAACGGCACAAACTGTACTACCTAATATTCACGCTATTTTAGAAAACCCTGCCCACCAAGCCTTTGTTTACCTCAACGAGCAAGAGCAAATAGTAGGTTGGGTGCACGTATTTGTTGCCTTGCGTTTAGGCTCGCTACCCTTTGCCGAGATCAGCGGTATGGTGGTAGATCAAGACTCACAAAATCAAGGCATTGGCCGTGCACTTGTTAAACAATGCCGTCATTGGGCAACTAGCCGCGGCGTAGGCGAAATTCGAGTACGTTGTGACTCTACCCGCGAACAAGCAAATCAGTTTTACCAGCACATCAAATTTAAACAACGTAAAACACAACGGGTGTTTGTGCGCGATCTGTAGCTGTTCCTTAAACTAGCTTATGGTAATATTCCGCTGATTTTTCCTTTTGATAAAGAGACGGTTATGACTACAGCTATTATTGGTGCAATGGAACAAGAAGTGGTAGCACTTCGCGAAATGATCGATAACTGTGATACCTATAGTTTTGCTGGTTGTGAATTTTATAGTGGTGAAATTAACCAGCACCCAGTAGTAGTAACCCGCTCTGGCATCGGCAAAGTAGCTGCCGCCATTGCCACTACCGTGTTACTGCAACGCTACCAACCCACTCAAGTGATCAATACTGGCTCTGCCGGTGGTTTTGACCCCGCTTTAAAAGTAGGCGACGTGGTTATCTCTAACGAATTACGCTATCACGATGTAGACCTTACGGCCTTTAGTTACGAAATGGGTCAACTGCCCGCTAACCCAGCTGCGTATAAAGCTGACGCTAAGCTTATCGAGATTGCCGAACAAGCTGCTAAGCAGCTTTCAGGCCATCAAATTGTGCGTGGTCAAATCTGTACTGGCGATATTTTTATGGCTGACCCTGAACGTGTCGCTAAAGCCCGTGCCGACTTTCCAAATATGATCGCGGTAGAAATGGAAGGCGCCGCTATTGCGCAAGTTTGTCATCTCGCCAAAGTGCCATTTGTAGTGGTTAGAGCGCTGTCGGATATTGCCGGTAAAGAGTCTCCATCGTCATTTGATGAGTTCTTAGAAACAGCAGCCAAGCACTCTACTGCCTTGGTACTAGCCATGTTAGAGAAGCTAACTGACTAATGGACGAAAGCTCCTGGCTGTGGCTTAGCCTCAGCCTGCCCTTTTTGGGAATAGCCTTAGAACGTTTAATACCAGGCCGCGGATTTGGTCAGGTAATGCTGCTAGTTCGTTGGTTTGCCGAACAACTATCAATAAAAGTAAATCGCAGCGGCAATGGTCCTCGCCAGCAGCGCATTGCAGGCGGTTTGGCTTTACTGGCGATTTTACTGCCACTAAGCCTAGGCTTAGCCTTGTTTAACCAACTGAATCCCCTCACTGTGTTAGTAGACAGTTTACTGCTACTTTGCTTGCTTCAGTGGCAAGCCCCAATGCACAGTTACCATCGCATTACTCACCTTCTCAACAAACATTTGCACAAACCCGCCCGCAACATTTTACGCCCTTGGGTATTACGCGATTGCGAAAGTTTGTCTGCGGTTGGCGTAGCTAAAGCGTCTGCTGAAATGCTATTGCTGAGGCTAGCGGCTAATTGGTTTGGGGTGATTTTTTGGTTTATGTTGGCAGGCATTGTACCGGCATTAATCTACCGCATCGTTACCGAGTTGCACTTTGCTTGGAACCCTAAACTCGTGCAATTTCGCCAGTTTGGTCATACCGCAAGTCGCTTCTATCAGCTGTTTAGCTTCCTGCCCTTCCAACTATTAGCATTGATTATCTGTTGTTATGGCAAACTCTCTCGTAACAGGGCCGCGCTTAGTGAAGGCTTCCGCTGGCCTTATATCGGCAGCGGTAAGCTGATTAGCGTCAGTGCAAGTAGCTTACAAAGTGAGTTAGGTGGACCTCGCCATTACCAACAGCAAAAAGTTGAACAAGCCCGCTTTGGGCCAAGCCAGCAATACCCAGAAGCAGCTGAATTAGACAGACTCGCCTTAAAACTCAATATGAGTGCGCTACTGTACTTGCTTATTCTTAGTCCAATTTACCTTGCGCGTGTTATCTATCTTTAAGGCTAAAAGAGCCAATACCGTTAAGCTCATAGCCGTATTGTTAGCGACCTTTTTCAGCACTGCGCTTTACGCTAAACCGCAACGCATTATCTCCTTAGCCCCACATTTAACCGAGCAAGTTTATGCCCTAGGTGCCGGTGATAAACTGATTGCCACAGTAGATTATGCCGATTATCCAGAAGCCGCTAAAGCACTGCCACGCATTGGTAATTATCAATATATTAGCCTCGAGAGCATCATTTCTTTAAAGCCCGACTTAGTTTTGGTCTGGCAACAAGGAAACCAACAAAGTTTGGCGCAAAAGCTACGCGCCTTAAATATTCAAGTATTTGTGTCCAAACCCAAACGGCTAGACAACCTACCTAAACAACTAGCAGAGCTGGGTAGTATTTTAGGTGAGCAAGAAACCGGACAACGCTTAAGCCAGTTTGCCGAGCAACAGCTAACTCAATTGGCGCAGCAGTATCAGTCTAAAAGCAAAGTGAGTGTGTTTTATCAGATGTGGCACACGCCGCTGCGTAGCATTTCTGCAAAAAGCTGGATTGATGATGGCATTCGCTTATGTGGCGGGGAAAATATTATGGCCGAAGCGGTGGCACCCTACCCATTGCTGTCAGAAGAGTGGGTACTAGAAGCTGATCCTCAAGCCATTATTATTGCCCAATGGGAATTTGAACACTCTTGGAAGCAATGGCCACAGCTTCAAGCCGTGCAGCAGCAACACATTTACCATCTAGACCCAGATAAGGCCCATCGCTTAACACTTCGCACTCTAGAGAGCCTAAAGCAACTTTGTAGCATGCTGGAAAAAAGCCGAAAAAAAACCCACCCAGATAAACTGAGTGGGACGAGAGCATATACGAGTGAAGAAAAATCTTCGATATAAGTAATGAAAGTGTTGTGCCAGTTTTAAGCAAGCTAAAGATCTTATAAAATTTTCGACAGACAAAACCACCCCTAAAGAGGTATTTGATATTTTATGTCGCTTTACCTTTTTTAAATCCCAAACAAACCAACAAATATGCTTTAGTCATTCGATAAGCCTTCACACAAGCAAAAGTTGCTGATTCAATCGCTTGCACTACTATTAACCAGCTTGCGCCAATTTGGTCAGCATGTGCTCTGTAGCCTGTTTAGCTCACGGCTTGCGCCGCTGAATCTGGCATTATTACTAGCATCTGGCTACAATCGCGGTAATCACTGTGTTTGTATGTTGGAAGTAGATTGCAAAGCTTATTACCTAAACGTCATCGTCGGCTGTTGTTTGTTGCCATTATGCTGGTAGTAGCCGCACTGCTCATCCCAAGTGACAAAAAGTCGGTGAGTGCTAGCCAGAGGCAAACTATCGATCTTTCGGCTAAGGCCAACAACATCCCAGAAGTGCAACCAACAGACGCCACCAGCACTAACGAGCCCAGTTTAGACAAGCTACAATCTACAGCCATTCAGCATGAGCAAATAGAAGAGAAGAAGCTAGCTAGTAAACCCGCAGTTAAACAAGTGGCAGAGGTTTCTCCAAACCAAACGGCTGAGCAAGCTGAAGAGCAACACATAAGCATAGATACCGCTGCTAAATCCCCTGCTGCTGCAGCTGAGGCGGCAAACGAAATCGCCCAAACTGCTGATGAATCAAGTTCATTAGATCCGCAAACTAGCGCTACCGATAATACCGTTAAGGTCAGCGATGCCGCCGAGTTAATCGCGCAACTGCAGCAAGGCAAAGAACTTAACCTTGGTGTTCGTTATCCCCTGCAACTGGAGATAGAACCGCAACAAGCCCTCGAAGAACCCGAGCACTTCTACACCCTTAAACGCCAAACCGTTAAATCGGGTGACAGCATGGCGCTTATCTTCTCGCGGGTGGGTTTAAGTGCTCGCACTTTACACGACATCGACCAACTCGGCGGGGAAGCGAGAAAGCTGCGTACGGTTCACCCTGGCGATACGCTGGATTTTTATCTCGATGACCAAGATCGATTAATGGAGCTACATTATCCACAATCGAAACATCAAACACTGATTATTGAGCGAGATAAGCAAGATGGTTTCGCGGTAAAAGTAGATACCCAAGAGCTAGAAGTAAGAACTAACTTTGCCCAAGGTACCATCAATTCGAGCTTCTGGAATGCCGGTATTAGTGCTGAGCTGAGCCAAGGCCAAATTATGGCGCTAGCCGCTATTTTTGGCTGGGATATCGATTTTGCTTTAGACATTCGTAAAGATGATAGCTTTATGGTGCTGTTTGAAGAGCACTACATCGACGGTCAATTTGCAGGTAATGGCGATATTATTGCTGCCGAGTTTATTAACCAAGGGGATGTATTTAGAGCGGTTCGTCACGAAGATGGCAACTATTACACCCCAGAAGGCCGCCCAATGCGTAAAGCCTTTTTGCGCGCGCCAGTTAACTTCAAATACATTAGCTCTAACTTTAACCCGCGCCGTTTACACCCAGTAACCGGCAGAGTGCGCGCTCACAACGGCATTGATTATGCAGCTAAAGTGGGAACGCCAGTGCAAGCTGCCGGCGATGGCAGGGTAACTAAATCGGGTTACAGCAAATACAACGGAAACTATGTGTTTATTCAGCACAGCAGCGCTTACGTCACCAAGTACTTGCATTTGCATAAGCGCTACGTAAAAACTGGCCAACGGGTTAAACAGGGCAAGAAAATTGGTACCGTTGGCGCGACAGGACGAGTTACCGGCCCACATTTACACTATGAATTTTTAGTACACGGGGTACACAAAAACCCACGTACAGTGAAACTGCCTACATCTACGCCTTTAAAAGGTAAGCAAAAAGACATTTTCTTGCCGATTGCTAAGGCCAGAATCAAGCAGCTAGACAATACCAAACGAGTATTGCTAGCCATGAATTAGGTAAATAAATGACAGACATTTATGTGGGCTTAATGTCGGGCACCAGCATGGACGGCGTAGACGCAGTGGTGGTTGATTTTAGCCAGCAAACACCTGCTCTGCTAGCCCATTGCCAACAGCCAATACCACAAACCTTACTTGAACAACTACACGGTTTATGCAGCCCCGCAGCCAACGAACTAGCTACCATGGCAGAGGCTAGCGTGGCGATTGCCCAGCTATTTGCAGCAACCGCAACTCAAGCCATTGCTCAGGCTAAACTCAAGGCTAGTGACATTGCTGCCATTGGCAGCCACGGGCAAACCATACGCCATTTTCCCGAGTTAGCCTTTAGCCTACAAATTGGTAGCCCTAGCCACATTGCAGTACAAACCAACATTGATGTTGTGGCAGATTTTCGAAACAAAGATATGGCGCTAGGTGGCCAAGGAGCGCCGTTGGTACCAGCCTTTCATCAAGCAATATTCAGCCATGCTAATGAAGCTCGTTTTATTGTTAACATAGGTGGCATTGCCAATGTTACCCGCTTAGTTCCAGAGCAAAGCTTATTGGGGTATGACACCGGACCAGGCAATACTTTGTTAGATCAACACTTTAAACGTCATCACCCTAATGGCTCGGATTATGATGATAATGGTCAGTGGGGGAAAAGCGGCCGCTGCCAGCAAAACTTACTAGATCAAATGCTAGCAGATAAGTACTTTGCCTTAGCTGCCCCAAAAAGCACTGGTCGCGAGTATTTTCATTTAGCTTGGTTAGATAGCTTTCTTACACAGCCAGACTTTGCCCAAATAGCACCTGTAGATGTGCAATGTACCTTGCACCACCTAAGCGCTCAGAGTATTGCTCAAGAGTTATTTGATGCTGATAGGGGCAAGGTGTATCTATGTGGCGGCGGAGACAAAAATGGCTTTTTATTAGAATTGCTGACTAGGGCATTGCCTAAGTTAACACTCAGCCGCACCTCAGAATTAGGCATTCCAGAACAAGCCTTAGAAGCGATGGCTTTTGCTTGGTTAGCACGCTGTTTTAAACTACAACAAACTGGCAACGCCAGCTCGGTAACCGGAGCAAGTCGCCCAGCCATTCTTGGGGCCTTATACCCCGCAAAATAAAAAAGGAGGGATAACATCCCTCCTTAATTCTTTGACAACCTAGACTAACAGTCAGCAACTGCCTTGAGTTTTAAGCCCCCAACAGCTCCTGCTCTTTCGCTTCTTCTATCGCAGCTTGTTTATCTTTACGGCTAAATTTAGCGCCAAGCATTAACAAACACGGTGTAAGAATAAGGGTTAACAGTGTGGCGAAACTTAAGCCACCAGCAACCGCTGTAGCTAGTTGTGACCACCACTGAGAAGAAGGCGCACCTACTTCAAAGCTGCGCTCAAACACATCAATATTCAATTCCAACACCATGGGCATTAAGCCTAAGATGGTTGTAATTGTGGTTAACATTACTGGGCGTAAACGCTGTGCACCGGTACGCATAATAGCTTCTTGAGCAGCAATGCCTTGGCGACGCAGAACGTTGTAGGTATCAATCAACACAATATTATTGTTCACCACGATCCCCGCTAAGGTAATCACCCCCAACCCACTCATAATAATACCAAATGCTTGCCCAGCGATTAACAAGCCAAGCAATACACCAATGGTTGAGAACAATACTGCCGAGAGTATTAACAAGGCTTGGTAAAAGCTATTGAACTGAGTGATAAGAATCAAACCCATCACAAATAGCGCCACCATAAAGGCTCTGCCTAAAAAGGCCATACTCTCTTGTTGGTCTTCATTTTGGCCACGCAGTTTAATATCAACCAAGGGGTCAAGCTCTAGTTGCTTAAGTTGTTCTTGAATCTTAGGTAACTCGATACTTAAGTTTTGCCCAGCCGCTACGTCGGCACTTACGGTTAGTACTTGGCGACCATCCACCTTATTGATCACATCTTGTTTTGGTTTAGCTTCTAAACTTACAAAGTTAGTAATCGGTACTAAGCCGTAAGCCGTTTTCACCCGTAACTCACTCAAGCGGCTAATACTGCGATTCTCCTCTGGAAAACGCACTCGAATCTCTAGCTCATCGTCCACATCATCGGGGCGATAATCACCAATGTTTAGACCATTAGTCACAAACTGTACGGTATTGCCTAGCAAAGTAACATCGGCGCCAAAACGAGCGGCTTTGGCACGGTCAACCTTAAGCTGCCACTCTATCCCGGGTTTGGTGGTAGAGTCTTCGGCATTAACAAAATGCGGGTTGTCATTCACCAACTCTCGAATTTTCTTGGCCATGGGTTCTAAACGTTCCGGAAAACGCGAGCTCAGCTCAAGCTGTAAGTCTTTGCCCGCCGGCGGTCCCGCTTTGTCTTTACGAAACTCAATTTCTAAGCCGGCAATAGGTGCTAAGCGTGAACGCATGTCTTCAATAATTTCGTTAGCTGGTCGACGTTCGTTCCAATCTTTAAGATTAACCCGAATATCCCCCAGCTGATCGCCACCTACTTTGGTGTACAAAGTATCGTAATCTTCTAAATCGATGATGCGGCGCTCAACCTCAAGCATTACTTGTAGCTTTTCATCGGTAGAGTAATCCCCGTGCGAACGAACGATAATGTTGTAACCCACAGGCTCTACTTCAGGAAAAAACTCCACCCCTTTACCCGCACTGGAGTAAGCCATTATTACTGCAATCGCAATAACAATGCCCAAACCCAGCACGCGCAGCGGTGCATTTACCGCTTTGTGCAACACCCGTAAGTAAACACCGGTAAACCCCTCAAGGCCTTGCCATTCGCCTTTATCCGCTTTAATTAGCGCCTGTTGCTGCTTGGCAGTTAATTTACGTGGGCGACCAAAAATATTGCCTAAAGAAGGCACAAAGATTAACGCCATCACCAAGGAAGCACTTAAGGTCGCAATCAAAGTTAACGGCAAGTAACCCATAAACTGCCCCACCATGCCTGGCCATGCCAATAAGGGAGCAAACGCCGCTAAGGTAGTTGCAGTTGATGCAATAATTGGCCACGACATGCGTTGCGATGCCAGCGAGTATGCTTGATGGCGAGGAACGCCTTCGCTCATTTGCCTATCGGCAAACTCGGTAACCACAATGGCTCCGTCCACCAGCATCCCCACCGCCATAATAAGCGAAAACAACACCACCATGTTGATAGTGAGCCCGCCTAAAGACAGCATCAAAATACCAGCCAAAAATGAGCCGGGAATAGCAATTCCCACCAACAGAGATGAACGTACGCCCATTACCGCAATAATCACCACCACCACCAACAAAACTGCAGATAGAATGTTATTTTGCAGCTCTGACAGCATGGTGCGAATATCTTTAGATTTATCACCGGCATAATCAATAATCACCGAATCTGGCCAAAACGCTTGTTCTTGAGCAATTAACGCTTTTACCTGTTCAATGGTTTCAATCAGGTTTTCGCCGGGTCGTTTGCTCACTTCTAAAGAGATGGTTGGCTTACCATTTACCCGCGCGTAAGTACTGGCATCTTTAAAGGTACGTCTGGCTGAGGCCACATCACCAAAGGTAACAATGCGATCACCATCTACCTTAATTGGCAGCTCAATAACATCCTTAACGTTCTCAAATACCGCAGGTACTTTTACCGCAAAACGGCCATTGCCGGTATCAAGTGTACCCGCTGTTACCAAACGGTTATTGCGGCTTACCAAGTTGTAGATATCGGCTTGGTCTAAACCGTAAGACTCCATCAAAAGCGGGTTTACGGTAATCTCCAAAAAGTCTTCACGGTCTCCACCAATGTTAACTTCTAGTACCTGCTTCATGGTTTCCATTTGATCTTGCAGGTCACGGGCAATCGTTAGTAAAGCACGTTGTGGTAAGTCACCCGACAGCAACACCGTAATAGCAGGCTGTTCTGTGGCTAAGGTTACTTGATGCACCTCCGGCTCATCGCCACCGGCAGGCAGCTTAGGTTTGGCTTGATCCACCTTAGCGCGCACATCCGACAAGGCTTGGTCGATATCAACCCCAACAATAAACTCCAGCACCACCGAGCCATGACCTTCACTGGCCGTGGCGGTCATTTCTTTAATGCCTTCTAAACCTTGTAATTCCTGCTCCATAGGGCGCAGCAACAAGCGTTCAGCATCTTGAGGCGAAATCCCATCGTGTGGGATCGATACGTAAATAACCGGGATCTCTACATCGGGATCCGATTCTTTAGGAATGTTGTTGTAGGTAATAATGCCAGCAACAAACAAGAACAGTAAAATAGACAGTACGGTTCGAGTTCTCGATAAAACGGCTTCGATAAAAGCGTGCATTATTCAGCCCTCTCTTGCGCTAACAACTCCGCTTTGGTGACAGGCTCAACCTTATCGCCTTCGCGCACAAAACCTTGGCCTAAAATAATCACATTGTTGTCACCACTAAAGCCAGATAACCAGGCACCGTCGGGATCTGAGCGCACTAAACTGGCTGGTACAAACTGCACCACATCATCCACAACTGTTTTAACCCCTAAATTACCTTCGGCATCTAAGGCTAATACTGCTGGGCTAACTTTAATTGCTTCTACCTCTTCTAGCGGGAAACGCACACTGGCACTCACACCCGCCATCAACTGTTGTTGTTGATTATCGAGCAACACTTCTACTTTAAAGGTTCGAGTATTGGGATCAGACAAGGTAGCAATAAAGTCGATGCTTCCTTCAACTTCTTCTCCAGTAACCAAGTTTACGTAGGCTTTTTCACCCAAAGAAAGCTGAGAGATATCGCGCTCAGACACATCGGTACGCACCAATAGTTGCTGAGTATCGGCAAGCCTTAAGATCGGGTCACCAATACCTAGATAAGCACCCGCCTCAACAATATTTTCTTCAAAAATACCGTTGTATGGGGCTAATACCAGCGTGTTATCAATGGCTAAATTAAGCGATTTAACATTGGATTCTGCATCCACAAGCGCCGCCTTGGCCTCTGCTAAGCGTGCTTTACCTTGGAAACCTTGCTTGCTAAGAGCCTTAACCCCGGCATACTCAATGGTGCGTTGCTCTAACAAGGCTTCAGCACGCAGTAACTGTGAACGTCGATCTTGAATATCTAAACGAGCAAGGGCTTGGCCTTTTTTAATTGGCCGACCTTCGGCAACCAAAAACTCCAACAAACGACCAGATACTTCGGCAGAGATAACACTTTGACGGCGCGCCTCTGTTTGCCCGTATAAATGTAAGCTGCGTTCAATGGTCTCGGCAGTGTAGGTTTTCACTTGCACGCGGGTTAGCTTGTGAGCGGCTTTCTCAGGTTCAGCCTTGGCTTCATCTGCATTAGTCATTTGACCAGAGAGCATCCAAAACACCACTACAGCAACAATAAAAATAGAAAGGATATATGGGCGAGCAGCAAAAAACTGTTTTACGGCAACAGACACAATCAAACACTCCCTGTCGATGATTCAAGTAAGTGAATCAGTATACAAGTTAGTGCAAACAATCTATATGCTTTGCCGAAGACTACTGACAAATTTGCTACAAAGCGTTAGCTAAGTATGAAAAATAGCGAAGCCACCAGACGGTGGCTTACAAAAAGATACAATTGTATGGTGTTTTGCTAACCAGCTTAGATGCTAAATGATGAACCACAACCACAGGTTGTACTAGCATTAGGGTTGTTCACTAGGAAGCGTGATCCTTCTAGGCCGGAGGTGAAATCTACGATACCACCCACTAGATATTGCAAACTCATTGAATCTACAACCATCGATACACCTTGTTTTTCTACTAAGGTATCACCTTCATTTACTTTTTCATCGAAGGTAAATCCGTAAGAAAAACCAGAACAACCACCGCCTGTGACATAGACACGCAACATTAGCGCTGGGTTCTCTTCTTCAGCAACTAGCTCTTTTACTCGCGACGCTGCGGCGTCGGTAAATTGAATTGGAAATGCGGCTTGTTCAGTTACAGCTTGTTCTGACACAATCTATTCCTTAAAAATGTTAACTGGCGCAGATTATCTAATACCCGAGTAATTTGTTCAAGTATTATCCTAAGAGGGTTTATCCATAGCCCTAAGCCATCACTAAGTGTTTATTCTACAGGCCAATTTTGTTTGTAAATAATCTCGGCTTTTTTGTTCCATTTATTGCCCTTAACTTTAGCGGTAAGCTCAATCCGCTCTGCTTTAAAGCCTTCGGGCAACTTAATGTCGGTATTCACTTCTTGAAAATAACGGAACTTAAACGCTAAAGGAGAGGCCTCACTTTGTAAATCTGCCAAATTATATTGCGCTGGTTTTTGGTTCTGACTACCCACTACCACTAACTGCAGCTCCCCACTTAACAAGCGTTTATTGCGCGCTACTTGCATCAACAATACCTGCATTCGGTAATAGTTGGGGCTAAGCATGGGTTCAATGTTTAGTTGTTCAATTTTCATGCCGCCAGCTTGTTTTTCTGGGGCCATGATTTTTCTATACACCAACAGCTCTTCAGTTAAGGCAAGCTTTTGCTCGGTCAGTTGATTAATGCTTTGTTTTAACTGCGCTAACTCTGCCAAGCTGGTGTCTTGCTCTAGGCGCACCATCGATAAACGTTGTTGTAATACCGACTGGCTTTCAAGAGAGTTACTAAGCTGCTGTTTTAATTGGCTAATGAGTTGATCTTTTTCTTCAACAACAACCGATAAACCATACACACTGGTTAAAGCCAAGGCACCGATTAAACTAACAACTAACAACTTTGGCTTTGCCACTTTGTATACACCTGTCGCGAAAAGACGACATTTTACCCAGATTTCCCCTCGGCAACAAACTACAGTTAGTTCTCTGCGATAGCACTAACTTTTTGCCGGTGAAACGAGTTAGATAACGTAGCCCAATTCTTTAGTTTAAATAGCTACAGCCTGCAAGCTGAACCAGCGCCCAAATGCAGCTCCTACGCATTATTACTTGGCTATAGATTATTTGTTATAGTGAGCGCAATTTACTGCCTTTGTGGCGCGTGACTCAGATTTTAAAGGATGCTTTATGTCTCGTTCAGAACAACTTTTTAGCCAAGCCCAGCAAACTATTCCTGGTGGCGTTAATTCACCAGTTCGTGCCTTTAATGGCGTAGGTGGAACACCGGTTTTTATTGAACGAGCCGACGGCGCGCGCATCTACGATGCCGATGGCAACAGCTATATTGATTACGTGGGCTCATGGGGCCCAATGATTTTGGGTCATAACCACCCTGCAATTCACCAAGCTGTAGTTGATGCTGCCGCTAAAGGCTTGAGTTTTGGTGCGCCTACCGCTGCTGAAATCGATATGGCTAATCTAGTGTGCGAATTGGTGCCATCGATGGACCAAGTGCGTATGGTTAACTCGGGCACCGAAGCCACCATGAGCGCGATTCGCCTTGCTCGTGGCTACACCGGCCGTAACAAAATTCTTAAGTTTGAAGGTTGCTACCACGGCCATGCCGACTCATTACTGGTTAAAGCGGGCTCTGGAGCATTAACCCTTGGTCAACCAAGCTCGCCGGGTATTCCCGCCGACTTTGCTCAACATACTCTTACTGCCACCTATAATGATTTAGCCTCGGTTGAAGCTTTATTTGCCGAATACCCAGAAGACATTGCTTGTATCATTGTTGAGCCAGTGGCAGGCAACATGAACTGTATCCCTCCTGTAGATGGTTTCTTACAAGGGCTACGCGCCATTTGTGATAAATACCAAGCGGTATTTATTATTGATGAAGTAATGACGGGCTTTCGAGTTTCATTAGGCGGAGCACAAGCTCATTATGGGGTAAAGCCCGACCTAACTTGTTTAGGAAAAGTGATTGGCGGCGGCATGCCTGTAGGCGCTTTTGGTGGCAGCCAAAAAATTATGGATCACTTAGCGCCTGTTGGTCCGGTGTATCAAGCGGGTACTTTATCGGGTAACCCTATTGCTATGGCGGCTGGTTTAGCGGCACTTAATGCCCTAAAAGATCCAGCGGTTCATCAACACCTAAATGTAATCACCGAGCGTTTGGCCAAAGGCCTCAAAGCGGCTGCAGATCGCCAAGGCATTCCATTAACCGTTAATCAAGTAGGTGCAATGCTAGGCTTCTTTTTCACCGAAGAAAGCAGCGTGACTAACTTCGCCCAAGCTTGCGCCTGTGATGCAGAACGTTTCAAAAAGTTCTTCCACTTAATGCTGGAAGAAGGGGTTTACTTAGCCCCGTCAGCGTTTGAAGCATCATTCACTTCTTTTGCTCACAGCGAAGCAGATATTGATGCCACTATCTCTGCAGCAGAGCGTTGTTTTGCCAAGTTAAAATAAGCTGGATTGCCGCACTTGCCCAAGAGTGCGGCTTTACCTTAGCCATTCAATTTTCACTACCTGGCCGGTTTTTAGATACACCACGTATTTTTTGCCTTTAATGTTATAGAGCACGCCTTCTAACTTATTGAAGTTATCACCGCTTACTACTTCTTCATATTCAGGCTTGCCACAAGCACTAATTAACTCCAGCTTATCGGTACCCGAGCGTATCCAAGTGCCATTACAATTTATATTCGCCACTTCGGTGCCATTACCAGCTTGTACCCCAGCAGCAATAAAGCCTAACAACAAACAAATATGTTTTTTCATATCCAGACTCTTATTGATGATTTTAAAATTCACAAAATGAGTATAGTAAGCAATAACTTAGCGGGAAGAGTTTTTTACTGAAGGTCGAGTCCAAAGAAAAACCATCACTGCTAACAGACATGTACCTGCGGCAATACGGGCAAACCAAGGGACCTCCATCCACAACATTAAACCCGCCGAAATAGCCACCATAAGGGTAGCACTGCACTTTGCTTTAAGGCTTACCACACCATGTTGCTGCCAATCATTTAATAAAGGACCAAAAGTGCGATGCAGCTCAAGCCAAGCAGCAAACCGAGGAGAGCTTTTAGAAAATAGAATCGCGGCTAATAAGATGAAAGGCGTAGTAGGCAGCAAAGGCAAAAAAATACCTACCGTGCCCAGCAATACCGCTAGCCACGCAATTAACAGGTAGAACACTTTTAGCATTAAACAAGCACCTTTAATAAGTAAGCAGATAGTTTACCCTGTGGCGCGATAAATAACTGTTAGTTATGACTTGTAGCAAAATAAAATTAGACATCTAGACGGCCAAATAATAAATTAACTCTGCCGCCGATTTAATCGCCAACTTGCGGGCGGCTAACAAATACCGCTAAAGCGCCTAAGGGCGCGAACTATTTAATCAGGAGTTCGTCATGTTTGAAGCCGTCCAGAAAGAAACTGTTTTTCAAGGTAACACTGCCAGCAGCACTAGCAATAACGTTTATCGATTTACCAGCAAGCGCAATAACCAGCTAAATCAGCATCAGGCTGAACTAAGCCTCCCTGTAGAGTACTTTGAGCAAACCCAGTTTAGCGATCGCTGTCGACCAGGTGCTTATGCTAATCGTAATAGGTAACTGTGCATTCTATCTGGTTAAAATACTCGATAACTGCGTTAGAACTTTTGATTGTAGAATAACGACTTATCGAAAAATTCTGCCTTATTCTTGAGTATTTTTCCTGCGTTTTTTCTGATCACTGACTTGGTGTGATTGGTATTAAACTCCCCATTAAAAAAGGCGATGTAAATCTACATCGCCTTTTTTAATATTCTCAGTGCTTAACAAAAAGGTGATTGCACTTCGCCACGCAAGGCTTCACGCTGGCAGGTATGGCGGTCATTACCGCTAGTGCCTATTTGCACACTACCTTGCAAACTACTTGCTGGGGTAAATGAGGCTTGGCTAGCTGCGCTAAACATCAAAGCAGAACCAAACACTACACTCAATATTGCTGAACTTAATGCTTTCATCATTCTTCTCCTTCCCTAATTATTAACAAAATGGCGATTGAACTTCGCCGCGCAGCGCTTCACGCTGACAGGTATGACGGTCGATACCGCTAGTACCTATTTGCACACTACCTTGCGCGCTATTTGCTGGGGTAAAAGAAGCCTGGCTTGCTGCACTAAACATCAAGGCCGAACCAAACACTACACTAACTAAACTGGTGGTTAACGCTTTCATCATCATTCTCCTAAAACTTATCTACTTAACAAAACGGCGACTGTAATTCGCCACGTAATGCTTCGCGTTGACAGGTATGACGGTCTATTCCACTGGTACCGATATTAGTGCTTCCTTGCGCCCCATTTAGGGGACCAACCGCCGCCTGACTCGCAGCGCTAAACATTAAGAACGAACCAAAAACTACGCTTAACATTGCTGACATAACGGCTTTCATTTTATTTCTCCTAGTAATGGCTTAACTCTGTATAGCCATGACCAAGAAGACCTAGCTGTCTACTTGGTTATTTCAAAGAAATTTAAATTTTTTTAGAAAAAAGTGAGAGAAAAAGGAAAAGTTACGGTTTTTCTTGCAGTTAGATACAGAAAAAATGAGACGCGTGAGATTTAAATGCGGGGTAAAGATTAAGCGCTTAAGATTATTAAGCGCTTTTTAAACAACTAAACAATCACTGAATGAAAGATTATTTAGCATTATTGCGGGTTCGTTTATCGCTCGATTTACTTGGACAAAAACTCGCACCTGATGCACCTCTAAAACTTGAAACAGCCATAATATTTACCTCTACTACTTAAATTGTGAATGTGAAGTTCATCTGTTAACCACACAAATACTAAGGAGCAATAACGAGGCCAATTTTGATATCTTTTTTGATTAGACTAAAAATTCCAGTTTCAAGCCAATGAAAAGCCTATCAATAGTGAAATTATCTAGAAAATTTGTATGAATTTAGTTTTTTATAATAAATCCGGCAAAATAAGAAGTTGTTGCACAATGCGAATGCACTCATATGTGGCGCAAAGCTGCGCCACATTGCAGCAAATGCTACATTATTTAGATTGCCCGTAGCGTTGATGTAAGGCTTGGTACAAGTCGTCTTGAAAACTTAATGCCGAAGCATCTAAGTTAGCCATTAGTTCAACCAAATGCTCGTTATCTTCTCTGCCATCCCACACTTTGCGATAAGTACCTTGTTTGTATCCATTATCTTGGCGGAAGAAATTAAGCACGTTTTTACTCACGTATTGCTGATAAAGATCCACCCAGCTCATCTTACAATCCACCAACAAAGCCGAGAACAAGCCAATACTGGTGCGTTTAGCGGCAGCTAAACCAATAAGCAACTCAAGCTTTTCTAATAAGTTAAGTTGGCTAAACTGCCACTGTTTGCCATCAAACTGCACAGTGCTTTGCTCAATATTCTCGAAAATGTAAGCCTGAGCGGGTGCATGTTCGCCATCTGATTGCAGCAGTAACTCAGACAATACAAAGTGCCAAATATCTACTAGCTCCATTTGTAGCTGTTCTAGGTCGCAGTCTTGTTTCTTCCACCACTTCCAACCGTGATGCTCAATCGCTTCTGCGCCTTCAATAACTACCGCACGCAAAAATGGCGAACGAGTAGTTAGCCACTCTGGGTTCACTTTGGCATTCATGTTATCTTGTAGCTGCAACATAATTTGCGCTTGGTTTGCTTGTAACATTCCAGATCCTTAATTAAATAAACTTTGTAGCCACGTTTTGGCCTTAGTTGCACTTTGTTGCACACAGCCTTCAGCTAATTCAGCTTGGCTGCTAGGTGCAGGCAGTAAGCTTGTTTCACCACAGCCGGCAGAAGTTGGATGCCCATTCGCTTTGGCAAAATGAACCCAGCTTAGGTTATCGGGTTGCATAGCTCGTAGCGACTGTGGATACGAGGTTTTGAGATATGCCGCATACACTGGTAATGCCGCAGAAGAACCGGTAACTGCTGCGGGCTTGTTGTCGTCTCGCCCAACCCAAACCGTAACAATCTCTCGCTGGTCTATGCCCACATACCAACTGTCGCGTAAATCGTTAGTGGTGCCCGTTTTTCCCGCCAAATCAACCTTGGGAATGCGCCACTTGAGCGAGCGCGCAGTACCACTGCGAGTCACTTGGCTCATGCCATACAGCGTGAGGAAGTTGGCCATTTCAGACCAGCGGCGCTCTGCGTCATTATCAGCTTTATACAATACGTTGCCTTGCCCGTCGTTCACTTGGTGCACAGCATAAAGTGGGCGATACTCACCGTCCCCACCTAGGGTTTGATAAAGCTGTGCCATTTGAAATGGCGACAGGCTTAAGCTTCCCAAAAGTATCGACGGATAAGGGCGAGTATTCTCCTCCAAGCCAGCCAACTTTAAGGTATCAACGACCGAATCGACCCCCACTTCAAGGCCTAAGCGCACCGTGGGTACGTTAAGTGACTCAGCCAAGGCACGTACTAACATCACAGGCTCACTAAAGCTCTTATCGTAGTTATTAGGCTGCCAATTGGTGCCATCATCTAAAGGCACCGCCAAGGGGCTGTTTTCCAACAACTCGCCTAACTGATGCCCTTGCTCTATCGCGGTGAGGTAGACAAAGGGTTTAACTAAGGAGCCAATTTGGCGGCGCGCATCCAATGCCCGGTTAAACCCTTGGTTATTCTTTTCTCTGCCGCCAATTAGCGCACGGATCGCGCCAGTATGGCGTTCACTAATCACCATGGCTGTTTGCAATTGCTTTTTCGCGCCCTTGTCTAACTGCTCTAAAACATTTTGCGCGGCGCTTTGAGCATGACGTTGTGATAACGGATCCAGCGTAGTAAATACCTTCACACCATTGTAATTACGCCAGTTGTTAGCATGCTGCTGCAGCTCTCGACGAACCAGCGATACAAAGCCCGGCGTTTTCTGATAGCCCATACTGCCACGCTTGCTCAAGCCTAATGGTTTTTTCACAGCCAGCTGATAACGCTCGGCCGACAATTCACCTTCTTCGGCCAATATACGTAAAACCAAGTCACGACGATTTACCGCGCGCTGTTCATGGCGCCATGGATCGTAATATGAAGGGCCTTTAATAATGGCCACTAACAAAGCCACTTGCTCCACCGATAAATCATTCACTGGACGGCCAAAATAGAAATAACTGGCAAGGCCAATGCCATGCACCGCATTACTACCATTTTGCCCAAGATACACTTCGTTAAAGTAGCTCTCTAAAATCTCATCTTTGCTGTAGCGAAAATCGATGAGCAGCGCCATGTAGGCTTCTTGCAACTTACGCCATAAAGTACGTTCACGCGTTAAAAAGAAGTTTTTAGCCAACTGTTGAGTAATCGTGCTGCCGCCTTGTACCGTGCGACCGGCACGCAAATTCACCACTAAAGCGCGAGCAATTGCCATGGGTGACACTCCGTCATGCTCATAAAACTGACGATCTTCGGTAAGTATCAAGGCCTGCTTTAAGCTTGCTGGAATATCATTTAAAGGCACAAATAGCCGGTCTTCTTGCTCTGTCACATTCAGGCGTTCAAGCAATACTGGGTCAAGTCGGGTTTGAGCAATCTCTTCGCCAGTATCACGGTGCTGAATTTTAGCCAAACGTGAAGGGCTAAAAGTGAGTAGCATCGGCAACTCGGGCTCTACACCATCGGCAAACTCAAATTGGCGACGTACTACCTCAATTTTGGTTTCCGATACCGCATATTCACCACCACGTTTAGCGCGTTTTACTTTGCGATAATTTAGTAACGCTAACTCATCTTGCAGCTCTTTTCTGCTTAGGCGTAAACCAGGATAGAGCTGTAGCTCTCGACCATACACCGCTGCCGGCAGTTGCCACTTATCGCCAGTAAAACGCTGCTGAATTTTGCTGTCTAGTACCACACCCCAAGCAACCATAATGACAATGCCAACTAATGCTAGCTTCCAACTAATGCCCCACAAGCGTTTTCCCCATGAAGGCTTAGTATTTTTTTTAGCGCTTGAGCGCGGTTTAGCGGTCTTTTTAGCTGGAGTACGTTTACTTTTGCTAGCCGGCTTCTTTGCCGAGGCTTTTTTGGGGCTTGGCTTTTTGGCCGAGCTATCGGGCTTTTTGGGACTCATACTGCCTTACTGCTTAATCAAACCTTAGGGGATGGCCTGCAATAGATAGTGCGAGAAAAAGGCAGGCCAAAAGTGCTGTTAGGATACTCCCACTAGCCCAATTTTTTAAGCACAAATATAAGCATGCTACGCAGATACTTATTTCTGGATAAACAAAAACGAAGCTAATAATTAAACACGCCCCACAACGCTATTTAAACAACTCGCTGTTACACAACAAAAATCAGCTCAACCACTAAAGCTGCGATTATTTTTCTTTAAATCAGCTCGCTGTTAACATAGGCAAACTTTGGGTTGTAAAAGTTAAACGACGAATGGATAAGAAATCGCCTGCTACTAACAAATACGCTGTGCCTGCGCTAGATAAAGGCTTAGATATTTTGGAATACATGGTTAGCCAAGAATTGCCAAAATCTCAAACCGAGATAGCCACAGCACTGGCTAGAGGCGCCAACGAAATCTATCGCGTATTGGTTGGTTTAGAAGCAAGAGGCTACTTAATTAGAGATGAAGTATCAGGTAAATATCGCGCCTCGTTAAAAATTTACAACCTGTCTCGCCGCATTTCTCCAATTGATAAAATGCGCCAGTGCGCCCTGCCGCACATGGAAGACTTAGCTTTTTCATCTGGTCACTCTTGCCACCTAAGCATGTTGTATCAAAGCCAAGCCATGGTGATAGTTCATGCTCAAAGCCACGATCCAGTATCGATTAATATTGCCGAAGGTTCACTATTTCCTACCAGCGCCAATGCCTCTGGACGCGTATTACTGGCGAACAGTAAGCCCGATGTACAAGCAATGATCTTGGAGCGCGACCAGCACTACCAACAAATGAAAGCCGCGCAACGCAAACTGTTCATTCAGCAACTCGCTTTAATCAAGCAAAACGGAACCTATTCTGCTGCCAATGAGCTCACAAAAGGGGTATATGAATCTGCAGTATTGGTGGGAGAGCCAGAAGGCTTAGTGATCGCCTCTTTAGCCATTACGACGCTCAACTCGACTGCTATAGATGAGCTCTCTGCAAGCTCAGAACTAATAAGCAGAGCCCAAGCGACTGCCAAGCAGATCACTCAGCAATTGGGTTGTTAGTCGCTCGCTAAAACCACAGCGATGAAGGCTCACCGCTGTGGTTGTCACTTAGGCTTAAAAAGCCGCATCTCTCTCACTAAGAACAGCTAATTTAAGCCCATGCCATATGCGAGCTTATTTAAACTCCCACATCTCTGGCCAGTAGCGGTAAACACTGTGGCCATATTTATCTAGGCGCGCTTGTGCCTCGGCTAAATAGGCCAAACTTTGCTGTTTGGCGGCAAGCTGTTCACCCACTAACAAGCGGTAAGCATTGCTTGCTAAACTTTCTCCCTGTTGATTTTTTAGCGCCAATCTCACTTCAAGTTCGCCGCTTGCATCGTTCGGTAAGCGCCATTCCAGCTCAGAAAATTTAGCCGAGCTGTCAGCCAGCACATCCAAGTTAATACAGTTGCTGGCACAAACCTGCCCTTGATAGACAACTTGCCACTCATAACTTAACTGCTGGTAGGCATGTTGGTAGTCATTCACTACCCACAAACTGGCCGAAAATACTTCACCCGCTTGCCAACGGCGCTTTTCAAACTGCAAACTTGGTAGCAACGGTTGGTAGGTTCGTTTTAGGTAATCAAAACTAATTTTCTTTTCACCATAAAAATCGACCACGCCCCACTTAATATCTGGCACATGGGTAATAAAGTGACAAATTGCTACTCCGCTCATTTTTGGCTTACGGCGGCGATAGGTTTCTAGCGCAAATTGAATCACTGTACCTTGGGCAATTTGAGTGGCTTCGACAAACTCTTCCAAAGAGCCCATTTTGTAGTCATTAAACACTTCAAAATTTAGGTTTTTAAGGATATCTATGTCTGCCCAATGGTAGGCCCAGCTAGGGCCCATCGGCCACAGTTCACCTTCTGGGATAAACTTCTTGAGGCTTGGGATAGACGGCGCAGAAGCAGCAGTTAGCTCTGGAATAATCGCGCAATCTAAAGCCGGGTAATACTCCTCCATAAACTCTGCCCCACCTTGATAGTAGTGTTCGTTAGCATGGATAGATTCATTCGGCTTAAAGCCCATATTTACTGCCGACTCTGAGCTAAGCGGTGATGCCAAACCATAAGGAACATTTGTTTGATCTGCTACCGCTTTGCCAATACGCTCCATTAAAGCTTTATTACCACTTTCTTCGTGAGCCCCTGAGAAAAAGACCTCTTCTCCGCCCATCCAAAAGATTTGCGACGGATGATTACGGCGCTGCTTAACGGTTTCGATACACTCGTGTAATACTCCACTAATAAACTCAGGATCTTTAGGGTAAGCCTGAGTCGCCAAAGTAAAGTTAGTCCAAACGGTGATACCTAGTTCATCACAAATGCGGTAGAAATCCGGTACTTCTGGTGGGTGCCAACCAAAGATACGCAAGTTGTTGATGTTAGCCTGTTTAACCATGGCTAAGCGGTCTTCATATTTGCTTAGACTATTTTGACCATATAGAAACGAAGGCTGACCTCCCCAACAAGCAGAACGTAAAAAATGCTTTTTGCCGTTGATAACAAAGGTCCATGGAAACTCGGCCTGCTCGCGCGAATAGCCCGGATTAAACGCCATGCTAACCTCACGTAAGCCGATCACTTCTGCGCAGCTATCGACGGGCGTATCGTCAAGTTGGACTTCCACCTGCAAATTATAAAGGTGCTGCTGTCCCATATCCCAAGGCCACCATAATTTGGCATCTTCAACCTTGATGGTGTGGCTAAAAGTATTTACTCCGGGAGCCAGCTGATGAACAGACTGTTGGTATATTGTTTCGGTTTGACAATTTTTGCCCGACAACTGTGAAAGCAAAGTAATTTGCTTAGGCTCCGAGCTATAATTAATAACTTCGTAACTGGCATCAACAAGGGCAGTGTTGCTATTCTCAAGTCGAACATCACTACGGATGCTTGATATTTTAAGCTGTTCAGATGCCACCACTCGTACCGGGCGCCAAATGCCAAATGGCACTAATCCAGAGAAATAGTCGCCCGAAAAATTAACCTTTTTACCGCCACAATTTCGGTAATTTTTAGGTGGAGGATCAAGCTTAATCATCAGCATATTGGCACCGCCACGCCAATCTTCAAAGCTAACCACGTCACTTACGTCAAACTCAAACGCAGAAAACATGCCTTCGTGGCGCCCAAGGTGCGTGCCGTTTAGCCACACATCACAGCTGTAATCTACACCCTCAAACTGCAGTACAATCTTTTTACCTTGCATCGATTCAGTAACCGCAAAACGATGGCAGTACCACCACTCATACTCGGCCACCCATTTAGCTCGATGCATATTCCGTCCAAAATACGGATCGGCAATTTCATTAGCACGCCAAAGATCGGTATAAACATCGCCAGGAACGGTCGCAAAATTCCAGCTAAAGTGCGTACCTTGATACTCAGCAGGTAACAAATGTAAGCCTTCTTTTATACCTTGACCGGGCCGCATTCGCTCCATCTGCCAACGGCAGCCGCTCAATTCAATCACTTCTCTAGTCATTTCGCCCTCAAGCTTCAAATAGAAATAATATATTTATATATAAATATATTATTCACCAAGCAATAAGATCAATTGAAAAAAGCGCCAAATATGATCCTGCTCTAAATAAATAGCGGGTCTTAAGCAAACGTATAAGCCTCTTCAAAGGCTTGGCTTCAAGTGAAAATTAAAGGGGAGTGCGCCAGCTAGCAGCTACAAAAAAAGGGCTCAGCAAAAGCTGGCCCCAAACAAGGAGAACAAAAACAGATAGATTTAATTAGCTATAGCGCTATTGGCTGCGGGCGCTTGTGACTTTGCGCTAAGCGTAAACATGGCTAACACCGTGGCAGCGGAGGCAAACAAACCAAAATAGATATAACTCCAAGGGAAGCCATATTGGTCGTACATGCTGCCCATAACCGGTGACGCAATCGCGGTCATTACATTGTTAACTACTTGAAAACCAAACATATAAGTAAAGGAGTTAACTTTTCTGTCGAACTGTTCGGCGGTGTACGCAAATACCGAAATAATAAGCATTGGATTCACAATACCAAATAGCAATTTAGCCACCAGCGCTAAGTAAAAATTCTTCTCGCCTAAGCCAGCGTAACCAATCATTAATAACACCGCAGAAATGCCCGCAGCAGTTAATACTAAACTGCCTTTTGCCCCCACCTTTTTAATGATCAATGGCACCGCCATACTGAAGAAAAACAAAAAGATCGCGGTTATGCCATCCATGCTAGAACTAAATGAAATGCCTTCTTCTTGGGTGGGAAAGAAGCTTATAAAGTAACGAGTAAACTGGGTCATCGACGTCCAAAACACCACCGAAATGGTGCCTGCATAGGTCATAAAAGCCCACATTTTTGGCTGCTTAAGTAAAGCAATCACATCGGCTTTTTGGATCTTCTCTTGGGAAATAACCTCATTATCTAAGCCGTCTAAGTGGCGCACTTTAAGCAGCAAGGTACACAACAGCATGAGTACTGCAGAAACGCTGCACGCGTGGAAAATAAGATCTGGATTAATGTTATACAAATAGCCAGCTAACACTGCCGACACGCCCCAAGCTGCAATGCCAAAACCATTCACAATACCAAAGTCACTGGCGTGGCAGCGAGCAAAGCGGTCACTGTAAGAAGCAATCACACCACTTCCTGCCTGAAACAGCATTCCCAAATACACAGAGCCAACCACAATACCAAGTGCAAAGGTTGCGCTGTTTGCCAACAAAGGACCATAGACATAAATATAGAACGGCCCAATGGCTAAACTCAGTACTGCAATAAAATAAATTAGGTGCTTTTTAAGCCCTAACTTATCCAATATGTAACCAAAGGCAGGTTTAAACAATACGGCTATGCCGGTTTGCAAACCAAACAACACTCCTATCTGCGAACCATCAATACCCACGCGATCATTTAGCCAAACTGAAAACAACGATCCGGAGCTTAAAGACCAGAAAAAGTTGTAGAAGAAATACATTAGGCAGATTTTACCCATGGCAACGCGGTTACTATCGGTTTTCATCGAGACTCCATTTGCTTAGTCGCAACACAGTAAATACTGAATGCCGCGGTGAAATTGATGAAGTTGATACTGCCAATGATGTAAATAATCCAAGCATCCATTTACTGCACTTCCCTGCTCTGCAAACCCAACCTCAAGGATTCATTTGTAAATAAACTATTTATATATAAATACACAATCAACCAGCAAACGCTTAATTTATGATCTCTACCCCATCCCATAGGCAATATTGGCTTAATAAGAACTATAAGAGCAATAAAGTGTTCCCAAGGTGATAGTCAATCCTAGTCAGCGAAGCTTACAAGAGCAGAGTAAAGAGAGGGTGGCACAAGCGCCAGACAACCTTGCCGCAGAATGCAGAGCTAGAAAAACCACTTCATGAGAAAAGCTAGGGGATGACCAAGCTAGTTTTGTCTCGGCGCCGGCGAGCTACTGCGTAAAATTAATACGCATTAGGCATAATACGGCGCGCGTTACACAGTGCGTATTTTTGCTTGGCGATGCGGCAGGTTTATTGAACATGCTGCAAGCTAGGAGGTACATTTTCCCACAAAGAATCAGCCCTGGTTTTTTGATAGCCGTATTGGTACAGGCTGGTCATGTACTCTTTGGTAAAAGCTTCATCACTAATTTTAGAAAAATCATTATCAATATAGGCAAGCCTAAAGCTCATTTGATTGTGTTGAGCAAAGTGATAAATATGCTCTACATCGCCAATTCCTTGATTGCGGATGATAGTTGAAATGGAACGTAAGCCAATATCTGTAAGATTATTATTGGTGACTTGATAATGTGGTTTTAACAAGCCATTGCGAATGACAAAGACATGCTGAGGATTACGTTCAAAGGGTAGGTTATAGTAAGCCCATTGAGGCACCAAAAACACTTGCCGAGATACACCACCGTCTACGTGTAATTCTTCAAAGCGCTGCTGCCCATCGTCAATAACAATGCTTTTTGCTGGAAATGCACCAGGTACAGAACTACTAGCAATAATGATATTTTGAATCAGTGTGATGGCCTCGTCACTGCCTACTTGAGCAATCTTTCCCACATCCCACAAAGACATTTTTTCGTTATCCAGATTGGTTGTTCCAATAACCAATAAACGTCCTTTAGCCCGCTGCTCTGCTAACTGTTTAACAATGTCGGCATCAATGTAACTTCGTACTTGATCCTCAAAGCCTGCGGTATCAAGTACTGCTTCCCCACGCAGTAAGCTCCAAATGCTTTTAACCTGAAATAAACTGCTCATTGGCGTTTCGGTATAATAATTTTTTAGGGTTGAATCATAGTCACTGCCCAAATACGCAAAAACCGAGACAATCGCGCCGGTTGATACCCCAGTCACCAAGTCAAACTCCGGCCTATCACCGTTGGCCGTCCAAGCGTTTAAGACACCAGCCGAAAAGGCACCGTTTACTCCACCTCCCGACAACGCCAAGTGGTAAATGTCACTTCCCACACCGTTATTTCGCGCTCGACTGTCAAGGATGCTTTGATACTCTTGCTCAATATTATGCTCAGTAATTTCGGTGCTTTCGCCATCCCAATACCGCAGCCCAGCGGTGGCTAATGGATACATTAACTCAGATTCTTGAGCAGCATTTCTCTCTGGTGAACTGCAGCCAACGGCCATAAATAGCAGTAAAGCTAAGCAAAACCTTGAACGTATTGAAATAAGCGGGAGCGTAGACAAAGAAAAGCACTCCAATTGAAGTAAATGAATAGAATAATCGTAACAGAAATCAAGACAAATAAATTTAGTTATTACTGTAATTAAGAGCTAGGGCTAACATCCATGCTCAGCCCAAACCGAGCAAACTAGAAACGGTAATCTACCGACATATAAACTTGCTGCGTATCTTTTATTTTAACTCCGTGCGATTGATAATCTTGGTCTAAGTAACGGTAAGCAAGTTCTGCACTCCAGTTACTATTGATGCGGTACATCACACCAGCTTGTCCGCCCCATACAAATTCTGTGGAGCTTTGATTATTAATTTCACTGTCTGCCGCACCAATAGAAGCACCAGCAAATACACTAAATTTCTCACTAACCGGATGGATGTAATCGTAAGATGCTAAAAAGGTATTTTGACTTAATTCATCCATGTAAGCATAAGTGCCCATCACACGGTGATTTTCGTTGATGATAGCACCACCACGCAATTGAAAAGTTGCGTCATCATCTCCGCCAGTATATTCACCTTTGATATTGTCAGCTTGATAACCAACACCACCACCAACAAACCAATCTACATCTGCGTTGGCTGCGTGAGCGCCTAGAGAAACTGAAGAAACAATTAGTGCGCTCAATATAGTCTTTTTATTCATAGTGTGTATTCTCGCCATTTGTAAAGAATCATCATTGGTTAACTCTACTGAGATAACCAAACCGTATTAAGAAGTAACTCGTCCTTAATAACGCGTTAAGCAGCTCGCTGTTGATTGGCGACTGCCGGCACATAATACCGATACAAATTGTTTGGATATAGCATCGCCAACATCACAAACTGTCACGAATAACATTACAATATAGTGATTATAAAATGCTGAAGGTTTTACTTACTTGGATAAATTAAGCTGACGTTTAGTTTTATGAGTGGCTTGCGCACTAACCGGATCATCAGGCCAAGGGTGCTTAGGGTAGCGCCCTTTCATCTCTTTTTTAACTTCCACATAGGCAGACTGCCAAAAGCTGGCTAAATCTTGAGTAAGCTGCAAGGGTTTGCCGCCAGGAGAAAGCAACTCTAAGGTAATAGCAACTTTATTGCCTAGCTGGGGAGACTGCGGTTGGCCAAACATCTCCTGTAGTTTAATTGCCACAACCGGAGCTTGCCCTAGTTGGTAACGAATGGCCGCCCGGTTACCGGAAGGTGCTAAATAGTGGCTAGGCACTAAACTTTCGATTTGTTGCTGTTGCTGCCAATCTAGCCGCGACTTTAAGGCCGCCAACCAATCGATATTTTTAAGCTGCTGCCATGTTCTGCAACTCGCCAAGTGCATAGTTAGCCATTGCTCTGCATCCTCTAACAGCGCTTCTTCACTAAAATCTGCCATCGCCAGTTCACTAAACCACTGTTGAGCACAACGTACCCGCTCAAGCCAAGCGTTGGCCATATCGCCAATTGGCAACCAAGCAAAGCCTTTAACTCGAATCTGCTTAAGCCAAGCACTTACCACTTGTTCTGCTTCAAGCTGCTCAGCTGCTTGGGCACTTAATACCAACTCACCTAAGCATTGCTGCTTTTCGGCGACGATTCGTTTAGCAGAGTCGGACCACTGGCAATGTAACCTGCTAGTATAGCGCTCTGCCTGTAAGGCTTTTAGTTGCGCTAAATCTAGCTGGCAAGCCAGCGCAACTTTGCCTTGATTTCGTCCCTCTGGCCAATATAGATCGCACACCACTAAGGCATCACTTTTGCTCAATTGATGTTGCTGTTCGTCAAGCGCTAAACCAAAACCACCACTGCAGGTATAATTACGCCCTTGGCGCTTTAAGGCGATTCTGTCGGGAAACGCTTGGGCTAACAGCAAGCCATCCCAATGCTCCGCTACGCCCCTAGTCGCTTTAACCTTAAAGCGCTGCGCCAGTTGTTTTAATTGTTGCTGATATTGCTGCTTAGCAAGGCCTTTTAAGGCTGTAAATGCTTGGCTAAGTTGATCGCTTTGATGTGAGTTATTGTTATCTAGCAAAGCGGCTAACTCACAAGCTCGCCACAACAAGCCTTCAACATTGTGTTGCTGCTGCCATTGCTGAGCTTGATCTAACATGGCTAACATTCGTGGCCCAACACCACTGCTATTTAGTTGCTCCGCTCGATCACTTAAACGCCCATCCTTTAATAAGGCTAAATCACTCAACAACTGCTTGGCTTGCCCAAGGTGAGCACTAGGAGGCATGTCTAGCCATTGCAATTCACTGGCATCGGCTCCCCAATGCAAGAGTTCAATCACCAAACGACTTAACTCACTGCGAGTGATCTCTGGGCTAGCAGCAAAGGGACGATGATTTAACTGCTCTTCGCTGTAGGCGCGATAACAATGGCCAGCTTGTAAGCGCCCTGCTCGGCCGGCCCTTTGTATCGCCGATGCCTTACAAATCATTTTGGTTTGTAAGCGCGTGGTTCCACTATTGGCGTGATAACTTGCTTGGCGCTCTAAACCGCTATCAACCACACAACTAATGCCATCAATGGTTAAACTAGTTTCGGCAATATTGGTGGCTAACACGATTTTATGTTTGCCCTCTTGCGCCGGACGAATAGCCGCTTGTTGCTCGGCTAAACTCAACTTGCCGTAAAGGCTATGTAGCTGATACTCGGCCGACAATAATGGCCGCAAGTGCTGCTCAACTTGGCGAATTTCAGCGTTACCCGGTAAAAATGCCAACACGCTACCGGATTGCTCGGCCATGGCTTTTGCCACTAACTGAGCAAAGCGCTCGCTCCATTGCCAATCACGTTTAATGGTGTGATAGCTATAAGTAATGGGAAAACTGCGACCTTGGCTTTCTAGTATCTTCGCCTCGGGCAATAGCTTGCTCAAGGCATCACTTTCAAGCGTAGCCGACATAATCATTAGCTTTAATTCTGGGTTAAAAGCCTGCTGCACTTCTAGGCTAAGCGCTAAACCTAAATCAGCATGAATGCTGCGCTCGTGAAATTCATCGAATATCACCATCGCCACGCCATCTAACTCGGGATCTTGCTGAATCAAGCGGGTTAATATGCCTTCGGTTACCACTAATAATTGGGTCTGAGAAGAATGTCGCTTGTCACCGCGCATTTGATAGCCAACTCGCTCCCCCACCGATTCGCCCAATTGGCTAGCCAAAAACTCTGCGATATTACGCGCAGCTAAACGCCGTGGCTCCAGCAAAATAATTTTGCCTTTAAGCTTTGCTTGTTGCAGTAACATTAGCGGTAATGCTGTCGACTTACCGGCCCCCGGTGGAGCGCACACTATAAACTGTTGTTTATTGCTCAAACTCGCCAATAAATCAGGGAATATCTGGGTAACAGGCAATGCGCTCAAAACCGCTCCATTATTGCAAACCACTAAATCCGGCTAGTGTACCCAAAGCGTGAGAGTGACCCAAGTAAACTTATTCTCCAGCTTGGTGCTTAAGTGTTAGCATGCATTCACTATTTACTCGCTTAACAACGCTGTATGTCATTTGAATCACCATTAAAAGCTGCCACCTTAATCAAACGCTACAAACGTTTTCTCGCCGATGTGATTCTTGAAGACGGCACTGAAACCACCATTTACTGTGCCAACACAGGCGCTATGACCGGTTGTGCCGAGCCTGGTAACACTGTTTGGTACAGTCAATCAAGCAACCCTAAACGTAAGTACTCACTTAGCTGGGAGCTCAGCCAAACCAAAGATGGTGATACTATTTGTGTGAATACCGCCAAAGCAAACGAGTGGGTTGAACAAGCGATTCAACAAGACATTATTACCGAGCTAAGCGGCTATGCTCAGCTTCGCCGCGAAGTAAAATATGGCAGCGAAAACAGCCGTATCGATTTTTTGCTGGAAGACCCAAAGCGTGAAAAGTGCTACATAGAGGTGAAGTCTTGTACCTTGCTGCAAAACGGTAAAGGCTATTTCCCAGATGCAGTAAGCACCCGCGGTCAAAAGCATTTACGAGAACTTATTGAAATGAAGCTACAAGGTCATCGCGCAATATTGTTGTTTGCCGTATTACACAGTGGAATAAATACTGTTCAAGCTGCTGCTCACATCGACCCAACTTACGCAGAATTACTAGATTTAGCTAAGCAACAAGGGGTAGAAGTATTGGCATACAAAGCCAAACTAAGCCCTCAGCAATGCAAGCTAGATCATGCCGTGCCGGTGTACTAGATCGGTCAGTGCTATACTGACTTGTACATTAATATTTACATGAAATTGAGCTAAGTTTGACTCATGGCAAACTGGAACATTTTGCAAATAACGGCTAGATGATAGGGATGACGGTGACATTTTTATGACAACATCAGCAAAACATTTACTACTTTAGAGGAGTGGTCAAAAAAACAGCAAACAGTCTAATTTCTTTTACCGAGCTTAGGCAGAATTGGCAAATTCATGGCAATTCATTTGCGGTACGTTAGCCTTTCTGCTATAGATACCCGCCTAATTTACATCCTCGACTGTTTAACGAAAAAAGTCGTACGGAATTTGGGAGAGAAGTATGCCAGACGGCAAAAAGAAAACACTAGGTGTGCTCTCTATCGCAGGGGTTGAACCATATCAAGCTCAGCCTGGCGAAGAGTACATGAACGATGCTCAGTTAGACCACTTCCGAACTATTCTTGAAGCGTGGCGCAACCAACTTCGTGAAGAAGTTGATCGCACTGTAACGCATATGAAAGACGAAGCGGCTAACTTCCCTGATCCAGTTGACCGCGCAGCGCAAGAGGAAGAATTCAGCCTTGAACTTCGTACTCGCGACCGCGAACGCAAGCTGATCAAAAAAATCGAGAAGACCTTACTTAAAATTGAAGATGACTTCGGTTTTTGTGATGCCTGTGGTGTGGAAATCGGCATTCGCCGTTTAGAAGCTAGACCAACAGCTGATCTGTGTATCGATTGCAAAACCTTAGCTGAGATCAAAGAGAAACAACTGGTCGGCTAGTTTTTGTTTAAAGCCAAGGCAGATAAGCTAATCACTCTATCTGCCTAGCTTTATATTGTAAGAATTTTACTATGAGCGCTAAGCCCTACGTAGGCCGTTTTGCCCCTTCCCCTTCTGGCCCATTACACTTAGGCTCTTTAGTTGCCGCCGTTGGCAGCTACCTGCAAGCTCGTCATCACCAAGGTCAATGGTTAGTTCGCATTGAAGACATCGATCCACCGAGAGAACAAACCGGTGCGAGTCAACTTATCCTGCAACAACTAGAACAGTTTGGACTGCATTGGGATGGTGAGGTCTTATATCAAAGCCAACGCCTAGAAGCGTACCAAGATCAAATTAACCGTTGGCTAAACCAAGACTGTGCTTACTTTTGCCAATGTACCCGCAAGCAAATAAAAGCTTCTGGTGGCTACTACCTTGGTACTTGTCGCAATCTACAGCTAAGTGGCAAAGATCAAGCCGTGCGATTACAAAGCGCGCGGGCCATTGAACAATTTGAAGATGTGGCTTACGGCACAGTAAATATTCCAGCCGCCTTAGCCAAAGAAGACTTCATCATAAAACGCCGTGACGGCCTATATGCCTATAATCTAGCGGTGAGTTTAGATGACGCCGAACAAGGAATTACCGAAGTAGTAAGAGGTGCAGATTTAATTCTAACCACCGGTAGGCAGTTGGCCATTTTTGAGCTTTTAGCTAAACCCGCCCCAAATTATTTACATCTTCCATTAGTACTTGATGAAAGTGGCAATAAACTCAGTAAGCAAAACCACGCGCCTTCCATTTCGGGCAAGCAAAATCAGCAATTGCTGCTGCAAGCCTTAAGATATTTAGGGCAAACGAGCGAAGCCGACTGGCTTGAACTAAGCTGTGAGCAAATACTAATCAAGGCTCTAGCAAATTGGCGGCTTTCTGCAGTACCAAAAATCTCACTAGACAGCCAGTGAATTAGTTGTATTTCTTTGTAAAAAAGCTATATTAGCGCCTTATTTTTCACCATGTAGATAATGCGCGCTCAAGGGGGCACCCATTTTACGCAAACTCGCCAAAGTATATAAGCGGATCATCAAGCCAAATAGCGCTGAGCCAGTGGGCTTGGAGCAACAGGTGATCCCTCGTGCTGAGCACAATATTTCTCGCCAAGACATCAGCGAAAACGCCCTTAAGGTGCTTTATCGCTTACACAAGTCGGGCTACAACGCTTATTTAGTGGGCGGTGGCGTGCGTGACTTATTGCTAGGCAAGCAACCTAAAGACTTTGACATTGCAACCAATGCTACCCCTGAGCAGATTAAAGCCTTATTCCGCAACTGTCGTTTAGTTGGCCGCCGTTTTCGTTTGGCGCACATTTTATTTGGCCGAGAAATTATTGAAGTAGCCACCTTCCGTGGTCATCATGACAGCGCCAATGCCAATACCGAATCAAAACGCAGTGAAGAAGGCATGTTACTGCGCGACAACGTGTACGGCAGCATCGATGAAGATGCAGAGCGTCGCGACTTCACCGTAAATGCGCTGTATTACAACATTGCCGACTTTTCCGTTGTCGATTTTGCGGGTGGTATAAATGATATTGCTGAGCGCCGCTTACAATTAATTGGTGATCCAGAAACGCGCTACCGTGAAGATCCAGTAAGGATGCTTCGCGCTGTGCGTTTTGCGGTAAAACTGGACTTTAGCATTGCGCCTGCAAGCTGTGACCCGATTGCTCAATATGGTCACCTGCTGAAAGATATTCCCGCAGCGCGCCTATTTGAAGAATGTTTAAAGCTATTCTTAGGCGGCGATGGTAAATCTACCTTCAAAATGCTGGCCGATACTCAACTACTTTATCCGCTATTCCCGCTGTTAAAACCCTTGTTACAACAATGGGATGAAGACGCACCAGAGCTACGTTTTATGCTCATGGCCTTAGCCAGCACTGATAAGCGGGTACGTGGCGACCAAAAAGTAACGCCTGCCTTTGTATTTGCAGCACTGCTGTGGCCACTATTGGAAATAAAGAAAGATGAATTACTCATAGAGCTTTCTTTAGGCGAGCATGACGCATCGGCAATGGCGATGAACTGGTTGCTCGACCAACAGTGTAAGAGCGTAGCGATACCAAAACGCTTCACCACTGGCATTCGCGAAATATGGCAGCTACAGGCTCGCCTAGATCGTCGTTTTGGTAAACGTGCTTTCCAAACCTTTGGTCATCCGCGCTTTAGAGCTGCGTTCGACTTTTTAGAGTTGCGTGCTAAAGCCACTCAAGACAAACACCTTGGCGAGTTGGCCCAATGGTGGCAACAATGGCAACGCAGTAACGAGCAAGGCCGCAATACCATGGTTCGCGAGTTAAATAAAAACTCAGGCCGCAGCAAAAGCCGTCGTCGTCCGCGTAAGCCAAAAAAGACTGACAGTTAATAATGACCACTTGCTTCCTGGCCTTAGGCAGTAATTTAGTCAACCCGCTCCATCAAGCCATCGCAGCTAGGCGTGCTCTAGCTGCCTCGGCTGAACTCGATGTTGTTGCTAGCTCTTCACTGTATCAAAGTCGTCCAATGGGGCCACAAGATCAGCCAGACTATCTGAATGCAGTACTCCAGCTAGAAACTGATTTGGCACCACTCGACTTACTCGACCTTTGCCAAAAGATCGAATTAGAACAAGGTCGCGAACGTAAAGAACAACGTTGGGGCCCCAGGACTCTAGACCTCGATATATTGCTTTATGGCAAACAAATCATCGATACACCACGACTAACCGTGCCGCACTATGGAATGAAGCAGCGAGAGTTTGTATTATTACCGCTCGCTGAAATTGCCAATGATTTATGCTTACCAGACGGAAGTTTGGTGCAACAGTTAGCAGAATCTATCGACAGCAACGGCTTACAAGTTTTTAAATGCCCCCAAGAGTGGGCTTAAAGCTAATATTCACTAACAAATTTGCCTCGTAGTTTGAGGCAAACGGTAACGAACTATGAGCAGATTTACAGTTTCTCACTTACAAAAGTTTAAACAAAACAACGAGAAATTCTCCTGTATCACCGCTTACGATGCGAGCTTTGCAGCATTGTTTGATGAGTTAGGCATGCATATGCTGTTAATTGGTGATTCACTAGGCATGGTACTGCAAGGTCACAAAGATACCTTGGCAGTAAGCATTGATGATATTGCCTACCATACTCGCTGTGTTGCTCGTGGCACCGAAAAAACTATGATCGTAGCCGACATGCCTTTTATGTCTTATGCCACTCCAGAGCAAACTTACCAAAACGCCGCCAAGCTTATGCAAGCCGGTGCGCAAATGGTAAAAGTAGAAGGTGGAGAATGGTTAAGCCCTACCATTAAAGGCTTGGTTGAGCGCGGTGTTCCAGTATGTGGTCACCTTGGTTTAACACCTCAATCAGTGCATTTGTTTGGTGGTTATAAAGTTCAAGGCCGCGGCGAGCAGCAAGCTCAAGAGATGTTGCAGCATGCTAAGCAACTAGAAGCAGCCGGTGTTCAATTGTTGGTATTAGAATGCATTCCCACTGAACTCGCTAAACTCATCACGGAAGCCTTAAGCATTCCGGTAATTGGCATTGGCGCAGGTAACGTAACTGATGGCCAAATCCTCGTAATGCATGATGCCTTTGGCATTAGCAAGGGCCATATTCCTAAGTTTTCTAAAAACTTCTTAGCTGAAACCGGCGATATTCGCGGTGCAATTAGTCTCTATTTAGAGCAGGTTGCTTCAGGTGAGTTCCCAGGTGAAGCACAGAGTTTTAGTTAATGCTTAAAGTTGTAGAACAGCCGAGTGAATTACGCTCGGCCCTAGATGCCGCACGCCTAAAAGGTCGAAAAATTGGCTTTGTTCCCACCATGGGCAATCTGCATGCTGGTCATCTTGCGTTGGTTAATGAAGCCCAAAAAAGCTGCGATGTAGTGGTGGTCTCTATTTTTGTTAATCCGCTGCAGTTTAACAACAGTAGTGATTTAGCCAACTACCCTCGCACCCTAGAACAAGATATTACAGCGCTAAACCAAGCTGGTGCTGATTTTGTATTTACCCCTAGCGCTGAAGAGCTTTACCCAAATGGTTTGGAAGCAGAGACTAAAGTAACAGTGCCTGTTCTTTCAGACATTCTGGAAGGCGAATTACGCCCTGGTCATTTTGACGGTGTCTCGACTGTGGTTTGTAAGCTGTTTAATCTCGTGCAGCCACATTTGGCAGTATTTGGCGAAAAAGACTATCAGCAGCTCGCGCTTATTCGCAAGATGACCTCAGATCTGTTATTGCCGATTGAAATTATTGGCCTTGCTACGGTAAGAGAAGCGAGTGGTTTAGCCATGAGCTCACGCAACAACCGCTTAAGTACTGAGCAACTGCAAACTGCGCCACTATTAGCAAAAGAGATGCGGAACATCGCATCACAGCTAAGCCACAGCAATCAAGCTGAACTTAGCAAAGCAGCCCAACAAACGCTGGAAAACAACGGATTTAAGTGCGACGGTATCGATATCGTAGACGCCGAAAGCCTAAGCCCCCTAACCCCCCAATCTCGCTCTGCTGTTATTCTAATGGCCGCCTTCCTCGGAGATGTAAGGCTAATAGATAACTGCGTGATTGAACTACACTAATTTCGTCGATTAAAAGAGAGAACGTCAATGCAAACCACTATGCTAAAAGGCAAACTTCACCAAGCACGCGTAACCCATGCAGAGCTCAACTATGAAGGCTCTTGTGCTATCGACCAGGATGTTTTGGATCAAGCAGGTATTCTCGAATACGAGAAAATTGATATCTATAATATTGAGAATGGCGAGCGCTTTTCTACTTACGCCATCTCTGGTGAACGCGGCTCAAAAATCATCTCAGTAAATGGCGCAGCAGCACGTCGCGCAGCCGTGGGCGACCGAGTTATTATTTGTGCTTATGTTGGTATGAGCAACGAAGAAGCTAAGTCTCATAAACCTTCTTTGGTTTACCTAAACGAGAACAACGATATCGTTAGAACCAGCAAAGATATTCCAGTTCAATTAGCTTAGCACCAAAGCTGTGCAGGCTTTTAAATGGCGCACCATCTACGTGCGCCATTTTTGTACCTTTTGTCATAAAACAGCAAATAAACCCTTACATTTAACCTCGTAGCAACATCATCAAAATATCTCTCCAACAATAAAATCAAAACTAGCGATAAGTTTGCCTTATTAAGGACTTACCAAAGCTTTGGTTTGTTTTTTGCTGTAAAGAACTAAAGATTAAAGTTTGTAGCGCAGGGAGCGGTCGTGCTAAGTATTTATCTGGTATTGCTGGTGTTATTTGTCTTAGCATTAATACCTATTCCATCAATAGTATCAAGCCATCGTCGAGCTGATAATCAACAACAGATTGAACATACACAACTGCTTCAATCGCTCAATCATATGACAAGAAGACATTGGCGCATGCAGGCTCAGAAGCTCTCTGACCCACTGTTTTCGCCTGCTGAGCTAGATGGCACCAAAGAGCAAATTGAAGAAATAATGGTGCTGCTACAAGCTCAAAACAACTACCGCTACTGTGCCAAGGTAGAGCAAATTGTTTTACATTGGCAAGCACTTGCTCACTGCCAAAACCTAAGCCAACTTCGCCACTATCATCAGCAAATATTGCAACTCACCCAACTGGCCACCAGCGACTCTTTTAAACAAAACACTCAAAAGGGAACAGTCTTTGCTTTGACTCCTAATAAGTAAATATGCGGATACGTATAAAGGAGTTTAAATGCGTAGTGCAGCCACTATTTTTTATAGCTTTCTGTTTGGTTTTTTAGTGCTTATAGGGTTGAGCATTATTGACCTACAACAGCAGCAAAGCCTCGCTAACCTCGCTTTAGTCTGTTTAAGCCTGTGTTTAAGTGGCCTCACCTTAAGTGTGCTCAAACTGTTAATGCAACAAATTGAGCAACCAGACAAGGTACACAGTAAAGGCTTAGCCAGCTACCTATTCCAAGATACTCGCCACCAGCAACTCGAGCTGCTAAGAGAACAGCAACGCCGAGTATTAGAACAGCAAGATGCCTTAGACGAAATCAGTCACTGCTCAAAAGAGTTGTCATTGCAGGCTCAGTCGGTAGCTTCGGGCGCAGTGCAACAAGCAGATGCTAGCCAAGCATCTGCCAGCGCAGTGGTAGAAATGAGTGAAAGTATTAAAGATGTTGCCGAGCAAGTTAAGCTGGTAGCGGAAGCCAGCTTTGAAGCCAAGCGCTTCTCGGAATTGGGCCAAGAGGCTGCTTTAGTTGCTCAACAAGGTACCGAAAAAATGGTGGCTAAAGGAGAAGTTAGCCTTGAGAAGGTCACCCAATTACACCAAAAATCGAACACCGTAAGCAGCATTTCAAAAACCATTGAAGAAATAGCTGAACAAACGAACTTATTGGCACTTAACGCCTCCATCGAAGCTGCTCGTGCCGGTGAGCATGGTCGCGGCTTTGCCATTGTGGCCAACGAAGTAAGAAATCTTGCTAACCGCAGTCATCAATCTGCCAACGAAATCAGCGACAGTATGCGTGAAGTACAACGCAACATTAATGAAGTGCTCGAGCACATCACTCAACTAACCACCCAAGCTCAAGAGATTCAAGACACTGTGGATAATTCACGCCAACAACTTAAGCTGATTTACACCAAAAACCAAGAGCTTCAAGCACAAACAGAAATGATAGCGAGCAACAGTGAACAACAACACGCGGCAACCATCGAGCTTTCTGCTCACATCAACCAAGTAGCAGACTCCGCCCGAGAGAACACCGCCAGTGCCGAGCAAAGCGCCGACATTGCCAAACACCTTAGCGTGTTAAGTCAGCAAGGAGCGTAATATGAATACTAGCGTTATTATTGCCACTAGCGTAATTAGCCTACTGCTAATATCAGTTGCTATCTCTTGGTTATTAGCCAAGCGCCGTACTCAGCAGCAGTACGCAGGCCTTGCAGCATTAAAGCAGCTAAAGAATTTAGTGGTTTCGCTGCAAAAACATCGCGGCCTAAGTTGTGCCATTCTAAACGGCGACCAACAGCAATCTGCCGCATTAAATGCACAACAAAAGCAAATTGTAAGCGCCCACCTTAGTTTAAGCGAAGACAGCTTTGTATCGCGCCAAGCTCGTTGGGATAGCTTTAATCAACACTGGCCGAGACTACAGCAAAATTGGCCAAGCAATAACTTAGAAAACAATATTGCTCAACACAGTTTGATGATCAAAAACTTGCTGTTTTTGTCTCAAGACCTAGCCAGTTTTTACTGCTTATCTAGCCTAAGCAAGCAACATAAAAACATCGACTTTTTGTGGTTTGAACTGTTGGAAACAGCAGAATCAATTGGTCAGGTAAGGGCGCTAGGCAGTGGTTTGGCAGCCGCCAAACAAAGCAGCAGTGTTGAGCGGATCCGTTTGGCCTTCTTGCACAACAAAATTGCCCAAATTGATTCGCAATCACTCAACCATTTTGCTCATAGCTTTATTCCCAATGATCCAGCTTATCAGCCCTTGCTGGAACAGCTACTTGATACCATAGAGGTTGAGTTGATCAACAAACCTCAGCCGACTATTTCGGTGAATGAGTATTTTCAGCAGGCGAGTAAAGTACTGGAAGGGCTATACCAACTATTTGATGCTGGAATAGCCCATTTAGAAGCGCAGCAGCACGCTAAACATTAGCTAGTCTAAGTGGCTACGCAGCTGCCAAAGTTGCTGGCCACTGTTTTGATATTTACGTTCAAAAGCAGTAATTGGTGTATCGGTTTTAAAGCTATTTAGCTGGCTTGAATGGCCAGCTAATTCTAGCGCTACTTGAAACTCTTCCAAGTAAGTTTGCCAGTTACTGCGCAGTTCGAGTTGCCCACCAAGCTTAAGCAAATAAGGGAACACTGCACTGCCGTGCCAACGACGCTGCAAGTGTCGCGACTTTGGCCAAGGGTTCGGGTACAAGATGTAATGATGACTAGGCTGCCACCCAGCTTCCACGGCCAAACGCCAAAAGTCGTTTAAATCCACTTGCAGTAGCAAGTAGTTTTGCCCTGCTTGGTCAAAATGCGCCTGGTGCTTAGTTAGCCGATGGGCAGATTTATCCATGCCAATCACCAGAGCATCAGGGTGCAGTTCAGCCAAGGCAGCAGTGCTCACCCCCGTGCCACAGCAAGAATCAAACACTAAAGGTCGCGCCGCCGCTTCTACCTGCTTTTCTAACTGCAAAAATGCTTCTAGAGTATGCTGGCGATAAGGCTTTTTGAACTCTTCATCAAGGTGACGTTGTACCACCTTGTTTAAGTTTTCATGAATACCTTGCTGGTTAGAGCTAACGCTACGAGAATTGCCTTCCATTACGCTCTCAACCCGTAACCACGTTTGATCAGGATATACGCCCAGGTATACAAGATGGCGATAAAGCCCAAGATCATACTAAATGAAAAATACAGCGATACATCGGTTATGCCCAAGAAGCCAAAGCGAAAGGCGTTAACCATGTAAACAATCGGGTTGATTTGCGACACTCCCTGCCAAAACTCAGGCAACAAACTAATTGAATAGAATACCCCTCCTAAGTAAGTAAGCGGCGTTAAGATAAAGGTAGGGATGATGCTAATGTCATCAAAGGTGTTCGCGTAAATCGCATTAATAAGCCCACCTAATGCAAACAGTATTGAAGTTAACAACACCGTGAGCATAATCGCGGCAACACTGTGTAACTGCAGAGGAACAAAGAACAGCGATACCATTGTTACAATAAAGCCAACACATAAGCCACGAGCAACACCACCACCAACAAAACCAAAAATGATGATGTAGTTTGGTACCGGCGCGACGAGCAGCTCTTCAATGTTTCGCTGAAACTTACAGCTAAAAAACGAAGATGCCACATTGGAGTATGAGTTGGTAATCACCGACATCATAATCAAACCAGGAACAATGAATTCCATGTAGCTATAGCCACCCATTTGGCCAATTCGCGAACCGATCAGGTTACCAAAAATAACAAAATACAGGCTCATAGTAATGGCAGGCGGTACTAGGGTTTGCACCCAAATTCGACCAAACCGAATGATTTCTTTACTTAAAATGCTTTTTAAAGCGGTGCCATACAATGCGAGCTTCATGCTTGCCTCCCTTGAGCCACTAAGGTTACAAACAACTCTTCTAAACGGTTGGCTTTATTGCGCATGCTATGAACCACCACACCTGTTTCATCCAGCAAGCGAAACACTGCATTTAAGCCTTGGCTTTTTTCTACATCAACTTCCAAGGTGTGGTCGTCAACTAAACGTGATTCAAAACCCGCTAGCTCCACTGCTTGCTGGCGGCTTTCAATATCAAAAATAAAGGTTTCTAGGTTTAACTTTGAGAGAAGCTGCTTCATTGAAGTGTTTTCTACCAGTTCACCCTTATCAATAATGCCGATATTGCGGCACAGCATTTCAGCTTCTTCTAGATAGTGAGTAGTTAAAATTATGGTTATGCCTTGGCTATTAAGCTGCTTTAAAAAATCCCACATTGAACGACGTAGCTCTATGTCTACACCGGCGGTAGGCTCATCCAAGATAAGCAACTTTGGCTCATGCATTAAGGCTCGCGCAATCATCAATCGGCGCTTCATACCACCGGATAATTCGCGCGCTCGAGCATTGCGCTTTTCCCACAAGTCCAATTGGGCGAGGTACTTTTCTGCGCGCTGCATAGCAAGAGGCCGCGGCACGCCATAGTAACCAGCTTGATTCACCACAATTTGCAACACTGTTTCAAATTGGTTGAAGTTAAACTCTTGGGGAACAAGGCCAACATAAGACTTGGCCGCTTCCAAATCGGTATCAATGTCATGCCCAAAAATCTTAACCGAGCCAGCAGACTTATTTACCAAAGAGGTAATCACCCCAATAGAGGTCGACTTACCCGCTCCATTTGGGCCTAACAACGCAAAGAAATCTCCTTGCTTAACCACTAAATCGAAGCCTTTTACCGCTTGCACCCCACCGGGGTAGGTTTTCTTCAAACCTTGAATCGCTAACGCCTGCATAATCACAACTTAAATTAACAATAAAAAAATGGGCCCTTAGGGCCCAATGATTAACCACTTAGTCTAGCGGTATCACTTTGCCCACATAGGGTAGATTGCGGTAGTACTGGTCAAAATCAAGGCCATAGCCAATCACAAATTCGTCAGGAATAGTGAATCCAGCCCAATCAACAGGTACTTCAACTTCGCGGCGTGAAGGCTTATCTAGCAAAGTACAAATAGATACGCTATTTGGCTCACGCAAAGACAGCATTTCTCTCACTTTACTTAAGGTATTACCGGTATCGATGATATCTTCAACGATGATCACGTCGCAGCCTTTAATATCATCATCTAAATCTTTTAGTACACGAACGTCTCGGGTACTTACCATGCTACTGCCGTAGCTTGATACCGTCATGAAATCGAGCGTTAAGCTACGATCAATTTTACGCGCCAAATCAGACAGAAAAATACAAGAGCCACGTAATAAGCCAACCAGTACCAATTTACGGTCAGATGAGAACTTTTGTTCAATCTCCTTACCAATTTCTGCTACTCGTTGAGCAATTTCCTGCTCGCTGATCATTTCTTCTACGCGATGTTTCATAATGTCGACCTATCAATTGGCTGAGTATCTCAGCAAAAACTTATCTAGCATGAATGAAAAAAGAAAAACAAATATACGAATTATCAATAAATTAACAAACAAATCATTAGTTGTTTATATCAATAGCTATTAATTAGCTTGTAAATACACTATGATTTAATTGAAAGGCATTCGCATGTCGTCGGTTCTTTTTCACTGAACGACACATTTTAGATGATTTTTATCTGAAATGGTAAACAAGAAATGCCTCATAAAAAATAATAATTGAAATAACAAACGCGAGAACAAACTATGCAAACTAGCACCTTAAGACGCCGTACCCGGCTGTCACCAGAAGTTCGCCGTAAACAGCTCATGCAATGCGCTGTTGAAATTTTTGCCCGTCGTGGTATTGGTCGTGCAGGTCACGCCGAAATCGCTGAACTAGCAAACGTATCGGTAGCAACTGTTTTTAACTACTTTAATACCCGTGAAGACCTAGTGGATGCCGTTCTATCTGAGGTAGAGCAAACTATGTTAGGTTTGGTTGAGCAAACTTACCCAACTGATGAAAATGCGATTACTGCTATCCAGCATCATTTGTCAGCTTTGGTAGAACTGGCTTACAGCAACTCAGATGTGACTCACATTTGGCTAGAGTGGAGCTCTTCAGTACGTGAAGACGTATGGCCACGTTTTAGCGCTGTAATGGCTAAAATCAACCAACAAATTGGCGAGAGCATTCAATCGGGCTTCGATAGCAAAGAAATCAGTAGCGCGCTAAATGCTTTACAAGCTGCTCAAGCGATTAACGCAGGATTGTACCTAGCAGTACAAATGATTAATCGACCAGACAGCCCAGAGCGCCAAGAAGTTGTAGATTTCTTGAATGACTTTGTATTGTCACTACTGCGCCCACCGGGTAAGTAAGTAGTAAGGGCCCTAAGGGCCCTTTTTTAATGCTCGATTAACGCACTAAGCTTAGTGTGTATACCTTCAAACCCGCCATTGCTCATTACCAAAATCTGATCACCTTCGACCATCATTTCAGCTACTTGCTCAACTATCTCGGCAACACTGCTAGCGACCTTCGCCTGCTTAAGCGTGGCTGCTGTACTAGCAATGTATTGGTTGCTTTGATCTGGCTGATATAAAAATACCACGTCGGCCACTTGTAAACTCTCGGCTAAACGTTCTTGATGCACGCCCATTTTCATGGTGTTAGAGCGTGCCTCTAAAATTGCAATAATCCGCTGCTTTCCTACTTGGGCACGTAAACCCGCTAAAGTGCTACTAATTGCACTTGGATGATGGGCAAAGTCATCAAACAAACGAATACCGTTTCGCTCAGCTAACAATTCGAGGCGTCGTTTAGGAGGTAAGAATTTTTGTAAGCTATCAATGGCAAGGCTAGGCAAAACCCCAACATGACGGGCTGCGGCAATTGCCATTAAGGCATTCTCAGCATTGTGCTGACCAATTAAATCCCAACTTAAAATACCTTGGGATTGACCATTTAATACTATATCCAGCTCGCTACAATCACTTTTATTAGCGTGCCACTGCCACGCTTCACCGTCTCCAGTTTGCTCCAGATCAGACCAACATCCTTGCCTAATAACCTGCTGAATTGCTTCATTACTTTTTGGTGCGATAACTCGGCCAGCAGCTGGAACTATTCTCATTAAGTGATGAAACTGTTTTTGAATTGCAGCTAGATCGTCAAATATATCAGCATGGTCAAACTCTAAGTTGTTTAACACCAAAGTGCGCGGTTGATAATGAACAAACTTGGAGCGTTTATCAAAAAATGCGCTGTCATACTCGTCTGCTTCCACCACAAAAAATGGCGTATCACCTAATCGAGCAGACCCTGAAAAGTTACGCGGAACGCCACCGATAAGGTAACCGGGCGCCATATCGTTATCTTCCAAAATCCACGCTAGCATACTTGCTGTAGTCGTTTTACCGTGTGTGCCTGCTACCGCCAATACCCACTTTTCGGGTAAAATATACTGTTTAAGCCACTCTGGACCGGAGCAGTATTTGAGGCCTTTGTCTAAAACATATTCAACACAAGGGTTGCCCCGACTCATGGCATTCCCTACTACCACTAGATCAGGAGTAGGCTCTAATTGGGCAGGATCATAACCCTGAATAAGCTCTATACCTAAGGACTCCAATTGCGTGCTCATGGGTGGATATACGTTTAAATCACTGCCTGTTACACGCATTCCAGACTCACGTGCAAGCATCGCCAAACCACCCATAAAGGTGCCACAAATACCTAAAATATGAATATGCATAAATACAATATGTTTGAAAGCAAAAACCAGCGCCTAGAATAGCACTTAACGCCACAAATTATTGAAGCTAATGTGTATTTCTGCGGGTTGTTTCTGGATCAGGAATTTGAATATATAACTGCTGTTGCTGGTAGCGGTATGGTCGATACCAATTTAAACCACATTGATAGTCGCCAGTTGCGTTAAAAACACAACCAATGGGAAGCTCTCTTAACCACTGCAGTTGAGCTTGATTGCGCAGCTGCTCCTGCCATAAATGTTGTTCTAGCAACTCTTTTTGTAGCTCAAAGGCGTCAACCTTATTTGGGTCTGAGCTTTTTTGCACAATAATAGGGCCAGCAGTGGCAGAAAAAGCCAGCAGAAACATAGTAATAAAAGCGTATTTCAGTCGACGCATCATAAGTTTATCATCTACAATCTAAAGCCTTTAAAAGTTTAGGTGATTGCTCATGATTAAGCACGTTGTTATCGCATTTTTTGCTCTTATTTTAATGGCCTGTAGCCAAACTCCAGAGTCTATGCTCAAGGTTGATGGTAGCTGTGAAGAACCTCGTCCACAGATTTGTACTATGGAATATGACCCAGTATGTGGCGAAGTAAATGGTGAGTTGAAAGAGTACGGTAATGCCTGTTCTGCCTGTGGCGATCCTGAGATAAATACTTATCAAAAAGGCGCCTGCCCAAAGTAACAAATAATTAACAAAATTTAGCAAACTCGCCAATCAGTGCTATTTACTTAAGGTATAGCTAATTAGCACTGAGAGGCGATTATGAGTCGAACTGCTGCACTGGGCTTGCTTTATTTAAGCAGCTTACTTTTTAGTAATCAGTCTCTTAGCATTGCTGCCAGTGAACAACTTGGTGACAATACATTCTATGGCGAATGGCAATGGTCTGATACCCAAGGTCAATATCAGCAGCTAAAACTTCAATTTTCTGAAGATTTAATTCATCAGTCTGAAGTAGAAACCTTTCGGTTAAGTTACAGCCTAACCTACCCATCGCAGGCAATTAGCGCTTATTTAAGTCCACGCTTAGAACACGCTGTTGCAATGATTAACCAGTATGTCGACGACCCCGAAACCCGTTTAGATGACATCCTTCAAGCACTGCGTAGTGACAGTGATAGCCCCTCTTCAAAAATGCTGTGGGATGCCTATGAACAATATACTCACGATGCATTTCGCCACCTAGGGCTGCTGCCGTGCTTACACCCACAAGGGGCGCAGTACCCCTGCGTTCGCCCTAATTACTCACAGCTGTTTTATCAAAATCGCGACCGCGTAAATCCAATTATTGAGCACTTCACCCAGCAGGGAGATTTGAATAGATCACTTGCAGAAGCTCAAGCTTGGTTACTTACTATACCCAGCAAACAGGAGAACAATTACAGCTTTACTTCTCCGGTAGATGTATTAAAAGACAACCGAGCCGATAGCGATGAACGCGCTTTATTACTCGCGCTAGTATTAAGTGAACTGGCCCCCAACTATCCTTTGTATATGGTATATCCAGCAGACAGCGTTGGAAGTGCTTCACCGGCTTGGTTAACCATTGATGCCAGCAGCGGCATCGAGGGGCCTACAATAATCATTGGAGATAGCGCTCATACCCTTGTTTCAGGTTCGTCTGAGCTCATAAAAGAGATGTTGCTCGCAGAAGTACAATTGATTAGCGATGCCCTCTATTAAGATTTGTTGATTTTTTGTTATAAATGTTTCACACAGGTCTGACCTGATTAACTCAGCCAAGCATAAAGGATTACAACGTGAAGCATCTATTACTACTTTTAAGCCTACTACCAGCATGGGCGATGGCACTTAACGTAAATACTGGCGGCAACCTACCTAGCATTGATATTGATAACGCAGGGGAACTACAGCTTGCTGGCGACGATATCAGTTATAGCGCTTGGAGCACCCAACAACTTAACGGCAAGGTGATGCTTATTCAAGCAATGGCCGGGCGAACTAGCGCTAAAGAACTCAATGCACCAATGATCGAGGCAGTAAAGCAAGCCAAATTTGGCGATGATGTTTACCAAACCGTAACCATAGTAAACCTAGACGACGCCATCTTTGGCACTTCTGGTTTTGTAAAAGGGAAACTAAAGAAAAACAAAAAAGCCTTTCCAAAGGCAAGCTTCGTACTAGATAAAAAAGGAGAGCTATTTGAGCTATGGCAGCTAAAAGCAAAGTCTTCGGCCATTATTCTACTTGATGCCAGCGGCACCGTTTTATTTGCTAAGGATGGAGAGTTAAATCAACAAGAAATCGATCAGGTTATTGGTTTGATTGAGGCAAATATCTAACTTAAACAACAGTGAAAAGTTGATAGGCGTAAACTTGATTACGCCTATTCAAACATTGTCATTAACACCAACAAGCTAACAACGTAGGCACTCATTAAAACAGTTAGAACTTTATGTCGTTTAGTCCATACGGTAAGGTTTTTTAACACAACCACCTCCCTTATCACCAGTTAACCTAAATTTAACACTTTTAACAATGATTGCAAACTTGCTTTATCGGTGAATCCTCAGTAAAAATGAGGCAGCGAGGAGTAATTCATGTCAGATAAGCCGATCACCGAGAACAAAAACAGCCAAGTAGAGAACAGTAAACTGCAATTAGCCAAAATAGCTAAGCAGCGCGGTTTAGATGCCCTATTATATAAGGAAAAGGCTGCTTCTACCTGGTCACAACGCGCTAAGGTTAGGACTACCGTTGAACTAGCTACGCAACAAAAAAACTTAGAAAGTATTTTTTACTTTGCCGCACAAAAAACCAGTGAACAAGACGTAGGCAGTGAACCTGACGCCGATTGGTTGACCGAGTTTTTGCACTTAGCTAGCAATACCCAAGTTAAATCAATGCAAATGTTGTGGGCCGATATTCTTAGCCAAGAGCTTGCTACTCCTGGTAGCTTTTCGGTTAAAGCGCTGCGCACCTTAAAACTAATGACGCAACGTGAAGCAATGTGGTTTCAAACCGCCTGTGAATTAAGCTCTAGTGTTGGTGGAGAAACTAACAATAAGATCTTAACGGGTGTTGCAAGGCCAGCCAGTAATTTAGGTTTGGTAAGAGCGAAACTGGACAAAATTAGCTTAGGGCAGCATCGCATGCCTTATCACCATGTTTTGCAGTTAATTGACTTAGGGTTAATTTTCGATAAAGAACTCGAGATCCGTCCTTCATCACATCACGACACACCATTGATACATGGGCAAGCACATTATGCCTTAAAACCTCGCTATAAAGGCGCTAGACTGCTTTACCATCGCTTCACTCCTATTGGTGATGAGCTAGCTAAACTGATTACCACTCAGCCTATAGCTTCTTATCAAGAGCATTTAGAGCAACTATTACATAACTATTTTGAGCTTCACTAAGCATTAAAACAAAAAACGCGGCTAAGGCCGCGTTTTGGTTTAACTCTGATAAATTTAAATACCGCTGCCAGCTACTTCTTCGTGTAAGCCACATTCTCGCTTCAAGCCGAAGAAGCGAGTATCTTCTTCACTCATCCCAGCTTGCAAGGGTTGTGAGGTTTGCACATCCCCAACCGACACATAACCTTGTTCCCACAAAGGGTGATAAGGCAAGTTGTGATCTTTTAAGTAATAGTGCACATCTTTATTACTCCAATCGATAATGGGTAATATCTTGAAAGCACCATTTTGAATTTGCAGCACAGGTAAGTCTGAACGAGAAGACGACTGACTGCGACGCAAACCTGAGAACCAGCTCTTAACTTCTAGCTCTTTAAAAGCGCGCTGCATAGGCTCAACTTTATTCAAGGTGTTGTATTGCTTTAAGCCTTCAACACCTTGCTCCCAAAGCTTACCAAAACGCGCTTCTTGCCATGCGTTAGACTGCTTCGACTTATATACCTGTAGGTTAAGGTTTAAGCGTTCAGTTAGCTCATCAATAAAGCGGTATGTTTCAGGAAACAAGTAGCCTGTATCGGTAAGTATCACCGGAATATCGGGCTTAATTTGCGTCAACAGGTGCAAACTAACCGCAGCTTGAATGCCAAAGCTAGAGGTTAATACCACTTGCTGGGGCAAGTTCTCTAGGGCCCAAGCCGCACGTTGTTGTGCACTCATGCCTTCAAGTTCTTTATTTACTTCAGATAACTCAGCAACACGGGCCTCAACAGGGAGTGCAACCAGTTGCTCCAAATCTAAGTTAGTCATGAAAATCCCTAACGCTTACTTTTACTTCAGCGACAATTCCAGCACGAATTACAAAGTCACCAAAAGCTTCATCTTGCTCACGCTCTTTAGCCCAGCGAGCAATTAAACCGTCTAATTCAGACAAGATTTCTTGCTCACCAATGCCCTCTAAATAGAGTTTTGGAATACGTGTTCCGCTTTGGTTACCACCTAGATATAAGTTGTACTTACCTGGTCCTTTGCCCACCAAGCCTGCTTCGGCAAGCATTGCGCGGCCACAACCGTTAGGACAGCCAGTTACTCGTAAAATAATGTGCTCATCGTTCATTGCGTGCTTAGCCAGCAATTGCTCTACATCGTCAACCAAACCAGGCAAGTAACGCTCGGCTTCAGCCATGGCTAGTGGACACGTTGGGAACGCAACACAAGCCATAGAATTTAGACGCTGCGAACTGTGACTATCATCAATTAAGCCATGTTCACGTGCAAGCTTTTCTATTTTGGCTTTGTCTTTAGCTGCTACACCCGCAATAACTAAGTTTTGGTTAGCGGTCATGCGGAAGTCACCTTTGTGAATTTCAGCAATTTTGGCAACGCCGGTTTTCAAGGCCTTTTCGGGGTAATCTAACAAACGGCCGTTTTCAATAAATACGGTTAAGTGGTACTTACCATCAATGCCTTCTACCCAACCAATACGGTCACCGCGAGAGGTAAACTCATAAGGACGACTTGCTTCGAAGTTAATGCCAGCGCGCTTTTCAACCTCTTGCTTAAAGGTATCGCTACCCACACGGTCGAGCGTGTATTTGGTTTTAGCATTTTTACGATTAACTCGGTTACCCCAGTCGCGCTGCGTAGTTACCACTGCCGCAGCCACATCTAAGGTTTTATCAAGAGGAACAAAACCAAAGTCATCGGCGCGACGCGGGTAAGTAGACTTATCACCGTGAGTCATCGCAAGGCCGCCACCTACCAAAACGTTAAAACCTACTAACTTGCCGTTATCAGCAATCGCAACAAAGTTAAGGTCGTTAGCGTGCACGTCTATATCATTGTGAGGTGGAATCACTACTGTGGTTTTAAATTTACGCGGTAAGTAATTAGAACCTAAAATAGGCTCTTCTTCACCACCTTCAACCTTTTCACCATCTAGCCAAATCTCGGCGTAGGCGCGGGTTTTAGGTAATAGGTGTTCACTGATTTTAGTCGCCCATTCGTAAGCTTCTTGGTGCAGTTCAGATTCAACCGGATTACTGGTACATAATACGTTTCGGTTAACATCACCGGCGGTTGCAATAGAGTCAATGCCAATACTGTTAAGTGTTTGGTGCATTAATTTAATGTTTGGCTTTAACACCCCGTGAAACTGGAAAGTTTGACGCGTGGTTAAACGAATACTGCCGTACATAGTGTGGTCGGTAGCAAACTTATCAATGGCCAACCACTGCTTAGGCTGAATAATCCCGCCAGGCATACGCGCTCGTAACATTACATTGTGCAGCGGCTCTAGCTTTTGCTTGGTTCGCTCTGCACGAATATCACGGTCATCTTGCTGGTACATACCGTGGAAACGAATTAACTGAAAGTTATCTGCTGTAAATCCACCAGTGATACGATCACTTAGGTCAGCTTCAATAGTGCCACGCAGGAAGTTACTCTCTCGCTTTAGGCGCTCATTATCTGACAACTTGCCTTCAACAATTAGATCCGAACTCATTAGTAAACATCCTTCTGGTAACGCTTAGCGCTGCGTAACTGTTTTAAATACTCTTCTGCTTGTTCAGGGCTTTGTTTGCCTTGCTCAGCAATAATATCGATAAGGGCTTGGTGCACATCTTTCGCCATGCGGTTTGCGTCACCACAAATGTAAAGGTGGGCACCTTCTTCTAACCATTGGAAAACTTCTTCAGCATTTTCTCTTAAGCGATCTTGCACATAGATTTTCTCTGCTTGGTCACGCGAGAATGCTACGTCTAGCTTACTTAACAAGCCTGATTTCAAGTAACCTTGCCATTCGGTTTGATATAAGAAGTCTTGAGTAAAGGTTTGATCACCAAAGAACAACCAGTTTTTACCCTCGGCATCGCTGGCATCACGCTGTTGCATAAATGCGCGGAATGGCGCGATACCCGTACCTGGACCAACCATAATTACTGGCGTTTCAGGGTTGCTTGGCAAGCGGAAGTTGTCGTTATGTTCAACAAACACTTTAACTTGGGCGCCTTCTTCAGCACGAGCACCTAAGAAACCAGAAGCCCCACCCAAGCGCTGTTCATCACCCTGTTGGTAGCTCACTACACCAACCGTTAAATGAACCTCTTCTTCTACCTCTGCTTGTGCAGAAGCAATAGAGTAAAGTCGCGGCGTAATTTTACGCAAAGCATCAACAAAATCTTGTGCTGCCACTTTGGCTTTTTTCTCTAGCAATACATCGATCACTTGATGATTAGCGGCGTACTCTCGCAGTTTGTCTTTATCGGCAACCACAGTTTGTAGTTTTTTACTGGCAGACCAATTAGCCCAAGCTTCAACAAATGCGCCACTGGTTTGAGTAATTTCTAACTTTTCAGTTAGTGCGTCGACTAAGCTAAATTCTTGCTCGTCAATACTAACGGTTTGGTCTTCTTTTAGACCTAAACGCGCGATAATTTTGGCCACTAACTCACGGTCATTTTCAAACCATACACCTAGGGCATCACCGGCTTGGTATTGAATGCCTGAATCAGCTAAATCGATTTCAACATGGCGAACATCTTTCGCTGAATCACGACCAGTGATCTTCTGGCTTAAGCTCAGCTCAGCAGCATAAGGGTTCTTTTTGTTGTATTGACTAGCTGCTGGAGCGTTTACCGGCAAGCTAACCACCGAGCTAGTCGCTTCTGCGCTTAAGGTTTGCTTAACTTCGGCTAATGCTTGCTCAGTCCAGCTTGCTGCGTCTTTGTCGTAATCAACATCACAATCAACACGCTCACATACACGCTCTGCGCCTAGAGCCGCTAAACGCTCATCAAAATCTTTACCGGTTTGGCAGAAAAACTCATAACTTGAATCGCCTAAAGCCAATACACTGTATTTTAAGTTATCCAGCTTAGGTGCTTTTTTAGAGGCTAAAAACTCGTGGAACTCGATAGCATCATCGGGTGGCTCGCCTTCACCATTCGTACTGGCAACAATCAACAAATGGGTTTCATTCTTCAAGTTTTTTGCTTTGTAATCAGCCACATTAACAACTTCGGCGTTAATGTCTTGAGCTTGAGCAGCAGAATGCAACTCTTCGGCAACACCTTTGGCATTACCCGTTTGAGAAGCATAAAGAATAGTTAGTTTGCCTGCAGGTTGTGCTTGCGCAAGCGGTGCCAACTGACCCGCGTTTTGTCCTACGCCCGCCAGGTAACCACTTACCCAGGCGAGTTGAGTTACCGACAGCTCAGCCGTAGCCTGTTGCAGCAGGCTAACCTGTTGCTCAGACAATGGACTAGCCAATGACGAAAGTTCCTTTAACAGCATTTTATCGCACCCTAGATTCACAATTGCAGCTAGTCTACCCAAGCACGACCTAAGACAATAAAGAATAAAACGGGATTTTTTATAACCGTAGGTAATATATGGTCACTTAGCAGCGGACAATCCGTTCACAATTTGCACTATGTGACTGAACAACCAGCAATATCGGCAATTGTTATATAAGCTTATTTTATTCCCTTGGTTAATTGGTTCGCGATGGAACAGCGTTCAAAAAACAATATTCCCTTAAGGCAAAAGCTGCTGCTAGTGCTAGCTTGGTTGCTACTGTCATTGCTGGCGAGTGTCACTGCGCAATACCAAGCTAAGCAGCAACAGCAAAGCCAACTACTTGAAGAAAGCCAACGTTTACAACGCAGTATTCAGCATGAGCTGGATAGATTTCGCAACTTCCCTAAGGTGCTGGCGATTCAGCAGCAACTGTCCGAGCCACTTAGTCTTAACGTTACCAGCCAGCGTCGTCACGCTCTTAACCTCTACCTGCAACATGTAAACGATCTACAAGGTAGTGATGTTACCTACTTACTCGACCCTAGCGGCACCACCTTGGCTTCTAGTAATTGGCAAAGTGCCCGCTCGTTTGTGGGAAGTAACTATAGTTACCGCCCCTATTTCCAAACCGCTATCTTAGGTAAATATGGGCAATACTTTGCCTTGGGCTCTCGCTCAGGCATTCGCGGTTATTACTTTTCTGCGCCAGTAAAAATACAACAACGGGTAGTTGGGGTAATAGTGGTAAAAGTCGCGCTAAACATTATTGATAAGAGCTGGCGAGACCCTAACTTTGAGTACCTACTCACCGACAAACACGGTGTGGTTTTTTATGCCTCGCAAGCTCACTGGCTTTACCGCAGCATTAAAGCCTTGCCAGAATCGTTACGTCAGCAGCTAATAAACTCTCGCCAATATGGCGAACACCAGCTAAAAAATATGGCGCAAGACTTACGCCCAAACAGTATTAATTTGCCCAATTACGGCGGCCAGCGAGTAGATTACATTAGCACCAACCGAGTATTGCCCACCGCCGGTTGGCGTTTATATGCTTTATCTAAAGACAGTGGTTATATAGGCGATATAGCTGAGGCGCTATTTTTAAGTTCGCTATTTTATCTTGGCTTGGTATTACTTTATTTATATTGGCGACAGCTACAACTAAGCCGTGCAATGCAAGCCCAGGCCAACCATCAATTAGAAGAAAGAGTTACGCAACGCACCGCCGAGCTTACTCAAAGCAATCAACAATTACAGCAAGCTATTGATGACTATCGCCGCACCGCCAATACCCTTAAAAAAACTGAAGATGAACTGGTGCAAGCCGCTAAACTTGCCACCCTAGGCGAGCTCTCTGCGGGGATTAATCACGAACTAAACCAACCCTTAACGGCTATGCAAAGCTATGCCGAAAATGCCCTGCGCTTCCAACAAAAACTGCAACATGAACAAGTGACTCACAACCTACAAGACATCATTAAGCTCACCTCTATGATGAGTAAAATGATTGCTAAATTTAAGATTTTCTCGAGGAAGTCCAGCGGACAAACCAGTGCGGTATCTAGCGCGGTTTCGATTAACGCTGCCCTATCTATTCTCGCTAACCGAATTGTCGCCAATAACATTAAAATTGAATTTAGCGGCCAAGATGAGCAATGGGTAAAAGCCGACGCGATTCAACTAGAGCAAGTACTGATAAACCTTATTAACAATGCCATTGACGCCCTAGAAGGTATTCAATCTCCCCTACTAGGCATTAGGCAATATCAGCAAGACAACTGGCAGTGCATTGCTATTTGGGATAACGGGCCGATGTTGAGCGAGGAACAGCAGCAACGCATATTTGAGCCCTTTTTCACTACCAAAAAACAAGGCTTGGGTTTAGGCATGGCAATATCTAAACGTTTAATCGAGTCTTTTGAAGGCGAACTGAGCGTGAGTAACTTAGCGGATATCGGCCCTGAGTTTGTTATTCGTTTACGCACTCACACCCCACCTGCTAATAGTTAACACTAGAGGTAACTGTGTATACACCGGTAATAATCATTGATGACGACCCCGATATTTTGCGCTCTCTGGGACAAACTTTAGAGTTAGAAGACTACGAATGCCTGCGTTTTGAAAATGCCGAACAGGCTTTACGGCAAATTAAACCTACCTGGCCAGGCGTGATCATTTCAGACATCAATATGCCAGGTTTAAGCGGCTTAGAGATGATGCAACAAGCCCATCAAATTGATGCCGATTTACCGATTATTCTGCTTACCGGCCATGGTGATATATCTATGGCCATTAAGGCGATTCGCGATGGTGCTTATGATTTCTTAGAGAAACCTTTTTCCACCAGCCACTTGTTAGATGTTCTGCAAAGAGCCATAGAAAAGCGCCGACTCACCTTAGAAAACCGCGAGTTAAAAGCGGAGTTGGATGCTCAAAGTGGCCCTGGGCCACGGATACTTGGCTCTACGCCCGCAATCACCCGCATGCGCAAAATTCTTAGCCATATTAAAGATACCCCTGCAGATGTATTAATTCATGGTGAAACAGGCACCGGCAAAGAACTGGTTGCGCGCTTTTTACATGACCATAGCGTGCGAGCCAAACAGCCTTTTGTGGCAATCAACTGTGGTGCAGTGCCAGAAACAATGATTGAGAGCGAGTTATTTGGCCACGAAGCCGGCGCATTTACTGGAGCACAAAAAAAGCGCATTGGCAAAATTGCCTTTGCCAATCATGGCACCCTATTTCTCGACGAGATAGAGAGCATGCCAATGGCGCTGCAGATTAAGCTGCTACGGGTGCTGGAAGAGCGCAGCGTAGAGCCATTAGGCAGCAACCAAGCTACATCGCTTAATATTCGCGTTATTGCCGCCACCAAAAGTGATTTAAAAGATCTGGGCGAGCAAGGTGAGTTTCGCAGCGATTTGTACTATCGCTTAAACGTTGTTGAGGTGCACATACCCGCTTTGCGTGAACGCGCTGAAGACATTCCATTATTATTGGAAAACTTTCTGCGGGTAGCTGCTGCTCGCTATCAGTTAAATAGCCCCGAAGTCTCGCCGTCACGTTTAGCCGAATTAGTTAACCATGACTGGCCCGGCAATGTTCGCGAGCTACGTAATCTAGCTGAGCGTTGGGTATTAATGGGCGAAGATGCGGCATTTAGCGAGAGTCAAAACCACCAGCAGTCACTGAGTTTAATGGAACAGCTTTATCGTTTTGAACGCACCTTGCTGCAAGATGCACTTCAGCGCCATAAGGGCCATTTAAAGACCGTGCAGGAAGAGCTACAAATCGGCCGGAAAACCCTTTACGAAAAGATGAAAAAGTATCAATTAGACAAGGGCGACTACAAAGAAGTCGAACCCGAGTAATGGGGTGAAATCGACCCATTTGCCATTATTAGATGGGGGCGGATCCCCCCATAACTTTAGCTGTAGATAGATTCACCGATTAAGAATAAAACAACTAATCTCATTTATTCAAACACTTAGAGCCAGACTGAAAACTTGGCTTACTGCTTGCTCTAAGGTGTAGCGTTGTAAACAACCAACCCTACACAAGGAAGAATAAAATGAAGCTATTAGCAAGTACGCTCACCGCTTTAAGCATTGCATTTGCCAGCGCTGTAAATGCCGCCCCCATCGAGCTGAAATTCTCACATGTTGTTGCAGAAAATACTCCTAAAGGCCAAATGGCTTTAAAATTTAAAGAACTCGTCGACCAACGCTTACCCGGAAAAGTAGAAGTTAAGGTTTATCCAAATTCTCAGCTATACGGAGACGGGAAAGAGCTAGAGGCCCTGCTACTGGGCGATGTTGAGCTGATCTCACCTTCGCTGTCTAAATTCAAAAAATACACTAAAAAACTACAAGTATTCGACCTTCCTTTTCTATTCCAAGATATGGCGGCTGTTGAGCGCTTCCAAGCCAGTAGCGCCGGTCAAGAGTTGTTGTCTTCTCTAGAAAGTAAAGGCTTAGTGGGGCTAGGTTACTTACACAATGGCATGAAACAGCTATCGGCTAACGAGCCGCTTTACACCCCTGCCGATGCAAAAGGCAAAAAGTTCCGCATTATGTCTTCCGATGTATTAGCTGCTCAGTTTGAAGCCGTTGATGCTGTGCCACTTAAAAAGCCCTTTTCAGAGGTTTTTACCCTACTACAAACCCGCGCCATTGATGGCCAAGAAAATACCTGGTCCAACATTTATTCTAAAAAATTCTTTGAAGTACAAGCCAGCATTACCGAGTCAAACCACGGTGTATTGGACTACCTAATTGTTACTTCAGCCGAATTTTGGCATGAGCTACCGGACGACATACGCAATGAGTTAAAGGCAGCTCTAGACGAAGCAGTTGCACACGGTAACCAAATAGCGGCGCAAAAAGCCGAGAAAGACAAGGCCAACATAATGGCTTCAAACCGTTCAGAAATCATTTCACTAAGCCCAGAGCAACGTCAGCAATGGGTAGAAGCAATGAAACCTGTATGGCAGCAATTCGAAAGTGAAATTGGCAAAAACATTATTGATGCTGCGGTAGCTGCTAACCAGTAAGTGAAGAAGCGCAGAGTCCCCTCGCTCTGCGCTCATTCATTGACTTACGCTCTTGGATAAGGACATCACATGAAGTTTGTTGCTTGGTTCCGCCGCTTTGAAGAAAACTTCATCGCATTATTGTTGGTTACGATGACGCTACTGGTATTTGTAGAAGTGATCATGCGTTTTGTATTCAACGCCGGCATTCATTGGGTACAAGAAGTCACCTTGTATTGCTCAGCATGGTTAGTACTACTAGGCGCAAGCTGGGGCGTGCGAGAAGGTGCTCACATTGGCGTAGATGCCTTTGTAAAGGTGTTACCGCCTAACCAACGCAAGTGGCTTACCTTAATAGCGCTAAGCCTATGTTTGTTTTATTGCTGCCTATTTATGTATGGCTCTTGGGTTTACTTAAGCAAGCTAGCGCGTATTGGCATTGAGATGGAAGACCTGCCCATAGAAAAGTGGAAAACCATGAGTGTGTTGTTCATTGGCTTTGTACTGTTGGTCATTCGCTTCCTAGAAGTGGGCTGGAAAGTACTAACCAACCGGCAAGACGGCTTTCACTTGGCCGATGAAGCCAAAGAAAGCATGCAACTCGCCGACGAACTAAAAAAACAATAAGCACTTGCGGCAAAGGAACTGACCATGACAACTTTTACTCTGTTTATTTTACTGTTTGTATGCATGATTATTGGCATGCCTATCGCCATCGCGCTTGGCTTTGCTAGCATGACAACCATTCTATTGTTTTCTAACGACTCTTTAGCGTCAGTAGCATTAAAGCTATTTGAAGCCACCTCTGAACACTACACTTTATTAGCTATCCCCTTTTTCATTTTGTCATCAGCCTTTTTATCCACAGGCGGTGTCGCGCGCAGGCTAATTAATTTTGCCATGGATAGTGTGGGACATATTCGTGGGGGCCTAGCCATGGCCTCGGTATTGGCTTGTATGCTATTTGCGGCAGTATCTGGCTCTAGCCCTGCTACCGTAGCAGCCATTGGCTCTATTGTAATTGCGGGCATGGTGCGCTCTGGTTACCCAGAATCGCTGGCAGCTGGCGTGATTGCCAATGCCGGTACGCTTGGCATCTTGATCCCACCTTCTATTGTGATGCTAGTTTACGCCGCCGCTACCGAAGTATCAGCTTCGCGTATGTTTATGGCAGGGTTTATTCCTGGGATCATGATGGGCACCATTTTAATGATTGCCATTTATATCGTTGCGCGAGTAAAAAACTTGCCTGCTCAAGCCTATCCGGGTTGCAAAAAATGGGCGATTTCGGCACTTAAAGCCACAGGTGGCTTGATGCTGATTGTGATTGTTCTTGGTTCAATTTATGGCGGGGTAGCTAGCCCAACCGAGGCTGCATCAGTGGCAGCAATTTATGCCTTTTTAGTGTCGGTTTATGGCTATCGAGATATTGGCCCGATTAAACACCAAGCTTGGCAGAACGAAGGCGAAAGCATAGGCGCGGCCGTTGCCCGTAACTTAATGCTATTCCCGGTTAGTATCTTTAAGTCTGTCGGTGATCCGGAAGTGCGCCAAGTACTTAAAGATGCGGCAAAAGTGAGCATTATGCTGCTATTCATTATTGCTAACGCAATGTTGTTTGCGCATGTATTAACCACCGAGCGCATTCCTCACATGATTGCCGAATCCATTGTGGCCTATGGTCTTCAGCCTTGGGCATTTTTGGTAGTAGTGAATATCTTGTTGCTGATTGCTGGTAACTTTATGGAGCCTTCCGCCATTTTGCTTATCATGGCGCCCATCTTGTTCCCTATTGCGACACAACTGGGCATAGACCCAATTCACCTGGGGATCATTATGGTAGTGAACATGGAAATCGGTATGCTTACTCCACCGGTTGGTTTAAACCTCTTTGTTACAGCGGGGATAACTGGAAAGAGCATGGGATGGGTAATTAAGGCATGCTTACCTTGGTTAAGCTTATTGCTATTCTTCCTGATATTAATTACTTACATACCGCAAATATCACTATTTTTGCCGGAGTACTTCGACCGACTAAATGGTTATTAATCTCCCCTCCAAATAAGATAAAGGCCTGCAAAATCTAGCAGGCCTTTTTAGTTTTTTATGCTTTTTCCATGCGCCGCTGACGACGGCGCAAGGCATCATTAAATCGCCGTTTGGCTACTTCTGTGCTTGGTTCAAGCGGTGGCACTTCTGCAGAGTTACCTTGCTCATCAACTGCTACCATCGTGAAAAAGCAAGAGTGAGTATGGCGTACAGTTTGCTCTTTAAGATTCTTAGCAACCACTTTAATACCAATTTCCATGGAGGTTCGTCCGGTGTAATTAACCGAAGCTAAAAAAGTAACAAACTCACCAATCTCTACCGGGTTTTTAAACAATACTTGATCAACCGATAGCGTTACTGCGTAGTTCCCACAATATTGAATAGCTGTGGTGTAAGCTACTTCATCCAACTTTTTTAACATGGCTCCACCATGCATCTTACCGGAGAAATTGGCCATCTCTGGGGTGACCAATATATTCATTTCTGTTTGTGACTTATCCATGTGGGGCCTAATTGAGTAACTACAACAAGCGACTCTCGCCGCTTTACAAAGAAACCGACCTTAGTCAGTTTTCAAACCGTATTTATCGAGCAAAGAATACAAGGTTGGGCGAGTAACACCAAGCAGACCAGCGGTATTAGAAATATTGCCGTTGCTTAGCGCCAAAGCTTTATTAATTGCTTGCTTCTCGGCAGCTTCGCGTACATGGCGAAGATTTAGCGCCAGTTTAACTTGTTCTTCATCGCCAATCGGCAGGGCCAAGTCATCGGCGGTAATTTGCTTATTGTCGGCCATGATAACTGCCGACTTCACCTTATTTTGCAGCTCGCGAATATTGCCAGGCCAACGGTGATTGCTTAAAGCAGTAATAGCGTCATCACTAAAGTTATTAATATTACGCTGCATTTGCTTGTTATAATTTTGCAAGAAAGCACGTGCTAACAACACCACATCTTCACCGCGGTCGCGAAGCGGTGGGATATTAATGGTGATCTCACTGATTCGGTAAAATAAATCTTCACGAAACTCTTTTTGCTCAACCATGTTTTGCAAGTTTTGGTGGGTTGCACAAACAATTTTCACATCAACGGCGATTTCTTTACGTCCGCCTACTCGCTCAACCACTTTCTCTTGCAAGAAGCGAAGAATCTTAGCTTGTAACGGATACGGCATATCGCCGATTTCATCTAAAAATAAGGTACCGCCATTAGCACACTCAATCTTACCTTCGGTGGTTTTATGTGCCCCAGTAAACGCGCCTTTTTCAAAACCAAATAGCTCGCTTTCAAGCAAGTTTTCTGGAATAGAGGCACAGTTAATGGCGATAAAAGGTTTATCTTTACGTGGGCTTTGTTGGTGAATAGCGCGAGCAAGCACTTCTTTACCCGTACCACTTTCACCTAACAACAGTGTGGTTACCTCGGTAGGGGCAATGCGCTCCACCATGCGGCAAACTTTTTGAACTTGCGGAGAGTTACCCAAAAAGCCGTTGTTATCTAACGATGCGCCCTTCAGAGTCTCGTTTTCTAACTCTATATTGGCAACCCAGAAGGCTCTAGCGATAATCACCGACATGGTGTCATCATCAATCGGTTTTTGATAAAAGTCGTGTGCCCCCATGGCGATAGCGCTTAGGGCGTTTTCTTTATCTTCGTTACCGGTAATAACAATAACTTTAAGCTTTGGGTTTAACTCCAGCATTTCTTTGAGCGTTGCCAAGCCTTCACTGGCATTAGCCTCATCTGGCGGCAAACCCAAATCTAAAGTAACCACTTTAGGCTCATAACGACGTAGAGCAGTGATGGCTTCCTTTCTATCACCAGCAATAATGACTTCGTAGTCGCTAAAGCTCCACTTTAACTGTTTTTGAATACCTGGGTCGTCTTCAACAACCAGTAACGTTTCCATGTTATTTCTTCCATCAGCTTTGCTGGCGCATTAGGCCAGCTAAATTTTGTGAATGGGCAAGTACAACTTAAATAAGCTACCCTCGCCAACATTACTCGTAACTTGTATATGCCCACCAAGTTCTTCGACAAATCGCTTCGCGTCATAGGCGCCTACACCCATGCCAGCATTGCCCTTGGTAGTATCAAACGGCTTAAATAAGCGTGTATCAATAAATTCTACGCTCATTCCTTCGCCGTTGTCTTGTATTTCTATTAAACACTCATTGGCTTGCTTGCCAGCGCGTATACTGATCAAGCCGTCTTCTGCCGTAGCATCTTGCGCATTTTGCACTAGATGCGAAACCACATTTACAAAGCGCTCTTGGTCACCCACCAGTTCAAAGTTCTCACTTAAGCTGAACGCTAACTGCGGAATAGGCTTACTAATGGAACGCGATTGGGCAACCTGCTCAAGTGCCGCTTTTAGCTGAAAAGGAGCAACTACCGTATCAACTCGTTGTTTCTTGCTGAGGTGCGCTACAACTTTAGCCAAACGATTGGCTGCAGAGTCTACCGTTTCAAACGCGTCATCAATAAATTCAGGGTTATGTTTATGCTTAACCGCATTTTTCGACATCAGCTGCAATTGTGCCAAAACATTTTTAAGATCATGCACCAGATAAGCAGACATGCGATTAAAGGTATCAAACTGTTGGCTTTCGGCCAACGCCAAGTTAGAACGGTGCAAGTTAAGAAATACCGCCAGTTGGCGACTAATCGCGCGCATCAAATCTCGGTCTTCCCAATTTACACTATGGATAGCAGAGGGTGCAGACAGCAAAATCACCCCCTTAAAGCCAGCACTGGTGCTCATCGGAATGACATAACAAAACTTTGTAATTTGCTGTAACTGGTTAGTGGAGACTTGAAACGGCACTACACTGGTGTCTTCTTTCAGCTCTTCAATATCGACAATCCATTGGTGCTCGATGGCTTGCCCAGCCAAGTGGTCTAAACATAACTGAGCCTGAGAGTCATCATCTCGAATGTTATAAGTGGCTTTAACCACATACCGGCCGTTTTCTACGATAGCCAAGCCAGCATACTGACAATCGAAAGGCTGGTTAATTGCCTTAAGTGCAATGCTGTAAGGCGAAACGCCATCTTCTTCAAGCACCGCTGCAAACTTCATCCACTCTTCACGGTATTCATATTTATTGGCGAAAAAGTGTTTAGTGATTTGCACTTTTAAACGCTTGCGTAAGCGTTCAGACAAAAACAAGCTGACTAGAATTAACGCGCTTAAGGCAAAGAAGCCATTTTGCGCCATGCTGCCCCAGTCACCACCAGCATACCTGATGTAATAACCGACTAAAGCCATAACCAGTAAGTAACCGCCGGCAACCAATAACAGAGTGCTATGGTAAATGACATCACGTGACACATAGATTTTGGTGGACCAACGTTTGATCCTGCGTGCGCTTAATAACACCAACGGCGCGGCTAAAATGGCAACAAATCCACGTAGGCTCCAAAAATCAAAAGAGATCCCTGAAGTAATTAAGGCGTTGGCATACAGCGCAAAGTCGAAAGCAAACATGCCGCCCAAACCAAGGCACATTGGTTTAATAGTGGGACGAGCACTAACATCAATGCGTCGATATAACTGCTCTATTAACCACAGACCAATAACGGTTTGTGATAGCTGTGTTACTAACCAGAACTGATTTAACTTCAGGCCTGCCAAAGCAGTGACCACTTGTAGACATGCGATAAATATCAAGCCAAGCAGCAAGCCTTTTTTTCGCCAAGGGCCACGAACAAAATTACTAAGCTCGAAACGTGGAGCGATGGTGGCATAAAGCAATAAGAACCACAGTGCATTACGCAGGCTCTCGATACCAAATAAATAGCCAAGAGGAAGGGCTATCCACATTTGAGCAACCCCAGCGCTAGCCCAAAGCAGCGTGAAAAACACCACCAAGCTCAATGCTTGGCGCTGGAAGCCGCTTTGTTTAGTGGTGAGCAACAGTAAACTGAATAGCAGGTACACCACCGCTGCAATGCTGTAGCCTAATAAACCAACAATAATACTCAAACGTGACCTTCCATTTCCAAGCTAGGCTTTGTGACAGCGGGTAATGAGAAATACTTAGCTATTTTCGCTTAACTCGACGATTTCTTTGCGCTTCTTCTCAATCATTTTATCTAGATAGCGAATGATTTTAATTTTTCGCAACACTACTTCTTCTAGATAGCTAGACACATCTAGTAGTTTTGCTTTTAACTGACTATCACTAATAGCAGCATTACCAATACTGGCATTAACACCGGTACCGTCTTCATATTGGCGCCCCAACACTGCATCAATATCCGAGACACCTTGCTGTTCTGGCGTACCTTGTAAAGAACCAGAAAGCTCACCGCCCATCTCTTCTATAACTGCAGCTACGTCGGCTTGGCTAATCGCGTGTAAGTCTTCCAAAAACGCATATAAAAACAGTCGGTCAGCAAAGATATTAATCTTTCGTGGAATACCTTTAGTAAAGTCAGCAATTTGCTGAAAAATATCATCATCTAACTTAGGGTTTTCATTCCAACCCACCTGCTTGAGGCGGTGCAATATATAACCTTGGGTTTGCTCTGCATCCAAGGGTTTTAGGTGACAAGAGGCGATAATCCGTTGCCTAAACTGCTCCATTTCTGGCAGTTCAATAATCGGTTTTAGCTCTTCCTGCCCAAGTAAGAAACTCTGAAAAAGAGGTTTGTCGTTGAGTTGAAAGTTAGACAGCATTCGCAGTTCTTCAACGGTTTCTGCTGGTAAATTTTGAGCTTCATCTACCACTAATAAGGCGCGTTTGCCTTGCTTATTTAGAGTCAGCAAATATTGTTCAAATCGCTTTAGGATATCAGCCTTGTTTAGGCCTTCGACATCAATACTAAACTGGGCTGCAACTAAACGAACTAATTCGTCGGGGTTAAGTTTAGTTGTCGCAATTTGAGCAGCCACAATTGAGTCGTCCACCGAGGCTAATAAGCTTCTGGCGATGGTGGTTTTTCCGGTACCAATTGGCCCCGTTACAACAATAAAACCTTCACCTTGAGATAAGCCATAACGCAGATAAGACACCGCGCGATCATGGTGAGGGCTAGCAAAAAAAAACTTAGGGTCGGGGCTAAGCTTAAATGGTTTATCACTTAAGCCAAAAAATGATTCATACATACTTAAAACTGCTTAGTCGCGTTAATCGATACTCGGTTTTCGTCATAGGTTCTGCCCACTATATTGGAGCTACGATGAGTAAATTGGTAGCGATAAGTGAGGAAGAACCCTTCGATGAGGTCTTGATTTAGTGACAGATCATAGCGACTGTACTTATCCACTTGGTCGATGCCATTGAGGCGGTCAAATGTGTAGTGGTCGTAATCAAATGCAAAGGCAATGACCAGCTTACGACTTAACTTATGGTCTAAGCTAATTCCGCCACCATAAGTTGTGTCCTTGACAAAATCCGTTACATCACGCAAACCTTCACGGGTTTGATGGCGTAACTCAAAATCGAGCCCTGAGCGGCGAAGGTCTAAGCCTGTATTCCATCTAAAGGTTTTATCAAGCTTTTGCTCTTCTACACTGTCACCTTCAACAAAGAAACGGCGATCGAAGCTTGTGGGCTCTTCAATGTAGCTAATGTCGGTACTAATACGGCGCTTTTGGTGGAAGAAGGTGAATTCATAGGCATCACCATAAAAACGCTTACTATATTCAAAGAACAATTTGGTGCGGCGATTCGGCTCGAGATTAACCGCAGCCCCCACATAATCTTCGTTTTTATCTTTATCTAGAGAAAAGTTATAGCTCAGTTCGAAGTAGCTTAAACGAGAGCGAAAGTAACGAACTGCTGGCCCCCAGCTTTCTGACTCCCCCACCTTTTCCGATGAGCTAACACCTTGCAAGTAACTCTCAGCATAGTAGCTAATAAAAGGGCTAAAGCCAGATCGCTGCTGCAAACCCAACTCACCTTTATATTTAATATTTTCAGTTTCTGAAGAGTTGCCCCGCGCTTCACGGCGAATGTAGCTAGAATCAATTAACCAAAATACTGAATTTACTTTTTGGCCATTTTTAAACAGCAGCGAGGCGTCATAGTCGTTGTTATTACCACGGTCGTCTTCATAACGATACAAGCTACTGGCAACTCGAGCGTTTAGATCTACCCATTTACGAGGGTTTGATTGATAGTTTAAACCTAGGCCTAACTCGCTGCCTTGAATCAAGTCTCCAGAAATAACATCGGTAATAGCATTGCTACTTACCTCTGCGGGCAGAATATCAACAGATGCAACAGCATCGACACTAAAGCCAGATTTTCCCAGTTTTTTATCACCAGTAAAATCTAGCTCGTGATAAAGCTTATTTTTTTCGGAATCGTAAGAGTGATATGTTTGCCTTGCCCGATAATCAAGGGAGAGTTCACCGTCTTTACCAATAACTTCGGAGACAATGCCCGCTGATAACACACCAATTTCACCAGACTCTGGTGCTTCCTCAGTAAGACCTGCATTATCGGTATAAACTAACTCCGCACCTATTTCTGGGCGAAACTCTACCTCTGCGGCATTAACCGAGCTTGATATTCCAACAGCAATAGCAAGCGCAACAACTGCTCTAGGCGCTGCGTTCTTCCTCATAACCATAGCCATATCCGTAGCCATATCCGTAAGTCCCTGTTTTGCCGTGTACTGCTTTATTCAATACATATCCGATCGCTAGCTCATCGCTAAATTGCGATACAGCAGATCTAATCGCAGCGAGCTTGGTTCCATCTTGTTCAACTACCACCACTGCTTGCCCAATGAAGTTAGACAATACCACCGTTTCGTTTACCCCGAGTACCGGTGGGCTATCGAACAATACGACGCGGTCGGAATAACGGCTATTTAGCTCTTCAGTAAGAGAGCGCATTTTGTCACTGGCCAACAACTCATTGCTCAAGTGATGCGGCATGCCTGCCGGCATAATTCTTAAATTAGGTATATTGGTGTGATAGATAACATCAGCAATGTCATCAGTTTCACCTAATAGATACTCCATCAAGCCCATGTGTTGACCAATACCCAAGGTTTTACTCACAGTTGGCTTTAACACGTCAGAATCAATTAACAGTACTGTTTTATCCTTTTCCAAGGCTAAGCTCAGCGCTAAGTTAATTGAAGTGAATGTTTTACCTTCCCCGGGGTTAGCACTAGTAACCATGATCAAGTTACTTTTATTTTTCGGTATTAAACCTGGCTCAAATGCATTTTTAATCAGCTTACGTTTAATGCTTCGGTACTCATCACTGAGCATTCTGGTTTCGCGAGAGCGAATATCTGACAGCATGCCTAAACGTTTTAACACCGCGGAATCTATTTGCAATACCGGCTTTTCACGCTTTTCTGTAGAAGGCTCACTGCTAGCCGCGGCTTGGTTTGACTCAGCAGCTTCAGGCTGTTCACTACCCTCTTGCTTGGCTTGGGCTTGTTTAGCAAGCTTGCCCATTGCTTTTTCTATGGTACTCATAGCAATCCACCTAAACCGGTAATAATTTTACTGTGTAAGTTTGGCAATAGGTTGATCACCATAAAGCCAACAAAGCCACATAGTAAAACCGCGTTAGACAATACAAACACTCGCATCTTACGTTTTTCTACTTTCAACAAACCAGAGCTTTCTGTGGCAGATACCACTCCTAGAACAGGATAACCAGTTTGCTGGTATAATTGCTGGATACTTGAAACCACTGGGTTCACTTGGCTAAAGGCCAACGACAAACCAACCCCAACAGCTAGGGCAAAAATCAGTACTCCGGCAATAAGAAGAGGACGTTTTGGGCCAGAAGGTTCAATGGGAACCCTTGGAGCATCAATAACCCTAAACTTAATGTCGTCAGTAGTTTTGCCGGCACTTTGTGAAATAAGCGCGCTCTCTCTGCGCGATAACAAGTCTTCGTACTTAGACTTGGTAATCTCATAGTTACGGTTAAGCCCAGTAAGCTTTGCTTCTACGTCAGGTACCTGGCGTAGCTGCTCCTCTAAGTTATCGACTTTCTCTTTGTGTCTTTGCTCACGAACTTTAAGCGAAGCCACATCATTCTCAATTTGACTAACGGTAATCTTGAGATCTTGATAGATCACCGATTCCGAGGCGAGAGCTGCAGGCGTTTTTGCAGTAGTTAAGGCATTTTCTTTTTGCTTTTGTAAAGAAGCCAATTGACGCTGCACTTCCACCACATCAGGATGGCGCTCGGTATAGCGCAACAACAAGTCGTCTAAGCGTGTTTGCATTGCCAAAATACGATCATCAAACTCAGTTCGAACGCGCGCGGTTTGTTGGGAGGCCAATACCTCTTCACTAGCCAATTGCGCTCTGGCTGAGACCAACTTGGTTTCGGCCTCACTAAGTTGTAAGCGAGTCTCTTCTAGCTGCTTTTTAACGTTCTCGAGATTACTGTAGTAAGTAGATTCTTTACCAGGCAAAAAGGCTGTGTATTCCTGCTTAAAAGAAGCTAGGCGTTTTTCCGCTTCAATCAAGCGCGTCTCATACTCTTCAATCTGCTGATTAATAAATGAGTTGGCGGTATCAGTATCTTGGCGCTTTTCACCGAGAGTATTCTCAACAAATACGTCCAATGCCGCTTGCACTACATCACGAACGTACTGTGGTGAGTCGGCTTCAAAACTAATGGTATAGAGATTTTCTCGACGCGTTTTGTCGATCTCGATGGTTTCTTTTAGGCTATCTAGCAAAGCGTCATATTCAGTGCTGTTATTCACCCTAACGTCAGCATCACTAGCCCGAGCAATTTTTTCCAGGTTGCTACGACTTAGCAAAGTTTTAACCATCATCGCTAACTCCTGACTGGGGTCAGTTTGGATGGCTAAACCTTTAAGTAGAGGCTGCAATAATGAGCGAGTATCTGCGTAAACCCGAGCCTCGGCAGTGTATTGATTTGGCATCAATGTCACAGCTATCCAACCAATAGGGCAAATAATCCACAGTGCGATTAAAATATAACGGCGCTTTAACCATACCCCTCGCAGGTATTGCAGAAAGTCCTCAATTAAATCTTGCATTTATACGACTACTCCGACTAAAACCATGCTTCTGGGATAATGATAATATCACCAGGAAGAACGTCTACATTGGCTTCAATCTCACCGTCTTGAATCAATTTACCAACAAGTACTTTATATGAACGCTGCTCACCGCTAACCACTCGAACTAAGCGGGCGTTATCGCCATCAGCATATTCTGTTAGACCACCTACCTGAATCATCACATCTAGCAGCGTCATATCTTCGCGATAGTTAATTGCTTGAGGCTCGAAAGCTTCACCAATTACTCTAACCTGTTCGCTAAATGGTCCAATAAAGCCTTCAACAGTAACTGTTACGATCGGGTCACGAATAAACTCCGCTAATTCTGATTCAATCAGGCGGGCTAATTCAGTTGGTGTTTTACCCGATACCTCTAAGTCTTCAACTAGTGAGGTAGACACCATGCCGTCTGGACGCACAATGAAGGTGCCGGATATTTCAGGGTTACGCCATACAAAGATGTTGAGTTCATCACCTGGGCCGATCAGATATTTGTAATCAGCTGGGTTAGCAGTAAGCGACGGATGAACCGACGCGCCAGGTAAAGTAGGTAGGTTGTTCGAGCAAGCGGTTAGGAAAAGCCCTATCGCCATAAACGAGAGCAATTTAATTACTACTTGGTTGAGTTTTTTCATAGCACTGTCCATTTCGCTGAGAGTCCATCAAAATAACATTGATTGAGGTGGTCCTTTTTTCCATGATAGTGTGCGAGCGCGCATGTTGTAAATCTCTTGAGCTAAATAGTTTTAATATATCGACATTTATCTACTGGCTGTTGGAAATGTAAAGTGCAGGTAACAAACTTAGGTTTAACTAGCTGGGCACAAGTAACACCGATTTTTTGTGGCTCTGCGTTTAAATCTCGGTATACTGATTAGTCTTAAAACTATATTTAATATCTTGTTTCAAGGAAGAAGCGTGGCTGGTTCGAAATTTCATAATCTAGATCCCGGTAGTAGAGCGATCATTCTTGCCGAATTTTTGGTGCTCATCGGGGTTTTTGTCATTGGTGTTGAACTTCTCCGCTTTAGCGGCTTTGAAGGCATCCCCGCCTATGGCGAAGGAATACTGTTATTACACTGTTTGGCATTTACCTTCCCAATACAACTGTCAATATTGTCAGTTGGCTTATATAACCAAAAAATTCGTGAAACCTTTCGTGGAGTAATACGCCGTTTATTGGTAAGTATTGCCTTAGGTTATTTCATATCTTCGGTTATTTATGTACTTACGCCCTTAGATGTTCTTCCTGGTAATTTCCGCGAGCTGCTTTACGCCGCAGTCATGATGGGCTTAACCACTATTCGTTACTTTGCGCTCAAAATGCAATATGAGCATATGGGCCGCAAACGAATTTTGGTATTAGGAGCTGGTGAACGCGCCAGTATTATTGAAAAACGTATGCGCCGTAAATCTGACCGTGTAAGCTTTGAAATGGCTGGTTTCATTCGTATGCCTGGTGACTCTGATGACGGTATTCAACGCGAAACTATTCTCGAGCTTGATCAACCCTTAGAGTCATTTGTACTGGCCAACGGCGTAGAAGAAATAGTGATTGCAGCCGATGAGCGGCGTGCCAACTTGCCGGTAGATAGTTTATTTTTATGTAAACTGCGTGGCGTTGAAATCACCGATATTATCGACTTCATCGAGCGCGAATCAGGGCAAATTGCAGTAAACCTTATTTATCCTTCATGGGTAATTTACAGCAATGGTTTCCACTCTACCAACTATCTACGTAGCTCTTTAGATTGGGTATGTAACACCTTCTTAGGCCTGATCGTATTATTCCTCACTTGGCCATTGATGTTAATTACCGTCATCATGATTAAGTTAGAGGAAGGTATTCGAGCACCCGTGCTCTACTCGCAAGAACGGATTGGTTTAAACGGTCAACCATTTAACATTTACAAGTTCCGTAGTATGCGCACCGATGCTGAAAAAGATGGGGCTAAATGGGCGCAAAAAGAAGACCCTCGGGTAACCAAAGTGGGTAACTTTATTCGTAAATACCGCGTCGATGAACTGCCGCAAATTTATAACGTATTGGTGGGCGATATGGGTTTTGTTGGGCCTCGTCCTGAGCGACCTGCCTTTGTAAAAGAGTTGGTATTATCAATTCCTTATTACAACCAGCGCCACAACGTTAAACCAGGTTTAACTGGCTGGGCTCAGCTTAAGTACCCTTATGGAAGCACTGAAGCGGATGCACTTGAGAAGCTAAAGTTTGACCTTTACTACATCAAGCACCGAAGCTTCCTGCTCGACCTTTTGATATTGGTGCGTACCGCAGAGATTATTTTGTTCGGAAAAGGGCGTTAATCTTTGGTAGCAACAGAGTCAAGCAACAAACTAAACAACAGCGGCTTACTTCAAGCCGCTGTTGTTCTTGGTACTACCGCCTTAATTGCTTTGCTCTTTTGGCCGGTAGTATTAGACATTTGGCGCTATAGCTTTGATGATGGCACCTACTCGCATGCATTCCTGATCCCAATTGTTGCTCTGTATGTGCTTTACGATTGCCGTCAACAACTGCAGTTTCGTCAAGGTGCTAGCTTATGGTTGGTATTGTTAATTGCCAGTTTAGCCATAGAGTTGCTGCTTTACCTAAGCCAAATTAGCTTGCCCGTTAGAGCGCTGTTACCCTTTGTTTTGCTATTTAGCTTATTGAGTATCTTTAAACACCATAAAAGCCTTTATGTGTATGCCTTGGTGCTCCTGTTTGCCACTCCGATTTGGGGCATTTTATCGCCACCTTTACAAAGCTTATCGACCACCGTTGTAGAGATGGTTATGGCCTATACCCATGTTCCTAGTTACTTTGAAGGAAATGTAGTTTCAATTCCTTCTGGGCAATTCGAAATAGCTAACGGCTGTAGTGGCTTACGCTACTTTATTACCTCTTTGTTTCTGTGTTTGTTATATATCTATTTCAATATTCGCAGTGTTAAAAATGCTTTAATCTTTTTTGCTATTTGCATGTTTGGCGCGTTAATCGTTAACTGGGTTCGGATCATCACAATCATTTTGATTGGCCATGAAACTCAAATGCAAAGCGAAATAATTTATGATCATAACAACCTTGGCTGGTATTTATATATCCCATACTTGATATTAGCTTTTTACGTTGGTGGGAAGCTGTCCAGCGAATTAGTAGCTCAAACCAAAGTAAAGCAAACAGAAGGCCCTTCGGTTCGCGGTTTAGCCTTTGTTATTTTGGCGCTATTGATTTTTTCACCCAGCCTAATTGATTGGCCAGTATGGGATGCCAATAAACTAAACACCGAAGATGCTAAAGCAACAACCAGTTACCACCCAGCCCTTCAAGTGGCTCAGTACCAATCTGTTGAGCAACAAAGCCTTAGTGTTAATCAAGTAGAGCTCAATCATTGGGTGTTTTTGTTTAGTGGCTTAGGCTTAGACAACAAAGCCTCATTTTACTTAAATGAAGTAGTACCTGAGAATCTGCGAATTGATAGCTCAGAGACAGAACAAGCAATTAACTTTGTTTACTTCCGCTCTGCAGCCAACCGCCCTGGCGTGTTAGCTTATAGCTATGCAGGCGCTAAAGGCATGGTATCAAATCGTTCTGCTCTGCGAGCTCAACGTTTTAGCGAGATCCTCTCTGGGCAACGCCAAAGCGCAATTGTGGCCGCTTCGGCCTTGTGTGTCGACAACGACTGCAGTGAAGCCAAACAAGCGCTCTCGATGCAATTACTTAAATACCAAGACACCCAATTATTGTTTCAACAACCAGGTTAACGAGCCATTGCTGGCAAACCACCAGTTAAACTTTCTAAGAGGTTTTAGCGACCAGTTGGGATTACTCATGGCTTTTTTCCCTTTCTTATCCATTGTGCCCTCACAAGTGTTCAGCAATTCTTGAGCAAGCAGCTCTAGCAAGAACTCATCTTGTTGACGCTGTCGTTTTAGATACACCCCTTTGTAAACCATACCGGCTACATCGCAAGCATGTTGTCGCTCGGTCCATGAGTTTCTATCTTGAAAAATAGACTGCTTAAAAAACACCAAGTAATCCGGTATGTACAAAGTTTTACCTTTGTACTCTACTGTATATAAACCGTTATGTAGCAGCATGTCAGAAAAGTCGATAATCAAATCCGCTGCTCTTTGATCATCAGTCATCCAAAAGTAACGCCACAGCTGTTCTACCACCAATGCCGACATCCACGGAGAACAGACCATGTCTTTACTGTTTTTATTAGAATGGGCTTTCAAACTGTGCTTTATACAACCACCTTGCCCCGGAGCGCTCACCCATAAGTCCTCGCGGATACCTTCAAGTAGCTGTTCTACCCGCTTAGAGGACTGCTCATCGCTATGTAACTCCCATTGGTTTAACGCCAAACTTAAAGCAACTGACAGATGACGTTCTGTCCAAAAGCCTAATTGAGTTGAATAGCGGGCTGGCCAAGCCAGTCCTTTTTGAGTCATTTTTTCAATAGCCAGCTTGGTCGACCGATGTGGATAGAAAAGGTAGTCAATTAGCAGACCACCACTTAACATGTATTTGAGATCGGCCGAGCCTTTTAGTGCAAAATCACCATTGTCATCGAGCTGACTCATAAAAAACTGTGCTTGCTGGTGAGCTGTTTTCTTCCAACGTGGGTCTGCGGTCTTAAAATACAGCTGATAGAAGGTGAATGGTCGGTCATACAACCAGGGCGCTGCACTGTTAGTGGGTAATGTGGTTTTCTTGGCGGGATCTTTAGGTTTACTCACCTGCTCAATAATAGCTTCATCGGCACTGTAAGCCGCGTAACGCCAATAGGCATTGTCTAACCAACCCCAATCAATATTATTAGCGTTGTAAATTAGCGGGGAATACAGCGCCTTATTGAGCCAAGTTTCTGGGTAGTGCAGCTCTGCTAGCTGAGCTTCTTCAAAGCTTAGGGCTTGGTCCGGCTTCGCCAAACCTTCTCCCCAACTGAGCTCTACACTGCCCTGTTCCAAACCTTCAATTTTAAACAATACACCTCGATAGAATGCAGTGCTTTTAAGTTTTGGCCAAAGTAAATGGGCATGAGCGGTAAACTTAAGGCTTACCCCCTGCTGCTTCAGAGTAAAGCCCTGTTGTTCTGAGACGGTAAAATTAGGAAATGGAATAACGATGTAATGGAACTTATTCGTGCTGGGGAGAGTTTTAACATTTAGCTCAACACTTGCTTTTGCCACATTGCTAACAGCAGCCACCAAAATCAGTAAACAAACAACTAACGGCCGCCAGACTATGCCTGAAGCATTAATAGCAAATCCTTGCATATTCCATATCCTCTATGTGAAAAGGCGTTTACAATTGCTTATTCAGTTAAGTGCAAATGTACGGGTTGAGCAAGCCTAGTTAAGCTCGATGCTTGGTATTTAACTCCATAACTTGTACTTTCAGTGAATCAACTTCTTTATTGCCGTCTACTGAGATCCGCTTTAACTGGTAAGCACTCTGCGCACCTAGTTGAGTATTAATGCCATTCATAAAGGAGAATGCCAAACGGTAACCACACTCTTGTGCAAGCGCTTGGGTTTGCTCAGTAAAACTGTCAGTTCGCCCTACAGGATAGGCAAGCATGGAAACCGCAGTACCCAGTTTGCTTTCGATGAAATCTCGCGATTGAGTTAACTCTTCGCGCTGCTGCTCTAGTGATAAATGCGCTAAAATCGGATGGCTGCGAGTATGTGAGCCAATAGTCATTCCACCCTCTGCCATTTCCTTTAGCTGCTGCCAGTTCGCAAACAAGCTATGTGAGCTGGGCATTGGAGGCGCTTTACACTCTGCTTTTAACATATCTAACTTCTCTTCCATGGAGAAACTATGGTCTTCCTTGAAGGCATAAAGCAGTTTGCGGATATTTTGAGTTTGGTTTTTGCCACTTAAGTCTACAGCGTGGGACCAGTGTTTTAGTTTTAATGTATTAGACTGACAATGCTTAACTAGCCAAGCTACCTCGTCCCACCAGGCAAAAATGCCACCATTGGTGTATTCAGTCACCACAAAAAACACTGCGCTAAGCTGATGTTTTGTTAACAAAGGAAAGGCATACTGGTAGCTATCGATATAGCCATCATCAAATGTGATTAACGCATAGGGTTTGGTGATGGCTTCACCCGAGTCAAGTAAAGCGATTAACGCGGCTTCATCTAATACTTCAAACTCTTGTTTATAAAACAGCAAATGTTGTTCAAATTGCTCTGCGGTACAGCTAAAAACGTTAGGGTCAAACTCACTAAAGCGTGCGTCGCCAATTCTATGATAATTAAATACATAAATGCCGGGCACGCGTTGCTGCCAGCGCTTTTGAGATACGCTACGCTTACCGAAAAAAAATTGCCGTATCTTGGCTTTATTCAGCATCCGTATGCTCATCTAAAGTTTTATAATTTGGCGCTTTAACTAGATAGTCTCGATACTGATTTGGGTTACCCGACTCACCAGCTTCGGCAGCTTTAGCCATGTTGTACATTTCACGCGCCGACACATAGTGCAATACGTAGTTTTCACCATCGTTATACTTACTTTCCAAGTAACTACACATGTCATCGAAAGGTTTACCTAGCAAGGTGGGCATGTCTGCTTCTTGGGTACCATGGGTATGGATCTTAATGAAGCGCCAATCCGGTCGACCTTCGACATGAATATTTGCCTTAACCCACAAATCAACACGATCTTTGGTAGGCATCATGCTGGTGCGAATATCGGAGTTCTCGATTTGCGGGAAAATGCCTTTTTTACGCGCTTTCCAGTTAAGGTCTAGCGGGCCATTAATTAGCATTAAATCACCCCACAATTGACCACCTACTTTGACCATTTTGCCAGTGTCATGCGACTTAGGCGCATGAGGATCGTCTTTGGCATAATAAATCGCGTTCACCGTTGCGGGTTGGGTAACACTCGGAGCAGACGGGAAGGTATAATCAACAAAACAGCCGGTCTCTTTAAGCACAATAAGTTCATCATTCACACCACACAATTTTCCATCTGGGTGCGAGTTATCTAAGGTCCAGTTGCCGTGAATAAACGCGTATTGTAGTTTGCCGGTCTCCTCACTTCGTACAAAGGCACCATGCTTTTCATGTAATAACTCGGTAAAGCCTTCCAAGGTTTTGCGCAAATTATCGCTGGTATCGTCGTCATGGTGCAGATGAATTTCAATTTCACCAAAACCACGCGCACATATATCGGCTACCTTGGCTAAGTGCTCATAGCGATACTCTTCTTCTGGATAGAAGAACGAATGTTTAGGGTGACAACCATCTGCATCTTGGTGTTTGCCAGCCACTACCGGGTATTCATTAAACCAGCGGTCCACACGAGCGCGCTCTTGCTCGAGGCTAATATTTTTGCCCCACTGCGGCTCATAGTGATCGACAAAACAAAACAAAACGTGGGTTGGTCCTTCAAATTTAGCCTTGGCTCTAAACTTCTGTTTTAGGTAGTGAGGTAACCATAGGTGCATGTGCTTCTTTCGAATAATTAGGGTTACCGCTGCTGCGCCAACTAGCAGCAATACAATTAAAGCCAAAAAAATTATCACCGTGATGTCCTTTGCCATGTGCCTTGCACATTTTTAAACAAGAATGAGTAGAAGCCTTTTAATAAAGCCATATTCATAGATACAAAAAAGGTTAGAAACGCAATGCTGCCAGGTACACTTTTGCCGCGCTTGCTGCGACTGTTCCCCCAAGCTGCCACCAAGTAGCCGGCCAATTGAACGGCCAACAAGCTGGCATACAAAGGCTTAGCCACCAGCATTAGGTTACATGCCAAGGCAATTAGCATTAAATGCGGGGTAAACCAGCGCAACACTTTGTGGCTAAGGTAAGCAAAAAAGCGTGCTCCTTGCAGTGGGTTTAGTGCCCACAAACAACGAGTAAAAGCTTGGTAATTACCGGTACCAATACGAATTCGACGTTTTTCTTCATCGTGTAGCGAAGGAGCTACTTCTTCAAACGCTACCGCGTTTGGTTCATACAAAACCTTTTTTCCCGCCTTAGACACATTCATCACAATCATGAAATCGTCAACAATCGTATTAGCAGGTAGCGCCTGATATAAAGGTTTAGCTATCGCATAAATAGCGCCATTAGCGCCGAGTAGAGCACCTAAACGCGACTCATGAAACTTAAGCATTTGTTCATAACGCCAGTAGATACCGTCTTTGTTATCAGCTGATTCAGAATCAACTAAATGCAGTTCCCCACAAACAGCCCCAATGTCGTCACTATCAAAGTGCCTAACTAGGTTTTCGATAGCGTCCACTTCAAAATGGGTGTTGGCATCAGACATGACTAAAATCGGGTCCTCGGCCAATTCCACCAAGTCATTAAGTACATTTATTTTGCCGCGATTTTGCTCAAAGATATGGGCTTTAAAATTGCTCGCCTCCACGGCCTGCAAAATTTCTGCAGAACTATCGGTGCTGCCATCAGAGCCTATGTGAATGGTAAGTTTGTCTTTGGGGTAACTAAGTTGCAGTAAATTGTCTACCCGCTGCTGCAAACAGCTCTCTTCATTATAAGCGGCAATAATAATTGAAACAGACGGCCACTCTTTAGCTTCTAGTGAACGACGTTCTCGGCGACGCCAGAGATAACGGGTATCACGAACCGCTTGTTTAATACCGCTAATCATTAGCAGTACAACTGGATAAGCAGCATAACTGTATCCAATTAAACCCACTGCCAACCAAAATAACAATTCCATTTACTGCTCCATCTCGGCTGACTTTCGGCGATATGCTTTAGCGGGAATACCTAACATGGTTGCGCCTTCTTCTGCAGATTTAGTTAACACAGCATTGGCGCCAACTTTTACCTGATCGGCAACATCTAAGTCACCAATGATTTTGGCGCCAGCACCGACAAATAGCTCAGAGCCTAAACGCGGTGATTTGCCTTTTTCATCACCAATCACCACACCACTTTCTAATGTAATGTTACTACCGCCCTTTACCTTAGAATTAATCACAATGCCTACTGGGTGCATAATCACAAAACCTGGGCCAAACTCTGCGCCAGAACCAATCACGCAACCATTCATAAACTTATTCAGCCATTGGAAGAAATAGGCAAACAAGCCCAAGTTGTGATTGGCGCACCAACGCATCCAACGATAAATAATGTTGGCACTAGAACCATCTGCCATCACAATCCTCAGCATGCTCACAGACGCGCCATCTAATCTGAAAATTTCTTGCTTACGACGAAAATCAGCTTTGATATTTTCCATCACTTCACCAAGGTTAATAGTTGTTCAGCATTATGACGCCACTGCCTTTCACGCTCGATATAAGCTCTAGCTTGTAGACCAACTTGCTGCTGTTGTTCCACTTGAGAAGAAAGGCTGAGCACCTTTTCTACGCAAGATTCACGGTCGTTTGCTTTAAACAACCAACTGGTTTCACCGTCGGCTACAACTTCAGCAATAGGCGTAAAGTCAGGGGCAACCATACCTTTGCCCATAGCCATAAACTCAAACAGTTTCATCGGTGAGCCGTAGTCATTTGAATCCGGCAAAATGCCAAAGTCCATGGCAGATAAATAGGTCGGCACTTGGTCATGGGCGACCCTGCCAGGCATAATAATTTGCTTCTCTGCCCCTGCATCAGCAATGCGTTGTTTAATACTTTGATAACAAACGCCATCGCCTACCAACAATAAAACAATGTTGGGATAATCTTTTAGGCGCTCAGCGATCAAATCTACAAACCAGTCGATACCGTGCCAATGTACAAAAGCACCAACGTAGCCAACGACAACTTTATCTTCTACCTCTAGCTTTTGGCGTAAGGCTAAAGCAGCAGCATCATCGATAATAAACTGATCTAAATCTGCAGCATTTGGCGAAATCACTGAGGGAGCAATATTTGGGTAAGCATCTTGAGCAACTTGTTGAAAGCGACTAGAAATAAACACTAAACCAGTAGCGTTACTAAAAATCCACTTCTCAATTGAGCGAGCAAAACGTTGAAAAAATAGTTCACGAACACGATGCACTAAACAGGAGTCATTAATTTCCAACACAATTGGGATGTTATGGCGCTTTGCCCACCACACACTGGCAAACATGAACAATGAATAGCGCTCATAAACAAATTCTATTTGCTGCTCTTTAACCGCTTTACGTAAGCGCCACCAAGCCAACACATTAAAAGCCAGCTCAAACAGTTCAAACACAAATTCTGGGGTATGTTTGGTTAACTCAGCCAGGCGAGAAAATAAGCTCTTTTTAGCAGGCGGTTTAGCCGCTTGCTGCTGTTTCGGCGCTGCCAGCTCTTCTTCCGGATCAGCACCAGGCAGAGATAAAATGCTTACCTTGTGGCCTAGTTCACGTAGACCTTTAACCACACCACGAATATGTACACCTTCGGCCCCTCGGCCACGTGTTCGGTGGTGGAACAAAATGTTCATTTAACTCAGCTCTCCAATGCTTTAAGTTCAAAACCTTGCGCTTGCCACTTAGGAATCAGTTCCGCTAGAGCGTCAATGCAAAGGTTGTTGTCATCATGAAATAAAATAATATCGCCTGCGCTTACTGGTTGCTCGTCAAAGCGTTTTATTAGTGTTGCACTAGGTTCTTTTTTGTAATCTAAGGAGTCGCGACTCCAATGCACCGCAGTAATCCCACGCCGAATCAAATAAACCAGTAAAGAACTGCTCCAACGTCCTTGCGGAGAACGAAATAAGCGACACGGTTGCTGAGTAAGGTTTTGAATAGCGTTATTGGTCTGTTCTATCTGCAACTTGCGCTCAGCGGCACTGATATGATCAAAGCGGGGATGATTGTAAGAGTGGTTGGCAAGGCTATGACCATGCTCAGCAATTTGGCGTGTGAGCTCAGGAAATTTTTCTGCTCGCGCCCCTAATACAAAGAAAGTTGCTTTAGCTTGATGCTTAGCAAGCAGCGCCAATAAAGCGGTGGTGTACTCTGGATAAGGTCCATCATCAAAGGTTAAATAAAGCGCAGCCTCGCGCGGGCTTCTTTTAATCAGAAACCAACTATCAGGCAGAACTTTACTACGTATAAGATATTTGATCTTATTCAACATTAACTACAAATCCATTTGTGCCAATACTAAGAGCTTAAGCAAGCTTGTTAGTGTAACAAAATACCTGCTTAGCCCCAGCAAATTATTAACTTATCTTTTAAACTTCACCATTTTTCAACATTGCGAGAAATTGTTGTTGATTAAGCGACCAAGAAAACTGACTAGCATGCTGCTTAATCGCCTGTTTATCCCACTGTTTATCCAGTATCAGCTCTAGCCCTTCTGCCACCGCCGACGAACTCTTCGGCGGAATAAGCACGCCACAACAGCGAGTATCCATCACCTCGGGAATGCCCCCAACCTCAGTAGCTAATACCGGTGTGCCAGCCGCCATCGCTTCCAATACAACATTAGGCACCCCCTCTGCATAGCTAGGCAAGGCGAGAAGTTCAGCATTGCCTATCCAAGCTGGTAGATCGGCGTGCGCAACAGAGCCCAAAAATGTCACTCGCTCTGTTAAGCCATCAGCTTGCGCTTGTTGCTCAATGGTCGCTCGTTTGGCACCAGTACCAGCATAAACCAGGTTTAATGCAGGCTGTTTAGCGGCAATCTTAGCAAAGCCCTCATAGAGCTCTACAACGCCTTTGTCTGGCTTTAGATTCCCTACATATAAGATGTAGTCTTGCGCTATTGGTTTGTCACTTTCACCACCAAATTTTTGATGATTGACGCCATTGTAGATAACAGAAACCTTGGATTGCTCTATCCCTAGCCGCTGCATTTCTTTAGCTAAAGCTTTCGATACAGACAAGATACCCAGTGCACTTTGACTGGCATTTTTTATTTGTTTTGCACGTGCTGGATCTTTTGCTAACTGATTAATATCACTGCCATGTACCTTGAAGAAAAAGCGAGCTTTAAACAGTTTAGCTAACCAACTAGTTGCAACTGCTTCTGGGAAAGCCCAGCTTGCCATTAAGATTTTGACTTGCTTGCGCTTTAACCACAATCCAGAATGCAATAACAAAGACAAAAACATCATCACGCTATAAAAACGACGCCCCACTTTTGGTGTGTAAAAATACGGAGCGTAACGTAACTCTTCAGATTGCTTAATCTGCTTACGATGTTTAAACCATTCAGGAAAGGCTACCGGAACTAACAGGCTTAGCTGATACTCAGACTTTAACAATTCAAATTGCTGATGATTAAACTTAGCGCGATTCGGTTCCCAAGGAAGAGGGTATAAATTGGTGATAATCACCATTGCTGGCTTAGACTTCACAAATAGTTACCCTGTGTTTGCCGCTGGCTGTTAACGGAATATCATCCACTAACTCAAAATTAAGCATCAGTTCACCATTGCTATATTTGTTTATTTCATCACTAATGGCGGTTTTATCTGCTTCGCTAAATTGCTCATTAGCTACAATTTTTAGAGTGACTTGTTCAAGTTGCTGTTGTACAACTTGAAAACGCGAAATGCCGACAAACTCTTTAAATAAATGTGGGAACAACTCACCAGGAATACTGCCACCCGACGGCGTTTTTATGATGTCTAGCTTACGCCCGTCAATGCTAGACATCATTGGCAAAGGGTTTCCACAACTACAGGCCTGATGGTTAATCGTTGCGCGATCGCCATTTACATAACGAATCAAAGGCATCCCATAGTTATAGAGATCAGTAACTAAGAGATCGCCACTGGTCTCTGTTACTACCTGTCCTTGGCTATCGATTGTTTCTATCACTAAGTGGTCGATGTTCATGTGCAAATTACGTTGTTCTTGGCAATCTGCCGCCATCAACATAAATTCTCGACAACCAAAAGTGTTGTACACCGGCGTTTTAAAAGCTTTCTCTATCTCTTCTCGTTGAAAGTCATGTAAAGGCTCAGCCCCAGTTAAAATAGCACTGGGGCGCCACACATTTATTCCTTGATCGTTAATATAACGAGCCAGCTCATAAAGCGGGTTTACGTAAGACACCATAGCTGTTGGCTTATAGGCATTAATATCATCAACATACTCTTGTTTGTTATCTTGAGTCATAGCAAAAGAATTGAGCATTTTTCGATTATAGAAGCCGTGGTAAAGCGCATTTTTAATGGTTTTAAAGCGCGATGGCTGGCCTAAATCGGCTCCCCATAAGTACAAGGTTTTTTGGCCTAGCCCTGCGCCTAGCCAGCCATAACCCCGCCACATAACAGCTTCTCGGCGAGTATTACTGTTGAGATCCAGCTCAAAATGAAAAGGCTGTCCGGTAGAGCCACCGGTGGACTTACGGATATTGTTTGGATGTTTGCTCGAAACAAACTCAGCATAGTGCTGCTTAATATCGTTTTTGGTGACTATCGGCAAAGCCTCAAAGTCACGCATGTTGCCAATATCACGTGGATCTTTAATGCCTGCTTCAGCCCAAACGCGAGGATAATACTGAGTATTGTGGTAAGCATGCTGCAGCAGTTTTTGTAGCTCTTGCCATTGATGAGCTAACAACTGCTCTTTAGTCCATAAAAGGCGTTGCTCATAAGCACCTAAGTGCTTTAACAAGTCTTTGCCTTTAATCGCCTCGTAGGCGGGCATTAAGCAGCTTCGTAAAAAAGATGGGTAAATGGCCATCGTTGACTTCCATATCCGTATGATAACTAATGTGTACAAGGCTCAAAGTATTGAACAGGCAAGTTGCTTACTCGCTTTTCTCAAGCGCTGTTATTAACTACGTTCAATGAAACACCTTTGCTACTTACCCTAACATTTAAGTAAACAACAAACATCTACTACTGGGTTGGCGAGGGCTTCCATTAATCGAGCAATTCCTTTTACTTAGGCATTATAGTAACGCTAAACAGGCGTGAATTTAAACGCCAAGATTACTACTAATTTGTTGTTTTATACGTTAGCCTAATCAGCATTGAGCTTGGTGATGTAGTGTTAAGGAAAACGCGATATGGACATCGGTCCAGTTACTATTGTGGCGAAAGGCAGTGCGCTTGTTTATCAAGTGGATTTCGACCTAAAAGGAAGTCATCAACAACTTTGGTTTGAAGTTGACAACCTTGCCCAACAAGAACTGTCGAGTAGTAGCGACACAGCCTTAATGGCTTTATTACTTCCAGCAATGTTAGCCAATGAAAACATTCATGTTAAAGGTAGCGTGTCTGAGCGTTTACTATTTAGTTTAAATGGCGCTTACCAAACTATACTGACCCAAACCATTCCTTATTTGCAGCGAGTGAACATTACCGCCGAGCACTGCAATACACAAAGCTCGTCAGCTACCGGCGTTATCACCGGCTTTTCTGCGGGCGTAGATTCGTTTTGCACCATTACCGACTACTTTTCAGATAGCCCTCCTAAAGCGCTCAAGATTACTCATCTACTTTACAATAATGTGGGTTCTCACGGGCCGGGAGAAGAACGCCTATTTCGCGAACGCTACCAACAATTAAAAGAAACAGCCGATACTTGGCAGCTTCCGTTCATTACTGTTAACTCAAATATGAATGACTTCTATGGCCGTAGTTTGGATTTTCAGTTAACTCACACTCTGCGAAATGCCGCTATCCCGATGTTGTTTCAACAATTCATTGGCCACTTTTTATATTCATCCGCCTACAGCTATCAAGATTTATTTGTTGGCGAGAGCTACGACATGGCATATAGCGACGCTTTTAGTATGCCGCTCTTGGCTACTGAAAGCTTGCAATGTCACTCGGTGGGTAGCGAGCACTCGCGCGTAGAAAAAACCCTGCGTATTAGTAGCAACCCAGATTCATACAAAGTATTAGATGTTTGCGTGAAAGGTGATAGAGCGGGCAATTGCTCACACTGCGATAAGTGTTTACGCACCCTGCTGACCTTAGATTTGGCCGGTAAACTTGAGCTATATAAAGACAACTTTGATTTAGAGGTTTACCAGCAACACAAGCAAGCATTCATTAATGAAGTTCTAATTAGCAAGGACCCACTGCTAAAAGAAATAGTGGTTTGGGCTAAACAGCGGGGATATCGCTTTGCTGCTCATCACTACCTTTCGGCCACTATGTTGTTCCTCAAACGTTCACCGGCCAAAGTCTTTTTGCTATTTAAAAACCAGCTAAAAAAACTGTTGTCTAGCTTAGGTTTATATCACCCCAAGCAATATCACTAATTTGTTCTTCGCGAGCCAAAAGCCTTAACATGACCAAAGATTCCAAGCTAAAAAACCAAGTTCTATCTTCCTTAAAATGGGTAGCCATGGGGAAAATTGTTACCCAAATACTGCGCTGGGCTATGACTTTTTGGGTCATTCGCTTATTAAGCCCAGACGACTATGGCCTGGTTGCTATGTCGGACGTACTGTTTGGTTTTCTTAACTTATTGCTAGGCTCCTTATTCGCTTCGTCAATTATTCAAGAGAAGAACTTAACTAAGCAGAGTTTAAAGCAGTTGTTTGGCGCTATTATTATTAGCCACTTTGGCTTTTTCGCGCTGCAGTATTCCTTGGCAGATGTGGCCGGCAGCTACTATAAATCAGACATAGTAAGCCAAATTTTAAAAGTGAATGCTTGGTGTTTTATTATCTTAGCTTTAGAAGTGATTCCTGCCGCCTTACTAGCTAAGAACATGGAGTTTAAGCGAGTATCGATTATTGCCGCTATCTCCAATATCGTAGCGGCAGTGTCAACCTTAGTGATGGCTTATTTAGGCTATGGATTTTGGTCTTTGGTCATTGGCGAAATAATCTTTATTGGCTTGCGAGCCGCGCTGACCTTTGCAGCCAAACCGATTGATTTTCTACCTAGCTTTAAGATAAACGATATAACCGCCATGCTTAAATTTGGCGGTATGTTGTCTATTCAATCGGTATTGTTTTATATATTCATGCATATGGATGTAGCGATTGCCGGTAGGATAATGACACCAACCGAGGTAGGCCTATATGCCATTGGCTTGCAAGTAGCGCTAATGCCGCAGAAAAAAATCATGCCCTTACTTCGACAAGTGGCCTTCCCTGCATTTTCTCAAATACAAGATCAACCAAAGCTCATCGCCAACTATGTGCTGAAGGCACAGCGTTTATGCATTAGCTTAACCTTGCCCATTTTTTGGGGCTTGGCTTCAGTCACCGATTTGGTGATCCCGCTGCTACTGGGCGAAAAATGGTTAGGCGCAGTAATTCCAACCACTATTATGTTGATGATTATGCCACTTCGCTTCAGCGAAGAATTATTTAACCCCGCACTAAAAAGCTTAAAGAAAGTAAACCACATGCTGGTGAACTTATGCTTTATGGTGGTGATCATGTTTATAAGCATAATGGTCGCAGCTCGCTATGGTGCAACCGGCTTAGCTTTAGCTTGGTTGTGTGGATTTCCGATTGCCTACTTAATCGTGGCTTGGCGAAATAGCCAAACCTTAAATACGCAGTTCAGCCAATTTGTTAAGTTGCTGTTAGCCCCAATGCTATCGGGCGCAGCAATGTTTGCGGTGGTTTATGGTGCTAAATCATTTATTGAAGCAGATATCGTAGTGGCGTTGCTGCTACAAATCATTTTGGGTGGGATAACTTACTTGGGCTTGATGCTGCTATTAGATAGGGCTTCGATTAAAGAAGTACTTAGCATGCTTAAACGTAACGGCTAAAGTCTGTTGCACTTCTGCGGTTAAGTACAACAGACCAAGCATGGGATATGTTATTTCGAGCCTCTTAGCGGGCTCAGCGCTGCTTTAATAAGCGCTTTTATCATTAGCCAAACGGTAGCACCAGAAAACTTCAAGCTTAAGGACTGTGACAATGCTTTAAAGGCAGCAAAGCATTGCTCGTTCCATAATAAGTCTTTTCCCCAATCTAGGTAGATCTTGGCCTTCACTTTACCAACCAGATCCCCCCAACTGGCGCTATTACTACCTTGTCGAGCTAAGAACGCATCTACAACATCAAGGTTGTCTTGATAAGAGGATAACAAACTGCCTAAGCTTCCCTCTATATCGGCTTTCCACACTAAGCTTTTTTGCAATAAACCAATTAGCCCTTGCTCTGCAATACGCAGGTACAGGTCTATATCCTCAGCGGTTTTTAAGCTTTCATCAAATAAGCCGACTTTATTAAGCACTTCTCGGCGCACCATAAATGAAGATGTCACCAAATAAGGATGTAAGAAGACTTGTTGTAAGTCCTTAGAGACCAACTCCGGAGCTTGCTCACTTTGTGGGTTGAGGGTTTCTTCATCAGCCTTGTAGGACGTCTCGGTATAACAGGCCACCCAGTCAGGCTGGGCACGCATAGCGTTAACTTGGTCCATCAACTTCTGCGGACGCCATAAGTCATCAGAATCGAGAAAGGCAACAAACTCTCCTGTTGCCGCTTGAATACCGGTATTTCTTGCCTTAGACGCGCCACCATTTTGCTGACTGATTAATTGTATCTTTGCCCGATACTTTTCCAAGCTCGCAACGGTATCATCTTTAGATCCATCATCTACAACAATGATTTCATAGTCATCAAAGCTTTGCGCCAAGATAGACTCGATGGCTTTGTCGATAAAAGCCGCCGAGTTATAGGCAGGAATGATAATGCTGACTGCAACTGTCATCGCTTATACCCTCCTGGTTAGCTACGCCTGTAAAGCGTCTAAGCTTTGATTAAGTCTAAGAATCAACTGGTTCTGGATAGCCTCACCACTTAACTCCCCTTGGGCGCCATTAGCAATAGCACTCAGTTGAGAACAAACTTCTGAACGAACCATAGCGCTCGAGTTGCGCGGCTTGGGTTTATACCAACTTTTGCCAAATCCGACACTTTGTAGTTGGCGCTTCACTTCATCTTTAATGGCATTAACCGAGCTTGTGCCAGCACTATAAAAGTAGTTAGGCACACTTTCAGGTTGATACTGCATATCCACCGTTGATAGCCAATCCTGCCATTTAACCTGATTGACATGGTCACCTAAGATAACTGCCTTCCAAGGAAGGCGCAGCGCGTCGGCAACAATAGCACCGTGCATCGCTTCTGTTAGCATCAATCGGCATTGCGCCATCTCTGCAAACACCTTGTCTACCGACCACTCAGGAGAAATAAACCTAAAGCCACAAGCTTCGGCAATATTCTCCCAGTCGGCACTACGACAACTCAAGTAATGCGGCATAAAGCCAATATCACCGTTTTCTTTGTGAGTCGGTTCCATCACATTGCGAAGTAATAAGGCTGAGTCTGTAACAACGGTACTAGGGTCAAGATCTAAAGCTTTAGCACTGTAAGGCCCACGAACGGCGTGAACCTTCCACTTATCGGTAACTGCTGGCAGTTGACCATAGCCCACACCAGAGCCGACAATGTGTAAGGTTTTGTCATTGGGTAACCGGTGGTTCAACAAGGTACCAATGCCCACCAGCAACTCTGAAGAATCGTCATTAAAAAAGTCAGGAAGTAACTTGGGCCATAACCATGGGTTAAGGTCATCACCAAAATTGCCCACTTCATCCTTGTAGTAAAATAATTGCATTTTTAACCTAGTTAATCCTTTGCCTTCGGCCGTGTTCAGCCGAGTTATTCAATTTGTGGTGGCTATAAACCAACCTTTAAGGTCATGTAAACAGCAACGATTACCGCCCAGCTATAACCCATACATCGCCAAACCATTTTGGCTGAAAACATTTCTTCTAAATCTGGGCGCAACTTCATCAAGCGTAAATGACTAGCGGTTTGCATCCCCATAAAAATAAACATCAGCAGAGTGAACTGACGACTTAAGAAAAAGGCAGTCACCATAAAACCAATCATCGAATAAAATAACGCTTTATTCAGGTTAGCTTCTTCTTTGTACTGCTCTGATTTCTCTTCGCTTACTTCTAAGTCTTTCGGATCATCATCGTTGGGATAACGATTGAATCGCTTCAAAATCGCGTAACCCACCAGCATATTAAGAATTAGCGCACCGCCCCATAGGCTATAGCCAGGCACACCTAATTCCGCAGCCACATGCACATAAGAGTTATGGGCCACTTTGCCGTGATGATCCATAAAGTTACCCATACCAACCCCAAAAACAGGGTTATGGATAAGCATTTGAATGCCATCGTACCAAGCATCTAAGCGCCCAGCAGCAGAGGACTCAGTCGATGACAAGCCACCAAACGATGCCAATAAGGTAGCAGCAATTGGCGCGCTTAGACATGCAAATAAAATAAGCCGCGCACCTGCATTACTAATGAGGAAATACAGACCAATTACTGCAACAGAGCCCAGCAATGTGCCCCGAGACCCAGTCATATATACGCCGTAGCCAAACGCCACCAAAATAGCCAGCATTGCTATTTTTACAACAGCACCACCTCGACCAAAAAAGTAAGCGACAAAAGGCATATTCATTACCAAGAACATGCCTAAATCGTTAGGGTCACTAAAAAATCCAAGGTAAGTAATGCGCATCTCGTCACGGCCAACAGTAATACTGTCGCCAATGCCAATTCCATACTTTCCGTTAAATGAGGCTTGTTGAATATGTCCGTTGTATACCATCACCAGCGCTGCAGCGATGCATATATACATGAGTAAGCGCTGCCTACCTGGAGTAGCAATTAACGCGCTATAAAGGAAAAAAGGAATAATGGAGCTTACAAATAGGCGCTGCGCCTGAAAAATCCCCCCGGTGCCCCAACCATTTAAAAATGCCGACATCATAATCAATGGCACTAAGCCCAGTAACAAATAGTGTTGAGGCTGCAGCTTTATTGGTCTTAAGGTAATCAAAGTAAAGCCAAAGGAAAGAATGGCAAATACCTTAATGATGATGAAATTAGCCGTTGATAGCGAAAATTCATGCGGCCGAATCAGCACCGCAATGCTGTATAGGCAAAGGAAAAAGAAAGCCAAAGGTGCTGTTTTTTCCTTAATGGGTAAAGGCCTTCTACCTAGCGGTGTTACGTCTGCCGCTAAAGGATTTTGTCGACGAGCTTGAATAGTCTGATCCTCCAAGGGGAATTAATCAGCGACAGATTAACCAAGTTGGTTTCGTCACATGAAAACTTTGCTTTATAGCTTTGCGCGGTGGCGCCCATCATAAAATCATAAAGCACAGCTTTGCTGTTTAAAATACTCCATACATGAAGTGCGAATCCGGGTGAACATTGTGAAAACTGTTTTTCATCCCAGCCAGATTGGTAAAAATGTAACTGCTGCTGTTCTAGCAAATAGAAGTTTAATGCTAAAGGCTGCTGCTTAATAAACACTCCACTCATAGCGACTGAATCAGGATGCTGCTGGCGAAAGTGCTGATGAAATTGGCTAAAACGCTGATCGGAAAATGCACCAAGCTTGCCTTTGTTTTGCCACCTCGCCTGATGAAACGCCACCAAGCTTGGCCAATACTGTTCAATTTCAGAGCTTGTTAACCATCTAAACTCTGCCCCTTTCTCAGCTAAAGCTTTATCGGCTCTGCGCCACTGCGAGCGAGCATTGCGGCTAAGCTGCTTTATAGACCACGGTTTTACTTCTAAAGAATAACGTCGGGCTTCGGCAAGCTGAATCTTAGGCACTCTGTTAAACAGCTGATGCAGAAAGCTTTGCTCTATTACCGCGCGAGCAACAAACACATCAAAACTAATCTTAGACAGCCACACTAACAAAACCTTTAAGGCCTCTGCCTGATAGTCTTGATTTAGCAGTACATCAGGGTATTCAGATGCTACCTCAGCGTGCTCAGGTTCCCCCTGACCAAGTAAAAATAGCTGCTTTATCCCCAACAGCTTAGCACTGCGCCGAATGTAAAAAGGCGCTAACACCACCAACTTTTCATTGGCAAACCCAGCCATACAATAAAGCTCACAGTGCTTGTCCCAAAACTGATTAGTCCAATGTACCAACCAACTAGGACAGTTAAACATGTCTGCTTGGCATAACTGACTAAGGGCCTGCCATTGTTCTTGTATAGCAACAAGTTGGTCTAGTGAGCGAATTTCACGCCACTGTAAAGTATCGGCATCTCTCATTTAGATATGCTAAACAACCTCAGCAAATGGCTAAAATAAAGAAACCAGCATCAAGCTTACTGCTGGTTTCCACTACTTAATCTTTTCTTCCTTAAAAAGATCTTCAGCGCTGTCAATCTGCGGCTTTAGTTCGTTTTAGATTGCTCAATATACCAAGGCATGGCGATAGCTAAGCCCTGACCAATAGTGAACTCTGGCGCATAACCCAACAATTGCTCAGCCTTACTAATGTCAGCGCGCGAATGACGTACATCACCAGCCCGAAAATCGCGATACTCCGGCTTTGCAGAGCGCACAACCCCGTACTTAGATAGGTTTTCACACAGTAAGTCATATAGTTGAGTTAAGCTGGTTTGGTCATTCAGGGCTACATTGAATACTTCACTGCTTTCTAAGCCAGCTGTTGCAGCCAAAATGTTCATTTGCACTACATTGTCAATGAAGCAAAAATCTCGGCTGGTTTCGCCATCGCCATTAATAAATACCTGCTCTTCGTCAATCAGTGCCGCTGTCCACTTAGGAATAACCGCCGCATATGCGCCATTTGGATCCTGGCGAGGACCAAACACGTTAAAGTAACGCAAGCCAATAGATGGGAAATTGTAAGTACGTTGAAATACCGAACTATAGAGCTCGTTAACATACTTGGTCACGGCATAAGGCGATAAGGGATTGCCGATTTTATCTTCCACTTTAGGTAAATCTGGGTGATCGCCATAAGTTGAACTAGACGCGGCATAAACAAAGGCAGATACCTGTTGCTCTTTAGCAGCCTGCAACATATTCAAGTAACCAGAAATGTTTACTTCATTGGTGGTAATAGGATCATTTATCGAGCGAGGAACCGAGCCAAGGGCTGCTTGGTGCAACACAAAATCAGCACCAGATAGAAACTCCTGACAAGTTGCTTGGTCTCGAATGTCGCCTTCTACAAAGCGAAATTGCTGCCATTGCTGCTTACTTACCAAACCTTTTACTTCGTCTAAGTTATGCTGATGCCCAGTGGCAAAGTTATCTAAACCAACTACCTTTTGGTTTAACTTTAATAAGGCTTCTAATAAGTTAGAGCCAATGAATCCAGCCACACCAGTAATTGCCCACACCTTAGGTTCGGCTTTTAGTTGCTCACACACTTGTTGAAAACGCTGCACGGTATCAGTCCCCATTACAAACGCAAATCACTGGCGCCAACTGGCAATAGATATTTAAGATCGTAAAGTACGTGGTCTTTTTTACCAAAGGCACGTATTTGTTCTACTGACATATCTTTAAACTGCTGGTGAGCAACGGCTAAAATAATTGCGTCGTAATTACCAGCCTGTGGGCTTTCTACTAAATCAATACCGTACTCTTCATGGCATTCTTCTTTGTCTGCCCATGGGTCGTAGGTGTCAACTTGAACACCGTAATCTGCAAACTCGTGAACAATATCGATAACTTTGGTATTTCGAATATCAGGGCAGTTTTCTTTAAAGGTTAAACCTAAAATCAAAATCTTACTCTCTACCACCGAGATATTACGTTTCACCATTGACTTAATGCACTGTGATACAACATAACGACCCATATTGTCGTTAATTCTTCGACCTGCAAGAATCACTTCCGGGCGGTAACCAATAGACTCAGCTTTATGCGTTAAGTAGTAAGGGTCGACACCAATACAGTGACCACCAACTAAGCCAGGGCGGAATGGTAAAAAGTTCCACTTAGTGCCGGCGGCTTCTAGTACTGCTTCGGTATCAATATCTAAGCGATTGAAGATGAGCGCCAATTCGTTGATAAGCGCGATATTTACGTCACGCTGAGTATTCTCAATAACTTTAGCCGCTTCTGCCACTTTAATGCTGCTAGCTTTGTGGGTACCCACAACCACTATTTCAGCGTAAAGATCATCGACGATAGTGGCGATTTCTGGGGTTGAGCCAGAGGTAATTTTTTTAATTGTAGAAACACGGTGAGTCTTATCGCCTGGATTGATACGTTCAGGGCTGTAACCAACATAGAAGTCACTATTAAACTTAAGGCCCGAGTTCTTCTCTAAAACAGGCACACATTGCTCTTCGGTTGCACCTGGATACACCGTAGATTCGTAAATAACAATGTCATTAGGTTTAAGTACTTTAGCAACTGTTTCGCTGGCGCGTACCAAAGGTGTTAGATCTGGCTGCTTATGCTCAGTAATTGGAGTAGGAACGGTCACAATGAACACGTTACATTTTGCTAAGTCTTCAATGTTGCAGCTGTAAGACATATTGCCAGCAACGTCTTGTAGCTCTTGATTACTAACCTCTTGGGTAAGGTCTTCACCTTGCTGAAGCTCAGTCACTCGTCCTTGATTAATATCAAAACCAACCACACTGCGTTTTTTAGCAAACTCTACAGCCAACGGCAGGCCAACATAACCTAAACCAATTACGGCAATACTCACGTCCATGTATACATCCATTTAAATTTGAAAACAGTTTTCTAATGCTAATTAAACCGCATATTGGAACAGAAAGTAAGGGTCAAAATCCACATAAAAACAAAACACGCTACAAAGTAAGACATCGGGTTAATTAAGCTGTATTATTTTAATGTGATTTATCAATCCAACAAACAGGGAATAATATGAGTAATCATAGGTTTGGAATGAAGAAAATTCTGGCAGTTAGTGCCTTAACCATCGCATTAACTGCCTGTGGTGGGGACACCGCAGAACAGCACTTATCTAAGGCTACCGAATACTTAGCAAAAAATGATCAGAACGCTGCAATCATCGAACTAAAAAATGCCATAAAAAAAGATGCCTCATTGGCACAGGCACGCTTGAATTTGGGCGAAATTTACCTAGAACGTGGTAACTATCCAGCAGCAGAAAAAGAGCTACTCAGAGCCTTAGACTTAAATGCTGAAAAACAGCAACTCATTCCCCTACTAGCTAGAACCTATTTAAATCAAAATGAGCCTGAAAAGATAGGCGAATTGATTACTCAAAATAGACCCTTTGAGGCTGAGCTAGAAACCGAATTACTGGCAATCCACGCCCTTTCGCTATTTAGAAATGGTCAATTTGATCCAGCTAAAACCACCTTGAATCAGGCCCAAGAGCTTGGCTTTGAAGGCACCTACTCGCGGATGGTAAAGGCCAGTATCTCTGCAGCAGATCAACAATTTGGGGCTGCCAACGAAACACTGGAACAACTAAGCCAAGAAGTACCAGACAACACAGACGTATGGTTGTTAAAAGGCCACCTTGCGTCTATGTCTAATGACACAGAAGTAGCAGTAGAGTCATACAGCAAAGCAGTGGAACTGGCCCCAGATGCTGCTCAGTTCACTTTGTATTTAGCACAGGCTTTGGTAAAAAATAAGCAATTTAGCGAAGCGGAGAAATACTTAGACAGTATTTTGAAAATCGCACCAAACCACATGCTTAGCAATCAACTTAAAGCTTATGTACGTTTTCAAGATGAAGATTTTGAGAATGCATTTACCTTATCAACTAAAGCCTTGCAAAGTGGTTCTCATAACACCGCTACCCAAATTGTTGCGGGTATCTCTGCTTACAAATTACAAAAGTACGAACAAGCCTTAACTCAACTAGAGCGAGTAATTACTAAAGATCCTCAGAATGCCCTGGCACAACGTTTATACGTAACCACTCAATTTAGGATTGGCCAATTAGACAACGCCTTCAATCAACTTAACCAAGCATCGGTTGCTGAGGGCCAAGACAGCGACTTTTTAAGCACAGTGAGCATGCAGCTCAACCGCTTAGGCCGCACCGAAGAAGCAGTACAAATTGCCGAAAAAGCAGCAAGTTCAGGAGGCTTATCAGAAAAAGCCAAACTGGGGTTACTTAAGCTTAAACAAAATGATTTAGATGGAATTGGCATACTCGAAGAGGTGCTAGCTGAAGATCCTGCTCATGCCCAAGCATTTTTAGGTTTACAAACTCATTACTTCCGCCAAGGAAAAGCTGATGAAGTGCTAAAGTCTCTGGATAGCTGGATAGATACTCACCCAGAAGATCAAAGTGTAAAACTATTTAAAGGTGCCATTCTTGAGCAGCAAGAGCGCTACGATGAAGCACTCGCAGCTTATCAATCAATATTAAAAGACCAACCTGATGACCTAGCAGCAAAACTATTTAGCTCATCGGTTTATGTGCAAAAAGGCGAAGTAGAGAAGGCCTATGAGATAACCTACGAGGTTAAAGCCGAGCAGCCCGAAAACTTACGTGTTTTTGAGTTTCTAATGAGTCACGCTTCACAGATAGAAAAGACTGAGGAGGTAAAGGCACTTCTTGATAAACAACTTGCCGAGGCTCCAGATTCTTCATTGTTGAAAGAACAGTTAGGCCGATACTATTTATTTACCCGAGAGTTTCCGAAAGCCATTGAATCTTTTGAGCAAATTGATGCTTTAACCCGCGAAGACAGAGTTTGGCAATTGATCGGTGATTTGTACCTAGAAACGGATAATCAAGAGAAGGCCATTTTAAGTTATCAAGCTTGGCTAGAAAACTCTCCTCTCTCGCTACCGGCGTATGTTAAGAACATCAACATCTTAGAATCTTCTGGTAACTTGAAAGAAGCCGTCGCCTTAAGCAATAGAGCAGTAAAACTATATAAAAATAACCAACGTTTATTGTTTGTTCATTCTGTATTGCAGCTAAAAGCGGGTGATGCCGTAGCCAGCCAAGATGCTCTAAACAACCTTGATGCGAATCAAATGAACACACCTGCGGTTTTGCAGCAGCAAGGTTACATTTATTTAGTTCAAGAAAACTGGCCTGCAGCAACGGATACTTTCAATAAACTATATAAAGCTTATCCAAGTACCCAAACTGCCAACCTGTTAATCAAATCATACAAAGAAGCAGATAAAATCGAGCAAGCCGTTGCTTTCATTAGACAAGCTATCGATGTTCATGGCGAAGCGGCAAAACCTCTTCAACTGCAACTTGCAGAGCTGCAAATGAAAGCTAACCCGCAGCAAGCAATTGAGGAGTACCAAGCGATCATTAAAGATCAGCCGGATAACTTTGTAGCCTGGAACAACCTCGCTTGGGTTTACCATGACTTAAACGAATTTGAAGTAGCCTTAACTTACGCCAAGCAAGCCCACGAACTAAAGCCGGATATACCACAGGTAAAAGACACCTACGGCTACATGTTACTTAAGTCAGGGAAAATAGTAGAAGCAACTAAAGCGCTTGAAGATAGTTACAAGCAAGATGCTAGTAACGAGGTAGGGTTGCACTTGGCAGAAGCACTAATTGCAAATAAGCAAACCAAAGAAGCTAAACAACTACTCGATGGATTAATAAATATTGAGCCAGAGTTAGCCAATAAAAAAGCTGAGCTAGAAGCTCAGCTAAATTAATCTATATTGCCCTAATAAGACCTTATTGGGGCAAGTATAAACCCTTAGATTCACACCATTTATGGCTCTCTCGTAACGATATGTTCGGAGAGTCATTTTTATAGAAACTCGGTGAATACATTTTTTTAATATAGTCATCATTGTCATCATTGTTTCTAGCTGCTAGACAACCCTTTTCTACTTCTTTATCAATGTTACGCATTAAAACTTGAAAGCCTACCGGTAAAGTACGTGTAAGTGTTCCTGCACTAATGTAGTAAGGCGCGCGTAAGCCATGATACTCAATAGCTGGACCAAGCTGCTCAAACTTAATACCTAAAAAGCTCATACTTCTAGCAAGACGCGGCTCCATCATAACAAAGGCGTGATGGGTGCCAGCTCGCACAGCTAGAGCGGCAATAGACAAATACAAACCAATAGCTAAAAAAGGAAAGCAACGTAACTCTTCCTCAGAATAGGTTTGCTCATTGATCGCACCAGAGGCAGCACCATCAAAGTTATCCGCTTTACGACGTCGGAATTGTGGGCGAACCGCTAAACGCGATATTTCACAAATTTCGCTTCTAGCAAATTGCGAAGGGTGATATTTAGCACCTTCAATAGCATTAGAACAAAACTTCTCGATGGGCAGTAACTCATCTTTACTAGAAGGAGATACTATTCGCACACAGCCTGCATAGTTGGTACTAGGTTTGTGCTCGATTAAACAAAAGCGAGAGTATTCATCAAACTCATCTTGTTCCATACCGTTTTCACGGACTGGCTCAAAATTAAGTTCCTCACAGTATACGTCATGACGAATTCGAAATGCTTCTTGTACGGTATCGGTTTTATAAGCAACTACCGGGCGAAGATACTCTGCAAAGTGCTGAGCAATTAGCTTAGCTTCTCGCTTAACCAATAACGAAATGCCACCTCTCACAACAGCCCCAAGATAAGGGATACTTGCTAGGTTTTTCACATGTTTGTTTCGGATCATAAAGCGCTCTCAAAGCTTCAAACTTTCTAAACATAACATTTAGATTTTAGAAACAATTTAGAATTATAAAAGGCAGGCTTGCAGAAAAAACAAAGCGCAGAACTAGGCTGCGCTTTGGATGTACAATGCTAAAACTTAGCGACTTTTAATTAAGCATTATGCGCGGCGACGAACAGCTGCCAAGCCTAATAGACCTAATCCAAAGATAGCTAATGTTCCTGGCTCTGATACTTGTGCAGCAGAGATAGCGAAACCAGCTTTCAATTCGTTAGTTTTATCTTCTTCTGTAAGGAAGCCAATACAAGTTGCGTTTGGTCCACAATCAATATCACCTAATACTTCTAAACCTTGTAGGCGAGTAGTTAGGGTGTATACATAGTCATCGTAACCTGGAATTGGTAGTACGAAGCTATTTGTTAAGTAAATGTCATCACCCACTTCTGTGTATGTAACATCTGGACCCAACACGATAGTGAATAAGTCAGAACAGCCTTCTTGGTTAATTCCGGCTTGTCCTACCAACTGAGTTGGCTCGTACTTACAAACATTGTTAGTTGGTGTGTTGTAGGTTTCTTCAAAAATCACACCGAACTGAAGTACAGGTGCTGGAGCTAATGGGAAAGCAACAGGTGCTGTAGGTGCAAGGAACAAACCATCAAACAATGTAGCTGCTACTAGAGTATCACCAGTTACACCCCAGTTTTCGTGTACAAGGCCAGTACCTTCTGAAAATGCTAGAGCACCAACACCATCTACAACACTGGTAGTCACAGTACCTGATTTAGAATCTTCAATATTCAAAGCACTTTTCTTAAGATCTGGGTTTTCAGCAGCGTACGGGTCACCCCAAGCAAGAGACTTAGGAAGCTCGCCACCAAAAAGTGGGTCAAAATCATCTAAAGTTTCGCCAGTTGCATCAATACCCGTTGGGTCAATTGAACCAGCATCAGAAGTCCACTGATCGAAGCCAGCTTCGTTTAGGTAGTCCCAGTCAGTGATAAGAGCAGCGTTAGCAGAGATGCTTGCAAAACCTAAGCTAGCCGCCAAGCATGTAAGTTTTAATTTGTTCATGTCACCCATCCATTTGGTCAGTACGATTCGAAATACAAGTCATACAAAGCAATCTAGGTGCCAACTTTAAAAAACCTTTAAAAGCAGTAGCTTAAGAAATAACCAAATCATTGAAGTAAATAGGATGTAAAAATTACTGACACAAAAACCCATTATGTTTACCACCGTAAAAGATCCTTAAGATCCTTGTTCTAAAGCTTAATGTATGAAGATTTCCCTTACTAAATCCAATTAACGATTTACCTTGGACCAACAAACAACATTCTGGTGTTAAGTTGCTAAGCACTATAAAGGTAGATGAGAAAGCAGAACCTTCGAACAAGACAGTTACGATTGAGAATCTGAGCTTTGGAAGTGAGAGTTTCTTGAAGGAAATAAAAAATTACTGCTGCGAAAGCGCAGCAGTAATTATATAAGAGTAGCTAATTAAGCGCGGCGACGAACAGAAGCCAAACCCAGCAAACCTAAGCCAAAGATAGCTAAAGTACCTGGCTCTGTTACTTGAGCGGCAGAAATAGCGAAAGCTGCCTTTAATTCGTTCTTCTGGTTTTCTTCAGTTAAGAAACCAATACATGTAGAGTCAGGACCACAATCTAGGTTATCTAATACAGTTAAGCCTTGAAGACGAGTAGTTAAGGTATACACGTAATCGTCAAAACCAGGAATTGGTAGAATGAAGCTGTTTTGAAGGTAGATATCGTTACCAACTTCAGTAAACGTAACTCCGTCATCTAGTACCAATGTGAATAAGTCAGCACAACCAGCTTCATTAATGCCAGCTTCACCTACTTTAGTATCACCGTATTTACAGGTGTCATTAGTAGGAGTGTTGTACGTTTCTTCAAACAATACATCAAACTCAAGAACCGGCGCAGGAAGTGCTGGGCCAACAAAAGGAGCTAGAGGTTGCAGGAACAAGCCATCAAACAAAACTGCTGAAGACAAAGTATTGCCAGTTACACCCCAGTTTTCATGGGTAAGGCCTGTACCTGTTACGAAATCCAATGCACCAACACCGTCAACTACACTTGTACTTACTTGACCAGACTGAGCGTCGTCAATCTCAAGTGAACTTTTGATAAGTTGAGGGTTTACAGCGCCGTATGGTGTACCCCATGCAAGGCTTTTAGGTAACTCACCACCAAAAAGAGGATCAAACTCATCGGCTGTTGCGCCGCCGGTATCAATACCTAGTTGGCCAGCGTTTGAACTCCACTCTTTAAAACCCGCATCATTCGAGTAATTCCATTCAGTGATTAGTTCAGCGTTAGCAGAAATACTTGCAAATCCTAGGCCTGCAGCCAAGCAAGTAAGTTTCAATTTGTTCATTTCACCCATCCAATTTGGTAATAGCGTTTAGATATAAAGACCGTGCATAAAGCAAAACTCGGGCCAAATATAATTAATCAATATTAACAAAGAGTTACACTCTAAAAACAAATAAATCAATTATGATGTGTAAAACTTACTGACATAAAAAACGCTCAACTTTCTTCTTTTAAAACTATCTTTTTGGCTATCTTATATACCATTCGCTGCAAGGGATTACGATTACCCATTGGTCGCCACGTTTTCTTAAATCGATTTCGATAAGCATCAAAATGCAAGCCGTAAGGTGCGGTAATTAGATCTCCACGATTAAGTAGGATTTTTAAAACATACGTACCCGCTATACCACCACACATCTTCACCGCCATAGGCATCGATGGTCCTTTTTTAGCGTGAAAATCTGCTCGACTCGGGTCAACTAGATAAGGGCGCTGCAACATCGCGGGGGATAAACCAATTAGGAACTTAATATATTGCTCGTTTTCACTAGTGGCATCTTCAAATCGAAAATACTCTTCGTAATTCATACTGCCAGGCATAAAACACAAAAATGCACAGCCCATGCCTAACGGTGCAGCAGTAACTAAAGGGATCTTTTTCTCTAAACACTTTTGAAAGACCAACTTTCGCGCAGCCAAGGCAAAAAAGTCTAGGCTATCTACATATACGTCCACACCTTCAAGGAACTCATCAACATTGTGCTCAAAAATACCTTCAGGAAAGGACTTCACCTCCGCTTCAGGGTTTATATCTAAGCAGATGTTTTCCATTACTTTTACTTTGTCTTGGCCAACGGTAGACATAAACGCGCCAGCTTGACGATTAAAGTTGTGAACTTCATATTCATCAAAATCAGAAATGTGAAACTTGCCAACCCCCAAGCGAGCCAAGGTAACAATGTGCTCACTACCAACGCCCCCGGCCCCCGCCATTGCAACACGCTTTCCACGTAACACCTGTTGCTCTGCTTCCGTTACCCAACCGATATTCCGAGAAAAAGCATCTTCGTAATTAAAACTCATAACTAGTTAGCCTTATAAGATTGACGACATCCATTCGCCTGCATATAACCACGAACAACATAGCAACTTGCTCTAATGCATAGTAAAAATTAAGATTAAAAGGTCATTCAAGGAAGAATATAGTATGAAACTCGTCTTCATCGTAATCCTAGCCTCTTTTTCATCTCTGTTTAGTGTAGAAGCTTCCAGCGCACTTGCAGACACTATAGAAAAAATCAAACCGTCTGTTGTAGGAATTGGCACCTACAATAAACTAAATTCTCCTAGAGCCAGCTTGCGCGGTACCGGATTTGTTGTTGGCTCTCACCTTATCGCCACCAATGCACATGTGATCCCAAAAAGCCTAAACCAACAACAGAACGAAAAACTAGTTGTATTTGTTGGCCAAGGTCGCTCGCCAGAACTGCGTATTGCCAGCGTAGTTGCTAGCATTGAACAACACGATTTAGCCATACTACAAATTGAAGGCAAAGCCCTAAAACCACTAACGCTTTCAAGCCAAAAAGTTCGCGAAGGAGAACTATATGCCTTCACGGGTTTCCCAATAGGCGCTGTATTAGGTCTATATCCAGTTACACACCGCGGGATTATCTCAAGTATTACCCCCGTGGTTATACCGGCGAGAAATGCCAGCGAACTAAACCTTGCTCAATTAAAACGTCTCAAATCACCCTATAATATTTATCAACTTGATGCCACTGCCTATCCCGGTAATAGTGGCAGCCCCCTCTATCATCCAGAAACAGGCGAAGTTATCGCCATCATCAATAAGGTTTTTGTTAAAACGACCAAAGAAGCCGTGTTGGCTGACCCAAGCGCGATCAGTTATGCCATTCCGGTAATTCATCTAAAGCAACTTCTCAGCAGCCTGAAATAGTGTTTTGAAAACTTACGGATACAAAAAAGCCCTTCAAAGTAAGGGCTTAATTAGTATTCGTACACTTCTAAGAAATCCTGTTTTTAGAACGGGATATCATCATCAAAGTCCATAGGAGGCTCATTAAACTGCTGAGTTGCCTGCTGTGGAGCTTGTTGAGGTGCCGGAGCAGGTTTAGGCTGTTGCTGATAACCACCTTGCTGAGGTGATTGCTGCTGCGGAGCTTGTTGCTGGAAACCACCTTGCTGAGCAGGGGCTGCTTGAGGCGCCGCTTGCTGTTGACCGCCCCAGTTACCTTGTTGCTGCGGAGCACCACCGCCCATGTTTTGCCCTTGTCCACCACCTTGACGTCCACCTAGCATTTGCATCACGCCATTAAAGCCCTGCACAACCACTTCGGTAGAGTAGCGATCTTGACCACTTTGATCTTGCCACTTACGTGTTTGTAATTGACCTTCAATGTAAACTTGCGAACCTTTCTTAAGGTACTCGCCTGCAACTTCGGCTAACTTGCCAAACAACACTACACGGTGCCATTCAGTACGCTCTTTTTGTTCACCACTTTGCTTGTCTCTCCAGCTTTCTGAAGTTGCAATAGTAATATTGGCGACGGCCCCTCCGTTTGGCATAAAACGAACTTCAGGATCTTGTCCTAAGTTACCAACCAAAATTACTTTATTAATGCCCCGAGTGGCCATGTATATCGCTCCTATGTTCTATCTGTTGTGGCGAGGAAGACCCGCTATCATACTAGGCTGCACGCACCAAATCCAATGCTCTAGCCAATTCAAATTCTTTTGTTTTAACTTTAAGGTAAACAGTATTGTCACTTGCAATAACAACTGCTTCTACAACCCCAGGTAAAACCTGCAGTTTTTCTAAAATACTAGCAGGTTGATCGGGAGATGATATCGTTAATGAATAACTTTTTATGCCACTTTGCGCACGCAATCCTAAACTCACAACGATCCAAATAATCAATAGAGCAATAGCAAACCAACTTACTAAACTTGCACCGCCAGCCGTGTACAAAGCGCCAGCACTAGAACCACCTATAAACGCCCCTAAAAACTGACTAGTAGAAAACACGCCAAGCGCAGCGCCTTTGTTGCCCGGAGGGCACAAATTAGAAATTAGCGCTGGTAAACTGGCTTCCAAATAATTAAAGCCAACAAAAAACACTGCCAAAATTACTCCCAACACCCAAACCGAGGAACCGTTAATCAATAACAAAGCGTTGGCAAATAACAACAAACTAATAGCAAATATGAAGAAAGCACGCTGCTGATTGCGCTTCGCCGCAATAATCAACAAGGGCACCATCAATACAAAAGAAATAAGAACAGCTGGCAAATACACTTGCCAATGATTTTCGGCATTTAGGCCGGCGTCAAGCAAACGAAACGGCATCACAACAAACAAAGCGGTAAGCACTAAGTGTAAGGTAAACACCCCCCAATCTAAACGCAGCAACTGAGGATGTTTAAGTAACTCAAGCATCTGTTTAGAGTTAGCACTTACTTCACCACTAGGCGCTTTAGAATCAGCACTTGGTACAGCAAGCTGCACTACAAACATCGCGAACACGGATAACACAGCAATCAACCAAAACAGACCCGACAAGCCAAGATAAGCAGAGAGAATGGGCCCTAAAACCAGTGAAGCAGCAAACGATAATCCAATGCTAACACCAATAAACGCCATTACTTTCGCACGCTGGGTTTCTCGACTTAAATCAGCAGCTAAGGCCATTACCGTGCTAGCGATAGCGCCCATGCCTTGCAGGGCACGCCCTAACGCGATGCCATAAATAGAATCAGCCGTAGCAGCCACTACTGAGCCAAGCGCAAAAATACTTAATCCCAAGAAAATAATCGGCTTACGGCCAACTTTGTCGGACAACCACCCCATGGGGATTTGAAACATCGCCTGGGTTAAACCATAGGCACCAATCGCGAAGCCCACCCACAAAGGCGAAAAGCCCACAAGCTCTTGGCCATAAACGGCTAATACTGGCATTAACATAAACAAACCGGCCATGCGCAAGGCAAATAACAAAGCCAATGAATAGGCTGCGCGCTTCTCTGTAGAGTTTAATCGTTCGTCTAGGTTCATAACCATCAAAAATACGTCATTAAAGAACCGGCAATGCTACCACAAGCAGCAAGCCGCAAACCAGCGCAAGATGGTCAGCAAGTAATAAGTAAGCGCTCGGCTTTTCAACGGCGCATTTCAATAAATTATGTGTAATACTGGGCGATTTAGTGCAGCAGTGAACAGCTAACAATGGACAGTATTGATATTCGTGGTGCCCGCACCCACAACCTTAAGAACATTTCACTGACCCTCCCTCGCGATAAGCTAATTGTTATCACAGGCTTGTCGGGATCTGGGAAATCTTCTCTCGCATTCGATACACTTTACGCAGAAGGCCAGCGACGCTATGTAGAGTCTCTTTCTGCTTATGCGCGCCAGTTCCTGTCATTAATGGAAAAGCCAGATGTTGATCATATCGAAGGCTTATCACCAGCAATTTCTATTGAGCAAAAATCAACATCTCACAACCCACGCTCTACTGTGGGAACCATTACCGAAATTTATGACTATTTGCGCTTACTTTACGCACGCGTAGGCGAGCCTCGCTGTCCTCATCACAACGAGCCGCTAGCTGCACAAACTATTAGCCAAATGGTCGATAAAGTTTTTGAGGAACCCGAAAACAGCAAACTAATGTTGTTAGCGCCGATAATACGCGATCGCAAAGGCGAGCATGTAAAAACTCTGGAAAACTTAGCGGCACAAGGTTTTATTCGGGCACGCATAGACGGAGAAGTGTGTGACTTAAGCGATCCTCCAGAGCTAGAGCTGCACAAAAAACACAATATTGAAGTGGTGATTGATCGCTTTAAAGTTCGCGCCAGTGAAGATTTAGCCCAACGTTTGGCTGAATCCTTTGAAACAGCCCTAGAGCTTGCCGAAGGCACTGCCATTTTAGTTGACATGGACAGCGGCGAAACTCGCCAACTGTTCTCGGCAAATTTTGCCTGCCCAGTATGTGGCTACAGCATGACCGAACTAGAGCCAAGGATATTCTCCTTTAATAACCCAGCTGGGGCTTGCCAAACCTGTGATGGTTTAGGTGTGGATCAATTCTTCGACGATAAGAAGGTTATTGTAAATCCTGAGCTTAGTTTATCAGGCGGTGCCATCCGCGGTTGGGACAAACGCAACTTCTACTATTACCAAATGCTCAAGTCATTAGCGGCGCATTTCGAATTTAACTTAGATATGGCCTTTCAAGACCTTAGCGACAAACACCAAAAAGTGATTTTGCATGGCTCGGGGCGCACCAGTATTGAGTTCAAATACATGAACGATCGCGGTGATGTTACCGTGCGCAAACACCCTTTTGAAGGGATCATTCCCAATATGCGTCGCCGCTATAAAGAAACTGAATCAAACGCGGTACGCGAAGAGTTGGCAAAATTCATTAGCAACCAAGAATGTCCAGGCTGCGGCGGCAGCCGGTTGCGCGAAGAAGCTCGCAATGTATTTATAGGTAGTACTAACCTACCGGAAGTGAGCTGTAAGTCCATTGGCGAAGCCATGGAGTTTTTTGAAGCGCTCAATCTAACAGGCCAACGAGCACAAATTGCCGACAAAATCTTAAAAGAGATTTGTGAGAGGCTTAAGTTTTTAATCAACGTGGGCCTAGATTACCTTTCGTTAGATCGCAGTGCCGACACGCTGTCTGGCGGCGAAGCGCAGCGAATAAGACTCGCCAGCCAAATTGGCGCTGGTCTAGTCGGTGTTATGTATGTGCTCGACGAACCGTCTATCGGCTTACACCAACGCGATAACGAGCGCTTACTCGCGACCCTCAATCACCTGCGAGATTTGGGCAATACTGTAATTGTGGTAGAACACGATGAAGATGCCATTCGAGCTGCCGACTATATTGTAGACATTGGCCCAGGCGCTGGTGTACATGGCGGAGAAGTTGTTGCTCAAGGCTCAATGCAACAAGTGATTGATACCCCAAGCTCACTTACTGGACAGTATTTATCTGGCAGTAAATCTATAGCAGTACCTAGCAAGCGACAAGAAGGCTCAGGCGATTACTTAAGCCTACTCGGCGCTAGTGGCAACAACCTAAAGAATGTAAATTTGCATATCCCGCTAGGCTTACTTACCTGTATAACAGGTGTATCGGGTAGCGGTAAATCTACCTTAATCAACGATACTTTATATAAAATTGCCCAAAAAGCGCTCAATAGTGCAGCTGGCGAAGATATCGCTCCACACAAATCAGTAAAAGGCCTCGATAAACTCGATAAAGTGGTTGATATAGACCAAAGCCCCATCGGCAGAACACCGCGTTCCAACCCCGCTACCTATACCGGGATCTTCACTCCTATTCGTGAACTGTTCGCCGCTACGCAAGAAGCTCGTTCAAGAGGTTACAAACCCGGTCGCTTTAGCTTTAACGTAAAAGGTGGCCGCTGTGAAGCCTGCCAAGGTGACGGCGTTATTAAAGTAGAGATGCATTTTTTACCCGATGTGTATGTGCCCTGCGACGTATGTAAAAGCAAACGCTATAACCGTGAAACTTTAGAGATAAAGTATAAAGGTAAGAGTATTCATCAAATTTTGGAAATGACAGTAGAAGAAGCTCGACCATTCTTTGATGCGGTACCAGCCATAGCCAGAAAACTACAAACATTGATTGATGTTGGCCTTACCTACATCAAGCTTGGTCAGTCGGCGACAACCTTATCGGGCGGCGAAGCGCAACGAGTTAAGCTCGCTCGCGAACTTAGCAAACGCGATACTGGCCAAACCCTTTATATTCTTGATGAACCAACCACTGGCTTGCACTTTCATGATATTGAGCTGCTGTTAGAGGTTATTCATCGCTTACGTGACCATGGTAATACTATTGTTGTGATTGAACACAACCTAGATGTCGTTAAAACCGCAGATTGGATTGTCGATCTTGGGCCAGAAGGAGGCAAAGGTGGCGGAGAGATTCTAGTTGCTGGCACCCCAGAAGATATCGTTAATGAACCGCGCTCACATACCGCCCGATTCTTAAAACCAATGCTAATAAATCAAAAATAAGGCCAAAAGCCAGATTATCAAGGATGTAACATGCTATCGAAGTTTAGCCTAGAGCGTACTTTTTTTTATGTATTTACTGCAATGATGTTGCTAGGCATGCACTACTTTCAACACAACCAAGGTGGAACAGGCCTAGCCCTCCCTTTTAATTTGGTTGTTTGGTGCTTTGCTAGCATTCTTATCGGCCTTGGCCTTATTAAAGTAAGTCAATCGCAAACTTTGCGCTATAACAAAACACTTATTGGTTTAGCTATTTGTGCTTTTGGCTTATGGATCCCACTGTTTTATCCAAATGCTGAATTTGGTGCTTTTGCTTTAGACCGTTTAATCGGGTTGGCAGCAGGTTTACTGCTTATCTTCTCAATACTTCAGCTTGAAATAAGCCAAAAGCAATGGCAGCAAATGATGTACCTGATTGTTGCAGCAGTCTTAATTGAGAGCCTTTATGCATTAACCCAAATGTACCTATTAACAGCGGGTAATTGGGTCGGCTTCAATGTTAATTCAACCAGAGCGTCAGGTATTTTCCAACAACCTAATGTCTTAGGAACCTTTGTGCTGTTTGGTCCAGCCATATCCGCTTGGTTATTGTCACAACAAGCTATAAACGAAAAATGGCAGCTCTTACTTATACTTGTATCTAGCTTTGCAGCAACATGGGTATGTTTCTTAACAGGATCTAGGACAACTGTAGTAGCGTTGTTTCTTATACTCCCGCTAATGGCTCCTTACCTATTTAAAACTGCAAATTTATCGCACCTTAGATGGTGGCTAGTTAGTATTTTGTTGGGAGTTTTAGCACCTATGCTTCCAGAACTATTCAACTCTAACGAAGCAAGAGATGCCTTAGGTGGCGCAACCACAGCTTATAGAGTAACAATGCTTGAAGTTAGTTGGCAGCTGTTTAAGCAGCAACCGCTGTTAGGCTGGGGTTATGGTGCTTATGACGGTGTTTACCATGTAGCTCAGGCTTTACTTAATCAACAAGGCTTAATCGATGGTTATCATTTTAATGTAGCTCACCCCCATAACGAACTAGCTTACTGGGCGGTTGAAGGTGGACTTCTGCCAGTCACAGCTTTGTTCGCGATGGCTTTCCTAATAATCCAGAGCATGCTCAAACAAGGCTGGGCTAAGGGATTGTTTTATTTTGCAATATTGTTTCCCAGCCTACTTCACTGCATGACTGAACTGCCTTTTTATCACTCAGCTATCTTATGGATTCTATTCTGCATATTGATCACTCAAATTCTAAGAAGTGATGAAATTATAGCCAAAACGTTCCCGGCTAAATTTGCCCCAAAGATATTTGGAGCTCTAATACCATGCTTCACTATCGTGTTCATGGCAACTGGTTTACAGGCCATCCATAAAATCACCCAATTTGAACGAACCGGTAGTACAAATGTAGCTTTGCTCGAAGAAGTGATCAATCCAGTACCCTTGCAAACTCGCTATGAATTCAACGCTATGTCATTTAGGTTAAACGCAGCTTTGTCTTTAGGTCTCAAAGAAGAACTTAAAGGCTACCTAGCATGGTCAGAACAGCTGTTAAAGAGGCAAGCCAGAACTGAACATTTTTATAATCGCTCAGTTGCTTTACGAGCTCTAGGCTTAAACGAACAAGCTAAAGCTAATGACAAACTGGCTAACGACATATATCCAAATTCCGAACGTGTATCCTATAAGCTTGTTTCCGCGACTAATGGCGGTGAGGAAACACTAAGGCAGTATTTGCTATGGAATAAAACTGAGATTGACAAAAAGCCTTTACCACAACTGTATATTCATCAAATTAACGCCTTGGTAAAGCTCGGTGATATTAAACCAGCAGTAGATATGCTTATAGAAGCACAACACAACCTCCCTGAGCAAATCAGTTTAAATAACGTTCCCAGTTTAAAACCCTATATTAAGATTCAAACGCCTAGTTAAGTAAAAGCAGGTGGTGAGCAAAACTAGTTTTACTCACCACTAGCAAATTTATTCAAGCCAGATCATCCGCAGTTTACCGATTGTTAGTTCGAAAACTCTTTTTAGTAAGAATAGCGCCAACGCTTCATGCTCTTTAGTTCCGCAGTTGCTGAACAATCACATATTCACTTCAACTACCTTTAAAGCCACTACAACAGAAGTGAGTTTGGCCTGCCCCACCCAGAGTTGTTTGACTAATTCGAAAGTACCTTTCTAATCTAAGGTTTTAATAAGCCTACAACTATCATATAAGTCAGAATCTAAAGCCTGCTAGCAACAAGAGGGTTTTGTTATTTCGAATTTTGACCCAACCACACACCTAGTACACCTCCTAGAATCCAATACCTTAAGAAAGATTTCATTAACTTAAGAAAAAGTCCCTCAACACTATCTGCATAGACTTAGACGATGAACACATGCGACCACTAAGTATCAACGAGTTAAGCGAGCGGGCGAGCCTTGCTAAAAAACACGCCAAGCGTAATCACTGGTCAACCTTGTATGTGCAAGAGGGCGATGTCTGTGATGCACTAGGTTAGTGCTGTTGATGAAATGATTGAGGCTTGAGTATTTGGTTTGTGGGTGAGACTAAATCGCGGGCAATAAAAAAGCCCTCGTCATTAGACGAGGGCTTAGTATGAGAGCCTGGCGGTGACCTACTTTCACATGGGGAAGCCCCACACTATCATCGGCGCAGTTGCGTTTCACTTCTGAGTTCGGCATGGAGTCAGGTGGGTCCACAACGCTATTGCCACCAGGCAAAAACTGTTGTCTTTAACATTCGAAAAAGCTGAAACATCTCATGAGCACTAACAAGTATTCATGGTTTCTAAAATAAAGTATCTATAAGCAACACCCTTTAGGTGTTGTATGGTTAAGCCTCACGGGTAATTAGTACAAGTTAGCTCAATGCCTCACAGCACTTACACACCTTGCCTATCAACGTTGTAGTCTCCAACGGCCCTTCAGAGGACTTAAAGTCCTAGTGAGAATTAATCTCGAGGCCTGCTTCCCGCTTAGATGCTTTCAGCGGTTATCAGTTCCGAACGTAGCTACTGGGCAATGCTATTGGCATAACAACCCAAACACCAGCGGTTCGTCCACTCCGGTCCTCTCGTACTAGGAGCAGCTCCCCTCAATTCTCAAACGCCCACGGCAGATAGGGACCGAACTGTCTCACGACGTTCTAAACCCAGCTCGCGTACCACTTTAAATGGCGAACAGCCATACCCTTGGGACCGACTTCAGCCCCAGGATGTGATGAGCCGACATCGAGGTGCCAAACACCGCCGTCGATATGAACTCTTGGGCGGTATCAGCCTGTTATCCCCGGAGTACCTTTTATCCGTTGAGCGATGGCCCTTCCATACAGAACCACCGGATCACTATGACCTACTTTCGTACCTGCTCGACGTGTCTGTCTCGCAGTTAAGCTGGCTTATGCCATTGCACTAACCGTATGATGTCCGACCATACTTAGCCAACCTTCGTGCTCCTCCGTTACTCTTTGGGAGGAGACCGCCCCAGTCAAACTACCCACCAGACACTGTCCGCAATCCCGATAAGGGACCAACGTTAGAACATCAACACTACAAGGGTGGTATTTCAAGGTCGGCTCCACGTCATCTGGCGACAACGCTTCAAAGCCTCCCACCTATCCTACACATGTAGGGTCAATGTTCAGTGTCAAGCTGTAGTAAAGGTTCACGGGGTCTTTCCGTCTAGCCGCGGGTACACCGCATCTTCACGGCAATTTCAATTTCACTGAGTCTCGGGTGGAGACAGCTTGGCCATCATTACGCCATTCGTGCAGGTCGGAACTTACCCGACAAGGAATTTCGCTACCTTAGGACCGTTATAGTTACGGCCGCCGTTTACCGGGGCTTCGATCAATAGCTTCGCTTGCGCTAACCACATCAATTAACCTTCCGGCACCGGGCAGGCGTCACACCGTATACGTCATCTTTCGATTTAGCACAGTGCTGTGTTTTTAATAAACAGTTGCAGCCAACTGGTATCTGCGACTCTCAGCAGCTTAGGGAGCAAGTCCCATCACCATCAAGAGCGTACCTTCTCCCGAAGTTACGGTACCATTTTGCCTAGTTCCTTCACCCGAGTTCTCTCAAGCGCCTTGGTATTCTCTACCCAACCACCTGTGTCGGTTTGGGGTACGGTTTCGTATAATCTGAAGCTTAGAGACTTTTCCTGGAAGCAGGGCATCAACCACTTCGTGTCCGTAGACACTCGTCATCAACTCTCAGCGTAATGTAAACCCGGATTTGCCTAAGTTTACCGCCTACTGCCTTTCACGTGGACAACCATCGCCACGCTGGCCTAGCCTTCTCCGTCCTCCCATCGCAATTATACGAAGTACAGGAATATTAACCTGTTTCCCATCGACTACACTTTTCAGTCTCGCCTTAGGGGCCGACTCACCCTGCCCTGATTAACATTGGACAGGAAACCTTGGTCTTTCGGCGAGGGGGCTTTTCACCCCCTTTATCGTTACTCATGTCAACATTCGCACTTCTGATACCTCCAGCAATCCTTACGAATCACCTTCAACGGCTTACAGAACGCTCCTCTACCGAGCATGCAAGCATGCTCCCGTAGCTTCGGTGGTATGTTTAGCCCCGTTACATCTTCCGCGCAGGCCGACTCGACCAGTGAGCTATTACGCTTTCTTTAAATGATGGCTGCTTCTAAGCCAACATCCTGGCTGTCTAAGCCTTCCCACATCGTTTCCCACTTAACATACACTTTGGGACCTTAGCTGACGGTCTGGGTTGTTTCCCTTTCCACGACGGACGTTAGCACCCGCCGTGTGTCTCCCGAGTAGTACTTGATGGTATTCGGAGTTTGCAAAGGGTTGGTAAGTCGGGATGACCCCCTAGCCTTAACAGTGCTCTACCCCCATCAGTATTCGCTCGAGGCGCTACCTAAATAGCTTTCGAGGAGAACCAGCTATCTCCCGGTTTGATTGGCCTTTCACCCCCAGCCACAAGTCATCCGCTAATTTTTCAACATTAGTCGGTTCGGTCCTCCAATTGGTGTTACCCAATCTTCAACCTGCCCATGGCTAGATCACCGGGTTTCGGGTCTAATCCCAGCAACTATGCGCGCAGTTAACACTCGGTTTCCCTACGGCTCCGCTATTCGCTTAACCTTGCTACTGAAATTAAGTCGTTGACCCATTATACAAAAGGTACGCAGTCACCCCACGAAGGGGCTCCCACTGCTTGTACGTATACGGTTTCAGGTTCTATTTCACTCCCCTCACAGGGGTTCTTTTCGCCTTTCCCTCACGGTACTGGTTCACTATCGGTCAGTCAGGAGTATTTAGCCTTGGAGGATGGTCCCCCCATATTCAGACAACATATCACGTGTGCCGTCCTACTCGATTTCACTTAAAGTAGATTTTCATGTACGGGGCTATCACCCTGTATCGCCATCCTTTCCAGAATGTTCCACTAATCACCTAAAAGCTTAAGGGCTAATCCGGGTTCGCTCGCCGCTACTACCAGAATCTCGGTTGATTTCTTTTCCTCCGGGTACTTAGATGTTTCAGTTCCCCGGGTTCGCCTCGCAACGCTATGTATTCACGTTACGATACTGCATAAAATGCAGTGGGTTTCCCCATTCGGAAATCCATGTCTATAACGTCTTTTATCGACTTAACATGGCTTATCGCAGATTAACACGTCCTTCATCGCCTCTGACTGCCAAGGCATCCACCGTATACGCTTAGTCACTTAACCATACAACACCTAAATGTTGTCGCTTAAATCACTTGAATGGTCAGGCTGTATAAATCCTGCCATTCGAGTACGATCACCTTATTTTTGAATACCAAGAACACTTGTTATTAAACTCATATTCTTGAGATATTTTTTATCAGCTTTTCCAAATTGTTAAAGAGCAATTGGTTCCTTAGAAACCAAAGCTAAGCACTATATAAACAAATGCTTAGCTTTGTATTCTCAAACCAGTGAGAGAAAATGGTATCCCGTAGGGGATTTGAACCCCTGTTACCGCCGTGAAAGGGCGGTGTCCTAGGCCTCTAGACGAACGGGACACTGCAGTAGCTGTTCTCGTTGGTTCTACACCACACTAGAACTTCTCTCTTTTCTTTTTCATCAAGCAATCTGTGTGAACACGTCACAAAACCTAAGCATCATAATAAGGAGGTGATCCAGCCCCAGGTTCCCCTAGGGCTACCTTGTTACGACTTCACCCCAGTCATGAACCACAAAGTGGTGAGCGTCCTCCCGAAGGTTAAACTACCCACTTCTTTTGCAGCCCACTCCCATGGTGTGACGGGCGGTGTGTACAAGGCCCGGGAACGTATTCACCGTAGCATTCTGATCTACGATTACTAGCGATTCCGACTTCACGGAGTCGAGTTGCAGACTCCGATCCGGACTACGACATGCTTTTTGGGGTCCGCTTGCTCTCGCGAGTTCGCATCCCTCTGTACATGCCATTGTAGCACGTGTGTAGCCCTGCCCGTAAGGGCCATGATGACTTGACGTCGTCCCCACCTTCCTCCGGTTTATCACCGGCAGTCTCCCTAGAGTTCCCACCATTACGTGCTGGCAAATAAGGATAGGGGTTGCGCTCGTTGCGGGACTTAACCCAACATCTCACGACACGAGCTGACGACAGCCATGCAGCACCTGTATCTGAGTTCCCGAAGGCACCAAACCATCTCTGGTAAGTTCTCAGTATGTCAAGGGCAGGTAAGGTTCTTCGCGTTGCATCGAATTAAACCACATGCTCCACCGCTTGTGCGGGCCCCCGTCAATTCATTTGAGTTTTAACCTTGCGGCCGTACTCCCCAGGCGGTCTACTTAATGCGTTAGCTGCGTTACCCACGAGTTAAACTCACAGACAACTAGTAGACATCGTTTACGGCGTGGACTACCAGGGTATCTAATCCTGTTTGCTCCCCACGCTTTCGTACATGAGCGTCAGTTTTTGTCCAGGTGGCCGCCTTCGCCACTGGTATTCCTTCAGATCTCTACGCATTTCACCGCTACACCTGAAATTCTACCACCCTCTACAAAACTCTAGCTTGCCAGTTCCAAATGCCATTCCCAGGTTGAGCCCGGGGATTTCACATCTGGCTTAACAAGCCGCCTGCGTACGCTTTACGCCCAGTAATTCCGATTAACGCTCGGACCCTCCGTATTACCGCGGCTGCTGGCACGGAGTTAGCCGGTCCTTCTTCTGTCGCTAACGTCAAAGATAGCAAGTATTAATTACTACCCCTTCCTCACGACTGAAAGTGCTTTACAACCCGAAGGCCTTCTTCACACACGCGGCATGGCTGCATCAGGCTTTCGCCCATTGTGCAATATTCCCCACTGCTGCCTCCCGTAGGAGTCTGGGCCGTGTCTCAGTCCCAGTGTGGCTGATCATCCTCTCAAACCAGCTAGGGATCGTCGCCTTGGTAAGCCATTACCTTACCAACTAGCTAATCCCACTTGGGCTAATCTTTACGCGAAAGGTGCCGAAGCATCCCCTCCTTTGGTCCGAAGACATTATGCGGTATTAGCAGTCGTTTCCAACTGTTGTCCCCCACGTAAAGGCATATTCCCAAGCATTACTCACCCGTCCGCCGCTCGTCAGCAAAGTAGCAAGCTACTCTCTGTTACCGCTCGACTTGCATGTGTTAAGCCTGCCGCCAGCGTTCAATCTGAGCCATGATCAAACTCTTCAATCAAAAGTTTTTTCGCTCAAAGTTAAAAACTGAAATTATTACTGTGTTTTACAGTGCAAGACTCCAGTTCACTTAAGCTTAATTTTTTCGCTTAAGGTCCTGTGAGTGCTCACACAGATTGCTTGATAAATTGTTAAAGAGCGTTGCTTCTCAATCGAAGCGAGGTGCGCATTCTACGCTTTCCTCTGTGGCTGTCAACCGCTTTTTAAAACATTTTAAAAAGAAGTTTGAGAGCCGGCTAACTTAGCCCTAGGCCTTGCTAACCCTGACCTAGCCTTGCTTCGCTTTAGCGCGCTGCGTGCCGTGTCAGTGGAGGTGCATTATAGGGATCGATTCCCGCGGCGCAAGCGTTTTTTGAAGAAAATCACAGAAACACGTTTAAGTGTTCAGATAGCAAACAAATTGCACCTTTTTTGACTGAATTCGCCAGATTTGAGCCCAATAACTATAGTTTAGTTTTAGTGCTTTATTATGGGCCTTAGCTACCTTGACCATATATATGTTGGTTTTGTTGTAATACTGGGTTTACTTCACCTGTGTATTGGATACCATAGCCGCCCTTTTTCCTGTGGAGTCTCTTGCTGATGTCATTTTCTATCGGCCAACGCTGGATCAGTGATTCAGAATCTGAGTTAGGTTTAGGTACCGTAGTTGCTATTGAAGGTAGGATGGTTACCTTGTTGTTCCCTGCTAGCGGTGAGAATCGCTTTTATGCCATGGCGGACGCACCAGTTACTCGAGTGGTATTTAATGTTGGTGATGACATAACCAGTACTGAAGATTGGTCGATGACCATCACTGAAGTTGAAGAAGCGGATGAGTTGATTGTTTATCATGGCGTTCGTCACGATACAGAAGAAACGGTTCAGCTACGTGAAATGTTCTTAAGCCACTTCCTCAAGTTTAACAAACCTCAAGACCGACTTTTTGCTGGCCAAGTTGACCGCTTTGATAGTTTTGTTGTGCGTTACCAAACCTTAGTGAAACGCTTTGAACAACAGCAGTCTGAGTTAAAAGGCTTAATGGGCGGTAAAGTTAGCCTAATTCCACACCAGCTTTATATCGCAAGCGAAGTAGGTCGGCGTATTTCTCCTCGGGTATTGCTGTCTGATGAAGTGGGTTTAGGTAAAACCATTGAAGCAGGCTTAATTATCCACCAGCAGCTTATTGCAGGCTTAGCTAAACGAGTATTGATTATTGTGCCTGACGCCCTGCAATACCAGTGGCTAATAGAAATGCTGCGCCGCTTTAACATGCACTTTAGCTTGTTTGATGAAGACCGCTGCATTGAAGCTTATGCCGAAGCTGACAACCCTTTTGAAACCGAACAATTAGTATTGTGTAGCCTTAGCTTTTTACGCGGCAGCAAAAAACGTTTTGAACAAGTTGCAGAAGCTGATTGGGACTTGATGATTGTAGATGAAGCACATCACCTGCAATGGGATGAAGCAACACCAAGTCGGGAATACCAAATCATTGAAACACTGGCCAAACAAATTGCCGGCGTTTTGCTACTTACCGCTACGCCGGATCAACTTGGCCACCAAAGTCACTTTGCCCGCTTAAGGTTGCTCGATCCTGACCGCTTTTACGACTACCAGGCCTTTATAGATGAAGAGCAGCACTATCAGCCGGTAGCGGAAGCTGCCCAGTCTTTGCTGGCCAGTAGCCTACTAAGCACCGAGCAAGCTAATCAACTTAGTGAACTGTTAAGCGAAAATGATATTGAGCCTTTGCTCGCGCTCATAAATGACAGCGCTTCAAGTTATGAACAGCAACAACAGGCGCGTGAAGAGTTACTACAACATCTATTAGATCGCCACGGCACAGGCCGAGTATTGTTTAGAAATACCCGCAGCGCGATTGAAGGGTTTCCGATGCGCCAACTGGCTAGCTACCCTCTCAGCTTACCTAGCCAATATAAAACTGCATTAAAAGTACAGCAAATGATGCAAGGCAGTAACGCTGGTGCCAATAATCAATTAATGTTCCCCGAAGAGCTCTACCAGCAATTTGAAGGTGAAAGCGAAGGGGAAGCCAGCTGGTGTAAGTTCGACCCACGTATCGACTGGTTAATTGGTTTTTTACTGGCGCACAAACAAAAGAAAGTGTTACTAATCTGCGCTAAAGCAGCCACAGCGCTAGCTATAGAAGATGCGGTACGCACTCGCGAAGGTATTCGCGGTACCGTCTTCCATGAAGACATGTCGTTAATTGAACGTGATAAAGCCGCAGCTTATTTTGCTCAAGGCGAAGCCGGCGCACAATTAATGGTGTGTTCAGAAATTGGCTCTGAAGGGCGCAACTTCCAGTTTGCGCACCATATCGTGTTATTTGATTTGCCAACGAACCCTGACCTCTTAGAGCAACGAATTGGTCGCCTGGATCGTATTGGCCAACAAAACGATATTCAAATTCATGTTCCTTATTTAGAAGGTACACCACAACAAACACTGTTACGTTGGTACCATGAGGGTTTAAACGCCTTTGAACAAACCTGTCCAGCAGGCTCAGCCATTTTTGCTGAATTTGGTGAAACCTTAACAAGCCTGCTGGGGCAAAACACGCCAGACGAAGCAGAACTAAACACACTAATAAAAGAAACAGCTAAGCGTTACCATGAAGTAAAAGCCAAGTTAGATGCCGGTCGTGACCGCTTGTTAGAAATACACTCAAGTGGTGGCAACAAAGCTGCAGAACTCATTGAGAAAATTCAAGCAGCAGAGCAAGACCCCCATTTTGTGACGTTTAGCCTACGGTTGTTCGATACCATTGGCATCAACCAAGATGACAAAGGTGAAAATGCCTTGGTACTGCATGCGAGTGAACAAATGCTAGTGCCGTCTATTAATGGCTTGCCGGAAGACGGTTGCACCATTACTTATGACAGAAACACTGCGCTTAGCCGAGACGAAATTCAACTTATGTCTTGGGAACACCCGCTGATTCAAAGCTGTATCGATACTATCTTGGGGGCCGACTTAGGCACAACGTCAGTAGCCTTACTCAAGAATCGCGCCTTACCAGTAGGTAGCTTATTTGTTGAAGGGATCTTTGTAGTAGAAACCAGCGCACCTGCCGAGTACCAAATTGAGCGATACTTGCCCGCTACACCGGTGCGTATTTTGCTGGATAAAAACGGCGGAAACTTGTCTGCTAATGTTGATTTTGAACAGTTCAATCAGCAGCTTTCTGCGGTTAACCGCCACTTAGCCGCTAAGTTGATTAGTGCTTCACAAACACAAATTCATCCTTTGCTTGCACAAGCCAATGAGCTCGCCCAACAACAATTAGCAACTATTGTTGAACAAGCCAGTGAGCATATGAAGCAAAGCTTAAATGGCGAGCTTGAACGCCTTGAAGCCTTAAGCGCTGTAAACCCAAGCATTCGTAAAGATGAATTAGATACCTTACGAAGCTTACGTGACAATGCTGGCGACTACCTACAGAAAGCCCAAGTAAAATTAGATGCGCTGCGGGTAATATTGGTATCGCACAACTAGGGGCTGTAGATCTTTGATGATGGTTTTTGCAGCAATTTCTTAGCCATTTAGGCAAGGCAGTGAGTGTGCAGTTAAGTGGGCTTAATAATCACTCGCTAACGCTGAATAAATGGCTAAGAAATGCTGCCCGAAAGGTTCGGATAAGCGAACTTTACTCTTTGTTAAGCACTTCTTGCTTAGCCCACTAGGCTTCTAAGTGCTCGCCGCGATTAAAGCCCGCTTATCTCGAACAAAATTTCAACACCAAAGATCAACAGCCCCTAGCAAATCGAAATTCTATTTTATTTAATAGCAGGCCTTAGCTTACACTAGGGCCTTATTTTTTAGAGCTGTACTGATGCCAGATTTTGTTTATCGCCCTCCAATGTCCCCCTACTTTAGTGTTGTTTACCAAGACGAAGCTGTAATTGTATTTAACAAAGCCAGTGGTTTACTGTCGGTACCTGGTCGGCTTGAGAAAGATAGCTTGTGGGATCGCGCTCAACGAGTTTGGCCAGACATTAAAGTTGTGCACCGCCTAGATATGGCAACCTCAGGGCTAATAGTTATGGCCTTAGGCAAGCCAGCCCAAAGCCACTTGAGTCGTCAGTTTCAGCAACGACGCACCACTAAAACCTACTATGCCGAGATCTTTGGTCATCCAGAGCAAGAGCATGGCGAAGTAAACCTGCCACTACGTTGTGATTGGCCTAATCGCCCCAAACAAATCGTAGATTTTGAACAAGGCAAAGACGCTTTAACACACTGGCAGATTATTGAGCAAAGGCCTCAAACAAGCTTAGTTGAACTTAAACCGATAACCGGACGAACCCACCAACTACGGGTGCATATGCAACAACTAGGCTGCCCCATTGTTGGCGATGGATTTTACGCATGCCAACAGTCAAAAGCGCTAAGCGAACGCTTACACCTTCATGCTGCCAAATTAGGTTTTTATCATCCAGAAACGGAGCAATTTATGGAATTTGAGTGTGCCCCGCCATTTTAGTTAAAGCAAAGCTGGGTATTGTCCGATACATTAAGCATATATCTCTCCAAGGAACCCAAACTGTGCAGCTTGCTAAGTATTGCTTTCTCTCCAGTTTATTAGCAATAAACTGCGCATTTGCAGAGGTTCAGCCTCAAGATTTTAGCCATTGGCCAGTAAATGGGGAATTAAAACAGCTGGATGTAGAGCAACAACAATTTGTTAGTTTATGGCTAGAAGAAGAAACCCCGCAAAAACGTGGCACCATTATTTTACTTCCCGATTGGGGTATATCACCAAGCGCTCCCAACAGTATTGATTCACTTCGCCAGGCTCTTCCCAAACTAGGCTGGGAAACCGGCGCCATTTTACCCCCTAAGCCCATGTCAGGTTTAATGCAGCAAGCAGAAGCAGAAACCGAAAATGATGAGCAACTGCAGCAATACAAGCAAAGCTTACAAGCGCTTATTCAAGCAGCTAAACAAAATCAGGCTGAGCAGTTTGGTTTTCAAGTGATTATTGCACAGGGTGTTATGGGAGCATGGCTGGTTGAATTGCTTGCCGAAGACGAGCTAGAACAGCCCGATGGTATAGTACTCATTAGTGCTTATTACCCTAATCAAACGCTGAATAAAAAACTGGCGGAACAAACCGCAACACTGGCTATTCCAGTGCTAGATATTTATGCCGAGCACTATAACCATTGGCAGCAACAAGCCCGAGAGCAACGTTTAATAGCCAGTAACAAAAATCAAAAGCTAAACTACCGACAAACCCATTTACCCGCCACTGCCGATACCGCGCCCAACAGCGCAAAACTAAATAAAACGGTTTACGGCTGGTTTAACGCACTGGGCTGGTATTAAGCTAAGACTCCTCTCTAGTGCTGGAGGCAACCACAAGATATTGCTAAGCTGAGGGCCACAAACTCTCGCTAATAGCTTGCCATGAAAATAGTTTTTTTAGATCGCCTCACCCTAGCTAGCCATATCAACTTGGCACGTCCCAGTTTTGCTCATCAATGGCAAGAGTACCCCAGCTCCACACCACAACAAGTACGTGAGCGCTGCCAAGATGCAAACATCATCATTGTGAATAAAGTGCAATTAAGTAGGGATACATTAACTCAATTGCCACAGCTAAAAATGATTGCGGTTGCAGCTACCGGGACCAACAACGTGGATCTAGCGGCAGCCGAAGAACTTGGCATCGTTGTTAGTAATATAAGAAATTATGCCGCTCAAAGCATTGCCGAACACAGCTTGGCGCTGATGTTTAATCTTAGGCGCAATGTATTAGCCTACCACCAGGCGATTCAACAAGATCGTTGGCAACACGCTAAGCAATTTTGTTTTTTTGATTTCCCCATCGATAACTTGGCTAAGCAAACGCTGGCAATAATAGGCGGCGGCAACTTGGGCCAAGCGACCGCCCAATTAGCCAGTAATTTAGGCATGGAGGTGGTAATGGCAGAACACAAAGGCCAAACTCCTCGCCCAGGCAGAGTTGCCTTTGAAGAAGCAGTTAGCAATGCAGATGTGATTAGCATCCATTGTCCACTGACTCCGCAGACTAAGGATCTATTTGGCGAGCCAGAGTTAGAAATGATGAAGGAGACAGCCTTACTGATTAACACTGCACGTGGCGGAATAGTTAATGAGCAGGCTTTATTACAGGCTTTGCAAAGCAAGCAAATTGCTGGCGCGGCAAGTGATGTCTCTGAATGTGAACCACCTACGCACGACAGCCCACTGATGCAAGCACTTAGCCTAAATAACTTTATACTTACCCCACATGTGGGCTGGGCGAGCAGCCAAAACATGCAAGTGTTGGCTGACCAATTGATCGATAATATCGAAGCATTTGTAGCAGGAAAACCACGCCACCAAGTATTCGCTAATTAGCGCTCTTGCGTTGCTGTTTGACTAACTCGTAAGCCTGTTGAATATCTTGAGTGCGCTGCTTAGCTAGCTCCATCATTTCTGGTGGTAAGCCCTTGGCGACTAACTTATCGGGATGATGCTGACTCATTAGTTTGCGGTAAGCACGTTTGATTTGCTGGTCACTATCTTGTTGGTTAACGCCTAAGATTTGGTAGGCTTCTTCTAGCTGCTTAGCGCTACTTTGCGCGCTTTGGCGTTGACCACCATGGCGATGGAACTTGAGCTCGGCTTCCCAGCGCGAAATCATCGCCTGAAGCTCTGCTTCCGAGAAGCCTAAAGCCTTGGCTACACGCTTTAATAAAGCATGTTCACTGTCGTCGATTACGCCATCTGCAAACACCCCTTGCAGCTGGATTTCCATGAACATTTGCAATAAATCACGACGCCCATTAACCGCGCTAACAAAGCGAGAAATTTGCTCCTCCAAGGGGAAGTCTGCATCTTTACCTTGGCGAAAAGCATCTTGAGCTTGGCGCCTAGCTTCGCCTTGCAGCCGCATTTGATCCATCAAAAAGTTAGCGACCTGAATCTCTTGTTGAGTAACCACGCCTTTTGACTTAGCAATATGGCCAAGCACCGCAAAGGTAGAGAATAAAAAGGCTTGCTGAGCAGCTTGGCTACTTGCTGCCGAGAAGGCAAAATTGCCGCCTACCGCTTTATCAAACCGATGACCTAGCCATAGGCCAAGCAAGGCACCAAAAGGCCCACCAAACATAAAGCCAAAAAATACGCCTAATACTTTTCCCCAAATTCGCATCACTATTCTCTATCTTTGGTTAATTGCTGGTCTAGTTGTTGAAGCCGCTCAGGTGTCCCCACATCTACCCATTGGCCGCCTTGTAGTTGACCACTCACTTGTTGGCTTAACATTGCTGCACGCAATAAAGGTGCAAGTGCTTGTTTACCGCTAGGCACATGCTGAAAAAAGCGTTGATGATAAATGGCTACACCACTAAATGTAAACTCAGGCTTATCTATCACCAAACCTTGCTCCAAGCTGAAATCACCGGTTAGGTTGTGGCAGGGATTGGCCACCAAGTATAAATGGGCATCACTGTCTGTTTGATTATTTTGGCAAATAGCTTGGTAATCCCAATTATTCCAAACATCCCCATTAATCACCAAGAACTGCTCACTAGCGATAATGGGTAAGGCGTTAACAATTCCCCCGGCCGTTTCTAAGGCACTAGATTCATGACTATAAAGCACCTCGATTCCCCATTTGTCACCTTGGCCCACATGTGCTTCAACCATCTCGCCTAAATAAGCGGTATTTATTACGATGCGTGTTACGCCTGCGGTAACCAATTTGTCGATATGCCAGTTAATCAAAGCTTTGCCAGCAACGTTTAATAATGGTTTTGGGCAATTATCAGTTAACGGACGCATCCGCTCGCCGCGTCCCGCTGCCAAAATCATTGCGGTGCGAATTTGGCTCATGCTTCAAACTCTTTTGCTATAGGGCTAATCCACTGATGAAATGCCTGTAATTCAGGATAACGCTTGGTCACTTGAAGTACATATTCGAGTGTTTGAGGAATGGCTTCACGATAGGCAGTTTTACCATCCCGATGATCTAATCTGCAAAATATCCCTAGCGCTTTAATATGCCGCTGCAAACCAGTGAGATCAAACCAGCGCTGCCAAGTGCTCGGTTCGATACCCTCAACCAAATATGCCGACTTTTGGTTGAGGTATGCTTGCTGCAAGTGACTCACTAACTCTGGTGGCCAAGCGATATAACAATCACGCAGCAATGAAACCACATCGTAAGCAATAGGCCCCCAAACCATATCCTGAAAATCAATCATCACCATTTGCTGCTGATTGAGCATCAAATTTCGACTATGAAAATCACGATGCATAGGTGCATAAGGCTGTTCTAAAATAGCTTGGCTGACATTGTTACATAAGCCTTGCCAATCACAACGCTGCTGCCAACCTTCTCCCACCTGCAACTCTGCTTCAACAAACCAATCAGCAAATATATCTAATTCACGTTGAATAAATGCTTGGTCAAACTCTTCCATTTCTGCCAAATCTTCACGCTTAGTAGCCTGAAGTTGAACGATTAATGCAAGCGCTTGTCTATAAAGTTCAGAAGCAGTATCGGCACTTAGCACTTGCTCAAGCATGGTGGAGCCGAGGTCTTCAACACATAGAAAACCGGCATCAATATTTGCTGCTAGCACCTTAGGTACAGGCAGCGCTTGTGCACTTAAGGCATTAGCAATATCAACAAACTGTTGGTTTTTCTCGGTGGAGGGCGGCGCATCAACGGCAATGGCAGTGTCACCATTAGAAAGTTGAAAACGAAAGTAGCGCCTAAAACTGGCGTCGCCACTGATCATCGTTAGCTCAGGAGAAACAATGTCTAAGGTTTTTGACAGCCATTGCTGTAAAGCAGATTCGCGCACTAAATTACTCATAATTTCTTATACTAATAACAGCCTTTAAATAGCCGCTCACCAATAAATCCAGTATTATAAGCGGCTAACTTTAACCACAGAATTCATTAAGCACAACGTTGACGTTACTAGCTTGGAATTTGTTTATATCAGGGAATGGTTCACATTTATATGTTCGTAACTAAACGGTGCCTGCAAACATCGCTAGGATTAGCGGCGTTGCTTTCCAGCCTCAGTGCTTACGCAGAAACACCGTTGTCTATGCCTCAGTGCCGAGCACACGTCCCAGAACGCATTAAATCCGGCCCGGTAGATCCTACCGCGCCTTATGTTATTGCCGCCGATGAATTGCATGCAAAACAAGGCGATAAAGCCAGTTTTAGCGGTAATGTTGAGTTCTCCCAAGGCCCTCGCGCATTAAAAGCCGAAAACACTGTGTTAGATGAGCAAGCGCAAACCCTAAAAGCGAGCGGCAACATTGAGTTTCAAGATAATTTAGTCAGCGTAAAAAGTGATACTTTCGACGCCAACTTAAAAGACCATCAAGCCACACTTAACTCTGCTGAATACCAACTGTTTGAACAACAAGGTCGTGGCGAAGCCAGCAACTTAATGATCAATGATGAGCAGAACTTATCATTAGAAGATGCCAGCTATACCGCTTGCCCACCTGATGATGTTACTTGGGAAATTCGCGCAGAAAAAATTGATATCGACTCTAGTGAACAATGGGCAACCACAAAAAATGCCACTGTTAGGCTATTTAACGTGCCGGTAATGTATTTACCGTATTTTTCTTACCCCATCGGCGACCAACGCCACAGTGGTTTCTTATTCCCTAGTATCTCTACGTCCACTAAAAACGGTGTGGATGTCTCCACCCCTTACTACTGGAACATTGCTCCGAATTTTGATGCAACCATTACCCCTCGCTTGATGACACGCCGCGGTATACAACTGCAAACTGAATTCAGATATTTGCTTGGGCAAAACAACGGTAATTTGAATGCCGAATATCTCGCTAACGACCGTGAATTAGACCGTGATCGATACTTATTTCACTGGGACCACAAAGGGCAATACCAGCGTCACTGGCGCTTTAATACTGATTACACCCGTATTAGTGATGATAACTACTTTAATGACTTAGGCGACAAGCTTGGAAAGGTAAATGAGAACCAGTTGCTGCAAACCGGCGATGTGGGTTATCACACCAAAAACTGGTACACCGAGCTGTTAGTGCAAGATTTTCAGGTACTGGGTAACACCGAGCAACCACATACACTGCTTCCGCAGTTAAGCTTTGCCGGTGACTGGGATTTGAACTGGCAAACGCTGCAGTTTGGCTTTGATTCAGAAATCAGTAATTTCACTCACAGTGATAGTAGCTTATACACTGCACAACGGGTGCACTTTGAACCTAGTTTAAGTTTGCCATATGTGGTGCCAGCAGGCTTTTTCAAAGCTGACTTAGCTTTAATGCATACCTACTATAGCCAAGACAAAGGCACTAACTTTGAGTACGACTATTTAGCCAGCTCAGTCAATCGTACTCTACCTAAAGTGAGTGTTGAAGGCGGCTTAAACTTTGACCGCAACACTCTTTGGTTTGGCGATAATTACACCCAAACCCTAGAGCCAGTAATCAAATACCTATATATCCCTTATACCAATCAAGATGATATTGGTATTTACGATACCGATAATCTGCAACAAGATTACTACGGCTTATTTAGAGACAAACGCTATAGCGGTTTAGACCGAATTGCCGATGCGAATCAAATCACTCTTGGGGTGCATTCGCGCTTTTTATCGCCCAGTAACCAAGAGACATTGCGTTTGAGTCTAGGTCAAATCATTTACTTTGAGCCCAGCCGTACCACTTTAATTCCGGGTAGTGAGCCTTCTGATAACTCTAGCTCTGCGCTGGCTTTTGAAGCGGACGCCAATATTCAAAAAGATTGGTACGGACATACCGGCTTTCAAATTGATACTTTGGAAGGTCGACTTAACAAGGCGAATGCGGCTATAGAATGGCGCCCAGAAGCACAAAAGCTAGTGCAAATGAATTACCGCTATTCGCAAGCCACTGAAACCATGGTTAGCGACGTAAACCAAGTAGGTACTAAGGTTGCTTGGCCAATTACCGATAGCGTTTCTGCTGTAGGTAGTTATTATCGCGACATGATTTTAGACCGCAGTATCGAAAGCTACTTGGGTGTGCAATATAACTCTTGTTGTTGGGGCATTCGCCTTACATATCAACGAGGCTTACAAAGCACCTATGTGGATGACTCCTCAGGCGTTGACCGAGTGGGCGAGTTTGACACCTCGCTACGCCTCGACTTTGAAATTAAAGGCTTAGGTGGCAGCGATACCAGTAGCCGAGAAGAAATGCTAGAAGGCGGCAATTTCAAATACGGGCGCCCCTTTTACCTCAACAATTAAAACCTTTAACCCAAATATGGTAGAGTAAGCGGCGTTTTGCTCGCAGTAATGATAGGAACGAAATGAAAAGATTAATTTTGCTTAGTGTAAGTATGTTTATGCTTGCTACTGGGCTGGTTCGGGCTCAAGAGCAATTGCTCGATAAAGTTGTCGCCATTGTCAATAATGATGTGATCACTCAGAGCCAAGTTGAAGGACTCACCAATAAAGTTCTGCGCAATGCCAAAGGGGCAGAACAAGAGCTACCACCTGAAGATGAATTACAACAACAAGTAATGGACAGGCTTATTTTGGAGAGTTTGCAACTTCAATTGGCCGACCGCCTGGGTATTAAAATTAGCGACAGCCAGTTAGAGAACACCATCGATAACATTATTGCTGGTGAAAACAAAAGTCGTGAAGAGTTCTTAGATGACTTAACCAAGCAAGGCATTAGCTATAACCAGTTTCGTGAAGATATTCGCACTGAAATTGTTCTTGGCGAAGTAGGTCGCAGCCAAGTACAGCGTCGAGTTAATGTTTCAGAGCAAGAAATTGATGCCTTAATGAAACTGATTGAAGAGCAAGATAAAGGCACTGTTCGCTATCATGTTGGTCACATTTTACTGCGTATCTCTAGTGACGAACAAGCCACTCAACAGCTGGCAGAGAACCTAGTTCAACAGCTTAAAGATGGTGAAAACTTTAATCAATTGGCAATGACTCATTCACAAGGTCCTAAAGCCTTGGAAGGTGGTGATTGGGGGTGGATGACCATTGAAGAGATGCCTACTTTGTTTGCGGGTGTGGTTAGAAACCAGCACCAAGGGTCAGTAATGGGACCTATTCGCACAGATTCAGGTCTACATATCATTATGGTTTTAGACGCTGAAGGTTTACAAAAAGTAGAAACCTTGGAAGTGAATGCTCGTCATATTCTAATTAAACCTTCAATAATTCTGAGCGATAAAAAGGCGCAGAGTTTATTATCAGAATTCCGCCAACAATTAATCTTAGGTGAAGTGACATTTGAAGAGCTAGCGCGCCAATACTCTGAAGACCCAGGCTCAGCCGTACGTGGTGGTGAATTGGGGTGGTCTGATCCTAGTGTATTTGTACCAGCATTCAGAGACACAGCAACACGTTTGGAGGTAGGAGAATTAAGCCAACCTTTCCGTTCTACCTTTGGCTGGCATTTGATGGAAGTTCTAGACAAACGCACCACCGACACTACCAATAAAGCCAGCAAAAACCGTGCATATCAGATGATCTTCAATCGTAAGTTCAATGAAGAAACTCAATCATGGCAAGAAGAGCTGCGCGAAGAAGCCTACGTAGAGATATTGGACGGTGATGCATGAGTAAGGCCGTTGCTAGAATAGCCATCACCCCTGGTGAACCGGCTGGTATTGGTCCAGATTTAGTGCTGGCCATTAGCCAACGTGATTGGCCAATGGAGTTAGTGGTAGTTGCTGACCCTCGCTTGCTAAAAGAGCGCGCTAATGAATTGGCAATGGATATTACCCTACTCCCTTATCAGCCAGAACAAGCCGCTAAACCGCAAGCGGCTGGCACCTTAACGGTTGCGCCAATTGCGATGGCAAGTCCGGCAGTAGCTGGTCAGTTAGATGAGGCCAATGGCCACTATGTGCTAAATACCTTAAAATTTGCTAGTGATGGCAACATGAATGGCCAGTTTGCTGCAGTAGTTACCGGCCCTGTGCACAAGGGTATTATTAATAAAGCTGGCGTGTCTTTTAGTGGTCATACCGAATTTTTTGCTCAGCAGTCAGGTACTGCCGATGTGGTTATGATGCTGGCAACTGAAGGCTTGCGGGTTGCCTTGGCAACCACTCACCTGCCCTTAGCTTATGTAGCCAAAGCCATTACTCATGAGCGACTACATAATATTATCAGCATTTTACATCACGACCTGCAAACCAAGTTCGCGATTAAACAACCTAAGATATTTGTCTGTGGCCTAAATCCCCATGCTGGTGAAGATGGCCACCTTGGTCGCGAAGAGCTAGATATTATTATCCCTTTGCTTGATGAAATGCGTGAGCAACATGGTATGAACTTAATCGGTCCATTACCTGCAGATACACTCTTCCAAGATAAGTATCTGGCAGAAGCTGATGCAGTGTTAGCCATGTACCACGACCAAGGCCTACCAGTGCTAAAATATAAAGGTTTTGGTCAGTCAGTAAACATTACCCTTGGCCTACCCTTTATAAGAACCTCAGTTGACCATGGAACAGCCTTAGAGCTAGCGGGAACTGGTAAAGCCGATCATGGAAGTATGATTACCGCCATCGAACAAGCCATTGATATGGTAGAGCGAGAACATGAATAAACAAGTTCATCAAGGGCACCGCGCCCGTAAACGTTTTGGTCAAAACTTCCTTAACAACGACTCGGTTATTAGCCAAATTGTCGCGACTATTTACCCTCAAGCAGGTGAAAACCTGGTTGAAATTGGCCCAGGCTTAGGCGCTTTAACTGAGCCCGTTGCTACCACTGCTGGCCACCTACAAGTGGTAGAGTTAGACCGCGATTTAGCGCAGCGTTTACGCGAGCACCCAACGCTAGCTAGCAAACTAACTATTCATGAAATTGATGCACTTAAATTCGACTTCATGCAGTTAGCCAAGCCTGAGCAGAAAATGCGGGTATTCGGTAACTTGCCTTACAACATTTCTACACCGCTTATTTTCCACTTGCTTAGCTTTACTAGCGCTATTTCTGATATGCACTTTATGCTGCAAAAAGAAGTGGTGAAACGCATGGCTGCTGGCCCCGATAGCAAAGCGTACGGCCGTTTAAGTGTAATGACCCAAGTGCAATGTAATGTAATGCCAGCTCTAGAAGTACCGCCTGAAGCGTTCGCGCCACCACCAAAGGTTGATTCAGCGGTAGTTCGCTTAGAGCCCTACGAAACGACTCTTTATCCGCTGAACTCATTAGCAACCCTAGATAGAGTATGTAAAGAGGCCTTTAATCAGCGCCGTAAAACAATTCGTAATGCTTTAGGCAATTTACTTACGGTTGAGCACCTCGCCGAGCTCGATTTAAAGCCCACGCTGCGACCAGAAAATTTAACTATTCAGCAATTTTGTGATATTGCTAATTACATTGATAAAAATCAGTTATTGCAGGCTTCTAGCAGCGATGAGTAATACGCCAGAATATGATTTGGATATTGAAGTTGAATCAGGCTTTTTACCTGAGCACTCTGTTCCAGAAAAACAACAATTCGCTTTTTTTTACACCATCACTATTCGCAACTGCAGCGCTGAAGCGCTACAGCTATTGCGTCGCCATTGGGTAATCACCGATGGCGACGGTAAAGTAAATGAGGTGAAAGGCGACGGTGTAGTAGGTAAGCAACCCCACCTCAAGCCTGAAAAACCTTTTTCCTATACTAGCAGTGCAGTGTTAGCGACCGAAGTAGGCGTAATGCAAGGCAGTTACACCCTGATTGACGAAGCTGGTAACGAGTTTGAAGCGGAGATCCCACCGTTTCGCTTATCACTTCCAAATAAGCTTCACTAATTATAGGTGAGCCATGGCGACTTATTTTGTTGGTGACATCCAAGGTTGCTTGGATGAATTAAAAGCACTACTAAAACAGTGCAAGTTCTCCACTAAAAAAGATCAACTCTGGCTCGCCGGAGACTTAGTTGCTCGAGGCCCTAAATCTCTAGAAACCTTACGCTTCGTTAAGGAGCTAGGCAGCGCTGCTCAGATAGTTTTGGGTAATCACGATTTGCATTTGTTAGCGGTAGCCAACGGTATTCACCGGGCTAAACGTCGCGACAAGCTACAAGATTTACTCGAAGCCCCCGACAAAAACGAATTACTGTATTGGCTGCGCCAACAACCCTTAATTAAGAAACACCCAGACTTCGATGTAGTAATGGTGCATGCGGGCATCTACCCCAAATGGAAAGTCAGCAAAGCACTCAAACTCGGCAAGGAAATTCACAAACAGCTTTCAGGTAATGACTACTTGTCGTTACTTAAGAATATGTACAGTAATGAACCCGCACATTGGAGTGATGAACTAGTGGGGTATGACCGCCTGCGGTGCATTATCAATGTGTTTACCCGGATGCGTTATTGCTTCCCTGATGCTAGCCTTGATTTTGAATCAAAGCTGCCCCCCAACAAAAATACTAACCCTAACCTAAAACCTTGGTTTGAAATCCCCGGAAAGCACCTTAAAGAAACGCATATCGTATTTGGGCACTGGGCTGCTCTAATGGGCAAAAGTAAGCACGACTTAGTGTCTGGGCTGGATACAGGCTGTGTATGGGGTAATCGTTTATCCATGCTGCGCTGGGAAGACCAGCGCATGTACACTCAAGATTGCCTAGACAAAAATATAAGCAACTAAACGCGCTCTAAGGTAACAAACTCATAGTTGTAAGGGTTTTTCTCATCAGCTAGGTGCTTTTCGCTAGCAAGTTGTTGCCATTGATACTTTTGGTAATCTGGGAAGTGAGCGTCCCCTTCCACCTCTTTTTCAATAAAGGTTAAATACAGGGTATCGGCAAACGCTAAACACTGTTGGTAAATATTTCCGCCGCCAATAACCATCACCTCGGCTTCGTCTTTAACTAAATCTAAAGCTGCCTGAACGGTGTTAACTACCGTAACCCCCTCTATGACCAAATCCACATTGCGACTTACCACTATATTTAATCGACCCGGCAGTGGGCGACCAATTGACTGATAAGTTAAGCGCCCCATAATAACCGGCTTGCCCATAGTAACCGCTTTAAAATGCTTAAGATCGGCCGGTAAATGCCAAGGCATTTGGTTATCTTTGCCGATGACTCGTTGCTTCGCCATTGCGGCTATCATTGCTACTTTCACTGTTTTACCTTTTTTAAACTTAGGGCTCTAAACAATTGGCCGACCACGGTATATCACTACCGATGGTATCGCCAAGCCAAAACTCAAGGCCATTAAAATAAACATTGTTCTTAAACCATTTTCGATAATGGTAGCTAATAAAGGTTCACTAAAACCATTGCTGTATAAGCTAATAATTCCCACCATGGTAGTAAACGCATAACTACCCGGAATCATCGGAATAATAGAGGCTACCGTAAATACTGGCCGTGGAATTAAATAACGGCGTGACCAATAAACGCCAATTAAGCCCACGCTGGTAGACGCCACTAAGGTTGCCCATTCAAGTGGCACTCCCCAGTAAATACATAACGTTCTGAGGCTATGTGCAAACGCACCACCAATGGCGCAAAAACCTAACATGCGAGTAGGCACATTAAACACCATGGCGAAGCCAACCGCAGGCACCGCTGAAAATAGCGCGTCTTCAACTAATAGTGCGAGTAATTCAATCATCTTATAACCACCCGCTTACGCCAGTGGCCCACATCGACAACGCGATTCCCATGGCCACGCCCAAACTAAGCAGAGAGGCAAAAAACCAGCGAGAGATCCCCATACTGATATGACCTTTTACCATATCTGAAACGGCATTAATCAATGGGAAGCCTGGTACCAACAGCAGCACAGAAGCCGCCATTACCGTTTGCGGTTGGTTGCCTATATCATAACGTACCGCCAAACCGGCGATAGTAGTAGCCACAAAGGCGGTCATGCCAAAATTAAGAATGGGGTTATGGTGGCGATGCGCCATTTCTTGGCGAAACAACATAGCAACAGCAGAGGCGACAAAGGTCATTGCAAATACCGCCCAATCACCGCCAAATAATCGGCTAAAACACGCGCAAGACAAACCAATCATGAATACCACTAACCAGCGATTATGTTTGTATGGCTGCAAGCGCTCTAAACGTTTTACTACGTCATCAACATCTAATAGCTGCTTTTCTGCCATGATGGTGATCCGCTGCACTTCGCATACCATATGCATGTTAATACCGCGGTCGTACACTCGGCGGGTAGTTGTAATACAACGACCTTGAGATAAACCTGTGAGGATCAGCGCATTAGCAGTAATTGCCAACTCTACGCTATCCAGCCCTAAGGCTTTGCCTAAACGGACTGTCGTTTCTTCAATTAGCTTACTTTCAGCGCCATGCTGCTGCATGATTCTGCCAGCTTGAACTGCAACGCGACAAATTCGAGTTTGTTGTTCTAGAGAAATAATACGAACCGGAGCCTGAACAGGCTCCGGAGAGTTTCTAAATGAGCGTAACATGTAACGATCCAAGTAATACTACCACTACTGATAGCTTACTATGGCTGGTAGATAACCTCTACATCATAATCGTCATCATCCCAGTCATCATCGTCGTCTTCATCATCCCAATCTTCTTGGTTTGCTTTGTCGATTTGTTGTTGATGATAGTCATCCCACTGAAACTTAACTTCTTCACGCTCGGCCATTTCTTCTTCAACCACTGGTAGGGTTTCGATAAATTGACCAATCGCTTTACAAATGTCTTTAGTTCCATTGTTTTCTAAAGCAGAAATTGAGAAAACCTCTCCTTGCCAATCTAGTGCTTCAATCACTTTTTGGCGGATCTCTTCAGCTTCTTCTTCAAGCACTAAGTCGACTTTATTAAATACCAACCAACGTGGTTTTTCGAATAGCTTTTCGCTGTATTGCTCTAGCTCGTTGATAATGGTGATGGCATTTTCCGCTGGGTCGCTACCATCTGGCGGCAGCACATCTACCATATGCAACAATACACGACAACGCTCTAGGTGCTTCAAGAAACGTACGCCAAGCCCTGCTCCGTCTGCAGCGCCCTCAATCAAACCGGGAATATCAGCAATAACAAAACCGCGGTTTTCTGATTGACGCACCACGCCTAAATTAGGGATAAGTGTGGTAAATGGGTAGTCTGCCACCTTAGGTTTAGCTGCAGATACGCTGCGAATAAATGTGGATTTACCCGCATTTGGCAAACCCAACATGCCTACGTCGGCAAGTAGCAATAGCTCCAATTGAAGGTTACGAACCTCACCGGGAGTACCGTTAGATTTACGACGAGGCGCACGGTTAGTACTGCTCTTAAAGCGAGTATTACCTAAACCATGAAAACCACCTTTAGCCACCAACAAACGTTGTTTATGTTGGGTAAGATCGCCAAGGATCTCTCCAGTGTCTTGATCACGCGCTCGCGTACCAACCGGCACAGGCAACTCTAAATCCTCACCACGCTTACCAGTACAATTAGAACCCTGGCCATTTTCGCCACGCTCAGCTTTATGAAAACGCTCAAAGCGGTAATCAATCAAGGTGTTTAGGTTTTCATCGGCAACTAAATATACGCTGCCGCCATCTCCGCCATCACCACCATCAGGACCGCCACGTGGTACATACTTCTCGCGACGGAAACTAATGGTGCCGTTGCCGCCGTCACCCGCGTCTACTTTAATTACCGCTTCATCTACAAATTTCATTTTTCACTCCAGCATTATCGCTTAACTATAATGCACCACGCCTACTTCGTAAGCGAAATAGTGGTTTCTTGGAAAAAAAAAGCCCCGCAGTTGCGGGGCTTTTCAAATATCGAGTTGGACGTTTATTCAGCTTCGATGCTTACAAACTTACGGTTTTTAGGACCTTTAACTTCAAATTTCACTTTGCCTTCGGCAGTTGCGAAAAGAGTATGGTCTTTACCGATACCAACGTTAGAGCCAGCGTGGAACTTAGTACCACGTTGACGAACAATAATGCTACCCGCTAATACAGACTCGCCACCGAAACGCTTAACACCTAGGCGTTTGCTTTCCGAATCGCGACCGTTACGAGTACTACCACCAGCCTTTTTATGTGCCATGAGTATTTTCCTCTAAATTAACCGTTAATGCCTGTAATGCGAACTTCAGTGAACCACTGACGGTGGCCCTGTTGCTTACGTGAATGCTTACGACGACGGAACTTAACGATTTTAACTTTATCGCCACGACCATGAGAAACAACTTCAGCTGTTACTTTGGTACCATCTACATAAGGTGCGCCTACTTTAACGTCTTCGCCATTAGCAACTAGTAATACGTTATCAAATTCAACTGTGTTACCAGTCTCAACGTCTAGTTTCTCAAGGCGAAGTGTTTGACCTTCGGCCACACGGTGCTGTTTACCACCACTTAGGATAACCGCGTACATTTTCTTCAAACTCCGCTTACACCTGATATTTCAAGGTGTCTATAATTCTCAACAATGACGGCGGATTCTACGGAAAAAGATCTGTTCCCGCAAGGGGAATTTCAAAAAAGTTTAAAAATCACGCAAGGCCAAGAATTTTAAGCGGTGAAAGCTGCTTAAACAAAGGAATTGAGATACTATTACAGCATTAAATTATCACCATAATATTGCTGAATCATCGGCAACAACCTCTAATAAGAAATTATGCAATTGGATGCGATAAAAAAGCTGTCTGATCAAGACATGTCTGCGGTAAACGAGCTTATCTTTAAAGAACTCGAATCAGATGTGGCTCTTATAAACCAAATCTCTTTTTATATTGTAAATAGTGGTGGCAAAAGGATCCGACCGCTGTTGACCGTATTGGCAGCGCGAGCTTTAGGTTATCAGCAAGATCAACACATCAAACTTGCGGCCATTATTGAATTCATTCATACCTCTACTCTCTTACACGATGATGTAGTTGATGAATCCGAGTTACGCCGCGGTAAAGATACTGCCAATGCACGCTTTGGCAACGCAGCCAGTGTATTAGTTGGCGACTTCCTCTACTCACGCTCTTTCCAGTTAATGACCCAACTGCAAAACCTTAAAGTGATGGACATACTAGCGGATGCCACCAATGTTATTGCTGAAGGTGAAGTATTACAGCTAATTAACTGCAACGACCCTGATACCGATGAAGCACGTTACTTTGAAGTTATTTACTGCAAAACAGCCAAACTGTTTGAGGCGGCCACTCGCTTAGCAGCAGTAATTGGTGAACAAAGCGCTGAGATAGAACTTGCAATGCAAGACTACGGTAAATACCTAGGCACAGCATTTCAAATTATGGATGACGTATTGGATTATGTTGCAGACCAAGCTGAGATGGGCAAAAACGTGGGTGACGACCTAGCAGAAGGTAAGCCAACCCTACCGCTTATCTACGCTATGGAACAAGCTGAGCCAGCCGATAAGGCGCTAATTAGCGAAGCCATTAAACAAGGCGGCTCGCGCGACCAACTCGACGCGATATTAGCAATTTTAGACAAAACCAAGGCACTTGATTACTGCCGAGAGCGCGCAGCTGAAGAAGCACAAAAAGCGATTGACGCTTTAGCCCTGATTGCTGACAGTGACTACAAACAAGCGCTTATGAGCCTAGCCAATATCGCAGCCGACCGCGCCGCTTAGCTAGTTTTAATAAATGGATACAAAAAAGGCTGCCTAAGGGCAGCCTTTTTATTAGCTCAACATTAATTAAGCAAAAGGATGGCGTAAAATAATAGTTTCTACGCGATCTGGGCCAGTTGAAATAATGTCAACCGGCACTTCTAATAGCTCTTCAATGCGCGCTATGTAGTTTAATGCTGCTTGTGGCAGTTGCTCGCGAGCAGTTACACCAAAGGTGTTCTCCGACCAACCAGGCATTGATTCATATACAGGCTCAGCCACTTCGTAACCTTCAGCTGCCATAGGCGGTACTGAAAGCACATCGCCATTAGGCATTTTGTAACCGGTACAAATCTTTAACTCTTCCAAGCCATCTAGCACATCAAGTTTGGTTAAACACAAACCTGACAGGCTGTTAATTTGTACTGCGCGACGCATAGTTACTGCGTCTAACCAACCACAACGGCGTTTACGGCCAGTGGTAGCACCAAACTCATGACCTTTCACTCCTAAGTGTTGGCCGATGTCATCATCAAGTTCTGTTGGGAAAGGACCAGAACCCACACGCGTGGTGTAAGCCTTCGTAATACCCAAAACATAATCTAAATGGCAAGGGCCAAAACCACTACCTGTAGCTACGCCACCCGCAGTAGTGTTTGATGAAGTAACAAACGGATAGGTACCGTGGTCAATGTCTAATAAAGTGCCTTGAGCACCTTCAAACATAATTGAGTCACCACGACGACGTGCCTTATCTAGCAAGTCAGTAACATCTGTTACCATAGCCGTAATTACTGGCGCCATCTTGGTCATTTGCTCAAGCACTTCTTCATAACTTACGCTTGGCGCGTCGTAGTAATGATTAAGTTGGAAGTTATGGTACTCCATCACTTCTTTTAGCTTGGTAGCAAATTGCTCCATGTCGAACAAATCGCCAACACGTAAACCGCGACGAGCAACTTTATCTTCATAAGCTGGACCGATACCACGACCAGTAGTACCAATTGCGTTTTTACCACGCGCTTTTTCGCGCGCCATGTCTAATGCAACATGGTAAGGCAAAATTAGAGGACAAGCTTCACTGATCACCAAACGTTCTTTTACAGGAACGCCGCGCTCTTCGAGCATAGCCATTTCTTTAAATAGCGCATCAGGTGCTAATACCACGCCATTACCAATAACACAGGTAACGTTATCGCGAAGTACACCAGATGGTATTAAGTGGAGGACAGTTTTTTCACCGTCAATAACTAAGGTATGACCAGCATTGTGACCGCCTTGATAGCGCACCACATAGCTTGATTTGTCGGTAAGTAAGTCTACGATCTTACCCTTGCCTTCGTCTCCCCATTGGGAGCCAAGGATCACTACGTTCTTTCCCATTGTCTTTTGTCGTCTCAGTTAAAAAGCGATTCTAGCAGAAATCGGACAGTCAAGGGGTGCATGTTATACCGATTTTATGTGCCAAGGTCAAAGATTAATCACATACAAGAGTATAATAGAAACACCCACCAAGCCGAGCCCAATTTGCCGAATATTACTCGCCGGCGCTTCCGATAATGTTTTTAGTAGACGTTTCCAACGCTTAGGAAACAATAAAGGCCCTAGGCCTTCGATAAGGCACACTAGAGCCAATGCAAGTAATACAGAATCTGTCATAAAAAAGCCCAGCGTTAACTGGGCCCTCAGTATTATTGTTTCGCCGGTTCTTTCATATAACGGAAGAATTCGCTATCTGGTTCTAACACCATTACGTCTCCACCGTTATCGAAACTGGTGCGATAAGCCATCAAACTACGCCAGAACTTATAGAACTCAGGGTTCTTAGTATAAGCATCGGCGTAAATTTTAGCGGCTGTAGCATCACCTTCACCACGCATTTCGCGACCACGCTTGTCTGCATCGGCCAGCAATACATTTACGCGGCGGTCAACGTTAGCGCGAATAATCTCGGCTTGCTCTTGACCTTGCGAACGGTGTTCTTTAGCTACTGCTAAACGTTCTGCACGCATCCGTTGGTAAATACTACTACTTACTTCATCAGGTAAGTTGATTTGCTTAATACGCACATCGGTAACTTCGATACCAATCTCAGAAGAGCGCGCCATACGTTTAAGCGCATCTTCCATTACTTGGCCACGTTCACCAGATACGATATCGCGAATAGTACGCGCACCAATTTCGCTACGAAGACCATTGTTAATCTTACGCGTTAACAGAGACTCAGCTTGCAGTACTGAACCACCTGTTGATAGGTAGAATTGTGAAAAATCAGCGATTCGCCATTTCACGTAAGAATCAATAATTAAGTCTTTTTTCTCAGAGGTTACAAAACGGTCAGCGTTGCCATCTAAAGTTTGAATACGTGCATCTAAAGTACGCACAGAATCAATAAATGGAACCTTAAACTGTAAACCCGGTGGGTAAACCTTGGTTGCGCCATCAGCGGTACGTTTTACTTTACCAAACTGAATAACAATACCACGCTCGCCTTCGTTCACTACAAATACCGACGAGTAACCCACTAACAAGGCTAAAATAATGCCAAAAATAGCTAATTGTTTCATGGCTTAGTTTCTCCCCGAACTAGAGCGGTCACTGCTTCGAATCGACGAAGGGCGTGACGGAATCGAGCTAGCAGGCTCTGAACTTATAGTAGATGGTTTATTACCCGAGCTAGACTTACGTTGAGTAGGCTGCTGGCCTTGCTCCATTAGCTTATCGATAGGCAAGTAAAGCATGTTGCTGTTATTTGAAGCATCAATCAGCACTTTGTTCGACTTACCGTAAATCTCTTCCATCGTCTCTAGGTATAAACGGTGGCGAGTTACGTCTGGCGCATTTTCGTACTCAGGAAGCAATTGCTCAAAACGAGCTACTTCACCTTGTGCACGCAATACAATCTGCTCTTGATAACCTTGGGCTTCTTGCTCAATACGCTGAACTCGACCACGTGCTCGTGGTTCAATTTCACGTTGATAAGCTTCAGCTTCACGAATGAAACGCTGCTCATCTTCTTGTGCAGAGATAGCATCATCAAAGGCGTCTTTAACTTCTTCTGGCGGACGAGCCGGCAGGAAGTTCACGTCAACCACTTCAATACCTAAGTTATAAGGTTCGATGATTTTGTTTAATAAGGCTTCGGTTTCGCTACGCACAACTTCACGACCCGTGGTTAAAATATCATCCATGGTGGTGTGACCAATCACGTAACGCAAGGCACTGTCGGTAGCTTGTGCCAAGCTATCATCTGGCGCAGTTACACTAAACAGGTAAGCATGTGGACGAACCACTTTGTACTGCACATCCATCTCTACACGTACTACGTTTTCGTCTTCAGTCAGCATAAAGCCCGATGCTGGTAAAGAACGAATAGCCTCTACGTTCACTGGAATCACTTCTTGAACAAAGGTAGCTTTCCAGTTCAAACCAGAATCTACCAAACCTGATTCAGGATCGTATTTACCGAAGGTAAGAATTACGCCCTTTTCAGCTTCTTTAATGGTGTAGAAACCGCTCGCTACCCAAATAACAGCCAAGATGACCACTACTACAGCAATGCCAAAACCACTCACACCACCGCTGCTGCCACCAGATGATGGCTTTTTACCACCACCAAAAATGCCACCAAACTTACGGCTTAGCTTAGTAATTACTTCATCTAAATCAGGCGGACCCTGATTACCATTCTTATTGTTATTGCCCCAAGGGTCACGGTCACCGCCGCCACCTTTGTTGCCAGGCTCATTCCAGGCCATCTGTGTCTCCAGAAATTAAAGTTAATGCCTACTCACATTGAGCAATAAAACTTTCCAAACTATGGTCGAACTGTTTATCTAACCGTTGCCATGCAATAGCATCAAGTCGGATATCTACAACGATATTTCCTTCATCGTCTAAACGTTCACCTGCTACGCAGTCTAACTGATACAGACGACTACGCAAGCGCCCTTCGCTAGGAGGCAAACGTAAAGTGTGGTTAACCATGTCACCGACCAAACGTTCGCTGATTGCCTTAAACAACAAAGGCAAACCTTCTCCCGTTAACGCCGATACCCACACTTTTTGGGGTAAACCTTGGTCATCACGCTCAATGCGTGGACTCATATCAGGGTGTTGATCTACTTTATTGTAGACCTGCAAGAAAGGGATCTCTCCTGCCCCTATTTCATCTAATACTACCTCAACCTGCTCAACGTTTTCAGCCATTCTTTCATCACTACAATCAATCACATGTAATAATAGCTGGGCTTCGCGGGTTTCGGTTAGGGTGGCTTTAAAAGCCGCCACTAAGTCATGAGGAAGGTGGCGTATAAAGCCCACAGTATCGGCAAGTATCACCTTACCTACGTCCTCAATATCGATTTTCCGTAGTGTTGGATCTAGGGTTGCAAACAACTGATCTGCGGCATAAACCTTAGATTCAGTAATTCGATTAAACAAGGTCGACTTACCTGCATTGGTGTAGCCAGCTAAGGAGACAGTGGGTAACTCGGCACGTTGCCTTGCTCTTCTGCCCTGCTCTCGTTGTTTACCAACCTTTTCTAAACGCTGTTGAATTTGTTTAATACGCGCACGCAATAAACGTCGATCGGTTTCTAACTGAGTTTCACCTGGGCCGCGTAAACCGATACCGCCCTTTTGTCTTTCTAGGTGAGTCCAGCCGCGTATTAATCGGGTCGACATATGGCGCAATTGCGCTAGCTCAACTTGCAACTTACCTTCGTGGGTTCGCGCGCGTTGGGCAAAAATATCTAAAATGAGGGTGGTACGATCTAAAACCCGCGCCTCACAGAGCATTTCTAAGTTTCGCTCCTGTGCTGGCGATAAAGCGTGATTAAAAATAATCACATCCGCTTGGGCACTTTTCACTAATTCTGCGATTTCTTCTGTTTTTCCGGCACCTACAAAGTACTTAGGGTGGGGAGAAACTCGGCTACCGGTGATGGTAGCCACCGCATTTACGCCTGCAGAGCTGACTAACATCTTCAGCTCTTCCAGGTCTTCTCGCTCATCTTCGTCACTAAAATTTACATGTACTAAGATGGCTTGTTCACCTGCTTCATAACGGTCAAACAAGCTATTTTACTCCTTGGCATTTACCAAGGCTGATAAGCCTTCGCAAATGCTATTCGTCGTTCTTCGAGTCGTCAGATACTGGGGTATGGTGTGGAACAGCGCGAGCTGGTACCACAGTAGAGATAGCATGTTTGTATACCATCTGGCTGACAGTGTTCTTCAACAAGATGACAAACTGATCAAATGATTCAACTTGGCCTTGCAACTTAATACCGTTTACTAAATAAATTGAAACGGGAATACGCTCACGTCGTAACGCATTCAAAAATGGGTCTTGTAATGATTGCCCCTTCGCCATGTTATTGTTCCTTTTTTCTTATTAATTAATTGGCATAGATCAAATTCGATTATATACCACTAACTTGGAGCCTTATAGCGACAATTTCAAGTATCACTTAGCGAATTAGTAATTATTTTGTTATTTCTTGGATCACCACTCTGTAACCAAGTGAGATTTGACCAGCTTTTTAACCAATTCATTTGTTTTTTAGCCAGTTGCCGTGTAGCCACTACACCACGAAATACCATTTCATCATAATCCATCTCGCCACTTAGATATTGCCACATTTGGCGATACCCAACGCTCCGCATAGACGGCAAACTTAAATCTAAATCCCCCCTCTGCATCAGCGATTTGACCTCGGCTTCAAAGCCAAGTTCCAACATCATCTTAAATCGCACTTCTATGAGATGGTGCAGTTGGGCTTTTTCTTTCGGCGCTAAAGCAAACTGATGGATTTTATAAGGTAAAGGGGCAAGCGGTTGATTATTAATCTCAGTCATAGATTTACCGGTTAAACGATATACTTCAACCGCCCTCATTAAGCGCTGATGATCGTTTACATTGATCCTTGCAGCGGAAGTGGGATCGTATTGGCTAAGTTCTTGATGCAAGCTTTCCCAAGAACCGTCTGCTGCTTGCTGCTGAATCTCACTGCGTAAGGCTGCATCAGCTTCTGGCAAATCAGCAATACCGTCCACTAAGGCTTTAAAATACAACATGGTGCCGCCGACCAACAGCGCGACATTGCCACGCGCATGAATGGCATCAATTTGCTCTAGAACGTCGCGGCGAAAATCGGCGGCTGAATACACTTCAGTAGGATCGCAAATATCAATTAGAGCGTGCGGGGCTTGCTGTTGTTCTTCGGCAGTTGGCTTAGCGGTGCCGATATCCATTCCACGATAGATTAATGCAGAATCAACACTAACCAATTCAGCGCCCATTTGCTGATGAAGCTGAATAGCTAAAGCGGTTTTGCCTGAGGCTGTAGGCCCCATCAATGTAATAACAGGCAGGCTAGTTGTCATGATTAAAACTCTCGATGCTGGCACTTAAATCAACCGCTCGCCAAAGATGCTTAGGCAGTTGACTCGGATAGTGACTATGCAATTGTTGGCTTAACTCTATCGCCTGTTGCCAAGTGTGTTCTTTAGGTTTGCTTTGTAGCTTAATTAGCCCACTTAACAAGGCTTCGGCTTGCTGCCATTCTGAATCCGGAAGCTGACTCATTGCCGTTAATAAACTTGGGATTAACTGAGCAAAGTCAGCTTTGCGTATCAACTTTGGCACTTGAGCCACGATAACTTGCTGCTTGTTAGCAATATTAAACACAAAGCCGATACGCCGCAGTGCTTCTTGTTGTTGGCTTAGTAAAAGATGCGTCGGCTCATCTAAAGCTAGTTTTAGCGGCAATAGCAAAGGAACGCTATCTAATCCTTGCGGCCACTGCTGCATTGCTTGGGTATAGGCCAAGTGTTGCTGGCAAGCCCAAAGGTCTAGCAATATCAACTTCTCACCAGTACGCGCTAACAAATAGGCGCTTTCAACTAAATGCAAAGGATAAAGCGCAGCGGCCTGTGGCGTAGCACTCACAGAACTCACTTGGCCAGTAGAGTCGGCTCTAGCTGCTTGACTAGTAAAATCAGCAGAACTGCTCAACCACTGATGATTAGCGGATAATTCTGAGGATCGCGGCTTATCAGCTCGCTGTAAGCTTGACTGATAGCTCTGGCGACCTTCGCTCACTCTCGGCGTGGCAGGAGCTGCGCTGGTGTAGCTATGAGCAACTTGCGCTAGTGGTGGAGCGAATATTTCATTTACTGGTTCATCTTGGCAAACCGGCAGTTCGCCAGTGTGATTATGGGCCGGTATTTGGCTTAAGGCTGATGCCAATACTTGTACGATGTAGTCATGCACCAAACGGGCTTGATGAAAGCGCACTTCATGCTTAGCCGGATGCACATTCACATCTACTTGGTCTAATGGCAACTCCAAAAACAATACGTAACTGGCATATTGTTCATCGGGTAAATAGGCTGCAAATGCTTGGCGAATAGCGTGTTGTAGCAACTTGTCGCGCATCATTCGACCATTCACATAAAAATACTGCTGGTCGTTTTGCGCTCGTGCCACTTCCGGTAAACCTAACCAACCGTGTAAACGTAATTGGTCATGTTGATTATCTAAATGCAAACAGTGGTTGGCAAAAGGAGCACCAAATACCGTGCTTACTCGCTTCAGCTGCTTATCCAAGTCTGTGGCTATGCGATACTGACGGATTAATTTGCCATTGTGTTTTAAACTCAGCGCCACATCAAAACGGCTTAAGGCTAAACGCTTCAACAGCTCGTCAATGTGCGAAAACTCGGTTTTCTCAGTACGTAAGAACTTACGTCGTGCAGGCGTATTAAAAAACAAATCAAGCACGTCTACCGAACTGCCAATAGGATGGGCGCAGGGTTGCAAACTAACTTGCATGTCACGACCAGCAGCTTGAGCTTGCCAAGCTTGTTCTTGCTCAGCAGTACGAGAACTTAAACTTAGCCGAGAGACCGAGCTAATACTTGCCAAAGCTTCACCGCGAAACCCCAAGGTGGCTATCGCACTTAAATCATCAAGGCTGTCTATTTTGCTGGTTGCATGGCGACTAAGCGCCAAACCCAACTGCTCTTTAGCAATGCCGCTGCCGTTGTCGCGAATTAAAATGCGCTTTGCGCCACCCTTATCAATTTCGATATCGATACGTGTTGCGCCGGCATCAAGGCAGTTTTCAATTAGCTCTTTAACTACCGAAGCAGGACGTTCTACCACTTCTCCGGCGGCAATTTGGTTAGCCAGCTGCGCTGGCAATATTTGAATAGGCATCGAATTAACTATTTGGGATGGTCAGCACTTGACCGATACGCAAGGTATTAGAAGTCAGTTTGTTGGCCTTTTTCAAACCCGCAACGCTGGTATTGTAACGAGCAGCCAACACCGATAAAGACTCGCCCTTTCTCACGGTATGCTTACGCACGCCATAGGTTTGCGCATACAAAGTGCCCGCCAAAGGCTTAGTGCGGTAATGGGCTTTAATGCCTTTCACTACCGCCTTGGCAATCTTTTCTTGGTGATTACCCGTTTTTAGTAACTTCTCTTCTTTGTGGTTGGTAATAAAACCGGCTTCCACCAAAATAGAAGGAATGTCTGGCGACTTAAGCACCGCGAGGCTGGCATGCTCAGGACGTTTTTTATGTAGCGAGGTTACTTTACCCAACTCACTGAGTACCTTCTTCGCCACCTCGTAGGCGGTGTTCATTGAGTAGTCCATCTGCATATCAATCAAAGCGAAGTTAAGGTGCGCGTCATTTTCCACACTGCCCATTACTTCACCCACACCACCCAAAAGGTCAGATTCAGCTTCATGCTGTTCTAAATGTCTACCTACTTCACTTTTAGCCCGGCGAGTAGATACCACCCAAACCGACGCGCCTTTTGGTTGAGAGGAGGTAAATCCATCAGCATGAATCGACACCAAAAAGTCGGCTTTGTTTTTGCGGGCTATTTGCGAGCGTTTATTTAGATTTACAAAGTAGTCACCTTCTCGAATCAACACCGCTTTTAAACCGGGCTCTTGATTAATTAGGCGTTGTGCACGCTTAGCGATAGCCAGCGTGATGTGTTTTTCGTAGGTTCTTTTATTGCCGATGGCGCCGGGATCTTCCCCACCGTGGCCAGCGTCGATAGCAATAATAATGTCGCGATTGCCCGCTAACTGTTGCTGCGTTTTAGCTTTAGAAATCTGCTGTTGTTGCTTTTTAATTTGCGCGCTACCGGCTTTGTCTGGCAAGTCTATCACCAAACGATGGCCATAATTCCCGGTAGGCTTAAGAGCAAATACGGTAGGATTAACCGCTTGTGAAAGCTCTATAACCAAGCGAAAATCGCCTTTAGCCTTTGGGGTACTAGGGCGAATTTTTTTAACCAAGTCGCCAGATAAGGGGACTTTACTCAAATCACTGAGCATTTTACTAGCGGAGAGATCCAAGACAAGGCGGTTGGGTTTACTTAAGTTGAAATGGCTAAACTGTGGCGCGCCAGATAAATCCAATACAATACGAGTGTTATCTGGGCCGCTCCAAACACGCACCCCAGATACATCGCTACTGGCCATTGCCAGTCCACAAAGCAAATACAATCCTAAGCCTATCCAGCGACTTAATCTAAAACTACCCTGCATGTTGACTCAACCACTCCACTACTTTTTGTCCTTGCTCGCTCAATGCTTTCACTTGAGCACTGCGCTGCTCGCCTCGATAAGCTAGCTCAACCAACAAGTCTGCTGCTGGTAAAAAGCCCAGCCCCTTTTCAGGCCACTCCACCAAACACAAACAATCGTCGGCAAAGTAATCGCGAATACCAATAAATTCTAGCTCTTCAGGGTCGGCCAAGCGGTACAAATCAAAATGATTGACTCGCCACTCACCTAATTCATAAGGTTCAACCAAGGTGTAGGTTGGGCTTTTTACTTTACCAGTGTGGCCTTTACCTTGAATAAAACCACGGGTTAAAGTGGTTTTCCCAGCGCCTAAATCACCTTCTAAATAAATAACTGATGCCTGCTGACAAGCTTTAGCTAATAATGCGCCTAAAGCTACCGTTTGTTCTGCGTCAGCTAATTCAATATGCCACGTTTTCATTACAATTTTGGATTCACTAGTTGTCTTATAAAAGGCATTAGATCTGAGGCCAGCATGCCTCTTTCTCCCTGTTCTGCAGCTTCATCTGCAGCCATACCATGAATACACACCCCAAGGCAGGCAATATCAAACAATGAGTGCTTGGCTGCAAATTGGGCGATTAAGCCGCCGATTATACCAGACAAAACATCTCCCATCCCGCCCGAAGCCATGCCGGGGTTACCTACAGTACAAATCTTCACTTGTCCTTGCGCGCCAGCTACAACACTGCCAGCACCTTTTAATACACATACACCACCAAAACAGCGCTGTATGTTTTGAGCAGCGGCAATTCTATCACTTTCTACTTCTGCCACAGAGCAATTCAACAAACGCGCCGCCTCGCCTGGATGCGGGGTTAATACCCATTGCTCATGCTGCATCGGAGCTTTAGCCAACAGGTTAAGTGCATCGGCATCTACCAAGCAGGCTTTGTCTTCACTTAATACAGCTGAAAACAGCGCTTGCGCCCACTCATCTTGTCCCAATCCGGGACCTATCACCTTACAGCTAGCTTGGGCTAAACTTCTGTCTAGCTGCTGCAGAGAATGCTTAGCCACTGCTTTAACCATTAACTCTGGACGCCCGCTGCTCACCACCGACTGATTTTGCGCCTGAGTAAATACATTAACCAAACCAGCACCAGTGCGTAAACAGGCTTCGGCAGCCATACGAATAGCGCCGGCCATTCCAGTATTACCGCCCACTAAAGTCACTCGACCACAACTACCCTTGTGAGCTGTTTTTGCCCTAGGCGCAAGCACCGAGCGTAACTGAGCATAATCTGCGCGGCTAACTTCAGTAGTATTTTGTTGCTCGAACAAATCACTTAGCCCCAAACCGGCAAATAGCAACTTGCCAACATATTCAGGTGCTTGCCCGGTAAACAAGCCTTGCTTGGCAGCGATAAAACAAATGGTAGCGCTAGCTTTTATCGCACTGCCTAACAGCTTTCCGGTATCAGCAGATAAACCTGAAGGTAAATCTAAGGCAAGTACTGGCACGCCACTTTGATTGACTTGAGCAAACAGCGCTTGCAATGGCGCTCGCACATCACTGTTTAAGCCAATGCCCAACACGCCATCAATAATCACATCACAAGGCCAATCAAATTGTTTGCTAAGATCAAGCTGTCCGCCCTCGGCTTGCCAGGCAGTTAAGGCTTGTTGTGCTTCACTAGGCATTCGGTTTAAATCACCTAAGGCAAGCACTTTCACCTCTTTACCCGCTTGCTTGGCCAACCGCGCAACCACCAAGGCATCTCCCCCGTTATTGCCACCGCCCGCTAATACCAAAATACGCTTCGCATTGGGCCATTGGCACTGCATCAGTTTAAAGGCAGCCAACCCCGCCTGTTCCATCAAAGAATACAAGCTAATACCTTGCTGCTCAGCCAGCACTGCTTCTTGGCGTTTCACCACTTCGGCGCGCCATAAACTCTGTGGTAAACTGTGCGAAAACAATCGGTGCTCTGGAGCCATGTCCCTACTATCCGAAATAGACCTAAAACAGCTGGTTCAACATATCAAGCTAACCGCTAAATCGCTAGGTTTTCAGCAGATCGGCATAACAGATGTGGATCTCAGTCAACATCATCAAGATGTTGAGCAATGGCTGGCAAAAAACTACCACGGAGAAATGGACTACTTAGCCCGTAACCTTGAGCTTCGCAAACATCCAGAGCAGTTGCATGAAGGCACTCAACGGATCATTTCGGTGCGTATGGATTACCTACCAGAGGACGCTAAGTTTGCCCAAAGCCTCAGCGCCAGCGATCAGGCATATATTAGTCGTTATGCGCTGGGTCGTGACTACCATAAGCTAATGCGCAAGCGGCTAAACCAACTGGGAAAAGCGATAAATGATTACTGCCAACAGCAGCTAAATATGCGCCCATTTGTCGACTCTGCCCCGGTAATGGAGCGCCAACTGGCCACTAAAGCAGGCTTAGGTTGGACTGGTAAACATAGCTTAATCATCAACCAAGATGCTGGTTCGTGGTTTTTTTTAGGTGAGTTGTTTGTTGATTTACCCCTGCCCATAGACCAACCAGTAGACGAGCAATGTGGTGATTGTGTTGCCTGCATCACCATTTGTCCCACGCAAGCCATTGTTGAGCCCTACCAAGTGGATGCACGTCGCTGCATTTCTTATCTCACCATTGAATACGATGGGATCATAGATGAAGAATTACGACCACTAATGGGCAATCGCATCTACGGCTGCGACGATTGCCAACTTACCTGCCCTTGGAATCGCTACGCCCAGCTAACTCAAGAAGCCGATTTTGCTGCCCGAGAACAACTTGATCAACCAACACTATTGGCGCTATTTTCCTGGACCGAAGAAGAGTTTTTAAAGAAAACTGAAGGCTCGCCAATTCGTCGGATCGGCTATCAACAGTGGCTACGTAATATCGCGATTGCCTTAGGCAACGCCGCCTATTCACAACAAGCTATTGACGAGCTAAGCGCCAAGCAAGGGCTTGAAGCCGTTGCCCAACACCACGTTAATTGGGCAATAGAGCAACAACAGAATAAAGCGGCAAAAGCTTCTCGCAAAACCGCACGTTTGATCCGTATTATAGAAAAAGGATTAACTCGTGATGCTTAATGCATCAGTAGAATAAGTTCTGTTACACTTTTTAAGAACAAATAAAATGGAAGCAGCTCATGCACTTACTTGGCGTTGATATTGGTGGCACCGGCATAAAGGCAGCCATCGTAGATTCTACCACTGGCGAGCTTATTAGCGAGCGTCACCGTATTGCCACCCCACAACCTGCCACGCCCAAAGCAGTAGCCCAAAGCTTAAAGCAGATGGTTGAGCATTTCTCTTGGCAAGGTCCTATTGGTTGCGGCTTTCCTGCAACGGTTCATCACGGGGTTGCCCAAACTGCCTCTAATATTGATAAAAGCTGGATTGGCACCAACGTTGAAGCCTTATTCGCCGAATATACCGACTGCCCGTGTTATGTCGTGAATGATGCCGATGCGGCCGGTATGGCCGAAATGGCCTTTGGCGCAGGTCACCAACACCAAGGTGTGGTAGTGATTATTACCGTTGGCACCGGCTTAGGTAGCGCAGTGTTTGTGAATGGCGAATTGCTTCCCAACACCGAGTTTGGCCATATTATTTTGGAAGGGCGAGTAGCCGAGCACTATGCCAGCGCCAGAGTCCGCGAAGCAGAAGAGCTAAGCTGGAAGAAATGGGGCAAGCGCTTCAACCTTTACCTACAGCGCCTCGAGTTTTTAATGTCGCCCGATTGCTTCATTATTGGTGGCGGTGCCAGTAAAAAATTCGAAAAGTACCAAGCGCAGCTCAATCTAAAAGCTGAAGCATTGCCTGCACAGGGCTTAAACCAAGCAGGCATTGTTGGCGCAGCTATGTACGCCCAACATCAAAGCTAATTAAGATTCGAGAATAGAGCCGCTTAAATAAGATTGGCGAAGCGGTTCGTCAAAATGCTCAATGCTATAGCGAAGCAGCTCTCTGGGCAGTTCGCTAAGGTGCTGTTGCAAAAATGCCTCTACCGCTGGCTTATCTCGCTTGGCCAGCTCTCTCAGCATCCAGCCCACCGCTTTGTGCATTAAGGGGTGAGCATGGGTATGAAAACGCTTTGCTAGCGTAATTGTTAAATCAACATCATTTTGGCGTATATAGTAAAAGCAACTCACCATAGCAATACGTTGCTGCCACATACTACTGCTGCTAGCGAATTGCTCAAGCAGCTCCCAATCTTGATGCTGCCAGATATAAGGGCCAACAATTTTAGGCGCAGAGCAGTCAACCAAATCCCAATTATTCACATACTTTATGTAGCGCTGGTAAAACGCCAACACCGCTTGTTGTTGCTGATGATTTTTCGCTTTTTGATAATGTTGACACATTACTACCAAGGCAAAAAAGCGCTCCTCATGAAAGGCAGAAGAGATTAAGTCTGTGAGCTCCTCTAGAGGTAAAGGATAGGCTTTGGCAACCCTTCTAGTATTAGGCACACGAACACCTAAAAACTGATCACCTTCGCCATAACCACCTGGCAATGCTTGAAAAAACTTTGGCAAGTAAGCCGCTTTTTCTGGCTCAGCATATTCGCGTAAAGCTGTTTGAACTTGTTCTACTTGATTCATCACCCACCCTTTTATGCTCAGCAAAATGCTTACGTTAAACACAAGCTTATACCAATCACACTAAGTAAGTGATCAGAAATAACGCAGGAAAAATACTCGAGAATAAGACAGAATTTTTGATAAGTAGTTATTCTACAATCAAAAATTCTAACGCAGTGATCGAGTATTTTAACCAGATAGAATGAACAGTTACTTAGTACGATTGGTATTAACCCACCATCAACCGCGTGAGTATTTGATTGACCATAAAACAACAGGCAAAAAAAAGCCCCGCATCAATGATGCAGGGCTTTAATTTGGAGCGGCACATCGGGTTCGAACCGATGACCTCAACCTTGGCAAGGTTGCGCTCTACCAACTGAGCTAGTGCCGCTTAATTTTTATCACTATTGAGCGCTGTGTTCTTCGACGCTGAGCTAGTGCAGCTCAACTTCAACTACTTGGTATTAGTTAAAGTTTTAAATTTGGAGCGGCACATCGGGTTCGAACCGATGACCTCAACCTTGGCAAGGTTGCGCTCTACCAACTGAGCTAGTGCCGCTTAAATCTTTATCACTATTTAGTGTGTTAAGAGCGAACCCAATGGTTGCGCTACTCTTTATATCCACACTGAGCTAGTGCTGCTCAACTTCAACTACTTGGTATTAGTTAAAGTTTTAATTTGGAGCGGCACATCGGGTTCGAACCGATGACCTCAACCTTGGCAAGGTTGCGCTCTACCAACTGAGCTAGTGCCGCTTAATCTTTATCACTATTTAGTGCGTTGAGAGCCTAACCAAAGGTTGCGCTACTCTTTGTACCCACACTGAGCTAGTGCTGCTTAATTTTTATCACTAATCAAAGTGACAGCCTAAACTGTCTAAGGCCATGCCTTCACGTTGTTTAGGGCTGCGAATTATACGAGGAAATTTTGCCTTTGCAAGAGCTGCAAAAGAAAAAATTACAGCTCTTAAACTGTTTGTTTAGTTTTCGCCCAGTTTAAAGAAGGTTTTTTGATAATGCTGCATTTCTGCTATTGATTCGCGAATATCATCCAAAGCTAGATGAGTACCGCTTTTAGTAAAGCCATCTAAAATTTCTGGCTGCCAACGGCGAGCCAATTCTTTTACCGTACTTACATCTATGTTTCGGTAATGAAAGAACTGCTCAAGCTCCGGAAGGTACTGGTGCATAAAGCGACGATCTTGACCAATGCTATTGCCACACATCGGAGATACGCCCTTAGGCACCCATTGCTTGATAAAATCGATAGTTTGCTGGGCAGCTTGCTTCTCATCAACACTGCTGGCACGAACTCTAGCAACCAAACCAGATCCAGTATGAGTGTTGGTACACCACTCATCCATGCCCGCTAAAACTTCGTCAGATTGGTGAACAGCTATCACCGGCCCTTCTGCAAGAATGTTTAATTGAGCGTCGGTAATAATCGTCGCGATCTCTAAAACGCGATCAGTCATGGGTTCGAGACCTGTCATCTCCATATCAACCCAAACTAAGTTCTGTTCACTAACAGTCATGTTGACCCTATTTATATTTCGGAAATATTTTCCGCAAATCTTTGATAAGCGGTATCATAGCGATTTATTACACTTACTTGAATAGCAGTTTTCGTGACAAAGAGAAAGAAACTGAGCCAAGGTCAGCTTCGCCGTGTGCGCAGCAACCAAGAAAAGCGCTTAAAAAAACAAGATAGCCACCAATGGTTAGATGACCAATTAGGTCCTCAACAAGAGGGAACTATCATTAGCCGCTTCGGTCAACATGCCGATGTGGAAGCTAACAATGGAGAAATATTCCGTTGTAATATGCGCCGTTCAGTAGGCTCTTTAGTCACTGGAGATGAAGTTGTTTGGCGAGCCGGCAACGAAGAGCAATCGGGCATTCGAGGGGTTATTGAAGCCTGCCACGAGCGCCGCTCAGTACTAACTCGCCCTGATTTTTATGACGGTATCAAAGCTATAGCGGCCAACATCGACCAAGTAGTAATTGTTTCTGCGGTATTACCCGAATTCTCCACCAGCATTGTCGACCGCTACCTAGTTGCCGTTGAAGATGTAGATCTTGAACCCATTATCCTGCTGAACAAAGTTGATCTGCTTGATGCCGAGCAACGCAAAGTAATTGAAGAACAACTCAAAAATTATCAACAACTTGGCTATAAAGTTATTTACGCTAGCACCAAACAAGCTGAAGGGCTTGACGATTTAAGCCAACAATTAAGCAATAGAACCAGTATTTTTGTTGGCCAATCAGGCGTTGGCAAAAGCTCGCTGGTAAATAGTCTTCTGCCAGAGCAAAGCATCGATACCAAAGAAGTATCTGAAGTATCAGGCCTAGGCCAGCACACCACCACTACCGCTCGCTTGTATCACTTAGTATGTGGCGGCCGCTTAATCGACTCCCCCGGAGTACGTGAATTTCAACTTTGGCACCTTGAAAAAGACCGAGTAGCTTGGGGCTTTATCGAATTTCGCCCTTGGTTAAATCAATGCCGTTTTCGTGATTGCAAGCACCAAGGAGACCCTGGTTGTGCGATGCAAGAAGCGATAGACTCAGGCAAAATTTTGCAACAGCGTTTCGACAGCTACCAGCGTATTCTCGAAACGATGGAAAATAACAAACCTTCTCGGGTTATTCCCGGAAAGAAATAATTAAACCAATAAACAACGAGAACGTAGCGTGTTAGACAAAATTAAAGTTGCCGCCCAGTACTGCTTCCCTCAACACGGTTTATCCCGCTTAGTGGGTAAGCTTGCTCAAGCTGAAGCTGGAAAGTTGAGTCATTGGATCATTAAAAAGTTCATAAACCACTATCAAGTAGACATGAACGACGCGGTTCACAGCGAAGCCAATGCTTACTCAAGCTTCAATGCGTTTTTTACTCGCCCATTAAAGCCTGGCACTCGCCCTATTGTTGAAGGCGACAACAAGCTTGCTCATCCGGTAGATGGCGCAGTAAGCCAACTGGGTCCCATTCAGCATGGTCAGTTAATTCAAGCCAAAGGTCATGACTACAGCGCCCGTGAACTACTTGGTGGAGATAAAGCCCTAGCAGAAGAATTTAGCGACGGCGACTTCGCTACCACCTATCTAGCCCCCAAAGACTACCACCGCATTCACATGCCTTGTAAAGGCAAATTACGCAAAATGGTCTACGTACCAGGGCAACTTTTCTCGGTTAACCCTCTCACTGCTGCTAACGTGCCGAATCTGTTTGCCCGCAATGAGCGCGTAGTGGCCATTTTCGATACTGAGTTCGGCCCAATGGCCATGGTATTAGTAGGTGCAACCATTGTTGCTAGCATAGAGACCATTTGGTCTGGCACCGTAACGCCGCCGGGTGGGAAACAAGTATTCACTTGGGATTATCAAGACCAAGACATTAGCCTAGATAAAGGCGCCGAAATGGGCCGCTTTAAATTAGGCTCCACCGTGGTGATGCTGTTTGCCAAAGACGCCATAGAATTTGAGCAATCACTAGCGCCAACAGTTGCTACCGTAATGGGCACTCACTTTGCAACTAAAGCTGAATAGCTACTATAAGCCTTGGTAATTCTTTACCAAGGCTTATTCAATTCTGCTTATTATTACGCTATTTCAAATATTTAATATAAAATAACTAACAAAGCTAAGCGCAATGATGCGGTCTTAACCATGGCTGTTTACCAATGACTTTATCGATTTTCTCTCGCGGTTTCATCGTATCGCTACTGTTCTTTTGCTTAGCGGCACAAGCAAACGTGGGCGGAGAATCTCATCTCAAAGGCTTAATCAGCTCGCTAGATACCCAGCCTAGCAACTTAAACACCCAGCAACAGCAACTCATCTATGAAGAATCCTTAGCGCTATTAAAAGAGGGAAATAGTTACCGCGAAAAAGCCAAATACTACCGCGGTATTATCAACAACTTCTCTCGCCTACGAAAAGAGCAACAAGAGCAACTTAATCAATATCAAGCGCCGGTCATTGAAAACTTAGCTGAGCTAAACTCGAATCAATTAAATGAACAACTCACTATTTGGCAGGCTAAGCTCAGCAATACCAATAGCCAAATTGACGAGCTAAAACAGCGCCAATACCGTATCGATTTAGACGTTAGCGAAAACCACCAGCGCAGCGGACCGCTGCGCGAACAATTAACCACGGTTCGCGCGAAGCTAGAGCAACTTGAATTTGGCGTGCTTAACGAAGTGGAAGAAGCCGAGCGAGTTCGAGCTCAAGTTAACGAAGCCAGCCTAACCGCCCAGTTAGCGATGCTGGAACTCGCTGCGCAAAGTGCCAACCACCGAAACGAGCTGCTGCAGCTTGAAATAAGCTTGCTACAACGCACTCAGTTGGCAGAAAAGCGGATTGTAGAAAGTGTTAAAAATCGCTTGTCACTAGAGCATCGAGCAGAAGCTCAACGGCTATCTGATCAGCTAGCTTTTGCCGCTCCCGAGTTACTTAATGACCCGATAGTGAAAAACTTAGTAGAACAAAATCAGTTACTACAAACAGAGCTATCAGCCTTATTTGAACAAAGTGAAGAGATTGCCGACCTACAGGAAGAGGTAAACGACGAGCTTGAACACATCAAACTCACCTTTGCCAATTTTAAAGAACAAGTATCCTGGTTAAAAGTCACTCGCTCCTATGGTGAATACCTAAGAGAGCAGATCTCGAGTTTGCCAAAATTCAAAGCAGTTGCGCCAATAGAGCAACAAATCATTGAAGTACGGATCAGTAAACATCGTCACCAAAATCTACTTTATACCCAACGTAATCAGAGCCAAAGAAAGGCTCAGCGCGAGTTCATCGCCACCTTAAATCAACAACAAGCCAGAATATTTAACAAGCATTTGAAGCTTAACCAGCAGCTTTCAGACAAATACCTATTGGAGTTAGACGCAAGATTATTTGAGTTAGCTCGACTTAAACTGGATTACTCAAAACTAAACAGTCAACTGAACACCATTAACCAAGAGGCTAACCAAGAGCTGTTTTGGACGGCCGATGTAAAAGCCATCGATTTAAGCTTTTTCAGTGATATTCGTTACTCTTTGATATGGTTATTTAGCGCTCAGCAATACTCACAACTCAGCGATGCCATCGCCAAACTGTCTTGGCTATGGTTAGGCTGGTTATTGCTAGTGGCAGCTAGTGTTGCTTATGTTTACTACTTAAAAAAACATTGGCTTAAAGGCTACCTTCAGCGCATCGATTCCAAAACCGGCAACATTACCCGTGACAAATTTAGCTATACCCTTGCCAATTTGTTAGTCAGTGCGGTATTTGCCACTCCCGTGGCGCTATTTATTGGCAGTGTGGGTTTTGCCCTAATGTATGAATGGGAGTCTTCCTTCGCTCGCGACTTGGGAGATGCCCTATTTAACGTTGCCATCGTGTTATGGCTATTCCATTTGTTACAGCAGTTTTGCCAGAAAAACGGCCTGCTAAATACCCATTTCAAATGGCCTTTGGTAAACATCAGCCAAGCGATTACCTTAATCCGCCGTGTGGTTTACGTAAGCTTGCCCTTAGTATTCATCCTTAATCTGTGCATATTACAAACCAGTCAGCCGGCCTATAGTGGCTTGGCACGTTTGGCCTTTATTGCATTGTTATTATGGGTAGCTTACGGCTTTCACAGTATTTATCGCATTGAGCTTCCGGTGAACTATCACTTAGACATTTTTAAAGCGCCGCAATTAGCGAAAAAGCTGATTTGGGGCGCCGCCATTAGCATCCCCTTAATGGCAGCACTCGCCTCTGCAGCAGGCTTTTTTGCCACCGCATTTACGGTTTATTGGCAGGTTGTGCTTAGCTTCATCATCGCTGCGGTCTTCTTATTGGGCTATTTGCTTATCCACCGTTGGATGCTTTTACAACGCCGCCGAATTGCCTTTGACCGAGCTAAGGTGCGCCGCGCTGAAATGATTGCCCAGCGCCAATCTGAAGAAGAGGACCCTTCTAGCTCAAATGAAGGAGTGATTGATTCAATCGAAGAACCAGTCATCGACCTCGACACCATTAGCGCCCAGTCTTTGGGTCTACTGCGTGCAGCCTTGGTACTGTCTCTAGTATTGGTTCTGCTGTTGAGTTGGTCGGAAATGACCAGTGCGTTTTCGTTTCTAGACAACATCACATTGTGGGAAAGCAGCTCTAGCCGCGCCGGTGTAGCCACGGTAGATGCCATTACCCTGCGCTCTTTAGGCTCTGCCCTATTGGTATTCTTTTTTGCAGTAGTGCTTATCCGCAACTTACCTGGTTTGTTAGAACTGATGGTCTTGCAGCATTTATCACTTAACCCCGGCACCGGCTTTGCCATCACCACCATGATTAATTACATGGTAATACTGTTTAGTATTTTCAGCGGTTTTGGTTTGTTGGGCATCGAGTGGTCGAAACTGCAGTGGTTGGTTGCTGCACTTACCGTAGGTTTAGGTTTTGGTCTGCAAGAGATTTTTGCTAACTTTATTTCAGGCTTAATTATTCTGTTTGAAAAGCCAATTCGAATTGGCGATACCGTGACAATTCGCGAACTTACCGGCACTATTTCTAACATTGAAACTCGCGCTACCACTATTGTGGATTGGGATCGCAAAGAAATTATCGTGCCTAACAAGGCCTTTATCACAGAACAATTTATTAATTGGTCGCTCACCGATCCAATCACCCGTGTGGTGCTAATGGTGCAAGTTAAACAAGGCTCTGATAACCAGCTAGTAAACAAACTATTGCAAGAAGCAGTAGATGCTAACAGCTTGGTATTAGCCAACCCCGCACCAGAAATATACTTTACCGAATACACCAACAACGGAATGAAATTCGAAATGCGTGTTCACGTGAGTGAAATGCGCTACCGCCTACCGATGACCCATGAACTGTACACTTTGATCAATGACAAGTTTAAGGCGAATAACATAGAGATAGCCTACCCACAATTAGATATATCTCTCAATCCCTGAGCACGGTTTTGTTATCTTAAGGGCTATAAAAAACCTCTATTTCAATTAATTAGCCCAGAGACCCTCGATCATGGCCGTGCAAAAACATTTCAAGCTGCTGGTTTGTTTTATTGTTCCCCTGTTAATACTGGCACTTCCCACCAGTGCCATTCCACTACCAGAGTTAACCGTGGTTCAACACCGTATTATTGCTATCTTTGTACTGGCAGCGCTGTTATGGATTTTTGAACCCGTGCCGGTGTTTGCTACTTCATTACTAATTATCACCTTGGAACTGGTACTTATCTCTAATCAGGGAATTAGTGCCATTGTGGCCGATACTGGGCCAGCACCAATGGGTGAACTGCTGCCCTATACCAGTATCTTTAATGCCTTTTCATCGCCAATTATCATCCTGTTTATGGGCGGCTTTGCTTTAGCGATTGGCGCATCTAAGTTTGAGCTAGACAACAACTTAGCCCGCGTACTTCTCAAGCCATTTGGCAAACGCATTCCAATGATCATGCTCGGCATTATGCTAATTACTGCCGTGTTCAGTATGTTTATGAGTAACACTGCAACCACCGTGATGATGCTGGCCATTGTAGGCCCCTTAATTGCCGCTGCACCGCGTAATGACTTGGGCATGAAAGGCCTAATTTTAGCTATTCCAGTAGCGGCTAATACCGGTGGCATAGGTACTCCAATTGGTACGCCACCCAACGCAATTGCCCTGCAATACATTCCAGAGGGGCAAATTACCTTCGCTTCTTGGATGGCATTTGGTATTCCTTTTGTGATCATTCAACTAGCGATTGGCTGGTTTTTACTGTGCAAGCTCTATCCCTCAAAATCCGGTGTATTAGAGCTAAATTTGAAAGGTCATTTTCAACGAAGTACTCGCGCTTACATTGTGTATGCCACATTTGCACTCACCATTTTATTGTGGCTAAGCACTGCGTGGCACGGCATGAACAGTTACGTAGTGGCTATTATTCCTTTAGCGGTGTTTACCTTAACGGGAGTTATTGGCAAAGACGATCTCAAGCTATTTAACTGGGACGTATTATGGTTAGTGGCCGGTGGTATCGCCATGGGTATGGCATTAGAAAAAAGTGGCTTAGCCGCCAAAATAGCTACATCTATCGACTTTGCTAGCCTGCCCACCTTAGCGGTAATTGTGGTGCTATCGATTATTTGTGTGGTGATGGCGAACTTTATGTCGAACACTGCCACCGCCAACTTAATTATGCCCATTGCGGCGGCAGTTGCCACCAGCTTGCATGGTTTGGATGGTGACGGCGGCATCACTACCCTACTAATTATTGTCGCCCTGTCGGCTTCCTTAGGCATGATGTTACCCGTTAGCACCCCGCCCAACGCCTTGGCTTACTCGACCGGCTTTATTGAAACCAAAGACTTAATAAAAGTAGGCGGAATTATTGGCTGTACCGGCTTGGCACTGCTGTACGTGGCTATGATGATATTCCTATAACACCAAAACAAACGGGAGCACTGCTCCCGTTTGTTTAAGCCCTGTCTACGCTAAAGCTTTGCACCGCTTGAATGTTAGGCGCGCCTAACGCCAACATCAATAGGCGGTCGATGCCTAAAGCAACGCCTGCACAAGCGGGGAGGCCTGCCGCTAAAGCAGCCAAGAAATGCTGATCCACTTGCGCAGCAGCCAAGCCCATATTTTCCCGCACCTGCTGGTCTTTAGCAAAACGCGCAGCTTGCTCCTTAGCGTCAGTGAGTTCATGAAAGCCATTGGCTAACTCTACACCTTTAAAATACAGTTCAAAGCGCTCTGCTACTTGTGGGTCTTTTTCGGAAATTTTAGCTAGCGCGGCTTGTGATGCTGGAAAGTGATAAACGAAACAAGGGCGCTGCTGGCCAATTTTAGGCTCAACGCCCAAGCTAAATAACAACTGCAAAATGGTGTCTCGATCAGGCTCATTCGCCACTAAATCTTCAACCGATAGGCGTTTGGCTACTGCAACAAACTCAGCTTGGCTAGCATTAATGGGATTGATGCCAAGGTGTCGCTCAAAGGCTTCAACGTAGCTTAGACGCTCTGCCTTATCACAAGCCAAGACCTCGGTGATTAACTCATCCATTTCATCCATTAAGGCAAAATGGTCAAAGCCAATACGGTACCACTCCAACATAGTGAACTCAGGGTTATGAAAACGCCCAGCCTCTTCATTACGAAAAGCTTTTGCCAGCTGATAAATGCAGCCACTACCAGCAGCTAATAAACGCTTCATATGAAACTCGGGCGAGGTTTGTAAATACAAAGGCATGGTTTGGGGTGCTGCCGGCCCAGACAACGTTGTACTAAAGCTATGCAAGTGCACGTCACTCACGCAGGCCTGGCTTAAACAAGGTGTGTCTACTTCCATCACCTCACGCTTGGCAAAAAAACATCTGATTTTGTTAATGATTTTTGCTCTTTGCTGAAGTGATTGAATACTTGCAGAGGGTTGCCAAAGTGTTTCAGACATGCAAATTTTTTCCTGCATTGAGTTAGAAATTGTCGCGGGGTTTTATACCACTTTGCTAACAAAAGCGGGAGTTATATCTCAAAAGCTAAATTATCTCAGCAGCTTGCACAAAGTAGCGTCAATATTTGATTTTAGTCAAGCATCAAAAAGCTAATACCCGCACAATCATTGTAGGCTTATTTCGTATGGAGAAAAGCGTGGAAGTAATCAAAACTGATGTCGCCATTGTTGGCGCTGGGGGCGCGGGTTTACGCGCCGCCATTGAAGTTGCAGAACAACACCCCGAGTTAGAAGTCGCATTAATTTCAAAAGTATATCCAATGCGCAGCCACACTGTTGCCGCAGAGGGTGGTGCTGCAGGTGTAGCTCAAGATCACGATAGCTTTGATAACCACTTTAACGACACCGTATCGGGTGGCGATTGGTTGTGTGAACAAGACGTGGTGGACTTTTTTGTTGAGCGTGCTCCCAAAGAACTTACTCAGCTAGAACACTGGGGTTGCCCTTGGTCACGTCGTCCCGACGGCAGTGTAAACGTACGCCGTTTTGGTGGCATGAAAATCGAGCGAACTTGGTTTGCAGCCGATAAAAGTGGCTTCCACATTCTTCATACCTTGTTTCAAACTTCAACCAAGTACCCCAGCATTAAGCGCTACGACGAACATTTTGTACTTGACCTAGTCGTAGAAGACGGCCAAGTAAAAGGGGTTATCGCCTTAGATATCGCCGAAGGTGTAGCCAAGCTTATTCAAGCTAAGTCGGTGATTATTGCCACTGGCGGTGCAGGTCGCGTTTATCGCTTTAATACCAACGGCGGCATTGTGACTGGTGACGGTATGGCCTTGGCTTATCGTCATGGCGTAGCACTGCGTGATATGGAGTTTGTCCAATATCACCCTACTGGTTTACCCGGCTCAGGCATTTTAATGACCGAGGGTTGTCGTGGTGAAGGCGGCATTCTTACCAACAAAGATGGCTATCGTTACTTGCAAGACTACGGCCTAGGGCCAGAAACGCCAGTTGGCGAACCTAAAAACAAATACATGGAGCTAGGGCCTCGTGATCGTTTAAGCCAGTGCTTTTGGCAAGAAGCGCAACTTGGTCGCACCATTGAAGGACCAAATGGCGACTACGTAAATCTCGACCTTACCCACTTAGGCGAAGACTACTTACTAGAACGCCTACCGTTTATTTGCGAATTGGCGAAAGCCTATATGGGCGTAGACCCCGTTAAAGAGCCGATTCCAGTGCGCCCAACCGTGCACTACACCATGGGTGGCATTGAAACCGACGGCCGCTGTGCCACATCACTAAAAGGCTTATATGCCGCAGGTGAATGTTCATCAGTTGGCTTGCATGGCGCCAACCGTTTAGGCTCTAACTCACTCACCGAAATAACCGTATTTGGTCAGGTTGCAGGCGAATCGGCAGCGCGCAATGCCATTGTGAGTGAGCATAGCGACAGTGCTTCATTGCTTGAGCAAGCAGAGCAAACGCTGGCTAAGTACCAAGCCTTAAAATCGAATCAAGGTGATGAAAAAACCTCAGACATTCGCAACGAGCTAGGTCGTACCATGGAAGCTGGCGTGGGCATTTACCGCACCGCGGAAACCATGCAACAAACCATCGATAAGATTGCCGAGCTAAAACAGCGCTACAAAAACATTAAATTGGTAGACGACAGCGAAGTGTTTAATACCGAATGGCTCTACGCTGTAGAACTTGGTTACTTACTTGACGTAGCCGAAGCGATGGCGGTCTCGGCGATTAACCGCAAAGAGAGCCGAGGCTCGCACCAGCGTATTGACGGTTATGAGCAGCGTGATGATGTGAATTTCCTTAAACACACTTTAGCTAATTACCGCCCTGACAGTGCACCAGAGATTAGCTATAGCGATGTGAAGATCACCAAATCTCAACCTGCCGAACGTGTTTACGGCGCAGCCGCCGATGCCCAAGAAGCAGCCAAAAAACAAGCGGAGGCAAATTAACATGGCCGAAACGATGAAAATCGATATTCTGCGCTACCGCCCAGAAAGCGACAACGAGCCAGTATGGCAAAGCTACGACGTTCCTTACACCCGCGAAATGTCGCTGCTAGAAGCCTTGGCTTACATTAAAGACGAACTTGACCCAACCCTTAGCTACCGCTGGTCTTGCCGCATGGCTATTTGTGGTAGCTGCGGCATGATGGTAGATGGCGTTCCTAAGTTAGGCTGTAAAACCTTCTTGCGTGATTACCCCAATGGCATGAAGGTAGAAGCGCTAGCAAACTTTCCCATCGAACGTGATTTAGTTGTAGACATGAGCGACTTCATTGAGAAGTTAGAAGCCATAAAACCATACATCATCAACGATAATCCACGCGACTTAGAAGATGGCTGTCACACCCAATCACCTAAGCAAATGGCGCAATATCGTCAATTCTCGATGTGCATTAACTGTGGCCTTTGTTACGCGGCATGTCCGCAATATGGTTTGGATAAATCTTTCACTGGACCGGCTGCACTCGCACTATTGCACCGCTACAACCAAGACAGCCGTGACGCAGGCAAGGCCGAGCGTATGAAAATAGTCAACGCTGAAGAAGGCGCATGGGGCTGTACCTTTGTGGGTTACTGCTCAAAAGTCTGTCCGAAAGACGTCGATCCGGCCGCTGCTATTCAACTAGGCAAAGTAGATAGCGCTAAAGACTATGTGATAGCCATGTTCAAGCCAGGAGAGTAAGCATGAGCAAACGTAAACCTTATGAACGTAAGATGGGTGCAACTTGGTGGCTCAAAAATACTTTTCATACCAAGTACATCATCCGTGAAGGCTCAAGCCTAGTGATTGCCATTTACAGCTTTGTATTGCTGTTTGGTCTATTTCGTTTAAGCCAAGGGGCCGAGGCCTTTAACGGTTGGCTAGATGCAATGAGCCAACCAGGCTGGGTAGTATTTCACTTACTTAGCCTTGCCTGGACGCTTTATCACAGCATTACCTGGTTTAGCTTAGCCCCTAAAGCCGCCAACATTTGGCTAGGCCAAAAGCGCGTACCCGACAGCTGGATAGTAAGTGGAATGTACGGCGCTTTGGCTGTGATTAGCTTAGCTGGCTTAATCTTGGTTTTGATTTAGGAGACACCAATGAAACGTTCTAATGAACCTGTATTTTGGGGAATGTTTGGCGCTGGCGGCATGGTTGCTGCGCTATTCACTCCTATCGCTATTTTAATTACTGGCTTACTGGTGCCTATGGGGATTATTCCGGGCGAACAATTCTCCTATGAGCGACTCCTAGCCTTCTCCCAACACTGGTTAGGCGCAGCAGTAATTTGGATAGTGATTAGCCTGCCGTTATGGTTATGTATGCATCGCCTCTATCACACCCTGCATGACTTCGGCATTCACGCTGGCTACTTAGTAAAAGCATTGTTCTATGGCGTAGCCTTCGCTGGCTCAATCGCCTGCGCAACACTGCTGTTACTGGGCTTAGTATAAATAGCTAAAAACAAAGTGGGCTAAGTTAATTGCCCACTTTGTTTCACCACTACATCATCCCTAACTGCTCGCAATTTATTGCTGCTACCCGCTAAATGCTTCGATAAAACATATCGTACTAATCAGCCCAAATGCCAGCCAAGACAAGTGTTTGGCTTTGGTAAAAAACAGGGCTAGCAAAGCGCTCAGTAAAAACACACTGCCAATAATCAATAACAACAAAGTGTCGGCGGGTGAAGCGGTAAACAATAAAGCGGCGAAGCCCAGTGCGCATACCGACAATATATGCCAACAAAACCGCAGAGTGCCCTTGGTAAAATGATCACCGCCCAATAAATGCGGAATGTTATCGCGTTTAAACAAACGGATAAGAATGTACTTTTCACCTAAATAGGAATGCACCACCGCAATTAAGATCAATATCAGTGCCGCAACAGCAAGCAGCATATCTACTCCTTGGATTCGGAATTTAAAAAACTTAGTACCTAATATACCTTGTCAAAACATAGAACAGCGTAGCACTGCTGCTAAGTGTTGCTAGAGGAGTAAAGACAACAGACTCCCTATAGCAACACCCAGTTTAGTCATTTTGGTGAAAAATAGATGTAGAGAAGAAATGCGATAAAACTGCTTTAGCTGCGGATGCCGGAAGGAATAAAATATAATTAAGCCTAGTAAAAGGGCGGCCAGTGCAACAACACACTCAGTTAAAAACCAATTATCACAGATAACACTTTTACTAGCTTAAAGAGTAAATACGCTGAGCTGGGATCAGCCTACTTTCAAGTCTCGTTGGCAATTACGTTTAAGTAAACGAATTTCTGATTCTAACTGCATCTCTCGCTGTTTAAGCATATCCAATTCTGCTTCTTTACAAGCTAACTGCTCAAACACCCCGGTTGGGTAATCACCTGCGCCTTTTGCAAAACTCAGTTTATGGGAGTAACGCTTACTTACATGCCCTACAGGTGCTTCTATCACTGCTTCCATACTGATAACCTTTTTGTCATTAAGTGGGTCGTTGATTAAGCATTGCAGACAAATGGCGTTTGCGCAAAGTTTAAAATTGACTTAAATCAAAGCGATTAACGAGGAAATTTTATTCAACTAGCAAACATATTTTTCATCTAAAAAGTTAGTTGATCAAACTAGATCTTAAACAAAAAACGAAATAAAAAAGGGAGCCGAAGCTCCCTACTATTTTTTAAGTAGTGATTACTTTACACGGCCTACATATTCGGCGCTGCGAGTATCAACCTTAACCACTTCACCAATCTGAATAAACAATGGCACACGCACAACCGCACCAGTGCTTAAAGTTGCAGGTTTACCACCAGTACCGGCAGTATCACCCTTAAGGCCTGGATCTGTTTCTGTCACTTCTAACTCTACAAAGTTAGGTGGCATTACAGCAATTGGATTTTCGTTCCAAGTGGTAATAACACATACGTCTTGCTCAACTAACCACTTGGCTGTATCGCCCACTGCTTTTTCGTCAGCGGCGATTTGCTCAAACGTATCGTTGTTCATGAAATGGTAGAACTCGCCATCGTTGTATAAATAGGCTAATTCGTAATCCATTACGTCGGCAGCTTCTACAGATTCGCCCGACTTAAAGGTTTTTTCTAATACTTTACCGGTTAATAAACGGCGTAACTTAACGCGGTTAAATGCTTGGCCTTTGCCTGGTTTTACAAATTCGTTTTCTAGAATTGCGTAGGGTTCGCCGTCGAGCATAATTTTTAGCCCGCCTTTGAATTCACTGGTACTATATGACGCCATTTGGTCCTCTACTTACAAGGTAATATCAATTTCAATGTTGCGAATAATACCGCGAAACGACGCTGCTGTGCAGGGTAATTGGCAAAAAGAGCTGGCAAACGCCATCACAGATCCCAAAGATCTGCTGCAATTTTTGCAATTAGACCCGGAAAACTACCAATCAGACATTGCAGCCCGCAAGTTATTCCCAATGCGTGTACCTTTAAGCTTTGCTAAACGCATGCAAAAAGCCAATCCTAATGACCCACTGCTACTGCAAGTTTTGCCTCAACAGGCCGAGTTTATGGAAGTAGCAGGCTTTAACGAAGATCCCTTAGAAGAGCACCAAGCTGCTGCACCCGGTTTACTGCATAAATATAAAAGCCGAGTATTATTTATTGTACGCGGCGGTTGCGCAGTTAACTGTAGATATTGTTTTCGTCGCCACTTTCCTTATCAAGATAACAGCCCAAACAAACAGGGTTGGCAACAAGCGCTAGATTACATCGCACAAGATCAAGCTATTAATGAAGTGATTTTTAGTGGTGGCGACCCACTAATGGCTAACGACCAACAGCTTGCTTGGTTAATAGAACAACTAGAACAAATTCCTCACTTAAAACGGCTGCGTATTCACACTCGATTACCGGTGGTTATTCCAAGCCGAATTACTCACGAGCTGACTCAGCTACTGGCACAAACTCGTTTGCAAACCATTGTGGTAAGCCACATCAATCACCCCAACGAGATAAACCAAGAGCTAAGCAGCGCCTTTGCCAAATTACATGAAGCAGGCATTACCTTGCTAAACCAAGGAGTGCTGTTGAAGGATATAAACGATGATTCCAGCATTCTAGCGCAATTAAGTGAGGCCTTATTCTCGGCTAATATTTTGCCTTACTATTTATTTTTGCTCGACAAAGTTGCCGGCGCAGCCCATTACGATATTGACGAGCAAAGCGCAGTAGCGATAATGCAGGACTTATATCAACGCTTACCTGGCTTCTTAGTTCCTCGCTTAGCCCGCGAGCAAGCAGGCAAACGCAGTAAAACACCCATAGATATTGGCTTGAGCTAAACTATAGCAACAGAACAAGGCTTAACTCCGTTTTAAGTTAAGCGCGTATTCACCCAAATACAGCGACTACATTCATGGATAAAACCAAGCTCATTGAGCAAATACAAGAAAACCTCAAAGACATCTACCACAAGGCCATTGATGCCGACACGGTGATTCAGCAGCAACAAGAGCAAGGCAAAGCCAAGTATACCGAGTTATTTAAAGACAGTTTATTTAAGGCCAAAGATCGTCAGTTTTTGCCCTATGTGGAAGAGTTAGCCAGTGATTTGGTACTACTACAAGAAAGCCAAGACGATGAGCACTTTGTGACTCAACTAAAAGTAATGGTTGCCAAACTAGAGCAAATCCACGGCTTACTGGCCAACTTCAAACAACTTACTCGCTAGGGCTTTCTGCAAATGCTCTTAGGTAGGGGGAGAACTCTTCGGCTGGCGCCCACGCAGCAACAGCCGCTCCCAATACCAACACTTCTTTTGTAATCTCTTTAAGCTGCTCTAAATGCTGTTGATTCTCTACGCCATCTACCACTAATTTCACTCCCAAACGATTGGCAAACATCACCGTGGCGATCAACATAGGCTGTTTGTCGCTGGCATTAAGCAGATCCGACATTAAGGATTTAGCACCGCGCAAGTACTGTACTGGCAGGTGATTGAGCAACTCCAAGGGACATTCTGCACTACCAAAATTATCCAGTGATAAACTCACTCCAATTCGGCGTAACTCTCGAATCGCATCCACACAATCTAACAGCATTTGTTGGTCGCTATCGATAATGTTAATGATTAAGCGATGCGGCAATATTCGGCTCTCAATTAATACTTTATTCACCAGTACTAATAAATCGTTGTGTAAGGTGGATGAAGAAATCGACACTGCCAATTGCAAATTGGTATTTAAGCCATGCTGCCAACGCTTAAGCTGCTGAGTAGATGCACGAAGTACCCAAGATTCTAACGCCACTACACAGCCACAAGCGTGGGCAATGTCCACCAATTCGGCCTGCTCTACCCAGCCATAAACCGGATGTTCCCAGCGCGCTTGCACCTCTGCACCCACCACTTTGTCATTCGCCAAGTCCAAAATAGGTTGATAAAACAAGCTCAAATGCTGGTTTTCTAGAGCATCACGAAACTGGCTAAGTAAATGCTGCTCTCGCTCTTTGGCCAGCTGCATTTGCCCCTCGAAAAACTGCCAAGAGCTACACCGCGATTCCTGCTTAGCCTGATACATGGCGGTATCTGCTTGGCCTAATATAGTGAGCCAGTCGTCTTGGCTGTCTAAGGCGGTGCTAATACCAATGCTGGTGCCTACAAAGCATTCTCGGTCTTCCAAAGACATTGGCTTTTCTATCACGTTAATTAAACGCTGCGCAAAGCCAGAGCAGTCTTCACTTGAACGCACTCGTGTTTGCACAATGGCGAATTCATCACCACCTAAACGCACCGCGTAATCACAATGGCGCATTTGCCCGTTTAAACGCTGCGCCACCACATTTAAGATGCGGTCGCCATACTCGTGACCATAACTATCGTTAATGCCTTTAAAGCCGTTAAGATCTAGCACCATAATCGCGTAATCTCGGCGATTGTTTTCTAGGCTTGCAATAAATTCTCGTAATCCGGCCCGGTTAGGTAAGCCGGTGAGAACATCGTGATTAGCAAGATAGCGATTAATATGATTCTCACGCACTATCATCACAATTAAAATGGAGCCGCTAATTAACAGCGCACCAATGGCAAAAGACAAAATCAGCTGTAGTTGCAATAACTTAAAGTCAGTTTTCTTATCAAACTCGCTGTTTCGCTGAAACTCTTTATTCACCAAGGTATTGATAGGGGCAGAATACATGTTCAGCCGTTCAATCACCTGTACAAACTTCTCGTGACTAGGCGGTAAGGCTTGTAGCAGAGGCTCGATGCGCTGAACCTCTTGAAACAGCTCTCTAACCAGTTGTCTGGCAGACTTTATATTGTGAAAACCGGCGTTTTCTTGGCCTTCTAACAGCACCGGAAAACGGCTCCACAAAATGTCATAACGCAGCATTAAATCAGAATGCTTTACGCCACCAAGTCGGTAAAGTTGCAGCGCATTAATAAAGCGTCGATGCTCCATTTGCAACTGAACCACTGACCAAGACGTCGACGACTTAGGCGACTCAAGTAGCTGAATAATTTGCCTTAATTGATAAATACTGATGACCGCACTAACCACAAACAGCGATACAACTAAGGAAATTAAGAACTTCTTATATTTTTGCGGAAGCTGGGTAAGCCAATTCATCAATAGCTAGGCTCACTTAACAATAATGCTGCGCAACTGCCAAATCATAAAATCGTTATAAGGCATTTGCAGTAGTTCTGGGTGGTCGTCTATCGGCAGCATTAACCATAACGGGCCTTTATCACGCACCCGCATAGGGCGATCGTTATCAGACCAAGCCAAAATAGGCTCAAACTTTTCGATGTCGGAAAAGTCGATTTCAACTTCATAGTTATTTAAGGCCACTAGGGTAAGCTTGCTCGATTGAGCTCCCGCTAACTCGAGTACTTCGGCTACTTTTGGGCCTTTGTAGTGATGGCGGGTTTCAACCCAAGGATGGCGCGTAACAATGGTGTGCTGCGGCAAGGCCTGTAGCATCTTTAGGTCAAAGTCTGCTGCGCCTTGGTTATTTCCATGCAGAATAAGCCCGGCAATAGTTAATATAGGTTCGTCTTGTGGGCTGGGTAATTCAGCAGAGCTGAAAGAGGAACATACCAATAAACTTAATGCTAACAAAAATCGCATAACTCGTTCTCCTTAACGTGGTTAGCTGCGCTATATCTAGTTACTTCATCATAAACCATAGCGCATTTGCTGCAGTTGTATCCTGAGTATGCGGGAGTTTTAGCCAATAAAAAAGGGCAAGCTAAAAAGCCTTAGCTTTTTAGCGGTTAAGAAAGCCAATTAAAGCAAACCATCAATCACAAACCAACAAACTAGTTTTTGATTGGCTATGGATGCCCCCAACATCAGAAAGTTAGTCAGAAAAGTGATAAGCGGCTTAACTCGCTGGCTCTCCTTTGTTTATTCAGAGCACTTTTTAGCTCTCTATTACGCCAAGCTAGCTAAGTTTTGAACGATAACGAGAACATTATTTCTGGCTTAGATAACTACCCTCATCACTAATCACCAACACTTTCATCAATAACTCGAACTTAGCTGTTTGTTTTTGGCTCTAGTTGATGCAATATTACGCAGTATTTACTGATATTTGGTGTAAGTTGTTGTTAGTAAGCCAATTAATCATGTAATCACCAAACAAAAAACAGCCAATGCTAAAATGGAGTTTTACATTAGATGAAATGCAGAAATATTACTCAATTCACCCTTCTGGGATTGAGTATCGCTATAGTGGCCCCTTTTGCTCAGGCAACCGACGCCGACATGAACAAATGTATCGACCGAGCTGCACAAGCAGTTAGCGGAAACAAACTCGCGGGAGCTAAATCAGCCATTCCTCGCTGCTGGCGAACGTTACAGTCCAGCATCAACCAGCAAAACAATATTGATATTGAAGCGTATAGCAGTCAGCTACACCAAATCCAACACGACTTTGAGCAAGCAGGCGGTGATGCACTAGGCAAATTCTTGCTGATCACTGAGGTTGCACCGCTAGACACCAAGCACCATAAAGTCTTGGAGCAGATGCAAAATGAGCTGCGACAGTTACAGCGAGCTATTCAAAAGGGAAGCAGCGAAAAAACGGTTAATCGGCATAATGAGCGCTTTGAAGGCTACGCTAACCGCATTAAAAAAGCCGATCCAGATTATGACTTAAGCAGCAGCTATGCCCTACGCGACCAGCTTGTTGCGAAAACAGCACAGGCTGAGCCAAGTGCAACCGCAGCTTCAGTAACTGCATCTTCAACTACCACAAAGCAAGCGGAAGTAGACCAACAAGTTGCTAACAGCTCCGAGCAAAGCTCAAAGCAAAAGAAGAAAACTGCGCGCAGCACTGGTAACAAAACCAACGACGCTCTAAACAAATGTTTTAGCCAGTTGGATAGCGAGCTTCAATCAGCTCGTAACGATGGCTTTAGTCGTCAGTTCACCCGCTGCCAACGCGATCTGCAAAAAACAATTAACGCCCAAGATACCGATAACGCAGAGCATTATATTGCTCAACTAGACAACTATCATCAACGTGGCACTAACGAGCTAAAGATAGAGCTATTACCACCGCTAGTATTCTACCCACTTGAGCCGATTGACCGTAAAGCTAACACCCAAGTAAAGAACTTACAGAATGCCCTACAGCAAATTCATCGTGATATTTTTAAAGGAGCACCACTCGCTTCCTTGTCCAACACGGTCACTCGCTATGAACGTACACTTCAAAAACTTCAGACCGATTATCCAGACTATGATTTCAGCTTATACACCGAGCTAGCAGCCCGCTTGGACACACAAGCCAATGCTGCCGATGCCGAAGCACAAGAAGTGCGCCAGCAACGCCTGATACTCCAACAGCTAGATAGACAACTAATGACCTTATCCAGCCAGTTCTACATCACCGACAACTACATCGAGCAATGGGAAGCGATTGGCCCCTCTAGCGAATACACTGAAGGCATAGCAGAGTTCCGTGAGTTGTACGCCGATGATGAAAGTATCCAATTCTCCTTAGGCTTTATCGAAAAGTACTTTGCAGCCCTAGAAGACAATGCAGATAAACACTATCAGAAAGATCTGCTACCAATGCTGACAGCAATGGCCGAGTACCAAGATAACTCCGCGCAACGCTACTTCAGTAGCGCGCAAGCCGACAAGATGCGTGATGCCGATGCCCAGCTGAAAGCCCTTTTACCACGCTTGCAAAACGTACATGGTCACTCAGACGTTCTCAAGGACATCATCGCGAACCACCAAGAGCTATCAGCCGCACTTGAACAAAAAATCTCAGCTGGAGAGGCTACCATGCGCCAGCGCCTAGAGAGTGAGTTAAAAGACGCACGTATGCCAAAACCTGCCAGCAGCCAAGATAAGACCCATCAACAGCAAGTTGAAGAACAGCTAGCCAAGGTGATTGGGCGCACCGAAAGCTATGGCAAGCTAATATCGACTCCCATACGTACCAACAGCAATTGGACGCAAGAGAACCACCCGCTAACCGGCTTACCACAGCTGCAAAAAACTGTCTTCCATGCAGCGATGGAAGACCCAGAAGGTAATTGCCACATCATGCAATTGCACGTTGAGCGTGTTTACACAGGTGACGGCTGGAGCGGCCTAAATCTCACCAACTGGTGGAACGAATACCCCATCATGTGCTCGAAGACTTAAGCCTCATGATTTAACAACAAAACGCTCGACTATCGAGCGTTTTGTTTCCTTTCGCCAAACACAGCATCTAGAAATAAGCCGCTTGCTTCAAACAGTGTTTTACACGGCTTTAAAAGGCTTCAATAAATAGGTGATAGTTCTTTAGCAGCTAAGCTACTTATTGCATCAATTTCTTTATCACAGGCCCTCTAACACCTAGCCTGGTGGACACAACCTCATTCACAACTAGCCCACGCAATACTAAAAAACCAAGGTTTAAGCATAAAAAAAGCCCGTAAAGCAATGCTTTACGGGCTTTACGAAACTTTATGAGTTTCTATGAATAGCTGGAGCGATGATTTACATCATGCCGCCCATGCCACCCATACCACCCATTCCGCCCATGCCGCCCATATCTGGAGCGCCACCAGCAGCTTTATCTTCTGGCTTGTCGGTGATCATACATTCGGTAGTGATCATCAAACCAGCAACAGAGCCAGCAAACTGTAGTGCAGAACGGGTTACTTTAGTTGGGTCAAGAATACCCATCTCAAGCATGTCACCGTATACGCTAGTTCCAGCGTTGTAACCAAAGCTAGCTTCGCCTTCTTTCACTTTGTTAGCTACTACAGACGCTTCGTCACCTGCGTTGGTTACGATTTGACGAAGTGGAGCTTCCATAGCGCGAAGTGCTAAGCGAATACCTACGTTTTGGTCTTCGTTGTCACCTTCTAGGCCAGCAACTTTAGCTGCAGCGCGAACTAGTGCAACACCACCGCCAGCTACAACACCTTCTTCTACTGCTGCGCGAGTAGCGTGAAGAGCATCTTCTACGCGGTCTTTCTTCTCTTTCATTTCAACTTCAGTGGCAGCACCAACTTTAATTACTGCTACACCGCCAGCTAGTTTAGCTACACGCTCTTGAAGTTTTTCTTTGTCGTAGTCTGAAGAAGTATCTTCGATTTGCTGACGAATTTGAGAAACACGGCCTTGAATAGCAGCTTCTTCACCAACACCATCAATGATAGTTGTGTTGTCTTTAGAGATAACTACACGCTTCGCGCTACCTAAATCTTCTAAAGTAGCTTTTTCTAGCTCTAGGCCAACTTCTTCAGAGATAACAGTACCGTTAGTTAGAATAGCGATGTCTTGTAACATAGCTTTACGACGGTCGCCAAAGCCTGGTGCTTTAACAGCAGATACTTTAACAATACCGCGCATGTTGTTAACTACTAGAGTAGCTAGCGCTTCGCCTTCTAGATCTTCAGCAATGATAAGCAATGGCTTACCCGCTTTAGCTAGAGCTTCTAATAAAGGAAGCAACTCGCGAATGTTAGAGATTTTTTTATCAGCCAATAGAATGAACGGGTTGTCTAGTTCAACAGTGCCGTTTTCTTGGTTAGTGATGAAGTAAGGAGATAGGTAACCGCGGTCAAACTGCATACCTTCAACTACGTCTAACTCATCAGTTAGCGCTTGGCCTTCTTCAACAGTAATTACGCCTTCTTTACCTACTTTTTCCATTGCTTCAGCAATGATGTTACCAACGGTAGTATCAGAGTTAGCAGAGATAGTACCTACTTGGGCAATCGCTTTAGTATCTGCACAAGGAGCAGAAAGGCCTTTAAGTTCTTCTACAGCAGCTACAACTGCTTTGTCGATGCCGCGCTTAAGATCCATTGGGTTCATACCAGCTGCAACGGCTTTTAGGCCTTCGTTTACAATAGCTTGAGCCAATACTGTAGCAGTAGTGGTACCGTCACCGGCAGCATCGTTGGCTTGAGAAGCAACTTCTTTCACCATTTGTGCGCCCATGTTTTCGAACTTGTCTTCTAGTTCGATCTCTTTAGCTACCGAAACACCATCTTTAGTGATGGTTGGTGCGCCAAAAGATTTGTCTAGCACTACGTTACGGCCTTTAGGGCCTAGTGTAACTTTAACTGCGTCTGCTAGTACGTTTACACCCGCTAGCATTTTGCTGCGAGAATCATTTCCAAAAATTACGTCTTTAGCTGCCATGATACCTTTCCTAATATTCGTTCAGCTTTTTCTTAACCAGAAAAAAGGGAGATTATTCTACAATTGCTAGAATGTCTGACTCAGACATGATCAGCACTTCTTCGCCGTCAACTTTTTCAGTTTTAACGCCGTAGCCTTCGTTGAATACAACAGTGTCACCAACTTTTACGTCTAAGGCTTGGATTTCACCATTGTCAAGCATACGACCTTTGCCTACAGCAAGTACTTCACCACGAGTCGACTTTTCAGCCGCAGAGCCAGTAAGCACGATGCCACCAGCTGATTTACTCTCTTGGTCTTTACGTTTGATGATAACGCGGTCATGCAACGGACGGATGTTCATTGCTATCTCTCCTTAAATAAAACAATCGTGTTTTGTCTATGAAAATGCAGCCAGGGGCCACAAAGCTTTAATGTTGATTTTAAGATGGGGGCGTAAACGCTGCATACAAGGGTTGCTAGCAATTTTTTTTTGGTTTTTTGTCTTAAAAACTTGGCCAATATCAAAATGAAAACATTTTCAGTTACAAATTTTACAAAAAACACTTGAACCCAGACAAAAATTTGAGCAGGATCACAGCGACTGGTCGTACTAGACAGTTATACCAACAATTAGATAACAAACTAATAACAAATGTTGGTTTTATTTGGCGTAACAGCGGGAGCACTTGATTATGCAGCAAATCTATATTGCATTTGAGCGTTTAAGTGGTTTTCTAAGCAAAGAGAAAACTGTTTACTTACCTTTTCAAGGTAGCGTTAAAGAAGCCGAAGAGCATCTACGTTCCGACGAGTTTGATTCGTTTTTGTCTACCAGCAAAGGCTTGAATCCTCGAGTGGTAACACAAAGGCACTAATTGCCTGAGCAACAATTATCTATAAAAAAAGAAGGGCTAATGCCCTTCTTTTTTTTATATCCAAGTTTTGTTATCAGTCGTCCTTTCTTTCGAATTCACCCTCAATGGTGCTGCCTGGCTTGTTATCAACCTTGCCGCTAGGTGGATTGGCGTCTTTCACATTGCCCTCCCCTGGTGTTTGAAAACGCATAGACTGCATTTTTAAGGCCTGAGACTTTAACACTCGAGCAGCCAATAGCGCTCGTAGTGGCGGTAGTAAAATAAGCAAACCGAAGAAATCGGTAATAAAGCCTGGCATCACTAACATTGCACCTGCAATGATTAGCATTAGGCCTTCAATCATTTGTTGAGCAGGGGTTTCTCCTCGCTCCATTGCCGAACGCGCCTGAAAAGCGGTTTGTAATCCTTGGCTACGAACTAGAGATGCACCAACCAATGCAGTAAGAATGGTTAAGGCAATAGCGCTTAACGCGCCCATTTGGCTGCCCACCTGAATCAACACATAAATCTCTGCGTAAGACAGGCCAGCAAACAATAAAAATACATATAAAAACAAGGCGTAGTTCCTCAAAGTCATGGAGAAGCTGAAAATCTGCTTCACCTTAAGGGTAAAATATGAGGGCAGTTGGAGCAAATTTAAAGGCTTATGCTCAATAAACCAGCAAACAACAGGACATTTCGCTTATTTAATGGCGCTTCAATAGCTACTTTCTACACTCAAAGTGACATCTGCTTACCAGAGGCTCAATATGGAAACCGCTTGCTATTTAGTTCTCACCACTTTTGATAATGTAGACGCTGCTCAGCGCTTTGCGCAGCAGCTTGTAGAAAAAAAATTGGCGGCTTGTGTTAATATTTTGCCGCAAGTCAGGTCTATTTATCGCTGGCAAGACAATATTGAATCCAGTAGTGAGGTACAGCTGCAAATTAAAACCAATTTGCGCTGCTTACATTCCTTACAGTGTTATTTTAAACAGCATCATCCCTATGATTGCCCAGAATTTATTGCGCTACCCATTGAACAAGGAGCGAGTGACTACCTGAAATGGCTAAACGATTCTTTACAATAGTATTTTTGCTCTGCTTGAGCTTACCGAGTATTGCCGACAACCTACTCGACCAACTGCCCGGCCTAAAGGCCTCTCCTAGTTCTAATGCAAATGAATTCTTACCTGTAGATAGCGCTTTTGCCTTCAACTTTATTGAGCAAGACGGTGCCCTGCACCTTAGTTGGCAAGTTGCCGAGCAATACTATCTTTACCAAGCTCAGTTTAAAGTTGTGGCAGACGGCCAGTCGATTGATTTAAGCAAACTACTGCCACAAGGTAAGCTATATAACGATGCTTACTTTGGTGAAGTGTTTATTTACCCGCAAGATGTCTCTTTCTCTGTACCGCTTAACCAGCTAAATCAAGCCAATAATATTCAGGTCACTTATCAAGGCTGTGCCGAAGCCGGCTTATGTTACCCGCCAGAAACCAAGCAAGCTTTTCTTTCACAATCTTCAGCAGCTAATGCTGCAACACAAGCGCCCAGCACAACACCAGCTGCACCAATTGCAAACAACGAAGGCTCGGTTCCCATTAGCCAACAATGGGTGCTGGCCGATCGCCTCACCAACAACAATATTTGGCTAAATGTATTGCTGTTTTTTGTATTAGGCATTGGCCTCGCTTTTACGCCTTGTGTATTTCCTATGTATCCCATTCTTACCGGCATTATTGCCGGTGCGGGAAAACAGCTAAGCACTAAGCGCGCCTTTAGTTTATCGATGGCCTATGTGCAAGGTATGGCGGCTACCTTTACCGCCTTAGGCTTAGTGGTGGCCAGCGCGGGTTTACAGTTTCAAGCGGCGCTGCAACACCCAATCATATTAGGCGGCTTAGCCGTGCTCTTTGTGGTGCTAGCGCTGTCTATGTTTGGCTTGTTTAACCTACAACTGCCCAGCAGCCTGCAGCAAAAGCTAAATAGCTTAAGTAACCAGCAGCAGGCAGGTTCGTTATCAGGTGCTGCCATTATGGGCATGATATCTGGCCTAGTCGCCTCTCCTTGCACCGCCGCCCCACTCTCTGGGGTACTGATTTACGTAGCGCAAAGTGGCGATCTCGCCTTAGGCGCGATTACCCTATACAGCTTGAGTTTAGGAATGGGATTACCCTTGTTGCTGTTAGGCGCGAGTAGCGGTCGTTTACTGCCAAAAGCGGGGGCGTGGATGAACCACGTAAAAACCTTCTTTGGGGTAATGCTGCTTGCGGTTGCCATTTTAATGCTAGAGCGTTTTTTATCTGCCGAAGCTATTCGCATCCTGTGGGCTGCATTAGTCATTGGCGCCAGTGGTTATTACTATCATCAAAACCGCTTAGCCCTATTAAGTGGCTGGCAAACCTTTAGGCAACTATTGCTGCTAGCAATAATGGCGATCAGCTTGTTGTGGGCCGCTCAACCATGGTTTGCACCTGCGCCAGCCCAGCAGCAGGGAGAGTTTATTCAAGTGGCCAACCTAGAAGAAATGCAGCAACAGCTGCAACTAGCGGCACAGCAAGGAAAACCTGCTTTAGTGGATTTTTATGCAGACTGGTGCACCGCCTGTAAAGATTTTGAGAATAAGACTTTTCACGCGCCACAAGTTGCAGAAAAGCTGGATAAGATGGTGCTAATCCAAGCTGACGTTACTCAAACTAATGCCACAGCCATTAAGCTGCTCAATCATTATGAAGTGCTAGGTTTGCCCACCATATTGCTGTTTGACCAAAGCGGTGAAGAGTTAAAACAAGCCAGAGTCACCGGCTTTATGAACGCCGAAGCCTTTACCGCACATTTAATTCTTAACGGTTTATAAGCCATAAAAAAGCCACCCTAGGGTGGCTTTTTTATTCATTATTGCGAGTGAAGCTTAGGCAAACTTAAAACCTTGTACTAAGTCTACCTGCTCCTTAGCTACAGATTCCAAATCATCGCTCAAGCGGTTTAGCTCAGTTACAACCGTAAGGTTTTGCTGAGCAGCGCTAGAGATGGTTTCCATACTGCAAGACACATCTACACTGGTGGTTTGCTGTTGGTTAGTTGCCACACTAATCTCTTCGTTAAGCAGTGATAAATGTTCAATGTGGCTGGCAATATCACCAATTTTTTGGTTAATCGCATTCACGTTACTCGCATTTAGCTCCATGCTCTTATTACACTGCTCAATTTCCTTCACGGCTAGCTCGGTATCTTGCTGCAAACCACCAATCATAGTTTGAATTTCGGTAGTAGAGGAAGCTGTGCGCTGGGCTAACTGGCGAACTTCGTCTGCTACTACCGCAAACCCGCGGCCTTGCTCACCCGCACGTGCTGCCTCAATGGCGGCATTAAGCGCTAGCAAATTAGTTTGCTGGGTTATGCCTTCAATCACTTCTAGTATGCCAAAGATAGCGTTACTACTTTCGCTCACATGTTTCACTCTGTCGGTTGAGCTAGCGATGTTAGAGGCCAAAGCTTGGTTGTTTTCTAAGGCTTCTTCGGTGAGGCGAACGCCATCTTGCGTGCTATCGCTGATCTCTCGCATACCTTGTGCAGCAGAGTCTGCTCGGCGCGCGACATCTTGAATCGCCTGCTCCATTTCAGTCATGGCGGCCGACACAGTAATACATTGGCTACGCTGCTCATCCAGCTGCTTCATTATGTCGCTACCATGCTGACGGTTTACGGTAGAGGCTTGCCCTAGCGCTTCACTCTTTTCACGTAAGCCCGTTACGGTGTCTCGCTGCTGTTCAATAACCTGGTTTAGTTGGTTGCTTAACATGCCAAACTCATTGCCACTTTGATACTGACAGCGCTGGCTCAAATCACCGTCGGCTAAGTGCTTAAGGGTATTAATCAATTGCTTCAGCGGAGTTCTAATCAACTGCTGAATAATTAAACCCATGGCGATACAGAACAAAATAGTAAGAGGAATAACCACCGCACCACTGTTTATCAAGGTAGAAATGCTGCCAGAAGCTTCTTCGATTTGCTGCTCGGTGGCGCTTTGGCTCTCTGCAGTAAGTGCACTTAAATTACTATTCACGTCTTGTAGCTGATCAGTAATTGAGGCTTTAAGCTTCATCAGTTTGTTTTGCTTAATTAGGTATTGTTGGTATTGACCTAACAGGCCACCAAACTCGGTCACTTCGTTAAGCAACCAAGGAATTTGTGTTACTAGCTCATGCTCACCTTGTGCATCTTTTAGTTCTTTCTCAATAATCAAATCACCAAAGTCTTCTTCCACAAAAGTTTTGGTTTCACGATTACTGGTAATCACCTTTGAGACTTCGCGAGGATCGGTAGAGTTAAGCACATTAATGGTTGCCAACTGCATAGCCGAGAGATCGGAACTAACTGCTTCAAGCAAAATCTTAAGCATACTAGGGTCTTCTTCATCAAACAGCTGACCTAGTAATAAATTAATGCGTAGTGATATACCTTGGAAGCTAGCAGTACGCTCAGTTAAGGAAGTGCCGCTAGAAATTACATCTTGATGCAACTCAATAAGGTATTCTGCATCTTCGAATAACAATTCATTTTGCTGTTGAACAAGGCTAAAGTTTTCACTTTCTACGCCATTTTCCGACAACCAATTTACCAATACTTGCTCTGCCGCTTGGTAATCGGCCACGCGTTGATGGTATTGCTCAATAAGTTGATTAACTTTTTGTTCATCGCGTTCTTGAATGGTGTTATTCAGCACACGTTCTACAGCGGTTAAACTACGATCAAGCTGGTTCGTATGTCCCATTAAAGGGAAAGCTTGAGTGATCACTTCACCCATTGTGTTTTCTGCCTGTTGCATTTGTTTCCATGCAACTAAACCGAGCACCAGCAATACGATACATAGCATTGAAAATGTCGCCAGAATCAACTGGGTAATGGACAATTTTTTATGTACTAGCATCTTTAATCTCACTTCTTTAATTAGTTCACTTCCGTATGTAAGCGCTTACATAATAACCGTGCGACTAGCTGCTAAAGATTATGTTTTCATAATATAAATTTATGAAAACACGTTTTCGAGAGCTGCTCGATCTTTATGCTGAGGTTAATAATATGTTACTGATTAAAAGGGTGATTTGGCTCATAAAACCAGAATAGGCAAGGCTTAAGCCGTGGCACAAAGCACATTCTAGTTATGAAATAAAATTAGTTTTGGCTTGCTATACAGAAACGCTATAGCCGAGTAAGCTAGGCACGTAGACTAACGATGAGCTCAATATGCAACTTGGAAAAATTAACTTAAATTTACTCAGTGCATTATATTATTTACTGCAAGAACAAAGTGTTACTCGCGCTGCAGAAAAAATGCACCTAAGCCAGTCGGCCATGAGTAAACACTTAGCAAAATTACGCGAAGTATTTGGCGACCCTTTACTGGTGCGAGTGCAAGGACAACTACAGGCAACGCCCAAAGGCATTGAGTTAAAAGCCCAAGTAGCACCGTTGTTAGATTCTGTGGAAAACTTGCTACACCAACAAGCCTTTGAGCCTAGCTTATGCCAGCGTACTTTCACCATTGCTACCTCAGACTATGTAAGTGAACACTTACTGCCAAAAGTTCTCGGTGGTATCTACCAGCAAGCGCCTCAGCTAAATATTGAGCTATGTAACTGGGACCATACCACTAATAGGCTATTACACAGTGGCGAAGTAGACCTAGGCATGACACTGCCTCCCCGCGATAGCACTGAGTTACACGCTACCACCTTAGGCACCGATCACTTAGTGTGTTTAATGCACCAACAACACCCCTATTTATCGATAGCGCAACCCAGCATGAGCGACTACTGCCGCTACCCACACGCCATCATTACTACTGGTGCAGACAAAAACAGCCATATTGACCGCCACCTTAGCCAGCAAGGTTTACAGCGCCAAATTCAATTTCGCGCCTCTTCCTATCCAGCCACGGTTCAAATCCTCAGTGAGACAAGATTCATTCTTACCTTGCCCGCCAAAATCGCCAAACAACTGCTAAAACAGCGCCCTTTAGCAATGGTTGCTTTGCCCTTTGAGGTTAGCCCTTTTGACTACTCGTTGATTTGGCATCATCGCAACCACCACGATCCCGCTCACACTTGGTTTAGACAGCAAATCCATCAAGCAATGACTTAGCCATGTAAGCACTTACTTACCTTATTACTCTTAGATTAAATGGCTTTGCTAACCAACAGCCATATGTTGCTGATGTTGAATACCAAATTGCTGCCGGTAGCTTTCCATAGTCATTGCCATTTGTTTTTTAAATAAACGACGAAAACTGCTTTCGTCTTGATAGCCAACTTCCAACACAATTTTATTGCTGGGTAATTGGGTCGCCTCGAGTAGGCTGCAAGCTTGATTTACCCTAAGCCGCTGAAGATACTGCAAGGGGGAGCAATCTAGGGCCGCAGCAAAGCGGCGCTTTAGTTGGCGATCACTAATGTTTAATTCTTGAGCCACTTCCACCATGCTAATGTCTTGGCTGCTATTTCGCTGCAAGTAAAGCTGGGCCTGTTGCACTAAGGCATCTTGATGCTCCGGCTGATACTGGTGAGCACGATAAGGCGCAGCTGGCGGGGCATTAAGATCCATCATCAGCAACTTGGCGGTATTGATGGCTGTTTGATGCCCGGCAAAGCGCTCTACAAGACGCAGCACTAAATACTCATAAGCCATACTGCCACCAATCGAACACAGTAAATTGCCATACTCAGCAATGGTATTCTGGCTATCAATAGTTAAGTGCGGAAAGGCACGGCGGAAGTGGTGCTCATTACGCCAATGCATTAATGCCGGATTCTTGCCCAGCAAATCGGCTTGCGCTAGCAAAAAAGCGCCAGTGCACATACACACGATCATTTTGTTATCTGCTACATGCTGCTGAAGCACAGGTATCATTACTTCGCTTTGGCGCATCGCCGTTTGCACTTTTTCAAAGTTGCTAGCTGATTGATAAATGCCAGGAATGATCCATATGTCGGGTTGTTCAGAACGCGCTATAAAACTAGCTAAATCGCAATCGGCCTCAATGCGCAATCCATTGGTGGGAGTAACCCTATTACCATCTAGCGAAACCAGCTCCCACTCAAACAACGGCATGGCACCAGATTTAATCAAGCTGTAATTAGCCGCAATAAGCGCATCTAATATGCCATTAATACCCGTGCCAAAGCAGTTATCCATTAACAAAATTGCAGCTTTCATAACCCTGTCCATTTTCACCATCACAATGGCAAATATGACACTTTTTAAGCTTGTCAGCAAATAGGATACTAGGGTCTGTTGATCTTTGGTGTTGAAATTTTGTTCGAGATAAGCGGACTTTAATCGCGGCGAGCACTTAGAAGCCTAGTGGGCTAAGCAAGAAGTGCTTAACAAAGAGTAAAGTTCGCTTATTCGAACCTTTCTGGCAGCATTTCTTAGCCATTTATTCAGCGTTAGCGAGTGATTATTAAGCCCACTTAACTGCACACTCACTGCCTTGCCTAAATGGCTAAGACATTGCTGCAAAAACCATCAGCAAAGATCAACAGACCCTAGTGACTAAATCTCAGGGAGAGACTATATGACTCAGCCAAATCAAGCCAACTCACTAAACTGTGATACCCCGCAGCCAAGTAACAAACAAAAACGACACCAGCGAGTGGTGCCCTTACGTTATCAAGCAGCAGGGTTAGCATTTAACCTGGCCGGCTTAGTCAATCAAGCTTGGGCAGCAAACACATTGGCTAAGTTATGGTTTCGTGTTTTCAAGCGAAAGGTTAGCCCTAATACTCAAGCCTTTTGGCAAAGTGCCGAGCAAACCATCACACTCAAGGTAAACCAACATAAGCTACCCTTGCACTTATGGGGGAAAGGACCTTTAGTGGTTTGTTTGCATGGTTGGAGTGGCAGCGGCGTGCAGTTTCGCCATTTTGTTCAACCTTTGGTTGATGCTGGCTACCAAGTTGCGACATTTGATGCCCCCGGACACGGCAGTCATCAAGATTCGCATAGCCACTTACTCGAATTTAGTGACAGCTTAATGGCCATTCAACAGCAAGTTGCCAAGGTGCACTGTGTACTTGCTCACTCCTTTGGTGCTATGGCCACTACCACAGCCCAGTTACGCGGTTTTGCTCCAACCAAGCTAGTTATGTTAGCCCCACATTTAGATGTAGAAGAAATGTTTTCTACCTATGCCAATCTGCTAAACCTACGCCAGAAGCTTAAAGCAACCTTTAAAGAACAAGTAGGACATAAAATGCAGAAGTTGTTGGCGGGAGACGATCCTTGGCAATTGTTTAGTGTAGAGCGCTTAACCCCGCAAGCTACACCAGGTTTGTTAATTAGTGATAGCCAGGACCAAGAAGTTAGCCAACAACAATTTAAGCAAATTCAACAGTGCTGGCCAAATGCAAAACACCAGCAAACAGAAGGATTAGGCCACTTTCGCCTGCTAAAAGACCCTCATGTTATTGCTGAGACTGTCAGTTTTGTTGGAAATCAAAGCCACTAAATGCAAACTCACATAGGAAGCAAAGGCTAAATACTTTATGCTCGAATAAAAGACATTAACCAAGAAACATGCTCGTGGCACAACAAGTCCTTTCAGTTTGCCCAGGCTGCGGAGCCTCAGTCGGCTGTACGGCCAATGAACAATGCTGGTGTATGAATATGCCAGCTATTTTGCCGGTAAGCGCAGATCTCAATGAGCGGGCATGTCTTTGTCAAACATGCTTATCCAAAAAGTTGGCCGAGAAATTAACGCTGCTGATAGCCAATACGCCTCATCATGAATTACTCGAATTAGCGGCACGCTACCGAACACCAGCTAACCAACAAGCTGCCTTGCAAGAACATCTAGATTTCAGCATGGAAGATGGCTTAATGGTTTTTAGTGCTTGGTATCACTTAAAACGAGGAACCTGCTGCGGTAATGGCTGTCGACATTGCCCTTACCCTAAATAAACTTAAATAAACCCAGTAGCAAACAACAGTTAAGCCAAAGTGTTTACTTGCTTAGTAAAGGCTTTATTAGCAAAGCCATAGGCTAAACGAGTTAGCCCCCAGAAGATGAGCAATACAACGGCAATAATTGCATAAAGTGCGTGCAGGTCAATCGACAGTTCAAACAATAAAGCAGCTAGCTCGGCTTGCACATCTAGCCATGCGATAACGCCATAAATCTCGTAAAACGAATAGGCAAATACCGCTAATAGCTCTGCTACAGAGATAAACACCGAGGCAAGCCACGACCAAAAGCTCAAGTAGCGTAGCTCTGCACGGTTAAGTGCCCGTTGATGGTCTTTGACGAACAACTGCACCGCAATGGAGGCCGACAGCATAAGGACAATAATGCCCAAAAAACTATTCGACTCTAAATCCAACCACGACACTACTGTGCCAAAAACTAACGAACTGGCTAAATAAACCAGTGCGAACCACATTAGGTACTTGTTAAGTGATACTTCAGCCGTTTGCATGCTCTTCCTTTAACCTTACTGCCTAAACTACCCGCGCATATTAACACTAAGACGACAAAATTTAGCATTAGCCTAAACACTTCTACTTACGCAATATCAATTTAATCTGCGCTGAAAAATTCCAGCTCACAGTTTTAAATTGTTTACTCACACATAATTCCAAATTGGAATATTAGAAATATCCATAATTCCATTTTTATAAGCAGCAGCAACTTCTACACTAGCCGCAGTTTTTAAATCTCAATACTTTTCAGGGATGAACGCGTGTTAGAAGCATTAAGCGCACTTTTATTAATCAATTTATTAGGCATGTTAAGCCCTGGCCCAGACATGGTAATGGTATTGCGCCATGCCAGCAGCGGAAAACGCCAAGCAGCATTTTGTGTAATGGGCGTATTGCTAGGCTTTAGTATCCATATCGCGCTAGCCATTGGCGGCTTATCTATCATCATTAAACAATCGCCTTTATTGTTTGAAGTATTGCGTTGGGGCGGCGCAGGCTTTTTGGTATTCCTAGGCTTAAGAACCTTATTTAGTCGCTCCGAGCTGATGGAACTCGCCAGCCAAGGCAAACCTAAGCGCGCTAAAAAAGTGGTGCTAAGCGGTATTGCTTGTAACCTACTCAACCCAAAGATTTTAGTTTTTGTAGTAAGCGTATTTAGTCAGTTTATTGGTAGTGAAACACTACTCAGCGAAAAGCTGATACTCGGAGCTGCTTTGTTACTAGAAACCGCATTACTGTGGTACCTATTGGTGCGAATTTTATCGCATCATAAAGTGCAAATTCAGCTACAGCGCTACCAACAATGGGTGAATAGATTTAGCGGTACAACCCTACTTGGAATGGGAACTTTGCTCGGCCTTCACAGTTAAGCCCTCTGCAAATTGAAACCCGCTGGGCTTGGTGCTATGGTCAAAAAAAAGGCAGATGAATCATGGTTATGGAAGATACCTACAAGATCATTATCGCTGACGACCACCCCTTGTTTCGTAGTGCTCTTCAGCAGGCAGTACAAACTGCCGTTCCCGATGCTCAGTTACTAGAAGCTGAGAATGTTAACGACCTACTTAAACTGCTCGAACTAGAGCGTGAACCCGACCTACTATTATTAGATTTGAAGATGCCCGGCGCCAATGGCTTCTCGGCATTTACCCACTTACATGGCCAGTACCCAGAATTGCCAATTGTGGTGATCTCGGCCAGCGAGGAAGTAAGCGTAGTGCAAAAAGCCAAGCAGCTTGGCGCAACCGGCTTTATTCCTAAATCGACCCCACTACAACAATTGGTTGCCGCCATTCAACACATTATTGAAGGCGACGACTGGTTCCCAGAAGGCATAAGCTTTAGCGCTCAAGCTGAGGAAGACCCTCTAGCCGAACGCTTAGCCAGCCTTACCCCTCAGCAATACAAAGTATTAGTAATGCTTAACGAAGGCCTGCTAAACAAGCAAATTGCCTACGAGCTAAATGTATCGGAGGCCACCATTAAGGCCCACGTTACTGCGATTTTCCGCAAACTTAACGTGAAAAACCGCACCCAAGCAGTAATCGCCTTGCAACAATTAGAGCTAGAGCCAAGCCCAGAAGATAACGAGATTTAAAAAGCTTCTGAAAAATTAGAAAGCCCGCTGGTCGGGCTTAGTGTTTTAGGCAATAAATTAAGCTTAAGATTTTTGCATTTGCTGCTGGAAAGTAATTTCAATAAATTCGGCAGGGCGAGTGATCGCAACAAGTACCGTAATCTTTAAAATCCCTTCAAGAATATCTGCACTGGTCATGGTTTCACCTAAACCAACTTGCACGCTAAAGGCTTCTGCTGGCGCCGTTCCAGCTAAGCCTCCTTGGTTCCAGATTCCTGTAAGGAAGTTAGAAATCATGCTTTTAACTGTGACCCATGTTCGCGCATCGTTTGGCTCAAATACATATGCTTTAGCCGCTAGTTTTAGCGATTGTTCGAGCATAATCATGGTGCGGCGCACATTAACGTAACGATAATCCAAGCTATTGCCATCCAGAGTTCGAGCCCCCCAAACTAAGGTTCCTTGACCGGTAAATGAGCGAATCGCATTTATCGATTTACCATTGCCATCTACGTTTAAGCTTTCTTGCTCTTCGACGGAAACTATTAAAGCGGGTGAAGTGACGCCAACTACTTCAATATTCGCAGGCGCTTTCCATACACCTTGCATATTGTCGGTCATGGTATACAAACCGGCCATCGCGCCTGATGGAGGTAGCAAATTGAGTTGACTGCAAATTTCTTTAACAAGTGCTGGGTAAGTAATGCAGGATGCACGCAAAGCTTTATCAATAACTTCGGGAGTAGGATCGTCATCACCCGTTTCGGTAGCAGTAAGTCCTGCTAACATTTTACCTATAAGTGACGAGGCATCAGGTGCACCAAGCTCTGCGTTTATAGCCGCTTGCAATACCGCTTTACCTTCGTCACTTAAAAAACCGAAGTGAACATCTGAATGACTAAACAAAGTGCTGTTTAGCCATGGGAAATACACTGCGCCAAAACCACCAATCTCTTTATTTGATATTCCAGCTCTAAACGCTGCCACACTGTCTTCTTCATCTTGAAAACCGTTATGAACATCTAACAGTGCAATACGGCTGCGCATTTTACTGCCACAATGCATCAGCATTTGCTGCTGCACCGTGTAACAATCGGCAGCTGCAAGACTGACCGTATCGGGAATCACCACCAGGGTAGGCTCTTGCTCTTCAACTAAGGTAGTAATGCCAGCTAACATTGCGTCTTTAGCCAAGTCTGTCGTGTAATCACCAACCGATACGATGTAGCAAGGACCGCCGCCATTTAAGAAAAACATCTGCATACTTTGGTACAAACGATACTTATTGCCGCTTGCTGCAACCGTATAGTGCTTGTCATCTAAAGACATATCTGCGCTTGCGGCGTCAGCGGCTTCCGCAAAATTAAACTGCAAACTAGCTCCAAAGCCAAAAACACTTTGAAACTCAGCCATAGAGCTTATCCGAATAGGTTTGTTTAGTACTGACTTGTTATTTTTACTGGCGGTTTGGGTATAGCCGATAAATGCCGGTACTGCAGTTGCTACCTCCACGACTGAATTTGGAAACGCATTTTTTTCAACAATATACACACCGGGAGTTTTTATGTTTCTCATGCCGTTTTCCTCTTATAGAGCCACTAATATTTCTGAGGCTTTGGTCTTCTTTGCTGCGTCGAGGTAGATATAACAAACCAAGAAAACTACGCATACTCAAAACATCTTAGTCACATGCTCCTCAGCCGGAGGGATAAATTTGCTGGTACGATGATAACGCTCTCCATCAAACGACAACCACCCGAGCTTAGTAAGAGCACGTAGATCACGGCTCACTAGTGGCTTAGCAAATGCTGGTTCGAGCTGCTCACATCGCCATTCAGCTATATGTGAACTTGTTTTACTGTGATAACTCAGCTCTTCTGGATACTGCTCCAGCGCTTGCAACCACCAGAGTTGATGAACATTAATTCCCAATTGGCGCGCTCGTTTTACTTCTTGAGGGTGACTCTCTGCCTCTAATACTAGCTTCTGGACTTCTTGGCGGAGCATCGTTTGCACAAAACCTTTACTATATTCAGCCATCAATGGGATTAGTTCTGCCCAACTAACTTGCAACTCTCGAGTAACCAAAGACAAATACAAGGTTCTTTCAGCTGTTTCAAAAATTTGCCAACTGCCGGTTGGAGATAGCTTACAAGTTGGAGCGGGTAAGGTTTTAGGTTTAGCCACAATAAAACAATCGAACACCTGCCAGGCACAGCCATTCCAATTGGCCATCAGCCGCATATTGGTGCTAAGAAAACTGTTTACTCCCCACCTAATCAAGCGACCTCTCCCGTTTATAAGAATAAAAATTAGCGACATCGTAAAACTGTTGTTGTTCAAGTACGCGTTAAAGCATCAACCATTCTGTCTACTTAAGAGCTCGGCTTTAGCCAATCATTAGCGCCTTTTTGGCTGTTAAGCAGCTGCTGGCAGAGTTTTTTCAAACGCAATGGACGTAGTGGTTTACTTAAGTAGGCAAAGCCTTGAGCGCGTACGCGGTCGATTAGATCAGTTTGCCTATCGGCGCTAATAACAATGCCATGACAAGAGAGTTGGCCTTGATGAATTAGGCGCTGCAGCGCTTCTAATCCGGTTTTGTCATAGTCGAGATGATAATCACTAAGAATTAATTCTGGCACCCAACCGCCCTCTATTACCTCTGCGGCGGTATCAGCATCTTCGCAGCAAATCACTTCGTAGCCCCAGCGGCTTAGCAGGCTTTCCATGCCTGCCAGAATGTCGGGCTCATTATCAATACAAAGTACTTTTGCACCTTGGGTAGTGCTAATGGGAGCACCTTCTAATTGCTTAGTTTTATAGATATTGGCTGCTTCAACCACGGGCACGGTAACGTAAAATACCGAGCCTTTGCCAAGTACCGACTCAACACCAATGGGAATTTCCAATAACTCGGCAAAGCCTTGGGCAATTGCTAAACCTAAACCTAAGCCTTCTTCTCGAGCCCGGCCAGACTTTTGTAACTGTTGAAACTCTTCAAAAATTTGCTGCTGTTTACTTTGCTCAATTCCAGGGCCGTTATCCCATACTTCTAAACGTAAGCTATTGCCTTTGCGACGCGCCCCCAATAAAACCTTACCTTTAGGGTTATAACGTAATGCATTGGTAAGAAAGTTCTGCAAAATGCGGCGTAATAATTTGCTATCGCTGCTTACAGTAAGCTTGCTGGTATGTAACTTAAGCTCCACCGCTTGTTGCTGGGCTAAGGGGATAAATTCGGCATGAATATGGTCAAGCAAATGGCCTATTTCAAATTGCTCTTTACTCACCACCACACGGCCTGATTCAAGGCGTGAAATATCCAGCAAATCACTAATAATTTCCTCGGCAGAATACAGCGACTTATCGATGCTCGCAGCCAAAAACTTGGTGTCGTTTTCTAAGTCAGCTTCAAGCAAAGAGCCAGCAAATAGCTTAGCGGCATTTAACGGCTGCATAAGGTCGTGGCTTACCGCCGCCAAAAAGCGCGTTTTAGATTGGTTAGCTTGCTCTGCTGCATGAGTAGCATGCACTAATTGTTGGTTAATAGACGATAGCTGTTGAGTACGCTGAGCAACGCGCGCCTCAAGAATTTCGTTAGCTTGCTTGAGCATGTCTTCTGCTTGGCGAAAGGTGGTAATGTCACTAAAGGTCATAACATAGCCACCATTTGGCATCGGGTTACCTTGCACTTGAATCACCCGACCATCACGTCTGATCCGTGAAGAGGTGTGGCTATTGCCACGGCGTAAATGCTCTACCCTACGTTCTACGTGTTCTTCAATATCACCCGGACCACATAAGCCATTAATAGCATTATGGCGAATCAGCTCTTCAATCGGCCTGCCTACCGCAATCATGCCATTAGGAAAATCAAATAGCTCGGTATAACGTCGGTTCCACGACACCAATTTCAACTCTTTATCTACAATGGCAATGCCTTGATCAATGTGCTCAATGGCACCTTGTAACAGATGTTTATTAAACTGCAGCAGCTCCGAGGCTTCTTCGGCAATCGAGGCAAACTCTTCAAGTTGAACTTGCTTACCTTGCAGGGCAGAACCCAGCACTAAACGCGCCGACGAAGAGCCAAATACCCCACCTAACATGCGTTCCGTCTCGGCAATCAGTTCCACCGGTGCTTGTTGATTAGGGCTAAGGTCCAGATCTCGAGAGCTCGCATATTTACCAAATGCCTCGCTTATGCGTTGAGTCCCCAAAAAGCGCGATGCCAGCATGTGAAGCTCTTCTACACTCACCTTTGATTGGTATAGAGCACCTGCATCATCACTTTTACCGGTTTGGCCAACAAAGTTACTGGCTTGCAGCCATTCGGAAACGGCTGGGCTAGATAACTTAGACACCAATAAATACGCCAACAAGTTACCCAATAAACTAAGCACAATGCCCCAGTTTTCATTGGAGATCAGCGCGTGACCAGCAAGTTGCGGTGCAGTCAGCCAATCAGCAATCCATTGGTTAAAAATCAAGGGATTTAGGCCATCGGTCATATTGAGTAAATTGAGTAGCCATAAGCTCATGCCCACTAACAAACCAGCATAAACACCGGTTCGATTGCCTTCTCGCCAGTACAAACCAAAGATAAGTGGAATCGCTAATTGAGCGATTGCAGCAAAAGATAAGAAGCCAATGTCAGCAAGGTTTGTTAGCTCGCCCAACATCAAGAAGGTACCCCAAGCCAGTAACAGAATCACCAAAATGGTGGTGCGGCGAACATTAAGCAGTAGTTCGCTAAACTGAGCGAAATTGCGACGGCTCAAACCGCCTTGTTTTAGCAGCAGCGGTAACACTAAATCGTTGCTCACCATAATCGCCAAAGCAATGGTAGACACCACCACCATGCCACTGGCGGCGGAGGTTCCGCCTAAAAATGCCACCATGCCCAACCAATCGTGCCCTGCGGCAAGCGGTAAACTAATCACATAGTTATCGGCAGGCGTATTCGCTGGCAATATAAAATCACCCGCAAAGGCAATGGGTAATACAAAAATAGCCAGCAACACCAAATAGGCAGGAAATAGCCAACGTGCGGTTTTTAAATCATTAACTTGGTTGTTTTCTACCACAGTCACATGAAATTGGCGGGGTAAACAAATAACTGCCGACATCGCTAACAGCGTGGCAATTACCAAATCGGTCACATCGGCAACGCTGATCTCTTGCCATTTAAAGCTAAAGGACTCACTTACCGCTTGCTGAGCGCTAAGTGGCAAATCCCATAGTATCGATACCGCCAGCAAACCCACACAAACAAAGGCCACCAGCTTAACCAGCGACTCAAAAGCAATCGCTACTATCACCCCACGGTGATGCTCTGTGGCATCAATATGGCGAGTGCCAAATAACATGGTGAATATCGCCAAGGCGATACTCACAAACAAGGCGATTTGCGAGCTACTGCCTTTGCCCACCGCTTCACGCATTGCATCGCCGCCGAACAAGTCTAAACCCATCACAATGGCGCGTAATTGCAATGCGATATACGGCAAAACACCAATAATACAAATAAGCGAAATAACTACTGCTAAGGTTTGTGACTTGCCATAACGTGCTGCGATAAAGTCGGCAATGGTTGTGATGTGTTCGCGTTTAGCGATTAACACCACTCTAGCGAGTAATTTCCAACCAAACAGAAATAGCAATACCGGACCAAGGTAAATGGGAATAAATGATAAGAAGTTCTCGCTGGCTTGGCCCACGGTGCCGTAAAAGGTCCACGAGGTACAATAAACAGCGATAGAAAAGCTATAAAAAGCCGGTTGCCAGTGCAAACGGGCACTGGCATTTTGATCGGTAAAATAGGCGATCACAAATAGCAAACCCAAGTACGCCAACGACAGCGGGATAACTAACCAGCCCTCACTTACTATTTGCATCTATTCTTTCTATCCTTGTGATCACTAACCCACTCGATACAAGGCTTAACCCAGCCTTCACTATCAGCAACTAGAACAACATCCATTTTCTACCTGCCTACAAACATTGATTTACTGCTCATTTTATCTGCAGCTCGTTCACTTAGCTTACGCTAGCAAAAAAGATTGTCGATAACTGTGATTAATACAAAGAGTTATCAAACTATTACTAGGGTCTGTTGATCTTTGCTGATGGTTTTTGCAGCAATTTATTAGCCATTTAGGCAAGGCAGTGAGTGTGCAGTTAAGTAGGCTTAATAATCACTCGCTAACGCTGAATAAATGGCTAAGAAATGCTGCCCGAAGGGTTCGGATAAGCGAACTTTACTCTTTGTTAAGCACTTCTTGCTTAGCCCACTAGGCTTCTAAGTGCTCGCCGCGATTAAAGCCCGCTTATCTCGAACAAAATTTCAACACCAAAGATCAACAGCCCCTAGGAAAGCAGGGAATTTAGACTTAACAAAAACTGTAATTTCTGGCTGCCAAAATTCGCTTAAGGCCGCGTTTAGACTAAAGTCGTCTAGGTTCGCTAAGCAAAAAATATCATGCTAAATGCGGATAAATACCTGAGTTAAACACGACTAGGTGAGGCAATGAGTACCGACTTTAATTTTCAGCACCCGCCCTTTGACCAGCTTGAACCCAAGCAGCGTGAGCTGGTGTCTAGCAATCTAGACATTCACTATTTTCAAAGCCAGCAAAAAATAGTTACAGCGGGCGCACAAGCCTCCAGTTTGTTCATTATTATTAAAGGCCAAGTTGAAGAGCGTGCCGACAATAATGATGAGGTATTTGCCCACTACACGCTAGAAGACTGGTTTGATGTACGCTCGCAATTTGGCGGCTATGCAAAACATGACTACATCGCGCTAGAAGAAACCCTTTGTTACGCCCTGCCTAGCCAAATTTTCCGCCGCTTAGTGAGTGAAAACAGCGATTTTGGTGACTATTTTCAGCGCGACTTAGCCACCCGTCACCAACTGGTAGAGTCTCGCGAAGGCAATAAGAACTTGGCAGAATTCATCCTCACCACCATTGATGAACGCAACGTACAACCCGCAGTGGTCATTGAAGGAGAGACCTCGCTGCAGCAAGCCACCCTAATTATGCGCGAGCAAAAGCTGGAGTCATTGCTGGTCAATCACGATGGCTGCTTTGGCATGCTAACAGGTACCGACTTACTCCATGCTGCGGTACTGGTGCAGCAATCTCTCGATACTCCGGTTTGCCAGTTAGCCAACTTCAACTTAATCAGTGTGAACAAAGGCGATTTTTTGTTTAACGCCATGCTGTTAATGACGCGCAACAGCATCGAACGCGTGGTGGTTAAAGACCAGCAAAAGATCATTGGCATACTGGAGATGGCGCATCTGCTTAGCTTGTTTTCGACCCACTCTCACGTATTGGCTTTACGCATTGCTCGCGCCTCAAGTATTGAAGAACTCAGCGAAGCGGCACACACCCTCAATAAACTGGTAGAAAACCTCTGCAATAACGGCATTCGCACCTTATTTATTATGAAGTTGCTAGCCACCATGAATGAGCAAATTATTAGCCGAGTGTTTGAACTGAGCATCCCTCACCAACATCACAACCACATATGCTTAATGGTGATGGGCAGTGAAGGTCGTGGCGAGCAAATCGTTAAAACCGACCAAGATAACGGCTTAGTCATCGAAGATGGTTACGATTGGCCAGAGCGACAACAGCAACTAAATCAGTTTAGCGAATACCTGCTCGAGTTAGGTTACCCACCTTGCCCCGGCAACATAATGGTTAACAACCCAGAATGGGTGCAGCAACAAAGCCAATGGAGTAAAACCATTGCCAATTGGATAGAAACCGGCCACGGCGATGCCATGATGAACCTCGCCATAGTATTAGATGCCCACGCCATTGCGGGTAATAAAAGCCTACTGCGTAGATTACGCAAAGATCTAATGGCACAAATGGCTAATCGCAGCGTTACCTTGGCGTTTTTTGCCCAGCCAGCCTTAAAGTTTCATACCCCACTCACCATGTTTGGCAATATTAAATCCAAACAAGCAGGCTTAGATATCAAGAAAGGCGGGATTTTTCCTATTGTGCATGGGGTGCGCGCTCTAGCCTTAGAGCACGCAATTAGCGCGACCAATACCTTAGAGCGCATAGAACAACTCGCCTCATTAAAAGTGATAGACGAGGACAGTGCAGCTAACCTTAAAGAAGCACTATTACTGTTTTTTAAACTGCGTATTCAACAGCTGTTCCCCGCTGAAGAGGGCCAAGACTATCACGTACTTAAGCTAGACAAGTTAAATCACAGTCAGCGAGATTTATTACGCCATGGCTTACACGTAGTGAAAAAGTTTAAGCAGCTATTAGCGCTACACTTTAATATTCGCGATTACTAGGCGGTTAAATGTTGCAGCGTTTGCTTTACCAACGAAAATATAAAGACAGCGAATTCGCCACGTTGTTTGCCCCTTATCGTGGTAAAGAATATGTAGCATTAGATTTAGAAACCACCAGTTTAGACACCAAACTGGCCGACATCGTTTCGATGGGTGCGGTCATCATCAGTGAAAATCGTATTTTGGCCAGCCAGTGTTTTGATATAAAAATTCGCGCTACCGATAAACTTGCTGGCGACTCAATTAAAGTGCATCGCCTTCGCCACAGTGATTTAGCCCAAGCCTGCAGCATTGAAGAGGCTTTGCCGAAACTGCTGCAGTTTATTGGCGCTCGGCCAATCGTGGGTTACAACATTGGCTACGACCAACGGATTTTAAACCGCCATTGCAAACAACGTTATGGTTTCAAATTAGTGAATCCACTCATTGATGTAGGTCGAATGTTTGCCGACAAAGTACATGTAGACCACGTGGGTATAAGCCCCAATCAAGACTTAGTGCATATATGTCAAAGTTTAGGTATTCCGCTATCTGGTCGCCATCAAGCGATTGACGACGCGATAACTGCAGCGATGATCTATTTGCGTTTACAACTGGGCCCAAGGCCAACCAGTGCGCTGCCTAAAGCCATATCGGCTTAACCACCCTGTTGATAAAATAAACGCTAGTATGAATGGGATTTCATCGTTCAATTGAGCTATAAGCGCTTAATCACAGCTCTGTGATTTGCTGAGAAAAGCCGCTAGTTCCAAGCATATTTTAAGGCTACATTAGCCCTAGTTTTCTCCAGTTTGGAAGGTTAAATGAAAAAACTCGCCCTATTAGTTTTACTTGCCAGTTCAGTCTCTTACTCCGCTTTTGCAGAGCAACCAAACCAAGATACCTTGGCCCAAACCGGTGCGCTAAACAGCAGTAAAACGCCGCTATTTGGCGCCGAAGTTTACAGCAACGACAAAGTGCTTTATGGCAAATTTGTGGTTCGCATGAAGTTAGTATCCGAGCCCGGAGTAGTTTCGTCGTTTTTCACTTACGACAACGAATCTTGGCAAGGCAATGGCATTCCGTGGAGCGAAATAGACTTCGAAGCCATTGGTAAAACGCCTCATCAGCTGCAAACCAACCTCATCACTGGCCAAGCCAATAAACGCAAACACAGCGAAAAGAAACACAAAGTTCCACAGCTAGAAGAGTTTGTTGAATACGCCATTACCTGGACACCAAACGAGATTATTTGGGATGTTGATGGCGAAACAATCCGCCACGACACCGCCGAAAATTCAAAGCAAGTTATCGCCATGCGCGACATTCCACAAAGCTATCGCATGAACATTTGGATTTCGGAAGCCATTGGCTGGGTAGGTCGCTTTAAAGCCAGTAGTTTGCCACTTCACCAAGTTGTAGATTGGATTGAGTATCACGAATACCAAGATAACGGAGAGTTTGCCTTAACTTGGCGTGACGATTTTGACAACTTTGACCAAAAGCGCTGGGGCAAAGGCGATTGGGGCTTTGAGTCAAACTTAGTCACCTTCTCTCCGAACAATGCCAACATTGTTAACGGCAAGCTAGTACTTAGCCTAAGTGCCGAGGGCATGGATTTAAATTACAGCGAGTAACTCAATCAAGAATCCCAGCCACCTAGCTGGGATTCTTTAAAAACTAGTTAACCTGAACCAGGGATAAGGAAGTGACGATAATGTTGCAACCAAGTACTTAATCTAGTGTCATGTTTCTAGCGAGCTCAGCTTAGTTATATTGAGTTTCACTAGTTTTATCGAACACCTCACCTTGAGTGTTATCAACAGTGAGTTTAATTCTGCCGGTATTGTAGCGGGTAATCATAACCTTTGAGTTGGTCTTCAAAGCCACTTCATCGGCTTGTGTTATTTCCATCACCTCACCTGAGTTAGACTCCACCAAGTACTGAAAAGCCTCTATCTCTTTATTATTATTGGCTTCTATTGCCGCGCCCACTAAACCAATTACCGCTAATGCTGCTCCCGCATCACGTGCGTTTTCACTACGCCCAGCACCCGCCATAAGACCGCCAGCGGTCGCTACAGCGAGTCCAGTATGTAAGCCTTGTTTATCTATATCTGAGGGTTTTACTCTTACCTGCTTAACACTAAGAACCACTGCTCGCGTCACCTGAACCGCACTTTCATCAGAATTATGTACATCTGGATCATAACGATCGGCCATACTTGAGCACGCGCTGGTAACAATAACCATGGCAATGACGAGAAGTTTTTTCATAGTGTTTCCCATTTGAGCTTGTTAAAAAGCCCAAATGTACCCGCACTTGAACAAGTTATTAAACGAACACCTTTAAGCGAAACTAACAGCTAAAGTTATCCCCCTTAGCTGCAAAAACCACCAAAGCAAAATAACGTTAATTGGGAAGTGTTGCTTTAGCTCGCAAATTAATCCAACACAGGCCGTGAGCCGCCTCTCAGTTTCATCGCGCAACATAAAAAATCACTTTGATTAATAAAGCATTTTACTATTCTTCACAAATAATTAACCAAAAGTCTAATTGTCGACAACCTGTGTCAGTGCGAGTCTAGATTAAAATCCGAGACGTCAATGACGATATCCCGCCTCACATCGAGGAAGCAAGGAGAGGAAGATGAGTGAACAAAAGCTGTACCCCGTTAAAGCTAACATTACAGACAACTGCTTACTAAACGATCAGCAATATCTAGATATGTATCAAGAATCTATCACCCAGCCTGATCAGTTTTGGGGGAAGCACGGTAGCGAGTTACTCGATTGGATCCAGCCTTTTACTAAAGTAAAAAACACCTCATACGACCCTGGTCATGTGAGCATCAAATGGTTTGAAGATGGCCTGCTAAACGTAAGTGCCAACTGTATTGACCGTCATCTACAAGAGCGCGGTGACGAGGTAGCAATTATTTGGGAAGGCGACAACCCAGAAGAAGACAGCAAACTCACTTACAACGAACTGTACCAACAAGTTTGTAAATTCTCTAACGCGCTTAAACAGCAAGGCGTTAAAAAAGGTGAAGTAGTATGTTTGTACATGCCAATGGTACCAGAAGCGGCTGTGGCCATGTTGGCTTGTACCCGTATTGGCGCCGTGCACTCGATTGTATTTGGCGGCTTTTCTCCTGAAGCACTGGCGGGTCGTATTATTGATTCAAATTCTAAATACGTGATTACTGCCGACGAAGGTGTTCGCGGCGGGCGTGGCGTACCACTTAAAGCCAACGTAGACCAAGCCTTAGAAAACCCAGACTGTGAGTTTGTTAAAAGTGTTGTGGTACTAAAACGTACCGGCGGCGAAGTAAACTGGAATGCCAACCGCGATGTATGGTGGCACGACATTACCGAAAACCAAGCTGCCGATTGTCCGCCAGAACCAATGAATGCCGAAGACCCGCTGTTCATCCTTTATACCTCTGGCTCTACCGGCAAACCTAAAGGCGTATTACATACCACGGGCGGTTACCTGCTTTACGCCACAATGACCTTTAAATATGTATTCGATTATCACCCAGGCGATATTTACTGGTGTACCGCCGATGTCGGTTGGATTACTGGCCACAGTTACCTGGTATACGGGCCATTAGCCAATGGTGCAACCACCATCTTGTTTGAAGGTGTGCCTAACTACCCTACCTCAGCACGTATGAGCGAAGTATGTGACAAACACCAAGTGACCATTTTATACACGGCTCCAACCGCTATTCGCGCCCTAATGGCGCAAGGTGATGCCGCCGTGCAAGGTACCAGCCGCAGTAGCCTGCGAATTATGGGCTCGGTAGGTGAACCGATTAACCCGGAAGCGTGGGAATGGTATTACCGCACCATAGGTGACGAGCGCTGTCCAATTGTCGACACTTGGTGGCAAACAGAAACCGGCGGTATTTTAATTACTCCACTACCAGGAGCAACCGCACTTAAACCTGGTTCTGCTACTCGCCCATTCTTTGGCGTGCAACCAGCCTTAGTAGATAACGAAGGTAATGAGCTAGAAGGCGCTGCCGAAGGTAACTTGATTATTAAAGACAGCTGGCCAGGACAAATGCGCACCGTTTATGGTGACCACGAGCGTTTTGAGCAAACCTACTTTTCAACCTTCCCTGGAACCTACACCACCGGAGACGGTGCACGCCGCGATGAAGATGGCTACTTCTGGATTACCGGTCGCGTAGATGACGTACTCAATGTAAGTGGCCACCGCATGGGTACCGCCGAAATTGAAAGCGCACTGGTTGCCCACCCTAAAATTTCAGAGGCTGCCGTGGTAGGTGTACCTCACGAAATTAAAGGCCAAGGCATATATGCTTACATCACCCTTAATGCCGGTGAAGAGGCCAGCGCCGAGCTACATAAAGAAGTGAAAGCATGGGTACGTAAAGAAATTGGCCCAATTGCCACGCCGGACATTTTACACTGGGCAGAGGCTTTACCTAAAACCCGTTCAGGCAAAATTATGCGCCGTATTTTACGTAAGATTGCCACCAACGAGACCGACTCTCTAGGTGATACCTCGACCCTAGCGGATCCATCTGTGGTTGATAAGCTGATAGAAGAAAAATCGAATGCAGCTTAATTGCTAAAACCAAAAAGCCGCTTTAGTTAGCGGCTTTTTTCTATCCAAAAATAGTGCAACATGGTACCAATCTGTATCCAAAAGTTAACAGCAAGCTTAAAAAATCGTTTAACCAGATCAAGAATTTCGCCATCGATTACCGATACACTATTAAGCAATTTCACATCACCACGCTGGCTTCTGAACAAGGATGAGAAGAAGATGATTAATGTATTTAAAAGCTTAGTGCTTTGCTGTTTTATAGGTCTATTGTCTCAAACCCACGCTTCAGAGCGCTCCGATCTTGCTTGGCAAAGTGTAGAGCAGCAACACGCGATACTCATTGATGTTCGCAGCGAAGGAGAGTTTAGCCAAGGGCACTTGAGTAACGCACATAACATTCCGCACACCGTGATTGCCCAGCAGATCACCGCCATCACCAAAGATAAAAGCCAGCCTATCGTGGTTTATTGCCGTTCGGGTAATCGTTCTGGTTACGCCTTACAAGTATTACAAGCTATGGGTTACCAGCAGGTGGTAAACGGTGGTGGCTTAAAAGAAATGCTCGCCTCAAAAAGCCATTGATTACAAAAACGCCGCTACATTATCTGTAACGGCGCTTTAGAGTAATTGCCACTGTGTCTGTGTTACTTAGCAGCCAATATATCAGCGTCTAGCGCCAGCGGCTCGGCTTGCTCACTGGTTTTAGGATTACGTTTTGCCAGCAAATAGTAAAATAGTGGGGTAAGTAGCAAACCAAAAATGGTAACCCCAATCATGCCAGAGAACACCGCCACGCCCATCGCTTGACGCATCTCTGCCCCTTCACCAGTAGAAAACACCATTGGCACAACCCCCATAATAAAGGCGATAGAGGTCATTAGAATTGGCCGTAAACGTAAGCGTGATGCTTCTAATACCGCTTCCATTACTGTGCGACCTTGATCTTGTAACTCCTTAGCAAACTCGACAATTAAAATGGCATTCTTCGTAGCCAAGCCTACCAATACAATCAAACCAATTTGAGTGAAGATGTTGTTGTCTCCACCCCAAAGTAATACTCCACTAATGGCCGACAACAAAGTCATAGGAATGATTAAAATAATCGCCATTGGTAACCGCAAGCTCTCGTACTGAGCAGCTAACACCATAAATACCAAAATAATCACCAAGGGATAAATCAGCATTGCAGTATTACCCGACAGCTTTTGTTGATAGGTAAGCTCGGTCCACTCAAAGGTCATGCCGATTGGCAAAGTTTCCGCCAAAATTTGCTCGATGGCTGCTTGAGCTTCACCCGAGCTATAACCCGGCGCCGGCCCACCATTGATCTCGGCAGTGGTATAGCCGTTGTAGTGCATCACTCGGTCTGGGCCCGCCACATAAGAGACATCAACAAAGGAGCCTAGCGGGATCATCGCACCATCGGCATTTCTCACCTTAAGTTGGCTAATTTGCTCTGGCGATTGCCTAAAGGACTCATCGGCTTGAATGTTCACCTGATAAGTTCTGCCAAACTTATTAAAGTCATTTACATAGGTTGAACCCATGTAAGCTTGCAAGGTAGAAAATACTTCATCTATCGCCACCCCTTGTTGCATGGCTTTGGTTCTATCTAAATCCAAATCAAGCTGCGGCACATTTACTTGGTAACTAGAGAAAATCCCCGTAAGTGCCGGTGTTGCCCAGGCCTTTTGCATAACTTGCATGGTGACATTGGCTAACTCTTCATAACCAAGGTTTGCGCGATCTTGGATCTGCAATCTAAAGCCACCAATAGTGCCTAAACCCTGCACTGGTGGTGGTGGGAATATCGCAATAAAGGCTTCTTGAATGCCGGCAAACTGTTGGTTAAGCGCCCCAGCGATGGCATTGGCCGAAAGACTTGGATCTTGGCGTTGGTCAAAATCGGCCAAAGGTGTAAATAAAATCGCGCTGTTTGGGCTGTTGGTAAAGCCGTTAATGCTTAAGCCAGGAAACGCCACAGCGTGTTCAACCCCGGGTTGTGCCAAGGCAATCTCAGACATTTTTTTCACTACCGCTTCGGTGCGCTCTAAAGAGGCAGCATCGGGCAACTGAGCAAACGCCACTAAGTATTGTTTGTCTTGCCCTGGCACATAACCAGTAGGAGTGGTGTCAAATTGATAAGCCGTAAGCCCTAATAAACCTACATAAATAATCCCGACCAAAGCCGACAAGCGAATAGTCTTCTTGATGATGCCGCCATATACATTGGCACCTTTATTAAATAAGCGATTAAACGGAGCAAATATAAACCTGCCAAACAAGCTGTCCATAATGCGAGTTAAACGGTCTTTCGGTTCGTCGTGACCTTTTAGCAGCAAGGCAGACAAAGCAGGACTCAAGGTTAATGAGTTAATCGCTGAAATAAAGGTAGAAATGGTAATGGTTAAAGCGAACTGCTTGTAAAACTGTCCGGTTAAGCCAGACATAAAAGCAGTAGGAATAAACACTGCCGCCAATACTAAGGTAGTTGCCACAATTGGCCCCGTCACCTCTTTCATGGCGCGCTGGGTAGCCGCTACCGGGCTTAAACCTTCAGCAATATTTCGCTCCACGTTCTCCACCACCACAATGGCATCATCCACCACAATACCAATCGCTAATACCAAACCGAATAACGACAAGGCATTGAGTGAGAAGCCCATAAGGTGCATAAAGGCAAAGGTACCTACTAGAGAAACCGGTACTGCCACTAATGGAATGATAGAAGCACGCCAAGTTTGTAGGAACAGTACCACCACTAATACCACCAGTAGTACGGCTTCAAACAAGGTTTTAACTACCGCTTCAATAGAGCCACGCACAAACACGGTTGGGTCGTAAACGGTGTCGTAGTTTAGACCTTCTGGAAAGCTTTGCGCTAACTCGGCCATACGCGCACGTACATCTTCAGAGATCTGGATAGCGTTCGAGCCAGATGCTTGAAACACACCAATAGCAATTGCATCCTTGTTGTCGAGTAACGAGCGTAATGCATAGCTGCTAGCACCCAACTCAACCCGAGCAACATCTCGCAAGCGGCTAACTTCGCCTTGCTCGCCCACTTTAATGATGATGTTCTCAAACTCTTCGGTGGTACTTAAACGCCCCTTCACGTTGATCAAAATCTGAAAATCAGACTCACCGCTAGGCTGTGCGCCCAAACTACCGGCAGCGGCTTGCTGGTTTTGCTCTCTAATCGAAGCGATAATTTGGTTTGGATTTAAACCTAGAGCAGCTACTTTATTAGGGTCTAGCCAAATTCTTAAGCTGTAATCACCCGCACCAAACAAACGCACAGCACCCACACCTTCAATTCGGGCTAGCTCGTCTTTAACGTTAAGCGCCGCATAGTTGGACAGGTACAATAAGTTGTAGCGATCTTCTGGTGAACTAAGGTGAACCACCATAGTAAGGTCTGGTGATGACTTTTCGGTCACAATACCTAAGCGCTGCACTTCTAAGGGCAAACGCGGTGTGGCGCGATCAACTCGGCTTTGCACTTGCGTTTGAGCTTGGTCGATATCGGTGCCAATGGCAAAAGTAACGGTCAGCGTCATGCGGCCATCAGAAGTGGCCTGAGAAGACATATACAACATGTCTTCAACACCGTTAATTTCTTGCTCAAGCGGTGAAGCCACGGTTTCGGCAATCACTTTAGGATTTGCCCCAGGGTAGTTGGCGGTAACCACTACTGTTGGTGGCACCACTTCTGGGTATTCGGTTATGGGTAATTGCCACACGGCAATGGCACCGCCAATAAACATCAGCAGCGATATAACGGCCGCAAAAATCGGCCGTTTAATAAAAAACTGAGAAAACATGGGCGAATCTATCCTTGTTGAACTTACAACTTAGCGTTAAGGCTTAATTGCTGATGTTGTTGGTCAAGTAACTGTTGAGACTCACGCAAGGCAGAAACAACCTCTTCGCTAGCCATCGCGGTGGCAATTGGCGTTACCTGCATTTGCGGCCGTACCCGCTGAATACCGTTAACCACAATTCGCTCTGAACCCGATAAACCTTGGGAAACAATTCGCAAGCCATTGATCCGCTCACCTAATACTACCGGGCGATATTGCACCTGGTTATTTTCGTCTAATACCAATACAAACTTGTTGTTTAGGTCGGTACCAACTGCTTTGTCATCAATTAATACCGCTTGATAAGAACTGCTTCCTGCAATTTGTAAACGAGCAAACATACCTGGCAGCAATTCCCCACTAGGATTACCAAAGCTGGCACGTAAACGAATAGTACCGGTGCCGCTGGCTACAGCATTATCGATAAAGTCTATCTGGCCCAAGTGCTTAAATATTTGCTCATCAGCCAAAGCCATTTGCACTACCGCTACAGTTTCTTGCGCGCCTTGCAGCGGCAATACGTTGCTTAACTCTTGGTATTTCAAAAAGCTTTGCTCATCTACATCAAAGTAGGCATGCATATGCTGGGTAGACACAATACGAGTAAGCTGGCTAGCGCCAAGATTTACATAGTTACCCTCGGTGATAAGCGCGTTAGACACTCGGCCGCCAATAGGAGCGCGCACCTCGGTAAAGTCTAAATCCAAGCGAGCTCGCGATAAGGCAGCAGTAATTGATGCCACAGCCGCTGCACCCTGCTCTCGCGCCGAAAAGCGATTATCTAAAATCTCATCAGAGATGGCGTTTTGCTTATTCAAGGCTTGGGCCCGCTTGTACCCTTTTCGCGCCAGTTCTAAGCTACTTTTAGCACTTTGTAGTTCTGCTTCTAGGCGAGCGACTTCGGCGGCAAAAATACGGCTGTCGATTTTAAACAGCACTTCACCTTTTTCTACCAAGCTACCTTCATTAAACAGCACTTGTTCGATGTAGCCCGATACTCGCGGCACCACCATCACGGTTTGTGGTGCTTGCAGGCGACCGGTATACACATCGGTTTCGGTAATGCGTTCAAGCAATACTTCGGCTACATCTACACTTGGTGGTGGAGGTGCTTGATTGGTCGCAGCTTCCGGTTTTCCGCAAGCCACTAGGAAAATGCTTAAAGCACTTACTGCGATGAGTTTTGTTAGATCAAAAACTGATGCCATCTTCGTTCCCTCAAGTGATGATAAATTGATATGTGAATGATATTTTGTTTTGTACTGGCTGGTATATTAATCACGAAGTATGATCGAGATCAAGATCTTTTTGTACCAAGTGGTATTTAAATATCTAGACAGGTCTGAGTGGCTTAGCTATGATCAGTTTAATGATAAATTGAGGTAGAAAAATGTCCCCCAAGTGCTGTTCTCACATTGGTCGTCCACGCAGCTTTGACGCAAACCAAGCGCTAGAAAAAGCCTTAGAAGTATTTTGGCAAAAAGGCTACGAAGGGGCATCGTTAAATGATTTAACCCAAGCCATGGGCATCAATAAACCCAGCATGTATGCGGCTTTTGGCAATAAAGAGCAGTTGTTTTTGCAGGCTATAGAGCTTTACGAATCTCGTCCTCAAGCCTATTTCTATCCCGCCCTTGAGCAAGATACCATCTACGACGTAGTGGATTACATGTTGAAAGGTGCAGTGGCTAATTTAAGCGATCCCTCGCAACCGCAAGGCTGTGTGATAGTGCAAGGTGCTCTGTCGTGTAGTGAGTCTGCAAGCACCATTAAACAAGCGTTGCAGGAACGTCGTGCCCAAGGCAGCATTGCCTTACAGCAACGTTTCGAACGCGCCAAAGAAGAAAAAGATCTCACCGCTGATGCCGATCCAGAAGCGCTCGCCCACTACTTGGCAACGGTGTTACAAGGTTTAAATGTTCACTCCACCAATGGCGCAACAGAAAAACAATTGCAGCAAGTCGCTTCGCTCACTTTAGACACCTTTAAGCGAGTAAGCAGTGCAAAAATAGCAGCTAGTTTGCAAAGCATGAGTAAATAAAGCTTATCACCAATCCTGTTGATTGTTATTGGTTGAAGCTGCGTCGATAACGTCCAGGAGAAACCCCAAAGCTTTTCTTAAAGCGATGCGCAAAGGCAAAACCATCTTGGTAACCTAGTTGACTGGCGATCACGTCTATCGACCAGCGGCTTTCGCGCAGCAAATAACTGCCATGCTCCAAACGTAAACGGCTTAGATACTGCTTGGGGCTGCATTTAAACTCTTGCTGAAACAAGCGATAGCAGTGCGCTTCCGATACCGACAAACGTTGCGCCATCTCGGCTACTGTCCATGGATAGTGTAAAGAGGAGCGTAATTGCTGCTCTAGCTTGTGCAATGGGCTTGGCTCGGCATTTTTTAGCGGCTTAAGCAACTGCAATAAATAGCGTTTGATAAGTTGGGTTAAGGCCGATTCTACTAGAGGATCTGCCTTGGCTTTAGTTTCCTCATCCAATAACAACTTCATGCACTTATCAATGTTTTGACTAGAGTTGATTTTCAATACTTTGGCGTTTTTGGGAAAGCGATACCAACTAATGTCTGAAGAAAACTGAAACCAATTATGCCGCCAAAAGTGGCTAGCCAAGCTGAGCGAGTAATTAACCCCAGCAGGCAAAATAACTAAGTCGTTTGGTCCCAAGCGCTGACTAAACTCTGAAGTATGTAAACTGCCCACTCCCGCCATAGAAAACAACAAAGTGTGTTCCTGTGGAGCTTTGCGGCTAACAAAGTACTCACCTCGCAAATACGACACCCCAGATAAGTTAATCTGCAATTTAGTTAACTCTGAAAATCGTTCGGTGGTTAAAAAGCGCTCAACACAGGCGGGGCCTATCTCGAACTTATCTTGCCAATGTTGCTCAGCCATAAATGATAGTTTTGAACATATTTTTGATAGCTTCAATTATGTGGAAAGCCCAATATATAAGATAGTATCGCGCCCATAATTATTTACCACCACTTATAACTAGATAGCTTTTATCTGATGCAAGTCACATTTTGAGGTTGTTATGTACGCATCTCCTATTACTTTGAATCGCTCATGGCTAGAGCAGTTCTGGCGCCTAGCTTGGCCAATATCTTTACAAGCAGTATTACTAAGCTTATTAGGCTTAGTAGACGTACTAATGGTTGCCACTTTAGGTGATGCCGAAGTCGCCGCAGTAGGTTATGCCGGTCGCGCATTCTTTGTGGCGATCGTAATCTTAAATGGCTTCTCGACAGCGTGCGCCATTTTAAGTGCGCAACACTGGGGCACTAAAAACTGGACAGCCATTGGCCGCACTGTGGCTTTATCTTTTTATGCTGGACTTATTTTTACCCTAGCAACCTTAGCCTTCATGCTTTTCAGCCCTAGCACCATTATGCAATGGGGCAGCAGCGATGCTCATTTAGTTGCTATTGGCAGCGATTATATTCGCGCAACCGCCTTGATGATTCTGTTCACCTTGCCGGTGATTGTGTTTGAGTCTGCACTACGAGCAAGTGGTAATACCAAGCTGCCGCTGTACATTAGTGTTTTTGCTGTGGTCGCCAACATCGCGCTAAACCAAGTATTAATTTTTGGTTTTGGCTCGATCCCGGCAATGGGTATTGTAGGCGCAGGTGTTGCGACAGTTATCGCACGTTTACTGCAACTCGTTGTATTGTGGGCCAGCCTTTGGTGGCAAAAACACCCTTTACTAAAAGTATGTTTAATTGGTTTTTGGCAGTTTAAACAAGCTGAGCTAATCAAATACGCCAAGCTTGCTGTGCCACTTGTTATAAACTTTAGTATTTGGTCGAGCGGTGTATTTGTATTTGCCACCTTGTATGGTCAATTGGGAACGAACGCATTGGCGGCCATGAGCTTAATTAGTCCTATAGAAGGTATCGCCATCTCGTGTTTCATGGGATTCTCAGCAGCTTGCTCAATAATGGTGGGCAATAAATTGGGGGCTAACCAATTTAATCAAGCTTGGGTAGATGCGCGCTTAGCTTTGTTAGTTAGCCCTATTGCCGCCATTGGTATTGGTGTTGCTATTTGGTTATTGAGCTATCCTTTATTGAACTTGTTTGGCGCTTTAGAGTCAGAAACTTTGCAACTCGCCCAACAATTAGTGTTAGTGCTGGCAGCCTCTACTTGGCTACGCATTTTTAACATGGTGCTAATTAACGGTATTTTGCGCAGCGGCGGCGACAATAGCTTTTGCTTAATGTCGGATACATTCTGCCAATGGGGTGTGGGCTTAATGCTTACTTCTATTGCCATTTTTGTGTTCGATGTAAGCTTAATCACCGCCTTCTGTATCGCGTTAAGTGAAGAAGTATTTAAAGCTATGTTGTGTTTTTGGCGCATGAACCAGAAAAAATGGCTACGTAACCTAACTACCGAGCTTCTCGCCGAAACCAACTGATTAGACCAGAAAAATGCTGCCATTTTCTGCGAAAACCCTATAATTGTCGAAAATGTCGATGACATAGCACATTTGTCTTTGATAAATGTGCTAATCTTAAGAAATCGACAAGTTCTATAATTTAAGCTGGTTTTTCAACGAAAATGACTGATAAATTCTCTATTTTGTTACTCAATGGTCCAAATCTAAACTTATTGGGCAAACGTGAACCTGAAGTTTACGGTCACCAGAGTTTAGACGACATTGTTGAACAGCTACGCCAGCAAGCCAATGACATGGGCGTAAATCTGCAAGATTTCCAATCTAATGTCGAAGGCGAACTTATTAATCGCATTCATCAAGCCATGGGCGAGATCGATTTCATCATCATTAACCCTGCGGCTTTTACTCATACCAGCGTAGCGCTGCGCGACGCGCTACTGGGTGTGAACATTCCGTTTATAGAAATTCACCTATCTAACGTGCATGCACGTGAACCCTTCCGTCATCACTCCTACCTTGCCGACAAAGCAGAGGGAGTGATATGTGGTTTAGGTAGTCAAGGATATCAATTTGCTTTAACTGCAGCGCTAAACAAGCTGCAGAAATAGCTATTTAATTAACCTAATACGATAAAGAGAGCCCTTATGGATATTCGCAAGATTAAAAAATTAATCGAATTAGTTGAAGAATCTGGTGTTGCTGAACTAGAAATCACCGAAGGTGAAGAGGCAGTGCGTATCAGCCGTAACTTCAGCGGTGCAGCTCAAGCCGTATACTCTCCAGCGCCTGTTGCAGCACCGGCCCCAGTTGCAGCAGCTCCAGCCGCCGCACCTGCTGCTCCAGCTGCTAGCGAAGTAGCTTCTGGCCACCAATTATTATCGCCAATGGTAGGTACTTTCTACCGTTCTTCATCTCCAGAAGCACAGCCGTTTGTGCAAGAAGGCCAACAAGTTAACGTAGGTGACACCCTATGTATCATTGAAGCCATGAAGATGATGAATCAAATCGACGCCGACAAATCTGGCGTGATTAAAGCCATTTTGGTTGAAGACGGTGACGCCGTTGAGTTTGATGAACCGCTATTCATCATCGAATAAAGAGGCATTTGTATGCTAGATAAAGTAGTTATTGCTAACCGTGGTGAAATTGCCCTGCGTATTTTACGTGCATGTAAAGAGCTAGGCATTAAAACGGTAGCTGTGCACTCAACAGCCGATCGTGACCTTAAACACGTATTGTTAGCCGACGAATCAATTTGTATTGGTAAGCCTGCGGCAACCGAAAGTTACCTAGACATTCCGCGCATTATTGCTGCTGCCGAAGTTACCGATGCCGTGGCCATTCACCCGGGTTATGGTTTCTTGTCTGAAAACGCTGAGTTCTCTGAAATAGTAGAGAAAAGCGGGTTTATCTTTATCGGTCCTAAAGCTGAAACCATCCGCATGATGGGTGATAAAGTTGAAGCGATTAAAGCCATGAAAAAAGCCGGTGTACCTTGTGTACCAGGTTCAGATGGCCCACTAGGCAGCGATGAAAAACAAAATGCCGCCATTGCCAAACGCATTGGTTACCCGATTATCATTAAAGCTGCTGGCGGCGGTGGTGGTCGTGGTATGCGTGTTGTTTACAGTGAAGACGAGCTACATACCTCTATCGACTTAACCCGAACCGAGGCTGGCTCATTCTTTGGTAACGACATCGTATATATGGAGAAATACCTAGAGAATCCTCGCCACGTAGAGGTTCAGGTATTATCAGACGGCCAAGGTGGCGCTATTCACCTAGGTGAACGTGACTGCTCAATGCAACGTCGCCACCAAAAAGTGGTTGAAGAAGCTCCAGCACCAGGCATTACTGAAGACATGCGTCGCAACATTGGTGAACGCTGTACGCGTGCATGTATCGAGATTAACTACCGCGGCGCAGGCACCTTTGAGTTCTTGTATGAAAATGGCGAGTTCTACTTCATTGAGATGAACACCCGTATTCAGGTTGAACACCCAGTAACTGAAATGGTTACCGGCATCGACTTAATTAAAGAGCAGTTACGCATTGCTGCTGGACAACCTTTGTCATTTAGCCAAGAACAAGTGAAGTTAACCGGCCACGCGATTGAGTGTCGTATTAATGCTGAAGATGCGGAAACCTTTATCCCATCTCCAGGTCGCATTAACCGTTTCCACCCACCAGGTGGCATGGGTATTCGTTGGGATTCGCATGTGTATGCGGGTTACTCAGTTCCGCCTTACTATGACTCGATGATAGGTAAACTAATTACCTACGGTGAGAACCGTGACATCGCCATAGCGCGTATGAAGAACGCCCTTTCTGAGCTGGTGATCGACGGCATTAAAACCAACGTTCCGCTGCAAGAGAAAATCATGCAAGACGAGAACTTCCAGTTTGGTGGAGCGAATATTCACTACCTAGAGAAAAAACTCGGTATGTGATTCGCGAGCTGTTAAAACTATAAAAGGCCTTAAGAATACTTAAGGCCTTTTTCTTTGTATGGCGAGACTATTTAACCTGAGCTAGGGATAATTAACTGGTTTCTAACAGCTATTTTTACTTATTTCGGTGTTGAAGCCACTTGCAATAGGCTAGCTATTGGCGCGCAGCTTCGCCTTGAACTAAGCAAAACTATCTCGCCAGAAACATGAAACTGGGTTAGGTACAGTCTTGCAAAGCTATCGTCATTTCCTTATCCCGAGTTCAGGTTATTTGAGAACGCGCCACCACGCTTCTGTAACTTGGCTTTGCCCGACAGTGAATACCTCACCTATTTTAGGTGTCACTAGTTGCACATTGGCTTGCTCGCTTAGCTGGCTAATTCGCTCAAGCGGTTCATACCAAGAGTGGAAAGCCAAATCAAAGGTAGAGTTATGCACTGGCATCAAGGCCTTCCCTTTTAAATCCAAGTGAGCTTGCAAGGTTTGCTCTGGCGTCATGTGTACTGCTGACCAATCTTTGTCATAAGCACCGGTTTCCATCATGGTTAAATCAAAGGGGCCATAACGCTCACCAATTTGCTTAAAACCATCGAAGTAACCTGAGTCGCCGCTAAAAAATATTCGCTGCTCCGGCGCGTCAATCACGTAAGATGCCCAAAGCGTTTGGTTGGCGTCAAATAAGCCACGTCCAGAGAAATGCTGAGTAGGCGTAGCTGTCACCGTTAAATCGCCAAAATTAGCCGACTGCCACCAGCGCAAGCGTTGAATCTTTTGGCTATCCACTCCCCAATCTAGCAGGTGTTGATCAACCCCTTCAGGTACCACAAAATGCTCAACCTTATCTTTTAACAGCTTGATGCTGTGCTTGTCTAAATGGTCGTAGTGATCATGGGAAATAATTACCCCATCAATACTGTCCAACTCACTAAGCTCGAGCGGGGGTTGATGAAAACGCTTTGGGCCAATAAAGCTAAAAGGAGATGTTCGCTGCGAGAATACCGGATCAATCAACCAGCGTTGCCCAGCCACTTGCATGTAAACACTCGAATGACCAAAGCGAATAACACTGCTTTGCTCTGCAGGTAAAGCAGCAAGCTGAGAGGCGCTCAAAGGCATCACCGGAATGCCATTACTTGGCGTGGCATCTACACGTTGCTCACTCACATAACGCCACAAAATACCCCAAGCCGAGGCATTGGCTGGCGTAGGCTGTGCATTTTGGTACTTACCATTATTAACTTGGGTAGTAAAAACCGTGTTGTCAGCCGCTATGGCTGAAGCGAATGGTGTACTCATTAATCCTCCCAAACAAAAACTAATAACCTTGTTTCGTGTGCTCAACGTGGCGCCCTCTTAAATTACACCGAGGAGTCTACTTCCAAGAAACACCAAAGTAAACCCATTGGTTTACTTTATTTTGAATCGTCAAATGTAAGCAAGTTGTTACAGCAATATCTAACTGGGCGATGGCTTGAGCCTGCAGTTTCCAAAATTTGTCTTACACTTAAACCATCTTAATTAGAGCAAAGTTATGCTTTGGGAAGTGATAATTTAGCCAACACCTAGAACAGAAATGAGTGCAATGCAATGATTATTAAACCAATCTATGAAATATTGCCGAGCCTTTACTTGGCTGCCGGCTCAAGCTCGGTAATATGGATAGACTCTACCCTGGGAGTAGCAGGTGGTGTGCTGCTATTTTGCCTTGGCTCGCTTATTTGGGTAATGCGCTCTAACTTTCGACGTTTAGACCAAGCGGAGCATGCTGGCAAACGCTTCAACATCCCTGAATCTTTATACGAGTTTATGCCCTTTTTGTTTATTGGTTTGGCTCTATCCTTAGCATCTACACAGCAATCTATTGCCGCCTACGCCATTGCAGCACTGTGTTTGTACCGAGGCTGTTCCTTACTTTACATGCGTCATCGTTACCGTCGGCATACTTGGCAAAAAGTGCCCAGCGCCGTAAAAACCAGCAACTAGCCTTAGTTACCAATAAACATACAAACAGACAATTTGGCTAATTCTTGTAATTGAGTCTATGCTTAATTATGTTAATGGAAGGTTGCTGGATGTAACAGGGAGGGCTTATGCTGCCACGTGCCATATACGAGATTTTGCCAAGCGGATATTTATCTGCTGGTACTGGGTCAATGCTATTGCTTGAACCTTGGCTCGCTCATGTTGGTGGTGCATTACTATTTTGTATGGGCGCGCTTATTTGGGTGCTTCGCTCAAACTACCGCCGTTACGACAAGTACAAAAAATCATTTGCCCGCAAAACCAAGGCGATTCCCGAGCCTGTTTACGAATTTATTCCCTTTTTATACCTTGCCTGCAGCGTACTGGTATTAAGTCTTATGTTTAATACACCTGCGCTAATTGTTGCAGCTTTAGCGGGATGTCGTGGTTTAGTTTTATTGTACAAGCGCGCGCAGTATCGCAATCGCGGCTTAAGCCCTGCCAATTAACCTGCAAAAATCTGTTTAAAAAAGGCTAGCTTATCCCTAGCCTTTTTTGTTTACTCAAGCCAATAAATAGCGGCCTTGGCTTATAAACAAGCTCACCTATTAGAGACAACAAATGCTAGTTTCGCTCCCTTCGCTTTAAGGGATTTCAATTTTTAGATGATAAGCCTTATCTAACGCAGTACACTTGCCGCCTAATCTAGAAGAGGAGCGGACAATGCCTTGGATCCAGCTAAAAATAAACGCCACTAAAGATACTGCCGACGCCATTGGAGACATTTTAATGGAAACCGGCTGCCAAGCCGTGACATTCTTAGACCGCCACGACACGCCAGTCTTTGAGCCCTTGTTAGGTGAAACGCCGTTATGGGGAGATACCGATGTGCAGGGCCTATACGATGCCGCTACCGATATGTCGCCTATCCTTAACTTCTTAACCGAAGCGCTTATTCTAGAGGACGGCAACTACAAACTAGACCAACTAGAAGACAAAGACTGGGAACGCGAATGGATGAAAGACTTTCATCCGATGCAGTTTGGCGAACGCTTGTGGATTTGCCCTAGCTGGACTGACGTACCCGACCCTAGCGCGGTAAACGTAATGCTAGACCCAGGCCTAGCCTTTGGCACAGGCACTCATCCAACCACAGCACTTTGCTTAAAATGGCTAGATCAACTCGACCTTAGCAACAAAACCGTCGTGGACTTTGGCTGTGGCAGTGGCATATTAGCCATTGCCGCGATTAAGTTAGGCGCTAAACGGGTGGTTGGGATAGACATCGATCCGCAAGCGATTCTAGCTAGCCGCGACAATGCCGAACGCAATGGCGTGGCCGACAAGCTCGAACTCTACCTACCTAAAGACCAGCCTAAAGATTTCCAAGCAGACATTGTTGTGGCCAATATATTGGCTGGCCCACTTAAAGAGCTCAGCGAAATCATCCTAGCCTATTTAAAGCCGCAAGGTTCTATTGCCCTATCAGGCATTTTAGAAGAACAATGCGACGAAGTAGTTGCCGCCTATCAAACACAGTGCAATATGGATCCGGTTGTTCTTGATCAAGAATGGTGTCGATTAAGCGGAACAAAGCGCTAAGTTCACCAATAATGTGGCACAAACCCTCTACTAAAGGGTTTGCTGCCATATTCTGTAGCTAAAAATCCAGCTTTTTTTTTGAAAAATGTTCAAAATATAGCCTTTTCAGCGTGCCTAAAAAGTCGTAAACTACGCCGCCCTGAGATTGAGAAGAACGACAGTCATGCAAATAGGCAGTTACAAGCTGGACAATCCGGTGATACTAGCGCCTATGGCTGGAATTACCGATCAACCCTTTCGTCGCTTATGTTGGCGTTTAGGTGCGGGGCTTACGGTTTCGGAGATGGTGTCCAGTAACCCACGGGTTTGGAACAGCCAAAAATCACTAAACCGTATGGTTCACCTAGATGAATGTGGCATACGCAGCGTTCAAATAGCAGGTTCAGATCCAGAATTGATGGCTCTCGCCGCCCAACATAATGTGGCAAATGGCGCGCAAATCATCGATATCAATATGGGTTGTCCCGCTAAAAAGGTAAACAAAAAGTTAGCTGGTTCGGCGCTATTACAGCAACCCGAGTTAGTTAAACAAATTCTTGATGCTGTTGTACAAGCAGTTGATGTACCTGTGACACTTAAGATTCGCACTGGGTGGTCACCCGAGCATCGCAATGCTTTGCAAATTGCCAAGCTTGCAGAAGCTGCCGGTATTCAATCTTTAGCCATACATGGTCGGACGCGAGCGTGTATGTATAAAGGTTTAGCCGAGTACGACACCATCAAAGCAGTAAAACAAGAGGTTTCGATACCTATTGTGGCAAATGGTGATATCACCACACCGGAGCAAGCCAAGCACGTTTTGGATTACACCGGCGCGGACGCCATCATGATAGGTCGAGGAGCGCAAGGTAACCCTTGGCTTTTCAGAGAAATTAATCACTTTTTAAGCACCGGGCAGCATTTAGATGCACCCAAAGCCGAAGAAGTGAAGGAAGTAATGCTTCACCACTTAGACAACCTATATTCACATTATGGGGAGTACCAAGGGGTTCGTATCGCTCGCAAACATGTGGGGTGGTACTTGAAGCAATTAGCGGACACGGATGAGTTTCGTAGCCAGTTTAACCAGCTTGAATCAGCCCTGGTACAAACGTCCGCGATTGAACAGTTTTTCGAATAGTTGTGATCATTAATTAATTAAAAAGAGCGTCAAGTATGTTTGATTCAAATACCACCACAAACACACTTTCTACTATGACTAGCAGTGCAACTAGCACTGAAGTGAAAGAACGTCCATTACGCGATTCAGTTGAGCAAGCATTGCGCAACTACTTCGCACAATTGAATGGCGAAGATGTGTCTGAATTGTACGAATTAGTACTATCTGAAGTTGAAGCTCCGTTGCTTGACGTAGTTATGCAATACACTCGCGGCAACCAAACCCGCGCTTCAATCATGTTAGGTATCAACCGCGGTACTTTACGCAAGAAATTGAAAAAATACGGCATGAACTAAACACCTGTTCATAAGGTATTGATTAAAAAGCCAAAGTGAATGATTTCACTTTGGCTTTTTTGTTTTTTCTAGCTATTACAATGTATTAGCTTGAGCTTAAATCATTCATTTTCCTGACAGCTCACTTCCTTAAGCTAAGGTCTATGAGCACCCGAATTTAGATAATCGATTAACTGTTCTGCTGCAAATCTATATCCTTCAGATCCCCAGTGTGTGTCATTCGGCAAGTAAATATCAACAGTTCCACGTTCAACTTCGTCCTGAATCAAACTATCCAATCGAAGCATCGATAACTCAGAGTATTTACCCAATGAGGGAATAAGGCTGAAGTTTGCATATTGCTGATCAGCAAGAACCTTCGAATAAGCTGATAATTTGTCGGGTGCGATCATTAACACAAATCGAGTTTTACCATTTTTCTCAACAGCTTTCTGAATAGCTAATAAATTACAGGCCATAAGTTCAAGATCTTCAGCCTCCAAATATTGCTTGTCGAAGTCGTTTTCATGTATCAGCAGCTTATTTTTCACCTGGCTAGAAAACAGCCCCAGGCGTGTAACCTCAAGAGCAACAGTGTCACTAACGTTTAGCCCAATCGTTCGAGATAAAGCTTTTAATAGATAATGGCTAGCCTGATCTAAATCTAAGCTAAAGTGATTAACCTCTCTAGCTACAGAATAAGTTGAATAGTGGCGATTATTGTCTAGTTGAATTGTTGGTAACTCTGAGTGAGAAGTTTTCTGTGGGAACTGACAGTCTTTTTGTGAGGAACGTTTATATAAGCTTGCTTCTACACTTTGAAAAACAAATAGCTTTGGTGGTTTTTCCAGAAACAATGGGCTAGATAGCAGTCGACTGGCTCCCCCCTGATTAAAGTGTAGCACTTGTGCGGTAAGCCCAGTAGCTTCAACAAAGTAGTTCACCCAGTTGTTATTAAGGTCGTCCTGTGAAAATGAATCACCTAGCACGACTACGTCACTATAGAATTGGTAGCTTTTCTTATTTTTTTGAAAAAGTGCATCGTGATAAAAATTTTGGGGCTGGTTCCATCCAAAATCATTCTCACTGAATCCGGCAGTTCGAGTTAAGTTGCCTATGGTCGGTGATTCCAAATATGCACTAGTCGCCACCAATACAATACTGAAAAAACCAATAGACAAAATTACAATACAATTAAAACGATGAAAGCTAGCCATAATCAAAACCGAAAATACAGGAACTCACTAACGTTATTCATATTAAGAATGACATGTAGTGCAAGAATTGAAATCAAAACAGCCCAAACAAAGTTAGCTCGGAATCTAACTTTATCGGCACCGGGAAGTAAACCGACAATCTGCAAGCTATTTGGTAAAACCAATACAGCAAAAGTTAACCCCAATATCCATTTAGTTACAGAAAAATGCTTTCTGAATAGGTCATTGTAAAATAAGCTCCCACTACTATCATAAAATGGGCTAAACCCTAGCATAGATTTCCATATCTGCATTGCTACCTCTAAAGACTCTGCACGAAATACTACCCATGCAAACACTACACATGTAAAAGTAATAAGCCAGCTGATACCTATACTCACCTGTCGTGGTAAATAATAATTTGCTTTAAACCTAGTTAATTGATGCCACTGATGATTAACAACCAACATCACACCGTGCATCCCCCCCCAAATAATGAATGTCCAACCAGCCCCGTGCCACAAACCTCCGAGTAACATAGTTATTAGCAAATTTTGGTATCTTCTGAAGCTTCCTAAGCGATTACCTCCCAAAGGTATATAAACATAGTCTCGTAAGAAACGAGAAAGAGTAATATGCCATCTTCGCCAAAACTCTATAATGTTTAACGATTTATATGGAGAATTAAAGTTAAATGGAAGGGATATACCAAACAGTAAAGCTACACCTATAGCCATATCTGCATAGCCAGAGAAATCAAAATACAGCTGAAATGTATAACTTAAGGCTCCATACCAAGCTTCAATAGGGGCTAATACAACTCCTTGTTCTGCTGCAGTAAATACCTGAGACACATAAACCGACAACTCATCTGCAATCAGCACCTTCTTAGCTAAGCCCAAAATAAACAAACACAATCCGGTAGCAACTTTTTTAGGGTTATATTGGTAGCAACTATCATCCAAAAACTGCGGCATCATTTCTTTGTGGTGAACAATAGGGCCTGCTATAAGCTGAGGGAAAAACGTCACGAATAAGCAGTATTGAAGAAAATTATACTCTCTTGTCTCTTCACGATAAGCATCTATAAGGTAGGCGACTTGCTGAAAAGTGAAAAAAGAAATAGCCAAAGGAAGAACAATCGATTCTAAATGAATATTGCCTGAAATAACGAGGTTGAAGTTATCTACAAAAAAATTGGCATACTTATAATAAGCCAGTAAAGCTAGGTTCAAAGTTATTCCAAAAACCAGAATCAGCTTTCTATTCGAATGGCCACTTGCACGATGATTAAGCTGCACCCCTATTGCGTAATTGAACAACATAGACCCCATAATGAGTCCCAAATACGCTGGGTTCCACCATCCGTAAAAAAATAAAGATGCCCCCACCAACCAAGAAACAGCAACCCGATGATGCCCTCGGTTTCCAATCCAAAAATACACTAAGCATACAATGGGTAAAAATAGGAAAACAAAAGCGTAAGAATTAAATAGCATTAAATTGTTGACGCCACCGACAAAGTTTTTTTTATTCTAGCTTGAGAACGCTTCAAGATCTTTACTTTACATTTTTTAGATAAATACTGAAGAGCAATACGCTAAACATCAAAACCCATCAAAGCAAGCGCTTAAGTTACACCTCTACAAATTAAGACGCTGATTTAAATGCTATTATTTTACAGAGATCGCCGATAACTCCGTTAAAGCGAACAAAAAAGCCCAGTAGACCTTAGCGATTTACTGGGCACAAATTTGGAAAGGACTGCCATTACATCAGACAAAATGTATTGGCACTTTGTGTTTAGCCGAGCATCTTACGTGCGGCTTCAACAACAATGTTTACTGCTTGGTGTTCGGTGTTTTTCATCAAGCTTTCGTCTGGGATCTCTTGCTGGGTTCTATTCACAATTACACCTGCAACACAGCCTGCTTTTAAGCCTTGCGAGGCACACATGGTAAATAAAGTAGCGCTTTCCATTTCAAAGTTAAGTACGCCCATGGCTTGCCATTCTTCCATTGAACCTTGAAAGGCTTTAACTACGCGGCCAGACACCGTGTCGTAGCGCTCTTGGCCTGGGTAAAAGGTATCGCTAGAAGCAGTTACACCCACATGGCAGGTTGCCTTGGCGTCTAATGCCGCACTGTTTAAGGCTTGCATACAAGAAAAATCAGCTACCGCAGGAAACTGCATGGGAGCAAAGTGGCTGCTGGCGCCATCTAAACGAACCGAGGCAGTAGTTACAATTACGTCACCCACATTAATGTGTGGCTGGATAGCGCCGGTAGTACCTACCCGCAAGAAGGTGCGAATACCTAATTGAGCCAACTCTTCAACCGCAATTGAAGTAGACGGCCCGCCAATGCCGGTTGAACATACTACAACAGGTGTACCGTCCAATTTACCTAGGTAAGAGGTAAATTCACGCTGCGAGGCTAAAAACTCAGGTTCTTCTAATAACGAGGCAATACGTTCTACGCGCTGCGGGTCGCCAGGAATAATGGCTAAAGTTGCGCCTTTTAGCATCTCTGGGTTTAAGCCAAGATGAAATACACTCGCTTGCTGGTTCATGTTTACCTACTTAATGTCGTCCAATGATTGATGAGCAGAGCATAGGACGAGAACTGAGCAATAAGTGTGAAACATCTCGCATTTGAAGCTAACTTAGCAGCAAATAGCCTAATAGTTACTGCTTGTGTTGATCAAAAAGCCTGCTCAAAAAAACATTAAATTTATCAATAATCGAACTTTTCTTGGCCGCTGTGTTCTACAATAGCCTGAAATAGTTTTTGTGCTTACTTGAGGTAACAACCATGAATAAACAGCTACTTATTGGCTTAACTTTAACCCTAGGTTTAGCCGGCTGTGCCAGTAAACAATCGGAGCCAAGCATGGATTTAGCAGATAGCCGTTGGTATATGACGGGTGATTTCTACAACATTGCAGATATTAAGCTGCCAGCATTTACCTTAGAAGAAAATGAAAATGGCTTTAAAATTTCTGGCACCACAGGCTGCAATAACTTTTTTGGCCAAGCAGAGTGGGATGGAAAGCAACTCAACGTTACCCAACCAATAGGCATGACCCGCATGTTGTGTGACGACATGGCGAACAAAATTGAAATGGAATTTGTTCAAGCGCTAGAAAAACCCCTAGTGAGTGATGGCGAGAACTTACGCTTAAACAACGGTGCAATGTTTAAGCGCGTACCAAAAAGCTAAGTCTTTAGTTTTATACGGTAGCGCTAAACCAGCGCTGCCGTGCATCTTTAATCCCCGCAACAGCCATCAATAATGCAATCACAGCACTACTACTCAAGACCCACCAGCTAGTAACTAGTTGATGCTCTTGCCACTCTACCGGATTTACTTGCCACTGCCATTGAGCAATGGCCCAATCTAATCCCCAACCAAATGCCATAGCACTAGCAACCACCCCAACCAAATAAGCGACCAATGCTCGCATGCCCATTTCTTGGCGAACCAACATTAGCGTTGCGATATTAGTCGCCGGGCCAGCCAACATAAATACCAAGGCAGCTCCTGGAGATATACCCGCAATAATTAAGCCTGCGGCAATTGGCGTTGAAGCAGTGGCACAAATGTACATGGGGATCCCCACCAACACCATTACCACCATGGTGATCCATCCTTGCCCCCATCGAGTCATAAAACTTTCGGGTAAGTAAGTTTGAATGAGTGCCGCAAAGACTAAGCCCAACACTAGCCACAAGTAGCTATCTTCCACTAACTCTACAAAACTATGCAGCCATTGCTTGGTATTAACTTTTGCCCGACTCTGCGGCGGCGAAGGCTTGGCCTCACTGGCACAGCTACTTTTGCCACTACAACAGCTTTTAACTTCGTTAGCGCTGGCTGACTCGTCCTCGCCTTTGCCAACCAATAAGCCGGCTACAATAGCACTTACTATTGCAGCTATTGGCCTCACAACCGCCATTACCGGCCCTAACAGTGCATAAGACACGGCTACTGAATCCACTCCAGTTTCTGGGGTGGCAATTAAAAACGAGGTAGTGGCACTTTTAGATGCGCCAGCACGGCGCAATCCCATGGCCGCGGGAATTACCCCACAAGAGCACAAAGGCAGCGGCGCACCAATAAATGCGGCTTTAACTGTGGTACTCGCTTTGCTGTTACCCAAGTGCTTGGCTAACCAACGGCTAGGTAAGCCTAACTTAAGGCTAGCTGCAATAACAAAGCCCAAAAACAACCATGGGGCTGCGCTTAAGAAAAGGTTTATAAAGTTATTCAATAGCATCATCTAAGACCTTTAGTATTGAACAGGAACGTGCACTTTCTTCTCCGCCACAGCAGGCATCGTGAAGAGTTTTAAGGGTTGTTTCGAAGGCTTTTAGCTCTGCTAGTTGCTGCTGCACCTTAGCCAGTTTTTGCCCTACTACATTGCTTACATCGTTACAGCTGGCGGTTTCTGCATGCTCTCGCAGAGTGAGTAGCTCCAATATATCTTTAATTGATAAACCGGCTTGTTTAGCGCGCTGGATAAACCTCAAACGCGCTAAATCTTGCTTGCTGTACATGCGGTAGAGGTTCTCGCCACGGGCAGTCGGCACCAACAAACCTTTACGTTCGTAAAAGCGCAAGGTTTCCACCGTTAAACCACTTAGCTTTGCTAGCTCACCAATCTTGTACATAACCATCCTCCATTTCTTTTATGATAAACCCTGTAGCTAGGTATAGGGTCAAGAGTTTTATGAAAGAAACAAAAAAGCCTGATAAAAATCAGGCTTTTGGGGACAGTGATTTTGACCTTGCGCTACTCGTAACGATTACGCTCTTCGGGCAAGTCTGATGAATACTCAACAAACTCCACTTCAAAGTTATTCGGATCGCGAAAATACACATTACGACGATGGCTACTTTGGGCCCCTTCATGGTGAATCTGAAAGCCTGCATTTAACATACGAGTAATTAAGCCGTCTAAATCAGCCGTAATATAAGCAAAATGCGCCATACCTATTTGATTACCTTCAAGCGGCCGATTCTCCCCATAACCTTGATCGTTAAACGTGAGGTATTGGTCATCATCGCCAAAATGTAACCAATGCCGCTCTACCCCATACCAAGTTTGCTTACCCTCTCCTCTCACCTGCCAATGAGGAAAAGCCGCCTGATAAAAAGCCAAGGTTTGCTGCATGTCTTTTACCACTAAGTTCAGATGTTCTAATTGCATCGTGTTCTCCTTTGCGCTTTTAGTGCTAATTAAAGCTATTTATTGTTACTGTGCTTATCAGCCTAAAACCTCAACTTAAGTTGAGGTAAAGAGATTTTTTACCTAATCTTTAAAATTTGTAGGAAATAGCTATGCAAGATCGACCTAAACAGGCCTTGTCTGTTGGCTTTGTGGCTAAACGCTGTGGTATTAAGGTGTCTACGCTGCACTTTTACGAAACTAAAGGTTTAATTAATAGTTGGCGTAATCACGGTAATCAGCGACGTTATCATCCCGATGTACTGCGGCGGGTATCGGTCATTAAAGCTGCCCAAAAAATGGGGATAAGCTTGGCAGAGATAAAAGCAGCTTTTGCTAAGCTACCCAATCAACGTACCCCTAATAAAACCGACTGGGAAGCTCTCTCGCAGCAATGGCGCGAGATACTAAATCAACGTATCAAACAGCTGGAGAATTTACGTGATTCCCTCACTGGCTGCATCGGATGTGGTTGTTTATCCATGAAAAGCTGCCCGCTCTATAACCCCGATGACCAACTCGCCAGCGAAGGACAAGGACCAGTTATTTTAAACCGCAATAACCAGTCCTCATAAAAAAGTCATCTTTTTCCCGCATACTTGAGAACTATTTACTGCCTTAAAGCGTTCTATTGTTGATAACAAAGGAGTGTCTATGTTTAGTTTTCTAAAACCTAACCCACTTAAACGCAAGCGCCAAAAGTACGATGCATTGTTGGAGTCTGCAATGCTGGCTCAGCGGCGTGGAGACATTATGACTTACTCGATGTTAAGTGCTGATGCTGACGAACTATGGAAAGAAATAGAGCAACTTGAATCACAGCAAAAATAATTAACAAAAACCACAGCAACAGCTTCGCAAGTTGCTGATATAAAAGTTATTTTCTTCTATACGGTTGAGTCATTTCGCTAAGCCGTCCATACTGGTTAAAAATCAAGCAAATATAAACAACTAGTCAAATGGCCGACAGTAAGACCGTTACACCTCAGTTCAGGACAAAATACATAAAGCTCGGAACCGTTGTGGCAATGGTGTCTATATTCAGCTTGGCTATTTTGGCGATTGTCTTTACCGCGCTTGAAAACATTGAACAAGAAGTAGAACAAAAGGTTAAAGAGTCACTGCAAACGGTACTGCGAGCAACTCAAGAAGCCCATCATATCTGGATTCAACACCGGCTTTTGGAATTGAGCAATGCCGCTCAGTCAGAGTCGGTAGTGCGTTCTGCTAGCATAATTAGTCAGCCAGATAGCCCCTCAATCATGCGTGCCAACGCAGAAGCCAGCATTAAGCTAAGCTTTGCTCTGATGATGGAGACCTATCAAGATAAAGCTTATTGGTTGAGTGACTTAAACGGGCAAGTGCTCTATTCCAATAGGTCTAGAGACATCCACCAAACTCACCCCTTGTTTGAATTTAAAACCGACAAAATGGAGCAAGTACTCACCGGCGAAACCTTGTTTATTACCGGCTTGCCACAACAAACTAAGCACAGTAACAACATGTACTTTAGTGCCCCGGTATTTAATGCAGATAAGCAGTTACAAGCGGTACTTATTGTGAGTGTTAACCAAAGTGACCACTTCAGTCGAATTACTCAATTGGGTCGAATTTGGGATTCAGGTGAAACGTACGCTTTTGATCGCAATGGCTTAATGCTTTCGGCAAGTCGCTTTAATGAACAGCTGCATCGCTTAGGCTTGCTGGAGCCAGGACAAGATGCCATCAACAATTTGCATATCAGTGACCCCAACTCAGCCAACAACGAGAACAGTAAAACGCTTACCTTGATGGCCCAAAGCGCCACCCAAGGAATTACCAGTTACGACCTTAAGGGCTATCCCGACTATCGGGGGATACAAGTAGTGGGAGCTTGGACATGGCAACCCACTTATGATTTTGGTTTAACCACCGAAATCGACCAAGCCGAAGCTTTTCAAATCTACTATCGAACCCGCAACATCGTACTGCTGGGTATCATCAGCTCTTTACTGGTAGCGGTGAGCTTATTTTTATTACTCTACTTTAGCCAACGCAACGCTAAACAAGACTTGCGCCAAGCAAGAATGGTATTGGAAGATCGAGTAAAAGAGCGCACTGCGGATTTAGAAGCCTCGCAACAGGAGCTACGCACCGCCTATCGCGAGCTAGAAAAACTGGCAGTTACCGACAGCCTTACCGGCATTCCTAACCGACGTTGTGCCGATGAATTTCTTGAACAAGAATGGCGACGCGCCCAGCGTGGTGGCTACCCCATTACTATTATGCTTATAGACATTGACCACTTTAAACAATACAACGACCACTATGGCCACCCAGCTGGTGATGTATGTTTAGAAAAAGTGGCTCAAACCTTAATTGCTACCGGCATTTGTAAACGCCCGGGCGATCTTATCGCTCGCTACGGCGGCGAGGAGTTTATTGCGATTTTGAGCAATAGTGATTTCGACTATGCTGAATTCTCGGCCAAGCGACTAGTAAAAGCCATTAACAAGGCAGAAATTCCACACCAGTTTAGTTTGGTAGAAAAGCAAAATCACATCACTATTAGTGTGGGCGTATCCATTGCCGAAAGTGCTGATATAGGTTTGACAGAGATTATAGATTTAGCTGATAAAGCCCTTTACTTGAGCAAGCAAAACGGCCGCAATACCTTTCGTTTTCAGCTGCCACCAGCTGACTCATCCACATTGCACATCGATTCAAGCTCAAAGGTAGATTGATATGGCTCTAGTTGGTAAGGGTAAAAGTGAAAAACTGCCACTTAAGCTTATACTCTAGCTAAAGCCGCAGCTTGTGCTTACCAAGTGGTCAACTATCACTATTTAAGCGCTTGGAGTAACGGTTAATTTAAGCTTTTGTTTCACTCAATTTGCCCTCCATACCAACATTTCTCAGTTAAAAACGGCGCATTCTTCACACTTTTGCTGTAAAATGCGCGCCTCAAACCTAAGTTGTTTATTTTTCGGGCAACTTGTACCGCTAGCGCATGTAACTGCTAATGAGGATAAAACCCCAATGGAAAACGCTCGACCGATTCGACGTGCACTGATTAGTGTTTCAGATAAAACAGGCATTATCGAATTCTCACGATCTTTAGCCCAACAAGGTGTAGAGATCTTATCTACTGGTGGCACCGCAAAATTACTGGCCGAAAACGGCATCGAAGTTATTGAAGTATCTAACTACACTGGCTTCCCAGAAATGATGGATGGACGTGTTAAAACTTTACATCCAAAAGTACACGGTGGCATTTTAGGTCGACGCGGTACCGATGATGAAGTGATGAACAACCACGGCATTAATGCTATCGATATGGTTGTTGTTAACCTTTATCCTTTTGCAGCAACAGTAGCCAACCCAGATTGTAGCCTTGAAGATGCAGTAGAAAACATCGACATTGGCGGCCCAACTATGGTGCGCAGTGCGGCTAAAAACCACAAAGACGTAACCATTGTGGTTAATGCATCAGACTACGATCGCGTACTCGCCGAAATGGCAGCCAACGATAAGTCGTTAACTCACGCTACTCGCTTTGATTTAGCCATTGCAGCCTTTGAACATACTGCAGCTTACGACGGCATGATCGCCAACTACTTTGGCACTATGGTTCCTAGCTACGGCGACAACAAAGAAGGCGACGAAGACAGCAAGTTCCCACGCACCTTCAACAGCCAGTTCATTAAAAAGCAAGACATGCGCTATGGCGAAAACAGCCACCAAGCGGCAGCTTTTTATGTTGAAAACAACATTGAAGAAGCTTCAGTATCTACTGCCACTCAACTTCAAGGTAAAGCCTTGTCGTTTAACAACATCGCCGATACTGATGCAGCACTAGAATGTGTGAAAGAATTCGACGAGCCTTGCTGTGTAATTGTAAAACACGCTAACCCATGTGGCGTAGCGCTAGGTGGCAATATTCAAGAAGCTTACGAGCGCGCATACAAAACCGACCCAACTTCTGCCTTTGGCGGCATTATTGCCTTTAACCGCGAGTTAGATGCCGATACTGCTGAAGCCATTGTGTCTCGCCAGTTCGTAGAAGTAATCATTGCCCCTAAAATTTCTGAAGCCGCTGCACAAATTGTTGCTGCTAAGAAAAACGTACGCTTATTAGAGTGTGGCGAATGGTCAACTAAAACCACCGGTTTGCAGCTTAAGCGTGTAAACGGCGGCTTATTGGTTCAAGATCGCGACCAAGGCATGGTAACTCAAGACGAACTAAGCGTTGTGAGCAAGCGCCAGCCTAGCGAAGAAGAGTTGCGTGATGCACTATTTTGCTGGAAAGTAGCCAAGTATGTTAAGTCTAACGCCATTGTTTACGCAAAAGGCAACATGACTATTGGTGTGGGCGCTGGCCAAATGAGCCGAGTATACAGCGCTAAAATTGCTGGTATTAAAGCCGCCGACGAGAAGCTAGAAGTAGCAGGCAGCGTAATGGCATCGGATGCATTCTTCCCATTCCGCGATGGTATCGACGCAGCAGCTGAAGCTGGCATCACTTGTGTGATTCAGCCTGGTGGCTCAATGCGTGATGACGAAGTGATTGCAGCAGCCGATGAACATGGCATGGCCATGGTGTTCACTGGCATGCGCCACTTCTACCACTAAAAAACCACAGCCAGCCTCGCGCTGGCTGTTTTGTATTTCGGCTTGGTAAGCCAAGCCCCGTTTACTCAGTATTGGATAGACAAACATGAACGTACTTGTGATTGGCGGCGGTGGCCGCGAACATGCTCTAGCATGGAAGGCTGCGCAATCTCCTTTAGTTGAAAAAGTATTTGTTGCCCCAGGTAACGCCGGTTCTGCTCTAGAGCCTAAGCTAGAAAACGTAGCCATTGGCGTAGAAGACATTGCTGCTTTACTTAGCTTTGCTCAGCAAAACCAAGTTGAACTCACCATTGTTGGCCCAGAAGCGCCATTGGTTATTGGTGTGGTTGATGCCTTTAGAGCCGCAGGCCTTAAAATCTTTGGCCCTACTGAAAAAGCTGCTCAACTAGAAGGCTCTAAGTCATTCACTAAAGACTTTTTAGCCCGTCACGACATTCCAACTGGCTACTACCAAACCTTTACTGAGGTTGCCCCAGCGATTGCCTACGTAAAAGAGCAAGGCGCACCCATTGTGGTTAAAGCCGATGGTTTAGCAGCAGGTAAAGGTGTAATTGTAGCCATGACCGAAACCGAGGCAATTGCTGCTATTGAAGATATGCTTGCCGATAACGCCTTTGGCGAAGCCGGTTCTCGCGTAGTAATCGAAGAATTCTTAGACGGCGAAGAAGCTAGCTTTATCGTAATGGTAGATGGCAGCAACGTATTGGCCATGGCCACCAGCCAAGACCACAAACGTGTTGGCGATGGCGATAGCGGCTTAAACACTGGCGGCATGGGTGCATACTCGCCAGCTCCAGTGGTTACACCAGAAATCCACCAGCGCATAATGGATGAAGTGATCATGCCTACGGTTAAAGGCATGGCCGCCGAAGACAATGAGTACACTGGCTTCCTATATGCTGGATTGATGATTATGGCTGACGGTTCGCCAAAAATCATCGAATACAACTGCCGCTTTGGCGACCCAGAAACCCAACCAATTATGATGCGTATGCAGTCTGACATTGTTGAACTGTGTTTAGCTGCTGTTGACCGTAAATTGGATACTAAAACTGCCGAGTTTGATCCTCGCGCAGCAATGGGCGTAGTGCTAGCTGCTGCTGGCTACCCAGGTTCTTACCCTAAAGGTGACGTAATCACATTGCCAAGCCTTAGCGAAGAAACCAGTAGCGCTAAAGTATTCCATGCAGGTACTAGCGAAAAAGACGGCAACATTGTAACTAACGGCGGCCGCGTATTGTGTGCTACCGCTCTAGGTAACAACGTTACCGAAGCCCAAGCAAATGCCTATGCGCTAGTGAAAAAAGTATCTTGGGATGGCATGTTCCACCGTAACGATATTGGTTACCGCGCAATCGCCCGCGAAAAAAGCTAAGTAAACCAAGCCGCTTGGCAACAAGCGATATATCAAGCCACTGTAAATGACATTTATAGTGGCTTTTTTTGTTTTATATCTCCCAGCCAGTTCTTTATCTCAATTATCATAGAGCGATGCTATTATTCACTTGTCGGTATTAACTAGAGATATTTATGGAACAGCATAATTGGCTAGAAGATATATTAGCCTTGCTTATTGGCACTACCATGGTGGCCTTAGGCGTGTTCTTTTTTAAAGAAACCCAACTTCTTACTGGCGGTACCGCCGGTTTAGCCTTGCTTGCCAGCCAATTTATGAATTTGTCTTTTGGGCAAATGTTCCTACTCATAAATCTGCCCTTTTTTGTACTAGGTTTTGCCAAAATGGGGGCAGCCTTTACATTTAGAACCGTAGCTTGTGTACTTTTAGTGTCGGTGTTTACTGATTACATGCATCTAGTCATCGACATCGCCCAACTCAATAGGATTTATGCGGCACTGAGTGGTGGATTTTTAATAGGCACTGGCATGCTTATTCTAATTCGCCATAAAGGTAGTTTGGGCGGTGTGAACATCTTGGCTCTGTATCTACAAAAGCGTTTTGCGATTCGTGCTGGACATGTGCAAATGGGCTTAGATGTGGTGATAGTAACCGCCTCTTACTTCTTAGTGCCACTTAGTGTGTTAATGTGGTCTATTGCTGGTGCATTTGCCTTGAACATAGTAATTGCACTTAATCACAAAAGTGGTCGCTATCAAGGGTTGTCTTAATCTTTCGCTATGTTTAATCAATCACTCGAAGCGGTTTTTCTCCAGCACGACCAATTACTCCAAAGCTACCAGCAATACTGGCAGTTCAGCCCTTTTCAGCAACACAGTTTACCTTGGCAAAACCACGCGCTAGTGGACCAAGTAAAAAACTTAAACACAACGCAAATTCAACAACTTGAACAATCCCCAGACCAAGCGGTTGAGTTGTTTGCTAAGTACTTCCCCGAACTAAAGCCATGTTTAGAACGATGGCAACCTCAAACGGCAAAAAACGCCGATTTGGAGACCCCATTTTGGTTAACTAACGGAATAAAGGGGCGAAAGGCAGCACAAATTCAAGCCTTTAGCGAACAGCTACAAGGTGAAAACTTACCAATACTGGAGTGGTGCGCCGGTAAAGGGCATTTAGGGCGTTTAATTAGCTTTCACCATCAATTGCCAATAACCAGCTTAGAGTGGCAAGCAAGTTTGTGTGACAGCGGCCAGCAACAAGCCAATCAACTTAAACTGCCACAACAGTTTCATCACTGCGATGTACTTGAGCCAAACGCCCAACAGCACCTCAAAAGTAGGCAGCATGCGGTAGCCTTGCATGCCTGTGGGGAGTTACATCTACAGCTACTGCGCTTAGCGGCCAATCATAAGCCGCAAAAACTCAGTATTTGTCCCTGTTGTTATCATTTAATCAACAGCTCTCACTACCAGCCTTTATCAAAGCTGGCTAAGCAAAGTGCACTTACCTTAAGCAAAACCGATTTACGATTGGCGGTGGCGCAATCGGTCACCTCTGGGCAGCGAGTACAAACTCTACGTCAGCGCGAAATACACTGGCGACTCAGTTATCAAAGCTTACGCGAAGAGCTCACTAACACCGATCACTACCAAGCGCTGCCTTCTGTTGGTAAGCAATGGTTCAGTCAAGATGCGCAATTTGCAGACTTTGCGCGGTGGGCCTGCCAACAACATCAAATAGGCTTTCCCGATACTTTTGATCAACAGCTTTACCTGGAAAAAGGCCAACAACGCCACTTGTTAGTAAGGCAACTCGAGTTAGTACAACTGCTATTTCGTCCTATTATGGAGCGTTGGCTATTGTTAGACCGTTGTTTATTTCTTCAACAACAGGGTTATCAAGTTGGATTAATGGAACTTTTTCCCTTTAAAACCAGTCCACGTAATGTATTAATACAGGCGCAGCTCAGCTAACTCTGGTTTACACTTTTAATTGCTACACTCGCGGTTTGATAATTATTGCCGCTTGTTCAAACTTTGGAGACGCTATGTCACGCCGTTTAATTTTGGTTTTGTTATGTTTCTGTTTCAGTGCCGCTGCGACAGAACAAGATAATCAATATGAAGAACTCTACGATCAAAAGCTTTCTGACATAGAAGAAACCACAACAGAGATTAGCCATCAGCAAGTAGAAGTAGACTCGAACTTAACAGAGCCAAACACAGAAGATGATTCAGTTGAAGCTGAAGCAGGCGGCGTTAGCGAACCGCAAGCAGAACTGGCTTTGCCCGAACCACCCAAGCCAATCATTCCTATCGTAGCCGGTAAAACAGACCAAGCCAGCGCCAGCCAAACTACCGAAGAACTGCCACAGGAAGAAACTTGGGGGCCACTGTCTTTACTCAACACCGAGCTTAGTCCAAACAGTAGCGCTACCCTAGATTGGTACTCTGGCCACCTACCAGGTGGCTTTGAGCTAGCCACCCCAGTAGTAGTTATACACGGTAAAGAGCCTGGTCCACGCGTTTGTATCACTGCGGCGGTACACGGTGATGAAGTAAACGGCGTAGAGATAGCGCGCCGGGTGGTTAAGCAGCTGGAACCTGAGCAACTAAAAGGTACGGTTATCTCTGTGCCTGTGGTAAATATTGATGGTCTGTTTCGCAAAGATCGCTATATGTCAGATCGCCGTGACCTAAACCGTGCATTCCCAGGTAGCCCAAACAGCTCAACCGCTTCACGAGTCGCCTACAGCCTCTTCAATAGCATTATTCGACACTGCGACAGCTTGGTTGATTTGCATTCAGGGTCAATGTTTCGCGAAAACCTCACTCAGCTTCGTGCCGATTTAACCATCCCAGAAGTCTCTGAGTTAGCCAACCAATTTGGTGCCATTCCGGTGCTACAAAGTATTGCCCCTTCGGGCAGCTTGCGCGGTGCAGCTACCGCAGCTGGCATTCCTACGGTAGTGATGGAAGTAGGTGGCCCCTACACTGTGGACGAGAAGCAAGTAGATACAGGAGTTAAAGCAGTGCAGAGTTATTTAAGCTCTGTGAATATGTTGCCACGTTCGTTCTTTTGGTCTTCACCGCAGCCGGTGTTTTATGCCTCGCAATGGTTACGAGCCCGTGATGGCGGCATCCTGTTAAACAGGGTCGAGTTGGGTGCTAGAGTTAACAAAGGCCAACTACTCGGCACTATCTCCAACCCCATTACTGATGATGTAGAAGAGGTCTTCTCGCCCTTTAATGCAGTGGTGATTGGCCGTGCTCAGAACCAGGTGGTGAGTGCTGGTTTTGCCATATTCAACCTAGGTGAGCGTCGGACCATTGAAGACCTAGAACAAGAAGGTGAGCAGATTAAGAAACAAGTGGCCGCGCAAAATGCTGAACAATTAGGCATGGCTGAAGGCCAGACAGAACAGCCTGCGATAGATAGCGAGCAGCAAACCGAGCAAACGCCAGCAGCAACTGAAGCCGCAGGATCAGAAGCAGCCACCGAGCCAAGTCAAAACAGCGCCAATCAAAAAGCAAGCGTTGAAGAGCCTGCAGCCACAAGCGAAGCGGCTCCAGCAGAGCCAGCAACAGCTGTTCAGCCGGCTACAGACCCCGCGCCTGCTCTCGAACCCATTCCGGAAGAGCGCATGCCGCAACCCGAAGATGAGGATGGATAATGAGCCAACAGCAACGCTGCCCATGGTGCGGGGATGACCCCTTCTATCAGCAATATCATGACCAAGTTTGGGGGCGTCCAGTCTACGACGCCAAGGACTTATTCGCCAAGCTTTGCTTAGACGGGCAGCAAGCTGGCTTATCCTGGATCACCATCCTGCGTAAGCAGCAGACTTACTATCAAGCCTACGCGGATTTTGAGCCTAGCGAGATCGCTAAGTTTGACCAAGCTAAAGTTGAAGAGCTACTGCAGAACCCCGGTATTATTCGCAACAAGCTCAAGGTTAACTCAGTGATCCGCAACGCTAAGAGCTACTTGGCGATGCAAGAACAAGGCATCGACTTTAGTGAGTACCTGTGGAGTTTTGTTGGCGGGAAACCCATTCAGAATAGCTGGACCAGCATGGCCGACATCCCCACAGAAACCGCCGAATCACAAGCTATGTCGAAGGCGCTAAAAAAAGCCGGCTTTAATTTTGTCGGCCCCACTATTTGTTATGCATTTATGCAAGCAGTAGGCATGGTGAATGATCACCTCGTTGATTGCCATGTATACCAAGAATGCCTTGAACTAGGCCGTCGATAATAACGGCTAACATAACAACTAAGCCATGGGAGCAGAGCATTATCACTTTTAGAGATAGTGTTAACAGCCCCTAGGCGCTGCGATTAATTTTGTTTGAACCACGGGCCCAGTTAAGTATCGGCTTTTCCAACAAGTAGAAACTTAATGCGGCTATAGTCCAAGACAAACACACTACCAATGCCCCAATTTGCAAACCAAAGGCAATATCCTCCATGCCCATATAATGGTATTGCGGCACCCACAAAATACGAATGATCTCCATTATCAAATAATGCCAAAGATAAATACCGAAGGATAAAGTTGCGATATGGGAGAACAAACGATTATCTAACAGCCAGCTGCAATAACGGCTAAAATGGGCGGCCAGCAAAGCGACAGCACACAACATCGAAAACAATGGGGCCAAATACGCTTGACCAAGGCTTTGGCTAGGCGCTCCCGGGACCAAATAATTTAAGCTCATCCAAGTAGCCAAACCAAAGGCACCGAGAAAAGCCAGATCAAAATAGTAATGCCTCAACTGCTGTTGCTTTTCGTACCAAGCAATACCTGCAGCAGCGATAACACCACACAAAAACTGCCCCATAAAACTGGCAATATTCCAGTAAGGCAGCCACTGTTTTGCTCCGCCAATAATTCCGTACTGCCAACCTTTACCTTCTTGGTCGGTCATAAAAAGTAAAACAATTAAGTAATGCAAAAACTGCATTACGATTAGCAACGCAACTCCCCAGGCTATTGCCACTTTCAAGCTTGCTGTTTTACGCCGCCACAGCGGCATTAATAAAAGCGGCAGCAATAAGTAACAACTCACCTCTAAACCTATTGACCATAACGGACCGTTTATATCGCTGGGGAAAAAACTAATGTAGTGATAAGGCGCAATAAAGCTTAAGCCAGCTAATAGACGTGGCAAGGCATAATCTTGAGGCGCAATTAGCAAGTTTAATAAAACGCTAACAAACAGCACCAAGTAATACGCTGGAATGATGCGAGCGGCTCTTCGTTTTACGTATTCTTTAATGCGTGGCAGAGTTTGAGCAGAAAAATGCGCTTGCCAAAATGGGTAAGCTAGCAAAGCCCCAGATAACACAAAAAACAAACTCACACCTAACTCACCAGCATGCAAGCCCTTAACTAACCAGTGATGAGAATCTAAGCGTTGTGCTAAGTGATGCGCAAGTACAGCTAAACAAGCTAGGGCTCTCATCCCATCGAAACCACGTAAGCTATGCATGTTTCCCCCGATCAATTTACTCGACTCATAACGGTGATAGCGTGCTGCTTACCCGTTAATTCGGCCCATAACTCGCTTCCTTTAAACCAATATCGAGTTTGGTAGTCAGTATCGCGATAAGACACTTCACCCTGTTTAAAATCAGCAATAAAGTGCCGAGGCTTGTCGTCTATACCCAAAGCAGCGTTGGCGACATGTTGCAGTACCACTTCAATCTGCTGCGCATTAGGCTGGCGTTTAAAATCAATGGTAAATTCCACCACACCACTCCAACTGCCTTGCCACTTTCCGAAAAAGGCACTGGCATCCTGGCTTACCCGATCTTGCTCTACAACTTTAGGCCGGTCATTAAGCCACCACCGATATAAAGGCAATGCCAAGCTCATAACAAGACTAAGCAAGCATAAACGTCTTAAGTACGACCATGGGATAGTTTGTGTTGATTTCAACATAGGCTCGCCTCCTAGGTGTAGTTTTCCACAACTAGGTCAAGCTAAGCAGCCGGATTACTGGTTTTGCGAGCAAACAATATAATTTTTCTTAAATCGAAGAAAAATTCGTACCGCCATGAAAAAAAACTGCTTCGAATTGAGGCTTTTAAAGAGTATCTCGAGTTGGATAGCTAATCGGGATCTACGTTGTAACGTTCAAGTAATTAGTTGTGGGAAGATTCAAATCTAGTTGTTGATTGAAAAATACTACTGGGGATTGTATTTGCTTCCTCAGGGAGGTTGAGGAGAGCCGGTTCGCCTGATCGGCGATTACATCATTCTTACTGTAAAACTATTTCTATTTAACTATTTCGGTTTAGCGTTGTTCTGAAATTAACGGCTTAATTCAGCAATGCGTTGTTCTTCAGTTTTTTTGTTTTGTAGGTAGCTTAGTGCAACCCAACCCATAAAATCCATCATAATCATTCTCTCTATATTAGTGTTAAATTTAGCGGCTACGTTCTTGAAGTTTTTGTTCTTCAGTTTTGTTGTATCCAAAGTAGTTAAGGGCTACTAATCCAAATAAATCGTACATAATTTGTTTCCTATTGTTACTTGTTTAACTAGCGGCTACGTTGAGCTACTGTTTGTTCGTTGTTAACGTTTTTAGCGCGAAGAGCGTAATATAATCCGAATAATTCCATAATATGTTCACCTTTATGTTTAAGTTGATTCTGAAAGAAAATAACCTCTGGCAAATGCTTTTTGTTACTAACTTTCTCTTACGGTTTTAATTTTATGCGACACAACGCACATTTAGTATTATGAAATTTAATTTAAATATTATTAAATTTAGTTTTTGGTAATAAAATTACCAAACCACCTATTTGAAAACACTTTCATTACATTTTTCTTAGCACGCTATTCAAAATTTCTTTGCTAACTAACAGCAAAAAGATCATTAAGCTGTTACTTCACTCAGCTTTTCCTGCAATTAATTGAGCTACGCTAGGAAAAAACAACGCCCCTAAATAAAAGGAGTAACAATGCAAGCTATCCAAGCTCAACATCATGGCGACACACTTAGCCTTAACCAAATTGACGACTTACAAGCAAATGCCGAGCAGATCCTCATAAAGGTTGAGGCCGCTGGCGTGAACCCTGTAGATACTTACATCGTTGCTGGTACTAACAATTACACCGCGACGTTTCCCCATACTCCGGGAAAAGACGCCGCAGGTACTATTGTCCAGTTGGGCGCTAAGGTAACAGGCTTCGAGTTAGGGCAACGCGTATATTGTGCAGGCACCATAAGTGGCGCCAGTGCTGAATTGTGTTTAGCTAGCCCACAGCAAGTTCATCCCCTTCCCGATGGCTTAAGCTTTGACCAAGGCGCTTGTTTGGGCACACCTTACGCAACCGCTTGGCGAGCTTTGTTTATTCGCGCCAAGGTTCAGGCAGCTGAAACAGTGTTGATTCATGGCGCGAGTGGCGGAGTAGGTTTGGCGGCAATTCAATTAGCCAAAGCGGCAGGATGCAGAGTGTTTGCTACTGCAGGTAGTGATGCAGGTTTAGCCTTATTGAAACAACAAGGTGCAGACCTTGTGGCCAATCACCACCAAACAGAACATTATCAAGCACTACAACAAGCCGGAGCGGTTGATGTCATTTTGGAGATGCTGGCAAATCAAAACCTAGGCGATGACCTTCCCTTGCTTACTAAAGGTGGAAGAGTGGTAATAATAGGTAGTCGCGGCAGCGTAGAAATTAATCCGCGCGATTTAATGGCGCGAGACGCCTGCGTAATGGGTATGGCGCTAGCAAATGCCGATAGCAAACAGCTCACTCAAATACACTCGGCAATATATGCAGGTGCCACAGCCGGTTTTGTACGTCCAGTAATAAGCCAAAGCTTTAAGTTGGCCGACACCACTTTAGCCCATCAAGCAGTTATGCAAGCAGGTGCTACTGGTAACATTGTTATTCAAATTAACCAGTAAGCAATATCAAGTACAAAAAAAGCGGCTTAAGCCGCTTTTTTTATTATCCGCTATTTACAAATCTTTAGTGCTCTCTAGGTAACCAAGATCAGAAATAAGTGTGTAAGCACGCGCTTTTTCAGTGAAGCTTTGCTGCGACTCGATAATCTCTTTAGCCAATGGATCACGAGCGGCGTGTTCCGCTAGCAACTCATCATTGGCTTTTTTCAATGCAGTGAGAACTTCTTTAGGGAAGGTGCGCACTTTAATGTCAGGGTACTCTTGCAACATAGTTGCCCAGTTATTGGTGCTCATTGCCGTGGCTTCAACATAAATATCAAAGGCTGTGGCGCGCATTGCCGTTTCTAGAATGGCCTGCAAATCTTCTGGTAGAGATTCAAACTTCTTTTTGTTCACAAGAAACATGTTCTCTGAACCTGGCTCATGCCAACCGGTGTAGTAGTAAGGGGCAATTTTGTGAAAGCCCATACGTAAGTCTAGCGAAGGCCCAACCCACTCTAGGGCGTCAATAGTATTACGCTCAAGCGCGGTATATAACTCAGCTGGCGGAATGTTTACTGGCGTAGCGCCTAGTTTAGCCAGCACTTCACCAGCAAAACCTGGGATACGCATTTTCAGATTTTGTAGATCATCTACACTGTTAATTTCATTGCGAAACCAGCCGCCCATTTGCACCCCAGTATTGCCACCTGGGAAGGTTAGCAAGTTATGCGGCTCATACACCTTTGCCATTAGCTCTTTGCCACCACCATAGCTATACCAAGCGTGTTGCTCCATCGCCGTCATACCAAAAGGCATGGTGGTAAAAAACATGGTGTTAGGCACTTTGCCTTTGTAGTAGTAAGACGCCGAGTGGCCCATGTCGTACTGACCGCTTTTTACAAGATCAAAAATACCCAAAGGCGCTTTGTGCTTATTGGCAGAATCAACACGAATCACCAGCCGGCCATCCGACATCTGTTCGGCCATTTTGGCAAAACGTTGCACCCCAGTATCGAGCAGTGGGAACTTAGTTGGCCAAGATTCAGCTAGCTTAAGCTTATAAACCTTGCCCTCTGCAATAGCATTAATAGAAAAACAGCTCGCCAATAACGCAGTAAAACAGAGCAATCCTTTTCTCATGATAAATCCTTATGTGTAGGTAGTACTTTAGTGATTATTATTATGTTGTGTCGCTGAAATCTAAAGTCATACTTTAGTTTCATTAACAGAATGATAACAGAGCCTTAGCCTGACTCATACCGCGTTTAAGCCCTAAACCGAGCGCAATAAAAAAGCCTTTCAATTAAGAAAGGCTTTAAGGTGTTGAACCGAATAAGCAGCTAGTTTTTAGCCGACACTTGCTTGTACATAAGTGCAGCACACACAGCACCAATAATAGGCGCTACCCAAAATAACCAAAGTTGCCCCAAGGCAATGCCACCCTCAATTAGCGCAGGGGCGGTGCTTCGTGCGGGGTTAACCGAGGTATTAGTAACCGGAATAGATATTAGGTGAATAAGGGTTAAACCCAAGCCAATTGCGATAGGGGCGAACCCCGCTGGCGCGCGTTCATCGGTGGCACCTAAAATAATGAATAGAAACATAAAGGTCATCACTATCTCACATACTAATGCGGCCACTAATGTATAACCACCCGGTGAATGCATGTCGTAGCCATTGCTGGCTAACCCATGACTTGCTAGGTCGTAATCACCGCTACCACTGGCAATTAAATACAAAATAATCGCCCCCACAAAGCCACCCAGTAACTGGGCACAAATGTAAGGAAACACATCTACTTTAGAAAAACGCCCAGCAACCGTTAGGCCTATGGTAACTGCAGGGTTTAAGTGACAACCAGAAATGTGGCCAATGGAGAAGGCCATAGTCAGCACGGTTAAACCAAAGGCTATCGACACACCTACTAAACCAATACCTACTTCGGGAAAGGCTGCGGCTAAAACTGCGCTACCACACCCACCTAATACCAACCAAAACGTACCGATCCCTTCGGCAATTAATCGATTAAACAACGGCATGTTTGCTCTCCTTTTCAAACATTTAGTGACAAATGCAAGTCATCTTGCTGCAGCCTAACTATAGGCCACAATTAGCATCGTCACTGATTTTTGCTACAGATAAGTGATTTACTCTGTTTTAAAAGCTTAACGCAGCGCCTTAGCAGCTTGTTTAAATAACCTGAAGATTTAGGTTTGTTAGATTTTATATTCGATAAATGCAATGTAATCAGATAATAACTTAGATAAATGGTATGATCGCCGCGTTTTTGTCTGATTAGAGCTTATTGTAGGAGAATTATGTTTAAGCGTTCTTTGTTAGCGGCGAGTCTATTCGCTGTAAGTAGTACCGCAGCCTTGGCGAGTTCAATTAAATTTGATCTTAATAACGATGTTTTTGAAACAGGTTTTGCAACGCAAATTGCACCTGGCGCAGAGATGTCAGCTAACTACATGTACTCTCGCCCAGAGGGTGATTTAGCAGATTTCGGCATAAAAGCGACTCACCAACAAGACATCCATAAATTTGCCATTGGCGCAAAATTTACCAAACTGTGGGCTAACCACCGTGAAAACCCACATGCCTTTGCCATTGGTGGCGATTACAGCATTGCCGTTGCCCAAAACCTTAAAATATCGGGCAGCGCTTATTATGCGCCTTCGGTATTAACCAGCAGCGAGCTAAACCGTTACTACGATTTAGACGCCAAGATTGCTTACTCAATCATGCCGCAGGCAGATGTATACCTTGGCTATCGCGCCATTCAATTCCGTTACGCTAACGAACCCGATTTAGATTTTACTAAGGGCCTGTATATTGGTGCAGCCTTTAACTTCTAAACAAGAAAAGCCCTGTTAAACAGGGCTTTTTATTATGGATATATAGTTAAGGAAAGTTTATCTGGGATTACTTAAACGTACGCTGACGTGTTTTCTCAAGACCTTTTAAAATCTTATCTAAGCGATCTGGGTGTACCATAAACTCTTGGAAACCCTTCATACCGGCTTTAGCCATAGCAGGATCGGTATCACGGTCATAGAACTGCGCCGTACCTGAAGCTGAACCCAACATCGCCACACCTTTATTTAAGAACTCATTGTCTGCTGCTTTAGCTTTCTTGTTAGGTGGAATTTGTAACAAGGCTTTGTTGATTTTGGTTTGGTTCTCAGGACGCGCCATAAACGCCAGGTATTTTCTAGCATCTTCTTTGTTTTTGGCTTTAGCTGGAATATGTAAGGTATCCATCGGTGCATCTTCTGCTACACCTACCGTTGGGTCGATAATTGGGAACTGGAAGAAGCCCATTTTATCTTTCACTTCATCTGGGAAGTTTGGGGTAATAAAGTTACCAATTAAGTACATAGCCGCTTCACCGTTGTATAAGAACGGCTGTGCTTCCTGCCACGAGTAGGATGCGTGGTTCTCTAAGAAGTAACCAGGCTCAATCATCTCTTTCCATTTTTCCATGGTTTTCACAACACGAGGATCGGTGTAAGGCACTTTGCCATCCATCAATTCCATGTGGAAATCCAAACCATTTACACGCAGGTTCATGTAATCAAACCAACCGGCGGCAGTCCAAAGGTACTTAGTACCAATAGCGATAGGCGCTACGCCATTCTCTTTAAGAATTTTAGACGCCTCAACTAACTCTTCCCATAGATAGGGTTCTTCGATGTCATATTTTTCGAAAATGTCTTTACGGTAGTAAATGCCCCACTGGTAATAGGTGTAAGGAACACCCCATTGCTTACCATCAATAGTCATCGCAGGCGCAGCTGTTGCAAAATCTGCAGCCATGTCGTTTTGTTGCCAAAGGTCACTCACATCTTCAAACAAGCCTTTATCAACAAAGGCTTTCATACGGTTACCTGCGTACCAATGCACAACATCTGGCGGCGAGGTTACTAGCCAGTTACGAATGGTAGTTTTGTAGGCTTCGTGATCGTACAAGTTGTACTTCACTTTAATGTCTGGGTACTCTTTTTCAAATTCAGCAATGATTTCTGCAAATGCGGCTTTAGGTGCAGGGTCAGAAGCGTCAGAGTTAATAATCAGTTCGCCAGCGTTAGCATAGCCACCAATTAAAGTAGCTAGCGCTAAGGCTTGACCACATTGTTTTAGTTTACTCATCATTTACATTCCTTTAGTTTTGTTGTCCTTGAGCAGGATTTATTTACTTCCCTCATTATTGCTTGAGGGTGTGTTTAGCCTTTAGTTGCCCCGAGGGTCAACCCAGCAATAAAATGACGTTGCATGGTAAAAAATAGTATGACCGGAGGTAAGGCCGCTACTACTGCACCAGCTGAGATCAACTGCCATGATGCCAACCACTGACCTTGCAACGCACTGAGACCGGCGGTAACTGGTCGCACTTCATCGCTTTGTACCAGTACTAAGGCCCAGAAAAAATCGTTCCATATAAAGGTAAACACCAGTACCGCTAACGCCGCTGTAGCCGGTTTTACCAATGGCAATACAATGTGCCAAAAAATCTTAAATTCACTTACGCCTTCTACCCGCGCAGACTCAATCAACTCGGTAGGTAAGCCAACAATAAAGTTACGCATAAACAAGGTACAAAACCCTGTTTGAAAGGCCACATGGAATAAAATAAGCGCCCAGTGAGTATCGTATAAACCAAACTGAATGGTTAAATCGCGCACCGGAATCATCAAAATCTGAAACGGCACAAAGTTACCCGCAATAAAGGTGGCAAAGATCCAAATGTTTGCTTTAAAGTTGTATTTAGCCAGAGCAAAACCCGCCATGGTAGACAGGGCAACACAACCGGCTACTGCTGGTAGAGTAATGATTAAGCTATTCATCAGGTACTGGAACATCGGCGTAGAAGTAAATACCTGAGTGTAGTTTTCAATTAACATCCACTCACTTGGCCAGCCCCAGTAATTACCTTGGTTAATATCGTTAAGCGAACGCACCGAGGTTGCCATTACTGCTAGCAATGGCAGCAGCCACAATACAATCGAAATCGGCAATGCCACACGGTAGCTAATGTTAGTGAAGGCAGACGCCTTTTCTATAGGACGTGGGTACATTATTTCTCACTCCTTATCATCCGCCACAAGAAGTAAGCGATATAGATATCCATAATTAAAAATAGCACTACAGCCACCGCTGCGCCGTAACCCATGCGATAGTTGAAAATTGATTCTTCATACATCATGTATGCTAATACTGTTGAGCTGCCCCACGGACCACCCGCGGTCATAGTGGCCACTAAGTCGAATGAACGCAGTGCGCCAATCACGGTTACCACAATGGCAATAAACGTTGCTGGCCTTAATTGCGGTAACACGATGTACCACAGCATTTTCCAGCCCTTGGCGTTGTCTAAACGCGCAGCTTCAAGTTGCTCATGATTTAAGTTATTGAGGCCTGTGAGGTACAAAATCATGCAATAAGCGATTTGAGGCCAAAGCCCGGCGGCGATAATGCCGTAAGTCACTAAGTCTTCATCTGCTAGAATAGAAACCGGATCGCCACCAAAGAAAGTGATCACACTATTCAAAACGCCAAAGCTTGGGTCGTAGAACCAAGAGAACACCAAACCTACAACTACTTGCGAAATAACAAAGGGGAAAAAGAACAAAGCTTTTACCAGGCGAATTCCGTAAACCTGCTGGTTAAGAAATAGTGCAATAGCTAAGCCCATAGGCGGCGCCAACATAAACAACACCATCCACATAATGTTGTTGGTTAAGGCGGTCCAAAACTGATCGCTGTCGAACAATTCGATGTAGTTTCCAAACCCAATAAAGGTTTTTTCACCCAGGCCATCCCATTCAAAAAAGCTGAGCCAGATACTTTCTAAAACTGGAAACAACACATAAATGGAAAAAATGATTAATGCCGGACCTAAAAACATCCAAGGTGCGACATCACTAGCGCGTAATCGTTTACCCGCAACCAACTCAGAAGCTGAATTAACAGCATTTTCTGGAGATTTATTTGAAGAACTCGACGCCATTCCATGTTCCTTATTTGCCTGCAGGTATCAAACAATATAGCTATAAATAGCGGTTTACCCTTGATACACATCGCATTTCAGCAATTTTAACCACCCTTACGAGCAGTCAATTAACTATTGTTATAATCAAACTTAGATCAAAAATTGTGACAAGTAAACGTTTTCACAAGGAGAATGTTAAGGTAAAGTAAGATTTATGATCAACATCATACTTGTTCCGTTGCTAAGATTTAAAAGCAACCAAAGATAGGGATAGAAAATGGCAGATATAACACTTACCGGCTTAGTGAAACGCTACGCCAAAATTGAAACGATTCACGGCGTTGACCTAGATATTAAACACGGAGAGTTTGTAGTATTTGTTGGGCCCTCGGGCTGCGGTAAGTCTACCCTACTGCGTATGATTGCTGGTCTAGAAGACATTTCAGGCGGCCAGTTAAGCATTGATAATCAAATAGTTAACAATGTAGACCCAGCAGAGCGCGGGGTTGCAATGGTATTCCAATCTTATGCCCTATACCCACACATGACGGTTGCCGAGAACATGGGTTTTGGCATGAAGATGAACGGCGTAGAAAAAGCTGAAATCGATAAACGGGTGAACATGGCTGCAAAAACTTTGCAGATGGAAAACTTGTTACAAAGAACCCCTAAAGAGCTATCTGGTGGTCAGCGTCAGCGGGTTGCGATAGGACGCGCGATCGTTCGTGATCCTCGTGTTTTCCTCTTTGATGAACCTCTTTCTAACCTAGATGCTGAATTACGGGTTGAAATGCGTTTACAAATAGCCAAGCTACATAAAGAACTTCAAACCACGATGATTTATGTGACCCACGATCAGGTTGAAGCAATGACTTTAGCCGATAAAATTGTGGTGCTACGTGCCGGTAATATTGAACAAGTAGGTTCGCCACTTGAGCTCTACAACTATCCTGAGAATCTTTTTGTAGCTGGCTTTATTGGCTCACCAAAGATGAACTTTATGCCTTGTAAAGTTCATGCCTTAGAAGGCGACCAAGCTGATATCCAATTGGCAGATGGTCAGCACATTAGCATTACAGTACGCGATAACAGCGTAACCGTAGGCGAAGAACTCAAGTTGGGCATACGCCCCGAGCACTTGCGTTTAGATGATACTGGCGCACTAAAACTTGGCTTCAAAAACGAAGTAAGTGAACGCCTAGGTAATGCTACCTACTTATTTGGTCAGCTAGGTGATATTGATGGGATTAAAGTGCACGTAAATGGCGATCACCAAGTTGCTCGCTTTACCGACATTACGCTTAGCTGTGAACTGTCGGAGTGTTATTTATTTAACCACTCCGATGAAGCGGTTCGTGTTTACAACAAAACTGTTCAGTAATCATCTCGACACTACAATAAAGTCCTTATAGAGACAATTATTGCTTATCTTTGTATAAAGGTAAGTAATAGTTGCTCAAAACACTTCGTTTCAAACACTCTTAGCAAGCACTCTCCCTAGGTTATTCTTTACACTTTATCCATATTAGTTTTCTGGGATAAACATTATGACTTTCACTCTGCGACTAAGCCACAGTCAGCGCATTAACTAGCCAAGCGCTGGCTGCAAACTGGCTTTTCTATTTTTCTTTCCAATATCAAGGACGTCGCAATGTCTCAGTTTAATCACAATAAATACGCTTCATTTAAACCGGTCGCGTTGACCAATCGCCAATGGCCAAACAACAGCATTAATCAAGCTCCACAATGGTGTAGTGTAGATTTGCGTGATGGCAACCAAGCCCTAATCGAGCCGATGTCGGTAGAGCAAAAACAGCGTTTGTTTGCCTTGCTAATAAAATTAGGCTTTAAAGAAATAGAAGTGGGCTTTCCAGCCGCCTCTACAACAGACTATGATTTTGTACGCTGGTTAATTGAAACAAATCAAATACCTGATGATGTATCGATTCAAGTATTAACTCAAGCTCGTCCGGCCTTAATTAGCCGTACTTTTGAAGCCTTGAAGGGAGCAAAAAATGCCATTGTGCATTTGTACAACTCCACCTCAAAAGTGCAGCGCGATAAGGTATTTAAATTAGACAAAGCTGGCATCATTAATATTGCAGTGCAAGGCGCTAAAGAACTACAAAAACATGCCGACCAAAACCCACACACTAATTGGCAATTTCAGTACTCCCCCGAGAGCTTTACCGGCACTGAGTTAGACTTTGCCGTAGAGATTTGCAACGCAGTTGTGGCCCAGTGGCGCCCCAAAGCACAGCAGAAAATCATTCTTAATTTGCCCGCTACCGTTGAGATGTCTACTCCCAATGTGTATGCCGACCAAATCGAATGGTTTATTCAGCACATTGCCCATCGCGAAGACATTATTATTAGCCAGCATACTCACAACGACAGAGGTTGTGGCATTGCAGCTGCTGAGTTAGGCCAACTAGCCGGAGCCGACCGCGTTGAAGGGACTTTGTTAGGCAACGGCGAGCGCACCGGTAACATGGACATCGTAACCATGGCAATGAACCTTTATAGCCAAGGTATCGATCCTAAACTAGATCTGGCCGACATCGACGAAATAGTACAAGTAGTGAAGTTTTGCACCCAATTGCCGGTTCACCCACGCCACCCTTATGTGGGCGAGCTGGTATTTACTGCCTTCTCGGGTAGCCATCAAGACGCAATTAAGAAATGTTTAGATATTCAACAAGCAGATCAACACTGGGATGTTGCCTACTTACCTATAGACCCGGCTGATTTGGGCCGCGATTACCAGGAAGTGATCCGCATTAATAGTCAATCGGGTAAAGGCGGCATTGCTTACATATTGGATAAGGATTACGGCATTCAGTTACCTCGTTGGGCCTTAATTGAATTTAGCGCGATAGTGCAAGCCGATGCAGAAAAAAGTGGTGAAGAAATCAGTCCTGAGAAAATTTGGAGATTGTTTAACAATCACTATTTGGAGCAAGCGCAGGGCTACAAGTTAACTAATTATCAGGTTAACTACCAACAACAAGAGCAGATCCAAGTATTGATTGAGCGTAAGCAGCAGCGCTGTGATATTCAAGCCAGTGGTAACGGCGCTTTAGCAGCCTTTGTGAATGGATTAGCCGCCGAGTTTAAGCAACAGATAGAAGTTCTAGACTACAACGAACATGCCTTGAGTAAAGGCGCTGAAGCAGAAGCGGTATGTTACATAGAAACCAAAATAGCGGGCAAACGCTACCTAGGTGTAGCAATTGATAAAGACATACTAACTGCCAGCCTAAAAGCCCTATTGTGTGCATTCAATCAGCAACTAATCACTGTGGAACAACGCCAGCCACAACCCGCTTAAACTAACGCTCGCGCAGCACTGCTGCGCGAGTAGACTTGTTTAGTGCTGATGACCACCAGCACCATGGGCGTGGCCATGAGAGATCTCTTCTTCACTGGCGGCTCGCACTTCAACTAACTTAATAGCAAAGTCTAGATGCTTGCCTGCATAGGGGTGGTTGGTGTCAATAGTCGCCATAAACTTGCCAACCTTAACTACCGTAACTTGACGTGGGCCTTGCTCTGTTTGCACCACAGCTGGCATACCGGCCTTCCAGTTTTTAGCGCCCTGTAAGTGCTTAACAGAAATTCGCTCCACGGCTTCTTCGTTGCGCACACCGTAGCCATTTTCTGGGGCTAAGCTCAAGGCAACTTCGGCACCGGCTTCTTTACCTTCTAAGCCCTCTTCAATGGCAGGAATCATCGACTTGTGCCCGTGTAAATAAGCTACAGCTTCGCCATTAGTGCTCTCTAATAGAGCACCATCGGTTTCATGTAAGGTATATTCAAAGCGAACCACTGTGTCTTTAGCAACTTTCATAACTATCTCTCAAAATAAACGTTGCCACACTACAACAAAACGCAGCCGCTTTGCCAAGTATTATCAGCAAACGTAGCCGCTACTTAGTTAGCAGACCTAGATCTCAGTCTAAGCGCTGAACAATACAACTCTCGGAGACAGTGGAAAATGCTCTCTTATTAACTTGCTGATTGTCACGAAGCTTAGTGGAAACGTTTACATCTAAGTCCGATTTAGCCAGAGAATTTCTTCTATTGCGTCGTCTTCTTGTGGGTAATAATGACAACTCCATGTCTTTGGCTTGGTAGTCTTGCATTGTGTGCTCCCTGCAACTGGTATTTCTAGTTATTTTAGAGATGATAAACAAACAGCCTAGACGAAGTTTATTACATCTACACCTCGACCTTAGTCTTATATACTTTTTCTTGTAAAAGTTTTCTTGGGTTTAATTAACTTATTCATTTTTTACATACCAGCAATAACCGTGATTTGCTTGATTGAGTCTTTGAAAGCGCTATCATTCACTCAATAACGCTGCAATATTAATCAACAAGGAGGTTGAAACTAGGAGATAGCCGATGAGTATCGACAACGTAGTTCCCTACCCGTCCAACCAAACCCCGTCTAATGCATCGCAAGCATTAATGGAACATTTATTCTCTCTACGCAGCTTGCCACAGCAACATCACATTGATGAGTTAGCCGGCATAAGCCTAAGCATTCGCTCACTTGATCAGCTAAACCAACTGGCCGTACTAAGAGAAACAGCGGAGCGCCAGCAGCTTTTTGAGCATTTCGAATCGAGTTCTTGGTTTGTACAAGAGGGAGGTGACTACCTGTATCGCCCAGAGCTACTTAGATCGGCCCCGCTAACCAAAGTAGTGTTGCTGTTAAAAGAAACACTCACTTATCGCAATTGGAATGATTTACTGCGCTTGGCGCACCCACATTATTTATCTCAGTTGCTAGAGCGATTACGCGATTTTTCAGAGTCTAAGCATACGGCTTAAGTAAACCCAACTAGACAGGCCACATAAAGCTTTTGGTATAAAAGCTCGGCTAAGTTGCCACAGCGAACTTGAAGCTGTGGCTTACTGCTTTAAGCAAACTATAAGGCCAAGCCGAGCGAACTCAGCTCAACCAATATCAACTAGAGCGCTTTGCTAATATACTCGGCCAAGCCATCAAAGCCGCCCAAATGTGGCAACAGCTCTATAGTTAGGCCTGGGTGCTCGTTAGTGGCTTGTTCGATAATACGTGGCAGGTCATTCACCACATGTGTACCAGCGGCTAAAAAGTGCGGATACAAAGTTATTTGCTTAGCGCCAGCCTGGTAACAACGTTCTATCTGTTGTGGAATCGTAGGCTCAACCAATTCCAAAAAAGCAGCATGTACTTGAGAGTAATGACTTAGCTTTTCAGCCAACTGTTTTGCAAGCTCAACCACTTCTTGATTTGATTGAGGACGGCGGCTTCCGTGTGCCACGACCAATAAGGCTTTCATACAATTCCTAAGAGTTACAAGATTAATTCAATTTAGGCGCTAGCCAATTGAGTAGGTATTGCAGGTATCTTACTGAAAGTGTCTAGAGATGGGAAAGGAGATATTGAAGAAAACCAGCCCTCAGAGTTGAGGGCTGGTTTTAAAGAAACTATTTAACAGCGTCTTTTAATGCTTTACCAGCTACAAAGGCAGGTACATTGGCTGCTGCAATTTGAATCTCAGCGCCAGTCTGAGGATTGCGACCAGTGCGCGCTGCACGATGATTAACTTTGAATGTACCAAAGCCGATTAGCTGAACTTGGTCGCCTTCTTTAAGCGCGTCAGTTACTGCACCTAAAGTTGTTTCTAGTGCTAGTTTAGCTTGAGCTTTAGATAGGTCAGCTTTTTCAGCAATAGCATCAATTAGTTCAGTTTTGTTCATAATGTCTAAATCCTTTATGTTCGTTTTTAAATAATCCAGCTTCACTTTAAGAGAAAAAAAAACGCTGCGCAAAGAGTTTTTCTTCTTTAGAGCCTTGTTTGGCGGGGCTTTAACCAATTTATGCGTAAACAGTCACAAAAACACCGCTTAAAAGAGGATTATTCCTTAAGCATTGTCTTCTAAACAGATCCCTAAATTGCTCACACCTTGGTTAGCAGCCAGCGTTTTCAAGGCTTGCATAGACGCTTTGCCTAGTTCAAGTTGCTCGATTAGGTCAAGTAATTCACTTTGAAAAGCCAACTCTTGTATCACTAAATCATGCGCCAAGATCTCTTGTTCTGTTTGTTCTCCAAATTGCAGCTCTAACAAGCTTAAAACACTAGCTAATGAGGTTTGACTAGCTTGTTCAGCTTCTTGACCAGTTGGTTCAAGTAAAGCATTAAATAGGCACTCCACCACCACACAACAATCTAAGGCAGGATAAACGCCATACATGTCGTAACTCTGTGGGTCTGGGATTAAGCTATCAAAGCGCTCACGCTGAGCAGAAAAGTTAATTTTGGTTTTAGGATGAAGCGCGCTTTCCCAAAATAGACTGAGTAATTTGTTAAAGTCACTGTCATGTTCCAGCTCTACAGCTTGGCAAAACAATAAGTAATTTGGCGCCATGCGTTGGCATAAAGCTAAACAATAAAGTGATTGTTGCTTACTGCTTAACTGGGCTAAACGGTCGATATCACAAGGGGTAAGCATGGTTTGCTCCGCACTCAATAAAACGATTAAGATAATCAGGGCTAATTTGCTATGCAGCTTAACACCAGCACGCTTGCTTAGCGAAGTTTAGTCTTATTCAACCACAAGGTGCCCTATGCAAATTACCATTGTAACTCCTCAAGCTCAGCGGTATGTCGAGGCTTTAAGCCCGCGTTTCCCTCAATGCCAATGGTTTTATGCTGAACAAGCAAGCTTGTTGAACAAAGCGGCTTTGGCGAGTGAAATCCTATTAGCTACGCCTAGCGAGGCAGCCAACATCGTCACCCAAATGCCAAACTTGAAATGGTTGCACTCTAGTTTTGCAGGTGTCGATGCGCTACTAAAAAATAACCTACCTCAACACTACATACTTACCAATAGCCGCGGTGTATTTGGCCCGTTGATGAGCGAGTATGTATTTTCTTACCTATTAGCTCACACTCAGCAGCATCAAACTTATCAATATCAACAACAGCAAGCGCTATGGAAAACTCAACCAGGCCTTAGTTTGCAAGGTCTTACATTTTGCAGCGTTGGTAGTGGCAACATTAGCCAACACTTGGCAACCACCGCTAATCATTTTGGCATGCGCACGGTTGCTCTAAGCCATAGCGGCGCAGCCAAAGCACCGTTTACCCAAGTGGCCAACTTTGAACAACATAAACAAATATGTGCCGAAGCTAAAGTAGTGGTTGCGGTGTTGCCTAATACTCCGCAAACCCTTGGTGTATTAAACGAGACGTTTTTTGCCAGCTTGGCCGATGAGGTGGTGTTTTTTAATGTGGGTCGCGGAGACACACTAGACCAAGCGGCATTGCTCGCCTTTTTAAAAGCCAAGCCCAATGCTACCGCTATTTTAGATGTGACTAGCCCAGAACCACTGCCTAAAAACCATCCTTTATGGTCACAAAGCAACTGTATTATTACGCCCCATATTGCAGCGCCCAGCCGAGTGAGCGATATCATTGAGCTATTTGCTAGCAAGTTGGAGAACTATTTAGCAGGGGAAGAATTAACCGATAGAGTAGATTTTTCGAAGGGTTATTAGCTAGAAACGTTAGGCAGCGAAGGCTCGCTGCCCTTAGCGGTGTTTACGAGTCACCTTCAAAAGCAATTTGTTTTTCTAAGTCAAAAGCCGCAAACGCGCGATCTCCCAGAGAGTTAAGCACTTTTACCTCCCCATCAAGAATAGCGATAATAATTTTACCCACTTTATCGTCATTAGGAATAATCACCCGGCCTTTACTGCTTTGGTTTAGCCCCGACAATACCTGCTGTTGCAACAACAACGGGTTATCCTCATCGTAATAAAGCATGGTTACTTTCATAGTAGGTCCCTAAGGCTTAGCCATTTACGTAACAATAGCAACAAATAAACCAACAAATAGCAACTTTAGCCTAGCTAAAGCGCTTCTAGCTATGTACTCAGTTCCGGACGCTGCCTAACAATCCCTTAAAAAACATATTGTTCAAAACAACATCCGTTAATTAACATTAGCATAGCTTTTGTTTAGTGGTTAATGATGGTTTTGCTTTTAAGCATAGCTTATAGTCGACGCTAAAGTTAAATGAAGAGAGAAATCATGGCGTTTAAAGAATACAAAGTTTTAGCAATTACCGAAGGCGCTCTTGGCACCCTGTTTTTAGGCGCATCTGGCATGCCTTTGCAAAAAGTAGAAGCGACCTTAAATAAAGAAGCCGCTGATGGCTGGCAGTTGGTCTTTCAGGTAATCGAAAATCGCCGTTTCTGGCTTTTTTGGAGCCGCGAAACGGTAATTGTCACTTTAGGTCGTTAAAGGTGTTGCATCGCGAGCAAGTAGAACAGCGGCAAGAGCAATTGCGGGCGCAAATTGCTCTGTTGCCCCAAGAGCAACGCAAGCATTTTTATCAGCGCTGGCAAAAACAAGTGAAAGATCCCGACAGTTACGCGGTGCTTAACTACCTGTTATTAGCTGGCTTGCATCATTTTTATTTGGGGAAATGGCTACGTGGTGCGGTTAATTTAGTAATATCCATAATTGCAATACTACTGGTAGCCTTAGGTGCTGGGCTGCTTGGTTTAGGCTTATTGGTGGCAATTACAATAGTAGAACTGCCTGCTCTATTTCGCTCCGAATTAGTGGTGTTAGATTATAACAACCAACAAATGCAGCAATTATTAGAGCAGGTTAAATCGGCTTAATCTTTTGGCCCTTTAACTAACCACAGTAAAAAGCCAGCCAATGGCAGCAAGCAAATCAAAAATACCCACAAATACTTACGCCCTACTTCAGCGCTACTTTTTATGATTTTTACGATGGCAAATACATCACACACCAAAATGGTGATAGCTAACAGTAACGACATGCATACTCCTTGTTGAAATCGGGCTTATTCTAAATCAATTTGACGGCGTAAGTTGAAAAGAATTTGTTGGCGAGCTTTCGCAGCTTCATCGTCTGGCTGTAGGCTTATTTTTTGGGTCACCATTTGCAACTCAAAGTACAACCAACTTCTCACAAAAACGCTATAACGCGTGTCTAAACCAAAAGCGACTAAACGCGCATAATCTTGCTCGGGAGGATCTTGATAAAGGCCTTCTCGAGACTCCACCAGCACTTCGCCCAAATACTCTTGAGATACCTCATCGTTTGCATAAGCGCCATAAATACTACTCAAGGAAAACAATATGCCCAACATCAACTGCTTCATATATAAAACCTTATTCTGTGAGTAACTTAATTGCCATTATTAGCAACAATAGTGCAAAGGCTTGTTTCAAGCGTCGCGCTGGCAAGCGATACGCCAAACGACTGCCCAAACGAGCAAAAATAGAACTGGTTAATACTATGCCACACCATGCCGGCAAATAAACATAACCCAAACTCCAGCTAGGTAGTTCGGCAAGATGCCAACCGTTGTAGATATAAGATATCGTGCCTACCAGCGCAATGGGTAAGCCACATACCGCAGAAATTGCCACGGCTTTGGGGGCCGGCACACCAAACCAGCTAAGGCTAGGAAAGGTTATGGTACCGCCACCAATGCCAAACATTGCTGAAATGCTTCCTACCAGTGTGCCTAACAGTCCTGTACCAAGCGGCCCTGGTAAACTTTTTTGTGCCTTAGGAGTGCGACCAAACGCCATGTACGCAGCCATAAACAGCAAAAAGCCAGCAAAATAAGCACTTAAGTGATCGGCGTGTAATTGTGTAGCAAGCCAAGCGCCAAACATTGAGCCAACAATTAAACCAATGCCTAAACGATTCACTACTTGCCAGTCAATCGAGCCTCGGCAGTAATGGGCATAGCTGGCACTACTTGCGGTAACAATAATCGACGCTAAAGAGGTACCAATTGCGAGATGAATGGCTGAATCACTGGCAAAGCCCATTGCGCCAAAGCTACCAATTAACACCGGGACAATAACTAGACCGCCGCCAATACCAAACAGTCCCGACATCAAGCCAGCAATGGCACCAATAAGCAGAAAGCTTAAAAACATCACAACAATTACAGCGCTATTTGTTTAGTTAATGCGCTCAGTCTGCGTTAAGCGTAAAGGTTGCGCAAGATTTTCTGGTTCGCTTTTAGAAAAATGCGAAGAAATATAAGGATGTAGATTCGATTCACCAACACTTTTTAGTTTGTAGGTGACAACAACGATCAGCACTAATACAACAACAATGCTTATTTGTAGTGGGGATTTCATAACATCAAGCTCTCTGTTACGGGTATAAACGAACTTCATCCGTAAAGAGTTCTAAGACGCTCACTATAGCAAATTAACTTGCAATAGCGAGCGATTTTCAGTGTAACAACCAAGCATACTGCTTATATGTGTTATTTAACTTTGTAATATGTGGGCGGAGCGACACAAAAATCTATTTATGGTATTTAGCACTAAACTCATGCACAGCATCAATAAATGCCCCAGCATGCGCTGGGTTTACGTCTGGGTGAATACCGTGACCTAAGTTAAATACATGGCCACTACCCTCACCAAAGCCTGCCAGAATAGTTTGTACTTCTTCACGAATCCGCTCTACTGGCGCATACAACATTGATGGGTCCATATTGCCTTGCAGGGCAACCTTGTCGCCGACGCGCTTTTTAGCGTCTTCGATATTTATAGTCCAATCTAGGCCTACCGCATCACAACCAGTAGCAGCAATTTGCTCTAACCACTGGCCGCCATTTTTAGTAAACAAAGTCACCGGCACTGCTTGGCCATTAACACTGCGGGTTAAACCACTCACGATTTTATGCATGTATTGCAACGAGAACTCGTTGTAATCACGTGGCGACAACACCCCGCCCCATGTATCAAATACCATCACCGATTGTGCACCAGCAGCGATTTGGGCGTTCAGATAAAGAATTACTGAGTCAGCCAGTTTATCTAACAACATATGCAGGGTCTTTGGCTCACTAAAGGCCATTTTCTTAATACCTGCAAAAGATTTGGTTGTACCGCCTTCAACCATGTAAGTCGCCAAAGTCCAGGGACTACCAGAGAAGCCAATCAAAGGCACTTCACCTTTTAGCTCACGTTTAATGGTGCGAACTGCATTCATTACGTAACCCAGCTCTTGCTCAGGATCTGGCACACCTAAGGCCTCTACCTGCGCTTTGCTAGTAACAGGGCGTTCAAACTTAGGGCCTTCTCCAGTCGAGAAGTACAAACCTAAGCCCATAGCATCGGGAATGGTAAGTATGTCTGAAAATAAAATGGCGGCATCTAGATCAAAACGGCGTAAAGGCTGCAAGGTAACTTCACAGGCTAAATCGGCATCACGGCATACCGACATAAAATCACCGGCACCAGCGCGAACCTCGCGATACTCTGGTAAGTAACGCCCGGCTTGACGCATCATCCAAACTGGTGTCACATCAACTGGCTGCTTTAACAGTGCGCGCAAATAGCGATCGTTTTTGAGTTCCGACATACCTTTCCCAATTATCTAAAATTTTAGCTAGAGCATTGTAACTAGCTGCCTTAACAACTCAAGCCTTTAGCACTAGCAATGGGTAATTCTGCACCGGATTATCACTAATTGTGGGTAACTTGCTCACTCCAATGGTCAATCATTTCGCGAGCAATGGTGCCAGGTGGTGGCAAATGTGGCAGTTGGCTTACATCAAACCACTGTGCGTCGGCTAATTCTCGACGGTCTATCTGTATTTCGCCCTCATCGTATTCAGCAAAATAAGCGGCCATTAAAGAATGCGGGAATGCCCAAGGCTGACTTTTCCAATAGCGCAGATTTTTTATCCGTAAGCCTGTCTCTTCGCGTACCTCACGGTGAACAGTATGCTCAAGAGTTTCGCCCGCTTCCACAAAGCCAGCAATGGCTGTGTAAATCGGTTGTTCTTGTTTTTGATGACGCCGATGATTAGCCAACAGCACTTTATTACCATGACTAATTAATACAATAATGCTCGGCGAAATACGTGGGTAAGCGCGAAAGCCACATTGTTGGCATTGCATTGCCAGTTCCCAGTCCACTCGCTCTAAAGCCTCTCCACAACTGCCACAAAAACGATGCGTTTTAAGAAACAAGGCAAATTGTTGGGCTTTTCCCACTAAGTCAAACAGCTGGCTATTTAATACCGCCATGCTGGCACGTAGTTCTATCCACTCACCCATGCCTAAATCAATAGGCTCGGCAAGTTCAAGCCGTAAACATGCTTCCCCCTGATAATGGGAAAAACGTTCAACTTTGGAAAAATCCAAGTCAGGCAATGGTAAATCTTCAACATCGCCATAGGGGATCCGCTCCCCTTGAGGAATAACTAATATTTGGTTACCACAGGTGAAAAACCACCAGCCAAATTGCTTATTCACGGTTGATCCTTTTTATCGCGCGCTTGCTCAATTAGCGAATAATGACCAAGCTTACACTACATAACAAGCTTTTCCCGACTGACAAATGTTTAGCCAAGCCGCACTTAAACTAAATATCGGTTGACGAAAGCCGCGATTTTATTTAGTTATAGTTACATAAATTAGGGAACTAGGAGCAAGGGCGATGCTAAGCAAACTAGAACAAGCTCAAGCCAAATGGGGAGGCGCCAGTCAAGTTATTGATGCTTGGCTAGATGCCAGAAAACAATTGCTCATCGCTTATTGTGAATTAGCAGGGCTGCCACCTTACGACAGTGACGAACGCTCTTTACCCGCACTGCCTCAAATTACCCAGTTTTGCCAACAGTTAGTTGACTACGCCTCGACTGGACATTTTGAGATCTACGAGCAAATCGTTAGTGAATGTGCCAACGATGGCGATACTCTTCCAGGAGAAAAGCTGCTCCCTCAAATCACCGAAACAACCGACACTGCCCTAGCCTTTAATGATAAGTACGCTGAGGTTAACGAAGATTTAGAACTTGGTAGTTTTGATAGAGATTTATCACTACTGGGTCAAGAGATGGAAGTTCGCTTTGCTATCGAAGATGAGTTACTGGATCATCTTTACCAACATAGCCAGCAAAGCGCAGCCGCAGAATAACTTTAAGTAAAGGCCTATGACGGCCTTTATTATATTTTGCTTAGCCAAAAAAAACGCAGCACCTAGTGCTGCGTTTTTTGTTTAACTTAACGCTTACTTAGCTAGCTGGCGTTTCTTCAGCTGGAGCATCAGCTTTCTCGATGTCGATTAGCTCAACTTCGAATACCAAGATAGAGTTTGGTGGAATGCTACCAGCACCGTTTTCACCGTAACCTAACTCAGAAGGGATGAAGAATTTGTACTTCGCACCTTTAGACATTAGCTGAACGCCTTCTGTCCAACCAGGAATTACACGGTTAAGTGGGAATGTTGCTGGCTCGCCGCGGTCGTAAGAACTATCAAAAGTAGAACCGTCAGTTAGGGTGCCTTTGTAGTGAACAGTTACAGTATCTGCTGCACTTGGCTTATCGCCTTCTGCATCAGTTAGCACTTCAAATTGAAGACCTGAATCAGTAACCGTTACGCCTTCACGCGCTGCATTATCAGCTAGGTACTTATCGCTTTCTGCTTTAGCTGCTGCTGCATCTTCAGCAGCTTTTGCTTCAACTAAACCCGCTAGTTTTTCGTCTAGTGCTTTAAGAGAAGCTTGAATATCTTCTTCAGACATAGCAACTTCGCCGCTAAGTCCATCTTGCATACCTTTAAGAACCAATGCGTTGTCTAATTCAAGACCAAGCTCTTTTTGCTGTTCTAGAGTTGTCGCAATGTAGCGAGAAACAGACGCACCAATCGCGTATGCTTGCTGCTGGTCTACATTTTCTAAGGCAACTTGCGCTGCCGCTGGAGCTTCAGCTTTTTCTTCCTGACAGCCAGTTACGGCAAAAATCGAGGCGGCTAAAACCGACACGGCAAAATACTTTTTCATTCATTTATCTCCAATAGAGTCGCATTAAATCTGTGGCATTGCGTGCAAGATCATTATGAATAATTAAACACTTAGCCGACAAAGCCCTTATACTAACCCTATTAGTCAACACAACCTAGTGACAGTTCCGTAAAAAAACGTAAAAAAATGACATTTATTAAGTTGTTTGTGATTTATGGCATCGCTTTGCTACTCAGCAGTTGTAGTGACGATGCTCCCCCGCTAAGTAGCTGGCAACAAGCTACCGACGGTGCTTATGCTGCCGATTTTTCGAGTGATGGTAGCTTGAGTTTGGTTTCTTCTATTCATCATGGTTTAAGCCTTTGGGATGTAAAGCAACAACGTCAGCTGTTTCAATGGGATCATCAAAACCAGCAAAATAACCAAGTATTTTTAGTTAAAATTGCCGAAGGCCAACAGTTTGCTATTAGCGCCAGTCGTGATGATTTTGTGGTGTGGGACATAAATAGCGGACAAGCGCTAGGCTATTGGAAGCTTAGTGAATCAAGCATCCGTGATATCGCGTTATCGAGTAATGGTCAGCAGGTACTTATTGGCCTAGGCGATGGCAAAGTTATTCACCTTAACTTGGTATCTGGCCGCCGCTTAGAGTTTTTAGGCCACAGCGAAAAAATCAACGCTGTTGCGCTGTCGGCCAACGGGCGCTATGCGCTCACCGGCGGCAACGACTACCAAGCTTTATTTTGGGATACCCAAACCGCGCAAGTTATTTTGCGTTTCCCTCATCAAGGACGCGTTTCCTCGGTGGCTTTAGAATCTGACGGAAAGTATGCCTTTACTTCTGACAACGGCAAACTTGCGCGAGTATGGGCCTTACCTAGCGGCGAGCAAGTGAGTAAGCTCAAGCTCACTGCCAGACAAAACATATTCTCTTACGTTAGCTTTACTAATAATGGTGAATGGCTAATCACCGGTTCAGCTGCCAGAAAGCTTAGCCTTTGGCATGTTGCCAGTGGCCAAGCCTTACAAGATTGGTTGGTCACCCCTACCAAGAAAACCCGCCCCAAAAGCGCTGTTGTGTATAGTGCAGCGATGCTTGATAATGGCCAACTAGCGAGCGCAAGCTCCAGTGGGTTAGTCGAAATTTGGCAGGTTAAAAAGTAGTATGAATCAGCAAGAATTAGAAAGTGTTATTGAACGCTTAGAAACAAAACTGGCCTTTCAAGAGGACACTATCGAGCAACTAAACCTTGCATTGCAAAGCCAACAAAGCCAATTAGAGACCTTAGAGCACCAGTTTAAATTGATTCGCGCCAAACTGTTTGAAGGTGATGGCAGCGCAGCAGTTGCTCCGCAAGAACAAGAAACGCCTCCTCCTCACTATTAAGCGCGGCCATGTCTCATTCATTTCGTTTAGCCCAGCAGGCCGATCTGCCCAGCATCGTTGAGATCTATAACTCAACGATAGCCTCACGCAAAGTAACGGCAGACACAGAGCCACAAACGGTGACCTCTCGCCAAGCTTGGTTTGAGCAGCACCAAAATCCTAAGCGCCCCTTATATGTGCTAGAACAAAAAGGAGAGGTGATTGCTTGGTTAAGTTTTAGTGATTTTTATGGTCGGCCAGCCTACCAACATAGTGCTGAGATAAGTTTATATCTAGCAGAAAGCCAACGTGGTAAAGGTTTAGGCGGTAAGTTGTTAATTGAGGCCGAAAGCTTAGCCCAAGAGCTAGGAATAGAAATCCTACTTGCCTTCATATTTAGTCACAATACCCCTAGCCTAGCCCTATTCGAAAAGCTTGAATATCAACGTTGGGGTCAACTGCCTAATGTAGCCCGAATGGATCAGCAAGACTTCAGCTTAACAATACTGGGGAAATCTCTCACTTAAAGTCAGATGAGCTAACTGGACTAAAATAAGCATTATGATCATGGCTTACCGAAATCAACGGGTATGCTATGCCTTAATAGAGCCGCAAATTGCTTAAGTCGATAAGGCTAAAACCTCATTAAGGCTTAAACAAACCTATGATATCTTGCTCTGCTTTTTCTGCAGCTTGCTTGGGACGCTCGGCGCGGTAGTCACAGCTTACGCACTCAATATGCTCGCGCTCTTCACCGTCGATTTGCTCAACGATTAAACGAATAGAATCTTGTTCACTACATTCTGGGCATACTGCGCCAGCAATAAAACGATGTCTTGCCATAGTTAACTCTAGTTTGCACTACCATGTTGCTATGCGGCATTCACCGCATCGGTTATCATAGCGGCATTATTGCATACTTTTAGCAGCACATAGCAACAACCATGATCGTAGCCAACAACATTAGCCTGCAGCGCGGCAGCAAATTTCTATTAGCAGAAACCAACCTCACTATTCACGCTGGTCAAAAAGTGGGTTTAGTCGGTCAAAATGGCTGCGGTAAGTCTTCGCTATTCGCCTTGCTTAAAAATCAGCTGCAAGTTGATGAAGGCGACCTAAAAGTACCGAGCAAGTGGGAAATTTCCAGCGTAGCCCAAGAAACACCGGAGCTGCAACGCAGCGCTATTGATTACGTACTTGACGGCGACCAAGAGTTTCGCCAATTGGAACACGATATCGCTGCCGCTGAAGAATCTGGCGAAGGCGAGCTTATAGCTACCTTGCACACCCAAATGGATACCATTGGCGGCTACCAGATAAAAACCAAAGCTGCCGAGCTACTGGCTGGTTTAGGTTTTAGCGAAGCCGGCCAACAACAAAGCGTGAGTGATTTTTCTGGTGGTTGGCGAATGCGCCTAAACTTAGCCCAAGCGCTGCTGGTTCGCTCCGATTTATTGTTACTTGATGAGCCAACCAACCACTTAGACTTAGACACCGTTGTATGGCTAGAGCAATGGCTAAAGCGCTATCCCGGAACCTTAATCCTTATTTCGCACGACCGTGATTTCCTCGATAACATTGTTAATCGCATCGTGCATATTGAGCATCAAAAGCTCAATGAATATACCGGTGGTTACTCCGACTTTGAGCAAATGCGTGCGACACAGTTAGCTCAACAACAAGCTATGTATGAGAAACAACAACGCGAGCGCGCCCACATGCAAAGCTTTGTGGATCGTTTCCGTTACAAAGCCAGCAAAGCTAAGCAAGCGCAAAGCCGCTTAAAAGCGCTAGAGAAAATGGAAGTGATAAGCCAAGCACATGTCGACTCGCAGTTTAGCTTCCACTTTAGAGAGCCCGACAACTTGCCACTTCCCTTGCTCACTATGGAAAAGGTGAGCGCCGGTTATGAAGACAAAACCATTTTAGAACAGGTTAAATTTAACTTAGTTCCCGGCAGCCGAATTGGCTTGTTGGGGCGTAATGGCGCTGGTAAATCAACCTTTATTAAGCTGTTATCAGGCGAACTTAAAGCACTCGCTGGCAATGTTGAAATAAACAAAATGGCTAAAGTGGGTTATTTTGCTCAGCACCAGCTTGAAACACTGCGCCCCGACGATACACCCATGCAGCATTTGCAGCGCTTAGCACCAAACACCACCGAGGCTGAACTACGCAAGTATTTAGGCAGCTTTGGTTTTCAGGGAGATAAAGCGCTCGAGCAAGTTGCCCCCTTTAGCGGTGGCGAGAAGGCCCGCTTAGTATTGGCCTTGGTAGTTTGGCAAAAACCTAACTTGCTATTGCTGGATGAGCCAACCAACCACCTCGATTTAGAAATGCGACATGCGCTAACACTGGCTCTGCAAGAGTTTACCGGAGCAATGATTATTGTTTCGCACGACCGAGCGCTACTACGTGCGACCACCGATGAGTTTTACTTGGTAGATAGCCAACAGGTCTCGCCATTTAACGGCGACTTGGATGATTATCAGCAGTGGCTTACCCAAGCCAATAGATTAGAGAACAGCAGTGCTAGTGCTGCAAATAGCGCTAACCCGGTAAACCAGCGCAAAGAACAAAAGCGTCGCGAAGCAGAATTTCGTCAGCAAACTAAAGGCATTCGTAAAGAATTAGAAAGTTTAGAAAAGCGCAGTGCTAAAGCCCAAAAAACGCTTGATGACATCGAGCAAAAAATGGCTGAACCAGAACTGTACGAAGCCGATAACAAAAATCAGCTACAAAAATTATTAAAACAACAAGCAGAACTTAAGAGCGAACTCGAAGAAACTGAGCTAAGCTGGTTTGACCTGCAAGAACAGCTAGAAGAGCAACAACACGCTTTTGGCATCGAGCAGGCTAATTAAGCCACTTGACCAATTTTGTTAGTGCAGTAAGGTAGCTAACAATAAAACTATTAATAAAGATTCAAGGATGTATATGAACACGGCGTTAGACCGCTCACGATTGATTATTGCCATTGTGCTTATTGTGGTGGGTATTGCAGTAATAGCCTATGTATTACCTCAAACCATCAGTTTAGTATCACTGCCTCATGATGCCCCATTTATGCAAGGCTTCTTTGAATGGCTAATGGCAGATACCGACGCGATTAACGAGCAAGTAAGCGAAGAATTTTTCGAGATATTTCAAACCTTTATTAAGGTTATTGTATTAGTTGTATTCCTTTGGGTTTGTGTGAAGCTAGTCAGCGTAGGCCTAATGATTATTCGCGAAGGTGTTGGCTTAATAAAACCAGCTAATAGCAGCGAAAAGAAAGCTAAATAGCCCTTATAAAGGCAACAAAAAAGCGAGTGTTAGTACTCGCTTTTTTGTTTCTTCGCTATGGCAGCTTTATAAACCTAGCACCATGCTGGCCAGCCCAAAATACACCAATACCCCAGATACATCAGCAATGGTTGCCACTAAAGGCCCCGATGCTGTGGCAGGGTCCATCTTCATCTTATTGAGCAAGAACGGAAGACTCAAACCGACTAGTGAGCCTACTAGTACAATAATTATCATCGACATTGAAACGATCATGGCGACATCTGGTCCACCACGAAATACACCAACACTATAAACTGCCGCTGCCATGGTTAAGCCCAAAGCCAAACCAACCAGTAGCTCTCGCGCAAATAATTTAGACCAGTCATTTTTGTCTACTTCACCGGTTGCTAATGCACGTACCATAAGCGCAGCCGCCTGCGAGCCTGCGTTACCGCCACTGCCAATAAGCAAAGGTAAAAAGAACACTAAGGCAACATGGCTGGCAATGGTATCTTCAAAGTGAGCAATGCCAGCACCCGAGAACATTGCGCCAAACACCAGTAATACCAGCCACATTACCCGCTTGCGATACAGCTCCCAAATGCTCACGCGATCAACGGTTTCATCTAACTTACCTACCGAGGCACTTTTTTGCGCATCTTCGGTGGCTTCTTCAACGGCTGCATCCATTGCGTCATCGTAAGTCACGATGCCCACTAACTTTTGCACCTCATCAACCACCGGTAAAGCCAGTAAGTCGTAATGACGAATTTGCTTAGCGGCTTGCTCTTGGCTCTCTTCAACGGTTACCGATACCACTTCGGTACGCATTAACTCACGTACTTGAGTATCTGGAGAGGCCAAGATCAACTCACGCAAAGACACTGTGCCGCGCAAACGGCGCTGGCCATCAATCACGTAGGTTTGGTAGATGGTTTCTTTATCAGGCGCTTCTAAGCGCAACTGCTTAAGCGCACGGCTAACTAGCCAATGCTCTTTTAAGGTGGCGTAGTCAGAGGTCATTATCGCCCCCGCTGTACCTTCTGCATAACTTGACAGCTTACGTAGATCTTCACGTTCGGCTTGCGCTAAACCCGGTAACACCATGGCGCGCTGCTCTTCGTCTAAATCATTATATAAATCGGCCCGCTCATCGGCGTCCATACGTGAAAATAAGGCAGCCAATTTATGACGCTTCATCAAACCGGCAACATCGGCTTGCAAGTAAGGCGGCAAATAAGAAAAAACCTTGGCGCGATCACCCAAGGAGAACATGGAAATTAGCGGTAACGCTTCTTTAGGTTCGAACTCTGCTAAGGCTTGGCCAATATCTGCAAAGTGATACTCATCAAGGGTAGAGCGAAGAGTTGGTTTATCGAGATTAACTAAAGCTAGCTCTAGTTTTTGTTGAAGTTGTGCCATGTACTGCTCCAGCTATCGCATAGAGCCAGACATCAACGAGACGGACTACACGAAGGAAATTTTTTGTATAAGATTTAAAAAACAATAAAAGTTTCGACTGTCGGGGTCCGGGTTCATAGAAGATTCTCAGTGATAAAATCGGCGCAAATTGTAGGGGGGAATCGCCTTTAATTCAAGCAATTTCCGCTCCGAGAGCAGCGCCTCAGAGCAGAAATATGTAGTTGTTTTAGCTGTTGTAACCCAAGTTAGGCGCTAACCAACGCTCAGCGTCTTCCAAAGACATGTTTTTACGTTGGGCATAATCTTCAACCTGATCTTTTTGAATAGACGCTACTGCAAAGTAACGACTCTCTGGGTGCGAGAAATACCAACCAGATACCGCTGCACCGGGCCACATGGCGTAGCTTTCGGTTAACTGCATGCCAATACGCTGCTCAACATCAAGTAGCTCCCAAATTAAGCCTTTTTCGGTATGCTCTGGGCAGGCCGGATAACCAGGCGCAGGACGAATGCCCTGATAGTTTTCGCGAATCAGTTCTTCGTTGCTTAACGCTTCATCGGCAGCATAACCCCAATACTCTTTACGCACCTGCGCATGTAAGTATTCAGCAAACCCTTCTGCTAAACGGTCGGCCACTGCCTTCACCATAATGGCATTGTAATCATCGCCATCTTCTTTGTAGGCTTCAGCTAATTCGTCTTCACCAATCCCGCCGGTCACGGCAAATGCGCCAAAATAGTCTGCCTTACCAGAAGACTTAGGCGCAATGAAGTCGGCCAAACAATTGTTGGCACCCTTTTTCTTTTCTGTTTGCTGGCGAAGCTGAGAGCTTACACCCAGCAATTCGCTACGCGACTCATCGCGATAAATTTCGATATCGTCACCCACGCTGTTGGCAGGGAATAGCCCAAATACGCCAGACACTTTTATTTCGTCCTTGGCTTTGAAACGCTCTAACATCACCTTTGCATCAGCAAAGATACGTTTGGCTTCTTCACCTACCACTTCATCTTCTAATATACGTGGATATTTACCGGCCAAAGACCAGGTCATAAAGAATGGTGTCCAATCGATATAAGGTTCTATCTCGGCAATTGATACATTCTCAAATTGCTGAATGCCCAACTGCTTAGGCACGGGTGGCGTATAATTTTGCCAGTCAATACTTACTGCATTAGCGCGTGCGGCTTCCAATGTAACTGGTGGAGTGCGAGGTCGCTTACGTGCATGCTGCTCACGCACAATGTCGTAATCCTTATCGAGTTTTTCAACAAAGGCTGGGCGCAGCTCGTCTGATAACAAACTTTGGCATACCCCTACTGCACGAGAGGCATTAGATACGTAAACAACTGGCTTTTCGTAATTTTGTTCAATTTTTACTGCGGTGTGCGCTTTAGAAGTTGTCGCACCACCAATTAGCAGTGGGATATCTAGGCCAGTACGCTGCATTTCTTTAGCAACATGCACCATTTCATCTAGCGAAGGTGTAATCAAGCCAGATAGACCAATCATGTCTACCTTCTCTTCTTTGGCTACTTTTAAGATTTTATCGCAAGGCACCATCACACCTAGGTCAATCACTTCAAAGTTATTACATTGCAGCACCACGCCAACAATATTTTTGCCAATATCGTGTACGTCACCTTTTACCGTGGCCATAACAATTTTGCCGTTAGAGCGTTGCCCTTCGCCTTTTTCTGCTTCGATATAAGGTTGCAGATAGGCCACAGCTCGCTTCATCACTCGCGCCGATTTAACCACTTGCGGAAGGAACATTTTACCGGCGCCAAATAAATCGCCCACTACGTTCATGCCATCCATTAATGGCCCTTCAATCACATGCAGCGGACGCTCTGCAGCTTGGCGAGCCAGTTCCGTATCCTCTTCGATGAATTCGGTAATACCTTTGACTAAAGCGTGTTCTAAGCGCTTATTTACATCCCACGTCCGCCACTCTAAATCTTGAGCATTTTCTTGCTGCGTTCCGTCACCACGGTACTTCTCGGCAATCTCTAACAGCTCTTCTGTAGCATTGTCATGGGTGTTTAGTACAACCGCTTCAACTTTGTCTTTAAGCTCTTTGGGAATGTCTTCGTAAATGGCTAGCTGGCCTGCATTTACAATACCCATGTCCATGCCATTTTTAATGGCGTAATACAGGAATACCGCGTGAATAGCTTCACGTACAGGGTTGTTTCCGCGGAATGAGAAACTTACATTTGAGACGCCGCCCGAGATCATCGCATGAGGCAAGTTATCTTTGATGTCTTTAACCGCTTCAATGAAATCAACTGCATAGTTGTTATGCTCGTCGATACCGGTAGCTACAGCAAAGATATTAGGATCGAAGATGATATCTTCTGGTGGGAAGCCTACTTGATTCACCAAAATATCGTACGACTTGCTACATATCTCAAACTTACGCTCTCGCGTATCAGCTTGCCCCACTTCATCAAAAGCCATCACAATCACGGCAGCGCCATAACGGCGAAGAATTTTGGCTTGCTCAATAAAAGGCTCCACCCCTTCTTTCATAGAGATGGAGTTAACTACAGGTTTACCTTGCACACACTGCAAACCCGCTTCAAGAATGTCCCACTTTGATGAGTCGATCATTACCGGTACTTTGGCAATGTCTGGCTCTGAAGCAACCATGTTTAAAAAGCGCACCATGGCAGCTTTAGAATCAAGCATGCCTTCATCCATGTTCACATCGATGATTTGCGCGCCGTTTTCTACCTGCTGCAAAGCAACTTCGATGGCTTTATCGTAGTTTTCTTCTTTAATTAAGCGCTTAAACATGGCCGAGCCAGTAACGTTATTACGCTCGCCCACATTTACAAATAAGGTTTCTGGAGTAATGGTTAGAGGCTCTAGTCCAGATAAACGACAGGCAACGTCTATTTCTGGCAATTGGCGCGGCGTAACACCTTCAACGGCATCGGCCATTGCTTTAATGTGTTCTGGCGTTGTACCACAACAACCACCTACAAGGTTTAGGAAGCCAGCGCGAGCCCATTCACCAATATGTTCTGCCATTTCTTTGGCTTCTAGATCATATTCACCAAAGGCATTAGGTAAACCCGCATTAGGGTGAGCCGACACATAGCTCTCGCTTACCCGGCTTAGCTCTTCAACATATTGGCGTAGCTCATCGGGACCAAGCGCACAGTTCAGACCCATGCTAATTGGTTCGGCGTGGCGCAAGGAGTTATAAAATGCCTCGGTTGTTTGGCCGCTTAAGGTACGCCCTGACGCGTCAGTAATAGTACCGGAAATCATTATGGGTAAATCGATGCCCAATTCATCGTAAACTGATTTAACCGCAAACACTGCTGCTTTAGCATTCAAGGTATCGAAGATAGTTTCGATAAGGATCAGGTCGCTACCGCCTTCAATTAAAGCCTTAGTAGACTCTTCGTAAGCTTCTACTAACTCGTTAAAAGTAACGTTTCGATAACCTGGATCGTTTACATCAGGAGAAATAGAACAAGTACGGTTAGTTGGGCCCAACACCCCCGCTACAAAACGCGGACGCTCTGGGTTTAGCGCGGTAACTTCGTCAGCCACCTCACGGGCTATTCTGGCTGCTTCTCGGTTTATCTCAGCAGAATAAGCTTCCATGTCATAATCGGCCATGGCGATAGTGGTGGCGTTAAAGGTATTGGTTTCGAGAATATCAGCGCCGGCAAGTAGATAATCACGGTGGATATCGGCAATGATTTTAGGCTGAGAAAGGACCAACATATCGTTGTTACCTTTCACATCGGTATGCCAATCAGCAAAGCGCTCTCCGCGGTAATCAGCCTCTTCCAACTTGTAAGATTGAATCATGGTTCCCATGCCGCCATCAATAATCATGATGCGTTGAGAAAGTTGCTTTTCTAATTGAGGCCTTGCTGACACGGGAACATCCTATTTCTTTCGCTGGTATTTCGACACGGCAGTGTAGCACACTGCCTTTAAAGGCTTAGCTGCGATAAAGTTATATGAAATTATTTCAAGATATTATCGGATTTTGGTTTTAGCTCTGTTAAGTCGTACGGCGTGATTTGGTACACACAGTAATTTAGCCAATTGTTGTAAAGCAAATGACCATGACTGCGCCATGTGGCACAAGGTGAATTGCCACAATCATCTTGCGGATAGTAATTCTCTGGTAACTGAGGATTCAAACCTTCTTGGCTGTCACGCTGATATTCGTTATGTAAGGTGTCGGCGGCGTATTCTGGATGACCAGTAATAAATACTTGACGGAAATCTTCACTGGCAAACAAATAGCTGCCTGCTTCAGGGTTATCTGCCAATACTGTTAAGTCAGTTTCTTCGGTAATCAAATTAGGATCGAAGTGAGCATAACGTGACAAAGGCGCTAAAAAGGCGTCGTCAAACCCGCGTACTAAGGGGTTATGCTTATGCTTAGTTTGGTGCCAGTACACGCCTGACAACTTCTTCTCACGTGTCTGTTTTTCTAGACCATATAAATGATACAAAGCAGCTTGCGCCGCCCAACATAAGTACAGTGTTGAGGTTACGTGTGTTGTCGACCAATCAATGATTTCTTTAACTTGGTCCCAGTAATAAACGTCTTCGAATGCAACTTGACCAAGCGGTGCTCCAGTAATAATTAAGCCGTCAAAATTGCGCTCTCGCAATTTTTCAAAATCTCGATAAAACTTATCAATATGCTCTTGCGGGGTGTTTTTAGACACCCGATGATTAATCCGTAATAGCTTTACGTTCACTTGCAGCGGCGAGTTAGAAAGCAAGCGAAGGATCTGATTCTCGGTCTCGATTTTCTTTGGCATCAAGTTAAGCAATACCACTTCTAAGGGACGAATGTCCTGGTGAGCGGCACGGCTCTCTGGCATTACAAATATATTTTCATTGCGCAATACTTCAGCAGCGGGTAACTGATCAGGAATACAAATTGGCATATAAAGGTTCCTTGCTAACAACAGGCAATGTATGTCTAGACATCTAGATACCTATTTTAGTTAGATTGTAGTGTATGTCTAGAACTTGTTAAAAGCAGCTGATTTTGTGTGCCAAATTCTTCATAATGCAGGCTAGACGGATGAAGTAGAAAGGAAAAATGGCAGAGTTAAAGCTAAATGTTGAACGCTTACAGATAGGAGTTTACGTAAAGCTTCCTGTTAAGTGGGGCGAGCACCCATTTATGTTCACCAGCTTCAAAATTAAAAGCCAAGACCAAATTGAGGTTATTCATAACCTAGGTTTAAAACATGTCATTGTTGTTCCAGAAAAGAGCGACAAACCACCGCTGCCCGTTGACCAAGAAAATGGCGATAGTAAAAAAGCCGACCCAAAAGCCCAAGAGAAAGCAGAAAAAGCCCTTTGGGAAGAGAAGCGCGCCCGTATCGAAGAACTTAAAAACTACCGCCGCAACCTGCAAAAAGTAGAAAAAGAGTTCGATCGCTCCATGGCCCAAGTGCGGGCGGTAATGTCTAAGCTTAAAAGTCGCCCGCTAAATGCGGTAGACGACGCAACCAGCCTAATTAACAACTTGGCCGATGATTTACTATCCGGCGAAAACGTTGTACTTCATCTAATGAACGACAGCAAAGATGCTGACAGCTTTTATTACCATAGCCTCAACGTTTCTATCCTTGCGATGATGCTGGCCAAAGCTGCAGGGTTTTCCGAGCGTGATATCAAGATTTTGGGTCTTTCGGGATTATTCCACGATGTGGGTAAAATGAAGATCCCGGATAAGATTTTACGCAAGCCGGGCAAGCTAACAGCTCAAGAAGCAAACTTGCTTAAAATGCACACCAAGTACGGTGCTGATTTTCTTAAGCTCTCAGAAACGCTACCGGCCAAAGTTAAGTTAATTGCTGAACAACACCACGAGTTTTTAGATGGAAGTGGTTATCCCAAAAAACTTAAGGGTGAGCAAATAGACCGCTTGTCTCAGCTAATTTCAGTGGTAAACGAATACGACAGTTTGTGTCATCCACGCGATGTGAAGCAGACTCGCATTCCTTTCACTGTTATTTCATATCTTTATAAACAGCGTAAAGAACAGCTAAATACAGCAGACTTAGGCATTCTGATCCGCTTGCTGGGCATTTACCCACCAGGCAGCGTAGTACAGCTTAGCTCAGGCCAAATTGGCTTGGTGATGTCGGTTAACTCTGAGCGTTTATTATTTCCAGCGGTACAAGTTTACGACGCTAATATTCCACGTACCGAAGCGCCAATTATCGATTTAGAAGCTGCTGGCTTAACCATAGAAAAAGCCTTAAAGCCAAGCGCATTGCCCGATGCAGTGTTTGAATACCTGAACCCTCGGGCACGTATTTCTTACTACTTTGACCACAATAAACGTTTGTAATCATCTAACCCAAGTTACTAAGCGATAACAAATTTTAGACAAAAAAAAGCCGGACCTAAGTCCGGCTTTTTAAGCTTGGTGTCTGAGTTTACTCAGCAGCTTCTTCAACTACTTCTTCAACTTCAGGACGGTCCAATAATTCAATGTATGCCATAGGAGCATTGTCGCCAGCACGGAAACCACATTTTAAAATGCGAGTATAACCGCCTGCACGTTCTTTGAATCGTGGGCCGATTTCAGCAAATAGCTTACCAACAACTTCTGCATCGCGAGTACGAGCAAAAGCTAGACGACGGTTAGCTACACTGTCATTTTTAGCCAATGTAATTAATGGCTCAACAACACGGCGAAGCTCTTTGGCTTTAGGCAATGTTGTCTTGATAACTTCATGGCGAACCAATGAACTGGCCATATTCCGGAACATAGCCTGACGATGGCTGCTATTTCGGTTCAATTGACGACCACTCTGACGATGGCGCATGACCTTATCCTTCTATATTAAGACGTTAAAACCAGTGACTACTTATCAGCAATGCTAGCAGGTGGCCAATTTTCTAGGCGCATACCTAGAGATAGACCACGTGATGCTAATACATCTTTGATTTCTGTAAGCGACTTCTTACCCAAGTTAGGGGTTTTAAGTAGCTCAACTTCGGTACGTTGTACCAAGTCACCAATGTAATGAATCGCTTCTGCCTTCAAACAGTTAGCAGAGCGTACTGTCAACTCTAGATCATCGACAGGACGAAGCAGGATTGGATCAAACTCTGGCTTCTCTTCTTTTTCTTCTGGCTCACTTACGTCACGTAAGTCAACGAAGGCATCCAACTGCTCTGCAAGAATTGTTGCACTGCGGCGGATAGCTTCCTCTGGATCAAGAGTACCATTGGTTTCCATATCGATAACCAATTTGTCCAAGTCAGTACGTTGCTCTACACGTGCAGCTTCAACAGTATAAGCTATACGCTCTACTGGGCTGTAAGCCGCATCTGTTAGCAAACGACCAATTGGACGCTCCTCATCTTCAGAGTGAACCCGAACTGAAGCTGGTACGTAACCACGACCACGTTCTACCTTAATGCGCATGCTAATTTCAGCGTTGCTGCTAAGGTGACAAATAACGTGCTCAGGGTTAGTGATTTCGACATCAGCGTCGTGCTGAATGTCGCCTGCAACCACAGGACCTGCTCCAGACTTGGTAAGACTTAAGGTTACTTCGTCTTTACCTTCTAACTTTACAGCAATACCTTTTAGGTTAAGCAAGATTTCCAAGATATCCTCTTGAACACCTTCCTTACTGCTGTACTCATGCAACACGCCATCGATTTCTACTTCAGTTACCGCACAACCTGGCATAGAAGATAAAAGAATACGACGAAGAGCGTTACCTAAAGTGTGGCCAAAACCACGCTCTAACGGCTCAAGCGTAACTTTTGCACGAGTTGGGCTAACTTGTTCGATCTCAACTAGCCTTGGTTTTAGAAACTCTGTTACAGAACCCTGCATTGTGTCCTCTCTATAATTCAACTTTACTTAGAGTAAAGTTCGACGATCAGCTGTTCGTTAATTTCCGCAGACAAGTCAGCGCGCTCAGGTAGGCGCTTGAAAGTGCCTTCCATCTTAGTTGCGTCTACTTCTACCCACGATGCCGCTTCACGTTGTCCAGCGATTTCTAAAGATGCAACGATACGCGCTTGCTTCTTAGATTTTTCGCGAACACTGATAACGTCTTCTGGTAGTACCTTGTAAGAAGGAATGTTTACCACTTTACCGTTTACTAGAATAGCTTTGTGGCTAACTAGCTGACGAGCTTCGGCGCGAGTTGCACCAAAACCTACACGGTAAACAACGTTATCCAAACGACTTTCTAACAATTGCAACAAGTTTTCACCGGTGTTGCCTTTAAGGCGAGCAGCAGCTTTATAGTAGTTGCGGAATTGCTTTTCAAGAATGCCGTATAAACGACGAACTTTTTGCTTCTCACGAAGCTGTAAACCGTAGTCTGAAAGACGCGCTTTACGTGCACCGTGTTGTCCAGGTGCTGTATCCAGCTTACACTTTGTGTCGATCGCACGTACGCCACTTTTCAAGAAAAGATCGGTACCTTCACGACGGCTAAGTTTAAGCTTTGGACCTAAATATCTTGCCATTTTTCTTTCTCCAATCTATCCAGAAACTACACGCGGCGTTTCTTAGGTGGACGACAGCCATTGTGTGGAATCGGAGTCACGTCGGTGATGTTAGTCACACGGAAACCCGCAGCATGTAATGCACGGATTGAAGACTCACGACCAGGACCTGGGCCGTTTACAAACACTTCTACGTTCTTAAGGCCGTAGTCTTTAGCTGCTTCAGCAGCACGTTCAGCAGCAACCTGTGCAGCGAACGGAGTAGACTTACGAGAACCACGGAAACCTGAACCACCTGCGGTAGCCCAAGAAAGCGCGTTGCCCTGACGATCAGTGATAGTCACGATAGTATTGTTGAAAGACGCATGGATATGAGCCATGCCATCAGCAACTTGTTTTTTTACGCGTTTACGAGCGCGAGTCGGAGTTTTAGCCATTATCACTCACCCCTTATTTCTTAATAGGTTTGCGAGGACCTTTACGGGTGCGCGCATTAGTTTTAGTGCGCTGACCGCGAAGGGGCAAACTGCGACGATGACGAAGTCCACGGTAACAACCGAGGTCCATCAGGCGCTTAATGTTCATAGATACTTCACGGCGTAGATCACCTTCAACGGTGAATTTAGCTACTTCGTCACGAAGTTTATCGATTTGTGTTTCGTCAAGTTCTCTGATCTTTACATCTTCAGCGATACCAGCTGCCGCACAGATTTTCTGTGAACGGGTTAAGCCAATGCCGAAGATTGCAGTTAAAGCAATAACTGCGTGCTTCTGATCAGGAATGTTAATGCCGGCTATACGGGCCATTGGCACACTCCTATTTTTCGTGTTAAACGAAGGCCATCTGTGAAAAGCCCGTAAGGATACTCAACAGATGACCACATTGCAAATAATATTGTCTTGAAATCTACTAACTAGCCTTGGCGCTGTTTATGCTTTGGCTCACTGCAAATTACACGCACAACACCGTTGCGCTTAATAACTTTACAGTTACGGCAGATTTTCTTAACGGATGCACGTACTTTCATTGCTATCTCCGCAAAAGTTAAAGTCCAATCTCAAGGGCGGCCTATCGGCCGTAACCTTTAAGATTAGCTTTTTTCAGAACCGAACCATATTGATGAGACATCAAATGGGTTTGGACCTGAGCCATAAAGTCCATGATAACCACCACTACAATAAGTAGCGAAGTACCACCGAAGTAGAACTGAACGTTCATTCCGATCATCATAAACTCAGGAATTAAACATACAAACGTGATGTACAAAGCACCAGCTAGGGTTAAACGAGTCATCACCTTGTCGATGTATCGCGAGGTTTGTTCACCAGGACGAATACCTGGAATGAACGCGCCACTCTTCTTCAAGTTATCTGCTGTTTCGCGAGGGTTAAATACCAACGCAGTATAGAAGAAGCAGAAGAAGATAATGGCTGCTGCATACAAGAACACATATAACGGTTGCCCAGGTTGTAGCGTTAGCGATAAGTCAGATAAGAAAGACAAGCCTTCATTTTGACCAAACCACTGAGCTAATGTGCCAGGGAACAGAATAATACTTGAGGCAAAAATAGCTGGGATAACACCCGCCATGTTTACCTTAAGTGGTAAATGTGTGCTTTGCGCAGCAAACACTTTGCGACCTTGTTGGCGTTTTGCATAGTTAACAACGATACGACGTTGTCCACGTTCTACAAATACCACAAAGAAGGTCACCGCAAATACAAGAGCAACGATGAACAAGAGTAACAACAAATGTAACTCTCCTTGACGCGCCTGCTCAGCCGTCTGACCGATTGCAGAAGGCAATCCTGCCACAATACCAGCAAAAATCAGAATCGAGATCCCGTTGCCAATACCGCGTTCAGTAATTTGCTCACCTAACCACATTAGGAACATAGTTCCCGTTACCAAGCTAACCACCGCAGTGAAATAGAATGGTAGGCCTGGGTTAATAACCAGACCAGCCATCATATTTGGTAAGCCAGTAGCAATACCAATAGCTTGGAAGGTTGCTAGAACCAGTGTGCTATAACGCGTGTATTGACTGATTTTACGTCGACCCGACTCGCCTTCCTTTTTAAGTTCGGCAAGCGTTGGGTGAACAACAGTCAATAACTGGATGATAATCGATGCCGAAATATACGGCATGATACCTAACGCGAAAATAGACGCACGTGAAAGTGCACCACCTGAAAACATATTAAACATTTCCAGAATGGTACCCTTCTGCTGGTCAAACAACGCGGCCAGTACAGCGGCATCAATCCCAGGTAACGGCACAAAGGAGCCGGCTCGGAACACAATAATGGCTCCAAGCACAAATAATAAACGACTCTTAAGCTCGCTTAAGCCGCCTTGTGCACTTGCTGATGCTGTTCCTGGATTCTTAGCCATGTTTTGTACTATTCCTCGATTTTACCGCCAGCAGCTTCAATAGCTGCCAGTGCGCCTTTAGTTACACCCAGGCCACGTAAGGTAACTGGTGCTTTAACTTCGCCAGATAGTACTACTTTTGCAAACTTAATGTTGCGAGTAATAAGACCAGCCGCCTTCAAAGCGTCCAAATCTACCACGTCAGCAGTAACTTTAGCTAGCTCAGCAGTGCGAACTTCAGCAGTTACCATTGATTTACGTGAAGTAAAACCAAATTTAGGCAAACGTTGTTTCAATGGCATTTGACCGCCTTCGAAACCTGGACGAACACTACCGCCAGAACGAGACTTCTGACCTTTGTGACCACGACCACCGGTTTTACCTAAACCAGAACCAATACCACGACCTACACGCTTAGCATTTGGCTTAGAGCCAGCAGCTGGAGAAAGAGTATTCAAACGCATGATTATTCTCCCTCAACCTTAACCATGTAAGAAACTTTATTAATCATACCGCGTACACAAGGAGTATCCTCTAGTTCTACAGTGTGATTAATGCGACGAAGACCTAGACCTGTTAAAGTCGCACGGTGCTTAGGCAAACGCCCGATACCGCTTTTAGTCTGTGTTACTTTTATTTTGTTCGACATGGCTTATTACCCCAGAATTTCTTGGACGCTTAGGCCACGCTTCGCAGCAACGTCTTGTGGAGAATGCATATTCTCAAGAGCGTCGATAGTAGCGCGAACAATGTTAATTGGGTTAGTAGAACCGTATGCCTTAGACAATACGTTCTGCACACCCGCAACTTCTAGAACAGCACGCATCGCACCACCGGCAATAATACCAGTACCCTCTGATGCAGGTTGCATGTAAACACGCGACCCAGAGTGGCGACCCTTAATAGGATGCTGCAGTGTAGTGCCTCTCAGCTGTACACTAGTAAGGTTACGACGCGCTTTTTCCATTGCTTTTTGAATAGCAGCTGGAACTTCACGTGCTTTACCATAACCAAACCCTACGCGACCGTTACCGTCACCCACTACTGTTAGAGCAGTGAAACTGAAGATACGACCACCTTTAACTACTTTTGACACACGGTTTACAGCGATAAGCTTTTCGTTCAGATCACTACCGGCTTGTGCTTCAAATTTAGACATGACTCACTCCTTAGAACTGAAGACCAGCTTCACGTGCTGCTTCTGCAAGCGCAGCAACGCGGCCGTGGTACTTAAAGCCTGAACGGTCAAAAGCTACAGATGTAACGCCTTTTTCAGCAGCACGTTCAGCGATTGCTTTACCTACTGCAGTAGCGGCAGCTACATTACTTAAACTTTCAAGACCGTTAGCAACGGCTTTATCTACTGTTGATGCTGCGGCAATAACCTGTGCATCAGGTGCAATCACCTGCGCGTAAATATGGCGCGGAGTACGGTGAATCACCAGGCGGGTTTTACCCAACTCTTGCATAGCTTTGCGAGTGCGTGTTGCACGACGCAGACGAGCAATTTTCTTTTCCATAGTGTTAACCTACTTCTTCTTAGCCTCTTTACGGCGAACATTTTCGTCAGAGTAACGAACACCTTTACCTTTGTAAGGCTCTGGTGGACGGAACGCGCGAATGTCTGCTGCTACCTGACCAACAACTTGCTTATCAGCACCTTTCAGTACGATTTCAGTTTGTGATGGACACTCTGCTGTAACACCTTCTGGTAAGGTGTAATCTACAGGGTGAGAAAAACCTAAAGTTAGGTTAACTACCTTGCCTTTAACAGCGGCACGGTAACCAACACCTAATAGTGTCAGTTTTTTCTCAAACCCGTCTGTAACGCCAACAACCATGTTGTTGCTAAGAGCACGAGCTGTACCTGCTTGAGCTGAAGAACCACCTTCGACTACAGCAAATTTCAATTCGTTTTCTTCCTTCGTTACAACAACTGCGTCATTAAAAACGCGAGTCAATGTACCTTTGCTACCTTTAACCGTTAATTCTTGGCCGTTGATATTTACTTCAACGCCAGCAGGAATTGTAACGGGAGCCTTGGCTACGCGAGACATATTACCTACCTCCGGTTAAGCTACGTAACAGACGATTTCACCGCCCATGCCAGCTTTACGTGCTGCACGGTCAGTCATAACGCCTTTAGATGTAGAAACGATTGCAACGCCAAGGCCACCCATAACTTTAGGTAGGTCTTTAGCACCTTTATAAATGCGTAGGCCTGGACGGCTTACACGTTCAATCTTTTCAATAACTTTTTTACCTTCAAAGTACTTGAGGGTAACTTCTAATGACTTTTTCACGTCACCAGTCACAGCGTATCCTGTGATGTAACCTTCTTCTTGCAACAAGTTAGCAATTGCCACTTTTACTTTAGATGAAGGCATAACAACAGATACTTTATTTGCTGATTGACCGTTGCGAACGCGAGTCAACATATCTGCAATAGGATCTTGCATGCTCATAATCGTTTACTCCGTAATTAAGTGGATTACCAACTGGCTTTCTTAAGGCCAGGAACCTCACCGCGCATCATAGCTTCACGCAATTTAATACGGCTTAAGCCGAATTTGCGTAGGTAGCCATGTGGGCGGCCAGTTACGTTACAGCGGTTACGCTGACGAGACCGACTTGAATCACGAGGTAACGATTGCAATTTTAACACTGCGTCCCAACGCTCTTCATCAGAGCTGTTCACGCTGCTAATAATCGCTTTAAGCGCAGCGCGCTTTTCCGCGAAGCGAGCAACGGCTTTTTCACGTTTCACTTCACGAGCTTTCATTGATTGTTTAGCCATAACTAACTCTACCTTACTTACGGAATGGGAAGTTAAAGGCAGCCAGCAGAGCGCGGCCTTCCTCGTTGGTTTCGGCAGTAGTAGTGATAGTAATATCCATACCACGAACCTTATCAACTTTGTCATAATCGATTTCAGGGAAGATGATTTGCTCACGTACACCCATGCTGTAATTACCACGGCCATCGAATGACTTAGCATTCAAACCACGGAAATCTCGAACACGAGGAATAGCGATCGAAATCAAACGCTCTAAAAACTCCCACATACGCTCACCGCGTAGAGTCACTTTACAACCAATTGGGTATCCATCACGGATTTTGAAGCCTGCTACAGATTTACGAGCTTTGGTAGTAAGTGGTTTTTGACCTGAGATAGCTGCTAGATCAGCAATTGCGTGCTCTAGTACTTTCTTGTCATTAACCGCTTCACCCACACCCATGTTAAGGGTGATTTTCTCAATCCGAGGGACTTGCATGATGGATTTGTAACCGAACTCCTTTAAGAGTTCAGGCGTTACAGTTTCCTTATATAGGTCATGCAGTTTCGCCATCGTTAACTCCAGTTACTTTACAATTTCATTAGACGATTTGAATACACGAACTTTTTTGTCGTCTTCAAATCGGAAACCAACGCGATCAGCCTTGCCAGTGGCAGGGTTAAAAATCGCTACGTTTGATGCATCAAGGGCCGCTTCTTTCTCAACAATACCGCCAGCAACACCCAATTGTGGGTTTGGCTTTTGGTGCTTCTTGATTACATTCACGCCTTCAACGAATAGTTTTCCAGTAGGTAAAACTTTGGTTACGCTACCGCGTTTGCCTTTGTCTTTACCTGCAATAACTATTACTTCATCGCCTTTTTGGATTTTATTAGCCATTTTGGACTCCTTAAAGTACTTCTGGCGCTAGAGACACAATTTTCATGAACTGTTCATTTCGCAGTTCACGTGTCACAGGACCAAAGATACGAGTACCAATAGGCTGATTGTTTGCATTCAAGATAACCGCTGCATTGCGGTCAAAACGAATTACAGAACCATCAGGACGACGAACGCCTTTTCTAGTACGCACTACCACAGCATTCATAACGTCACCTTTCTTAACTTTACCGCGAGGAATTGCTTCCTTAACAGTAACTTTAATGATGTCGCCAATTCGTGCATAACGGCGGTGCGAACCACCTAGGACCTTAATACACTGTACAAGGCGCGCGCCGGAATTGTCCGCCACGTCCATAGTAGATTGCATTTGGATCATTTCAGTGCTCCGCTATATATTACAACTGACCCCAGCAATTAGCGCTGAGATCTCTGGCTGCCTAATTAAAGGGCGCGAAATTATAACACCCTAATTTTTTAATTGGTAGGATTGTCTAAATTTTGTTTAATTTAATTAAAAAAACAATAATAAACAAAGAGTTACCACGCAAGCTGCAAGTAAAAAACAGCTAAAAAGAGGCTAATTTCACGCTTGGGTCATTAGAGTTGAAGCCATTAGCCCCAACCTAATCAGATAAACCGACCAATAATTGGCCGATAAAAACAAAAAAGCCCAGCAATAGTGCCGGGCTTAATTGAATATGGTGCTGATAGGCAGATTCGAACTGCCGACCTCACCCTTACCAAGGGTGCGCTCTACCAACTGAGCTATATCAGCGAAATAAAAACCCAGCTATAAGCTGGGTTTCTAAATTGGCGCCTGGCGGTGACCTACTTTCACATGGGGAAGCCCCACACTATCATCGGCGCAGTTGCGTTTCACTTCTGAGTTCGGCATGGAGTCAGGTGGGTCCACAACGCTATTGCCACCAGGCAAAAACTGTTGTCTTTAACATTCGAAAAAGCTGAAACATCTCATGAGCACTAACAAGTATTCATGGTTTCTAAAATAAAGTATCTATAAGCAACACCCTTTAGGTGTTGTATGGTTAAGCCTCACGGGTAATTAGTACAAGTTAGCTCAATGCCTCACAGCACTTACACACCTTGCCTATCAACGTTGTAGTCTCCAACGGCCCTTCAGAGGACTTAAAGTCCTAGTGAGAATTAATCTCGAGGCCTGCTTCCCGCTTAGATGCTTTCAGCGGTTATCAGTTCCGAACGTAGCTACTGGGCAATGCTATTGGCATAACAACCCAAACACCAGCGGTTCGTCCACTCCGGTCCTCTCGTACTAGGAGCAGCTCCCCTCAATTCTCAAACGCCCACGGCAGATAGGGACCGAACTGTCTCACGACGTTCTAAACCCAGCTCGCGTACCACTTTAAATGGCGAACAGCCATACCCTTGGGACCGACTTCAGCCCCAGGATGTGATGAGCCGACATCGAGGTGCCAAACACCGCCGTCGATATGAACTCTTGGGCGGTATCAGCCTGTTATCCCCGGAGTACCTTTTATCCGTTGAGCGATGGCCCTTCCATACAGAACCACCGGATCACTATGACCTACTTTCGTACCTGCTCGACGTGTCTGTCTCGCAGTTAAGCTGGCTTATGCCATTGCACTAACCGTATGATGTCCGACCATACTTAGCCAACCTTCGTGCTCCTCCGTTACTCTTTGGGAGGAGACCGCCCCAGTCAAACTACCCACCAGACACTGTCCGCAATCCCGATAAGGGACCAACGTTAGAACATCAACACTACAAGGGTGGTATTTCAAGGTCGGCTCCACGTCATCTGGCGACAACGCTTCAAAGCCTCCCACCTATCCTACACATGTAGGGTCAATGTTCAGTGTCAAGCTGTAGTAAAGGTTCACGGGGTCTTTCCGTCTAGCCGCGGGTACACCGCATCTTCACGGCAATTTCAATTTCACTGAGTCTCGGGTGGAGACAGCTTGGCCATCATTACGCCATTCGTGCAGGTCGGAACTTACCCGACAAGGAATTTCGCTACCTTAGGACCGTTATAGTTACGGCCGCCGTTTACCGGGGCTTCGATCAATAGCTTCGCTTGCGCTAACCACATCAATTAACCTTCCGGCACCGGGCAGGCGTCACACCGTATACGTCATCTTTCGATTTAGCACAGTGCTGTGTTTTTAATAAACAGTTGCAGCCAACTGGTATCTGCGACTCTCAGCAGCTTAGGGAGCAAGTCCCATCACCATCAAGAGCGTACCTTCTCCCGAAGTTACGGTACCATTTTGCCTAGTTCCTTCACCCGAGTTCTCTCAAGCGCCTTGGTATTCTCTACCCAACCACCTGTGTCGGTTTGGGGTACGGTTTCGTATAATCTGAAGCTTAGAGACTTTTCCTGGAAGCAGGGCATCAACCACTTCGTGTCCGTAGACACTCGTCATCAACTCTCAGCGTAATGTAAACCCGGATTTGCCTAAGTTTACCGCCTACTGCCTTTCACGTGGACAACCATCGCCACGCTGGCCTAGCCTTCTCCGTCCTCCCATCGCAATTATACGAAGTACAGGAATATTAACCTGTTTCCCATCGACTACACTTTTCAGTCTCGCCTTAGGGGCCGACTCACCCTGCCCTGATTAACATTGGACAGGAAACCTTGGTCTTTCGGCGAGGGGGCTTTTCACCCCCTTTATCGTTACTCATGTCAACATTCGCACTTCTGATACCTCCAGCAATCCTTACGAATCACCTTCAACGGCTTACAGAACGCTCCTCTACCGAGCATGCAAGCATGCTCCCGTAGCTTCGGTGGTATGTTTAGCCCCGTTACATCTTCCGCGCAGGCCGACTCGACCAGTGAGCTATTACGCTTTCTTTAAATGATGGCTGCTTCTAAGCCAACATCCTGGCTGTCTAAGCCTTCCCACATCGTTTCCCACTTAACATACACTTTGGGACCTTAGCTGACGGTCTGGGTTGTTTCCCTTTCCACGACGGACGTTAGCACCCGCCGTGTGTCTCCCGAGTAGTACTTGATGGTATTCGGAGTTTGCAAAGGGTTGGTAAGTCGGGATGACCCCCTAGCCTTAACAGTGCTCTACCCCCATCAGTATTCGCTCGAGGCGCTACCTAAATAGCTTTCGAGGAGAACCAGCTATCTCCCGGTTTGATTGGCCTTTCACCCCCAGCCACAAGTCATCCGCTAATTTTTCAACATTAGTCGGTTCGGTCCTCCAATTGGTGTTACCCAATCTTCAACCTGCCCATGGCTAGATCACCGGGTTTCGGGTCTAATCCCAGCAACTATGCGCGCAGTTAACACTCGGTTTCCCTACGGCTCCGCTATTCGCTTAACCTTGCTACTGAAATTAAGTCGTTGACCCATTATACAAAAGGTACGCAGTCACCCCACGAAGGGGCTCCCACTGCTTGTACGTATACGGTTTCAGGTTCTATTTCACTCCCCTCACAGGGGTTCTTTTCGCCTTTCCCTCACGGTACTGGTTCACTATCGGTCAGTCAGGAGTATTTAGCCTTGGAGGATGGTCCCCCCATATTCAGACAACATATCACGTGTGCCGTCCTACTCGATTTCACTTAAAGTAGATTTTCATGTACGGGGCTATCACCCTGTATCGCCATCCTTTCCAGAATGTTCCACTAATCACCTAAAAGCTTAAGGGCTAATCCGGGTTCGCTCGCCGCTACTACCAGAATCTCGGTTGATTTCTTTTCCTCCGGGTACTTAGATGTTTCAGTTCCCCGGGTTCGCCTCGCAACGCTATGTATTCACGTTACGATACTGCATAAAATGCAGTGGGTTTCCCCATTCGGAAATCCATGTCTATAACGTCTTTTATCGACTTAACATGGCTTATCGCAGATTAACACGTCCTTCATCGCCTCTGACTGCCAAGGCATCCACCGTATACGCTTAGTCACTTAACCATACAACACCTAAATGTTGTCGCTTAAATCACTTGAATGGTCAGGCTGTATAAATCCTGCCATTCGAGTACGATCACCTTATTTTTGAATACCAAGAACACTTGTTATTAAACTCATATTCTTGAGATATTTTTTTATCAGCTTTTCCAAATTGTTAAAGAGCATTGGTTCATAAAAAAACCAAAGGTAAATGGCCAAGTTTCGGCGACTTATCTTTGGTTTTTAGGTAAGAAGTGGTGGAGCTATGCGGGATCGAACCGCAGACCTCCTGCGTGCAAGGCAGGCGCTCTCCCAGCTGAGCTATAGCCCCATTTCTTACTTAGTTGGACCCTGGTAGGTCTGGGCAGACTTGAACTGCCGACCTCACCCTTATCAGGGGTGCGCTCTAACCAGCTGAGCTACAGACCTAAATAGGTGCCAACTTTCTCTTACTTTCTATCAAGCAATCTGTGTGAACACGTCACAAAACCTAAGCATCATAATAAGGAGGTGATCCAGCCCCAGGTTCCCCTAGGGCTACCTTGTTACGACTTCACCCCAGTCATGAACCACAAAGTGGTGAGCGTCCTCCCGAAGGTTAAACTACCCACTTCTTTTGCAGCCCACTCCCATGGTGTGACGGGCGGTGTGTACAAGGCCCGGGAACGTATTCACCGTAGCATTCTGATCTACGATTACTAGCGATTCCGACTTCACGGAGTCGAGTTGCAGACTCCGATCCGGACTACGACATGCTTTTTGGGGTCCGCTTGCTCTCGCGAGTTCGCATCCCTCTGTACATGCCATTGTAGCACGTGTGTAGCCCTGCCCGTAAGGGCCATGATGACTTGACGTCGTCCCCACCTTCCTCCGGTTTATCACCGGCAGTCTCCCTAGAGTTCCCACCATTACGTGCTGGCAAATAAGGATAGGGGTTGCGCTCGTTGCGGGACTTAACCCAACATCTCACGACACGAGCTGACGACAGCCATGCAGCACCTGTATCTGAGTTCCCGAAGGCACCAAACCATCTCTGGTAAGTTCTCAGTATGTCAAGGGCAGGTAAGGTTCTTCGCGTTGCATCGAATTAAACCACATGCTCCACCGCTTGTGCGGGCCCCCGTCAATTCATTTGAGTTTTAACCTTGCGGCCGTACTCCCCAGGCGGTCTACTTAATGCGTTAGCTGCGTTACCCACGAGTTAAACTCACAGACAACTAGTAGACATCGTTTACGGCGTGGACTACCAGGGTATCTAATCCTGTTTGCTCCCCACGCTTTCGTACATGAGCGTCAGTTTTTGTCCAGGTGGCCGCCTTCGCCACTGGTATTCCTTCAGATCTCTACGCATTTCACCGCTACACCTGAAATTCTACCACCCTCTACAAAACTCTAGCTTGCCAGTTCCAAATGCCATTCCCAGGTTGAGCCCGGGGATTTCACATCTGGCTTAACAAGCCGCCTGCGTACGCTTTACGCCCAGTAATTCCGATTAACGCTCGGACCCTCCGTATTACCGCGGCTGCTGGCACGGAGTTAGCCGGTCCTTCTTCTGTCGCTAACGTCAAAGATAGCAAGTATTAATTACTACCCCTTCCTCACGACTGAAAGTGCTTTACAACCCGAAGGCCTTCTTCACACACGCGGCATGGCTGCATCAGGCTTTCGCCCATTGTGCAATATTCCCCACTGCTGCCTCCCGTAGGAGTCTGGGCCGTGTCTCAGTCCCAGTGTGGCTGATCATCCTCTCAAACCAGCTAGGGATCGTCGCCTTGGTAAGCCATTACCTTACCAACTAGCTAATCCCACTTGGGCTAATCTTTACGCGAAAGGTGCCGAAGCATCCCCTCCTTTGGTCCAAAGACATTATGCGGTATTAGCAGTCGTTTCCAACTGTTGTCCCCCACGTAAAGGCATATTCCCAAGCATTACTCACCCGTCCGCCGCTCGTCATCTTCTAGCAAGCTAGAAATGTTACCGCTCGACTTGCATGTGTTAAGCCTGCCGCCAGCGTTCAATCTGAGCCATGATCAAACTCTTCAATCAAAAGTTTTTTCGCTCAAAGTTAAAAACTGAAATTATTACTGTGTTTTACAGTGTAAGACTCCAGTTCACTTAAGCTTAATTTTTTCGCTTAAGGTCCTGTGAGTGCTCACACAGATTGCTTGATAAATTGTTAAAGAGCGTTGCTTCTTGCCGAAGCGAGGTGCGCATTCTACGCTTTCCTCTGTGGCTGTCAACCGCTTTTTAAAACATTTTAAAAAGAAGTTTGAGAGCCGGCTAACTTAGCCCTAGGCCTTGCTAACCCTGACCTAGCCTTGCTTCGCTTTAGCGCGCTGCGTGCCGTGTCAGTGGAGGTGCATTATAGGGATCGATTCCCGCGGCGCAAGCGTTTTTTGAAGAAAATCACAATTAATTTTGAATTGATAATTAACCCCCAACTAAGCCACAAAATACCCACAAACTTATCCACAGAAAACCATGTTCGCGACTAAACAAGCCTATGAATTAAAAGTAATTGTGTCATTTAGCAAGTTTCTGATAGAGAAATTGTACATTTTCTAGCTTATCGGCAAAAAGCTGGCTACCATGATGTCGCAATTTTGTTAAAAAATTGCTTTCCATTATTCCGAATACATTGAGCATTGAATTTATTATGAAAAATTCCAGTTTATCTGTTGTCATACTTATAGCGGTAGCAGTTGCTGCCTATTTTGTGGCTGCCGCAGTCGCTCCACTACAGCCTTTATACCTATCTATAGCGGTAATTGTTGGCGGCGCCATCGTATTGTTAAGTTCTAACGGTGCTACTAGCGACGAACAACCAGCAAGTTCATCAACGAATGAATCATCCGACGGTGTGGAAACACAAACCTTATACGTAGGTAACCTACCTTATCGTGCAAACGAGTCAGCTATTCGCAAATTATTCTCAGATTACGGCCAAGTAGTATCAGTACGTTTATTGAAAGATAAGCAAACCGGTAAACGTCGCGGCTTTGGTTTTGTTGAAATGGCAGCTAAAGATGCACCAAAAGCAGTTGAAGCCCTAAACGAACAGGAATTTCAACAACGCACTTTAAAGGTTCGTGAAGCGAATGAGCGTAAAGAAGCCTAAGTAAATAGTTGCAAGCTACTTAGTTGATAAGCTTGCAGCTGTTTTAACAACGAAGAATTAGCGGGATGCATAGTGCAGTAAGCATGAGCTTCCGCTTTTTTTTGGGTTAGATTCAAGGCTTCGTTAGTTGATAGCAAACTGTGTACACGATTGGCTATCGCGGCGCCAGAATCAACCAAATATACTCGTTCACCCAATACTTGCTGGATTTCATCCTTTAATAAGGGGAAATGGGTGCAACCTAATACCACGCAATCTAGATCATCAAACAATAACCACGACGCTAGCGCCTGCTTTATATCTTCAAGCGCTATAGATTCGCCCGCTAGTTTTTGTTCTGCCAATTGCACTAATAATGTAGAACCGAGTAACTCAACGCGACAATCTTTAGCAAAGTCTGCAATAAGTTGTTCAGTATAACTGCGCTCTACGGTACCAGGAGTCGCCAATACACCTAAGTGGCGAGTGATGCTTTTGTTCGCAGCAGATTTTATCGCTGGCACAACGCCAACTATTGGTATGGAGAGAGTTTCGCGCAAAGAAGGAAGGGATAAGGTACTGGCAGAATTACACGCCACAACCACCAGATCGGGGTTAAACTTATTTACTGCCTTAGTAAGCAGTTCGACCACACGGGTAATCAGTTGTTGGTCGTCTAACTCCCCATAGGGAAAATAAAGGTTATCGAACAAGTAGCTGTATTGCATATTAGGGTTTCGCTGCTGCAGTTGCTCTAAAACAGATAAACCACCCACACCAGAATCAAAAACAAGAACGTGCATTACTCTACCAATAAGCCTTTAAAATAATTCAGCCCTAGTTTAACCAAAGCTAGGGCTGAGAGCTATGTTAAAGCGTAAACCTTAAAACTGGTAACTTGCGCCCAACTCAAAGGTACGACCTTGTGCTTGGTAGTCGTTTACAGTTGAATACTGCTTATCAAATACATTTCGTAGTTTCGCATCAACACGTAACCCGCTAGCAAACTTATAGTTTGCACTTAGATCCCAAATGGAATGGCTATCAATGGTTGTAGTATTTGCTGCATCTTCATACGAATCTCCGCGCCATAGAAAATCGACAACAACTTGCAGGCTCTGCCAATACATATCAGCTTTATACTTAACTTGCTCCTCTGGACGGCGAATCAAGTTTTTATCGGTACTGCGATCCTTCGGATCTAAAAATTCTACAATTACTCTATGGTTTACCCAAGCTGTAGAAAATTCACCTTGGAACTCGATACCCTGAATGCGCGCATCACTTACATTGTCTGGCGTCCATAATGGCCATGTATCAGGCGTTCCTGAGTAGTCGTTATCACAACGTGCTACACAACCCCAAGCAATAAGATTATCCACGTCATTACGAAATACATTAAGCTGCCATTGGCTTTGCAGTAAATTAAGCTCTAAGCCCAACTCACTATTAGTTGACGTTTCTGCTTTTAAACTAGGGTTTTCACTACCTGGGTAGTAAAGATCGTTAAAAGTTGGTGCTCTAAAGGCGGTGCCATGCAATGCATTAAAACGCATTGACGGTTGGAACTGCCAAGCCCAACCTAGGTTATAGGTAGTGTGGTCACCGTAATGTTCGTTATCATCATAACGTAAGCTACCCTCGAGAGTATGCTGGTCGTAGTCTGCTCGCGTACCAATATGGGCAGCTTTGTTATCTCGGCTTTCTTGTTGATAAATCAAGCTTGTGCCAGAAATATCATCTTTTTGATAATCAAGCCCGCCTTGCAATAACCATTGCTGGTTAAGTTGATAGCCTAGTAACCAGTTAGCCGCAACTCGTTCTGTAGAATAGCGCTGAGGATCAACAAAATTATCGGCCGGGGCTGTATCCGATTGGTCTTGTTGGGAGTTTAATGCGAACTCACTATTAATTCGGTCTTGAGTGTAATTAACACTAGCACCGTAAACGGTCTGCTTGTGCTTGGTTAAAGCTTTACCACCTTGAATAAATTCGGACTCGCTATCATTTAGGAGTAGGAATACTCGTCCACGCCAAGCTTGGTTGAATTCATGATCCAAGCTTAACAATCCTCCAAAGGTATCGTAGCCATAGTCTTCGTCTAAGTTATCTTGTGGACGAATATCATAACCATTGCTCTTATCTTTGCTAAAAATAACATTGTACTGAGTAGCATCATCTAGTTGTCCGCTTGCACGAGCGGCAAGCTTAACAGTCTCTTGAGTACCAACTGCTGCTTTCAAGCCGTGATACTCGCTGCCAAAACTAGGACGAGTGATAATGTTGATTACCCCGCCCACGGCATCGGCGCCGTATATCGAAGCTCTCGCACCACGTAAAATCTCAATACGCTCAACAAACTCTAAGGGTAGCAATGACAACTGCGCGCCGCCATTTGTAGCAGTATTGATTCGCACGCCATCGATAAGAAACAAAGACTGTGCTGAGCTGGTACCACGAATAAACACACTTTCGGTATGTCCTTTACCACCATTACGGGTAACGCTAATACCCACTTGCTGACTTAGCACATCAATAATGTCTTGAGCGCCGCTGCTTTCAATTTCGCTACGGCTAACCACAGTAAGTGGCGCAATAACACTGGCTTCGGTTTGTTCCATGCGGTTGGCGGTAACAACCATAGTAGCTGGCTGTTCTGTTTGGGGTGCTTGCTGGGTTTCTTGGGCATAGCCAAAAGCTGGCGCTACTGCGGCCAGTAATATGAACTTCTTCATCGATGTAATCCTAATCGTCGCGTAGTACTTTGCTGTTATAAGCATGTGCGATGTGGCAGGTATTCGGACTTAGAGGCGTATTACTTGTACTACGGCTGCGACTTCCCGTTTGGCGTTACAAACAGTGTCTGGTGATCCTTGGAAAAGGCCAATCCTTGAGCTTTCGTTCCTCATTACCGCTGCGCGTCAGTTCCGGATTTGCACCAGATTCCCTATTAAGCTTGAGTATTAAATACACAAGCACCACAGCGGGCGAGATTATAAGCGAGGCTTAATGTGATTGATAGCACAAAAAGCCGCGCTTTTACCCAACTTGAAATTAACTAATGTTGTCCGCTGCGTTATTCGCAGCAGCGGGTGTGTTGTTAAACATCGCCAAAGCTTCAGCCATGCGGTCGGCAAAACCTTTAAAACGTTCTACGTCTGCTTGTTTGTTTTCTTCATCACTAGGACTAGAAATAGGCAGTATTCCAGCCAATAGCGTTTCGGTGGCAGATTCAGGTTGAGCAAACAAAGCACTCACTTTGGCTTGAATATCTTGCCAAGAGCTCAAAAACTCACTTAAGTCTGGCACCAGCTCAGAACCACCAGAGGATTTATCATTAGCTTGTTGATAGGCTTGGGTAACCGCTACGCTTTGTTGCTGCTGAAAATTAACCGCAAAGCCAACTAGCTGCTGTTCGTCAAAACCAATATTTAAGGCTTGATCAAAGGCTTTATCTAAATCGCCCGAGAAGAACTGCTGGCCAACCTCATCAACCTGTTTAATCAAATCTGCAATTGCCGCCAATTCATCATCATTAAGGTCACCCTCAACCGAGAAGCTAAATTGTTGCTGCGAGGCAAAAGAGGCTTGGATTGAAGAACGCCCTTCACTATAACTGGCGGCTAATTGCGAGCCATAGCTAATAGTGACCTTATCACCTTCTGCTGTTTCTAACTCCATTGTAGCGGATTGCGAACTAGACATTGCCAGTTGGCTATAAAGAGGAGCAGATTGAATTTCATAATCGCCTTCTTCAATCTTTTCTAAACCTTCTTGAATTAGGTCATAACTCTTATCGATGCCTTTTTCTAACTCTTCATTAAGAATACCCGCATCACTAAGTTCCTCACGGGCACCTTCAAAACCCATATCTACCCCTTTACGGGCTTGGGCCATCATTTCGGCTAGCTTATCTTCCGACATCCCCGACTGTTTAGCACTATGTAGGGAACTGGCAACAAAATTAAGCACGTTTCGAGCGACTTCTTCAGCATCAAACACGCTCACTTGCTGGGGTTTAGGGAGGCTTACTCCACCCGTTGCCATAGACAAGGTATGTTTTTCAACAGAACTTAATAACACATGGCTAGCTACCGCACCTTGCTGGTTTAAGCTTGCCTTGTCATCTGCCAAGTTATTGCGTTTCTCAATCGCCGGAGCCGACTGCTGCAACAAGCGCTCGGCATACTGTTGTACGGGGGTTTTGCCCACGCCATTCAGTTCGTTCATAAAGCCTCCACGGATTTACCCTAGTCACAGCTTATCGGCGACCAAAATTAAAACTTTAGAAATATTATCACTATTATTGTAGATAAACTGGACAAGCAAGCCACGCACCTTTAAATTGCGCTGCTTGCTAGAACAGAGGAACGGCCATGAGCGCTATTGCATACTACCCAGAACAGTACCAACAACTATTGGCCGACAAAGTGGCAAAACGCATAGAGCAGTTTGCCGAATTTTCGCCTGCTCAACCGAGTGTATTTGCATCACCGACTAAACATTACCGAATGCGCGCCGAGTTTAGGGTGTGGCACGAAGGCGACGATCTCTTCTACATAATGTTTGATCAACAAACCAAACAAAAATTTAGAGTAGACAGCTTTCCTCCGGCTAGCAAAATCATTAACCAGCTTATGCCAATTTTAGTTGAGCAGCTAAAACCAAACCCGCTGCTGCGCCACAAACTATTTCAAGTGGACTTTTTATCTACTTTAAGTGGCGAAGTGATAGTAAGCATGCTCTACCACAAACCGATTGATGAGGCTTGGCGCGTAGAAGCCGAAAAACTAAAAGCTGAGCTAAGCAAGCAGTTTTCCATTCAGTTAATTGGTCGCTCACGTAAACAAAAAATGTGTTTAGACCAAGATAGAGTAGACGAAGTACTTACTGTTAATGGTGAAAAGCTTATTTACCAGCAAATAGAAAACAGCTTCACTCAACCTAACGCAATAGTAAATCAACACATGTTGGAATGGGCGCAACACGCCACCAGCGATAGCCAAGGTGATTTGCTAGAACTGTATTGTGGCAATGGTAACTTCTCATTAGCCTTAGCCAAAAACTTCAATCGTGTATTGGCCACCGAGATTGCCAAACCCTCGGTTGAAGCAGCGCAATACAACATTAAACATAACAACATCGACAACGTAAAAATTATTCGTTTGTCGGCAGAAGAGTTTACTCAAGCGATGTTGGGTGAGCGCGAGTTCCGCCGCCTAAAAGAAGCAGATGTTGATTTAAGCACTTATCAATGCGATACCATTTTGGTAGACCCACCACGAGCGGGTTTAGATGATGCTACCTTAGGCATGGTGCAAGGCTACGACAACATTGTTTATATCTCGTGTAATCCTAATACACTTTACGACAATTTAAGTGAGTTAAGCCGTACTCACAAAATTAGCCATTGGGCGCTGTTTGACCAGTTTCCCTATACCGACCACATCGAAGTAGGCATGTACCTGCAGCGTCGCTAGCACAAGTATTCACCCGCAACTTAAAGCCGCGTTAATTGACGCGGCTTTTTACTATTTGAAATAGTGCTCTGCTAAGCACGGTCTCCATTTATGGCTTACTCAGCATCTAGGGAAGATTATGAAACAGACTATATTTGCCACCACTTGCTTGATATTCAGTTTAAGCAGCTTTGCCAATGAGCCGGTAAGCACCAGCTTTTGGAGCGACAAAGCCATAGGCGGAATCGACATAACCAGTTACCAACTTGCTCAAGAACAAGCCAATCGCAACATTCAGCAGGGCAATAAAAAGTATACCGTGAGGTGGAAAGAGGCAAACTGGCAGTTTGCCAGTCAACAAAGCGCCGACAAATTTGCGGCTAGTCCCGAGACCTACCAAGCTAAATACAACGGATTTTGTGCCAATGCGCTGTCTTTAGGCGAGGGCTTAATTGCAACCGATGGCCAAGTGTGGGAATTTTTTGATAACCAACTGCATCTATTTTTTGCAGAAAAAGGTCGCCAACGATGGTTAAAAGGAGATTGGAAAGCCTACCAACAACAGGCCGATTTAGCATGGCAGCAGGCTTTACAATAACTTAAAAATTCAAACCTTAGCGTTTAAAGCCACCTAACTTAAACATCAACCATAAGCCAATAAACAAACAGATGATTAGCAATACTAAGTTGCTACCGATGTCGGGGAACTGAGCACGCAGCATGGCCGAATAACCCAGCGCGCCCAGCAGAAAGGCGGCGACACTCATTAAGGGTGAGTCTTCACTTAAGTCTTTCTCAGTATATAAGTGGTACAGCTGCATAATAGCCAGTACAAAGGCAATGATTGGAAATACCGAAAACTTTAACTCAGGTACCGTAAACAAGGCCAAGCTGGCGTTACCACATAAGCCTGCAATAAAAGCTAGCAATAGCAGCGATTTTCTTACCTTCATATTCACCTCTTAACTTAAGGCTTCCGAGCGATTGTAGAGTGCCGCTCCCTTGGCAACAATGCGTAACTGTTTAATGGTTTTATCGGCCAACAATTGGCGATCAAACTCGGCTAAATCTAAAGCAGATGCTCCAGCATTAAAAACAATGATCACCATTGCCTCGGCTTGCATTTGCGCATCCTCTCTTGGGCAGCGATATTGCAGCTCTAAATAGTCGGTAAGCTCGGCAATAAAATGGGCGATCTCCCGCGCCACAGCGGCCCTAAAAGCCGGAGATGTACCTGAACGCTCACGCAGCAACAAACGAAACACATTAGGATTGTTATAAACAAACTCCATAAAGGTTTCTACCGAGGTGCCAATAACACTGCCACCACTAGCAATAATGCGCTGCCGCGCTTGGCGCATCAGCTGGCGTAAGGTTAATCCACCTTCATCTACTAAGGTTAGTCCCAGTTCTTCCATATCGGAAAAGTGACGATAAAAAGAAGTGGGTGCAATACCCGCTTCCCTAGCCACTTCCCTCAAACTTAAGCTCGACAGACCACGTTCAGCACTTAGCTGACTAAACGCAGCATCAATAATTGCTCTACGTGTTTTCTCTTTTTGCTGGGCCCTAACGCCACTCATAAACCTGCCACTTTCTTTCTATTTATAGGGCTATCATACCGTGAGTAGTAAAAAACCCAAATCGAACAATGCAAATCCTCACAAACCAAGTTTTTAACCATGAATCGTTTCTTGAGCAGAATAATCAAAATGAAAACCATTTCATAAAAAAACAATATTCTCAATTAAACGAAAGATGGGAGCTGGGTCAATTTTCCACCAATCTGAAAACGCTATCAAGTATCTAGTCTACAGACGCTGTGATTAACTGAGCTCATATAAGTTGTATTTAGCAAGGATGAATAATGAATTGGTCCAAGAGCGCCATCTCAATGGCAGTAGTATTTGGTTTAAGTGCTTGTGGCGGTGGCGGCGGTGATAGCGGCGGCAACGGCGGCGATGGCGGAACACCTGATTATGAATACCAAGCTTATGCTTGTGATGCGGAAATTTATGAAAAAGCAAAAGAACTTCGCATCTATCAAGTAATGACCGAAGCGTTTATCGATGGTGATTCAAACCACGACTACAACGACGGTTACGGTACTAGCCACCATAAAGGTGACCTTCAAGGCATTATTGATTCGCTTGATTACATCCAGAGCTTAGGCATGAATGCCGTTTGGATGACGCCTATCTTTGACTCAGAAGGCGATAGCAAGCTAGATGCTACCGGTTACTTTACCCGTAATTACTTCGCCATCGACCCAAACTTCGGTACCAAAGCGCAAGCTAAAGAATTAGTAGACGAAGCTCATGCTCGCGGCATGTACGTATTTTTTGATGGGGTATTTGGTCACCACAAAGGCAATGTAACACCTTCTCCAAACGGCTTAACGCCTTCAGGCGCGAATGACCCAGTTAGTTACCCAGGTACCGATAACGATACCCTAGAGTTTTATAAAGAGGTGGCTACTTACTGGATTACTGAGCTGGGTATCGATGGCTGGCGTTTAGACCAAGCTTATCAAGTACCAGTTGGTGCATGGGGCGAAATTCGTAAATCGGTTGAAGATGCTTCTAAAGCAACCACCTACACCATGAATGGCGAAACTGTTAACCCTATGGGCTACCTAGTTGCCGAAATCTGGAGAGGTGAATCTGAAATTGCAGAACAGGCTTATGGAACAACAGAACAGCCCGGTTTATGCTCAGCCTTTGATTTCCCAGGTCGATACCGCATTGTTCAGTCTTATGCTGTGGAAGAAAGTGGCGGCAATAATCACAGCGCGGGCAACCTAGCCAGTGTATTTAGCACACATTCTGCTTACCCTGAACACGCCGTTCCTAATGGTTTTATCTCTAACCACGATTTAGTTCGCTTAGGCGACTTACAACAGCGCGGCAACATCGCAGAACCAAATGAATCAGAGTACTGGTTACGACATAAAGCAGCAAATGCGTTTTTGGCTGCCTATTCTGGACCAATTACTTTCTACTATGGCGAAGAAATTGGCGATGAAGTACCCGGCTTTGCCGACCAAGAAGACAACACTACCTGTGCAGCTGTTGGCTTGTGTGATGACCACGTAGCCCGAAATAGCGGAAAAGTTGAAGGCTTGCCAACTGGCGCCCGAACCAACGGTGAAATATTTGCAGCTAATACTGAGCAAGCAGATTTGCGTGACTACATATCAACGCTAATGCAAATTCGTTCAGAAAACCCAGCCTTATATAAAGGCGAACGCACTGCAATTGTTACCGACGAAGCAGTCAATGTTTATTTTGACCACAAGTTGTCTGGCGACAACGTAGTGTTATTCCTAGCCAACACTAGCACTTCAGCCAAAACTGTTACCGTTAGCGATGCGCAAATTGGTAGTAATGGCGATCTTAAAGATTTAGTTAACGATGCCCTTATCTCTCAAGCTTCTGGTGAATATGAAATCACATTAGGAGCCCTAGAGTCTCGCTTCTTAGAAGTTGTAGATCCTTCTCCAGAAGGCCCAGATACAGGCGGCATCGTAGGAGAAGGCGAGTTAGCAGATTGTACCTTACCTGATTCAAGTGAAGTTGGACCAATCGGCGAAGATGTATTTGCTCGAGGTTCTCACAACGGCTGGGCTGCAGTCGATTCTCACAAACTAAGCTACAAAGGTAACAACCTCTATCAATTAGTATTTGATGAGCCTAGCGATACAGCCTTTGGCTTTAAATACGCAGTTGCTGAGTGGAGTGACGACAGTACTAAGCGTTTCGAAGTGTCGACTCCGAGTCAAACTGTTGTATTAGGAACAACACTACCAGTATCACGCATTGAAGGCTCTGGTAAAGAAATGAACGTAACGATTCCTGAAGCAGGTAAGTACGTTTATAGCCTTAAGATTGACAATGCAGATCCTGTGTCAGCTGCTGGCACAATGATGGTAAGCAAGTGTGAGTAAAAATTGAGGGGTGGCTTCACGCCACCTTTTCTTGTGCGGAAGGTTTTCTAGCAACCCTTAAAACTAGAGTGAAGGTAGCAACCTTCAAGCGTTTGTAAACACCCTTAATATCCTATTTGGCCTCTTAGTTTAAGAGGCCTTTTTTTATCCAACATCAGCTTATTTAAGGCTTTTACAAAGGCTAACTAAATCAGCTTGAATAGCCCCTGCAGTAACTTCTCTGCCCGCGCCTGGCCCTTGAATCACCAAAGGGTTTTGCTTGTACCATAAGCTCTCAATGGCAAACACATTGTCACAAGGTTTAAGGTTAGCAAAAGGATGAAGTGCATCAATTGCCGATAAGCCAACTTCAGCCTCTCCCTTTTGATTCACTTTGGCTAGAAAACGAATCACTTTGCCTTGACGTTTAGCGTCATTAAAGGCTTCTAGCATGCTTTGGTCTAACTCGCTCATCGAGTCTAAAAACTGCTCTACCGTTAAGGCCGCTAAATGCTCTGGCACTAACGAGCTAAGCGCAATATCGGCTAGCTCCAACTGTAAACCCGCCTCTCTAGCTAAAATAAGCAACTTGCGCTGCACATCTTTACCAGAAAGATCCTCGCGAGGATCTGGCTCGGTTAAACCTTGATTTAAGGCATCAGCGAGCAATTCAGAAAAGGCCACGGTTCCGTCGTACTGTTGGAACAACCAACTCAAAGTGCCAGAAAATATTCCTGAGATGGTATGAATCTCATCGCCAGAGTCACGCAAACATTGAATACTTTTTTGCACTGGCAAGCCCGCCCCTACCGTGGCGTTACTTAACCATTGAGCACCATGATCACTAAAGGCTTGCTGCAAGGCTGAATAATTAGCTTGCTCACTTGCACCAGCATGCTTGTTAGCGGTAATAAGATGGAAGCCATGTCGAGCAAACTCACCATAATAAGCACTTAATGCCTCACTGGCGGTAATGTCTAACACAGCAAGCTCGTCATAAGGATGACGTTTTAACTTATCAAATATCTCTGGCCAAATAAGTGCAGTATCTGCCTCACTGCTGTTTAGCTGCTCAAGCGCTAAGCCAGCAAAATTTAAATGGCCAGCTTTACTAGAAAACACTCCCGCCAAACACAACTCAATTTGATGTTGCTGCTCCAACTTAGTTTGTTGCTGGCTAAACAACTCAAGCCACTGGCTACCGATGTTGCCTTTACCAAATACCACCAAACCTAACTTGGTTTTTTGCTTGAATAAGTGGCTATGTAAATCTTTTAATAACGGCTCTAAGGTGATTTTTCTCACCACCGCACACAAACTTAGTTTGTCGGCACTAGAGTGAATAAACTCTAATGGCTGCTCAGCCAAATGCTGAAAAAACTGGTAGCACTGCTGCGGGTTATCACATACGCCCGCGCCCACTAGGGCCACCAAACTGTAACCTTCGCTACGCTCAATTTTTTGGATATGAAATTGGCTCGCCAGTTGGTCTATTTTTGCTAAGGCTTCATCTACAAGCTCACAGGTGTAAGCCATACGTAAAGAACCTGTTTCGCTATGTTTATGGCGAGTTGCTGGCGCTAAATGGCTACACGCTAAAGCCTCTAACAACGCGGTGGCGTTGTGAGAAAAATCTTCGGTAAAAGTAAGCTCCAGCAGTACCACATTGTCTACCGAGGTAACAATTTTAGCGCTGTGACTGTTTGCGCCTTTACGGTGAATTAAGGTTTGCCCGTCGTTGGGAGCGTAGCTGCAACGCAAGTTCACTTTTTGGCGAGAGCGCGCCAGTGGCTCTAAGGTGCGCGCATGCAATACCGAGGTACCAATGCGCGATAATTCTGCAGCTTCATTCAACGCAAGGTTTTCAAGCAATACCGCATCTTTCACTAAACGTGGATCAGCACTGTAAATACCGGCTACATCACTCCAAATCGTAGTAGACACAGCATCGGCCAAGGCAGCTAACTCGGTAGCCGAGTAATCACTGCCGTTGCGACCTAAAGTCACGGTACGTTGTTCACTATCACTACAAATAAACCCCGTTACCACTATACGGCACGCGGCTTTTTCAGCTAAACATTTAGCTAATAACGGTGCGCTTTGCGCAACATCCACTTGCGGTTGAGTAGATAACTCCGCTTTAAAAAACTGGCGAGAATCTAACCACTCGGCTTGGCAATCTTGAGCACTTAATAAAGCAGCTAATAAACGTGCAGACCAACGCTCGCCAAAAGACAATACTTCATTACAGGTAAAGGCTGTAAGCTCACCTTCAAGAATACTAGCAATTTGGTGATGCTCGCCATCAAGCGCTGTTAGGATCGGTTTGGCAGCGGCTTCATCAAGAAGCTCATTCACCAACTTGCTTTGAAATTCAATTAAACCGGTTAGCGCATCTGCTGCGGCATTATCGGCTTGTTTAGCCAACTCAATAATATTGATTAAACGGTTAGTGGTTTTACCCGCTGCCGATACCACAATTAAATCCTGTGCTTGAGTATGCTCGGCCACAATGGCCGCCACCCGCTTAAAGCACCCTGCATCAGCTAAGCTGCTGCCACCAAATTTATGCACATGTCTATTTACCGACATGACTTACCTCTCTACAACGCTGGTAAAACTACAGCTGGGCAAAGGCCTGCTGTAAATCATTAACTAAGTCTTGCGAATCTTCCAAGCCTACCGATACCCGCAATAACTGATTAGAAATGCCAGCCTCTGCTAGCGCTTCCGCCGACATGGCAGCGTGCGTCATGGTAGCCGGATGAGCAATTAGACTCTCTACGCCACCTAAAGATTCCGCCAAAGAAAACAACTGTAAGCTTTTTAAAAACTTAACCATTTGGCTTTCTTCTAAATTCAATTCAAAACTGAACATAGCACCAAAGCCTTTTTGCTGGCTTTGCGCTAAAACATGCCCAGGATGCTCTGGTAAACCTGGATAGTAAATCGCGCCCACCGCTTGTTGCTGCTGTAAACATTCCACCAAGGCTTGGGCATTTTGTTGGTGTACATTCATTCGTGCTTTAAGGGTACGTAAACCACGCAAAGTAAGGTACGAATCAAAAGCCGAACCCGTTAACCCTAAACAGTTTGCCCACCACGCCAATTGCTCGGCCAGTTCTTCGTTGGCCGCAACCACCATACCGGCCACCACATCCGAGTGGCCGTTAATGTATTTAGTGGCCGAGTGCACCACAATGTCGGCACCTAACAAAATTGGCGTTTGCAAAGCAGGCGACAAGAAGGTGTTGTCTACCACCACCAATGCGCCTGCAGCATGTGCCTGCTCGGCAATGGCTTTAATGTCTACAATTCGAAGCAAAGGGTTACTTGGGGTCTCTAACCATACCAATTTAGGCTTCTTAGCCAATAGCTGAGCTAGAGCTGCGTCATCGTTTTGATCAACAAAAGCCACTTCAAAAGCATTCTTTTTAGCTAGGCTGTCGAATAAACGGTAGCTACCACCGTAACAATCATGCGGTGCAACCAATAAATCGCCTGGCTCAAGCAAGGCAGTAACAAGGTTAACCGCCGACATACCGGTGTTAGTAATTACCGCACCAGCACCATGTTCTAAATCGGCAATCGCCTCGGCTAAAATGTGGCGAGTAGGATTACCCGAACGGCTATAATCAAACTGGCGTTTTTGGTTAAAATCAGCAAAGCTGTAGTTACTCGACAAATAAATAGGCGGCACTACCGCACCGTGTTGGGTATCACTTTCAATACCGCTGCGCACTGCTATAGTAGCCGCTTGTAGATCTTTTAAAGACATTGCTGATTTACTCCCTCAATTTATCCTGCCACTTTACCACCAGCAAATAAGACGTCAACACTTCTAGACGTCTAAATGTCTTTGCTGTTGGATTGCTAAGTCGCATTTCCCCCGTTACAATAGGGTCTCTTTAGTTTGGTGTGTATTGCAGAATGTCTACAGATTGGAATGGTGAGTGGATCAGCCCTTACGCTGAGCACGGTAAAAAAAGCGAACAAGTAAAAAAAATCACAGTATCTATCCCACTAAAAGTGCTAAAGATATTGACCGATGAGCGAACCCGTAGACAAATAAATAACCTACGCCACGCCACCAACAGTGAGCTACTTTGCGAAGCATTTTTGCACGCCTACACAGGCCAGCCGCTCCCCGATGACGCCGACTTGCAAAAAGACAAGCCAGACCCAGCCTTAGAAAAAGCCGCCCAAGCAGAATTGGATAAAGAAGATTAAGACTTTAAAAAGCCGCTCACCGAGCGGCTTTTTTATTGCCTAAACCCAGCGTACAACAAACTATTTTCACCAACTATTACTCATAAACTGTAATCAAATTGGGGGCTTACCGGTCTGTAAACAGGCTCTTAATTTAAAATAGGTAAAAGGATGAAAACGTCGTACCCACCTCAGTTAGCCTCAAAGCTATCACTTGGCCTTTTATGTTTAAGGCTAAGCATTGCCCTCGTGTTTACAATATGGGCATTAGATAAAGTACTTGTACCAGAGCATGCTATAAAAGTGTTCTCTGGTTTTTACGGATTAAATTTAACCACCAATACACTTATTGCCATGGGTCTTGCACAACTCGCCTTTATCGCAGCCTTTACCTTAGGTTTATGGAAAAATATCACCTACCTTGCGGTGTTGGTACTGCATGCTGGTTCAACATTTTCTTCATTTGCTAAGTATCTAGACCCATTTAATAACTTATTGTTCTTTGCTGCTTGGCCAATGCTAGCTGCATGCTTAGTTCTCTATGTGCTGCGAGATTATGATACTTGGACCTTGGGTAAAGCTCACTCTTTAGAGCAGAGAGAAGAAGCCAACAACTAACTACTAATTGATAAAACGAAGCCGCTGATTAAGCGGCTTTTGTTGCTTTATCTTACTTAAGGCTATGCTTGCCTCCAATTACTCTATCCTTCATCCGATAGCGCAACCCACCCGTTTCGCCTTCGGCGACGTCATTTTTCTTTGCCGACCAAAGAAAATGAAGCAAAAGAAAGGTTGCCCCGCATTATCTGAACACTCAGGAGACACTAAATATGAAGTGAAAGTTTGTACTGCGTTTGCTAATGAGTTCAGCTGCGTATGTCTAACTTCGAAAGAAAATAAGCTCAGCAAAACATTAAGCAATCGACTTTCTAGTTTAGTTAGTTATCATCCTCAAAAAAATTTCTATTTTAAGTCAGTTAATAACGTCAAGGATGATCATGAAAAAGCTATACACAGCTGCGCTAATTCTATTAGCAGGATGTGCCAGTACTGAATCAAATACCGAAGTAACTTCAACAATTCTCGACTACGGGATTTACGGGCAATCAAGTCTCACAGGAGAATACTCAGCAAGCAATACGCCAAACGATTCGGTACTAACGGGTAAGAGTGGAAAAGTCACTAAGCAAACAACTGAGATAGCAGCTCAAGTGGGTACAACTTTTGGTTATTGTTTTGAAGTAAAAGCTGGACAAAAAAAGGTTGAAGTAACTAAATCGATTACCAGCCCTGAAATGATAGATGATGACGGGAAAATCTATACTTCGATGTCATACAGTAAAACGCTAAAACTAAAAAACGGGACAACGAGTAATTGTCATTTCTACTTCATCGAAGAAAAATGGGAAGCTGTTACTGGTGACTGGTTATTTGAAGTATTCCATGAAGGTAAACTTCTAACTAAAAAGCAATTTAGCTTAATCTAAAAACTATTAAGCCCCAGACACAAAAAAAGCGCCCTTAGGCGCTTTTTTTTTGCTGTGTAGCGTAAATAAGGCTGGCTTATTTTTTGCCCAATACAGCGAATTTCTTGTTGAAACGATCAACACGACCACCGGTATCAACGTTACGTTGCTTACCAGTGTAGAACGGGTGACATTTGTCACATACGTCTAGGAACATTGCGCCAGTGCGAGTAGATTTAGTTTCGATTACGTTACCGCAAGAACAAGTAGCAGTAAGTACTTCGTAAGTTGGGTGGATATCAGTTTTCATGGATTACCTCAATACTTGGGCCGTATCGCCATCTGGTCGCCACAATTGACACCAAACACCATACGAAAGCAACTCTATCAGAGCCTATAAATTTTAGGTGGCGGATCATATAAGAAGCCACCTAGCATAGCAAGCACCCAACAACAAAAAGCGGGCAAAAATTCGCCAAACGCTTAATTTGCTCCGCAAGGTGCTCTGCCAGTAGAATGAGACAGGTTTTTTGCTTGAGTTTATTCATTAGTGTCGATTGTTCGTGTTGCCTTAGCTATTCCCCTGCGTCGCCTTTTTGATTACAGCGTGCCAGCAAACACTCCAATGCCAGCCATTGGTACTCGGGTAAAGGTGCCTTTTGGTAAAGGCGAAAAAGTGGGTTTGGTTATAGAACACCCCAGCGATAGCGACATTGCCGAAGATAAACTTAAACCTTTTAGTGAATCACTCGATCAACAAGCATTGTTACCAGAAAGCCTATTTAAGCTACTTAATTGGGCTAGCTCTTATTATCACCACAGCCTGGGAGATGTGATCAGCCAAGCCTTGCCGGCACTTTTACGCAAAGGTGAGCCAGCCAAAGCTAAAAGCATTGTAGTGTGGCGTTTAAGTGAGCAAGGCAAAGTGGCCGATCTAGCAAACTTTACCCGCGCCCCCAAGCAAGGGGTTGTATTAGGCAGCTTGCAACAGCAAGAAGATGGCCAGCTGAGTGACGAACAATGCAAGCAACAAGAATTATCCCGTACTGCCATTAAAGCGCTAGTAGATAAAGGTTTTATCGAAAAACATGAGATTACGCCCGCGCCAGCGCTGTGGTCCAAAAGCGATACCGACAACCAAGCCTCGCTAAAACTTAATGCAGAACAAGCCATTGCGGTGGCGGCTGTTAATCAAAGCATTGGCAGTTTTCAGGCCTTTCTTATCGAAGGTATTACCGGCTCGGGCAAAACCGAGGTGTATTTAAATATCATTGCCGAAGTGCTCGCTCAAGGTAAACAAGCCTTAGTATTGGTGCCCGAAATTGGCTTAACGCCACAAACCTTAGCGCGCTTTGCCGAGCGCTTTAAAGTGCCGGTTTATGCGATTAACTCAGGTTTAAACGACACCGAGCGTTTTACCGCATGGCTTAAAGCCAAACAAGGTGAAGCAGGCATTATTATTGGCACGCGTTCGGCAGTATTCACTCCCATGAAAAACCCCGGGGTAATTATTATCGATGAGGAGCACGACAGTTCTTTTAAGCAGCAAGACAGCTTTCGCTACCACGCGCGCGATTTAGCCATAGTGCGTGCCCGCTTAGAAAAAATGCCGGTAGTGTTAGGCTCTGCCACCCCATCGCTAGAAAGCTTGCATAATGCGCTAAGCGGCCGTTACTCACACTTAGAACTAAAGCAACGCGCCGGTAATGCAGTATTGGCCGAGCAACAATTACTGGATATTCGCCAGCAGCCACTATCGTCAGGTTTATCACCAGCATTAATTAAAGCCATGCGCATTGAGTTAAAAGCTGGCCGCCAAGTAATGCTGTTTTTAAATCGCCGCGGTTACGCCCCTGCGTTGCTGTGCCATGAGTGTGGCCACGTATGTGAATGTGAGCGCTGTGAGGCCTACTTTACCTATCATCAGCAACCTCGCCACTTGGCTTGTCACCACTGTGGCAGCCAAAAAGCCGTGCCACACCAATGTGAGAAATGCGGCTCAACCAACTTGGTGACTACAGGTTTAGGCACCGAGCAGTTGCAAGAAGCCTTGCTGGAGATTTTCCCCGAATACAAAGTGGCGCGCATCGACCGCGACAGTACCCGCCGCAAAGGCAGCTTAGAACAGTTGCTGGACGATATTCACAACAACCAATACCAGATTTTAATTGGCACCCAAATGTTGGCCAAGGGCCACCACTTTCCAAATGTAACCTTGGTTGCCTTATTAGACATAGACCACGCGCTGTTTTGCTCTGATTTTCGCGCGCCAGAACGCTTAGCCCAACTTTACGTTCAAGTAGCTGGCCGAGCTGGTCGAGCGAATCTGCTGGGTAAGGTGTTATTGCAATCTCACCACCCTGAACACGAGCTGTTGCAAGACCTTATCAACAACGGTTACCAACATTTTGCTCGCTTTGCCTTAAGCGAGCGTAAAGATACCGAGCTACCGCCCTTTAGCTTTCAAGTGCTGTTTCGCTTTGAAGCTGCCGATGGCAACGCAGTTAACGAGCTTAGCCAACAGCTATACCAACTTGCTCAACCGTTACAGCAGGGCGAAACGTGGGTATTTCCGCCCTGCCCTGCGCCACAAGCTCGCCGTGCGGGTAAGTTTCGTATGCAACTGTTGATTCAAGCCGAACAACGCCCGCAATTGCACCAATTGGTTTATCGCCTGTTGCCTCAACTAGAAAGCTTAAAACTAAGCCGCAAAGTACGTTGGTCACTGGATATCGACCCTTACGACATGCAATAAATCTAAGGCTTTTTGTAAGGCTTAAAAGATCAATCTCTCGCCAAGCAGCACCTAGGATCTTCGGTGATTTCCCCTAGCTTCCAAAACTAAGGCTAATTAGCCCAGATAAGAGATAGTTTTCGTCACAAATTGTCGGTAAAATGCCCGCTTTGTACAATTTATTTACGCGAGATTGGTGCCAACCTACATGAAAGAGCTTATTCAACAACTTCTGGAACAAACGGTCACAGCCCTAAAACAACAGCAGGTGCTGCCTGAAGGATTCGAACCACGTATCCAAGTAGACCGAACCAAAGATAAAGCTCACGGTGATTTAGCCACCAACCTTGCGCTAATGGCTGCTAAGCCTGCGGGCAAAAACCCACGCGAGTTGGCTCAACTCATCGTAGATAACCTACCGGCTTCAGCCTTGGTAGAGAAAACTGCAATTGCGGGACCAGGCTTCATTAACTTCTACCTAAACAACGATTGGTTAGCATCGCAAGTTGAAGCTATGGCTAGCTCGCCAACCGCTAACGTTAAGCCTGCTGACAAAGCCCAAACTATTGTGGTGGATTACTCGGCGCCAAACGTAGCCAAAGAAATGCACGTAGGCCACTTGCGCTCAACCATTATTGGCGACGCAGTTGTTCGCACCCTAGAGTTTTTAGGTCACAAAGTGGTTCGCGCTAATCACATTGGCGACTGGGGTACTCAGTTTGGCATGCTAATCGCCAACCTAGAGGAAGTAGAGGCGCGTGGCACCGATGCTGGCGATATTGAATTAGCCGACTTAGAAGTATTTTACCGCGAATCTAAAGCACGCTACGACAGCGACGAAGTATTTGCCGAACGTGCCCGTAACTATGTAGTAAAACTGCAAAGTGGTGACGAGTACTGCAACACTATGTGGCGCAAACTGGTAGACATTACCCTTAGCCACAACCAAGCCGTTTACGACCGCTTAAATGTATCGTTAACTAAAGACGATGTGATGGGCGAAAGCATGTACAACCCCATGCTTAACGACGTGGTAGCCGATTTAAAACAACAAGGTTTAGCAGTAGAAGATAATGGCGCTACCGTGGTATTCCTTGATGAGTACAAAAACAAAGACGGCGACCCAATGGGTGTGATCATCCAGAAAAAAGATGGCGGCTTCTTGTATACCACCACCGACATCGCCTGTGCTAAATACCGCTACCAAAACCTTAATGCAGACCGCGTGCTGTACTTCATTGACTCACGCCAACACCAGCACCTGATGCAAGCTTGGAACATTGTTCGCAAAGCCGGTTACGTGCCAGAGGAAGTACCACTAGAGCACCACGCCTTTGGCATGATGTTGGGCAAAGATGGTCGCCCATTTAAAACCCGTAGCGGCGGCACTGTTAAGTTAGTGGATTTATTAGAAGAAGCCGAGCAACGCGCGCAAACCATCGTGGCTGAAAAATCTCGCGATTTAGATGCCGAGCAACAAGTGGTAGCCGCTAAAGCGATTGCTATGGGTGCAGTAAAATACGCCGATTTATCGAAAAACCGTACTACCGACTACATTTTTGATTGGGAAAACATGTTGGCCTTTAACGGCAATACAGCTCCTTACTTGCAGTACGCTTATACCCGTATCCAATCCATTATTCGCCGCTCGGAAGTGGATGTAGCCAATTTGCAGCAAGCAATTAGCTTAGAGCAAGACGCCGAAATTGCATTAGCACAAAAGCTTATTCAATTTAGCGATGCAGTACATAACGTGGCTAACAAAGGTATGCCACACATGATGTGTAACTACCTCTACGAGTTAGCGGGTGCCTTCATGACGTTCTACGAGGCCTGCCCAATTCTTAAAGACGACGTAGCAGCCGATACTAAATCTAGCCGCTTACGCCTAGCCTCACTTACTGCCAAAGTTCTTGACCAAGGCCTATCACTACTAGGAATTGAAACCCTGGAACGCATGTAAGCATGGCCAAGGATTACGTAGGGCGTAGTAAGCCCAAGAAGCGCGCGGCTAAACCTAGCCGCGCGGTATCTAACAATAAACGTTTCCCTTTACCGCTAGCATTAGCGGTAATTGCGGCTATTGTGGGATTTGCAGCGTTGCTCTTTAATATAAAAGGCACAGCCCCAACACCCGCACCAGAGCTAAGCGAGATAGTAAAACCTAAAGCAGCCACGCCCACTAAACCCAAAACAACGCTGCCCGAGCCACCTAAAGAACGTACTTACGTTAAAGAGCTGGAAGAGAAGAAGGTTGAAGTAGAGATTGCCGAGCAGTCCTCTAAACCAAGCAAGCCTTATCAAATGCAGTGCGCCTCTTTTCGTAGCCGCGATAAAGCCGAAGAAAGCAAAGCGCTTATCGCCTTTGCCGGCCTAGAAAGCCAAATTAGGCGCACCGAAGGGAAAAACGGCGCATGGTATCGAGTGGTTTTAGGCCCTTACCCCACTAAACGCGACGCAGAGCGTGCTCGACACATACTGCAGCGAGCCAAAATTAATGGCTGCCAGATTTGGCATTGGAACTTCTAAAACACCTCCCACACTAAATAAGCTGAATAATCCTAATTCAGCTTATTTTTTAATTAGTTAGAATCAAAGTAGTATTAAAGTTTTGTATTAACAATCGACCGTTAAAACAACTACTTTAGAGCACTATTTCAGCAAAAAATCCTCACCCTTTAGTGAAAAAGCTAGAAAAAAACAACGCTAAGCAATTAAAAATATTAGTTATTTGAACTAGTTCTCAACTATGTTATAAAAATGTAGCTAGGCTAGTATGTTAGGAATAACTAAAATGCGGAATATCTATAAGCTTCAATCCGCGACTCGTAATAGGAACGCGATGAAATGGAAAACACGGAACTAGAGCAGCTCGACCGTCGTCGCTCAATGCGACTGGATTTAGAGAATGAGCCAGTGCAACTAACGTGGAAAGACGGCGAAGGCGAAGATCAAAGCATTGAAGCAACCTGCATAGATATCTCTCGACGTGGCATGTTGGTAAAACATAGCAACGATCTGCAAATAGGAACCAAGCTAAAAATACAATTTTCTGCGGGACATAGTGATACCTCAGAAATGAAAGCCAAGGTTGCACGCTGTCACCGTAAAAATTTCTCCAGCTATCATATGTTTTTGTTATTACTATAGAAAAACCACCTGCACGAGCAAAACTGGCGAACTGTCTTATACTTATTATTACTTGTAGCAATCTTAACGAGATAAAAAACAACAAGTAGCGATAACAAGGAGCAGCCATGCTAATACTAGTAGGTGGAGAAAAAGGCGGCAGTGGCAAAAGCTGCCTCGCACAAAACATTGCTGTACACCTTAAAACCAGCCTAAATGCCAACATCTTGATGGTGGACTGCGACCCACAGCGCACTACCTCTGATTGGATTCAAGCCCGTAATGAAGATGAATCGCTACCAGGCATCAACTGCATTCAGCTTTACGGCAAGATCCGCAAAGACCTATTAAGCCTAGAAGGTGGCTACGACTTTGTAATTGTTGATTGTGGCGGCCAAGATAACCTCGCCATGCGCGCCGCTATGTCGGTTGCAAAATATGTACTTATTCCATTGCGTCCAAAACGCCGTGATTTAAAAACCTTACCGCACATGGAAGACATGCTTAGCACTTGTAAAATGGTTAACCCAAAAATGGTGGCCAGTTTTGTTATCACCCAGTGCCCTGCTTTACCTAGCCAAGTACAACGCATACTTGATGCAAAAGACGTTTGCCGCTCCTTTGGTTTACACGTACTAGACTCTGTCACCTTTTCTCGCAACATTTATGACGACAGCGAAGAAAGTGGCCGCTCGGTGATTGAAATAGAACAAGATGGTAAAGCCGCGGCAGAAATAGCCGCCATTGTTGATGAGTTATTTGCGATCCAACAAGAAGACTCTCATGAGTTTAACTGATCTTAAAAAGCGCTCTAAACAAACCGTTAAGCGCAACAAAGTAAGTGTCGATCAGTTTATAGAAGACGCCGATAACTATGCACAGGGTAAACCTAGCACTGTAAATAAACTGACAAGCGAGGCTAAACCTACCACTAATTTCCGTCACTGTACTTTTACCTTCGATGCATCGGCAATTAGCCACTTACAACAAGCTTCCCAGCAACATAAAGTGGCTAAATCTAAACTACTTAGGCTGCTACTAAAGCAATTCGACTCACTCAGCCCTCAGCAGCAACAAGCCCTTTTAGATGAGAACCAAGAGCGCTAAAACCGCGCTGTTTTTTAGATTACACCTTGAAAACGCTGCTACTCCCCCCCATTTCACAGTTATAGCCAAGCTAACGCTGCAAGTTAGCTCAACAAACTGAGGAAATAACGTGACTACTATCGTCTCCGTACGCCGCAACGGCAAAGTGATCATTGCTGGCGATGGCCAAGTCTCCCTTGGCAACACCGTAATGAAAGGCAACGCCAAAAAAGTGCGCCGCCTATACCACGGAAAAGTACTCGCTGGATTTGCAGGTGGTACTGCAGATGCTTTCACCCTATTTGAGCGTTTTGAAGCTAAGCTAGAAATGCACCAAGGCCACTTAACAAAAGCAGCAGTAGAGCTTGCCAAAGACTGGCGAACCGACCGAATGCTGCGCAAGCTAGAAGCGTTGCTTGCAGTAGCCGACAGCGAAGCGTCGCTAATTATCACCGGCAACGGTGACGTAGTGCAGCCAGAACATGACCTGATTGCTATTGGCTCTGGCGGGCCATTTGCCCAGTCTGCTGCATTAGCATTACTTGAAAATACCGAGCTAGGCGCACGCGAAATTGCTGAAAAAAGCCTTACCATCGCCGGAAACATCTGTGTGTTTACCAACCTAAACCACACTATTGAAGAATTAGACGCCAAAGCCTAAGGCTTTGCAGGAAGAAATTATGTCGGAAATGACCCCAAGAGAAATTGTCTCAGAATTAGACAACCACATTATTGGCCAAAGCGACGCTAAGCGTGCGGTAGCGATTGCCCTGCGTAACCGCTGGCGTCGTATGCAACTTGATAACGAGTTGCGCCAAGAAGTGACCCCAAAAAACATCTTAATGATTGGCCCAACGGGTGTAGGTAAAACCGAGATTGCTCGTCGTTTAGCCAAACTAGCCAACGCGCCGTTTATTAAGGTAGAAGCGACCAAGTTCACCGAAGTGGGCTACGTGGGTAAAGAAGTTGAAACCATTATTCGTGATTTAGCTGATGTTGCGTTTAAAATCACCCGCGAACAAGAAACCGAAAAGTTCCGCTTTCGCGCCGAAGACCAAGCCGAAGACCGGATACTAGATGCCTTACTTCCGCCTGCTAAAGACACTTTTGGTCACGAAGAAGACACCAAAGAAAACTCGACTCGCCAAACATTTCGTAAAAAGCTACGTGAAGGCCAGCTCGATGACAAAGAGATCGAAATCGATGTAGCTCAACCACAAGTTGGTGTAGAGATCATGGCACCTCCTGGTATGGAAGAAATGACCAACCAGCTGCAAGGCATGTTCCAAAACCTTTCTGGCAACAAAGACAGCAAGAAGCGCAAACTCAAGATCAAAGAAGCCTTTAAGCTGTTGGTTGAAGAAGAAGCAGCCAAAATGGTTAACCCAGAAGAGCTTAAAGAAAAAGCCCTGCATGCGGTAGAAAACAACGGCATCGTGTTTCTAGATGAAATTGATAAAATTTGTAAACGCGCCGATACCTCAGGCCCGGATGTAAGCCGCGAAGGTGTGCAACGAGACCTATTACCTTTGGTAGAAGGTTCAACGGTAAGTACCAAACACGGCATGGTGAAAACCGATCACATTTTGTTTATTGCCTCTGGTGCTTTCCAAGTGGCTAAACCTTCAGATCTAATCCCTGAACTACAAGGTCGTTTGCCGATTCGCGTAAACCTTAGCGCTTTAAGTGCCGAAGATTTCGTCCGAATTCTTACCGAGCCAAATGCCTCTTTAACCGAGCAGTACAAAGCCTTAATGGCCACCGAAGGTTTAGACATCGAGTTTACCGAAGACGGTATTCGTCGCATCGCTAATGCGGCATGGCAAGTAAACGAGCGCACCGAAAACATTGGTGCTCGCCGCTTGCACACGGTAATGGAAAAGCTGATGGAAGAGCTAAGCTTTGTTGCCTCAGACAATGCAGGCCAAACCATCGTAATTGATGCCGATTACGTGACTAAGTACCTAGACGACTTAGTAGCAGATGAAGATTTAAGTCGCTTTATTTTGTAATCATCTTGCTAAGTTAATTCAAAGCCGCCAAGTTGGCGGCTTTTTTATGCCTCTTGTTTGTTGGTTTGCTGATTAAGCCTTCTGTAAAAGACTTGATATTTCTTAATTGAAAACGGCAACTTAGGGTTTATACTGGTAGCGATTATTCGGGCCAATTTAGGATCCAGACCATGGAATATAATACCTCTGAACTTTGTGACCTTTATGCAGATACGGTTGACGTTGTTGAACCGATGTTTGCCAGCTACGGTGGCAGAAACGCTTTTGGGGGCGAAATTACCACCATTAAGTGCTTTGAAAATGCCGGCTTAATTGCTCAGGTAGTTCAAGAGTCTGGAACTGGCCGAGTATTGTTGATTGATGGCGGTGGTTCGCTACGTCGCGCCTTGGTAGATGAAAGCATCGCCGAAACGGCAGCCGACAATGAATGGGACGGCATTATTGTTTACGGTTGCGTGCGTGATGTGGATGCGCTGGAAGACCTAGACATAGGCATTCAAGCCCTAGCCTCTATTCCGGTAGGCGCTGATGCAGAAGATGAAACCGGCGATGTGAACATTCCGGTTAACTTTGGTGGCGTGACCTTCCTTCCAGAAGATCACATTTATGCAGATACCACCGGGGTAATTTTATCGCCAGAGCCGCTAGATATAGAATAAGCGCTCAAGTAACTAATTATTCGGCGTGAACGTCTTCAATACGGCCTAATAAGGCTTTAAGACGTTCTTGCCAAGCTTGTTGCTCCTGCACTAAACGGCCGTTTTCGTCGTTTAATTTGCTGTTTTGCTCTTTAAGCTCGTCAATTTCCATACGTAATAGTTCAATGCTATCAACTGCTACCTGAACTTTTGCTTCTAATTTTTCTAATACATCAAAAGACATTAATATTTCTCCCGTTAATTCCGTCTCAAAGCCAACTCAGCTTGTTTTTTGTTGAGTCAGTCATCATGGATATATGAACGCTAGTTAGTGTTCACCTACTGATGGTGACTGCTTTTAAAGCAGCATACTCTTGTCATCTATAGCCAACAAGGGTAGAAATGTATTTCCCTAACTAGTTGTTGAATAAATAATCATGAATTTACAAAAAGGCCGTTATCGTCACTACAAAGGCCCAGAATACCAAGTTATTGATACTGCAATACACTCAGAAACAGAAGAAGTATTGGTGCTTTACAAGCCTTTATATGGCGAGGGGAAGCTATGGGTAAGACCCTACGATATGTTTTTTGAAAACGTGGAGTTTGAAGGTAAGCAAGTGCCTCGGTTTGCATTTATCGAGGCACAGTAGCTATAGCGCTAAATATTTTGCCCCATATCAATGGCTGGCATGTCGCAGCTAGGCGTGCCAACCACTTTTGCCGGTACGCCAGCCACTGTAGTATGAGCTGGAACAGACTCTAATACTACGCTACCTGCACCTACTTTAGCACCGCGGCCAACTTCAATATTGCCAAGGATTTTAGCTCCGGCCCCAATCAATACACCGCGACGAATTTTTGGGTGGCGGTCACCACGATCTTTACCGGTACCACCTAAAGTTACCGACTGCAAAATTGACACTTCATCTTCAATAACCGCGGTTTCCCCCACCACAATACCGGTGGCATGATCGAGCATGATGCCTTTACCAATGGTCGCTGCTGGGTGAATATCTACCGCAAATACCGCTGAGATTTGATTTTGCATATAACGGGCTAAGGCTAGTCTGCCCTTGTGCCAAAGCCAATTTGCTACTCGATGGCCTTGCAAGGCATGAAAGCCTTTTAAGTAAAGTAACGGGATGGCGTAGTATTTTACTGCCGGATCACGATCTTTTACCGCAACAATGTCTGCGGCTACGGCTTCTAAAATACCAGGATCAGCCAACAAAGCTTCTTCAATAAACTCTCGCAGCAAAATCGCTTGAACCGTTGAGCTGTCAAGCTTACTCGCAAGCTGAAAACTTAATGCAGAAGACAAGCTGTGATGATTTAGAATGGTGGAGTAAAAGAAACTCGATAGCATTGGCTCGTCTGCCGCCATGCGGGTTGCTTCATCTCGGATTTGTAACCATACCGTCTCAGCTAGAGTTTGTTTGATTTGATAATCCTTTACCTTTGCCACTACTTCACCTTACTCAAGATCTAATTTCTTTTCTTGCGGAACCACCGATTGAGGGTCTTGGTGGATCAATACATCAGCTTCCGGCCACTCGGCCATAAAAGCAGCTTCAACCTCATCGGCAATTCTATGCGCCTCATACAGGCTAAGCTTATCATCAAGCTCTAAATGAAGTTGTATAAATTTTGTATGCCCAGATTGGCGAGTACGAATATCATGAGCACCCAATACCCCTTCAACCGCTAAAGCAGAGCTAAGCACTTGTTTTTGAAAGGCCTCTGGAAGCTGCCTATCCAATAGATTTTGTACCGACTCTTTACCAATGCCAAAAGCGCCGTAACAAATATAAATGGCAATAAGCACAGCGAACAAGCCATCAGCCCAATACCAACCATAAAAGCTAAGCACTAAGGCCACCAGCACTGCAATATTCATGTATATGTCCATGGCATAGTGCATCGAATCGGCTTTAATTACCGCGTTATTGGTTTTAGCGATAACGTAGCGCTGGAACATGACTAAGGCAAAAGTAATAACAGTAGAAATAACCATTACCGTAATACCTACGGTGCTGTGTTCAATGGCTTTGGGGTGTAGCAATTCGCTCACGCCGCCAAACATCAGCATTAAGGCCGAACCGGTAATAAAGGCCGCTTGCGCAAGACCAGCTAAATGCTCTGCCTTACCATGGCCAAAACTGTGTTCTTTGTCGGGGGGCTGCAGGGCATAGCGCACTGCTAGAAGGTTCACTAACGACATAGCAATGTCCATTAGTGAATCAATTAAGGAAGCAAGAATACTTACCGCGCCAGTATATAAAAATGCGGCGCTTTTAATAACAAGCAAGGTCACCGCTACACAAGTTGCAACCCATGTAGCTAAGGTGACCAAGCGCTGATAACGTTGCTTATCCACTTTACAAATTCTTTGGAAGATTTTGTAAAGTATAACGTTTAGTGCATGTTAAAGTTGAGCTTTTTTATCGCCCTTCTGCATACGCTTTTGCTGTTTTTCCATCTTTTTAGCGCTTAACTCTTGGTATTTCTGCTGTTGCTCAGGGGTTAATACTTGATAAATTTCCTGTTGAGCCTGTAGCATATTCATCATACGAGTTTGATGATTAGCTTGCTGCACATCAATAAACGCTTGAGCGGCACCTTCGTCAAAACTGGCTGCGGTGATAATTTCCATACGCTGTTGATACATCGCTTGACGCTGTTCCGCATTGGCTTGAGGTTTATGCTGCTGCATAATCTCTTTTACTTGAGCCTTTTGCTCATCAGTTAAGTCTAGCTGCTTCATCATCTTCATGGCTGGATGTCCGCCACGTTGCTTACCTTCACCATTAGATTTAGCAGCAAAGGCTACAGGTGCAACAACAAGTGCGCCAACAAGGGTAGTAACTAGTAACTTTTTCATTTTCTTTCCTCAGGTCTATTCGGTCATTTGTAGTCTACAAAAGCCAATGCAAACTAACCGCAGCAAAGTGTAAAGCTATGTAAAAGGCGAACATTAAGCACGGCAAAGCGCTGTGAGTTTTGTACAATTTGCTTATTAATGTTGAATAGAGAATCGCCCAGTGGATTTACTACTTATAGATGACGACAAAGAACTGACCGAGTTACTCGGCGAACTCTTAGAACTAGAGGGATTTAGTTGTGAGGTATGCAACGACGGCTTGAGCGGCTTAGCCAAGCTAGCAGAAAAGCGTTACGACTTAGTACTGCTCGATGTAATGATGCCGGGTAAAAACGGCTTCGAAGTATTAAAAGAATTGCGTAAAGACAACCAGCAACCGGTATTAATGCTTACCGCCAAAGGTGATGAGATAGACCGAGTGCTGGGTTTAGAGTTAGGCGCTGACGACTACTTAGCCAAACCCTTCAGCGAGCGAGAATTGCTAGCGCGTATAAGAGCCATTTTACGTCGCACTCAAAACAGTCCGCCAGCCGATCCTAAACAAGACCTTATTTGCCACCAAGATCTGACCCTCTCTGTTGCTAAACAGCAAGTACACTGTGATGAGCAAGAGTTAGAGCTCACCAGTACCGAGCTGTTATTGCTACAACACTTGCTGGAGCAGCCAGGCAAGCTATTAGAAAAAGATAGCCTAAATCAAAAAGTATTGGGCAAACGCCTACAAGCGTTTGATCGCAGCTTAGATATGCACATTAGTAATTTACGTAAAAAGATCCCTGATCGCAAAGACCAACTGCCGCGTATCAAAACGGTGAGAGGCAAAGGTTACATGTGGTTAGAGTGGTAATAATGAAGCGCTTAATCAACAACCTGTTTGTAAAAATCTTCATCTCATTTTGGATGATTTTGCTGGTTACGGCCTTTGTGTCGATTAACCTGTCCAGAATGCTTAGCGAAGACAACTTCAAAGCGCCTAAATGGGCGGTAAAAAACTTACATGAATTTGCCCTACGTATAGAGCGTAACCCTGAACGCATGTTAAGCCCGCGTTTAGAGCCCCACCTTAAATCTCGTTTTGGTAAGCCCTTTATCGTTAATAGCGAAGGCGAAGTGGTAAACCGTGAAAACATCAGCCGGGGCATGAGGCGCTTTTTAGTTAACCACGATAACATTGAAGACCCTCGAATCATGCTCGATAAAAAGCACATTTTGATTGGTCCGCAAGCGCTTACCATCGATAACCAGCGTTACCTGCTCTATGTAGAGCGCCGAAGTAACCCAGAACAGCTGCACGCTATCCGTAACTTTGGTGTATCACCGTGGTTTTTATCGCTAGTAGCCGTGGGTTTAAGTTTAGCGCTTTGTTTCTTACTTACTCGTCACATCGTAAGGCCACTTAAAAAACTGCAATCTGCCGCGAATAAAGTATCACTGGGATATCTAGATACACCACTACCGGAGATCAATCGTGGTGATGAAATTGGTCAACTGTCTGATAGCTTGCAGAGAATGGTAGACACCCTTAATCAAGCCATTAGCAACCAACAACGCCTGCTTAGCGATATATCTCACGAGCTGCGCTCGCCGCTTACTCGCTTAAACATGGCACTCGCGCTACATAAAAAGCGCCAGCAAATGACTCCCGAGGTGGAACGAATAGAGCGAGAATCGCAACGCCTAGCCGAGATGATTGACGCCTTGCTATCTTTATCGCGCATGCAAGTTAACGCCAAACAACAAAAAATGACCTTGCAGGAACTCATTGAAGACTTAGTTAGCGATTGTGAGTTCGAAGCAGAACAGTTAAACAAACAGTTTAGTGCCAACTACCCGCAGCAACTGAGTGTGATTTGTTACCCAGAGCTACTCGCATCGGCACTTGAGAACGTTTGTCGCAACGCCCTTAAATACGCAGATCGTAAGGTTAAACTAAGCGCTAGTGTGCAAGACAACCTGCTCACCTTGATTGTGCGAGATGATGGCCCAGGCCTTCCAGATGACGAATTAAATAGCATTTTTCGACCATTTTATCGTAGCGGTGAAGCACGAGACCGTGACAGTGGCGGAGTAGGATTAGGCTTGGCGATTGCCGAATCGGCGATTCGCCAACACGGTGGTAGCATTAGTGCCAGCAATCATTCGCGTAAAGGGCTAGAAGTTAGCCTACGCTTGCCACTACAATAGCGCTTTTCGCAGCCACTTGGATTAATCATGATTAACATTGTGCTATATCAACCAGAAATACCGCAAAACACCGGCGCAATTATCCGTTTAGCGGCGAACAGCGGTTGTAACTTACATCTTATCGAGCCTTTAGGTTTCGCCTGGGATGATAAGAAAGTTAAACGTGCCGGCTTGGATTACCACGAGTTTGCCGAGGTAAAACGCCACCCAGACTACCAAGCCTTCTTAAACAGCGAGCAGCCTAAGCGCTTGCTTGCTTGTACCACCAAAGGCAGCGGTTTTCATAGTGACTTTGCTTTTGAAGCGGGTGATTATCTAATGTTTGGCCCTGAAACACGCGGCCTACCCGATGAAGTGCTAAATGAGATAGATGGTCAATTTAGGCTGCGTATTCCAATGTTGGCCGATAGCCGCAGCATGAACTTATCTAATGCTGTATCGGTATTTGTTTACGAAGCTTGGCGCCAACTAGGCTATGTAGACGGTGTATAACTAAGCCAATACTAAAGGTGTTCAGGCCGTGCAAATACGTGATTACCAACACAGCGATCTGAACACCATTATTAACATTTACAACCTTTCTAAACTCGACGAGTTACGCTTTGAGCAAAAAACATTTAGTCTTCTGCCATTAACTCAAGATCAGCAACGTTTCGCCTCTCTTAAACAATCAACTATTTTTGTCTATGAAACCGATAAGGTAGTAGCTTATGGCGCGCACCAAGGCTCGGTGATAAGCGCTTTGTTTGTCCATCCCGACGCTCGAAGTAAAGGGTTCGGCAAACAACTGCTAGAGCACCTATTAAACAATATCAACGACACTGCCCGCTTATATGTTGCCAAAAGCAATTGGCCTGCCAAAGCGCTCTACCAAGATCATGGTTTTGTTGTCAGCGATACCTTTCAAACCAGCTACAATGGTGTTGCTGTAATAGCCAACGAAATGCTGCGCTCAGTTAAGCCTTATGCTTAAACCAGCGCTGGCTCTTTAAAGCCTGATAATAAATCCACCCCAGGCTCAATCCTCTAATTGCCATAAAACCGCACATCGCTAACCACAGGGCGTGGTTCCCCCAACTTTGAGTAAACCACCAAAGCGGAAAGAACCCGGCGAAACTAGCCAATAACATCGAGTTACGCATAATGCGCCCCTCAGAAGTAGCAATGAAAACACCATCTAAGATAAAGCACCATACCGAGACTAACGGCAGCAAAATCATCCAATTAAGATAGCTAGCCGCAGTGCTGCGGATTTCGGGTATATCGGTAAGCAACGCAACCAGTTGCTCACCCAATACTCCAAAAACCAAACTAAAGCCAATGCCCGCCACTAAGGCTAACTGCAAACACTGTTTAATCGTTACCACAAACAAGGCACGGTCATTTTTGCCCTTTGCTTTACCCGCTAAGGCTTCTACGGCGTAAGCTAAACCATCTAAAGCAAAAGAAACAAACATCAAGAAGTTAAGTAATACTGCATTGGCCGCAACAATGTGGTCGCCCAAACGCGAGCCTTGAAAAGTGATGAAAGCAAAACAAGCTTGCAAGGCAAGTGAGCGCAAAAATATGTCTCGGTTTAGCGAGAATAATCCCGCCAAATGCTGGCGATTAAAATCGGCCCAACAATCCTTTAACGACGGTAAGGCATTAAATCGTGTTAAAAACTGCTTGCGGCACAACGCCAAACCAACAGCCAATGAGAAATAGTCGGCAATCACGCTGGCTAAAGCAGCACCCTGCACTTTCCTATCTAGCCCCACCACAAACAGCACATCCAAGGCAATGTTAGTGGTATTGGCTACAATCAGCAGTAGCATGGGGGCTCGAGCATTTTGCATGCCCAATAACCACCCCAACAACACTAAGTTAAGCAGTGCCGCTGGTGCGCCCCAAATACGGGTAGAGAAATACTGCGCCGCATAAAATTGAACCTGCTCACTGCCACCGGCTAAAGCCAAACCCAGTTGCAATATTGGTTGGCTAAGCAGCAGTAAGGCCAATCCAATAAGCACAGCAATGCAGGCAGAATTAAAGCCTATTCGCTGTAACGCTAGCTGATCATCTGCACCAAAAGCTTGCGCACTTAAGCCTGTGGTCGACATGCGCAAAAAACCACATAACCAATACACCAGGCTAATCATCATTGAGCCTAAGGCAACCCCACCAAGATAATAAGCATGATCTAAATGGCCAATAACAGCCGTGTCCACCAGCCCCAATAAAGGAATAGTGATGTTAGACAAAATCATTGGCACGGCAATGGCCGCAATGGCGGAAAAACGCGAAACAGACATGAAAGGGAAACTAAGCAGGCGATAGCGAGAGTGTAAGAGTTAGTTACACTCTCGGCAAGCCTTTAAAAGCTAGGGACTGTTTATAGCAAAGCAAACAACCAATGGTCTGCCAACAAGGCAACAAACAACAACATCAAATACACTATCGAGAAGGCAAATAGGCGCATTGCGTCACGCTGGTTATCCCCCTTATACAGTCGCCAAGCTAAGTGCATAAAACGCAGGTTAAGTGCACAACTTAACACGAGGTAAAGCACCCCACTCATGCCCACTAAAAAGGGTAGCCAAGCAACAGCGAACAGCAGCAGAGAATAAAGAACTATCAACTTTTTGGTAAAGCCCACACCGTGGGTAACCGGCAGCATTGGAATATTAACCTTGGCGTAATCTTCACGGCGAGCAATTGCCAAGGCCCAAAAGTGTGGCGGAGTCCAAGTGAATATCAGCATTACTAGCAATAAGGGTTCAGCCGATATGGCGTTGTTTACTGCCGTCCACCCCAACAATGGAGGCATAGCACCTGCTAAGCCGCCAATTACAATGTTTTGCGGCGTTGCTCGTTTAAGCCAAAGGGTATAAATCACCGCATACCCCACTAAGCTAGCTGCAGTTAGCCAAGCCGTAAGAGGATTAACCCACCAGTACAGCATGACAAAACCCACCACCGATAAGAGAGAGGCCCATAGCAAAGCCTGCCAATTGGCTATCGCACCAGTAGGTAAAGGGCGTTTGTGAGTGCGCGCCATTGCGGCATCTGCTTCACTATCAATGTAGTGATTAAAGGCGGCAGCGCCCGCAGCCATTAAACCTATGCCTAGATTACCTACTAGCAAAGCCTGCCAAGGCGGCAAACCAGAAGTTGCCAAGCATGCTCCTACCACCGCAGTGAGCACAATAAGGGCTACCACTTTGGGTTTGGTGAGTTTGTATAAGGCGCGCCAATTAATGCCTTTGTTGAGTGAACTTGGCGGGTTAAGCGTGTTCAACTTCGCCATAATGCGTCTCCTTTTGCTCAACGAATGTTGCTACGGCCGCACCCTGATAGTGAGCCAAGATTAAACTGATTAGACTTAACAACAACATGGCAGCCACTAAGTTATGCGCCACAGCTATCGCCAAGGGTACTTGCCAAAGCACATTGGCAACGCCTAAACCGACTTGAGTAAACAATATAAAAATCAGCCTAGAGGCACGCCCTCGCTCCATATCACTATGTCGTCGCTGAATGTAACTTAGCGCCAGAATGAACAAGTAAATGGCTGTTACGCCTGCCCAAATACGATGGGTAACATGAATGGTTTTGCGCTGTTCATGACTAAGCACACCAAATTCGTAATCATTGCCAGTAGCAAGCGGCAGCGGATCAAACGCATCCAGCTGGTAAGAGCTTAGCCATTCTTCATGGCAAAGCGGCAAGCCCTGACAAGAAATGGCCGAGTAGTTAGCCGATGTCCAGCCACCTAATGCTATTTGCACAACTAGTACCAATAAACCTAGCCACAACCAACGGACACTTCGCTGGGGCTTAGCTAATGGACGTTTTGCAATCATCAACCACGTAAACAATAAAGCCAGCATTGAAAAACCACCCAATAGGTGGCCCATAACCACAATGGGCATTAAACCAAGTGTCACCGTAAGCATGCCTAATATGGCTTGAAAGCCAATAAGCAGCACCGAGGCTAGCGCCCAAAAGCGGTGTTGCTTTTGCCAAAATGCCAGCGCAGCTAGTCCCACCACTAGCAAACCTAAACCGCCAGCAAAGTAGCGATGAATCATCTCATTCCAGGCTTTGTGAGCTTCTAGCGGCCGCTCTGGATAAGCATTAGCCGCGTGTTGAATATGCTCTTCACTTTGTGGAACCACTAACTGCCCATAACAGCCAGGCCAATCGGGGCAACCTAAACCGGCATCAGTTAAGCGAGTGAATGCGCCTAAACCAATGACAACAACGGCAAGTAAAATAGCGGCAATTAATCCCTTTTGCATATGCTGTCCTTAAACTCTATTGAAACCGCGAGTTTTTAATCAGTCGCTTCAAATCGGTGATTAGCCCTTTGATCTGCTCATCACCTTGAGCGGGTTGGTAGCTCAATATCACCCAACCTGTTGGGTCTATCACTAACCACTGTTGATCGTAATCAGCCAGTTGTTGATTAGCTTGTCCCAGCCTCATTTGCTCAAGGCCGTCGTTAATTTGATTAAGCTGTTCACCGGAAGTGAGGGCAACTTTTTGAGTTTGCTGTTTGGCGATGCCCAAAGCTAACCAAGCATTATTGAGTTTGCCAAGCTGTTGCAAACAAGTTTGCGAACAGTCGCCATCAATAACCTGAGCAATCGACCACTTACCTATGGGATAGTTTTCCAGCTGTCTTGGCGGCTCCATCCACTCCCCATGACTGAGTGCACCTGGTTCATACCAACCCATTTTAAGTACCACCCAAGCCAAAATAAGCGGCACTAAAAATACCGAAGCAAGTAACAACATGGTTTTTTGGTGACTTCTCATAAACCTTCCTTGTTTCTATTTTGCACGCAAAAATAAACGGTTAAGCCAGCGGCAACTAAGGCCATTAGCAACCATTGCAGCGCATAACCTTGGTGCTTTTGCGGCGATATTGACACTAACTGTTCAGAACTATGCTCAAGTTGGCTGTCTAGCACAAAAGGCAACAATTCAAGATTCCAATAATCGGACAAAGCCGCAATGTTGATTTGCTGAACCCGCAATCCCTGCGGCAGCTCTTCTAACCAGTGCTGCTGGCTAAGTACCACTGGCAAGCTGATTTCTCTTAATCGATAGCGCGAAGGTAGCTCTTGAGCACTTATGGCTTCTGGTAGTAAACGCCTATCTGCTCCAGCGGGCTGCCAAGCAAGACGCACTAGTACATTGCCTTGAGGGGTATCGGCTAAGGTATAGGCGTCGTACCCCACTACTCCTTCATTTACTTTATTGTCTAACCACAAAAACTTATCCGTGCTTGCGATGTCACTGACTCTAACTAATTGAAACGGCTGCACACCCGAAGCAAGGGCCTGTTCTAAACTGGTTTCGAGCTGCGATTGCTGCTGGTATTGATCTAATAACTGCTGTTTTTGTTCACTGCGTTGCCATTGCCACAAGGAAAGCTTGACCATTAGCCCTATCAGCGCAACCATAAGCACAACAAACAGTATCAAGCGGTAAGAAACTGTTTTTTTATCAGCCTGTTGAGAGAGCTTAGTTATGGTCATAAAACTGCTAATTACCGCGTTAATCCTGTTTGTGGTGGTGAACATGCTGTTTGCTTTACGGGTAATGCTAAAGGGCGGAGAAAAACCAATGACCCATTATTTGGGAAAACGCTTAATCTTTAGCGTGTTGGTTATCCTTTTGGTTTTACTCGCCATGGCCTTGGGCATTATTCAACCCAACCCACGCCCTTACTAAAGCACATAGACAAAAATAAACAGACACAACCACACCACATCTACAAAGTGCCAATACCAACTCGATGCCATAAATGCAAAGTGACTCTTACCGGTGAAGTGGCCTTTTAGTACCCGCAAAAACATCACCGTAAGCATGATTGCGCCTAAAGTAACGTGTAAGCCGTGAAAACCCGTGAGTAAGAAAAAGGTATTGCCATAAATGCCTGAATCAAGGCGCAAGCCTAATTCCTGATACGCGTGAATGTATTCTTCAATTTGGAAAAATAAGAAAGCAAAACCTAGCACCAAGGTAATGGCTAACCACATTTTAAGTGGCCCACGTTTATCTTTTTCTAAACTCACATGAGCAAAGTGCAAAGTCACTGACGAAATCACCAGAATTACAGTATTCAACAGTGGCAAGCCGAACCAGCCCATCGCTTGGGTGGTTGTACCGCCGGGCGTTTCAACTAGCGGCCACATGGCAGTAAACTCTGGCCATAACACCGCGCCAGTCATTTCATTATTACCAGCACCGCCCAACCAAGGCACAGCAATCATTCTGGCGTAGAATAACGCTCCGAAAAATGCACCAAAGAACATCACCTCAGAGAAAATGAACCAACTCATGCCTTGGCGAAAAGAGCGGTCCATTTGGGCACTATATAAGCCATCCATACTCTCTTGGATAACATTGCCAAACCAACCAAACATCATGGTAACAATTACCACAAAGCCACATGACAATATCCAAAGGCCGTAGCTTTGTTCACTGCCCATTTGTTGAACAGAAAAACCAGCGCCCATGGCGATTAGGAATAAACCCACCGCGCCAACAATTGGCCATATACTTTGCGCAGGAACGTAATACTTCTCATAAGGCTGCGTCATTGCTCACCTCTCCATCGGCACTTACTTGTGCAGTTTCAGATTCAATCGGCTCGCCCTCTACGGCAAATAAGGTGTAAGCCAAAGTTAAGGTATTTATATCTTTAGGTAACTCAGGATCTACATAGAAGAACAATGGCATGTCTTGTTGCTGACCTGGAGCTAGGGTTTGCTGCTCAAAACAAAAACAGCTGACTTTTTTTAGATGATTGGCCGCCAAACCAGGGCTAACCGAAGGAACCGCCTGCACCGTGCCACGTTTGGGAGTAAGGTTACTAGCACTAAAATCAACCTGTAGCGTCTCACCTGGATGGACTTTTACTTGGTTAACCTTAGGGCCAAACTTCCAATTAAGCCCTTGCGGCACATAGCTAATAAACTCCACGGTTACGGTGCGCTGTTGGTCGGTAACAAGGCTTATTTCACTGGCTTCTGTAGCTGTTTTGCCGTTAATGCCGGTAACCTGACAAAATACGTCATACAGCGGCACTAAGGCGTAACCGAAGCCGAACATAGCCACTACTACAAGCAGCAGCTTTGTGACTAAACGGCCATGGCCAAGCATATTATTTAATCTCCGGCGGTGTAGAGAAACTATGGTAAGGCGCTGGCGATGGCAATGCATCCCACTCTAAGCCCTCTGCGCCTTCCCAAGGTTTAGCCGGAGCAGGTTCACCGCTTCGAATACACTTAATCACCATGTACAGGAAGATGAACTGCGACAAACCAAAGGCAAAACCACCAATACTCACAATGGCGTTAACATCGGCAAACTGCAACGCATAGTCTGGAATACGCCGTGGCATGCCACCTAAGCCTAAAAAGTGCATAGGGAAGAACAACACATTTACCGAGATAAGCGAACACCAGAAATGTAGCCGGCCCAAGCCTTCGTCGTACATATTACCGGTCCACTTTGGTAGCCAATAATAAGCAGCGGCCATAATCGAGAATACCGCGCCTGTTACCAGTACATAATGGAAGTGCGCCACCACAAAATAAGTGTCGTGATATTGGAAATCCACCGGCGTAATCGCCAACATCAATCCCGAGAAACCACCAATGGTGAACAGCACAATAAAGGCCAGCGCGAATAACATCGGCGTTTCAAAGGTCATTGAGCCGCGCCACATGGTGGCCACCCAGTTAAATACCTTCACCCCAGTAGGCACCGAGATCAGCATGGTACAAAACATGAAGAACAACTCAGCCGCCACAGGCATACCCGTAGTAAACATATGGTGCGCCCACACAATGAAGCTTAAACCAGCAATAGATGCAGTGGCGTAAACCATCGAGGCATAACCAAATAACCTTTTACGAGAGAAGGCTGGAACAATCGCCGAGATAATGCCGAATGACGGCAAAATCATAATGTAAACTTCAGGGTGACCAAAGAACCAGAATATGTGCTGGAACAATACGGGGTCTCCCCCACCAGCAGCATCAAAAAACGACGTACCAAAATACTTATCTGTAAGCACCATGGTCACTGCACCCGCTAATACCGGCATCACAGCAATCAGCAAAAATGCAGTGATAAACCAAGTCCATACAAACAGCGGTAACTTCATGTAAGTCATGCCGGGTGCACGTAAGTTCATAATGGTAACAATCACATTGATCGCCCCCATAATCGAACTAATCCCCATAATATGCACCGAGAACACAAACAAAGCGGTACTGTCTGGGCTGTAGTTAGTAGAAAGCGGCGCGTAGAAAGTCCAACCAAAGTTAGGGCCACCACCTTCCATAAACAACGAGGCCAACAGCATGGTGAAAGCAAAAGGTAAAATCCAAAAGCTCCAGTTATTCATGCGAGGCAAGGCCATATCTGGCGCACCAATCATCATAGGAATCAGCCAGTTAGCCAAACCGGTAAAGGCCGGCATCACTGCACCAAACACCATGATTAAGCCGTGCATGGTGGTCATTTGATTGAAAAAGTTAGGTTCAACTAACTGTAAACCTGGTTGGAACAGCTCGGCGCGGATCACCATCGCCATCGCGCCACCGGTAATAAACATGGCAAAACTAAACCACAAATACATTGAACCAATGTCTTTATGGTTAGTGGTCAATACCCAACGCATTAAACCGCGCGGGGCACCGTGATGGTGCTCATCATGGTCAGCATGAACGTCACTAATCGTGCTCATTATCTCTCTCCCTACTGCGCTGCGTTTTGCACGGCCACAACATCCTTGGCCTGCACTAAATCACCGGTATCATTACCCCAAGCGTTACGCTCGTAGGTAATTACGGCAGCCAGCTCTTTTAAACCTAGCTGTTTACCAAAGGCTTGCATCGCAGTGCCCGGTACACCATTCACAACTACTTCAATATGTTTGCCCACATCACCAATAGCGATTGGACTGTCTTTCAAGCCAGGGAACACACCTGGTAAGCCTTCACCGTTAACTTGGTGACAAGCCGCACAACTTTTGTCGTAGACTTTTTTGCCCAGCGACATCAGTTCGTCTTGCTCCATAGTCATAGCAACCAGTTCTAACTCTTGGGCTTGTTTGGCTTGATAAGCAGCTTCTTCTTCGGCTAACCAAACATCGTAATCGGCCTGCGTTTTAGCGATAACCACAATCGGCATAAAGCCGTGGTCTTTACCACATAACTCAGCACACTGGCCGCGGTATATGCCGGGTTTATCAATGATGGTCCAAGCCTCATTAATAAAACCTGGGTTGGCGTCTTTCTTAACTGCAAAATCCGGTACCCACCAGGAGTGGATAACATCTTCCGAAGTCATCAAAAAGCGTACTTTTTTATCGATGGGCAATACCAGCGGTCGGTCTACCTCAAGCAAGTAGTTTTTGCGTTTTTCCAGCTTGCCGTTAACTTCATCCATATCAGATGCCAGCACACTGTAAAATTCCAGTTCACGGTCAAAGTATTTGTAATGCCACTTCCACTGGGAACCTGTTACTTGAATGGTGATATCGGCATCGGAAGGATCTTCCATGGCCAACAGGGTTTTAGTGGCAGGAATCGCCATCCCAATCAAAATAATGAAAGGAACGATGGTCCAAATAATTTCTACTTTGGTACTTTCATGAAATTGAGCCGGCTTGGCTCCTTTAGACTTGCGATGATGAAAAATAGCCCAGAACATGGCGCCAAACACCAGCACCCCAATAGCACAACAAATATAAAAAATTGTCATGTGCAGGCCATAAACCTGCTCACTAATGGCGGTAACACCCGGACGTAAGTTGAATGACATTTCTTGCGCAAATACTTGCGACGAAAAGAATGTCAGCATTATTAGCTGAATCCATCGGCCCACAGCGCTCTCCTTTGCTAGTAGCCAACGACAACAACTCTCCAAACTAGGAAAGTAGCTGCAGAAAAAGGGAAATCCCCCACCCCAAAAGTAGTAGACAGCAACAGCTAAATACAAGCTACTGCTTATAAATTAACCCCTAAGTTAAAGAAATGTAAATATATTGTTGAGATTTTTATGGATAAACACAAAAGATGTGATGCTAACGACAAAAGCCCAAATCGGGCTGATTTGGGCTTAAAAAGAGCGGAACTTATTGCTATGTAAGGCTTACATCCAATCGGCAGTGCGAATAATACCTACCGCCAAGCCTTCGATTTCGATGCTTTGATACTCTAAATCAACTTCAATAGTTGAGAGCTCTTCATTCTCTGGGTGCAAGTAAACCATTTTACCGTCGCGCTCAAAACGCTTAACCGTAACATCGTCTTCTAAACGTGCCACCACCACTTGCCCATTATGAACATTATTGGTTTTGTGCACCGCTAACAAGTCACCATCCATAATGCCGATGTCTTTCATACTCATTCCCTGCACCCGCAGTAAATAATCAGCATGAGGATTAAACAAGTTAGCATCTACCGCATAGTGCGACTCTACATGCTCCTGCGCCAAAATAGGCTCGCCTGCAGCCACTTGGCCGATTAAGGGTAAACCGGGTTCTAAGTCTTCGGCCACTGGCTCATTAGCGCTGGCTGGCAAATACTCTTCACTAATGCGAATACCGCGCGAAGCTCCAGGGATCATCTCAATAGCCCCTTTCTTAGCAAGTGCTCGTAGGTGCTCTTCTGCCGCATTAGCGGAACGAAAGCCTAATTCTTTAGCGATCTCTGCACGGGTTGGCGGCATACCCGTTTCGGAAATATGACGACGAATTAATTCAAATACTTCTGTTTGACGGGGTGTTAAGGGCTTCATAGTCTACCTGTAAGTTTATACAGCACACTGTTAGTATATACAGCATGAGCAATGAAGCAAGGATTTATCTAAATCAGTGACTTATTGTAGGTTTCAGTTTCTTTGGAAATCTTTCCGCTACTTTAAAACTACGCTCCAAATTTTGAGTTGTAGATTGCAATGTGATGGAAACTGAGTCAGAAGTAAGATGCTAAGTATCTAGCTAACTCCCCTTTGGGCAAAAGCGTGTTTCAAGTTGACCTCGTGAATGTCCGGAAATGGCACAGAGTTACCGCCTTTAGCAACTAAATCTCTACTACGCTCTTCCCCTGATAGTGATAAAATCGCCGCATCAGAATTACCGAGAAACACTATGTTTATTCATCATGTTAACGGCATCGACTGGCTGGTGATTACAGCTTTTGAAGAACTAAAAACAATGTTTATCGAAGAAGCGGGGGCGATCCCCTCATGCTTCTCTACTGCCAGCGAGCTGAGCCTGATTGATCAAGCCAAGCGCACCCATGGATATTTGCCTACATTCAGCGGCGTAATCACCGATACGGGCACTTTTCAAAGCCAATTTAACGAAGAAGATTTAAACCCACAGCTTGCCTGCTTAGTGGAGGGACGCGGGCGGGTGTTTATCTATCACGGCGGCTTTGTCGCTTTTGTGGATGACGAGCAAACCTTTATTACTCGATTGGACTGACAATTACTTTGTAAGTTGAAACCAGCGAACTGGAATCGCTAAGCATTCATTCGCATGCGTTTCGTTTATTAACAGTGTACGAATTGAATGGAGTTGGGCTCTATATTTAGAGAAAAAAGCAATGCTGCGGTTAACTGGCGAGCAATCCCCCTAGACAAACTGACTTAGAAAGAGTTTTAAAAAAGCGATTTTTGACGCTCAAACATAGCAAAAATTGTTATTTCCACCCCAAACCAAAAAACCAATAAGAAATTGAAAAAATATAGATAAAAAGCTCAAACGCTGGCACCAAAACTATAAGCAAATTTTTAACTAAGAATTTTGCTACTAAACGAAATTCTCGGCCGCGCTAAGCTTGCTAAAATTGAAAGCAACAAGAGATTCCACGAAATGGCTGCCTTCATTTTTCTAAACGATTCTATCCTTAAGCGATGCTTAGACTAAAACACGACGCCTTATAATTCAGAGCTTTTAATCGAACAGCTCTTAGAGGTAAAACCTGCTTCATCAACATGAAAAACTTTCATTATTTAGTTGCTTTATCTGAATTAGACTCATTTATGATAATTAGGGTAATGCGTAGTGGTGGTATAGAAATAATGAGTAAACATGTAGCGGTGTTAGATGGTGGAATGGGCCGAGAACTTAAAAGAATGGGAGCGCCTTTTTCACAACCTTTATGGAGTGCTCAAGCACTGATCGAATCACCTTCCTTAGTACGCCAAGCTAATCAAAACTTTATAGATGCGGGCGCCGAAATAATTACTGTAAACAGCTACGCTTGTGTGCCTTTTCATCTAGGTCAGGAATTATTCGAACGCCAAGGGGCAGTGCTTGCGCAACTGGCGGCTAAGATCGCTAACTCTGTAGCAAAGGGTGCTATAAGCAACAGCCAGCGCTCGATTACGGTTGCTGGGGCCATCCCACCGGTACTAGGCAGTTATCGACCCGATCTGTTTGAACCAAAGCAAGCAATGGGCATACTCGACACTTTGGTAGCAGCTCAAGAACCCCATGTAGATATGTGGATTGCCGAAACCATTTCTATCATTGAGGAGTTTAGTACTATTCAACAGGCACTTAAAAACAGCACTAAGAAAAAGTACTACTCTTTCACCCTGCAAGATGTCCCCAGTGAGCAGGCAAGCCTAAGGTCTGGCGAGTTACTTGCTGACACAATAAAACAAGTTTGCGATACCGGCGCTGATGGAATGCTATTTAACTGTTCTATTCCTGAGGTTATGGCCGAGGCAATAAAACAGACTAAGGCGCTAAGTAAAGCGTTCGGAAAAGAGTTAGAAATAGGCGCTTATGCCAATAGCTTTGGTCCCATTCAAGCAGGTCATAAAGCCAATAACTCATTAAATCAAACTAATGCTGTATCGGCTGAAGAGTACCTAGAGTTTGTAAAACAGTGGCACCAGCTTGGAGCCACCATCATAGGGGGTTGCTGTGGTATTCATCCTGAACACATTCAAGCAATTAGCCACTGGAAATACGCTGAGCATTAAGCGCTCGAAGCAATAGAACCTGTTAAATTAATGGCCTTGGCTCAACATAAATACCACTGTTGCCGCCAAAGTAAGTCCTAAGCAGCGATTAACAATTAGCATTTGCGAAGAGGATTTTAGTAAGCGTTTTAGCGCCGCGCCAAAGTAGGCCCACACCATGGTACACAAAGTTGTGACAATTAAAAAAGCTACGATGATAACACTCACCTGCAATAGGTAGTTTCCCGACACATCGGTAAATTGCGAAAATACGGTCATGGCAGCAATCCAAGCTTTTGGGTTCAACACCTGAATTAAGGCACCAGCTCCAAAACCCGCTGAATGCTCTACTCTATCTTTCTCGGCCACACTATGCTGGCTGATGCCCCAAGCAATATACAATAAATAAGCTGCTCCCAAGTATTTGAGAGCGCTATATAACTCAGGATTGGCGGTAAGTAAGCTAATTAGCCCTGCACTGGTGCCCGCAAATACAATCAGCACTCCGAATGAGGTGCCTGCAATAAATGGCAAAGCTGCAGCAAAGCCAAAGCGATTGGATATGCCCAATAAAGCTAAATTACCAGCTCCAGGTGTAATAGACATGGATGTAGCAAACAACAAAAAAGCGACTGCAATTTGAACACTCATAAACATCCACTCCACACAAATTCGATATTCAGCATAGTTTTAATAGCGAGGTGAATAGTTTATTTGCTTATGCAGGAAGAACTTTGCTTTATGCGTTAAAATACACCCCATTAAAGGCAGAATATTTCAAAATTAAATATGAGTAGACAAGAAAACACCCAAGAGACGCTTGATGATACCGATATTGCGATCCTGAAGCATATTCAACGTGAAGGTCGCATTAGCAATAGTAAGCTGTCTGAAAAGGTTAACTTAAGTGAAACACCTTGTTGGCGGCGCTGGAAAAGACTCGAAGAAGCCAATTACATCAGTGAATACACCGCAGTGCTTAATCGCAAAAAACTGGGCTTTAGCATGGTAGGCTTTACCTTAGTTTCACTAGGTAGTCATGATGTTGAAAACACCGATAACTTCGAGGAATTTGTATCAGCCACCGAGTGGATCCCACTGTGCCATTGCATCGCAGGTGGGGCTGATTACATGGTACAAGTAATCGCCAAAGACTTAGATGAATATTACGAACGCATTAGCCAATTGCGAAGAGTACGCGGTGTAAGTGCCTTGCACTCCAATATCTCGGTTAAAGAGATAAAGAACAGCTACTCCATCCCCTTAGAGTAAGGCAGAGCAGAGTCTTAAGAAATTAGCGCAATAGCAACAATGCACACTTAATAAACCAAAGGAATTCAACCAGGAATAAGTTCTTGGTTGAATAACACAAGCTTAATTTCCAGCACGGTGTACTACGTAAATAACAATATCTTGATTGTTATGAATATCGCTAGGAACAAGCTTCCTCCTTCGTTAATCGCCCCTAAACGTTCTGGAGTATCTGACTTTTTAACCGCAATCATCGCAATGCGGTATCGGCCCTTCATCATTACCTCAACCTCATAAACCAAGCTTGAGCTGATGGCTGAGGCACAAAATGAAGAATCAACCTTGACGGTTCCAACCCTCGCATTCTAGTCGCTAGGTCGGCACCAAAGCGCTTGTAATAAAAAGCGAACTAAGTACTAAAAGCGGAAAGTTAAGGCTTGTTGTCTTTGTGGAATTTTTGCTTAGAGAGCAATAAAGGACGACTTTTGTACGATCAAAATCAAATAATTCGTACTTTAAGATAAATAAAAGCCGCTGGCCAATTGCTTAAAAAGTGACTGAGGTATATGCTTAGCCCCTATTAATAATACAATATGATTTACTGGAGTTGAAAATGACAAAACCTGTCATCGGTTTCATCGGCCTTGGTCTTATGGGCGGCAACATGGTTGAAAACCTGCAAAAGCGCGGTTACCAACTAAATGTAATGGACTTAAATAAAGAGGCTGTTGCAACGTGTGTTGCTCGTGGTGCTAAAGAAGCAAGCTCAGCAAAAGAACTAGCAGCATCTAGTGACATTGTAATGCTTTGTTTAACCACTTCTGCAGTAGTTGAAAAACTTATCTACGCTGACGACGGCATTTTAGCTGGTATTAAAGAAGGCGCGGTATTAGTAGATTTTGGCACTTCTATCCCAGCCTCTACCCGTAAGATTGGTGAAGACCTAGCCGCTAAAGGCGCAGGCATGATTGACGCACCATTAGGTCGTACTCCTGCTCACGCTAAAGATGGTTTGCTAAACATTATGGCAGCTGGCGATATCGATACTTTTAACAAAGTTAAACCGGTATTAGACGAGCAAGGTGAAAATGTATTCCACCTAGGTGCTCTTGGCGCTGGTCACACTACTAAGTTAGTAAATAACTTTATGGGTATGACTACCGTTGTTGCTATGTCGCAAGCTTTCGCTGTGGCCGATCGCGCTGGTGTAAACCGCCAACAATTATTCGACATTATGTCAGCAGGTCCTTCTAACTCACCATTCATGCAGTTTTGTAAAAACTACGCTGTAGATGGTGTTAGTGACTTAGGTTTCTCTATTGCTAACGCAAACAAAGACCTTGGCTACTTCTTAGAAATGGTAAAAGACTTAGGTACTGAGTCTAAAATCGCTGAAGGTTCTTCAGCTAACTTAGCCGCTGCACTAGATGCAGGCCTAGGCAACGGCAATGTACCAGAGATTTTCGATTACTTTCTTAAACTAGAAAAGTAACTCGAGCTATTAATAACAAGGGTGTAACAGCTAAGCTGTTACACCCTTGTTTGTTTTAAAGCCAGCATTTCTCCAAGCTAGCATCAACAGAATACTGGCAAACAACCCTGCCGATAGCGGCTCACTAACTCTGGTAGCTTCTGCCACAATCAGCACCGGATTAATGTCTATCCAATAGTAATCTTCATCGCCTTGCACCAAGGGGCTGTTAAAAATACGCTCAACCTCATCAGGTGTAATCAGGGTTTGATTGTTCAACGATGGGTTCATCAAAAACGCACCATTCATATGAGGCAAACCTAAATTATGACCGAGTTCATGTGCTAATAGCTCTCCACCAAAAGATCCTGCAGCATAGGAAGACTCAACCACAAAATCGTTACCAAAGTACTCACCACAACCAACAATCCCCGTAAGCACAAAGCTGCCACAGGCGCTAATAGTGTCGATGAAATAGAAGTTAACTACATTGGCTGGGCCAACGTGCTGATTAAATAACTGGGTAACTTCTGCGCTAGTGGTTATATCAAGCAGTTCAGGAAACACCAACTCGCTGGCCGTACCAATACGAATATCGATGATATTTTGGCCAAAGCTAGCTTGCGAATATATTTCATCCATTGCCGCTTCGTTGGTTGTTATAAAGGCCGCCTGAACCATTGATGAAACAAATAGCAATAAGGCGAATACTGAGCTTTTTGTGGACAGGGTCATAACACATTCCTTAGCGTGGTAAGCCTAATGAAAACCTTGAATAACATATTATTAACAATAGCATCCACAACTGAATAAACTAATTTTTGTAGCAAGAATAACCTACCCAGAGTAACTCTTGAGCCATATTTCAGTTATTTATCTAGATCCTGAATTATTTAAGATATTGCATCAAATCAAAGCCAAATTTAGATAAGTCTGCTACCCTATGCCCTGTATCAATTCACCACTATAAGCTCTTGAGATGTTACATTTACCCTCTCCAGTTTTAGCCGTTTTGCGAGCAATAATTGGCTTTTTTACTCGCGGAAAATTTGTCCCAGACAATCCCATCACTGAGTTCAATTTAGATTTAACTCAGCCGATTATTTATGTGATCCCTAGTCATTCATTGGCCGATGTATTAACTCTACAGCTAGCCTGTAAAGAACTTGGCTTACCCGATCCCTTTGAACCGGTAATGTTTGCTGGCGAAGCGCATAAACGGGTAGCTTTTTTAGTTGATGGCAAAGGCGAAACCCTAGAGCAAACCATTGAGCAGTTTACCTCCGCCTTGGCCATTCACCGTAGTGACGAAAGCCACAACGCGCAGTTGGTGCCAGTTAAGTTGTTTTGGGACCGTTACCCGGGGCGCGAGAGTGTAGACGACTTAATGGGCGGCAAGCCAGAACGCCCTGCAGGGGTGTTAAAGAAAACCTGGCAGGTTATTTTTAAAGGCCGTGAAAACTTAGTCCGTTTTAGTCCACCGGTTTCGCTTAAAGACATGGCACAACGCCAAGGCTCCGACAAACGTATTGGCCACAAACTGGCACGTGTTGCCCGAATTCACTTTAGCCGCATGCAAATGATCGCAACCGGCCCCAAGTTACCAAACCGTCGCCACATGTTTGAGCAGCTACTGGCTTCGGCAACCATTCGTGAAGCGATTAATGAAGAAGCAAAAGCCAAGAACATCGACAAGGCTGCCGCTCGCCAAGCCGCCTTAAAATATTTAGAAGAAATTGCTGCCGACTTCTCGTATCGTAACTTACGCATGGCCGACGCGGTACTCAGTTGGGTTTGGAACAAAATCTATTCCGGCATTGAAGTAAACCACGCAGAAAAAGTGCGTAAGCTGGCCCAAGAAGGTCATGAAATAGTTTACGCACCTTGTCATCGTAGCCACATGGACTACCTACTGCTGTCTTATGTTTTATACCACCAAGGCATGGTGCCGCCGCACATTGCAGCTGGAGTAAACCTAAACTTCTGGCCTGCCGGTCCGTTCTTTCGCCGCTCTGGTGCGTTTTTTATTCGCCGCAGTTTCAAAGGTAACAAACTCTACTCCACCGTATTCAGAGAGTACTTAGGGCAACTATTCAGCCGCGGTTATTCGGTAGAATACTTTACCGAGGGCGGTCGCAGCCGCACTGGGCGTTTATTGCCACCTAAAACCGGCATGTTAGCCATGACCGTTCAAGCCATGCTAAAAGGATTGGAGCGCCCGGTAACGATTGTCCCCGTGTACTTTGGTTACGAGCACGTAATGGAAGTAGGCACTTACTACAAAGAGCTAAAAGGCAAATCTAAAGATAAAGAATCGTTATTTTCCCTGTTTGGCATGCTGCGTAAATTGCGCAACTTTGGCCACGGCTATGTAAACTTTGGTGAGCCGATTAACGTAAACCAAAGCTTAAACAAACTAGCGCCGGAGTGGCGAGAACATCCAGAAGAAGGTTTAAAACCCAACTGGTTGGTGCCTGCGGTTAACGATATTTCCAACCAATTAATGGTGAATATTAACAGCGCCGCTGCGGTAAATGGTTTGTGTTTAAGCGCCACTATTTTATTAGCTGCCGAGAACCGAGCCCTGCCGCGCAAGCAACTGGTTAAGCAGATAAGTTTATACACATCTTTAATCGAAAATGTGCCTTATAGTGACCACGTAACACTACCGGAAGTGGATGCAGAAACGCTGTTGGATCAGGCTATTAGTCTCGATAAGTTTGAAATTCGCAGCGACTATCTAGGCGAAATTATTGGTCTAGATGAAAAACAGCAGGTACTGCTTAATTTCTATCGCAATAACATTATCCATTTGCTGATTATTCCAGCCTTTATTGCCACCGCGTTATTGCAACATCGTAGCCTGTGCCGCAGTCAATTAGTCGCCTTACTTGAGCAGCTTTATCCTTTACTAAAAGGTGAATTGTTCCTGCGTTATCAAGTAAGTGACATGAGCGATCTGGCTGACCGCTACTTAGAAGAATTTGCCGCACTAAAACTAATTAGTGATCAAGGCGATTGCTTTAACATTGACAGCCAACGTCGTGGACGTTTGTTGCTGCTAGCTCAAGTGGCTCAAGAAAGCTTGCACCGCTACGCCATTGTTGCGGCATTGCTAGCCAAGCGCCCTCACCTAGAGCGTGCAGAGTTAGAACAGCAAGCATTGGCCGGCGCACAACGTTTAGCGCAGTTACACAATATCGACGCGCCGGAATATTACGACAAACGCATAACCACCAACTTGCTCTCACTAATCCGCGAGCAGGGTTTAAGTGACAGTCAATCGGCAGAGGGTTTGTTCAAACAACTCTCGCCATTGCTGGCCGATGGGGTGTATCAATCGATCAGTGAATTGTTAGACTTAGAAGCTTAAGCCGCACTAATAGCCAGCCATGCATAATGGCTGGCTATGCCTATAAACACCGCCAAACCTACATAGTTGTTGTTTAAAAAAGCTTGGAAACACGCTTCTCGCTCACGATACCTAATCAATTTTTGCTGATAGACAAACAATACCGCTGCAGCGAGCAAACCAAGATCAAAGATAAAACCTAATTGCTTCACATGACCTAAAAGCGCCAAGCACAGCAAACTGGCAGCCTGCAACAGCGCCACAATGAGTTTATCGAAACGGCCAAACAAGATGGCGGTAGACTTAATGCCCACTTTTAAGTCGTCATCACGATCAACCATTGCATACTTGGTATCGTAGGCCACTGTCCAACACACATTAGCCACTAATAGCAACCACGCCTCGGCAGGCACAGCGTTGGTTTGCGCCGCGTAAGCCATGGGAATACACCAACTAAAAGCCAAGCCAAGAAACAACTGCGGTAAATGGGTATAGCGTTTCATAAACGGATAAATTGCCGCCAATACAAGGGCTGCAAAAGATAGCAAAATAGTAAGGGTGTTTTGACTTAGTACCAACAGAAACGACAACACCACCAAGCCAAAAAATAGGGTGAGCGCTTCACGCTCGCTGACCACTCCAGTGGCCAACGGACGCTGAGCAGTGCGTTTCACATGGGCATCCACTTTACGATCGGCAAAATCATTGATCACACAGCCAGCCGAGCGCATGAAAAACACCCCTAATACAAACACCAACAAAACAGAAAAATCAGGTAATCCTTCGGCGGCTAACCAAAGTGCCCACAAAGCCGGCCACAGCAACAATAAAGTGCCAATGGGTTTGTCCGCCCGCATTAACTGCCAATAGGGTTTTGCGTTAGCTAGCTGCAACACCACTTTCTCCTTGATAGGCAATACAAGATGGCAAAAAAATCTCAGAAACCAACAATGGTGCCGAGGCTAATAAGAAACGTGAACGTCGCCCCCACAAAGGCTGCGGGTCTTTAACATGCTGATAAATTGCCGAGCTTTGGTCAATTTGAGCTAACTCTAAAGTTTGTCGTTGGCCTTTATCAGTAAATAGTAACTCACCTAGTGGTTTATTAGCGAGTCGGCTCACCTCGGCGGCATCCCCTTCTAAGGAGCTTTTAGGTATCACGCTACGCGCAAATACCCACGGCTCGCCATCACAGCATAGCAGTACTTCACGCACCCAATAGGGTCCTGAGCAGGCCAATGTCTTAAGCTCATGATTGGCTATCTCGGCGTAACCCTCAAACAACACTTGAATAGAGAATTGCTGGCAATGTTGGCGTAAGCGCGCGGTTAACGAACCTGGGTACTCCAGCCAGTCACGCAACTGTAGTGCTGTCATGCTTACTTGTTGTGGCAATTGCCACTTACCATCGGCCCCGCAAGGCTGCTGTTGATTTGGTTTCACGCGATCACATTGCAAAGAATTAGACTGGCATTATCCAGTAAACAGCGGTTTAAAGTAAACTCTACTTTGTACGAATGCTTCGCTGATTTGCCTTACATTTATCAGTAAAATTTGTGGGGTTAAGCTAAGTTATAAAGCCCCTTTACCAGGGCAGGTGTTATTTCGCGATGAGATATTGTTTGAGAGAAAATCGTATTAAGCGCGGCAAGGTCTGCACAGCCTAGCAGGCTAGGTAAACATTAGAGCCGCTGCCTTGTATAAATAAGCCATAAATTACTGCAAAATCAGCTCGAAAGGCCAACAGCCCTTAACAAGTCTTGTATTATTTTCCATCACCAGCTTGACCTAGTGCCCGCTAACAGAAACAATAAAGCTAGGACTACCAAGGAAATACACCGTCGCATGAAATTTGTTCACAGCTTGCTGTTATGTTGCAGCTTATTCTTCTCCTCGCTGGCCCACAGCCAAGAAGCAGGAAACTCTAGTTATGCATATTTTGGCTTCGAACCCGATATCATTACTAACTACATTAGCACCGGTAAGAAGCTTGGTTATGTGCGTATTACTGCCGAAGTAATGGTCGAGAACCAAAGTGCTTTAAGCAGCATTGAGCACCACGCACCACTCATTCGCGACGCAATTATCGAGATACTGGGTCATCAACGTGAAGAAGACATTAAGTCTTTAAAAGGCCGCGAAGAAATTCGCATTTTATGCCAAGAAGCGGTTAACGATTTATTAGTACAAGAAACCGGTAAAAAACTAGTGAGCAAATTGCTGTTCACTAAGTACTTATACCAATAAAGCTAGTTGATAGATTAAACCCGAAAAGCCCATCGTCGATGGGCTTTTTGCTTATTAACAACTTTAGTACAAGAAACCGGTAAAAAACTAGTGAGCAAATTGCTGTTCACTAAGTACTTATACCAATAAAGCTAGTTGATAGATTAAACCCGAAAAGCCCATCGTCGATGGGCTTTTTGCTTATTAACAACTGATGTTAATTGGGCTGCTGCTTGTCGAAAAATCTATCTAACAGCGCCTGAGCACAGCCAACCAACAAACCAAATAAGTGGGCCAAGTTAGCAGTAGAAGGCCCCACCACATCCATAAAACCAATGACCAGCCATACCAACATAAAGCCAACAATAGCCGGGCTAAGCTGCAAACCAGCCTGCGGGCGCAACCAACCAGTAAACCAACAGTATCCCAGTAAGGCGTAAACTACCCCCGACAAACCGCCAAAGTAGGGGCCAGTTGCCAGCAGCTGCGCCACGTTAGGTATCACCGCAGCTACAAGGGTAATCAGCAATAATTTAGAGCTACCCAACTGGCGTTCAATTTCGCCCCCCAACTGCCACCACCACAAGCCGTTAAAGACAATATGGATCACCGAGAAGTGCAGAAAGATAGGTGTTATCACTCGCCAAAACTGATCAGAGGCTAACATACTCAACTGTGGCGTAATGGTAAGGTTGAGCATCAAATAACGCTCAAAACCAATGTTCATAAACAAATAAACCACGGCGGAAATCAGCAAAACCGCCAAAGTAACCGGGCCAGCATGTGCAAAAAAAGCACTTTTAACTAGGCCCTTTCCACCATAAGAGAATTTAGCTTTACGGCTATCGGCCACAGTCCAAGAAGCTGCTAGGTATTTTTCATCATTAGGGTTTTCAATAAACTGCTTGAGTTCATATTCAGCTTTATCTAGATGTTGCTCATCAATTAAGAAAACCGCCACACCTTGATCAGCGGGTGCCAATTGGCACTCAATCTTAAGCACCGCCATATAATCGACAAAAGCTTGGGCTACCCGAGGATTACCCATCACGATTAATTGCTTCACTCAGCATCACCTGATTCAAAAGGAGCAACTTGGCGCCAGGCTTCAAAGCCACCTTGCAGGCTATATACTTCTTCAAAGCCTTGGTGAATCAAATACTGTGCAGCACCTTGGCTAGAAATACCGTGGTAACACATTACGATAAGTGGCGTATCAAACTCGGTTTCCGAAATAAGCTGATTTAGGCTGCCATCGCTTAAGTGAAAGGCATTAACAGGATGAGCTTGAGAAAAAGACTGCGGGTCACGCATATCTAGCAATACCGCGCCTTCTGAAGCGAGCTTTTGCTGAGCGCCATTTACATCAATTTGTTCAAACTGTTCCATCATCTTTTTCACCGCTGCAATTTTTGTTTCACTTTAACTGGTTTAAGGACAAAGAAAAAGCCACAAACCATAAGGAGATTACTAGGGTCTGTTGATCTTTGGTGTTGGAATTTTGTTTAAGATAAGCGGGCTTTAATCGCGGCGAGCACTTAGAAGCCTAGTGGGCTAAGCAAGAAGTGCTTAACAAAGAGTAAAGTTCGCTTATCCGAACCCTTCAGGCAGCATTTCTTAGCCATTTATTCAGCGTTAGCGAGTGATTATTAAGACCACTTAACTGCACACTCACTGCCTTGCCTAAATGGCTAATAAATTGCTGCAAAATCCATCAGCAAAGATCAACAGACCCTAGCTGTAAGCATAAAAAAAGCAAGCCGAAGCTTGCTTAAATTAGCTCTGGAAAAGGATTTAGGCGCCAAGATAGGCTTTACGTACATCCTCGTTCACCAGCAAGTTATCACCTGTGTCTTCAAGAACAATCCTGCCATTTTCCAGTACATAACCGCGGTCGGCTAAGCGTAACGCTTGGTTAGCATTCTGTTCTACTAAAAACACCGTCATTCCACGTTGGCGCAACTGCTCCACAATATCAAAAATCTGCTGAATGATAATTGGCGCCAAACCAAGCGAAGGCTCATCTAATAGCAGCAACCGAGGGTTGCTCATTAAGGCGCGGCCAATGGCTAACATTTGTTGCTCACCACCAGACATAGTACCCGCACGCTGACTCACCCGTTCTAACAAACGCGGGAACAAGCTATACACCTCTTCAATGCGCTCGGCGGTTTCTTGCTTAGTCGCAAAAAACGCGCCCATGTGCAGGTTTTCTTCAACGGTTAAACGCGAGAAAATCCGGCGGCCCTCTGGTACCACAGCAATGTCGCCACGCATGATGTCGTGGGTTTGACTATTGGTAATGTCTTTACCGTCAAACAAAACTTGGCCACTGCTGGCTCGCGGGTCGCCACACAAAGTCATTAGCAAAGTGGTTTTACCGGCACCATTGGCACCAATTAAACTCACAATCTCGCCTTGGTTCACTTTTACACTTACATCGTGCAGAGCTTGAATTGGGCCGTAGTGGGTTGAAACATTTTTTAACTCTAACATTGTTATTTTCTACCTCAGCCTAAAACTCGCCCAAGTAGGCTTTAATCACCTCGGGGTTATTGCGAATTTCTTCTGGCGTACCATTGGCTAAAGGACAGCCTTGGTTAACCACGTAAATACGATCTGATATGCCCATCACCAACTTCATATCGTGCTCAATCAGCAATACCGATACATTTTCCTTGTCACGCAAGTCCATAATCAAGCGATCTAGATCGTCGGTTTCCTTAGGGTTTAAACCAGCGGCAGGCTCATCAAGCATCAAAATTTCTGGACGTGTTACCATGCAACGGGCAATCTCTAAGCGGCGCTGCTGACCATAAGCCAAATTACCGGCTTTGCGATTAGCAAACTCTTTTAGATCAACCTTATCAAGCCAATATTCAGCAAAGGCCAAGGCATCCGCCTCACTCTTTTTAAAGCTTGGCGTTTTTAGTAAACCCGCTAAGAAGTTGGTATTTAGGTGGCGGTGCTGCGCTACCAATAGGTTTTCGACCACGCTCATATCTTTAAACAAACGAACATGTTGGAAGGTACGAACAACGCCTTTACGGGCAATTTGATGACCAGCTAAACCTTGAAGTGCTTCGCCACGGTAAAGAATTTGCCCAGCAGTAGGTTTATAAAAGCCAGTTAAGCAGTTAAATACTGTGGTTTTACCCGCCCCATTTGGGCCAATTACCGACACCACTTCTTTCTCGTTTAGCTTAAGGGCAACATTATTTACCGCCAACAAGCCACCAAAACGCATGGTAAGGCCATTTACATCTAATAAAGCACTCATGCCTTGGCCTCCTCTTTTAACTCAATATGAGGACGAGACATTGGCAATAAGCCTTGTGGTCGCCAAACCATCATAAATACCATCATCAAACCAAACATTAACATGCGATATTCATTAAATTCGCGCGCCATCTCTGGCAATACCGTCATAATAATTGCCGCCAGAACAACACCAATTTGCGAGCCCATACCACCGAGCACCACAATCGCCAAAATAATTGCCGATTCAATAAAGGTGAAAGATTCGGGGCTAATAAAGCCCTGACGTGCAGCAAAAAAGCTACCAGCAAAACCGGCAAAGGCAGCACCAATAGTAAAGGCACTCAACTTAACTACAGTAGGGTTTAAGCCTAATGAGCGACAGGCAATTTCGTCCTCACGTAGTGCTTCCCATGCACGGCCAATTGGCATTCTTAATAAACGGTTAATCACAATTACCGTTAGCACCACCAACAACAAGGCCATGAGATACAAGAAAATCACTTTGTATTGTGAGTTGTAGCTAATGCCAAAAAAGTTGTGGAAGGTATCAAACCCTTCGCCTTTCAACCGGCGGTTAAACTCCAAACCAAACAAGGTAGGTTTAGGAATACCACTGATCCCGTTTGGGCCACCGGTAAGGTGAGTTAAGTTATTCAGCAATAGGCGAATAATTTCACCAAAACCTAGCGTTACAATAGCTAAGTAATCACCCCGTAAGCGCAATACTGGGAACCCCAATAAAAAGCCAAACAAGGCCGCCATAGCGCCTGCAATAGGCAAACAAAACCAAAAACCAAAGCCGTCGGCACTTAGCAGCGCATAAGTGTATGCACCTACTGCATAAAAGCCTACATAACCTAAATCCAGTAAACCGGCTAAGCCAACCACTACATTTAGGCCCAAGCCAAGCATCACATAAATAAGCGTGAGCGTCGCCAAATCCACCGAGCCACGGCTTACCATAAAGGGCCAAATAATTGCGCCAGCTAAGGCAAAAGACACCAGCAAGCGATAAGCCTTTGGGTTTTGCTCAGGACTAGGCAGTTTAAAGTTAAAACCCTTGCTTGGGGTTTTTCCGACTTTCTTCTTAAATAACAGCGGATGAAGTAACTGGCTAACAAATACTGCCGCCATGCCAATGAATAACCATTTCAAATGACCTTCATCTGCCAAAGCCAAGTTTAAGCCACTGCTGCTTGGCTCCATACGAATGCCCAATAGCCAGCCAGCCAACAGCATAAAAGTGATGGTAGAAATTAATGCACCAGAGAGATTGAGCTTACTCATACTTTCTCAACCTCCGGCTTACCTAACAAACCTGTAGGCATAAATAACAATACAAAACACAACAGACCAAACGACACTACGTCTTTGTATTCAGTACTAAAGTAGCCTGCGGTAATTGCCTCGGTAATGCCTAATAACAAACCACCTACCACTGCGCCAGGAATAGAACCAATGCCGCCCAATACCGCTGCAGTAAAGGCTTTTAAGCCTGCCATAAAGCCAATGTAAGGATTGATCACACCGTAATAAATACCCAATAGCACACCCGCTACTGCCGCCAATGCAGCACCAATCACAAAAGTGAGAGAGATAACTTTATTGGTATCGATACCCAACAGATTTGCCATGCCGATATCTTCAGAACAAGCGCGACAGGCACGTCCCATACGCGAGTGAGTAATGAAGGTGGTTAGTGCAATCATGGTGACAAAGGTCACTACAAAAATAACTAACTGCATGTAGGAAATAGTTAGGTTAAAGCCGTCTTCTGGACCAAATGTCCAACCACCAGTAATTAAACTGGGCATGGCAATGTCTCGACTGCCCTGCGACAGTCGCACCAAGTTCTGCAAGAAGATAGACATACCAATGGCCGAAATGAGCGCAATTAGGCGATTACCGCCGCGCACTGGCCGATAGGCGATCTTTTCAATGGTCCAGCCATAGGCGCTGGTAATAATGATGCTTATTGCAAACGCACCAAATAACAAAATAGGTAAGGAGTCTAGGCCCATTAAGGCCAATGCAGCTAACACGATAAACGCGACGTAACTACCGATCATATACACTTCACCATGAGCGAAGTTAATCATGCCGATAATGCCGTACACCATGGTGTAACCAATGGCGATAAGTGCGTAGGTGCTACCAATGGTTAAACCATTAACTAGCTGCTGAAAGAAATAGAAAAATTGCTCAGACATAACTGCCCCAATCTAGTGGCCAACGCCACCTATACCGGCAAGTAAGCGTATTCAGTGTTGCGGCCCAAACCGCTGATAACCTTGTTATCCAGCTGACTTATCTTGTCTGGTATATTTAGTGTCTTAAAAACAGAAACACCGACTAACTTATCGTTAGCCGGTGTGGTATTACGCGCTTACTTAGCTGCTGAAGAAGAACCGTCAGCGTGCCAAGTGAATACACCAAAGTCGAAGCCTTTAAGGTCGCCTTTAGCGTCCCACTGTAGTGGGCCCATAACCGTTTCAACGGTGTTACCACGTAGGAATTCGGCTACAGCTTCTGGATCATCACCCGCAGCATTTACGCCAGCAACAATACTTTGCATGGCAGCAAAGGCTGTCCATACGAATGGGCCAGTAGGATCGTCGCCATTCTTAACTAGAGCATCTACCACTGGTTTGTTGGCAGGATCTAGGTCGTATTTCTTAGGAAGCGTAACCAATAAACCTTCTGAAGCCGCACCAGCAATCGCAGAAATGTCTTTGTTACCCACACCTTCCGGCCCCATAAAGGTGGCTTTTAAGCCTTTTTCTGAAGATTGACGAAGAATCAAACCTAGCTCTGGGTGGTAACCTCCGTAGTAAACAAAATCTACGTTCTCTTTCTTCAACTTAGCAATTAGTGCTGAGAAGTCTTTATCACCGGCTGTTACACCTTCAAAAGCCACTACTTTAGTGCCAGCAGCTTCTAGCTCATTTTTCACAGAAGTAGCAATACCTTCACCGTATTGTTGCTTATCGTGAATCACGGCTACACGCTCGGGTTTAACCGCATTGATAATATAACGTGCGGCAGTTGGACCTTGGTCGCTGTCTAGACCAATGGTGCGGAAAATAAGTTGGTAATCACGGGTAGTGATGTCTGGGTTAGTTGAAGCAGGCGTAATCATCAATACACCTTCATCTTCATAAACGTCTGACGCTGGCTGAGTTGCACCTGAACAAAGGTGACCAATTACGTATTTAACGCCGTCGTTAATGATTTTGTTGGCTACGGCCACGGCTTGCTTTGGCTCACAAGCATCATCGTAAACAACTGCTTCAATTTGTTTGCCAGATAATGCGCCAGCTTGGTTAAGCAATTCTACTGCTATGCCGCCACCAGCAAATTGCATGTCACCGTATTGCGCAACCGGACCCGTTACTGGACCAGCAATTGCTACTTTAATTGTGTCAGCTGCTTGTGCAAAAGTAGCAGCGCCAAATAGAGCTAGCGATACCGCTACCCCTGAAGCTGATTTTGTCCATTTAGTCATTGATAACTCCATGTTAGCTTTTTGTTATATTGAGTGTGTTTGCAGAAGTGCCGCATTAAACCATAATGCAGATTTCACCCCATTGGCTGTTGTTTTACCCTAAGTTTGCAGTGTTTCACAAGTCGGCCTCCTGAAGCTGGCACTATCACATAGGGTTTTAACAACTTATTTATCTAGACTAAAAACAATACACCGATCACATACAGCAACATATTTCGCACAACTAAACTTTTAAACTACAAATAGATCTAAATCCAAAATTTAAACCTTATTTATCTCAAATATGCTACTGCTCTGCTGAATTACTAAATTTTGATAAGGTTAAATTAAATTTTACAGGATAAAAATAAAGCCATTTGGCCTAAAGCCATAAGAATAGGCTGAAATCACCAGTAAGTTTTTGAGGTTTTACGCTTAAACAAAGAATAAATATGCAGGGGTTAATAGACGACTATAAGCTTTAGCAGAAACAGCACCGCTGCTGTTTCTGCTCTTTTGATTATGCTTCTAGATCTGCTGGGCTAGGGTTTAAATGAAGAGTACGAGTAGGGAAGGCAAACTCGGCACCGTTAGCTTCCACAATCTCTACGATCTTATTCAAGACATCTTGCTTCACTTCGTGATATTTCACCCAGTTGGTGGTTTTAGTAAAGGTGTAGATAAAGAAGTCCAGTGACGAAGCATTAAAGCTATCAAAATTTACCATCAAGGTTTGGCTGGTATCTATCTCGGGATGATTGCGTAGCATTTGCTCTACTTCAGCCACCACCTTACTCATCTTGCTTGCGTCATCATAACGAATACCAATGGTTTCTTTGATTCGCCGATGGCTCATTCGACTTGGGTTTTCTACGGCAATGCTAGAAAAAATAGAGTTAGGCACGTACAAAGGGCGTTTATCGAAGGTGCGAATTTTAGTGACTCGCCAGCCTATGTTTTCAACCGTGCCTTCAATGCTGCGATCGGGCGAGCGGATCCAATCACCCACCTTAAAGGGTTTATCAAAGTAGACCAACAGAGCACCAAAAAAGTTAGCCAGCAGGTCTTTGGCGGCCATACCAACAATTAACCCACCCATACCGCCAAAGGCTAATACGCCAGAAATACTAAAGCCTAAAGTTTGAAACACCGCCAACAAAAACAAAATGATTACAGCAGCTCGGCATAACTTTGCCACTGCCTGCACGGTGGTTTTATCTTTACCCACCACTATCAGCTGCTCTTCGGCTCTGCGCACAAAGCGCATGGCTGCCCAAGCAAACATCAACACAACCATCACTTGGCGAATAATTGGAATGTAAGGTTTAAAGTCTGAATCCAAGGCATTAGCAAAGGCAACTGCCACTAATGACAAACCCACTACCGCAATCATCCAGTTAATCGGTTTCCAAAGTGAAAACCAAATAGCGTCATCCCATACGGTTTTGGTTTTCTCGGTTAGGCGGCTCATGCGTGAGGCTAAAATACGCCAAACCAAAAAGGCCACTAGGGTGATGCTTAACACGACAAATACATCAAATAACCAATTAGATGTGGCTAGTTGCGCTTGCTCCTGCTCTAACCACTGGGCAAATTCTTCAAACATTAATCCATCTCTTTGTTCAATAACTAGGGGCTGTTTATCTTTCGCGGTTAATTTTTGTTCGCGAAAAAATCGTTTTAGGCGCGGCAAGGCGAGTGTAGCCTAGCATTCTAGGTAAATTCGCCTTAAAAAAGCATAAAACGATTTTAGCCGAACCCTTCGGGCAGCATCTGTGGCTTATTTCTACTTCGTTATCAACTTCTCATGTAGGCTCACTACACGTTAAAGCTTCTGCCTTGTATTAATAAGCCACAAATTGCTGCAAAAATCAGCTCAAAAGATAAACAGCCCCTAGACTAGCTTAACTCAATAAGTACTCACTTTTGGAAAAAGTCTATACGAGCCTTAATAAACAAAACGCGGCTTTAGCCGCGTTTTAATTGATCTTTTACCCGCAAAATTAGGCGGCAATACCAGAGTGACGCAACAGAGCATCAACTTTAGGCTCACGTCCCCTAAAGGCTTTAAATAGCTCCATAGGTTCTTGCGAGCCACCTTTCTCAAGAATATTGCTCAAGAAATGCGAGCCAGTTTCAGGGTTGAAAATACCCTCGTCTTCAAATTTAGAAAAGGCATCTGCCGACAATACTTCAGCCCATTTATAGCTGTAGTAGCCTGCACTGTAGCCACCAGCAAAAATATGGCTAAAGCTGTTCTGAAAACGGTTAAAGCTAGGTGGCTTAATTACCGATACTTGTGCACGCACTTCGTTTAATAGATCTAATACACTACGGCCATTGGCTGGCTCGTGGTGTAAGCGGAAGTCAAATAACGAAAACTCTAATTGGCGCACCATAGTCATCGCCGATTGGAAGTTGCGAGCCGCTAGCATTTTGTCTAACAAAGCTTGTGGCAGTGGCTCACCCGTTTCGTAGTGGCCAGAAATAAAGGCCAAAGCATCACTTTGCCAACACCAGTTTTCTAAAAACTGGCTAGGTAGCTCTACAGCGTCCCAAGCCACACCGTTTATGCCAGAAACCGCCGCTTCGTCCACTTTGGTAAGCATGTGGTGAATACCGTGGCCAAACTCATGGAACAAGGTAATCACTTCATCATGAGTAAATAGCGCTGGTTTATCACCTACCGGTTTATTGAAGTTACAGGTTAAGTAAGCAACAGGTTTAATCAGCTCACCCTTGGCGTCGACACGGCGGTCAATACAACCATCCATCCAAGCGCCGCCGCGTTTATGTTCGCGGGCATATAAATCTAGATAGAACGAGCCGCGCAGCTCTCCACTTTGATCGCTAATTTCAAAAAAGCGTACGTCAGAATGCCAAGTATCTACGTTTTGCTTCTCGCTTACCTCAACCTTAAATAGGCGTTTAACCACTTCGAACAAACCGCCAAGTACCTTGTTTTCTGGGAAGTAAGGGCGTAACTGTTCATCAGAAATAGCATAAGTATGTTGTTTTAGTTTCTCAGAGTAATAGGCCATATCCCAAGCCGCTAAGTCAGATACCTGATGCTGCTCTTTGGCAAAGGCTTCTAGCTCGGCTAATTCGCGCTCGGCTTGCGGCTTAGAGCGCGCAGCAAGGTCATTCAAAAAGCCCAATACTTGAGAGGGTGACTCAGCCATTTTAGTGGCTAGCGATTTATCGGCGTAACTATCAAAACCCAGCAGTTTTGCTAGCTCGCTACGCAGCTCTAGTTCTTCATCAATAATTGCGGTGTTATCGAACTTTTCTTCGGTACTAGCTTGCTCCGAGGCACGGGTGCTAAAAGCGCGATACATTTCTTCACGCAGCTCACGCTTGTCGGCATAGGTCATCACCGGCAAGTAACTTGGAAACTCTAAGGTTAGTAAGTAGCCATCAAGTTCTTTGGCTTCTGCGGCTTGTTTAGCGGCAGCTAAAGCAGACTCTGGCAGACCGGCGAGATCATTTACATCGGTAATCTGTTTTTGCCAAGCTAAAGTGGCATCCAATACATTATTAGAAAACTGCGAAGATAGCTCAGACAAGCGCTTCACAATCTCACCATAACGGCTTTGCTGCTCGGCTTCTAAACCAATGCCCGACAATTCAAAGTCACGTAATGCGTCACTAATCGATTTTTGCTGGGCTAGATTATAACTGGCGAAGGCGTCGCTATCGGCGAGTTGTTTGTAGGCTTGATACAAACCTTTATGTTGGCCAACAAAGGTGCTGTATTCAGACAATAGCGGTAAACAAGCTTCATAAGCTTCGCGCAACTCTTGGCTATTTACCACCGAGTTACAGTGGCTCACTGGTGACCACAAACGGCTTAAACGGTCATTCACTTCATCCAAGGGCAAGATAAAGTTTTGCCAAGTGGGAGTGTTGTGCTTAAGCACCTCATCAATGGTGGTGCGGCATTCCTCAATCACTTGCTCTACGGCAGGCTGCACATGTTCAGGTTTAATTTTGCTAAACGGCGGTAATCCAGGTAAATCAAGTAAAGGGTTACTCATAGGGGATCCTTAAAGATTGAGAAATGTTAGCTATGAATAGATTAATCTGGGGCTAAAAATTTGTAAATCAACCCACGTTTAGTGATTTGGACAGTTTACATAGCTTTGAATTAGACTATGATTTCCTTAGGGATTATTTTGGTTTCTTGGTTTATCAATAACCTAGACCAACAGGACTCATCGATTAATGGACAATAATAACAATACTCCAAGAGTTGAAAACTCAGGGCTGTGGCAAAAACTAGCCTTAAATAAAGGCACTAACAGCCTATCATTACGGATGCTGTCCTACATCCTTATCTGCTCTACCCTGCTTGCTCTTATCATCACTCTTATCCAACTTCGCTACGACTACAAACAAGACGTTCAAGTTATCGAAGAAAGCATTGATCAAATTGAAGTAAGTTTTTTGCAACCCATCGCCGCCAGTTTATGGAACTTAGACGAAGAGCAAGTTGAGGTACAAATTGAGGGCATTATGAATTTGCCCAATATGCAATATGTGTTGGTAAAAGAAATCCTAGGATCTTCTGAGGTACCTTTGCTAGCGCGCGGCCGCTCTGCTGATCGTTACGACTTATCCCAAGAATTTGAGCTTATCTATCAAGGTGAAATGGTAGGTAAGCTGTTTGTGGCAGCCTCACTTGAGCAGGTTTATGAGCGCTTGTGGCAAAAAGCTATGTTGATTTTAATCAGCCAAACCGTGAAAACCTTAGTGGTTTCAATTGGTATTTTGTTCATCATTTATTACGTGATTGTACGCCACCTAAATACCATTGTGGAGTACACCCGCAACCTTGACCTAGATAACTTAGGCGCACCGTTAAAAATTGATACTGGCAATAAAACGCGCAACGATGAGCTAGGAGAACTGGTTAATACCCTTAACCAAATGACCCAAAAGATCGACCACGAGTTTGATCAAAAACTCAAGGCTACTGAACAGCTGGCACATGAGCGCGATTTCTCTGCAACGGTAATTAATGCGAGTAACGCGGTTATTGTCACCCTTGATAATCAGCTTAATGTGCTCACCGCTAACCCTGCAGGGGTAATGCTCACCGGATTCCACCAAGAAGAATTAGAAGGGCAAAATTGGCTAAGCGTATTTATTGATAATGATATGCGCGAAAAAATTGAAACCGATTTGCGCCAGTTGCGGGTTATTCAAGACCAAGAATTAACTCTTACGGATCAAGCCAACAATCAATACACCCTACTGTGGACCTTTGTGCCTTTTTACGAGGGCAACCATGTATCACGAATGATTGCCTTTGGTTACGATGTAACTCCTCTCAAACGCGTTGAAAAAGAGATTAAAGAGCTCAACGATGAGCTAGAGCAAAAAGTGCAATCTCGTACCGAGCGACTAGAAGAAAGTAACCTGCAATTAGCCAGTGCCTTCGACAAGCTTAAGAACGCTCAGCAATCTCTGGTTGAAGCCGAAAAAATGGCATCACTGGGTGGCTTAGTGGCCGGCGTTGCCCACGAGATTAATACGCCAATTGGTATTAGCGTAACAGCCGCCTCTTACTTGCAAGAGCAAGGTAACCAGCTAGAGAAGAATATTGAGAGCGGAAAATTAAGCCGCAAGTTTATGGAAGAATTGATTCAAAACCTCAACCAATCTACCGAATTACTACTAAACAATTTACGCCGTGCTTCTGACCTTATCAGCAGCTTCAAACAAGTAGCGGTAGACCAAAGCTCCGAGGCTTGTTACACCTTTAACCTTAACGAAAATGTTAACCAAGTAATCACTTCTTTAGGCCACAAAATTAGACGTTCGGGCTGTGAGATAGTCGTTGATTGTGATGACGACTTAGAGCTTTATAGCTTCCCTGGGAGCTTTACTCAAATCTATTCCAACTTGATTTTAAACTCGGTTAAACACGGCTTTGAAGGCTGGGAAGGTGATAAACGTATCGACATTTCCATTCACCGAGAAGACGATCAACTGCATATCGACTACCGCGACTCGGGACGCGGCGTAGATAGCAACATTGCTCAGAGAATTTTTGACCCCTTTGTCACCTCAAAACGAGGCCAAGGCGGCAGTGGTTTAGGCACACACATTGTCTACAACCTAGTGGTTCAGCTACTTAAAGGGCACATTGCTTTTGACAGCAAACCTGATGAAGGGGTGCACTTTTCTATCCGCTTACCTTACCAAGCGCAAAAAGCTGATTAACATCTGTCTTTAGTACAGGCTATACTGCTGCAAGTTTTCGGCCCCTATTCGGAGTACCTTAATGAGAGAATTCGACTACCTATGCATTGGTGCAGGCAGTGGCGGTATCGCCTCGGCAAATCGTGCCTCTATGTACGGACAAAAAGTTGCCTTAGTTGAAGCCCGCCACGTTGGCGGCACCTGTGTAAATGTGGGTTGTGTACCCAAAAAAGCCATGTGGTTCGGCGCTCAAGTTGCAGAAGCCATTCATCGCTACGCTCCAGACTATGGCTTTGATGTTCAGGTAAATAAGTTCGATTGGTCTACGCTAGTGGCGAGCCGCGAAGCCTACATTAAGCGTATCCATGGCTCTTATGACCGCGTGTTAGGCAATAATGGCGTGACCGTTATCAACGGCTTTGCCAAGTTTGTCGACGCCAATACTGTTGAAGTAAATGGCGAACATATCCGAGCAAAACACATTCTTATTGCTACCGGTGGCCGCCCGACGATTCCTAATATTCCAGGCGCAGAGCTAGGCATTGATTCGGATGGTTTCTTTGCTCTTACCGAGCAACCCAAGCGAGTATTGGTGCTAGGAGCTGGTTATATCGCGGTTGAGCTCGCTGGCGTATTGCACTCGCTAGGCAGCGAAACGCATTTAGCCGTTCGCAAGCATGCTCCGCTGCGTAACTTTGATCCTATGCTAAGCGAAACCTTAGTAGAGATAATGGCCGAAGACGGGCCAACATTACATACAAATAGCACTCCTAAAGCCATTGAAAAACAGGCTGATGGCAGCCTAGTTGTTAGCTTTGAAAATGGTAATAGCTTGCAAGTAGATAGCGTAATTTGGGCAATTGGCCGTGAACCCGCCAATGACAAAATTAACCTAGAAGGCATTGGTGTTGAAACCGATAACTACGGTTACATTAAGGTTGATGAGTACTCAAATACCAACGTTGCTGGTGTTTATGCAGTGGGTGACAACATCGGTAAGGTTGAGTTGACTCCTGTGGCAGTAAAAGCCGGCCGTTTATTGTCTGAGCGGTTATTTAATGGCCAAACTAACGCAAAAATGGATTATGACTTAATTCCTACCGTAGTATTCAGTCACCCGGCCATTGGTACCATTGGTTTAACCGAGCCGGAAGCTATTGCTCAATACGGTGAAGATAACGTGAAAGTGTATAACTCTAGCTTTGGAGCCATGTATACCGCCGTTACGCAACACCGCCAAGTAACCAAGATGAAACTAATCTGTGCTGGCGAAGAGCAAAAAGTAGTAGGTCTTCACGGTATTGGCTTAGGCATGGATGAGATCTTACAAGGCTTTGGTGTAGCCATGAAAATGGGCGCAACTAAGGCTGATTTTGACGCTTGTGTCGCGATTCACCCCACTAGCGCAGAAGAGTTTGTAACGCTTCGCTAGTACATAAAAGGCTAAGCATAATAATGCTTAGCCTATTTTTTGCCGCTGATTTGTTCTGAACCCTCGCTTTACGCTTCCTATTTACCTTAAACCTTCAGCAATTGTGAACAATAAAATCCTCACACATAGCAAACCGCCAACTACACTAAATAAATAGGTCGATTTCTTTGTAAGGCTTTGAATATATGGACACTGTTTATTCAGTTGGAGAACTGGAATCTTTTCTTGTGGCCCTTACCGTATTGTTTATCGGGCGCATTATTTGCCACTATGTGGCCATCCTTAAAAAGTACAACATTCCCGAGCCAATTGTGGGCGGCTTAGTGGTAGCCATTGTAATAACCGTACTTAAAATGCGCGGTATTGAGCTTAGTTTTTCGCTACCCTTGCAAGACACCCTAATGCTAATGTTCTTCGCAACCATTGGCCTTGCCGCCAACTACAAATTACTGATTAAAGGCGGCAGGAAGGTTTTTGTTTTCCTTGCTATTGCTTCACTGTATATCGTGCTACAAAACGGCTTAGGTGTAGTACTAGCCACTTTGCTTGGTTTAGAACCTGTGATGGGTTTGTTCGCCGGTTCCATTACGCTCTCAGGCGGGCACGGAACTGGCGCGGCTTGGTCCCAGATCTTTGCCGATGAATACAACATTCAAACCTTAGAATTTGCCATGGCCGCCGCTACATTTGGATTAGTGATGGGCGGAATTATCGGTGGCCCTGTTGGTCAACGGCTAATTAACAAAAAAAACCTAGAGTCACCCTTCTCTAAGGGAAAAAGCCACCACAAAACCCACCCGGATTTAGTCACGTATAGCCGCAAAGAAGAAGATTTAGTTACTCCAACATCAGTGATCGAAGTGCTATTTTTGTTACTGGTTTGCGTGGTAATGGCCAAGATAGCTAAAGGTCTGGAAACCGAACTTGCCCTCTCTTGGCTGAAAATGCCTGATTTTGTATACGCTTTATTTTTTGGGGTACTGATAGCCAACGCCAGCGAGTTTAGTGGCCGCTATGAAATTAACCACGAATGTGTCGACTTACTTGGCACTCTCTCTTTATCGCTGTTTTTGTCGATGGCTTTAATGAGCTTAAGGCTCTGGGAGATTTTTGATTTAGCCTTACCACTACTCATTATCTTGCTCTGCCAAACCATTATGATTGCGTTGTTTGCTAGCTATGTTAGCTACCGATTTATGGGAGGAGGTTATGACTCTGCGGTAATTGCTGGCGGGCATTGTGGCTTTGGGTTGGGTGCGACCCCTACGGCGGTGATGAACATGAGTGCGCTAGTGTCTCGTAATGGCCCTTCACCACCAGCATTTATGGTGGTGCCTATCGTCGGCGCTTTCTTCATCGATATCGTGAATTTGATCGTGCTACAAACTTATATTAGCTTTTTAAGTTAAGAGATTAGTCAGCAGCAATAAAAAGGAACTCTATTGAGCTCCTTTCTATTTTGATGTTTACTAGTTTGTTTTACGTCTAATCCACGCTAAACCCGCTAATGACAACAACATAATAAGCAAGGTTTGCGGCTCTGCAACTGTGGCATTAATTACCTGAATAGAGGTACGTGCCAATACTTCATCCTGCGGTCCAAAAGCGGTTAATGCAAAATCAAATATACCTACTTCTGTAGAAACAAAATCGATAGGGGCAAACTCCATGTTCCATGAGTTTTGCGCCAAGTTATACACATTTAGCAAACTAGCATAATTAGTTGGGTCTACCAAACCTCCACCATTGCCAGTGCTGTTATCGCCTAAAGCGTTGTCAGAGTTCGATACATTGACCGGATCGAAACCAATAAAGTTAGTGGCCGCGCTAGGGTCAAAATCAATTTCTAACAAATATGAAAGGCTATCTAAGGTGCCACCGCTACCATCAAAGTTGCTGTTTATCGACCATTCAAAATTCCAAATGGCGGTAGCCAGAGAACCCGGTGCAAAACCAAAGCCTGTAGGAGGTGCAATGTTGTCGAATTGGTAAGTACCATCACCGTTGCTATTAAAGATATTCTGCGGGTTATTAAACTCGTCAAAACGTAGCTTTGCTCTTAAGCCCAACTCGATGCCATTTTGTCGATCAACGGTAAAAGCACCGTTAGCATTACCACTTCCAAATATCACATCGTTAGTTACATTTTGGTCATACATCACTGTAGCTGTAGCCGTTTGCGTTAAAAGCAAAAGACCGAAGCCAATACTAACCATGCTTGCTTTTATTATTCTCATTTAGCACTCCATGCGGTTTGTTAGATGTTCTGTTACAAGAGCTTTGCATGCATAAATTGCTCCCACGAAAGGAACTGGATAGTTTTCATGAAGTTAGATTTAACGTCATTATTTATTTACAAATCAAACAGTTATATTTGTATAGATATTTGACAAACATTAGATAGATGCTTAGTGAGCTTGCTCACAATTTGATGGCCTATCAATGAACAAAGCCGAGAAAAGATGATTGGTATGATGATTTTTCGCAAGTGAACAGTGTAAAAAAAGCCGACAAGCACCCAGCTACTAGCCAGGTGCTCATAGTCTATTTAAAGCTTGGCTAGGGTTTGCTTTATTGGGAACAATACATCGCAACCTAGCTGCATTGCGCGCTCCGGCGACCAGCCAAAGGCTTCGTCGGGCATGTCGGCATTGTCTTTAAAAGGCATTTCGATAGTGTAAGACAGGGTTTTAAACTGTTCGCCTAACCAAGCCGCCGCAATAGTTAAGTTAGCCTGTCCTGGCTCGTCTTTGGCATAACCATGGGTATCTTGAAAATCAGGAGATATAGCCATAAACGCCTCTTTAAAGGTGTCTTCGAGCAGTTTGTGGCGCTCATTGTAAGAAGGAATACCTTCACATCCCGCTACAAAGTTATAGGGTAAATCTTCATCACCATGAATATCTAAAAACAAGTCTCCACCTAGCTCTAGCATCTTCTCTCTTACTAGAAACACTTCGGGGCTGCGCTCCATAGTAGGATTCTGCCATTCTCGGTTTAGGTTAGCCCCCACAGCGTTGGTTCTTAAATGCCCACGAACCGAACCATCGGGGTTCATATTAGGCACCACATAAAACACGGTGTCTTCTAATAGCTTCATTGCTAGGGGATTGTCTTGGTCCAGCAAATTGCCTAACAAGCCTTCAACAAACCATTCGGCCATGGTTTCACCCGGGTGCTGACGGGCAATCACCCAAACTTTATGTTTAGCGTTCTCAGCATCGCCTACACTAAGCAAACTCATATCTCGGCCATCTAAGGTTTGCCCTAAGGTTGTGAGGTTTACCCGATAATCCTGCTGCATGGTATGCAGTAAATCCTGATGGCGCTCATAACTGTAAGGCGCGAAGTAGGCAAAATAAACGCTAGGCTGCTCCAATAGCAAAGAGAAGTGTAATTGCTCGCCATCAAAGTCGGTATCAATTCTAAACCACTCTTCACGGTCGTAAGAGGCGACAACTTGATAACCTTGCCAGCCTTTAGCGTAGGCAGATTGGCCCGCGTTGAGCAGAGAAAAACGATATTGTTGCTCCAACGGCCCTTCAAAACGAAAGTGAAACCACTGGAAGAACTCAGATTGATTATCGTGTTTTATCTCCAGTTGAATATTTTGAGGATCATTGAGCTCTACAACACGAATATTGCCACTATCAAATTTATCGCTGATATACATACTTGCCCTCACAGCAAAGTTAATCGATTTGCTGGCAGTATAGCGCTTAATAGGCAACAAAAAAGGAGCATTAAGCTCCTCTTATTAACTCGGCCAGCTAATGGCCTATTCTTCAGTCAGTTCAACAATTCTAAAGTAACGAACATCTAGATTTTTATCTAGATTGATAGTGCTTTCCACAGTTAAAGACTCACCTTGCTTCGGAGGCACTTCTCCAAAATCAATAGTATGTTGGAAAACTTGCTGACCAGTTTGATCAATAAGCACCAGTGCTAAAGCCTGCTCAAGGGGCCCCTCGGCCAATAACTGATAACTAATTGCCACTTTTTTACCCATATCGTCAGAGGCTTCAAAAAAAGCCGAGCGTATGTTGCTTTGGTCAGTGGCGATTAGCGTATTAAAAGCGAAAATTCGTAGCTCTGGATGATTCTCTTTATTCAGATCAAAGTTGTTGCGGCGCTCTATCAACAAGGCTTCTTTGAGCTGGCGGTTTTGATCTTCAATGATTTTGAGCTCTGCCAAGCTATCGTCATAATCATTTTTTACTTCATTGTAAGTGGGTAACACTGCCATCAAAGAGAATACTGCACTAAAACTCACAACGCCTAAACCAAGGCTAATCCAACGATAGCGGCGAAGGTGTTTGTAGCCCTTTTTATAATGCTTATGACGAGCTTTATGATGCTCATAGCGGGCTTGTAAGCTGATGCCGGAACGATGATTGGCAGATGCGTGCTGCTCCACTGGCTGCTGAGGTTCCAAATCAATATCACTAGGTAGTTCACTGCTAGACATTATCTCTTCCCTAAGATTGTCCTTTTACACTGCTAGCGATAACAAACCAGCAGTTGAATTAATCGATGCTAAAACCATAGCAGCTAGTTGCAAAGAATACTGAAAGATTTTTCTATCTGCTTAATAAATGTACTGAAATAGAGCCATATGAACTAATAGTTCGATCACAAAGCGCTACACTTTAACAATTTAGCAAGTACAATGAGCGCCAATTACGCAGTTGAGGTGGGATAAAATGGCTATTCAATGGTATCCAGGGCATATGCACAAGGCCCAAAAACAAATTAAAGAAGTGATGCCTAAAATCGATTTAATCATCGAAGTATTGGATGCGCGTATTCCCTACAGCAGCGAAAACCCAATGGTAGCTAGCCTGCGTGGCGACAAGCCTTGTATAAAGGTTCTGAATAAAAGCGACCTAGCCGACCCAAAAACTACTGCCCTTTGGCAAGAATACTTTGAACAGGAGCAAGGAGTAAAAGCGATCCCTCTTTGCACTATACAAGGTAATCAAACCCAAGACTTACTTAAGCTGTGCCGAAGCATGTTGCCTAACAAAGGCGGCGTAGATAAACCTATTCACACCATGATATGTGGTATTCCTAACGTTGGTAAGTCTACCTTAATTAATGCCTTAGCCGGTCGCCAAATAGCCAAAACTGGCAACGAGCCAGCGGTAACTAAGGCGCAACAGCGGATCCGCTTAGATGGCAATATTATCCTCTCGGATACACCGGGTATTTTGTGGCCAAAGTTCGATAACGTAGCCAGCGGTTACCGCTTAGCAGCCACCGGTGCAGTTAAAGACACCGCTATGGAATACGATGACGTTGCCGCCTTCGCCTGTGAGTACTTGTTACAAGCCTACCCAGAGCAGCTTAAGGCACGTTATAAACTCGAAGAATTACCAGAATCTGAAGTTGTATTAATGGAAGAGATTGGTCGTAAACGTGGCTGTTTAGTGCGCGGCGGACAGGTTGATTATGTTAAAGCAGCCACCATTATTCTTAATGAATTACGCGATGCCACCATTGGTCGTATCACCCTAGAAACGCCTGAAATGGTTGCGGTAGAGAAAGTAGAAACCGCTAAAATTGTGGCAGAAAAAGAAGAGCGTAAAAAGATGGTGGAAGAGTTGCAAAAAGCTAAGAAGCGCCAACGCCGTAGAAAAAACAGTTAAGCACTTAAGCGGCTATCATTTTGCAGTACAAACAAAAACACCACGCAATGCGTGGTGTTTTTTGATTTAAGCGTTCGCTTACTCAATCATGTAAGCAATAGCCGCTTTAATTTCATCTTCACTACAATCGCCACAAGTACCTTTTGCTGGCATTGCGTTAAAGCCCTTCCAAGCATGGTCGAACATAGTTTGATCACCTTGGGCAATACGTGGTGCCCAAGCAGCGCTGTCGCCTTTCTTCGGTGCGCCCGCTGCGCCAGTACTGTGACAGGCAGTACAGAAAGTGTTGTATACCGCGTCGCCAGCACGAGGCCCGCTTGAAGCAGCAGGTGCTTTGGCAACTTCTAACTCGCCATCGAGATAAACTTCACCCACTGGCTTAATACGCTCGGCAATCGCCTCATCAGACATATCAGCCGCAAAAGCATTCGGCACAATTGTTAAGCAAATAGATAGTACCAGTGTTTTCCAGTTCAAAAGCTTCACCCTTATCTCTCCTCATCGTGCCTACTGACCGCAGTATTAGGCATCCTTGTCATTATTGGCAAAATTATACCCGCTATTACCTTGAGGTTAAACCATTGTAAAAACGAATATTAGCCAGATGTGTCCGAGTTGTTAGCTAAACGAATTTAAAACTGCTTAAGTTCACTCGTTTAGCTTTACTCCAGCTAACTAGGATTTTTTAATATGTCGCGCCACGGTAATTGTGGATCGCCCAAAGAGATAAAGTTAGGGTTTTCTAAAGACTCTCTTTGGTTGTAGCTTAGCTCGCGTAGATGCAAATCTAACAAGGTACCGCCTGCTTCTTGCAAAATAACCTGCGGAGCACCAGTATCCCACTCGCCGGTAGGCCCAACCCGTATATAACAATCCGCAGCACCCTCTGCCACCATGCAACTTTTTAAACTGGCACTGCCTAGTGGGTACAATTTGTAATGATAGTTACAGTTTAATATTGCCTGCAGCAAAGCTGGACGCTGAACGCGGCTCGTCGCTACTCGAATATGCTCCGGCTTATCGGGGTAATGGCGACTTTTTATTGAAGTACGTGTACCGTTTTGCTCTTTAAAAGCACCGTGGCCTTTTACCGCAGCATACAAAATTTGCACAATGGGTCCGTACACCACGCCAAGCACTGGTTGGTTATTTTGAACTAAGGCAATCTCGGTAGCAAAATCGCCACTACCAGAAACAAACTCTTGAGTACCATCAAGCGGGTCAACTAACCAATAGCATTGCCAAGCTTCTCTGTCCGCTAAACTAATATCGGCTTGTTCTTCAGATAAAATCGGGATCTCTGGGGTAAGCTTGCTAAGTGCGTCCATAATGAAATGATGCGCAGCATAATCCGCCGAGGTTACCGGCGTAGCATCATCTTTTACTTCGCTAACAAAATCACCTTCTTCATAGATTTTACGAATAATTTCGCCAGCACCACGAGCAATTTCAATCACCTCTGACAACACACTAGCAGGGTCTATCATCCTATATACTTCTCACCTTGTTCTGCTTTAACCATTTCTCAAGGAGTAACAATGACGCAACACTACGCGCTTCAGAGAAGGCCGGATTTGCGTACAAATTATCTATCTCATCAAGTGGTAGCTTTATCACTTCTAAGGGTTCTGGCTCATCGCCTTCCAACACACTGGGCTGCAAACCCTGCGCTACATACACCGACATATGACTAGAGAAATAGCCCGGTGCTACCGATAACTCGGTGAGTAGTTGCAAATCTTGTGCTTTAAATCCCACTTCTTCTTGTAATTCGCGATTAGCGGCATCAATAGCTGCTTCACCACGATCGACCAAGCCTTTAACAAAGCCTAGTTCATAACGCTCTGTTCCGGCGGCATATTCACTAATAAGCAGCAGTTCATTTTGTTCGGTAATTGGCAATACCATTACCGCACCCTGCCCTGATCCCACTAAGCGTTCATAAATCCGTCGTTCGCCGTTGCTAAACTCGAGGTGTAATTCTTCAATTTTGAAGAAACGACTTTCGGCAGCAATGGCGCTGTCTAATAATCGAGGCGGATGATGCTTGCTCATCTATCTTCCTGCTATCATTAACTTAATGTCATTGTTACATTGCTGTTAGAAGCACTCAAGGATTAGCGACTAAGAATGTTTGACTGGACTAAAATCGATACCGTTTTATTAGATATGGATGGCACTTTATTAGATCTGCATTACGATAATTACTTCTGGATGCACTATCTGCCTATCTCCTTCGCTCACCAAAATAACCTGAGTTTAGACGAGGCGCGCGAGCGTTTGTTCGCCGACTACGAAACTGTATCCGGCACTCTGGATTGGTATTGTTTCGATTATTGGAGCAATAAAACCAATATTGATATTCGCAACTTGAAAACAGAAGTTCAACATAAGATTCAGTGGCGAGACGACGTAAAACCCTTTTTAGAAGCACTAGCTACAACTGGGAAAAAACGGGTATTGCTAACTAACTGTCACCCCGACGGACTAACTACCAAAATTAAAGTCACCGGCCTAGATCAATACCTTGATACCTTGTTTAGTGCCCACCAGTTTGGTTATCCCAAAGAAGACCCCAAGCTTTGGCAGGCCTTAATAGAGCACCATCCCTTTGACCCAGAACGAACTTTGTTTATTGACGACAACGAGACCGTGCTCGATCAAGCCAACAAGTTTGGCATTAAATACCTGTTGGGGATCAATAATCCAGACTCAAAACAAGCCAGTAAAGAATTTACCCACTTCCCGTCTATTGATGACTACCATCACTTTACTAAAGAGCTATTAGGCTAGCAGGGTTAAGCAAACAAAAAAGCTAGCTCTAAGAGCTAGCTTTTACTTTAGCGAGGCAGGCGGCCTTGTTGCTTAAAGCGATAAAAACCTTGAGGGTCTGGGCGGCCTATGTACTTAAGGTTACCACTCATGGTTTGGGGCATTTCTGCACCCGCTTTTATTTTGCCTTCGGCCAACCAATTAGGCTGTCCAACAGAGGCTAGCAATTCCAGCTCAAGCTGAGGGTCGCTATGGTTGAGCTGAATAGTAGGTTGCCCTTCATTACAGCTTAGTTCTGCATTTGCGTTATCTAAGCGTAGTTCGCCCAATGGGGTACCAATTAACGGCCCTAGCCAACGCAGCTGACCGGATAATTGCTCACACCAAGGGCTGCCTTGGCTGGCTTCGGCAAGGTTTAATTGAATATCACCCTCAATAGATAAGGGCAGCGGCATTGGCACCTGTTCAACCACCCAACTGGCAGGGGCTTCTAATTGCCAATCTTTGGCATACCAACCGGAAAAGCTCAAACCTACTTGCCCTTCTCCATGTAGCTCTTGGCCAGTACCAAGCTGCACGTCAGCAGCAATTCGCCCCAATAATAAGGCGCTTGGTTTCAACTGCCAATTTACTTGGTTTAGGCTTAAGTTTGGCGTATCAACACTGATTAACTTGCCATTCCATATGCTGCCGCTGGGGTGATTAAGCGCAATGCCCTTTGGTAACGGTGCATAATTTAGTACCACCGCCAGGGGCGTGGTGGCTATCAAACTAACTAAATACACCAATATAAGTAATAGCGCTAAAGCGAGGTACTTCTTCATTCAGCTTTTCCTAAACGTAAACGTCGAACACCAACAATGCCTTCTTGTTTACCTTCATCTAAATCTACGTTTTCAACAATAATGCCATAGCGTTGGCTTAGCATTTTCAACCAAGTCATTAACTGATTAAATGGCACACTTTCAATCCACACCTCTACCTCATCACCCTTAGGTTGAATACGGCTGATAGTAATGCGCTGCTGGCGAGCCGAGCTACTCACGGCTTGGCTTACTTTTACTTCACTGCTAGTTTGTTGAGGACGACCATTAGCAATAATCACGGAGCCTTGTTGCTGGGCCCACTCTAAAGTTTGCTGCTGGCTAGCCAAGCGCTGTTTAGCTTGAGCATTAGCACCGGCTATTGGTGACCAAATGCCCCAATACAAAACGGCTATCGCCACTAATACCGCGGCAGCCGTAACCAGGTTTTGTTCACGCTTATTTAAACTTTGCCACCACTGCTTCATGATGCGTTCCTTATGACTAAAGTGCCGACCACCGCACCCGCTTTGTTGCTCAAGGTACCTTGCTCACTCTCAAAAGGTTTAACCGACTGACGAAACTGCTCAAAGGTTTGGAAGTTTTTAGCTTGCGCCTGCAAGCGTATTTCACCCTTTTTATGGTCATAGCGCAGGCTAATCGGATTCAGATCTTTGTTTTTATCAAAAGCAGTAGACAGATGAATCATCATCTTCAAAAAGTCTTGCTCTGGGGCCTCGCCAATGCCTGCAAGTGCTTTACGAAAATCACTACGGATCCGGCTATCACGAACGCGTGAAACTTCAGGAAATACCCTTTTGTAAACAGTTCGAATGTTTTCATCAACACTGGCTATTTGTTGTTCTGTTTTGTGGGTATCAATAAGCTGATAGGCCAAGGCCAATACAAAACACACTCCGGCGGCAATCGCCACTTTTCGCCATTGCAACCAAAGTTGAGCAAGAGGGTTAGCCGCAGCATACGGCCCTTGTAACAGATTAAGCTTGGCTTTTTTAGCACCATCACTTAATAGCTTCATCGGCAGTTCCGGTGCTCGAGCCTGCCATTCAACGGTATCATTTTCGAGCTTAGCTGCTGGGCTGTAATGCTGAATGACAAGTTCAGGATACTGCTTCGCAATAAGTGGAAAAGCAGTGGCGAACCACGCTTCATCTATGCTCATTACCCGGCCATCAAAGAAGCGCAACAACCATTGCTGGTTAAGCTGAATGGCTGTCGCTTGGCCTTCGTCGGCTTCAGGTAAACATAGGGCATCAACACACCAGGTTTGGCTTTCTATGCCAGCAGCTTCAAGCATGTCTAGCCAGCTTTCCATTTGCTGATGGCTGACACAGACAACATCAATGCTATCTTTGCCTTTTTCTAGCAAGCAAATATGTAGACTGTCGGGATCTTGTGCCAACTGCTCTTCGAGCATAAAAGGCGCAACCTGCTGCCATGAGCGCTGTGCCGACTTAGGTAAATCTAAGCGGTGCTGGCTAATATCACTGGCCGGAATTAATACGATAACTCGGCGCTGTTCGGCCTTTTCCTGGAGTAAACCTAACTCGGCGCTACTGGCCAATTCACCGGCAGCAATAAGCTCCTGCTCGCTGTCGGACCAAACCATCCAGTTAATGACTTCTTTGCCGGTGCTCGGCAGGCGAATGATGAGTTGTTCGTTCACAGTTGGTCTCCGTAAGAGCGTCTAATCACTTTAAGATCAGAAGTACCACTGCGCTGAATAACACTGGTCATTTGTGCTTGTCCTTGTTCATTTTCCACTAACAATTGCGCCTTAAAGTAGTTCGATTGCAAGGCCAATGTTTGCTGTAAACCCGGCTGGGTAAGCGGGATCCCCGCTAACGCTGGATGAGTCATCATCTCATCCAAGGTACGATACCCCTCATCGGGACGGTCATTCAAGACCTGCAGTGCGCCGGTGTTATCCAGATCAGGATAAAATAGCGCTTCTAAAAGTTGCGGCTGGTCGGCAGCTACAGTATTCACATTTACCGCTAACCCAGTTTCAGGTATCGCACAGATAAAAGGTGCAACCCGGCGATATATTCCTGCAGTAACACCATAAACCGCTCTAAACTCACTTTTATCTACCATCGGCATATTCGCTGGCAGATAAGACGGATTTAAACCTTCATATACACCGTCTTCTGCACCTTGTGGCAGCGGTATAGTATCTGCGTCAATCCAATCCCTAGTTGCATCAGTTATTTGCTCGGCGCTATAGGCATCAACACCAACCGCCACCAACAAGCCAATAAACTGATCAGCCACTTTAGGCGGTTGCCCGTCAGTTTTATTCGGCTGCCCTAGAGCATTTAGATTAAAACAGGCCTGCATATCAACAATGTGACCTTTAATCACCGAATCTTCAACCGGGAACACCATGCCTTCGGTGGCCCAATATTGGCCAAGGTGCACCCGATCATCATCTTCTAAATCTTGCTTTATCACCTTTAAGGCAAAAGCTTCGGCGCCTGATAGCATCCAGTTTGAGCGCAACGAATGCTGTAAGTTAGTCGCTCTAGCTAAATCGAGTTGCAAGCGCTGACTAAACTGTGCAGCCACCACAACCATTACCGCCAAAATTAGCATTACGGTAAGCAGTGCTACGCCACGTTGGCGCTGAGGGCAAGCATGAATACTCTGCATTATGAACCGTCCGGATCAGGTTGGCTGCCAGAGTTATTGTTGCCATTATTGGTGCCCGAATCACTACCACCTTGGTTGGTGTTACGATTGGCGTCTTCTTGGGCCTGACTGGCAACCGCCGCACGGCTGCCTTCCGGGCTTAAAAACACCCTGCGTAATTCACCATAATCTTTATGTCGCAAGGTCACTTCTACCGCACGCGGTAGTTGGTTGCTATCTGATACTTGCTGGCTCCAACCACTGGAACCATGAAAACGGAAATTGAGTTCTTCAACATCGCTAAGCAACACCATCTCGCGTGGTTCGTAACCCACAACAGCATCGGGATGGTTGTAAAAGCGTTTAATCAGTTTTTCGTCTTTTAACACATATGCCACGCGTTGCAGTTGCGAACGACGAATCACCGACTGCGGATTACGCCAGCCTAACACCAGCATTTCTATGCCCATGTCATCGCTTTCTAACAAATACTTCTCAGCTATGATTAAGGGGCGCTGTTCTTCGGTTTCATCTCTCACCGAACGCGGTGCCAGCTGAGTAAAATCGCGCTGCATAAAAAACATCGCGCGTTGCAAGGCTTGTAGGCTTTCGCCATGGCGCTGCGAAATCTCATCGCTACGCATAACCCCTTGCAATACTTGGTAAGCAGCCATAGTAAGCAAAGCAAAAATAACAATTGCCACCAGCATTTCTAATAAAGTAAAACCGCGCTGCTTCATCAACGGCTCACATAGCTGGTTATTTCGGCCAAGGCGGCTTTTTCCTCGGCATTACGATAAACCGAAATAGTCACTGCCACAAAATTAGGATCGCCAGTGGCTACCCCTTGAGAGCGCCAATGCCAATCAGTATCGCCAAATTTGGTGGTTCCTTTTCGACTAGACGTACCGGGCCATGTCTTACTGAGCTTGAGCTCGGCCATTTGATTGTCGGCAATCCATAGGGCAAAGGTTTTATCTTGAATGTAAGATAAACTGCGCAAGTTTTCTGAGGCACTTTTCATAACAGCCGTACCAGCAATGGCTAGCACCGCTAAGGCCACCATCACTTCTAGTAAGGTCATACCCCGTTGCTTGTTCATTGCTCTTGATCTCGAGCGATGGTGAGCTGACCTAAATCATCACTGCTTACTTGCCAGCGATTAAGGCTATCTTCATAAGCAAACACCAGTTTAAAGGGCGTCACTTCACCACTACTTAGCAGCAGTACTTGCGGCACTATGGTTTGTTCAACTTCCTCGGTGATGAAGTCCTTTTCAAACAAACCATCACCTTCAAAACCCAAGGTTCCACTGCCATAACCTTGTTCTTCGAGCTCCACATTTTCTAGGCTTAACTCCAGAAAATACGGCTCTTCAAATACTTTTTCTTTAAATATTCGATCGTTAAGTTTTACCCAGCGCTGTTTCTCCATCCGCACAAACTGGTACTTTTCGGCATCACTGTAAACGCCATAATCATAGCCAGTAAGCAGCGCCTGCTCTTGGGCATATTGAACAAGAGCGGCTAAACGCTTGGCTTGCTGCTCAACGATCTTTTGCTCGCTCGAACCCGATACTGACATAACAACCGAATAGATACCCATCGACATTAATAGCAATACCAAAATAACCTCCAGCAAGGTAAAACCTTGCTGGCGATTGCGATGAGCTAAGCGAGACCTCATCAATTTACTGATCTAAGTTCCAGTTACCAATATCGTCATTGGTACCTTCTTCACCATCTAAGCCGGCGCTGAAAATATCAATACGGCCTTTCTCACCTGGGCTAATTAGAATGTAGTCATTACCCCATGGGTCTTTTTGCAAACGACGTAAGTAGCCATCTTCTGGGTAGTTACGTGGCTCTGGACTTGAACTTGGTTTAGTGACCAAGGCTTCTAGGCCTTGCTCTGTGGTGGGGTAACGCGAGTTATCCAAGCGGTACATGTCTAAGGCATTTTCTAGAGCGATAATATCGGTTTTTGCCTTTTGAATATCGGCTTTTTCTTTGTTGCCTAATAAGTTAGGAACAACTAAACCGGCCAAAATACCTAGAATTACAATCACCACCATCACTTCTAGCAAGGTAAAACCTCGGCTAGTTGCTTGAGTGTGCATCGACTTTTGCATGTTACTTACTCCGAAATACCGGTAGGTGCTATAGCCCCACCATGTTATTAAGTTCCAAAATCGGCAATAGAATTGCCATTACGATAAATAGCACGATACCCGCCATGGTTACGATCAAGGCAGGCTCGAATATCCCTAATGCTATGTTCACTTGCGTTTCGAACTGACGGTCTTGGTTGTCGGCCGCGCGTTCTAACATTCCTTCCAATTCCCCAGAACGCTCACCACTGGCGATCATATGTAGCATCATCGGTGGGAACAATTTGGTAGCTTCTAGTGAAGAGTGCAAACTGCCGCCTTCGCGTACTTTAGAGGCGGCATCCAATACCTGGGCACGTGCGTAATCATTGGTGAGTACTTCACCGGCAATGCCCATACCTTCTAACAAAGGCACGGCACTGGCATTCAAAATACTTAAGGTTCTAGCAAAGCGCGCGGTATTAAGCCCCTTGCTCACCTTACCAACCACTGGCATGCCTAAAATTCGCTGGTGCCATTTCATTCTTATGCTGTCTTTCTGCAATAAACGCTGCCAAACCACCATCGCTAGCATGCCGCCGATTAAGAAGAACAGGCCATAATCACTCACTAGTTCACTTACATAAATCAAAAACTTGGTGGCGTTAGGCAACTCTTGCCCCATATGTTCAAACTGAGCCACTACCTTAGGCACTACCGACACCAACAGAATTGCAATAACACCTAAACACACAAAGGTAAGTACTGCTGGGTAGATTAAAGCTTGCATGGTTTTCATGCGCATCGCTTGGCGCTGCTCGGTGTAATCGGCTAAACGATCAAGCACTTTATCTAGGTGGCCTGATTTTTCGCCTGCAGCCACCATGGCGCAATACAGTTTTTCGAATACGTCGGGGAATTCGGCCATGCTATCGGCCAAGCTGTAACCTTCTACAACTTTGGAGCGCACGCCAAGAATAATGCTTTTGAGTTTAGGTTTATCACACTGTTGAGCTACCGCCTTAAGCGACTCTTCAATGGGCATAGCTGCAGCAACTAAGGTTGCTAGCTGGCGAGTTAATAGAGCTAAATCTGAGGTGCTAACTTTGCTTCGCAAGCGAAAACCAGCGCTGGCTTTTTGAGCACGCTCCGCCACTTGCTCAATTTTAAGTGGCGTTAAGCCTTGCTCACGCAGATGAGCGCGAACCTGACGCGCCGATTCCGCTTCATGAACTCCGTTAGATTTTTTGCCCTTTTTATTAAAGGCTTGATACTCAAATGCCGGCATTACACTAACTATCCTTCGCGGGTGACTCGCAATACTTCTTCTAGGCTAGTAATGCCCTTCAGCACTTTATTTACCCCATCTTGTCGGATGCTTGGGCAACTAGAGCGCACTGCATTCTCAATTTCTTGTTCGCTGCTACCAGAATGGATCATATCGCGAACTTCATCGGTAACCGGCAATAACTCATGAATACCGGTTCGGCCACGATAGCCAGTATTGTTACAGCTTTCACAGCCTACAGGGCGATACACCGTAGCATCTTTAGCAATGCCTAATAGCTGGTGTTCGTGCTCACTTACCAGATGAGCTTCGCAGCAATCTTGGCATAAAGTACGCACTAAACGCTGCGCTAACACCGCCAATAAACTCGATGATAATAAAAACGGCTCAACCCCCATATCGCGCAAACGGGTGACCGAACCAATCGCAGTATTGGTGTGCAGAGTAGATAATACTAAGTGACCGGTTAAACTGGCTTGCACCGCAATTTGCGCGGTTTCTAAGTCACGGATCTCACCAATCATTACTACATCGGGGTCTTGACGAAGAATCGCCCGTAAACCGCGCGCAAAGGTCATATCCACTTTGGTATTAACTTGGGTTTGGCCGATGCCTTCAATATTAAATTCAACCGGATCTTCTACAGTGAGAATGTTCCGATCTTTAGTATTAATGTCGTTAAGGCCAGCATACAAGGTAGTACTTTTACCGGAACCAGTCGGTCCGGTAACTAAGATAATACCGTGTGGTTTTTTCAGCAGTTCGCTAATCACTTCGCGGTAGTTTTCTGCCAAACCTAGGCTTTCAAGCTTCAAGCGAGAATTGTTTTTATCTAATAAACGCAGTACAACCCGCTCGCCATGGCTAGATGGCATGGTTGAAACCCGCACATCTACGGCACGGCCAGCAATACGCAAAGAAATACGACCATCTTGCGGCACCCGCTTCTCAGCAATATCCAAACGCGCCATTACTTTAATACGTGAAACTAACAAAGCGGCAAGCTTGCGGTGTGGGCGTAAAATTTCACGCAATACGCCGTCAATACGAAAACGAATCACCAGGGCTGCTTCAAAGGTTTCAATGTGGATATCACTGGCCCCTTCTTTAATTGCTTCACCTAACATGGCGTTAATCAATTTAATGATTGGCGCATCGTCTTCGGTTTCTAATAAGTCTTCGTTTTCCGGAAGCTCTTCAGCCAAGGTATAGAAGTCCATATCGTTGCCGATATCTTCCATTAACTGACGAGCTTGCGATGAATCTCGCTGATAACCTTCGGTTAAGCGCTGTTCAAACTCTTCATCAGACAATTCTTCGCAAGAGAATGTTTGCTGTAGTACGCGACGAATTTCTAATAAGGCTTCTAACTCCACCTTAGAGTTATGATAGACCTGCCAAGCGTCTTGCTTTTTTTCCAGCATTACGCCGTAAGTTTTGGCAAACATGTAAGGTAACTGCCAACCTTCTACCCCTTCCATGTGAGGGGTGTCAGACACTAAGGCCTTTTCATCTTCTAATACGTTTAGCTCAGCATCTAAGTCCATTACTCGGCACTCACTTGCTCTTTATTGGCAGCTGCCGCTTCGGCTTCTTTTGCCGCTTTCTCAGCTTCTTCTTTCTTTAAACGCTCATTCTTTTCTTTTAAGTAGTCGATGTACTCTTGAACTTCAGGCGATACATCATCTACCGAGTTAAATTCTGGCAATACAGGAACTTTAGTATCTGGCATTAATACTACGCCTAACTCTTCACGCAACAGTTGCTGAGCACGGATTTGGCTGTACTTACGCGAGCTCACGCTTTGCATGGTTACCGAGTCACGAATAATGGTTGGGCGAATGAAGATCATCAAATTACGTTTAACTTTCTTCGAATTGGTCGAACGGAACAAATGCCCTAATACCGGGATGTCGCCCAGTAGCGGCACTTTAGATTCACTCTCTTCAATTTGATCGTCTAACAAACCGCCTAAAATAATAGTGTCGCCGCTGTCTACTAACACCGTGGTTTGCAATTGGCGCTTAGCAAATACAACGTCTACCGACGTTTGACCTTGTACCTTAGACACTTCTTGTTCGATGGTTAGCTGAACTGCATCACCTTCGTTAATTTGTGGTGTTACCTTTAGCTTGATACCCACTTCTTTACGATCAACCGTAGTAAATGGATTATCGTTGCTGCTACTCGATGCCGAGCCAGTTAGTACCGGTACTTCTTCACCTACGGTAAAGAAGGCTTCTTTGTTATCAAGGGTGGTAATAGACGGTGTTGCTAATAAGTTTGAGCGAGAGTCACTAGCCGCAGCCTGAACTAACACGCCCCAATCAGCACCATAAAAACCAAAAGCGGCACCAGAAATCTTAGCCAAGGCGCTGGCTAAACCAGAGATATCGCCGGGCGTTTCTGGGTTTTCTGTACAGGTTTCACCGGTACATACGGTAGAACCTTTGGTGGGTTGAGCATCGTAGATACCTGCACCAATCTCACTAATTGATACACCGGCATCATTAAACTGGGTACCACCGGCCTTAGTGGCCCACTGCACGCCGAGGCTAATACCGTCACCTTCGGCGACTTCAACAATAATCGCTTCCACGTTTACTTGGGCACGGCGAATATCTAGTTGGTTAATTACGCCCTCAAGAGTACGCATATTATCTGGCTGAGCGGTAATTACCAAAGTATTGGTATCTTCGTGGGCTTCAATAGAGAAGTTACCACGTGAGTTGCTAGTATTGGTTTTCTTACTACCACCAGCGGCTTCTGCAGCTACCGTTTCGCTTACACCTTTAAGTACATCAACTAAGTCGCCAGCTTTGGCATACTTTAGGTAGAAAACACGGGTATTGCCGTAGGTTTCTAATTCACTATCAAGTTTTGCCACCAAGCGAACAATTCGTGCTCGAGCGCTAGGTTCACCTGATACCACAATACTATTGGTACGCTCATCGGCAACCACTTTAGGGATTAACAAACTGGCTGCCGCACCTTTACCACCCGTGCTAGCAGTAAGCGATTCAATAATTCGCACCAATTCACCGGCTGAAGCAAATTTAAGGCGAATAATATCTACCTCTTGGTCCCCGGCTTTATCCACTCGGCGGATAATTTCGACCAAACGATTCACCACTGCAGCGCGACCAGTAAGCATAATTACGTTTGATGGATCGTAGTGCACTACGTTACCGCCACCGGCATTATCATTTAGCTGACGCAATAAAGGCGCTAGTTCACGTACCGATACGTTTAGTACGGGAACCACTCGGGTAACCATTTCATCGCCAAAGGCTTGCTCATCGCGGTCCACCACCGGAATGGCTCCTGCTTTCGCATCTTTAGCGCGCACAACTTTGGTTACACCGTTTGGCATATCAATAACCGCAAAGCCGTAAACATCTAACACACTTAAGAAGAACTGATAGTACTGCTCTTCGGTAAGCAAATCGTAACTACGCACATTCACTTTACCGCGCACTGCGGGGTCTACGATGATAGTTTTATTGAGATTACGACCAACCGTGGTGATGAACTCACTAATGTCAGCACCTTTAAAATTGGCTGAAAACTCGGTGGCACTCACGACTCCACAAAGGCCTAATCCAATTAGGCCAACAAGGCTGTGGCGAACCAAGCGTAAGGCTTGCAACTTCATGTTAAATAAATCTCCGGTACTATTCATCTGGCAGGCTGAACAACACATCCTGCAACTGGCCATTGCGCTCAACGGTAACTGTAATATCCGTTAGCTCTGCCATCTCTTGCATCACTTGCATTGCTTGCGCGTTGTCGCGCAGGTCATATCCATTAAGAGCTACAGCTAAGTCATTAGCTTTCAAGCCCACTTGTTTAAATAAGGCGGCGTTTTTACCGGGGTTAATCCGATAACCACTTAAGGCTCCATCTTTACGAACCGGCGAAATACGAATGTAATCGGTTAGCTTTGAAGGGTCTTTTAATACTTCTTTTACGTCGACTTGAGCCGAACGGCTATTGCTAGACGCTTGGGTATTGCGCTTAGCGGTATTTGAACTCGCCCGAGACTGTGAGTTTTTGTCTTCTGGGTCTAGCAATAAACTTTCGTAAACACCGCGATGCAATAAAATCACCCGGTCAGTTTGAATCTCTTTTATGACAGCTTGAGTACCATTAATCGATTCATCTACACCGTAGGTTTGTTGCTTGCCACGGTGTTCGATAATGGCCAATGCTTTCGTTTGGTCACTACTCGCTACCAAACCAGACAGAGTTAACTTTAATGAGGTTTTCGGTGCATCAGTTGACGAAGGCGCTTGAACAACTGGTTTAGCCTTTTTGGCTTGATACTCACCGAACAAATGCAGTTTAGTAAGGCTAGATAAATCAACTTGAGCCGCTTTATTACTAGATTGCACTTGCTGAGGAACCCAGCGAAAAGCTTGCGAAGGCGTTGGCACTAATAACCAAGTAATAGACGCCAACTGATAAGCGGCAAAACACATCAATAGTAATGTGATTAATACGCTGCTCTTTTGCGAAGGAACGTAACGAGCAAGTTGAGTAGAAAAAGATTTAATATCCATTTATTCGTTATAATACATCTGTCATCGTTAACCGATTCTCGATCATCCTTATGAAAAAACTATGGCAAAGCGCCTCATATAGAGGGTTCTTCATTCTAAAGGGACTTAGGCGTAGAACAAGAGCTGCAAGTGTAAATTTTGCATTTAATTGGACTTTTATCAGTTTTCTGCTGGATAACGCACTAATCCAGGCCATAGCTAGCACGCATAAAACTGATATAATTTAATAGATAATATATAAGCCAGCCAAGACTTAGCATGAATTCACAAAACTCTAACAACTCTGCACCACGCATTGACAAGTGGTTGTGGGCTGCACGATTTTATAAAACCCGCGGCTTAGCTCGAGATATGGTTATGGGCGGAAAAGTGCACTACAACCAGCAGCGTTGTAAGCCAAGTAGAAATGTAGAAGTGGGGGCTACTATTAGTTTGTGGCAAGGCCAACAACAAATAGAAGTGGTTGTGCAGCAGCTAAGTGATAAACGAGGCCCTGCACCTCAAGCACAACTACTATACCAAGAGACAGAACAAAGCCTTAAAAAGCGCGAGCAATATGCAATGCAACGCAAGCTCATGGCTCAAAATGCCAGCCCAGAACGCCGACCCGATAAAAAGCAACGTCGGCAAATTATTCAGTTTAAACAACAATAGTCAGGCCTAAACATGAAGCAAGACATTCTAAATCGTTACTTATTCGAAGATTACAATCTACGGGGCGAGTTGGTGCAATTGCAGCAAAGCTACCAAGAAATCATCGATCAACAAAATTACCCTGCGCCTGTACAAACCTTGCTAGGCGAAATGCTAGCCGCAACTTGTTTGCTCACTGCAACTTTAAAATTTGAAGGCGACATTACTGTGCAGCTGCAAGGTAATGGCCCACTAAGTGTGGTGGCGGTAAGTGGTACCGACCAACAACAAATGCGCGGCATTGCCCGTTACGAAGGCGCTATCGATCCTAATATCGACTTTGCTGAACTGGTGGGTCAAGGCCACATAGTCATAACCATTACGCCTACTCAAGGCGAACGTTACCAAGGCATAGTAGAGATCAATCCACAAGGCGTTGCTGCCAGTATCGAAGCTTACTTCCAGCAGTCAGAGCAACTAAATACCAAACTATGGTTGTACACGGGAATGTTTGAAGGTCGCCCCCACGCCAGCGGCTTATTCTTACAAGCATTACCTGCCAGTAAAGATGAGGACGCGGAACACTTTGAGTTGATCTCCACCTTAAGTGAAACAACTACCGCTCAAGAGAGTTTTGAGCTAGACGCAGAACAACTGCTATTTCGTTTGTATCACGAACATAAAGTGCGTGTTTACGAGCCACAAGAAGTTTGCTTTAAATGTACTTGCTCGAAAGAACGTTGTGAAACCGCCTTAGCCAATATCGACCACAAAGAATTGCTCGAAATTTGCCACGAGAGAGGCCATATTTCGATGCATTGTGACTACTGTGGACACGACTATAAATTTAACGAAGCCGACGTTGAAAACATTTTCACGCGTAATATATCGACAAACCCTGCCAAAATTCATTAAACTGACCTCAGGAAATGCGGTGCGAATCGCATTTCCTAGATAGACCCCTAATAACCATAAAAAAAGTGCTGGTAATTTGACACCCCTCTCTTTTTGGTACCACTAAAGGGATAGAATCAGAGCCAACACCAAATAAAAAAACAATATAAATCTTACCTCTCTACCTACAGGAGACTGCTATGCTTGACGTTGCAGAAAAAGATCAGGTTATCGACCTGGCTCAATACGGCATCAAAGATGTGTCGGACGTGGTGTACAACCCCTCATACGAAGAACTATTCAAGGAAGAAACTCGACCAGAGCTCACGGGCTACGAACGCGGCATTGTTACCAAAACCGGTGCTGTTGCAGTAGATACTGGGATCTTCACCGGGCGTTCGCCAAAAGATAAATACATCGTTCTTGACGATACCACTCGCGACAGCATGTGGTGGACCTCTGAACAAGCTAAAAACGACAACAAGCCAATAGACCCCGCGGTTTGGACCGACCTTAAGAAAACCGTGACCGACCAACTATCTGGCAAACGTTTGTTTGTGGTAGACACCTACTGTGGTGCCAACCCTGATACCCGTTTAAAAGTACGCTTCATTGTTGAAGTGGCATGGCAGGCTCACTTTGTGACCAATATGTTCATTCGCCCAAGTGCTGCGGAGCTGGAAGACTACGAGCCAGACTTTGTAGTAATGAACGGCTCTAAAACCACCAACAAAAAGTGGAAAGAGCACGGCCTAAACTCTGAAAACTTCACTGTATTTAACATGACAGAGAAAATGCAGGTGATTGGCGGAACATGGTACGGCGGCGAAATGAAGAAAGGCATGTTCGCCATGATGAACTACTACCTACCACTTAATGGTATGGCGTCGATGCACTGTTCTGCCAATGTTGGCGAAGAGGGCGACACCGCTATTTTCTTCGGTTTGTCTGGTACCGGCAAAACCACCCTATCTACCGATCCTAAACGCCAGTTGATTGGTGATGACGAGCACGGTTGGGATGATGAAGGTGTATTTAACTTTGAAGGTGGCTGCTACGCTAAAACCATTAAGTTAAGTAAAGAAGCCGAGCCCGATATCTACAACGCCATTAAACGAGATGCTTTGTTAGAGAACGTGACGGTGCGTAACGATGGTAGCGTAAACTACGATGACGGTTCTAAAACCGAAAATACGCGGGTTTCTTACCCCATTCATCATATCGAAAATATCGTTAAGCCAGTGTCTAAAGCAGGCCATGCTAAGAAAGTTATTTTCTTAACCGCCGATGCTTTTGGTGTATTACCGCCAGTAGCGAAACTGACTCCAGAGCAAACTAAGTACCACTTCTTATCTGGTTTTACTGCCAAATTAGCGGGTACAGAGCGCGGTATTACTGAGCCAACACCCACCTTCTCGGCATGTTTTGGCGCAGCCTTCCTTACATTACACCCAACTAAGTACGCCGAAGTATTAGTTAAACGTATGGAAGCCGCTGGTGCAGAAGCTTACTTAGTGAATACTGGATGGAATGGCACAGGTAAGCGTATTTCGATTCAAGATACTCGTGCAATTATCGACGCTATTTTAGATGGCTCGATTGAAAAGCAAGAAACCAAGCAATTGCCAATCTTTAATTTAGAAGTACCTACAGCCCTTCCTGGTGCAGATAGCGAGATCCTCGATCCTCGTGATACTTACCAAGATCCATTGCAGTGGGAAAGCAAAGCAGAAGATTTAGCCCAGCGCTTTATCAAAAACTTTGCTAAGTACACCGACAATGCCGAAGGTCAAGCACTAGTAGCAGCTGGACCACAACTGGACTAGTTAAACACTAAGCACAAAAAAACCAGCCCGCGGGCTGGTTTTTTTATATCCGAATCTTGGTTTAACGACCCGATTTAAACTTAGTCCACAACCGGGTACGAGTACGCTCAACTTTTGGTGGAATACTCACAAAACCAAACAAGTGCTCAGAGGCTTCTTCGGTCGGATAAATACCTTCATGGCCGGCAATTTCTGGGTCAATTAAAGCAGTCGCTTTAATATTTGGGTTGGCATACCAAACGTAATCGGTCACCTTGGCAATCACTTCTGGGCGTAATACATAGTTAATAAAGGCATGCGCATTTTCTGGGTGCTTAGCATCTTTAGGAATGGCAAACATATCAAACCACACACCAGCGCCTTCTTTAGGAATGATGTATTCAAGCTCTACGCCATTATTTGCTTCTGCAGCACGATCGCCAGCCATTAATACATCGCCAGACCAACCAATCGCTACACAAATGTCGCCACTGGCTAAATCGTTAATGTACTGCGAAGAGTGGAAGTATCGAATGCTCGGGCGTAGTTGCTCCATTAAGCTTTCAATCTCACCTTTGTAATCGGCCGATTTACTGCTGTTTGGCTCTTTGCCCATGTAGTTGAGCATAGACGCCACTACTTCACTTGGCGCATCTAAATAAGCAATACCACACTGGCTTAACTTAGCGGCAATTTCAGGGTCAAACACTAAAGACCAAGAATCTAGCTCTGCATCTTCGCCTAAAATCTCTTTCACCTTATTCACGTTGTAACCAATACCGGTGGTACCCCACATATAAGGAATACCGTATAGGTTACCCGGATCGTAAGCTTCTAAGGTAGCAAGCAATTTAGGATCAAGGTTGTCCCAATTGCTTAGCAGGCTGCGATCTAGCTTTTGATAAACCCCTGCCGTAATTTGACGAGCATAAAAATCGTGCGACGGTGAAACAATATCAAAGCCAGTACTACCAGATAGTAACTTAGCTTCTAATACTTCATTGGAATCAAATACGTCATACACAACTTTAATACCGGTTTCTTTTTCAAACTCGGCAATGGTGTCTTCGGCAATATAATCAGTCCAATTATAAACATTTAGTACTTTCTCTTCTTGAGCAATTACTCCGCCAGCATTAATAGCCAACAGGCTTACCAGCAACATGTTTAGTTTATTCACTCATGCAATCCTCGTGGTGGTGTGATAGCAAATCACGCAATAGTTAATTCAGTGTAGTAAAGCTTTCACCTCAGGCAAAACCAGTTAGATTTAGCCCGTAATGAAATCTCGCGAGATAGTAACGGTAAATTTATCTAAACCCAAGTGCTGGCTGGCTAACAATTATCCAAAAAAGCGCTTTGAAAAGGCTTTACACACCGCTAAAATTAACGATTAACTAAATTTTTGAGTTAACTGCGTGCATACAGGACTAAGTCGCGCTTAACACATATAGGAAGGAAGACTTTCAAAACAATGATTAGCGACCAACAAATAGAGACTATTCGTCTGCAACTCGTCGAGCAATTGAACGAAACTGAACAACGTCTTGAGCAAGACAGTCAGTTATTTAAAGACAAAGAAGATTCTGGTGATGACGTAGATCGTGCCAACCAGGAAGAGTCTCAACAACTTCAGTTGAACCGTCGCCAACACGACCTTGCCCACGTTAAAAGCATTAAAGACGCATTGCGTCGGATTGAAGAACAAGACTACGGATTTTGTGAAGGCTGCGGCGAAGACATTAGTGTTGCCCGTTTAAATGCCCGTCCAGAGTCTCGCTACTGCATCGATTGCCAAGATTATCGCGAACGAAAGAACAGCCAATACGCTTAATTGAGCCATTTAGCTAAATAATCTTAGTATTCCTCATTAAGATCATATTCACTGACTCTGCTCGCTGTTATAATTCTGTTCCGATTTCACATCGGATTAGGATCTGCGAGCATGAACAACCCGCTTTATCAGAAGCATATTATCTCCATCCCTGATTTATCCCGTCAGGAACTCGAATTAATCGTCGACACCGCCCAAAGTATTAAGCAACAACCCCGTCCCGAATTACTAAAAAACAAAGTTGTTGCTAGCTGTTTTTTTGAAGCCTCAACCCGTACTCGCTTATCATTTGAGACCGCCGTTCAGCGCTTAGGTGGCAGTGTGATTGGTTTTGCCGATGGCGGAAATACCTCGCTGGGTAAAAAAGGCGAAACCTTAGTGGATTCGGTAAAAGTGATTTCTTCGTACAGTGACGCGTTTTTTATGCGCCATCCGCAAGAAGGCGCTGCTCGATTAGCCAGCGAATTCTCTAGCGTACCGGTTGTGAATGGCGGAGACGGATCCAACCAGCACCCTACCCAAACCTTGCTCGACTTATTTACCATTTACGAAACCCAAGGCTCACTTGAGGGCTTAAAAGTCGCATTTGTTGGCGACTTAAAATATGGCCGCACGGTGCACTCTCTCACTCAAGCCCTGTCACTATTTGGTTGCGAGTTCTACTTTATTGCGCCTAAAGCGCTGGCAATGCCTGATTACATTATCGAAGAGCTGAATGAACGTGAAATCACATACAGCCTGCACGACAGTATTGAAGAAGTAGTCAACGAGCTGGATATTCTTTACATGACACGGGTGCAAAAAGAGCGCTTCGACGAAACCGAATACCAGCACATGAAATCGAGCTTCATTTTACGCGCTAACATGCTTGAGCAAGTAAAAGATAATTTGAAAATTTTGCACCCATTACCACGGGTAGACGAAATTACTACCGATGTAGATATCACACCGTATGCCTATTACTTCGAGCAAGCAGAAAATGGTGTCTACGCTCGCCAAGCCTTACTCGCATTAATCATGACCAATGAATTTGGAGCGCAATAATGAAGAAGAAGCTGCAAGTAGAAGCCATTGCGCATGGCACCGTAATTGACCACGTTCCTGCTGGGCAAGGCATTAAAATTCTTAAGTTCTTTCAACTCTCGGCTGCGCAAGAGCGAATCACAGTAGGCCTTAACTTACCTAGTGGCGAGCAACAGCAAAAAGACTTAATTAAAGTTGAGAACACGGTGTTTGACGAGAACCAAGCTAACCAATTAGCTTTATTTGCGCCCAATGCCACCATTAATGTGATTGAAGATTTTGAGGTAGTACGTAAGTTTCATGTGTCTACCCCAGAACAAGTAAAAGCAGTGTTTGCCTGTCCAAATAGTAACTGCATTAGCCATAACGAACCCATCGACAGTAACTTTTATGTGCGCCACCAGCAGCAAGACATCAAGCTAAAGTGCCACTACTGCGAAAAAACCTTTGATCGCGGCTTATTCTCAGAACTTGACTAAACCCTGCTATTCAAGAAAAACAGAGCGCTAGCCGCTCTGTTTTTTTCGCCTTTAAATCGACTATAAAAACTTCCAGCCAAGCAGGTTTATTCTATAGTTAAAGCAGCTAAGCTTTTTAATAACAATCCAGTCATTTAAAGCTGATAAAACCAAGCTATTGCTCCCAAGTGATACCGAGCTTGGTTGCTAGCTAAGCACGCAAACTTGCTGAGTAGAGAGTACTAGGCGAAGTAATAAGTTCAACAAAATTGTGCTTACAAAATGACTAGCTTAAGTTAAGGTAAAGCTATAAATGTATTGATCTATTTAAGTTTTCTTAACGTAAACAGTGTAATCCAAGCTAATGATTTAACTCAGATTACCTGATACAAGGATGTGACTAATGTTTAAACGAGTAAGTTCGCTACTCTGTTGCGGTATGCTATTTAGTTTCACTGCCGACGCCCGCCCTTTAGCAGAAGCGCCGGGCTGGTCTGCCACTATTAACTTGAACGTGGGTTATGTAAGCGGCCAGAATCAGTTTTCTACTGATGACGATAACCAAATTACCGATGATCTAAATAACAATGGCAAAAGCTCTAGTTCTGCAATTGTTTACCCACTCTTGCGGGTAGACTACACAACTCAAGACTTAAAGAATCAGTTCTTCTTGGGTAACAGCCGCGAAAACTTAGGTCGAGCACAGTTTCAATACGAACTGGGTTATACCCGCGCAATTAGTGACCGCAGCAAAATTACCGCAGCATACTTCCCTGAGCTCCCTTTACTTAACGACACATGGGCAGATCCATACTTAGTTGGCAGTGCTCGGCAAAAGACCGATGAGAATTATCAAGGTGGCCGCTTACGGTTTGAATCCATTGCCGACAGCCCACTAACTCTGGAATATGTTTACGCCAATCGCACTGTAGATAACGAACAGAGCGGTGTAAGCATTGCGGGTCTAAGCCAAAGTGACATTCAGTCACTACGAAGAGACGCCAACTTACATCGATTAATTGCCGAAACCTTTGTGCCTTTATCCCGTAAATGGTTCTTAGCGCCCGCCGTGGCTTATACCACCGCTAAAGCCGACGGCAGTGCGAACGACTTCGACCAATATACTTTACGTTTAACCAGCATTTACCGCTCGGGTCCGCACGTGTTCACACTGAATACGGAATACGGTCAAACCAAATACTCAGGTAGCAATCCCGTGTTTGATATGCAAACTCAAAAAGACGACAAGATATCGCTATTTGGCATTTATGTATTTAACGAGCCCTTTGGTTGGAAAAACACCATGTTTAACGTTTTGGGTGGCTACAACAATACTGATTCCAACATTACCTTTTACGACAGTAAGGGTGGCATTGCAGCCCTTGGCTTTGGTTACACATTTAAATAACCTGAGCTCGGGATATGTAATGCACAAAAAAGGCAGCCTTGGCTGCCTTAATTTTTTTAATCAACTCATGGACATTCGGTCAATCTTGGCTCAAGTCTAGCTCTGCAAAGTAAATAGCAGTTTTCTCTTCGTGGCTAGAGTAGTAACTGCAATACACTTTATTGCCTCGCTGCACCAAACCTGGGTAACTGGTATCACCATCTGATGGCAGAACTTGAAACTCTTTTAGCTGAGCCTTATCAGCATCTAACCAACACAAGCTAGTGCGCACCGGTTGATATAAACGCACAGCACAGAGCAAACGGCCATCATCAAGTTTGATCATTGCTGGGCCGCCAATTTGCTGTTGTAAATCTTGCCATTGCCAATCTAGATAAGGTGGCTTGGCATAACCCAGCTGCCCGGTACCGGTATCTTTATCACGACGCAATAAACACAATGCAGAGCCATCATCCATTAAACACAAATCATGCTCATTGGGGTAAGCCAAACCATTTTGTTGCAAGCTAAATAAAGGATCCAAGTGCAGCTGATAGTTACCCTGCGGGTCCATTCGATAAAGATTTACTTTATCTAAGCTGTAGTTGTAAGCCACAGCGTAAGCGCTATCGGCTAAATAACGGCTGCGCCATAACCACATACCTGCATCACCTTGAGCACTTAAATCGCTCCAGTTTTCACCATCGTCCGACCATGCTATATAGCTTTGTAAATCAAACTTCTCGCTGCTGCGATTTACCCCTGCGCAGGTTAGTAGCAGCCGTCCGTCTGGGCTTTCAACTAACTTGGGGTCACGTAAATCAATACCTGGTAGGTGAATTAACGCTGCCGACTCAAAGCGAGTGTCATCTGCAGCACGACGTAAAATACGAATATCGCCCTCATCACTAACATGGCCCTCAGCTTCGCGAAAACACAACCACAGTGCGCTTTTATACTCGCACAAGTCTGTGAACGCGTTATGCTCTCCGTCATCCCATACTCGCTCAACTGAGCATAACTTCATAAACCCCTTCTCCTTTACAACCTTCGGCGCCAGCATAAGCGAATGATTTAGCTAGCAAACTAGCCTACACAGCCCACTGAGTAAAAGCTTAGCAACTTAATACCCTTATCGACTATTATCAATTAAGCTGAATAATAGATTCTCTTAATCGCAAAAATATCCCAAGGAGGGACCATGTTTTTGGATTTTTTCGCTTTAGGGCTACTGTTCTTTGTAGGCTTAACCTTGTTCTACGGCATCATTGCCATTCACGATATTCCTTACGAAATATCAAAACATCGCAATCACCCTCACCAAGATGCCATCCATGTGGCCGGATGGATAAGTTTATTCACCCTCCATGCTATTTGGCCCTTTTTATGGATATGGGCCACTTTATACCGGGAAGATCGAGGTTGGGGTTTTAAGCAGTTACAACAGCAAGAACAAGAGCTCGAACAAAAAGAGCAACAACTGGAAGATCAGAACGAAGAGTTAAGTGCAGAAATTACTAAGCTAAAACGCCAAGTAGCGATCATTAGCAAACATGTGCAGCAGCTCGAGCAACAACAGGGGAATCAATAATGGATTTATTGCTTATTCTCACTTACGCCGGGATCTGCATCGCGGTATTCAAAATTTTTAATATTCCACTAACTAAATGGACCGTGCCCACTGCAGTACTAGGTGGCATTGTAATCATTGGGGTTTTAATGATCCTCATGAACTACAACCACCCCTTTACTGCTAATGCTCGGCAGGTGTATACCTCTGTGCCCATCATGCCCTTGGTGCGCGGAAAAGTCATAGAGGTTCCAGTTAGACCTAATCAGTTGATTAAAGCTGGTGATGTATTGTTTAAACTCGACCCCGAGCCGTTTGAGGCAGTGGTAGAGCAGCGCGAAGCAGAAGTCGCAGCAGCCCAGCAACAAGTACCACAGTTGCTAGCCCAATTGGCCAGCGCCCAGGCCACCACCAATGCAGCGAAAGCTGAGCGAGACCGCACTCAAAAAGCTTATCAACGTTATGCCGAAGGGCGTAAAAAAGGCGGTAAAAATAGCCCCTTTACTGAGCTAGAAGTAGAAAACCGCCAACAAGCTTATTTAGCAGCAGAAGCCCAGCTGCAAGTTGCTCAGGCTAACCAAACCAACGCTCAACTGGCTTACGACTCTCAAATAAACGGAGTGAATACCAACGTTGCTCGTTTACAAAGCCAGTTAGATAAAGCCTTGTTCGACCTTGAGCAAACCGTGGTGCACGCACCTACCGACGGCTATGTCACTCAATTAGGCCTACGTAAAGGAATGGTGGCGGTGCCTATGCCCTTGCGACCTGTTATGACCTTTATACCTAAAGAAGAAAGCATTTTTGTTGGTGCCTTTTGGGAAAATTCCATCAAGCGTTTAAAAGAAGGTGACGAAGCGGAATTTATTGTAACGGCCCAACCAGGTATTGTTTTTAAAGGCACGGTCGTTCAGGTAATGCCAACCATTGCCGAAGGTGAATTCCAAGCGAACGGTAGTCTACGTGGTGCAGAAGCTTTCTTTGTACATAGCCGCAGTTTGGTGATTATTGACCCAGAACCGCGCTTTGATGAATTTGATTTCCCTATGGGCATCAGTGGTCAAGTGGCCATTTACACCGAGCACTTCCATCATGTATCGATGATTAGAAAAGTATTGTTACGCATGCAAGGTTGGGTGAACTACATCTTCCCCTTCCACTAACATTAGTAATCTTTATCACTAAAAGGGCCAGCAAGTTGCTGGCCCTTTTTACTATTGCTCTAACTGCTTAACCCGCTGTTTTAAATCAGCCAGTTCTTGGCGCAATACATCAATTTGTTGCTGTAATTCAGCATTTTGCTGAGTGGCCACCGGAGCGCTAGCCTCTACATGACTTGCTGCTGGCAAAGCCGGCTCACCCGAAAACAAATGAGCATAACGAGACTCTCGCTTACCCGGTTCTCGTTCAAGCTTAAGCACCAGCTTACCTGCATCATGCTCGGCTAACTCAAGCAAACTTTGCTCTACTTCTTGCACACTGGCAAAGTTGGCTAGGCGCTGGCTACGGGTACGCAGCTCACCAGGAGTTTGCGGCCCACGTAAAAACAGCAAACAGATAATGGCTCGTTGCCCCTCCGTTAACTGCAAACCACCAAATTGGCTATTGCAGAAACGGTGTTGATAACGCACCACTCGACCTGCCATTGGTGCTTCGGTAACAATGCGTAAGTCTTGCAGTTGCACCAATACATCTTGAACTTCAGCTTCACTCAATGCCATAACTGGCTCGCGATTACTCTTTTGATTACACGCTAAAGTGAGAGCGTTAAGTGATAGAGGGTATTGATCTGGGGTAGTTGTTTCTTTTTCTAGCAGCGCGCCAATAACACGGGTTTGCTCTAAGCTTAAATTCTGTTCCACTCTTCACCTCTTTAAAACAACAACGAAACGTAAGTTTTCTCATTTATCGTTTAAGAATACGTTAATCTCAAAACAGAAGCAGCTGCTTGTCACACGTTTCTGAAAGCTGCGCAATTCAATATTCTAAGCCCTCACTTTGTCGACTAAATTTTATGCAATAAACACTCTTATTTGAGCTTTTTTTGATGTAGATTAGTTCTACTGGTCTGATAACTCGTTAAGGTGGGCGTCCACTCAAACGGGTCATTACAGCGCAATACCCATGAGTAGCAATTAACTAGGCACAGCTGGACGCAACATAGTATGGAATCATTTCGTTGGACATCAGATTTTGAAACAGGGATCTCTGTTGTTGACGAGCAGCATCGCCACTTAATTGATCTCATTAATCAAATTGGTGAACAGCTCACCGACAGCCATCCCCTGCAACACGCCGCGATCGAGTCGCTTAGCCAAGAGCTAAACAATTACGTTAAAGAACACTTTCGTGAAGAAGAATTGCTTATGGCCAAACACAAAGTGGACCCGCGCCATTGCCAAGCTCACGTAAAGGCTCACAAAGAATTTTTAAGCGAAGTGGCCAAGCTAAGCCAATTCAACAACGACAATAAACAAAGCAAAATTAAGCATCTGCTCGATTATCTCATTCAATGGTTGGCTTATCATATTCTGGGCATCGACCAAGTGCTCACCAAGCAGCTGCATTTCATAGAAGCGGGTGACAGCCCTGCTTCAGCCTATAGCAAAATTGAGCAACCCAACGATCTTGCCACCGAGCCTCTAATTACCGCCTTGCGTGGCTTATTTCACCAAGTTAGCGTGCGTAACAACGAGCTGCTAGAACTCAATCAAAATCTTGAGCAAAAAGTACAAGAACGCACCCTAGCGCTGCAAAAAACCAATCAGCATTTACAATCTTTAGCGCATACCGATGTGCTCACTGGCTTACCTAACCGCCGCCATGCAATGATTCAACTCATGGAGCTTTGGAAGCAATCGCTTGAAAGTAACAGTCCATTAGCTTGCATGATGATAGATGCCGATCACTTTAAACAAATTAATGACCGAAATGGTCACGATGCTGGCGATGCGGTGTTAATGCTACTGGCACGCGCATTGCGCGAATCGGTGCGTAACGATGATGTAGTAGCCCGTTTAGGTGGCGATGAGTTTTTATTAATCTGCCCCAACACCAGTTCAGAAGGTGCATTAAACCTTGGGCACAGCATTCGCGAACGTATTGCTAATATGCAACTCAACCATCAGCGCTATAGCGTTACGGTAAGTGTAGGTATTGCAAGTCGTAACAAAGACATGCAGCACCACGAAGCGATTATGAAAGCAGCCGATAAAGCGGTTTATAAAGCCAAGGCTGAGGGTAAAAACTGCGTACGCAGCTATGAAGATGTATCCAAGCAACAAGCCTGCTAAGCACTAAGGGCTGCTTATCTTTCGCGGTTAGATTTTGTTTGTGAAAAATCAACTCAAAAGATACACAGCCCCTAACCTTTTCTAACAAGACAGAAAAATCCACTCAGGTTACACTCATTATTCTAAGCCCCTTGGATTAGCGCTTGTTATAGGAAATCTGCCCATGACCATAGATATTAGCTGGCCAGCACTTGCCGCCTTTTCGCTAATACTGTTGATTCCGATTGGGCTTAATTGGCGTTTTAAACTTAGCCTAGGTAAAGACATAGCCAGCAGTTTAGTGCGAATGGTGCTGCAGCTTGTATTGCTCGGCTTGTATCTGCAGTTTTTGTTTGATTTAAACAGCTTGTGGGTCAACCTGCTTTGGTTGGTCGTTATGCTTGTGGTGGGCGCTAGCGCCATTCTTGGCAAAGCCAAATTAGCTAAAAGAAACTTGTTTATACCAGTCTTGTTGGGGCTGGTGCTGGGCTTAAGTCCTTTACTGATACTGCTGCTATTCGCCTTACTAAAGCCGAGCCCTAGCTATAGCGCTCAGTACCTCATTCCGCTAGCAGGTATGCTTTTAGGCAACAGCCTTAGTGGAAACATTGTGGCTTTACAGCGCCTATTTAGCGCACTGGATGAAAAAACCGCCGAATACCACGCTTATTTAGCGCTTGGCGCTAATCGACTACAAGCAACTCAAGGCTTTGTGCAAAATGCTATGCAGCAAGCTTTTGCACCTGTTTTAGCATCTATGAGCACAGTGGGTTTAGTCACACTCCCCGGCATGATGACCGGTCAAATACTCGCAGGCAGTGACCCAATGGTAGCGGTGAAGTATCAACTGGTTATTCTGATTGCTATTTTTGTCATGCTAAGTGTCTCAATTTCGACCACGCTTAGTATTAGCATTCGAGTCGCCATTAGCCCAACCGGGCTGGTTAAATCAAGTCAATGCATCCACTAGTGACACAAAACTTACTAAAGGTTTCATATTGATATAAATATCTATATTATACGGTCTCTAGTTTATACCAAATGCACATTAGAATTATCAATAGAATCAGGGAATTGAAATGAAACGTTGGATCGGTATATTTCTACTTACTTTTACCTCGATATCACATGCAAATGATTGCCTTGTAAGGCAAAACTCTCCTCAGTTAACACCAGATGAAACTGAACAGTTGTTAGTAACACCGACTACATCCACAATGAATGGAGAAACTCGAAAGCTCTTCCATTTTAAAAATGGTTCTTTGCTAATTGCTCAATGGAACGAATGCGAGTTGGGGATCAGTTTTTTGCTTTTAAGCTTGGATAATAAAGCCAATACAGAAATGCGCATTAAGAATGCTCTGTGGCTTGATAGTTTGTTCCGCAATAGTAATTCAAGCCAAACTCAGATTTCAGCCGCTATCAAACAAAATCCAAATACGTACTCCCTGTCTATATCACAGACTAATGGAGCCATAATCGAACTTCATTGGGAGAACTTGGTAAGTGAAGATATGGCACCTGCGAGCATGTTTAGTAGCTCCGCAAGTTACAGATGGTTTGGCCCAGAGGGAATGTAAAAGGACTTTATAAATGCAATTAAAACAAAGTGTTGGAAAACAGGGTAAGAATCTCAATTCTGATGTACTTACTGTACAAAAAGGGTTAAATACAGTGCCGTTTAAAAGTCCATTTACAAAGTTAGATGAAGATGGCCGCATAGGAAAAAATACGATTAGAGTGATAGAAAGATTTCAGCATGACTTTGTTAAAATGGCTAACCCCGATGGTAGAATTGACCCTAACGGACGCACTGTAAAAGTAATCAATGCCTATGTTAAAAAGAACTCTACAAAGCAACCGTATGTGTATAGCCCAATATCTCTCCATGGAATAAGCTCAACGAAAAGTATTAGATATAGAGCTAATGCTCAAAAACTGCTAAGTCAATACACAAAGTCGGTACTAAAACAAATGATGATATTGTCTAATGTAGATAGTATCGATATTTCAAGTACTTGGCGCTCTCCTGAAGACCAAGCTAGAATTATGCTAAATGACAACCTCAAAGCATTCCAAAAGGGTATTTCCATAAGGTCCCACAGAGGTTACGGATACGGACCGACAGGACAAGCAGTTGATAAAGTATTCGCTGACAACAACGGTAAGCGAACTGAGGCTGAAATTCATGCTTTGATGGTTCAAAAGGTGAAATCCAAATTAACTGAAGGTAAGCGAACATCCCAGCATTGCGTGACAAAACCCATGTATCAGCAAAACAACATATTTGATATCCCATATTCAGGGATTATTACAAGTAAACGAGATGAATTTGAATCGATTCTCTTAGCATACAGCGCTAAATTCAATAAACGAAAATATTCGAAAGGCAACATTACCACTTACAACGCCATTCAAAAACCGATAGCAAAAGTAATTGTTGAACGCTCTTGCTGGCATGTGGAGTTACCTCAGAATCAACAAAAACTTCCAATATTGCCTTAAGGGGCTTCGAAACTCCTCGCGGGTTCGCCCATCATGGCAAACCCGCTTCACCTGATTACTTATAATGAGAAACGCTTGCTCAATGTTGCTATTTCAGCACCTAAGGCTTTAACGCGCTGATCCATATCTGCATCGGTTAATTGTCCTTCACTATTAAATACCTGATAAGAAGAACCAACAGCCACTTGGTTTGGGCTAACCATTACCCCTAAGTTGAACAAAATATCACGGGTATGTGCCAAGCCACGGATACCCCCTAAACCGCCCGGAGAAGTCGCCATGATACCGGCCACTTTACCTTGGAAGGCCGAGCCAATATCAGCATCCTTAGAAGGGCGAGATAACCAATCTAAAGCATTTTTTAGTACGCCAGAAATAGAGCCATTGTACTCAGGGCTGGCGATCAACATGCCGTCGGCCTGCGCAAAAAGGTGTTTTAAATCATTAACTGAAGCAGGCGTACCCTCGGCCTCTAAATCTTCTGAGTAAAGTGGTATGGCAAAATCAGCTAAGTCTACATAGCGAACTTCAGCGCCCGCTTCCTCGGCACCTTTGGCCGCAATTTTTACCAAGTTTTTATTGAACGATTGAGCGCGTAAGCTGCCTGCAATAGCAATTAATTTAGTCATGTTGTGCTCCTAGGCCTAGCCTGAAAATGGTATTTGTTTTCGATTTGAGAGCATTCTTACACAAGCAAATTTGAAGAAAAACAACACCTGTGCAACACTTCTGTGCATGAATGCACATAAGAATGATTGGAACGACATCCATATAGCTTATAAGGTTGCAACCTTAGGCACGCTTACCGCAGCCGCAGAAGCACTGGATGTACACCACAGTACGGTATTACGGCGAATAAATGCCTTGGAAGAGCGCCTAGGCACCCGCTTGTTTCATCGCCATGCACGCGGCTACCAAGTCACCGAAGCAGGTTTGTTACTTACCCAAACCGCCGAAAGCACCCAAAACGACTTTAACCGTTTATTGGGCAAACTGGCCGGCACCGACAATCAGCTTTCCGGAACCTTGGTATTAACCACAGTGAACAATATGGCCGAGCTGCTGTTACCAATGCTGGCCGAGTTCCAAGCGCTTTACCCCAATATCAAATTGGAATATGCCGCCGACAGTAGAATTTTGAAACTAGAACACGGCGAAGCTCACGTAAGCATTCGCCCTGGTAAAAAGCCTAAAGATCTAGACTATGTGGTGCAGCACTTAGCCGATAGCCCTGTAACTCTCTATGGCTCAAGTGCTTATCTTAAAAAATACGGAAAAATAAAAAGCTTAAACAAGGTGGCGGGACATAAGTTTATTTCAACCATTGAGCCCTACTCGCAAATTAGCTTTATTAATTGGATGAATAGCGAGTTAGATCCGCAACAAATTGCTTTGCGGGTAAACGACTTTAATGCCTTTATTCCAGCCATAAAAGCGGGGTTTGGCGCAGCGCCACTCAATTGTGAAACCGCTAAGGCCTACCCAGACCTGCTGCCTCTAATGGCACCACCAGAACATTGGGCCATTCCACAATGGCTTACCACCCATGTAGATATGCACCGCACCAGTAAAGTTCAGGCCTTCACGCAGTTTTTGAAGCAGCGCTTTAAAGCACTAGCCAACTAATTGAAGTGCTTAGTCTACCTCAGGTAAATAACGGTAATGGCCGGTTATTTGATAACTAAACAGCATGTCGTTTAGTTGCGGCCCTAGGCCAATGTTATGAACAATTTTGGGAACGCCAGCTGCAGTGTATTGGTCACTCACAATGCCAATATGGGGCAGATTACCGGGGAGCATCCAAGTCACAATATCACCCGGCAAATAGCTGCTAGCGCTATCACTAACAGCTAACGATTCACCATGGCGGGTAAAAAACACCTGAAGATTAGGCACTCGACGGTGGTCAATATTACGATCGGTGCGGCTTAAGCCCCAGATACGTTTAGACGGATACTGCGCAAAATGCTGCTTCATGTCTTCATGTACTTGAACCTGTAGATCAATGCCAAGTGCACGGTAGGAACGAATAAGCACATCGGTGCACACCCCAAAGTGTTCGGGCACATCACCATTAGGATAATCCAACGCAAAGTAGGCACCATTGTATATCACCGTGTGCTCAGTTCGCGCCAAGGCAGCATCAACCAACTGTTGTGATAAAGTGCTGCCAAGCACCGGTAATGCAACCACGCCTACGAGCAACAACACCAACCTAAACATAATACTCCCCGCCAATAACTTACCATTCACTCACTCAACGCTATCTTACTTATTTTCAGCATCATTACTAACAATTGAGTCAATGTAGAGACGCCATTCACCCTTATTTAGCGATGCGAGCTTATAGTGCATAGCTAGATCCAGCTCACTAAATAAGCAAAATTCTCTAATACTATGGAGGTAGCTCTAAACCTCAATTGATGTAGATCATTTTTTGTAGGCTATTCGCTGGTTATGTTGAAAGTGTAACAACAATAAATAGAGGTAATAAAAATGGAATTAATACAAGATCCGCGTTGTTATACCGACGTTTGTATAGACGGCCAATGGTACCACTACGACCATTGCGGCACTTCTGCTTATATGCTTAAAGGTGGAGCGTCTTCGGGCATAGAATTGCAAAGCATTCCCACCACCGAAAACGAATTAATCGAATTACTGTCTAGATAAGAGCTGGTAACTTGCGCCTGTTCGAGTTGAACGGGTGGTTAGTTTTGCCAAAGCATGCGCCACACATCGATTGGCTAGACAGCTAAGTGCAAAGCCTCCATTTCTGCTTGTGCCTTTCCCCTACACCAAAGACTAGCAAAGAAAAACGGCTACCCGAAGATAGCCGTTGTTGCTGCTGCAGTATCGGCTGCAGTGTTTACCAGATTTATCCCTTCACTGGTAAGCCATCACCACGTGCAGCCAAACGAGGCTGAACGAATACTGCAGTGGTCATAGCGGGTACTTCAAAAGTGCCGTCAGCAAACTCAGCGTCTTTAACCACTAAGTCAGTTGAACGTTGCTGTACAGGGTGCAACTCAAAACCCTGTGCATTGTTAATACTAATTTGCTGGGTTTCTGCTGTTGCGTTCACCATCACCACAATCGCATCGTAGTTACTGTCTAGGTCAGCACCTGAATGAATACCATTGTCGATTGATTGCACAATCACACCCGGTATTTGGTCTACCCCGGTATTGTGGAAGTCGATACGCGCCATAATGTCTTGCTTAGCATTCATGCGGAAAAGCGTTGAGCTGGTGCGCATTTCCATTAAATCAAAGAAGCGTAGTTTGGCATCTTCAATATGTTGCGGCTCGGCTTGCGTTTCAGGGTTAGCAATGATTTTCTTAATCACATCATAGTTTGCACCATCGATGTGTTTCATCGGCAAACCCTTGTTCCAGTTGTTATCTTGGGCGGTGAAATCAACACGGTTGTACCAATCACCCGAGTCGTAGCTATCACGCTCCATTGACTTAGAACGTAACAACTCAGAGCCCATGTGGATAAACGGTATACCTTGACCTGTCATCACCGTAGATAAAGCAACGGTTTGCATACGTGCACGTTGCTCTGACGTTAACTCTTCAGCCAATTTGTACTGATTAATGTCCCACAGAGTTTGGTTATCGTGCTTAGATACGTAAGAAATATTCTCTTGAGCACTTTCGGTGTAGCCTGCTGGTTGCTCATCACCACCATAAAGCAATTCACTGCCTTTAATGCGATCGCCATTACGGTCAACAAATTGGAAATCGGCCAAGTTACCCGCCATACCTACACGGATAAGGTCGGCGTTGTACATCCAAGTTTCGTTGTAAGTGCTGTCAGGCGTATCGGCATTGAGTTCATTGGCTAAAACCGCATTGGCAAAACCTTGCTGCTTACGTAGCTGATCACCATCATCAAATGGGCTACCACCACGAATACCATCACGTAAACGGTCAGAGAAGGTACCTATCCCAGTGCCCGCCATGTTTAGCTGGTTTGCTTGAACAAAACGAGCGTCATCTTGCACTTCACCAAAGGTCCAGCCTTCGCCGTAAAAGTAATTATCTGGCGATACTTTTTGCACTTCTTCTAGTGCTTCGATCATCAAGTCTTTTGGTTGGTGACCCATTAAGTCAAAACGGAAACCATCAATTTGGTAATCACGCGCCCACACAATTAACGAGTCAACCATCAGTTTACCCATCATTTTGTGTTCGGTAGCGGTGTTGTCACAACAGGTTGAGTTTTCCACTACACCGGTATCAATGGTTAGGCGTTGGTAGTATCCCGGTACAATTTTATCCAATACCGACTTATCGTTGCTAGGGCCAGAACCATGGGTATGGTTATACACCACATCCATAATCACTCGCATATCTTGCTGATGTAAATGCTTCACCATTTGGCGGAATTCTAGAATACGCTGTTTGCCATGTGCATCAGTAGCATAGCTGCCTTCTGGCACATTAAAGTGGAACGGGTCGTAACCCCAGTTAAAGCTATCGTACTGGCGTAAATCGTTCACTAAAGCTTGCACTTTTTCAGTGGCAGGATTTTCATCAACATAAGCTTGCAGCACATCTTCAATCACTGCTGACTTATCGGTACCGTCTTCACACACGCCAGCATTGGCATTTAGCTCACACAGTTCACCAATGGTGCCATCAATGTCTACACGATTTACTTCATCAACCGTAGCAATATCAAACACTGGTAACAGGTGCACATTATTTAAACCGCGATCGCGTAACTGCATTAAATGCTTGTAACTGGCGCGTTCTTCATCGGTAAAGGCTAAGTACTTACCGGTATATTCTGGGTTGCCGTCTTCATCGGCAAAACTAAAATCTCGTACCTGCGTTTCGTACAATACGTAATCGGTAGGAGAGTCAATGGTTGGCGGAACAATGCTGTCCCAACCACTTGGGAACAATTCACTATCATTTTGTAAATCAACGACCTGCGAATGGGTGCTATTAGCCGATAAACTTAGTGAGTAAGGGTCGGTCACCATTAGCGTTTCAATACGCTGGCTATTTGGGTGGTATACCTCCACTTGGTAACGGTAAAAAACATCCACCATATTAGGCATCGCTTCGCTAGACCAAATACCCGTTGCAGGATCAAACTCCATAGCCACAAAGCCTTGATCGGCGTGTGCGCTTAAGTCTTCATCGTACAAGGCCAGATTTACATCTTTAGCCGTTGGCGCCCAAAGACGGAAAGTTGTTAAGCCGTCTTGAATTACTGCACCCAGCGGCTCATCTTTAGCATTTTCCCAATACAGGTCATCTAGCGCCCCAGGAATTTGCAACAAGGTAGCAGCGACCACTTCTTCATCTTGATTATACGCCGCAGCCACTAGCTGACCTTTTATCACTTCGGCAGCTTGTTCTGCATTTAATTCGTAAGCTTGTAAATGCGCCAAATGAGGGAATTGAGCTTTCACATCTGCTGGCATCTCGGTAATGTTTAATTCTAGGGCTTCGCCACCCACAATCGTTTTATCTTCGACATTTACCGAAATGCCGGCATTGGCAGAATGGTACAGTTTAAACTGGCTACCATTTGCATCCCATAGAATGAGATTATCACGCACCCAATGCGCACTTGCGCCTACAATGCCAACTGGAGGTTGGTTTACCTCGGTGTAATCGGTATCTACATACACCTTGTCATCGCCCGCCTTTATCAAGCCATGTTTGTAGTCAGTGTAGTAGAAGCGTAGGTCACCAGTTTGGCCACCCTGCTCTAAATTACGCGGGATCATATTGATACACTCACCGGCATGATAAGCGTCAATCACCCAGTAAGCGCCGTAAGTCTCGTTAATGCCGGTGTACGCCATGCCAGCATCCCAACCACCTGTAGCGTCACCGTCGCTGCCATCGCCCCAACCATTACAACTGGCATCGTTCCAGCCGTGAATAGTCCAACCTTGGTAGTATTCCTCTAAAGACTGATTGCTTGCTTTAGCATCGTCTAAACGGTAATAAACGGCAATTTGACCGTCTTTTAGGTCTACAAGACCGTTTTGATCACCATTGTCATTGTTACTGCTGCTATTACAGGCAGCCAACGAAACCGCCGCCAGCACAGGCAAAGTTAACTTTGCAACTTTGGATAATTCCATTCCGAGATAACCTCATTAGTTTTATTTTTATAGTGTTTAATGCTTTGAAACTTTCATTTTTTAGCCTATACACCTAAATAAACCAAAACTGTGAGATATGCCTAGCTCAGGTTTAAGCGCTCAAATATCAACCAAGCAGTTTCTAATTTGCCAGCCTTTGTCACTATATTATTCTAAATAATAAAAATAACTTAGATAATAAAACCATAAAAAGTGTAATTTCAGACCTTTAAGGATTTTGAGAGGTAGTTTGCAAGCACTGGCTTAAAAAAGAAAAGCACCAGTAATCAGAATTAGTGCTTAAAAAAGGGCTAACTTTCCATTGAGTAAGTGCTAGTAGAAACAGCACTAAACTAGGCCTAGTTACGCCCCAAAAACCATCAGATACGCGCCATAGTAGTGCGTTTAATTGCAGCCTTTTTTGAAACAAATTTCTCCAGCCCTACTCGCAGCAATTTTATGTGCAAACGGTACATTTCGTGCAGAACAAAAATCACCCATTTGCACAACAAAACTCAAGCCAAAAGAAGAGCATATTTGGCACAGCTTTTGGAACGCTTAACACGATGGAATAACTAGCGTGACCACCAATATAGCGATTGTTGTCACCAATAGATGGAGTTAACACAATGAGCCAAACTAATGATTTTCCACTCTCGGCGGTTCCACAAGACGCCCGTAAAGGTTTTTGGTCTACCGCTTTTGTACTTTTAGGGTTTACTTTCTTCACTTCCACCATGTGGGCAGGTGGCACACTGGGCACCTCATTTAGTTTCACCGAGCTGCTGTGGATCATACTAATAGGCAATTTGCTATTAGGTAGCTATGCCGCTGGACTGGCTTATGTGGCGTATAAAACCGGCTTAAACTCGGTATTGCTAGGGCGATACTGTTTTGGAGAGCATGGTAGCAAGCTGTCTGACATTATCTTAGGTTTTACCCAGATAGGGTGGTACGCCTGGGGTACCGCCACCATAGCGATTATTTTGCTTAAGCTGCTCAACTTACCCGAAAGCTACGCAACACCTTTAATGGTGCTGTTAGGTTTTGGCTTTTGTATTACCGCGTTTATTGGCTACAAAGCCTTAGAAATTCTTTCCAAAATATCCGTCCCCGCCATGTTGGCATTTATCGGCCTGTCGATTTACCAAGGCAGTATTGATATTGGCGGCTTCTCCCAACTGAGCAGCATTGCGCCAAGCGATACCATGGCATTTTCTGCGGCAATTACTTTGGTATTTGGCACCTTTGTAAGCGGCGGAACCCAAGCAACCAATTGGAGCCGTTTTGCTAAGTCTGGCCGCATAGCGGTTATCACTACTTTGTTAGCTTTCTTTATTGGCAATGGTTTAATGGTATTTGTCGGCGCATTCGGCGCGATGGTTTACCAGCAAGCCGACATCGTAGACGTACTAGTAAGCCAAGGCTTTATTCTGGTTGCTATTCTGATGTTATTTGCCAACATCTGGACAACCCAAGACAACACTATTTATAACTTTGCCGCCGCCGGCTGTAACTTGATGAGAACCGACAAACGCCGCTTAATTACTCTAGTAGGTGCGGCCATCGGCACCCTGCTAGCAGTATTTGGCATGTATAACCTGCTTATCCCATTTTTAATCCTTTTGGGCACTTTTATTCCACCTATTGGCGCCATCATCATGGCTGATTTTTGGTTCAAACATCGTGGAAACCCACCAGCATTAGAGCAAATTAAGCTACCTAGTTTCGATAAATGTGGTTTAGCCGCATACGTGGTTGGTTCGGCTGCAGCTTACTATTCCCCTTGGATAGCGCCGTTAGTTGGGATTGTTGTGTCGGCCAGTTTCTATGGTGTATTGCTGCACATTAGCTCGGCTCAGCCCTTAGCCAAAAAAACGGCCAGTTAAGGAGGTAGTGCTTGGCTATTCGCGCTAAAGATATTCCCCTAATCCCCGGTTTAGAGAGCATTAACTTGCTTACCGGGGAAGCTTCTCAACAAGCTATTCGCTGGCCATACTTAGCCGAGAACAAAGAGCTAGCACCTTGGTTAACCGGTGGTGAACTCATCTTTGTTACCGGCATAAATTTGCAACGAAGTGAACAAGAGTATTATCAACTTATAGATGAAGCTTTAGAAAAGTCGGCGGCAGGCATGGTGATTCTAACTCACTCAGAATTTATCGACACCATTCCCGAGAGCGTGATTAGTTATGCCAACCAACATCAATTTGCAGTACTAGAGCAGCCTTACAGCTTGCCTATGGTTAAAGTGACCGAGCTAATTTGTAAGGCCTTAATTCAAGACAACCTATCTAGCCACTCGCTACAACATTTTATTAGTCATGTGATTAATAGCCCCAACCAACTGTCGATGTTGTCTCGACACCGCGCCAAAGAGTTAGGCTTAAACTTTGATTCGGCCATTAGTATTGCCCAGCTACAACCACAAGTTAGCGATGCAAGTGACTTAAATGTTTGGGTATTTCAACTTCGTCAGTGGCTAAATCGCATGCGAAGCCCCTACCCGCTAATTGAAGATCATCACGGCTGGTATTTATTGTTGCCCATACAACCTCAAGACTCTTTAGAGCAACAGCGTAGCCTTTGGCAGCAACTTAATCAGTATTTAATGCAACAAAAGCTTAAATACAATTTGGGTGTGAGTGTTAGCCCACAAGGGCTAAACCAGTTAGCCAATGCCGCTTTGCAGGCTAGACAAGCTGCTGAGTTTAGCCAATTACAAAGCCATCATTCCGCCATTGTGCACTACTTAGATTTAGGGGTGAGCCGAGTATTTGCCGCCATAGAAGATCCGCAAATTTTACTGCATTTTTGCTGCGACAAACTCGGGCCCTTATTCCATTGCCAAGAACCTAGCTTAATCACCCTTAAGCATACTCTGCGCTGCTACTTTGACAATTTAGCCAGCTTAAGACAAACCGCCAAAGAGCTAAATATTCACCGAAATACGCTCAGCAACCGTCTCGCCAAGGTACAAACACTCACTGGTTGTGACCTAGAACAAGCTCAGCAACGTCTAGAATTACAAAATGCCCTGCTGATGGAGCCAATAACAATCCAGCGGCAACAACATTCTGTTCAAGGATTATCATGAAAATTATTAACGCACGTTTAAGAGGGCAAACAGAGCTGTTTAGTCTATCTGTTGCCCAAGGGCTAATTACTCACATCACTCCGCAAACCGCGGCTTTATCAGCTAACTTGCCAGAATATGAAGAAGCGATAGATGCCGCCGGTAATTTATTGTCTGCTCCTTTTGTTGAGCCGCATATTCACTTAGACGCAGTGCTCACTGCCGGGCAGCCCTCTTGGAACATGAGCGGAACCTTGTTTGAGGGGATTGAGCGCTGGAGCGAACGTAAACCGCTGCTCACCCCCGAAGACATCGAACAACGCGTGTTAAAAACTGTGCAACTGTTGGTTGAAAATGGGGTGCAGTACATTCGCACCCATGTGGATGTGACCGATCCACAACTCACCGCGCTTAAAGCCATTGCCAAACTAAAATCTAAGCTGTCTTCTGCAATCAATTTACAAATTGTTGCCTTTCCCCAAGAAGGGATCTGGTCTTTTCCCAATGGCAAAACCTTAATGGAGCAAGCCATTGAAGAGGGAGCAGATGTAATAGGCGGAATTCCCCATTTCGAATTTACCCGCGAATATGGGGTAGAGTCGATGCGCTGGGTGGTTGAGCTGGCCAAACAACATGACCTATTGGTAGATGTACACTGCGACGAAATAGACGACGAAGCATCGCGCTTTTTGGAGGTGCTAGCCACCGCAGCCTTAGAGCTTGATATGGGTGAGCGCGTTACCGCCAGCCACACTACCGCGATGCATTCTTACAACAACGCCTATTGTTCTAAATTATTTAGGCTACTCAAAAAATCTAAAATAAACTTTGTCTCTTGCCCTACCGAGAGCATTCACTTGCAAGGCCGCTTTGATACCTACCCTAAACGACGCGGCGTAACTCGAGTGAAAGAGCTATGCGAAGCCGGCATGAATGTCTGCTTTGCCCAAGATTCTATACAAGACCCTTGGTATACCTTAGGCAACGGTAAACTGCTACGAGTATTAGACGCTGGCTTACACATCTGCCACATGATGGGCTATAAAGAGCTATCTAAAGCCTTAGATCTTATTACCGACAATGGCGCTAAAACCTTACAAGTAGAAGCTGAATACGGTATTGAGGTAGGCAAACCTGCAAACTTTATTTTGCTGGAAGGGGAAGACGATTTATCGGTGATTCAACGCCAAGGCGAAGTACTGTTATCGGTACGAAATGGCGAAATACTGATTCAGCGTCAACCAGCTAAGCTAGTCAAACACTGTTCATTTTAGGCTGAGAAAACGACAAGTAATCGGCTAGAAGGCGCTTTAACAGCGTATAAAAAAACGGACCTAACAGGTCCGTTTTTGGATAACTATAGCTATATGTTTATTCGGCAGTAAAGTTAAACTTCTGTCCGCCAATACTGGCTTCATACATTAAACCACCTTTAGCTAAGGTGAATACTGCATAACCACTTACATAATGCGCTTTAGATTGGGTTTCACCCGCGGCTGCTCCAGTACCAGAAGTACCCGCTTGAGCGGAAGCGCCAACGGTTAGAGCCACTGCGCTAGCTTGAGCACCAAACTCGAAGCTACCGCTAGTAAACTCGTCGTAAGCGCGTTTATCTTGAAGGAAAATGATTTGGCTAAACGCTTGCCCACCCAGCTGGAAACCAAGTGTAACTTGACCCATATTCACGCTGCCTGTGGATGCTCCGCCTCGGTAAACTTTACCTTCGCCGTAAGCGCCACCAATACCAATGCCACCCTTACCAATGGTAGGAAACACCGCATAGCCATAAGCATTGTTAAAAAATGGGGTAGTTCGATCAGATTTTTTAAACTGCTGAATCGTAGCTTGATAATCGTCTGCGACGGCTTGAAAGCTTAATACAAGCACACCAACGCACAGTGCCAACCATTTCTTCATAAATAAACATCCCTAGATTTGGAGTATGGTGCAAGCAGCATACACGATGTGTGTGAAAATCGGTACGCTGCCTACAAAAACTTCAATATTTAGGAAAGTTTATGCCGTGGGTTGATACAGGCGATAACATGTTTGATATTGATAACGTTCGCCTGGCTTTAACCAACAGCTTTGGTGTGGCCAATCTGGGCGGTTGGGAGAGTCTGGCAAGAATTGGGTTTCTAAAGCAACGCCACTATGAGCCTGATACACTTCGCCATTGTGCCCCGGATTACCGGTTAAGAAGTTACCAGTATAAAGCTGGATCGCAGGTTTATTAGTATAAACTTCCATTGCTAACGACGCGTCATCGGCAATAATACGGGCTACTGGCTTGCCTTCACTCACTACCTGCTCCTGCAGCAAGTAACTATGATCGTATCCGCCCACTAACTGCTGATCGGGATCTTTCTTAAGATCTTTAGCAATCAGCTTAGCTTGCCTAAAATCAAAGCCAGTTCCTTCTACAGGTTTTAAGCCATCAACCGGAATACCATCTGCTGCTACTGGCAGGTAATGATCTGCTGCGATGTATAAGTGGTGCTGTAATACCGTTGAGCTAGCGGCATTCAAATTAAAATAACTATGGTCGGTGAGATTTACCGGACAGGCTTTATCTACAGTAGCTGAGTAATCCAGTACTAACTGATTATCTTCATCTAAGGTGTAATCAAGCTGCGCTTGCATATTACCAGGAAAACCACACTCTCCATCGACTGAGCTAATAGTAAAACGAACTTTGTTGTCTGCCAGCTGCTCACCTTGCCAATCGCGGTGGCTAAAATCATTGGCGCCATGTAATTGATGCTCATCTTGATTGGCACTTAAGGCATAAACCTGCCCTTGGTACTCAAAGCGCGCTTGCTTGATGCGGTTAGCATAGCGCCCCACCGTAGCACCTAAGTAAGCGTCTTGTTTTAGGTAATCCTCAAAGCTGTCACAACCCAGAACCACTTCACGTAACTCACCGCTACTAAGTTTTATTTTTAAACTGGCTAGGGTGGCTCCCCATGCTAATACGGTGGCCTCACTCCCCTTAGCATTCTTAAGGGTAAACGTTTGCACTTTTTTATCTTGCTGTGCGAAAGGCATGAAAAACTCCTAAAACTAATTCAATACAATGAGAGTAACAAAAAGGTGGAAAACCTCTGCAACCCGCTAAATAAGGCGATACTAGCCTAGCTTAACGGAAGATTTTTGATGCAGTCCACAGTTCAACATAAGACGCAAAAAACGTAATAGCCTTAACAACAAAAAAGTGAAGTTCATCACCTTTCATACTAGGCGAAATGACAATGTTTTCACAACCATTATTGCTGTTTGAGTTAACTAAACAGCCAAATACATGCGCTTACCGCAAATTTTTAACAAGGTTGGGGAGTACCCAAAGTTTATCTTCATCAATCGGCGTCTTGGGATGTAAAGACGGGTTGCGTAGTTTAAACACCAAGCGATTTTCCATTAAATCTGCCAATTTATGGTAATTAAACTTTCTAAATAGTGCGTCGAAACTGCCATCATCAATGGCCAGCCTTAAGCCTTGCTCTAAACGCTCTGCTAAGGCGGTGTTTTCTGGGTTTACGAAGTAATAAATGGGTGCGGGATAACTGAGTAATATTCTTGGCTCTGCAACAAAACCTTCCCGTTGATGCTGTTTTAATTCAGCGCCTATTTCACTAATACCTCGAGGGAAATAATCAAAACGACCGCGCTCCAACATGCCAAACAAACCTTCATAGGTTTTGCCCTCAATTACTGGCAAACGATTGTATTCTAGTATCTCGATATCAGGCCAGCCCATACCTTGCCCTGCACGCATTTGAGCCAACTCACTAAGCTGTTGAATGTCCTTAAATCGACGTAGGTCCTCTCGGCGGATCATCAATACCCGCTGGCCTAATAAGCCCTTCAATAAAGGAATGCGTACAGCCAGCAGTTTTGACTCACGCTCAAGGCTGGTCATTGTCCAAACAATATCGATACAACGCTTACGCTGAACTTGCTGTAAGGCTCGGTCTTGCATCATCCTAACAGCGCAGGTTTGGGTTTTATAAGGACCATGGCTCACCTCTGTTTTACTTAAGGCGAGATCTAATAATTCAATAAAGTATTGATGTCGCTGATCTTTGTCGCTTTCTGGCTGAACGTGTCTCACCACTAGGTTTGCCGCATTGGCCCCAGTAACGAGGGTAAAAATCACTAACAGCATTAAACAGCGATGCGGCATTGGCATTATTCACAATTGTGTTATCAAGTTGATTGTATGTAATCAACAAGCTTAATAACAATCAAATAGATCAACAAAACGTCAAGGCGTGTAAAAGTTCTCTCCCAGTTAAAACTGATGGCCTTACTAAGAGCTTAGTCGACTTTAATCCAAAGCGGGCTTTGCTCACTAGGCGTACTAGCGTGTAAAAAAGGGTTATTTAGTTTAATCACCGTGCGAGATCTTAGCTCGTTAACTAAGTTGTCGTATTGATAGCGAGAAAACAGTGCATCAAAGCTACCATCGCTAAAGGCGATCCATAAACCTTGTTCGATACGCGCTGCTAACTCGCGGTTTTGTTTGCTTACAAAATAATAGATAGGTGCACGATAACTAATTACTAAGTGCGGCTCAGCCACAAAGTTTTCACTTTTATGCTGCTCTAATTCATCAAAGATTTCGTTAATTCCACGTGGGAAATAATCAAAGCGCTGACGTTGTAACATGCCAAACAAACCTTCGTAATTCATGCCTTCAATTACGCCAATATTGTTAGCACGTAGTATTTTGTTGTCTGGCCAGCCGCTGCCTTGACCAGCACTAAAAGCTTGTAAGTCTTGAAGAGATTCCACCTTGGCAAAACGACCAATATCTTGTTGGCGAATCATCAATAAGCGCTGTCCAAGCAGCCCTTTGAGCAGTGGGATCCGTATGGGTAATAAGGCCTCTTCTCGCTCTGCGGTGCTCATTGTCCACACCACATCAATACCGTCGTTATTTTGCAGCTGCAGCAAGGAGCGATTTTGGCTCATTTTGGCTTTATTGCTCTCAAGACGAAAAGGCCCAAGCTCCTGCTCAGTTTTAGACAAGACCAAGTCGAGTAAATCGATAAAGTAGCGATTTCGTAAATCTTTTTCGCCTTGCGGCGCAATATGGCGTACCAGCTGAGGGCTTAGCTCAGCGGCAATAGATATCGAACAGAGCGATAGACTGGTAAACACAACGAGAAATAGATGTTTCATTGTTGCTCAAGCTGTACTCATTTACTGCTTAGTGTACAAAATATCAGCAAGTGACAATAGCCTTTCTGTCAATTATTGCCTAAGTACTCAACAATTAATTAGTCAAAACTCTCTCTACTTGCCAGTGAAGCTGGCGATGTATCATAAGACTATCACTAAGGTTTATACTTGGCTTAGCTTCAACAACAAGGATTGGCTTTGCGGCATTCATTATTCAACAACAGCGTAATCATTTTAAGCATATTTTTACTCACTGCTTGCTCCACTGGGGACCATGGGTCCTATGCCGAGCGCAGCTTCTATCAAGGGGATGCTAGCAGCTTAGAATATATTGGCCCCGCAAGTGGCGAACACTGCCAAACTTATGCTTTATATCTATTTCCATTAAAGCAAAGCCCATCAACTGCGCTCGCTTTAGAGCAAGCAAAGCAATCTCAAGACTCCACCCTAATGCTAAGCGATCTTAGTATTGGTGACGTTACCCAATGGGGATTTGGCTACGCTAAACGCTGTATATTGGTCACTGCAGATGCCTACGGGAAGTAACGTTTTCGATAGTTAGGTGATGATGAACTAAAGCCAAAAGGCAACCCCCTACCTTCTTCGTTAATACTAAGCTGCAGAAAGCAAAAAGCCTGCTCGATGAGCAGGCTTTTTAGAAGGTGGTCGGTGATGAGAGATTCGAACTCCCGACCCTCTGGTCCCAAACCAGATGCGCTACCAAGCTGCGCTAATCACCGATTTTCTTGATATTTCAGAAGACTAAACCCTCTGGTCCCACTCTTTATGAGCTTCGCGATGATGCGCTACCAAGCTGCGCTAATCACCGATTTTCTTGATACTTCAGAAGACTAAACCCTCTGGTCCCACTCTATATGAGCTTCGCGACGATGCGCTACCAAGCTGCGTTTATCGTCTTAGTTATTTTAGAGCAAGCTCTTAGCAATAACCAAACTATTGCGATAACAACGAAACTCGTTGCATCTAAATAATGGGGTGAGTAATGGGATTTGAACCCACGACAACCGGAATCACAATCCGGGGCTCTACCAACTGAGCTATACCCACCACTGAGTATTTCGAGCGTTTCCGAAGCAATGGCGCACCCGACAGGAGTCGAACCTGTGACCTTCGCCTCCGGAGGGCGACGCTCTATCCAGCTGAGCTACGGGTGCTCAATGCTGGCGGAGGCGTATATTAGGGTTTTCGCTCCGCCCTGTAAAGACATTTTATAAAAAAACTGGTAATTGCTGGCTTTTCCAGCAAGCCTAGAAAAAGCCCTTAATTTCAAGGCTACTTAAGCAACAAAATAGCTGCTTAAATAGCCAATAAAACAACACTACACTGCGCTAAAGCCTGCGTAAGCTATGCCACTTAAATGCGCCATTTCTCGATGCCAAGTTGCCAAATCGTCTTTAGTGAATTGATTAAGATGATGATGCCCACATGCTCGCGCCATAACCTGCATTAGCGCTACCGATGCGTCAAAGAAATTAGCCAGTTGCTGAGCCGATTTGTCCACATTTAAACGCTGGCGCAAGTCAGCATTTTGCGTAGCAATTCCAGCCGGGCAATTATTGGTATTACAGATCCGCGCTGCCACGCAACCTATGGCTTGCATGGCGCTATTAGATACTGCTACACCATCGGCGCCTAAAGCCATGGCTTTGACAAAATCCATAGGTAAGCGCAAGCCGCCGGTAATAATCAAACTCACTCTGCCACTGGCACCTTGTTGGTCAAGATAGCGTCGCGCTCTGGCTAAGGCTGGAATGGTGGGCACACTAATATGATCCCTAAATATTTCTGGTGCCGCACCAGTACCGCCACCACGCCCATCTAAAATGATGTAGTCAGCGCTGCTATCTAAAGCAAATTGAATATCTCGCTCGATATGGTTGGCACTTAACTTAAAACCAATGGGAATGCCGCCGCTTATTTCACGCACCCGATCGGCAAAGTGTTTAAAGTCTTTGCTACTGTGTAAATCGGCAAAGGTAGGCGGGGAGATTGCCGGTTGTCCTTCAGCGATGCCGCGAACCAGAGAAATTTTGCCATGGTTTTTATTGCCAGGTAAATGCCCTCCGGTACCGGTTTTTGCACCTTGGCCTCCTTTAAAGTGAAAAGCTTGAACTTGAGTAAGCAGTGATTCTTGATAACCAAATTTGGCGCTGGCTAACTCATAAAAGTAACGGGAGTTTTGCTGCTGCTCTTCAGCCAACATGCCGCCTTCACCAGAACAAATCCCTGTTCCGGCCAGCTCGGCGCCTTTAGCCAGCGCGGTTTTAGCTTCTTCCGATAAGGCTCCAAAACTCATATCAGAAACAAATAGAGGAATCTTTAGCTGCAGTGGCTTTTTCGCCTCTGGGCCGATAATTAGTTCTGTGGCCACAGATTGCTCTTCCATCAAAGGCTTTTTGGCCATTTGTGCCACCATCACTTGGATGTCGTCCCAATGTGGCAGAAGATGCCTAGGTACCCCCATTGAGGTCATTGCTCCATGGTGACCCAGTTTTGATAAACCTTCACGCGCCAATTGATGAATAAAGGCAACGGTGGGTTCTTCAGTTGTAGGAGTGGCTTGCGGTGCAGCACTTTTAGTTTGAGGCTGTGGGGCTTCTTGGCCTATTTGTTCGGCACTAAACTGCTTATGGCTGCCGTCACAAAATGGGCTATTTGCCGTGGTTTTACACGCACATAAATAAGCATCACCAGTTTCTTCTGCGGTAAAAGCCTTGGGGCTAAGGCCGGTACCAGCATGGCTGCCATCACAAAAGGGTTGGGATTTAGAACGACCACAGCTGCAAAAGTAGTATTGGTCCCCCTTAGTTAAACTCACCTTCTTGGGTTTGTTATCGGCAATAATCGGCTTAGTCATACCCTCTCCTTGCGCAAAAATGGCGGGGCATACTCGCCCTGCATTTACTTAGCTTAGACGCTTTCTATCCAAAGAGGAGCAACAAAACCTGAGTAACAAAGGATGCTAAAGGCTATTAAAAACAAACCTTAGATTAGCGCTGTAAGGCGTCTTCTGCGCTAAATGTTTTTTTGAAACTAAAGGCCTGAGCCGTATCTCCGTGCTGCCTCAATAACTCTAAACGCTGCAGTGCCTCAACGGTGCTGGGAACATGGCCATCTTCCACCCACCACAATACGTAAGTTGCCAACGGCGATTTATCAAACCACTCTGCCCGGCGTTTCATAATGTCGATGTGATGAGTTTTAAACATAAAGTGCTGCAGACTAGCTAAGGACTCCCATACCGATAAATTGACAATCATCCTTGGGTTATCAAAAGCTTGCACATCAGTCGCATTGCCGGTGTCATCTTTAAGCCGCCAAATAAAGCCCTCGCTCGCATCAGCAATGGCATTAATGGGATCTAAATTATCGACAAAATCTTTGAGCAGGGGTGAATCTAAATCATCTTTGGCGGTAGCAATATTTAACTGCGCTAGTTGCATGTTTTCTCCTTAGTTTGCTCATTGAGTGTTAGGCGCATTGGCACATCGATAATGCCCTTGGTATTGCGCTGTTCTTGCTCGGCAACAAAGCCCCAAGCCTGATACATTGCTTTAGCAGATAACGACGCATTAACCGTAAACTCGCCCTTATTGCCGTTTGCTATACATAGGGCTTTAGCGTGTTTCCAAAGGCGACTTGCTAAGCCTTTTCCTTGAGCAAGCTCGGCAACAAAAAGGTGATAAAGGTGGCTGTTATCCCTAGTGGCAACCACACCTAATAACTCCACCTTTCCTGCCTGTTTCTGCTCGGCAAGGTGATAGCAAAAACCCTCGCGGATATAAGAACGAATAGCCCTTTCGCTCATCGCTCTTAGCAAGCGTTGTGCTCCTTGCTCGGTAAAATCGTCCACCAAGTAACGACGAGACAAATCGCAAAGTAATTGGCTAATGGCCGCAGCGTCCTCCACTTTGGCAGCTCGGATGGTTACATATGAATCCACTTGTTTTCCTCGTAAAAACCAAAGCTTGAACTAGGGTCTGTTGACCTTTGGTGTTAAAGATTTGTTCGAGATAAGCGGGCTTTAATCGCGGCGAGCACGTAGAAACCTAGTGGGCTAAGTAAGAAGTGCTTAACAAAGAGTAAAGTTCGCTTATCCGCACCCTTCGGGCAGCATTTGCACAAACAATAAGCATAGCCCTTATTTGTTAGCTTTCCCTCTTGTCAGCTCCATTAAAGTGAATATGATGGGGCTGCAATTCAGTGCTCACTGAGTACTTTCTATTCCCTAACCTTGGTCAATCATGCTTAGTAAAAACATTACCTTACAATTTTGGCGCTATTCCATTCCTTCGGTCGTAGCAATGATTGTGAGTGGTATTTATCTGATTGTTGATGGCATGTTCATTGGCCAAGTGCTCGGCGCAGAAGGGTTAGCAGCCATTAACCTAGCTTGGCCGATTATATTTTTAGTCACCGGTTTAGGTTTAATGGTTGGAGTAGGTGGCGGTGCGTTAATCTCTATTGCTACCGGTGAGGGTAAAACCAGCAAGGCGCAGAGTTTGTTAAGCCACGCCTTCTTGCTCATGCTAATTATGGCGGTGCTGTTTAGTGCCATTTTGGCCTTATTAGGCGCCAAACCCATTACCTTGCAAGGGGCCAGCGGCAATATTCAACATATGGCCGAGAGCTACTTAGGCATTTTAGGTAACGGCGCGCTGGTTGTATTGTTTAGCTGCGCCCTGCCCATATTAATTAGAAACGACAACTCTCCCAACTTTGCCACCCTATTGATGATAGTGGGCGCATTGGCCAACATCGGCCTCGATTATTTATTTATTGTAAAGTGGGATTGGCAGCTAGCGGGTGCGGCTTACGCCACCTTAGGCGCACAAGCCTTGGTAATGTTCTTGGCCATTGCATACTTTTTCTCTCGCTACAGCAGCTTGAGTTTTCAAGTAAGCGGTTTTAGCTTAAAGCCAAAGTACCTCGCCAATATAAGCAATTTAGGTTTAAGCAGCTTTTTTACTACGGTATACACCGCCTTTATTACCTTGGTGCACAATTACTTATTTTTACGTTATGGCAGTGTGACCGATACCGGCGCCTATGCCATTGTGTTGTACTTAAGCGTTATTTATTACTTTATTGCCGAAGGGTTTGCGAACGGCATGCAGCCTCTCATCTCCTTTAACTTTGGCGCTAAACGCTACGACAATGTACTCAAAGTGATGGCGCTAGGCTTTAGCATTATCCTAGGCAGCGGTGTAGCGGCGGTGTTTTTGATGAACCTATTTAGCGAACTTAGCGTGTCGATATTTAACAACGATGACCCTGCACTATTAGACGCCACCGTAAGCGGTATTCGCTTACACCTGTGGGCCATGCCATTAGATGGCTTAATTTTTACCGGCGCGGTGGTGTTTCAGTCGATAAACCGCGCCAATCGCGCTAGCTTTATTTCGGTCGGCAATATGGCTATTCAACTGCCGTTTATGTTGCTGTTACCCGCCGCCTATGGTGTGGTGGGGATCTGGCTGGTAATGCCGCTATCTACAGTAATACTTAGCGCAGTAGTAGCATGGTGGCTGGTAAGCTTGGTAAAACAACTTAAAGCAAAGTTCACGCCACCAGCAGCGTAGCTTTACAAACAAAAACGCCGAGCATTAGCTCGGCGTTTTTTTCTGCAACATGCAGTGTTTAAGGTAAAGCCTTGCCACGCGATGTGACATACAACTGATACCATTGCTCGCGACTAAGCTGCAGTTTAGTCGCATCACCACAGGCGCGAATGCGGTCTGGGTTTACACTGCCAATCACAGGCTGAATTCCGGCAGGGTGGCGCATTAGCCACGCTAGTACAACGGCCTCTGGCGAACTTGAGTTTTGATCGGCGTATTGGCGAACGAGCTGCGCGGTATCACGCTGGGCTTGGCTGGCATTTGATAAATCGGCACCGCTAAATAAGCCACGCGATAAACTTCCCCAAGCCTGAATTTGCACCTTATTCATAGCACAATACTCAAGGGTACCAGGCACAAAGCTGTGGCCTTTTACCTGTTCGTCGTTTACTGCAATATTGTGGTCAAGCCAGTCTAGTTTCGACAAGCTCATCTCTAACTGATTAGCCACTAGCGGAAAACTCAGCAGCGATTGCAAATGCGCAATTTGCGCTCCACTCATGTTAGACACGCCAAAGTGCTGCACTTTACCACTGTCTTTAAGCTCGCTAAGCACCGCGGCCACTTCGTCCATTTCGGCCAAGGGATCTGGGCGGTGCAGCATCATCACATCAATGGTTTCACTTTGTAAGCGGCGCAGCGAATCTTCAACACTTTGACGAATGTAATCTGCCGACCAATCATAACGACCACACCACTGCTCATCACCAAAACGAATTGCCGCTTTAGTTTGCAGAATAATTTGCTCACGCAGCTCTGGGCGCTGTGCCAATACTTGACCAAATACTTGCTCAGCCTTACCCATGGTATAGATGTCGGCGTGGTCAAAATAGTTAATACCTATTTCTAAGGCCGCATCAATAGCGGTATGCGCTTGGCTTAAATGATCTTGCGTTACAGGTGAGTTATCCCAGTTTCCGCCTAAGCCCATGCAGCCGTATACAAGGCGACTTGCCTTAGGAAAAACCTGATTAATCGGTGATGCAGCCATTACGTGCTTACCTTTATGATTACGAATATTAGGCAAGTATAACGATAAATCAGCAGACGCTAATAGGTTTATAGGCAGAAAACACGAACTATAGTACGAGAAACAAGGATTGAACGGCTGGCGCTTGGCCAGCCGATAGTACTAAAGCAAATCCCGAATTCGGTAATAGGTCATGGCAAGCACTAAGGCAGGAGTACGTAATAAGCGCCCACCGGGAAAAGGCATGTGTGGAATTTTATCGAATATGTCAAAGCGCTCTGAGGTGGCCATAATTGATTCTGCCATTAACTTACCCGCCAAACCCGTGGCTGCAATGCCGTGGCCGGAGAAGCCTTGAGCAAAATACACATTTGGCGCTATTCGGCCAAAGTGTGGCGCACGGTTAATAGTGATGCCTACATTACCACCCCAGGCAAACTCCACCGGTTCATCGCTTAATTGGGGGAAAACCCAATCCATGCGTTGTTTCATGGTTTGCGCTAAATTACGTGGTTCAATTCCCGAATAACTCACTCGGCCACCAAACAACATGCGGTGATCGCCAGAACAACGGTAATAATCCAGTACAAAGTTGATGTCGCATACCGCCATGTTGTTGGCAATCAGTTCGCGTGCACGCTCTTCACCTAAAGGTTTCGTGGCACAAATATAAGTACCTACCGGCATTACTTTGCTTTCTAACTTACTGTTTAATCCTTCCATATAAGCATTACAGGCCAACACCACATGTTGGCAACTAACGCTAGCCTGCTCGGTATGAAGCCTAACCTTAGCGCCGTGTTCAATTTTGATGACCTTGCTGTCTTCATAAATGCTAGCGCCAGCATTTTCAGCAGCCTTTACCAAGCCTAAGGTGTAATTAAGCGGATGTAAGTGACCGCTATTTGAATCAAACATGCCGCCTAAATAACGGGGGCTTTTTAACTGGCTTTCCAGCTTATCTTGCGACCAATATTCTAAATGCTCATAGCCGTAATCTTCACTAAGCTGTTGCTGCCATTCTTTTAACTCGCGAACATGACGATCTTTAATCGCAACATGAATTTGACCATCTTGCCAATCACAATCAATTTGGTGTTTGCGAATGTTGTCTTTAGTAACAGCTAGCGATTCAACCGAGAGGTCCCAGAGTTTTTTGGCATCATCTTTACCAACCAATTTCTCTAGGGTGGACTGCTCACTGGCCCAGCCAAAAATAGCTTGTCCGCCACTTCGTCCCGAGGCTCCCCAGCCTACTCGGCTGCCTTCCAGCAAAATAACCTTATAACCTTGGCTAGCTAACTCTAGTGCGGTGCTAGCGCCGGTTATACCTGCTCCTACTACACATACATCAGCTTGATGCTCGCCTTGTAGTTGCGGATAGTCCAACTGTAGGTTGGCACTTGCTGCATAATATGAATTTGCATGTTGCGCTTTCATTTTCTCACCTTAAACATAAAAACAAATCTGCTGTTCGCACTACACCATTTGCTGATACCACTGCTGCTCTAAAGGTGTCACTTGCGCCTCAAAGCGCTGCCACTCATTAAGTTTGTTGGCATGGTACACATGGCTAAAATCTGCACCTAGGAGCGACCACAAGGTGGAGTGCTCAAATTCGGCTAAGGCCTGTTGCCAGGAACTCGGCAAAGCAGGGGCTGGTACTTTACTGGCATCGCCGCTCACTGCTTTAGGGCAATCAAGCTGTTGTTCTATGCCATGGGTAATCCCGGCCAATAAGGCCGACATAACAATATAAGGGTTACAATCGGCACCCGCTACACGGTGCTCGATACGGGTATTTTCAGTGCTACCAGAAGGAATGCGCAAGGCAACGGTGCGGTTGTCCCAACCCCAATCGGCTTGCAATGGCACAAACATATCTGGTTGGAATCGGCGATAAGAGTTGGCATTAGGTGCTAACAAAGCAATGGCCTGGGGCATGGTGTCTAAAAGCCCGGCCAAGGCGAATTCCAGCAAGCTTTGTTCAGTGGAAAAGCGGTTATGGCCCTGCTTGTCTAACATACTAATGTGCACGTGGCAGCCATTGCCAGAATGCTCGGCATAAGGTTTGGCCATGAAAGTGGCTAAATAGCCATGTTGTTTGGCTACTGCTTTAATTGCGCGTTTCAAGAGAATGGCTTGATCGCAAGCCAGCAGCGGGTCGTGCTGATGCTGCAATGTCACTTCAAACTGCCCAGGAGCGTATTCTGCAATAACGTTGTCGCTGGGAATATTTTGGGTATGGCAGTAATCCTGAATATCACGAATAAATTCATCAAATTCATCGAGTTCATCTAAGGAATAAACTTGGGTTTGTTGCATACGTTGTTGCGATTTTGGCAACAGCGGCGCTTGTGGTTGGCGGTTTTCACTACGTGCATCAAGTAAGTAAAACTCCCACTCAATAGCCACACAAGGAAACAAATTTTGCTGATGTAATCCTTGCAATACTTTACTAAGTAATTGTCGTGGGTCTGCAAAAAATGGCGAACCATCAACTTCATGCATGGTTAATAAAGCTTGCGCGGCATTTTTTTTCCAAGGAATCATCGACAAGCTATGCGGTAACAAGTGACAAATACGATCGCCATCGCCTTGTTCAAAGCCCAGTCCGGTTTGCTCTACGGTGTCACCGCAAATATCTAGCGCAAATACCGAAGCCGGTAAACACATCCCCTCTTGGGCAATTTTGGCTAAGGACGCCGCTTCTATGCGTTTACCGCGGATCACACCATTCATATCAGATAGCATTAAATCAATGCTCTCTAACTGTGGATGAGCCGCCAAAAAATCCTCTACTTGTTGAAGCATACTGATTGGCTGAATCTGTGGCTGGTGTTTCAACATAATTAACAGTCCCTTGGTAAAAGCGTCCCTTAAACCCTATAAATTTACAACACAGTGTTAAGTATAATGCAAATTAAATTGCACAATAAGCTAAAAAAGGGGCTATATTTAGTTTTTATTTAACACTCTGTTGACTTTGGCGAAAAATCATGACAATTCTAATTAATACGGGGCAAAAATTAAGCTAAACAAGAAAATGCCCCTATTTACTTAACAGATTTATGACAGGTGATTATGGATAACGTCAGGAAGTGGTTTGAGGAAAATCGTATAACCGAAGTTGAGTGCCTCATCCCCGATATAACCGGTAATGCTCGCGGCAAAATCATTCCCGCCAGCAAGTATCTAAAAGAAGGCGGTATGCGCCTGCCTGAATCAATTTTCTACCAAACAGTCACTGGCGACTGGCCCGACGATGATGACTTATTCGATTGGACCGAAAAAGACATGAACCTAGAGCCCGATACCGACAGCCTGCGTTTTGTTCCTTGGGCCAAAGAGCCTACCGCTCAGCTTATTCACGATTGTTACGACAGCCAAGGCGAGCTGATAGGCATGGCGCCACGCTCGGTACTAAAAAAAGTACTCGCGCTCTACGAAAAAGAAGGCTGGAAGCCAATTGTGGCGCCAGAACTAGAGTTTTTCTTAGTGAAGAAAAACCTCGACTGGGATTACCCACTAGAGCCACCCATTGGACGTAATGGCCGACCAGAAACAGCACGTCAATCTTTTAGCATTGATGCGGTAAATGAATTTGATCCGCTGTTTGAAGACATGTACGACTACTGCGAAGCTCAGAACCTAGACGTAGATACCTTGGTACATGAATCTGGTGCAGCGCAAATGGAAATTAACTTTGATCACGGCGAGCCGACGTTAGCCTGTGACCAAGTATTCCTTTTCAAACGCACCATGCGCGAAGCAGCCTTACAGCATGATACCTATGCCACGTTCATGGCTAAGCCAATGGAAGATGAGCCCGGCAGTGCGATGCATATTCACCAAAGCTTAGAAGACCATAATGGCAACAATTTGTTTGCTAATGAAGATGGTAGCAACAGCCAAATGTTTTTAAGTTTTATCGCCGGTTTACAGCAATTTACTCCCGCTAGCATTGCCTTTTATGCCCCTAACGTGAATAGCTATCGACGCTTAATGTTTGGCGACTCGGCGCCAATTAATTTGCAGTGGGGCATCGACAACCGCACCGTGGGTTTACGCGTACCGCTATCAGATAAGCAAAATCGCCGCGTAGAAAACCGCTTTGCCGGCGCCGACGCCAACCCTTATCTAGCCATGGCACTTACCTTAGCCTGCGGTTACATCGGCATGAAAAAACAACTAACACCTTCTGCAGAGGAAAAAGGTGATGTAAGCGAAGATCGTTACACCCTGCCCGGCACCTTAGAAGAAGCATTAGTTAAGTTAGAGCAATGCGACGAACTCAAGGAAATTCTGGGTGAACGCTTTGTGAACTGTTACGTGGCAGTAAAACGTAAGGAATACCAAACCTACTTCAAGGTCATTAGTTCTTGGGAACGTGAGTTTTTGTTACTCAACGTATAAACCCAGAGTTAACTCAGCCACAAGGAGGCGAAATGAGCACAGCAACATTGACGATACAACAACAAGACAGCGCCCACTGTTTGCACCCTTTCACTAACTTTAAAGAGTTAAATGCCAAGGGAGCTCGAGTGATAGAACGAGGCGAAGGTGTGTTTGTATTCGACAGTGAGGGCAATAAGTTGCTCGATGCCATGGCCGGCCTGTGGTGTGTGAATCTAGGTTATGGTCGCCAAGAGTTAGTGGGTGCTGCAGCCAAACAAATGCAGCAGCTGCCCTACTACAACCTGTTTTTTCAAACGACTCACAGCCCGGCGGTTGAATTATCTACCCTGCTAGCCGAGCTAACACCAGAGGGCCTAAACCATGCTTTTTTTACCGGCTCGGGTTCAGAGTGCAATGACACCGTAGTACGCATGGTACGCCACTATTGGGCCAGCAAAGGCCAGCCCAATAAGTTAGAAATAATTAGTCGCAACAACGCCTATCACGGCAGCACCATGGCGGGAGCAAGCCTTGGTGGCATGGGCTTTATGCACGCCCAAGGTGGCTTGCCATTGCCTAATATTAGCCACATCGATCAACCTTATTGGTTTGAAGAAGGCCAAGGCCAAGATCCACAACAGTTTGGTTTAGAGCGTGCTCAGCAATTAGAGCAAAAAATTCTAGAGCTAGGCGAAGATAAAGTAGCAGCTTTTATCGCCGAGCCTATTCAAGGTGCCGGTGGCGTAATTATTCCACCCGACTCTTATTGGCCTGAGATTCAACGCATTTGCGACAAATACGATATTTTGTTGATAGTAGACGAAGTGATCTGTGGATTTGGCCGCACCGGTGAATGGTTTGCCTGCCAAACCTACAACATTAAGCCAGATTTACTGTGTTTAGCGAAAGGCATTACCTCTGGCTATTTACCAATGGGCGCAGTGATGGTGTCGGACAAAGTAGCTCAAGGCCTAACCGAGGCCGATACCGAATTTGCTCATGGCTTTACCTATTCCGGCCACCCTGCAGCTTGCGCGGTAGCCATTGAAAACATTCGCATCATGCAACAAGAGAACATTATTAGCCATGTACGCGATGACATAGCCCCTTATCTAGCCCAACGCTGGCAAGAACTGGCTAGCCATCCCTTAGTCGGCGAGGCTCGCAGTAAAGGCATGGTGGCTGCCATAGAGCTGGTTGCCGATAAAAATACCCTGCAACGCTTTAGCAAAGAGCAAGGCGCTGGCGGTGTGTGTCGCGATATATGCATAAACAATGGGCTTATCATGCGCGCTTGCGGCGATACCATGATTATTTCACCCCCATTGGTTATTACAAAACAACAAGTCGATCAGTTAATTACACTGGCAAAACAAAGTTTGGATGACACTCTGCAGGCATTGAGTTAATCCGCGAAGCAGTACGAGCAATCACCACAAGGATTTGGAGAACAACATGAAAAACGCTAGCTTTACCCTAACCCTAGCCTCCCTGTTAGCTGCCAGCGCATTTACCCTGCAGGCAGCCGAAGAAAAAGTACTTAATGTGTACAACTGGTCTGACTATATCGCCGAAGATACCATCGCCCAGTTTGAAGCCGAAACCGGCATTAAAGTGGTTTACGATGTATTCGATTCAAACGAAGTACTTGAAGCCAAGATTCTTTCTGGCTCAACCGGTTTTGACATTGTGGTGCCAACTTCAGACTTTTTAGCCCGCCAAGTTCAGGCTGGTGCGTTTATCAAATTAGATAAAACAAAGTTGAGTAATTACGCCAACTTAGATGATAAAATCATGTCAATGCTTGATGAAACTGCAGATCCGGATAATCAATATGCAGTGCCTTACCTTTGGGGAACCACAGGTTTAGGTTACAACGTAGACAAAGTTAAAGAAGTATTAGGTGACGACGCCCCAGTAGATAGTTGGGATCTGGTATTTAAGCCAGAGAATATGGAAAAACTACAAAGCTGTGGAGTGGCATTTTTAAATGCTCCAACCGAGTTATTTGCAGCAGCGCTGCATTACGTAGGTAAAGATCCAAACAGTGTTGATCCGAACGACTACAAAGACACTGGCGAGGCATACAAACTGCTCAAATCAGTACGCCCTTACGTGACTTATTTTCACTCTTCGCAATACATTAACGACTTAGCGAACGGTGATATTTGTGTGGCTATTGGCTGGTCTGGTGATGTACTGCAAGCCTCAGATCGCGCTGCCGAAGCCGATAACGGAGTAGTGGTTGAGTACGTTATCCCGCAAGAAGGGGCCTTAGCCTGGTTTGACCTAATGGCCATTCCAGCTGATGCACCACATAAAGATAATGCACACAAATTCATTAACTTCTTGCTACAGCCTAAAGTGATTTCGGAGATCTCTAACTACGTATGGTATGCCAACCCAACGCCTGCCTCTAAAGAGTTTATTGATCCTGAAATTATTGAACATCCGGGTATCTATCCAAGTGACGAAACCTTGGCTAAATTATATGGAGCCAAGGTAATGCCAGCAAAAGCGTCTCGAACTCTGACACGCTCTTGGACTAAGTTTCTTCAAAACTAAGTAATCACTTGCCACCCTTGGGTGGCAAGTGCGTTTTTGATTCTTTATGGAGGATCCGCAATGGCTGCGGTGTCACACATTTCAAAGCTTCCAGTTGATGGAGAAAAAGCCCCGGAACCTTTGTTACACATTGAAAATTTGAGCAAAGACTACGACGGCGCAATTGCCGTAGACAACGTAAGCCTAACCATAAACAAGGGCGAAATTTTTGCCTTATTAGGTGCATCGGGTTGTGGTAAATCCACTTTACTAAGGTTGTTAGCTGGCTTCGAAAAGCCCAGTGCTGGCAAAATTATTCTCGATGGCCAAGAGCTGATTGGTGTACCTCCACATCAGCGCCCAGTGAATATGATGTTTCAATCCTATGCGCTATTTCCCCACATGACCGTGGAACAAAATATCGCCTTTGGCCTAAAACAAGACAAGCTGCCCAAAGATGAAATTGGCGCAACAGTAGCTAAGATGCTCGAGCTAGTGCGCATGAAAGACTACGCTCGCCGCAAACCGCATCAATTATCGGGTGGACAACGCCAACGTGTGGCACTGGCACGTAGCCTAGCTAAACGTCCAAAACTGTTACTGTTAGACGAACCGATGGGTGCACTAGATAAAAACCTGCGTGGTCAAATGCAGCTTGAAGTAGTGGATATTCTAGAAAAAGTTGGCGTTACCTGCGTAATGGTAACCCACGACCAAGAAGAAGCCATGACCATGGCAAGCCGCATTGCCATTATGAATCGCGGCCAGTTTATTCAAGTGGGCGAACCAGAAGAAATTTACGAATACCCTAACTCACGTTTTAGTGCCGAGTTTATTGGCTCTGTAAACGTATTTGAAGGTGTGTTGCGTGACAATGACAACGACAGCGCAACTATCGACAGCCCAGAGCTTGGTTATCCGATTAGCTTAAATCATGGCGTATCATCAGCCCCTGGCGTTCCGTTCATGGTGGCAGTTCGCCCCGAAAAAATGAGTATTTTCAAAACCCTTAAAGGGCGCCATAACAATGTATGTCAAGGCAAGGTAGAAGACATCGCCTATCTTGGCGATCAGTCTATTTACTATGTGCGTTTAGCCAGCGGTAAACGGGTCACCGCCGCTATGCCTAATAGCAGCCGCCACCGCAACAATATGCCAACCTGGGAAGACCAAGTGTACTTGTGCTGGCAAGCCGACAGCTGCGTGGTACTCAAAATATGACCACGCTTAACGACAAACTTAAACAAAGGCTTAATCGCTGGGTGCCAAGTGGGCGCTGCGCCATTATGGCGGTGCCTTACTTTTGGCTATTTTTGTTCTTTTTAATGCCGTTCTTTATTGTCTTTAAAATCAGTTTTGCCGAGGCAATGATTGCCATTCCTCCCTATAGTGAGTTAATCACTATGGTGGATGAGCAAGTGCAAATACTGCTCAATTTAGGCAACTATGGCTACTTAATCGAAGACGATCTCTACATTAGCTCCTACTTGCAGTCGGTACGCATTGCTTCGATTTCTACCTTTTTGTGTTTTGTGATCGGCTTTCCAATGGCCTGGGCCATCGTACATTCAAGCCCAGCTAATAGAAATATTTTACTGATGCTGATTATTCTCCCCTCGTGGACCAGCTTTCTAATTCGGGTTTATGCCTGGATAGGCATTCTTAAAAACAACGGTTTCTTAAACAACATCTTACTTTACGTAGGTGTTATCGACGAGCCGCTGCAAATACTGCACACCGACACAGCGGTTTATATTGGCATTGTGTATACCTATTTGCCGTTTATGATCCTGCCCTTATACACCGCACTTATGCGCGTTGATTACTCGCTAATAGAAGCGGCACGTGATTTAGGCGCCTCGACCCTAACGGTATTATTCAAAGTGCTACTGCCGCTAACCAAAGCTGGCATTATTGCGGGCTCAATGTTGGTATTTATTCCCGCTGTAGGTGAGTTTGTTATTCCTGAGTTACTGGGTGGGCCCGACTCAATTCTTATTGGTAAAGTGCTGTGGCAAGAATTCTTTAATAACCGTGATTGGCCAGTCGCTGCTGCGGTAGCTTCGGTGATGTTATTACTATTGATGGTGCCAATTATGTTCTTTTATCGTTATCAAAAACGTGAATTGGAGGCCAGCTAATGGACGCGATCCCGGTTTACAAAACTAAGTGGAAGTGGCTGATACTTAGCCTTGGCTTGGCCTTTTTATACCTGCCGATTTTAAGCCTTATCGCTTACTCGTTTAACGCTAACCGTTTAGTGACGGTGTGGAGTGGCTTTTCTACCAAGTGGTATGGGGCGCTGTTTAACGACTCACTACTAATGAATGGCATTAGCTTAAGCTTACTCATTGGCTTTTTATCTGCCTCCGCAGCTGTAGTATTAGGTACCCTTGCTGCCTTTGTGATGACCCGCTATAGCAAATTTAGAGGCGAAACCAGCTTTGCCTTTATGATTACTGCCCCACTGGTGATGCCAGAAGTTATCACCGGCTTAAGCCTGTTATTGCTGTTTATTTCTTTAGGCCAAGTATTTGATCTATTTAGCCAACGCGGCATGCTAACTATTTGGATTGCCCACGTCACCTTCTGTACAGCCTATGTATCGGTGGTGGTGAGTTCGCGCTTGCGCGAGCTAGATAAAAGCATCGAAGAAGCCGCTATGGACTTGGGCGCGACACCTTTTAAAGTGTTTTTCGTTATCACCCTGCCGACAATTCTTCCTGCCTTAGTGGCCGGCTGGTTATTGGCCTTCACTTTATCCTTAGACGACTTGGTTATTGCCAGCTTTGTATCGGGCCCAAGTGCCACAACCTTACCGATGGTGGTGTTTTCTAGCGTAAGGTTAGGGGTAAGTCCCAAAATTAATGCCCTAGCTACCCTGATTATTGGTGTAGTATCTGTCGCTACTTTTATTGCTTGGTGGTTAATGGCCAAAGCAGAAAAACGCCGCTTGCTAGAATTAAAGATTAGCAATGCTAAATAGGCGTTGAATTTTGAGGAATAAAACTTAATGGATGTTGGAAAACGCCTTAAAAGTATTCGCCTAATGCGCGGCATTTCGCAACGTGAACTGGCCAAATTAAGCGGGGTCACTAACAGCATGATCTCGCAAATTGAGCAAAACCAAGTTAACCCTTCGGTAGGCTCTTTAAAAAAAATACTTGATGCGATTCCTATTTCAATGGGCGAGTTTTTCACCCTTGAAATGGAAAGTGACGACAAGATTTTCTATAGCGCCGAAGAACTTACCGACCTAGGTGACGGCAAGGTCAAAATGTTATTGGTTGGTAGTAAACACAATGGCCGACAGCTGGCGATTTTACGCGAGATTTACCCACCAGGCGCCGATACTGGCACCGAGTTTATTCAACACGAAGGTGAAGAAGGTGGCATTGTAATCCGCGGAGAAATAGAAATTACCGTAGGCAGCAAATCTAAAGTGCTAAAAGCTGGTGATTCTTATTACTTTGAAACCCGTAAGCCACATCGCTTTCGCAATAAAAGTAAGGAAGAGTGTGAGCTCATCAGCGCCGCGACGCCACCTACTTTCTAAGCTCTATTGAGACTAAAATACTGAATAAAAAAGCCGCTTTAGCGGCTTTTTTATTCTTTGAGGCTTTACTAATGCGCCACAGTGGGCTCACCTACCGATGGGATTTTGCGTTTGCCTTTGGCAATTATCGAAAAGACCACTGGCACAAAGAAGAATGACAGCATAGTGGTAAGCACCGTACCACCAGCAATGGCCACCGCAAACGGCGGCCAAAAACCGCCACCTTCTAAAATTAGCGGTAAGAAGCCACCCACCGTGGTGATGGTGGTAGAAGTAATATGCCGAGTACAACTAAGCACCCCAAAACATATCGATTCATGATCGCCAGCGCAGGCTTTGGCATCGGATTTTAGCTCCGCAACAATCACAATAGCCGCGTTAATCGCTAAGCCCACCAGACCTAGTAGCCCAATAATAACGGTAAATCCGAAGGGGTAATTAAATACAAATACACTTAACAAACCCAAACCTGCCGCTTGAATAGCAGTAATCATAATCAAGAAGCTTAAACGGAAGGAGTTAAACGACAGCACCACCACAGTAATCAGTAGCACCGCGATAATGCCGACACTGGCCAATAAATTGCCCACCGCCTCATTACGCTCGGCGCCTTCACCACCAAACTCCAAGCTGTATCCAGCGGGAAGCGGAATATCAGCTTGCTCTAAACGCTCTCTAAATACTTCCAAAACCTGTTCTGGCAGAATATCGGTTTGCAAATAGCCTTCTACGGTATTTACTCGTTTACCGTTCCGGCGCGGTATTTCGCCACGGCTGGGGCGAATATCTAGTTCAGCGATAGACGCTAGCGGTATATTCCCAGCTATTTGGCTGGTAAGGGTTATATCACCTAAATTCTCAACGTGCTTACGTTGCTCATCAGCCAATCGGATCCTAACCGGCAAAGACTCACTTGCCTCGAGCACGCTACCGTTGATCCGACCTTGCAGGTTTGCCTGTAACTGACCAGCAATATCAGTTAATACAATGCCGCTTAAGCGAGATGCTTCTTCATTAACCTTTAACCACACCTTGGGCGTGCCCGCCAACAAAGTAGCGCGCGTATGAGTAACGTGTGGGATCTCGGAAAGAATGCGGCGGTATTGATCTCCCAGTTCTTTAAGTTTATCTAGGTTTGGCCCGTAAACCCGCAGCTCAATTGGAGCATTAAACGGAGGCCCCTGTTCTAGCTTCCTGACTAAAATTTGCGCTTCGGGATAGAGCAAATCAAACTCGATTTGTAGCTTAGGAATTAAGTCATTCGCAGCCCTAAAGTCGTCAGTCTTAATCATTGCTTGGGCGTAGTTTTTGGCCCCCTGTTGGCGCAGCATCAAGTTGTAGTAAAACGATGGGGCGTTGTTGCCTACAAACCAACTCACCGAGCTAATTCCTTCTTTAGCATATAGATGCTCAGTTAGCTTTTCGGTCAAACGTTCGGTGGCATAGATACTCGACTGCGGCGCCATGTACACTTCAATTTGGAACATGTCACGATCAGACGGCGGAAAGAATTGCTCGGTTAAACTACCGGCGCTGTAGAAACCCAAAATTGGTAAGCTAGATACCACAATAATTGCTAGTTTAGGATAGCGCAGACTAGTACGTAAACAGGCTTTAAAGGCACCGCTGAGCCAAGCAACTTGCACGCCTTTTTCGTACCAATGATCGGCAGTTTGTTGTGAAGGCAAAAAGTGCCCAGAGAAAATCGCTACTAGGGTATGCGAAATAAAGTAAGAACCAATTAGCGAGAAAATCACGCTAAGTGCAATACCACCAACAAACTCACCCGCTGGCCCTGGCATTAATACAATCGGTAAAAACGCAAGAATGGTTGTTAAGGTAGAGCCCAGCAACGGCAGCCATAAATGAGCTAAAGACTCTTTTACCGCCTGTAAACCGCTCTTGCCCTGCTGGCGCTTTTGGGCAATGGTGTCGGCCATTACAATGGCGTTGTCCACCATAATACCCAAGGCCACCACCAAGCCAGTTACCGACATTTGATGGATGGGCAAGCCATAAAATTTCATACAGGCTAAGGTAAACATTACCGTCAAGGGCAGTGACAAACCAACAATCAGCGCCGAACGCCAACCTAAGGTAAGCAGCAATACCACCACAATAATGGCAAAACCAATAAGCACGTTAACCACCAGCTCTCCTAAGCGTTTGGCGGTGTAACCATCTTGCTCAAAGATGATGTCGGCACTGACATTACTAGGCAAAATAGTGCGGTAGTCATCCAATGCTTGGTTCACTCGGGCGCTCCACAAATCAACCCGATATTCAGAGAGCATTCTTATGCCCACTACCACCGCATAATCGCGCTCAACCACAGCAATTTGCTCGGGTGGAGATTTAAGCTGGCGTGTTACCTTGGCCAAATCTCCTAAACGGAACACATAACCATTTTCGGCGCTGCTTACTGGGATATTCTTAATCCGCTCTAGCGAGTTAAGTTCACCCTCCAGCTCTAGTTGCATCCGTGTATTATCGTTAGTCAGTTCGCCCGCCGATACCTTAGCGTCCGCTCCGGCGATAATTTGCGACACTTGCTCGGTAGTTAGCTGCATAGCGCCTGCTTGGTAGGGCTCAATTTCTACCAGTATTTCTTCTTCACCCTGCCCTTGTAAGTCAACAAAATCGGTACCTGCCACATTGCGCAAGCGGTTTTGTAGCTCTTTAGCATAGCGGCCGAGAATGGCTAAATCGGTATCTCCGGGGCCTGTCCAACGCAGTGCAACCAAGGTGGTAAACGCATAACCTCGGTCATCATCGACTACTGGCTCAGAACTTCCCAAGGGCAACAAGGGGGGGAGTTCTCCCACCAAATCACGCACCCTTGCCCATACGGGAACAACATCGATAACTTCATCTTTTAATTCAACTTGCAGCACCGAAAAGCCAGGACGAGAAGAGGATTGAACCCGTTTAATCTCTGGCAATTTGCGAATTTTGTTTTCGATTAATTCGGTCACCAAGGCTTCAACCCGTTCTGCAGACGCTCCGGGATATTGGGTCACAATACTGGCAAAACGACTGGTTATTTTAGGGTCTTCGCTGCGTGGCAAGGTGCTAACCGCCCCCATGCCTGCCACCAAAATAAGCGCTATAAGTAAGGAAATTAAACGCCCATTATTATAAATAGCTGCAATCATTGGCTAAGCGCCTTGCTTGGGTTAACGGTTTGCCCAGGCACGTAGCGGTGCATGCCTGTGGCAACAATGGCTTCGCCAGCTTGCAGCGCGCCTCTTACAAATGCTTGCTCTTCGGTGGCATATCGCACACTCACATCACGGCGTTCTAACTTAAAGCTGCCATCACTTTGCGCCACAATGGCATATACATTCCACAAGCCTCGCACACCATCGGTAATCGCGCTCACTGGCACCCAATAGCCAGGCTCTTTAACGGTTTCCACTACATTTAGATAGGCCAATTGCCCACTCACCAAACTATCGTTATCAGGTAAAGCAAACCGCAGCTGTACGGTGCGAGTAACCGGGTCAACCTGCCCCCCCGCAGCCACTAAATCTACCGAATAATGACGCTTAGCCACTGTTACCGATTTAGGAGTGACCATATCAACCTGCTCGAGCAAGCGCACCGGCACACCTACTTTTACCTCGTTGGCGCCTTGCTGTAATACCGTCAGCACCGGCTGAGAAGCGCCAACTACCGTACCTTCCGACACCGTTCGTTTATCGATAATACCGTTATAGGGAGCCAGTAATGTAGATTTTTCAATGCGGGTGCGATTAGCTTTAATTGAGGCGTCGATACGCGCTTTATTGGCTTTTAAGGATTTTTGCTGGGCAACCAACTCATCGACACTTTGCGCCGAGGCATAACCGTCGCTCTTAAGGGACTTAACCCGTTTTAAGTTAGCTTGAACTAGAGCAGCATCGGCTGCTAATTGTTGTAGTTGCGCTTGTAAGTCAATGTATTCAATTTCTAGCAGCTCGGTGTCTAGCTGCATCAACACATCACCTTGCACAACACGTTCGCCTTCATCTACGAATATTTTGGATATTTTACCTGCTAGTTCAAAGCCAATGTCTGCACGTTGTTTAGCTATAACTTGCCCAACAAACTGCCGTTCAACCGCATAATCCTCACTTAATACCGGCACAAAAGCTTTTACTTGTTGCACATTTACCGCAGTGTCGGCAAACAGTTCATCATCTGCGGCAACAGCATGCTGACTCAATGCATTCACTGCCATCCCCCCCAAAGCAAGGGGTATGAGTAAAAAGGTGAATGAAAATAATGGCCTAGGCATATAAACGTCCGTGTAACTAAAAGTAGTGAGAGCTTCATTTAGTGTAGGAAGAGTGCTCTTTAGTGTCTAGTGTTTGCTTGCTCAATTAGCCCGCTATTTTCTACTAATAAGCTAGCTATGTCATTTTATACAAAACACTTGTAGTAATTAGAGAAGCAATTCACAATGAATTGTTAACTATTTTATAGCAAGGAATAAATAATGAGCACGCTTGCCGATCATCCTGATTACTCGCTGTACTCCAACGCAAATACCTTTCTACGGCAGCGCTTAGATCATCGTCCCGAACAAAGTGATGCCGACGTAATAATCACCGGTCTGCCTTTTGACTTAGCCACAACCGGGCGATCCGGTGCTCGATTGGGTCCTGATGCCATTCGCCGCGCCTCAGTCAACCTAGCTTGGGAAGAAAAGCGCTGGCCTTGGGATTTTAGTTTGCTTGAGCGAGTAAGCTTGGTTGATGCCGGTGACTTAGTTTTTGATTGTGGTGAGCAAGCACAGTTTGTAGAAAGACTCGAAGTCTACGCCAAGCAACTGCTGCAAGCAGGCAAAACCATGCTGAGCTTTGGTGGCGATCACTTTGTTACGCTGCCACTATTGCGCGCTCACGCACACCATCATGGAAAGTTAGCCTTAGTGCATTTTGATGCCCACACCGATACCTACAGCGAAGGTAGCCGCTACGACCACGGCACCATGTTTTACCATGCGCCCAAAGAGGGCTTAATCGACGCTGCGCAATCAGTACAGGTAGGTATTCGTACCGAGTATGAGCGAGTTGGCCACCCATTCACGGTCATCGATGCTGACCAAGCTAATAACTTAAGCATTGAGCAAGTGGTAGAAAGCATACGTAAGCAAGTGGCGGATTTGCCAGTTTATCTTAGCTTCGACATCGATTGTTTAGATCCCGCCTACGCGCCAGGCACCGGCACGCCAGTAGCTGGCGGTTTAAGCAGCAATCGAATACTGCAAATCCTGCGTGGCTTAAAGGGTTTAAACCTTGTCGGCATGGACGTAGTAGAAGTAGCACCTGCTTATGATAATAGCGAAGTGACAGCATTGGCCGCAGCGACCATTGCAGTGGAATTATTACACCTTTGGGCTGATAAAAACCGCCCCTAACTATCTCTCTAGCCAATACAGCTATACTTATAGTGACAAGCTAAGATAACTGGCAACATTTTATTGCCAGTGACATCTTGGCTTAGCCACCTCATTAGGATGTATAGGAGGATGCTATGAGTGATTGTTGTTTATTGCCCAAGGGCACCGATCTGATTAGAGCGGTTAAGTATATCGGCGAGCACCATTGTCATGATGCTCGCTCCTTAAACGATGTAGCGTTTCGCTTTGACTTGAACCCACTCGATCAACAGTTCATTTTAGAACACTTTATCGAGCAGCCCGATCCCATTAACGCTAAGTCAAATCAATCCAAGTAGACTTAAGCTCGGTGTATTTTTCTAGCGCGTGCAAGGATTTGTCGCGCCCATTGCCAGACTGCTTAAAACCACCAAAGGGCATGGTCATATCACCGCCATCCCAATTGTTCACAAATACCGTACCCGCGCGCAGGGCACGTGAAGTGCGCACCGCAGTATTAATATCACTGGTCCACACTCCGGCGGCGAGGCCATATTCGGTGTCGTTGGCTAAGGCAATGCCCTGCTCAAGCTCGTCAAACACTTGTATCACTAACACCGGACCAAATATTTCTTGTTTCACAATATCCAGCTTGGCATCTACATCATCAAAAATAGTTGGCTTGATGAAGTAGCCACCACTTTCCGGTAGAGCTTGCTCACCACCACATAACAGCTTGGCACCCTGCGCTTTTGCTTGCTCTATAAATGCCAATACTCGCTGCATTTGTACTTCATCAACCATTGCCCCCATGCTGGTGTTGGGGTCCAGTGGGTTGCCCGGTTGCCAGTTATCAACAAGAGCTAGCATTTTATCTACTAAAGCTTTATGCACGCTGCGGTGCACGATAAGCCGAGAGCCCGCAGTACACACTTCACCTTGATTATAAAAAATCGCTGCAACTGCAGTAGCAGCGGCTTTATTTAAATCGGCAACATCAGCACACACCAGGTTCGGGCTCTTGCCGCCACATTCCATAAAGGCACGCTTTAAGTTTGATTGCCCAGTAAACTCCACCAATTTTTTACCCACAGCAGTAGAGCCAGTAAAGGTAATGCAATCTACATCCATGTGCAGCGCCAACGCTTGCCCAGCGGTGTGTCCATACCCTGGCAGCACATTAAACACCCCGTCTGGAATACCCGCCTGTTTCGCCAGTTGCGCCAAATACAGTGCACTTAAGGGGGATTTTTCCGAAGGTTTTAAGATAACCGAGTTACCAGTGGCCAAGGCAGGTCCAATCTTCCACGAGGCCATCACTAAGGGAAAGTTCCACGGCACAATGGCTGCCACTACACCCAGCGCCTCTCGTGTGACTAATGCGAGAGCTTCGCTGGTAACTGGCGCGACTTCATCATAAACCTTATCTATCGCTTCACCATTCCAAGCAACACAGCGCGCGGCGGCAGGTGCATCGTAGGACAGAGCGTCACCAATAGGTTTACCCATGTCTAGGCTTTCTAACAAAGCGAGTTGAGTTTGATGCTGCTCAATCAGTTGAGCAAAGGATTGTAGCTTTTGCTTTCGCTCGGCTGGCGGAAGGTTTGACCACACTCCACTTTGATAGGCTGTTCGTGCTGCGCTAACCGCCAATTCAACATCGGCAGCATCACACTCAGCTACCTCGGCTAGCACTTGTCCGGTCGCGGGGTTAATGCTGCTAAAGGTTTTTCCTGATTGCGCATCCACAAACGCTCCGTTAATAAATGCCTTAGTGGGGAATTCCAATTCCCGCGCTTGTTGTTGCCAATAAGCTAGATCCTGCTGCGCCATGTTCCCTCCGGATGAATCCATCAACTGTTACCCAATAATGAACAAAACTACACAAATATTAAATTTTATTCCATACTTGATACAGTTTATTTAACAGCTTATGGTCAATATATAGCTATTCTTTAGGTTTTTACTATGCAAATTGCGATTCTAAATTGTGACCGAGTTGATAAGCAACTTGCTGAAATTCATGGTGAATATCCCGACATGTTCATCAAGCACCTGAGCGAGCAAGATTCACAACTACAGTTTGAAGTGTTCAATGTACTGAACAGTGAGCTGCCTAAACTCAATCAATTTGATGGTTTTTTAATTACCGGCAGCCGACATAATGCCTACGATCAACAGCCGTGGATTTTACAATTAGTGGCTTGGGTACAGCAGTGTGAACAATTGCAGCGCCCCTTGGCAGGAATTTGTTTTGGCCATCAGATCATTGCTCGTGCACTAGAGGGCAAGGTTGAAAAATCAAGTGCGGGTTGGGGTTTAGGCGTGGCTAAAAACACCCTTATTCAAGCGCCCACTTGGGCAGAGCCGACTGAGCAAGATAGCTTATCCATCTTAGTGAGCCACCAAGACCAAGTAAGCGCTCTTCCAGCACAAGCCCAGTTGCTAGCCAGCAGTGACTTTTGTCCTAACTTTATGTTCCAAATAGGCCAACATACCTTTGCTATTCAAGGACATCCCGAGTTTCCGCTTGCCTACGCAGAAGCCCTTATTGATAAACGGCAAATGATCTTATCGCCTACTCAGTTCGTTTTAGCTAAGACAAGTTTGGTACGTCCACTGGATGCAAAACTGGTCTTCTCTTGGATTTTGCAGCTTTATCGCTTGGGTCAAGCTAAACACCAGGTTTAGCCAAAGCAACTGTAAATAAAGGTAAAAGCTTTACTAGAAGACTCGACAATGCAATCCAAGAAACGTTAAATAACACTAATAGTAAGGATTGAATCATAGGACATGGAATGCACGTGGCTAGTTGGGCTTGGATAACGCTACTTGTTGTAAGTTTAAGCGCTTGCAGTATGAACGATACGCCTGCTCATGAACCGCATACTGTGGCCACAACCACCAGCTGGACCAGCGAATATCAGCAAGGTCAATTCAATCAACAGCGATTTGAGCAAGCCTTACCTAGTGACCTCCAAACCTTGATCACTGAAGCGCTAAGCAATAATCCCGCGTTACAACAACAAGGCTTCGCCCTTGACCAACAGCTTTACCAAGTAAAAATCCAAGATTCACAAAGCTGGCCAAATGTTGAAGCCTTTTTAACCGGCCAACGCAGTGGCAGCGATAGTAGCACCGCCACTCAACTGCGCGCAGGCCTAGATATTAGCTGGGAAATTGATTGGCTAGGAAAACTTGATGCCTTGCAACAAGCCGCAGTGTTAGATGCCAAAGTAAGCTTTGAACAATGGCAACAAGCGCAAATTCGTTTAGCCGCAAACACAGCGCAACAATGGTATAACGTGATTGAGGCTCAGCAGCAGCAACAGCTCATAGAAGAGCGTTACAACAACCTCAAAGCCAACCTGCAAATTATTGAAGAAAGCTATCAAAGTGGTTTAAACAGTGCCTTAGATGTTTACTTAGCGCGTGCTGACTTAAGTGCTTCTCAGGCCCAGCTAAACTCACGAAACAATCAACTTACTCAAGCACAGCGCGAACTAGAGCTACTACTCGGGCGCTACCCCGGCGGTGACATTAAAGTAGCCGGGCAACTTAACGTGCCATTAGATGCTATACCAGCAGGTTTACCCTCAGAGTTATTAATTCGACGCCACGATATTAAAGCAGCTCAATATCGGCTAGCCGCTGCCGACTTACGGGTGTATGCAGCTTATCGTGACCGCTTCCCTAGCCTTACCCTCACTGCCAGTGGCGGCACGCAAAGCAGCCAACTCAACCAATTACTTAATGGTGAATCATTGGTGTGGTCTTTGTTTGCCGGAGTCACCGCGCCAATTTTTGATGCCGCTCGTCGCGAGAATCAGCAACTTCAACAGTACGCGGTTGCTCAAGGTTTAAACTCGGCATATTTAGAGCAAGTATTGGCAAGTTTTGGCGAAGTGGAAGAAAGCCTCACCCTCGAGCCTAGCCTGTACCAAAACGCTCAGCTACTCGCCACCGCAGCCGAAGACTCAAAACAAGCTGAGTCCTTAGCCTTTGAAAATTACTTAGCCGGCTTAAATGAATATGTCACGGTATTGGAGTCGCAGCGCCGCGCCTTTGATGCCCAAAGCAGCGCCATTACTGCGCTTAACTTGCAGCTACAAAATCGTATCGAGCTTTACCTCGCCCTAGGTGGGCATCTCGAACAAGCACAAACCACTCGCGAGGCCTTTGCCTCCGAGCCATTATTTTAACTGGAGTGATGCCAATTATGGCCAAACTGATACGACTTAGCCTGCCTCTGTTGGTGATTATTGTTGGCCTACTCATTAGCCAATACATCAAGGCAAACAAACCACAGGCTCAACGTAAACCGCAAGCAGAACTCGCTAAACTCGCGGTGGAAGTGAGTCCGCTCAGTTTACAGAGTTATCAGGCCAGTGTTAGCTCCTTTGGAACCATTCGCCCACATACCGAAAGCAACCTAGTCGCCCAAGTAGCTGGCAGTATTACCTATGTGTCGGATAATTTTCGCGAGGGCGCTTTTTTTGAAAAAGGCGAAGTGCTACTTAAAATTGATGCCAGAGATTACCAAAATGCCATCACTATCGCCGAAGCAGAGTTACAAACTACCCAACTGCAATTAGCCGAAGAACAAGCCAAAGTAGAACAAGCCCTGCGTGACTGGAAACGCTTAGGCAAAGGCAAACCGGCCAACGACTTAGTCTTACGCAAACCCCAATTGGCCGCCCAAGAAGCCGCCATGGCCTCGGCCAAAGCCAAGTTAACTCGCGCTAAATTGGATTTGGAACGCACCGTGATCCGCGCCAGTTACGCCGGAAGAATTTTAGAAAAAAATGTCGAGTTGGGTGAATACGTTAGCAGTGGGAAAAACCTCGCCAGTAGCTATGCGATAGACTACTTAGAAGTGCGCCTACCTTTAAGTTTGAACGAGCAAAGCGTACTAAATATTCCCGAAAATTATCGTCGTAGCCAAAGCCCAACCAGTAAACCTCTAGTAGATTTAAGCACTAACTTTGGCGCTAAAGAATACCATTGGCAAGCCAAGGTAGAACGCAGTGAAGCAGCTCTAGATAGCGCCAGTAGACAACTCTTTGTAGTGGCAAAAATTGATGACCCATACGGCCCCGCCAACGAAAACAAACCGGCACTTAAAATTGGCCAGTTTGTCAGCGCACAAATTCAAGGAAAAACCTTAGAGCAGGTATTTATTATCCCTCGCAGCGCCCTCTATTCGGGGCAACAAGTGATTGTATTGGAAGATGGATTACTACAAAGAAAATCAGTCAATATTCTGTGGCAAGATCAGCAAAGTTATATTGTGAACGGCGGTATTGAAGCCGGCCAAATGTTAGTAACTACGCCCCTTGGCAGGGTAATTAGTGGTACCCCCGCTAAGCCCATAGGAGCTTAAACCATGCAGCAAATTATTCAATTAATCCCCTTAGGGAGAGGCCTATTATGCATGGCTTAATTGCTTGGTTCACTCGCAATCATGTTGCCGCTAACTTGCTAATGGTGCTAATCGTCGGCTTAGGTTTATATTCGGCCAAATTTCGATTGCCGCTAGAAGTTTTCCCTGAGTTTGAATTAGACATGGTGAATGTGAGCATCGCTTTGCCGGGATCCAGCCCAGAAGAAAGCGAAGAAAGCCTAGCCATTCGCATAGAAGAAGCGATTAGCGACATAGAAGGTATCGACCAAATATCTTCAGTCTCGCAAGAAGGCGCTGCTCGGGTGAGTGCCGAAATTAACTCACGCTACGATACTCGCGACGTAATGAGCGATATTAAGTCACGTATCGATGCGATTAATACCTTCCCTAGCGATGCTGAGCGCCCAGTGGTAAGCCTTACCCAGCGTAAGCGAGAAACCATTACCGTTGCCGTCTCCGGCGACTTAGCCCATAGCGAATTGCGCTTAGTAGCGGAGTCGATTCGTGATGAGTTGTTGCAGCTACCCGAGCTCACTCAGGTCGAGCTGGACTCAGTCGCCCCGTACGAGATCTCTATCGAAGTCTCCGAGCAAAAGCTGCGCGAATATGGCCTAGAGCTAAGTAAAGTTGCTCAAACCATTAGCCAAGCTTCGCTAGATTTATCTGCAGGTTCGGTGAAAACTCAGGGCGGTGAGATATTACTGCGCACCAAAGGCCAAGCTTATGTAGGTGATGAGTTTGCCAATCTACTAATTATTAGTCGCGCCGACGGCACCCGCATTCGCTTATCAGACATTGCTACGGTGGTCGATGGCTTTGAAGAAACTCCCATCGAGAACCGCTTCAATAACCAACCAGCAGTAATGATTGAGGTGTATCGAGTTGGCGATCAAAGTGCCATTGCCATCTCCGATGCGGTGAAACAATACATCAGCGATAAGCAGTCTTATTTGCCACAAGGCATCTCACTCAACTATTGGCGAGACAGTGCCAAAATCGTAAAAGCTCGTTTAAACACCTTAAAAAACAGTGCTATTCAAGGCTGTTTATTGGTGGCCTTGTTACTGGCAATCTTCCTACGGCCCGCGATTGCGGTTTGGGTATGCATTGGTATTCCCATTAGCTTTATGGGAGGCTTGCTGCTGATGCCAACCATGGATGTCACCATCAATATTATCTCTCTATTTGCCTTTATCATGGTGCTGGGGATCTTAGTAGATGATGCCATTGTCACCGGTGAGAATATATATACTCATCTAAAAGCAGGTGAAGAGCCCTTGCATGCCGCAATTAAAGGCACGCAAGAAGTGGCTGTACCGGTTACTTTTGGCGTACTCACCACCATTGCTGCTTTTATGCCATTAATGATGATTGAAGGCGTACGCGGCAAAATATTTGCACAAATTCCACTGATTGTTATTCCGGTACTGCTGTTTTCTTTGGTGGAATCAAAGTTGATTCTGCCCGCCCACTTAAAACACATCAAACCGGCAAGTAATAATCCGGGGCGTTTTAGCTATTGGCAAAACCGCTTTGCCAACGGCTTTGAAGCGGCTATTTTAAAGTTTTATAAGCCGCTGCTAAAAGCTGCTCTATCTCGACGACTACTAAGTGCGGCCATCGCCATTAGTATCTTTGTGGTAGTGTTGTCTTTGGCCACAGCTGGCTGGGTACGTTTTATTTTCTTCCCTCGAGTGCCTAGTGAAACCGCCCGTGCCACCTTAGTAATGCCGGCGGGCACCGCCTTTAATACCACCGACGATTACATTAATCGCATGCTCGGTGCCGCCCTAGAATTACAAGAAAAATACCGTGACCAAGAAACTGGCGATAGCGTTATTTTGAATATTTTGGCCACCAGTGGTTCTAGCGGTGGCTCGGGTAGTGGCCAAAGTAATAAAGGCCGAGTGGTATTTGAAATAGAGCCGCCCGAGTCACGCACTAACCCAATTAGCAGTGGCGATTTAGTCAGAGAATGGCGACAACTCATCGGTAGCCTGCCTGGCGCAGAAAGCCTAACCTTTAGGGCAGAAATAGGCCGCGGTGGCTCGCCCTTAGATGTGCAATTCAGCAGTAACGATTTTGCAGCGATGGCGCAGGTTGCCGACCTTACCAAGCAAAAACTACAAGAATACCCAGCGGTATTTGATGTTGAAGACAGCCTGGCCGACGGCAAACTAGAGCTACAACTAAATATTAAACCACAAGCCCAAGCGCTAGGTTTGAGCTTAAATGATTTAGCCCAGCAAGTAAGAAGTGCATTTTTTGGTTATCAAGTGCAGCGCATTCAACGTGGCCGTGAAGATGTAAAAGTATACGTTCGCTATCCCGCCAGTGAACGTCGCTCTCAGTACAATCTCAATAACATGCTTATTCGTACCCCCGATGGGGCCGAACTACCTTTTAGTGAAGTGGCCAGCGTTACCCCTTCACAAAGCCCAGCAACGATTACTCGCATAGACCGCTTACGCACCCAAAATATCCGGGCTGACGTGAATAAAGAGCAAGCCAATATTGAGGTGATCAAAACTGAACTGCAACAGTGGCTCAGCCAAACCTTGGTGGCCTACCCACAGGTAAATGCTAGCTTAGAAGGCGAAGCCAAAGAACAACGAGAATCCTTTAGCAGTTTAGGCTTTGGCTTGTTGTTTGTACTGTTTGTTATCTACGGCTTATTGGCGATTCCATTTGGCTCTTACTGGCAACCCTTAGTAGTTATGTCGATCATCCCCTATGGCGCAGTGGGTGCAGTATTAGGTCACATGATTATGGGCATGCCATTAACCATTATGAGCATGATGGGCATGCTGGCACTGACCGGGGTGGTGGTAAACGACAGCCTAGTATTGGTGGACTACATTAATCGCCAACGTAAAAAAGGGGTGGACTTAATGAGCGCTGTAGCCAATGCCGGCGTGGCCCGTTTTAGAGCAGTAATTCTCACCTCGCTCACCACTTTTGCAGGTTTAATGCCGCTGATTTTCGAGAAAAGTACCCAAGCACAATTTTTGATCCCCATGGCGGTATCATTAGGCTTTGGCATTATCTTCGCCACCATGATCACGTTGTTGATTGTGCCAGTTAACTACCTGTTGTTAGAAGACGCCCAACGAGCACTGAAACAAGCCAAGCAGTGGTGGCTACGAGGGTTTGAATCTCCCACTAACTAAACCAAATGCCTAACTCAAACAAGCCACTCAAACAAAAAAGGGATTAGCTTAGCTAATCCCTTTTTAGTCTAAACAGACTTATGTTTAAGCTACGCTGGTAGCAACCATTTGCTCGCCTTGCTCTACTGCGTCGGCAATAAATTCGGTCACCTTCTGTTTATCAACCCCCACCACTTCACACAAAGGAGCAGGTAAGTTGTTGGCCACCGTTTCACTACTTAAACCGGCGTTAAGCGCATGGTGAGCAAAAATGGCCAAGCGGATTAGTACAGCTGGCTTAGACACTTCTTCAAAATCCATAGGATTAAGCTGCTGCTCAATGGCATCGGTGATTACTGGAGAAAAGTTCCAACGGCGCGCTAGTTCTCCACCAATTTGCGCATAATCTAAACCTAGGGTTTGACGTTGCGCCGACACCCGCGTTTCCCCAGTTTCTAAACTCAACTCAATTAAGCCCGCTTCTTCAGGTGTTGCACTGGCTATTAGTAATTCACCAAAGTTGTGTAACATGCCGCAGGTAAACGCCATTTCCGGTTCAATGTCGGTGCTTTTTGCTAAAGCCTGCGCTAGCAACGCCACATACATGGCTTGGCTCCAGAACTGCTGTTGGTCGAAGTTTTTGCTTGGCATCATGCCATTTAAACCCGCAGCAACCACCAATGAACGAACCCGCTTTAAACCAAGGCGAATAGCTGCGGCTTCAATAGAGTCAATTTGTTTAATGCCGCGAAACGCCGCCGAGTTGGCCATTTTTAGTACATTGGCACCCAAAGATTGATCAGTAGCGAGCTTTTTACCCAACTGATGTAAATCGACATTCTCATCGTTAATGCTGGTCAGCAATTCCTGCATAATTTGCGGCATCACTGGCAGTTTTTTTACCTGCTGGAAAAAGGCTTCCAGTTCCATGGATTACTCCCTAAAAAAATAATGTGAAGCACTGCATGCTTTCACTTACCAATTGGTCAAAAATTGAGCGCCATTTCACATTGGTGTAACAAGCTGACTTGTTTATCACCAAATTGACCCACACTGAATCTTATATGCAGAATAGTTTGACCTTATAGGCGCGGAAAATACAGTGACGATCGCACAAAATGGCAGGAAAACTTGGCCAAGCTGTAAACCTATTACTCAAGGTTTGTCAGAACAGGTACTAAAAGAATTAATTTTAGGAAACAAAACCTTAGATTACGGTTCGTGGTTACATTGCTTAGGTGCAGAACGCTTGGTTGACGAGCAAGAATACCCCAGTGCCAGCCAAGCGCATATTGTCAGTGACGCCTTAGCGTAAAAACTGCTCAGGCACTTCGCCTAACAACACCATCTCACGCACTTCATTTAACATCACTTGAAACCAAGTAAATTGATGTTGATGTTCTTCAGCGCTAAAACCGATTGTTCCCGCCATAAAGTTTCGAGTGAAACCATACAAATACAAACAAACACTGGTTAGGGCTTCATCATCCCACTTTGAGCCATTTTCAATAAACGAACGTTTACTGTGGAGTATCACAATCTCGCGGTGCCAATACTCTAAGGCTTTAAAATCTTGATCATGAGTGAACAGTTCATGAAAACTCACCAACATAACATCGGTTTCTGGTAGCTGATTAATCAGAAACTGGGTGCTGTCTTTATACTCTACGATGTTACCAACAACTTGTTGAAAGTTGTGCTCTGCAACAACTAGCTGGACCTTTTCAAACCAACGCTTAGCGAGGGCAAAAAAGATCGCATCTTTGTTCTTAAAGAAACGGTATAGAGAAGCAATGTCGATTTCGGCATATTGAGCAATAAGGTTGGTATTTACCGATGCCATGCCTTGCTCTTTGATAAGAGACAATGTGCTATCTAGGATGTGCTCCACTAGTCGCCTGGTTCGCTCTTGGCTAGGCTGCTTACGCATCGCCAGATGCTCAGGTACGACATAGTTTTCCATATTCACCCTCTCATTGATAAAAATATCATCTAAATTCCATCAGCTAATCCAGATTAAATGAAGCTTAGCTGAGATAATACAGCAGCTTATACTCCACATAGCTTAACTAAACAACTCTTGCATAAGATAACTGTGTATAAGTTTTGTCATGAAGAAAAACATATTGCTCGACAATGCTAAGGAATATGCAACAATACACAAATATCTGACTCATTAGTCAGATCTAGTAGCTAGTTATTCACGGAGAAGAATTTGGACCGCTCGGCCGAAGATTTAGTCAACTGGTTTCGTCAGTCGGCGCCTTATATTAATGCCCACCGAGGCAAAACCTTTGTTGTAATGCTTAGTGGCGAAGCCAGCAGCAGCGGCAATTTTAGCAATATCATCCAAGATATCGCGCTACTTAAAACCCTTGGGGTTAAAATAGTATTGGTATGCGGCGCTCGACCACAAATCGATGGTCTGATTGCAGCACATCAACATAGTTGTTTGTTTGCCGGTGAACAGCGTATCACCGACGAGCGTAGCCTTAACATCATTAAGCAAGCCGTTGGCCAAATCCAAATGGATATTGAAGCCCAGCTATCTATGGGTTTGGTGAATTCACCTTTGCATCAAGCCCACATTAACGTGGTGCGTGGCAACTTTGTGGTAGCCCAGCCCATTGGCGTAGAAGATGGCATCGACTTTTTGCACACTGGCAAGGTACGACGCATTAACCATCAGAGCATTAAGCGCCAGTTGGACCATGGCGAAATCGTCATGGTGTCACCATTAGGCGTTTCCGTAACTGGCGAACTGTTTAATATCTGTTCAGAAGACATTACCACCGAAATAGCAGTTTCTTTAAAAGCTGACAAAGTGATTTACTTCTGCCCCGAGCAAGGCATTCATAACGATAAAGGTCAATTGGTAAGCGAACTATTGCCCGACACCGCTAATCAGCTGATGCGCTCTGAGCCCTTTCTTCGAGAAACCGACAAAGACACGCTTCGCTACTTACGCGCGGCTATCCAATGTAGTGATAGAGGCATTGATCGTTGCCACTTAGTGAGCTATCAACAAGATGGCGCGCTACTGCAAGAGCTCTATACCCGCGATGGCAGTGGAACCCAGCTAGTTCAATACAGTTACGAGCGGGTGCGCGAAGCAAGGCTTGATGACATTAATGGCATTATCGAGTTAATAAGACCATTAGAAGAAGAAGGCATACTAGTGCGTCGCTCACGCGAATTGCTGGAGATGGAAATTGAACGATTTACCATTGTAGAGCGCGACGGCATGATCATTGGCTGTGCTGCACTTTATGCCTTTGAACAAGAAAACATTGGCGAACTGGCCTGTTTAGTTAGCCACCCGCAATATCGTCAAGCTAGCCGTGGCGATCGCTTATTGCAAGCGATTGTAAAACGCGCTCGACAACAAGGCTTAAGCAAGTTGTTTGTGCTAACCACTAAAAGCATTCATTGGTTTAGAGAGCGCGGCTTTGCACCTGCCGATTTTGAAGATCTTCCTACCGAAAAGCAGGCTATCTACAACCTGCAACGACGCTCTAAGATCTTAATGATGGATATCACTCACTAAGCCTTATTGCTGAGTAGCCAAATACAAAAAACCAGCTCTAGATAGAGCTGGTAAAAAGACAAACATACACAAGATAATAAGGAAACACGCTAAGTAGGCGCTTAGCGTGTTGACTACATTTCCTTAGAAGTCGTAGCGTGCTGCGAAGTGGAATTCGTTTTCAGCGTCGTCGATGTTGTTGATTTGGTAAGCAGCTACAATGCGTAGTTGCTTAGTCAGGTCGTAACGACCTTCGATAGTGTAGTAATCAACAGCGTCGTATTTAGCTTGGCCTTCGTTTTCAACTTCAGCTTTGTTCCACATTGCTTGCGCCCGGAAAGCTTTAGTGAACTTGTAACCAGCAACTAACTCGTAACCTGTGTGCTCGTTCTTAGCGTCAGAACCGTGCAATTTAAAGGCTTTGTTGTTTTCGCCCATTGAGTAGTTAAGTGCAGCGTAAACACCGTTAGCGTCGTAGTTAACACCAACTAGTGCCATTGTGCTGTCTTTAGCATCGCCATTGTTAGCAATGTTGTAACCAGCACCTAGGCCTAAACCAAAGTCGAAGCTGTAAGCTAAAGCGATACCATAAGCAGAGTTGTCTTGGCTAGCACCAGTAGTCTCGTCTTTTTGGTTATCGTTAAACTTGTAAGAAGCGTGGATGTCGAAGTTGTTGAACTCGCCAGCGTACTTAAGAACGCTGTCTGAACGGCCAATACCTTCTTCACGGCTAGAGCTGATACCAATCGCAGAGTTACCGTAAGGGTTAACGTAGCTTGAATCAGTCCAATCGGCTACTAGCTCTAAAGCACCGTAGTTACGACCGAAAGTTACTTCACCAAAGTCGCCACCGAAGCCAGCGTAAGCTAAACGTGCTTTAGTAGCTGAAGTGTTGTCACCTTCGCCGTTGTTTTCCATTTGTAGCTCGTAGCGACCAAGAGCGTAGCTTGACTCACCAAACTGAGATTTAACTTTAGCGCCAAAACGAACGTATTGGTCAGCACCAAAGTTGTCAGATTTACCAGCATCGTCACCAGCAGTGTAACCAGCGTATACACGGCCATATAGGTCAACAGCGTGTTTTTCATCTTCGTAAACTTTAGCAGCGTTAGCTGAACCAGAAGCAGCGGCAACCGCCAGAGCGATAATAGTAAGCTTTTTCATTTTAATCCCTAAAAAAGTGTGAAGTACATCAAGTAAAAGTTGAACAAATCTTAGGGTTGAAAAATGACAGCTAGGTGACTGAAGTATTAAAGATTAATGACAGCGGAACTTTATTGAATAGTTTGTAAGAGTTTATTTTTTAAGCAGTTTATTTAGGGGCTGTTGATCGTTCGAGCTGATTTTTGCAGCCATTTGTGGCTTATTTATACAAGGCAGAAGCTTTAATGTGTAGTTAGTCTACATGAGAAGCTGATAACGCAGTAGAAATAAGCCACAAACGCTGCCCGAAGGGTTCGGCTAAAATCGTTTTATGCTTTGTTAAGGCGTGTTTACCTAGAATGCTAGGCGACACACGCCTTTCCGCGCCTAAAACGATTTTTCCGCGAACAAAATTTAACTGCGAAAGATTAACAGCCCCTAGTAAGTGCTGATATTTTTCAGCACTTACCAGAAGATTATGTTGTTAGTGCATGAGGTTAAAATCGGTAATTTAGCCCCAAATTTAAGCCCAATTGGGACCAGTAACTACCCACAAAAGTAACTTGGCAACCAGGGCCACACTCTATCTTAGTACCTTCGTTTACAAAGGTGCCATATAGGCGGCCTTCTAGTTTTAAATCGAGATTTTCAGTGAGGTGATAAAAGTAACCGCCCCCCAAGCTAATAGAAAAGCGTTGGGTATCACTACCTGGGCTGGCAGCAAAATGGGTAACACCAGCGCCACCGCTGGCAAAGGTTTCAAATTTTTCGTATTGCCATCGGCGTGATGCTGTTAAATGAGCATATACTACGTCTACATCGGTAGTGGCGGAGTCGTCCATCTCGGTGTTTTGCCAAGAAACCAGCGCTCCCACGTAGTTTTCGTAAGTCTCACGTTTGCGGTTTTCACCACGACTAGTAGCAAAATCAAAGGCGGCCATATAAGAAGGAGCCGAACGAACCGAATAGGTCTGTTCAGTGTCCAAGTCGGTCATTTCACCGCCAAAGGTATAGCCAGCACCAATGCTTACATCCGCGAGTGCGGGCAGCGAAACACAGCACGCCAATAATAATCCTATTTTTCTTAGCATCGGTCACCTCCTGTTAGACACATCAACAGTGTCTAACATTCAGTAACTTAAGCCAAGTTTAAATCGCCTTAAATTGATTGGTTATCACATCGTAATGGTAACCAATGGTTTCTAAACGGCGCGCTAAAGAGCGCTCTTCAAAACCAAAGGTTAAGGCTAGGTCTTCTAGGCTATTACACTCTAAGCGCAGTTTCTCGTTCACAATACCTAATAAGATGTTGGCTTCGAGGTTCAACATATAGCTCGCATCCATAATCAACTCCTCATCTATTGGCTACATCGAGTTAATTTGAGCTTAGTTAAACAATCCTCACTTTTGTAGCTAAGCGCTAGCAACAATGCTGTACTTTTTTGTTTACTTAAGTAGTGGACGACAAAAAGCCCGGCGAGTGCCGGGCTTTAATGAGGTAATCTTGTATTAGATATCAAACTGTTCGCGCATTAGTGCTTCATACTCGGTACACCCGCCAACGTGTTTCTCGTCAACAAAAATCTGCGGTACAGTTTCAACCGGCTTACCTACAGTTTTTTCAAGATCGGCTTTTGAGATGCCTTCAGCATGAATATCAACATAACGGTAGTTATAGTCTTCGTGTGCTTCGCTTAATTGCTCGGCGATCTGCTTGGCACGAACACAATAAGGGCAACCAGGACGACCAAAAATTACTGCAAACATCTTAAACTCCAAAACCAATGTGAATTAGCCCTACTATAGCGGCTAGCTACTAAATAAAAAAATCGAATATTTCACTGTTAGCGATAGGTACTAGCTATCAAACCTTATAGACCTCGTCTGTTAGCGTTATCTTTCATCACTCAACGCTCTTCAATTAAGCCTAACAAACCTTGTTTAAGCAAACAGCTAAAGTCGTTACGCATTGCTTGATCAACCATCGGTTCAACACAATTAATCGTAAGACTTAATGCGCCAGCGACACTTTGCGCCCCAAGCCAAAATATGGCCCCTACCAAATGCTGAGCGGCAGTAAAATAGTATTGCTGGGGAACTAAACCAGAATCTTCCAAAGAGTCAAACACCGGCTCTAAAGGCCCAAGATTAGATAGGTGTAAACAATTGAACCTGCCAGCAACTTGCTGCATTTCATCATCGGCTCGGCGTGGTGCCTGCGCCTCCCACCAATTGTCGTTGCACGCCACCAAGTGCAGACCAGAGTCGACCTTCTCTTTATAGGCCTGTTTAATTTTCTGAGCGCGTTGCCAAAAGCCTTGCGATGAATCGCTAGCTACTTCAAACGAGAACATAGAAACATAACAAGCTAGTTCTTGCTGATTTACCGGTGGTTCAACTATTGGTCGAACATTGGCATTACCGCCTGCACTTACTTTACTCACTGGTGAGCGAGCAATCTTTGTGGCTACTTCAATCGCTGCGCAATAAAGCGTAATGGTAAGGCTCACTTGATGCTTACGGCTTATCGCCAATAAACGCTGAGATTGTTGCTGGCTAAAATTCAACAGCTCCAGTTTATTCTGTTGGTTTTGCCTTAAACCAGCTTGGTTTAGCCATACTCCTGCCTGAGCCGGACTAATCGGAGTGGCAAAAGGGTTATCGTCAGGCGAGTACTCATCCATGGCCAAGGCTTGGTGAACGCCAGCGCGAATACTTAAGCGCTGAATATCTGGCACTTTTTGTTGAGCTACTTGCTGGTGCCGCTCTAACCACTCAGCTAATAAAGAAGCCGCCGACAAGCCATCACAAATACTGTGATGCATGCTAATCACCAGAGCCGATTGCTGCTGATCTAACAAAACCGATACCCGCCAAAGCGGGCCGCCAACGTTAAGCGGGGTATTAGTTTGTTGCTGCATGGTGTCTCGCAATGCTTGGGAAAATGGCAGCTTGCTTTCATCAATTTCTGCCACTTCAAGTTCTGGCTGGCTAGAACACTCTTGCCACTGCCATTGCTGCGCCACTTGTTTTAAACACAGTGACAAAAACGGGTGGCGAAGTTGCAATAACTGATGGATTCGCGGAATAAAGTGAGTGTTTATCTTACCTGTCACTGTCACCGCATTCACCACCAACATGGCACCCGTGCTGGTTAATTCGGCAAACAAAGACTCAGTTTTTCCCAATTGGCGAATCGTCATCATAACCCCCTAAAGCAAGTAAACTGCAGATAACTCAATAAGCAGCAATCATTGCATAGTTGGCGCTTTCACTTTCACTATCTGGATCACCATGTTGAGTATTAAAGCTAAAGCCATCACGCTAAATATGATCGCCATCGCACTTGGGCTAGGCATAAAGGCGGTTGTTAAGCCACCAACGGCTAAGGCGGTAAGGGTCATCTGCGTTGTGCCACTTAAGGCAGACACCGTGCCAGCTTGCCCCGAAAAGTGGCCAAACAAACCAGATTGAGAAATAGGATAAATAGCCCCTACGCTAATGCTGATCAAACTCATCGCTATTATCACCCAAATTAACGTGCTTGAATGGGTGAGCAATATAAACGCTGCAATAAAAGGTAGCAGCGACGCTAGCAGCAAAATGTGTTGCTCTGGCCAGCGACCGTTAAAGCGGCGAGTAAAAGCACTGCCCAAAGCCAAACCTGCTGCCGGGATTATCATCACTAAACCAAAATCATCAGCCGACAAACCAAAGCCATGCTGCAATACAAAAGGTGCGCTACTAATCATGTACATCAAACCAATGCTGGCGATCCAAGCAAAGCTAGAGTAATGAATAAAGTGGCGATCGAAGGCCAAGCTTAAGTAGTCGTTTGCCACACGGTTCAAGTTTAGCGGCGGGCCAACTTCTGTTTGGGTTTCTGGTAATAGCTTGGCAGCAATAATTAGTAAACTTGCGCCAGCAATACCAATGATCACAAATAGATAGTGCCAGCCCCAGTAAGCTGTCACTATGCCACCAATAACCGGACCTAAAACGGGAATAACCGACGCAGCCATGCCCAACCAAGCAAAACCATGCTTTAGCTCTTTACCGCGATAACTGTCACTAATTAAGCAGCGGGCCAGTATCTGGTTACTGCCTGCACCTAAACCTTGAATTAGTACGCCGGCTAATAACAAATCAAGATGATTAAAGCCCAAAAACGTGAGTAGGTTACCCACCAGGAAAACTGCCTGCCCCATCCAAAATACCCGTCGCCTGCCATAACTATCGGCTAGCGGGCCATAAAATAGTTGGGATATGCCTAAGCCTAAAATAAACACCACAATAAGGCGCTGCACTAAATGCTCTTCTACCGCAAAATGCGTGGCCATTTCTGGTAAGGCAGGCGCCAGCAACCCATTGGTTAATTGGGAACAAGCAATAAAGGCAATAGAAAAAAACAGCGGGACTCGCGAATAGCTCACTAATAAACTCCAATACATCAGCGTTCTTCATTGTAAAACAAAGCCAAAAGCGGATAATCATTCATCAAAGACATGATTTATTTCCCGCCAGGAAATAATTAATCAAAAGAGGCCGAATATGGATTGGTTGAACGCGGTGCAAACTTACGTAGCAGTGGTAGAAAGCAGCAGCTTTGTGCAAGCAGCGCAGCAACTTAACATTACTACCTCAGCCTGTAGCAAACGCATCTCTTGGTTAGAGTCTCAATTGCATTGCCAATTGTTATTACGTACGACTCGCAGGGTGCGCACCACCGAGCAAGGCCAGCAGTTTTATTTGCAAAGTTGCGATTGGTTAAGCCAGTTCAATAATATGCGCCAACAACTTGGCCCCTCTAGTCTTGGCTTAACTGGCAGCCTCACGATTGGCGCTCCTGCGGTGTCGGGCAGTTTATTTGTGACGCCCTTAATTGCTTCTTTTTTGCCAAAGCATCCGCACCTTAATATTGAGTTATTAGAAGTAGAGCCAGGGGAAATTCCAGATTTATCGCTCGACATTGTAGTAACACGCCAACTAGACAATTTTGATAGCACTAGCTATCGCATGCTGCATCTATTTAATTACGCAGTGAAGTGTTTTGCCAGCCCTACATTTTTAGCGGATTGCGGCCCAATACAAAGCGCAAAGCAACTGCAAGCTCTACCGCTATTGTTGGTGCAAGGGCAAATCAAAGCAGGCGGCGTAAAACTAAATGAGGGCACTGTGCTTAACCAAGCTTGTCGCTTTGTTACTCACGACCCTATGGCTGCCATTCAAGCAGCTGTTCACCATATGGGTGTAGTCTTGGTATCGGAAGATCTGGTACAACAACATCTATTAGACGGGAAGTTAGTTGAAGTGCTGCCTGGCTTATTGTCTGAGCAACGCAGCGTATGCGCCTATTATCCAGCTCAGCGTTTTGAAAACCCCAATATAAGCGCCTTTTTACAGCACTTACGTGAACAAAGCCAAGCCGCCAGTAATAACCATCAATAACTGGCAGCTTGTGTTAATCAGCCAGGGCGGTACTCCGCTTAACTAATTTCTATTTGCTGCTTTTCACTCACCTTAGCAACAGCTTTGGGCGCTTTAAGCATTAACAGGCCGTTGACTAATTCAGCACTAATATCCTCAGCTTGAATTGCTTTACCAACATTAATGTTTCTGCGGAAAAAGCCACTACGGCGTTCTTTACGCAGTACACTGTCACCCTGCTGTTGATGTTGCTGCTCAATTTTGGCTTGAATGCTCAACACACCATCGTGCAACTGCACACCAATATCTTCCTTAGCCACACCAGGCAACTCGGCAACAAATAGGTAGCTATCTTCTTTGTCGATGATATCGACACGCGGTTGGAAAAACCCATCATCACGCATGGCAAACTGTGGGCTAAAAAGCTGCTCCCATAAATGGTCTTCTCCAAACCAATGATCTCTAGGTAACATGTTCATAATAAGCTCCTTAGTTAGAACCAACACTAAACAACAGCTTACTCAATTTAATTTTAGTAGAGACAAACTGGCCTAACAGGAAGTTGAGGCCAAAATAACCAGCGAGTTTGACCTAAAGCAAACTCATCGATAACTATTATTTTGAGGCTAAGAAAAGGTACAAATTATGCGGTAGGAGACGGGCATAAAAAAACCGCTAGCCAAAGCTAGCGGTTTAGGATGTAACAAGCGTTAGTTCGAGTCACGAGTTAAAAAGGCAACTACGGGGTAGTTTACTCGGCCGCTTCAACATCTGATTCGCATTCTTTTGCTTCAATATCTTCACTGATTGGAAGGCGCACAAAAAAACCTTTACCAGTTGCAAAACAACGCATCGTTTGTTGTTGGTCTTGTTCCATTTAGATAAATCTCCTAAGTTGTTGCAAGGGTGAAAAAGTTAAATGTTATGTTTAATTTCTCGTTATATTTTGCTTATTGCCACTTGCGTAAGTAAGGCTAGCTAGTGAATAAAAATTGCACAAGAAATAATCAGTAAAAATTCCATTTAGCCAAACATTTCTTGATCTAGCTCAGTCTTGCGGGAGGTAATCTATAGGCTTTTGCTAGAAATGTGAAGTACTAATTTACCACTTTGGGGATGCAAGCCAAATTCACCAAAAATAATATCCATAAAAAACAACAACTTAAAAATAAGGCAAAATATAAGAAAATATTACTTATAGCTTTTTGGCATGTAGAAAATGTGTTTTATATCTGTTTGGCTATATTCGGGTTAAGCCGAGAAAATAACAATAGATGAATCAGTTACTTACACCGAGCTATCATTCAAATAAAGCCTAGTGAATAATTATTCAAAATAGTAACTAATGACATAAAAGACAGTTGCAAAACTAGAGCGCAGGCCGCTCACAGGCTAGGCTTAGCGCTTTTTGATTTTTACGAAATCGAAGAAAAGCCATAATGCAATAATGGTTGCCGACACCACCACGCCATATTCTAGATAAAGGTGGATATAACCGAGAAAAAAGCTTACTGCGGGTAAAACTAATACAAGCATTAAGGCCAACAACAAATAGCCCAAGATAGTCTCCTCTTTTTTATTAGATTATATCCTGAGAAATTCCCGCCAAGCTACTGCAAAATAGGTAATTTAGAGCGATTTCACTGAGATGTTAACTAGGGCAAGAAATAGCAAAATAAAAACGTAATTCGGTAATGCAAAAACCTTTAGCGAATAAAGTAGATAAGCATATTAGATATTTTGTGGCGCTGATGGTAGTTACTGTGAAAGCAGCGCTGTAACACGGGCAACGGTGGAATAAACCAGAGTATCAATCACCAATAAACAAGAGCTTATTGGCATCCTCTACTCAGCGCTGGGTTATTCAAAGTAAGATTTAAGTTGCAGTTGTACGTGGCCATCTTTCCATACTGTGGTGTCAATTTGCGTTTTGCAAATTGCACACAGCGTTTTGTTCGACAAGGTTAAGTGGCCCGACAAACGGTTACCTTTGGCACGAAACAACAAATTATTTTGCGCTTGCCAGCGCACGCCACCACGCCAATTAGCACGCCATTGCGGCACTTGCTGGTAACGTAAAAACTCAGATTGCTCTGTGGTATTAGTAGGAAGCTGATTACTGCTAGCGCTGCGAGCACTAAAATGTTGCTCTTGTAACCAATTAATATCATTAAATAAATCACTAGCAGCTTGAGGTTGTTCGAGCTCGTTTTCAACACTAAAGTCGAGCGCCAGTTTAGGCTTTGCCTGAACCATGTTTGCCCACACCAATACTGCAATCATTAACGATAATGCAATACCCATAACAACCTCCAACGCACCGTTAGTTTAGTTAACTACTTCCTCTTATGGTTTGGTTTACATCTCGCACCTTGCCAAGCTTGGTAAGGTGCTTTTATTAAAGAGTAGTAGACGCAATGGGTTCTTGCTATTTCCATGCCACTACTAAGCTTTTACACAGGTGCGCGTTACATTCTGCTAACTTTATTCAACCTAGGCATAACCTATCACACCGATAAACTTTACAAATTGGTTTGACCAATGGAAATAAGCGATACTTTTGTGCGAAGTTACTTGACTGTTAGGCCGTAGTTTTCTTTCATACACACCAAATGCGAAAAATTAGCTAACATGCAGTAGCTAACAAACATTTAATATGCAGCGACGTGTTGCCAACACAGCAACTCAACATAACAACCATTAGCAGGAACACACTATGCAAATCGGAATACCTAAGGAGATCTTCGACCAGGAGAGCCGGGTAGCCGCCACCCCAAAAACCGTAGAGCAGTTGCTTAAACTAGGCTTCTCTGTGGCAGTGGAAAGCGGTGCAGGAACAGCAGCCAGCTTTAATGATGATGCTTATAGCGAAGCAGGCGCAGAAATTGTAAGCAAAGAGCAAGCATTTCAAGCTGACCTCATCTTTAAGGTTAACGCTCCACTAGACGGAAGCGACAACACCACCGACGAACTTTCTCTTATAAAGGAAGGCGCAACGGTAGCCAGTTTTGCATGGCCTGCACAAAATCCAGAATTGCTTGAAAAATTTAAAGCAGCCAAGGTTAACTTATTAGCCATGGACATGGTGCCGCGGATTTCTCGCGCTCAATCTTTAGACGCACGTAGCTCGCTAGCCAACGTAGACGGCTACCGCGCAGTGGTAGAAGCAGCTAACCACTTCGGCCGCTTCTTTACCGGTCAAATTACTGCTGCGGGTAAAGTACCACCTGCTAAAGTATTGGTAATTGGTGCAGGTGTAGCCGGTTTGGCTGCCATTGGTACCGCTGGTAGCTTGGGCGCTATTGTTCGCGCCTTTGATACTCGCCCAGAAGTAAAAGAGCAAATTAACTCTATGGGCGCCGAGTTCCTAGAGCTTGATTACGAAGAAGAAGATACTGGCAGCGGTGACGGCTACGCAAAAGAAATGAGCGCAGCCTTTATTGAAGCCGAAATGGCCTTGTTCCGCGAACAAGCCAAAGATGTAGACATCATTATTACCACCGCATTAATTCCAGGCCGCCCAGCACCTAAGCTGATTTTGGCCGACATGGTTGAATTAATGAAGCCAGGTAGCGTAATTGTTGATTTAGCAGCAGCCACTGGCGGTAACTGTGAGTTAACCGAGCCTGGTGAAATTGCCGTTAAGCACGATGTAACCATTGTCGGCTTAACCGATATTTCTCGCCGTTTACCTGCTCAAGCTAGCCAACTTTACGGCACCAACTTAGTAAACCTACTTAAGTTACTTAGCCCAGAGAAAAATGGCGAAATCAACATCGACTTCGAAGACGAAGTTTTACGTGGCGTAGCCTCGGTTAAAGATGGCGAAATCACTTTCCCACCACCAGCAATTCAAGTAAGTGCTCAGCCTCAAGCCGAAGCACCTGCTGCAGAGCCGGCTCCAGTGGAAGAAGAAAAACCAAGCAAGCCTTGGCTAAAACCTGTGCTAGCAGCAGCCGGTGCAGCCGCTTTTGCTTGGGTAGCCGACGCAGCACCAGCAGACTTTGTACAACACTTCACTGTGTTCTTGCTGGCTTGTGTAGTGGGTTACTACGTAGTTTGGAACGTAACACATGCCTTGCACACTCCATTAATGAGTGTAACCAACGCCATTAGCGGCATTATTATTGTGGGCGCCTTAGTGCAGATGAAAGCCGACACCTCCTGGGTAGTACTACTGCTCTCGGGGATCGCCGTGCTTATCGCCACCATTAATATCGCCGGTGGTTTTACTGTGACTCAGCGGATGCTGAAAATGTTCCGTAAAGACGACTAAGGAGAAATAGTCACATGTCTCAAGGTATAGTTTCTGCAGCGTATTTAATCGCTGCCCTATTGTTTATCTTCAGCCTAGCCGGCCTAAGTAAACAAGAAACCGCTCAGCGCGGTAACATCTTTGGCATCATCGGTATGGTTATCGCCGTACTCGCCACATTAGCTAGCACCCAAGTAACCGGCGGTAGCTGGATTATTACCCTAGCCATGGGTATTGGTGCCGCTATTGGTATCCGTTTAGCACTTAAAGTTGAAATGACCGAAATGCCAGAGCTGGTTGCTATTTTGCACAGTTTTGTAGGTATGGCAGCAGTATTGGTTGGTTTCTCAAGTGCTATCGACCACGGCTCGTTAATTGATTCAGTTACTGGCTTAATTGACCCAGTAGCAAAATCTATTCACGACGTAGAAGTATTCCTAGGTATCTTTATTGGTGCAGTAACCTTCACCGGTTCAGTAGTCGCCTTTGGTAAACTTCGCGGCCTTATTAGCAGTGCCCCTAAAGCCCTACCAGGCGCTCACTGGTTAAACTTAGGCATGATTGTAGTATCAATCTACCTAGGCAGTGTATTCATGGACAGCGGCTCTATGTGGCCACTGGTTATCATGACATTTATCGCTTTTGTATTTGGTTACAACCTAGTATCTGCAATCGGCGGCGCCGATATGCCAGTAGTTGTATCTATGCTTAACTCATACTCTGGTTGGGCTGCAGCAGCGGCAGGTTTCATGCTAGGCAACGACTTGCTAATTGTAACCGGTGCACTAGTAGGTAGCTCGGGTGCGATTCTGTCTTACATCATGTGTAAAGCAATGAACCGCTCGTTCATCAGCGTAATCTTAGGTGGTTTTGGTAGCGAAGGTGGCACGGTAGTAGCCAGCGATGCAGACCAAGGTGAACATACCGAAGTACAGGCTGAAGAAGTTGCCGAGATGCTAAAAGATGCTAACGAAGTAATTATCGCCCCTGGTTACGGCATGGCGGTTGCGCAAGCCCAGTACCCAGTAGCCGAAATTACCAAAAAGCTGCGTGATAAAGGCGTGAACGTACGTTTTGCTATTCACCCAGTAGCAGGTCGCTTACCAGGCCACATGAACGTATTGTTAGCCGAAGCCAAAGTACCTTACGACATCGTAATGGAAATGGACGAAATTAACGAAGACTTCGCCTCTACCGACGTAGTATTAGTAATTGGTGCTAACGACACGGTTAACCCTGCAGCTAAAGAGCCAGGCAGCCCAATTGCTGGTATGCCAGTACTTGAAGTATGGGATGCGAAGAAGGTAGTAGTATTTAAACGTTCAATGGCCACTGGTTATGCCGGTGTTCAAAACCCATTGTTCTTTAAAGAGAATACAGACATGTTGTTCGGTGATGCTAAAGAAACGGTTCAGAAGATCCTTTCTCATATCTAAGCAGATAGCTTGTTAAATATGAAAGCCGCTCATTGAGCGGCTTTTTTGTTCTTCTTGAAAGCTACTTTTGTTAATCAAAATACCTTACTCTACATTTCGGTATTTTGACGCTAATAGTTTATCTTAAACAATTAACGTTGGTGTTCGCTTCACTTACGGATTTCGCCCTGACGGCGACTTCCTTTTTCTTTGAACAGCCAAAGAAAAACTAAGGAAAAAGAAAGGCTGCCCCAGCATCATCTTCTTCCTGCGTTGCTCACTCACTGCGGCGTCAAAACAACTCGCTTCGCTCAAACAAGTTTTGCCTTTACCCGCCCCTCGCTTGCGCTACTCGGCGATGATGAGGGGGAAGGAAGATCAAGAGCCCAGCTAGCTAGATAAACAGAAAAAACTTAACACTCCCACTCTTTGCTCTTTGCTCTTTGCTCTTTGCTCTTTGCTCTTTGCTCTTTGCTCTTTGCTCTTTGCTCTTTGCTCTTTGCTCTTTGCTCTTCAGAACCATCATCTCCGCCGAGTAGCGAAGTAAACAAGGGATTAAACCGAGGACTGTTTGAGCGTAGCGAGTTTCCGAAGGTGCCCTTGTTAACGAGCAACGGAGGATTTAAGGAGATGCGGGCTGCCTTTCTTTTGTGTACTTTTCTTTGGCAGAGCAAAGAAAAGTACATCGCCGTCAAGGCGAAACTTAAACGAACAACATTTGAGGAATAGAAATACTCAACTGAGCTTACAGTGAGCATTAAAGACGAATTAAATAGAAAGTGCACTGATCAAAACAATCATACCTTTGCAAATGGTAGTATTAACAAAGGACTCATAAAAAATAGAGCTATAACCCAAAGTGAAACAGAGCTTTCTATATAAAAACTTTCGTTTATGGTTCGGTACTTTCTTCGTTTGGAGCCTAATACTTGGGGTTTTATTTGGACACCTACCACTAGAAATAGCTAGAACTCTAACAACTCTCACAGGAACACTATTCATTGCTCTTTTAGCTGGTATGGTTGCGATACACCACCTAGATATCAACGAACAGAGAAAGCTAGCTCGTGAGCAGTATCAATCTTATGCGACACTGTTATATCAGCTGCATCAAAGATATCACTCACTCGAAACAATCCACCAAACGACTTCAGAGTTAGTTAAAATTGACTGGTATTTAAGAGGGTTACGTATTCCTCACTTAATAACAGTTCCGGCTCAAGACTTAATAGACTTCTCACAATTAGCTTTTTTCATTAAAGGCCGGAATAAAAGTGAAGCGCAAAGAAACCAAGAGTTAGACTGTTTTAACGTTCCTTATATCTCAGGTCTAGATAATCAATATCATACATTGATGGCAGCAATTACAAGGCGAAATGAGCTACTACTAAAAACATTCATGCCCGTTATGGATACTAATTACCAGGGGGCAGGGGTAAGCAATGCGACTAGTGCTAACTTCAAAAAAGCCAATATAAGTTACGCTGAGTTTACAAAGTTTTTGCATCTGTCAGAAACCATAGCTGGAAGCACTGAAGAGTACCTAATTCAAATCATAGACCTTATGGATAACCTAGGAAAACATGCTAAAAAAGTGCTCTCTGAAGATATATGCGATGAATTTGGAGGATTTTTTAAGCTTGAGATTCCTGTTTCAGTAAAGGAAAGAATTGAAGCATTTAAATACAAACCATTAAGTAAGCAGGAGACAGACAAATTTCATCAAGCTGATTATCCGGCGGAAAAAAATGATTATGAGCAAATATGGTATTAGCAAACACAAAAAAGCCGCTTAATAGCGGCTTCTTCTAAAACTAACATCCCATTACCACATCAAATCATCTGGGATTTGATAATCAGCATACGGGTCATCTTCATCAATCACATCTTGGCTTGGGTCGTTAATTAGCACTACTACGCTTTCATCACGTTGAGCGATCTTTTCCGCCACAATCGTAGGGACGACTTCATAAGCTTCGCCCAGAGTAACAATGGCTAAGCGGCCGTTACTAAGCTGCTTGCGCAGTTCTTCGGTAACATAAATCTTTTTAATTAGGCCTTCATGGGTGAAGTTGTAAGCTTCTTCGCCACGCTTTCTGTCTAACATGTTCATCTCAATCAATTGCTTGATTTGAGCGGCAACGGCTTTTTTGGCTTTCTCAGCATTTTGTTGCTGAGCTAACTCGGCGTCACGTTGTTGTTGGTCAAGCTTAGCTTGCTCGGCAGCTGCTTTTACTTCCTTGGCCAAGGTGCGTGATTTTTTATTGGTTTTGCCTACTTTTTTGGCTTTTTTCTTGTCAACTAAACCAGCTTTAAGCATCTGCTCTTGCAGCGATAACTTGGCCATAGCAAATCTATACCTTTGAATTCGATGGGTGGATTTATAATGCAGCACTACGGCCACTAAAGGCCTAGATAATACGTGAAGCGGCTACAAATTTGAACCTATAGCGAACAAGTTAACCTGGCCTACTCTGCTTGTGGCGCTAGGGTTAACGACAAGGGTTGATCTTGCGGATAGCCCGACAAATCAATCTCGCTGCCATTAAGTTTTAAGCTAAAACCCTCGATTTGAGAAAAGTACAAGGATGCTGGGTGCATTACCTGCCAAGTGCGCAGATCACCCATGCCTAACCAGCCATCAAATACCACTTTATCGCGGCCATCAATAAGCAGTAATTCGGCTCGGTCGTCGGCTTCAATTTCTAGCTCTATAACTTGCTCTGGCTTTAAGGCTTCTGGTTGCCACAAATCGCTAGGAGCGACCCAATAGTAGGTTCTAGCACCTTGCCAACGATGGGGTAACTGAGCAGGTGGACGAATTGGGTAAATAGGTCGAATTGGGCGTTCAATAGGATGGCTAGGAATTGGGCGCTCTATGGGTTGCTCGGGTTTGTGTAGCTGCGCTGGGCGAGCGGCCTGTTCCGCCATACAGGCTTCGATAACGCCAATCGCTAACAGCAAAGCCAAACCTATATTACAAAGAAACCTTAGCATTTCTCGCCCCAACCACAGTTAAACCCTTGATTAGTAATAATAGCTGAAAAATTCATATATACTCTTGGTACATGATCATATTTACAGTGGTTTAAGTGGAATTAAGCAGCCTGCCCATCACCGCACTTAAAGGAGTGGGTGACAAACTTGCCGAAAAACTCCTACGCCTACATATTCGAAATGTTGGCGACTTGCTGCTGCACCTCCCCCTGCGTTATGAAGACCGCACTCGCGTATGGCCAATTAACGACTTACTGCACGGCGCGCATGTTTCGGTGCATGGCGAAATTACCAAGGTGGAAACCATTCACGCCCGTCGCCGTATGCTAACGTGTCGCATCAGCGATGGCAGCGGCAGTATTACCCTGCGCTTTTTCAACTTTAATAACGGCCAAAAGGCTGCCATGCAACAGGGTAAGTGGATGCGTTGCTTTGGCGAAGCTAAGCGCGGTAAGCATGGTTGGGAAATGATCCACCCGGAATACAGCATTGTTGCCGATCCTAGTGCACCGTTAATGGATGAAAAGCTTACCCCGGTTTATCCCACTACCGAGGGCTTAAAGCAGCTCAATTTGCGTAAACTCAGCGAGCAAGCTTTTAAGTTACTAGAGCAATACCCCTTGGTAGATTGGCTGCCGCCTGCATTACGCCCCCATGGTTTAGATCTTAACCAAGCCTTAATGCAGCTGCATCGCCCCGATCCAGATACCGAGCTCAGCCTATTAGAAGAAGGCCGACACCCTGCCCAGCAGCGTTTGGTATTAGAGGAATTAGCCGCCCACCAGCTCAGCATGTTAAAGCTACGCCAAGAGCAACAGCACCAAGCGGCCATTGCTTTACCGCTTGCCAGTGACTTAGAACAGCAATTTTTAGCCCAGCTCCCCTTTAAACCAACCAATGCCCAACAACGGGTGGTGGCCGAAATTAAAAGCGATACTCAGCAGCCACATGCCATGATGCGTTTGGTACAAGGCGATGTAGGCAGTGGCAAAACCTTAGTAGCAGCAATGGCGGCTTTGCAGGCCTTAGCTAATGGTTATCAAGTGGCACTGATGGCTCCCACCGAAATATTGGCCGAGCAGCATGCGCTTAACTTTGCCAAATGGTTCGAGCCCCTGGGTATTAAAGTTGATTGGCTTGCTGGCAAACAAAAAGGCAAAGCTCGCAACGAGGCTATGGAGCGCATAGCCAGCGGCGAAGCGCAAATGGTAGTGGGCACTCATGCCATTTTCCAAGAGCAAGTGCAGTTTGCCAAACTCGCCTTAGTGATTATCGACGAACAACACCGCTTTGGGGTGCACCAACGTATGGCCTTGCGGGAGAAAGGCGCCGCTGTAGATGGCAGCTCTACTTTACCCCATCAGTTAATTATGACGGCTACCCCTATCCCTCGCACCTTGGCGATGACGGCCTATGCCGATTTAGAGCTGTCGATTATTGATGAGCTGCCACCGGGCAGAACCCCAATTAAAACCGTGGCCCTGCCCGATACTCGTCGTGAGCAAGTGATCGAACGGGTGTATCAGGCTTGTCACAATGACGGGCGCCAAGCTTATTGGGTTTGTACCTTAATTGAAGAATCAGAAGTTCTGCAGTGCCAAGCAGCCGAAGACACCGCCGATACTTTACAAAAGCAATTACCCGATTTACGCATTGGTTTAGTGCATGGCCGCATGAAACCGCAAGAAAAACAGTGGGTAATGGAGCAGTTTAAAAACCATCAACTTGATTTACTGGTGGCTACCACCGTAATCGAGGTGGGTGTAGATGTACCTAACTCCAGTTTAATGATTATAGAAAACCCCGAACGTTTAGGTTTAGCGCAGCTCCACCAGCTACGTGGCAGGGTCGGTCGTGGCCAAGTGGAAAGCCACTGCGTATTGATGTACCACAGCCCCTTATCTAAAACCGCCAGTTCACGTTTAAGTGTATTACGCGACAGCACCGACGGTTTTGTAATTGCCCAACGCGACATGGAAATTAGAGGCCCCGGCGAACTACTTGGCACCAAGCAAACCGGTTTAGCAGAATTTAAAATTGCCGACTTAGTACGAGACCAAGCAATAATAGGTGAAGCGCAGCGCCTGGCTAAACAACTTCTTCAGCAAACACCGGTTGCTATTGAACCTTTAATTGACCGTTGGTTAGCCGGCCGCGAACAATTCGCTCAAGCTTAGCAGCGCGAGAAACTCTGTTAGTTGATGCTAAAGATCTCATCGCGGCATTTTTCCACCAAAATCTCCTGTAACCATAGGTACAAAGGATTTTGCCGATTTCTGTAGTGGAACACATAACCGGTATCATACTTCAATGCCAAACCTTTAAACTCTTCACTTAGCTGCAACTGCCTAATGCCAGGAATATCTTCTGGCGGGTAATAGGTCACGCTGGGGTAAACTAAATCACTCACCCGCAATACATCCATAATCGATCCCGGCAGTTCAGAACGAAAACCAATAGTCACCTCTACGCCATGAGCTGCCAAAAACTTTTCTGCTTCGGTGCGCGCCGCGCTCCAACCCGGAACATGAATGAGCGCAGTTGCGTAGCTTTCAAAATCTTGCGGGGTGACAATGTCGTCACCGATTGGATGAGCATCGCGCGCATAAACATAAATAGGCTGGCGCCATAAACGTCGTTGCACTAGCTCTTTCGAGCCTTCAACTGGCAATAAACACAAACCAAAATCAATTTGCCCACGCTGAATCAACTCACAAGTATCGGCTCCCCAAGTAGCCACTTGCAGGCGAAGATCCGGCGCATGCTGCTGCAATGCCACAAACAAACGCTTAGCGACCGACGCTAATAACATTGGGTGCATAGCAACTTTTAGTACGCCTTCTAACTTAGCTGGGTCAAAGTCATTATGGTGGTCAACAACGTTGGCAAGCTCGGCTAAGATGCTTGGCAAGCTAAGCGATAGCTGTTCGGCTTTTGGGGTGGCAATAAGCCCATGTTGAGCACGTACAAAAAGCTCATCTGCAAAATGCTCGCGCAGTTTTTGCAAGCTGCGACTAATCGCTGGCTGACTAACATTCATACGTTCGGCTGTGCGGCGAGTATTAAGCTCTTGCGCCAACACCACAAACACTTTTAGTAGATTTAAATCTAGCGTCTCAAAGGAACTATTGGTCACCTACTTCCTCCAGCATTATTCTCCAGTAAACCCCTTAAACATTAGCAATGAATCGCGCTAAGCTCATCATTTTTCGAAGAAGCTAGGCATTTACTGAGAATCAACACATAAACTGTGGCGGCAGGCACAAAAAAGCCGCTACTGCTTAGCGGCTTTTACGAATATAAACTCTATAACTGGTTAGTCATCTAGGTCTTTGTCGTACCAACCTCGGCTGCAATCAACCGCCCGCTTCCAACCTTTGTATAAACGTTCTCGTTTCGCCTCATCGCCATCAGGAGAGAAGCAACGATCTGGAGTATTGCTCTCGGCCAAGCTTTCTACGCTATCCCAGTAACCCACCGCCAAGCCAGCTAAGTAAGCAGCGCCTAAGGCGGTAGACTCGATCAGCGAAGGGCGTACTACTTCAGTGCCCAGCGCATCAGCCTGAAACTGTAACAAGAAATCATTGGCTACTGCGCCGCCGTCTACTCGCAATTGTTTTAGCGAAATCCCAGCATCGGCTTGCATAGCTTCTAATAAGTCTCGGCTTTGATAAGCAATCGATTCAAGTGCAGCCCGAATAATGTGGTTACGGTTAGCGCCTCGGGTTAACCCTACAATGGTACCGCGTGCATAAGGGTCCCAGTAGGGAGCACCTAAACCCACAAAAGCAGGCACTAAGTATACCCCGTTGGTATCGTCTACCTTAGAGGCAAAATATTGGGTATCGGAGGCATCGCGAATTAAACCCATCTCGTCGCGCAACCATTGAATGGTAGCACCGCCCATAAATACACTACCTTCTAGGGCGTAATTAACCTTGCCATCTAAAGAAAAAGCGATAGTGGTGAGCAAACCATGGGTTGATTTAACCGGTACTTCGCCAGTATTCATCAATAAAAAGCAGCCAGTGCCGTAGGTGTTTTTTGCCATGCCTTTGCGATAACACTGCTGACCAAATAGCGCCGCTTGTTGGTCACCAGCGATACCGGCGATAGGAATACGCGTTCCACCTTTACCGCCAATATTGGTTTGGCCGTAGATTTCCGAACAGGCTTTCACCTCTGGCAGCATTTGTTTAGGCACACCCAGCATATCTAACAACTTGTCATCCCATTGCAAGGTATGAATGTTAAACATCATGGTGCGAGAGGCATTGGTATAGTCGGTAACATGCACTCGCCCGTTAGTTAGCTTCCAAACTAACCAGCTATCAACCGTGCCAAACAGCAAGTCACCCGCTTCGGCTTTTTCGCGAGCACCTTCTACATTATCTAAAATCCACTTTAGCTTTGAGCCAGAAAAGTAGGCATCTAAGATTAGCCCTGTAGTATCTTGAATATACTCTTCCCAGCCTTGCTCTTTTAGCTCTTCACATAATTTGGTGGTGCGGCGACATTGCCAGACAATGGCATTATAAATAGGTTGGCCGGTGTTTTTGTCCCAAACAATGGTAGTTTCTCGCTGGTTGGTAATGCCAATCGCAGCAATTTGATCACTACGGATACCGGTTTTTGCCAAAACCTCGGTTAAAGATGCACTTTGGCTAGCCCATATCTCCATGGGATTATGCTCTACCCAACCTGATTTTGGGAAAAACTGGCTAAATTCGCGTTGTACGCTGCCAACAATTTCAGAGTCTTGGTTAAAAATAATCGCTCTTGAGCTTGTTGTGCCCTGATCAAGGGCAACTATATATCGTGCGGTGTCCATTGATATTACGGTTCCAGATTAGCATTTATGTCTATTATGCTCGAAAACGAACATTTTAGAACATTTTTTTAACCAAAGCGTGACAAAACTTTAATTTCATTTCAGCAATTTCTCTAGAAAGCTGCGATGCACTTTGCGGTATCGCTTTGTTAACCGTGACAAAAACTGCATTTTAAGTAGACTTATGACTGCGCTATAAAATGTATACCAATAAGAGAAACCCAGTTGTGAAGCAGACTCAACGCCATCAACAAATCTTGCAGGTGATAAAAACCCAAGGCTTTGTGGCTACCGAAGAATTAGTAGAATCACTTAATGTAAGCCCGCAAACCATTCGCCGCGACCTTAATGTATTGGCCGAACAGAAGCTGATTCACCGCCACCATGGTGGCGCTTCGTTACTATCAAGTAGCGTAGTGAACGACTCTTATTCCAGTCGAAAGATCAAACAACATCTTGAAAAAGAAAGCATTGCTCAGAAAATTGCCGAGCAAATTCCTAATGGCGCATCGCTGTTTTTAGATATTGGTACCACCGCTGAAACGATTGCAAGAGCCTTATTGGAACACCGCGATTTACGCATTATCACCAACAATATTCATGTTGCATCACTACTAATGGTTAAAGACGACTTTAATGTGATTATGGCCGGCGGCGCGTTGCGTAATAAAGATGGCGGCATAGTGGGTGAAGCCACCATCGACTTCATAAAACAATTTCGCTTAGATTATGGGGTAGTTACGGTTAGCGGCATTGATTTAGATGGTTCGCTACTAGATTTTGATTACCATGAAGTAAGGGTGACTCAGGCCATTATTGCCAGTTCTCGCAACGTTATTCTTGCCGCAGACCACAGTAAGTTTGGCCGTAATGCGATGATTAACATTGGCAATATCGCGCAAATTGACCAATTATATACCGACCGGCCTGTGCCACAAGACATCAGCGAAATCCTTAAACAACAAGATGTACAGTTAACACTTTGCCCTACTCAGTTAAGCAGTTAAGCGCTTGCGCAGCAGTTCACCAAGAAAACCTTTATAGCTGGTAGCCTGTTCGGGGCATAGTTGCTGCAACTGTTGGAGTTCTGCTTGGCTAATCTTGCCGCCCTCGCCATGAGCCAATAAGTAATTATCAACTTGTAGCTGGCTAAACCTTTCAATTGAGCTTCGATATTGACGAGGACTGCTGATCGGAAAGGGACAAATCAGCTTTCCTTTAACCCGCAATATACAGTCGGCCACATACAAGGTCTTAGTCGCTGAGTGATAAAGCGATAAGTCACGGTCGGTATGGCCCGGAGTGAACAACACTTGCCAGTCTTCAAAGCCTGGTAGGGTTTGGCCGTCTTTTAGTCGATGCGTAAACTTGAGTGTTGGCGAATACCATAAGTTAGCTTTAGCGCGCTGATGACGCCTAGCCACATAATGAGCCAAGGCTAAATCCATTAAGTGATTACACCTTCCAGCAATACCTTGATACCACTCGCCGGGGTGCTCTGCACCTGCAATAGAAAGCTGGTAGCGACGCTGCAAATAACTGGCACCGCCGGCATGATCTGGATGCATATGGGTTACCATCACCAGTTCTAGTTGGCTGAGTGGTCGTGCTAACTGTTCACAGATAAAACGCTTAAGCATTTCAACATCAGCGCGGCAACAGCCATCCAGCAAGAGCAATTTGTTCGGATACTCAATCAAAAAAATATTCTGAATATAGCCTTCCAACTGATGGATCTTCATAGCTTACCGCAAACAATTGTTAACAAGATGTAACAGTTTAGAGCAAATACTCCACGCAGACAAATCTAGCCGACAAGCTAAAAAGCGCGTTTTGCACATTTTTTTTACATCGGTAATTGTTTTTTGATCACAAAATGCTCTATTATGCTCGATAACGAAACAAAACGAACTTTATTGAAAGGATCGCTCAACATGGCACAAACAAATGACCCGCATAACTTCGACCTAATAGTCATTGGTGGTGGTATCAACGGCGTGGGCATAGCGGCAGATGCTGCTGGCCGAGGGCAACGCGTTGCTTTGTTCGAGCAAAACGACCTAGCCAGCGCAACCTCTTCTGCTAGCTCGAAACTGATCCATGGTGGCCTGCGTTATTTAGAGCATTATGAGTTTCGTTTAGTGAGCGAAGCCCTTAAAGAGCGTGAAGTATTGCTAAATATGGCTCCTCACCTTGTTGAGCCGATGCGTTTTCGTTTGCCACATCGCCCCCACCTACGCCCTTGGGTATTGATACGCATGGGGCTTTTTCTGTACGACAACCTAGCTAAACGCGGCACACTTCCTGGTTGCAAGGGCCTAAGCTTCGCTCAAAGTGATGTACTAAAAAGTGATATTACCAAAGGCTTTGAATACTCTGATTGTTGGGTGGATGATGCTCGACTGGTGATTAGTAATGCCTTGTTAGCAGCTAAACACGGCGCGTTCATTGCGCCACGCCAACAAGTAGTAGCAGCCAAACGCGAAGCCAAGCATTGGTTGGTAGATGTAAAAGACATGCAAACAGGTATGCAACAACAGTATCGCTGCAACACGCTAGTTAACGCAGCTGGTCCTTGGGTTCAGCAGTTCATTGAAGAGAACATGCAACAAACACCACCACGCACCATTCGCCTAGTAAAAGGCAGCCATATAGTGGTGCCGAAAATTCACGACGAGCCGCAATCCTACATCTTACAGAACACTGATAAACGCATTGTGTTTGTGATCCCTTATCAGCAGCAATACTCGTTAATTGGCACTACCGATGTGGAATATCAAGGCAACCCCTCAGAGGTGGCTATTTCCGACAAAGAAGTGAGTTACTTGTGTGATGTAGTAAACCAGCACTTTACTAAGCAAATAGCGCCAAGTGATGTAATTCATACTTTTTCTGGAGTACGGCCACTTTGCCAAGATGAGTCAAACGATCCTTCGGCAGTTACTCGTGACTACACCTTAGAATTAAGTGATGAAGTAGAAGGGGCTCCACTGTTATCGGTATTTGGCGGCAAGTTAACCACTTATCGAAAACTGGCCGAAGCGGCCTTAGAAATGTTGGCTCCCCGCATTAACGATCTAGGTCCAGCGTGGACTAAAGCCTCTTTCTTACCTGGCGGCGCCATTGGCGGAGATATTCACTCTTATATTAAGCGGCAACAAGCCAACAGCGATTTACCCACAGGGCTAGTAGCCCGCTGGTGCATGCACTACGGTAGCCAAGCCGAACAATTAATACACAATGCTAAGCAGCAGGGCTTAGGTGAGCTATTTGGCGGAAACTTGTATCAATTAGAAGTCGACTACCTGTGTGAGCAAGAATGGGCCTACCGAAAAGAAGACATTTTGTGGCGCAGAACCAAACAAGGTTTAGCATTTACCGATGAACAGCAGCAGCGTTTGCAAGATTATTTGCATAACAAGCATCTTCAGCAGGAATCGTTAGAAAACACCGCTCAAGCAAGCTAGTTGGCATTAACCATACCAAGCCTGATTGCTCCGCTCTCAGGCTTGCTTGTCTAAACAAAAGCGCTTAACTTACACTTTTTAGCACTTCGTCAATATTGCACTGGTTATTCTGATAAACCGTTTCGGCTAAAGCTAGCGCTTCTTGTTTGCCACTTTCCTGCTCGACAGCATGTAAACCCATAGATGCCTCACCCAAACCGTAACCAAGTACCGTTAGAAATGCTGATGATTCCCGACTTATTTGCTCATCTGGCATGTGCGCAACAATTTGCGCTAAGGCTTGTCGTTCATCTTTATCATGAATATAAGCATGCGCCGCCAAACAGCGCGCACTGCTATTGGCCATATCAACCGCCAGTTGCTTTTGCTCATTGCTTAATTGCCCAGCCGAAGCCGGTAAGGCCAGTACCAAGCTAGCGCTTGCAGCAGTCACCAATGTTAGAATCTTATTCATCACTAATACCCTATACGTTTATGAATTAAGCAGCGGAATCAAATTCAACTGCGTAAGGCTAAAGGCCTTAATGCAGGCATTGTTACACAACAGCGAGTATTGATTAGCTAGCGAAAATGGTTTGCATCGTTGCATAAATTGGAACAAGTAGACTAATTCAAGAAAGCACTTACAAAAAACACCGATATTTACCTAATCAACACACAAGACCGACGTTTGAGCCTTTCAATAAACCCGCAGCACGGTTAGACTTCATCCACTTTGGTATAGATATGCTGACCGAGAGTCATGGAACAAACATTTTTACCCCTAAGTCGCCCAGCGATTGAACAACAAGAAATCGACGCAGTGGTTGAGGTACTTAAATCCGGTTGGATTACTACCGGACCAAAAAACGCTGAGTTAGAAAACGCCATAAAAAGCTATACCGGTGCCGAGCACGCCGTAGCGCTAAGTAGCGCCACCGCTGGTTTGCACCTCACTCTGGTAGCTTTAGGCATTGGCCCTGGCGATGAAGTGATTACCCCTTCAATGACTTGGGTTTCAACGGTTAACCTCATCACCTTAATGGGTGCAAAGCCGGTATTTGTTGATGTTGATGCAGATACATTAATGACCACGGCAGAGCGCATTGAAGCGCAAATCACCAATAAAACCAAACTGATCATTCCGGTTCACTATGCCGGCGCCCCACTCGATTTAGATGCCATTTACGCCCTTGCGGAACAATACAATATTCCCGTGGTCGAAGATGCTGCACATGCTATTGGCTGCGAATATAAAGGTCGACCCATTGGCCAAACCGGTCACTGTATTTTCTCCTTGCACGCAATAAAAAATGTAACCACAGCAGAGGGCGGCATTTTTACCACTAATGACGCCGAATTAGCTGAGCGGATTCGTCGCCTTAAGTTTCATGGCTTAGGCGTAGATGCCTTTGATAGAGAAACTCAGGGGCGAGCGCCGCAAGCTGAAGTGATAGAGCCAGGCTACAAATACAACATGCCAGACATTTGTGCCGTGTTAGGTTTAGGTCAAATGCAGCGCTTAGCCAGCATCACAGCTCAGCGCCAAGCCTTAGTTGCTCATTATCGAGAGTTACTAAACGATGTAGCGGGCATTACGCCAATGAGCGTGCCCAGCTATACTCATAAGCATTGCTGGCACTTAATGATAGTGAGAGTAGAGCCGAGTATTTGTGGCTTTGACCGCGACCAGCTCATTAGCATGTTAAAACAACAGGGCATTGGCGCTGGCATTCATTTTAAAGCCTGCCATAGTCAAAAGTATTATCGAGAGAATTATCAAACTAGGTTTGGTGAGATTAACCCAGATTTAAGTAATACCGAATTTAACAGCCAACGCATTTGTTCGCTGCCATTGTTTCCAGGCATGCAACTAAGTGATGTTGAGCGCGTAGTTACTGCAATCAAACAAAATATTGGACCTTCTCATGAGGCATAAGCAAGACATCAATTTTGTATCCATTGTGATACCGGTTTACAACGAAGCCGATAGCTTACAAGAGCTAATCACTCGCACTTGTGCAGCTGCTGACACCATGGGTAAAGACTATGAGTTGCTGCTGGTTGACGATGGCAGTAAAGATAACAGCGCAGATCAAATTGAAGCAGCTGCAGCCCAAGAAGGCAGCCATGTGGTAGGCATTATTCTTAACCGCAATTATGGCCAGCATAACGCGATTATGGCCGGCTTTGAACATGTACGCGGCGACTTGATTGTGACCCTCGATGCCGATTTACAAAATCCACCAGAAGAAATCCCTAATTTGGTGGCGAAAGCCGAAGAGGGTTACGACTCGGTTGGTACGGTGCGCAAAAATCGCCAAGACAGCCGTTTACGCCGTTACCCTTCAATGCTGATCAACAAGATTGTAAAACGCTCCACGGGCGTAGAGATGAATGACTACGGCTGTATGTTACGAGCTTATCGTCGCCACGTAGTGGACGCGATGTTGCAGTGCCATGAGCGCAGTACCTTTATTCCTATTTTGGCTAATGGCTTTGCTCGCCACACCGTTGAAATAGATGTGGAACATAGCGAGCGCCAACAAGGCGAATCAAAATACAACATCATGGGTTTAATTAACCTAATGTTTGATTTACTGACCAGCATGACTACTGCCCCATTAAGAATGCTTAGCATCATGGGTGGTGCAATTGCCGCACTAGGTGGCCTATTTGGTTTAGTGTTACTTTTCATGCGCCTAATCTATGGCGCGGAATGGGGTGTTGACGGGGTATTCCCGCTATTTGCTCTATTGTTTATCTTTATTGGTGCTCAATTTGTTGGCCTAGGTTTATTAGGCGAATATATTGGCCGAATATACTCCGACGTAAGGGCAAGGCCACGCTACTACGTACAAGATGTGCTGGTTGGCGAAGCAACCAAACAGGCCCGTGACAACGACGTTAACGCTGATAACAACGATAACTAATTTACCTATTACAGTTAAGGAATAAGCCATGAAAGCAGTGGTGTTTGCCTATCACAACATTGGTTGTGCTGGTATTAAAAGTCTTCTCGATGCAGGTGTAGAAATCGCCGCAGTGTTTACCCATTTAGACGATGGCAACGAAAATGTCTTTTTTGAATCTGTAGCTAAGCTAGCGGCACGTAACGGTATTCCAGTATTTGCACCGGAAGACGTAAATCATCCATTGTGGATAGAAAAAATTAAGGCGATACAGCCTGAGGTATTCTTCTCATTCTACTACCGCTCAATGATCAGCCAAGCAGTACTAGAGCTAGCACCAAAAGGCGGCTTTAACCTACATGGTTCACTATTACCACGCTACCGTGGTCGCGCACCGGTAAATTGGGCGCTATTAAACGGCGAAACGGAAACTGGCGTAACCTTACATGCCATGACCAGCAAGGCCGACGCTGGTGACATTGTTGCTCAAGAAAAGCTTAGCATTAATGCTGACGACACTGCAGCCACCTTGCATAGCCGCTTAACCGAGCTAAGCAGCCAGCTATTGGCAACTACCCTACCGCAATTAATCGCTGGTACTCACAGCTTAAGTGCACAAGATGAGAGCCAAGCCACAGTATTTGGTCGCCGCACTCCTGCAGACGGTGAAATAAAATGGGCCGACAATGCGCAAACTATTTTCAACTTATGTCGCGCAGTGACCGAACCCTTCCCTGGTGCCTTTACCTTTTTAGGTGAGCGCAAGGTGATTTTTTGGAGCACCAGTGCCAGCGAACAAGAGTTTGATGCAACGCCAGGTACCATTGTAGCCACCGCGCCATTAACCATTGCTTGTACTCAAGGTTCTCTGATTGTAAATGCAGGTCAAACCGAAAATGGTTTGTACTTAAATGGCGAACAACTAGCAGCTGAAATGCACTTAGTTGCCGGCATGCGCTTTGGTCCACAAGCCAGCGCTGTTATTGCTGCAAAACGCCGCCAAAAAGTGCTTATTTTGGGTGCTAACGGCTTTATTGGTAACCACTTAACCAAGCGTTTATTAGACGACGGTAAATACGAAATTTACGCCATGGACATGAGTGCTAACCAAATTGAACAGCACTTAAGCCACCCAGATTTCCACTTTGTAGAAGGTGATATCACCATTCATAACGAATGGATCGAATACCACATTAAGAAGTGTGACATTGTATTGCCACTGGTAGCGATTGCGACTCCGATTGAATACACCCGTAATCCGTTACGTGTATTTGAATTAGATTTTGAAGAGAACTTAAAAATTGTTCGTGAGTGTGTAAAGTACAACAAGCGCATCATCTTCCCGTCTACCTCTGAAGTATACGGCATGTGTACCGATGATGAGTTTAATGAAGACACTTCACCGCTAATTACAGGTCCAATTAACCGTCAGCGCTGGATTTACTCGACCTCTAAACAGTTATTAGACCGAGTTATTTGGGCTTACGGCAAGAAAGACGGCCTTAAGTTTACCTTGTTCCGTCCATTTAACTGGATGGGCCCACGCTTAGACAGCTTGAACTCAGCACGAGTTGGCTCTAGTCGCGCGATTACTCAGCTAATTTTGAACCTAGTTGAAGGCACACCCATCAAGTTGATTGATGGCGGCGAGCAAAAACGTTGTTTCACTGATATTTCTGAGGCCATTGAAGCCTTGTTCCGGATTATTGAGAACAAAGACGACTTATGTGATGGACAGATCATCAACATTGGCTCGCCAGACAACGAAGCCAGTATCAAGCAAATGGCTGAAACTTTGGTTGAGAAGTTTGATGCTCACCCACTGCGTGAAAAATTCCCACCGTTTGCCGGCTACCATTTGGTAGAGAGCAAAACCTTCTACGGTGACGGCTACCAAGACGTGCAGCATCGTCGCCCAAGCATTCGCAACGCCAAGCGTTTACTTGATTGGGAACCAAGCATTATGATGGAAGACACCATCGAGGAAACCCTCGACTTCTTCTTAAAAACAGCTGTTGATGAGTAATAATGAGTTCGAAAGACACCATTAAAGTTGGCCTTCGTATAGATGTTGATACTTTTCGTGGCACGCGCTTAGGCGTGCCCAAGTTATTAGACATCTTTCAACGCCACAATATTAAGTCGTCGTTCTTCTTCACCGTTGGACCCGACAACATGGGGCGCCATATTTGGCGCCTTTTGCGTCCTGCTTTCTTGAAGAAAATGCTCCGTTCAAAAGCGGCCAGCTTATACGGTTGGGATATTATCTTTCGAGGCACCTTTTGGCCTGGCCCTGTGATCGGCAAAAAACTTGCCTCGGTGATTAAAGATACCGACCAAGCAGGTCATGAAATTGGCTTGCACGCTTGGGATCACCACAAGTGGCAGATGAAAACCGACAGCATGTCGCAAGCCGAACTCGGTAAGGAAATCCGTAAGGGTTATCAACTGCTTGAAGAAATCACCGGAAAAGACGTGCAATGCAGCGCAGTAGCCGGTTGGCGCTGTACCGAAACCACCCTAGATGAAAAAGAAGCCTTTCCATTTCGCTACAACAGCGATTGCCGAGGTGAATCTATTTTTGTTCCCAAACCAGGAATGGCACCACAAATTCCAGTTACTTTGCCGACTTACGATGAATTAATTGGCCAAGACGGCGTAGACGAAAGCAACTACAACCAAGCCATTCTTGATCGAATTAAAGCTGATGCCTTAAATGTTTACACCATTCATGCAGAGGTTGAAGGCATTGTTTGCGCAGAGATGTTTGAGCAGCTGATTATTAGTGCTAAACAGCAAGGCATAGAGTTTGTACCGCTATGTGAGTTGTTAGATCAAGATTATGTAACTTGGCCACAAGACAGCATTTTAAATATAGAAATGGATGGGCGCGAAGGCTGGTTAAGTCATCAAGCCTCGGTCGTTCGCCCTCATACCAGTTAAACCAGGAAGTACCATGCGCCACTTACGAATTAACCTAGCTACTTGGGTGCCGATATTCTTTATCATTTTGTACCTATTACCTTTGGGTCTGCGTGATCTTTGGTCTCCCGATGAACTGCGTTACGCTGAAATCTCCCGAGAAATGGTAAGTAGTGGCGATTGGGTAGTTCCTCGCTTTAACGACTTACGCTACTTCGAAAAGCCAGTAATGGGCTACTGGATGAACGCGGTCTCACAACTTGTTTTTGGCGAAACTAACTTTGCGGTGCGTGCCGCTTCAGCCTTTAGCGCTTTAGGGGCAGCTTTTTGCATATTTTTGCTGCTCGCGCGCTTTGCCTCTCGCCCGGTTGCTTGGTTAAGCTCCGGCATTTATTTGAGCATGTTTATGGTGTCTGGTGTGGGCACCTACAGCGTATTAGACAGCATGCTTAACCTTTGGCTAACCGCCAGCTTTACCGCCTTTTACTTTGCCATTCGCAGCGAAGAGCTGCGGCAACGGGCCAAATATTATGGTTTGGCCGGTTTTTATTGTGGCTGCGCAGTACTTACCAAAGGCTTTTTAGCACTAGCTTTACCTGTGTTAGTGGTTGTTCCCTATATGCTTTGGGATAAGCAATTTAAAACCATTTTGAAATGGGGTTGGTGGGTAATGCTGCTGGCCGTTTTAGTTTGTCTGCCATGGGGCTTAGCCATTCATGCAGCAGAACCAGACTACTGGCACTACTTCTTTTGGATTGAGCATATTCAGCGCTTTGCGGCAGACAACGCTCAGCACTCGGCGCCTGTTTGGTACTACCTGCCATTTTTAGCGGCTGGCGTTTTACCTTGGTTATTTTGGTCGCCCAGTGCAATTGGTCACTTAAAAGGCCAAATGCACTCGCCATTGTTACGCTACGCCTTATTGTGGGCGATATTGCCGCTGCTATTCTTCTCCATGGCTAAGGGCAAACTCGCTACCTATATTTTGCCAATAATGGCACCGCTGGCGATCTTGTTTGCCTTTGGTATTCAACAGGCTTTTGCCAAATCCTGTAAGGGTTTAACCTGGGGAAGCTGGTTAAATGCCATTCTATTTGCACTACTTGCCGTTACCACCTTGGTGCTGCATTACGCAGGTAAACTGCCCTTAGATGCCGAAGAAGCTTACCGCCCATGGTTGCTATTTAGCATCTTTGCCTTTTGGTCGGCCATGGCCTTTTTGGCCATTAAAGCCACCAGCTTAAACGGCAAAGTTGCCAGCTACATGCTAATGCCTTTGGGTCTATTCATGCTAGCTTGGGCAACCTTCCCAAATGTAAGTATCTACTCAAAAATGCCGGCTAAGTTTATGCAGCAAATCTCGCATTTAGTAGAACCCAATACGGTGTTAGTAGCCGATTATCCCGATACCATGTCAGCGTTTAACTGGTATTTTAAGCGTGAAGACGTCTACCTAGTCGGTCAAAAAGGCGAAGTGCGTTATGGCTTAGAATACCCAGATGCCCAACATCGCTTTATCGAAACTAGGCACTTAGCTGAATTTATTGAGCAGCAACGCCAGCATGCGCCAGTAATGGTTTATTATCGCGATAAGCCGGATATGGATGGCACCTTACCTGAGACCACCGAGCGTATCGACAAAGGCCGCTATACCATCCTTTATTATCAAGCAGCAGCTGACTAAATTATGCTTAATATAATGCTGATCGTGGCGTCTATTGGCTGTAGCTCGTTAAGTCAGTATTGGCAGAAACGTGCGGCCTTGCTGTTTGCCGCTCAACCAAATTTAAGCACGCTCGAGAAACTACTGTCTAAGCCTTTATTATTAGGCATTATTTTCTTGGGCTTGGGCGCTATTTTTTGGCTAGGAGTATTAAGCCAGTGGGACGTATCGGTTGCTTATCCGCTGTTAAGCAGCAATTTTGTCATCATGTTGCTTATCTCCAAGTTTGCATTTAATGAAACGGTTACTCCGCGTCAGTGGTGTGGCGTGGGGCTGATTGTATTAGGTGTCGCCTTTCTTGGTGGCGTGGAACAGTTTTTATGAAAAGCCATCCGCAAAGTGTGGTGCTAGCCTTACTAAGTGTCGTCTTTATTTCGCTGGCTCAGTTAGCTATGAAATGGGGCATGACCCAATTAAGCCTGCAATTTCCAAGCTTGCAGGAGCTTTGGTATGCAGCGCAATATAGTGCTTTAGTCACGGATTATTTGCCTTACTACATTAGCGTAGTAGCTGGTTTAAGCTTTTATGCCTTATCAATGCTGTGCTGGGTAATGGCATTAAAACACCTGCCTCTTTCACTTGCTTACCCCATGCTTAGCTTAAGCTATGTTATCGTGTATGTAGCAGCCATTAGTTTACCTTGGATAGGCGAAGCATTTAGCTGGCCAAAGGCTCTAGGCATAGTGCTGATACTAGCAGGGATCTTTTTGGTATTTCCGAGCAAAAAGGCCAAGCAAAATTAAGCGCGGTGTTTGTTGCGCCTTTATGTAAAAGGGGTGAAGCCTGCGCTGTTAAATATGTGAATACTCAAGTATTGTTGGATAGATACGATAAGTTATTAATAAGTCGCATGGAGTTTGCGCCAATATGAAACGCTTTTTCGACCTGCTTGCCATTGTTTTTTTACTGTTGCTGGCAACTTCGGTCTTTTTCTTATTCTCTTTCCATCCTGATCGCTATAAAAGCGATTTTTTGCATTGGTTCAATCAGCAAAGCGACTGGCAACTTAACTACAACAATACACAATGGTCACTCAACAAGCCTCTCAGTATAGAGGTATTTGACTTAGAGCTCGCCAAATCTGGCCAAGCAGCCATGCTCACTAAACAAGCTAAGTTAAACTTTGCCTTGATGCCTTTGCTGCAGGGTAAAATTCAGATAGATAGCCTGCTACTAGAACAACCACAACTAGCGCTTACCCAACAACTGTTTAGCCAAACAGCAGACAGCAGCGAGCCCACCGAAGCCAACAACATCAGCTGGTTAAACGCAGTTAAGATCAATCAGCTATTGCTCAAAGACGGCGACTTACTATGGCAAGATCAGCAACAGTCTTACCGACTAGAACGCTTTGAATTAGCTATAGAAGACTGGCAGATTGATCTTAACGAACCCGCGCTAAGCCATTGGCAATTCACCTTGCATAGCTCAGCACAGCGACTTACAACCCCGTGGCAAGACATCATGTTGCCACAGCTAAGCCTTGCCTACGGCCAGCAGCAGTTAGTGATAGAGCACATCGGTGCCGATCTATTACAAGGTTCGGTTTATGCGTCAGCCGAACTGAGCAATAAGCAACTCACCATACGCGAGCTCGCTTTAAACAACTTTAGACTAGAGCACTTTGCTCCAGAACCTAGTGCTCAAGAAAATCAAGCTGCAGCCCCATCAACCAGTGAGCAAGATTGGTTAAATAACTTACCTGAGCTTGCTTGGTTAAGCAGTATTCAAATTGACAATTTATTACTAAACCAACTTAGCTTAGCCACTCAGTTACAAGGCCACAATGTGGTGCTGAACAAACTAACGGCAGAGCTAGAAAACATAGCCAGCCCTTGGCCTTACCAAGCCAACAAACTGCGCGGCGAATATGCTTTTATTGCCGATGAGTTAGGTATTGACCACATTCAATTCAGCGATCTTACCGCTAGCGGACAAATAAGCGATGGCCTATTTGCCGTAGATGCCTTACGTAGCCAGCTATTTAAAGGGCAGCTAGGTTTGTCGTTAAGTTATCAATGGCAACAGCAAGCGCTGACTCTCCATCAATTGCTGCTAAGCAATAATGAAATTCCGATCCAACCCAATTGGTTACCTGTAAGTGACAGCACTACAACAAGCAACCAAGAAAAAAGCGCTACTAAAGCCCCTGCACCACTACAACAGCTAAACATTGAACAACTTGAGTTGCAGCAAGTGAAGCTGCTGTCTTACGCTGATCAACTTCCCTTTTCAGCTACCGGTTTAAATGTTGAACTGCGTCAACTGCAAGTAATTCAAGATGGTCAGTGGCAAAGCATTGACCAACTTTGGCAGCCACAAAGCCAAGTGTTTATTGAAGCTCCAGAGCTGGCTTATCGCGGTATGCTACTCAGCCATGTCAGCTTCGACTTGGGTGCAGACCAAGAGATTGGTTATTTTAACTTGTATGGTGAGCTACCCTTAGGCCAATTTGAGTTACAGGGACAAGCCTTGTTAGATCAAGAGCACAAACCTTGGCAAGCTGAAATCTCAGGCCTATTGCTCGATATTAGCCCACTGGCGCGCTTAGCCAATAATCGCCAATTTAACTTAGTGGGAGACTTAGAGCTTGCGGGAAAGTTAAGGGGTAAGCTCAATGACTTTGGCTCAAGTATTGATGGCTCGATTGATTTTCACAGTCAGTTAATTCAACTGCCAGGTGCCGATTTAGAAGTGACCCTCGACCAAATTATTGAAAGCCCGCGGCAGTATTATGAAAAACCCAATCCTTTTATAGCCAGTGGCTGGCCGGTGTTTTGGCAAGATCCGCAAAGCTTGCCTAAAGGCATCACCCAATTTACTAACTTGGCGCTACGCGCAGAGTTAGAGCAAGGCAAACTAAGATTAGCTCCTCAAGAATTATCCGGACTACGTTATGGACTCACCCTAGCGGGTGAAATTGACCTAGCGAAGCAACGCTACAATCAACTAAAGCTTGTAGTAGCCGACCAACCTTGCTGGCGTTTAGTTCACACGGTACATGGTGCTTGGAGCAAGCCCCAAGTAAGTTTTGATCACTACCTTTCGCCTCGCCGCTTCTCAGTTGATCAGCAAGACTTTACCCGAGCTCCCAGCATACCGCAGTGTCGTTACCCGTTAACAGAAGAAAGCTTGCAGTAACAACGATTCACTCGCTTAACGTTGCCAAAGCCAGTGACATAGCATGTTCGATAAAGCAGTCGCGCAGCGGATTTTGACTGCTATCTTTGCGCCATACAAAGTTAAAGCTTCTGCGCATATCTAGATCTGGTGTATTTAGAGCAATCAGCTCGCCCGCTTATATCGCTTGCTCCACACTATGTTTACGATTTACTCGTTTAGTGTTGCCAAAGCTAGTGACATAGCATGTTCGATAAAGCAGTCGCGCAGCGGATTTTGACTGCTATCTTTGCGCCAAACAAAGTTAAAGCTTCGACGCATATCTAAGCTATATAAGGTGTATTTAGAGCAATCAGCTCACCCGCTTTTATCGCCTGCTCCACACTATGGTTACGATTTACTCGCTTAACGTTGCCAAAGCTAGTGACATAGCATGTTCGATAAAGCAGTCGCGCAGCGGATTTTGACTGCTGTCTTTGCGCCAAACAAAGTTAAAGCTTCTGCGCATATCTAAATCTGGTGTATTTAAAGCAATCAGCTCGCCCGCGTTTATCGCCTGCTCCACACTACGTAAAGGTAAGCAACTCAGGTAAGCCCCGTCGGCCACTAAAGCCACTAAACTAGGCACATGGCTATATTCTCGCCATACTTTGAGCTTGGTGATTTTGCCATGAATGGCGCCGTTAAATATGTCTCTGGTCCCAGAGCCTGTCTCACGCAGTACCCAACGCGCTCGGCTTAACCGTGATAGATTTACTTGCTCTAACTCAGCTAAAGGATGCTGCTTACCCGCAACTACGACCAGCTGGTCTTCACACCATACTTGCTGGGTAATCCGGCTATCTGAACAATGTCCTTCAATAATGCCAAGTTGCAAACGGTAGTCGAGTAAGCCTGCTATCACCGCTTCGGTATTACTGATTTGAGGGCTAATCGCTAAGTCGGGATAAGTTTTATCTAAACCGGCGATGATTTGCGCCAAATAATACTCGGCAATGGTTTGGCTAGCGCCAACACTGAGTTCGCCACTGATCACTTGCTGGCCGGCAAAGCCTTGCATAATGTGCTGACTTTCCATCAACACGCGCTTGGCTCGCGGGCGTAACCAATGCCCCCAGTGATTGAGGCGAAGACGCTTACCTTGACGCTCAAATAGCTTTTGGCCTAAGCCTGTCTCTAGCTGATTTAAGGCCATGCTGGCAGCAGATTGGGTCATCGCCAGTTGCTGAGCAGCAATACTTACACTGTGAGTTTCGGCAATAGATACAAACACCGATAACTGCTTAAGGCTAAAGCGATAAAGATGTTGCATATAAGTTTTCCTGATTGTGCGGGCCAAGTATATTCACATACTAAATATACTTGGATTTACACACAAGGATAGCTGGAGGATGTATCTAAACGCTTAACTATCGAGTTCAGCCTGAGGCTTAGGTAGGATGACATAGAAACCTTTGAACTCAGCTGCCACTTCTTTGTTATGGCACACCTGAACAGTCACGGTCATTTTGCATTTCTTGCCTTCAATGAGCGGCAGTAAACTGCCTTTCATTTGGCTCTTCTTCACCTTGGCTAAAGCATCTTGGTCAATCGCTTTACGATGTTTAATTTCCCCTTTAGCCAATACTATGTCACCAGCAAATCCATGCTCTTCTAACATCAACCAAATCATTCCCCAACCCGACAAAACCGCCTGGCTGTAAATGCTGCCAGCAAACATGGTGGAATGCGGGTTGCCGTTTCCGGCAATAGGTAATTTAGTGGTCAACTCGTTACCGGTGTATTGATGTAAACGCACACCCATTTTTTCGCTTAGAGGAATTTGTTGGTTAAACATCTGTTGTAGCTGAGTACATAGCTTGGGTTGCCTTACAAAGCGGTGCTCTGGCGACAACTCTTTAACCATTTGCTGTACTTTAATTTTCACTTTATCGAAGGTAGGATTGCCGGCAGGTTCAAAACCGCAACTGGTAAAAAAGGCTTGCGCATCGCCACGTGCGTTTACCACAATACGTTCTACTCCTTCATCGTGAGCCGCTTCTTCCAAGGCCATCATCAATAAGGTGCCTAAACCTAGTTTTCGCTGCTCAGGACACACCGCTACATGGCGAATCAGTGCCTCTTTATTATCACTTAAAAACAAACGCCCAACCGCTAAAGGTTCACCTTGGCGGTCACGAATCATGCGGTGAATACTGTGGTCATCATAGGCATCTCGTTCACTGCCTAGCGGCAGCTGCAAAGGCTTGTTCAATACTTCCCAGCGAAATCGATAATACTTATCCATTTCACCCGATGCATCCGGACAAATTACCTTAAACATGGCGGTTCCCTTCTTGCTTTGCTAGCAGACCTGCTGAAGCTCTCCAGTGTCTTACTATGACACTTATCATTAACAATAATTCACTCAGCATAGCCTACATTTATTTTGTAGCTGCTTTGCCAACTTTACATATTGCACTTAATTGCAACAATAAACCAACACTTAACATGGTAGTTAGCATGTCCATCACACTGTGGTAGTTCAAAAACCACATCAGCCATAAATAAACAAAGTAAGCCAACCAAGAAACTAAGCGTTGTTTTGGCAAGACCCTATGAATAGCCAGCTGTAGACTAAAGGCAACAGCGGTATGGGTGCTGTAATCTAAGGCTAAACGCTGCCACCATTGCCAGTAGTTATCAGCAAACATCAACGAATAGCTAATCAAAATACTCAGCAATAAAAAGCCACTAATTTGCTTAAGCTGCTGCCGAGAGTCACTGCCATCAAAAAGTCGCCATCCCAGCCAAAGCAACACAACCACTTGCAAGGGCGTGTATAGATCAGCCAATAAGGCTAAAAGTTGGTTTAACAAAAAATACTCCAGGTGCATCAAGCAAGCCGACAAGCTTATACCAATCACACTAAGTACGGGATCAGAAATATCGCAGGAAAAATATTCGAGAATAAGGCAGGATTTTTCGATAAGTAGTTATTCTACAATCAAAAATTCTAACGCAGTTATCGAGTATTTTAACCAGATAGAATGAACCGTTACTTAATACGATTGGTATTACTATTGCTTAGCATTTACATATAGAATGCTTATTCGATAACACGATATTAAAGTAGGTTGCTGCTCAATGTTCAAAAAAAGCGTAGTTTTCTTAACCGTGCTAATGGTTAGTGCTGTTGGAGGTCAATTCTTTAGCCAATACCAGTATCAGCGTCAGGTAGAGCAGCTAACCACCAAGCTCAATCAGCAACACGCTTGGTCTTACCAACAAAGCCTAATAAGTAAAGACTGGTTCACTCGCCAAGAGCAATGGCAAATAGAGGGTAACTTTGCAGACCTTGGTTTAGAGCCACAAGCTTTCACCATCATGCTGCAGCATAAAATCAGCTTTTGGCCCTTATGGCTTAGTGGCGAATGGCAAGTGGATGAGCAACAAGGCGATTACCAACAATGGCTGCAAACCAATCAATTAAGCAGTATTCCCCATCTTGGTCAGTGGCAGGCCAACTTACTTACCCAAAATTTAAAGCAATCGCTAAGTATCGATAACTTCGAGCACAACTATTCGCAGGTAGACTTAACCTTTCATCCCTTGCTGATTACGTCAAATAGCGACCTAGATTTTGCTAAAGGCACTGCCAGCCTAAACTGGCAAGGTATGGAACTAGACGATAGTTCACAAAATGGCGACCATATTCATCTACAGCAAGTGAGCGCTAGTGAGCAGTTTAGCCAACGCCAAGGTTGGACACTTGTAGAAAGCGCCAACTGGTCAATAGAGCAACTAACCCTACAGCTAGAGCAAGGCAACACCTTGTTAGATTTGCAAAACTTGGTAGTGAGTAACCAGTTTAGCGAACAGCAACAGCGGGCATTTATGAGTGTAGATAGCTCATTAGAGCAATTTAATTTTAAAGAAGCTCAACAAAGATTCACCTTGAATGAACTTGTTTTAACTTCCAAGATCGGCGGCGTTCCAATGCAAAGCTTGATTGCTCTTGCGGGGGCGAATCAACAGCAGCGCTCAGAGCAAGACTTAGATGCCTTGGTGCAAGAACTTATTTCAGAAGGCATAGAGTGGCAGCTAGAACAATTAGCATTAAAGATTAATTCGAATTTTCAAGATCTTGCCATGGTTGGAGATATAAAGCTCTCGGGCAATGCAAAACTTCTGCCCTTTGAGCTAAATGCCGTAAACAGCCCACTGCAGCTACTCCGCTATTTAGATCTGAATGTAGAGCTAGATGCCAATGACAGCTTGTTTAACTACAGCCCCTTATCGGCTTACATTATGGCGCTGCGCAACGCAGGTTACTTGGTTCATCAAGATGGCCGCGACCAGAGTAAACTCATATTTAATGACAGCGAATTTACAATGAATAGCCTACCGGTGAACTAATACGGACTTAACCAAGCAAACACAGCCAGCCTAGTGAAATTTCGCACCAAATCGTGAACTGCTAGCAAAAAAAACGGCGCACTAGGCGCCGTATAAACAGGGATTAGAAAAAAACACACTTGTGTACTGCACTACTGTTGCTGCTGTTTCTTCAACTGCTCCATAAAATGGGATTGCGCTTTTGAAGATCCGGCACGCTCTGCCTCCTCAACTAGGTTTAAGGCCCTAGAGAGGTCATTCTTTTCTACCGCTTTGCTAATCTGCTCAAGATAAAAGTTCTCAGTATCGCTGAGCATCTCTTCTTTAGTTTGGCTAGCCACTACTGCTGTAGTTGCTGTTGCTGCCGCGGCAGTGCTCGCTGACTCAGCTTTTACTGGCGCTGGCTCAACGGGCGTAACATTCTGTTGGGTTGTGCTTGCTGGTGTAGTAACAAAAGACGAACTAAACAACACGTCTGCAAAGCGAATATCTAAGTTACCAATAGGCGAATGCTTAGAGTAATATTTAAAGGTAGCTGGTAATCCTCCACCCGTTTTTTCTTCATAAACAGTTTTAGGGTCAATCAATTCGGTTCTTCCAGCAAAGTCAGTTGCCTTGCTATAAACCAGCAAGTAACGAGCACGCTTAGCTTGCTCTGGCAGCAATTCCTGCTTCATGCTGAGGAAGCCTTCCGCATTTAAGGTACTGTTTTCAATTCGAAGCACTTCTTTTAGTCTTTCATCATAGAAAATAACAGTAGGTACAAATACCGTTCTGCCAACAATGCTATCTAAGTAAAAGGTAAACTGGGTGATGTTTTCAGGAATCAACAATGCTGCGGTGTAAGAGTTTCCTTCAGGAAAACGCACTACCGGTGATTGTTCAGTAACATCAATCCGATTTGTTCTATCTAAGGCTAATAACTGGTATTGCAGTTGCGAAGGAAGTAATGGTGAAACATTATTTGACTGCAGATTGGCAGCAATTTTTGCCTCATCTACATATTGGGTGTTCCAAGTGCGAAACGGGTCAGTGACTTCAAAAGGCTTCTCATCACTAGAGCTTGAACAGCCGCTAGCTAATATACAGCCCACAATTACCGTTAATACTTTTTTCAAATTTCCACCTCTTAATTGTGGGCGCTAAACGCTTAGCGCCCACTCCTTGGTTGAGTACCTAATAAACTGTACTCAGCTTAGCTGGGTTTACCACCAAGCTTCAACCATGGCACCAATTTTTGTTAAGTCGTACTTATCGGCACCATCTGTTTTAATCTCACCCGTTACCGCGTAGAAGCGAACTACAGGACGAGACCACATGAAGTGACCCACTTGGAAGTTTTGAGACAAAGTAACTTTCCATGCATCACTACCTTTGCCGTCTTGCTCAGTAGCTTGGAAACCAGCTTCTACAGCAGTGGCCATGAACTCATTCCAGTGGTGTTGTGGACGAACCGCAACGCTGTACTCATTGTTTTCTTTAAAGTTACAGGCTTGACGGCCATCTTCACACTCAATGCGTAACCAGTTGGCGTTGTATTCCATAGCAGTCATTTCGCCGAAGTTAACTGCGCCATCTAAAAATACACCGTAGCTGTCTGCGTTAACATCACGAACATTCGACCAGTTGTGCCCCGCTGAATTGGAGATGGTTAAAGCGGCAGCATCCGTCTCGTAACGACCGGCTAGTTGGAACCAACCATTGCTTAAACCTTGACGGTATGAAGCAAAGAATTGGTGGGCAGAATCATTATCGAAACCGTCTTTTTGCGCACCGGTAGCAAAGGCATAGTTATAGCGGAACTTCAATGCACCTTGCTCACTTACTTTGATGTCGTGCCAGTTAAGCATTAACTGGTTCACTTGACCGTCGGCAGTATCAGGGGCACCAGCACCAGAACCCGCTTGAGTCCAACCTAAATCTAGTTGACCTAAACCAACATTCAGATTATCAACACCAGCACCCGAACCATCGGCACTCATCATGAAGTAATCACTTAAACCGCCTTGCTCACGACCATAGAAGCGTTTACCCGCCCATACGTAAGCATCTGGTTGAGAAGCAAAGATACCTTTACCGCCACCGTAGAACTGAGCTAGACCAATGGTATCGCCCCAAGTTGGCGAGTAACCAGGAGTGTTTAACATTACATTCATGTCAAACTGAGCGTCGCCATTCTCAAAACCTTGAGTAAGCATGAACTCCATCCAGTTACCTTCGTTACCTAGACGGCCAACACCATTAATTACACCGTAATCACCTTTGATAATTCTGATTTCATCGTCAGAAGTTTCTTGAGCATAACGGCCGTAACCAGAGAAATTAGGGGTACCAGCGAATGAGCTAAGTGAGGTTGCCGCGGACGCGACTGCAATTGCAATTGTAAGCGCTTTCATTTTCATTTTGTTCAACTCCGTGTGAATCTTGAAATTTTATTGGAAGCTTTTTTTATATATGGCCAACTAGCCATGGTTTAGCAGTATAGAGCTCAAAATAAGATAAATAAGTGACCTTCATCACTAATGAAAACGCTTGCAAATAGCTGCGATCACAAAATATACAAATTTCATACTTTCTGTTTCATGAAATATCCTTCAAATCATAGTTATTTAAAGAAAGCACTTACACAAATAAATCACTGATTTAAAAGCAAAAAATAGCCTAACAATAAAGATATGAAACAGCCATGAAACAAATGATGTTTTTTCACATCAAGAAGTTCATTACAAAAATCGAACTATGTGAGGCATATCAAACAATTTTTCCCAAGTAAACATATGCACATTTTTGAACGCTACCATTAGCGTTAACAAGCTATGTTAACTAGGCATTTCAAGGCTCTCAGTTATTTTCATTTGACCTTTTACTCTAAAATTTAAACAAGAAAGAGTGAAACAGATGTTAGCGCACACCTCTATTCGATAAGAGTTCAAACCTCATTGCAGTAAGTTTCCCGCTCCTTCAATTAAGACGAAACTCAACTAATGTTTTTTTGGATGAGCGATAGCCATGCCAAGCTAAGAAACTTGTCACGCATGCACTTGTATTAAAAGAAATAGCGAGCAAAGGCCGCACTACATATAGCTTACAGCCAGTTAGCAAGTGGGAAGAAACAACACTATCTAACGAAAAATGACAGCTTCTTTCATGGCTTTCCTATTACGAAATCTTTTATTGAAGCGGATCACTTTTTCGAATTGAGGCGCTAAACAAGCAAAGCTCAACTGTTAACATGCCATGTGAAAGCGCTTACACATCAAGGTATTTAGAGAGGTTGAACCAATGTTGCATCGTTATACCGCACAATCCAGTTATCACGGCCAAGTAAACGACTTGATGAGCCCAGGATTAGCGGATGAGTTTATTCAACCTTGGTACGTACCGCTAAGTACAACTCCAGCAGATACAGGAATTGCTTTAGGTGGTATTGGCAGCGCTTATACCTTTACGCCAGCGGGTACAACGCCGCTATTACATATGCTTCCCGGCCTGCATTTAAGTGACCAACAGCGTGATAGCCTGCGTTTAGAAGACTTCTATTTAAGCCAAACTCCGGCCGACCAGCAACAGCTGGTAATTGTTAATCTCAGTGATTTTCAGCAAAAGCAAAAATTCTTTGCCCTAAGCAAGGCTGAGCAAGTACCGCTATTTACGCCTGACATGAATGTTGAGCAACAACTTGCAGCGCTTCAACTGCTGCTTAGTGAACCAGAGTTCTATCAGTGGAATGCTGCAAACTTAGAGCGATGGAAAGTAGAACTATCCAGCAAGACTCAACAACTGGTTACAGCCGCTAAGCAAACCACCCAGCTGAATATAAGTTGGCTATTAGACTTTTACGATGGAGCCTTAGGTCTGCAGCAACAATCACAGCAGGCCTTAATTGGCGATTGGGAGTCAGAACAATACAACGATGTAGCGGCTTGGCCTTGTGAACAAATAGACTACAGCGCACTGTATCCTGTGGCTAAACAACAGTTTAGCGGCCAACAAGCGATTCAAGTGAGCAAGTACCACTACAGTCCGGTTATTCCAAACCATGAAGATTGGGCAGCGTTACCAATAAGTTATACCCGAGTGGTATTACACAACACCAGTAACCAGCCCCAAAGCTTTAGCCTAGTGAGATGCCTAGAAAACCTCTCAGGCTTTCAGGCAATTAAACAGCGCCCCGGGGTTCAAGATGCAGCATGTAGTTTGGTAAGAGCAGCCAATGCTCAGCAAGCCCATGCCACCAGCTGGCAAACAGAAGACAACCATCACTACGCCATAGAAATGAGCGGTAAAGCTAGCCCTGGCGTGGACTTTGATGGCCAAAGCTGTATCTCGGTATCGGCGCCAACACAGTGTTGCGTGAGTGCAAAACCTTATTTTTATAGCGACTCCAGTGCCCTACAGATTGCCGGTGCACTCGCCAGTGGCCGCTTTGCACAAGCGGTTGACCGCGGCATTTATAGCGGGCGCGAACTAAGCTCAAGCGCCTTATGTGTTAGCGGCGAGCTAGCCCCAGGCGAAAGTGTTGAGATCTTATTCTCGCTGGTTCTCGACTTCCCGCATATTCAATTACCCGGCTTAAGCAGCCAGAAAAAATACCGCCAGTTCTACCCTGAGTCGCAAGGCCGCGCCTTAGCCATTTGTAAGCGCGCCATTGAAATAGAACCGCAAGTGCAAGCAGCCCTAACGACGGTTAATCAACAATTAATGCCCGATGCATGCTTGGATACGCTGCCCATGTCCACCAGCGGCAAGGCCGAAACCCGCACGCTAGCGCTAAACACCTTGTCATTTTTGGCGGAAGCTACAGTATGGGATGAACAAGATCGATTCTTAGTACGAGAGTGTGCCGACTATCCATTTTTCAATTCCTTAGATGTTTACTTTTACGGTTCATTCTCGCTGTTACAGTGCTTCCCACGCTTAGATGGGGCAGTAATGCGCCACTTCTCACAGGCAGTATTGGCGGAAAACAACATTGTTCGTCGCCACCACGAATATGTAGGCCTGCTGCATGCGGACCTACCCAACAGCAAAACCGAAGGTCCTCGGGCAGTGCGCGGCGCGGTGATTCATGATCTCGGCAGCCCCTTTGATGCTAAACCCGATGCCTATGATTGGCACAACGTTAAAGAGTGGAAAGATTTAGCCCCTAAATACATCTTAATGCTATTGCGCCATTACCGCTTTCATGGCGATAAGGCTTTGCTGCAAGATTGCTGGGAAGCTTGCCAAGCAGCCATGCATTACCTACAAGCAATGGTTGAGCCTGGGCAGTGTTTCCCATTAACCCGTGGCACCGACGACACCTTTGATAACCTGTCTTCACACGGCATTTCGGTATATTGCGGTTCTTTGTGGATAGCCAGCTTAGAAGCTTACGCCTGCATTGCAGAACAGCTAAACAAAGCCAGTATTCCACAGGAATACCGCTACCTTGCGAGTCGCGCTCGTAAGCAATTTCAGGCCAGTTTATGGGATGAAAAAGCCGGCTACTTCCACTTTTATGTTACGCCTTTGCAAATTGGTGACGTAACAGAAAAACGGCGCGAGCAATTGATCACCAGCTTACTCAACAGCCCATTTTCTCAGCAGTTAAAGCTAAAGCAAGACAGTTGCTCTGTGGAACTGGTGGAAGCGCTTAACCGCTGGTTATCTACTCCTGAACTGTTAGAACTTGGTGAGCTAACAACAAGCGTTGAGCGCTTGTGGGCTAAGTACCATAGCAGCCAAACTTGGCCGATTGACGCCGAAAATCCAAAATTATGCCGCCAACTTCGTAAATTGGCGCTAGTTGCCTTGGGCGATTTTTGGCAACCCTCATGGTTAGATAAGATAAGCCTAGACAGTGATGACAGCTTTGCCGATCAGCTATTGGCCGATAGCTACTGCCGGATGTTGCAATTGCCTGCAGTCTCTAGCGAGCAGCAACAACGCAGCGCCCTAGAGTACGTTTATAAACACAACTACCAAATAAACAGCGCGCGAGTGGGAGCAGCCAATTTAGTTAGCCGCTACGGCGAGACTAAAGAGTGGGATAATTTTCAAGCTCACGATGTGTGGATTGGAGTGCAATACTCTTTGGTAAACGCCATGGCTGCCTTGGGCATGCAACAGCAAGCGGCGGATTTACTCAGCGCCTGCTACCGAAACTTGTACCTAGATGCTCGCGTTCCTTTTGCAGCACCAGAGGGCTTTAACGCCAGTTGCCGCTTTGACGCCACGCAGTTTGCCCAGCTAGATGAGCCAGCAGCAATCGAGCTTAGCAAAGCGCTTATCGAACTAGGTTTACTCTATCCCGATGGCCGAATCGCGGCTGATATTCCACGCCAGCTCAACGAATTTAAACTGCGCAGTGCCGCTGTGTGTCAACAATTTCAGTTAGACAGCCAAACGCTGTTTTACGCCCTTCACCATACCGGATTGAAGTACACCGCTGGTCGCTACTTCCGCCCTGGAATGATCTTTTCACTGCCTTTGGTTAACTCAACAACCAAATCAGAACAGCATTCAGCTTAATAATTTGAGGTAAATATGAACAAGCAATACGGTTACTTCGATGACCAAAACAAAGAATACGTTCTAACTACGCCAAAAACGCCGATAAAATGGGCGAACTACGTAGGAACTCTAGACTTTGGTGGCTTAATTGATACCACTGGTGGCACCGTAGTATGTAAGCAAGATCCGGCATTAAACCGTATCACCAAGTATATTGCTCAGCTGCCTCAGTCTGAGTTCAAAGGCTCAACCATTTACATACGTCGTAAAACTGAGCAGGGCTATCAGCTGTTTTCTCCGTTTTATACGCCGTGTTTAGAAGCCTTAGATAAGTTTGAGTGTCGTGTGGGTTTGTCTTACACCCGCTGGGTTGTGGAAGCACAAGGCCTACAAATTGATGTAAAAATCTTTGTACCACAAGGCTCTAGCACCTTATTGCAAGACATTAAGGTGACTAACATTAGCCAGCAAACGCAAGCAGTAGATGTAGCGCCGGTGTATGAATTCACCCATTTCGATGCACTAAAGCAGCTGGTTAACGCCGACTGGGTTCCACAAACCATGACCTTAAAGGCTCACGCTGAAGATAGCGGCCATGTAGTGTTAGAGCAATACGCTTATATGAAACGCGATAGCGCAGTTAACTACCTTAGCTGTAACCGCCCTGTTGATTCATGGGAAGGTGATCGCCGAGCATTTTTAGGCGATAACGAATTTGGCTCTTGGTCTAAGCCTTTGTCTTTACAAGAGGAAAGCTTAAGTAACTCTGAATGCGACCGCGGTGATAACGTGGGTGTGTTGTTGGTTAAACTGGGCGAACTGGCACCAGGACAAACAGAGCGAGTAATCACTCAACTTGGCCAAGTACCTAGCTTGCAAGAAGCTGAAGCAGACATTGCCTTATACCGCAACGAACAAGCCGTTGACCAAGCCTTTGCCGAGCTAAGCAACTTCTGGGAAAACTATCTTGATGTAATGCAAGTAGACACCCCAGACAACGCCATGAACTCTATGCTAAATGTGCACAATCCACGTCAATGTCATACCACCAAAAACTGGTCACGCTACTTGTCGCTTTACCAGCTAGGTTATGGCGCTCGAGGTATTGGTTTCCGTGACTCCTCGCAAGATTTAATTGGGGTAATGGCGCATATGCCGCAAGAGGCACGCGAATTTGCCGAGCGCTTACTTTCGGTACAGCTAGAAAATGGTTCAGCCATGCACCAGTACTTCCCACTCACTATGGAAGCCAATGAAGGTGACTCACGTGAAGAGCCTGATTGCCCGGATTACTACGGCGATGACCACTTATGGATTGTGCTTACCGTTGCGCAATACTTAAAAGAAACTGGCGATTTAGAGTTCTTAAACAAACCCATTACTTACTACAGCAAAACTCTGGAGCTGGCCGACCGTAGCCAAGGTAGTGTTTACGAGCACCTACTAAAATCCATTGATTTTACTTGGAACAACATTGGTGAGCATGGCCTACCGCTATTGGGCTTTGCCGATTGGAACGATACAGTTAACTTACCAAGTGGCGCAGAATCTTTATTTGTAGCCAACCTATTTGGTAAAGCCTTAAAAGAGTTAATCGACATTGCGTCAGCCATTGATGATAAAGCTAGTTTAAAGCTGCTTAACGGCTACTACCAAGAAATGAAACAACGAGTGAACCAACATGCTTGGGATGGTGAGTGGTGGGTACGCTACTTTACTAACGAAGGCGAGCCTATCGGTTCTCATAAAAACCAGCATGGTAGCTTGTATACCAACGGACAGTCTTGGCCGGTTATTTCAGGTTTTGCCGAAGGCGACCGGATGCTGGCAGGCCTAGATGCTGTAAACCACAAACTAAATACCAAGTACGGCATTATGTTATCGGGCCCTGGCTACAACGGCTTTGACCCTCAACTTGGTGGGGTAAGTACTTACCCACCGGGAGCAAAAGAAAATGGCGGCATTTTCCTGCACTCTAACCCTTGGGTAATGATGGCTGAAACCATTGCTGGCAACGGTGACCGAGCATTTGAGTACTACAACCAAATTAACCCGGCTTTCCATAACGACAACTTGGATGTGTTCCAATCAGAACCTTACTGTTACCCACAAAACATACTAGGTGCAGAGCACAAACAATTTGGTATGGGGCGCAATGCTTGGTTATCTGGCACCTCAGCTTGGACTTACGTAGCGGGTACCCAATACATACTAGGTATTAAACCTACTCTGGTAGGCCTAGAAGTTGACCCATGTATTCCTAAAGCTTGGCCAAGCTTTAGCGTGAAACGTCGCTACCGTGGCGCCCAGTACAATATCACTGTGAGTAACCCTCAAGGCGTTAGCTCAGGCGTTGCAAGCATTAAAGTTAACGGTGAAGCAATTAGCGGTAAGGTGCTTCCGGTATTTAACGATGGTGAACATCAAGTAGAAGTAGTGCTAGGCTAAGCCTCGCAACAAACACAAAAAAGCCAGCGTAATGCTGGCTTTTTTATTTTGTGTCATAGCTTGGAGAATATTAAGGCTGAGCTAAAGACTCTTGAGTTTCACCATCAAACAAGTGTACGAAGGTAGCATCCAAAAAGATGTCTAATGCACTGGGTAATTTAGTGTGCTCAGCCGGCGCTTCAATAATAATGTTCTGTCCACCAAGTTCGGCTTTTACATGCATAGTTGCGCCCAATAGCTCACTATCTGTGAAAGTCGCTTTGGCAGCAATCACATGGCTAGGCTCTAGCTGCTTTTCATGCAAATGAATATCGTTAGGACGAATGCCCAAGGTTAGCTCTTGGCCTTCTTGCAACTTCCCAACGAACTTCTCAGGAGCTTTAATCTCTTGGCCTGCGAGCTCCAATAGCCACTCACCCTGCACCTGCTTGGCCTTAGCTGGGATCATATTCATTGACGGAGAACCGATAAAACCAGCAACAAACTGGTTTTTAGGTTGGGTAAATACTTCATAAGGCGTGCCGATTTGAGCAGTAACCCCTTTGTTCATTATCACAATGCGGTCGGCAAGAGTCATTGCCTCGACCTGGTCGTGAGTCACGTATAAAGTGGTTACGCCCAATTTGTTGTGCATATCTTTGATTTCTGCACGCATTTTGCCACGCAGTTTAGCATCTAGGTTAGACAGCGGCTCATCAAACAAAAATAGCTTAGGTGTGCGCACCATAGCACGCCCCATAGCAACTCGCTGGCGTTGACCACCCGACAACTGCTTAGGTTTGCGATTAAGGTAATCAGTTAGCTGCAGCATATCTGCGGCCCACTCTACCGACTTCTTAATCTCTTCTTTCTTAACCCCTTGAACCTTAAGTGCAAATGCAATGTTTTCATAGACTGTCATATGCGGGTAAAGCGCGTAGCTTTGAAACACCATCGCTAAGTCACGGTCTTTTGGGTCAACATCATTCAGGCACTTATCACCCATTTTGATTTGACCCGAAGTGATGGTTTCTAAGCCAGCCACCATCCTCAAGATGGTTGACTTACCACAACCCGACGCACCGAGTAATACAACAAATTCACCATCACTCATCTCTATGTCGAAACCTTTTACGATTTCGACCTTACCGTAGCTCTTACGAAGATCTTTAAATGACAGTGACGCCATAATTATGCTCCTGCGCGTTGTTTTAGAAACTGCTGAAAGTAAGTAGCACTTTGTTTAGGTACCCGTTGCTGGGTATCGTAATCAACATATACGATGCCAAAACGCTTTTCGTAACCAAAGGCCCACTCGAAGTTATCCATTAAGCTCCAAGCAAAATAACCTTTTAATTCAACCCCTTGCTCAATGGCATCGGCAACCGCATTTAAATGTGATTGATAGTAATCACAGCGCTGCTGATCAATCACCTTGCCATCTTCTAGAGTATCTGCCCCTGCCATACCATTTTCAGTAATGAAAATAGGCGGGAGTTCATAGCGCTCATTTAGCTTGGTGAGCAAGCCAGTTAAGGCTTGTGGACACACTTCCCAACCCATGTCGGTGCGCTCAACGCCCTCTAGGGTCACCTGTTTAGGGCCATTATCGGTGGCTTTGATCACATGGCGGGTGTAATAGTTGATGCCCAAGTAATCGATGGGCTGTTTAATTAGCTCCAAATCACCCGGCAGAATGGTTGGCCACCATAGCGGCTGCTGCTGGCGAACAGCATCTGGGTATTGCCCCTCGATGATTGGCTGTAAAAACCAATGAATACCTTGCTGCTCGTCAAAGTCGGCTGCCAATACATCTGCAGCATTATTCGGATCTGCTGGATAAGCCGGAGTGAAGTTAAGCACGATGCCATGTTCGGCGCTTGGTGCATTTTCACGCATCTTAGGCAGGGCTAAGCCATGGGCTAAAAGAATATGGTGAGCAGCCTGAAAGCCAAACTTATCTTCAGTTAAACCTGGGGCATGTTGACCATAACGATAGCCTAAAAAGGCACTACATAAGGGCTCATTAAAGGTGGCATAGCTATAAACATCATCACCAAGCGCTTTGGTCATGATGTCGGCAAACTCGGCAAACTTATACGCAGTTTCACGACTTAACCAGCCACCTCTATCTTCAAGGTATTGCGGTAGGTCCCAGTGATATAGGGTCACAAACGGCTTAATGCCTAGCTGTTTAAGTTTGGCAATTAGCTGTTGGTAAAATGCGATTCCTTTGTCATTAATTTGGCCTTCTACCGGCATAATTCGTGGCCAAGCAATTGATAAGCGATAAGCATCAACACCTAGCTCTGCAATCATCTCTAGATCTTCTTCCCAGCGATGGTAGTGATCACAAGCAATGGTTCCATCATCACCGTTGGCTACTTTTCCTGGAGTGGCACAAAAGCGATCCCATATGGATTCGCAGCGCTCATCTTCTTGGTTAGCACCTTCAATTTGGAAGGCAGCTGTCGCTACACCAAAAATAAAGTCAGAACGGCGAAACGGGGACGACTTTGGAAAATCAAAAGACATACAACAACCTCAAACTGCGCCCAATGGGTCGCATGTTACACATTTTATGGGATTAAAAAGACGACCAGTTTTCACTGGAGATCGATGTTAGCTATAAATTTGAAGAAACCTATAGCTAACACCAAGCAAGGAGTCGTTTAATGCTGGGGGGGAATAATCACATTCAAACTCCTTACATATAGATAAGCTTGTTAACTAACTGGTGGGGCAGTAGATTCACGCACAATAAGCGAGGGCTCTAATTGCACACCGTTTACTAAATTTTTGTCGGCCAAATTTTGCAGCACCATATTGGCGGCAATAGTGCCCATTTCCTCAATCGGGAAACGAATGGTGGTAAGCTTAGGGCGCAAATAACGTGAATAGAACATGTCATCGTAGCCTACCACCGAGATACGCTCAGCCGGTGATTCGTTATCTCGCGACAAAATGTCATAAACACTAATAGCGATGTTATCGTTACCACACACCACACCAGTAAAATCGATACCACGTTGAAACAACTTAGCCGCCGCTTTAGTACCACCATCTTCTTGATACAAGCCTTCAACAATAAGTTGCGGATCGTATTCTATGCCTGCTTCACTAAGCGCATTTCGATAACCTTGCAGACGCTCTCGAGCATCAAAGTGCACCAATGGACCGGTGATCGAAGCAATCCGAGTATGGCCTAAATCAATTAAATGCTTGGTGGCCAAATATCCACCTAACTCATTGTTCAAATAAATACAGCGATGCGCTAACTCTGGCACATAGCGGTTTAATACAAATACATTTGGGTTGCGGGTACACAGCTCAATCAATTCGTCATCACTCATGGCTTGAACCACCAGCAATATGGCGTCAACACGGCGCGAATTAAGAAAACGAATCGCTTCACGCTCTTGCTCGATATTGTCGTGCCCACTAGTGGCAATAAGGTGCTGACCTTCTTTGCGTAATACCGATTCAATACTGTGCATCATAGGCCCAAAAAATGGGCCCGATAAAGTACCTACTACAATCCCAACACTGTAAGAGCGGTTGGTAGCCAGAGCCTGTGCAAAAGAGTTAGGTTGGTAACCCAATTTGTCCATGGCGGCCATAACTCGCTCACGATTAACATCGGAAACTTTGTTATTACCGTTCATTACTCTGGATACGGTTGCTTGCGAAACACCCGCTAGATCAGAGACTTCCTTGATTGTTGCCATTATTACTATAGCCTCTCTGTATTTGTAAGCGCTCTCACACAAAACCTTTCTGGGCACAGTCAGATTTCAAGTTTACTCGTGAAAGCGCTTTCTCTTAATATGACCGATTAAAGTCATTTGTGTCAATTGCCTTTCTAGGCAGCAAATCTGATATGTGAGCCGCCGCAAAGTTTCGATTTTATTGATGAAAATTAAACCTGCAGCCAAAAAGTCATAGGCCCGTCATTAACCAAAGATACCTGCATATCGGCAGCAAATTCACCTGTTTCAGTAGGCATTCCGCGGTCACGACAAGCGCTAACAAAGTATTCATAAAGGTGATTGGCCTGCTCTGGGCTAGCGCCTTTAGAGAAGCCTGGGCGTAAACCTTTGTCGGTGTCTGCCACCAAGGTGAACTGAGATACCACCAATAGGCTGCCACCCGCTTGCTGCACGTTAAGATTGGTTTTGCCTTGTTGGTCAGCAAAAATACGGTATTTAATTACTTTTTCACAAAGCTTGGTGGCCTTTGCTTGGTCATCACCTTGCTCAACACCCAACAACACTAATAAGCCAGGTCCTATTTCACCAATAGTTTGATCAGACACATACACGCTGGCTTGTGTCACCCGTTGAATCAACGCAATCATTCAGACTCCTCAATGATACTACTGCTATCTTGTACTTGTTGGCCCTCGGTAAATTCGCCTAAAGCGGCGGTAATTTCGGCGCCAATTAACACCACTATCCAACTCACATATACCCATACAAATAAAATGGGTATGGTGGCGAGAGCACCATAAATAACTTGGTAGGAAGGGAATGAGGCAACATAGAAAGCAAAACCTCGTTTACCCAGTTCAAACAACAAGGCCGCCACCACAGCGCCACTTAAACCATGGACAAAGCGGATCGACTTATTTGGCACCAGCAAATACAGCAAACAAAATGCCCCGACAGAAAATAACAAGGGCACCGTGCGAAGCATTTTATTCCATATACCTAACAATGTTTCATCGGCAAACAATTGCATGGAGAAGATGTAAGAACTTAGCGCCAAGCTGCCGCCCATTAACAAGGGGCCTAAAGTTAGAATCATCCAATACATAGGAAAAGCACTACGCCAACGGCGTTTTTCCTCAACCCGCCAAATCATATTCAGGCTCTTATCAATCGCCGAAATGAGCATTAAGGCCACTACGGCTAAAGCTGCGATACCAACCGCTGTCATTTTTGAGGCGTTTTCAACAAAGCCGCGCAAGCTCTGCTTCACCACTTCACCAGAGGCCGGTACAAAGTTACTAAACACAAAATCTTCGATTAAGGTTTGAAAGCCGGAAAATACTGGGAAGGCGCTAATAATTGAAAACGTTACTGCTACTAAAGGCACCAAAGAGAGCAAGGTAACGTAAGCTAATGAGCCGGCAATCATGGTCAGTTTTTCTTGTTTTATCCGCTCAAACAAGAAAAGCGCAAACGCTTTGCTTTGCTGGAAAAGCGCTTGCCAATTAGGCGTGTTTTTCTGCCCACTCATGATTCATTTCACTCCTTTGCATTATCTCGCTAAAGGATGAACTAGTTAATGACGCAACTCAAGTTTAACAAGGGCTTAAGCCGCAAACTTGGCTAAAAAAAGCTGAACAAAAGCTGATGTTTTTTTGAACTGAATCACATTAAGTGCTAGACTCCCGCCCCATTTCCTTTCGTTCTTTATTGGATCCTAAGAACATGTTTGAATTTCCTAAATTTCGGGGAGCAACAGTCAAAAATGACTTACTCTCCGGTTTAACGGTTGCGCTAGCTTTAGTTCCTGAAGCAGTTGCCTTTGCCTTTGTTGCCGGCGTAGAACCTTTAGTAGGTTTATATGCAGCATTTATGGTGGGGTTAATTACCGCTGTAATTGGTGGCCGCCCAGGTATGATCTCGGGTGCAACTGGCGCGCTAGCAGTAGTAATGGTGGCCTTGGTAGCAGATCACGGTGTGGAGTATTTATTTGCCACCGTGGTTCTCATGGGTATTTTGCAGGTCTTAGCCGGGGTCTTCCATTTGGGTAAGTTTATCCGCATGGTGCCACACCCGGTAATGCTAGGCTTTGTAAACGGCTTGGCCATTGTGATTTTCTTGGCTCAGCTTGGTCAGTTTAAAGTGCCCAATGCCTTTGGCGAACTAGAATGGATGCAAGGCAGCCAGCTTTGGATCATGCTAGGTTTAGTGGCTATCACCATGGCAGTTATCCACTTCTTGCCTAAGCTTACTAGCGCAATCCCTGCTTCATTGGTGGCGATTGTGGGTGTTACCGTAGCAGTGCAGGTATTAAACTTAGATACCCGCACAGTGGTAGATTTTGTGCGCGGTATGACCGGTGACGCTAACGCAACTATTGCTGGCGGTTTACCAAGCTTCTCGATCCCAAGTGTGCCATTCAACTTAGAAACACTGAAAATCATCTTCCCTTATGCCATCGTACTGGCGGCTATCGGCTTAATTGAGTCACTACTAACCTTAACCGTAGTTGATGAAATGACCGGTACTCGTGGACATGGTAACAAAGAGTGTATTGGCCAAGGTGTGGCTAACGTAACCACTGGCTTCTTTGGTGGTATGGGTGGTTGTGCAATGATTGGCCAGAGCATGATTAACATTCGCTCTGGTGGTCGTGGCCGCTTATCAGGCATCACCGCAGCATTAGCACTACTGGGTTTCATTCTATTTGGTTCTTCACTGATTGAGATGATTCCTCTTGCCGCTTTGGTCGGTGTAATGTTTATGGTTGTGTTAGGCACCTTTGAATGGGCCAGCCTGCGCATGATTAACAAAGTGCCTAAAGCTGACTTCTTTGTGATTGTGCTGGTATCTGTAGTCACCGTATTCACCGACTTAGCGGTAGCGGTGGTAATTGGTGTAATCGTATCTGCGTTAGTATTTGCATGGAACCACGCTAAGCACATTTACGTAACGACCACTAGCGTAGATGACGACCATAAAGTTTATGAGTTGGATGGCCCCTTGTTTTTTGGCTCAACGGCTAACTTCTTAGAGCTGTTCAATCCAGCTAACGATCCAAAAGATGTAGTGATTGATTTTGCCAAGTCGCGAGTAAGTGATCACTCAGCGATTGAAGCCATCGATACCTTGGCAGAGCGTTACGAAAAAGCCGGTAAAACTCTTCACCTTAAGCACCTTAGCCCAGAGTGTCGTAAACTGCTGACTAAGGCAGGAAGCGCGGTGGAAGTTAACTTAATAGAAGATCCAAGCTATAAAGTGGCCACCGACACGCTCGACAACTAAGCCTATCAGTAACTAAATCTAAAGCCGCTACTCGTTTGAGTTAGCGGCTTTTTTGTGCCCTTCATGCTAAGTTATCAATAGGTTTTTTATCTAAAGGCCAAACGGTGACGAATACCTACTTATCCGACTTAGGGTTGCTCATTTATGCCTTGCTAATTGTCGCGGTGGCGCTGCAAGTAATGCTAAAGCGGCGGCCTGTGGGAGTTACTTTAACTTGGCTACTGCTGATATTTGCACTGCCACTAGTAGGTATTATCTGTTATCAACTGTTTGGCGAACGTTACCTAGGGCGACTGCGAGCCAAACGTGCTCGCCTAATGGAAACTAAGTACAAACAAAGCGTGCACCTGTTTAATCGCTCCCCTCACGTAGTTAAACAATCCTGTTCCGATGTAGCGGAGCCGCTGAATCAACTTACCCGCCGCTTACTGGGTTTACCAATTCTAGGGGGGAATCAACTGACTAACTTCGAAGACTCTCTGGAAACGTTAACCCAGCTCACTAAAGACATACAGCAAGCAAAATCTAGCATCTACATGGAATTTTACATTGTTCAGCAAGGTGGGTTGCTTGACCCTTTACTTGAGGCCCTAGCCGAAGCAGCTCAACGAAAGGTGAGTGTTTACTTACTGGTAGATTCGGTTGGTTCGAGTGAATTTCTTAAGTCTAGCGCTTCATCTCAGTTATTGAATGCCGGCGTAAATGTGGTAGAAGCACTGCATGCCAACCCAGTGCGCATGTTGTTACAACGTATCGACTTACGCCTACACCGAAAAATTGCAGCGATAGACCAACAAATTGCTTATACCGGTTCAATGAACTTAGTCGATCCACGCTTTTTTAACCAACAGCGCGGCGTCGGACAGTGGATAGACCTCATGCTAAGAGTAGAAGGCCCTGCAGCTTTGAACCTACAAGCGGTAGTTGCCTACGACATAGAAATGGAAACCGGCGAAGCACTTATCGAACAGCTTGATTTACTTTCTACAACGGCTTCGGTAGGCCAACAACGAATGCAAATAATGCCATCAGGGCCGGGTATTTTTGGCGACCACATTATTCAGCTGCTACTTACCTCGCTATACCTCGCTAAAAAACAAATAGTGCTCACCAGCCCTTACTTTGTGCCTGACGAAAGTTTACAAATGGCGCTGGTTACCGCGGCCAGCAGAGGCGTTGAAGTAAACCTGATCCTACCCGCTAGGAACGATTCATTTTTGGTCCGCTACGCAAGCCACTCTTTCTACCAGCAGCTACTAAATGCCGGGGTAAACATCTACAAATTTAACGGTGGCTTGTTGCACACTAAAAGCCTGTTAATAGACCAACAAGTTGCTCTAGTGGGAACAGTAAACTTAGATATGCGAAGTTTGTGGCTAAACTTTGAGGTGACTTCGATAATCGATGACAAATCCTATGCTGAAGATCTAGATCGCATCATGCAGCATTATCTTCAACAAAGTACACGTATTAATGCACTCGCTTGGCGAAAACGGCCAATTTACCGTCGGCTATTAGAGAATATCATCCATATATTCAGCCCATTGCTATAGAAGTCGACAATCAAAAGCTCTAGTCGGACCAACTCAAAAACGCATAAATATGCGCTATCATTCATTTCCGCCCACACTATTCCAAACCCTCTCGAATAGCTAAAAATGTCATGCACCTCCCAGAAAGGCTAATGGCACTACAATATGCCAATAAAATGAATAAGGCTTTCATAACACCAAATATGCGCTAGGACACAGTTATAGACAATAACCACCCATAAAAAGTGACTAAATTCATAAAAACCACTCTAATTGATAAAAATATAACTATGGTGAATAACTAGCCTTGCTAGACATTTAAGGGACTAATTAGGTTTACTTGTGAGTTATCAACAACCCAGTGCAATTGCTCCTAGAAAATTGCAATTATCAGCATCGTCAGTAAAGCAACTAGCTATACAGCATCAAGCGGACGAACTCGCGCAACGTTACCAACGTTACTTTCAAGCCAGTATTGCGAGCAATCAGGAAGAGGTAACCAAAATCTATCAATTACGGCATCGTGTTTACTGCGAAGAGTTTCAGTTTGAGCCAAGCAATCACCAGCAAATGGAGCGCGATGTTTACGATAGTTATTCCCATTACTGCCGAGTTCAGCACCTTAACTCCGGTTTAGATGCTGGATGCCTAAGAATGGTTAGCCCCAGCAAGCAGCAAAGCATACCTTTGCTAGACACCGGCCAATCAGTGATTAGTCATCAAGAGCTACACCCCGATAACTTTGCTAAAGAGAGCATTTGTGAAGTATCGAGGGTGGCCTTAGACACCCAATTTCGTCGCCGCAAAATCGATCTCAAAAATGGCGCTGCGCCAGCTGGAGCGGGTTTAAGCGCATTTAGCCAAAAGGAACTGCGAACCTTTCCTTATATCACTATGAGCTTGTATTTAGCGGCATCAATTGTTGCCGAGCAGTGCGGAATAAAACATGCGTACGTAATGGTTGAGCCCAAACTTGCTCGAAGCCTTTCTATGTTCGGCATTAAAATGACCAGAATTGGGCCAAATATTGATTATCACGGCATCCGCGCGGCTTACCATATTACGGTCGAACGCTTCCAAGAGCACTTACCGCTACTATATCAACCTTTGTTTGAACTAATAAAACAAACGGTCAACTCCAGCCCTGCACTATTAGCGAGCACTAATCAGTTAGATGCAGTGGGCCAGAATAGATAGTTACTTCAGGTATAAACATGCAATAAAAAAGGCAGCCTAGGCTGCCTTTATAAATCTTAGCTCACCTTAAGCTTTAGGCGGGCGAGATGCACGTTTACGCTCGTTTTCAGTTAAGTGACGTTTACGAATACGGATATTCTCTGGCGTTACTTCTACCAACTCATCGTCGTCAATAAACTCAAGCGCTTGCTCAAGGGTCATTACGATTGGCGGCGTAAGTACTTGCGCTTCATCGGTACCAGATGCACGAACGTTCGTTAGCTGCTTACCTTTCAAACAGTTTACTGTTAAGTCGTTGTCACGAGCGTGGATACCCACAACCTGACCTTCATATACTTCATCAGCATGCTGAGTAAACAAACGGCCACGCTCTTGAAGATTAAACAAGGCGTACGTTAAGGCTTTACCGGTTGCATTAGAAATAAGCACACCATTTTGACGTTGACCAATTACTCCACCTTTGTGTGGACCATAATGATCGAACGTATGGTAAAGCAGACCAGAACCAGAGGTTAAGGTCATAAACTCGGTTTGGAAACCAATCAAACCACGTGACGGGATCATAAAGTCCATACGAATACGGCCTTTGCCATCTGGCGCCATGTCAGTTAGCTCGCCTTTACGCAAACCAAGCTGCTCCATAATGCTGCCTTGATGCTCTTCTTCAACATCAATAGTCACTACTTCATAAGGTTCTTCTAACTGACCATCTACAGTGCGCAGAATTACTTCTGGGCGAGACACCGCTAGCTCGAAGCCTTCACGACGCATGTTTTCAATCAAAATGCCTAAGTGAAGTTCACCACGACCAGAAACACGGAACTTATCTGGATCATCAGTTTCTTCAACACGTAGCGCAACGTTATGCACTAACTCTTGTTGTAAACGCTCAAGAATATTTCGAGAGGTAACGTATTTACCTTCTTTACCAGCAAACGGAGAAGTGTTTACTTGGAAAGTCATGGTTACGGTAGGCTCATCCACTGACAAGGCAGGCAATGCTTCAACATTGGTTTGATCACAAATGGTGTCTGAGATTTTTAACTCGCCTAAACCAGTAATAGCGATAATGTCGCCTGCGTTAGCTTCGGTTACTTCATGGCGATCTAGGCCTAAATAACCTAATACTTGACCTACTTTTCCGTTACGGGTTTTACCATCGGCACCCACAACCGTGATTTGTTGGTTTGGTTTAACACTGCCGCGTGATACACGACCAACACCAATAACACCAACATAAGAGTTGTAATCAAGCTGAGAGATTTGCATTTGCAAACCTTCGCCTTCTTTAGCTTCAGGTGGAGCAACGTTATCAACGATAGCTTGGAACAAAGGCTCCATGTTATCAGTTTCTACGCCTTCTTCTGAGCTAGCCCAGCCGTTTAACGCAGATGCGTAAACCACTTGGAAATCTAACTGGTCATCGGTAGCACCTAAGTTATCGAACAAATCAAATACTTGGTCCATTACCCAATCAGGACGAGCACCTGGCTTATCGATTTTGTTGATTACCAGAATAGGTTTTAAACCTTGAGCGAATGCTTTCTGAGTAACAAAACGGGTTTGCGGCATTGGGCCTTCTTGGGCATCTACCAACAACAATACAGAGTCAACCATAGATAAAACACGTTCTACCTCACCACCGAAGTCGGCGTGTCCAGGGGTATCTACGATATTGATGTGGTAATCGTTCCACTCAATCGCCGTGTTTTTTGCCAAAATGGTAATACCACGCTCTTTTTCAAGATCGTTTGAGTCCATTACCCGCTCTTCAGCATCACCACGCGTTTGTAGGGTTCCAGATTGCTGCAGTAATTTGTCTACCAGGGTAGTTTTCCCGTGGTCTACGTGAGCAATAATGGCGATGTTTCTTAACTTATCTAGCACGGCTTTCAGCCCTTTTTATTGTGAGGTAAAAGTAAAAAGTGCGCCATTGTACATATAAACGGCAAATTCTCATAGTTTTAAGTTGATCACGGTTTTTCCGCTACCCAATTAGGGTATGATAGCTAAGGCCAAAAACTCACTGCACCAAAATGGACAAGAATAGCACCAACAAAGTGCAAAGCTCTGCACTAAATTGATGCCTAATCAATTTTTAGCCATTAAAATCAGCACCTTATGTGTTGGCATAGTTTTAGCTTGATGCAACACAACCACGATTATTCGTATAAATAACTATTAAATCGATTGAACCATCAATTTTGATGACACTGGAGGTTAAAAACATGTCTGCAGAAGTTTTAGCTTTGCTTAAAGAGCAAGAAGTTAAATTTGTTGACCTACGCTTTACTGATACTAAAGGTAAAGAGCAACACGTATCTATTCCATCTCACCAAGTTGACGAAGATTTCTTCTCAGACGGTAAAATGTTTGATGGCTCTTCAATCTCAGGTTGGAAAGGCATTAACGAATCAGACATGGTATTGATGCCTGATCCAGCTACTGCTGTATTAGACCCATTCACAGAAGAAGTTACACTAAACATCCGTTGTGACATTCTAGAGCCTTCTACAATGCAAGGTTACGACCGTGACCCACGTTCTGTAGCTAAGCGTGCTGAAGAGTACATGCGTTCTACTGGTATTGCTGACGCAGCATACTTTGGTCCAGAGCCAGAGTTCTTCTTGTTTGACGATGTTAAATACAAAACTGACATGTCAGGTTCTATGTACAAAATTGATGCTGATGAAGCATCTTGGAACTCAGACAAGCACTTCGAAGACGGCAACACTGGTCACCGTCCTGGCGTTAAAGGCGGTTACTTCCCAGTAGCTCCAGTTGATTCTTCACAAGACCTTCGCTCAGCAATGTGTCTAGTTCTTGAAGAAATGGGTCAAACTGTTGAAGCTCACCACCACGAAGTAGCTACAGCTGGTCAGAACGAAATCGCAACTAAATTCAACTCTATCGTTGAAAAAGCCGATGAAACTCAGGTTCTTAAGTATGTTGTTCATAACGTAGCTCACGCTTACGGTAAAACAGCAACCTTTATGCCTAAGCCAGTTGTTGGTGATAACGGTAGCGGTATGCACGTTCACCAATCAATTTGGAAAGACGGCGAAAACTTATTTGCTGGCGACCTATACGGCGGCCTATCTGAAACTGCATTGTTCTACATTGGCGGTATCATCAAGCACGCTAAAGCTATTAATGCTTTTGCTAACGCTTCAACTAACTCTTACAAGCGTTTGGTACCAGGCTTCGAAGCACCAGTTATGCTAGCTTACTCAGCGCGTAACCGTTCAGCGTCTATTCGTATCCCAGTAGTACCATCGCCTAAAGCGCGTCGTATTGAAGTACGTTTTGCGGATCCAACAGCCAACCCATACTTAGCATTCTCTGCAATGTTGATGGCTGGCCTTGACGGAATCAAAAACAAAATCCACCCTGGCGACGCTATGGACAAGGATTTATACGACCTACCTGCAGAAGAAGCGGCTGAAATTCCACAAGTGGCAACTTCACTTGAAAATGCACTAGCGAACCTAGATGCTGACCGTGAATTCTTAACTGCTGGCGGCGTATTCAGCAACGATTACATCGATTCTTACATCGCATTGAAATCTGCTGACGTTGAGCGCATCAACATGACAACTCACCCACTTGAGTTCGAATTGTACTACAGCGTATAAACAAAACGTTACACGGCTTAAAAAACCCGCTTTAAAGCGGGTTTTTTTATTGCTTTTCAATACGTTTTTGCCCACCTTTAGCAAGTTGAATGGAGGAATTATCAATGAGCAAATGGTTTGCTATAGCTTTATTAATCAGTGGCGCAGTCTTTGGTACCCAAGCTGCTGACAAAATTTACCAATGGGTTGATCAGGATGGTGTAACGCATTTCTCAGACCGCCCTCAAGTTGGCGCTACTGAACTCAAGGTAGATGTTGCTCCGCCAGCCACTGAAGGCCCTATTGTTACGCCTCGTACTCCCTTGAAGAAAAAACAAAAGCCGATTCAATATCAAGTTAACATCACTAGCCCGAGCCATGAGCAAACCATTCGTGATAACGAAGGCAAGATCTCAATCAGTGCTAGCTCTACTCCACTTCCCTTAAACAGCATGGGCTACAAATTGGTGCTTGATGGCGTACCTCAGGGGCAAATCACTAAAATGGGTAGCTTCCAGCTCACCAACATTGATCGCGGCGCCCATACAATTCAGGTGCAGCTAGTTGATGATTCAGGCAAGGAAATTGCATCGTCTAAGCCCATAACCGTATTCTTGCACCGCGCTAACGCATTTGGCGCTGGAGCGGCCGCAGCAGGGGGAGGCTAATTAGTCACTCTCTGCTTTTTGAGGCTAAACTCAGTGCAGGAGCACCAAAGTGGTGCGCATCATTCAGGAGAGAGTAGTGTTAGATATTTCTGGGCTCGAGCGCTTAGTATTGGAAAATCAAGTAACTGCCATAGTGCTGCTTGATGCAGAGCTAAAGATTCAATACGTTAATGCTTCAGCTGAACAACTACTCGGTCAAAGTGCTAAGCGGCTTATAGATGAGCCGCTGGCCACCCAAGTAAAACACAGCTCACTGGACCTTAGTAAACTAGGCACTGTGTGTAGCTCTGGGCAAAGTTTTACCGATAATGAAGTGACCTTGGTTTTCGATAGTCATCATGCGCTGGTTGAGCTTTCTGCTACGCGTATCAACAACCAAAACCAAAATTTACTCATGCTGGAAATGCGTGCTATTGGCCAGCAGAAGAAGATCTCTCAAGAACTTTATCAACACGCCCAGCAACAAGCAGCTAAAGAACTGGTTCGTGGCTTAGCCCATGAAATTAAGAACCCACTTGGCGGCTTGCGTGGGGCGGCACAGCTACTAGAAAAAGAGTTAGTTAACCCAGAGCTAAAAGAATTCACCGGCATTATTATTGAGCAAGCTGACCGTTTAAGAAAACTAGTTGATCGTTTGCTTGGCCCACAGCGTCCAGGCTTGCATGAACTGCACAACGTGCATTCAGTACTCGAGAAAGTACGCCAGCTGGTTAAGCTTGATCTACCAGAAGGCATTAGCGTTGAGCGTGACTACGACCCTAGCATTCCAGATTTTGAGATGGACCATGAGCAACTGCTACAGGCTTTCCTCAATATTGTTCAAAATGCGGTTCAAGCCTTGGGTGATAAAGGCGGGAGTATCAACATTATTACCCGTACCGCTCATCAAGCAACAATTGCCGGCCAGCGCTTTAAATTGGCCGCAGAAATAAGAATTATCGACAATGGACCAGGCATTCCAACCGAACTGCTCGATACCCTATTCTATCCAATGGTAACGGGGCGCGAAGGCGGTACCGGTTTAGGTTTGTCTATTGCACAAAATTTAATTAATCAGCATAAAGGGAAGATTGAATGTGCCAGTTGGCCAGGTCATACCGAATTTACCATTCACCTTCCTCTCAGACGTTAAGGAAGTACTAACATGGCAGCAACAATATGGGTCGTTGATGACGACAGCTCCATTCGGTGGGTGTTAGAAAAAGCGTTAAAGACTGCGGGTTACGACTGCTTGAGTTTCGCCGACGGTGAAATGATGCTTCAGCAGTTAGATTATGAACAGCCCGACGTAGTGATCTCAGACATTCGCATGCCTGGTATGGACGGTTTGAGCTTATTGGAAAAGATCCAAAGCCATTTCCCAGAGATGCCGGTTATTATTATGACCGCCCACTCAGACCTAGATAGTGCAGTAAACGCTTATCAGCGCGGCGCTTTTGAATACTTACCTAAGCCCTTTGATATCGATGAAGCGGTGGCCTTAACCGAGCGTGCAGTAACGGTTTCTCGTGAGCAAAAAGGTAATAAAGCGAATAACAAACCTAGCTCGCCAGCACCAGAAATCATCGGCGAAGCACCTGCAATGCAGGAAGTCTTTCGCGCCATAGGACGTTTATCTCGCTCGAGTATTTCGGTGCTGATTAACGGACAATCAGGTACCGGTAAAGAGTTGGTAGCCCACGCGTTACATAAACATAGCCCTCGAGCCAGCGGCAGTTTTATTGCGTTAAACATGGCGGCCATTCCAAAAGATCTTATTGAATCAGAGCTATTTGGCCACGAGAAAGGCGCGTTTACTGGCGCCAACAACATCCGCCATGGCCGTTTTGAGCAAGCCAATGGTGGCACCTTGTTTTTGGATGAAATTGGCGATATGCCGCTAGATATTCAAACCCGCTTGTTGCGTGTTCTAGCCGACGGGCAGTTCTATCGCGTAGGTGGCCACTCACCAGTGCAAGTAGATGTACGAATCATCGCTGCTACCCACCAAAACCTCGAGAAAAAAGTAGCCGAAGGCGACTTCCGCGAAGACTTATTCCACCGCCTAAACGTAATTCGTATTCACTTACCGTCGTTATGTGAGCGCCGTGAAGACATTCCGGCTTTAGCTAAGCACTTCTTAGAAATAGCCGCAAAAGAATTAAATGTAGAAAGCAAATTACTACACAAAGATACTCAACGCTTTATGATGCAGTTAGCGTGGCCAGGTAACGTTAGGCAACTGGAAAACGTTTGTCGCTGGCTAACGGTAATGGCCAGTGGCCAAGAAGTGCTGCCAGCAGACCTGCCGCCAGAATTGAGCCAACCAGTGGTGGCAGAAACAGGCGAGACAGCCGATGCTAATTGGCGTTCGCTGTTAAAAAGCTGGGTTTCTCAACAGTTAGTCTCCGGCCAAATAGACATTCTTGGTGAAGCGATGCCCGACTTTGAGCGAATCATGCTAACTACCGCGTTAGAGCATACTCACGGTCATAAACAAGAAGCTGCTAGGCTTCTGGGTTGGGGGCGCAATACTCTTACCCGTAAACTTAAAGAGCTAGACGTAGAAGCCTAGAGCGCGACTAGCAGCAAAAAGGAGAACAATGAGTTCTCCTTTTTTTATGAGCGCTTACAACTACCGATGTTGTTAAGCCTCCACCAAAGGTGCGCTTTTATAGCTGCAGGCTTTTTGCGGACAAACTTCTCGCTTACCAGCTGCCGTTTTCTTTAAGATCAATAGCTTCCAACCACAATCCGGGCAAGGCTTGGCGATAGGCTGGTCATTCACTGCATAGGAGCATTTAGGGTAAGCGTTGCAGGCATAAAACGTTTTACCATAGCGCGATTGTCTCGCGGCTAGCTTCCCATTATTGCATGATGGGCAGTTTATTTCAGGCGTGCTTTGTGCCTGCGGTTGAGCCGATTCAATATGCTGACAGCTAGGAAAAGTGCTACATCCAATGAACATGCCGTAACGCCCTTGGCGCAGCATTAACTCTTCACCGCATTCTGGACACTCAGTCCCAGGCAGTACTTTATCCAAAGAATGATCTTGCTGGTGCAAAGCTCGGCTATAGTCGCAGCTCGGATACTGGCTGCAGCCTAAAAAGGGACCTGATTTACTATTTCGATGCTGCAGCTCACCACCGCATTTAGGACAAACATCGTATTCTTTTTCTAAGGCGTGTTCGTGGGCAGAAAATAACTTTGGATCTATCTTTGACATGCTGACACCTCGTTAAACTTTGCTAAGCATAACAAAATGGCGCGAATAGGCTATTGATTCGACGCAAGCACAGCCTTTATCGAAGCAATAATTGGTGCACAGCCCTAATTGCAGCGCACCTTTTATCGTTGAGTCAGTGTTTAATGCAGCGGACCATCACCCAAATCGAATAATAACTCTTCCATTTGCTGATAAGCCGATTCACTGCCTGGAACATTAAATAGCACCATTAAAATGACCCATTTTAAGTCTTCCAGTTCTAACTCTGGTCCATCAAGTTCCATTACGCGGTCAATTACCATTTCGCGAGTTTCCGCATTAAGTACCTTCATCTGCTCTAAGAACAGTAAAAAGCCTCGGCACGGTACGTCCAACTTGGCGATTTCTGGTGCGGTATACACCCGTAATGAGGGAATCTCAGAAGGATTTAAATAAGGCTGTTTATCGCTATCTTGCAAAGCTGCAAGCTGCTCCAACCAATCTAGTGCCTTATAGATTTCTTCTTTATGAAACCCTGCGCGACTGAGCTCTTCTGTAAGCTCATCGTGATCCATCAACAGCTCTACATCACTATGAATGTAGGTTTCGAACAGATACATGAGGATATCAAACATAGTTAGTTCCTCCTCAGCTTGACGTAACCACCTGGCACAACGGCCACAACACCCAATATCTCTAACTCAGTTAACTGAGCCAGTACAGCATCAACAGGTTGTTGAGTGCTTAAGACTAAATCATCAATTGTTGTAGTCTCATAAGCTACGTTATCCAACAATTGCCGATAAGGCAAATCTTGTTCTTGCATATTTTGCTCCACCGCATGCAACGGTAAAGCTGTTTGCCCAGAAAAAACGCCTAACTCTTCTATTATATCGACCGGACAAGTCACCAATTTAGCTCCTTGTTGAATCAAATGATGACAACCGGCATGTAAGGGATCATCAATAGAACCCGGCATAGCAAATACATCACGGCCTTGTTCAGCAGCGTAATTCGCAGTGAGTAAAGAGCCACTGGGTAACCCCGCTTGCACCACTAAGGTTGCCAAACTTAAGCCACTAATAATGCGATTACGTCTTGGAAAATGATTGGCTTTGGCGGCTGTACCGGGCCAAAACTCACTCACTATTGCACCCTGTTCACTGATTTGATGCGCTAGCGCCTGATGACGCTTTGGATATACCCTATCTAAACCCGTTGCCACAACCGCAATAGTGGCATCAGGTTTTGCTAGCAGCGCTCCTTTATGCGCGGCGGCATCAATTCCCAACGCCATACCACTAGTAATGGTGATCCCTTGCTCTGCAAGTTGCTGAGCAAAGCGCTTGGCATGATTTAAACCCGAAACACTAGCATGACGACTACCAACTATTGCTAGCTGAGGTTTAACTAATAGTGCGGGATTACCACGCACAAATAGCAACAGAGGCGGACGTTGGATATTGCGTAAGCATTCCGGGTAGCGCGGGTCAAAACACCCCAATAAATGGCAATCGTCTTGTTCAAGCCAGGCTAGTGCTTGTTCAATGCGCGCCTGTTTGGGTTGCAGTAGTGCAGATATTTGCGGAGGGCTAAATTGCCAAGCAGCCAATTGGCTGGCATCAGCAGCAAATAACTGCTCGACACTGCATTGGCTTAAAGCAGCTTGCAAACGTGCCGTCGAGAAACGGGGCACGCCTGCAAGTTTAAGATATTGAACTACCGATAAATTCGGTAGCAACTATAGGTTCTCCACCAAATAGTGTGGGCGAAGAATAACTTTACTATCGGTAATAATCGCGTAGCTCAATTTCTCATAGCTCTTAAATACCATCAGCTCACCCACTTTCTCGTTAGGCAGCGATACGCGCTCGTCATCGCTATTAAAGGCACGGTCGAAGTGATTAGCGGTTTCTTCGTAAGACTTGCGTCTTACCTTATCAATCATCACTTTACCTGGCTGCGCCACGGCAAACATATCACCTGGGGCCACGTTATCGCGAGTACCTTTGTTTATCACCACTACATCGTAACGACTCATTACTGAGGTATCAGTTGCTGCAGAAAGGATGTAGCCACTGCTTTCCAACTGTTTATTATTTGGAATGAAATAAGCAGGCAAGCGATCTTGGTCTGGTAGCTCCAGCATAATATCGCCTTGGCGAATTTCTTTTAATACCTGCGTCACCTTAAACTGGGTGATGTTATCTTCATGCTGACGCTCAGACACTCCAACACCAATAAAGTTAAGCACCTGGCCTAGCTCTTCTTTAGTTTCCGGATCATAGTATTTATCCGCAACGCGATATATTCCGTAGTACTGGCCTGGCTTAGTTTCGCCACGAGCATACATTGCACGGCCAATGGCAATACGCGACTGCGCATCATTGTCACCAAGCACATAAGGTGCGCCTTTCAGCATATCTTCATCAGCAATGTGGTCATGTGATAAAAATGCGCTAATTGAGGCCAGTGGCACCGTAGGAATAGGGCTAGCCTTTTCTTCAATGCGTGCCTTAGGCGTGACTTTTACAATACGCTTACGTACTAAACGAGGCTCACCGTCTTCATAAACTAACGATAAGCGATCACCTGGATAAATCAGGTGCGGATTCTCAACTTGTGGGTTGTATTGCCACAAGCGCGGCCAAAGCCACGGAGAATGTAAATACAAGGCAGAGATATCCCATAAGGTATCGCCTTTTTTCACAACATAGACTTCGGGAAAATCCTCCTTTAGTTTCAGTGTGTCAGCAATAGCACCTCCCACTAAAAACAACAAAGAGGCCCAAAGCCAAACTAATTTTTTCCCTTTCATAGTGTCTCCCAGCGACATCCCTATATCCAAAGCTGTTTTTTAGTCACATAAATGACTAGAATTACCGACAATCTACCAAAACCTGATTGAAGACAGAAGTTATGGCTGTACTTGAAGTATTGCGTTTTCCTGATGAACGCCTGCGTACTATAGCGCAACCCGTTAATAATATTGACGATAAAGTTAAAACTATAATCGAAAACATGTTTGAAACCATGTATCAAGAGGAAGGAGTTGGCCTAGCTGCGACACAGGTCAACATTCACCAGCAAATTGTAGTGATTGACGTATCAGATACGCGAGATCAACGACTTGCGTTAATTAATCCTGAAATCATCGAAACTGATGGTGAAGCATTAAATGAAGAAGGTTGTTTATCGGTTCCTGAATATCGTGCCCAAGTGCCAAGAGCAGAAAAAATCAAAGTGAAATCTTTGGATGCCGACGGTAACGAGCAGATATTTGAGGCTGAAGGCCTACTGGCTATTTGCGTGCAACACGAACTAGACCACTTAAAAGGTAAATTGTTTATCGATTACTTGTCGCCTCTTAAGCGCCAACGAGTAAAAACCAAACTCGAAAAACTTGCTCGTCGCAAGTAAGCAACCACAAAGGTACAACACAGCATGACGCCATTGCGGATCATCTTTGCCGGCACGCCGGATTTTGCGGCGCGCCACCTAAGCGCATTAATTGCCAGTGACCACCAAGTCGTAGCCGCCTATACCCAGCCAGATCGCCCTGCGGGTCGCGGTAAAAAGCTGCAAGCTAGCCCGGTAAAACAGCTAGCGCTTGAGCACGACATTGCGGTTTTCCAACCGGAAAACTTTAAGAGCGAAGAAGCACAACAGCAGTTAGCCGCGTTAAACGCCGATTTAATGGTAGTAGTGGCTTACGGTTTGCTACTGCCTCAAGTTGTTTTAGATACACCGCGTTTAGGTTGTATTAATGTGCATGGTTCTTTATTACCCCGCTGGCGCGGAGCGGCACCGATTCAGCGCTCAATTTGGGCTGGCGATAGCCACTCGGGCGTGACCATCATGCAAATGGACATTGGTTTAGATACCGGTGACATGCTGTTATTAGATAAAGTTGAAATCGCCAAAGATGAAACCAGTGCATCACTGTATGACAAACTGGCCGAAGTAGGCCCGCATTCACTGGTTAAAGCTGTTGAAGGTTTGGCAAACGGAGAGTTGAGCGCTACACCGCAAGACGATAGCCAAGCAAATTACGCCAAAAAGCTTAGCAAAGCAGAAGCCTGTATTGATTGGCAACAAGATGCCGAATTTATCGAACGCTGCATTCGCGCCTTTAATCCTTGGCCAATGAGCTACTTCACCCTAGCGGATAAAAATATCAAAGTATGGCAAGCCAGCGTACAGCAGAACTCTGGCCAACAAGCTCCAGGCACTATCATTGCGGCAGATAAACACGGCATTGTAGTGGCCACCGGCAAAGATGCTTTGCGCCTTGAGCAAATTCAAATCCCAGGCAAAAAAGCCTTAGCCGCCGCAGACGTACTAAATGCTCGAAAAGAGTGGTTTGAACTTGGTGCTAAGCTGGAGAGTGCTAATGGCTGAACAGCCAAAAAATAAGCAAATAAATGCCCGTGCAGCCGCTGCAAACATTTTGTATCAAGTGGTAGACCAAGGCCAGTCACTAAGCCAAATGCTGCCACGAGTATTGCCTCAAGTAGTAGCGCGCGATCACGCCTTGGTAAAAGAGCTATGTTTTGGTGTGCTGCGTTGGCTACCGCGTTTTGAAGCGGTTTTGCAACAGCTAATGGATAAACCCCTAAAGGGCAAAATCCGTAATGGTCACTTTTTGCTAATGGTTGGCTTGTACCAGCTGTTCTATATGCGAGTACCAGCCCACGCTGCGGTGTCGGAGACGGTATCTGCCACCAGCCAGTTAAAACTGCATAGCCTAAAAAAACTGGTTAATGGTGTATTACGCAATGCCGAACGCCAACGTGAGCAATTAGAGCCCCAGCTAACTGCCAACGACAGCTTGCAGTATTGCCACCCGAGCTGGATAAGCAAACGCTTAAAAGCCGCTTATCCAGAACAATGGGCGCAAATACTTGAAGCTAACAACCAACATGCTCCAATGTGGATCAGGGTAAACACTCTACAAGGTGAACGCGATGCTTACCAAACAGAGCTTGCGGCTTTAGAGATCACCAGCCAAAGTTCCACGCTGGCGCAGCAAGCCTTATGTTTAGACAAAGCACAGCCCGTGCATAAACTACCTCGCTTCGCCGAAGGTGCATCTTCGGTGCAAGATGGCGCCGCGCAAATGGCAGCCAGTTTATTGGATGCGCAGCCCGGTGAGCGTGTATTAGATGCCTGTGCTGCACCAGGCGGTAAAACTTGTCACATTCTAGAACTACAACCAGCATTAGCTGAGCTGGTTGCGGTAGATACCGAACAAGCACGCTTAAACCGTGTTACAGAAAATCTTGAGCGAATAGGTTTAAAAGCCACTTTACATTGTAACGACGCCAGCAAACCAGAACGTTGGAATGATCAGCCTTTCGATCGAATTTTGTTAGACGCTCCCTGCTCGGCCACTGGCGTTATTCGCCGCCACCCCGACATCAAATGGTTGCGCCGTGATAGCGATATTGCAGAATTAGTGAAGCTACAAAAAGAAATCTTAGAGGCACTTTGGCAGCAGCTAAAACCCGGTGGAGTTATGCTTTACGCGACCTGCTCGGTGTTGCCCGACGAAAATAGCCAGCAAATTGCGGCATTTTTGCAACAAACCGCGGATGCTGAACTGGTGCCAATTAACCAAGATGAAACAGCGACTCAACCTGGTTGGCAACTTTTACCCGGCAACAATAACATGGATGGTTTTTATTATGCTCGACTACGGAAAACCACTGCTTAGGCTTGCCTTTCGCGCCATCAAGAGTAACACTAAAAAATAGCAATAAACGCTTAAGGTATTGTTAGCAAATGAAAATCATTATTCTTGGAGCGGGCCAAGTAGGTGGCACGTTAGCGGAAAACCTCGTGGGTGAGAAATCAGATATCACCCTGGTAGATACTAACCAAGACCGCTTGCGAGAGTTGCAAGATAAGTTTGATTTACAGGTTGTATTTGGTCATGCCGCCCACCCCAGCGTATTACGTGAGGCAGGTGCGCACGATGCCGACATGTTAGTCGCGGTAACGAACAGCGATGAGACCAATATGGCGGCTTGCCAGATTGCTTACACACTGTTTAATACGCCAAATAAAGTGGCGCGAATTCGCTCTGAAGAGTTGCTTGCCGAGAAAGAAGCACTGTTTTGTAATGAGGCGGTTCCGCTCGACCACCTGATTGCTCCTGAGCAACTGGTTACCGACTACATCAGCCGTTTAATTGACTACCCAGGCGCACTGCAAGTGATGCAATTTGCCCGAGGTCGAGTAGGTCTGGTAGCGATTAAAGCCTACTACGGTGGTCCTTTGGTAGGTAATGCCTTATCGGTATTACGCGACCACATGCCTGATATTGAAACCCGAGTTGCAGCAATTTTCCGCCAAGGTCGCGCAATTCGCCCACAAGGCACCACTGTGATTGAAGCAGATGATGAGGTGTTTTTTGTTGCAGCCAGCGACCATATTCGCAAAGTCATGGCCGAACTGCAGAAACTTGAGAAACCTTATCGGCGCCTAATGATTGTTGGCGGCGGTAACATTGGCGCTGCGCTAGCTAAGCGCTTAGAAAGCCAATACAGCGTTAAGCTTATCGAGCGTAACCAACGCCGCGCCGAGCAACTGGCAGAAATGCTAAACAATACCATTGTATTTTGTGGTGATGCATCCGACCAAGAGTTGCTCAGCGAAGAGAACATCGAACAAGTTGATGTATTTATCGCGGTAACTAACGATGATGAAGCTAACATCATGTCGGCCATGTTAGCCAAACGTATGGGCGCTAAAAAAGTGATGGTGCTAATTCAACGTGGCGCTTACGTAGAGTTGGTACAAGGCGGCACTATTGATATTGCTATCTCTCCGCAACAAGCAACCATCTCAGCCCTGCTTACCCATGTTCGACGTGCCGATATCGTAAATGTTTACTCACTGCGCCGCGGTGCAGCTGAAGCCATTGAGGCGATCGCGCATGGCGATAGTAATACATCAAAAGTGGTGGGGCGAAGCGTTGGTGAGTTAAAGCTTCCTCCCGGTACAACCATTGGTGCAGTAGTGCGCGGTAACGAAGTGATCATCGCCCACGACGATACGGTGATTGAGCAAGATGACCACGTAGTGATGTTCTTAGTGGATAAGAAGTTTATCCCTGAAGTTGAGCGTTTATTCCAGCCTAGTCCGTTCTTCCTGTAGGTTTTTTCACATGATGATTGCCCCCGATCTAAGGCCCATCATGTTTGTGACGGGTTTGGTATTGTCCAAGCTCAGCCTACTAATGCTAGCGCCCTTAGCCATAGGAATGGCTTACGACGAACCCGATTACGTCGAGTTTTTCTATACCATCGTTATCACCCAATCTGTGGCTTTTGCCCTCATTCGCTGGGGTAAACGGCCCAACTTTAAACTCTCGGTGCGAGGCATGTTTTTGCTTACCACCACGGTCTGGTTAGTCGCCTGCTTATTTGGTGCGCTGCCCCTTTATCGAATAGACCATATTAGCTTTACCGATGCTTTTTTCGAAACCATGTCTGGGCTAACCACCACTGGTTCTACAGTACTGGCGGGTTTGGATGAGATGCCTAAAAGCGCGTTGTTGTGGCGCTCTATGCTGCAATGGCTCGGTGGAATAGGCTTTATTGTTTTAAGTGTAGCGATATTGCCATTTTTGAATGTTGGCGGAATGCGTTTATTCCAAACCGAATCATCTGATTGGTCTGATAAAAACACCCCAAAAACCAAAAATGTCGCCAGCAACATGCTCAAAGTGTATTTGTTGCTATCCATTCTTTGCGCCGGTGCTTATCACTTAACTGGCATGGACTGGTTTGAAGCGATTAATCATTCAATGACCACCATTTCAACTGGCGGTTACTCCACCTCCGATGAATCAATGGCGCATTTTAGCAATGCCAGCCACTGGGTAGGCAGCGTATTTATGTTACTCGGCGGCCTGCCCTTCTTGCTCTTGGTGCAATCGATTCGCCATAAAGATCCTCGCTACATCTGGAAAGACGCTCAAGTTAGGGGATTTGTGAGCTTAATATTGGTGGTGGGTGGTATGATGAGTATTTGGCTATGGATGCACGGTACCTTTTCACTATTAGATGCGCTGCGCATCAGCATCTTTAATATCATTTCAATTGTTACCACCACCGGTTACGGACTCACCGACTTTAGCCATTGGGGTAACTTCACCACCGTGTTATTTATCTTTTTAATGCTAGTTGGTGCCTGTTCGGGCTCTACGTCTGGGGGAATAAAAATATTTCGTTTTCAACTGGCTAGCGGCTTGTTTTCGCGCCAACTGAAACAGCTAGTTCACCCTAATGGCATTTATCCACACCGCTACAACGGCCGTTTAGTCAGCGAGCAACACATTCGCTCCTTGGTGGCTTTTATTTTTGCTTTTTTCTTTACTCTCATCTTGCTAGCCAGCGGTTTAGCCTTGCTGGGTTTAGACCCAATAACAGCATTGTCAGGCGCAATGACCGCCTTAGCTAACGTTGGCCCAGGTTTGGGTAGAGTAATTGGCCCCGACCATAACTTCCACTTACTGCCAGACTCAGCCAAGTGGCTGCTGTCTTTAGGAATGTTATTAGGGCGATTAGAAGTACTAACAGTACTGGTATTGTTTCTGCCAGCCTATTGGCGTTACCGTTAATTTTGGCGGCGATTTCGCGCCAAATAGGGGTTTAACCACCACCATAAGCCAAGATAAACCAAGTACAAACCAACGATTATGGTTTTATGTTGGTTGGTGCCTGTATCCACAATCTCAAAATCTACATTCATAATGTGGCAATACAGCCAAGCAATCACAATCGAACTGTAGATAATCGAGAAGCGCCACAAAGTAAGTAACAATGAACGCAAAGCACCAAGTAGCATAAGCAATACCTAAGCAAATAAGCCCAACGGAGAGCGACTAAAAGCCACTACGAGTATTTGGGCAAATACAGCAATGGCGGCTAAACCCGCCAATATTCTCACTAGCTGATTTGGCGCGCGCTTAAGAGCAAACATCCCCAACACAATATACACCACCAAAAGCACCACTTTAGCGGTCAGCCAATCTTGCGCGATGGGGTATTGCTGCAGCATCATGCAAAGCAAAATTGCCGCAACCAGCAAGCCTGTATCAATAATATGCGGTAGCACTTTTAACCAAGTACGCTTGAGTAATGACGAACCAAATAAGGCAAGAATCCAGCGAAAAATAAAGCCTAATATGCTTAGCATTGCCAAGGTCATATGTAGGTGTTTTACCATTGGATAGTATTCGAGCATTGCTTGTCCTTTCTGTATTCGCAAATTTTAGTCCGACCAGTGTATTAACTTGCATTTAATACCACAAACCTTTTTCTTAAGTAACAAACTCACAACATCTGCTAGGTGGCTGATTAACAAAAGAATAACTGGACAATAGTCACACCATGGCAGCAATACTGCTGTTTTATTCATCAATCCATCGCTAATAACGTGATCTAGCTCTCTTGGGGGATCTGCTAAACTGTGGGAGAGTGTCGCCACTATCTTATCTTTTTATTAACAAATGCCGGAGCTGGCCATGTCAGAAGCACCCAATATGCTACCTGCCATCGACATATTAATGTGTCATACAGGAGCCTCGTTTTTAGATGCATGCCAAGAATTAGGCGTAGACCCTAACGAAATGGCAGAATTTGGTTCCGCAGACCCAATAGACTCACAAGAAAATTAAATTAAAGGCAGCATTAGCTGCCTTTTTCATTTAAAACACCGCCTAATTCCCCACCTGAAAATTCAGCAATCACTAAATAAAATTATGCTTAAAAGGCTTTTACAACATAGTCTTAGCTTAATTTGCAAATAAGTGTAAATAGCTCACTTCTTCACTAGCTTTGCTTTCGTTTTTACGGGTACAATCGTTCGGATTCATGCCTATTTGTAGGTATTTTTAACCAATACTTCGCTTTAAAAATGGATTAAACGGGTATCTCATGTCACAGCTGTATCGAGTGAATTTCATCTGTAACGGCAAAACCTACGAGCTGTATGCTAAACACGTAAATCAAGCCAGTTTATTTGGCTTTATTGAAGTGGGTGACTTTGTATTTGATGCTCGCGCCCAATTGGTCGTTGACCCCAGCGAAGAAAAGTTAAAGACAGAGTTCTCTGGAGTAAATCGCACCCTGGTACCTATGCATAACATCTTACGAATTGATGAAGTGGACAAACTAGGTAAATCTAAAATCCATGAAGCCAGCAACATAACGCCCTTTCCTTCTGCCATTTACACGCCTAAACCATGAACCAACAGAGCCCTATAGATTGGTTTAAACTAAAAGCACAGTTTGGCAACGAACAGTTGCTTAAAGTGTGGTTAGCAGATGTTGTTAATGGCAGCGAACAAGAAGCTCAACAGATTAGACAAGCCATTGAAGACGGCAAAGTAAATAGCGGCTTATTACAACAGCTTCAAGGCATAGCCGCTTTGGTTTGTAGCCCAGCGCTTAGCACTTGGGTTAAACAGTTGAAACAGAGTGAACAGCCCCAAGCAGATCTTGAAAAATGCTTAACTTGCTACCTTGAGGTAGTAACTGAAATCACTCACTACCTCAAGCAACACTAGGGTCTGTTGATCTTTGCTGATGGTTTTTGCAGCAATTTATTAGCCATTTAGGCAAGGCAGTGAGTGTGCAGTTAAGTGGGCTTAATAATCACTCGCTAACGCTGAATAAATGGCTAAGAAATGCTGCCCGAAGGGTTCGGATAAGCGAACTTTACTCTTTGTTAAGCACTTCTTGCTTAGCCCACTAGGCTTCTAGTGCTCGCCGCGATTAAAGCCCGCTTATCTCGAACAAAATTTCAACACCAAAGATCAACAGACCCTAACTACGCTGTAAATGTCGTAGTTAAGGTTTTTTCACCCAATCGCCCGAGGGAGATTGAATATAAGCGCCACTATCACTGCGCTCAATCGCTTTTTTGCCCGCCAGCGCAGCCACTTGTTGCTCAGTTAAACCGTTCTCTTTAGCAATTTGCTTGTATTTGGTTAAACGCTTTTGGTTAATACCATCGACTAAGGCCTTTACTTCAGCATTGTGGCTAACAATGCCTAACAAACCATTGGTTTGCTCACCCACCCAACCATTATTCTTTGCTTCACCTAAATCCAAGGCCGCCACAGAAAAGCTAAGGCTTAACAGTAAGGCTAGTATCCAGCTATTCCTTTTCATCATGCTCTCCTAAAACAGTCCGCTTTCATCACTAAATAAATCATCAAGTTGCTTATCAACGCGCACTCGAATTTCATGATCAATTTTTACATTTAGATTAACCGTAATCGGCTTATCTACCGCTACCTCTACCTTAGGTGTACAGGCCGCAAGGCCTAACACTAAAACTAGGGGGAAGAAGAAGTATCGTCTATCCATTGCTGCAGTTGTCCTGACAGTTGTTCGCCAATACGCAAACTACGTAGTAGCTGATAAATGTTTTCTTGGTGACGATAATTCAATGTCACCAACCGTGGGCTAACCTGCTGATTGCGCCCAATAAGTTTTACCTGCATGTCGAGTTGCCCATCTTCGGCAAAATCGACTTCAGCTGCAAGTGTTTCATAATCAAAGTCTTCTAATAAGCTTAACGCAAAATCGAGCGACGGGTGTTGTGCTTTAATCGCCACCAGCGATTGGTGAGTAAGTGCAATATGCCCTCTTGGCTCTTCTACAGCCAGTCTCCCTGCAGAAATCGCGATGCCTTGCTCAGCAAAATGTACTGGTAGATTGCCCGATACCGATCCTTGCATGGTTAAGCCTAGTTCTGGGTAAAGTTTTACTAACTCAGCGAGTTGCACCTTTTCCAGCTCAAGATTGGCGACATTAGGCAATGCTAGCGCTAGCTGAGCTACCTTCGCTTCGCCGCCCAATACCTTAAAGCCAATATTTCGCATCATTACGCTCTGCCACTGCGCCAATGGTGCAAATTCTGTTTGCTGCCAATTAAGGGCTAACCGCGATAAAGGAATGCCGATATCCCATTGCGCTAAGGTAAATATTCCAGAATGCTGCCAGCCCAACTGAGGCTGAAATTTGAATTCACTAGTTAACTCTCCACCATCAAAGCGGAGCTCTCCCCATAGGGCATTAATATTCTGAGCCTTAAGCTCCCCATTAAGCTGCTCATTTTGCCAAGTAAACTGCAGCTCAGCTGCTGCTGACAATAGATTGGCTGGTTTAGGCAAAGTGTAAAAATACTGCTGAAGCGCAATTAAGTCTTCACCGTTTAAGCGTCCGTTAATCGCCAACTCAGGCTGTAACCGCCAACCCCCTTCCCCTTTAAGCTGCCAATCTGCAACATTAAGTTGCCATTTATGCTGTTCAAACTGCCAATCGGCTGCCGGTAGTGCTGTTTCATCAATGCTAAAACCAGAGTGGGAAGCAGCTAACTGCCAATTGTCCCAACCAGACAACTGCGCATCAATTGTTGCTGCTAAGCTTGGCAGTTTTAGATTGGCGTTAACCAGTAGGTCATCCGAGAAGTTTGCCGCAATAGAAAACTGTAGCTTGGCCAAGCGCTCGTCAGCTAACCAAGCTTGCTCAAAGTGCTGAGCTAACGTTTTAAGTAGAAGCGGCGATAGTTCCCCGCTAAGCTGCATGGTCTGCGCTTGCACAGCAACGCTTAGCTCAATGTGACTGCCTTGTGTTTCACTTAAGCTCAACTGCCATTGCTGGTCTTGCTGGCTTAGCTTTAGCTTTCCTTCAACAAGAACTTGCTTACTGTGCTTTACAATTAGCTGCTCAACTTCGATGCGGCTGCCATTAAACGCCACAGGAATGCTGAGAAGCTGAGTAAATAGTTGTTCAACCGGCGCTTGCCATTGGGCAGGTTCAAAGGTGGCTTTTCCCTGCTTGCCTGAGCTCAGCAAACAACTCACATCCAGCTCTAGATGCTCAACCTTTAATAACAGGGGAAAGCTGCTTACCTTAAGCCCTTCAATATTTAGCTGCGGGCAAGCGCCCCACGCGCCTTTGCCTAATGCGGCTTCCATTTTAGGGTTTGCGTAACAGGCAGCAGTAAACAACACGCTAAGCACCATGCTTAGTTGTAAAAATGTAGAGAAGCCCAAGTATAGGGGCTTGTGGTAACAACCACCCAAGCTAGATTCCTTTATTGCTATATCTCTAGCAGGAATACTAAGCGCTTTTGAGTGGAATAACGAGAAAACAAACAACACAATAAGCATTTGGGCTTGACGAATTGGGGCTATCCGACAAAAACTTAGTAAAACCAGCAGCTAAGGCTGCAAAACAGGAAACAACTATGATTCTACCAATCACACTAAGTAAGTGATCAGCAATAACGCAGGAAAAATACTAGAGAACAAGGCAGGATTTTTCGATGAGTAGTTATTCTACAATCAAAAATTCTAACGCAGTTATCGAGCATTTTAACCAGATAGAATGAACAGTTACTTAGTACGATTGGTATTACACAGCAAAGCAGGAGGAAGCGCTAATGCCTTGGTGGTGGTTTTTAGTCATGCTCATCATCGTGGGCATGGTGGTATATCAATTATGGCGTAATGTTCAGCAACGTCGCTGGGACTCAGCCCAACCGCTACACAGCCTTTGGGTAACTGTATCAAAACGCGATGAGATCCCCATTACTCGTCCCGGTAAAGAAAATGAAGACAGGCATAAGCGTTATCGCTATTTTGTGGAGTTCACCCCAGTGGAAGGCGGCGAGTCGCGCCGTTTTCAAATAAAACGTAAGCAGTTTCAAGATCTTACTCAAGACTTAACCGGTGAACTCACCATTCAAGGAAGCCGACTAGTGAGTTTTGAAGCTGGCGAGCCGCCCGCGGATAGCAGCGAAGGGCAATAACGCTACCAGTAAGCCAGCGGCGATTAACAGTGCCCCTAAAGCATGATAAGCCGCTAATTGCTCACCTAAAAAAGTCACGCTCAGCACGGCGCCAAATAATGGCATTAGGTGAATGTATTGGCCAGCGATATTGGCTCCCACGCTTTTAACACCATAATTCCAAGCCAAATAAGCCAGCAGAGAAGGAAAAACCGCTACATAAGCCAATGCTGCAATAGCATCATTAGTTACCTCAAACGCGGCTTCAGGTAAATTTAGCCAATAAAATGGACTCAGCACTAAGGACCCAACAACCAGCGTGCAACCTAGAAAAGCTGCGCCACCTAGCTCGGCAGGTTTATAGCGTAAGCCAATGGAATAAAGCGCCCAAACTAAAGAGGATAAAACAATCCAACCATCGCCTTGGTTGATGCTAAAAGTCGCCAACTGCTGCCACTGCCCTTTCACCAACAAAGCCAATACACCAACAAAAGACAAGACAATGCCCGCCATTTGCCGCAGGGTAATCCGTTGTTTGAGCCACACCCAACTCACTAGCAAAATAAATATCGGAATCATCGAGTTAATAATCAGTGCGTTGGTGGCAGTGGTATTTTGTAAACCGATATAAACACAGGAGTTAAACCCCGCCACACCCAAGCAGGCCAAAACCGAAATACGTAGCCAATTTTGGCTAATAACTTCTCGCTGACGCCACATACTGCGATAAAGCAAGGGCATGGCAATCAGCATGGCTAAAGTCCAGCGCCAATAAGACAAAGACATCGCTGGCACTTGTTCTGAAATATAACGCCCAGTAACAAAATTTCCGGCCCAGAATAGTGGCGGTAGAACCAGCAAGCCATAAGCCAGTAGCTTTCCTTTCATAAAACCTTCCTTCTCCACTCTAGACGTCAGCGACTTAGGGCTGTTAGGGTATAGCATCGGGCTGGGATTTGCAGTACTATCCGCCATCGCGCGGTAGCGCTTTCTAAAACATTACTATTTCATGGATAACGATCAATGAGTCTAATAGAGGCGATTAATGCAGGACTGCATGTGACAGCAATTATTTTGCTGGCAGGTGCGCTGTACTCTGAAGCCTTTTTGTTCCGTCGCGGAATGACCCAAGATGATGTGAAAAAGTTGCTGTTGGCCGATGCCACCCATGCTTTTTCCACGGTATTGATTTTTATCACCGGCGCTTTACGGCTGTTTTTGTTTCACAGCACTAGCCATACTTACCTCGACAACCCATTCTTCGCTTTAAAAATGCTACTGTTTTTTGTTGTGGTGCTGTTGTCTCTTTATCCTTCAGCTACCTTTTATCGATGGCGCAAAGCCTTAAAACAAGGCAAACCCTCGATGATTAGCTATCGCCAACACTCCTCGGTAATTTGGTTAATTCGCCTTGAGCTAGGTGTGCTGTTACTAATCCCAATGCTAGTTACGCTAGCACGTGCCGGTTTTGGCAGCTAAGAGCCTTCTTTAGTTACCTTGCGAGAACACCGCTGCCCTGCTTAAGCTAGCTTGTATTTGAACCAACTGGCCACCACCAAAACACCACTAATGAGCAACAGCCCCTAGATATTTCTGTTCTTATTCATACGCTTGTTGTATAGATAAATGCTGATATTTAGCCAGCAGGGGTTAGCAATATGAGTACATCCAATTATCGACTCAGCCAAGAGCATGAGCTGGCCACGGTGTACCCAGAAAAAATTCAACCTTACTGGGCTAAACATGCCAGCGAAGCCAGCTTTGTTGGCGCGCAAGGTTTAAGCATAAAGTATCTAAAACTAACGGCCGCCGAACCCAACAATAAGGTAATTGTGGTTTCGCCAGGGCGAACCGAAGCCTATTTAAAATACGATGAACTAGCTTACGATCTGGCCCAACAAGGCTATGATGTGTTTATCATCGACCACCGTGGCCAAGGTTTATCTGATCGTGAAAGCGCCCGCTGGCAACCCGGTGATGTAGCCAGTTTTCAATACTACGTTGATGATTTAGCCACGCTTATTGAACAGCAAGATTTGCTAGCTAATTACCAACAGCGGTTTATATTGGCGCACTCGATGGGCGGCGCTATCGCTGCTCATTACTTACAACAGTTTCCCAATACCTTTACTGCCGCCGCTCTATCTGCACCAATGTTTGGTATTAATCTAGGCATGCTACCTAAGCCAATTGCCACCAGCTTAGCAGCGATTATGAGCAAACTTGAACGGCAATTTAAGCGCGGCCCCTACTATGCGGTTGGCCAATCAGATTACAAACACTGCAGCTTTAATAATAACCACTTAACTCACAGTGAGCAGCGCTTTAAGCAGATGCAAGCCGTGTACTTGGCCCATCCCAACATTCAGCTAGGCGGACCAACCAATCGCTGGTTAGATCAAAGCTTTACCGCTATGCAACAAATCATCGAACGCGCCGACACGATCAGCGTTCCACTACTATTATTACAAGCAGAACAAGATGAAATTGTAACCGCTGTGGGCCAGCGCGCTTTTTTTCAAGCACTAGGGCCTACAAGCGCGGCATCGGCACAATTCAAGATTATTGCTGGCGCAAAACACGAAATACTGTTCGAAAGCGACTCGATGCGAAACCCTGCTTTAAGCGGTATTCTCAACTTCTTCGAACAGCACGCTAATTAAGGGCTAGGTCGCTTTTGCGGGCTAGCTAAGGAGCATCACTATGTATCAGCTTATAGCCACCGATCTCGATGGCACATTGCTCAACGGCGAGCACCAAATCTCAGAATACACGCTGCAAACCATTACCCGTTTGTATCAACAAAACGTCAAATTTTTAATCGCCACCGGTCGCCATTACATAGATGTGCGCCCCATTGCCGATCAATTCGATTTTCCCATGTATTTAATCACTTCTAACGGTGCCAGAGTGCACAATAAGCAAGGTGAAGTGCTATTTAGGGCCGACTTAAATTCGCAAGAAATCGACCGCATTTTGGATATTTCTTCTCACTACACACTACATCGCAATATTTACCATGAAGATAACTGGTACGTTGAACAAGAAAACGAATATGTCCGCTCGTTTAATCAACATTCAGGTTTTGATTATCAGTTAACCGACTTCTCCACCTTAGAACACCAACATATTTGCAAATTGTTTTTTGTGGCCGATCACGAGGTATTGCTCAAGCTAGAAAAAGACTTCACCGAAGCCTTTGGCGATAGCCTAAATATCACCTTTTCACTACCCGATTGCTTAGAGGTAATGGCGCAAAAAGCCAATAAAGGCGAGGCGCTAAAGGCGGTATTGGCACAAAAATCGATAGCGCCAGAGCACTGTATTGCCTTTGGTGACGGCCTTAATGATAAAGAAATGCTTAGTCTAGTAGGAAAAGGTGTGATCATGGCCAACGCGCATGACCGTTTGAAGTTGACTTTACCTCATTTAGAACAAACACTTAGCAACAAAGAAAATGGAGTTGCTGAATATTTAATCGGCACTTTTAAGTTGTAGTTGTCATCTTAAGGAAAGGTAATGAGGCTTGTTAAAACACTTAGCTTAGCAATTTTTAGTTGTATCACATTGTTAGGGTGCTCCCAAACGCCTCCGCCGGAACCGCCAAAAAAAGTAGAGCCCGTTAAGGTACCAGTAAAACTTAACCCGCTTACTCCGCTAAAAGGGAGCCTCACCCTAAGCGCACCAGGCGCTATCTTCACTCCTTGTCAGGGAGATAAACAATACTGGATTGAGCTGTCTTCAGCAGATAAACAAGTACTTGGCCGTTTTGCAAACAACGCAAGCATCTACGTAGAGCTTATGGGCCGTTTTGCCAACGTGGGCAAGCAAGCGCCTCAAGCCGATTACTTGGCCAAGATCACCCCAGATGAATGGCAATACTTGGCTTCTGAAGGCCCAGGCTGCAAGCTTGATATTGCCGAGCTTAGTGCTTGGGGCAATGAGCCAGGTTGGCGAATAGATATAGAAGACAACAAGTTGTTACTCAGCACACTGTCGGGCGCAGCCAATAAAACCATTACACGCAGTGGCATTGATAAAGGCCTGCACTACTGGCAAGCCGGCAGCGAACTCTACCTCAGCGTTTCTAAACAACAGTGTTTAGATACCATGGCAGACAGTGTTTATTCCTATAGCGCCGAGTTAACTTATAAGGGCAAAATCTACCAAGGTTGTGCACGACGCCCATTCAAACAGAATGTGGAGCAACTTGCTGGCTACTACAAAGTTAAACTTCCCACAGCATCTGGCTCTGGCCGCGTAGTAGATTTAAGCCTAAACGCCGACTTTAGTGCCGAACTGCAAAACACCTATCTTGAAGAAGAAAAAACCTTTAGCGAGAAGGGCTACTGGTATCCACTTAATGATTCCAGCTTGGCCTTAACCTTAAGCCAAAGTAACCACCAGCAAGTGAAAAGCGACATGATATTTGACTGGGACGGGCGACTACTGCGCTTACGTAACCCAGAATCACAACAGCAAGGCAGTGCTGGGCTAAACATGATGAAAATGGATGGCCCTGCAGTAGCTTTAGGCACCAGCAAAAAAGTCTACCACCAACGTACCTTTGAACCTGCTACCTTAATGGCCAGCAGCGACTATGACCCTGAAGTTGAAGCAGCCTTAAAACAATACTTTAAGTTGCACCGCACCGAACTAAATGGCACCAAATACCAATGGTGGAAGTTTGATCTAAATGGCGATGGCAAAGACGAAATCATTACTTATGTAGACTGGTGCGGTAGTGGCGGATGTAGCTTATTGATATTTGAAGCCAAAGATAACAATCACCGTTTCTTAAGCAAAACCACACTGGTGCACAGCCCCTTCTTTTTAGCTACGTCTAGCAATGCTCGCTGGCAAGACTTGCTACTAGAAGTATCTGGCGGCGGAGCCACTCCAGGTCTGCGTTTACTACGCTTCGACGGCCTAAGTTATCCACTTAACCCAAGCATGCAACCAGAAGCACCACAACCAGCTCCAGTAAGCGGGATTACCTTCCATGCAGAAGCCTTTAGCAAAGGGGCCGGACGAGCGTTAAACTAAGCTCACTTCATTTGCTAGCTCAATACCAAGGCTAGCGGTACAATGTCCCTGATTTTTCAGGGGCAGGTTATGACACAGCAATTCGACGTTATCATTATTGGCGCAGGCGCCGCAGGCTTGATGTGTGCGGCTACCGCCGGCTATCGCGGGCGCTCGGTTTTGGTGATTGATAACGCCAAAAAAGCAGGTCGAAAAATCCTTATTAGTGGCGGCGGTCGTTGTAACTTTACTAATCAGAGTGTTAGCCCAGACAACTTCTTATGTGGTAACCCACACTTTGTTAAATCCGCTCTTGCACGCTACCCCTCAAGCAATTTTATAGAGTTGGTCGAGCGCCACGGCATCGAATACCACGAACGCGACCATGGTCAATTGTTCTGTAACGACAGTGCTAAAGACATCGTAGACATGCTGCTCACCGAATGCGATTGGGCAGGCGTTACCATTAGCCTACGTAGCGAAATGAAGTACGTAAAACAGCTCGATGAACAACAGTTTGAAGTGCACGCTGGCGGTCAATGCTACCAAGCCAATTCCTTGGTAATCGCCACCGGCGGGCTATCTATGCCTAAACTGGGTGCCACTCCATTTGGCTACAAGTTGGCAGAACAGTTTGGCCTTAAAGTACTGCCCACTAGAGCCGGTTTAGTGCCATTTACTTGGCATAGCGATCAAAAAGAGCGCTTTGAAGCCCTTTCGGGCATCGCGGTGCCAAGTTGCATTACTGCCGCTAACGGCAAGCAATTTAGCGAAGCGCTATTATTTACCCACCGCGGCTTATCAGGCCCCGCCATATTGCAAATATCTAACTACTGGCAACCCGGTGAAGCAGTAAGCATTAACCTGTTACCCAAACAAGATGCCGCCTCCTTAATCGAACAGGTATTATCGCAACATCCCAAACAAAGCCTAAAAAACACCTTAAGCCAATGGCTGCCAAAACGCCTGGTAGAAGCACTATTTGACGAAACCACGCTAGCCAAAGCACTTAATCAGCTAGGCCATGGCGAACGCGACAGTATTGCAGCCAAGCTAAACAACTGGCAAATAACCATGAATGGCACCGAGGGCTACCGCACCGCCGAAGTCACCCTTGGCGGCGTAGACACTAACGAACTCAGCTCCAAAACCATGCAAGCCAATAATGTAAAAGGCCTCTACTTTATTGGCGAAGTAATGGATGTAACCGGTTGGCTGGGGGGCTTTAATTTTCAATGGGCATGGGCCAGTGGCGTAGCCTGCGGCCTAGATTGTTAATTATGTGTAATGACAATTTAGTTTGCACACTTCCCGTATAGTTTGCACCACACACAAAAAAAAACCTTAAAGTTTGCACAGAATATGACTTCTTACTAGTATTTACCCAAGCAAAGGTTACTGGAATATTTATGGCTCGGAGAAAACTTGAAACATTTGACGATTTTAATCGGGCCTTAAAAAATAAATATGGCATTGGGGAAGGGATTTCTTACAAACCTTGGCTGCGGGTCCAGGATGTAAAATCAAAAGGTGTTCGGTCACAAATTTTGGGGCTAAAAACAGGTAGAGTTCACCATACACTTTCCTCAATAGAAACTGATTTCTTCTATCTAGCGGAGTATTCTGACTCCGTAACAGATATCAGGGAACAATTTCCCCTTCTGCCAATAAACCTATCGATCAAAATAGCCAAAGCGTTAGGCATTGAGCATCCTACTCACCCAAAAACTAAAGAACCAATCATTATCACAACAGATGTTCTCCTGACAAGATTAATTGGAGAACAAGTCATATACGAAGCCATTTCTGTAAAACCAGAAGATGAGTCGAACGAACAAAGGGTTCTTGAAAAGCTAGAAATTGAGAGAGTTTGGTGGCAGCTACTCGGAATAAAATTCTCTTATTATGTCGGTAATGAGTTAACGCAAACACAAAGCCGAAACATCAACTGGGCCACTCATCCTTTAAGGTCAGAAACGGGAGTATTTACTGAATATGAGATGGATTATGCGGCATCTTTTCTAACATCAGGGAATCACTTTATTAGAGATATATGCGATCAGTTCGTCAATGAGGTAGGCATGAAACATGAAATGGCTCTTACCATGTTAAGGAGCCTTATTGGGAGCAAAAGGGTCACTGTTGATTTATCTTCGCCTCTAGAGAGCGCTGATTTCATTAATATTTTTAGTATACGCTATGTTGAAAAGGACTTGATTAATGGAGCTTGTCAAAAATAGTGTATGGAATGTCAGAAAAGTAGATGGAGTACCTTCGGGTTTATACCGTGTACTGCAAATATTTGAAGATATTTCCTGCTTAATCTTATTTTATCTAGATAACCCCAAAGGCATTACTAGACCTATGGCAATTGAGTTGGATAAGTTTTCAAAGTACATAAAGCAAAAGCAGATATTAGAAGGAAGATTTTTGTTACCACCTCATTTACTTTTGAGCGAAGAAGAAATTGACGAGAGTTATAAAATGATAAGGGACGAAAATTTCTCGTTCATTGAAGGTCTCGTCAGTGACCCTGAGTTTGTTTTTGACTATGCAACTAAAAGTAGGGTTCCCAGATTAGCCAAACACGCAAATAGTAAAGGAAAGGCTCGTACAACTATTTCTAGATTGTTAAATAGCTACTGGCGGTATGGTCAGGACAAAAACGCTTTGTTGCCTGCATATCAATATAGTGGTGGAGCTGGTCAGCAACGTAAAGTATCTGAAAAACCTCTTGGAGCACCAAAAACCTCTCGAACACTGGCAGTTGAGAGACCAAAAACTTTTATCGTTACAGATACGGATAAAGACAATATTCGTAAATCCCTTAAAAAACATCATTTAAAGACAGGTGGTATTAACTTAGTCGAAACAAGAAAAGAGTTGCTGAGAGAATATTATGCTGCAGAGGTAAAGAGAGCTAAAGCTTTAGGAGAGGCTCCTTATGTTCCTTCCTACAAGCAGGTTAGAGAGTGGAAATATAAGCTATTTACAAAAAACGAAATAACAGAAAAGTCATCAACCGACAGAGATTATTTATTAAGCAAAAGAGAGTTGCTAGGTGATGCGAAGCAAAAATGGCCTGTTCCGGGGAGTTGCTTTGAAATAGATGCGACTGTCGCTGATGTTCATATAGTTTCAAGTTTCGGTAAACAGTATGTTCTGGGAAGGCCGACTATATATTCAATAGTCGATAGAGCAAGTGGCTTAATTGTTGGGTTAAATGTTTCGCTATACTTTGCATCATGGCGTGCCGCTAGGCAGGCACTAGCAAACGCTTTTTTACCAAAAGCATCTTATTGCAAAGAATTTAGCATTGGTATTCAAGAGAGCGATTGGCCTGCCGCACATATTCCTTTGCGATTAATGTGTGATAACGGTGAAATGATAGGCTTAGAACCTCAAAAGTTAGTAGTTCCATTAACAGAACTACAATTGTCCCCGCCTTATCGACCTGACTTTAAAGCGATGGTTGAACGTCGATTTGGACTACTTAATGATGAAATGATACATAAACTTCTTGGTACTACAAGAGGAGGAAAGGTTGTTCGTGGTGATAGAGATCCAAGAAAAGATGCAATTTATACTTTAAAAGAGTTTACAGCATTGCTGATCGATGCTGTGCTTGAACTAAACCGTTCAATTTACAATAGTTTAGCTACTTCTAGCTCGCTGTTAATTGAAAAAAATCTATCTCCTACTCCGCTGAACTTTTGGAAGGCGCACATTGCGGAACACAAACATGCACTCAAACTTGCTGACAGTAGTGAAGTAATAAGCAGGTTGTACCCTCCGGCTAAGGCAAGCATGACTCGTGATGGTATCGAATATAATAATATGTATTACTCATGTGACCGTGTGGTTCAAGGTAAGCTAGCATCAATCGCCAGAACAAATGGGCAATGGCAGCTAGATGCTAGGATTAACGAAAATACCACAAATTATATCTATGTCAGATTTGATAAAAATGATGTATTCACCAAATGTAATTTGCTTGGTAAAAGTAACATGATGAAAGACCAACCTATGCACGAATCTGAATTTGTTATGGATTGGTTGGACAAAAATCATGAGGAAAATCCGATAAGTGTTGAATCGATTGATAGCAAAGTCATACGAACCAACATTGAGAGAAATGCAAAAACGAGAGCGAAAAACGATGACCTTACTCCCACTGAGAAAGTTAAAAATACTAGGGAGCGTCGAAATATTGAAATCGAAAAAACGGCAAATAAGGTTGAGGACAATTCTGTGTCTTTACCTCAAGAAAAGCCCAAAAGTAACACTGAACCAAAACCCTCCAGTGTTGTTTATTTACCTCGTAGAAAACGATAAGGGTCATAGCTATGCGTAAGGAGAAAGCCAGATACAATAAAGCTATATTGCCTGAGCACCAAGGTAACCCACTCATAGAAGCTTTAAGGCCGAAAGCCAACCAAGAGACTGTCATGGAAGCCTTTAGCAGTTACCCTGAGTTGGATGAACATATAAGACAGCACCCAGATCCTCTAGTGAGGGAAGAGTACACAGTGCGTCTGAAAAACCTACGTCAACCGCTCCCCATTTACTATAAATGCTTTAGAGCAATTGAGGATGCAATTAAGGCGGGTTATTCTGCTAAAAACCCACTAAGCCCAACAACTGCACAATATTTACATTACCCTGTTGATGAAAAGCCGGAGATTGCACCTCATACTGGATATTTTGAACCAAAAGGTGACGGTATTACTCTTGTCGGGGAAAGCGGTGTCGGCAAGTCTAGTATGCTTGAGCAAGTGCTCAATTATTTCCCAAATGTTATCGTACATGACAACTATAACGGCCAAGTCATGGAACATAGAAATCAAATCGTTTGGTTAAAAGTTGATTGTCCTAATAACTCAAGCGTAAGAGATTTATGTGAAGAAATCCTAGCTACGTTAGATCAAGCTATAGGCAATAAGCGAACAAAGCCAGAACCTACAATCGGTAAGCTTACTCGTCAGATTGAACAAAAAATAAAGGCAAATTTCCTCGGTATATTGGTTATAGATGAGATGCAGCGTCTTGAATTTAAGAGAACTGGTGGCGAAAACAATTTACTGAATTTCTTACATAGCTTAGTAAACAAACTAGGTGTTCCACTTTTCTTCTGCGCTAATCCCCCCTTCGATGAGACGCTGGCTAAAACGCTAAAGGCTGCGAGACGAGCTGAAAGTGGAGGTTATTTCGAAATGGAAGCTTTATCTCGTGATGGTGACGCATGGGACTGCTTCGTTCACGAATTATGGGATTTACATTGGACCAATATTACCACTGAGCTAACTGAAGAACTTAATGATAAATTACATGAGCTGTCTGTTGGCAACTTAGATATGGTGCACAGGATTTACCGTGACGCACAAAAGCTAGTGATTGGTTCTGGCGACGAAAAAATAACCACGGCAGTATTGGAGCAGGCACATGTTTCTGCTTGCGGTCTTTCATCTAAAACCGAAGAAGTCATAAGCTTACGTGAACAAAATACGTTGCCAAGAAGACAAAAAACAGAAGCTAAGACAGGTACGCTATCGAAGAACAACGTTGCTAACGCTAAAAAAGTAATTGCTGATATTACTCGACCTCAACATCCTGAGTTCGAATTACAACTTAGAGAGTTACAGAGCGCCATTGATTTGCCAGATAGAATCGCAGAACCTGACTTGCTAAGAAGGGTAGCAGATGAAGATGATCCTCTCGGGTATCTTCGAAGCAATAAAATTCTCTGCGATTCACCAATAGAGCAGTTTAATTAGGGTGGTCTAATATATAATCAGGATAACTGGCTTTTGGGCAGAATATGCAACTCCCAGCTTCATTACCTGACGAAACTTTATTTGGTCGCTATGTTCGGCATATGACTATTCTAGGTATGAACGAGCAAGACTATCTAACTACATTGTTAAATAAGCCTCGTGCTAGCATTCATCCATACCTAACTATTGGTATTCGCAGAGCTGCAAAATTGTGCGAAGACTCTGAAACTAAAATTTATCGTCAACAAACGTTAGGAAGGTTATTTTCATATTTTTTACCCCAATACGCCAAATCAATTTCACAAGCTCTACTTCAAAGTGATGGCAGCAATGCAATCAGAGCCTGTCAAATTGTTACGTTTAAAGAGTCCGAAACATTAACACTAAAATACTGTCCTGTTTGTGCAAAGGAGGATATTCGGCAGCACGGAGTGGCATATTGGCATCTAAGCCACCAAGTTTCGGGGGTCGAAGCATGTTCTGATCATAAAGTTTGGCTTATACATGAGAAACTCCCTGAGAGACCTCATATAAAGGCACTCTTGTTACCTTCATACTCAACACCCTATAGACAATGCACCGAGCTTAGCTTTCAATTTGCTAAATTTACAAAACAATTTTTGCGTGATGTTTCAGAATCCAATAATAGTTTTAATCTGTCAGAACTGCTAACCGAATTAGGTGAACGCGGATACGTTATTGGCAAAAAACGCATTAAAAGACAAGAGCTTACGCCAGACTTATTTAAGTTCATAAAGGGCTTGGAGCGCATTTCAACAACCTTACTACCCTGCTCTGACAAAGATTATCGCTATTTGTCTTATCTGCTAACCAGTAATATTAGTCAGCATCCTTTTAAATACTTATTGTTACTGTTTTGGCTAAAAAGCACACTAAACACAGACGGCAAACCACAAGTCAAAAATATTGAAAGAAAGCGCGGTATCGAAGACAAATCAGAGTTATGCCAATACTTGCTGAGACAAGGTAACTCAATGGCTAAAGTAAGCCGTATTACTGGTAAAAGTAGGTGCTATTTGAAAGCTTTGGCAACTAAAAATAATATCCCGATACAACTCAAACCCAAAGTCATCACGGAAGAAGTTATTAGCACCGTTATATCAATGGCATACAAAGGGTTTCATCGTAAAGCTATTGCTACAGAGTTCCAAATATCAACAGGTAGCGTAGAGCAAATTATTTCGAGCGAAGAAGGTTTAGTTAAAAAACGGAAACAATTTAAATACCAATCAAAAAGGAGAAAGTACAAAGCAACAATACTTAGAGCAATGAGAGACAACCCATCCTCAATAAAACAAGAAATTAAACACTGTTGCTATGCAGCTTTTCACTGGCTGTATGCTCATGAAAGATCTTGGCTAAATAGTGCATTACCTGCACCCACTAAGCCTCAAATACTCTCAAAAGTAGATTGGAAAAAGCGAGACCTAGAACTTGCCGTAAGAGTCAGAAGCATAATGCTAAAGACTAAGGATAGAATGACCCGAACCAGACTTGACAAAGAGCTAGGAGGTCATGGTTGGCTAATTCGGATGCAGTATAAACTCCCTCTAACAATGTCTGTATTTCAAACATTAAATGCCTCTCGTTAATTGCCCCGATTGGTAAGGCCTGATAATCCTAGACACTTTCTAGGTTCTCAAAATACTGCTGCTCAAAGTCAGCAGGAGACATACGGTCATTGTTAGTATGTCGTCGCTTCGGATTGTAGAACATTTCGATATAGTGGAACATAGCTTGCCTAGCCTCATCCCTCGTTTTGTACTTAGTTTTGCGTACTTTTTCTTTCTTTAAGTTGCTAAAGAAGCTTTCTGCTACTGCGTTATCCCAACAATTTCCTCTGCGGCTCATACTGGGCTTTATACCCAATTCAGTCAGTAGCTTTCTAAAGTTACGGCTGGAGTATTGAGAGCCCTGATCAGTATGTAGGTTCACTGTATTGTTCGGCTTTCGCCGCCAATAAGCAGCAGTTAAGGCGTCAAGCACCAAGTCCTCTGTCATGCGTTCGCCCATCGACCACCCAACGATGTTGCGAACATACAGATCCATCACTACTGCAAGGAATAGGAAGCCTTCCTGGGTGTGGATATAAGTAATGCCGCTGACCCACCATTGATTAAGCTCTTCTACAGAAAACTCACGATTAAGCGTATTCGCTGCAATAATGTCTGGTTTACCGCCATAACAGCCCTTTGGTGACCTATAGCCGCGCTGTGCTTTTAACCCTACTTGACGCATTAATCGCAGCACTCGGTCTCTGCCACAGGTAATGCGTGCTTCAAGTAAATCCTTATGGGTATTACGATAGCCGTAATGCCCACCGCTCTCAATCCAGAACTGTTTTATCTGACCCAGCAGTTTTTTATCTGCACTTTCTCGTTGGCTTAATGGCTGCTTAAGCCAATCATAATAACCACTCGGGTGCACCTGCAAAGCCCGACACAGCAGCCGAACGGGGTAATGATTGCTACGAGATTTTATGAACGGGTAGCGTTCTTTTGACTCGCTTGCAAAGAACACGGCGGCTTCCTTTAAATGTCCCTCTCTTGCTGTATACGTTTCAGCTCTCGCTTAAGCCTAGCGACTTCAGCCTGAAGGTCTTGCTCTTGAACGCGCTGTTTAGGCGGCTTTGCGTAGGTACGCATCCAGTTATACGCTTATACCTAAACGCTCTGCGACATCTGCAACGGCATAACCGTGAACAGTAATTTGATTAACGGCTTCTTGTTTGAACTCTGCTGAATAGCGTGTGCCTTTAGCCATAGTTTTACCTTCTATAGTTAAGTTACATTTTTACCATAAAAAGTGTCGGGTATCCTCAGGCCTTACCAGAATCTGAGTCTAATTGTCCAATCTAAATATAAGTTTGATTCTATCTAGTATCATTAAAATATTCTTTTTGTAGCACTTTTATTTCATTAATGTTTGACTCTGATTTATCAAAGTCATAGTTGGATATGTGCTTGGCCAACTGTTCAAGCAGAGCAGTGATCTGCGGACTGTAAGCATATTGTAGTAAGTACTCTACCTTATCTTGCGCCGCCACATCGTACTCACTGATAAAGCTTGCCAGCTCATCTAGGTCTTGTTCAAAATTGGCGTTTTCAGCTAATTGCTGGCTATTGCTTTGCTGCTGTTGGTTAAGTTTTAGGTAGTGAGTAAGGTCCAGTAGTACCTCGGAAAGTGCCGATTCAACCCGGTCTAAACTGGTGGCGATAGTTTCGTGCTCGGCTTGGTCAAGGCTTTGTTGTTCGAGCGTGCCAGCGTACTCTTGCAGTTGTTGTGCGCCGATATTACCGGCGTTGCCCTTAAGAGTGTGAGCGAGGCGAGTAGCACTTTCCCAATCAAGCTCGCTCCACGCGTCATTATACTGGTCAACAAAACTGTCTTGTCCTTCTAGGAAGCGTTGCACTATTTTTAGGTAGAGAGCACTGTTACCGTTGCAAGTGGTGAGGCCGGCGTTGACGTTAACCGACACCAGATTCACTTTCTTTAGGTCCTCTGAAACACTGGCGACTTTAGCGAGCCGCGCCACTTGCTTAACTGGAGATATCCACTTGGCCATGGTAGCAAACATCTCACTGACATTGATAGGTTTAGAGATGTAATCGTTCATGCCCGCTTTGATCACTTTGTCTCTATCGCCAGCCATGGCATTTGCCGTCATCGCAATCACCGGAATGTCCAAGCCCTGCAAACGGATTTCTTTGGTTGCGCTATAACCATCCAGCACAGGCATTTGAATGTCCATCAACACGCCATCAAACTGATGCTTGGCCAGTAACTCAAGCGCAACCTTGCCATTTTCGGCAATCATCACTTCAACCTGAACGTTTTCCAATAGGTCTCGGGCGAGTTCCTGATTAAGTTCATTGTCCTCTACTAATAGTACTTTCGCCCCAGCGAGCTTGCGCTGATTGTTCTTACTCTCTTCAACCTCAATTGAAGCGCGTTGAGTAACTTCAAACTCGCGCCCCATTATCTTCATCATCGCATCAAATACGGATGAGGCCGTCAACGGCTTACGCAAGAACTGGTCGATTCCCCTAGCGGCGGCTTGGTCGATATCATGCTGCTTAGCACTGGCAGAAACCATGATAAAACCATGTAAGCGGCCTTTTGCGAGTTGTTTTAGTTCGAGGCAAGTGTCAACGCCGTTAAGCTGAGGCATTTTCCAATCAACGATGGCCAAGTCATAATTGCCTTGTGCTTGTTGCATCAACTCCAAAGCTTGCTCACCGGAGCTTGCCATAGTGACTTCGCAACCTAAACTGCGCATGATATTGCCAAGTACTTCTAGCGCGGTGCTATTGTCATCGACTAGCATGACCTTCATACCCGCGAGGCTGACTGGTTTGCTAGCCTCGTCTGTGTCACTGACGCCCAGCTTACAGTTAAAGCTAAAACAGCTGCCTTGCTCTGGCTCACTGGTGACCGATATCTTACCATGCATAAGTTCCACAAGGCGTTTAGAAATACTTAAGCCGAGCCCAGTGCCGCCATATTTACGAGTGGTAGAAGTGTCCGCCTGACTAAAGGATTGGAACAACTTAGACTGTTGCTCTTGAGTCATGCCAATCCCGGTATCTTTCACCGAGAATGAAAGGTCTATGCTCGATGCGCTTTGAGTCAACACGGATACTGAAATCAGTATTTCTCCTTGTTCGGTAAACTTAACCGCATTGGAACTTAAGTTAAGTAGTATTTGATGCAAGCGCAGTGGGTCGCCAATTATACGTTTGGGTACTTCTGGGCTTATATCAAACAGTAGCTCTAGTTGTTTCTCTTCCAACTTAAAGGACAGCACATTCGCCAAGCTTTCTAAGGTGTCATCTAGCCGGAAATCGATTTGTTCAATGGTAAGTTTGCCTGCTTCAATCTTCGAGAAGTCGAGAATGTCATTGATAATGCCCAGCAAGGACTCTGCGGCATTGTGTGCTTTGCTGATGTAGTTGCGTGCCTTACGGCTCAAATCAGTCTGCAAGGCAAGGCTAGACATGCCAATGATTGCGTTCATAGGGGTGCGGATCTCGTGGCTCATATTGGCTAGGAAGTCAGATTTAGCCTGGCTGGCGTCACGCAACGCATTAGCTGCTTTGATCTCATTTGAAACATCGCGGAGTGATACGATGGTGAGGGTTTCACTAGACAGCTCAATAGGTGTTAGCGCTACCTTTACTTGGACTAGGTGTTGCTCGCCAGTTACAACTCGCAATTGATGGTCTTCTAAGAAATCAATGGCTTGAGGCGCGCTTTGATAAGCTTGTAGCGCTTGGTCCAGCAGTTGCCGCTCATCTAGATCGAGCAGGTCACCCAAGTTTAGCTGCTCTAACTCAGAGGGCTGACGCGACAGCAATTGCTCAGCAGCTTTATTGGTTTGAACTACACGTGCGTTACTGTCGAGGGCGAGCATTGCGGTAGGCGCGCGATCCAGCATGCGTCGGGTATCTTTTTCTGACCTAGCAAGCAGGGCTTGGTTTTGTTCTAGCTCTGCAGTGCGTTCGCGCACTAAGGATTCTAATTCGTCTTGCGAACGCAGTGATAGCTCGTAAGAGCGACGTCCCACATACAGCATAAAGCCAGCAATGGCAGAGATAACCAGTAGCGCGATAAACACCGCACCAATCATGATTTCGCGAACGCTGCGGTAGTCGTAGAGCACTTCTTCGATATCAATTTCAGCAACCGTGAATATGCCAAACTGGGGCAGCCAACGCCAAGAGCCTAGGACCTGCTCGCCATGGTAATCGATATACTCATTAACGTTGGTGTCGAAGGCGTCTTTATTGCTCACATCTTCCATGAACTCCGTTAGCAACTCGCGTTCAATTTGCACGGCGAGAATGGTAGTCAAGCTGTCACCTAAGCGGCGCTCCTCTAAGAGTTGGGCTTCAAAGCGGTTGCGGGTAATCATCAAGCCTTGTTGGTTCAGTGCATACAGTTCGCCGCTGCTACCCACGTTGGACGCATGGAAGGCATTGGAGAAACCAGCTCGTGGGTCCAAACGCAGGGCAAACACGGCAACCACCCTACCTGAGTGATCAGAGATCGGGCTCAGAATGAACATCGTCGGTGGTTTTTTGTTTAGGTCGTTATGTTGTTCTACCAAATCAACATCAGAGCGCACGGGTGGCACTAACACAACTTCTCCCCCCCAAGCGCGTTCTAATAGCTCGGGCGCTTGCTCGGCTAGCAGATTGGTTGTGCCCACGTTGGTATCGCGCATTGACGCCAAGTTCAGTTGATTAGGGCCGATGATAAAGAAACCAGTGGTAGGACTGAAGTGTAAGCGCTGCTCTAAATAAGCCCTAACTTTTGTAAGCACTGGAGACTTTAACAATAACTCTTTGCGGGTTTGCTCCTCGTTAGATAGTAGTGAAAGCTGGAAGAGAATCTGGGTAAGATTGGAAAAATCGCGGGTCAATATCAAGTTTATCTTGGCGCGCTCCTCACTGAACCACTCGTTGAGGATCCGCTCGGCGCCATCTTGCGCGATGTCCATTTGCCCATGGTAGGTTTCGTAAGCGCTATGCCTTAAGCTATTTAGCGCTATGGATATAGAAGCAATAAACGCTAAACACACGGCGATAACTACACCAGTAAAGACTTTGCGTTGTTTTGCATCGCCAAAGAAACTAGTTAATTGACTACGACGGTGTAAACGCCAGACCCAAATTGCTACAAATATCGCTATCAAAGTGAAGGTGCCAATGAATACGAGGCGCATTCTTAGCGACCGGTCTATGGCTTGCTGGTCTTGATCCACTTGGCTGAGTGCTTGCTCTGAAACACCAAAATCTTTGGAATACCAGCGGTCACGTAATTCGTCGAGCTTTTCAGGACCGAGCTTTTGCAAGCCCCAATTGATGAGTTCCACCAGTTCTGGCGCATCTTGGCGAATACAAAAGGTCGCCACCTCGGGAAGGATATCTGGAAAAGGCACAAAACGTACTGAGCTTAGATTACCAAAGCGTGCCCAATAGAGAGCGCTGGATTGGTAAGCGAGAAAGGCCTGCAGGTCGCCACTAGCTACCAGATTAATCCCACGTTCGTAGTCATTAATGTCTATCAAAGAACGACTAGGGTGGTAGTGGTCTAAGTATTCGCGCAACGCACTACCTTCAATGGAACCAATGCGTAGCTTGCTGGGCCAAGCATTAATGTCTGCCAGCGCTTGGTCTTGGATATTAATCAGAAAGCCGGGGACCTGCAGTACGATAGGCTCAGAAAAGTGAAACTCTTGCTCACGCTCAGGGGTTCTAGCGCAAACTGCTACCAAGTCGATTTCTTGGGCCCGCAAGGCAGTCAATTGTTGCTGCCAAGTGAGGGTTGCCTCAGGAATAAAGCGCACTGGCAACACTTCATCCAGCGCCTTGTACAAGTCTCTGGCAAAGCCGCTGTGAACGCCTTGCTCGTTAATAAAATCATCTGGACGCAGATCAGCAGAAGGACTGTAGTGAATAGCTGGATGATTCTGAACCCACGCAGCCAAATGGCTAGGCAGGACTTGCTGGTCGGGCTCTTGCTCTGCAGCTAGCTTACCATTAAATAATAGAAGCAAAGCCAAACATGCAGCTATTAGCGAGTACTTGGCGAAGTGCCTGAGAGGTTGACGTAAGACGCGGCATAAAGGCACTGAATGTCCTCTTTCCCTGAAAACGATAACATTAAGCGTAGGATAGAAGGTAGCAAGGGAAAAGTAATAAATTCACATATACCTAACTTTGCTACACTGGAACTAAGTATATTCAGTCTGGTCAGGGAGGATATTGGGCTGTGGCGATTATCTTTAAGCTTCAAATTACGTTAGGACTGGTGATGTTAACAATTCTGATTGGCCTTAACTCCGCCACTGCAACAGAACCTGGCGAAGTTCAAGTGGTCAGAATGACTCCAAAGCAATCGGAGGTGGATGTATCTCACGACTATCTGGTTAAGCTTCTTGAACTGGCCATAAACGAAACTGAACTTGAGTTTGGCCCGGCCAAAGTCGAATTTATGCCAGTAAACCTAGGACAAAACTTGGTACTGGAGCTGCTCGATATTGAAAATGTACTGGATGTAGTGGCTTCTGCACCTACACCTGAGCGCGAAGTACAATTTCGCTCTGCACGGGTACCGCTATTTATGGGCCTGCTTGGCTATCGAATGATGCTAATTAAACCCCGTGACCAGGCTAAGTTTGCAGCGATTACCCGCCCAGACCAGCTAAAGACACTGCGAGCTTGCCAAGGCTCAGCCTGGCCGGATGCCGATATACTCGAGGCGCAAGGCTACCAAGTGGTTCGCGTCGATGAACTAGCAACCATGTTTGAGTATCTACAAGATGGTAAGTGCGATTACTTTCCAAGGGCGATTACCGAAGGCTACGGCGAACTGGCTTTTTACAATCAGCGCAATCCCAATCGCCCCTTAGCCGATTTTGACCAAATCTTACTTCATTACACCGTGCCACTCTATTTCTTCACCAGTCATCGCAATTACGTACTGGCTTCGCGTCTGCAGTTAGGTTTGGAGCGCGCCATTGCCAAAGGCCGCATGCAAGAGCTGATGGCACAGCACCCCGTAACACAAGTGGCTTATCCCTTGGATAAGTGGCGTGAAACTGTGGTGTTTGAAGTGCTGAACCCAGACTTACCTAAATCCACGCCACTGTATAACCCGCGCTTATGGCAGCAACTTCCGGTTAAGGAGCATCTGCAATAGATGCGGAGTTTGTGGTTGCTAAGCGTGCTGATATGTAGCCAAGTGGCTGCCGACAGCTTTTCTTCGGCAGTCGACGATGACGATCTTTGGGAGCAACTAGAAGATAAGGCCGAGCTCTCAGCCGACCTGTCTTACATTCAGCGCATACGTAAACGCAAGGATGAGTCGGGCTTAAGCGATCAATATCTCGATGATTTAGACCACGGCACTGTGCAGGCAGCAGGGCATTTTCGCTCTGGGTGGCTTAAGCAACACTTTGCTTTGAATGTCTCAGCCTTTGGCGCGAGTGATTTACATTATAACGAGCTGGCTACCCGCAATATCGAGAACGAATTTAGCTTTGCCGGTCAGCGCTGGGGAGAGGAGAACAACGATAGCGCACATAGCGGCGCAAGCCTCAATCGCGTGGCTTTTAAGCTAAGAACGGCCAACAAATTAGCGCGGCTTAAGTTGGGTTATGTGCCGCTGCAGGTCCCTGGAATCATCGGCGTGAATTGGTCGTTTCAGTCAGGTACTTATCGCGGGGCTCAGCTAAAAGTAGAGCCAAAAAACTGGAAGTTTGTTTATGCCTGGGCAGATAAATATAAAGCACCTTGGTATTTACACACCCAAGTCTTCTCGCGATTAAATGCCTGGGATGAAAGAGCTGTGACTAGTAAAAACCAGATTGCCTATATTCACGGCGCTGCAGCCAGCTACCAGAACAGCGATTCACCGTGGTCGGCAGCGCTTGCTGCTGGTGAAGCTAAAGACTTTATGTATACCCTGCATGCTAAGCTGGCTTACTCACCAACTAACTGGTCAGTCAGTTATTTGGTATACGCTTCAGACAGCTTGGAGGAAGATGACCAGCTCTACCATTCTTGGGCTGTTCAACAAGGTATTAGGAGTAGCTTAAGTTTGTCGCAGTGGCAACTACGTGCTGAGTTAATGCATACCAAAGCGCCAGGCTTGGGCACCTATTTGCCACGCTTAACTCGAGGCTATGCAAACTCGCAAGGCTCTAACGAATTTTGGTGGGACAGTCGCTCCGACTGGAATAACGATGGAGAGCTGGCGGGCTTTGTTGGCGCTTGGTATCAATTTAAAAACACCTGGGTAGGTGGAGCTTGGCAGTGGGGCGTTTCTGGTGCTTATGGTTTTGGCACACGTCGCTGGGTGGATGGCGAATTGGACCAAAACGCTTCCAAAGGTTCCGAAAGCGCGGTTAATTTCGATATTAGCTATCGGGTGAACGGTGGCAGCTTTGAGCATGCGGAGATACGTTTACACTTTACGTCCTATCACAATCATCAAGACGAACAGGGCAGCTTCTACTACGCCAATATGTTCACGTCTGAGCGAGATATAAAACTGCTCGCGCATTTCCCCATCACCTTACGATAGATTTAGCTCCTGCCACTCTACTTACACTTGTACTAGGTGGATCAAAACGTTACTGAGAAATGTCGGTAATAGTGCGATTCAAAGCTCATTTTAATATATCACGCCATCTTTCATAATTACTTTTATATTCTCTTGGGGAGAGCTTAATACCGATATATCTTCGAGAGGGTTTCCTTTGACCAACAAAATATCAGCATAAGCGCCTTTTGTTATCTGTCCTAACTTCGCTTCTTTATATGGGTGGCGCAGACCGCTTAGCTCAAACAGTTCAGCATTTTTGCTTGTTGCTTGTTGCTTGCTGCAAGATCTCAAAGTTAGACCAAAATCGCGATCTAGCCATGAATTCCTGGTTTTGGAGCGCCTGCTTTCCTGGTGGTCCGAACAAATCAGTACCCCACGCGATCTTCACACCATATTGCTTGGCTAGCTCAAGTACGGTTTTTGATTCTTTGTTAACCTTTCGCATCTTTGGCTCACTTGGTGTGCCAACGATCTTTAGTTGCTCCGGTGTCATTCCAAACAACAAGGCTTGCGGGGAGAGCCATATGTCGTTTTCTGCCATCAACTTAATGGTCTCTTCTGTTAAGAAAGGGCCATGTTCTATGGATTTCACTCCCGCCTCTATCGCCATTTTTACAGCTCGGTCGGTATAGGCATGCACCGCAACATAAGTGCCCCAATTCTCCGCCTCAGCAACAATGGCTTTCAATTCTTCAAGCGTATATTGAGTTGTGTCTAACGGGTCGTAATAGCTCGATACGCCCCCTCCTGCCATTACTTTTATCTGAGATGCGCCGGTGCGGAGAACTTCACGAGCCGCTTTTTCTACCTCTGGCACTCCATCAGCAACGTATGACCAGCCCATTAGCACTGCTTTATCGGGAATACCCGTAAAGCTATTAGAGATCTTGAATTTGCTGGTAGCTAAATCACCGTGTCCAGAGGTTTGGCTGATAAAAGGGCCTGAAGACAAAACTCTTGGCCCTGGAACGAGGTTTTCGTTTATTGCTTGCTGCAATCCGGCGACTGGTCCACCCATATCTCTGACGGTGGTATAGCCTCTCTTCAGCATTTGATTGGCAGCTGCCACGGACTGTGCACCGACGTAGCCCCAATTATCTTCATAAACACTTTTGTTGGGCGCTGCATTCAGCATTAAATGCACGTGGGAGTCCAACATACCAGGCATTAAGGTAAGCCCTTCCCCATTGATGGTCTCTGTGTTCTCGCCGGGCTCTAGGTTCTCTCCAATAGCTTGTATTTTGTTGCCTTCTACTAATACATCGAGCTGGGTGTATATCTTGTGTCAAGGCCATTAAACACATTTACGTCGTTAAAAAGTACGGAGGCATCGTCGATTGAAGCAGCAGAGGTAGTGGCTGAGAGAAGAGAGGCAACTAGAAAGGCGGCACTTGTATGGAATTTTGTCATTGTTGCATTTCCTTGGCTCTTTGTCTGTCGTTTAAACGAATTTTAGCAAGTACTTAGTTAATATTGCTATGAAGCTAGTACTCATAGTCCTCTATCAAAGAGGCACTCATGGTATAACCCATTGTTAAGTCGCTGTAACCGTCAACAATGTACAAATTCTCAGTCTTTAGATTAGAGCTGATAACTCCTTCAACCCATACTGGGTATTTATAGTTCTTAAGTTTAAAGCCCTTTGGGAAGGACACTCTGACTATTTGGTTTGCTGGAGGGGGGGGCATGTGGATACACGCTCCTGCGTACGGCACTAATAAAAAGTCTGTGCCAACCATAGACTCCGAGAACTCTAAAGGAACCAAAAAGCCTGGCATACGTACCAGTTTTCCATCGTGTGCTGAGGTTAAGGCCAGAGCAGCTAACTCCTGTTGTTCGATATACTGTTGTCTCAAGGCGAGAACCTTGTCGGCATCGATTCCGTCCAATCTAAGGTTGGCTTTTACCTTAGCTAGTTCAGCTTTATCCTTCTCTTGCTCTGACATCGCCAAATTCAGGACCTCTTGTAACTGAGCGATTTGTGCTTGACTGAGATCTGGTAACTTTACCTGTTCAGGAGGGTGAGGCTTCAACTCTTCCCACTGTAGCTCTACAAAATCAGCACTTTGTGCATTGAGTGTGAACAGCAAAATAGCGGCGCCAATGAGCTTATTTAGCATCTTTACTCCAATTCTTTTGTTTTGATGAGATGTCTATTACTTCGAATAAATGCATTGCTGAAAAAAAAGGCTCACTATTCCTAGCGAGCCTTTCTTAGTGAGTAGTTAAAGCGTGTTTTTGTAAATAACGCCATCTTTCATAATGAGTTGGATGGTTTCTGGGCTTTCTGGGCGTTTTTCTGCGCCAAACCACGTATCGCCAGTCCCTACTACAGAAAAGTCCTTGAGTGGGTTACCGTCTAGCAACAGAATGTCCGCATACGCACCTTTTTCGATGACACCAAGCTTCGCTTCTGGGTACGGGTTCCAGAAGTCACCAGTCAATGCTGCAATTTCGCCGCCAACAGAAGTCAATGATTTCATTGATTCATATGGACCAAAGAAATCATTGTTTAGCTTCTTCTCGTAAGCGATTTGGATGTTACATGCTTCTACTGAACCGACACAATCGGTATGGAAACCACGAGGAGCTGGACATTCTTTCTGCATGCTTGGCATGTAAGATTCGAATGCGGCTGTCGCCGATTTCGCTTTACGTAAACTAGACGGAACATTCTTAACTGCTGGTATTTCTAATAGTCCAGGGTCAAATGCAGTAATGTTAGTGGTGATGTATGCCCCCTTCTCTTTCATGAGATCAGAGATTTCACAATCAAACATAAAGCCGTGTTCAATGGTTTTAACACCGGCATTAAGTGCACTAATAATTGCTTCTTTACGATATGAGTGCGCCATGACATAACTGCCGTAACTATCTGCAACTGCAACAGCGGCGTCTAACTCTTCAGGTGAACCTGCTAAGAGCTGCCAAGGGTCAAATGCCGAAGTAACACCACCTGATTGCATGTACTTAAGCTGAGTTGCACCCATACGCATGTTGTTACGAGCGAACTTCTTAACATCACCGACATTGTCAGTTTCTTGTGCTAGGTTCAAACGGCTCATATTAGTATCGACACCTGGAGGTGAAGAGAAGTTTGCAAAATCAGCGTGACCACCACGAGCACTTAAAAATGCACCAGATGGGTAGAAGCGAGGGCCGACAATTTGGCCTGCGTCGATTGCACGACGTAAACCACCGTTAGCACCACCTGCATCACGTACCGTTGTGAAACCTTGCATTAGGTACATTTCAGCCATACGAGTACCGTGAATCGCAAAGTCTTCCCATGTGGCTCCAGACTCCATTGCAGGTAGAGAAGGCCCCATAAGCATCAAGTGGGCGTGATTTTCAATAAAACCCGGGGTCATGGTTTTTCCGGAACCATCGATGATGGTTGCATCGCTTCTAGCGGTGATTTTCTTCGCTGATATTGCGACAATCAAGTTACCTTCGACCAGAACATGGTGGTCTTCATACAGCTTATTATCTGTGCCGTTAAAGATATCTACGTTTTCAAACACAACTTGCGGCTTTTTGGCATGGCCATCAGCAAACGCGAAGACGGATATTAAGGCGAATGAGAATGCTAAGACGGTTTTTTTCATGGTTATCCCTTACTATGTAAATATACCTGCACTATGTAAATATAACTTCCAGTCGATTCCGTTACGAAAGTTTATTCATATTACTTAAAATTTTTCCATCGGTTATGTCAAGCACAAGCCTGATTTCAGATGATAATGAAACTGGTTAATGATATTTCAAATATAGTGTCTTTCTAAGACTATTACAGCGTTCCTGGTCCAAAGGATCACCTAAGTACTCACCATCTTCTGCTGCTTTTTTAGTGATGAGGGCTTTGGTGCGATCGTGACTATCAAGTTTTTTGTACTCATCATAAGTACTCAGCTTAAGAAGTTTGTATTTACTCTTTGTTTCTCCGTCAGAAAAATTGTTGTAGCAGTGGATCATTGCGCCAGCATTTGCTCCCACTGCGCCAGCATCAGATATTGCCGCGCTTGGTGAGCTGTATACCGCGACAAGAGGAATCAGTGAAAAAAGCATATATTTCATGTGGCATTACCTGTTTTAGCCCTTGTAGTTCTAACTTTAGCTACTTTTTTTTTTTTTGCTAAAAAACGATTGTATTTTCGCAATTAGTCGCTTTCTCTGGCTGCTCAATCGAATAATAAAGGTCTGCGATGACCAAAATGGTGGTAACTATGAACAGTAAAGGTTTTACACTGATTGAGCTAGTAATCAGCATTATCATTTTAGGCATTCTCTCGATAACAGCTGCACCCAAGTTTCTTGATTTAGGCAGGGACTCGCGGATTGCTACCTTGGAAGGGGCTGCGGCGTCTCTACATTCTGCTGCAAAGTTGGTCCACAGCAAGGCTCATATCGAGGGCAAACATAATTTAGAACGAGCCATGGTAGAAACCAACCTAGCGAGCATTGAGCTTAAAGAAGGCTACCCAGAGGCAACAACAATTGGTGAGAGTGTTGACTCAGGAGTAGGTATGGATGAGCTAGTTGATACAGATCTAGACTATTGCTACGGCAGTCGTACCAAAGACTGCTTTGATGAACCAACAAATAGCTCTACCTTTAAGCTAGGCTACTTCTTTGAAGAGATAGAACAGCGCCAATGCTACGTAACGTACAGTGAAGTAGGGGGAAGCACTAATGATACTGATAAGTACCAAGTCACAATCGAGACCGAAGGCTGCTAGTTACCCTAGCAGCCTACCGTATAGCTATTGCTGCTTCGCTCCCAACTTGCTGGCTAGTGGTTTGGCTGATATGCCGTGGGCAATCAAGCTGAATATCACGGTTGTACTCACTACCACCGCTATCAGCTCAGCGTTAGCCACACCAGCATCAAGTACGATTATCGCGAATACTAAACTCGCCAAGCCTCTGGGTCCAAACCAGCCCATAAACAAGCGCTGCCCGCTTGAGACTGAAGTGCCAAGGAAAGACAGATAAATTGGCAGTATTCTCACTAGCGTTAAGCTCAACGCCGCATAGATAAAGATGCTTAACGATAAATAGTCGAGCAACAGAGCGACCACTGCTGCACCGAACAGAACCCAAGTTAGCATTGCAAACAACTCGGCAATACTTTCAGTCGTGAGCACCAGTTTGTGAGTGTGTGACGACAATAAGTGGCCAAATAACATTCCTCCAGAGAACGCAGCGATATAGCCACTTCCGTGCAGGGCTTGTGCTAAACCAAAACTGGCGAGTGCAATAGCTGCAACGGTTAGTTGCCCCCAAACCTCGCTCAACCATTGCTTGTTGGCGCTCCATATCAACAATTTGGCGCCAATGAAGGCAAAGCTTAGCCCCACCGCCAAACCAATTCCGATCTCTTCGCCAACCAACACCAATGCATGGCTTGTAGTAACATGCTCTTGGCCACTTGAGGCCATGGTAATCAAAATCAGCAAGATGGGAACGCAGAGCCCATCATTTAGGCCACTTTCAACGTTCAGTCCTTCACGCACTGCGGTGGGAACCGAAGGATTGGTGATCACTGCCTTGCCCAAAGCAGCATCTGTCGCAGCCAGCATGGTGGCTAAGATGGCTGCTTCTATCACTGAAAATTCATCGAATAGTAGGTAGCCAACTGCGAAACCGATCGCAATAGCGCCTGGTAGACCAAGGGCAAGCATTCTCGTTGGATACAAGGCTTGTTTGCGCACGACTGAGAGGTTTGCGTGTGCAGCGTCGGAGAACAAGATCAGAGCAAGCGTAATATCGGCGAGTAAGCGCAGATCGGCGGAGCTTGCGTCAGTGCCAATCAACCCAAGCCCAGGCGCGCCCAGTACTAGTCCCAATGCAACGTATATCATTGGCCCAGAAATAATCGTGTCTTCTACTTTTTTCGCCACTAGCGTGTAAAGAAAAACGATGGCGGCAAGAATGCCAAGCGTAGCGTAGATCTCTTCAAGATTCATAAGCACGTTCCCTGTGTTTGAAAGTAATACGAAATTGGTGCTAGTAGTTATTCACTGTCTGGTAAGTAAACTTTAAATTTTGACAGCTCCGCTAAAACTTTAGGATGAGAAAATATTGCCTGGCCAGCTAGTTGACCGAGCGAATCCATGCTCTGATTGATGGCTTGTCGCCCATCTTGCTCTACTACTTTTTGTGTCTCTGTAGCACAGCTTTGATCCAATAGTCGAAAAAACAAACGGGCGACATCTTGGTTTATTTTTTCTTTCTCTTGGGGAGTCACACTCGCCAAAGAAGCCATCTCAGGGTGAGCCGATATAGCTGAGAACATCCACTTAATCAGTAAGACTCGGTCCTCTTCTGTAGCAGCGTTTACAAAGCAGGCTCTGAGCGAGTCTTTGTAGATATCTGCCTTTAAATTAGTGCTATATAGTATCAACAGGGTGGCAAGTAGAGTTCTTATTAACATAGTTTTCCTCACTAGTGTTATTAGTAGCTAGGTACGGCCTCGCAAAGTGATGCTATCTATGCTCTTTGCTCAACATTATCTTCAAGGTATCTTGAAGTACCCACATCAGCACTGATGTAGACACACCTACCATTACTATTCCGTTCAGTGCTTCTAACGCTCCCAATAGCTTGTTTTTCTGAGACATCACAAAATCCCCATACCCCAACGTCGCAAAATTAACAGCAGAGTGATAAAAGGCTTCATTGAAGTTGGCGAACTCATCCAAGAAATAAAAGAGCAGAGCCCACAAAGCGGTTTGGATAAGGTTGCTTCCGATGAGCATCATCATCACGCCACTGATCAGAGATAACCTCACTAAAAACTTGGGACTTTGCAGCCAGCCTTGTCGGGTCATGTAGAATTTAATTGAAGCGACCATTAGAGCGCTTTGGAAAATCAGACATAGCATCATCAGTGATATTCCAATTATCAAGTTCATCAGCACGTCTTAATTCCTTTTAAATTCAATGTGCGTGAGAGTTAGCTTCAGTGGAACACTCAGGTGAGTCTCCGTCTCTAATTGCTTGTCGTGTAGCGGCAAGCATTTCATCGGTGCCATCTACTGCGACATAGTGACCAATTTGCTCGGCGTAACTGCGACTTCCACCCATGTTGTGATGCGTGTTGGTCCTATCTCTCATATCCAGATGGCCAGATGTTTGAGTGATAAAGGGGCCAGAGGAGAACACTCGCGGGCCAGGAAACCACCCGTCATCAATTGCGCGCTGAACCCCAATACTTGAACCTCCTGCATCACGTACAGAAGTAAACCCGCGATAGAGCATTTCCTCAGCCATTTGACCGGCTGCTGCACCAACGTATACCGCAGTATATTCATTCTCCAATTTGTCAAAGGGCGCAATCAGCGACATGTGGGTATGCACATCAATAAAGCCAGGGGTTAGCACTCGATTTCCCCCATCTATGAGTGTTGCGCCCTCTGGAACAGGGATTGGCTCAGCGGAAATTGTCTTTATTAGGTTGTTGGCAACAAGTACGTGCCCGGGAGTTAGCTTTTTGTTGACGCCATCAAAAATTCTTACGTTACTGATCAGTGTGGTTTTTGTAGTTGAGTCAGCATCTGCGGCCACGTTTGTCACAGTGAGTATGCATGAGGCGATAATCAACGCGCCTATTTTTAAGCTGTATTGCATGCGGAGCCGTCCTTTTGATACAGTTTCACCGTTAAAGCGTAGACTAAATATCATGAGGTATTAGCTAGTTGGCTTTAAAAAGTCGAAGGCGTCGTTAATTTTATTAAGGCCCAGTATTTTTTCAGTGCCTATAGGCTACAAGTATCACTAAGATTTGCGAGCAGAAAGCTCAAACTGCTTTAAACTTTGCAAAGTTTCTGATAGTTGTCTATTTTACGTATTGCGATCTTTTCAGAATATATCCTCTTAATCTCAATAAGATAAGAGACCAAACAGAGATCCGATGGCGACATAGTTGAGTAAATTAAGTAGTTTTCTGATGAGTTAGAATTAAAATAAAGTCAAATGGTAAAAACTATGGATTAGGTATTTACCTTCAATGGAAAGGAAACCATGAAATATCTTAAATTTGTCAATCTGTTGCCACTTCTTGTCACTTCTGCGTTTTTGTCAGCCAATGAAGCCAACTTTGGTGGGCCTTCGGCGGTGGAGAATCAGATTAGTGCTGACAATGAGGATCGCCAGATTCCCACAAAAGAGAGCTTGGCCGAAAAAGGTGTTGAGCTAGGCCTAGATTACTCAGCTATTGGACTCAGCGCAGACAAGGCGTTTCCCGGTTCTGATGATCAGGCTGCCAGCGGCATGGCAAGGTTTTATGGTTCTTGGGCGGCGCTCAATCACAACGAAAGTAACGTGGGAGCCTTGGTTTGGAAGATAGAGCACCGACACAGCTATACCGACACATCAGTTAAGAACTTTGAGTTCGGTACTGGTGGTTTGGGGCTAATCACGCCCGCCTTTAGCGATGAAAAAACCAGACTGACCAATCTCTATTGGCGGCAGAAAATGAGTGATGGAAAAGGCACCGTCATTGCCGGTTTTATGGACGTCACTGACTACGTAGACGTATACGCCGCCGCTAGTCCTTGGACGGGCTTTATGAATTTCTCATTCAGTACTGGCACCAATACCATGGCGCTGCCAAGTGACGCGACCTTTGGCCTAGCAGCGGGTCACATGCTTACTGATGAGCTGTTCTTAATCGCTGGAATCAGTGATATGGAAGCCGACCCCACCGAACCCTTCAAAAGTGCAGAGAACTTTTTCAACAAGCGCCGCTATTTTAAAAGCGTGGAGTTGGGCTGGACTTCATCTCAGCAGCAAATTTATCTAAATAATGTACATCTAACCCTTTGGGACTCCGATGAGAGCGACTTTCTAAACCAAGCCGCTGATAGAGGCTTTAATGTCTCCGCTTCACACCTTTTTGGCAGCTGGTTGCCGTTTGTGCGTTACGGCTATGCCAAAGATGGCAGCCTGCTTGGCATCACGCAATCTCTCAGCACCGGCTTTTCATACTACGGCTTGGGTGCGCCCAAAAACAACTTTGGCTTTGCTGTGAACTGGGCTGACGCAGGCACCAATCAATACACCTTTGAGGCGTTCTATTTAATGAAGCTTTCCGACCACTTTGAGCTGACGCCAGATATACAGCTGATTAAAGACCCTGCCTTAAATCCCGACGAAAGTCAGATATGGATCGCAGGCTTAAGAGCTCGGCTACTTTGGTAGCAATCCAAGTTGTCATTGAAGTCCTAGAGAGTTGCATGCGGTTACGAGACGCAGCCGCTTAGCAGACATGGAGGGTTTATGGGTAAATCTACACACGTGTTCTTCGGCTTAGTTGTTGCGGCTGCGCCCTTGTATTTATCTGCGGAGGAGTGGCAAACGGTAAGCGATGACGCGGAGCTGCGCGCTCTGTTCTCCGACAAAATCTTCACTGCTACCCTCAAAGGCAATGTACAGGCAACGGCAACCTACAACGCTGATGGTACTGGGGTTCTAAATGCTTGGAATGACAGTTTTCCACGAAGGTGGAGCGTTGCTGACGGAAAAATCTGCGTGGAAGTCGCTTCTGACTCTCATTGTGTATCCGTTGAGCGAAGTTTGGATAATCCAAATAAGCTTCGTGGCACACGGACTGACACCGGAGAAGCTGTTGAGTTTACCTTCGAAGACAATAAAGCGGTTGTTTCTACTCAAAATGCCACTGGAGCCGGCGGAACTGCTACGCCTTCTGCAGAAGAACTGGCCTTGAAGTTGTCTAACCCAACATCACCGGTCATGACCATTGGTAATAATATTGATTATATTGCCTTTGATGGTGACTTAGATTCTGCCTCTAGTCAGTCGGCCATTCGCTATTCTTTTCAAACTGTATTTCCTTTCAAGCTTCCAGACGGGAAGGGAAGTGTATTCTTCAGACCAACTATTCCTGTGATTTTCAATGACCCGGTGCCCGGGGCTAGCGGTAGTTACGACAAAGTGGGCACGGAGTTAGGCGATATGGGCTTTGATTTCTCATACGGGCAAACAACCAAGACAGGCCTTATCTATGGTGGGGGCATGGTGGGCACCATACCAACGGGCACAGATGACCGAATTACCAAAAATAAGTGGGCAGCCGGTCCAGAACTGCTTATTGGTAAGATTGGCAAGTGGGGGGCAACCATTGGATTGTTTACCCATCAGTGGGACTTTGCTGGTTCTGGCGACGCCAAAATTAACCAGAGTACTTTCAACTATATCTATGCCTTTCAATTGGGTGGAGGCTGGCAATTTGCTGCGGCTCCGGTAATCACCTATGACCACACTCGGCCATCCAATGATGCCTTGTCTCTGCCACTTGGCGTGGGGATAGCTAAAACAACTGTTTTGGCCGGAAGGCCTTGGAAATTCCAGGTGCAGTATTGGAACTATGTAGAAAACTCTTCGGCTTTCTCTGCCAAGCATCAGGTGAGATTGTCAATTAACCCTGTGGTTTCAGCTCCTTGGAACGAGGGTAAATAGCACTGCATGGATAAGAGAACCTATCGAGCCTGTGAAGAGTGCGGATTGGTTTCTGAGGTGGTTGAGTTGGCGCCAGGCACCACTGTGAGTTGCCCTAGGTGCCATCATCATTTCTCTAGCTTGCACGCTTCCCCAATTCAAGCGGCTGTTGCATTCAACTTAGCTTGCTTGATGTTCCTGATCATGAGTCTGGTGTTTCCTTTTATGTCTTTCTCCTTAGAGGGGCTAAAGCAGGAAATTACGCTGATAGATTCTGTAGAAATGCTGGCAGGCTTTCACAATGTAGCACTCGCCATACTGTTATTTTTATCAATCTTAATGCTGCCAGCTTGCTTTTTGTTAGCATCATTGTTTTTGCACCTTTCAATATTGAAGCCCAAGCCCAGTGACGCAGAGCAAGTGCAACTGCAGCGACTTCAAATTGCCGCTTTGAAGTTCATATCCCTGATCAAGCCATGGTTAATGGTTGATGTTTTCCTGATTGGTGTGCTTATCAGCCTAATCAAAATTGCTTCTCTTGCTCATGTGTCGATGGGGATTAGCTTCTGGGCTTTTGTGGTTTACACCCTGCTTTTTGTTAAATCGCTTACCACGCTTAACTCCTACTGGTTGTGGAATCTTATTCAGCCTGTAGACCTGACAAAAGTGACTTCTAGCGGAGAACATGCACAGGACAAACACATCGTTTCTTGTAAAGAGTGTGGCTTGGTAGAGCATTCATCGATGAATCAACAGCGATGCCGCCGCTGTGGCTCAAAGTTTATGTCTTATTTGCCAGAGAAGAGCTTACAAATTTGTTGGGCTCTGCTTATTGCTTCTGCCGTTTTCTATTTGCCGGCAAATCTATACCCCATCATGTATACGGCTATGTTTGGTGAAAGCGAGGGCTCAACCATCATTGGCGGGGTTATTTTGCTCTGGAACATGGGGTCTTATCCCATATCCATGGTCATTTTCTTCGCTAGCATAATGATTCCCATTGCCAAAATGTTAGCCCTAGGTTTCTTGTTTTATCAGGCTGGTAAAGCTCACTCGGTGCAGGGAGAGAAGTCTGCTTCCCACCTCAAACTATATCGTATAACCGAATTCATTGGCCGTTGGTCGATGATTGATGTCTTCGTAGTGGCCATTTTGGTGGCCTTGGTACAACTCGATGGCCTCATGGCTATTTATCCGGGACCGGCTGCCTTGAGTTTTGCAGCCGTGGTGATCTTCACAATGCTCGCTGCAATGTCTTTTGATTCAAGAGCACTTTGGCGTAAATGACGTAGGTAAGGTAGATAAGAATGAGTTCGACGGATATGAACACCGCACATACCTCAAAGCGTACAGATATTTCCCCTGTCTGGATAGTTCCACTGATTGCACTGCTAGTGGGGGGATGGATGCTTTATCAATACCTGAGCTCTCGAGGCCCAGAGATAACCTTGATTCTCCCTGACGCTTCCGGGCTTCACGAGGGTAAAACGCAGATTAAAGCCAAAAATGTTCAGGTCGGAACTATCACTGAGATCCAACTGAGCGAGGACTATCACCACATCATTGCCAAAGCTCAAATTGATAAAGAAGCCAAAAGAATGCTGAAGGAAGATACGCAGTTTTGGATTGTGAAACCGCATGTTGGCGCAGATGGCATATCAGGCTTAGATACCTTGCTCTCAGGTTCCTACATAGAGATAAAACCGGGTTTGGCAGATGACCACAAGTACGAGTTTAACGTTCGCGATCAGCGACCCATTACCGGCCCTGATTCAAAAGGCAGGCGCATAGTCTTAGCGCACAAAGAGGCCAATATTCTGGATGTGGGGCAACCCGTTTTACACCATGGGCTCACGGTCGGTCGGGTAGAAAAAACGCGCTTCGACAGTGATAACGCTATGGCTTATTTCACCTTGTTTGTGTTTGCTCCCTACGACAAGTTGCTTTACGAGCGCTCAGAGTTTTGGGTGAGCTCTGGCGTTGAGCTAGAAATGAGCGCAGATGGTTTTGACCTGCGAATTGGCTCCCTGGAAACGATGTTAACTGGTGGAGTGAGCTTTGATGTACCAGAAGGGGTTGACGCCGGTACACGCCTTGATGAGGAGGGCCGAGAGTTCCGCTTATATGAAAGCTACGAGGCGGTTCTTGAGCATCAATTTGACGACTTTTTAGAATATGTGTTGTTGTTTGAAGACTCGGTCCGTGGGCTCAAAGCCGGGGCGCCAGTTGAATATAGGGGGATCCGCATTGGCACTGTGGAGAGAGTGCCGCTGCATTTTCAGCTAGACCCACAAGGCAAAATAGACAACCAGATCCCCGTGCTGATTCGCTTAGAGGTAGAGCGAATCTCCCAAGCATTTAGAGAGACTGACAAAGAAGAGTTTGCTAAGCGTTTCCAATACCAGTTGTCTCAAGGCCTACGTGGAACCTTGAAAACAGGTAGCTTGATTACCGGTGCGTTGTATGTGGATTTGAACTTCTATGAAGATGAGCCCGAATATGTGGCATCAACCTTTGAAGGCTTTGAGGTCATCCCGGTTGTAGGAGGTAGCCTAAGCCAAATCCAGAAACAGCTTAGTGACTTCCTAAGTAAGTTAAATGGCCTTGAGCTAGAAAAGACCGTGGCAAGCCTCAATTCAACCTTGGCTAACACCAGCAAGTTGATGAGTTCAGCTAAGAACGTAACAGACGATCTTGATGAAATACTGTCTCAGCCTTCCGCCAAGGAAATACCGGGTGAGCTAAACGCCAGTCTTGAGCAATTGAAGAAGACACTTCAAGGACTTGATGAAAACTCTGAGCTCTACCATCAGTTAACGAGAACGCTCACTAAGTTAGAGCGGGTATTAAACGAAGTTAGTCCTGCGGTTCGGACATTCAACGAACAACCCAATTCGATTATTTTTGGTAAGGATGGACAGGCTGACCCTGTTCCAGCAAAAGGGAACTAGATATGAAGTGGTTTTTACTTTCCATCACTCTCTTTTTGACGGCTTGCTCAAGCAAGCAGAATACAACAACACTGTATGCGTTACCTAATAGCGAACCCGGTCTCAAGGGCTTTTCGCATGTAGAAATCATAATCCCAGACTATCTCGATGGTCCCGGTTTGGTCTACCGGACCTCTGACACCGAGTTATTCATTACTCGCTACCATCTTTGGGCGGATACAGTAACTTCGATGGTCACATCCTACTATCAAGCCGGTGTAGGAGACCTCCCTTTTGATGAAGCCCTCAGCCTGACAATCGTATTTGAGCGTTTCAATGGTTCATACTCTGGAGTTGCTGAAATCAAAGGTAATTGGTCAATCTCTGGTGAAGACCGTAAAGTCTTACTTGAAGACAATTTCGATATCCAGACGCCTTTATCAGAAGAAGGCTATGATGCAATGGTGAGAGCTTTAGCTGCTTCGTTAGACAAGCTATTAGTTAGCATTGAATTGAGCTTATGAGTTAATTTAACCCATGACTCGTTTAGCACTCTTTTGGCTGTTTTTACTTAGTGCTGCGCATGTCAGCAGCACTGAGATGAGTGATTTATCAACAGAGTTGGATAATCTGCTGAAAAAAGCGATACAACTAAGTGAAGTAACACCTCATGAAGAAGAGTTTTATGAGAGCATTATTCGAAGGGAGAATGATCTCTGGCAAGAGAGCTTTAAAGCAACCCTTCTCGACCATCCAGACCAGAATGATGTCACCGACAGCCTCATCACTCGGCAAATTAAACTGCTGCAAACATTGCTAACGTTCAGTTATGCGAAACTTGAAGAGGACCTTACTGAACTTAGAAATGATATTGTGGATGACCGGCTAGGCTTAGAGTTAGAAGCTCAAAGGCGAATATCCACAATGGATCATTACTATCAACAGTTATTGGCTTTCATACTGCTCGCTGAACAACGTTTGGTATCTTTAGGTGGGGTGAAACAGGAGTTTTCCCAAACCCTGAAAAGAAAGGCCGAGTTTCTCTCAAATGCCATCCTGTTTTTAAACATAAAGAAAAAAGAAGCTGAGGGGCGCCTTCCATATGTGATCGAACAAGAGAAACAGCTTCTACAGCGGCAAGTTATTCACTATAACGAGCGTATATCTGCAATGGTGAATAGCCTAGACTCTAGTGTTGATATGCTCGAAGTCATTGGTGAAGACGTCGCCAGATACAAGCAGCTTCAAGTCACCACAACCGGCGAAATCAGTGTTGATTTATTTGATCCAGAAGTGGCCCTAGGTCTAATTCACTCTTGGGTGAAGCAACTCACAGCGTGGGTTAGCCGGAATGCCTCATCGGTGTTTGTCAAACTACTGGTGTTTATTGGCGTACTCTACTTGTCAAAAGTCGTTGCTTCGATGGTCAAACGGTTGGTAAAAGCCAGCCTAAATCGGGCATCCATCGACATTAGCCTGCTGACACAAGATTTCTTTACCTCTATTGCCTCTAAACTGGTTTTGCTCATTGGCTTTTTTTTCGCGCTTGCTCAAATTGGAATTAACTTGGCCCCGTTGCTAGCAGGGTTTGGGGTGGCAGGGATCATCGTTGGTTTTGCATTGCAGGAAACCCTTTCTAACTTTGCCTCTGGGCTGATGATTCTGATTTATCGGCCTTATGACGTGGGGGACATGGTCAACATCACCGGAATACAAGGCACGGTGAAAAAGATGACCTTGGTCTCCACAACCCTGCAGACAGTAGACAATCAAAGGCTAGTGATACCCAACAACAAAATATGGGGCGATGTAATCAACAACATCACCGCTGAGCGAGTTCGCCGTGTAGACATGACCTTCAGTGTTGATTACGCGGAAGATGTGAATTCTATCAAGGCCTTGTTGGGTGATTTACTAGCTGAAGATTCGCGGGTACTTAAATCACCAGCTCCCATGATACGTCTCCATTTACTAGGTGAAAGCTCCATGGATTTTGTGGTGAGACCCTGGGTGAGGACTGAAGACTATTGGGATGTTTACTGGGACATCACTGAAAGAGTTAAACAGCGCTTTGATGAGGAAAATATTACTATTCCGTTCCCTCAACGAAGCATACATATTTCACAAGAATGATAGCATAGATCCTGCCTGTTGCAGGGTCAGGACATTTTAGTCATGGAAGAAAGCAATGAGACAATTCACAACAAGTACAGCATCGCTTTTGTTGTTGGCTGCCGCTGGATATACTCCCAGCTCGGCTGCTGGAGAGTTTGCGGTCGAATTAGGCGGTTTTTGGGCGAAAACCGACTCCTGGATTAGTACCCGTGCTTTTGATGGAGAGGATATTAAACTCGATTTTGAGGACACTTTAAACATGGAAGAAGACCAGTTTCTTCCCTATGCCAAGTTGTCGTATAAGTTTAACGAACGCCACGCGGTTTATTTTGATTGGAAGAGTCTGAAAAGAAATTCAGAAACTACCTCCAAGTTTGGTTTCACAATACCTGATCCAGACAATGAGTATGACTTATCTGGTGTTGCAGCGGGTGCTAAAATACGCTCACGCTTAGATATTGATACCCTACGATTAGGTTATGCTTATAACATCTATAAGGAAGGAGTGAACGAGTTTGGCATTTCCCTAGGATTGCACGTCATGCTTGTTGAGCTCGCTTTTTCTGGAGAGCTTGACGCGTGTGCAGAGCTTTCAGATGGAACAATTGAATGTTTAGATGAACCGCTCACGACTGATGGACAGGTAATTGATAGCTCCGTAACTGCTCCGTTACCAGATTTAGGCTTTTATGGTGTCTACAACTTCCACGGAGATTGGGACGCTCTCGGTAATGCGCAAGCTTTCTACATCAAGTTAGATGAAACTTCTGGCTATTTGTACGATCTCAGCGGTGGCATTCGTTATCGCCCTACCGACAATTGGTCTGCGGATTTACGCTACACCTATTACGAGGTTAAAGCAGACTGGGAAGACGTAGACCTTAAGTACAGTTTTCAAGGCCCTCAACTGACTGTTGGGTATCGCTGGTAATTTCGAACTCAGGAAGGGTGGCCTATTCGGCGCCCTTTAGGCAGTTCAGCTTAGCTTCTCATGAAAAGTACTCTTGTAGACTTTACCATCTTTCATGATAATCTTATTTCTTTAATCCTGTATAACACACTCTAAAGGATTGCCATCCACAATCAGCAAATTTTCGTACTTTCATCCGATGATTTATTCGAACTTGCCACTTTGATAAAAGCTCTAGATTAGGGAAAGATGTGTTTTTCTGTTGGTCTTGAGACAGGAGAAAATAATTAATGACATTCTTTGAGGAATAAGTTGGTTGTTAGATGTTCAAAAAGATGAATTCATCCATAGCTATATCTACCGTACCCATGTCTTAAATGGGATTTCAGATTTATCTAACATTATTACATCAAAGGGTGAATGGTCTTCATTCCCGAAGCTACTAAAGGGAACTATGCATTTATATCAGCCTATTGATGATTCTTTGTATCTTCATTTACTAAGAGATATCAACCGAGCAGAAAAAACAGACAAAATATTCAACAACCCGGTAGCATATAGGTTTGAACTAGAGTGTTTTTTTGGAAAGCGCAACGGTAAGGTTCGTCGACAAAGAAACCTACCAATTAAATATTGTCTTGAATGTATCCAGAGGCATATTAAGAATTGTGGATATGGAATAATCATCGTTACATGGTTCGATAATTCCTTCTGCCCCATTCACAAAACCAACCTTTATATCGCTAAACCTAAAAATCGTAATGAGGCCATTCAAGCTTTAAATTGCATATATCGAGGCATCCACCCAGAAGCTTATGAAAAGCTTAGCCGTAGAAGCGAACATTTTCATGATTTAAGAGAATATAGTCACAAAAACACATGTGATTACATTGCTCCTTGTTTATCAGAAGAGCTATACACATTTATTTCAGAAAATTTCAAGGACTTTTCAGTGGGCATGCTTGGACCACGACATCGCTTTATAAACTCTCTCAGTAAAAATAACATGATGATAATGATTTATGAAGCAGTCAAGAATAGCAACTACAAACCGTTCAAGATTTTCTGGAATAGTTTTTCTGAAATAAAGCGCATAGATGCAGGAGTCATAAACCGGAAGTCAATAACAGAAGAAATGTTTAAGAATTCCATGGTAGATTGCCAAAACTGTAAACATTTAAGTTGTTTTTCAAACTTAAAAATTATGCCTCCTAGGCCAGATGAACGTCTAGTCAGAAGGTGTGAGCTAAATTACAGTCTCTTATTCAACTACCTAAGGAAAAAAGGGACTTCCAATTATTCTGAAATCATAGAAATCATGAAAAAAATGTCTACTCAGGAGAAAATATTGGCATTGTCAAATTTCCAAGAAAGTCGTTTTGACCAAATCTATTAAGTAGCCTTAGAGAACGAAAACTACGCATATTCAGAACCAAATTTAAGGTACCCAGAAGTTGAGTAGCATCACTACGTGCAATCTTTAAGGAAATTATTCAGTAATGCGTGCAGACATTATTGTCACAACACAAATTATCGGGAGTACAAGCTCTGCCAACAATTAGCAGAGCTTGAAATAAGCTTAATTTGCTTTAAGTGCTGCAATAATAGGATCTTCAGCAGCTTCCATTACTTTTGGATTCACACCGTAGTGACGAGTAGTGAAAGTAAAGTTAGCCCCTTTTGTATCAATGTTATTCTTTGCACTTTCACCGCAGTTAAACGATACCGTAATGCTACCATCTTGATTTTCCACCCAAGTATGGGAGTTAACATTACTCACCCCTTCCATTAAGTACTTATCGCCATCATAGGCGGTAATAGACGTAAAAAATTTGTTCTGTGGATTTTCAAACGTCGAGCTGTAACAGGTATCCGCCTGCAATTGAGGGCTGTTCGAGTATTTATTACCAACGTAAGCTTCTGGACTAGCACCACCCCAGCCTGCCGCATTTTCTAGGTTCCACTGGTGCTGGTCAGTCACTAAATCGCTCGTTCTTGGGAAGGTGTAAGTAAAGCGATCCATTTGATTTACTTCTTGAGTATATTTGCTCACCCAAGCTTCAACTTCAGCGTAATCATATGGCTGAACCTGATAATCAGTGGCAAAATTAAAATCTGCGGTGTTTACTTTTTCTAGTGCTTGACGAGAAGCATCAATTCCATTCTCGGTTCCTGAACGATAAAGAATAAACGCATATTCTGATTCTACCGGCAGCTGATAGTGGCCATCTTCAACAACATAGTGCTGGCCGTGTCCGCGCTCAGTTACCACCTGAACAGCCATGTAATTGTTTGTTTGAGGAATAGAGAAGGTAACCTCGCCTTTCACCGCTTTTACAATGGCTACACCGTAAAGCGTGTCATCATTCATTTGCACTGTTGGAGCAGCCTTACCGCGTGGAGGAAGACCCTGCATAATGAAAAACTCGCGAGTTGCCCCCTTGCTTCCCCAGTTACGGAAGTTACGAGCCGTCTCTGCATGAGTAAAGTTCTCTTTCGTAACAGTTAATTTGCTCACTTCGGCAGTTTCTGTCGATGCTGAATCAGCTGAAGAACATGCTGATAAACCTATAACCACAGCAGTAAGGGCACTTATCTTAAATGTATTCATAGAAATTCCTCTAAGCATTAATTTGATCATTGCACGTTCGCCCAATTATTAACTAATTAATCATTTTCGTGTAAGAGTTTATTAAATAAGTTAAAAACCACCGAACAAAGGTGTCAAACCACCCATATAATAAAGACATACAATTGCTAGATCCGAAATAACAAAACTAGGTGAAGTAATACAGGTGCCTTAAACCTATCGCCTCAAGTAGCATCGTCACCACCTTGGAGAGCAGTAAGCGGTTCCCTCTTCTATTCACTCAATGTATGAGCACCAGCAACATAAAATTGACAAATTGCGAATAGTGTAGCTCTGAAGACGAAGTGCAACGCCACACTAAATACGAATTTGTTAAGAACATGGTTTAAGCCGATTAACTAAAAATAAGCTCAATAGCAAACTGAATAAAAGGCACTTAATCTAGCTTACTAATCGACTCAATAGTTGGCCTAGCGAGGTACATCTTATAAGGAACGCCCTGAGAGGTGACTAGCTAAGTATTACTCAGGTTGGGGGATAATAGAGCAAGAATTGGTATTTGCTGCTCTAAAAAGGCGTTATTTCATGCGATTACAACAACCACTATAGGCTTTCTCGCCCATGACAAACACAACATCATACTCATAAGCAAAATCAGACATATCATCTGAACATTGCTCTGTTTTACTGAGTGAAATTGTAATTTTGCCTTCTTTAGAATCAGCACCCTGTATAATCCAACGATTAGTGTGGTTGATCGAAGCTAGCTTTTCCTTTAGTTCGAACATGGTGATATTGTCATCAATGTCACCATATTTAATCACTCCATCTTCTACATCTAAACCCCAAAAAGGCTCAGCACCTAAGCATTGCAATTGGCTCGCACTCGACGATGCTATTCCCATGAAACTTAGGACCACGAGTCCTAGACAAGTGCTTAGAACGGATACGATTTTTCTCATACTATAAATCTTAAATTAGTTGACCAAGCAAACGCCATCATAGAATCAGAACACCAAGCGGTATTTGTCGAAAGCATAGGTGAAAAGCTCAAGCGCAAAACCCAATTCAAGCAACTCAAAGAAAGCGATCCTGAGACCTACTTTAATATTCCAACAGTAGAGCGCCTTTAGACGCTTTCAGCTTGCTGCAAAGACCTAGTTATAATTTTTAGCATATTGATAGAGCTGAGTAATTCTCGTTTTAACTAGCTCAGCTTTATAAGCGTTTCTAGAAAGATTATAAGAACTGCCAAAATTGACTCTATTCCAATTTTCGTTGATAAATTGCAGCTCTGAGTCTCTAAATGCAATCCACTTACGTTGGGAAGCTTTTAATGACTTAAATTCTTCCTCATTAAGCGCGGTCTTCAGAAGTGTATAAGCCTTATTAAGTTCCTTATCGAGAAAAGCGTGGTAATCTGCATATTCTGAAATAAAGTCTACATTTTTGCTGTCACTATTCGACAATGCCACTTCATATTTTCCGGAAGTTATCTCAAACTCACCTAAGTAATTAGGGGCATCAGGATTATCAATAGAAAAGGCGCTCCCTGAGAATAAAACTAAACAGACAGAGATAACTTTTATCCAGTTACGTTTTTTCATGCTACCAACCTTTATAAATATTGTTACTAAATATGTTCCACTCAGCATTTCTGCGGTTTGTTAGCCCCTTGTTAACTTTTCCCTGAGATTTATTCCACGCTTTCCACGCGCTTTCCAAATTGATGTAAGAAGTTGTTGCTTTGGGATCATTAACCAGCTTAACAACACTAGACTTTTTAAAGCCGTTAGTTCCGATATTGAATGCAAGAATAACTAAGGCATCAAACTGCCATTGTGTAATGGAAACTTTGATACAAGCTTTTACACTATCCACAAAGGGCTTGAGATCGGCTTTAAACAAAATATCTGCTTCTGCTTTTGTCGTTCCATTCTGATACTTTGGCCATTCAGCAAGACTAATCAAGTGCCCATATCCAATAGTTGCACCCTCAACCCAAGCTGATATATCTAGCCCGTTCTGATCATCATATGGTTTTAATCTGAGCTGTTCTATTCCTTGAAGTAGTGTCACTCCTTTAGCGCTAAGCTGCTGGGTAGACTTGGTAAATGAGGTTGCTATTAGTTTTTCATTAATCTTTCGGTGACTGCCGCCATTGGCATCAATTCTTCCATCGGGGCGCACCATGCCCACGACTTTCTTTTGAAAGGCCTTAATTGCAGCAACGGTTTTAGAATTTTCTGGTTTCGACCCTAACTTGCCGTCTTCCACTAACTTCTTAGTTGGTGGAATGAGCCCTATCAGCTTGTTTAATGCTGCTTGCACTGCTTTTATGTCATTGGGGTTATTAACGCCACCTACACCTACTGACTGGGTGATTTGTAACTTAGCCATTGTTGTTCCTTTCACTTCAAGCTAATTAAATATCATTTACATCAAGCATCACTTTCTTTTCTGATAGACCTGCAAGAATCACGAGGTGCTCGATTGCGGACACTTTTTGCAGATTTTCTAGTTTAGCTTGCCCGCCTAGAGCGAGAGCAGGAACAAAACCGTACATAGTGTCAGGTTCCAATTCACCTAGAACCTCTAATGCCTCATCAAACATTGGCTCTTCGCTATCATCTTCTATATCAAACTCATCCTTAGATGAGGATGAAAAAAACAATTGAAGCTCTAAATCTTCTTTAGCTCTCTCGTATGAGGTATTAAAACTAGGAAAAACCAACCCATAAATAGGGTTTATGGATAGAGAGTGCCCAGTATTTTCACCCCAGAAAAGCAACTCTCCAAACGCACTTCTAGCGATGATATGGTAAGCATCTTTTTCCATGAATTCTGTATTACCAATCCAAGCTTCCAATACTGGTTCCCACTCTTCTGGGTTAACAGTCCAAAAGAGTCCTTTGGCATAACTACACCAACCATATTTTTGCCAATATTCCAGAAGTTTATCGGGCAACTTCCCTTTAAATTTGTTTATCGTTTCTATTGGCACATGTTGTGACTTTTCGGCCGGGCCAAATTCTTCATAGTCATAAAAGTTACTAAAATATTTATCCATTTATCACCTACTTACAGCGAGATAGTACAACATTCATGCTCGTTGACCCTCTTTCTTTGACGGGAACCGCTTTAGCTGCGTTATCAAGTTTATCTATTCGATTTCGCCACTGCGAGCCTATGGAAGAATTCACTCCCCTGTCGCCAAAATCCTCAACTTGATCAAATCCACCTGCAATCATATCAGGGTTATGTAAAGCTGCTAGCGTAGACATTTCTGATGAAGCTTTGTTCTCAGCATAAACTTTGGCAGCTTCACCCATTAAACCATTTTTTTGACCTTGCTTTTTGTATTCTCGAATTAGCTTTCTTTTAAGCTTTTTCCTAGCCGCCCTCTGAGCCTTACCATCACCACGCCCAATGTCCTTATACTTAGCTCTGCCATCCAGATACTCTTGAACAGTCATATCATTCAAACCATCTTGCTGGCCTTGTAACTGTCGATCAAACTCTGGAAACTTACCTGAGGTGATCGCGTCCCCTGCTTTGAAACAATCTACTTCGAACTTATCCATCAAAGTTGGTCGTCCCTGAGATCTCCATTCGCCAATGTCGCCGTTGCCGCCATTGGCTAACCAAGCTCGATATTGAATATCTTCTTGTGGATCATAGGTATGCCACGAGTCGCCTTCCGGGGAGGTGGCGTTGTACACCATTTCCATCGAGTTCTTTCTGTACTCAGTACCATCTGCCCCCATCACTAGTTGCTCTGAACCGAGCTTAGGTGAGTAAACCAAGGCTAGCCACGGTGTTTTTGGTATTAGCCCTCTTAGAGGCGAGGAGCTAGCCGCAGCATAAACCGACTGATTAGCCGCTTGCCGGCCTAAATATTGGCCTAATACTTGAGAGCCAGATGATGCTAGCGGCTGTGCTGCTGGCGCCAATAATGGCAGTCCAGCAGCTAAAGGGCCACCATCTTCTTTACATAACCCTAAGGGGTCTACCCAGTTAGTTGGGCTTGGGGTGTATTGATAAAGGTTTAAGCCACCGAGTAATTCAATTGGGTCTTGTTGTATGTACCTGCCCTGCTGCGGGCAGTAGTAGCGGTGAAAGTTGTAGTGAAGACCGCTTTCTTCATCGAAGTATTGGCCTTGAAAGCGTAGTGGGTTGTCTATTTGCTTAACGCTTAGTTGCTCTATTGAACCATAGGCTTGGTAATGGGCTTGCCATACTATCTTGCCTTGCTCGTCGCTTAAGCGAATTGGGGTACCGATATGGTCCAGATGGTAATGATAAACCTGACCCTGTTTAATCATCGCTATGGGGCGATGGCTATTGGGCTCGTAGACATACCAGGTAAATTGGCCTTGGCTATGCTCACCAATTAGTTGATTACCTTCCCATAGGTAATCGGTTTGCCCTTGGGCGGTAACTTTGCAGCTGCGACGGCCTAGGGCATCGTAGTGATAAACGGTGTTGTCGCCACTTTGGCTAAGCCTAACCAATTGGTTTAAGCCGTTAAATACGCGTTGCTGACGCACCTTACTTTGGCTGGCGAGTACTTGGTTACCGTAGCGGTCATAACGGTAGCTACACTGGTCATCACCTAGCAGCTTGTCACCTAACATGTCGGCTTGCTTGGGGTTGGCAAAACTATCCAGCTCAAATTGCTGGTTATTGGCATTGTGGCTAGTAGCCTTGGTGAGTTGGCTAAGTGCATCGTAGCTGTAGTTATTATCTCCCAGCTCGCTGTCGCTCACGCCTAAAAGTTGATCGCCCGCATCAAAACGGTAATGACGTTCAATACGGCTTGGAGCCTGTTCAGGTTGCTCTAACTGCCATTGCTGGCTTAACAAGCGGCCTTGTGCATCATAGTGATTATGCAATTGGTGGCGCTTGCTTAGCTCGCGGCTTACTTCTTCACCCGCAGCGTTAAAGCTGCGACTTATCACAGGCTGCTGGTTAAACCATATCGCAGATAAACGCCCTTGTTCATCGTAGCGATACATTAATGCATTGCCGTCGGGAAGTTGAGTATGGCTGCGCAATCCTTGTGAATTCAATTGATAAATAGATTGCCAATTGTCTTGCCAGTTTTCTTGCATCTGGCCATTAGCGAAGTAGCTAAAACGTAGTTTGCGCGCTGCATTGTTGGCTTGGCTCAACTTACCTTGTAAGTCATAAGCAAAATCGTTAATCAGGGTAATGCCATTAGCGGTGCTGCGCTGCTCGGTTACCTGACCTAGAGAATTGCGTTTTAGCTGAATCAGCCGCTCACTATTTTCTGCAACTTGAGTAAGCTGCCCTGCTAGGTTGTATTGGTAATGCTGCTCGCGGCCATCAAAACCAATGGTTTTGCTAATACGCTCGCAACTGTCGTATTCCAGTTGATAAACCTGCTCGTCACTGCGTGAAATGGCAGTAAGATTACGTTCTTTATCGTAACAAAAAGCCAACCATGAACCGTCGGGGTTAATCTGTTTAGCTGGCTGCGACAAGCCTTGATATTCGTAGCTTGTACTGCGCCCTAGCGAGTCGGTCACCTTAGTCACTCGCCCCGCATCGTCATAGCTATAGGCCCTACGCTGACATTGCTCTGGCGAATCCTGATGATAAGACAAGACCTCAACAATGTTGCCACGTTCATCACGTTTGAATTGGCCAACCCAGCCCTTTCCATCTACTTCGCCATTGCACTCACCAATGGCGTTATAGCTATAGCGAATTAACGCATCACCTACTTGCTTGGCGCTCAACAAGCCTTGCTCATTCCACCAAAATTGTTGATTGGGCTGGTTACTAGCAGTTTTACTCACCAAACGGCTTTGCGCATCGTAGCGGTATTCGGTTACAACACCTTGTACATCGGTTTCTGTGGTTAACAAACCAAGGCTGTTGTATTCACGCTTAAGCGATGAGCCGTCGGCATAGTCAACCTGTGTGACAAAACCCAAGCGATTATAGCTATAACGAGTAAGATTTTGATTTGGCGCTAGCTCAGCGTCTAACTGGCCCTGCGCATTGTAATGGTAACGAGTAGTCGCGCCATTTGGGTCTGTTTCACTAATTTTGCGCTGTAGTTCATCGTATTCAAATAACCAACAAGCGCCGTCGGGCGAAACTTTTTTAAGGATTTGACCTTGTGAATTATGCCAGTAAGTCCAACAGTTTCCGTAACTATCAAAGCTGCGGCTAAGGCCTTGCTCCAGCTCATACTCAAATCGATAGTGATAATACTCGTTATCGCCCCATTGCTCTATACAACGCGCGTTTTGCTCACTGCCATCCCAAGAAAAGTAGTGAGAAAACCCCGAAGCGCGGGTTCGTTGAATCAATAAACCTTGCTGATAACGATACTGTTCTTGCTGACCCAAACGGTTGGTCGCAGTGCTTAAATGCCCTTGTTCATCATAGGTATAACTTGCATAGCTTTGCGCTGTTTCGGCTTTAGAGCTGAGTAATTCAACCAGCCGACCTTCTAGGTCATAGCGTAGGAACAGTTGTTGGCTATGGTTGATTTCAATCTGGGTTAAGCGAGGAGCAACGGAGTAGCTAAGTCGATAATGCGTATCGACACCATCACTGATTTTGGTAAGCAGCCACTGTTCTTGCTGTTTAGAAAACTGCAAAGTTTTGCCATTGGCACTGCTAATAACAATGTGTTCAAGCTGATGTTGCAACACCATGCCCGACTTAACCTGGCTACTTTTAGCGCCGACAACCACATAAGGAAAATGCTGCTGATGCCCTAGAGCATCGGTAAACAACCAACCTGCTTGCTCACCCTGTAACTGTTCCAAACTGTAGTGAAAATTACTTCGCCAGCCTAAACCTAAACCCACATCTTGATGCGAAAGACTTGAGCGATAAGTGCGCTGCCAAACTAACTCACGATGGCCTTGCAAGCATACATCGTCTAATTGCAGCACTTCTTCACCGCTGCTCATTACAATGGGATCACCGCAAGTTTGAGTATCGGGATGGTCAACAGCTTGAGTGACGTCATCACTGCTATTTTGGTTTTTACCTTGCTGTTGGGTCTTCGAGCGCCCTCCTGGAGCTTTGGGTTCATTTGGGACGGATGAACTCCAAGAGGGCCTCGAAGCTGGAGAATGTTGAGGAATAGCTTTTTCAGCTTGGCGCTGAAACCACACCTCACCATTCGTTAACGCGGTAATTAATTTCTGATGCGGATCGCCAGCCGGCGTGGTAGTGACCAAACGGTATAAACGGCGTAAACCTTTGCCGTTGCTATCTGCAGCACCTGCAAAGTTAGCTAAAAATGCTGCTGCTTTTTCGGCATCACTAAAGGCTGGCTTGTTGCCCACATTACGCTTGCCGGTAAAAAAGTCATAAGCAAAGCCGTCAATTCCAGTGACTACTTCTTTTTGGGTTCCATCCATACTGCTGTTTTACACCACTAGGCGACCCACGCTAGCATCATTGCACTGCGGTAAGTCTGATCAGAAATATCCAATTGAAAACTCAAACCAGCATGTTTTTGCTGCTGATAGTGAGTAAATAAATGACACAAATTAAACAAGCCAGTGCAGGCCGCTAAGTCCCCGACTCTGGCGTCAGCAAATATCACTTGGCTGCGCGAACCAACGCTATTCTCAAAACATTGAAAAGCCGCTAACCAGCCATCCATTAACTCACTGCTTAAGGCACTTGGCATATAGCACTGAGTTAGCTCTTGCCCGCACTGGCCACGATAACGTTGGATTAACGCCGCCACTGTTGCAGCAATGCTTTTATCTGAGGTTTGCACCTCATAGCTGGCCCAAGGCACAGCAAAACCACGCTTAGCCGGCTGTAGCCGAGCAGCGATGAAACACTCACTAGCAATGCTAGCGGTTTGCTCAAGAGCTTGCGTTGCAGCTAAACGCTCATCTTGATGATAAGCCAGCACTTGAATTGAGCCCGCCAACTGCTGATTAAATAACTTAAGCGCTTGGCGCAGCGCTAATTGCATGGCGCAGCGACCATAGGGAAACAAATACACTTTTTTGATGTGCGCTAACTGAGGCACCAATGCCAAAGTATCTTGATAAACTTGGCTTTTTGCCTGCTCTAGAGGCGCTTCAGGCAGCAATACAAATACCGCATCAGCATCGACTTTCAGCTTGGCTAGCTTGGCTCGATCTGCTTCATGAAAGCTGTAGTGACGTAATGCCTGCTCGCCCTTAATGCTTACGGTTGCAGCAATCTCATCATCGCTTAAACCAAAAATAGCGTTTGAATCGCTGTATTCACCAAGCTGCAGGGCCTCAATGTCTAGCTGCAAGTTCATGCCTAGCCTATTAACACCGTAGGGTTACCTACTACAATTTTGCCACCATGGGCGGTTGAATCGCCTAATCGCGCTACTGCTTTACCACCAACCGTAACCGAAGAGGAACCCGACTTAATCGTATCTGGCGGTCCAATACACACCAACTTATCGCCCACGCAGGCAACCGGCATTCCGCCGGCGGTTACCGTACCGTTGCCGCCAACCACCGGGCCACCAACATGCGGTACTTTGTTTTGCACTTTAGGACATACATGAAATGACCCAAGCATTGCTACTGGCTTACCCATTATGTCCCTTAGTTCAGTGAAATAGCTGGCGCTTTAAGCGCGATAGAGGTGCCGTTAATCGATACCGAGGTACCTTTGATATCAATATTGCCGCCACTTGAAAGGGTGATAGAAGCGCCACCCGCTTTAATGGTAATTTTGCTGCCAGCCACTAAATCGATATTTTTGCCAACATCTATTACTAGGTTCTTACCTACTTTCTCAGACTGGTTTTCGGCAACATCAATGCTGAGGTCTTTACCAATTTTTTCAGTTTGGTTTTGTTTGATTTCGGTTTGCAGATCTTTCTCTGCCTGCATGTAAAGCAGCTCTTTACCGGCATCGTCATCAAAACGAATTTCGTTAAAATTGCTCTCGCCACCGCCTTTGGTTGAACGTGTCTTTATTCCAGACTGCGATTTCTTACTGGGTAAGCCATAAGGTGGCATCTGGTCGCCATTGTATAGCGCGCCTGTAATCACCGGTTGGTCGGGGTCGCCTTCTAAAAAGCTAACCAATACTTCTTGGCCCACTCTTGGCAAGAAGAATGCGCCGTAACGGCTACCTGCCCAGTTTTGCGAAACCCGAATCCAACACGAGCTGTTACTGTCGCTTTTGCCTTCGCGATCCCAGTGGAATAGCACCTTAATACGGCCATATTTATCTACATGGATCTCTTCACCCGGATCACCCGTCACCAAGGCTGTTTGGGCGCCATGAATCACCGGCCGAGCCGTGGTTTGGGATGGTCTGAACAATACGTCAGCCGGGATGCAAGAGAACTGATTGTGTAGCACTTGGCCGCTGTTTTTAGCTGCGCCAGTTTGGCTGGTAATGGCAACACTCAAACTAAGTTGAGTAATTAAGTAGCTTTTCCCTACCTGAGCGGGATCTTCATGTGATTTAAAACCAAAGTACTGACCAGCGCTAAAAGTAGCGCAAGTACTGCCACCTCGGCACACTAAGGCATCTCGCTGCATTGCTTCTAAAGCTACGTTAGCAGCATTTTGCAAAGCAGGGTTAAATTCGGAACCGGCATAATACTCAAACACTTCGCCATTTTGCTGTTGTTTGGTTAACGCCGTATTTTGCTGTTCACCCTTTGGTTTGGCGCTTGGTTTTATAAAGTCGTAACCGCCTTTACTCGCAATACCCGGAGTGATGTTTAGGTTACCACTCCAAGAGAACACGTGAGATTCTGACAATGAGCCGGTGGTAAAGGCTACTTTGCTTTCTTCTGCTTCGCGGTAGGCACTCAAAGCATCAGCCAATACAACACTGTGCTTGGCCTTGCTGTGTTCAATAATGTAAAAGATGCCTGCTTCTTCAAGCAAACGATGCACAAAGGCAAAATCACTTTCGTTATATTGAACTTTGTAACCCAAAGTTGGGTAACTGCCCTTAAGTTCACTTTTTACTTGCACGCCGTGTTCTGCAAAAATCTTTTTTACGATTTCGTCAGCGCTTAAGCTTTGAAAAATTCGGCAATTACTACGCTGCTTAAGAAAGTGTAAATTCGACACGATCTGTAGTTGGTAATCTTGGTATTTTTCGCCTTCTGCTTCACTAGGAACACGACTACCTAGAGAAGTAATACTGACAACAACGCCATTAAAAAAACGGGTAACACTGGCTTTACCTTTTAGATAATCTAAATTAATGGTAACCGGTTTTCCAATAACGTCGGACTCAGATATTATCTGTCCATTTGTATAACAAGAAACATTAATAGAGAAAGGTGAAGATATACCTTCCTGAATATCAAACTGAGTAAGATGTAATACATCTTTACCCAATGGCGTTTCTATTTGAATGATATTCTTACTTTGACTTGCCTTTTCCATATGCTTCATGTTCACGCTAGTTAAAAAAATAAGCGGGATAGATTAACTACCCCGCAGAAAGCCAATTACATTTGTTGGCCTTTAACACCGCTGTAACCGTAAACAAGCGGAGCTTGAACATTGTTTTGGTCATCGGTAGGTGTAACAGTCATCATCATTTCTGTGTAAGAAATAGTGATGTTTTCAACTGGGCGGTCATCTTGAATTGATACTGAGTAGCTAGAAATCATTGCGTCAGTCAGTTCAATTTTCATGATTTCTTCGATTTTCTCACCTTGTTTAGTAATGTGGAAAACCGCTGGCTTACCCTTACCAATAGTGGCTTCTTTGAAAAGATCTGGAGAAGCTTTATCTTGCATTTTAGTGATGTTGATGTCACATAAACGCGTTGCACTCGCTTCACGATCTTGAGCAGTACCAGTGTGAGAAGAGATTTCACGTGCTACTGACCAATCTACAGACAAAAGAGTAATTAAGTCTTTGTACTGTTCAGCTGTCGCTTCACCCTTGATATCGCCGTACTTCAAATAAGTATTCGCTTGCATGCTAATTTCCTTTAGCTAATTAAGTAAAAATAACCCTAATGGGTATGTTTTAATGCAGCGTTTTAACACGCGCAATTTTATTAGTCGAAACCGTAAAACAATTTAATAAATGTCAAAAACATCAAAAACTGAATAACAATCACAACCCAATTAAGTGGTACATTATAAATATTTTGATCAATAGTGAAAACACTAATTACAACATTTCGACACAATAAGTATCTTCAACTAAATCTACGCTAATTTTCTCTATATTAAGGCGTTGAGATATGGCTTCTAATACCTTATTAGAGATCACAGGCAACAATTCATTTTGAATATTATTTTGAATTGCCCTTGCGCCAACATCAGCATTTTGAGACTGGCTGTTTAGGTGTTCGATGACCGCTTCAGAAAAACTCAATTCTGCTTGGTAATTTCGAGCAAATCGCTGCTCAACTCTACCTAGCTGTAAACGCACAATTTGATTTAGCGTGTCGCGGTTAAGTGGCACAAATGGGATGAGATTTAGGCGACCAATAAAGGCCGGCTTAAATACTGCGAGCAAATCATCACTTAGAGCGTGTTTTAGCCCTTCAATATCAGGAGCTGTTTCTTCATCTTCAAATAAGCCGGTGGTAGTTTCGGTACCCACGTTAGAAGTCATGATGATGATGGTATTTTTAAAGTCGATGTCTCGACCTTCGCCATCTTTAATGGTGCCTTTATCGAACACTTGGTAAAAAATGTCTTGCACGCCCGGATGGGCTTTTTCCATTTCGTCTAGCAGTACTACACTGTATGGTTTACGGCGCACGGCTTCAGTTAGAACGCCACCCTCACCATAACCAACGTAACCAGGAGGTGAACCCACTAACAGAGAAACCTTATGCTCCTCTTTGAATTCCGACATATTGATAACCGTTAAGTTATCTTCGCTGCCGTATACTTGCTCGGCTAGGGTTAACGCTGTTTCTGTTTTACCAGTACCACTTGGCCCAGTTAGCAAAAACACACCGTTTGGCTTGCGCTCATCACTTAGCTGAGCACGCGCTGTTTGCACCACTTTACTAATGAGTTCTAGTGCATGGTCTTGGCCAACAATTCGCTCGCCCATTTTTTGCGGCAAACTTAAAATGGTTTCCACTTCGTCTGATTGCATGCGACCTAGTGGTATACCAGTCCAATCGGCAATAACTTCGGCGACTAGCACTTCGTCTACTTCTAAAAACACCATTGGTTGAGCAACTTCTGCCAAGCTCGCTTTAATTTCTACCAGCTGATCTCGGGCATTTTCTTCGGTTTCTTCCTCGGTATTGAGAATGCTATCGGCATGTTGCTTAGCTTGAAGCACCATACCTTGCTCGTCTCGCCAAGTAGCTTCTGCTTGTTCAAAAGCACTTTGGGTATCTGCCAATTCTGCGTTGAGTTGCTGTAACAATTCTTGATGTTCAGAACCCGTAAGTTGCTCGCGTTCCAATTGCTCAATTTGCGCAACCAACTGTTGTTGCTTACGTTGTAAACGCTCTACTTGGCTAGGTGTAGCGGCTTGGCTCATCGCCACGCGGGCACAGGCGGTATCAAGCAAAGCAACGGCTTTGTCAGGTAACTGGCGAGCATTAATGTAGCGGTTAGATAAACGCACTGCGGCTTGCAAGGCTTGGTCGCTAATTGATACGCGATGGTGCTTTTCCATCACAGGTAGTAGGCCACGTAACATCACAATGGCTTTTTCTTCGCTTGGCTCTTCTACTTTAACCACTTGGAAACGACGCGTTAACGCTGCATCTTTCTCAAAGTACTTTTTGTATTCGGCCCAAGTAGTTGCCGCAATAGTGCGCAGTTCACCGCGCGCCAGCGCGGGTTTAAGCAGGTTGGCGGCATCATTTTGGCCAGCTTGGCCACCGCTACCAATTAAGGTATGCGCTTCGTCGATAAACACAATAATAGGTGTAGCCGAGTTCTTCACTTCACTGATTACCGACTTAAGACGATTTTCGAACTCGCCTTTCATGCCCGCACCAGCTTGTAGCAAGGCTAAATCTAAAACATGAATCTTTACGTTTTGTAGTGATTCGGGTACATCATTATCAGCAATACGCTGCGCTAAACCTTCAACCACTGCAGTTTTACCTACACCAGCTTCGCCAGTAAGTATCGGGTTGTTTTGGCGACGACGGGTTAAAATGTCGATCATCTGGCGAATTTCTTCGTCGCGACCAAGTATTGGGTCAAGCTTGCCAGAGCGTGCTTGCTCGGTAAGGTCGATAGTAAACTGATCTAAACTTGGTGTTTTGCCCGAGCCTTTAACTTGGCTTGCAGTTGCAGCTTCGGCATTTTGATTAAGCGTCGGCCATACATGCGCCAACTGAGCTGGGTCGATGTTTTCTAACTGCTTCAAGAAATGCATGGTGCTAAAGCTAAGGGTATCGTCGTTTAGCAAGGCATGAATAATGTGGATAGGCGCGATATTGTCTGCGTTGTATTCAATAGTGGCAGCCATCCAAGCGGCGCTCAATAAGCTGACAATTTGCGGCGATAAACCAGGAGTTTGCTGATTACCGGTTTTAGCCCGCTCTAGATTGCGATTTAGATCGGCAGTTAATGCATCAATATCTACCGCAAAATGCTCGGCCACCAACATAAGTTCTTCGGTTTGGCCTTCGCACATCGCTAATAACCAATGCTGGATTTCCACACTAAAATGACTGCGGCTATTAGACAGCGCAGCGGCCGCTTCTAGGCTCTGCTTGGCTGTGGGCGATAGCTTCTCAACCATTGATTTTAAAGTCATTGTCGACATCTGTATTTCCTATAATCCTTTAAACAAAATCTACTACGCGATGGGGATTTTGGTTTGTTCGTCCATTCGCTTACTGTTAATGGTTAGCGCGCTACCTTGGCCTAAGCCCAAACCGGTTTTACCTAAACGCGAACTAGGCATATCTCGATAACGGGCCATTAGGCTCCAACGAGGACGCACGTGCGCGGGCAAGTATTCGGCGACGGTTTCTTGTAATAATGAAAGTGTTTTACTGCCCGGCAAAAGTTGCTGAGCCCCTTGTGCATTGGCTGCATGAATTTCAATTTCTAAAGCAGAACCTACATCCCAAACCTTGCTGCCAATGGTGGCACTGCGTCCTAGTTGCGCATGTTGCCCTTCTGGATTAACCCGGCTCGCTAAGCTGGTTTGCTCTTCATCACTTAGCGATAGCCATTGCCCTAAATGCTCATTAATCACTACCTTGCAGCCAGAAATAAGCTCTACAATTTGCTTTAAACCTTGAGCACTACGAATAGACTGAGCAAACAAACCACCTAGGTATTGTTGGGTATGATTTGAAGTACCAGATAAAGAGTGCAAGGCACTAGAAATAGGGTCTTTCTTGTTGGTTTGTTGCTGACGCTGATACTGCAGTGGGAACTGATACTTTTCCCAAGCGCGGTGATATAAAGAGATCAGGCGATGGTGGAAAATATCCAGAAAGTCTCGCATCGACTCGTCTTTCTGTTTGCAACGATCCATTACCCATTCACTGTAGTGACGGGGCATCACACCACTTGGACCAGTTAAACCAAAAAAGTTAACAAACACTGAATAAGGCTGATTTTCAGAAACAGGCGCTTCTACCCGCTCCAAAGCCTTACCCGGAAAACCTAAGTTTTGCGGCACTTTAAAACGTAAGGCCTCATTCTTGGGTAAAGTATCAGAGCCCACACCGTTGTGCTGTGCACCTCGGCCAGCTTGAATAGCAACCACGCTGTGGTGGAAGTCTTGCTCGCTGCCACTATTTAAGGTGTCAAACAGCTTCATATCAGCTCCTTGTCACCAGCCATGGCGGGCCAACGGTGTAATACATTGCTGGCACCCAAGTGTTTAATCGATAAACGAGTGAAGCTGTTTATGGTGGTGTACTGAGCGAAAAAGTGCGCCAATACGTTGCCAAAAAAGAACAAGTTAATACCGGAGAGTTCTTGATTAACAAACTCCAAAATAATGTCTGAACCGTGGCAAAAACCCACTCGGCCATTTTGCACAACCCGAGCTGTCGCCCGCTCGATGTTTACCTTAGCGATAGCTTCAATCAATACTTTGGTTTGTGGTGATTGCTTAAAATCGTAAAGCTGTAATAGCTCTTGGAGTAACTTAACCGCATTAGGCTGGGCAAAGTGATTAAGGGTTAGATGACTAGCCAACTGCCAACGGGAAGCATCAAACATAGCGGGGCGAATAGGCTCGCTAAAGGGCAATAAGCAACGGACATTCTTAAGCGAATCGGCACGGCTCGGCACCACTATCGATGGCTGTCCACCACCAAAAGGCAAGCGCGCTGGCAAATTTCGGTTACTGCATAATGCTTTAGCTGATACCAACCATTGTTCATGTTGCTCGATATCTAAGGCTTTAGCGTCACCATCAACCACTGCTAAGTAGCTTTCAACACCGGGTTCGTCGTGTCCACCAGCCCATTTATTTAATTCACGGCGTAGCGTCCAGAACAAATTCCCCGCTTGAGGGTAATGCGGTAACTGGCTACCGTAAAACGGCGTTACATCAACACTGTTGTCGTGTTGATCGAAGGCTTCTACTTCGGTTACTCGCACTAATTCGGAGATATCTGCATCTCGATAACGAGGCACTAAGCGGTGTTCGAAACGAGCGGGGTCTAAACGTAAAGGCTCCAGCTCATCTTCAAATAGGTTTATCACTGGCACACAACCCAGCAAAATATTATCGGCGGTAAGTTGCTTCGCCAGTATGTCTGAATCGCTATCAAGATAAATGTATAAATCCACCTCATGCTGGTCACCAAACCAACTAGGATCTAAATCTTGTAGCTCAAAAAACATGAACTTTTCAGGGCAAAGAAAGTGCTCAACCAGCAAGCGATAGCCATTAAAAGTTCGCTGATCATAAGGCACCACTTTTTCATCATCGGCAAAACCCACCGCACTAATATGGCGGGCCTGCAAGTAGTGATTAGCTTGTAAACTGCCCGGAGAGGCAAACGCCAATCCCACACTCGATTGGAAAATAAGTTGATAAAGCTTGTAACTAAGCTGCGGTTGCCCGTGAATGTAGAAACGCATTTTTTGCACACCCACATCACTAAAGGCCACATCATCAAATTCGCAGCTTAAACGCAGCTTTATCACCGCTGCAGCATTCTTTTGAAAGTTAGGACGTGGCGCTTTAAAAGGCGCGCCTTCAAAGCTCGCTTGAGTAACTTCTACTGGCCACATTTCGGTGTCGTAGCAAGTATTAAAACGACAACTTTTGTAACCCGGCACTTGAGTTTCTAACTCGGTGCCTTTGGGGATCATCAAGCTATAGTCAGTAACATTTTGCGTGCTCATTTTGATTACCGACATCGACGGAATTGGCGCGTGGTAATCGGGATATAATTGCCCTAACAAGGCTTCGGTTAACTCTGGAAAACTGTCATCAAGCTTTTGTCTTACCTGTGCCGTAAGTAACGACACTCCTTCGAGTAAACGAGAAACATGTGGGTCTTCCACATTTTCTTCGCTCATGCGCAAACGGCCGGCCACCTTGGGATAACGCTCGGCAAACTCGGCGCCCATGTGGCGTAAGTAAGCTAGTTCGCGGTTGTAGTACTTTAACAGCTCGTCACTCATGCTCTACTCAACTATTTTTATGCCAAGGCATACCGGTTCAACTTCAGAATCAAAGGTCATTTCCTCTGGCTCAGGATCGGCATGACAAAGAGCATGAATACGCAAGCGCAATACCCGATCAAGCGGTTGCTCTTCACTTACGGTTGTCACCGATAAATCAATAAAACGAGGCTCAAATTTGCGAATGGTTTGCTCAACAATTTGGCACAACATCTCGCGGCCATCTTGGCTGCTCAGAGGCATAGATGAGAAGTCTGGCAAACCATAACTAAATAGTGATTTGTCCAACTCGCTGTACCATTCAGGCCAGGTATGCCAATGCAACTTGGCGTTAAGCAAAGCCTCTAGATCACGGCGAATACTGCGCCGATAAGCTTGTCGCCCGTAGCTTGAATAGATATCACTGCTTGCAGCATTCTCATCCAAGTTATTACTTAACCTGTCGAGTAGTGAAAGCTGCAAAGCGGGTTGAACAGTGCTCATTACTCAGCAGCCTCGGTGGCTGTTTCTACGGAGAACGATTCCAACTGAGAAACAGCTAATGCGTCATCATTTACTAACCACATTTTTTGCCCTCGCCCTTGGTAAAACTCAGAGCCTAAAATGGCTTGCCAATCGGTTTCTCTGCCTAGCTTTTCTGCATCGCTTTGGCTGTTTACATAGGTCATTGGTAAGAACACTTCGCCGGAAGGGCCATCTTTAATGTCTAACTCGGCGCGGCGCCAAATGTGCTCAAACAAGGTGGTTTCGGGCAGTAGCTTTAACCAAGTGATGTCAGAGAACGGCACAAAGTAATACAAACCATTAGAGCCAAATACTTCTAGGTAACCCGCTAAGCTGTCATCTAAATCACGCAGCTCGTTACAGTTTTTACCGTTAATCTCTACTTCAGCTGATTGGCGTAAGCTTTCTAGTTGCTGAGCAGCTTGTTCAAACTCGCTTTTGTTATCACTTAACTGTGCCAAGCGCACTTCCACCAAAGGCGCTAAAGTTTGCGACGCGCCCGTCACCAAACTTGCGGTATCTCCACCAGCAGCAAAATCTACCCGCGATTGCGCGGCATGCACTAGTTGGCGCATGTTTAAGGCACCTGGAACACACTGTGGATGCTGCTTAACCAACAAGTCCAACTGCTGATCAGCACGCTCTAGCTGGCCATCAATACATAACAATTCAATAAAACTGCTGCGTGTATCTAAGTCCTTAGGCATCACTTTTAGGTGAGCAATGGTTTGCGCGATTGCTTCACTTAATTGTCCTTGTTGAATCAACTGCTTTATTTGTTGTTGCATCTGTTTATCCTGCTTGGTTATAGCTTGGAGATAACTCAGTTATCAGGCGAATACTGGAGATCATTTGGTCGAGCTGAAAATGCGGACGCAAATGGATAATGGAGTAATAATGGCCGGGCTTACCGGCTTGTTCTTTAACTTGAATCTTGGCTTCGTTTAGCGGGTAACGCGCTCGAATCTCGTCGGAGGCTTCATCAGAGGCGGTGGTGTAAGCATGCAACCAGCTTTGCAGGTCACGCTCAATCAAGTTAGCGTTATCAAATGAACCGACTCGATCCCGCCCCATCACTTTTAAGTAGTGAGCAAAGCGAGAAACACACAATACGTATTGCAACATCGACGATAAGCGCGCATTTACCGCTACCGATAAACTGTCGTAGTTTTTCGGTAAGTTGACGGAGGCATTGCTATACAAAACTAGGTGTTCTGTATGCGGAACTGTAGACACAGGAATAAAACCGCTGTCAGACAATTGCTTCTCTAGACGGTCGCCAACTTGCAAATTCACCGAGGGTTTAGCCGAGCGCATATGGCGCGAAAACTTAAAGCGAGAGCTGGGTAAATCGAATACCAAACCGTGCTTGTATTGGCCTGGCTGCAAGCCACGAATTTGGCTAAACCAGCCAGATTCTTTAAAAGCACGTAAGGCCACGGCAGCGACACCATATGCGGCGTTGCCCCATAGGTAGTCACCTTCGGCATCGTTAACTTGCTCAACAAACATAAAGCCTTCTTGGCGACGGCCATCTTGCTGATAGGGCTCACGCATTAAAATATTGGGCGCGGTAATGCCTAAAAAGCGGGAGTCTTCTTGGCTACGCAGCTTGCGCCAATTGATGTATTCAGCTTGCGAAAACTGCGCACTAATATCTCGAACTGATGCCAGCTCACTGAAGAAATCGACACCAAACATTGATGGCGCAGCGCCAGTAACAAAAGGCGCAAACGCGGCGGCGGCTGCATGGCTAATTGCCCGCAGCGCATCAATGTCGTTAGTAGGCATGCCACGTTTGGCTTTGTGCGAGATTTGGTAGTCACCCACAATCATGCCAAAGGGTTCACCGCCCGGCATGTTGAACTCATTGGTATAAATAAGCTTGAAAAGTTCACTTTGATCAAACTCGATGGCACGAGATACATCGCGGCAAAGCTCGCGCCAGTTAAGGCTAATTAACTTAACCTTGGCAACCAGGCTGTGGTCTTGAGTACCTGAATGCTCGGTGAGGTATTTCACCCCGCGCCAACTGGCTTCTAAGTCCTGAAACCGTTGATGGTGAATAATCGCGTTCACTTGGTCATTTAAACGCTCATCAATGTCGCGAATGGCACGCAGCAAAATCGGCCTTAGGGTTTCCGCCGTCCAGGCCGAGTCATACTGTTGATTGTCTCGTTCTAACCAAATTCGCAGTGCTAAATAGGCATCTTCTGCCGCTAAAAACTTATCCACCACTTGGCTCTGGGCACACCAATCCACATCAACATGTTGAGTATCTAACTCAACTTGATGCAGGCTTTGGCTATCCACAAAACTCAGTGGTGGTAAAGTTTGGCTCATGGTCATAGTAATAAGGCGGGCCTTGCGGCCCGCAATCTAGTTATCCGCCGATTTCAGGGATTTTTGCGACTAAGCGCAGTGAAGTAGTCAGTTCTTCCATTTGTAACCAAGGACGTAACCACGCAACTGCGTTGTACGAACCAGGCGCGCCCGGAATCTCTTTTACTTGAACTTTGGCGTCAGCCAATGGGTATTTAGCTCGGATTTCTTGACCGCCGCCCTCAGAAGCATTCACGTAATTAAGAATCCAGCGGTTAAGCCAGTTTTCAACGTCTTCGGCTTCCATAAAGCTACCAATTTTGTCGCGCGCCATTACTTTTAGGTAATGGGCAAAACGAGAGGTGGCCATCATGTAAGGTAGGCGAGATGAGATAGCCGCATTTGCTGTTGCGTCTGGGTTATCGTATTTCTTCGGTTTTTGACAAGTCTGCGAACCAAAGAACACCGCGTAATCAGTATTTTTGTAGTGACAAAGCGGTAAGAAACCTAACTTGCTAAGCTCTGCTTCGCGACGGTCGGTAATACCAATTTCGGTAGGACACTTAAGGTCCGGGTCACCGTCGTCAGATACAAATAGGTGAGAAGGTAAGTTTTCAACTTTACCGCCACCTTCAGCACCGCGAATTGCCGTACAGAAACCATATTTAGCGAAGGCTTCAGTCATACGTACACCCAGTACGTAAGAAGCATTCATCCAACAGTACTCGTCGTGTTCGGTGGTTTGTGCCATACCGGTTTGCTGGTCAACTTCGAATTCTTCGTAGTTGAACTCTTCAATTGGTGTAGTTGCTTCACCGTAAGGTAAACGCGCTAATACACGAGGCATCGCTAAGGTTACAAAGCGTGAATCATCGCTTTCGCGGAATGAACGCCATTTAGTGTATTCAAGAGACTCAAATACTTTTTCTAAATCACGAGGCTTGCTAAGTTCTGTCCAGTTATCAAAACCAAACAAGGCTGGCGAAGAAGCTGATAAGAACGGCGCAAAACCAGCGGCAGCAACGTTCGACATTAAGCTTAGCGATTCAATGTCTTCTGGGTGATTGGTAAATTCGTAATCGCCCACTAACGCGCCATAAGGTTCGCCGCCTGGCGTACCAAATTCAGATTCGTACACTTTCTTGAAGATCTGGCTTTGGTCAAACTCAACCGCTTTACTTAAATCTTTGTGCAGCTCTTTTTTGCTCATGCTAAGCACACGGATCTTAAGTGTTTGGCTGGTTTCAGAGTTCATCACCAAGTAGTTAAGACCACGCCAAGAGCCTTCTAGCTTTTGGAAGCTTTCGTGGTGCATCACTTCAGCAAGCTGCTTAGAAATTAGCTCATCAATACCAGCAATCGCTTCTCTAAAAGTTACAGTTAAGTTTTTGTTCCAACTCACTGTTCCCTTTAACGCTTCATCGGTAAGCGTACGTAATAATTCTTCTGAACGAGAACTATCTGTTTGCTTAGTGGCACCAATCGCTTGTTCTAAAATTGAACCTTGTGCTTCTTCAACACTTGGATCTAGAGTAGTTTGGCTTTCTACGCTCATTCTGACCCCTCCGCACTAGGCTCTTTTTCAAGCTCACCTTTTAGCTTCTGCAGAGAATCAGTATTGTTAAGCACTTCTTCTAAGATGTTTTCCAGATCTTCTGAGCGGTCAACCTTAGTCATTAAGTCACGTAGTTTATTACGGGTGTCCATTAACTTACGTAATGGCTCAACTTGGTTAACTACCGCAGCTGGATCAAAATCTTTCATTGAGCTGAACTCAAGCGCTACTGACATTTGTGAATCGTCATCAGCCAGCTTGTTATCAACTTTAAATTCCAGTTTAGGATTCATGCGCTTAAGTACGTCATCGAAGTTATCACGGTCAATTTGGATAAAACGACGGTCTTTTAGTGGCTTTAAGGCTGCGGTGTTGTCGCCCGCAAAATCGCCCATAACACCTACTACAAAAGGTAGTTCCTTTTTAACTGCAGCCCCTTCAGTTTCTACATCATAAGTGATGTGAACTCGTGGTTTGCGTACCCGAGACAACTTGCCGTGGATACTGTCCATATCAATCTCCTTGTTCTTGATTAACACGCAGAGCGCTAAGCACCACGTTAGTCCTGTGATTCCGATGAAATACCAGTCAATCGGAAATAACCGGTCCGAGCATCGTTGTCAGAAATCAGTTCTTGCAATAGATCTGGCAAGCTCATTCCACTCCAACGAACCACTTGTTCAATGGCATAAGCCATTGGCGAGTGAGGCTCGGTTTGCTTAAAGAACTCAGCAATCTTGCCGAGTTGTTGGATCGCGTCTGCGCGATTTCTTAGTTGATTACTGGGTCCTTCTGGCACTGCCTCACCGGACTGTTCATCAGATTCTGTTAGTGTTTCTTCAGTTACCGTTTCAAGCTCAACCGCGCTAAGTTTGTCGGCAGCCAAGTAACGCACAGCCTCCATGCAATCGGTTAAACGCTTAACTATGTGCGAACTAGGTTGTGGCTCACCCACCGCTTCATCCATTGCTGCAGATAACTGCAAATAGGCTTGAGAAGCCGCTTCAATGTCTTGCAGTAATTCAGTGAAAAACGCGGTACTGGTGGCTTTTACTGTGAGTGTGATGTCTTCAAGCTTTACTGCGCCAGAAGCATGGCGCTGGTTGCGCTTAGTTTCTTCTAAGCGCTCAACTTCACTGGCTTGCTCAAACTCCCACAGCGAATATGGCTGCTCTTCGATTAGGTCAGTGAGTGGCACGCAGGCAATTGGCATCAACAGAGTGCCTTCGCCGTCGTAGCCGTTTAGGCCAACTAAAGGAGCAACACGTGTCACCAGGCCATCTTCGTCAGGGCTTGGATATAAATGTTCCCAATGGTTTTCAATTAAGGTGCGCGCAATATCAAAGCCTTGGCGTAAGCCTTTAAAGCCTTTGCGGCGCACTAGACCTTCGATTAACCAAGCCGCTAACTCTAAGTCTTTACAGCTTTCAACCAGTACTTCAGGTACTTGATTGATAATCGGGTCCCACTCATTAGCAAAGCTAAGTAAGGGTTCGTTATCCACCAAAGCATTACGTTCCGCGGCGCGAGCCGTATTACGCACATCTTTGAGGGTAAAATACGTAGATAATGGCGATGCATCTAAACGTGGGTCTTCGCCGGTTGGTAAGTCTTCTGACACAGGCTGTGCAAGTTTTTCAAAATCAATATCAGACAATTCTTGAAACATTCGCTTAGCCTCTCACCGAATTACGACGATTAAAAAACACCGGCACGGTGTCATCACAATGCTCTTCTTCGCTATCAGCATCACTTTGGCTCACCTTAACCAGTACACAGCTGACGTTATCGCTAGCGCCTTTTACCAATGCTGAATGCATTAAAGCCAAGCCAATATCAGAGACGCTATTTGCTTGCATGCACATGGCTAAATCGGTGTCGTTAAGCTCTTTAGTTAAACCGTCTGAGCACAGTAAAAACTGGTCGCCAGGCAATAGCTGGCCAGAATTTTGGTCAACGGTGAGCTCATCACTTACGCCAATGGCGCGAGTAATAACATTTGAAAGAGGATGATCTTCCGCTTCAGACTCAGGGATTAAACCCTGCTCCACCATGTCCATTACTTGGCTATGATCGCGGGTTTTACGCTGTAGATGATTTTGGCGCATCAGGTAGATACGGCTATCACCCACCCACAAGCAATGATAAAAACCATCGCGCACATGCAGTAAAACTGCAGTACTGCCAGCGGTCTTACCATCCAAGTGTTGCTGAGAAAAATTGATGATTTGCTGGTTAGCTTGCAACAATGCCTTACGTAAACAATCGATGCTTAAGCTGGCTGCTGGGGTTTGCTCAACACACTGCTTAACACTATCAATCACCATTTGGCTAGCAACATCACCCGCTGCATGTCCACCCATGCCGTCGGCTACTACCCATACGCCTTCTTCACGTAAATCAAGCACTGCATCTTCGTTGTAAGGGCGAACCTTGCCAGGATGGGTTTGCGCAAAACTAACAAAAAATCCATCCATCAGAGTTGGACTACCTACCATCCCCATTGCTCCCATTGACCATCTAACATGGCTGAAAATTGGCTCACTAATGGCAAACTTTCGCTCACCAAACTGCACTCAGGAACTAGCTCAGAGCCGTTAGTCCACCAGATGCAGTAACGATCTAAACGCTTACGTAATTGCTGATGCAGTAAATGTTCAGCACTAATCGCCTGCTCACTTTGCAACACTAATTGCTCGCTCTGCTTAGCATGGTTAAGCAACGGGTTGGCGGCGTTGATGCCATCTAACCAATCCAGTTCTGCCACGCTTTCTGCCCAGCGAACTACGTCGGTATCATCATCCAGCAGCTTCAATACTTTTTCTTCGCTTAGCTCGCTCCACTCACGTTGCTGCCATACATCAACCGGTACTTGGTTAATCGGTTTGGCCATAGTGAAGTAAAAGTGTCGACCAACTTGATCAACACTCGGCATTAAGGTGCCTGCAATGGCAGACTCACCACATACCCCAGCGGAGAGAGCAAAGTGCCAAATAGGACTGGTTAGGTAACAATCTAACCAATGCTCGCCTTGCTGCTCACGGCTTACCGCAATAACGGCCTGCAACCATTCACTCCAGCTGGCAACAAAATCATTCGGTAAATGGCTTTGAATAAAGTCGCCGCGTGCTGGCACTTTGCCAAAATAACCAAAACCGTTTACAGCGTTACCGGACATGAGAACCTCGCTAAGTCTTTAGACCAGAATGGGTGCATAGCGGTTGTTGGAATCAACTCCAACTGCACTTTGTTACCCTTGAACTCAATATCCAACACGTTATCTTTACGTGAGTCAGGGCGCTGCTTAGCTAAACCATCAAGCATGCGGAACAAGCCCCAATGCCCTGGGTAAGTCTCTGAAATAGAGTGACCCGATTTAGGCGGCACAAAGGCTAAACGGGTACTACGACTAGAGTCGGTTGGCCAAATAAAGTGAGAGGTACGCTGCGGACCATGGCGATACACCAATTCTTGTTCGCCCAACTCAACCCGGAAGTTATTAATGTGGCCATCTAAGTAAAGCGGCTTAAGGCCAAACTCCACCCGCGGCGTTTGCGAGCCAGGCTCAAAAAATACGTCGCGAATACGGCGAGCTTGTTGGAACACTTTTAGTGAGCCTGGGTCGATGCCTACCGAACGCTCTAACTTCCAGTTACGTTTGCTGGTATCAACCGAAGACTTCAAGTAACGCTCAAAGAAGGTATCCATTGTGCCGCCATAACCAAAGAAGCGACCAAAGTCTTTTAAGCGAACTTCATCAGCCGCTTTGCTATCAAAGGGATACTTTCCACGAATCGCGGCGCGATATTCTTTGTAAACACTGTCTTTCCAAATAGCATTAACATGTACCTGAGCACCACGTTTAGCCAACGAAGAGGTTTGACTAGACAGCTCGCCTAGCATGGTTGAAAACGGCGCGGGTAAATCTTTGCGAGAGCGACGTAACGCACTAGTAACCGCAGCTTGGCTGTTGTCATCCATCAAACTGGTGTAAGCCCGTTTGTTGTTTGACTCAGACAATACTTCTAGATAGTCACGCAGTTGCAGTAAAGAGACATGCATGCCTTCTAGATCGGCTTCGCTAATGTTCAAGAAGTCTTCAAATTCTGCCTCTACTTCAGCGCCAGGTAAGGCTAATTTTGCCTTCGACACATCGTTTGGTAAGAAGCGGTTAATCCGTGCTTTTTGATTTTTCAATGCAACGTCAGCAACATTGCCAGCCACTTCACCGGCCATTTTTGTGTTATCACTCATTGCCACTTCGGTGAGACGTAACTCTTTTTGCACCGCCAGAATAAAGCTTTGCAGAGGTCGCTCAGAGCCAGTTAAGTTCTTAGCTAGCACTGCGCCATCTTTCGCTGAAGCGTAAGGGCGAAGTTGCACGTCGGCCAGCAATTGCTCCCACTCAAAAACGTAATCACGGAAGTAACGCTCACTCACCGCTTTAACTACTTCATCACGGGTTGCTTCATCTATCGATAAGCTGTCGCCGTATACCCAGCTGTCTTCCATCAAGCGTTTTACAATGCGGTTATTCTCAATGCGGAACAAACCGTGGAAACCACTGTAGGTATAAAGGCCTGGAATGCCTTCATGTAACGGCTCACCACTATTGCGGATGAATACTTGGCGACCTTGGCGACCAAATACATCACTCAATCTAAAGTCGGCTACGTGGCTAGACAAAAACTCTATACGTAAACGTTGATAGGCACGTTCGGCCAAAGGCATACGGGTTAACACGCTACGCGCCTGAGCAATCGCGTTGTCATTAACCGGGACAAGGTTAATTCCTTCAGCAAACAGGTTGCGAGTATGAGCCATTAAATCTTGGCGAAGGCCTTGGTTAATTTCACCCGGTAAACGGCGCTCGTAAAAAATCTCAAACCAGCTATATATTTGTTCAATTTCACGGTGCTCGGCATCGTAAATCATCAAATAGGTTTTTAGCGTTTCGTAGAGGTACTCGAGGTATTCTTCGTTCTCGGCCAGCTCGTGAGTAAGCGACTCAGTTAAGTAGGTCGCAAAGAAACCTTGTAATGCTCGTTGATAGGCCATTTGTGCCGGTTGGCCAATTTTTTCACCCTGATAAAGCCCCATGCGATGAACATCTTCATTCACCAATTGCTGGCTAAAGCCAGCCGGTAAATCGCGTAAAGCGTTCAGGGCCTGAACCAAGGTAATTACGTCGGTATCGGTAGACAAACCAGGTTTAACAATGGCCTTATACTGATCCACAGCTGCTTCGCTGGTATCAACCAATTGTTTGTTCCAACTGTAACTGTTGTACCAAAGCAAACTACAGGTAAGTAAGCTAACCACACAGCCGCCAGCAACAATGCGTCGTGTCCACATTGAATGTTTTTGGTGGTGACGATTCACCGAACCAACAAACTTTTCTGGGAAAATTACGTCTTCAAGCAAACGCTTAATGAAGTAGCCCTTAGTTTCTCCACCTTGCTGTTTTAGCGGTACTTGCCCTAAACCTAATCCGTTTGAGGTTTCGGCCATAACCCGGTCAATCGGTTTACCCTCTTGGGTAGCACTCGCAATATACAAACCGCGCAACATCGGCGCTTCTTCAAAGGCATTTGGCGAGAATATTTCCTTTAAGAAATCATCAATGCTTGATTGCAACAGATGCATTTGCTTAGGGAATTCGTACATTAAAGTACGCTTATCAATATCGCGCTCTTGCTGTAAACGAACGTTTAAGCGAGTTTGAATGCGTTTCAAAAGACCGTGGAATTCACGATTAAATAAACCCACTACGCCAGTGTCAGCATTCTCAGCAGTAAGCGGGAAAGTAATCCCCCAAATTTGCTCACGTTCGTTAGCGTTTAAGTCGGCGAAAAACTCACTAAAGCCGGCAATCAAGTCAGCTTTGGTAAGCACCACATAAACCGGGAACTGCATACCTAATTGGTTCTTAAGCTCCTGAATACGTTGCTTAATCGCACGCGCATGCAAGTTGCGTTCGGTACGAGTTTGTTGAATTAGGCTAGCCAAGCTAACGGTAACAATTGCGCCGTTAATCGGACGTTTAGTACGGTATTTTTTAAGTAGGCCTAAAAAACCTAACCAAGCTCGAGAGTCTTTAGCGCTGTTGCTGTCTTGGGTGGTATAGCGGCCGGCGGTATCAATAAGTACCGCTTTGTTAGTAAACCACCAATCACAATGGCGGGTACCACCAACACCAGCTAATGGGTCATCACCTAGCTTGTCTTTTAGTGGAAACTCTAAACCTGAGTTTTGCAGCGCGGTTGTTTTGCCAGTGCCAGGAGGGCCGATCATAATGTACCAAGGAAGCTGATATACCCCTTGGCCCTTAGCCAAACTTGAATTTTTAAGTACGTCTAAAGCGGTAACCACGCGCTCGCGTAAGGTTTCTACCTCACGACGGCTTTCTTCGTCATCGCCATGCTCATCTTGACCATCTAGTAACGATTGCACCGCTTCTTGATTTTGCTTAGTGCTACGAACGTGCTGCCAAAACTGATAGATAATACAGATTAATGCCAGCGTAATGATGGTGAACCATCGAGCACTGGCGCTACCTAAAGGCTCGGCACCTGCAATCGCAATCAATGGTCCGCCAAACCAGATCAAAAATGCCAGCGCCAAAAAACCCAGCAAGGTGATTGCCCATTTAGATTTAAGCATTTGTACTAAGCGTTGAAAAAACAAACTGTTAAACATTTCTCAATCCTTTAAGTTTGCTTAATAAAGCAAATCAATCTCTACTCGACGGTTCAACGCACGCTCAGATTCGGTGTTGTTACTCGCTCGAGGATCTGAATCACCTCGCCCTTCTGGCCATAAGCGCCCTTGTAGCAAGGTGCCTATCGACATACTGTTGGCAACGGCAGTGGCGCGAGCCAAAGATAAGTGCCAATTTGAAGGGTAGCGACTAGTGAAAATAGGTTGGTTATCGGTGTGGCCGGTAATCAGCACTCGGCCAGTGGTAGACTCAAGCGCCCGCGATAGTTTTTGCAGAACAGGAACTACCGAAGACTTCACTTCGGCGCTGCCAGGGCTAAATAGCTCACTTGAGTTGATGGTGATACGAATCCGGTCACTCAGCGGTACAATCTCAAGCAACTGGCGGTCTACTTCAGTTTGCAAGCGCTGTTGCAACATCAATACTTGTTGTTCATCAACTTCAGCAGTATTGGTGGTGGTGCTTTCCCAGCGGGCTAAAGTATTAATTTGATTAAACACTTGGTCTGAGTAGCTGTTAATGAAATAGCTACAAGCCATATAGATAGACAACAGCAATACACCAAATATTGCGGCAATCACCCAGATAGGTAATCCACCATTAGCTTCACTGCCAATGCTCACACTGGCTTGGCTTTTAGGAGAAAGTTCAATATCGGCTTCGCCATGAATTGCTTGTAAACGTTCAAAAGCCTGCTGGCGATATTCTTCAAGCTTGTCTTGGCCACGTTCTTCTACGCGCATTTTGCCAACAAAACCGAGTGACAAGCACAAGTATTGCAGCTCAAGCAACTGAGGTTTAGCGTGTGGTGCAGCGAGGTTTTCATCTAACAAGGTAAAGAAGTGTTCACCGCCCCACGTTTGCGAATGAAACGTAGACAACAGGCTATCGCTGGCCCATACCGACTGGCCGCCCCAGTTGGTGTTTAATACTGTTTCATCAATAAAACAACATACGCAGTAACGAGAAGCTTCGATAATTTCGGCACTCACCTGCTGGTGACGTAAGTTGGCTTCGTAGTCACGAATTTTATCGATACAAACCTGACGCAATGAAGCGATGTCACCGTGTTTTACGGTGCAACGAATCTGTCCCACCATCGACAAAAGTGCACTAGCTTCATCAATCAGCGGGTTATCGCCAAACTTTGGCAATTGCACACCACGCTCTTTGTTTTTAGAAGGCGTAATCACTACGGTGCATTCAGCCTCTGCTGCTGAAGCTGCAATTTTGCCCAAGTCGCTTACTGGCTTATTGCCACCGCGACTCCCTGGTCGAGGCTTCATTACTGTCGCTTCTGACATCTTATTTCATCCTTGGAACATTGATTACTGGCTAATTGCCCAAATTTGCATTTCAAGCTCGGGATAATTACCCGACAAATGGATGGCTACACCACCACTGGCACTAAGCCGTGACCAGTAATCGTTGCTTTTATCCAATTTGAAATAGTGAAAGCCAGCGTGATATGGAATTTGTCGCGGCGCTACCGGTAAGCCAATGGCAGAAATACCTGGCAATTGGTTATTCACCAAATCTCGAATGTGTTCAACCGGTCCGATTTTCACTTGAGCAGGGAAGCGCTTGCGCAATTCATCCGGGCTGATGTTGGCGTTTACCGCTAACACGAATTCGGCGCGTTCTAATAAGCCTTTATCTTGAACTTGGGCGATTCGGATACCGTAGTTGGTTTCGTCCAGTGCAATTTGTACTGCCGTTTGCTCCAGTACCATGCTCATGAACTGGTTAAGCACCACCATCACATCGCCAAATACACGGGTGAGCTCATCATGTTGATAGCCCGGAAGCTGTGGAGCGCGTTTATCTTTACTAGAAAATGTGGCTAACTCGCCCGCTAAACCTGCCAACTCCTGGAACAATCGTTCTGGGTGTAAGCCGTTAGTTGCCAAAATATGAGCAATCAATGCGTCGTATCGGTTTAATAACTGCAACATTAAAAAATCTGCTATTGAGCTGGCACTGCCCTGGCCTGCGCCAATACGTGCAGCTAAGGCTTCAGCACGTTGGCGTAACATGCCATGCACTTCGGCCAGTTGTTGCTTAAGCACCGAGTTAGCTTGCGCATTTAAACTTGCAGGAATAAATTTCTCGTCGAGGCTAACTTGTCCCTCTTCCGAAACTTCAATGATCTTAGCGATAGCTAAGGTGTCGTAGCCTGATAAATTGTCACTTTCTAACTTAAGCTCAAAGCCAGCCTGGGCTAGTTGCAACACTTCCACCGCGTCGTTACCAATGTTGGTATCTACCACTTCATGATCTACAAAACGGTAGCGAGTCACACTACGCCCCTGCGCCGATACATTCAGTCCATTGGACTTTTCGGTAGGTAACGCCAAATACACCAACTGATCTCGAATACTGCTGTCCAGCGATAACGCTTCAGGCAAAGGATCACGAGTGGGGCTAACCATTGCCGCACCATCTTGCAGACACGCGCTAATACTACTTAAGCCGAATTTACTGTTACTTAATAGGGAGCGGTCTACACTTAGTTCTGTTACTCCCCAGTAGTAACTGGATTGCTGCAACAAATTCTGCTGCAACTGAAAATTCAAACTGCGTTCTTGCTGCTGAAAGTGTTGAGGACGCAAAAACATCCCCTCGCTCCACGCGACACGACAAAAGTCACTCATGTTTAATCCCGAAATACTGCTTATGGATTGCCAACAAATACAGCGAGCTCACCTACGTGAACATCAAAGGTTTTGTAATTAGTAGGGTCGACAGTGACCACTTCACGCCAGCTGGCGGTGTCAATGTCTCGATAGGCGACAAGCACGCCGGCATAACGAACACCAGGCGATAAAGAAAGCTTGTATTCAAATTGGCTACCGGGTTCAAACTCAAACTCGGTGCGATTGATTAGATCAGGGCCAAGCACTTGGGAAGCGTCATCGTATAAGGCGAAGAAATCTTGGCTATCAAACAAGGTGCGTGAAGACAGCTCAAATACTTTAACCACTACTGGCGAAGCTCGGCCGGTGATATCGGGGTTAACATTGTTGGCTACATGAAACTGTAGCTTTGAATATGGTTCGACTACGTAGTTGGCTACAGTACAGCCCAACATTGACATACTCAGTAGCACACTAAGTACTAATTTCCCTACTTTGCTCATCGTTGTCCCTTTTGCTCTATGCTTTTTAAGGTTGATTCATAAGCCTTGGCAAAATCTTCCATGTAGAAGGCATTGCTGTTTTGGCTAAACTCATTTTCCAAATCACTGTAGATCGAACAGTAACGGTTCCAGCTTTTATGCTTTTCAATTGCCGAATACATCTTGGCAATCCCTTTGGCGTTCTGATCTTTGGATTCTATCGATTTAGGGTCGAGCAGCTGCATAACACCTGCTACTGCACCTTCAACCCCAGATAACAGCGCATATTCATGGCGCTCTAAATCGATAAACGCTTCTTTAACGGCTCGTTCTGGCGGTAAAAATCCAGCCGTTTTGCGTTGTAATAAGTTATGAATGGCATCTTCGGCATTAGTAGAAAACTTAAGCGGGTTGTTTTCATTCCTTCTGAAAGTCGTTTGATTGATGCGACTGTTCTCTTTAAAGGCTGCGCGATTGTGTAAGGTATTCATGATGCCATCAAGGGAGTCGCGAGTTATCACGCCCAACTGATGCCACCAACGTACAGGGTTATCCTGAGAAACTAGCTCGGGAGATATTCCCATTCCTTCCAAAAATGCGGCCAGATGAGCTTGCTCATCTGCGCTAGAATACTGTGGTTTAACGGCAGCTGCAGGCGCTGCCGGAGTAGCTTGCTTTGTAGTAGCAGCGGCAAAAGCGAGTGGATCATTGGCCATTGTATTTGCTACTGCAGCAACTGGCTCTGCTACCGCAGGCTGCTTAACTTCAGGAACAGCAGCACTTGGCACGGCAGCGGGTTGCGGCGGAGCGCTAACGGCAACGGGTTCTTGTGGAGCGGGACTGGCAAACAAAGCATTCCAATCTTCCGGAATGCTTGACTGCTCATCATTCATCGATTGCGGCAATGCAAAAGCGTCATCAAGATTGGCATTAAGCTTAGCGTCTAAACTACTGCTGCTGTTTGCAATAGGCTCTGGTTCAGCCAATACACCAAAATCTTCTTCAAGATTAGTTGCTGGCATTGCAGCGGGGGCTTGAACAGTAGGAGCAGCTGTGGCTACCTGAGCAGAGCTTGGCGCTTGCTGAGCAATAGCTTGAGCGGATATCGCCACTTCTATTTCGTAGTCGCCAATTGCTAAGGTATCACCGTCGTTAAGCTGATAAGGCTGGTCTTTTGCTAAGGCCTCTACCGAGCGGTTAACAAACACGCCATTGGTAGACGTATCGTATAGCCAAAACTGCCCATTGTTTGACTCAATACGCGCGTGACGACTAGAGATAACTCTTTCTGGATCGAGCAAACACCAAGAGCATTGGCTTGCCCTACCAATGGTAATAACTGACTCCCCTGACGTAGTAGAGAGCGTCTTCTTCTCTTCCACACCAGAGGTAAATCTGTGATAACTAATCACAGATAAACTCAAATTCATAATCTTCCGTCCCTTAGAAGTCTTTTTATTTTGAGAAGAACCCATTCCCTCAAAAATACTAGTGATTTAGATATCACTAGAAAAAGAGCCGCTATTATTACACTTAATAAATAATCCAATCAATAGAGATTATAATAATTTTAACAATAAAATTTTTCTGGCTTTCTTTGTGTTTTGATATTTTTATTGTTAGCATCCAAGCCTTTGTTTTAGCTGCATTGAGTGTCGGATTTCTTTACAGTTAACAAAAAACAAACAAACGCAATAGTCATTTTAAATAACATGAATATTGTTCTTGTATGGTTACAAGTAATTTAAAAGCAATATAAATAACAAGATATAAAGAATTCTAAATAAACGGTAAAATTTAATTAATATATTTGTCATGCATTATTAAAGTAATGTATATGGCTAGCGAATTAGGGTAGTACTCATGGATGATGCAAACAAAGATCAAGCTGCTTCGCCAAACACCAAGGCTGAAACTAAAACTGCAAGCTCAACGGCATCAGATAAAACCGTTGTAAACAACACCGAAACAGCAACAAGCAAAAAAACCAATGCACGCTCCAACAAAGAGCAAGTGATAAATCGGGTGATTAAAAAGCGCTACCAAATCGAAGACCTAGTGGGTCATGGTGGTATGTGCGATGTTTACCGAGCAAAAGACTTGTTGTTAGAAGCAGCTGGTGACAGCCAACCTTATGTAGCCATCAAATTGCTGCAGAAAGAATTTCATGACCAGCCAGATGCTGCTCGAATTCTTATCCGAGAAGCACGCAAGACTCAGCGCTTAAGCCACCCAAATATCATCCGAGTACATGACTTCGGGGTAGATCAAGAAGATTACTACCTAGTTATGGAATGGTTAGACGGGCAAACACTTGATGAAGTCATTAAAAGTCATCGCCCCAATGGCCTTACCTTTAAAAGCAGCTTAGCGTTGCTCACTCAGCTAACCTCGGCGCTTCGTTATGCCCACCAAAATGGCGTAGTACACGCCGATTTAAAACCGGGTAACATCATGTTATCTCGAGATGGCACCATTAAGATTTTTGACTTTGGTGTATCTCGCGCACTCAACTTAAATGCCGATCAATATGCTGCCGACAAACCTGAAGAAACTTCACCAGTTAGCGGATTTACACCAACTTATGCCTCGCCAGAGTTGTTAGATGGCGCCGCACCAAGCATTGCAGACGACGTATTTGCGTTTAGTTGTATTGCCTACGAGTTGTTGTCGAGTAAACACCCCTTCAATCGCAAAACCGCTAACCAGGCGGCTAAAGAAAACATTACTCCTAGTAAGCCAAAGCATGCGCCTTTGTTACGTTGGGGTAAGTTGAAGCGCGGTCTCAACTTCAATTTGAAACAACGAGTAACCGATTTAGACCAAATCGAAAAAAGCCTTACCCAAAGCTTTTTAAAGCCCAGTTTAAGTGTGATTGCCATTGTTGGTGTTGCCGGTGCGCTCAGTTATGGTTTCCAACAAATGGATGGTCAGCTAAAGCATAGCCAACAAGAATTAAGCCGACTACAGCGGGAGAACTCAGCCAATCAAGACTTAGTGAGCTTAAGCCCGCAGCAGTTTTTGCCTATGCTAAATACCATTCCGGCAAAACAGCATGTGCCAAAACAAGCCTTGCTAAGAGACAAGCAACGTTTGGTGATCGATTTCTACGAGAAACAAATCGACGATTTACTTAATAATCGCCAAAACGCTTACCCTGATTATTACGCTATCCAATCTTTGCTGCAGGAAGTAAACCGCATTTACCCAGATTCATACAGCTTGGCCTTAATTGCTGAAGACGTGAACCAAGGGTGGATGGGCACGGTTGAAGCATTGGTTCAGCGACTCGACTTACATTTAGAGCAAGGTCGTTATCAACATAGTGAAGATGGCGATGACGTTTACACGATTTACCAAGATTTACTGCAAGTGAGAACTGACTACCAGTTTGCGCCTAACGAAAAATCTGAACAGGTATTTACTCAGTTATTTGATAAAGCGGCCGACCAACTTGATGTGGTTGCTTTAGCGCAAATGATTGAAACGGGTGAAACCTTCTTCGCCAACAGCGAACAACAGCAAGAGCGTATTGCTCGAGCGCTTGAGCTAAAAACTGCCATTGCAGCTATGGCTAGTTACAAACAAGCTATCGCCGATGAGCAAGAAGCAGAGTTTCCTTACCAAGCTGCTGAAGTGTTTTACCAAAACCACTTTAGTCAATTACAAGAGCGTATCAATGGCCTTACTCGGGTGAAAACCCTAGATAAAATGGCCAAAGAAGTAGACAGCATGGCTAAAGACTTGCCCAACGATTTTTCTCACTTAGTTGAAACTCGTCAAACAATGGCCAACAAATACCTTCGCTTCTCTGATTACTTGCTGAAAAAACGCCGCACCAAAGAAGCTGGCGCAGTAATGAAGAAAGCCCAAGACTTGATGACGAAAGTGCAAGATGCACGAGTGGCAGATAATGCCTAACAACGCTGTTGCCCGCTAGTTCAAAATAAAAAGGCTGAGAAATCGGCCTTTTTTCATTCCGCGGCGCCCGTATCTTATCTCTTTTCAGCCAAAGTTAGAGCCCCCAGCTTCGTTAGCTATCTGCGGATAAAAGCCATTATCTTTTAATGGTTTACGAAAAAACCACCCACTAAAGCCCCTTTCAGAATGTAGCCATACTCAGGTCTTTTAACATGTCTAAAAGGTGTTCAAAAACGCGAGAATGCTCACAGCACACCACAGTTAAATTATATAATAATACAATTAATCTGGAGAGACGTTATTAGTAACTAAAGGGACTACCTATGCGCATACAAAACAAATTAGCTTTAAGTGCCACCATGTTTACTGCTTGTTTAGCATTTTCGGCTCAGGCCTATGTTCAAGATCCGCAGCTTACCGAGTACCGTGCAGATAAAGGTAAAAGCTCGGTTTGGTTGTCTCATGAAGACTCAAGTGGCGGCTTAGGTGATGTTGGTAGCTCTAAAGATAGTGCCTTTGGTGACGAGGGTTCTTCTCGTTTTCGTTTTAAGCGAGACGTATCAAACCATGACTTCAACTCTAAACCAGGCTTAAGCCAAATTGTTAGTGGTTTACCTGCCAATACCGATATGAGCTTCTCACTGTATTACTGCGACAAAAAAGGCGCTAACTCTCCTACTCAATTACACTTTGGTGTTCGCGAAGTGATCCCCAATGCTCCTTTGGCAGGCACCGTGTTAGCAGATGCTAAAGCGCACGTAAAAGACCTAGCACTTGCGCCTCAAGGCGATAATAAAAAGTGTTTCAGACAGGTCGCGGTAGATTTCAACACTGGTAACAATACCCAAGTGGAGATATTTAGCTTATTAGAAGTCGACACTAGCCAAGAACTTAGCTTAGACAAAGAACTTGAAGTTCGAGTCGATGGGTTCGCAATAGAGAAAAAGTAAGCTCGATATTCTAAGCATAGTGACGGCTTTCCTCGCCAAAGCCATCACTATGCTTATGCCAGATCTTCTCCTCAAAATCCCGCATACATTTTATAGTTTTAGTCGCTCAATGAAACCGGTTACAAATGTTTTATCACATCAGGTAATGTTTATTTATTTAGAAAAACGCCATTTGTAAGATCCTGCTCACAAGCCATTAACAATTACACCGATCAAGGTCACAGACACTTAACCTTAGGTGGTGATTTTGTAGCCGCCGCTGGAAAATTAAAGTGAGAGAAACATTCAGGCTTTAGATTTAAACAACTGAAATAAAACAAAAAATCAGATTTATAACCCTTTTTTAGCGGCTGACTACGAGTTAGCACAGCTAATCAAACTAAATGCGAGAGATATATGGACATACAAAAACCGCAACTCAGCCTGCTACGCTGCGCACTCATTGCTGGAGCAAGTTTAATAGCCAGCAATGCTTACGCTGCAGGAAAGCCAAGCATACCTGTTGATGGTAAACGCTTATTTATTTTAGGTCAGGACCAAGTCTCTATCGAGCAATACATGGCTGACCCTTCATTACCTCGACCACATGGTTTTACCATGTACACCACCCTCACCCGCGGGGCGACCGAAGACGTCACCAACTACTGTTTTAAAGGTTTAGATGGCTTAAAAAACCTCGACAACTACAACTCCAATCAAGCCCAAGGCTGTGCCGATAATGAGCGCCGAAACCAATGGGGATCAGGAGTACAAAACGCGCAATGGGTGATTGAAAACTATCAACCTGAAGTAGTAGCACTTGGCATGTTTTGTCCTGGAAACGCGCAAGCACCCAGCTTATTTAACGACGGCGCTTATGACGACCTGTTAATTGAGTTAGCTGATTTTTTCAAACTTCACAATGAAACCGGTTTCTTTTTGCGAACCTGTTACGAGTTCAATGGCGATGCTCACGGTTTAAGCTTCGAACATTTCCGAGGCATCTTTAAACATGTACGCAGCTTTTTAGACGCTCAAGGAGTAACTAACGTTGCTCATGTTTGGCAATCGGACGCCTACCACGGAACTGGACGTCCGAGTAATCAGGCTCTGGGCGATACCGAGCAGGGCTATTGGCCCGGTAAGCAATATGTAGATTGGGTGGGGGTATCGCAATTTAACAGTGATATTAACGAAGAAGCCGAGATTGCCGAAATTGAAGGCTTACCGCTGTTTATTGCCGAGGTTACTCCACATGGTGATCTAGGTGTGCAGTACGACTACAAACTTCCCTTCAATTCGAGTCAGCAAGTTGCTCAAGGCAGTGCTAACCCAGTAACTATTGTTAATAACCTCGATTGGTTTACTGAAAAAAATGCCGAAATCATGCGTACAGTCAATAAAGCGTGGCATTACATCAACGCAGACTGGACCGCTCAACCGCAATGGGAAAGCGCTGCCGACCAAGCGGGTGCTAACTTCTTTAAATACACCGACTCTCGTGTGCAACAAAATCCTGAAATTAAGCAGCATTTTATTGATTTAGTCAGTTCAGAAAATGGCTTTATCTTGGCAGGGGAGCAAAACAATGGCCCGGTGTTCTCAAATTGTTCTGCACAGCCAAGCAGCCCAATTAACCAAGGACAAGATCTCAACTACAGTTGCACCATTGTTGATAGCCCAGAGGGAGTAAGTCTAATTGACCTAAACATTAACGGTATTGCCTACCCTAGCCAAAACCTTGGCAATTCAGTTTACAACTGGACTATCGCCGCTAGCGACTTACAAGCCGGCAGCAATAATCTAACGATTACAGCCGTAGACGCAGCAGGCTCTAGCAGTAACCACAGTGTTAATCTTGAAGTGATTAGCGCCAACACCCAAGTGGCAATTCAAGCCAGCGGCAATATCGAAATTGTGCGTGGCCAATCGACAGAAGTAACTGTGAACGCTAGCGACAGTGATGGCATAGCCTCAGTTAGCTTGCTGGTAAATGGTCAAAGCCAAGCAAACTTGGTAGCAACTACCGCGCCCTATGTTCTTACTCTTGCCAGCCAAGTTGATGGTAACGACGTAAGCAGTATTCAAGCATTAGCTACAGATACCACTGGCGAAACCACTCTAAGCGAAGTAGTAAACGTAGTAATTAAAGATGCGCCTGTAGTAGAGCCAAAACCAGCTTTTGGCATTAGCTATATAAACGACACCACCATGCGTGTATATCACCTCGACGAAGGCTGGACTGCGACTTGGAACTACTTGTGTATTAACGGTGATTGTCGACCAGCTACGCTAGAAAATGGCGAATACTACCGCGAAGTAAGTGCCACTTTAGGCCAAAGCTACGACATCGAATTTAAAGTACAAGATGCAGTACTGAGCCAGTACATCGTGAGCGATACAGCAGTATTTGAGCAAGGCACAGGTGGTGGCGAAACTCCACCTAGCAATCAACCACCTACTGTGTCTGTATCCGCTCCTAACGGTTCGCTAAACGAAGGTGATAATGTCACTATCACCGCAACAGCTAACGACATTGATGGTTCGATAAACTCAGTCAACTTTTACCTTTCAGCACCAGGTGAAACTGAACAGCTGTTAGCCAGCGATAACGCAGCCCCTTACCAAACAAACATTACCAATCTTAGCGCTGGCACTTATCAATTGCGTGTTGTAGCCAGCGATAACCAAACGGCCACAGCAAGCGATAGTACAAGCTTTACAGTGAACGCTAGCGAGCAACCAGAAGAACCTACTGAAGAGTTTGGCATTAGCTATATCGATGACAATACCATGCGGGTTTACCATGTTGATCAGGGCTGGACAGCTGACTGGAACTACCTATGTATTAACGGCGATTGCCGCTCAGCAAGCTTAGACAACGGCATCTACTATCGCGATGTTTCTGGTGAACTCGGCCAAAGCTACGATCTAGAATTCAAAGTTCAAGACAATAGCCTAAGCCAATTTATTGTTGAGCGAAAAGGCGTGGTGTTTTTAGCTGGCAATACCCCGCCAAGCAACCAAGCGCCAAGCGTCAGTTTAAGCACTAGCCCAAGTACCGTGCTTGCTGGTGAAACACTTGCTTTAAGCGCGACAGCAGAAGACAGCGACGGCAGCATAACAAGCGTAAGGTTTTACGCTGCAGCACCCAACGCAACAGAAAGCTTAATTGCAGAAATCAATAGCGCGCCATATACAACAACTATTAGTAATGTGATTGCTGGCAACTATCAACTTCGTGTAGAAGCTAGCGACAATCATGGTGCCACTGCAGAAGATTCTGCAACAATAGAAGTACAAGCAGGTAGCCAGCCAAGCATTAACTTAAGCGGCCCAGCAACGATTAAGCAAGGCGAAGACTGGATTATTACGCCAAGCCTTACCAACTGGCCAATTGCCGAAGGCGAGCAACACTTCCACTTAGTTATTGATGGCGAAGACTTAGGGCCTCAGTATTCAAGTGCAGCCATTACCATTAGTGACCTCGAAGTAGGCTCTCATACTGCAGTAGCAAAATTAGCCAACGCTGACCACAGCTTTACTGGAGTAGAAGCAAGTTTGAGTGTAAATGTTGAAGCCTTTATCAACGACACGGTAACTCTAGTTAATGACCCGGTATTAGGCAATTACCTAAGTGCAGGAAGCGATGCCAGCCAGCCAGGGCTAACGCTTTACACCTTTGATGTTGATAATGCAGGTGCCAGCCAATGTAACGGTAACTGCGCCACCACCTGGCCTCCATTTATCGTGAACTCAGCCAGCGAGATTAAAGCCCCAAGTGGCGTAAGCGGATTAGGTGTTAGTGCCCGTCAAGATGGCAGTTTACAACTCACCTTAAACAATGAACCGCTTTACTATTTCTCTGGAGACAGCAACCCTGGCGATACCACCGGCCACGGCATTAATAGCGTATGGTGGGTGGCCGACTTGCCTAGCGCAAGTTTCGCCGACAATACTTGGCAGAAATCGGTAGTGCCAGCCTGCGCAGATATGTACAGCGGAGGCTCTATCCCCATCTATGGTTACCATATCTATACCCAGAATAACCAAGTGATCTTCCAAGCGGGCTCTGAACTCGCCAGCAAAGTATGGGGAAACAATGCCCGTACGGTATTCTTCCGCAACAATAGCGAAGGCCGATTAAAACTGCTGGGCAGTGTTGAAGCTACGCGTAACGGTGACAGCGCAGCCATGGCCGTGCCTAGTGATTGGCTCACAGGCAACAGCGTTTACTACGTGTCTTTTGAGCGCCTAGTCACACCACTAGAAAATGAGTTAGGTGATGCGCTTGCTTACCACGACAGTGCCTTATATGGCTTAAACAAAGGCTGCGTGAATGGTGCATACACCGGCGAATCAGAAGACTTTGCCGGCTGGTTACGCTTCCAACACCCACAGGGATTTTTTAACGACCATAACGTATTCAACGAGCGTATCGATCCCGTCAACCAAAGCGCTGGCCATTTTAAAAATGTTCCACGTTTCACTATTAGTTTGTTGCAAGACGAACCGGGTAAAGACTTGTTGTTCCAAGTGGATTTAACTTACGAGTCTTACTCAACGCTAGACTCAACCATTGATATTACCTGGTCGGGCATTGAAGGTAGTGAAGAACGTGCCGGCGGCGGCAGCCCTCGTCATTCTTTAAGCAATCAATGTGCACCAAGCGATGCCAGTGGCAACATCGCCATCTGTAACCTTGGTCAAGGCCTGTCTTATGGGCAAAACATTGACTGGGAACTACGCGTTATTCCAAAAGACAGCGCCGACTTTAACCTTTACACGCAAATGCTTTACTACGTGAAAGGCCATGGTTGGGCAAAAGAATCGAGCGACCCACGCGCCTTACTCGGTGGCGAGGCAAGTATCGATGCCTTTGGTGCTAACGAGTTTGAACGCGCAGCCGCATTTATGCAGCACGAGCACACTTCATCGTTAAAAGTCGTTCGAGACTTTGTTGAACAACACGAAGACTTACGCGTAAACATTGGCGACGATGTTAATCCAGGCTTTAACACCTGTGAAAGCTGTCATATTAACGATGGCCGTAGCCAGGTGATCTTTGATGTGCCCAATGTTGGGCCACGTATTGCGCCGCCACTTATTGGTTTGGGTTTGTTAGAGCAAGTTAACTTTGCCGGTAAAGCAGGGTTTGGCTGGGAAGGTAATCGCGCCACGATTGAAGACTCTGTGCGTTTTGCCCTAGCAACCGACTTTGGCGTGAGTAACCCTGACGCCACTATGGTGGAACGCCTCACCAACTACAGCCAATTTGTTGGGGTGCCACAGCGGGATAAGAGTTTGTTGTTTGATGCTGATGTATTGGCCGGTGAAGACTTGTTCAACAACGCTATGCAATGTAGCAGCTGTCATACCGAAACACAGATAACAGCCAAAGGTGATGTGATTCGCCCCTATTCGGATTTGCTCACACACGACCTTGGTGATGGCTTGTTTAGGACCGCGCCACTGTGGGGTTTAGGCCGCACCGCTGATGTTGCCGCATTTAGCATGGACATGATCGTAAATGGCCAGAAAAATGCTGCTCATGCGGTCGCTCAGCGTGAATCTCGCCCAGCCGACGAGAGCACGGTGCTATTTATGCACGATGGTCGCGCCAAAGGATTAGACGCAGCAGTGCGCGCGCACAATGGTGAAGCCAGCGCAGCACGAGAAGCTTTTGAAACGGCCACACCAGCAGAGCAAGATCAATTGCTGAAGTTTTTGCGCTCGCTGTAGTGAGCATAATTTAAGCTAGCCCCCGTTTTTGCTTATTTACATCAGCAAGAGCGGGGCTTTTTAATAGGAGCATGTAATAATGCTTGCAACATCAAATAGCCGCCAGCCATTTCATAGCCAACCGCTAAGAGAGCGCCTAGTGAAAAAAATTGCCGTATTCGCCGATGTGCAAAACATCTACTACACCTGCCGAGAGGCCTACGCTAAACAATTTAACTACCGTAGGTTATGGCAACAATTGCAAGAGCAGGGCAGCATTGTTGCAGCCTACGCTTACGCCATTGATCGCGGCGATAATCAACAGCTTAAGTTTCAAGATGCGTTAAAACACATTGGTTTTGATGTAAAGCTAAAACCCTTTATTCAGCGCAGTGATGGTTCGGCTAAAGGTGATTGGGATGTAGGCATTACTATTGACGTGCTAGAGGCAGCACGCGAGGTAGACATGGTTGTATTGCTATCTGGCGATGGCGATTTTGCCATTCTGTTGGACAAAATAAACCAAGATTATGATGTAGAAACACTGGTGTATGGTGTGCCTAGCCTTACCGCTCATGCCTTGATCAACTCCGCCAGTTTATACCAAGCTATCGAACAACCACTGCTGCAATAGCAGCTCAATCCACTTGGCTTTTAGCAGTTTTCGCCGCTTCCTGTTCCCACGCGTCACCAGCACTTTTGACAAAAAGTCCCCTTAGTGTGAAAAACTTGCTATTTTTTACCCAATTGTTCGCGTTTTCGGCTATTATCGCGCCCCCAATGCTAAAGCAGCAGCGGTAACACTTTTATTTTTCCCTCGAAGAGGACGCCATTGTGAGCCAAACAGATTTTTCCACTCTTGCCCTACACCCCGATCTACTTAAAAACTTAGAGACTCTGGGTTATAGCTCAATGACGCCAATTCAAGCGCAAAGCCTACCGCTGATTTTGGACGGTAAAGATGTGATTGCCCAAGGTAAAACCGGCTCGGGCAAAACTGCGGCCTTTGGCCTAGGCCTACTAAATGCCTTAGAGGTAAAACGCTTTCGCATTCAAACCCTAGTATTGTGCCCAACTCGCGAACTGGCAGACCAAGTAGCCAAAGAAATTCGCAAACTGGCGCGCAGCATTCACAACATTAAAGTGCTTACCTTATGTGGCGGCATGCCTTTTGGCCCGCAAATCGGTTCTTTAGAGCACGGCGCGCACATTGTAGTGGGCACGCCAGGGCGTATTGAAGAGCATTTACGCAAAGGCACATTACGTTTAGACAACGTGAAAAACTTAATCTTAGATGAAGCCGATAGAATGCTGGAAATGGGCTTTAAATCGGCCATTGATGCGATTATTGAGCTGGCTCCTAAGCAGCGCCAAACCTTGTTATTTAGTGCAACTTTCCCCGAGCAAATCGAAAGTATCGCCAACAATATTATGCACCAGCCAGTGCGGGTAGAAGTGGCCAGCACCCACGACAACAGTTCTATTAGCCAACACTTTTTTAAAGTAGATGATAATGAACAACGAATGCTAGCGTTGCGTTTATTGCTATTACAACATCGCCCTAAATCCAGCGTTGTGTTTTGCAATACCAAGCGAGAAGCTCAAGAAGTGGCCGATGAACTTAGCTTACTCGGTTTTAGCGCTTTAGCCCTGCATGGCGATTTAGAGCAGCGCGAACGAGACCAAACCTTAGTGCAATTTGCCAACAACAGTGCGGCAATTTTAGTGGCAACCGACGTAGCAGCTCGTGGCTTAGATATAGACTCTTTAGATGCAGTATTCAACTACCACTTAGCGCGCGATACCGAAGTGCATGTGCACCGCATTGGCCGAACCGGTCGTGCCGGCAGCAAAGGCATTGCCTGTTCTTTCTTTAGCGATAAAGAGCACTATAAAGTGGCCTTACTAGAAGACTACCTTGGCCGCAACATTAACGATGAAGAGCTTCCATCAATGGCTTTACTTAACAAAAAGCCAGCCGCTCCACTTATGGCTACCTTGCAAATTGATGGCGGTAAAAAGCAAAAAGTGCGTGCTGGAGATATTCTTGGCGCACTCACCGGTGAAAATGGCATTGCAGGCGCACAAGTAGGCAAAATTAACTTGTTTGATAACCGCGCCTATGTGGCTGTAGAGCGAGAAGCACTTAAACGTGCACGCAAAAAACTGGAAGACGGTAAAATGAAAGGACGCTCTTTTAGAGTTCGCCACCTGCCTTGCTAATAGTTGCCAACAACTCGCCAGCTTTTCCTGGCGAGTTGTTTAGGGTCTATTGATCTTTTCTGATGGTTTTTGCAGCAATTTATTAGCCATTTAGGCAAGGCAGTGAGTGTGCAGTTAAGTGGACTTAATAATCACTCGCTAACGCTGAATAAATGGCTAATAAATGCTGTCCGAAGGGTTCGGATAAGCGAACTTTACTCTTTGTTAAGCACTTCTTGCTTAGCCCACTAGGCTTCTAAGTGCTCGCCGCGATTAAAGCCCGCTTATCTCGAACAAAATTTCAACACCAAAGATCAACAGCCCCTAATAAGTATTGTAATTAAATACTAGGCTGCCGCCTTTCAGCACACTGCCATAATTAAACAGCAAACCTATACTCACATTATCTAACCAACCCTCGCCATAAGCGCCTGTTCCCATTAACAAATCAAAGCCAAACTCGTAATAATGCGGTGTTTGAAAGGCCTCGTTAGTATTCCCCCCTAGATCTACACGCGAAGCAGAAAGCTGCCCGGCAAAAGAAATATCCAACATGCGCCCAATAGGATGGGAGTAATACAGCGTATTTCGCCAAGAACTGGCCGCAATGTCTACTTGGTGGGAGGGCACATCAGCGCCAAAGCTTTCACCGTACATATAAGCAAAGCGCGAACGGTACTTAAGTTTGTGTTTGGTCCAACGCTTTTGATACTGCAGGGCTAGACTGGGCTGTAACATCCAAGCGTTCAGCGAAAAGTTAGTTAACACCCCATCGAATAACGGCTGAAAAATCTGACTAATCGAATTGTTGTAAATATACTCTTGCTCTAAGCGTCGAATACTGCCTCCTAACTCGGCAGTAAATCGCCAATTCTCAAGGCCATCCCAATGCGCCCCGCCAGCTAAGAAGCCAGAATAAACTTTTAGTTTTTCATGGTCACGAGTGGGGTCTAACTCTTCGTACAAGGTAATGTCGTGAAAACGTTGGGTATAACCTAAACGCCCGGTTGCGTAACTTTCCCAAGCTCTTCCATGCCAAGGTAAAGCCAGCGTTAAGGGTAAAGTGATGGTTTTCAGCTCATTTTTCAGCCGGTTAGCGTCGTCGCCACCCAAGTTGTCATCATCAATGGGAATAAAGCCAGAAGGGTCAAAGTTAACAAAACCTATGGTTACCGTTTCACGGTCATGAATCACTGCATCGGCGGCAAAGGTACCTGCCAAGTTACGCTGCAATACCGGCAATATCTCATCTTCTAAGTGACCTTCCACCAATGCGGCTTGGCTATAACTTGCGGACAATAACAAGCTAACAGTAAGCCAATAGCAGCTAGCTTTACGAATATTCTTCCATGAATAAAACTGCAACGACGCCTCCTGCTTAACGGTGAGTAATTAGCGTTTTCGTTTATCTAAATGATAGCGCAGAGCCATAGCAATACAGACCCGCAACTCTGCCAAAGGCCACTCGGAGTCTAAAGGGAGTAGCAAAGCCCGCTGCTTTTGATAAACAAACAATCCCGGAAACAAGGTTTGGTAGCTGTCCACCAAGCTAGTTTTACAGTTTACATATAAACCCAAATACTCGGCCTGCTTGGCGTTCCACGCAACCCGTAAAGTACTGCCCGATTTACTTTGTTCGGTCACAAAGGACAGTTCTCCCCACTTTAAGGTTTCTAGCAGCTCTCCCACCCCTTCGGAACCTGCAGCAACCGCCAGTATCTCGGCCCTTAGCCTTAATACTTGTTGCTGCACCGCTGCAGGATAGCGTGCAATGGCGGCCTGTAATTCAGGCTTTAAGGGCTTATCCATTACCACTGCTTCGCTATGTTTATCGCTCGCTGAAATAGCGGCCAAGAAATAAGGTGCTGCTGGTAGCGCCCCGCGGCCCCTTCTAACTCGATGCCATAGTTGGCTAGGCGTAATGCCATTACCGCATAAAAAGCATCTACAGCGCCGGCTTTATTAAAGGCAAAGCAGCCGTCGAACTGTTGCCAAATCTCGCTCAAACGTGCTATTTCAGTATTAATCTCAGCAGATAAGCTGGCTGGCCGGGCTTGTTTTTCAAACTGAAAAGGTAAGCCTTGGCGAATTGCCGTAAAGCCAGCATGTAGCTCCGCTAAATAGCTACGAGCTTGAGCACGCAAATCGGCTTGAACAGGGTAAAGCTTGCCTGAGGCTTGTTCATTTAGGTACTCACTAATGGCCAAAGAGTCATGAATGACCAAATCATCGACATGCAACACCGGTACGAGTTTACTGGGTGACAACTTAGCGAGTTGCTGCTGATAGCCCGCTTCACCAAGTGCGATGACATTGCAGCTAAACTCAAGCTCTGCCAACTGCATACAAAGGTAAGCCCGCAATGACCAAGTTGAGTCTCGCCCTACAATGAGTTGATAATGTTGCGCCATTTTAGCCTCCTTGCACAGCGGCTTTTAGTCCTCGCTGGCGACTGTAAATAGTGAGCAAAATACCCCCTAATACTAAACCCGCCGAAAGCATAAAGCTAAATCCAAGCGGCTCACTGGCAAAAGCCCAGCCACCTAAAGCGGCAATAAGTGGCACCAATAACTGCAACACAGCAGCTTGGCTAGCCGACAATCCACCCAAAGCGATGTACCAAACCCAATAACCGAGTCCCGATGCTAACGCGCCAGAGCCAAGTGCCAGTAGCAAGCCATAAGCACTTAAGGCTGATTGGGTCACCAACCAAGGCAGCAATATCACTAAAAAAGGTAAACTACGCCAGAAATTAAAACAGGTATCTCTACTAGGGCTTAATGAACCGCGACCATTTAAGGTATAAATACCCCAAGCACAGCCTGCCACCACCATGAGTATAAAACCTAGCACCGATACCGACGCTTGCTCACTGGGTGCTAGCAGAATAATCAAACCACTAAACGCCAAAGCAATGCCAGCCAGCTCACCCAAACGTAAGCGTGCACCGTTAACTATCGATATACCCACCATGCTTAGCTGCACCGCAGCAAACAATATTAATGCACCGATGCCGGTGTCTAAATAAAGGTAAGCAAAGGAGAAGCATGCCGCGTAGCTAAACAACATTAAACCAGACCACCAACTGCCTTTACTTTGAACCTTGCCAGAAGAAGGCTTAAGGCTAAGCAATATTGCTAAGGTAACGGCGCCCGCTAATAAACGCACTGCGGTAAAACTAGCAGCATCAATTTGCGGCTCGCCGAGTGCTAAGCGACATAGCACCGAGTTGCCAGCAAATGCAATTAAGGCCACCACAGTAGCTAACCAAGTTGTTACAGGGGATGCTTTATTCACTGTCTGACCATACCGCAAACTCATTACCACTAGGCTCGCAAAAATGAAAACGTCGACCACCAGGGAAACTAAAAATGTCTTTTACTATTTTCCCACCCGCCACTTCCACTTTAGCTAAGGTTTGCTCAAGCTGTTCACTATAAAAAACCAATAAAGCAGCACCATTTTCAGTACTAGAAGCTAAAGGAGCGAGAAAAAAACCGCCATCTAAACCTTGACCCGAAAAGGCCGTATATTGCTCACCAAAATCTTCAAATTGCCACGCAAAGGCTTGGCTAAAAAACTGTTTGGTCGCCGCTAAATCACTGCTGGGAAACTCAACATAGTTTAATTTTTCGTGCTGATTCATTACGCTTTCCTTCGCTATTTATTTGAATAAATTACAAAAACACAGTGCCTTCAAAATAGGTTTTGGCATGACCCGCAATAGTGACTCGGTCGCCAAGCTGCTGACAATGCAATACTCCACCGCGCTTAGAAGCTTGATAGGCCAGTAGCTCGTCTTTACCCAAGCGCTTAGTCCAAAACGGTGTTAGACCCGCATGAATTGAACCAGTGACCGGATCTTCAGCACCGCCATTGGCTGGCCAAAAATAACGTGAAACAAAATCATGTTCTTCACCGGGGGCTGTCACTACAACATCATAAGGCGCTAAGGTTTTGAGTAACTCTAAGTCAACCTCAAGGTCCACAACCTGGGCCTGTTGTTGGTAGACCAGGAAATACGCTTGCTGATTTCGCCATACTTCACTGGGTTTAACCGATACACCATCAAGCAAAGCCGACGGCGTTTCAAACTCCATGTGTGGCGGGCAACTCGGGAAATCCATTGCAATTAAACCACTATCACCACGGCGCGCTTTTAGTTCACCCACTTGCAAGGTAGTAAAGTGGAGTTCTTGCAGTGTTGGCTGTTGACTAAACAAAACATGGGCTGCTGCCAAAGTAGCGTGGCCACAGAAGTCAATTTCGCAGATTGGAGAAAACCAACGAATAAGGTAGGAGCCCGGTTCGTCGGCTACTAAGAAGGCTGTTTCAGAAAGGTTATTTTCAATAGCAATTGCCTGCATTACGCTATCTTCTAACCAAGCTTCTAAGACAATAACCGCAGCAGGGTTGCCGCCAAAAAGATCACGGGTAAAGCTATCTACCTGATGCATTTTTAAGTTCATAACAGTCCTTGTTGATTAAACTAAAGTCTAATAGTTAGCAAGCCCGCGGGTATGCTTGGCTCAAGAGAAGTCACCCAACTGATCTGAACAGTTGACGAAAGATCACGAATACACCTTTACATTACCCCAATATACGTTACACTTCGCTCGCTGGTAAAGGTTACAGCGGATATTTATGCCCCATACAAATACGTTGATTTTTCGCAATTTCACCCTGTTTGTTCGTAAGTAATTTCTGCATCTTTCGGCACCCTAGATTTATCTATTTTTGGATAAATTTTATTTATTATTTTTGGAGATTACTCATGGCTACAGGTCGCGTAAAATGGTTCGACGAGCAAAAAGGTTTTGGTTTCATCGAGCGTCCAGACGGTAAAGATGTATTCGTACACTTCCGTGCTATTCAAAGCGAAGGTTACAAAACTTTAGCTGAAGGCCAAGAAGTTACTTTTGAAGTAGAAGAAGGTCCAAAAGGCCCTCAAGCTGCTAACGTAAAAGTTGCTTAATCTGGCTTTTAAGGCATAAGTCTCCAATTAGTCTTCAGATTGATTAGACACTAGCTTTAAGCTTAAAAAACGGTCCCTACGGACCGTTTTTTGTTTTTCAGCCTCTAGCTTAATTAACTAAAGACTCTGCCGCAGCGGCTGCAACATGAATGGCCGTGGTATCGTATAAAGGCAAGTCACAATGGCTTTGTTGTACTAATAAGCCAATCTCTGTACACCCCAAGATCACCGCCTCGGCACCTCGCGCTGCTAGCTCAGCAATTTCTGCCAAATACCGTTCTCGAGAGTCAGCACTGATTTTACCTAAACACAGCTCTTGATAAATAATCTGATGAACTGTCTCAATGCCCTTATCTTGTGGAACCAAGACTTCTAAGCCGCGCTGCTCTAGTCGCCCTTTATAAAAATCTTGCTCCATAGTAAAGCGGGTACCTAATAACCCCACTTTCTTAACACCATCCTCCAGCAATTTATTAGCAGTGGCATCGGCGATATGTAATAAGGGGATCTGCAGCGCTTGCTCCACTTCTGCTGCAACTTTATGCATAGTATTAGTGGCAATTAATAGAAAGTCAGCACCCGAAGCTTGCACCGATAACCCGGCGTCCACCATTTTATTGGCTAAGGCAGCCCAGTCACCTTGATGCTGCAGGGCCTCTATTTCAGCAAAATCTACGCTCACTAAGTTAATCTTCGCCGAGTGCAATCTCCCCTTTGCCTGCTTAATGGCTAGATTTAACTGCTGGTAATAGCTAAGGCTTGATTCCCAACTCATTCCACCAATAATGCCAATAGTTTTCATCGCTAACATTTACTCCTATTACCACTTAGTGGGTTTCTCTATTTCATAGAGCTCGTCGGCAATGCTATCAATACGATTTTGTACTACTGCTTGAGCATCTTGTAGGCCCTGATTGTAGTAAAAGGCCCCTATTTCTTCAGAGAAGAAATCCAACAAAAACTCTGCATCAAATTGGCCTATCTCAACGTCTAATTGCTGCTCACAATAGCCTTGAATTTTGTTTACCAACGCCGTTTTCTGCTCACTAGAAAACTCTATTTTTGACATGACTAGTCCTTATTCAAGCACTGATTAATCTGCTCTTCAGTTTTTATCTGTTGCTGCCAATAGCCAACATTTATCCAGTTGCCAAACTTAAAACCCACTCGTTCAAACTCTGCCACCTTATGAAAGCCCAAATACTCATGCAGTTTAATGCTTGCTGGATTTGGTAACGCTATACCTGCAATTACCGTGCTTATAGGATAGTCGGATAATCGCTCTAACAAGGCTTGATACAATCTCTTACCAATGCCTTTACCTGCTGCATTATTGGCAATGTAGATTGAGCTTTCTACGGAGAAACGATAAGCACTCCTCGGCTTCCAAGGGCTCACATAGGCGTACCCGAGAATTTCACCAGCTTCTTCAAATACCAACCAAGGCAGTTGTTTCTGAATACTGGCTATACGCTCCGCCATAACACCTTGACTCACTAGCTGCTCTTCAAACGTAGCACCACTAGTCTCAACGTAATAATTATAGATTTGGCAAATCTGCTGACTGTCACCCTCTCGAACATCCCTAATACATTCTGTCATAAACTACATATCCTTACGCTCACTCAACAATTGCTCAACGCTAGTCAAACTTACACCCTAAATAAGCAACGATTTTTCAACACAATTACCTTTTTACATATTGGAATGACCTAATTATCTTAACTGTCACAATTCTTGGCTTTAATATTATGAAATCCCATTTAAGCAAACGCTTTAACGGAAGTTAATCAATAAGTTGGAGAATTACTCCAGAATTTCAGGGACTAGACATGCGACTCACACTAATGCTTATACTCATAATAAGCTCAAACCCCAGCCTTGCGTTCAATAGTTACAAACTTCATCCTTTGCCTAATGAGCAAATCAATGAAAACGCCCAAGTTAACTATTTATATCAAAACACCAGCAAAGGGCCATTTAGGGTACGTATTGAAGGCTTAGTTGGACATGTTGAGAACTACGCAATCTTAAAGATCAATTGTGCGGCAGATGGCGGTGTTCAAGTTCGCCATAACCTAGTTAGCAATAACAACGCTCGACTAAACAACCAACAAGCTTTTCCACCTTTTAATCAAGTATTTAGTCCTAAACAAACTGATGCCTTAAACAATCAAAAGAGCTTTCAGCTTACTCACGCAAGTATTAACATCGGCAACCTTAGCATTCCAGCATCTACCATTTCACTTGCCGGTTTTTCCGAAACTTACCAACGAGTAGAAACACTCTGCTCAGAGCAAAAAATCGCCTCAAAACGTTAGCGCTAACACAGTTTAATTAAAAAGCTCACGAATTTGTCATACAAACTTGAATGCTCTTTTTTGCTTCTGTATATTCCAATCAAAACGGAAAAACAGGCTAATAATTAAACGAATTATAAAGATATTTATCAAGGAACTTTCGTGAGAACATTAGCAACAATGATTGGATTGCTTAGCACGCTGTCTTTTCAATCATGGGCATTTAATAGCCATTTGGTAGAAACCACTCCTGCGGAGTTTATCAATGCCAATGCCCAAATAAACTATCAAAGCTATACCACTAGTAAAGGTAAGCGCCCAGCGGGAATTCGAGGCTTAGTTGGTATCGTCGATGGCTATGCAGTTTTAAAACTAAGCTGCGCCAATGACGGTAGCGTTTCGGTTAAACACAACCTACTAAATGGCCCAAGCCAGCATGTATCTGTTGATAACCAAGCACTTAAAACTACTCTTAGCCAAGTTAACTATAGCTTGAGCTCAATGGAGCAAGTTGAACAACTAAAACGTGGTAGATACTTATTATTTAGCGATCAAGCGATTACAACAGGTAACGTGAAGCTAGATAGAAAGGCGATATCGCTAAAAGGTTTCGCCACAACCTACGACCGCATGCAACAACTGTGTTCTGTGGGCCATGTTGATTTAGCAATGCGCTAAGCAAAAAAAGAGCAGCCAATGGCTGCTCTTTTTATGGTTCTTACTACACTTACCCTTTCACTCAGCCTACCCTAATTGCTTAGTAAAATGATGGCTCTTAATATCAAAACCATTACGTAGGTAAAAGCGGTGCGCCCCAAAACGCTGTACGCCAGAGCCTAAATGAAATTGCTCGCACCCCTGTTGTTTAGCGTAACTTTCCAACCACTGTAGCAACTGCACACCAACTCCTTTAGAGCGTGCGTTTTCTACTGTGACTAAATCATCTAAATACAAATGTTTTCCCCAAGACAGCTTCCAGCCGATAACAAAACCAGCCACCGCAGCAACTTGCTCATCCATGGTTAAATAAGCCAATTGATAGCCCTGCTGCAGCTGTAAGCTGATTTGCTCAATCAACTGTTCCTTACTAAAGCTGGGGCGAAGCAGCAACATTACGTCAGCAAGTTTGGCTAAATCATTTTGAGGCGCGAATAACTGTATATGCATTACTTCTCTCAATTAAGTATTTACAGTGTTTTCATCATCCACACATTACAACCGCTGTGAATGCTATTAACAAAAGGCTCTGACAAATGGTTAAAACCTAAAGACTGGTACAAGGCAATAGCCGACTCCATGGTGCTTAAGGTATCTAAGTAGCACTGCTGATAACCACGTTGTTTTGCTTCTTGTAAACAATGTTTGGCTAAGGCCTTGCCAATACCTTGGCCTCGGCATTGTGGATTAACAAACAGCTTACGTAGCTCACAGGTTTTTGAAGCATTGTCTAATTCTGCAATACCTCCACAGCCTACAACTTGGTCTTGCTGCAATGCCACCCAATAACCCCGTTGAGGCTCACGGTAGTTCAGGCTCATTGCTTCTACTTCTGGATCAGAAGGTCCAAAGCCATCACCCATAGCGCCAAATTCACGGCCGCCACGCTGAATCAGCTGTTTAACTGCTTGGTTATGAGAGGCATCAATGGGATGAATCGTAAAACTCAAAACCATCTCCTAGTATTAAGCTTTATACTGTAGAAAAATCAAAGCCTTGTTAGAAGGACTCTAACAAGGCTGTTTGACAATATTATTTCGAGGCTACGCTGGCAGTTTCTTCTTCAGTGTCAGGGTCTGCAAACACCTCGGCCACAGAGCTACGCGTTAACTCACCCTTAAGATTGCCATCTTCATCTACCACCGGTAACGAGAACTCGGTTTCTAAGCTCTCGGTAAGTACACTTTCAATGATCGCATCAGGTGAAACCGTAGGCACATCTTGATACTCACAAGATTCAAACTGCTCATTATCTTTGTTGATTGAAGCTTCTTCTAAAGCATCTTGAGTAACAATGCCTTGATAACCTTCTTCGGTTACGTGGTAGGCATAATCCCCCTTGATTTTCTTCATCTGCTGTAAGGCTTCACTGATAGTATCGGCAGTAATCCGGCGAGCAGGTGGCTGCATCACGGTTTCTACCGTTAAGGCGCGAGCTCTGTTCACGTCTTTAACAAAAGCTTCAACGTAATCTGTTGCTGGGTGCAACAAAATGTCGTCTGGCGTGCCTTGCTGAACCACTTCACCATCTTTAAGGATGGCAATTTTGTCGCCTAAACGTAGTGCTTCATCTAAATCATGAGTAATAAAGATAATGGTTTTGTGCAAGGTTTCTTGTAGCTCGATTAGCTGATCTTGCATTTCACTGCGGATCAGCGGGTCAAGAGCTGAAAAGGCTTCGTCCATCAACAGTATCTCTGCGTCGGTACACAAAGCGCGAGCTAAACCAACCCGCTGCTGTTGTCCGCCAGAAAGTTGCGCCGGATACTGCTGCTCGTAACCATTTAAACCTACAGTATCTAACCACTCTTGGGCTTTAGCTAAGCGTTGCTCTTTAGCCACACCTTGTACAGTTAAGCCATAGGCTACATTCTCAATCACGGTGCGATGTGGCATTAAACCGAAACGTTGAAATACCATCGACATTTTATGACGACGAAAATCTTGTAACTCTTTAGAGCTCAACTTCATCACGTCGGTGCCTTCAATGCTAATCACCCCTTCGGTAGGGTCGATTAAGCGATTGAAGTGACGAATAAGGGTAGATTTACCCGAGCCCGATAAGCCCATGATGACGTAAATCTCACCCTGTTGAATCTCAAGGTTAATATCTTTTAGGCCTAGAGTATGGCCAGTATCAGCTAGGATTTTGTCTTTGCTTTCTCCGGCTTTAACCCTCGGCATTACCTGTTTAGGATTCTCACCAAATAGCTTGTACAAGCCCTGAATTTTAACGAGCGGCTCAGTCATGCTTTAGTCCTTGAAGGTGAGCTTGGGTGCGCTTGGCGTAGGCTTGCGACACACGGTCAAAGATAATCGCTAAAGCAACAATGGCTAAACCGTTAAGTAAACCCAAGGTGAAATATTGGTTAGTAATAGATTTTAATACTGGCTGGCCTAAGCCTTTTACCCCAATCATTGAGGCAATAACTACCATTGATAAGGCCATCATAATGGTTTGGTTAATCCCGGCCATAATAGTTGGCATCGCAAGAGGCATTTGCACCCCAAACAAACGTTGCCAGGTGCTAGCGCCATAAGCAGTGGCGGCTTCTAGTACTTCTTTATCCACTAAACGAATACCAAGATTGGTTAAGCGAATAACTGGGGGAATGCCGTAAATAACCACCGCAATCACACCGGGTATTTTGCCAATACCTAACAGCATCACTACTGGAATTAAGTACACAAAGGCAGGCAGCGTCTGCATAACATCGAGCATAGGCGTAATAATGGCTTGGGCACGATTGGAGCGAGCCATTATAATACCGATGGGTATGCCCAAGGCGATTGCCAGCATGGTACAGACAGTAATAATGCTCATGGTTCGCATCATGTCTTCCCACATGCCAAAGTAGCCCACCAACAACAGCGATACCACTGAACCAATTACCAATTTCCAAGAGCGACTGGCTAAATACACTAATCCGGCACAAACAATGAGTACCAACCACCAAGGCGTGGTGATTAGCAATTTTTCAAACCAAACTAAAAACTGCAGCAGGGGATCAAAAAACGATTCGATGGCCTCGCCATACTCGCGGGAAAAATTACGATAAGCACCATCTAAAGACTTACGAATAACGGTGAGATCGGCTCGACTCATTTGTGGAAAACGTTCCAACCATGACGAATCCGCCATAACAAACTACCTCTATATAAAAACGCGAAAGGCCAACCTAAGGTTGGCCTTTTTGTACTTAAACTACATACTGGCTAGGGCTTTACTTACCTTAGCGGCAACATCTTCTGGCACCCAAGCCTTCCAACTTTCTGGATTCTCACTCAAGTAGTGATACATAGCAGCATCACCATCGGCTTGGTTATCTTCCATCCATGCCAATAACTCGTTCATTTGCGCATTAGTAAACGAACGCTTAGTGATGTATTCATAAGCAGCAGGTGCTTTGCTAGCAAAATCTTCAGTAGTAACCGAATGCACCGCCGAAGGTGGGTACATAGTTACTTTAGGGTTTTCACAGTCTTCTTGAGTAGTACAAGTCAAGAATTCTTGCTCGTCGATACCATTACCAGTATCCACTTTAACCATTTTGTATTTACCCAGCACTGCGGTAGGTGCCCAGTAGTAACCAAACCAACCTTGCTCGCGAGCGTAGGCTTTTGCAATTGAGCCAGATAAGCCCGCGCCTGAGCCTGGATCAATCAATTCAAAACCTGATTTTTCAAGTTCTAAAGCGTTAAAGAGGTTGTTGGCAGAGATTTGACAGTTCCAGCCAGCCGGGCAGCCGTAGAAACCGGAAAGCTCTTTGCTTTCTGGGTGAACAAATAATTTAGCGTGTTTTTTAACACCTTCGATAGTGGCGATTTCTGGGTATTGGTCAACTAAGTATTGAGGAACCCAAAAGCCTTCTTCGCCGCCGTCAGATAATGATTTACCTGCAAAACGTAAGCGCTTTTCAGCAACACCACGTTCTAGCGTTTCTTTAGCAGAGTTAGTCCATAACTCGGGGGCAATGTCTGGTTCGCCTTTTTCCATCATAGATACGGTAGTTGGCATGGTATCCCCTGGCACCAATTCAGCGTCACAGCCGTAGCCATGTTCTAAAATAAATTTATCTACATTGGCAATAACTGTTGCAGAACTCCAGTTCATGTCGGCAATGGTTACACTGCCACAGCTGTCTTCTGCTTGAGCAAAACCGCTCACCAAAAGCAGTGCTGCGTATCTTAGCTTCATATCCCTATCCTTCCCTTTGTGTGCTTTCTTAGCGCCTAGGATCATACACTTCAAATAATTAGAGTTCAAATTAACTGCTGTGTATACCCTGCGCCTTAAGTATGGGATATACTCCCGAAAAAACCAATTTGGCCCGCTACCACTTATGCAAAAACCTGCTTACTGGCAAGACGTTCTCATTTCTTTGCGAAAAATTATTCGCGCGACCGATCTACAATCTAAACGGATTGTGAAAGCCTGTGGATTAACCATTCCGCAAGTTATGGTTTTAAGAGCAATAGAAGATTTAGGAACCGTAACAGTGAAGCACCTCTCCGATGAGGTATCACTAAGCCAGGCTACGGTTACAACCATCTTGAATCGTTTAGAAGAGCGCCAATTAATTGAGCGAATTCGCAGCGCAAGCGATCGACGCATTGTTAACCCGCGACTCACCGAGCAAGGTATTGGTATTCTCACAACAGTACCGCCACTGCTACATGAAGAATTTATTCAGCGCTTTGAAAGCTTGCAAGACTGGGAAAAAACGCAAATCCTGTCATCTTTGCAGCATATTGCATCAATGATGGACGCTCAATCCATCGACGCATCCCCCTTATTAGATATTAATGCACCACATAAAGATCTAAACAAATAAACCTAAAATAGTTATAGCTCAAACTAATTTTCAGTATCAGCAGCAAAACCCGAAAGGCTCAAGATGTCGGTAGCAACACCATCTAAACTATGTTGATTTTTCTTCGCCCAATACTGCTTAATGCCCTGCTCTCCTTGTTTGCTTGCCCAATTGGCCAAATCGTCACGCTGTGCCACAAAGTCATAAAAGGGTACCGACATGCCACACGAGCTTTGCACCATATCAATGTCTAACAAGTAAAGTTGCCGCGCTCCTGCTTGCTCTGGAAACAATTCAATATATTGCTGCCACTCAGCATCACCACGGTGCAGTGCTTTAGCTTGGCCATATAATCGCAGAATCACAGGCTTGCCTTCAAAGGCGCAAAACATAATGGTCATACGCGAGTTTTGTTTTAGGTGGGCGGCTGTTTCATTACCGCTACCGGTTAAATTGAGCCAAACAATTTGCTGCTGGTTAAGCACCCGAAACGAGTCCATACCTTTGGGTGATAGATTCACCTTGCCTTCGGCCGCTGCAGTAGCCACAAAAAACATCTTTTGCTGTGCGATAAACTCAATATGCGGGGGAATCATCGCACTAAATTGCTTGCCCATTTTTACCTCAAAACCATAATCAAAACCTACGCTTACTTACTAAGGTAACAAGCTATGTTTAATTCTCACTACATTGCCCAGCAATTAATCATCAAGGAATTATAAATTTGATCTGAGTCACGCTTTGCAATCTTATCGTATACCTCAAATGCTGCCCTATCTAAGCTATACAAAAGCATGGAGGCTATATGCACAAGACTCTCTTTTTGATGATATTTTTATCATCAATATGTTCTGCTAAAACCTTAAACATTCCTGGCTCGCCAAACGGTAATACCTTGCCCTTTGTGCTAGCCAAAGAAATCGTTAAACGCAGCGATATTTATGACTCGGTAGGTTACCCCTATGGCGATGCTGGCGAAATTTCCTTTGCTAAAACCGTTGCCGATTTAAATGATGGAGTACTTGACCTTTTTTGGACAGCCACCTCGGCCGATCGTGAGCAACAACAAAGTGCAGTGTATTTTCCGCTATATCGCGGCACCTTAGGTATGCGCTTAGGCATTGTTGAACAAGAGAAAAGTGAAACCTTTAAACAAGTGACCAGCTTTGCGCAAATGCGCCAATTTATTCCCTGCCAAGGTAAGTTGTGGGCCGATACAGCCATTCTTGAAGCTAACGGTATTAAAGTGGCTAAGAGCTTGGGTTATGGCAACATTTTTGCCATGTTAGAAGCTGACCGCTGTGACTACTTCCCACGGGGTATTTTTGAGCCTTGGAGCGAAGTTAAACGCGAAGCCAAATATAAGCTAACAGTAGATAGCTACGTCATGTTGCGCTACAAAATGCCGTTTTTCTTTTTTGTCAAAAAAGACAATCAAAGCTTAGCCGAACACCTCAACGATATTCTTTATCAGATGTTTGAAGATGGCAGTTATCAAAAAATGTTTCTTAATGACCCAGATGTAAAGAATGCCTTAGAGCTGGGTAAACTAGAAAAACGTACCATTTTTGATTTAGAAAACCCCTACCTTACTGACAAAGTAAATGCCATTCCGCAGAAGATTTGGTTTGACCCACTGGCTGGACAATAATTTATGAAAACAATTACCGCAAAACTCGCCTCGCTACTCGTTGTTGTTATTCTCGTGTCTGGGGTCATTGTAATCAGCGCATTATATTGGCTTAGCAGCGCGTCGTTGAACCAGCAATACCAAAACGACAAGTTAGCCCTCACCAAACAAATGAGCATTATTCTTAAAGAACCGGTGTTTGTGTATGACTTCGATGTCATTAAAGCCACCATCGATGCCTTTATCGATGAGCCGATGATCGCAGGCATCAAGGTAAGTGATCAGCGTGGCAAATTAATGGCCGAAAATCACGACTCTGGCTTTAGTCCAGATGAAACCATTAGCATTGATTTAGATTGGGATGGTAAGCCGCTTGGCACCATTGAAATTGGCGTCACCAAACAGGCCATTAACAGCGCCCTAAGCAATGAGTTAAGCGAAGACATCCTTACTATTATTTTCATGACGGCGCTAATTATTGTGTTGCTGATTCTAGCGCTTCGTAAAGTGATTATTGCACCGCTAGCCAATGTGAATAAGGTTCTTGCAGGCATTGCTCAAGGTGATGGCGATTTAACGGCGCGCATTCCCGTAACCAGCGAAGATGAAATTGGCCAACTTGGCCACAACTTCAATAGCTTTATCGAAACCGTACAAAGTATTGTTCAAGATATGGCCGAGGCCGCAACCCAACTAGAACTAGTATCTGAGAGCGTGCGGGTAATTAACGACAAAAACACTGCCAATACCTTTGAGCAAACAGAGCTAACATCTACCTCATTAACCAACTTGCAGCAGCTAGGTATCGCCACCAAAGAAATTGCAGGAAACGCCGAAAACACAGCCTCTCGCACTCAGCAAGCTTACCAATTATCCATGGATGGCCATAAAGCCATTGATGACAACATTGCACAGGTAAGCGAGCTAGTGAAAAATCTTGATCGCACCGCCGATGAAGTCACCAGCCTCAAGCAAGTAAGTGACAACATTGGCAGCGTATTAGATGTGATTAAAGGCATTGCCGAGCAAACTAACTTACTGGCCTTAAATGCCGCCATTGAAGCAGCTCGTGCGGGTGAGTCTGGCAGAGGGTTTGCGGTAGTTGCCGACGAAGTACGTGCTCTCGCCAGTAAAACTCACGAATCGACCTCTGAGATTGAGTCGATTATTGGGGATTTACAAAGCCAGGCAGAAACCTCTTACCAAGCTACTCAAGCCGGTAAAGAAATGGTCAGTCAAACCATCTCATCTGCCGAAGGCACTGGCGAATCGTTAGTGCAAATTAACCAAGAAATGAACTCGGTAAATGACATGATCACCATGATAGCTAGCGCCAGTGAAGAGCAATCCAACGTGACCAGCGCCGTTACTGCTGATATGGAATCTTTGAGTCTTGGTGCGCAATCTCTTAGTGAAGACAGCAAACAATTACAACAAGCCACCGAAGATTTATTAGAAGTGGGCCATCAGATGGTGACTCAAGTAAACCGCTTTAAGTATTAAGTTATTAGGGCCTGTTGATCTTTGGTGTTGAAATTTTATTCAAGATAAGCGGGCTTTAATCGCTGCGAGCACTTTGAAACCTAGTGGGCTAAGTGAAAAGTGTTCAACGAAGAGTAAAGTTCGCTTATCCGAACCCTTCGGGGCAGCATTTCTTAGCCATTTATTCAGCGTTAGCGAGTGATTATTAAGCCCACTTAACTTCACACTCACCGCCTTGCCTAAATGGCTAATAAATTGCTGTAAAAACCATCAGCAAAGATCAACAGGCCCTAGCTACACAACTAAAAAGCTTAAGCCTTTGCTTAAGCTTTTTATTTTCTCGATTAACGAGCTTATTTAGCTGACTGATGTTTCGCGAGAATAGAATCTAAATGGCTAGCAAAAGCTTTACGATCGGCTTGGCTAAGTGCAGCAGGGCCACCGGTATGCACGCCGCTAGAGCGCATCGTGTCCATAAAGTCACGCATGTTTAGTCGCGACTTAATGTTGCTTTTGGTATATAGCTCGCCACGTGGGCTTAAAGCCTGAGCTTGCTTGGTAATCACTTCATCGGCTAGAGGAATATCCGAGGTAATCACTAAGTCACCAGCAGCTACCCGCGCCACAATCTCATTATCAGCCACATCAAAACCCGCGCTAACTTGCAGACTACTAATCACCTTAGAGGGTGGCGTTTTTATATATTGATTGGCCACTAACGTAAGCGGTATTTGGGTTCGTTCGGCGGCACGGAACAAAATCTCTTTAATCACCACTGGACAGGCGTCGGCATCAACCCAAATTTTCATGGCATTCTCTCTTCAAACAATAATGCCGCTACTATGCCCAAGTGGCTGCTAATTACAAGCTAAGGCGCATATCAATGTTATACACATCGGTTTGAAAACCGCCATATTCAACAAAGCCGCAACGTTGATAAAAATGTCGCGCGCGATGATTACTCTGCTGAGTTCCTCCCATCAATACTAAGCTACGAGCACCTTGCCGCTTAAACTCAGCCATCAAGGGTTGCATCGCCGCCATGGCAAGCCCAGCATTTTGATAGTCATCGGCAATGCAGGGGGCAAGTATCACATCAAGTTCTGCTTGTAAGCTAACTCCCTGCACATAATAGCGCTGGTATTCCGGCTCTAAAATTTTCCGCTCGAAGATGAAATAACCGACAATTGCGGCCCCATCGGCAACCACCCAACGCTGCGCGCTGTCATCGGCAAGCGCTTCACACAAATGCTGAGCATACTCACTGCTTAAAGGATGAGGCCCAAAGCGACTGCGACTGGCTTCACTTAGTGCCACAAAAAACGCTCCTAGTGCCACTGCATCTTGCTGATTGAGCAGCCTGAGCAAAAAGTCTTGACCATCTTTAGCTTTTATTGGGAACTGCGGCATATCATCTCTTGTTATTAAATTGCGTGGATTAAGATTACTTTGGCGGCAAACTATGCACAAAATTAAGGCAATATTGTAACCACTGCCCACGTTGCTCAGGCTCAAGCAAACCCTCTGGTGAAACGTAGATCATTCCTTTCATTGGTTTTCCTGTAAAGGTCATTTCGGAAGCAAATTCTAAGCGTAAGCAGTCTTGATATTGATTTGGTCCAACTCGCGCCATTAGTTGCTTATCAACAATGCCACAACACATGTGGCCGGCCACCATAAAGCACAAGCCACCAAACATCTTACGTTCACTAAACTCAACTTGGCTGGCTAGCGCTTGGCGAATTTTTTCAGCCAATTCCAAATCGTAGGTCATTATTCACTCACCTCAAAAATAGAATCAATCACCAACGGCAAGTTGGCGCGCAGCGACGTAGCACCAAATACTGAGCGAGCATGTAAACCCTTGTCACCAAATACTTCCACCATCAATTTAGAGCAGCCATCTAGCACAGCTGGGTGTTGCTCAAATTGCTCGGTGGCATTGATGAAACCCTGTAACTTCACAACTTGGCTTACTCTATCTAATGAACCTAGATGTTGCTGCACGGCAGCTAAAATATCTAAGCCAGCCAAACGGGCAAACTGCGCCCCTTGCTGGTGAGTAAACTCTCTGCCAATTTTACCCTTTGGCGGCTCTTGTAAACCGGCAACCGGCCCCTTCCCCGAGACATAAAGCAAATTGCCTGTTTGTACGCAATTACTATAACTGGCGGCAGGGCCTGTTGGTTTAGGTAAACTAATTCCTAGCTCTAGCAAACGCTCGGCTATACTCATTAAGTGACTCCCTAACAAAATATCGTTAATACCCTTTATTGCCTTCAGACTAGCACGATTTCAGCGGCCCGCTTTTGCTAGCTCAATATTGGCGCTTAACCCTAACTTACTGTAAGCTGCACGCCCGCCACTTAGCGGCCATACTTACTATCACAAGAGACCAACTATGAGCTTTGACTCCCTGGGTTTATCTAAACCTTTATTAGACGCCGTAGCCGCACAAGGTTACGACACGCCCTCTCCTATTCAAGCCAAAGCCATTCCTGTGATTTTAGAAGGCAAAGACATCATGGCCGCCGCGCAAACCGGCACCGGTAAAACAGCAGGTTTTACCTTGCCATTGCTAGAATTGCTAAGTAAAGGACCTAAAGTTCGCGCTAATCAAGTTCGCGCCCTTGTGCTCACCCCAACACGTGAGCTAGCTGCGCAGGTTGGCGAAAGCGTGAGTACTTATGGCAAGAACATGGACCTAAGCTCTACGGTAGTATTTGGTGGAGTGAAGATTAACCCGCAAATGCAAAAGCTGCGTCGTGGCGCAGATGTACTGGTAGCAACCCCTGGCCGTTTGTTGGATCTTTACCAGCAAAACGCCTTTCGTTTTCAGCAGTTAGAAGTGATTATATTTGACGAAGCTGACCGCATGTTAGACATGGGTTTTATTCACGACATTAGAAAGATTTTGGCCTTGCTGCCAAAACAGCGCCAAACCTTAATGTTCTCGGCTACCTTCTCTGAAGAAATTAGAACACTGGCTAAAAGCTTAGTTAAAGACCCCGTTGAAGTATCGGTGACACCACCAAACGCAACTGCCAAAACCGTAAAACAGTGGATTGTACCGGTTGATAAAAGTAAAAAGTCTGGCCTGCTTACTCAGCTGATTAAAGATAATGATTGGCAGCAAGTATTGGTATTTAGCCGCACCAAACATGGCGCCAACCGCTTAGCCAAACACTTAGAACAACGCAAAATCTCAGCAGCAGCGATTCACGGCAATAAAAGCCAAGGTGCACGTACCCGAGCGTTGGCCGAATTTAAAAGTGGTGATGTACGAGTATTAGTTGCCACCGATATTGCAGCACGTGGCTTAGATATCGATCAATTGCCACAAGTGGTGAACTTTGATTTACCTAATGTGGCCGAAGATTACGTGCACCGCATTGGCCGTACTGGCCGAGCGGGTTCAACAGGTCAGGCAGTGTCTTTGGTATGTGCTGATGAAGTGGGAGATTTAATTGGCATTGAGCGACTCACTGGCCAGTTATTAGAACGAAAAGAAGTAGCCGGTTTTGAACCAAGCACCCAGTTACCAGTAACCCGCGATACTCGCCCCTTAAAAGCTAAAAAGCCGAAGAAGCCTAAAAGTCCACGTAGCGAACATAAAGATGGTCAGCGCTCTAGCGAAAATGCTCGTGGTAATAAACCGGTCGGAAAAAATCGCCGCCATACTGGGGGTGGCACCAATAAGACCAGCCGCCGCTTTGCTAAGCCTAATACAAACAACTCGGGCAACAGATAACAAAAAGCCGGTGATATCACCGGCTTTTTTCTAGGCTAAAAACTCTCTTCTAGCCGATTTACTGGTTTTAAACTTGCCGCCGTAGGCCGAAGTTTGGGTGCTTGAGCTTGCGTCCATCACCCCGCGTGCTTTCACGCAGAAATGGGTTGCCTCGATGCTAATAGCTACGTCTTCGGTTCCCAACAAGCTTTGTAAGGCCACCAGCACTTGTTGAGTTAAGCGCTCTTGTACCTGCGGACGCTGCGCAAAGAAGCGCACAATGCGGTTAATTTTTGACAAACCAATAATGTGGTCTTTAGGAATGTAAGCCACCTTCGCCAAGCCATCGATGGTGACAAAATGGTGCTCACAGGTGCTGGTAAAGGTAATATCTGACACCTTCACCATCTCTTCCACGGCCATTTTATTTTCAATGATACTGATTTTTGGGAAGCGCGAATAATCTAAACCCGAGAACACCTCATCAACAAACATTTTTGCAATGCGATGCGGGGTTTCAGCCAAGCTATCATCACTTAAATCTAAACCCAAGGTAGCCACTACATCAGTCAAAGAGGCTTTTATCTTATTGTACTTCTGCTCATTGCTTAATTGATTGTCCACTAAGGGAGTTTCTATCCCTTTCTCAATCAACGCTTGGCGTACTTGAATTGCCTCTGGTGACAAGCAAGCGTCTTTTCTAAATTGTTTTTCAGCTAACGCTACTTTCATAATCACTTCCTTTAGATAGTTTCTTGGTTCACCCGCTACGGTTTAGTTAACAACACTATTAACCCTAGACCAGATGGCGACCACCGTCTAAGCCGATGGTGCGACCGGTTATATATTTGCTAGCCAGCAAGTAGTTAACCGCTGCTACTGCTTCACTCGCGCCCGGCTCAAGCGCCATTAATGATTTTGCCAAGGCCTTGGCCCGATACTCCGGAGGATCATCTTGGTTAAACATTAACAACGAGGGCGCAATACTATTCACTTTTACCGCTGGTGCAAGCTTAGCGGCAAAAGAATGGGTTAAATTAGCTAAACCCGCTTTACTGGCCGCATAAGCAATATGCTTGCTACTGCCTTTATCTGCGACATAATCCGTCATATGAATGATGTCGCTAGCTTGTTGATCTTGATGATTTTTTAGTAGCTCTTCAAAGGCGATATTGAGCTGATAAGGCGCACTAACATGCACACTCCACATGGCTTGCATTAATTGGTGCTGATTATCTAGCGCGGTATTATTTAACCACTGCGAAGCATTATGGATAACAGCACGTAAGGCAGAGTAGTTCTCGAGTACATAGGCAATAAACTGGTTAATGCCTTGCTCGTCGCTAAAATCAGCAATGATGCAGTCTGCGCCTTTATCTCGTAAGGCTTGTACCGCAGGCTTGTCACTTCGATAGGTCACAATCACCGAGTAACCTTGCTGCAGCAAATCTTCAGCAATGGCTAAACCTAAGCGCTGGGTGCCGCCAGTAATTAGCACTGGTGCACTGCTGTTAGCTGGCTTACTCGGCATCACGCGAGCCCGATAAAGTCACCGATACCGAATCTGCGAATCGTAAGGCATGCGGTTTATCTACGGTGATGCTGGCGTTAATTACCCGCGGTTCATCCATTGCGAGGGTAAGTAAATCAGCACACAGTTTTTCCAGTAAGCGAAAGTGGCCTTGCTCAACGTGGGCGATCATCGCTTTGGTAATTACTTTGTAATTGAGTGCTAAATCCTCACTATCTGCTTCGCAGGCTTTACTTGCTTGGTACCGAATTTCGGCATTTATCACCACGTCTTGCTGCTTGCTAAGCTCTTCTTCGTTAAAACCGATATACGTTCGCAAGCGCAAATTGGTAATGGTAATTAAAGCCGGTTCGAGCCGGAAACTATTAGCCAGTGGCGCCAAGTTAGAAACATTTGTTTTAGACACGTTGCTCATTGAGCTCTCTCTTAATATTTAAATTGCTTACTACATACCTAGCCCAGTTTGCAGGGCTTTAACAGCTGAAACGTTTTTTTGCTGTCGTTTGTGTGAAGGCAAGCTAAGACTGTTTTTGAATCACCAAACTTACCGAGCCCACTTTAAATCCAAATTTTCGCATCACCGACTCATTCACAATGGTGGTTGAGTTAACCAAATACATTTTGTCTTCAACCACTACATCTAGCGGTTTGCCTTTATATTGCAAAGTGAGCACATAGTCCATAAACAAGGCATTGCCTGCCAGGTGCATCTTGGCGGGTTTGCTAACATCGTTAGCACTGGCTAGGTAGCTACCATCTTCCTGCTTAACCAAAGTCCAAATGCGTTGCTGCTTCTCGCCATCGTCAAAAACAAAATGCTCATCAAGAGTGCCTACCCCTTGCTCGTCCCAGCTGGCATCGATGGTTACGTTAAAATAACGAATCAATTCTCCCGAACGGTTTTTAACAATGCCATGCGCGCTAAGTTGGCCATCAAAAAAGTTTTCCAAAACCAAAGTGGGTTGGTTGTCTGCATAACTGGAAACATCGGCACTAGAACAGCCCCACAAACCTGCCAGTAGGCTAAGTAATAAGAGGTATTTTCGATGTACGCTAGAGGCTAGTTGCATATCTATCTACGCCAGTTTTAACAATTACTCTTAAAACGGCTAGTGAGTGGGAATAGATCTACAGGCTTGAATTATTTGTTAATTCCAATCGCGGGGGGCACTTTCTAGGCATTTTACACAGGAGAGTTCTTTGCCAAGCATGCTAAAACGCCCCTGGTAATTAAGCACCCACGGTCGGTTTTGCCATGGCGGCTGGTGACGAACGTGTTGATAGTGGCCACAAGCTAACCGAGCGACCCAATGGCGCTCTTCGTCTAACTGAAAGCCAATTATTATTTGTAGCATTGCTATCCTTAGCGACTAAACATTTCCCTTAACACCATGTGCGTGCGCACCATCACCATTTTTTCCATTTGCTCTAGCTGCAAACGAATGTCTTCTAGGCGAGCCATTGAGGCCACTTCAACGTACAGCAACATATCTACGTCACCTGAAATGGCCTGACAGCGTTTAATTTCCGGAATGCCGCGCATAATCTCTGCATAAGCTTCACAATTGTGTTCTTTGTAACGAAGTTCTAAATGCGCAGCAATCGGCGCTTGCTCGCTATGGGTGCCCAAACTAGCGTGATAGCCACTTATCTGCCCACTGCTCTCTAAATTGGCGATGCGCTCGGCGGTGGCCGAACGCGAAAGGTTTACCTGTCGAGCAATTTGACTCACCGGAGTACGCGCATTGGCCACTAACATAGCGACAATTTTTTGATCAAACTTATCCAAGCACTAACTTCCCTTTAATCACCCTATTTAACATGACCAAGCTTTTCACGGATTAAGCTAAACCGACTCTGGCGCGAACCACGCCAGCTCTTTGTGCAACTCTGTAACGCTGCCTACAACAATTAAAGACGGGCTTTCGGCTTGCTGCGCCAACGTTGGTAGTTCAGCTAAACTGCCGGTTAATACGCGCTGCTGCGGCGTGGCACCACGCTCAATAATGGCACAAGGGGTGGTATCGGCTAAGCCATTTTTAATCAGATTTTCCTGAATGGTTGGACACTGCTTAAGGCCCATATAAAACACCAAGGTGTGATTAGAATGCGCTAAGGAAGGCCAATCAATATCCTCACCATGTTGTTTTAAATGGCCGGTAATAAATTGCACACTTTGCGCATGGTCGCGATGAGTAAGTGGAATACCCGCATAGGCGGTACAACCCACCGCGGCAGTAATGCCAGGCACCACTTCAAAAGCTAAGTTTTCGGCTGCTAATGATTGCAACTCTTCACCGCCACGGCCAAAAATAAACGGGTCGCCGCCCTTTAACCTAACCACGTGTTTGCCTAACTTGGCTTGGTCTACCAAGATTTGGTTAATTTCATCTTGCGGTACAAAGTGATGATCAAGCTTTTTGCCAACGTACACCATCTCTGCGGTAGGCGAAGCTAAATCGAGGATCTCTTGCGACACCAAACGGTCAAATACAATGACATCGGCCGTGCGGATGCGCTTCACCGCCTTTACGGTAAGCAAGTCTGGGTCACCAGGTCCTGCGCCAACCAGCGAAACAAAACCCAGCTCGTTAATAGCGGTTGATGAAGAGTGGGGCATTGTCTGTTTCCTTATTACTTGGTAGAGCGAATATTATATTTAGTGTAGCGGGCCTTAAGACCAAAACCGTAGAGTATCAGTTCATAAGCTTCAAATACAAAAAAACCCCTAGCAACAGCAAGGGGTTATCATTTTGGAGGTAAAACTACTATGTATTGTGCTTAAGCAGCTTTACGTTGTGGCAAGGTTTTACCGTGAGTAACGTAAAGGCTTAGGCCAGTTACCAATAAGCCACCCACCAAGTTACCAAGAGTAACTGGAATTTGGTTCCATACTAACCAATCGGTGATAGTGAACTCGGCACCTAACATCATGCCTAATGGGAATAGGTACATGTTTACTACGGCGTGTTCAAATACCAAACCAAAGAAGATGAAGATTGGGAACCACATCGCCAATACTTTACCGCCAACGGTTTTAGAGGTCATAGCACCAACCACACCTAAACACACCATCCAGTTACACAAGATGCCTTTAACAAACACGGTAATCCAACCGTTTAAGCCATGCTCGGCAAAGCCTAAAGTACGGGCTGTTGAAGCTTTAACAAAGGCTTGGCCTACTGCGCCAGGCTCAACACTAAAGTTCATGGTAAAGGTTAAGGCAACCAAAAACGCTACCGATACCGCACCAATAAGGTTACCTAAACCCACTAATAGCCAGTTACGAAGCACACCTTTGGCGGTGACACCTTGGCGTTTTTCAAACAGCGACAATGGCGCTAATGCAAATACACCAGTTAGTAGGTCAAAACCCATAAGGTTCAAAATACAAAAACCAACTGGGAATACTAAAGCACCCACAATAGGCATACCGGTTTGCACTGCTGCGGTAATGGCTACAGCTACTGCAATCGCTAAAATTGCACCGGCCATAATGCCGCGCACAATGGTATCGCGAGTAGACATAAATACTTTGCTTTCACCGGCATCGATCATGGTTTGAACGAATTCAGCGGGTTTTACGTAAGACATAATGCTTCCTTAATTTTCTAAAATAAAATCTGTTATGCACTCACCGCAACACTGTCGGCTTTAATCTGCACCTTATAGCTAGCTACCGAGACCGTTGGGTTCTCTAGGCAGATGCCGGTTTCAAGATTAAAACGTTGCTTTTTAAGTGGGCTTGCTACCCAAAGCTGACCTTGATGCTCACAAATCAATCCGCGCGACAATACGTTCGAATTAGCAAAAGGGTCCATGTTATTAATGGCAAATACTTGCTCATTGTTACGTGGGCGAAAAAGGGCTACTTGCTGGCCATTTACTAGCGCGCAAATACCGGTACCTGGGGTAATATCGTTTAACTTACAAACGGTTTCGAAACTCATGATTATGCCTCCAACTCAACGTGTAGAATGTCGCCTTTTGCCTGTGGGTGTTTCTCGGCAAAAGTAGCCGGGCGATGCTGTTCGCGCTCGCTAACAAACACTACGTTTTCATCACGTTGGTCGCTATTAATGAAATGAGCAAAACGTTTAAGTTGCGCTTCGTCGTTTAGAGTGTCGCTCCACTCACAGCTATAGCTCGCAACCAATTTAGCCACGTCGGCTTCTAGTTGTTGGTTAATGCCAAGCTTGTCGTTTACAACTACTTCACGCAGGTAATCAACACCGCCTTCTAGGTTCTCTAACCAAACCGAAGTACGTTGTAATTTGTCGGCGGTGCGAATGTAGAACATCATGAAACGATCTACGTATTTAATTAGGGTTTCTTGGTCTAAGTCTGCGGCCAGTAAATCACCGTGGCGCGGTTTCATACCGCCGTTGCCGCCTACGTACATATTCCAGCCCGCATCGGTGGCGATAATGCCTAAATCTTTACCTTGGGCTTCGGCACATTCGCGGGTACAACCCGATACACCAAACTTCATTTTGTGAGGAGTACGAATGCCTTTGTAACGGTTTTCTAACATTACGCCCAAACCAACACTGTCTTGCACACCAAAACGACACCAAGTGCTACCCACACAGGTTTTAGCCATGCGTAAGGCTTTGCCGTAGGCTTGGCCAGTTTCGTAACCAGCAGCAATTAACTTGCGCCAAATATTAGGAAGGTCATCTTTTTGCGCACCAAATAAACCAATGCGCTGGGCGCCTGTCACTTTAGTGTACAGGGCATATTCTTCGGCCACTTCAGCCAGTACGCCAAGTGCTTTAGGAGTAACTTCGCCACCGGCCATGCGCGGAATCACCGAATAGGTGCCGTCTTTTTGCATGTTGCCAAGGAAGTTATCGTTGGTATCTTGCAGGCTTACTAACTCTGGCGCCAATACGTGGTCGCCCCAGCAAGAAGCTAAAATAGAGCCAACGGCTGGTTTACATACTTCACAGCCGTAACCTTTACCGTGTTTGTTTAATACCTGTTCAAAGCTTTTATGGCCTTCAATTCGAACTAGGTGGAACAACTCTTGGCGTGAGTATTCAAAATGTTCACAAAGGTGGTTATTAACTTCTACGCCGGCTTTAGCCAACTCTGCATTTAGTACTTGGCCAATTAGCGGTAAACAACCACCACAGCCAGTACCTGCATTAGTAGAGGCTTTAATCTCGGCCATAGTCGTTTGACCATCGGCCACTGCTGCAGCTATCTTACCTTTGGTAACATCGAAGCAAGAACAAATAACTGCTGAATCAGGTAAAGAGTCTGCGCCCATTGCAGGTTTTTCTGCACCCGCATGAGCAGGCAAGATAAGCGTGTCTGGATGTTCAGGTAAATCAATGTCGTTAAGTTTAAGCTGGAGTAAGTTGCCGTAATCAGCGGTATCGCCCACTAACACTGCACCTAATAGTTTTTTGCCGTCTTCTGAAACGATCAGGCGTTTATACACACCCTCTTCATCGTTTTGGTAAACAAAACTCTTACAGTTTGGCGTGCGACCATTAGCATCACCAATGCTGCCTACCTTTACTCCCAGTAACTTAAGCTTGGCACTCATGTCTGCGCCTTCAAAAGCACCGTTGTTACCTAACAGGTGATCTACCGCTACCTGCGCCATTTTGTAACCAGGTGCCACTAAACCAAAGAAACTCTCGTTCCAAGAGGCACACTCACCAATGGCGTAGATGTTTTCGTCTGAAGTTAAACATTGATCGTTAATCGCAATACCGCCGCGAGGTGCAATGCTTAGCTCAGATTGACGTGCTAGCTTATCTTGCGGACGAATACCGGTAGAGAACACAATGAAATCAACTTCTAGCTTGGTTTCATCGGCAAATTGCATGGTATTACGAGCATGCTCACCTTGCGCTTGGATCTCTAAAGTGTTTTTGCTGGTATGCACTTGCACACCCATGCGCTCAATTTTGTTGCGCAGTAATAAACCACCTTGCTGGTCGAGCTGCTCGGCCATTAATACTGGAGCAAACTCAATAACATGGGTTTCTACACCTAGCGCTTTTAAAGCACCCGCCGCTTCTAGACCTAATAGGCCACCACCTACAACGGCACCGCTCTTACTCTTTTTAGCAGATGCTTCAATGGCTTTTAAATCTTCAATGGTACGGTAAACAAAGCAGTCTTTATTTTCGCTACCTTTAATCGGTGGAACCCAAGGGTAAGAACCCGTAGCCATTACTAGTTTGTCGTAAGCAATCTCACGACCAGTGCTTGAATACACCACTTTTTGCTCACGGTTGATATTGATAGCACGTTCGCCAAGCAATACCTCAATGCCGTGTTTTTCGTAGAAGCCATGTTTAACAAGAGACAGCTCTTCAGCGGTGTGATGAGAAAAATATGAAGACAAGTGAACACGATCGTAGGCAACTCGAGGCTCTTCACAGAAAACTGTTACGTCGAATTGGCTTAAGTCAGCCTTCTCGACCAAATCTTCTAAATAACGGTGCCCCACCATACCGTTACCAACAACTACTAGCTTCAGCTTGCTCATAGATTTTCCAGCGACAAAATAAGATTAATGCGCGGATAATAAGATGTAACAAAAATAAAAGAATGATGTAGATCAATAACAACTTTAAACTACCCTAAAGAGGTATATTGAATATTTAACCATCAAAATCTGTAATATAATTACATTTGGGTAATAAAGTGACGCTAAAATTCACGTACTCCGGCAATCTTGATTTTGTAAAATCGCGGAAATGATTTTTACAAAGCTACTCAAAATAGGTAGTTGGTTTGAAAATTAAGCACCGTTATTTAGCCCTCGACTACACTTGAAAAATACAAAGGTTAATAAACTAAAAAGATAATGATAAGAAAGTTAAGTAAATGTTATTTAGGTATATTTTGTTTACTGGTGAGTTTGCTAAGCGCATTTTCGCACCCAGCATTTGCTGTTAAAAACATCAATTTAACCAGTGGTGAATGGCCACCTTATCTTTCAATAGACTTGGCAAAAGGCGGCATAGCCGCACAAATTGTTAGCGAAGCTTTTGCTCAAAAAGGTATCAAAACGTATTACGGTTACTACCCATGGAAACGCTCATATGAATATGCTCGACGTGGCTATGGCGCAGCAAGCTTTAAGTGGCACGGCAGCTTAGCCTGGATTAAAACCGAACAGCGCGAACGACACTTTTGGTTTAGCGAGCCCATTGTAAGTGGTAGTGAAGTTTTGTTTTCCTTGAAGTCGAAACCGGTACATTGGCAAAAAATAGAAGACTTAGAAGGTATTACAATAGGCGGAACATTATCCGCCGCTTACCCCACCCTGGAACAAGCAGCGCGCAGCAAACTGATTACCTTAGATAAAGTGGGAGATTACCAAAGCCTATTTGAACGCTTGTTGTATCAACGCATCGATGCAATAGCGCTAACCAAAACCGTTGCCTTGCACTACATGACCAATCATTTGAGCGAAGCAGAGATCCAGCAAATTACCTATTCCGAAACTCTTGTAGAGCAACGCCACTTTCGGCTTATGCTCTCTAAAAAACATCAGGAAAATCAGCACTATTTGCTGCAATTTAACCAAGGTTTACAAAAGCTCAAAACAAGCGGCCGTTACGCAGAGCTTTTAAAGCAGCTAGAGTCTAGGTTGGGCTCACCGTTAAATTAACGGCAAACACCGACTATTTAGCGTTAGTTTCCGCTATTTTTACAGCTTTCAAGTGAGTTGATTGGCGCTATGCTTTAGCTTTGTTATTCATCCTGTGAGCATTCATGAGCCGCTTAAATCAACAACTTGGCATCAGCCAAGGTATCGCATTACTCGCCACATCTTTACTTGGCACTGGCATCTTTGTTGTTCCTGCTATTGCCGCCAGCATTGCCGGACACAGTTCTTTATTAGCCTGGCTATTGCTGATTAGCTTGGTATTGCCAATTGCCTTTACCTTTGCGGCATTAGGCAAGCGTTATCCACACGCCGGCGGGGCCGCTCACTTTGTTGCCAAAGCCTTAGGGCCTCGGGCCGAAAAGCTCACGGCCTTTTTATTCATTTCGGTGTTACCGGTTGGCTTGCCTGCTGCGCTAATGATGGCGACCGGATTTTGGCAGGCGATGTTTTCTATTACGCCAAATACCGCCTTAATCATTCAACTTGGTACGCTGCTCAGCATGTGGCTATTAGGCATGGGAGGCGCAAAACTCTCAGGCAATATTCAAGGTTTAATTGCGATTGCGATTGTATTGCTTGTAGCGGCACTGTGGTGGCAAGGCGATGTGCAAGCAGGCGATTATCAGCTTCCTGAACAGATCGATATTCCTAGCATTGCTCCTGCATTAGCTGTGATGTTTTGGTGTTTTGTAGGCATTGAAGCTTTTGCCCATATGGGCGAGGAGTTTCGTCGGCCAGAACGAGATTTCCCCATTGCCTTATTATTGGGTGTGTTTTTAGCAGGCGCCGTGTACTGGGCGGCGTCGGTGGTGGTGCTTAAATACGGCAGCTATGGAGACCAACTAGCCAATACCCAATCACTGCCTCATTTAGTTGCCATTATCTTTGGTCAAAAAGCCAAGTGGCTAGCCGCCATTGTGGGTTATTTAGCTTGTTACGCCAGCATCAATATTTATATACAAGGCTTTTCGCGCTTGCTCTGGAGCATGGCCGATGAAGGTCAGCGGCTAAAACCGTTAGCGCGTTTATCCAAAAATAAAATTCCACAACATGCACTTAGCACCATTGTTTTAGTTTGTGCAGTTAGCTGTGTTGCAGCCTGGCTATTTGAGTTACCACTGGACGAGTTAATCCGTTATGCCAATGGCAATTTCATCATGGTTTATCTGTTGAGTATGCTAGCTGGCGCCATTTTATTGCGTGGTTTTTTTAAGGTACTCGCCATAGTCGGCGTGCTGCTTTGTTGCTTGCTGTTAGTTGCCTTAGGTCAGCAGAGCATTTACGTATTGCTTCTGTGTGCAGCTTTCTTGCTGTTGCAAGTTGCTTTTAAACAGCTACAAACGCGAATCAAGGTGGGCGCCAATAGCTGATCAGCAACTACAGCCCTAGTAGCGTATTTACCTCTGGGTTAAACCAGCCACATAGATAGAATTTAACAGTCGTCTATTTTGCTTAATCGCTTGCGGCTTCAACTCAATTACCGTAGGCTAAAAATTCATCATTAAGGAAATGATATGACCGCATTTTTAACCACAAATCAGCCAAGTCGCTTACTCGCACCCAGTGCAAGTATTTGCTTGGTTAAACTGTGGCTGCTGCTTATTTCTAGCAGCGGTGAAATGTAGATATTTTTTCACTGGCTGCGAAGTGCAGCCAGACCTTATTTGCCCTTCGTAGCCTTATCCAACTCCTAAAACAAGGCTCGCAAGGACATGACTATCAGTAAAACTAGCAACATCTTCGCTTCCATTCCGCGCTTTTCTCAAGCAGCTAAAGGGCTCTGTTTGGCCTTGGTGGCCACCGCATTGTTTTCTCTTAAGGGAATTTGGATCAAGCTGGCTTACCAATTTGGCATCGACCCTGCCAGCCTAATGACACTGCGCATGGCTTTTAGCCTGCCGATTTACCTAATGTTAGCATTGTACTGGTGGAGGTTAGGTCGCTTAGAACATCAAAAACTGAAAGGTAACATTCTGCCGGCTGCGCTGGTTGGCATAGCAGGGTATTACCTAGCTAGCTTTTTAGATTTAAGTGGCTTGCAATTCATCTCGGCACCGCTTGAGCGGGTGGTATTGTATGCCTACCCTGGATTTACCATTTTGCTTGCTTGGTTAGTTTACCGTCAAAAGCCGCAGTTAATTGTGGTGCTTGCCCTGCCCCTTAGCTGGTTAGGCGTGGGGTTAATGATGTGGAGTGAAGCCGGCCATCAGCATGATCCCCAGCAACTTATCTGGGGAACCAGCTTGGTTATCGCTAGCGCCTTTAGTTTTGCTTTTTACTTGGTCTTTAGCAAAAACATTGTGGCCAAGATCGGCAGCCAAGCTTTTACTCTTATTGCAATGATTGCCGCCAGTATTGCTATTTTCATCCACTTTAGTTTGCACGGGGACTTTACTGCACTGCTCAACTATCCCGGTCAGGTTTATTGGTATGCGGCTTATATGGCGCTGTTTTCTACGGTCATTCCCTCATTTTTGTTTAGTGAGGCTATCCATCGTATCGGCGCACAACGCACTGCGATTAGTGGCAGTGCAGGTCCAGTTTTTACCTTAATAATGGCTGCTTGGATATTGGGCGACAGTATTGGTGTTCTGCAAATTGCTGGTATTGGCCTAGTTGTGGTGGCCGTGGCGCTATTAAACAAGAACTAAGCAAACAAGGCATAGCCTAAGGCTATGTCTTGTTTTATTCTCAGCTTACACTGCTGCATCTGGCCATAACCTTAAATACAATGACAACGCTTAAATATTTAGCCGCTTACCCCGAGGCACTCACCAGCAAAATTGAAGATCTGCTTAAACAGCACCGTTTAGCCGAGTTTCTATTAAATAAGTACCCTACAAGGCATGACATATATAACGATAAAGCCCTACGCGACTATTGTTTGTCACTTAAAAACCAATATATGCGTAAATCGGCACCGCTGAGTAAGGTCGTTTTTGATAAGAAAATTCATGTGGTAAACCATGCTTTAGGTTTACATACGTATGTATCGCGAGTTCAGGGAAGTAAATTAAAGAGTAAAAATGAAATAAGAGTGAGTAGCTTGTTTCAAAACGTGCCTGAGCCGTTTTTAAACATGATCGTGGTACACGAACTCGCTCATCTAAAAGAAAAACAGCATAACAAAGCCTTTTACCAACTGTGCCAGCATATGCTGCCTAATTACCATCAGCTTGAGTTTGATACGCGGGTTTACCTTACTCAACTAGAAGAAGTTGGGCCAATTTACTAGCCCAACTGTTTGTTTTTAACCTAAGCTACTGCACCAGCGCCTTTAGGATTAGCGCCATAGTTGTTGTCTTCGTGGCTATCTGATGCCAAGAAAATCAACAGTATAATCGCACCAATCAGCGGAATAAGGGCAATAAGCTGCCACCAACCGCTGCGACCAGTATCATGTAAACGCCTAGCAGCGATACTAATACTTGGGATGATTAGACCTAGCGTTAGCACTAGCGAAAGCAAAGGTAAGCCAATAATGGCATCGATAATGTTCGCTGCTATGCCAAAAATGAAGTAGAACAAGATGAACATCCAGTACTCTTTTCTACGAGCTCGTCCTGAAAAATCTGCGTATTTTTTTAACGCCCCAATAAAGTATTCCATTATGTTCCTTTTATATCTTTTACTAAACCAATCTAAAACTGGTGCTCGTAGCACCAGTTGAAAATAAAGTTAAGCCATTGTTATAAAAGAAACTATGATATAAGTCACTTGATCATCAATAAGCTATTTTAAGTACTGCTCAACTCAGCTATTTACCAACCTGCTACCACCTTTGGTGCGATAGCCTTTTAAGGTTGACGCTACAGCTGCTTCACTCAATTGTTCAACCGCTTGTACTGACGAAATATTAGCTTGTTTATTCACCTCAGATTGCATGCGCCGATTGCGAAATAACATTAAGGTCTTGGCCTATTTCACCCATTAAACGCTCACTAGTTTCGGCCTGTTGCACTGTTTTTTATGTTAAGCCCGATAGCAGCTTAGTTCCCGATGGCAGATCTTCAATCATGCTTTGAACTTCCACCGTAGCGTCTTGGGTTCGCAGGGCTAAGCTGGGCACTTCATCGGCCACAACAGCAAAATCATCTAGCTTTTATATGCAACTTGCAAAACACCGCACAATTGGCTAATAGCACCGGTGGGAAAATTGCGGGCACCAGCTTCAACAGCTTGTTTCGCCAAGTAATTACTACGAAATAAAACATCTTACTGTAATCTGTCCTAGGCTTAACAAATAGCAAAAATGCTCGCTGCAAAGCACTTGTATAATGCACCTAGCATACTGTAGAGTATTTACTCTAATACCATAAGGACTGTGTTAAAGTGATAAGACACTTTTGGGGTTTAAACCTAGCTAGCCTTGGCTGCCTAGTTAGCCTATTTCTGCCAGTAAATGCTAATGCCATTAGCTTCGAGCAAGCATGGCAAGATGTGCTAGAGAAAAACCAAAGCCTCGCGGCCAACAAAGAAAGCGTAGCCCGCAGTGAAGCACTGCGCGACGCTGCAAAAGATCTCTACTACCCCAAAGTAGATTTAACCGGTAATTACACCCGTTTAGAAAAACCCGTTTCGCTTGATTTAAAAGACTTAGAGCCTTTGGCATCACTCGATTTAAGTGGTTTAGACCCCGCGCTAGGGCAAATTTTAGCGCCGCTTTTAAACTTACCAACGGTAACTAACTTCACTGAGCAAGACATTACCACTAGCTCCATTCGGGCAATTTGGCCGTTATATACTGGTGGCCGTCGCGGCGCCGCCATCGATATCGCGCGTGAGCAAAATATTGAGGCTGGAAAAGTACTCGCCATGCAACAGCAAGCTAAATTTGAAGACCTCGCCAAAGTTTACTTTGGGGTGGTGCTGGCTGCACAAGTAGCAGAAACCTATAAAGAGGTGGAAGACGGGCTAAAAAAACATCAACGTAATGCGGTAAAGCTAGAGCAGCAAGGACAAATCGCCTTTGTAGAGCGACTGCAAGCGGATGCCTCTTACGATAAGGCCAAGGTTGATACCAGAAAAGCCCTGCGAAATTATGAAATTGCCCAGTTAGCCTTAAAAGAATTACTGCATGCCCAACAGGCTATTCAACCCAGTACTAGCTTATTCACTCAAGCCGACATCCCCGAGCTAGAAAGCTATATGTCGCAAACCCTAAACAGTTATCCCGGTTTAGCGATATTGGACAGTAAATCAAAACAAGCTAAAAAGATGGTGACCATAGCTAAAGGCGGTTACATGCCAGAGGTATACATGTTTGGTAACTATGACATCTACAAAGGCGACAGCTTAGCCGCTAAATACGCGCCCGACTGGATGGTGGGGGTTGGTGTGTCGGTGCCAATTATTGATAACTCTGGTCGCTCCGGCAAAGTAAATGCCGCCAATAGCACCGTGCTGCAGATTTCTTATATTCGTGCCCAAGCAGAGCGCGACCTAGGCTTGCTGGTAGAAAAAACCTATCGAGAAGCCGAGTTAGCATTAGAAGAATACCAAGGACTAGAATCCACCTTGGCGCTAGCAAAAGAAAACTTACGTATTCGACTAAAAGCCTTTAGCCAAGGTTTAGCGACATCTCTCGACGTTGTGGATGCCGAGATGTACCAAGCAAGCGTGAAAACTCAGCGTCAATCAGCTGCTTATAGCCATGTAATTGCTTTGGCTAAACTCACTGCCTTAAGTGGTGAAATGGCCAATTTTTCTCAATATTATCGATTTAACTAGGGTCTATTATGCGTAAATTTTCCGCGGTGTTACCCATTGTGCCCTTGCTGGCGATTATTGCTTGGGTTGCTTATTCGTTTTGGCAAGCTTACCAGCCGCAGCCCTATACGCTGCAAGGCCAGATTGAAGCTCAGCAGTACAATATTTCATCCAAAGTAGCTGGGCGGATCGACCAAGTATTAGTGAGAAAAGGCGACCAAGTAGAGCCTGGGCAACTAATCTTTTCCATCACTAGTCCTGAATTAGATGCCAAATTAGAGCAAGCCAAAGCCGGCCAACAAGCAGCATCAGCCATGGCTGAGCAAGCTGAAAACGGCGCTAGAGCACAAGAAATAGCCGCAGCTAAAGACCAGTGGCAAAAAGCTTTAGCGGCAGCTAACTTAGCAGAAAAAACCTACCAACGGGTTGATAACCTATACAAAGATGGCGTGGTTGCCGAGCAAAAACGCGACGAAGCTTACACCCAATGGCAAGCAGCGCGTTATACCGAAAATGCCGCCTCGCAGATGTATCAACTGGCCAAAGAAGGTGCCCGTGACGAAACTAAGCGCGCAGCCTTAGAACAAGCCCGCGCAGCAGCAGGCGTAGTAGCAGAGGTAGAAGCCTTCACCAGTGACACCTTAGTGACAAGCTGGCACTCTGGCGAGGTAAGCCAACTGCTGCTGCAAAGTGGCGAGTTAGCGCCAACCGGCTTCCCGGTGGTATCTATTATTGATATGCAAGATGCTTGGTTGGTATTGCACGTTCGTGAAGATCAACTTAGCCAATTTCAAAAGGGTCAACAGTTTAGTGCCATGCTACCGGCCCTAAATAATCAAAGTTATAAGTTTGAAGTAGCCCATGTGGCAGTAATGGGCGACTTTGCTACGTGGCGCGCCACCGATAGCCGTACTGGCTTTGATTTACGTACCTTTGAAGTAGAAGCCCGCCCCTTGCAGCAGATAGAGCAATTACGTGTAGGCATGAGCGCCATCGTTGAGCTTGAGCAACCTTAAGATGAATGACACCAGCGAACCGCCGCTTAGTCTAAGGCAACTGTATCAACAACAGTGGCTTTTGCTGCGTGACAATCGCTGGCTAATGGCCATGCTCACCTGGTTGCCATTGTTCGCTTTTTTAGCCGTTTGGTGGGTATTTTCTTCAGGTTTAACCCGTGAGCTACCGATTGCCGTGGTTGACCACGATCATAGCCAGTTATCGCGCAGCCTAATTAATCACTATGATGCTAGCCCAACCCTAAAAGTACGCAGTGTTTACGGTGAACCACAAGCCCGCTCTATGTTGCGCACCGGGGAAGTATCGGCTTTAGTAATAATTCCAGCCGATATGGAAAAGCATACCAAGCTGGCACAAACACCTAGCGTTGCGGCTTATTACAACAGCCAGTTCATGGTAATTGGCAAACAAATTAACTCTGCTTTGCAACAAGCTCACGGTACTTTTAGTGCCAAAGTTGCTGTGGCAAAAGCGCTAAGCCACGGCAATACCCAAACTTTACAAGCATTGGGTAGTGCTGTGCCTATTCGCAATCAAATCAGCGCCCTATATAACGGCAATAGCAACTATGCCCAGTTTATTGTATCGGCAGCATTACCTGCATTTTGGCAAATTTTGATTATGACGGTAATGATTTTGGCACTGGGCTCAGAACTAAAAAACAATAGCTTTAAAAGCTGGTTAGCCAAGCAAGCTTGGCAAAAGCTAACCATAAAACTTAGCTTTTTTGGCGCTTTGTTGTGGCTGCAAGGCATATTACTGTGCACCTTAATGTTTCACGGCTTTGACTGGCCAATGCGAGGCTCTTGGAGTGTATTACTACTGGCCTTACTGTTGTGTGTGGTTGCCTCTCAAGCCATCGCCTTAATTTTTATGCTGCTGTTTGAAGATGTAGCACGGGCGCTCAGTTTTGCAGGCGCTCTTACAGCACCTAGCTTTGCTTTTATGGGGGTAACATTTCCGGTCAGCGACATGCCTTGGTTCGCCCAATTTTGGCGACAACTTATTCCGATAACCCACTATATTGAAGTGCAAATAGCCCAAGCCAACTACGGCGCTAGCGCTTTACAATCATTACCTAACTTATCGGCTTTATTACTATTCGGCATCGCCTTTATCAGCGCTGCGTGGCTGGTAAAAATACGCTTTAGTAATCCACACAACGTGGAACTAAACACATGAACACATGCTTGTTATTGCGTATAGAACTGCGCAGAATTCTTAGTAATCGGGCACTTATACTCACAGTATTTGGCGGTTTACTGCTGTACGCTTTTTTGTATCCTCAACCCTACTTAAACCAAACGCCATTACAACAACCGATTGCGGTAATTAATGCTGATGGCAGCCAACTAAGTCGCCAGTTAATTCGTATGGTAGACGCCAGCCCTTTGCTAAAAGTGACCAGCCAAGTTGCTAGCATTGAAGAAGCTCAACAACAGTTGGTGGAGCGTGAAGTAGGTGGATTATTGGTGATTCCCGAGCATTTCTATAGAGATGTATTAATGGGCCGCTCACCCACTTTATCTTATGCTGGGGATGCGTCTTACTTTTTGGTTTATGGAACTATAGTGCAAGGCTTAGCCAGTACCTCTGGCACCTTAGCGGCACAAGTAAAAGTAGCCAAGATGGTAGCCGATGGCATCCCGCTAGCACTTGCCAGCACCTTACATTCACCCATTCAGCTAAATGCCAATGCAGCCTTTAATGCCCACCAAGGCTATCTGGATTATGTCATTCCTGCAGTGTTTATTGTGATTTTGCACCAAACGCTACTCATCGCAGTTGGGCTACATGCTGCGCCAGCCCCTACCTCACAATCAACATTATTAAGGCGAGCCAGCCCCTGGCAATTAGTGCTGGTTCGCAGCTTACTATTTAGCTTGATCTATAGTTTGATGAGCAGTTTTTATTTTGGTGTGGTATTAAATTTGTACGGAGTACATCATTGGGCGAACATTGCCCATATCTGCCAGCTTCTATTGCCTTTTTTAATCGCTACTGCAGGCTTAGCCCAATGTATTGCGGTGATGCTACCTAAACGAGACTACGCCACCATAGTTGGTTTAATGACCTCGCTACCAACAGTATTTGTATGTGGCTTTATCTGGCCGCTTAGCTCTATTCCACCTGCAATTAACATTATTGCCGATCTAGTACCTGCTAAACCAATGGTGTTAGCGATGTTAAAACTCAATCAAATGGGCGCCAGCTTTAGCGAGATTCAAGGCCACTTTGCTCATCTATGGATACTGGCGATTACCTTTAGTAGCTTAGCGCTAACCTTACTCCATATGCAAAAAGCGAAAGCGACTCCATCTCTCAACAAGGTCGAAAAGCTACTTTGATAAACTGACATTTATCCTAAAAACTAAACATTCTTTAAATCATTAGCTTAATTAGCAAAAGGAAAAGTAATTTTCATAAGCTCGAAGCGCTCACATCTTAAATACACAATTACAACAACTTATCAATACTTGTCACAGTTCTAGTTGCTCACCCTGTAAACAAATTTGTGCAGTGTTAAGTTTTAGGTGTAGAGCAATTTGCTCGCACCTTGCAACCTTGGTTTAGGCCGGTTGTGCGTGTGATTAGGCCGTTTGCCTGACACATCAGTGATTAACATTGGATGGTGGGAATACTATGGAACAGTTTTATTTTACTTATTACGTAAACTACTTTGCTCGAAAAGCTAACAAGCTTAAAAAGGTAAAAGTACACTCATAAGTTGCTCTCGGTAACATAGGCCTTCTCTGCGGTATCTGGAAAGAATTGATAAGACCTAAAAGCCAGCTTTGCTTGCAAGGCTGGCTTTTTTATTTCTAGCGGCTTAAGTTAGCTTCACAACAACATGTAAGCCTGGCTGTTGGTTCTGCAATTTAATCTCACCCCCATGCAAACGAACAATCGCTCTCACTAGTGGCAAACCCAGACCGTAACCAGGGCTATTGCGGCTACTTTCTAATCGATATAAACGCTGAAATACTTTGTCTAATTCGGCCTCTGGAATACCAGGGCCATTGTCGCTCACGGCAAAGCCATTAGCCTTAACGCTTAATTGAATTTGCGCTTTCTCACCGGCATATTTGCTGGCGTTTTCTAGTAAGTTATAAACCGCTCGAAACAACAGAGTGGCATCGCCTTTTAAATAACACGCTTGCTCCACATGTAACGAAACAGTTTGCTGGCGCTCGGCACATAAGGGATGAATCAGCTCCACGGCATCTTCAGCAATCTGCTCCAACTCTACTTCACTAAAGCTAGATTGTTGCTGATGTTCTAAACGGGTAAGCTCCAGCATCGAGCTAAACGTCGCTAATATGCCATCAAGCTCCTGCAGCATACTCCCTAATTGTTCAGGACTTACTGCTTGCTGCTCACTATCGAGTAATGCTTGCTCTAGTCGCAAACGCAAACGGCCCAAAGGGGTGCGTAAATCGTGCGCAATGGCATCGGTTACCCCGGCTATGGCATCAAATGAATGCTCGACCTGCGACAACATTTTATTGATGTGCGTGGCCATGTGATCAAACTCATCGTTACGTGGACTCAACGCTACTCGAGCACTTAACTCACCCGCTTCCACTTGTTGAACAATACGATTAATACTGTTTACCCGTCGCAATACTTGCGCCGAGAAAAACCACCCCGTCACAATGCCTAAAACCAAGGCCAAACTTAGTGCAACAATGCTTGCCTGAATAAAGTGTTCACGTAAATCAAACAGCGCTTCGTCGTCGCTGGCTACCATCAGCCGCCCACCTTCCAGAGTTTGCACACAGCCAGAATAAAGACGAATTTTGTTGTAGTTGTAGACGGGGAAACGCTTTAATGCCGGGCACTGAGCCAAGCGTTTGGGAATAGCATCTAAGCGCCCATAGGTTGTTTGGCCATTATCAAAGGCCAGTACAAATTGGCGAGATTGCTCAGCCTGTAATAAAAATTGGCTGATAAAGTCTTGCGAGTTTAACTCTTTAGCTAACAAGCTTTGTTGTTGAATCAACTGGCCAAGCTGCTGGTCTTGACTCCGACTTAGCTGGCCAATGCTTAGCTGATACAGTACCCACAACAAAATCCCCACTACTAGCATCAGCAGTGCGGTATACATTCGAGTTAATCGCCAAATTGAGCTAGTGCGGGTTAACCGCCACATATAGCCAGTTTGACGTTTACTTTTCCACCATGCGGTAACCCACGCCACGCACGGTTTCAAGTAAGGGGCTATGGCCATCCAGCTCTACCTTTTTTCGTAAACGTGCCACATGCACATCAATAACATTGGTTTGTGGATCAAAATCGTAATTCCACACCGCTTCAAACAATAAGGTGCGGGTAACTACCTGGCCAGCATGCTCCATTAAATAGCGCAATAACTTAAACTCTTTTGGCTGCAGCTGGATTTCTTGCTGACCTCGCCATACCCGCCTTGCTAATAGATCCATGCTCAAGTCGGCTACTTGTAACTTATTTAAACTTGGCTCTGTTTGACCACGTTGACGCTGCAGCAAAATCTCGATGCGCACCAATAACTCAGCTAAAGCAAAAGGCTTAACTAAGTAATCATCACCGCCTTCTCGCAAGCCTTTGACTCGTTCATCTACGCTGTCTAAGGCACTAAGTATTAGCACGGGTAAGTGCTTATTAGCATTTCGCAGGGTAGACAACACCGTTAAACCATCAAGTTTAGGCAGCATGCGATCTAAAACAATTAGCTGATAATCCTGCTCTAAGGCCAGAAATAAACCCTCTTGCCCATCACTGGCTGCATCTACTTGATAGCCTTGCTCACTAAGCGCACGCTGCAAAAACTGCTGAGTAGTGAGATCATCTTCTACGATTAGTATTCGCACATTGCTTACCTTAAAAATGCCAAGAGGCAACACATTGGCTGCCTCTACTTTTGCGCTTAATGTTTTAAAACCGGAATGGTTTCACCACTTGCCACATCAACAATCACTCGCTGCTTGCCTTGCTCACCCAGTAGTTTGAATTTGTAAAAGGTAATGCCTTTTTCATTCTCTAATTCAAACTCAATAACTTGCGCTTGGTATTTGCTGTTCAGCATGGCCACAGTTTGTTGTAGGGACAGCTCAGATTCTGCTAGCTGCTCAAGCGCTATACGCTCGTCTTCATCTAATTTGCTTACACCCAATATGCTTAGCTTGCTGCTTTCGTTTTTAAGCATTTCGCCGTCGGCTAAGCTTAGCTTGAGTTTATGCTTTTGCTCTTGAGCAAGGTTTACTACATCTACCTCATAAACAGCTTGGCCGCGGTAATCATCTAACTCTAGCTCGGTAATTTGTCCTGGATAAGTGTTGTGCACTTTTTCAATTGCTTGCTCTAAGCTAAAACCCGCTTTTTTGATTGCTAAAGCTGAAAGCGCATCATCATCGGCCATCACCGCTGTAGACGTTAATGCAACCGCAGCAGCAACACAGATTTTTTTCGATAATTTAATTGGAAGTTTCATTTGGCTAATCCTCGTTGTGTAATCGACATGAGCAGATTACTAAAACCGCCCTTACCGCAAGGTGGCCACAACATTACATTTTGTTCATCTTAATAAAAACAGAGACTAGCTGCGCAATAAGTACCTAGCCATTGCCCAAATGATAGCGTTTATAAGAACAAAATAAACGATTAATCAAATAGTTCGGTGCTTGTTCTACTGGAATTTTTAGTACTGCGCCAAAGGCTCGGTAGTAAATTTTCGTAAGACCTCGGCTAAATGTGCCGCTTTGTCTTGATGTTTGTTGTGCAGGAAATGATAAAGCGGTACTTGGTCGAGCGCAGGACTCACCACAGTGATTTGTTTATGCCAATACTTTTTAATGACGTATTCGCCAAGTGACAGAGGCAATACCACTACATCAACGCGCTCTCGGCCCAGCATAGTTAGCGCTTGATGAGCGGTATTAAAAAACTGAGTATTGTTGTGCTTACGCATCTTTTCTTCTAGAAACAAATGCCCTCGCACCCCTGCTACTCTATACTGCTGCAAGCTTTGCCAATCGGTCACTAGCGCTTTATCTTTTTTTACAAAGGCAGCAATGGTGATATGGCCTACTGGCACCGGGATCAAAATATGATTAGGTAAGTAACTGCTGGCATAACGGGTTCTGGCCAACTCGGCATCAATGTCATGATTGTCTCTGGCGTGATGTAAGGAGCGTTTGGCTGGCATAGGCACGATGTCCACCTGATAACCAAGTTCTGCATAGGCAGCGCTTACCGTATCACGCACCTCTGGAAAAGCAGCGATAGTTTCAATCGTAGAGATACGTAAACTAGGCTCAGCACTCAAATAACCACAACAGAGTGTTAGCATGATCAAACAAACAGTTCGCATGCTATTTCCTTAATCTCAAAAGAAAGTAATAACTGACAATCTACTTTTTAGTGTAGTTGATTACTTCGCAAATCAAGTCACAACACTGACAAATTTGTTTATTTATTGACCTAGCTTAATTAAGGCTCATTCAACCGCTGCTTAAACAGTTGAATTAACGGTTGATTGGCATTGCTCTCGGTTGGCAAGCTGCCATAGCCGTAATACAGAGCAAAGGCGTCTTCATGGTAGCTATGAAAGTTAAAATGGGTTTGGTACTGATCGACAACGTCTAGCACGTCACTCACCCATTGCAAACCACCGCGTTGCTGTTCAAAGCAACCGCGAATGCAGCCAAATTCACCAAGATAAAGCGGTACTTGGTGCTGCTCGCCCCAACGCTCCATGGGCTCAATCATTTTCTCAATGAGTTGTTTGTCCCAAGCAACAATATCTTTAAGCCCATGTTGAAAATCTAAACGCAACTGCACACGGCTAGCAGCACCGGTTCCACGGGTTTTCACCCAACCAGAGATTTGATAGAAATGACCAACTTTAGGCACAACAAACTGTTGCGAGCTGCCATTATTGGCATCGCTGGTTGTCGCGCTAATCTGCAATATATCTTCACCTCCCTGGCGAAGGTGTTGCGAACGACCACGCTGATTAGCCGACCACAAGTACCAATCTGCGTGTTGGCTTAGGTCAATTTTCACTTCACGCAGAAGCTCCTTACCATCTGGTGCATATTCATTAATCACCACCTGCTTGAACAAGCTATCACCAGCATTATTTGCCGATACGAGGGCTGGATAAATCAAATCAATTTTTGAGTCTTGGTGCTGTAGTTTCTTTCCTTCTACAAACTGCCAATCGCTGTCGGCGTTGATTATTGGGTTATCAAACTGGGCGCCATACCAACTAGGTGAACCAATCACTTTCAGCCTATCGGGATCAGGATAAGAGGTTGGAACTTGGTATTGGCGTAACCATGAGGCTTGCTGATGGCTAAATGCCATTGGCTCATAAAAGTGATATTGGTAGACAACATTGGAATCTGCCAACTTAAAGAAGTTTTGCTGCTCGTCGATTTGCCATTGGTTTTTCACAGCCAACAAGCGCTCTACAAAAATCATTTGTTGCTGGTTAACTTGTCGAATTGCCGTTACTAACTCGTTAGCAAGATCTTCCCACTGCTGTTTACTGCGTGTAGTGACCGGTTCGTTAAGTAAATCTAAGGCAGCTACATTGGGGTGGCCTTGGTAACGCTTGGCAATGGCTTGCAACAGACTAATTAGTCGCAGCTGATTTTCACGCTTATCCCACAAGGCATCGCCCGCACCATTAGATTGAAAACCGCCTTGGGGAACATGAATATTGAGCACAAGATAAATGCCATGCTTTTCTGCCCACTGCACATTTTTATCTAACCAATCCCAACCCGACTGGTGGTATTTATAGGGCGCACTGTCGCTCTCAAAGGTTTGATAATTTAGGTAGAAACGAATGCTATTAAAGCCCATTTCTTTTAGGCGAATATAATCTTGCTCGTTGTGATGTTGGCTTGGAATGCGAGTATTAGCCCATACCTCATTGCCAAAGGCCACGCCTTTTAAACGTACTTTTTCACCTTTGCCATTTACAATAAAACGGCCATCAACTCGCAGACGCAAGTTGTCATCATAGGGTTTAGCGGATTGGTAGACTTGAACTTGTTCGAGAGCCATATCGGGCTTGCCCCCTGCAGCACTGCAGGCCAGCAAATTAAGTAAAACCGTTGCAACTATTACTGATAAAACAAGCCGCATGACTCTTTCCTTTTAAGGCTAGCGAAACCACATTACGATTATAAGCAGCGCTACAAAGAGAAACTAAAGCCAAGTTCAACTAATTGAAGAATATGAAAAATCGTTACGAGAGATAAAAAAGCGACATCAATTACAAGTTAAAAACTAAAAGGCAGGGCAGCTTGTCGTATATATGCCGTAAGTCATTGACGGTAAAATAGTATATTTTTCTTGCCGGTACTCAGTAACTTGCCTTTCACACCAAATAACAGCGTCTTCATATTCCTCATAGCCATTGCCATTTGCGTTCCAGCATTGATTCTCATCTTCATAGCTGTCCCATGGAAGCAAAGCTTTTGATTCAGTGATTCGACATGATGAATAGGTATTTGGATCGTCTCCACCACCTTGGTCTAAACAAGCAAACAATAAAGGGCATATTACTAATACTGAAAGGGACTTATTTAGCCAACTAATAGACATCTAACTCAAAGCCCTCTTTGAAAACCACTAAACTGCTACATGGCACACTAAAAAACACCGTTTCAGATTCTACAAATTTAATCTCTAGTTCAGCGAAAGCTTGGCAGTCGATGAGCGAACCTGATTTGGGTGCCAGCTTTATATCTTGCCCATAGATATCTAGATGCAGGCTATCCGATGAATGATTTCTTAATTTAAGAAAGCGTTCGTTATGCTCCGTCACCACAATACCGAATAACGGTTCTGATAGTTCCGAAGCATGAGAGCAAAAACACCCAAGCAACAACATTCCCAAAGTGAGCTTACCCAAATCGTTGTTCCTTAACAAAAAAAGCCACTTTAACAAGTGGCTTTTGACATTTCAATCAACAGTTTATAGCTTAAGCTTTATCGAGCGCTTGGCTAACGTCGTTGATGATGTCACCGATGTTTTCAATGCCAACCGAGATACGGATTAAATCGGCACTTACACCTGCTTTTGCTAACTCTTCATCATTTAACTGACGGTGAGTGGTGGATGCTGGGTGACAAGCAAGCGATTTAGCGTCACCAATATTCACCAAACGCAGAATCATTTCTAGGGCATCAATAAAGCGACCACCAGCTTCTTTTCCACCTTTAATACCAAAGCTCAAAATGCCAGAGGCTTTACCACCAACAATCTTTTCGCACAGCTCATTGTAAGGGCTGGTAGGCAGTGCAGCGTAGTTTACCCACTCCACTTTAGGGTGTTGCTTAAGGTAAGCCGCTAAGTTTTCGGCATTTTCACAGTGACGCTCCATTCGTAAACCCAGCGTTTCCAAACCTTGTAAAATTTGGAAGGCGTTCATCGGTGAAATAGCCGCACCAGTGTTACGCAGTGGTACTACGCGACAGCGGCCAATGTAGGCCGCAGGGCCTAGCGCTTCGGTATACACCACACCATGATAAGACGGATCTGGCTCGTTTAAGATTTTAAAGCGCTCTTTATTCGCCACCCAGTCAAACTTGCCAGAATCAACAATAATGCCGCCAATAGAGGTGCCATGCCCGCCAATGTATTTAGTTAATGAGTGAATAACGATGTCGGCACCCAGTTCAATCGGCCGACATAAAAACGGCGTAGCAACGGTATTATCAACCATTAAAGGTAGACCGTGTTTGTGGGCAATTTCGGCTAACTTAACCAAGTCAACTACGTTGCCTGCTGGGTTACCAATAGACTCACAGAAAATTGCGCGAGTATTTTCATCAATAGCCGCTTCAAACCCAGCGAAATCGTCTGCCGATACCATGCGCACATCAATGCCTTGTTTAGGGAAACTGTGGGCAAACAAATTATAGGTGCCGCCATACAGCTGGCTAGTGCTTACGATATTAGTGCCCACTTCACAGATACATTGAATCGCGTAGGTAATGGCAGCCATGCCAGAGGCCAAAGCAAGGCCAGCAATGCCTCCTTCCATAGCTGCAACCCGCTGCTCTAGCACGTCAGTAGTAGGGTTCATAATACGGGTATAGATATTACCCGGAACCTTTAAATCAAACAGATCGGCACCATGCTGAGTATCATCAAAAGTGTAAGACGTAGTTTGATAGATAGGCACCGCGGCCGCTTTAGTGGTAGCTTCCGATTGATAACCATGATGAAGTGCTAAAGACTCTAATTTCATTACTGTTCTCGCTGCTAAAGGAATAAAACAACCCTGTCTGCCGCTGCAAATACTGCGGCAATTCCATTTATTACTGGCCAGCAGCAATAAACCGAGGATCAACGTAAAGTGTTAGTTGTAGCCTAAACTACGCTACAAAAGATAATAGAAGTATCGCGCTTTGTGATCCATCACTAGGGGCTGTTTATCTTTCGAGCTAATTTTTGTCAGCGACTTAGGTTATGCCCATGTTGTGCCAACGGTAGGTCTTCCAGCGCCAGTGATTAATCAGGCCGCGGATAACTTCGTCTAAAGCAAAACAGGCCCAAGCGCCAATAATGCCAAGCTGCCAAGAGATAGAGCAAAGATAAATAATGGGCACCACGCCCCAAATAAAAGCAACCCCAACAGTGGCGGCAAACCTGCCGTCGCCCACCGCTTTTAAGCCCATTCCAGCTACAATATTGATCGCCCGAAACGGCTCCATCACGATACAAATAATCAGCAACCATTTGGCATAGAATGCAACTTGAGGGTCGTCACTAAACAAGCTAATTAAGGGCTGATAACACCACGCAAATAAGCTCATATTGGCAAAAGCAAACAGCATGGCTAGCTTAATACAGCGATTGTATGTGGCGTCTACTTCATCTAGCTTTCTCGCTCCCATGTGGTGAGCCATGATGATTTGCCCAGCGGCCGCCAAAGACCAACTCACCGCCATAGAAATAAACAAAAAGCGCAGAACAAAAGTATAAGAAGATACCGCAAGCACACCTAAACTCGCCAATATTCCCGCCACTACGATTTGTTGCAAAGTGTAGTTAGCAGGCTCGGCTGCTGAGGGAATAGCAATTTTAATCAATGGTTTTATCACTGCACGCATGCGCGGCAATATCGCCCACGTAAACTCAAAGCTTACTTGCGCTTTTATGTGCACAATCAGCATTACAACCACACAAGCAAAGGCATAAGACAGCACAGTGCCCAAAGCGATACCTTTTAAGCCCATGGGCTCAAGCCCAAACCAACCAAAGAAGAACGTCGCATTTAAAAATATATTCATCACATTGGTGAGCAGCGAGGCCAACATGTTCCAGTTGGTCATTGCTTTAGCCGCTAGAATTGAGCCATAAGCACAACGCAACCCAAAGAAGCCAAAGGTGAAGGCCATAATGGCTAAGTACTCTTCCGCGTAAGTTTGCATCTGCACAGGGAAGTTAAGCCAAAGTGCGATATTGTCGAAATTAAGGTAGGTAAACAGACTAAATGCTAGACCGGCCAAGCCCAGCAACACCACATTAGTCATAAATACCGGCACGACTTTATCAAGCTTGTTCGCCCCGTAATATTGAGAGGCCGCAGCCGTACCGCCAGTAGAGAGCATGGGCAGTACAAAAAAGCCAATCCATAGGTAAGGCATCAATAAACCCGCTGTCGCGGCGGCCTCTTCCCCTAAAAGGCTAAGAAAGTAAATATCGGCCATTACAACAATGCCGCTGGTAAGCTGCTCAATTAAAATAGGCCACGCCAAACTAAACAATTTGAGTTTATTTACTGCGGCTTGCGGCATACTTCGGCTCCGGTGTTGGGCAACACTACATTGTAACCAGCTAAAGCACTTATAAGCTTACGATTTTCACTTTAATTGTTATTTTTCTTAAATTTGCTGCGAAGCCTCAATAAACCTTAAAAGCTGTGCATGTTATTTCATTAACTTCGCTAACAAGCGATCACAACCGGCTTTAAGTGCTTGCAACTCTTCTAGCGGTAAATCAGCTTGGCATAACATGGCTTGAGGGATTGCTTCGGCTGGCTCACGCAGTGCCACACCTTGCGGTGTAAGGCTAATAACTCTTACTCGCTCGTCTTGCTCAGACCTGGCTCTAAGCACTAAACCTTTAGCCTCTAAGCGCTTTAATAGCGGGGTTAAGGTGCCTGAATCCAAGTGAACGCGTTCACCCAAGCTCTTCACGCTTACGCTATCGTGCTCCCACAGCACCATCATCACAATGTACTGCAAATAAGTAAGATCCAGCTTATCCAATAAGGGACGATAAGCCCGTCCCATTGCGTTCGAAGCACTGTACAGGGAGAAGCACAATTGCTTATCTAAACTCAGGCTAGCTACATGGTTTTGCTGTTTACTCATCACTGCACTCTAATGTTTCACCAAAAATAAATTGTGCACAATATACTTGCATTTCGTTTTCGCCTCAACTAAAGTTGCAAACAATTAAATTGCGCACAACTTAAATTAAAAGGTAACGATTATGACAACGCTATACACAACTTCAGCAACTGCACTAGCCGGCCGCAATGGACAAGTGAGTACCGACGATAAAAAACTAGATTTAGCATTAAGCTATCCAAAAGAGATGGGCGGAAGCGGCGAAGCCACTAATCCAGAACAGCTTTTCGCCGCAGGTTATGCAGCGTGTTTTTCTAACGCTATTTTACATGTGGCTCGAGAAGGTAAAGTGGCCATTAAATCTGCCCCTACAACCGCTACCGTAGGCATTGGTCCTAACGACAACGGCGGCTTTGCGCTAACCGTTTCGCTTGCGGTAGAGCTTGAATTAGAACAGGCTGCAGCAGAAGAGTTGGTAAAAGTGGCCCACCAAGTTTGCCCGTATTCAAACGCGACTCGCGGCAATATTGATGTAAAACTGTCAGTAAATGGCGCCGCCTTATAAGCCGCTGCTCAATAAAAAACCAAGCTTAGGCTTGGTTTTTTCACTATTTGTCTAACAAAGCCTGTCGCTGCCGCTGATATTCTTCATAACTCACGTCGGCTTCGTCCATACAGCTTAAATAATCTTGATGATTAGTTTGCTTGTCACACTGTCGTTGCTGGTTGCCCTGCATGGCATGGTAGGCCTGCTGCTGGCTGCAAGCACTGGTTATCAGTAAACTAAGAATGATTAGGGTACTTCGCATTGCTAAATTCTCCCTCACACTGCGCTTAAGCAACTATATTAGGCAACTTTCTCAACAAACTCTTTATGAGAATTGTCAGCAAGTCTATTCGTCAATGCTTAGCTGGTTGCTTAAGAATAGAAACCCTTGTACATACTAATATTTTGCAGACTTATCCCCAGCCGAACTAACTGATTATGCGACACAACAGCAAAGCCTTGTTTGACAAAAAAGTCTTTGGCCACCAATGAGGCATCTACCCGCAGCCCAGCAAGCTTTTGTTCTCGAGCAATGCTTTCAACATGTTGATATAGCGCTTGGCCCACTGCTTTTCCTTGATGCTCTGGTGCAACATAGAAACAATCTATGTAATCACCTTCTAACTCTATAAATCCTAATAGCTGCTTATCAGCTAAGGCTAAAAAACAGCGTTTACTTTTCAAACGGTGTTGCCAGCGAGAATAGTCTATATCTAGCGGCGCCCACGCAGCTTTTTGTTCCTTAGAATAAAGCTCATCGTCAATGGCATGCACTGCTTGGGTGAACAAATCGGCCACTGCTTGGCAATATTCATCGGTGTAAGCAGTGATGGTGACCATCATGGCAATAAACTCGACAAGGCTTGATTAAAATCTAGCAACGTCGGTTCGCCATTGGGACTAAGCAAATAAGCTAAAGCCGCTATATTGAGTAGCACCGTACAATAATAACCCCAGCGAAAAGACTGCTTTTGAGTTTTATGCCGCAACGTTTGTTGGGCGAACATCGCACCTGGCCAGCCACCAATAAGCGCAAACACATGCAGCTTGAGCTCTTGAACGCGCCAGCGACCCGCTTGCGCTGCCGATTTATCTAGGGCGTATAAAGCAAAAGTAACCACGCTCATAACTACATAGAACACTAACAAAGCCAGTGGCAGTTTTTGCAATAGCACCAAACTAAGCAATAAAACAAAAAAGGCTAAAGCAGCCATGCCAGCTCGCTTAGCTAAACCATTTGGCTTATTAGAAAATGCCGGCTTACTACCCACTAAACGCAGCTGCTTAGCACAAGGGCGGCCTTGCTTATCCTTAGCTAAGGTGTAATTAAACCAATGACCAACTAACTTTTCTGGGTCGAGTTTTTTATCGGTAAAGCTGCTTATGTGCACAAACAACTGCTTAGACTCACCATTCAAGCTGAGAAAGCCAAAACCCTTAGCCCGATTCCACGAGGCCAATTTTGCTTTAGCCATTTTCACCTCGGACTTTACTCGCCAAGTTTTGGGCAAAGCGCTCAATCTGTTCTGCCATTAGCGGATTGGTATTAGCGAGTCCTTTAGCAACGCCAAGCTGATTTTCGACACTATGATTTTGGCTCTGTTTAAATTGCGCTTGCCAGCTATCAATGCTTATTTCAAAACCAACAATGGCTTTATTTAGCTGTTCAATAAATTTATCGGGTGCATCGCTCACTTGCCAAGGCTGACTTTGTGCTCGCTCGTTTTGCTCAGTTAGCCTTTGCAACAAACTTAGCTTCCAAGCAAGAGCATCTTGTTTAGTCATGGTCCCATTAACATGCACAGCTTGGTAATTCCAAGTAGGTACTACCTTTGGATTACTTAGTTTTGAAGGGTAATAATTGGGAGAAACATAAGCATCTTCCCCTTGAAACACCACCAAAGCAGCTAGAGGATTAAGTAAACGCTTTGCTAAAGGATTAATACGAGCAATATGCCCCTGCAAACACCAGCTATCATCAGCATTTTTAGCCAGCAGTAGAGGTACGTGATCGGCCACTAAACCCGCTTCACTAACGGTACTAATACAGGCTAGAGGATATTCGCTAATTAGCGTAGATATTTGATGCCAATCTTGTTGCTTAAAATGCGTTGGTATATGCACGTAGTGTTGCTCCCTATTGTTCTGCTAAATACTCTCACGGAACGGGAGCGCTACACTAGCCTTAGTTGGGCAATTATGGCGTGTACATTTCGGGCGCTTTCGATAAGGTCATGGCATAACCTGCGCTAGCCAAGCCCTCTATATCGGTAGCTTTTACCTGCATTTCTCCGCTAATCCAAACCACTTCCCATGGTTCTATCATATCTATTCCCTTGGGATGACTAACGTGAATAATTTGATTAGGTGGTGGCGGTGGTAAATGCAAACACGCGCCAAAAAATGGTACTAAAAAGAACTCGGTGATTTTGTTGCCATCACTTTCTAACGGCACAATAAAACCGGGCATACGCATGTTTTGCCCATCTAGAGCATGAACTAAGCCACCAGTTTTAATTTGTGGGGCACGTTCATCTAACTGCACCTCATGATTGATGGGTGCGGGCTTTTGACCACGCTCCAGCTCAGGAATGAGTGTTTGCCATGGGTTCGCCGCAACCAACACACTAGGGCTAAGCAAAACCAGTAAACTTAAATATATAATACGCAACATAAAAAGACCTTTAAGCCCGACTTGTGCCGGGCTTAGCATAGAGATTTAGTTAGCGTCTAAAGCGCCACGCATAACATTGTAAATAGCGGTATTGTCTACCGTACGACCCACAAAGGCGTGTGAATTTAGGCCCCAAGATGCAATAGGTACATCTACGTTAGTGTGGCTTCCCCACTTCCAACTTACCTCTGGTACAACACCGATACCGTTGGTTTTCTCAAGCACCAAACCACCGGTTTCGTGGTCAGCGGTTACAACTACCATGCTGTCGCTGCGTAAATCAGACCAATTAACCACTTCTTCCACTGTCTTATCAAAAGCAATGGTTTCGTGAATTAAGCGCTCTTCATCGTTGAGGTGGCCAGCAAAGTCGATTTGTGAACCTTCCACCATCAATACAAAGCCATTTGGATTTTTCGATAAGATTTCAATCGCTACTTGGGTCATTTCATTCAACTGTGGAATGTCTTGCTCTTCGTAACTTTTTTGATCTCCCAAAGGCAATATGTAAGGAATTTCATCTTCACCAAAAATACCTGCAAAGAGAATTTCTGCATTTGGGTCGTTAGCAGGTAAAGCCGCTACTGCAGGAATCATATCGGTTTTGTTTTTCACGATAGTGTAGCCACCTAAGTCAGCTTGCTGGCTAATCACATCTACGCCATCAACTTGCTTGCTACCACATAAGGCTACGTTAGGTTTTACATCGCCAAACATGCTTTTTGAAAGCGTCACAAAATCATTTCGATTTGGACCATGTGAAACAAAGGCCGCAGGCGTTGCGTGAACACAGTGTGACGTTGCCACAATACCTACCGATTTGCCCTGCTTTTGCGCATATTCCATGATGGTTTCTAAATCAGAGCCATCTCCCGGACGAGCTTGTGCAATGGTGCCAGATATGGCTTTACGACCAGTTGAGATTGCCGTGGCTGCCGCCGCTGAATCGGTGTAATAGTTCATGCCTAGCTCTGCCAAGTTCTCGTAACCCAAGGTATCGGCACTGGCAGTTTTAATATCGCCGCGATGCTTACCAGACTCTAGGAATAAGGCTTCACCCATGTAGGCGCGAGTAATATCAATTTGCCCGTAACCCATACCGTCACCAATCATCAATACAATGTTGTTGGCTGATTCAAGATCAATCACATCAATCTCTTGGCTAGAACTGGTTTGAGTCGCTAAACCTTGATTGGTGGTTAAGTTTACTTGGTAACGGCCTGTCGCATCTGCACTGGCCAGTTTGCGAATGTCGCTAATGGTTTGGCTATCATCGTCAGTTAGGGTAACGCTCATGTCACCTTCTGTGTCCCAGTGGTAACTTTGCGCAAAGGTGCTGCCGTCTGCCGTTAAGCTGGTAGGCAAATTAGCCACAGTTACGGTGTCGTGGCCAACCACTGCACGTACTTTTGCCAAGGTAAGTGGCACAGCTTGCTGACCATCACCCAAAGTGGACAGTGAAAATACGTAGCTGCCCGCTTCTACCTGTGCCGACATTTTGCCGCCTGGGTAAGTTGTCAGTGAAGATTCACCTTCGGTTAAGCTAATTGGCTGATTATCTAAAGAGCCATAAACCAATGGTGAATCGATGCCTTGGTGTAAGTTAAAGCTAATGGTACCGGCTTCTGCGAAGTTCATTTGTAACTGGTAGTTACCTGCACCGGCATAGCTAAATTGGCTGCTTTCGTCGGCGATCCAATCATTGAAGGTGCCTACTAGGTACATAGCTTGGCTTAAATTATCAACGTCACTATCGGTGATGTTTTCAATCAACAATGTTGGGTTGTCAATGGTGGCCGAAGCATCAAGGGTAAAACGAAATACCTGATCTTCATCGTCGGCAACGGTGATATCCATGTTTTGGTTACCAAAGTCGTCGTACTTGCGCTGCAATTCCATTGGGATATCAAATACCACTTCAGCATCGGCGTCTTCACCAATCGCTAAGTCGCGCTCGGCACTCCAGCTTGGGTCAGAGATTTTGAAGGAGTACTCACCTGGCTGCATGCTAAATAAGGCAATGTATTCACCGTCGCCTTGGTAGTGTAACTGAGCTTCTGGGCGCGAAGACCAGCTATTCATAGAGCCCTTGATATACAAGCGACAATCTTTGTTGGCGTCGGCAGCAATTTCTTCATCGCTACATTTAAACGGCCCTAAGTCAATGCTGTCGGCGATGGGTGGATCGAGATACACATATTCGGTATCACTATTACAACCGACTACAGCAGATGCGATAGACACCCCTGCAACTACTTTTAATACTTTCCCTAAACGCATTACATTTCCTCAATAAGTACTAATTAACTTGCGGATACATCGAAATAAATACCGCGGGAAAGCTAGCTGCGAATAATGACACTTATATTAAGCCTATGAATCAAAAGCGGTTTACCATCAAAGTAAATGAGCAATTAAGCTCACTTAAAGATCAAAAAGAGAAAGATTAAACTAGCGAGAAGATCAGAAAGGCTTTTCAAAATGAATCGAAAACATTTTCATAAAGTAGGAAATAAAAAATAAGAAATAATTGTGACAGACCAGGTTAATAGTAAAAACCAAGGGAGACGCGAAACCAGCTTCCCTTGGTTTACACTCTTACACTTTAAAGTTAGCAATACTGGCTTGAATGAGGCTACTTAGTTGGCCTACTTTTTTGGCTTGCTCTGCGGTTTGTTCGGTACCTTCTAAGCTCATTTGAGCTGCCGACTCAATATCTTGCATTTCACTAACCACTGTTTCAGAGGTTGATAATTGCGCATCACAAGCCGCACTTACATCATCAAGCAAACGTGTGATGTCGCTTACCAATTGATGGGTTTTCTCTACTGAGAGCTGCATTTCTGACATCAGTTCAAAACTGGTGTTAGCTTGCACTTTGCCTTGTTGCATTTGCCCCTCGGTTTTTTCAGCGCCTTTCACTAAGTCACTCATCATCTGTTCGATTTGATCGGTTGAACCACGAGTTTGCTTAGCTAAGTTGCGCACCTCATCGGCAACTACCGCAAAGCCACGGCCATGCTCACCAGCGCGCGCAGACTCAATCGCAGCATTTAGCGCCAGCAGGTTAGTTTGTTCGGCAATACCGTTAATCACTTCTAAGATTTTGCTGGCGTCTTTACTGTTTTGCGCTAATTCACGCATATCTACCGAGGCTGTATCTACTTGACTCACCAAGTGCTTAATTTCATTGGTAGCCGATTGAGTCAGGGTATTTCCTTGCATTGACGCTTCATCAATCGCAATTGCCGACTGATCGGCATTACGTACATGATTGGCCACTTCATTAAAACCTTGCGACAAGCTGCCAATATGCTGGCTTACTTCGGCAACAACTTGTTGCTGTTGACCGACTTGCCCCTTAGATTGCTGGGCCAACTGGTTCAGCTGATTGGCCGCTTCATTCAAGGTGGCAACATGCTGGTTAATGCTGGTAACCGTGCCTTGCAGCAACTCAATAAATTGATTAAATGCCGCCGCCAGCTGCGCTAGTTCATCTTTACCTTTAACTTTTAAACGCTGGGTTAAATCCCCATCTCCTTGGGCAATCGCCTGCATGGCTTGCACCATGGTAACCACCGGTTGGCGAATAAATCGGGTAATCACCCATGCAAGCAACAACGAAATAAATACAATTGATACACCAAAAGCCAAGCTTGTGCGCGCAGTTTGGTGCAGCTGCTGGGCAATGGCATGGCTAGATTCTCCCAAAATTTGCCATTGTGTTTGCTGGCTATCTCCTGCCCCTTTTACCACTTGCTCTGCGGCGGGATTAAGCAAATCGTCCATCAGTAGTTGTTGTTCTTCCAGCAATTCAAAAATGCTGTTGGCAGCAATAGAGAGCTGACCAACATACTGTTCTACTTCAATAATCCAGGCTTTGTGGTGCTCTCTGTTTAAGCCCTTTTTCAAGTCGATAAGATCATTTTCTGCACCAAACAACTCCAGGTAAAACTGATCTTTACTGCGGCTATCACGGCGATTTAAGTGACTCATTAATCCTATAGATGCTGCTTGAATATGATTCGCTAAACTCACGGTTAAGGCAGGTAAACGCCCTGAGTTAAGAAGATCTAAGGTGGCATGAATATCCGATGTTTTAGCTAAGGCTTGCGGTACTAACTGGCGCAGCACGGTGTTCTCGAGGCTACTCACCTCGGCTAACAGCGGCACCAGTTCATCAGCAAAGTGCTGATCCAACAATTGGCTGTTGTTAGTTATTTGCTCGGCATTATTAAAGGCTGCCAAATATGGGCTCTTAGCCAAAGCTTGGGCTTGCTCTGCCAACTGCTGGTATTGCTGCAACAAGCGCGGATCTTCTGTTTGACTATAGCGCGATTGCAGAACCAGACGCTGCAAGGCATTCACCGACAGCTCACCAGCTAAGCGGGCGCTAGGCTCAACAGTATCGGAGAATTCTACCGCTTGTTGCTCTACGCCACTAAGCGAGTAATGGCTATTCCACAGCATCAGCGCAAGCAGCAACACTATGCCCACAGGGATAAGCGCAATTTTTTGGCTTAGGTTTAATTTGTCCATCATAAGGCTGCCGCTCCTACCATTACCAACAAGCCACTGCGCAAACTTACAAAGGCAGCATAAGCTTGATTAGCATCGGAATAGGCGTTTACTTGCTTGGGCGGGCTGTCTTTTTCTATTTGTAGAATGGTTTTAGCGCGATGCAGCTCGGCCAGTATATTCACACTTGTATCCACAAGTTGATAAGCGCTAGACTCTCCGGCCGGCAAACGCCCCGGTTTGCTAGGCTCAATAGCCAGTTGGCGAAACAGTCTTTCGAGCAAATACCAAGATTGCAAGGCAACAATGTTTACATCTGTTAGCTCTCTGCCGCTCACACTTAGCTCACCGGAAAACTGCAAAGGTAGTTCTCGGGCTTGGCTGATAAGTAGCAGTTCTGCTTGGGTTTTATTGACGTTGTTGGCTAAGTCTTGCAGTGAATCTCTCTCGACCAAACCTTCAAACAGGTACTCGATGAGCACCAACTGTTGATATACATCGTTAACCGATTTCCCCAAAGGTCGCTCGACTTCTGGCCCTGCGGGTACACCCAACTTAGTCATCACTTGACTCAATTGCAGCTCTAATTCCTCTAGATAAGGCATTACACTGCGTGGGCGAATTACACTATAAGCCACTGGCTTAGGCTCTATTGGGTTTAAACCTTGCGCACTTAATAAGCTAGCTGCCAAAGCACTTAGCTGACGAGTTTTAAACACCAAATGCACTGCTAGTTTATCGGCAAATATCTGTGGTTCGCTCTGTAATTCACTTAAATCTTTGGCTGAGCGAATGGCTTGCAATTGCTCGCTAATAAACTGCGTTTTTTGAAACAAATGGTTGTTATTAACAATCGCTGCGAAGCTGCTAGGGCTTATCAATAACAAACACACCCACACACTACGCCACGGTTTAACAATAAGTGATAAAATCATCAAAGTTTTTTCTCTTCCCTGAACTGCTATTCATAGCCAAATTGATTAAAGCTTACGATGAGTTTCAGATTTATCTTTCAAGCATAGAAAGCTTTTAAGAATAAAGCCAAGCAAGAGCCAAACCAATAAATGATGTTAGTCATAAAAAGATGACAATTGAATGACTTATATCAGCTTAGAGATTGAGTAAGCGTTTTATGTTCTGCTGAGTGTGCAGCTGTAAATCGGCCACCGTTTGCTCGCGCAAATCAGCGACTTTTTGATAGATGTGGGGTAAATAGCAAGGTTCGTTACGACGGCTTTTCGGCTTTGGGCGCAAATCGCGAGGTAACAAATAAGGGGCGTCGGTTTCTAGCAATAAGCGATCGTTAGGGATCTCGGTTACGCGCTGTTGCAGGTCTTCACCACGGCGTTCATCACATACCCAGCCTGTGATACCAATATATAAGTCTAAATCTAAACACGCTTTTAGTGCGGCTTTATCACTGGTAAAACAGTGCAACACTGCACCGGGAAGCTTATCTCGCCAAGGTGTAAGAATATCGATAAAGCGTTGATGGGCATCACGTTCATGCATTACCACCGGCATGTTCAACTCGGCGGCTAAAACTAGCTGGGCTTCAAAAATGGCTTCTTGCTGCGGGCGCGGCGAAAAGTCACGGTTGAAATCTAAGCCGCACTCCCCCACTGCCAGCACCTGTGGTTGTGCAAGCAAAGGTTTAAGCTGTTGTAATTGCTCAATAGTTACCGACTTTGCATCATGAGGGTGCACACCTGCCGTGGCATAACAAACGCCAGGCCACTGCAAAGCCAACTCGCTAACCGCGAGGCTTTCATCCATATCGCTAGCCAACAACAACATGCCGTTTACCCCGGCTTGTTGGGCGCGAGCGATCACTTCATCACGGTCTTTATCAAACTGCGAGCTTGTAAGGTTTAGTGCAATATCGAACATGGGTACGTTAAGCTTGCGCTTCTTCGTCATCTTTACGCACATAAAAGCGCGCAAAGAACAATCCCACTTCAAACAGCAACCACATTGGCAACGCCAACAAGGTTTGTGAAATCACATCTGGTGGAGTTAGCAACATGCCGACCACAAAGGCCCCCACAATTACGTAAGGGCGCTTGCTGCGCAGCTTTTCAGGCGTGGTGGCGCCAGACCAACATAACAACATGGTAGCGATGGGAATTTCAAAGGCTAAACCAAAAGCAAAAAACAGCTTAAGGACAAAGTCCAAATAGTTGGAAATATCGGTGGCAATGGTTACGCCTTCGGGCGCGACCGCAGTGAAAAAAGCAAATGCCAGTGGAAATACCACATAAAAGGCAAACGCCACGCCTGCATAAAACAACAAGCCTGAGCCAAACACTAAGGGGATTAGCAGCTTGCGCTCGTGTTGATACAAACCCGGTGCAATAAAGCCCCAAGCTTGCGCTAACAAATAGGGCATAGCTAAAAATACCGAGGCCACCAAAGTTAGTTTTATCGGCGTAAAAAACGGCGCAGCAACATCGGTTGCAATCATGCTGGCGTTTTCTGGCATTACGCTTAACAAAGGCTCGGCGAGCAAAGCGTAAATGTCGTTAGCAAAATACACTAGGCAGAGAAAAATCAGCAAACAAGCCAATACTCCACGTAACAAGCGATTGCGTAACTCAACTAGATGCTCAATTAAGGGCTGCGCAGGGGCGTCACTCATAGCTTATTTTTTATCTTCTTGGCTGGATTCAGGTGGCGGATCACTCGGCATGGTTACCGTGTCGGCCTCGTGTTGATTTTGCTCGGGTGAACTCTTTTGATAAGGGCGAGTCACCGATTCGGCGCGGGCTTTTAAGGTTTCGAAAGATTCACTTAAATCACCATTAAGCGACTCAAGACCTTGCTGCTCGGCTTTTTTAAGGTTTTGGTGAAGCTCGTCTAGCTCAAGCTCTTGCTTAAGCTCGGTAGTTACCGAAGAGACCGACTGCTTTACCTTACGCACCACCGCCAACACACTACGAATAGCGCCTGGCAAGCGTTCTGGGCCTAGTATCACTAAGCCCATCACCGAGATAAGGATTAACTCCCAAAACCCAATATCAAACATGCTTAGCCTTGCTGTTGGTCTTTGCTTTTAGCGGTTTCTTCGGCTTGCTCTTTGTTTTGAGCAAGTTGTTCTGGTGTAGATTTTTCAGCCGTTTTGCTTTCATCGTCGTTCATGGCATTTTTAAAACCTTTTACTGCAGAACCTAGGTCTCCACCCATGTTACGCAGTTTTTTGGTTCCAAATAGCAACACCACAATTACCGCTACGATCAACAGTTGCCAAATACTAATTCCACCCATCTGTTTTTCCTTTTCCTATTCTGCTTAGCCACAATGGCTATATATCTATTTTAGTTGTCGCCAACTCATTAACCCAACAAACCCACTACTTATTGCCAAGGCTATCGATACAATCGGTAAACTTGGATAAAGCAAAGCTGCCGAAATCAAACTTGAAGCGGCTGCCAAGGCTAAAATTAAACTACGCTGGCGCTGCTTTTGTTGCTGCAAATACTGTGCGGTAAATTGCTGAAACTTAAGCTGCTGTTGCTTTGCCAATTGCAGGTTATCATAAACCAACTCTGGTAAATGCGGCAGCGTTTCCAACCAGTAAGGCGCCTTTTCTTTAAAGGCGGTAAATACTGCCTCTGGCCCCACTTGTTTGCGCATCCAACGTTCTAAAAAGGGTTTAGCGGTTGCCCACAAATCCAATTCTGGATAAAGCTGACGCCCTAAACCTTCTATATATAACAAGGTTTTTTGTAACAATACTAACTGCGGCTGAACTTCCATATTGAAGCGGCGCGCAGTATTAAACAAATTCAATAGTACGTGACCAAAGGAAATCTCTGACAGCGGCTTGGCAAAAATAGGCTCACACACGGTGCGAATTGCAGCTTCAAACTCTTCCACTTTGGTATCTGCCGGTACCCAACCCGAATCTACATGTAACTGGGCCACCTTGTGATAATCGCGATTAAAAAAAGCCAGAAAGTTTTCGGCCAAATAGCGCTGATCTTCCTTATTCAAGGTGCCCACAATGCCACAATCAATACCTATGTACTGCGGGTCTTCTGGGTGCTCGCGTGATACAAAAATATTCCCTGGATGCATATCCGCATGGAAAAAGCTGTCTCTGAATACCTGAGTAAAGAACACTTCCACACCACGCTCAGCCAATAGTTTCATATTGGTGTTTTGCGCTACTAACTCATCAATGTTGGCAACAGGGATACCGTAAATGCGTTCCATAACCAACAAGGTCTTGCGGCAATGATCACTGTACACCTCTGGAACATACAGCTCTTTTGCGTCAGTAAAATTACGGCGTAGCTGAATGGCGTTAGAAGCTTCGCGCGCTAGGTCTAATTCATCAACAATGGTTTTTCGGTATTCCTCTACCACTTCTTTTGGACGTAAGCGGCGACCATCAGCAAAAAATAGGGCAAAGAAGCCAGCAACCCGCTGCATTAAGGCAATGTCTGAGAGAATGGTTTGCTCGATGCCAGGGCGAATAACTTTAAGCACCACCTCTTGGCCATTTTCTTTTAATGTGGCGGTATGTACTTGGGCAATAGAGGCTGATGCCAAGGGTTGCATATCAAAGTCATCAAACAGCTCGTCGATGGGGCGTTCTAAAGCCAACTCAATTTGTTGTTTCGCTAGCTCGCCAGAAAACGGGGACACTTGGTCTTGCAGCAAAGCTAGCTCATCGGCGATATCGGGCGGTAACAAGTCGCGACGAGTCGACATCATTTGGCCAAATTTTATGAATACTGGCCCTAACTCTTCCATCGCCATGCGAATACGGGCACCAGCAGAGTCATTTTTATGCTGATTACGCCACCAAAACACCATACTGCGCAGTAAACGTAACGGCCAAGGCCAAAAACGCTTAGGTAACAGTTGGTCGATACCATAACGACAAAGGGTGCGGTTTATTTGACGAAAGCGCGCAAACTCCTTGGGCGTCATTTACTTAGCCCCTCAATGCGCAAGGCTAGTTTATCGAGATCCTTACTCATGGCTTGAACTTGCTGCTGCCAGCTTTGGTATTCCAATTGCCCAACCAGCAAACCCCATTCTTCACTGGCTATTTCATTTATCTTTGCTGGAGTTTTATTCAATACACTTTTAAGCGCTTGCGCCACCGTGCGACTTTTAGATACCACTTGGTAAGCGGCCACATCGCCAATGCGCTGCGATAGTTTCTCTTCAAAATCTGGGTCTAGCTGCAAAAACAAATCGGCAAACTGTTGAGCAAGTTTAATGTCACCTTCAAGTTGCAACTTATCTTGTTTAATTAAACTAGGAATTTTGTCGGCTTGTTTTAACTCAGCCAAGGTAAACAACGACATGCTTAAACTGCAATCGGGTTCCGCCTCATATTGATTAAGCACATCCAGCTGCTGTTCGCTAATCACGAAGTAAAAACACGGTAGCGGCGTTATTTTAATCGCCAACACTTTACCCGCTAATTGGCCACGGCGCGCTTCACTAGATTCATCCAGCGCCAATACTTGGTTGCTCAGAGCTTCTACACCAGCACTAATTAAAGACGATAAGGGCATAGCGGCCTCTTAAAACTTATAACCACGATGCAGCGCAACTACACCACCGGTTAAATTGTAATATTCCGCACCTTCAAAACCCGCTTGCTGCATCATCTCTTTCAGCGTGTCTTGGTCAGGATGCATACGAATAGATTCTGCCAAGTATTGATAGCTCTCGGCATCATTGGCAATCAGCTGGCCCATTTTAGGTAATAAATGGAAAGAATAAGCATCATAGACTTTGCTCACTGCTTCAAGCTCTGGCTTCGAGAACTCTAACACCAGTAAGCGTCCGCCAGGTTTTAACACGCGATACATAGAACGCAATGCAGCATCTTTATCGGTAACGTTACGCAGGCCAAAGCTAATGGTGATCGCATCGAAGGTATTATCAGGAAATGGCAGGGCTTCGGCATTGGCTTGAACATAGCGCACATTGCCTACGATACCTTTATCACGCAATTTGCTGCGGCCCATTTTGAGCATCGAGTCATTAATATCGGCTAATACCACCTCGCCTTTACTGCCCACAATACGTGAGAACTTAGCGGTTAAATCGCCGGTTCCACCAGCCAAATCTAAGACTTTTTGACCAGGGCGAACGCCGCTGCAATCAATAGTGAAACGCTTCCATAAACGGTGAATACCACCCGACATAAGGTCATTCATTACGTCGTATTTAGCTGCAACCGAATGAAATACATCAGCGACAAGGTTTACCTTTTCATCGCGATTAACGGTTTTATAGCCAAAATGGGTAGTGTCTTGCTCAGCGCTCATGTTTGCTTCCTACTTATGCGGTGTGTCGCTAGTGTACTGTAGCTGAGCTAATGCTCCAACACTTGCGCTAGATCCACTGTTAGTTTTTTGTAGAAAGCATGAGCTAGTATCTACTCACATCTAAAAACGATAACCAAAACCCCAGGTTATCGCATCACGATGCTGGCCTTTTGAATACATCAGCACCGTTTCAAATTGGCTGCCAATCTCTTTGTGTACACCCACCACACCAGCCCATTTTTCCGACTTAATGCCAATATCATAATTAAAATCACTGCTGAGAGAGCCAGAAATACTAGAGCTTAAATCTTGGTACTCAGCGCCCAGCAGAATTCGCGCACGATAATCAGGGAACTGATAACCCACCATGGGCTGCATCACCCATGTGGTCGTATTGGTGCCTGCCTCTTCAGTGACCGAAATGGCGTAAGTAACATTGAGTGAGGCAAAATACTTTTTATAGCCCACCGCGCTTACTGCACCCAAGCCAGCCATGGTGTTGTTCAGCTATAGCGGAATCACCAACTTACCCTGTGGGATGAGTATCTCGCCCAGCTTGGTGGTATCAATCACTAAGTCTGCTTTTGCTTTAATCTTACCCACAACGCCATACACATTTAAAAATGGCAGCACAAACATGTCAGCGCGCAGGGTGAAAGCATCGGTATCAATATTGCCGTTAGAACCTTCGGGGTCAAAAATAGCCTCAAAGGCACGACTTCCATTTATGGTAAAACTGGTGAAATCGAGAAAGTTAGATTGCGTTCTATAGGTGAGCATTACCCCAAATGGCATCGGTAAGTCGTAACCACGTTTGCGTACCTCTTTGCCCCAAATAGGGAAAGTTCGATCAAGTTTTACTCTTACTGTTTCAAAACGTTCATCATTGATATCTACAGCCAACTCGGGCCGCAATACCACCTCTTCACCACTGGCTAAACGATAAGAAATGAACTCCCCCTCTAGGGTTACTTTAAAAGGCTTAGAAAAGTGGGTGCCTGAAAAGCTCAAACTGCGGCGCGACATGATGTATTGATTGGATTCATTTTTGAAAAATTCCACAGACTGCCGGTATTCATTAACACGGCGAAAACTCTGGTCGAAGGCTTGCCGATTATTTAGTTCGATACGTTTTAGTTGCCCTTGTTCAATGGTGGCAACTGCATCCAAGTGACGCATAAAAGCAATATCTTGCGGCAAACCGTAGGATTCATAGCGATAACCAAGCTTAGTATGCTGCTCTGTTTGCTCAATAAGCTTTACTGAATTTGGGTCGTAACGATTACCTAAGGTAATTAAACGATGCTGTAATTTCATCGCCTCATTAAGTAGTTGCCGATAGTATTTTTCTGAACTGATTCCACTGCGGGTTTTATCGTATTTAAGGTATAAATCTATGCCGTATTCACTGTTTGGTTCAAACACCACATAGACCACATCATGAATATGTTCGTCACCCTCACTCGCATCCACATTAAGAATCATAGTGTAAGCGAGCCCTTGCTCCATAGAGCTCACAACATTGTCAGGAAGATCATCCGGGATGCCATAATCGCTTAAACGAACCTTGTCACTTGACCAAGCCGCAACGCTAAGTAATAGCAAGCTAAGTAACATCCATCTATTCATCAAACCATCCATAGCTTTGAGTCACACACAAATTACAATCTAGGAAGATTATAGTTAAGTTATTGCACAGCATCAGGTTTAGCTTCAGCAACCCCTGTATGTTGCTCATAAAAAAGCGCCCCGGAGGGCGCTTAGTTTACGTCTCTATTTTCACAGTTTTCTGTCGTGTGCGCCAAGCTTTATGGCTAGTTTGCTGCTTAAGCTCTTTAGCTTTAGTGGCTGGCTCAGCTTGCTTAACTTTGGCCCTAAATCGACCATCGGGATCGGCACCAATATCTTTAGCAATGTGGGAATTTATACCCTCTACTCGCCAGCTTTGTTGGCGTTGTTGCTTAAGCCATTGCTGAACCTCTAAATGTGTTTGGTAGCGCAATAACAACTCTACAGTAAAGCTTAGTACGCGAATTTTAAGTGACATCATGTCTCGTTCTCCTTGATAGAGAGCGAAGTGACACAGTTAAGATAGGGTTAAATTTGGAATTCCTTCACTGCGACACTTCGCAGCTCGGGTAAAATTGGTAGGTAACTCAATCTTAAATTAGCTGCATAGCCTTACATTTCGCATCGCGGGTTTATTGTGACCAACGCGAACCGAGATAAAAGACAGAAGTCGGGCTGAGCGATATGCTGAACATAAACAATATTTCATTGTTGCCTCGACCTATGCAGTAATTGATTGAAGGCATAACATAGCGTGAGCTTGCTTAAATAACAAGCTGCTTAATAAAAATTTTTCAAGTTTTTTGTCAGCGCTTTAAGCAGCAGAATATCTACTAAAAACAAACGATTATTTCAGATTAAAACACTAAAAAATTTGTTTTAAATTACAATTAGCCTAGTGATTTGCAGTTAGTTTGATTTACTAGTTTAATAAGAGAAATGAAGGCAATACGCGTTAATTAACATCCTTACCGCTGTAAGCAATTAATTCGAGGTTTGAATGCATCCAGCCAGTCATGGTTACTACCAACTGCACGCTCAAGAAGGATTCTTGCTGGCACAACTTTATGATAGCTGGAACGTCACCACCACCAAGGAATATCGCAAAGACGTTCAACAGGAAATGAGCCAATTTGGCCCTAAACCTTGGGCGGCTATTTTTGATATTCGCCACTGGCAATTTCTTACCCCAGAAAGCCTACCTATTATGCAACAACAAATAGCTTGGTGTTTGCAAAATCAACTCGGCCACTGCATTTACCTAGCTCCTAACTCAGGCATATTAGAGTACTTAAAACAGCAAGCCCATGCCGAGGTGCCTAAGCACAATTGCAAATTTGTACAACTAAGCACTATTGAACATTGTTTGCAGCAATTTAAAGACTGGCAAGTAGAAGTTCCCTCATCAGTAATATCTCAATTGCACATTAGTTAACTAAGCCCCCAGTTAACTAGCCCTGAAAGATTGTTAACAATCTTGCTTCCCGCTCGACCTTTGTAAACAAAACCCAGCTTAAACAGGCTTTTTAAGGCCATTAAACTAAAGTATAAGCACAAATTGTCGACAATAGTTTGATCGAAGCGCAACATCCGATCTACACTGTGCAACATTCAAGCAACCTGAGTGTAACCCGTATATGTCTCAACTTAGCCCCAGCAAATCGCTCAGCGACAAACAAAATCTACTCTCGCAGAACTTAAGCGACACTTTAATTGAAGCCATAGTGAGCGGCCAAATAGCTCAAGGAGAAAAGATCTCTGAGCCTGAATTAGCAAGGTATTACGGCGTTAGCAGAGGCCCATTGCGTGAAGCAATCCTTAAACTACAAGGAATGGGATTAGTTGAACGAGTTCCGCACGTTGGCGCTAGAGTGGTGCAACTAAACCAGCAGCAATTGTTAGATATTTACTCGGTGCGCGAAGCGCTAGAAGGTATGGCTTGTCGTTTAGCTGCTGAGCAATTGTCGACAATTCAGCTGGAAGAGTTAAAAACCTTACTTGAACACCATCAAAGTTACCTGCAACAACACCAAGGTAAAGCCTATTTTGAACAACAAGGTGATTTCGATTTTCACTATCTGATTATAAAAGGCAGCGCGAACCAACGCTTAGTGAACCTACTATGTGATGAGCTCTATCATTTACTGCGCATGTATCGCTATCAAGCTGCTAAACAAGTTTCGCGCCCAGAGCGCGCATTAAAGGAACACTGGGCGATTTGGCAAGCACTGGCCGATCGTGATGGTGAACTCGCCGAATTACTGATGCGTCGCCACATTGCTCGCGCACGCAAAGCCATAGAACAACAACACCAAAATACTCAGACCGACCAAAGCTTAGAAACCACCGCTTCGGCAAATCAAATTCAAGGAGTGAACTAATGAGCAGCTCAAAACTCTCGCCCGGCGCACGCTTTCGCCAAGCAGTAAGCCAACAAAACCCATTACAAATTGTTGGCACCATTAACCCTTACTGCGCCATGATGGCACAGCGCGAAGGCCACCAAGCTATTTACCTCTCAGGTGGCGGAATCGCCAATGCCTCATACGGTTTACCCGATCTTGGCATTACTACCATGAATGACGTACTAGAAGATGTTCGCCGAATTACCGCCGCCTGTGATTTACCTTTGCTGGTAGACATAGATGTGGGCTTTGGCGGCGCATTTAATATTGCTCGCACCGTAAAAGAAATGATCCGCTCCGATGCTGCCGCCGTGCACATGGAAGACCAAGTCGCGCAAAAACGCTGTGGCCACCGCCCCAATAAAGCCATTGTTTCTAGCCAAGAAATGGTTGATCGCATCAAGGCTGCAGTAGATGCCCGCGTAGATCCTGATTTTGTGGTAATGGCTCGTACCGACGCCCTGCAAATAGAAGGCATGGGAGGCGCCATTGAACGTGCTTGCCAATATGTTGAAGCTGGCGCCGACATGATCTTCCCCGAAGCCATGCTCACGCTTGAGCAATACCAACAATTTGCCGACGCAGTAAAAGTGCCGATTTTGGCCAATATTACCGAGTTTGGCCAAACCCCACTATTTAGTGGCGAAGAGCTAGCGAGTGTAGGTGTAGATATGGTGCTTTACCCGCTATCGGCCTTTAGAGCAATGAACCAAGCAGCAGTAAATGTATATCGTAGCTTGCGTGAAAATGGCCACCAGCGTGATGTTGTTAACAGCATGCAAACCCGCGCTGAGCTCTATGACTACTTGGGCTACCACGACTACGAACAAAAACTAGACCAATTATTTAAGCAGGATTAATAAACCCTAACTACGTGAACGGACTTAGCCAGCCAAACCAAGATTTAGCGGCTAAGCCACTATTAACAAGCCAAAAATACGCGCATCAGACGCCACGCTTGTTAACCAAAGGAATGAAGGAGAACATCATGGTACAAAAAGCTTTAGGAGGCGCAGGCTTACGAGGCCAAAGCGCAGGTGAAACCAAATTATGTACAGTTGGCCAAAGTGGTTCTGGGCTTACCTATTGTGGTTACGATATTAGTGAGTTGGCCGAGCAAGCGACCTTTGAAGAAGTCGCTTATTTGTTATTTCATGGCGAGCTACCTAATCGTGACCAACTAGCTGCGTATCACGACACCTTGCACAATCTACGTGAATTGCCAGATGCGCTTAAAGCGGTATTAGAGCTTATTCCCGCAGATGCTCACCCAATGGATGTTATGCGTACTGGGGTTTCTATGCTGGGTAACTTAGAAACCGAAGCCAGCTTTGCAGAGCAACAGCAACACACTGACCGTTTATTAGCGACCTTGCCGGGCATTATCTGTTACTGGTATCGCTTTAGTCACGACGGCGTGCGTATCTCCACCCAAAGTTCGGCTAAGTCTATTGCTGGGCATTTCTTAGAATTATTGCATGGCCAACCAGCCGATCCGCTACACGAACAAGTAATGCAATGCTCACTGATTTTATACGCTGAGCATGAATTTAACGCCTCCACTTTTACTGGCCGAGTGATTGCTTCCACCCTTTCCGATATCCACTCTGCTGTTTCGGGTGCGATTGGTGCCTTACGTGGGCCGTTACATGGTGGCGCCAACGAAGCCGCCATGGCGATGATTGAAAATTGGACCAGCGCCGAACAAGCCGAAACTGAAATCATGGCCATGTTAGCCCGCAAAGACAAAATCATGGGTTTTGGTCATGCCATTTATCGCACCAGCGATCCACGCAACGCTCTGATTAAAGCCTGGTCGAAAAAGTTAAGCGAAGCCACTGGCGATCAACACCTTTATGCCGTATCCGAGCGGGTAGAAGCGGTAATGTGGCGCGAAAAAGAGCTGTTTTGTAACGCAGACTTTTTCCATGCCAGCGCTTACCACTTCATGAATATTCCCACGCTACTGTTTACGCCAATTTTTGTTTGCTCGCGGGTAAGCGGCTGGGCTGCACACATTATGGAACAGCGCGCTAATAACCGGATTATTCGCCCCAGCGCCGACTACACCGGTAGCGAGCCTCGCAGCTATGTACCGCTTGAGCAGCGCGACTAGTTTTTTGCCAGTGAGTGGAGCCTGGTGCTCCACTGTCTTCCCTTTTTGCTGTGGAAACGCTTATGAATACCGAATACCGCAAACCTCTAGCCAATAGCCAACTCGACTATTTTGATACTCGCGCGGCAGTAGAAGCCATTCAAGCTGGTGCCTACGCTGGCCTGCCTTATACCTCGCGGGTGCTGGCCGAAAACCTGGTACGCCGCTGCCCTCCAGAGCAACTCAATGCTGCGCTTAGCCAAATCATTAAGCGCAAACGCGACTTAGATTTTCCTTGGTACCCTGCTCGCGTAGTCTGCCACGACATTCTTGGCCAAACCGCCTTGGTCGATTTAGCAGGCTTGCGAGATGCCATTGCCGAAAAGGGCGGCGATCCCGCCAAGGTAAACCCTGTGGTGCCCACCCAGCTAATTGTTGACCACTCCTTGGCAGTAGAACATGCAGGTTTTGAAACCGATGCCTTTGAAAAGAACCGCGCCATTGAAGACCGCCGTAATGACGACCGTTTCCACTTTATCAACTGGTGTAAAACCGCCTTTGAAAATGTAGATGTTATTCCGCCTGGTAACGGCATCATGCATCAAATCAACCTCGAGAAAATGTCGCCGGTGATTCAAGCGCGAGATGGTGTGGCCTTTCCCGATACATTAGTGGGTACCGACAGCCATACTCCGCACGTAGATGCCTTAGGGGTAATTGCGATTGGTGTGGGCGGCTTAGAAGCCGAAAACGTGATGCTTGGGCGCGCATCTTACATGCGTTTACCCGATATTATTGGCGTAGAACTAACTGGCCAGCGCCAAGCTGGCATTACCGCCACCGACATCGTACTGGCCATTACCGAGTTCTTGCGTGAGCAAGGGGTAGTGTCTAGCTACTTAGAGTTTTATGGTGAGGGAGCTGCCCAGCTAAGCTTGGGCGACCGCGCCACTATCTCCAATATGACTCCAGAATTTGGCGCAACCGCAGCCATGTTTTACATCGACAACAATACTCTCGACTACCTTAAACTCACAGGGCGAGAGGCCGAGCAAGTAGCCTTAGTAGAAAGCTACGCAAAAACCACTGGCCTGTGGGCCGATGACTTACAACAGGCTGAATACGAACGCGTTTTACACTTCGACCTATCCAGCGTTGGCCGCAATATCGCTGGGCCGTCTAATCCGCATCGTCGGGTAGCCACCAGCGATTTAGCTAGCCAAGGCATTGCTTCACCGGTACCACAGCTTGACGGCATAATGCCCGATGGCGCCTGTATTATTGCCGCTATCACCAGCTGTACCAATACCTCTAACCCACGCAACGTTATTGCCGCAGGTTTATTAGCGCGTAAAGCCAATCAATTAGGTTTAAGCCGCAAACCTTGGGTAAAAACCTCCCTCGCACCTGGCTCAAAAGCTGTGCAACTTTACCTAGAAGATGCCAATTTGTTGGCCGAACTAGAGCAACTGGGTTTTGGCATTGTAGGATTTGCCTGTACTACCTGTAACGGCATGAGCGGTGCGCTCGATCCTAAGATTCAGCAAGAAGTGATTGAGCGAGACCTCTACGCCACCGCGGTGCTATCGGGCAATCGTAACTTCGACGGCCGTATTCACCCCTACGCCAAGCAAGCCTTTTTGGCATCGCCACCTTTGGTTGTGGCTTATGCCATTGCCGGCACTATTCGCTTTGATATCGAAAAAGACGCATTAGGCCACGATAGCCAAGGTAAGCCAATTACCCTAAAAGATATTTGGCCAAGTGATGAAGAAATAGATGCAGTAGTTAAACAAAGCGTTAAACCTGAGCAATTTCGCCAAGTGTACCAACCAATGTTCGACCTAAAAGTCGATTATGGCAGTGCCAGTTCTCCTCTCTATGAATGGCGGCCACAAAGCACCTATATTCGCCGCCCTCCCTACTGGGAAGGAGCCTTGGCTGGCGAGCGAAGCTTACGAGGCATGCGCCCATTGGCGGTATTGGGGGATAACATCACCACCGATCATTTATCCCCGTCGAACGCGATTATGTTAGACAGCGCTGCTGGCGCTTATCTCGATAAGATGGGCTTACCGGAAGAAGACTTTAACTCCTACGCCACTCACCGCGGTGACCATTTAACTGCACAACGCGCCACCTTTGCCAACCCTAAACTGTTCAACGAAATGGTGAAAGAAAGCGGCAAGGTTAAGCAAGGCTCACTGGCAAGAGTAGAGCCCGAAAGCAAAGTAATGCGCATGTGGGAGGCCATAGAAATCTACATGCAGCGTAAGCAACCATTAATCATTGTGGCTGGTGCCGACTATGGCCAAGGCTCGTCTCGCGACTGGGCGGCCAAAGGGGTACGCCTAGCAGGCGTTGAGGTAATAGTGGCCGAAGGCTTCGAGAGAATTCACCGCACCAATTTAGTGGGTATGGGTGTATTACCGCTCGAATTTACTAAGGGTAACAACCGCCATAGCTATCGCATAGATGGCAGCGAAACCTTCGATGTAATTGGTACACCTGCACCGGGCGAATTGCTTACTTTAGTGATTACTCGCACCAGCGGCGAACGCATCGACTTACCGGTAGTTTGTCGCTTAGATACCGCCGAAGAAGTCTCGGTTTATCAAGCCGGTGGAGTATTACAGCGCTTCGCTCAAGACTTTCTTGAAAATAGCCAATAGGAGGCAGCATGAGCCAAATTAAGCAACAACGCATTGCTGCCACCTATATGCGTGGCGGCACCAGTAAAGGGGTGTTTTTTAAGCTTGATGACTTACCCAAAGCAGCGCAGCAAGCGGGTGAGGCACGTGACAACTTGTTGTTACGAGTGATTGGCAGCCCCGATCCTTACGCCAAGCAAATTGATGGCATGGGTGGCGCTACGTCAAGCACCAGCAAAACGGTAATTCTAGCGAAAAGCCAGCAGCCTAATCACCATGTCGATTACCTGTTTGGCCAAGTTGCTATCGACAAGGCCTTTGTAGATTGGAGTGGCAACTGCGGCAACTTAACCGCTGCAGTGGGCGCTTTTGCCATTAACGCAGGCTTAGTAGATGCTTCTACTCTGCCACAGAATGGCCTTGCCAGCATCCGCATTTGGCAAGCCAATATTCAAAAAACCATTGTTGCTCATGTACCTATGCTTAATGGCGAGGTGCAAGAGTGTGGCGATTTTGAATTAGATGGCGTGACCTTCCCGGCTGCAGAGGTGCAAATTGACTTTATTGACCCTGCCGATGGCGAAGGGGCCTTATTTCCTACTGGTAACTTATGCGAACAATTAGAGGTTCCGGGAATTGGTAGCCTGCAAGCCACCATGATTAACGCCGGAATCCCTACGATTTTTGTTGATGCCAAGCAGCTTGGTTACAGCGGTGTAGAACTACAAGAAGACATTAATAATGATGAAAAAGCCTTAGCCATGTTTGAAAGTATTCGCGCCCATGGCGCACTCAAAATGGGCTTAATAGACTCACTGGAACAAGCCGCTCAACGCCAACATACACCCAAAGTCGCCTTTGTTGCCAAGTCGCAAAACTATCAGAGTTCCAGCGGCAAACAGATTAAAGCAGAAGACAATGATTTATGTGTACGCGCTTTATCTATGGGTAAGTTACACCACGCCATGATGGGTACCGCAGCGGTAGCCATAGGCACAGCGGCTGCGATTCCCGGCACTTTGGTAAATCAAGCTGCTGGCGGCGGCGAGCGCGAGGTAGTACGTTTTGGTCACCCCTCGGGCAACCTTAAAGTTGGCGCACAAGCTCAACAAGTTGACCAACAATGGCAAGTGACCAAAGTAAGCATGAGTCGCAGCGCCAGAATACTAATGGAAGGTTGGGTACGCGTGCCCAGCAACAGCTTTTAAGTTACCTAAGGTAACCGAAGCAAAGCCTAATAAAAAATTCCCCTTGCCAAGTGGTAAACAGCTTAGGGACGAGGAGCATATTATGAGTTATCAGCAACAAGCAGACCACGCCAAACAACAACCTGAACAGTTTTGGTTAGAGCAAGCCCAACAACTGGCTTGGTATAGCCCACCAGAACAAGCACTTAGCCAAGATGAACACGGCAATTATCGCTGGTTTAAAGGCGGCAGCATGAACACCGCATATTTGGCGCTGGATTACCACTGTGAAAATGGCCGAGCGGAGCAAACTGCGCTTATTTATGACTCGCCAGTAGCCGAACAAAAACAACAATTCACTTACGCACAATTGCGTGATGAAGTATCCAGTACCGCAGGCATGTTAGCGGCCCAAGGCGTCACTAAAGGCGACCGAGTGGTGCTGTATATGCCAATGATCCCTCAAGCTGCCATCGCCATGCTAGCTTGTGCACGCCTTGGAGCGATTCACTCGGTAGTATTTGGTGGCTTTGCTGCTCAAGAGTTGGCGGTTCGCATAGACGATGCCCAACCTAAAGTAATTCTTACCGCCAGCTGCGGGCTGGAAGGCGCCAAAGTCATTAACTACATGCCCATGGTAAGCCTAGCTTTAGAGCAAAGCCAACAGATGACTACCCCAGTATTAGTTTGGCAACGCCCACAGCAAGCGGTTGAATTTAATCAACAATATCTCGATTGGCAAGCACTGCAACAGCAAGCTGAGCCGGCTGATTGCGTGCCAGTAGACGCCACCGATCCGCTATATATTTTGTATACTTCTGGCACCACTGGCAAACCCAAAGGTGTGGTGCGCGACAACGGGGGCCACGCGGTTGCGATGAACTACTCGATGCAAGCGGTGTACAACGTAAAACCCGGTGATGTATTTTGGGCGGCCTCCGATGTAGGCTGGGTGGTTGGTCACTCTTACATCGTTTACGCTCCGTTGATTTACGGCTGTACCACCATCTTGTACGAAGGCAAACCAGTGCGCACTCCCGATGCTGGCGCATTTTGGCGGGTTGCTAGCGAGCACAAAGTAAAAGTATTGTTTGCCGCCCCCACTGCCTTTCGCGCGATTAAAAAAGAAGATCCCGATGGCGCGTTGGTTAAAGATTACGACCTAAGCCAACTGCAAGACATCTTCATGGCGGGCGAACGTTTAGACCCACCAACATTAGAATGGACCATCAACAAAACCGACAAACCAGTGACCGATCACTGGTGGCAAACTGAAACCGGTTGGGCCATTGCAGGTAACCCTCTTGGCTTAGAGCGTATGCCAGTAAAAGCCGGCAGCGCCACCAAAGCCCTACCCGGCTACCAAGTTACTATTTTGGATGAAATGGGCGACGAGTGTGGTCCAATGGCACAAGGCTTTATCGCCATAAAACTGCCGCTTCCGCCTGGTTGCTTGCCCACCGTGTGGGGAGACCAAGCGAGGTTTGAATCGGCCTATTTAAAACAGTTCCCCGGTTACTATGTCTCTGGTGATGGCGGATACATTGATGAAGATGATTATCTGTTTGTAATGGGCCGGATCGACGATGTGATTAACGTAGCAGGTCACCGCTTATCAACCGGTGAAATGGAAGAAGTGGTTGGCGCCCACCCAGCTGTAGCCGAGTGCGCGGTTATTGGCAGCCACGACGACCTAAAAGGCCAAGTGCCCTTTGGCTTAGTGGTGCTTAAAGACGGCGTGCAACAAAGTGAGCAAGAGGTATCCAAAGAACTGGTACAAAAAGTACGTAATGAAATTGGCCCTTTAGCCTGCTTTAAACAAGCCATTATCGTGCAGCGTTTGCCTAAAACCCGCTCCGGAAAAATCCTCCGCCGAACGTTGCGTCAACTGGCCGACGGCGAAGAATACGCCATCCCGTCCACCATCGACGACCCAGCCAGCTTAGGCGAAATTGAAGAGCTGATGCGCCAAGGTAGAACGATGATTTAGTTAGAAAAATATGAAAAAGCAGTCGAAAGACTGCTTTACATTTTCTAAGTTTCACTATTTTCAGAGCAGACTCGCAGCAAGTTCCCCCTCACGCCAGTAAGTATCAACTATTAAAGTGCTCACCAATTTCCCTCATCACCGCCGAGTAGCGTAAGTCATCTAGCGATGAAGCTAAGGCCTGCTTGAGCGAAGCGAGTTGCCGCGGCGCGCTGGATGATGCGCAACGCAGGATGAAGGTGATGTGGGGCGGGCTTTCTTTTGCTTGCTTTTCTTTGCCCGCCAAAGAAAAGTAAGTCGCCAACGGCGAAACCTGTTTACAAGCTAAAAGACAAAAAGCAACCCAAGGGAGGCTGCTTTAGATTGACCTGGCAAAGCATCATGTAATGGTAATGTCTCAAAGCTCAAATTTCGCTCCTAGAAATAATGTATACGCACGGGATTTCTTTTACAGCAGTTAACTTTACTCACCTCAGCCAACTTACTTCTCAGTTCTTTTCTTTAAAAAATAGGCAAAGACCAACAAGCCAACAAAGGTTAGAGTAAGAGAAATAGCGATAACATTGGCCAATATCGGGTTTTCAAGCTGATTGAACACACCGTTTTCATTTAGGCCTACTGTGATCCCAAATAAGATAAATGCTATTAATACAACGGTATTGGCTTTAGCTCTCTTAATACGCTGATAGATCGTTTTGCCGTAAAACTGACTCAGCCCATTACCTATCAATAGGCTGGCAACAAGAAGCCCGTGTAACAAAGTAACTAACTGAGCATTTAATCGAGAACCTTCCGAAGCAAAGTTTAGATTACCGTTACCAATGGAACTGATACTTTCAAAAATTAAAACCAAGCCAAATGCTACGCCAAAAACCGAAATAACCTGCTGACGCTTATCATCTTTTTTCAAATCAACAACTGCTGCAGGCACAGGCTGTCGCTCACCAGCTAGCGGTATGATTGAGTTACGAATATCAACATGAGAACTTTCAGGTAATTTGGAAAGTTTAAGCTTGTAACGCGCCTGATCCATGGTCACCAAGTTGAGTTCTTTTTTATTAGAAGTAACAGTTTCTAGCTTGTACAAATCGACGTATGCGGTGACCATTCCAAAACGTGAAATAGTAAGATAAGAATTTACTAATACCGCTTTGTAACTGCATTTAATGGCCACATAAATAATAACCAGAAACAAAACAAAATAATTGTCATCTAAACTTCTGTCTCCGGTAATTAAGCCTGTTAGTAAATTAAAGCCTAGCCAGAAAGCCAAACCAATAGATGCTGTTTTTAGTTGATAAGATTTTGAGCTAGAAAAGCTCCTGCCACTGCTCACATTTCATTCCTTGAAACAAAAAAGCAGCCCTAAAGCTGCTTTGTCCACCTAACTTCCATCGAAGCAAGTTACTTCTCTGCGCGACTCATAAATTTCTTCTCGGCGGTGCTTACCTTAATCTTCTCGCCGCTAGCGATGTATTCAGGTACCTGTACCGACAAGCCGGTGCTTAAAATAGCAGGCTTAGTGCGGGCGCTAGCTGAAGCTCCTTTAATTGAAGGATCAGTTTCTACGATAACCAATTCAACACTGGCAGGTAGTTCTACAGCTACTGGAGCACCGTCTACGGTAACCACTTGCATACCCGCGGTATCTTCGGTGATGAAAGGAATTTCATCGGCGATGGTTTCGCTGTTTAGGTTGTAAGGGGTGTAATCCTCGTTATCCATAAACACATATTCGTCACCATCAATGTAAGAAAACATCACTTGATGGCGGCTCACATCAGCAAGGTTAATCATTTCGTCGGCTTTAAAGCTTTCGTCAGCTTTTGCGCCGGTGGCTACATCGTATAAGCGCATGCGGTACAGGCTAGCACCTGCACGTCCGCTAGGGGTTAACTTAGCGATGTCTTTTACAAAATACACTTTGCCGTTATGTTCGATGGCGGCATTCTTTTTTATTTCACTGGCCTTTGGCATGGCTGAAGTCCTTAACTAAATCGTGCAACGAAAATATCATGTACAGATTTTTAGGCAACCGTTGGCGGACCTAGAGCTAAGCAATTAGTAAGCTTTGTGTTATTAATCTCGCAAAAACTAAAATAATTACCGATAGTTAGCCAACAATTAAAAGTTTCACTTGCGTCTGTTAAACGCTTTCTGTAAAAAGCTCGGTAATTACTCAGGGACGATAATAGCTAACAGGAAAGTTAGCCTTGTTGCTTATTTAGGAGTTTAAATGTTGTCCCCGCGTATTGCTGCTGTTGCGCTACTGTCTGCTTTATTGATGGCTTGTTCTGTTGAAGATGACCAACCCAGAAGCCAAATTGCTGTCACTTTTTACCCTCCTGCAACGTCTTTCCCTGGTTCTGCTGGCGACACTGAAACAATTACTCAAAAACGTCACTTTAGAGCTGACGGCGGGTCACCCGCGCAAAGCATCACCATTAACCAGCGTCGTGATGGTGAGCAACCGAGAATCAACGGTGAAGATGCCACCCAAAACGCTACTTTCTTAATTGATTTTTTAGGCAGTACTACCTTAGACGTTTACTCTGAGGGCGGTGAGTTTTTATATAACATCGATATCTTCGCAGATATGACCCAGCGCCACCTTTGCTTACCCAGTATCTACATGAGCAAATTTGAGCTAGTAGTGGACTCGCCCGTTAAAATTGCCGAAACCAAAAAAGAAGCCCACGAGTTCATTTTAGCCTGCCGAACAATTAATGAAGGCGTGGAAGAAAAAGCCGAATAAAACTGAAGATGACGCCTCAAACTTTTTGAAGCGTCTCTTAAGGAAGCCAGCCCACAGGATGTGAAAAACTATAAATAGGAAAGCACATGACCTGTCGATTACTTAGCGCACTGCTATTAACCTTAGGCTTAACGGCCTGTAATGATTCATCTGAAACCGATGATCTCAACCGCGTGTTTCTAACATTTTACCCTTCACAACAATCTTTCCCTGAAGATGTAGCAAACAACGATACGGTCAACTTTAAGCGCTTGTTAATAGCGAACGGCGTTGAACAGGTGAACGTTACATTAAATCAACGCCTTGATGGTGAAGAACCTTTAGATGACGCGAACAATCCAGCTTATCAATATGCAGTATTTCGTGTGAGTTATGGGGCAAGCAATACCTTCGACTTATACGATGAGGACCAAAACTTTCTTTATACGCATACCATTTTTGAAGAAGATAACGATAAGCACTACTGCATAGCGATTGATGAACAAAAGCCACAGCTCATAGAGACAGATCTAGAGATGCGCTTCCCATCAGATAATGCAGAAGCCCACGAGTTTATTAGCCACTGTAGAACCTTAAATAACCAACAATAAGCGGCTTTCATAAGGTGTGGTCGCTATTATACAGCGACACTCACAAAGCCATACCTTAAAAGCCAAGCAGCTCTTTTGCTTGGCTTTTAAGTTGCTTATAGGTATTTGAGGCTTGCTCATTTAGGCTACAAATACTCAGCATGTCTTCGATAAAAAACGCTAATGCGCGTTGCTCTACGCGCATTAGTTTTGCTTGTATTGCTTGCGGTAAAAATTCGTAATGCGAAGCAGCACCAAAATCTCCCAGTACAATGTTGTAATTGTCATCCACCAGCACATTATGTGCGTACAAGTCTCCGTGGCACATGTGATGCTCAACCAAGTGTTGCAGTAGACTTTGCATTTGCTCCACAATCTTGGCAATTGCCGCAATGCCCATTTGCTGTTCCGGTAAAAAAGTATCCCGCGTACAAGTCGCTAAGCTAGGTGGCTGGCCTAAATTGCTAAAATGCTCGGGAATCAGTTTCATTACCACCGCAGAGCAATCGGGCTCACTAATTTGACCAATAAAATTAACCAAGGCTGGGTGCTGATCTACATGCAAACAGGCGTCTAGCTCATCACTTGGATAACCGTCGCTAGTAAGCTCTCCCTTAAACACTTTAATAGCCACGCTGCTGGGTAGCGCTACACCGGGTTTAGGGTGAGCGAGAGAAATAACGCCCGATGCGCCTTGTCCCAGAACTTTATCAAACACAAAATCTTCAAGTGAATATTTTGCTAAACCAGATCCATGCTCAAAACCTTGGCAAAAAGGGTTTCCGGCAAACGCCAGCCACGCCAAGCGCGGAAGCGCTAATAATTGAGTAGGAAAGCTAGCCAGTTGGTTGGCGGATACACGCAGTAGTTCTAATTTGTGACAGTGCTGCATTGATTTTGGCAAGGTTGTAAGGCGATTGCCCGCCAAGGCACACTTTTGTAGCTCGCTACACTCACCCAGTTGTTCGGGCAAGCTTTCAATTTGATTGTCGGTAAGAATTAACCAACGCAACTTTGCCGGCAGTGCTGCTGCAGATACGTGGCGAATACAATTTGATTTAAAACCTATCATATCTAGCTTAGCGCAGCGCCCCAGCACCTCTGGCAGTACTTCAAACTGGTTATTTGAGGCAAACACTATTCGCAAGTTTTGCAATTGGCTAAGTGATTCAGGTAAGGCGCTCAATTGATTGTCACTTAAGTCCAGCACCTCGACTTGTGGGCAATACTCAGCAAACTCTTCTGGCAGTTGCTCTAGGTTATCTTTGATATTGATGCGAGTGTGTTGGCGTAGTTGGCCGGAACGAAGTTGCTCTAAAGTATGCATGCTAGGAAAACTAAATGATAAAAGTGCGACATAATAGCCTGTTGAAAAACCGATAGTGAACTATTTAACAATAGAAGCGCAATTACACCTCAAATAGCTGCCCGTTCCCCAACATCACCAGCAACACATAAAACTGAAAATTAATCAAAAACAGGTATATGTGATTACTTTATGGCTTTTATGCAGTACAATTCGCGACCATCAATTGCACTGATAACACTATTCACAACAGGAAACTTGATGGACACAGCACAACCACTCTATAAAAATATTGGCGTACAAGTAGTCATCGCAATGATTATTGGTACGGTAGTTGGCGCAGTAATGGGTGAGCAAGCTGCTATATTTGCCCCACTTGGCGCGATCTTCATCCATTTAATTAAAATGCTGGTTATTCCACTCATTGGCGTGTCAATTATTTCTGGCGCAGCCAACCTTGGTAACAGCCCTGCTGCAGGTAAAATTGGCATTTCTACCTTTGGCTTCTTTATGGCTACCTCAGCGGTTGCTGTGGCACTCGCCTTAGTCATGGGTTCACTATTCCAGCCAGGTACCGGTTTAGACTTAAGCCAAGCTAGCGATATGTTTTCTAACGAATACGCCGATAAAGGTGGCGTACCAGGTGTAATGGAAACCGTAATCGGCATGATCCCAGAAAACATTTTTGCCTCGTTAATGGATGCAAATATTCTGCAGATCATGGTGTTTTGTTTGTTCTTCGGTATTGCCTTATCTAAGCAACCTAGCGATAAAACAGCTCCTATCATGAGCGGCTTAGACACTGTTATTCGTGCCTTTATTTGGATGATCAACGTAGTCATGCTAATTGCGCCACTTGGTGTATTTGGTCTTATGGCTGAATCGGTAGGTACCTTTGGTTTTGCCATGCTAGGCCTAGTTGCTAAGCTGTTTGCTGTATATGTAGCAGCTATTCTAATCTACGGTTTTGTCTTCTACCCACTCACCATTAAGCTGTTCTCTAAGATGTCGGTGCGTGAGTTTATGAGTGCTATGAAAAAGCCTCAAGCAGTGGCGCTTTCAACGTCATCGTCTATGGCAACCCTGCCGGTTACCATGGAAGTAGTAGAAGAGGAACTAAAAGTTTCTAAAGCGACAGCCTCTTTTGTACTGCCTTTAGGGGCAACCATTAACATGAGTGGTAATGCTATTTACTACGGTTTAGTGGCGGTGTTTTTTGCGCAAATGTTCCAAGTAGACTTAGGCTTAGCAGCTTATGCGGCAATTATTTTTACCGCTACTTTGGGGGCAATTGGTCAAGCAGGTGTGCCAGGCCCGTCGTTCTTGGTCGTCGCGGTATTGCTAGCAGCAGGCATTCCTATTGAAGGCCTACCACTATTGTTTGCATTGGACCGTATTTTCGACATGATCCGTACTTCGTTAAACATCACTGGCGATGCAGCTTGTGCTGTGATTGTTGATCGTTTTAACGAAAAGCACCTTTAAGCACGGAACGATTCGGGGCGCAGATGATGGCGCTCCAGTAACTTATAAAACTCGGTGCGATTACGCATCGCTAAGCGCGCTGCCTGACTCACGTTACCTTGAGTTAGGCGCAATAAGCGCGCTAAATAACCTCGCTCAAACTCATCCCTAGCCTGAGAAAAACTCACCAACTCGGCCTTTTCACGCAAGGCTTGTTGAACCAGCTGCGCCGGAATCAACGGCCCAGTAGATAAGGCATTGGTTTGCTCAACCACATTCATTAGCTGCCTAACATTGCCAGGCCAACGCGCCGACACCAAGCTAGACATGGCTTCTGGAGAATAGGTTTTTAGCGCACTGCCTTGGCGATCGGCAATTTGCTGGCTGAAATGATGCACCAATAAAGGAATATCTTCTCGGCGCTTGGCTAATGGCGGCAAGCCCAGCTCCACCACATTAAGACGATAATAGAGATCTTCCCTGAACTCTTGTTGCTGCACTGCTTGATATAGATCTTGGTGGGTGGCCGAGACAATTCGCACATCAACTGGAATGTTCTTGGTTGAACCCACCGGACGGACTTCCCGCTCCTGCAAAGCACGCAGTAATTTAACTTGCACACTTAAGGGCGTATCCGCGATTTCATCTAAAAATAAGGTTCCACCGTTAGCTGCTTGAAATAAGCCAGGGTGAGCATTGGCTGCACCACTAAACGCGCCTTTGGCATGACCAAATAACTCAGACTCAAACAAGCCTTCGGGAATAGCGGCACAGTTCACCGCAACAAATGGGCCTTGGTGACGCTGGCTAGCCTGATGAATCGCCTTAGCCAACAACTCTTTACCCGAGCCACTTTCACCCTGAATCATGATATTTACATCGCTGGGCGCAACTTGTTGAATTTGCTTGATCAGCACATCCATTATTGGGCTACGACTAATAATGTCACTGCGCCAGCTAGCCTGAGGCTGTTGGCTTTCACCTTCCGCAATATTTGGCTGAAGTTGTAAAGCGTCAGCCACTTTTGCCAGCAATTCTTGGCTATCGAAAGGTTTAGTTAAATAGCCAAATACACCTTGTTGAGTGGCCGCAATAGCATCGGGAATATTACCGTGAGCGGTAAGTAACATCACCGGCAAGCTGGGGTACAACTGCTTTATTGCATTAAACAAAGCGAGGCCGTCCATACCGTCCATGCGTACATCACTAATAACCAGCTGGGCCGGGTAGCTTTCCAACTCTGCCAAAGCTTCTTTGGCGCTGGCAACAGCGTGCACTTCATATCCGGCTGATTGTAATCGCAGGCTTATCAGACGTAGTAGGCTGGGGTCGTCATCGACAACCAGTAGCTTTCCGCCTTGATGATTAATTTCGTTCATTTAGTTGTTGCTCAATTCGCGTGAGTTCATCTAGCTGCATTTTTAATGCCCCAATTTGCTGCTGCAGTAAATCTTCTTGCTGCTGCTGGGTAGAAGCGAGATCTTCGTATTTATGTAACCAACGCAAGCTATCCGCAATTTGGTCGTTTAAGGCCACCAGCATGCCACGTTGGGCAAATACTTGCTCGCTAGCTAACGCCTTATTAAACAGCGCATGAGCGCGGTGCGGATTCTTCACTGGTGACTTCTTATAGGCATATATTAGGCCAAGTTTAATACCATTATTACCCTGCTGCGGATCCAGTAATAACAGCTCTAACTCGTTGAATATTTGATCTTCACTAAGGCTTTCAAGGTTTAAATAATAGGCCGCTGGGTCAAACTTACCTAACTCAAGTTGCTGAGCGTCGCTAACAGGCACCACTGGTTGGTTGGGGCGGGTTAACTCACAACCGCTAAGCATTAGCGTTACCATACTAAGCAGCATTACGTACAATTTAACTTTCATCTAACTCGCTTCCTTGTAAACCTTCTACGACAAATCGACTGCCTTGTTCTAAGCGCTGATAGCGCAAACTGGCGTGTTGCCGTTCAACTAACTCTTTGGCAATGGTTAAACCTAAACCGCTGCCTTTTAAACGCGGATCTTTAGCGGTTTTTCCTTGAACGAAGGGTTGGAAGATCCGTTGCTGTAGCTCATCTTCAATGCCTTCACCTTCGTCATCAATATATAAACTTACCCCGTTTACCGTGGCAAACGAGCCCAGTTTTATCACCCCCGCTTGTGGCGAGAACTTGATTGCGTTCGACAATAGGTTATCGACGATCACTCGGAGCTGCTCTTGGTTGGCCATCACACAGCTCTCTCCCAACTCTATCTTAGGGTTTAAACCCCGGCTAGACAGGCTCAAGCGATGGCTTGCCAACACTTTTTCAATAAGTGGCTTTAGGTCCACTGGGTGATGAACTTGTTCACCTGGGGTATCCAACAGCAAATTAAAATCCAGCAAAGCTTCAATCAACTGCTGCAAGCGCAAACTGCTATCGCGCAGTATTTCGGTAATTTCCTGCTGCTGAGCGTTAAGTGGTCCTGCACTGTTGTCATAGAGCAGTTCGTTGCCTTCACGAATAGCCGCCAACGGAGTTTTTAGCTCATGCGAAATATGTCGAATAAAAGCGGTTTTTTGCTGCTCTAAACTCAATAGCCTTAAACGCATATCATCCAAGGCATCGGCAATCGCCATCACTTCGGTAGCGCCACTTACCTTAATGGCTTGCTCAAACTCACCCGACTTTAAACGGGCTATTTGTGGCCGTAACTGTTGCAAGGGCCGAGTAATAACCAATACCAGCAATACCGCTGCGACCAAGGCAAAAGGCAGGCTTATCATGCTAAACAACAAACGTTGCTGAGCCTGTTGCGTGGTATCTTGCAAAGCCATAGCCAGTTCATTAATTAAACTTTGACTGCGTTGGTCAAAGCGATGACTTAAGCTAGCAAAGCGCTTAAATTGTATATTTAGAGCCACTCTTTGTAGGGCTTGAGGGCTCTCCATTAGCTCACTTAAAGATTGCAGTTGCTGCTCTAATTCATAAACAATCTGCAATAGCTCTTTATCTTCCGTGCCAGTACGCAGCTCAAACAAACCCTTAGATACCCGTTGCCACTGGCGTTGATAAAGCTTTAAACGATTTTCATCGGCAAGAACTCTAAATTGCCGCGCACTGCGTTCTAAATCTAATAAAGACTCATCTAAACGTTTACTTGCCGACACCACTTGCGCCGACAAAAACGCGGTTTGCTGGCCTTGCATAGACACTTGTTGCAAATAATAAGAGGCAAGCAATAAACTAAGTAGTAAGGGCAACCCCAAGGTGGCTAAGGCCCAAAAGCTAAGCCGGCGAATAGAGGCCAGCACGCGAAAATTAATCAAACAACTATCCCTAGCGAGGAACAACAATCCAAACAGCGGACTATAATGCCAGAGATGCACAAAAATCCCACTGTCGCCAATCAGAGACAGTTATTACATATGATAAATAACCAAGCTAAGTCTCTGATTTAAGGTACAAGTGTAAACTTTTGTTGCTAGTAGGCTAGATTTAAACCGCAAATTTTCCCACCACTGTCGCCAATCAGCGACACTTTTTGTCACCTCTATAACTAAGGCTTTGATTTTTAAGTGCTAAATTTTTGGCTTAATTTGTGCTGTAGCTCACAGGGTTTAGGGTGAGCGGCTTCTTATTATCTCGCCAAATTATTTAGCTAAAGGAATCAAAATGGAACAGTTTGATCAACGTTGTTTAAGAATTGGCGATTGGATTTTCGAAATAAAAATGGTGCGCGCTATCCGAGTAAGTGAATATGGGCAACCCTATGATGCCTGCGCCAATATCAACTTTAACGGCACCCAAGCCTACATCGACAGCCAACTCACCCGCAGTGACAACGCCTTTAGCGGTAAGGACTTTGCCAGCTTCGTACAATTTTGCCAAGAAATGGGCATTACCGATGCTTGCTACGACCGCTATTCCCAAGGAAAGCGCCGCAGCCGCAACATAAACATTAGCGAAGATCAGCGCCAATCTCCCAAAGTGGTTAACTTTCCAACTAGCCCACGTTAAAAAGCGCAGCAATCATCTTCGCAAATAGTGGTCGAAAAGCGCTCAATTTTCTTTGATAAGCGCTAGTGTTAAGGGCTTGCCAATGGTAATCTCAAAGATTGGCTAAACGCACTTGTTTAGCCAAACAGCAAACACAAAGATCATAAAATAAAGGATGTAAAACGGACCATGAAAGTAGGTTTGGTTGGTTGGCGCGGCATGGTGGGTTCCGTGTTAATGCAGCGTATGCGCGAAGAGAGCGATTTTGCCCACATAGCTCCGGTTTTTTTTAGTACTTCTCAAGTAGGTATTGCAGGTCCAGATGTTGGCACCGGCGAAACCATCTTGCAAGATGCCTTCGATATCGACAGCCTAAAAACCATGGACACCATTATCACCTGTCAGGGTGGTGATTACACCAAAGACGTTTACCCTAAACTACGCGAAAGTGGTTGGGACGGGTACTGGATTGATGCAGCATCAGCACTTCGTATGGAAGATGATGCAGTTATTGTATTAGACCCAGTAAACCGTGACGTGATTGACCAAGCCTTAAGCAAGGGTGTAAAAACCTATGTAGGCGGTAACTGTACCGTTTCATTGTTATTGATGGCCATTGGCGGATTGTTCGAAAAAGACCTTATCGAATGGGTTAGCCCAATGACCTACCAAGCAGCTTCTGGCGCTGGTGCGCGCAACATGCGTGAATTAATCAGCCAAATGGGCGAGATTCGTGACGATGTAGCCACAGAGTTAGCCGATCCAGCGTCTGCCATTCTTGATATCGACCGCAAAGTGGCCGATAAAATGCGTAGTGACGACTTCCCTACCGATCAATTTGGCGTACCGTTAGCTGGCAGCTTAATCCCTTGGATTGACGTGCCACTAGCCAGCGGTCAAAGTAAAGAAGAATGGAAGGCGCAAGTAGAAGCAAACAAAATTCTTGGCACCAGCGATCAACAAACCCCTATAGACGGGATATGTGTGCGCATTGGCGCGATGCGTTGTCACAGCCAAGCGCTTACCATTAAGCTGAAAAAAGACATTCCAGTGGCTGAGATTGAAGAAATTTTAGCCGCTCACAATGATTGGGTAGAAGTAATTCCAAACGATCGCGAATTATCAGCGCAAGAACTTACTCCTACCAAAGTAACTGGCACACTTAGTGTTCCGGTTGGTCGTATTCGTAAGCTCACCATGGGCCCCGAATACATTTCGGCCTTCACCGTGGGTGACCAATTGCTATGGGGCGCAGCAGAACCGCTACGCCGTATGTTGCGCATCTTAATTGGCAAGTAAGCAAGTTTAAAATCGATAAAGCCCAGTTAATCAACTGGGCTTTTTTTTGCTTTTCATTAGCTCAGCAAGTTACAAATTGGGATTTTAGGCTGGGCCATTTTCTCCCTTGCGCAACACAAACAACAATTAAGCAGCAAATTGTTTTCATAGCTGAGCAAAATTTACTAAGCTATTGATAAGAAAAATATCCTTTATTTACTAATTCGTTGAAATTGTAGGAATCGCGATGAAAAAAACTCTCCTTGTTGCCAGCGCCATTGCCTTACTGGGAGCTTGTTCAAGCTCTGCTCCTGAACAAAACCAAGGTGTGATGATTACCGAGAAATCAACCGATGTGGTTGATTGCAATATTCTAGGGGTATTTAACGTAGACCCGCAAAGTTTAGACAGCGATAGCGGCAAACAAGAGTTAAGCCAGCGGGTTATTAGCCTTAAAGGTAATGCAGTGCAACTGATTCCTTTAACTACAGCAGAGCCAGAGTTAGTTAGCGCACATGTTTACCAGTGTCCCGAGGCTTCATAGTAAGTTTGATAACCTCGAATGAAGGAGCTTACTCGGCTCCTGTTGGTTCATTATTGATTAACAAAAGCCGTATTGTTTACAACGCCAAATAAGCAGGCTGCGAATGGCGTTAAGCAACGAGTATCGATGGAGCTCATATGAGCGATAAAATTTTAAAAAAAGCGACCCTAAATTTAAAAAAGGCAGTGCCTTTGATGATGAAGCATCAAATTCCTGCCACACCTAGCAACTATGCCTTATGGTATTTGTACGTTGATGATCAAAACCCTGAGCTAAATGCAGCCATTGACGAAATCATTAGCGAATACGACACCGTTCCCACTACTAGCAGCCAAATCCTTTATCAAAATCATATTGCTAGCCAGGAAGAATTAGATGTGAAAAGCATGCGCCATAGCCTAGAAGCCATGGCCACCGAGCTGTCACAAACCATGACCGATACCGGCTCGGATACCAACGCCTTCCAATCCAGCATAGATAAGAACTTCGCCAAATTAAATCGCATTGAAGAAGACGGCATTCCACTAGAGCAAGTGCTTGGCTTAGTTCGTAATCTGATCGACGATGCCGCCAGCATTCGACAAAGCACCGACTTTTTTAACTCTCAATTAGGCAAAGCCCAAGCTGAAATCGAGAACCTAAAAAATCAACTTAAAGAAACCGAGAAAGAAGCTCTCTACGATGCGCTTACTGGCGCGTTGAATAGACGTGCCTTTGACGCAGACTTTAAAGACTTGTTCGAATCAAGCCCAGAAGGTTTGTGCATTATACTGGCCGACATTGATCACTTTAAAGCCTTTAACGACAATTACGGCCACGTTCTCGGTGATCAAGTACTAAAAATTGTTGCCAAGCGGATTAACGAAGCATGTCGCGATGGCGCAAAAGCCTATCGAATTGGCGGCGAAGAATTTGCCATTATCTGCCCTAAATCAAACCTACGCTCAGCGCGCCATTTAGCAGAGTCGGTTCGCCGAGCTATTGAGAAACTAAGCCTTAAAGATCGTCGCTCCAACCAACGTATCGACAACATCACAAGCTCCTTTGGTGTAGCCGAATATAACGTGGTGAGTAAGTCTCGGGCGATTGTTGATGCAGCAGATACCCAGCTTTACGAAGCCAAAAGGCTAGGTCGCAATCGAGTAATGCCTATCGTTAGCTAAATGTGACCGGCATGCTTCTTTGCCAAAAGAAGCATGCCACTAAGCCGCAAAAATACAATTTATTAACAATTCTCCTAGCTAAATCACAGCAATCTCAGTTTCACTTGTTACATTGAAAGGTATTAACACCAAAACTATTGTTCTAAATGAAAAAACGCATTGCGATTATATTGCCAACCTTGTCTCAAACCATCGATCAGCAGGTGATTCGAGGCATTCAAACGAGTCTTGATCCGCAATTATATAGCTGCCTATTCATGCCTGTTGGCTACCTCCCTGATGAGCAAGATTTTCAAGACAAAGATCTATGGCTTATAAAACAATTAAGCAAACTAGATATAGACGGGGTGGTTTTATACGGCGGCGGTGTAGGCTACAAGACCTCAGATAAGGTAATGCGCAAAGTAGTTGAAGCGATTGGTGAGCTACCCATCGTAAATGTTGGATCGGTGATAGCAGGCATTCCATCGGTACTGGTCGATAACTACAGCGGCATGTATCAACTCACCCAGCATATGCTAGAGATTGGCTGCAAAGACATTCTGTATATCGACGGCCCAGAAAACAATTTTGACTCCCAGCAACGTTATAAAGCCTTTAGAGATGTACTCGCAGAACATGGTTTGAGTCACGCTCCTGAACAACACCTGCATGGCGATATGACACCGGTTGGTGCAGGCAAACTCTGCCATCAATGGCTAGCCAAGCAGCAGCGTCTGCCCGATGCCATTATGTGTGTTAATGACCTAAGCGCCAAAGGTGTAATCGAAGAACTCGATAAGCAACAAGTGGCTATTCCAGAGCAAGTAAAAGTAAGTGGCTTTGATGATTTTGAATATGCCGATGCCATTCGCCCTAGCCTCACCACCGCAATTTATCCCGCTCAGCGCACTGGCTCTCTTGCAGCGCAACTAGTGGTCGAAAGCATTAATGGAGCTACTCTCGACGCACAATATCAATTAGAAACCATGTCGATACTCAGAGCGAGTACCGGAGCTCCGGCAAAAGATGTAGAGCTACGCAGCAACGACGAGCAAAACCGTTTGCTTATCCAACAGCGCGACAGCAATGCCCAGCGCCTAGCGGTAACTCGCTTACTGCACCAACGACAAACCTTAGATACCATTTTAACGCAAGCTCAACCCACCCTAGACGAGCTTGGTATACCTGAGCTGTATATCTATCAGCAAGGCTTTAGTGAACAAGGAAAAAGCCACACTTATTTGGCTCACCGCTTACAACCTGGCAGCCTAGCCTTAGCAGAATCGGTAACGCCCTTGCCAGCCGCCTTTGAGGAAGTAATTGGCGACAAAGCGCATCAAGGCTTATGGGTGATAAGCGAACTTAAAAGTGGTAACCAGCACTTTGGCTATATGGTAGCGCTCACCGAAGGCGTGCATGCTGAATTCATCGAATTTATGGCACCACAAATCGCTGACATTATTGACCACCAGCGGCTACTCGAAGAAACCAAACAATACCAGGCTCAAGTTGAGTTAAGTGAAAAAATGGCCGCCTTAGGCGGTTTGGTCAGTGGTGTAGCCCATGAAATAAATACCCCTTTGGGCAACAGTTTACTAGCAGCAAGCCACCTTAAAGAACAGATTGCGCTGTTGGCTTCTCAAATGAAAAACCAACAACTTACCAAAGCCAATTTTGAAAAGTTTGTTGATGATGCCTCCAATACCAGTGACATTATCATTAGTAGTGCGCAACGCGCTGCAGAACTTATCACCAGCTTTAAGCAAGTTGCAGTAGACCAAAGCTACGAAGAGCAACGCAGTATCAATCTTGCCGACTACATCAACAAAGTTCTCCGTAGCTTACAGCATCAACTTAAGGGCACTAAGGTTAGCCTCGATACTCAGCTAGAGCCCAACCTGCATGTATTTACCTATCCGGGAGCGATCGCCCAAGTGATTACTAATTTGTTTGGCAATGCGCTTATTCACGGGCTTGACCATGGAAAAACCGAAGGAAAAATCAGTATTTCCCTCGAAAAAGCTGGCCAAGGCGCACAACTCATCGTGGCCGATTCAGGAAAAGGCGCCAGCCAAGAAACCGTAAGCCACATTTTTGAGCCCTTCTATACTACAGCCCGAGGCCAAGGAGGCTGCGGCCTAGGTATGCATATTGTGTATAACCTCATCACCCAAAAACTACAGTGGCAGCTGCAAGTTGATACCCAACCAGAAAAAGGCTTTCGCTTTATTATCTCGATTCCACAGCAGGCGCTAAACCAAACTGAAGCGGCCAACTAAGTAACAAATAATACTGGCGTAAACTGGGAGGTAAGCCGCTTAGTTTTTTACCAATATCACTTCGCTCATAAGGTGGGTATTGCCACTCTCGCTCTAAAACAGTGTCTTGGTTCATCTTGAAAGCCCATGCTCAATTCTCCTTCCCAGTGTGGCTGTTATTGCGAACCTGCAGGTGACATTTCAATGAACAATCAGCGGCAATTTGTTAGCCCATGTATTTACTAAATTTGTTAGAATCAGCCAACAGCAATTCCGCTTAAATTAATTTTTCCTGAACAATGACTCTTAGCCAGAAAAAACGCGCTCAAATCATCAATGCAGCTATCGCTGAATTTAAGGCTAGTGGCTATGCCGCCACCAGCATGGATCGCGTTGCTCAAACGGCTCAAGTAAGTAAACGCACTGTTTATAACCACTTTCCCAGTAAACAGGCTTTGTTTATTGGCATTGTTAGCATGATGCTAGATTTGATTTCTGCCGCCACAAAAATGGACTATTCCAGTCAACTGAGTTTGGCAGAGCAGCTGCAGCAACTGGCGCAAAAAGAATTAAGGCTGTTTGCCGATCCAGAGTTTATCGACCTTGCTCGATTAGTGATTGCCGAAGCGATTCATATGCCAGAGCAAATGGTTGCAACCATGCAACATATGGCTACCTTAGAAAACAGCATCAATTATTGGTTTGAATGTGCCATTAAAGACGGACGCATCCAAAGTGAAAACCCTAGTTTGGTGAGTAGTCAGTTTTTATCGATGTTAAAAGGCCGCTGTTTTTGGCCTCAAATTATCAACCGCATGCCAATGCCAAGTACTGACGAACAAGCAGAACTTGTAGAAAGCTGCATTGCCATGTTCTTAAGTTATTACCAGCCTAAGCCATAAAAGCTACGGTTTTTTATCGATGTCGCCAAGGTGGGCACAGCATGTTTAAAGTTATTGGTTTAATCGCCTTATTAATGATTGGCACCCTGGTCGGCTTGGTGATGTTTCCACCGCCAAGTAGTGAGTTTCAAGATAGCCCTTTGGCAGAGCACAGCGTAAAGCCGCAGTTAGTCGCGCAACTAAACGGCATACCAAATGCGGCCAGCCTTTTGTGGCTGCCAAAACAACAGCACTGGTTAATTGGCACGCTGGCACCACAAACCGTGTTAGTCACTGGTTCTGCAAAACTGGCTTACCTTAACCCGCAACTCACCGAAGCCAGACTAGAAGAGTTACCCGCCAGTGGCGATATCGCCGATTTAGTCTTGTTAGATGATCATCTAGTGGGTATTTCCAGCGATGCACGCTTATTGTATTTTGAGCTAGCCGAGCAAAGCTGGAAGTTTGTAGATAAGCGTAAATGGTTACGTGACGGCTTACATCATAAAACCGCAGGTTTGGTCTGGGATCCACAAGCTCAACTTCTTTATACCTGCGAACGCGAAGGCCTAAAACGCTGTTATCGCGGCAACCGCGACGGTCAACAGCAACAAAGCTTTGAGCTAAGCCGCGCAGGTCAGCAAGATCAGCTCTCTCAATATCAGTTAGGCAGCATGACTTTGCATCAAGGTAGTTGGTTTGTTCTCAGCTCTCGATTCAGTAGCCTAATGGAAATTGAGCCACAATCAGGGGAAGTGCTGCAGGTAATAGCATTGGAACAAGCCGATACCGCGCAAGCCATTGCTAGCGACGGCGAGCAACTTTGGTTACTTTCGGTCATACGCCAGCAACCTGAGGCGGTTAAGCTAGCAACAATTCCTTTGCCTTAAGCCCATTATAGGAGCACGCATGTTAAACGTTGGTATTATTGGATTTGGTTTATCTGGTCGAGTATTTCACGGCCCATTGATTAGCGCCCATCAGCAGCTGAATGTATTTGCCATAGCAAGCTCTCGCAAGCAAGAGATTGCCGATGCTTACCCCGAGGCATTATGTTTGGACAGCGATACACTGATCAATCACCCCAACATTGATATTGTCGTTATCGCCAGCCCAAACTCGCTGCATGCAGAGCAAGCCGAACAAGCCATGCTAGCCGGCAAACATGTAATCGTTGAAAAACCCTTAGCCATAACCAGCGAACAATGTCTGCAACTGCAACAAATTGCAGACCAAACCGGTAAGTGTTTAAGCGTGTTTCATAATCGCCGCTGGGACAGTGACTTTTTAACTATCTCTCAGTTGCTTGCTAACCAAAGCCTTGGTCGTATTCATAGTTATTCCGCCCATTTTCACCGCTATCGCCCGGTAGTGAAACAACGCTGGAAAGAGCTCGACCCTCAAGGTGGTGGAGTGCTCTACGATTTGGGCGCTCACCTTATCGACCAAGTACTTAGCTTATTTGGTAAGCCAGACAAACTATGGGCTCATCTGGATACTCAGCGTGACGGGGCTGTAACACCTGACAGCTTTGACCTACAGCTGATTTATCCGGACAAAAAAGTACAGCTTAGCTGTAATTCCTTAATGGTTGAGCCGGGCCCTCGCTTTCAGCTACATGGTAGTAAAGGCTCCTACGCTAAATGGGGCATGGATCCACAAGAGCAGCAACTTGCAGCTGGCTTGTCGGCTAATGCAGCGATATTTGGCCAAGACAATAATCGCAGCGAAATTCACTTAGCAGGCCAAGCCTTGTTACATAAGTCATTAATTAAAGGTAATTATTTGGCTTTTTATGATAACTTTGTAAATGCAGTGACTAAGGGTGAACCGCTTGCTGTAAGTGCTCAGCAAGCCAGCGAAGTAATTGCCTTAATCGAACTAGCTACTCTTAGCCACCAGCAACAAACGATATGTTCGCTTAACTAGGCGAATAGCTTTTATCAACGACCCACTTTGCTTAGCCAAGGCTTGGGTGAGTGAGGTGGCAAAGTGATTACACTGTTAGCCTGTTTACTGGTGTTAAGCGGTGCATTTGTGCAATACACCATAGGGTTTGGCCTAGCGGTAATTGCTGCGCCGTTATTGTTCCAACTCTCCCCTGTTTATGTACCAGGCCCCATGGTTGTGGTTGCACTGGTAGTGGCAAGCTTAAGTGCCATTGAATACCGACACAGCATTTCATTTGGCGGCTTAAAAGCGGCGATTATCGGCCGCATCCCTGGCTCTGTTGCGGGCGGACTTTTATTACTGTGGGCCGATCTAGCAAGTTTGTCTTTTTGGTTAGGTTTGTCGGTAATTATCGCCGTAGCCATTAGCTTGTTTCCTATTCGTATCGCTCCCACACCTAGGCGCATGGCAATAGCCGGATTTATTTCTGGTTTTATGGGAACGAGCAGCTCAATTGGCGGACCACCAATGGCCTTGCTATTACAACATCAGCAAGCCAGCTATTTACGAGCAAATCTGTCGGCTTTTTTTGTTGCTAGCTGCTTTATGTCGCTCATCGTGCAAACGTCGGTAGGATTTATGTCGTTAACGCATTTATCTGCGACTCTGCCTTTAATTCCTGCTGCGTTGTTAGGGGCTTTTCTGGGCCGACGCTACGGCAAACGCTTTCCACAGCAATGGATTCGCACATTCTCTTTAAGTTTATGTGCCATTTCTGGTGGTAGTGCCATGCTAAGTTATTTTTTAATGTCTTAGTAAAACGCTGCTTATTTCAACAGAATTTGATCTACCAACTTAATTTGTAATACAAAACCACATATACTACTGATTATCCTAAATTGATTGCTATAACTAGAGACTGTTGTGCCGAGCCAATCCTACCTTAAAAAGAATATCGCCTTAGCTTGGCCGCTCGCCTTAAACGGCCTATTAATGCAGTCAATGTTGATGGTAGACACCTTATTAGTGTCTCCGCTGGGCGAGATCCCTCTAGCTGCTATGGGTATAGCAGCGACCCTAGTGGCCTTTATCATGGGCATTCAAATGGCCTTGGCCAACGGCTCACAATTAGTACTTAGTCGAGCAATAGGTTCGGGCAATAAGCAAGCCATTGCCAAAGGTTTTTGGTCTGGTTTAGCGATCAACGTGACTGTAGCGATAATCTTTTGGTTAGTATTGCACCTTGGTGACCAAGCCATTGTTGGCGCACTCGCCGATGACATCGCGCTACAGCAACAAATTATTAGCTACTTAGCCATTTCTAAATACTTGGTGCTATTTACCGCCGTTACCCAAGTGATGATCGCCCTGCTCAACAGCCAAGGAAAAAGCAAAATTCCGCTGCAAGGCTACCTCATCGAAATGCCAATCAACGCCTTGCTATCTTACTTACTCATTCATGGCTGGGGTAAGTTTTCGGGCATGGGAGTAGAGGGCGCAGCCTTGGGTAGCTTAATAGTTATCGTTATCCGCATGAGCTATTTAAGTTTATGTTTAAAAGCCGATCAAAGCCTACAGCTAAGTTTAAATCAGTCGATGCCAGCCTTGTTTAATAGCATTCGACTTCATAGTAAAGAAATCTTCCCGGTAGCGGTGAACGTTACCATCCTGCAAATTGGCATTAGTGTTTATCAGCTGCTGTACTCCCAGCTCAACATTAACGCTTACGTGGCCATTACTTTGGTGATGCCTTGGCTTAGGGCCGGCACCCAGTTTATTGCCGCTTGGGCACACTCTTCTGCGATTAGTATTAGCCAAGCCATTGGTTCAAGAAAGCTCGATGACTTAAGCGCAAATGTGAACAAAAGTATTGATGTTTCTGTAGCAATATCGGTGATTTGTGCGCTGTTATTTGCCGGGCTTAGTTTTATGCTGCCAAATATCTACCCCGATTTAGATGCGGAAACCTATCAAGCGCTTAGTCTCATCGCACCTTTGTATATCTTTTTGCCAATAGTGCGGGGTTACAATACCGTACATGGACATGCCTTACGCGCTTTAGGTAAAACCACCAGCGTGTTTAAGATCAACTTTATCGGGCAATGGCTAATCTCAATTCCATTGTGCGCACTGCTGATTCTTTATTTTGAGGTATCAATCTTTTGGGCCTTTGCTATTCAGCCCTTTGAAGAAATAGTAAAAGCCCTACCTTTTAGGCAGCTAGCACGTAAATCTTTGAAAGAGTTTGATAGCAATAAAGCAGAAACGCTGATGTACGATTAGCAGCGCTTAGCCTACCCCTCATACAAATCATCACCCACTCGGTAAACGGGCAACTCAAATTTGTATTGGCTGCCAGCCATAATCAATTGACCTTGGTAACGGCTGTCGCCAGTGGAAGAAAATTCAAATTGGTAGTAACGACACCAGCGCCAGTAGCCTGCCATTTTCTGCGGTTTTTCTTGCTTAAAATTTACTTCAAGTAGCTGTAGCTCTAGCGTCTTACATTTTTGTTTGATTAAGTGTTGAGCACGCTCAGCGTCTTTTCGGCGACGCCAAAAGAACATCACAATAAAGGTGAGCAGAAATATAGCTAACAGATCCATGGCGCCAACTTAGATAAAGGCTTTGCTTAAGATATTGGGACAGTATTGTGAATAACAAGTAAAGCTATACAACGACTATTCACCAGAGATGGTGGCGATAATTTGCCGATTACCACCTTGATTGCGATGCTCACCAAGGTAAATGCCCTGCCATATTCCCAATGCCAACTCACCTCGGTTAATCGGCAGAGTTAATTCGGCGCCTAGCATGCTGCTTTTAATATGAGCAGGCATGTCGTCGGCGCCTTCGTAGGTGTGCTCAAAATAGGGGGCATTTTCCGGTACCATTTTGTTTAGATGAGCGTCTAAATCGGCTCGAACACTGGGGTCTGCATTTTCATTCAAGCTTAAGCTGGCACTGGTATGCTGCAATAACAGGTGGCACAAGCCCACTTTAAAATCTTGCAGTTCAGGTAACTGCAAAATCAATTCTTCGGTAATTAGATGAAAGCCGCGCGGTCGCGCCTTTAACCTTACCAAACGTTGTAACCACATGAAGCTAGGCCTTTTTTAATCTTTGTTTAAGACTAGCAGTGGCTAGCTTGGTTTGTAAACGCTTTGCTTAAGCAAAGCCTAAGCTTGTAGGCGTTTTGCCAGCAATTCGGCATTTCTTAAAGCCATAGCATAAATACTGAGTTGCGGATTAGCACCTAAACTTGTAGGAAACACCGAGCCATCAATCACACTTAAGCCATCCAGCCAGCGATAATTACCCTCTTCATCTACTAAGGATGTTTGTTCATCGCCTCCCATGGCACAGCCTCCCATCACATGTGCCGAGGCTAAACGCGTAGCCAAGGCCTGCATTGGCAATTGCTCAATCATAGCTTTGGCCTGCGGCCATGAGCTCACTAGCTTGCTTTGTTCATGCAAGGGAAATACTTGTTTAGCACCTGCAGCAAACTGCAACTCAGCCATGCTCAATAACGCCCGACGCGCTCCGCGCCACACAAAATCACTGATAGGGTAATCCAATACAGGACTTCCATCATCGCGAAGCTGCACCTGTCCGCCAATACTTTGCTCATTAAAGCCGTCGCGCAGCAGGGCAATGGTGACTTGCAGATGGTTAATCTGCTGCATCATGTCACTATGAAACTGACCAAAGCCGCTAATTTTAGTGGCCAAAAGAATAGGATGTACCGGCGGTACTTCCAGTTTGTAACCACACTCTCCTTCACTGCCTTCTCGCCATACAAAGTAATCAGAATACACCGATTGCGGCGCGCCTTGATGACTATTAACCGCTTGCTCAAACACCGCCCCACTCATCACACTTGGGTGCAAAAAGGTTCGTTTACCCACTAGCTGATAAGGATCTGGAACCTTGGAGCGTAACAGCACAGCAGGGCTACCAATAGCACCTGCCGACAACACGACCTGGCGCGCTTTAATCTTAATACTCGCGCCATGTAAGCGCTGCGAAGTATTTAAAGCCTGTAATTGCGCACCGGTGATAGCACCTTTATCAAAATGCAAAGTTTGCACTCGAAATCGACTTAACAAAGTGGCACCAGCATTAAGCGCAGCTGGAATTGTTGTTACTAACATCGACTGCTTAGCGTTGGTTGGACAACCCATGCCACAGTAACCTAAGTCCCAACACTGTTTTACATTGCGAGGTATCGCTTGATAAGACCACGCTAAAGCCTCGCAGCCTTTCGCCAATAAAGCATTGTTTTGATTTGTTTGCAGCCAAGGACTAATGTCCAACATTTGTTCAGCCTTAACAAAGTAAGACGCAAGGCTTTGCGAATTTACCTGCTTAAAACCCCAGCGCTGTTGCCAATGCTGCAACGTGGGCTCTGGAGTACGCAAAGAGGTGGTCCAATTCACCGTGGTTGAGCCGCCCACACAACGCCCTTGGAAAATGCTTATGGCTTTATCTTTGGTTTTTCGTGCAGCCGATTCTTGGTATAAGTCGGGGTAAGCGCTGCGCTCTTGCATATTAAAGTCTTGACTGCTTTTGAGTGGCCCCTCATCCACGACCATCACTTTAAGCCCTGCCTGGCTAAGCACTTGCGCACTGATCCCACCACCGGCACCACTGCCAACAATTAGTACGTCACAATCTAGCTCTTGCTCACCTTGTTGGCTGGCTCCATCAATATGTTGCCAGCCCGATGCTAAGCCCTCAGCAATAATATCTTTAATCATTCACTAAGCCCCTAGCCTGCACTGGCAGGTGATAAGTTAATTCTGGCCACGCTGTTGGATCACCGTACCAAGCGGCAGTAATCAGTTCATGTAAGCCTTGATAGGCTTGTCGTAATAGTTGTAGATAGTGCTGCTGCCATTGCTGTAACAACAACAAGCGCTGCGCTATCGATAACTCACTAAGTTGGGCTGCACCAGCACTTAGCAATAACCAACCTCCACGAGAGGCTAGTATCTCTAGTAGTTGATTTAACTCAGCTTGAGTGTGGGGTTCTAGAATGCTGAACGCTTGATCGATATTGGCCAGCACTTGTTGCTTTCGCGCTACATCGTCGCTAGCCACAGCACCTTCTAAGAAAGCAGGAATTAAGTACCAAAACACCTGTTGGTATTGCGGCTTTAAAGTGAGCCTTGGCATAGGTTTAAAATCTATGGAAGCAGAGCTCACCAGCCAAGCTCCTCCGCTAGCTAGCGCAGCAGTAGCAATACTGTATTTTAACAATGAACGGCGACTGAGTTTCACTTGGCTCCCTGCCCTAAGACTTAAATTAAGATACCACTGGTAACTTATATAGACCTCACCACCTCTAAACACAAGTTTCCATGAGTAACTTATTTAAAGTTTGGATCAAAGCTCGCAAAACTTAGGTTTCTTTACCGCCAAGCTTGGCGGTATTATCACTTAATAATAGAACGCTACAGTAAACCTGCTCTCTCCCATAAGAGATTTGCCAAGAGCTAAGCAATTGCTAAATAGCTTTTAGCGCAATTAGTGACTAAGGTTTACCTATCAAGAGCTTAATGAATACCATTGTGAATACAGCTATTAAAAAACGCGCCATCAGCCCTGAACAAAAGCAATTACGCCGCCAACAGATACTCAGCACTGCTAAATTAGCCTTAGGCGAACATGGCTACGAACAGGTAGTACTTAGCCAACTAGCCGAACAACTAGAGCTATCAAAGCCGGCTTTGTATCGTTACTTTGCCAACAAAGAAAGCTTGTTTATGGCACTTTACTTAGAAGAGGCTAAACAGCTATTACAAGGGCTAGAGCGTTTGTCTCAGCAAAATCTAAAACCTAGAGTATTAGCCGAGACCATTGCCGCTCAGCCTACCTTTTGTTACCTCTCGGCCATTTTGCATACGGTATTAGAAAAACAAGAGAACATTGAACAAGCCATCAGCTTTAAACGAGAGCTCAAAACCATGGCCGAACAACTAGCCAAATTGTTTTTACATTGGTCGCCTCAGCTAAGCCAACAACAAGCCCTCACTAAAGTGATGTTTCTTTATCAAGCGGTTATTGGTTGTTGGCATACCAGCCACCCTTCGTCGACCATGCAGCAAGTGATGCAAAACGATGAGTTTGAAATTTTACGTTTAGACTTTGTCGACAGCTTAAGTTTACTGTTAGTTAAACTTCTAGCGGACTAGCCGCTGTTTCTATCAGCCAATCGGCCACTGCGCGCAAGCCTTGGTCGCGGCTGCGAGCTTGTTTATAGCAAAGGTAGAAGTCGTAACCGGTATATACCGAAGAAACCGGTAGATCGACTAAACTACCCTCGCGAATGTCTTTTTCCACCATAAAATCGCTCACTAGCGCAATGCCTTGGCCAGTTGCAGCGGCTTCTAAGGCGAGTACTTGGTGGCTAAAACTATGGAAGCCTTGATTGCTTGGCAGCGATATCCCCAAACCCTTAGACCACACCGCCCAATCCCCGCCTGGTTGCTGAGCATCTTCATCTAAGTCACAAGACAACAAAGGAAATTGTGGGAGTTCTTGCCGCCAGTTATTTTGGTCGATTTCTTGATAAAAGCTCGGCGAACACACTGCCACCAATCGTTCTTTGTGTAATAAGTGGCTCACATAACCAGGAGCTGAATCGGCAAAACAAATGAACAAGTCACCAGTAGCGCTAGACAAAACCGGCTCCTCGGTAATCATTTGCAAGCGTAAATCAATTTCTGGATTACGTGCCCTAAAGCTTGGAAGCAACGGTATCAAACGTTTTAAGGCAAATGAGCTGTAAGCAGTAAGCCTAAGTTGCGCAACCCCCTCACCTTTTACTTGCCGAGTAATGTGGCTTAATTCATTTAAAATACGCTCTACTTCGCTAAAGTAGCTGCGCCCAGCCTCACTTAGTTGTAGTTGGCGGCCAACTTTAATCAGCAAAGGCTCGGCTAAATACTCTTCAAGCAAGCGCAAGCGGTGGCTTACCGCGCTCTGGCTAATGCCTAATTCTTCGCCTGCTTTGGCGACACTTTGATTTCGCGCTACAGCCTCAAAGGCAATTAAGGCATTAAGTGGAGGTAGAGTTCGCATGCAAATACATTAAATTTTTTCATGTATTTTTAATTATTATCATTTTTTTAATGTTTAACAAGCTTCTACACTGCTGCTTCACCTATTAGCCATTAATTAACGGGAGGCAGCTATGCGTAACAACTCAACCTTTATTGCTATCCTCATTTTAGTGGTAGCTAATCAGATCGCAGTGCTGTCTGACGCACTGATGAAAGTAGCCGGAGAACAAGCCTCAGTATTTGAAATACTGCTATATCGCCAACTCAGCACGCTATTATTGTTATTGCCTTTATTTTTGCTCACCAAACAAAAACTGCCAGCAAAACCCTTAGTGCATGTAGTTCGTGGGCATTTATGGTTAGCGGGCTCTGGCTGCATGGTGGTAGCCTTAATAGCGCTGCCGCTAGCCACCGCTAATGCCTTATTTTACGCCGCACCCATTATGATGTTGCCACTAGGCATGTGGTTACACAAAAGCCCAGTAAACCGAACTCAAGTGGCTGCCGCATTCATTGGCTTTATCGGTGTGCTGGTAATTATTCGCCCCACCGAATTTAACTGGGGAGCTATCGCAGCTTTAGGCACGGCGCTGACACTTGCCTTAAGCAACCTAACGGTAAAGTACATTCCCAAACAAGAATCGGTAGTCACTAGCTTATTTTGGACCAACCTAATGGTTGTTCCGGCCACGCTAACTCTGGCTTGGCCACACTTGCACGGCTTTAATTGGTCACTGCTATACCTTGCCGGCGGAAGTAGCTTATTCATTTTGTTTTTGCACGCTGGTTCCGTCATTGCTTATAAGTCGGCTAACGCCAACAGCATTGCTAGCGCCGAATACACCGGATTGATTGGTGCAGCAATCTTTGGCTGGCTATTTTTTAGTGAAATGCCAGATTGGTTAACCTGGCTTGGCGCGGCTCTAATTGTGGTACCTTTGGTATTGCAAAGCCCCTTACCAAAGCAGCTTGCCCTATGGAAAAAGCAGTTAAGCCAGAAGCGCTTAAAGCGTTCTGCTTCAGACACTGGCCTATAAGCTTAGGGCAGCAAGCTTGTGCCTAAGCAGCTTTAAATCTCGAAGAAAAGCTTTTACTGTCAACTTAGCTAAACAGCACTATAGAATTAACCGCTAAGGTGCCTTAGGTAAATCAGTACAATCCATCAATAAATCAGCATAATACACTGCATTAACTAGCTGTATTGAGATTATGCAATGCTTACTATCGTCACCCTTGATTTAAGCTCGCCTTGTTAGCCTACAAAAACACCTTAGCCACCTTACTGTTGCTGGTACTTAGCTTGCCGAGCGCAGCTAGCCAAGCGGAGCCTCTGCGTTTGGCCGCAGATCGCTGGTGCCCTTTTAACTGCCAAGCAAGCAGTCGCTCACCGGGTTACATCATCGAGATTGCACAGCAGGTTTTTGCGCCCGATTATCAAGTAAGCTTGGTTGAAATGCCCTGGTCACGCGCGCTGCGTCATACTGAAAAAGGCGTTTATCAAGCGGTGGTAGGCGCACTCGCCGGCGAAGCCGAAGGCTTTATTTACCCTAAGCTGGCCATTGGTAAAGCGCAGCAAGTGCTAGTGATGCGTAGCGATAGCAATTGGCAGTATCAAGGCGTTCCTTCACTGGAAGACCTGACGATAGCGGTGATTGCTGATTATGACTACAACGATGAACTTGACGCCTATATTAGTGCTCATCAACATCGACGTAATTTGGTGGTTGTTCGCAGTGAACAGGCGCTGGAGCGTATGCATAAGCTACTGATAGAACGCAAAATTGATGGCTACGTCGAAGATAAAAGTGTAGTGAATTATTACATCCACCAACGGGGAGATAATAACGACATTCGCTTCGCCACAAGCTTTAGTACCGAGCCAGTGTACATTGCGTTTTCTCCGGCTAACCCACAAAGCCCGGCTTTAGCTCATCGTTTAAGCGAAGGCATACAAGGTTTAAGAAACAGCGGAGAGTTAGCCAAAATTTTACAACGCTATGGACTTAGCGACTGGCAATAACATTGATGTTTAGAGCTTAAGTTAACTCTTAGTACCTTAAGCTTTGGAGCTTGATTCTGGCAATACGCTTTGCCAATCTATTTCTCCCTGCACTAAGCGTTCTTTAGCGGCTTTTGGCAATTGTTTAATGGCATACTCTAAGCGCATGGCCTGCTGCTTAGAGGCCAAACACTGTTGATACACCAACTGTAGTGGGCCTTTTCCTCGTAGGGCTTTGGCACCTTTAACACCACCTTGTTGGTGCTCGGCAAAACGGCGCGCTACATCGGTAGTCACGCCAGTATACAAATGCTGTTGTTTGGTTCTAATAATATACAAAAACCACTCACTAGCAGCTTGTTTAACTACTAGTGAGTCATCACCAGACATTACGCTTCTATGCCCACAATCAACCAAGGTGAATTAGCTTGATCGAGTTTGCGCTCTAAGTGCCACACTTCGGCAACATCGCTTTCTTGGCCGCTAACCTCATCACGTGTTTTACCGGTGAACTTAACGCTTACTTCGGCATTTAACATTGAGTGATCAGCACGAACTAGTTCGGCATCAATAAATACAACACTACTATTTATTTCTTCAGAACCGTATGAGCGACGCTCTTCAGCTAGGGCGTTATAAAGTTCAATGCTCAAGTATTCTTGCATCACTTCTAGCTTGTTGTCGTTCCAAGCGCGCTGCAGAGTATCAAAGTGACCACGAGCGCCTTCTAAAAAGGCATTCGCGTCAAAACCTGCTGGCGGATTAAACGGCACGTCGTCTTTGCCTCCGCTAGCAAGTTGACTAGCACTAGCAAAACCACCTTGTTGCCACTGTTGCTCTGCCTGAGGGCCTTGATAAGCCTGCGCGGGTTGGTGATTCATTGCCGCTGCCTTTTGTTGGTTGAGGCCACGTAAGAAACGCACCGCCACAAAGGCAATTAAAGCAAACAACAAAATATCCATCATCTGCAGGCCTTCAAAGGCTCCACCGCCAAGCAAAGCAGCAAACAAACCGCCGGCTAATAAGCCGCCTAGTAATCCACCCATCATCCCTGAGCGACGGCCAGTATTTGCGGCAGTACCATTGTTTTGGTTTTGCTGCTGATTAGCCTGTTGATTAGTTTGGCTTGGTTGTTTTTTAAAGGTAGGTTGGCTTTTACCCCAAGACTTACCACCACCAAAGCGTTTGGCCTCTGCGTCGGGGGTAATAATCAATACCGCCATCACCAACGCCATAACACTCATCAATTTTTTTAACATGCGCTCCGCCTTCTAAGGAGTAATTCAGCGATAAGCAGTGTAACTAGCTTGCAGCGAGGTTCAAGTGAAAACTATCTCAAGGACTAAGCAAGCTGAAGCACTACGACTTTAGTATTGATGTAAAACTTTTGTTACAGCTAGATTCAGCTTGTTCAACAGCCACTAATATACATTAAATTCAATAACTTAAACCCCTTTGCAAACACTCAAAACAATTAGGGTTATTGCTTTGATTATTTTTTCGCCTAAGCTGGGGGAGTCGGCTAAAAAACAATAATTCTGCCGACATAGACACTTACAAAAGACCAAAACAAAAAGGACTTAGCCATGATACTTCTCGTTGGCGGTGAAAAGGGGGGCAGTGGAAAAAGCTGTCTGGCCCAAAACTTGGCGGTGTATTTGAAACAACGCTTCAATACCGAAATTCTCTTGGTTGATTGCGATCCACAACGTACTAGCTCCGATTGGGTGCAAGCACGTAACGAGCAAGAAGACCTTCCAACTATTAACTGCGTGCAACTGTACGGCAACATTCGCAACGACTTACTTAGCCTACAAAATCGCTTCGACTTTGTGGTAGTAGATTGCGGAGGGCAAGATAGCAAAGCCCTACGCTCGAGTATGGCAGTTGCCACCCACGCCATAGTTCCACTACGCCCTAAGCGGCGTGATATAAAAACCCTGCCCCATTTAGAAGAGTTAGTTAATACCTGTAAAGCGGTAAACTTTCATTTAAAAGAAGCAGTTGTACTCACCCAATGTCCATCGTTGCCAAGCCAATACAAGCGTATTGAAGAGGCCAAAGAGGTATGCAGAACCTACGGTTTAAATGTTCTAGACGCCATCACCTTTAATCGCAATATCTATGATGATAGCGAAGAGCGTGGCTACACAGTGTTGGAGCTTGAGCCGGAAGGAAAAGCAGCCCAAGAAATCCGCAATATTGCTGAAGAATTTATAGTATGTGAGCAAGGAGCGGCAGATCATGGCATTGCACGATCTCAAGAAAAAGCCTCGGGCTTCTAAACCGAAACAGTTTTGCGATGTAGATAGCTTTATTGCGCAAGCCGAGCTGTATGCTCGTGGCTGCGAAAATGTGGTGCACTTGCCGATACAAGCTAGGCGCAATGCATCTAAGCAGCCAGCAAAAAATGCCACGTTTAGCTTAAACCAAGCGGTAATTGCCGAGTTAGATCAAATAAAGCAAAAAACCGGTTTGTCTAAGTCTTACTTGGTGCGAGCTTTAACTCATCACTTAGCAGGTTTAGAAGAGCCCAAACAACAGGCTATATTAAAGCCCAAATAGCCTTAAGCTACTTAAAGTAACTTAATCACCCAGCCAAAGGTGCTGGGTGAGAGGCACTTTGTTATTGCGAAAAATAATCCCTTCATCCTCAAGACGTTGGCGCTGACATTGATATTGCGGAGAGCCTTCTGGGAAGGAAATCATGCCTTTAGCATTAATCACTCTATGCCATGGTAAATTGGAGTCTTCGGGTAAGGTTTTTAAGCAACGCCCTACTGCACGCGCCATTCGAGGATAACCAGCCATTTCGGCAACCCCGCCATAAGTGGCCACCTTCCCTTCTGGAATATGCCCAATCACCAACCAAAACTTAGCGAGGTAGTCTTGTTGATCCATGCTTGTTTAGCTTCGCATCCATACTTCGCTAGCCCAATCCCAGATGGTATCCCACTCTGGTACTAGATCTTCTTGGCCTTGCCAGTAGCCAATTTCACCTTCTTGGCTAATGAAGTAGAAGTTGTCACCATTTTGGCAAATAGGAATAAACTCACGCGGTAAACCTAAGCTCCATGCGGTAGCCGCTACCTCTGGCAAATAAGTATGTAAGTAAGGGTCGCTAATGGTTACAGGCTCTAAGCTACCACAGATAACATTACTCACGGTAAGTTGGAAAGCACGCAGATCACTAGGCATGGGAATTAAGATAAGTTCTTCAACTTCAACTAATTGCGCTTCTGTTGGTAGCTCACTAGGATAGGCGCCAGACTGATCGGCAGCTCTAATTTCATCGATTAATTCTTGCATGCTTGTCTCTCCGCGGCATTGGCATACAATGCCTGTTGCTAAAACTGGTGCACAGCTTACCTAGAAGACTCTCAATCAGCAAAGGAATATCCATGCCACTTCACGCTATAACTGTAGAACCCGAGCAAGCTGCTCGCCATTGTATTATTTGGCTACATGGCTTAGGCGCAGGACCAGAAGATTTTGTCCCTTTAGCTAAGCAACTAAAGCTGCCCGATGAAGCAGCAGTGCGCTTTATCTTTCCAGCAGCGCCCGAGCGCGCCGTTACCGTTAACGCTGGCTACTTTATGCCCGCTTGGTACGACATACTGGCGTTTTCACCGCAGCGAAAAATTAATCAACAGCACTTAGAACAAGTAAGCCAAGAGATTAGCCAGCTAATTGAGCAACAACTTGCTCAAGGCATCCCCAGTAAAAACATTATTTTGGCCGGTTTCTCTCAAGGCGGTGCGGTGGCATATCACTGTGCTTTAAACCTAGAGCATGCCTTAGGTGGTGTGTTGTGTATGTCTACTTACTTAGTTAATGAAAGCCTGCCTAAACAGCACTTCCAAGCTAATACACCGATCCTCATCCAGCATGGCCGACAAGATGATGTGGTTGCCCCAAGCTTAGGTGAGCAAGCCTATCAGCAACTATCAGCTTTAGGCTACCAAGTGGAATTTAGCCTATTTGATATGGCGCACAGTGTGTCGCCGAGCCAAATAAAGGCGATTAAAGCCTGGATAGGCGCCCGTTTAAACTAAGTGATGGGCTTGCTTTAAGCACTCTAGGAAACAAGCCAATATCCGTGAGGGTTTGGGTGATATACGATTTACCGCTAAAAACGGACAGTCATAACTAAACACCTCACCACCAATGGCTCTAATCAGCCCTTGCTCCACAAAACTACGTGCATAATGGTCGGGCAAATAAGCCAAATAACTGCCCGACAACAATAAAGTTGCGACTGCTTCTTGGTCATAAGCGGTGGCATGTCGCTTAAAACCTTTTTGCTGAGAAGTATCCATATTAGGTGAGTTGTGGCCAAGGCCAGCATACTTTTGGCTAACAATCTCTTGCTCGCTAATCGTAATATCACTGCGTTTAAACAAGGGGTGGTGATAGCCACAATACAGAGACATTTTTTCATCAAATAACCACTGATAGGCCAAACTGGCAGATTGACGCGGCCCCGGCACCACACCAACATGATAACGCCCTTCTATCACTCCACTTTCGATCACCGATAAGGTTTCTACGTATAAATCTAAACTAACCTTGGGTGCTCGTTGATCGAATAGCTGCAATGCTTGGGAGATTTTAGCTTCTTGGTTGGTGACGGTTTTATCGAACAAGGCAATGGCTAGGTTACCGGTCATCTCTTTGTGTAAGCCTTGAACGTCTGCGCGGAACTCATCTAAGGCGCCCATCAAACGTAAGCTTGATTGATAGATATGTTGTCCTTCGGCACTCAACACAAACCCAGCTCGCCCCCGCTGGCATAAGGTTACCCCAAGGCGGATCTCCAAATCCTTAACGTGTCGGCTAATGGTCGAGCGACCAATATTGAGTTCGACTTCGGCTGCCGAAATGCCTCCACATTCCACCACGACCCTAAAAACTTTGAGTAGGCGTAAATCAATATCACTAAGTTGGCCTAAGATCTTCTGCATTATGTTTCATCCTTATGAAACTTTAGATTCAAAGATACATATTTATGTAACTTAAAACCAGCATTAGGCTAAACACAGCATCTAGCTTTGCAAGGAGAAGCAAATGGCCACATTGCAAGACATGGGAATTACCCAAAATCAACTTAATAGCCACTGGATGGCATATACGGGAAATCGCCAATTCAAACAAGATCCACGAATGATTTGCCAAGCCAAGGGCAAATACTACTTTGATGCCGACGGTCGCAAAATATTTGATGGCTTATCAGGCCTGTGGACCTGCGGCTTGGGCCATGGCCGCCAAGAAATAGTTGATGCCATTGCCCAGCAAGCCAGCCAGCTTGATTACTCTCCAGCGTTTCAGTTTGGCCACCCAAAATCATTTCAACTGGCAGAGCGAATTACCGAGTTTATGCCTGAAGGCTTAAACCGGGTATTTTTCACTGGTTCTGGCTCTGAATCTGCCGATACCTCACTAAAAATCGCTCGCGCTTATTGGCGTAAAAAAGGCCTTGCCAGTAAAACCAAGTTGATTGGCCGCGGCAAAGGCTATCACGGGGTAAACTTTGGCGGCATATCAGTGGGCGGCATAGGCCCAAATCGCGCCATATTTGGTGCCGGTGTAGATAGCGCCCATATGCGCCATACGGTGTTGCCAGAAAATGCCTTTACTAAAGGCCAACCAAGCCAAGGCGCTGAACTCGCCAATGACTTAATTGACTTAATCGCCATGCATGATGCTTCCAATATAGCGGCAGTGATTGTTGAACCTATGGCCGGCAGTGCTGGGGTAATTCCACCACCGGTTGGCTACTTAAAACGTTTGCGTGAGATTTGCGACCAACACCAAATCTTACTGATTTTCGATGAAGTGATTTGTGCTTTTGGCCGCTTAGGTTACAAAACCGGAGCAGAGGCCTGCGGCGTTACACCAGACATCATTAACATGGCCAAGCAGCTCACCAATGGGGTAGTTCCTATGGGAGCAGTGGCCTGCAAGCAAGAAATTTACGACACCTTTATGGACGAAGGTGGTCCAAACTATATGTTAGAGCTGCCCCACGGCTATACCTACTCAGCTCACCCTATTGCTTGTGCCGCAGCACTTGCCTCTTTGGACTTATTGGAAAAAGAACACATGTTTGAGCAAGTAAGGGAAATGAGCCCAATACTTGAACATGCTGCGCATCAGCTGGGACAGTTGGATTTAGTAAGCGATGTAAGAAACATGGGCTTAGCCGCAGGCCTAAGCCTTGTTCATGCACCCGGTGAGCCGGCACTTAATCCGTTTTTGGTGGCCCAACAAATGTGGCAAAAAGGATACTACGTGCGCTATGGCGCCGACACCATACAAATAGCGCCTCCGTTTAACGTAAGCGCAGCAGAAATCGACAGCCTATTTAATGCCTTAGGCGACTCCATTAATCAACTATCAGGCCAAGCCTAAGCCTATAAGGAAAGCTTTATGTCTATCATCGGTCATTTAATTAATGGCGAAAGCCACAACGAGTACACGCGCTCACAAGATGTGTATAACCCTTCTACCGGTCAAGTCGCTAGCCAAGTTGCCTTGGCTGACAAAACCACGGTTGAGCAAGCCATTAGCGTCGCTCAACAAGCTTTTCCCGCTTGGCGAGATACGCCAGTGGCAAAACGTGCCCAAATTATGTTTCGCTACAAAACCTTGTTGGAAGAGAATGCCGAGCGCATTTGTGAACTGGTAGGCCAACAGCACGGAAAAATCGTCCATGACGCTATGGGCGAGCTTACCCGGGGCATTGAAAATGTTGAATACGCCTGTGCTGCACCCGAGGTACTTAAAGGTGAACATTCGCGTAACGTTGGCCCAGGCATAGACTCATGGAGTGAATTCCAAGCCTTGGGAGTAGTAGCTGGGATAACCCCATTCAATTTCCCTGTAATGGTGCCTATGTGGATGTTCCCTATGGCACTTATGTGCGGCAATAGCTTTGTATTAAAACCCTCTGAGCGAGATCCGTCGGCGACAATGCTAATTGCCGAACTACTTCATCAAGCAGGATTACCAGCAGGTGTATTTAATGTAGTGAATGGCGATAAAGAAGCCGTAGATACCTTACTTACCGACCCACGTGTTGCAGCGGTGAGCTTTGTAGGTTCTACCCCGATCGCTGAGTACATTTACAGCACCGCTACCGCCAATGGTAAGCGTTGCCAAGCTTTAGGTGGGGCAAAAAATCACGCCATCATCATGCCTGATGCCGATTTAGATAACGCAGTAAACTCTCTACTTGGCGCAGCTTTTGGCTCCTCGGGTGAACGTTGTATGGCCTTATCGGTTGCGGTTGCCGTAGGTGACGAAATTGCCGACAAGCTGGTAGATGGTTTAACTCAGCAAATGCAGAACCTAAAGGTTGGTGCCTACTCAGATAAAGAAAACGACTTTGGACCACTAATTAGTGCCGAACAGCGAGACAAAGTTGAAATGTACATTAGTAGTGCTGAAGAAGATGGTGCCACCGTTGTTGTAGATGGTCGAAATACTCAAGTAGCGGGCTACCCTGATGGCTTCTACGTTGGAGGAACCCTAATCGACCATGTCACCGAAACGATGAAAGCCTATCAAGAGGAAATTTTTGGACCGGTGTTGTGTGTGGTTCGAGTGGATAGCATGGAACAAGGTATGCAACTGATTAACAAGCACCAATTTGGTAATGGTACTTGCCTATATACCCGTGATGGAGAGGCAGCGCGTTACTTCTCAGACAACATTCAGGTTGGAATGGTAGGTATCAACATCCCTCTGCCTGTGCCGGTTTCTTATCATAGTTTTGGTGGTTGGAAGCGTTCTTTGTTTGGTGATTTACACGCCTACGGCCCAGATGCTGTGCGCTTTTATACTAAACGTAAAACCATTACCCAGCGTTGGCCATCAGCGTCGGTACGCGAAGGGGTAAATTTCTCGTTCCCTAGCTAAAGGGCTTATTTGTCTTAGTAGCCCAGCTTAAGGCTGGGCTAAGCAGGTAGACAGCTACCTATAAGATTTGTTTTAACAAACGGTCAGCGCGCACTCTGTTTATTCGTTTTAGCAAGCGCTTCACTGGCAAGGGGTAATTAGCTAGGCTGTCTAAATCTGCGACACAATGCACTAACTTTGTGTGAGCCAATATGTTATTCAGCTCGACCTGCTTTTGCTCACTCAACAATCCTTTCGGATCATCAATTAATAAGCCATTCTCTAAGTCCAAGTTCCAAGCGCGTGGATTCAAGTTATTACCGGTTAATAAGCTATAGCGCTCATCAACCCACAAACCTTTTACATGAAAGCTATTATCTTGATGCGACCACAAATGAATACTTAACAAACCACTGTTTATGTATTTTAGCTGGCGTTTAACAAACTTAGACAAATTCAGCTCGTACAAATAAGGTAGCGCATGGATAACTTTAAAGTTTTCATCTGGCTTGCTGTAAAAGTCACTTGCGGTTTTATCGCCAACAATCAGCTTTACTTTCACACCATTTTTTAAGGCTTTGCTAATTTCCCTAGACAAACTACCCGGAGGATTAAAATAAGGCGTACACAAGGTTATTTGGTGGCTGGCTTTAATGATCAGCTGGCGAATGGTTTTATTGAGTAAATTTTGGCGACGCCCCAAACCCAATAAAGGTGTGATACCAACTTCAGATTCCTCACATTGCTGAGGATAGTAACTGTATTGCTCACGTTGCAATGACAAGCGTAAACGACGAATAGCAGGCTTTAGCGAACGAGTAGTCACCGGCTCATTGGTAGATAAACTAGACACCGCTTCGCTATTCACTAAGTACTGCTCTACATAGTCAACCATCGTATTAGCCAGGCGAGCATTATCAATCAAGTGGTAACGATCAAAGCGGTAGCGCTGTTGCTGCGCTAAATAGATATTGTTAATACTGGCACCGCTATACACCACTGTATCATCAATAATGCTACCTTTTAAATGCAGTACGCCAAACAATTCGCGATTACTCACAGGCACACCGTAGAAGGTAATAAGGCCTGGGTAACGTTGTTCATACTCGCGGTACATCGCAGCGTTACCCTCGGCTTGTGCGTCGCCAATCAAACCACGTTGAGCACGATGCCAATCAACTAAAACAACAACTTCTAGCTCTGGGTTACGCTGTTTAGCAGCATACAGGCCTTCCATAATGCTGCGGCCAGCTTGATCATCTTCAAGATAAAGTGCAACGATATAAATCCGAGACTTAGCATCAGCTATCTGCTCTAGCAAGGCAAGGCGATACTCTTCAGCACTCAGCAAGGTTTTAAACTGCAGTGGATCTTGCGCAATTTTGGGTAGAGACTGTAACGATGCGTTACGAGAAAAACGTGGAGTCATTAATATAGATTCTTGATTACTAGCACTATGCTTGGCTAATTGTAACAAAGGATCAGCTTGGTCACTAAGAAAGCTATCAACAAAGCGTAAAATTGCTGCTAGCTCCACACAACTATGGCGCACAAAGAAAAAGGGCTTCCCATTGGGAAGCCCTTAACTATTTGGAGCCTAGCAGTGACCTACTTTCACATGGGGAAGCCCCACACTATCATCGGCGCAGTTGCGTTTCACTTCTGAGTTCGGCATGGGGTCAGGTGGGTCCACAACGCTATTGCCACTAGGCAAAAACTTTTGCATTGTTCACTCAAGCTAGTTGGCTAGGCCAAAATTTCCTTAGCTAGAGTAAAAAGCCCTCGTCGTCAGACGAGGGCTTAGTATGAGAGCCTGGCGGTGACCTACTTTCACATGGGGAAGCCCCACACTATCATCGGCGCAGTTGCGTTTCACTTCTGAGTTCGGCATGGAGTCAGGTGGGTCCACAACGCTATTGCCACCAGGCAAAAACTGTTGTCTTTAACATTCGAAAAAGCTGAAATACCTCATGAGCACTAACAAGTATTCATGGTTTCTAAAATAAAGTATCTATAAGCAACACCCTTTAGGTGTTGTATGGTTAAGCCTCACGGGTAATTAGTACAAGTTAGCTCAATGCCTCACAGCACTTACACACCTTGCCTATCAACGTTGTAGTCTCCAACGGCCCTTCAGAGGACTTAAAGTCCTAGTGAGAATTAATCTCGAGGCCTGCTTCCCGCTTAGATGCTTTCAGCGGTTATCAGTTCCGAACGTAGCTACTGGGCAATGCTATTGGCATAACAACCCAAACACCAGCGGTTCGTCCACTCCGGTCCTCTCGTACTAGGAGCAGCTCCCCTCAATTCTCAAACGCCCACGGCAGATAGGGACCGAACTGTCTCACGACGTTCTAAACCCAGCTCGCGTACCACTTTAAATGGCGAACAGCCATACCCTTGGGACCGACTTCAGCCCCAGGATGTGATGAGCCGACATCGAGGTGCCAAACACCGCCGTCGATATGAACTCTTGGGCGGTATCAGCCTGTTATCCCCGGAGTACCTTTTATCCGTTGAGCGATGGCCCTTCCATACAGAACCACCGGATCACTATGACCTACTTTCGTACCTGCTCGACGTGTCTGTCTCGCAGTTAAGCTGGCTTATGCCATTGCACTAACCGTATGATGTCCGACCATACTTAGCCAACCTTCGTGCTCCTCCGTTACTCTTTGGGAGGAGACCGCCCCAGTCAAACTACCCACCAGACACTGTCCGCAATCCCGATAAGGGACCAACGTTAGAACATCAACACTACAAGGGTGGTATTTCAAGGTCGGCTCCACGTCATCTGGCGACAACGCTTCAAAGCCTCCCACCTATCCTACACATGTAGGGTCAATGTTCAGTGTCAAGCTGTAGTAAAGGTTCACGGGGTCTTTCCGTCTAGCCGCGGGTACACCGCATCTTCACGGCAATTTCAATTTCACTGAGTCTCGGGTGGAGACAGCTTGGCCATCATTACGCCATTCGTGCAGGTCGGAACTTACCCGACAAGGAATTTCGCTACCTTAGGACCGTTATAGTTACGGCCGCCGTTTACCGGGGCTTCGATCAATAGCTTCGCTTGCGCTAACCACATCAATTAACCTTCCGGCACCGGGCAGGCGTCACACCGTATACGTCATCTTTCGATTTAGCACAGTGCTGTGTTTTTAATAAACAGTTGCAGCCAACTGGTATCTGCGACTCTCAGCAGCTTAGGGAGCAAGTCCCATCACCATCAAGAGCGTACCTTCTCCCGAAGTTACGGTACCATTTTGCCTAGTTCCTTCACCCGAGTTCTCTCAAGCGCCTTGGTATTCTCTACCCAACCACCTGTGTCGGTTTGGGGTACGGTTTCGTATAATCTGAAGCTTAGAGACTTTTCCTGGAAGCAGGGCATCAACCACTTCGTGTCCGTAGACACTCGTCATCAACTCTCAGCGTAATGTAAACCCGGATTTGCCTAAGTTTACCGCCTACTGCCTTTCACGTGGACAACCATCGCCACGCTGGCCTAGCCTTCTCCGTCCTCCCATCGCAATTATACGAAGTACAGGAATATTAACCTGTTTCCCATCGACTACACTTTTCAGTCTCGCCTTAGGGGCCGACTCACCCTGCCCTGATTAACATTGGACAGGAAACCTTGGTCTTTCGGCGAGGGG
>NZ_CP113525.1:0-27500 GCF_045277145.1 Agarivorans sp. JK6 | reverse complement strand
TAATGAGAGAGCTATCGAAGTGACCAAGGCTGGCGTCATAAGTAGAAAAGCCACCAATAGCAATGGTTGAGAAAGCGTGACAAATAGCATCAAACATCGACATGCCTGCCAACCAAAATGCCACCGTACAACTAATAGTGAGAAACAAATAGATGTACCAAAGCACCTTGGCGGTTTCGGCAATTCTGGGGGTCATCTTTTTGTCTTTAACTGGACCGGGGATCTCTGCTCGATATAACTGCATGCCCCCAACCCCAAGAATAGGCAATACCGCAACCGCTAATACAATGATGCCCATTCCACCCAGCCATTGCAGCATTTGCCGGTAAAACAAAATACCTTTAGGCAGGTTTTCGATACCAACAATCACCGTGGCACCGGTTGTGGTTAAGCCAGAAAATGATTCAAAGAAGGAGTCGGTAACCGACATGTTGGGGTTTTCGGTAAGAATAAAAGGCAGCGCACCTACGCTGCCCAGCACTGTCCAGAATAGAACAACAATGAGAAAGCCTTCTTTGGCTTTAAGCTCAGTTTTTTGATGGCGTTGTGGGAACCACAATAGAAAACCAGCGCTAACACACAGTGCAAAGGCGGCCATAAAGGCCTTACCAGCACCATCTTTATATACCGCAGCGACAATAGCCGGAACGATCATAGCGAGACTAAATAGCATTACTAGAAGTCCAACGATCCTAATAATCGCTCTGATCTGCATCCGTGTCGTATCTCTTTCTAAATAAAGTTAATGCTGCATATCTTGAAGTAAAGCGTTGCACAAGACAACTTAAGACAGCAGCTTCCCTACCTTAATCTGCCCACTTGAGAGGTTAATCAGCTGTTGTTTGAAAGCTGCATATTCACTAAGCGGTAAACTAACCTGCATCTGCGCTAGGCTAGAAAACTGAGTATCAAGCTTAACAACATGAGGGCGCTCGAGCATACTCTCTACTTGGGCTGTATAGGCATAGTCAAATTCTAAGCTGCACTCTCCACAAGCGACCACTCGCTCAGATTCAACTAACTTTAATGCCTGCTGAACGCCACCACCATAAGCTTTAACCAAGCCACCAGTACCAAGTTTAATGCCACCTGAATAACGAACAACCACCGCCAGAATTTGACCTAAGCCACTTCCCTGCAATTGGGCTAACATAGGTTTACCCGCTGTCCCCGAGGGTTCGCCATCATCACTAAAACCCAAACACTGGCTATCGTTAGGGTGACCAGCCACAAAAGCCCAACAATGATGACGCGCTTGTGGATGTAACTGTTTTATTTCTTCTAACTGTTGCTGTGCTTGTTGGCGATTAGCAACTGGAATAATCAAGCTAATAAAACGGCTACGTTTGATTAACTCTTCGCAGCTCACCGTTTGCTGCGGTTTAAAATAATCATTTACTGCTATTGCCAATTTTGCTCTCGCGTTAGGTTGTTACAAGCCAGCGCGGTAACCACCACATTGTCTTCTATACGAATACCGCCAAAGCGACGCATTTCATCAACCCTTGCCCAATTAATCAAGCGAGTATGCTCCGATTCGGCCAATTCGGTTAACAAGCTTTCGATAAAATATAAACCAGGCTCTATGGTAAGCACTTGGCGAGGTTCAATCATGCGAGTACAACGCAAAAACGGATCACTGGCCGGTGCAGCTTGTACATCGCCGTCTTCATCTTGCATAAAACCACCAACGTCATGCACTTGCAACCCTAAGTGATGACCCAAACCATGTGGGAAAAAACAACGTGTAATGCCTTTTTCCACGGCGGCAGCGGCACTACAGTATACAAACTCAAAATCCACCAGCAGCTTGGCCAACTGTCGATGCGCTTTAAAATGCAGGTCGGTATAGCGATACCCGGGTTTTAAATCAGCAATCAAAGCCAGCTGCAGTTTGTCCATTTCGGCCACCAGCTCAGCAAACAGTCCTTTTCGGTAAGCATAGGTACGGGTGATGTCTGCCGCGTATCCCCGATACTCAGCCCCAGCATCAATCAACATTGAATAATGCTGTTTCTCGGCAAGCTTACTAGCACTTAAAGCGGTGTAATGAAGAATTGCCGCGTTTTGATTCATGCCAATTATGTTTGAATAAGGAAGTGAGTATTCACTTTTCCCCAAGCTAGCTAAATAGGCTAAGTTAATTTCAAACTCTGATGCACCAGCAAAAAACAATTCTTTAGCGCTAAGGTGGGCTTTAACCGCACGACGGTTCGCCTCATGAATGCATTCAAGCTCGTAGTCGGTTTTGTATGCGCGGTAATAATGCAGGTAGTTAAGTACCGATTCTGGGTTTCGCTCCCCAATATCCAAAGCCTCAGCTAATTCTGGATGCTCGCCGATGTAGGCACATCGTTGTCGTTTAACTGGCAGGAAGGGCTCAATATCTTGCGGATTAGCCATCCGCTTAATCTCAAAGCTATCTACCCAAAAGCCCTCTGGGTCACCTGCCGTTTTATGCCAATAGTCACTTGGCTGATGATAAATCAATATCGGCTTGCTTGAGCCATCAACCACCAGCCAACAATGAGGATGCTCTGTAAGCGGCAGCCAATGTTTGAAATGTGGGTTAGTTTTAAAAGGATAATGCTGATCATCCAAAAAGGTTCGTAGAGGGTAACCGGAGTGAATGATTAATGCGTCGAGCTCCTCGCGCTCTAATACATCTGCAACCCGCTGCTGCAATTGTTCAATATGCTGAGAAAACAGTTGATGAATAGTTGGCATAGCACCCTCTCTACGACTATTAATTAGCTATTTAGTTATAGCGCATTTAATAAACATATAGTTGGATCTAGAGCAGTTAATTGATGATTTATTAAGGATATAAGCCAGCCACTCATAAGCGGTTTTGTGCGGCGAGCTACAAAATATCAAACAAGTGTTTTAAATGGGCGTTATATTTGTTTTAATGTTTGAGTAACAAATTGATTACAAGTTTATCTCTAACCCCTACACAAAACTGGTGCAATGCACACCAGCTACAAGGAGAGCAGAATGATATATCAAGGCGAGAACCTTAGTGTTCGTTATATTGCCGACGGTATCGCTGAACTAACATTCGATGCCAAGCAAGGAAGTGTAAATAAGCTAGATAAAAGCACTTTAGTATCGCTAGATGAAGCTATTAGCGCGTTGCAACAGCAAACAGAACTAAAAGGCTTATTGCTTAGTTCGGCAAAAGACGCCTTCATTGTTGGTGCTGATATCACCGAGTTTTTGGGTTTGTTTGCACTGCCAGAAGAAGAGCTAGGCGCTTGGCTAACCAAAGCCAATGACATTTTTAACGCCCTAGAAGATCTGCCTGTACCTACCGTTTCCGCGATTAATGGCTACGCACTAGGTGGCGGCTGCGAATTTATCCTTTCTACAGATTTACGTATTGCCGAGCCTAGCGCACGTATAGGCTTACCCGAAACCCAACTAGGCATTATGCCTGGCTTTGGTGGCACAGTGAGGTTACCCCGAGTAATTGGCGCCGATAACGCCATGGAATGGATTACTACCGGTAAAAACTACAAAGCAGCAGAAGCCCAAAAATTTGGCATGGTAGACGCTGTTGTCCCCGCAGAACGATTACATGATGCGGCCTTAGCCATGCTGCAAGATGCCATCAACGAAAAAATTGATTGGCAGAATCGTCGCCAAGCTAAGCTATCGCCCCTCGCATTAAACAAAATCGAAGCGATGATGAGCTTTAACTGCGCTAAAGGCATGGTTATCGCAAAAGCGGGCCCACACTACCCTGCTCCTATCACTGCGGTTAAAACCATGGAAAAGGCAGCAGCTTGCGGACGTGAAGAAGCTTTAGCCTTAGAAGGCAAATACTTTATTGGTTTGGCAAAATCAGATGTTGCTCAAGCCCTGGTTGGTATCTTCCTAAACGATCAACAACTAAAAGGCTTAGCTAAAAAGGCTGCTAAAAATGCCCAAGCCATTAATCAAGCCGCAGTATTGGGCGCAGGCATTATGGGTGGCGGTATCGCTTATCAAAGCGCTAGCCGCGGCGTACCCGCGGTAATGAAAGACATTAACCAAGCAGCACTAGAGCTTGGCATGAATGAAGCAACCAAGTTACTCAACAAACAGTTAGAGCGTGGTCGCATAGATGGTTTGAAAATGGGCAAAATCCTTTCAGCCATTAACCCGAGCTTAAATTATGAGTCTATCGCCAATAGCGACATCGTGGTTGAAGCCGTGGTTGAAAATCCAAAAATTAAAGCAGCAGTACTACAAGAGGTAGAACAGAAAGTCTCTGCCGATACCATTGTTGCCTCAAATACGTCCACCATTCCTATTTCGCTATTGGCTAAAAATTTAGCTCGCCCAGAAAAATTCTGTGGCATGCACTTCTTCAACCCAGTGCATCGTATGCCATTGGTTGAAGTTATTCGCGGTGAAAAGACCTCTCAAGAAACCATCGATAGCGTAGTAGCTTACGCTGCCAAAATGGGCAAAACCCCCGTGGTAGTTAATGACTGCCCAGGCTTTTTTGTAAACCGTGTATTGTTCCCTTACTTCTTTGGTTTTACTCGCCTACTTCAAGATGGTGCTGATTTTGTAATAGTAGACAAAATCATGGAGAAGCAATTCGGTTGGCCGATGGGCCCAGCTTACCTGCTTGATGTGGTAGGTATTGATACCGGCCACCATGCTGGCGCAGTGATGGCTAACGGCTTCCCTGAGCGCATGAGCAAAACCGGCGAAGATGCGATTGATGTTATGTACCAAGCTGAACGCTTTGGTCAGAAAAATGGCTTAGGATTTTACGCCTATACTAAAGACCGCCGAGGTAAACCGAAGAAAGATGCCGATCCGGCCAGCTATGATTTGCTCACCAAAATTTGTAAAGAACGTTACGACTACAGCAGTGAGCAGATTATTGCCCGCATGATGATTCCAATGATTAACGAAGTGGTGCGCTGTTTAGAAGAAGGCATTATTCAAAGCCCTGCCGAAGCCGATATGGCACTGGTTTATGGCTTAGGCTTCCCTCCATTCCGCGGTGGTGTATTCCGCTACCTAGATACCATGGGCTTAGATAACTACGTAGCTCTTGCAGATCAATACGCTGAACTTGGTCCACTTTACCAAGTTACCGACGGCCTCCGCGCTAAAGCAGCGGCGGGCGAAACTTACTACGGCAAGCAAGGTTAATGGAGGAATATAAAATGAAAGAAGTAGTGATTGTAGATTGTATTCGTACTCCTATGGGCCGCTCTAAAAACGGGTGTTTTAGAAATGTACGTGCCGAAGACTTGTCTGCTCAGCTAATGAAAGGCTTGGTAGAGCGTAACCCTAAGCTCGATCCCAATGACATTGAAGATGTTTACTGGGGTTGTGTGCAACAAACCTTAGAGCAAGGCTTTAACGTTGCGCGTAATGCCGCATTGTTAGCCGGTTTGCCGCATTCAACCGGAGCTGTCACCGTAAACCGTTTATGTGGTTCGTCGATGCAAGCCTTGCACGACGCTGCACGCGCCATTATGGCCGACCAAGGTGATGTATTCATCGTAGGTGGTGTTGAACACATGGGCCACGTGCCAATGAATCACGGGGTAGATTTTCACCCTGGCATGGCTAAATCAGTAGCAAAAGCAGCGGGTATGATGGGCTTAACCGCCGAGTTGCTATCGCAAATGCACGGGATTAGCCGTGAAGCGATGGATGAATTTGGCGCTCGCTCACACCGCTTGGCTCACCAAGCGACACTAGAAGGTCGCTTCGCCAGCGAAATATTCCCAGTTGAAGGCCACGATGCCGACGGTACCTTGAAGTTAATTGAAACAGACGAAGTGATTCGCCCAGAAACCACAGCAGAAGGTTTGTCTCAACTACGTCCGGTATTTGACCCAGCTAACGGTAAAGTAACCGCGGGGACCTCTTCAGCATTGTCAGACGGCGCATCGGCCATGTTAGTGATGTCGGCAGAAAAAGCCGCTGAGCTTGGATTAACGGTTCGCGCCAAAGTACGCTCTATGGCCATTGCGGGCTGCGATCCGTCGATTATGGGTTACGGGCCAGTGCCAGCGACCCAAAAAGCACTTAAACGTGCCGGTCTAAAGGTTGAAGATATCGATTTATTCGAACTTAACGAAGCTTTTGCTGCACAGTCTCTACCTTGCGTTAAAGACTTAGGCTTGATGGACCAAGTAGACGATAAGGTAAACCTAAACGGTGGCGCCATTGCTTTAGGTCATCCTTTGGGCTGTTCTGGCACGCGAATCTCTACAACGCTAATTAACCTTATGGAAGCCAAAGACGCCAAACTGGGTGTTGCTACTATGTGTATTGGTTTAGGCCAAGGCATCGCGACAGTGTTTGAACGACCATAAAGTCTAAAAAATAGCTGTGAATGGGAGCATTAAGCTCCCATTTTTTTTGCTTAAGCAGAGCAAGCGTTTTTCCCAAGCCCGTTGTTTGTTATTCTTAGGCCATAAACTCTTCGAAAAACAGAATTGAGGCTCATGGTTATAGCTAAACAGTTATTGGTAGTGGATGATGACTTAGAAATTCGCAGCTTACTTGAACAATATTTAAGTAAGTCAGGTTTTGACGTGATTAGCGCCAACGACGGTGAAGAGATGGCAAAGTTGCTAGAGAGCAACGACCCTGAGTTAATCATTCTTGATATCATGTTACCCGGCGACGATGGCTTTACCCTTTGCCAAAAAATTCGTCGTACCTCAAATGTGCCAATTATTATGCTTACTGCCAACTCAGACGAAATGGACCGGATTGTAGGTTTAGAGTTAGGCGCAGATGATTACATTGGTAAACCCTTTAACCCTCGCGAATTATTAGCACGTGTAAAAGCCTTGTTGCGCCGTTCTCAGGTAACCGCTAATGCGCAACAAAATACCCGCTATATTCGCTTTGGCCAATGGCGTTTAGATAGCCAGACTCAGCAACTTGAGCATGAAGACGGGGATAAACTCGAACTATCAAGTAGTGACTACCGCCTGTTACAACTGTTTTTACAGCATCCCAACGAAACCCTCGATCGCGATACCATTAGCGATGCAACCCGCGGCCGCGAAAGCTTGCCAATGGAGCGTGGTATAGATGTACAAATTTCTCGTTTGCGCCAGCGCCTCAAAGACGATGGCAGCAATACCCGATTAATTAGAACTATTCGCGGTGTTGGTTACATGATGGTGACGCAAGTGAGCCATGAAGTTTAAGGCCTTTTTAAACCGAATAAAGCCCAACTCATTATTAGCGAGAATGCTACTGCTATTGCTATTAGCAATTGGCCTAGCGCAGGGTGCCAGTAGCTTTATCTGGTTTTACCAATTACGCCAATCCGAGTCTGATGGCTTGCGTTCAACCTCGCAAAACTTAGCCTTGAGTTTGGCTTCTACGGTGACCTTTTTTGAGTCTTTACCTTCTGAATATCGCCACATTGTGCTTAATCAGTTGCGCAAAATGGGCGGCACCCGCTTCTTTGTCTCACTCAATCAAGAATACATTCACATTGACTCCATCCCCGATAGTCACCGTAAAAACATTGTGATTCAAACCGTGGGCGAAGTACTGCATCGCGAGCTCAATCGCAGCCCAATGATTGATGTAGACTTTTCCATGCCCGACAAGCTGCATGTACTCAAAAACGATATATTACTTAAAGACTTACCTTCTTCTTGGGCATCACATACTCTGCAAGTTCAACCGCTTAATCCACCTATTTTAGTGACTCAAATCGAGCTAGAAAGTGGCGAGTGGATTTACTTAGCCGCATTATTGCCCGCGCCCTATATGACCTTGCAAGACAACCTGTTACCGCAAGATCGCATCATGTTCATCGCCTTGATGACTTTTTTCTTGCTACTGTTCACCTTTATCTTAGTTCGCCGTCAAACTCGCCCACTGCGCCGTTTGGCCAAAGCGGCTTCACGTTTAACCATCGATTTATTTCAACCGCCGTTAGTGGAAGAAGGCAGCGATGAAATTCGCAAAGCTACCCGCGCCTTTAATACCATGCAGGGTAAACTGAAGCGTTATATTGAAGATCGAGAATTATTATTTCGCTCTATTTCTCACGACTTAAAAACGCCGATAACCCGACTACGCTTGCGTGCAGAATTACTTGACGATGAGAAAATAATTGATGCCTTTAACCGTGATTTAGACGAGTTAGAGATCATGGCAAAAGGTGCTCTGCAAACAGTTAAAGATACCGACATTCATGAAAACTTAAGTGATATCAATATAATGACTCACTTAAAACACTGCATTGAACCGTTCTTAGGCAAGGTAGTGGTATTTGGTGAAACCGACAATCCTTATCGCGGGAAACCGCTAGCGATAAAGCGCTGCATCAGCAACCTTGTAGAAAATGGCATTAAGTACGGCAACGATATTGAGATTTATTTGCTTGATGATGATGCCGAGCTTTGTTTGCTATTTGTTGACCATGGCCCTGGTATTCCGGAAGAGCGAATTAAAGAAGTATTTAACCCCTACGTACGATTAAGCAAAGACGATTCAGGCTCTGGTTTAGGCTTAGGTATTGCCCGTAATATTGCCCATGCTCATGGTGGTGACATCACCCTACAAAACCTCCCTCAAGGGGGTTTAGAAGTAAAACTCCAACTGCCTCACATTAAATAAGCCTTTTGTAACAACTTCGTTACAAAAGGTTACTTTGTTATCAAGCTGTTTCATCTAGTCTATTTAGTAGCCAATCAGCGCAGTAAGATTGGTGAAATAAGGAATGGAATTCACAAAAAAATAACAAAGGCATCAATATGCGTAAATTTGCAACTCTCGCCTCTACCCTGGCACTTACTAGCGCTATTAACCTTGCTTATGCAGGGGAAGTAGAAGTTCTTCACTGGTGGACTTCAGGTGGTGAAGCCAAATCTGTAGGCGTGCTAAAAGAAATGTTGGAAGCCCAAGGGCATTCTTGGAAAGACTTTGCCGTAGCTGGCGGCGGTGGTGAAAGTGCGATGACTGTACTAAAAACTCGCGCGATCTCTGGTAACCCACCAGCAGCAGCTCAAATCAAAGGTCACGACATTCAAGAATGGGCAGACCTTGGATTTTTAAGTAACCTGAATGACGTAGCTAAAGCCGAAAAGTGGGACGATGCGGTTCCGGCAGTGGTTACCAACGTGATGAAATTTAACGGTGACTATGTAGCCGTTCCGGTAAACGTGCACCGCGTAAACTGGTTATGGGCTAACCCAGCAGTATTTGAAAAAGCGGGCGCCAAAATCCCTACCACTATGGATGAGTTTTTTGTTTCTGCAGAAAAACTAAAAGCGGCAGGTATTATCCCATTAGCTCACGGTGGCCAAGCTTGGCAAGACGCCACAGTATTTGAAGCCGTGGCTTTAGATATCTTAGGCTCTGAAGACTACAACAAAGCGTTTGTGATGCACGACGATGCAGTGCTTAGCAGCGACAAAATGGTTGAAGTATTTACTGTTTTCAAAAAAATGAGTAACTACATCGATAGCGACTCACCAGGTCGTGATTGGAACATTGCCACCAGCATGGTAATTAATGGCCAAGCCGGTATGCAAATTATGGGAGACTGGGCGAAAGGCGAATTTGTTGCCGCAGGTAAAGTACCAGGCAAAGATTTCGTTTGTTTACCAGCGCCAGGTACCGACGGCCAATTTACCTTTAACATCGACAGCTTCGCTATGTTTGAACTAAGCAACGCCGATAATGTTAAAGCACAAAAAGCCCTAGCTAAAACTATCCTTACTCCAGAATTCCAAGAAGTATTTAACTTAAACAAAGGTTCTATTCCAGTACGTACCGATATGGATATGAGCAAGTTTGACAGTTGTGCCTTGGATTCAATGGCGACCTTTAAAGCCAGTAACCAATCGGGCGACCTAGTGCCAAGCATGGCGCATGGCCTAGCCACTACTGGTTACGTTCAAGGTGCCATTTACGATGTAGTGACTAACTTCTTTAATGATCCAGACGGTGACCCTAAAGAAGCGGTAACTAAGTTAGCGCGCGTAGTTAAAGCCGCTAAATAAGCCTTAAAACTCCGGCCACCCGGCCGGAGTTTACCTTTGCTATCCCCATGTTAGTTTGAACACGGAGTTCGAACGAGGCTGTACTATGTTTAATACTCTGCAAAAATGGTTGCCTAAAATCATTCTGTCGCCGTCGATATTTCTGGTTACAGTGTGTATTTATGGCTACGTAGCTTGGACTGGCTACCTATCGTTAACCCATTCTCGCTTTTTACCCAACTTTAAGTGGGCGGGTTTACTGCAATACCAAAAATTGATGGAAAATGACCGCTGGGTTACATCCTGCATTAACCTGCTGATTTTTGGCGTATTGTTTATCATTATCTCAATTATTTTAGGCACCTTGTTAGCGATATTTCTCGATCAGAATATTCGCCAAGAGGGAGCTATCCGCACTATTTACCTTTACCCAATGGCGCTGTCATTTATTGTGACAGGTACTGCCTGGAAATGGATTTTAAACCCCGGTTTAGGTTTAGAAAAAATGATGCATGACTGGGGCTGGACCAGCTTTGAATTCAACTGGCTAGTGAGCAATGACATGTCGGTGTATACCTTAGTTATTGCAGCTGTTTGGCAATCCTCCGGCTTTGTAATGGCAATGTTTCTGGCTGGCCTGCGTGGCATCGACTCAAGCATCGTAAAAGCGGCGCAAATCGACGGCGCAAGCATGCCCACCATTTACTGGAAGATCATACTTCCTTGCCTGCGCCCGGTATTCTTTAGTGCGGTAATTATCACCTCTCACATTGCAATTAAGAGCTTTGACTTAGTAACTGCATTAACCTCTGGTGGCCCAGGTTATTCCTCGGATTTACCAGCACTATTTATGTATACCCACGCCTTTACTCGCGGACAAATGGGTTTAGGTGCGGCCAGCGCCATGATGATGTTAGGCGGCGTACTCGCGATACTCGTGCCGTATTTATACTCTGAACTGCGTAACCGGGAGCAATAATCATGACTAAATTTTCTCCGGGACGTTTGTTCATCTACTTCATCTTAATATTGTTTTGTGCCATTTATTTAATGCCACTACTGGTAATGCTATTAACCTCGTTTAAAACCCTGCCGGATATTCGTGGTGGTAACCTGTTGTCGTTGCCAGAAGTATGGGTATTTGAAGCTTGGTTTAAAGCTTGGGGCAGCGCCTGTACCGGGGTAACTTGTGAGGGGGTTAAAGGCTACTTCTGGAACTCCTTTAAAATGGCCATTCCAGCAGTATTTATCTCTACCCTAATTGGCGCTTTAAACGGCTATGTCATTGCTCACTGGCGTTTTAAAGGCTCAAACTTGTTTTTTGCCTTAATGCTATTTGGCTGCTTTATTCCCTTCCAGGTAATTTTGCTCCCTATGGCAGCTACTTTAGGTAAATTTGGCTTAGCCAATACCACTACCGGTTTGGTATTTGTGCATGTGGTTTATGGCTTGGTATTTACTACCCTGTTCTTCCGTAACTTCTATGTATCGGTACCTGGAGAACTTGTAAAGGCAGCTAAGTTAGATGGCGCGGGCTTCTTCACCATTTTCTTCAAAATAATGCTGCCCATCTCCAAACCAATCATCATGGTTTGCATCATTTGGCAGTTTACTCAGATTTGGAACGACTTCTTATTTGGCGTGGTGTATTCGGGCTCAGACTCGCAGCCAATTACGGTGGCGTTGAACAACTTAGTAAACACCAGTACTGGTGTTAAAGAATACAACGTAGACATGGCCGCCGCGATTATCGCCGCGTTACCTACCCTATTTGTTTATGTTGTAGCAGGCAAATATTTTGTGCGCGGCTTAACCGCTGGCTCAGTAAAAGGATAAAAATTAATGGCGACCTTAGATATAAAACAACTTTATAAGCGCTATGGTAAAAACGGTCCCAATACCCTAGAAGATATTAATATCTCCATTGAGTCGGGTGAGTTTTTAATCCTAGTTGGCCCTTCAGGCTGTGGTAAATCTACTTTAATGAACATGATTGCGGGCTTGGAAGAAATTACCGCCGGAGACATTTGCATAGATGGCAAAGTAGTAAACGACGTAGACCCTAAAGACCGCGATATTGCGATGGTGTTCCAGTCTTACGCGCTTTACCCCAATATGACCGTGCGTGGGAATATTGAGTTTGCCTTAAAAATTCAAAAAATGGATAAACCAGAACGCGATAAAGAAATCACTCGTGTTGCCCAATTACTGCAAATTGAGCACCTGCTAGACAGAAAACCTTCGCAGCTCTCGGGTGGCCAGCAACAACGAGTATCAATGGGCCGCGCCTTAGCGCGCCAACCTAAGATCTACTTGTTTGATGAGCCTTTAAGTAATCTAGACGCCAAGCTACGAGTTGAAATGCGTCATGAGATTAAAAAGCTACACCAGCGCTTGGGCACTACCATTGTTTATGTAACACACGATCAAATTGAAGCCATGACACTTGCAGATCGCATCGCCGTGATGAAAGATGGCCAGCTACTACAATTGGGCTCACCAGCTGAAATTTATAACGACCCAGCCGACATGTTTGTTGCTGGTTTTATGGGCTCGCCAGCCATGAACTTTTTACACTGTAGTGTGGAGCAAAGTGAGCAAGGTTTAGTAGGCTCTTTAGTGTGTGACCAACAACAATCACACACTATTCCACTACCAGAACACTTAGCAAAATACGCCGGCAAGTCGGTTGTGGTAGGCATTCGCCCAGAGCAGATTACCCATGTGAATCCTTACAAACAAGACAAGCCCTTAGTCACAACTTTAAACCTAAAACTGGGTGTTTTAGAACCTACTGGCCCCGATACCATTGCACTGGTGACATTAAACGACAAAGAAATTAGCTGTCGTTTAGATCCTGATAAGCCAGCGGTGATGGGCGAAAGTCTAGACTTGATGTTTGATATGTCGAGCGCAGTGTTTTTTGACCCTAATAGCGAACAACGGATACGCTAAGTAATACACTAGGGTCTGTCGATCTTTGCTGATGGTTTTTGCATCAATTTCTTAGCCATTTAGGCAAGGCAGTGAGTGTGCAGTTAAGTGCGCTTAATAATCACTCGCTAACGCTGAATAAATGGCTAAGAAATACTGCCCGAAGGGTTCGGATAAGCGGGCTTTACTCTTTGTTAAGCACTTCTTACTTAGCCCACTAGGCCTCTAAGTGCTCGCCGCGATTAAAGCCCGCTTATCTCGAACAAAATTTCAACACCAAAGATCAACAGGCCCTAGCAACAAGAGGCTTCGGCCTCTTTTTGTTGGGTTTTCTGCACCTTATTCCACTGCCATATTGCTCACTCTCCACACAATGGTCAAAGTTGACAGCTGACACCTCGCTTTTAGCTGGTATACAATAGCGCTGTAGCACAAAGAGACCGCAGTAAAATGAGCAATAACTTAGATTTCAATCAAGCCGATCACCAATTAGATGCCTTAGGTTTACGTTGTCCTGAACCCGTTATGATGGTTCGCAAAGCCATCCGTAACATTGATATTGGCGAAACCTTGTTAGTGCAAGCCGACGACCCATCAACCACTCGCGACATGGTCAGCTTTTGCGAGTTTATGGATCACACCTTAGTGGCTAAAAAAACTGACCAAACGCCCTTCCAGTATTTGATCAAGAAAGGCAGTTAGCTTAGTTTTTTCAAAAAAGTCTAATTTATCAGCAATTCCCCGCACAACAGCACTAGGGTCTGCCTGCTTGCTAGGGTATACTCCGTCAGTTATAAAACCGATTATTTTTCATACGCGCGACACTAATCATGCATAAATACGATATTAAAACCTTTCAAGGCCTTATTTTGGCCTTACAGGACTACTGGGCCCGCCAAGGCTGCGTAATTGTTCAACCTTTAGACATGGAAGTAGGTGCAGGCACCTTTCATCCGCAAACCTTTTTGCGCTCTATCGGTCCAGAACCGATGTCTAGTGCTTATGTACAACCATGTCGTCGCCCAACCGATGGCCGCTATGGTGAAAACCCTAACCGCTTGCAACACTACTACCAATTTCAGGTAGTGATGAAGCCATCGCCAGACAACATTCAAGAGCTCTACCTAGGCTCTTTAGTTGAGCTTGGCATCAACCCAGAAGTTCACGACATACGCTTTGTTGAAGACAACTGGGAATCACCAACACTTGGTGCTTGGGGTCTAGGCTGGGAAATCTGGTTAAACGGTATGGAAATCACTCAGTTCACCTACTTCCAACAAGTTGGTGGCTTAGAATGCTCGCCAGTAACCGGTGAAATCACTTACGGTTTAGAACGCTTAGCCATGTACATTCAGGGCGTAGACAGTATCTATGACCTAGTGTGGACAGATGGCCCAATGGGCAAAGTGACCTATGGTGATGTATTCCATCAAAACGAAGTAGAGCAGTCTACTTACAACTTTGAACATGCCGACACCACAGCCTTATTCGCCCAATTTGATCAGTGTGAAAAAGATAGCCAAAAATTAATCGAAGCAGGCTTACCACTGCCAGCTTACGAACAGGTAATGAAAGCCTCACACGCCTTCAACCTACTTGATGCTCGCCATGCTATATCGGTAACCGAACGTCAGCGTTTCATCCTACGTGTTAGAACCCTTTCTAAAGCCGTAGCCGAAACGTATTACAGTGCTCGTGAAGAGCTTGGTTTCCCATTATGCAAAGACAAAAAGTAACGGAGGCAGCATGAGTAACGAAAACCTATTAGTAGAAATCGGCACCGAAGAGTTGCCACCTAAAGCCTTACGCGGCTTGGCTGAGTCTTTTAAAAGCAACGTACAGCAAAGCTTAGAAAAAGCCGGTTTTGAATTTACCAGCGTTGAGTGGTATGCCGCTCCGCGTCGTCTAGCACTAAGCATTCAAAGCTTGAGTGAGCAGACCCCAGATAAAGTTGTAGAAAAGCGCGGCCCTGCTATTAGCAGTGCTTTTGACGCCGACGGCAATGCCACCAAAGCCGCCGAAGGCTGGGCGCGTTCAAATGGTATTACCGTTGATCAAGCAGAGCGTTTAAAAACTGATAAAGGCGAATGGCTACTGCACAAAGCTGAAATAAGTGGCCAAAGCATTTATCAATTATTTCCAGAAATTGTGGCTGATGGCTTAGCCAAGCTGCCAATTCCAAAACCGATGCGCTGGGGCGCTAAAAGCACTCAGTTCATTCGCCCTGTTCATACCATCACCATGCTATACGGTGAGAAGTTAGTTCAAGGCAATATTCTGGGTATCGAGTCAGCCCGTACCGTGCGCGGCCACCGCTTTATGGGTGAAGCCGAGTTCGAACTAAACCACGCTAACGACTACGTTAAACAGCTAGATCGCCGCGGCAAAGTAATTGTTGATTACCAACAACGTAAAGCCATTATTCGCGAGCAAATTGAAGCTGAAGCAGCCCGAGAAGGCGGCGTAGTGGAAATGGATGAAGCATTACTTGAAGAAGTATGTTCTTTGGTTGAATGGCCAGTAGCTATGGTAGGTAGCTTTGAAGAGAAATTCTTGGAAGTTCCTGCTGAAGCGCTAATTTATACCATGAAGGACAATCAGAAATACTTCCCGATTTTAGATACCAAGGGTAACTTACTACCACGTTTTATCTTTGTATCTAACATTGTTAGTAAAGATCCTCAGCAAGTTATCGAAGGTAACGAGAAAGTTGTTCGCCCTCGCCTTGCTGATGCCGAGTTCTTCTTTGAAACCGATAAAAAATCACGTTTAGACTCGCGCCTAGATAAGCTTGCCAATGTTGTATTCCAACAAAAATTAGGCAGCCTACTCGACAAAGCTAATCGTGTTTCAGAGCTAGCTGCACAAATTGCCGCAGAAATTGGTGGTGATAGCCAACACGCTCAACGAGCTGGTTTGCTATCAAAAGCTGACTTAAACAGTGAAATGGTACTTGAGTTCCCAGACATCCAAGGTGTTATGGGCATGTACTACGCCAAGTTTGATGGTGAACACGAAGACGTAGCCAATGCGCTTAACCAGCAATACTGGCCACGCTTTTCTGGTGACAAACTACCAGAATCTAAAGTTGCTTCAGCGGTAGCAATTGCCGATAAACTGGATACCTTGGTGGGTATTTTTGCTATTGGCCAGCTGCCTAAAGGCGATAAAGACCCGTTTGCTCTGCGCCGTGCCAGTTTAGGCATTATTCGCATCATTCAAGACAAGGGCTTTGAACTAGATTTAGATACGCTAATCAACAGCGCCCTGTTGCTATTGCCGCTTGAGTTAAACCAAGAGCAACAAGCTAAAGTACATGGCCAACTTATTGAGTTTGTCTATGCTCGCTTGCGCGCCATGTATCTTGAGCAGGGAATTGACGCCAGCGTTATCACTGCGGTACTAGAGCGTAAACCAACTAAGCCAGCTGACATTGAGCAACGCATTAAAGCGGTAAGCCACTTCCGCTCTTTAGAGCAAGCTCAAGCCTTAGCGGCTGCGAATAAACGTGTATCAAACATTCTGGCTAAAAACCCAGATTTTGTTAAACCACAAATTGATAGCAGCTTGCTAAAAGAGCCACAAGAAAAGGCCTTAGCAGAAGCTATTTCAACTATGCAAAGCAGCTTAAAACCTTTGTTGGAAAACGGCGATTACCAAGCAGCATTAATAGAGCTAGCCACCTTACGTGAAGTAGTGGATAACTTTTTTGATAACGTGATGGTTATGAGCGATGAAGACGCGCTAAAAATTAACCGTTTAAGCCTATTAAACTCGCTACGAGAGCTGTTTTTAGAAATTGCTGACATCTCTGTGATTCAGTAGCCTAAAAGCCTACGCTGCACAATAAAAAAGCCGCGTCCAAGCAAGGGATGCGGCTTTTTTTGATCCACTTAACTTTTTTAATAAAATCAGCCTTTTCTTGAAATCCTTTTCAGCATAGTAGTGTGAGCTTGGCACGTTTTTTCGCGCCTAGCTTCGCTATAAATAAGCTCGAGTTCGGCTCATTACGTAATGTTTGTCTGTAAAGACAAAGGAAAGCTATAAAAATAGAAAGGAATTGGAAATGCTTAAAAATATCATGAAAGCAGGTGTGCTAGCGCTAATCACCGTAATTGCTGCAGGCTGTGCCTCTGGCGATTCAAACAGCAAACTAACTCGTGACGTATACCTACGTGGTGTATTCACATGGTGGGATGCTGATCCTCAGTTCAAACTTCAGCCTGTTGAAGGTAAAGAAAACGTATGGTTTGCTACTTCTGCTGCTGACGAGCCACTAATCGCTGACGGCCAACCTTACGAGTGGAAATTTGGTGATGCTGCATGGCAATGTGGTACTAACTTCGGTTTCCTATCTGGAGAAGCAGACATCAAACTTGGCGAGCGTCGTCAATCTAACAAATGTTCAGCATTTGATAACTTCAAGTTCACTCCAGAAGAAGATGGTGTTTACCGTTTCTTCCTAGACTGGACAGAAGAATTACCAGTTGTTTACATCGAAAAAGTAGAAATGTAAGCACAGCTTACTCTCTATATAAGCCCCTCTTTGGGGCTTTTTTTTTCGGTCAACAGCAATAACTATATGGATGTAAGCAATGCAACAAGTCATTAAACCTGCCCTGCTTGGTTGTTTAGTCAGCATGGCAATAGCTGGGTGTGCTTCAAACGAGGCAAACACTGGCGGAGCTGCTAGCAGCTCAAGCGAAGCACTTGCTCAAAGCGCACAATGCCTACAATGGGATGGTCAGCCCGTAACGGTAGATGTAAGTGAAAGTTTTGAAGAAGGCACCGCTGTTAAAGATTTTTATAGCGGTCAAATGAGTACCGTTTATCAAGGTAAGGTAACTTTTACCCCTTCACCTGAAAGTGGCGGCTTGTTACTACTAGAGTCTGTGGGTAAAAAAGCCGATGAATTTAGCTGGGATAGCGCCTCTGTATACTTTGTTATGACAGACCGCTTCTACAACGGCAACCCCGATAACGATAATAGTTATGGCCGTACTAAAGATGGCAAGAACGAAATTGGTACCTTCCATGGCGGCGACATTGCCGGCCTGAGCAAAAAGCTCGATTACATTGAAGATTTAGGCATCAACGCAATTTGGATTACTGCACCTTACGAGCAAATCCGTGGTTGGGTTGGCGGCGGTATGCGAGGTGACTTCAAGCATTACGGTTACCACGGCTACTACGTGCAAGACTACACCGTAATGGACCAAAACATGGGTACAGCGGAAGAGTTTAAGCAGTTCGTAGATGACGCCCATGCTCGAGGCATTCGCGTGGTGATGGACATAGTGATGAACCACACCGGTTACGCAACCTTGAGCGACATGCAAGAGTTTGGTTTTGGTGCCACGCAAGAATATGACGTACCTATCGAAAATTACCTAGGTAAAAAGTGGACCGATTGGTCTCCAGGTAAAGGCGAAACTTGGCACAGCTTTAACGACTATATAGATTATGGTGATCGTAACGAGTGGGTGAAATGGTGGGGACCTGATTGGGTACGAACTGACATTTCTGGCTACCCTAACCCAGGCCCAAGCGACTTTGAGATGTCGCTAGCTTACTTACCTGATTTTAAAACTGAATCAGATAAGGTTGTGGGTTTACCGCCTTTCTACAAAAATAAACCTGATACCAAAGCGGTAGAAATTCCAGGAGCAACAGTTAGAGACTACTTGGTCACTTGGTTGTCTGACTGGGTACGTGAATATGGTATCGACGGTTTCCGTGCGGACACCGTTAAACACGTTGAGCCAGAAGCATGGCAAGCCTTGAAATTAGCTTCTAGTAAAGCCTTTGCCGAATGGAAACAAAACAACCCTGATAAAGTACTTGATGACAATGACTTTTGGATGACCGGTGAGTTTTGGGGCCAAGGCTTGAATAACTCGCGCCTATTTGACGCCGGCTTTGATTCGCTTATCGATTTCACTTACCAAACCGATCTAGCTAAAAAAGGCATGAACTGTTTGTCTAATATGCAAGATGGCTATCAACGCTACGCAGACGTGCTAGGAAAGCGCGATGGCAAGGTTCTAAGCTACGTATCATCTCATGATACTAAATTAGCCTTTGGCACCATCAGCAAGGATCTGGAGCAACAAAAACAACTTGGCTCAGCCTTCTTGTTAATGCCTACTGCGGTACAAGTTTACTACGGTGATGAAAGCGCTCGTGAAAAAGGACCTCGTAGCTCTGATAAACACCAAGCAACCCGCTCAGATATGAACTGGGATCAGTTAAACGATGAACAACGTTTAGCGGTTCATAATCACTGGCAAAAACTCCTTCAGTTCCGTAAGCGCCACCAAGCGGTGGGTAGTGGTGAGCACAAGCAATTAAATTCAGCTCCTTACGTATTTGAACGCCGTAAAGGCGATGATGCAGTGGTTGTTGTTTATGTAGGCCAGCAAGCCAAATAGACTCAACCTGCACTAAAATAAAAGCGGCTTACTTAAGCCGCTTTTTTATTGCATAAGCCCAGAGAAACTCAGCCGGAGTTTGTTCAGTAATGACAATTGCTATTCAAAAGCAAACTTTGTTAAGGTGACGCCTTAGCTTAAAAGGTGCGTTATGACATATTCAAATTTTGGCAACAAATTCACTCGCCATTCAGGCATTACTCAACTGATGGATGACCTTGATGAAGGGATCCGAGCGGGTGATGAAATGATAATGTTAGGCGGCGGTAATCCTGCGCAGATTCCCGAAATGAACGCAATCTTTGAACAACACCTTCAAACTGGCCTAAGTAATAAAAGCTTACTGGCTGCACTATGTAACTACGATGCCCCACAGGGTAACAAGAACTTCATTGCCAACCTGGCGACATTTTTTAGAAACAAATTCCACTGGGATATAAATGAAGAAAATATTGCACTCACTAATGGTAGTCAAAGCGCATTTTTCTTCCTTTTCAATTTATTTGCAGGTAAAGGCAAGAATAATAAGCGAGTATTGTTCCCGCTTGCTCCTGAATATATCGGCTATGAAGACAGCGGAATAGACGAAGACTTATTTATTGGTAATAAACCTAGCATCGAGTATTTGGCTGATAGACAGTTTAAATATCACGTTGATTTTGAACACTTAAAAATTGATGAAAACGTTGGCCTCATTTGTGTGTCACGCCCCACCAATCCTACCGGCAATGTCATTACCAATAACGAAATCAACAAGCTTTCGGCACTTGCCAAGCAGCATCAAGTACCACTATTGATTGATAATGCCTACGGACTGCCCTTTCCAAACTTAGTATTTACCGAGGGAGCTAGTCCATTCTGGGACAGCAATACTATTCTTTGCTTAAGCTTATCTAAGCTTGGTTTACCCGGAACACGCTGCGGCATTGTTATCGCTAAACCAGAAACTATCAAAGCAGTCTCTAATTTGTCAGGAATCATTAATTTGTCACCCGGCGGTGTTGGCCCTGCGCTAGCTAACGAGATGCTTAAAGACAACAGCTTGCTAGATGCTAGTAACCACGTAATAAAACCTTTCTACCAGCAGAAGTCACAGCAAACGATTAGCTGGCTTCAAGCTGCTATACCTTCTAGCAAATTTCGAATACATAAATCTGAAGGTGCAATGTTCTTGTGGCTTTGGTTTGAAGATTTACCTATAAGCGACAAACAACTTTACCAGCAGTTAAAAGAAAATGGCTTACTCATAGTGCCAGGCAGTTATTTCTTCCCAGGTATCGACAAGGACTGGCGACATACCCAAGAATGTATTCGCCTTAACTTTGCTCAAAATGAAGAACAGGTTAAACGCGGTATTGAGATATTAGCTGATGTAGTAAACCCACTACTGGCAGATTAACTCACTAACAAAAAAAGGGCCTGCTGGCCCTTTTCATTCTCTATCACTAGCGTTTAGTTAAGCTGATTTAGCTTCTAAGCTTTCTACGTTTAACTTACCGTTAATAGGTATTTGCTTAGGTTTAAGCGCTTCAGGGATCTCCCGCTCTAGCTCAATAAACAACAAACCATTTTCTAAGTTAGCTGCTTTTACTTTTACATGGTCAGCAATTTGATATTTACGCTCAAAGCCGCGTTCTGCTATACCTTGATGTAAAAACTTAGCTTGGCTGTTTTTCTTCTGCTTGGTACCAGTAACGATTAATGCATTCTCTTGAGCAACAATTGATAGCTCATCTTCTGCAAACCCAGCAACAGCTAAAGTGATTCGGTAGTTATTTTCATCTACCGCTTCAATGTTGTAGGGAGGGTAACCGTTATTCTGAGTTTGAGCACTTTGGTTAGATGCAGCTTCAATAAAATTAGCTAGACGATCAAAACCAATGGCTGTGCGATAAAGTGGTGAAAAGTCGTATTGATTACGCATAGTATATTATCCTCATAGAGCAATAAATTGTATTGGACCAGCACTATTGCTGCGCCCCTTTCTTAACAAAACCCACCTTTGTGGCATCCTGTTATTACTAGATGTGGGGATAAGATTTTTGGTTTCAAGAGCGGCAGATACAAAAAAGGCAATATTTTCATATTGCCTTTTTTTAGTGCTACTTTTTGAACTTGGAATTAAACGTCTAGGTTTTCCACATTCAATGCGTTGTCTTCAATAAAGTTACGACGCGGCTCAACTTGGTCACCCATTAAAGTAGTAAACAACTGGTCACAAGCAATCGCATCTTCAACAGTTACTTTCAACATACGACGCGTTTCTGGGTCCATAGTAGTTTCCCAAAGTTGGTCTGGATTCATTTCGCCCAAACCTTTATAACGTTGAATGTATAAACCACGACGCGACTCAGCCATTAGCCAGTTAAGCGCTTCTTCAAAACTAGTAACAGGCTTGGTCTTCTCACCACGCTTAACGTAGGCACCTTCTTCTATTAAGTTATTAAGATTATCGTATAAGCTACAGATATCTTTATAGTCATTAGAAGCAAAGAACTCAGGTTCGAACTTAAAGCTTACATCCACACCATGCTGACGTAGTGTAACAACAGGATAATAGATATCACGTTCGTCGTGTTTTTCTATTTCAACTGAGTAATAGTTACCACTAGGAAGCTCAGCATTAACCGGAGCAATAAGCTCTTCAGACCATTGCTCTAATGCTTCAGCATCTTTAAGTTCATCAACATTAAGCGCACGCTGGTAAACCATCTGGCTTAGTAATGATATTGGGTAACGACGTGCTAAGCGCTCGTTGTTTTTCCAAACACGACGATACTGCGTTACTAAACTTTCTAGCGCTTCGCCGCCAATAGCAGGGGCCTCTGGGTTTACATATAAACCAGAATTATCTAATGCCAAAGTGGTTAAGTATTCAGTTAGCGATTCTTCATCTTTTACATAGCGCTCTTGCTTGCCTTTCTTCACTTTATATAAAGGAGGCTGAGCAATGTAAATGTAGCCACGCTCAATAATTTCTGGCATTTGACGATAGAAGAAGGTCAATAGCAAAGTACGGATGTGCGAGCCATCGACATCAGCATCGGTCATGATAATGATGTTGTGGTAACGCGTTTTATCTGGATCGTATTCGTCACGACCAATACCACAACCCATGGCAGTAATCAGCGTTGCCACTTCCTGAGAAGATAACATCTTATCAAAGCGGGCTTTTTCTACGTTTAAGATTTTACCTTTTAGTGGAAGAATCGCTTGGTTCTTACGGTTACGCGCTTGTTTAGCACTACCACCCGCAGAATCACCCTCCACTATGTATAGTTCAGATAAAGCCGGGTCTTTTTCCTGGCAGTCCGCTAACTTACCAGGTAAACCAGCTAAATCTAATGCGCCTTTACGACGAGTCATATCACGAGCTTTACGTGCAGCTTCACGAGCACGAGCCGCATCAATAATTTTTTGCGTGATAATTTTAGCTTCTTGTGGGTTTTCTAATAAGTACTCACTTAGCTTTTCACCCATGGTTTGTTCAACCGCAGACTTCACTTCCGAAGACACTAACTTGTCTTTAGTTTGGCTAGAGAATTTTGGATCAGGTACCTTAACCGAGATAACCGCAGTTAGACCTTCACGAGCATCATCACCCGTGGCACTGCTTTTATCTTTCTTATTAACTTCTTTTTCCATGTAGCTATTAAGCGTACGAGTTAACGCAGCTCTAAAGCCCGCTAGGTGAGTACCACCATCACGCTGAGGAATGTTGTTGGTAAAACAATAGATGTTTTCTTGGAAACCGTCGTTCCACTGCATTGCCACTTCTACCGCAATACCGTCATCACGTTGGAAGTTAAAGCTAAACGCTTTATCGTGGATTGGTGTTTTGTTGGTATTTAGGAACGAAACAAAAGCCTGAATACCACCTTCATAACAGAAGTGATCCTGCTTATCATCACGCTCATCTTTTAAGATGATAGACACACCTGAGTTCAAGAATGACAATTCACGCAAACGTTTTGCAAGAATATCGTAATGAAACTTAGTGTCAGAGAAGATTTCATCACTAGGCCAAAAGCGTAACTCGGTACCAGTTTTATCAGTATCGCCAACAACCGCTAACGGCGCATCAGGTTCACCCAGAGTATAAAACTGCTCATAAACGTGCCCTTGACGCTTAACTGTTAGCTGCAGCTTAATAGACAAGGCGTTAACTACCGATACACCAACACCGTGCAAACCACCAGATACTTTATAAGAGTTATCGTCAAATTTACCACCAGCGTGGAGAACCGTCATGATTACTTCAGCTGCAGACACACCTTCTTCAGGGTGAATATCAACTGGAATACCACGACCATCATCGGATACCGATACCGAACCATCGTTGTGAATAGTTACTACAACGTCAGAACAATGGCCAGCCAATGCTTCATCAATAGAGTTATCTACAACTTCGAAGACCATGTGATGTAAACCTGAGCCATCATCGGTATCGCCAATATACATCCCAGGACGTTTTCTTACTGCATCAAGGCCCTTTAGTACCTTAATACTCGATGAGCCATATTCATTTTCAGCCATGTTTTACTCTCGTTTTATAGTCGCTGATAACACCATGTTCCACGTGAAACATTGTGCATCCTTCTAAGTCAAATCCATCTAGCATCTGCTCCTCAATCGCGGAAACAAACACTTGAGACCCATTGTGTTGTAAGCATCTAGCTAACAACTGCCGTTTAGACATATCTAGTTCTGCAGCAAAATCATCAATCAGGTAAACGGTTTTCTTTCCGCTTGTTTGCTGAGCATGTTGCCCCTGCGCCAAAATCAAAGCGCATACAAATAGCTTTAACTGCCCTCTCGAAATTACGTCTACTGCATTTATGCCATCAAACTTAAACTTCAAATCTGCTTTGTGAGGTCCGTACTGGGTATAACCAAGCAATCGGTCTCTCTCAAAGCTTTGCTTTAGCAATTCTTCTAAAGCAACTTTATCGTCCCATCCTTGATAAAAAGCCATATCAAATTGGTACTCTGGCAAAAACTCTGTCACTAACTCTGCCAGCGTATCAGCAATACTCGCTACATACTTTTTGCGTTGTTCACTTACTACTAAAGCGAGTTCAACTAACTGCTTATCCCAAAACTGCAAATCTTGATATTGCTTTGTCTGTTTCAACAAAGCATTCCTTTGTTTCAATATTCGCTTGTAGTTTTGCCAAGCGGCGTGGAACTGATGTTCCACGTGAAACACTCCCCAATCCAAATAAGCGCGTCGATGTTTAGGACTACCATCAACTAAGCCATACCCTTCTGGGTGAAGGATTTGCAAAGGCAATAATGAAGCAAGCACCGCTTGGCTTCTTACTGTTTCTTTGTTAATCCTTAACGCAGTGTCACCACCTTTGAACTTTTGTAATCCAATTTTATGCTCATCTAACTGAGCAAATACAACAAAACTGTCTTGCTGGTAAGTAATAACTTTACTAGGTCTATTACTTCTAAAAGAGCGGCCAAACCCCAAGTAGTAAATGGCTTCTAGTACACTCGTTTTACCGCTGCCATTTTGCCCCAAAATAACATTAAGCTTGGGGTTAGGGCTTAGGTTGGCACTCTTAATATTTCTAAAATTTTGTAAACCTAAGCTTTGAATCTGCATTAGCTACAAGACATTACAAACGCATAGGCATTACAACGTACATTGCTTTGCCGGTTTGCTCTGCATCTTCAATCAAGGCGCTGCTATTACTGTTGCTCATATTTATTCTGATTTGATCGCACTTAAGGGCATTCAATACATCCAAAACATAAACAACGTTAAACCCTATTTCTAAATCTTCGGCCTGGTAATCTACGTCCAAAATTTCTTCTGCTTCTTCTTGCTCAGGGTTATTTGCAGTTATCTTTAAGCTTCCAGATTCTAGTTGTAAGCGTACACCGCGAAACTTTTCGTTAGACAAAATAGCTGCACGTGAGAATGCTTGTTTGAGCTCATCTCTCCCGGAAATTAATGCTTTATCACTATTAGCTGGAAGAACTCGGCGATAATCAGGGAAACGGCCATCAACTAACTTACTGGTGAAAGTAAAGCCTTGAACACTGGCTCGAATGTTGTTGCTACCAATTTGCAACTCAACTAACTGATCCTCATGCTCAAGCATGCGCGCTAGTTCAATCACACCTTTACGCGGAACAATAACTTGTTGCGCTTGCAAAGGTTGCTCAAAACGCTGTTCGGCTAAGGCTAAACGGTGTCCATCAGTAGCAATAGTTTTCAAACCTTTTTCGTCAGTCTCAAACAACATACCATTTAAGTAATAACGAACATCCTGGCTAGCCATTGAGAACTGAGTACTATCAATCAGGTTCTTAAGTTGGCCTTGAGTCAGCTGAATTAGCTGCTGGCTTTGCCAATCTTCGATGTTTGGAAAATCGTTAGCAGGTAAGGTTGCCAGAGAAAAACGACTGCGCCCAGAGCGCAGTACCAAACGATTATCGTCGGCTTTACAGCTAATCTCGCAACCGTCTGGCAAACCACGACAAATATCTACAAACTTTTTAGCCGGTACAGTAACTCGCCCTTCGTTTACAGCACTTTCTAGCGGAAGTGTCGCAATAAGTTCTACTTCCATATCGGTGCCGGTAATCGACAACTGTTGGTTGCTTATATCTAGCAGAACATTACCCAAAATAGGAATAGTTGGACGCCCACCCAGCGCAGCACTCACTTGCTGCAAAGGTTTAAGCAGTTGTTCTCGGTTAATACTAAATTGCATACCTAGTCACGCCTCTCCGATTATGACGATAATGTGCGGATTAAATTCTGATAATCTTCTTTAATGTCGTGGCTTTCTTCTTTAAGTTGAGAGATCTTACGACAAGCATGTAATACCGTTGTATGGTCGCGACCACCAAATGCATCACCAATTTCTGGCAAGCTGTGGTTAGTAAGCTCTTTTGCCAGCGCCATCGCTAATTGTCGCGGCCTAGCTACCGAACGAGAGCGTCGTTTAGACAACAGATCAGCCACTTTAATTTTGTAATACTCGGCAACTGTTTTTTGAATATTATCAATAGTTACCAATTTCTCTTGCAGCGCTAACAAATCACGTAAGGCTTCACGAACAAAATCAATGGTGATTGCCCGTCCGGTGAAGTTAGCGTTAGCAATCACACGATTTAACGCCCCTTCTAGTTCACGAACATTAGAACGCAAACGTTTAGCGATAAAGAAAGCAACTTCGTCGGGCAAACGAATATTATTTTCGTTCGCCTTAGTCATTAAAATAGCTACGCGAGTTTCTAACTCAGGGGGTTCGATAGCAACCGTTAAGCCCCAACCAAATCGACTTTTTAAGCGATCTTCAACGCCATCAATTTCTTTAGGGTAGCGGTCACTGGTTAAGATAATTTGCTGATTACCTTCCAACAAAGCATTAAAGGTATGGAAGAACTCTTCTTGTGAGCGTTCTTTATTAGCAAAAAACTGAATATCATCGATTAACAAAGCATCAACGCTACGGTAGTAACGTTTGAAATCTTCTATCGCATTGTTTTGTAGGGCTTTTACCATATCTTGAACAAATCGCTCAGAGTGCATGTACACCACCTTAGCATTCTTTTTGTTCTCAATAATGCCATTACCCACCGCATGTAAAAGGTGGGTCTTACCTAAACCGGTGCCGCCATATAAAAATAGCGGGTTATAAGCCCCACCAGGATTATTGGCTACCTGAGTAGCAGCAGCGCGCGCGAGTTGGTTCGACTTACCTTCAACAAAGTTGTCGAACTGGTAAGTAGCATTAATATTATTTCGATGATTGGCTTCTAGAGCGGATTTTACCGCTGGTTCTTTATCCCAGCTCTTACCGCTATCGTTATTACTCACTGGTACAGCAGCGGCTCCAGCTTGCACGGGATCGGCTTTTACTGGATTAGATAAAGTTCGGCTAACAGGTTTACTGCCTACCTCAAACCGCAAACTCGGTTTATCACTTCCGCAAAACTCTTCGAGTAAAGCATTCACTCGGATCAAGTACTTATCTTTAACCCAATCCAATACAAAACGGTTTGGTGCATATAACACCAATAACTCTGCGTCTTGCTCAACTTGCAGTGGTCGGATCCACATACTAAATTCTGTTGCCGGCAATTCATCTTGTAAACGTACTAAGATTTGTTGCCAAAGAGACCCACTCAC